>NZ_KB913023.1:4066757-4220584 GCF_000384015.1 Desulfitobacterium sp. PCE1 | reverse complement strand
TAAAAGAGTACATGGATTTTTAAAGAGAATGAGCGATGCAACAGGAAGAAACGTGCTTAAACGCCGTCGTTTAAAAGGGCGGAAGAAATTATCAGCTTAAGGCCGCAATCTTGTGGCCTTTTTCAAATTGATAGGGATATTTCGGCATTTTTTATTCTTAAATTAGGTTTATTCTGGAGTTTGTGAGTAAGACTAGAGTATATGAAGTTTTTGATTACGGAGGAGCCATGTTACAGAGAAAGTTTAGATTGCGTCAAAAATCTCTTTATAGAAAGGTTTTTGCACAAGGGAAAAGTTTCTCTGGTAAGGTTGTGGTAATCTATGTAGCAGAGGGCCCCTCACGATTCGGATTTATTGCTTCCAAGAAGGTGGGTAATGCTGTTGTCCGTAATCGGGCTAAGCGTTTGATGCGAGAGGTTATTCGACTCCATCTTCCCGAGATTAAAGAAAATACTCAAATAATTTGTATTGCTCGTTCTTCAATTAAAGGAGTTTCCTATTCTCAAGTAGAAAATAGTCTTTTGAAAAGCTTATATAAAGCAAAGGTTATGAAGGACCGTTGATTGATGAAAAATTTATTGGTTGGTTTAATTCGGGTTTATCAACGTTATATTTCACCTCTTAAACGACCATCCTGTCGTTTTTATCCTACATGTTCTGAATATTCTATTCAAGCTATACAAAAGTACGGGGTCATTAAAGGCGGCTGGAAGTCTGCAGTCAGGATTTTAAAATGCCATCCCTTTCACCCTGGTGGTTATGATCCAGTTTAAGGAGGGTTTCTGTGAATACATTTGTCGTATGGATGACCGCATTGCTGAAGTGGTTATATAATTTAACCGATTTGGTCGGTTTTGCAAGTTATGGTTTGGCTATTATTCTTCTAACCATTATTATTAAGACCTTGATCTACCCTCTTACCTGGAAGCAGATGAAGTCCATGCGAAAGACGATGGAGATTCAGCCTAAGCTTCAAGAAATTCAGAAGAAATATAAAAATAATCCCGAAAAGCTTAATCAGGAAACCATGGAGCTTTATAAGAAGCATAATCTCAATCCAGCCGGGGGCTGTCTGCCTTTGCTGGTTCAATTACCGATTTTCTGGGCTTTATACAGAACCCTCTTTAGTTTTAATAACTATATCACCGACCCCAGCCAGGCTATGTTCTTAGGCTTTAATATTACTGAGAACGGTAATTTGGTTCTGGCGATTTTAGCAGGCGCTACGACTTTTTTACAGACTAAACTTACTACGGCGTCCAATCCGGCTATGAAAGCCCAGAATAATAGTGGAAAACCTGATCCTACTCAGTCTACGCAAAAGATGATGCTGTATTTCATGCCTTTCTTTATGGCCTATATTACTTGGACTGTACCATCAGGTCTTGGTTTGTACTTCTTTACGATGAATATTGTTTCTGTTTTTCAACAGCTTTATATTAATCGCAAATTGAATAATGAACAGGGCGAGGTTGCATAGAGTTACAAAGGGAGGATATCCATGAGATTTGTTGAGAAAACAGGTAAAACTGTAGAAGAAGCTATTAATGCTTGTCTGAACGAATTGGGAGTTGAGCGGGATCGGGTGAGGATTGAGGTCTTAGAAGAGCCTACCAAAAAAGGACTTTTCGGATTATTGGGAACCACCCTTGCTAAAGTACGCGTTAGCTATGAAGACTGTCTGGGTGAGCTGGCCTGTTCCTTTCTTAAAGATGTGTGTAACTCCATGGGTGTCAGTGCAGAGTTTAAATATACACAACAAGGGCAGCATTGGCTTGTTGATATTTCCGGTGAAGAGCTTGGTATCTTAATTGGCCGTAGGGGAGATACTCTGGAAGCACTCCAGTACCTGACCAATCTTGCCGTAGCTAAACAGGTTTCTGAAAAAGTTCGTATTATTATTGATGTCGAAGGTTATCGTCAGCGGCGGGAAGAGACCCTGGTCCGTTTAGCCAAGAGACTATCTGATAAAGTAAAACGTACTGGAACTCGCGTTGTCTTAGAACCTATGAATCCTCATGAAAGAAGGATTATCCATACTGCTTTGCAAGATGATGCAAGGATCTCTACCTTTAGTGAAGGTGAAGAACCCAACCGTAAAGTGGTTATTTCCTTAAAACGGACAAAAGAGATTTCCTGAGGGGTGAGGCTACCCCTCTTTTTTTGCACTATCAGGTGATGAGTTAAATTATAGGCTCGGCGAGCAACAAGTGCGAAAGCACTGCTTTTGGGGTTTTCTTTGTATTATACATCTCCTTTAATGGTATATTAGTCAGGATAAGTTTTGAATGACTATAGATTGCTATTAAAATGAATCGGATACTGATTGAATGGGAGCGGATTCCATGGATGATACAATTATTGCCTTGGCTACAGCTGTAGGTGAAGGAAGTATTCATGTTTTAAGACTAAGCGGACCTCAGGCAAAAGAAATAATTGATCAGGCATTTACACCTCATCATCCTAAACGTTGGCAGGAGATGAGTCAATTTACTTTGCATTTAGGCCATTTCTATGCTGGTGAAAAGGTTTTAGACGAAGTGCTCATCAGTAGGATGTTAGCCCCGAGCTCTTATACAGGGGAAGATGTCTATGAGATAAATTGTCATGGCGGTCTTTATATTGCGGAAAGGATTATAAAAGAATGCATACGTCTGGGGGCACGTCTTGCTGAAGCCGGAGAATTTACGAAACGTGCTTTTCTCAATGGAAAGCTGGATTTAATCCAGGCTGAAGCTATTGTGGATTTGATTTCTGCCAAGACCGATAGCTCGGCCGATCTGGCACTTCATCAGATGGAAGGACTGCTCTCCCAAAAGATTTCTATCCTAAGGGAGCAGGTTCTGGAGACTCTTGCTTTTATAGAGGCAGGGATTGATTTTCCGGAAGATGATGTGGAAAGCCTGGATCGAGAGTCACTTCTTCAGCGCATTAGTAAGGGACTTGATATAGCTCGTGATTTGCTTAAGGGGAGCAAGACAGGTAGAATCCTCCGGGAGGGAATGCTGACGGTCATTGTCGGACAGCCTAATGTGGGTAAATCCAGTCTGCTCAACGCCCTTATGGGGGAAGAGAGGGCTATAGTTACAGATATACCAGGTACCACCCGGGATGAAATTAGGGAAGCGGTTAATATAGGCGGAATACTTTTGCAGCTGGTGGATACGGCAGGAATTCGTGAAAGTGAGGATCTCGTTGAAAAGCTAGGTATCGAGCGAACCTGGAAAGCAATGGAGAAGGCCGAGCTGATCCTGCTTATTATCCAGGCCGGACAAGAACTCAGTGTAGAAGAACTTAGGATTTTAAATGAGTATAATAAAGATGTTATTGTTTTAATTAATAAAATTGACCTTTTCTATAGTAAGGAGCAATTTGAGGGGATTCTTCAGAACTACCCCACTCAGCAAGGGGTATGGATTCCTTTTTCGGTGAAAGAAAATTCTGGTTTTGATGAATTGGAGAAAGAAATTATAAGAAGAGTCTATCAAGGCAAAGATGAAAGGACTAAGGAGCCTTTACTTTCCAATGTACGTCAAATTATGGCATTGGAGAGGGCTTCTTTGGCCTTGGCAAGCGGGTTTGACTCGGTCAGAAACGGACTTCCTTGGGATATCGTATCCATTGATATTCGTCAGGCCCTTCAGGAAATTTCTCAAATTACTGGGGATACTATTCAGGAATCCTTGTTGGATGATATTTTCTCACGATTCTGTATAGGAAAGTAGGAGGAACAGTGGAATTTTTTGCGGGAAAATATGATGTTATTGTGGTAGGTGCCGGACATGCCGGCTGTGAAGCAGCTTTGGCTGCCGCACGCATGGGTTGTCAAACTCTATTGATCACCTTGAGTTTAGATAATATCGCCCATATGGATTGCAATCCTTCCTTGGGAGGACCGGCAAAAGGACATTTAGTCCGTGAAATTGACGCTTTAGGTGGACAAATGGCAATCACCGCCGATGAGACATCAATTCAAGTCCGTATGCTTAATACAGGAAAAGGCCCGGCAGTTCATGCTCTGAGGATTCAATCCGACAAGCAGGCCTATCATCTTAATATGCTCAATGTGGTCATGGGGCAGGAAAATTTGATACTTCACCAAGCTATGGTGGATCGGATCAAAACTGAAGAGGGAAAAGTGAGCGGGGTAGTAACCCGGACGGGAGCTTTCTATGCTGCACCCAATGTGATTTTAACCAGTGGGACCTATCTGCGGGGGCGGATCATTATTGGTGATGCGATGTATGATGGGGGTCCCAGCGGACAGCAAACGGCTATGAGCCTTTCCGGTGAGCTAAATGCCCTTGGCCTGGAGCTGGGACGTTTTAAGACGGGGACACCGCCGCGAATTCATCGCCGTTCAGTGGATTATTCTAAATTTAACATTCAGCCTGGAGATTCTGTCCCCTGGCGTTATTCTTTTATGCCCACCCAAAGCATGTATTGGGGACAGGATGTGGACAAACAATGCCCTTGTTGGTTAGGGTATACCACCCCTGAGACTCATAAGATTATCCAGGATAATATACACCGGGCGCCGTTATACTCAGGAAAAATTGAAGGGATTGGACCCCGTTATTGTCCTTCCATCGAAGATAAAGTAGTTCGCTTTGCCGATCGTCCTTCCCATCAGATCTTCCTTGAACCTGAGGGATGGGATAGTGACGAACTCTATGTAGCTGGACTATCCACCAGCATGCCGGAGGAGATTCAATATGAGATTCTGCACAGTGTCCCCGGATTAGAGAAAGCAGAACTTTTGCGTCCCGGCTACGCCATAGAATATGACTATGTGAAGTCGCATCAACTTTCATTGAGCTTGGAGGTACGCAAAATTCCCGGGCTTTTCACGGCAGGACAACTTAACGGAACTTCAGGCTATGAAGAAGCGGCAGCACAGGGTCTATTGGCAGGGATTAATGCAGCACTGCGGATTCAAGGAAAAGAACCCTTTATTGTTCGCCGGTCCGAAGGATATTTAGGTGTGCTGATCGATGACTTAGTCAATAAAGGTGTCAAGGAACCTTATCGTTTACTGACCTCAAGAGCGGAATATCGTTTGATTCTTCGTCAGGATAATGCCGATCTGCGTTTAACTCCAAGGGGAAGAGAGATCGGTTTAGTTAACGATGAGCGCTGGGAAGCTTTCCAAAAGAAAAAAGAGGCCATCAGTGAAATTCATGCCTTATGGCGAGGAACCACTTTTTCACCTCTTAATGAGCAATTGGCAGAGGTATTGGCATCAGTTAATTCTGCTGCAGTCCATGGTGGTATCAGCGGGGAAGAATTGATGAGAAGACCTGAAATTACGATAAATGAAATAAAACAACTTATGCCCCAGCTGGCGGAGTATGATGAAGAATCTCTGCTGGAAGCAGGTATTGAAATAAAATATGCGGGCTATATCGAAAAGCAGCTTGCGGAGATTGAGCGTTTTGCCAAGATGGAAGAACGCTTAATTCCTGAGGAGATTGTTTATGATCAGATAAAGGGATTATCGACAGAGGGTAGATTAAGGCTGAAAGAGGTTTCACCCTCTAATATGGGTCAAGCTACACGGATTACTGGGGTGACTCCGGCGGATATCTCTGTATTACTTGTCTATCTTGAGCAAAAACGCAGAGGGGGTCAGTTCCATGCTACCTGAGCATAAAGAACTTCTTAATAGATTGACCCTCGAGCGATTGGATATTCAACTCAGTCAGGATCAGGTTGAGAAGTTTTCTACCTATGCAGATTTATTAGTTCAATGGAATGAGAAGGTGAATCTAACAAGTATTACGGAACCCGAAGAAATAATCCTAAAACATTTTATTGATTCTCTTGCTTTGGTATCTTTTATTCAGGGAAATAAGCTTGCTGATATTGGGACAGGGGCTGGTTTCCCTGGAATCCCACTAAAAATTTTATTGCCCGAAGTTGAGGTTTACTTGGTGGATTCTTTGGCTAAGCGTTTGGATTTTTTAGAAGTAGTCATTGAAGAATTGGAATTGAAGAAGGTAAAGACAATACACGCAAGGGCGGAAGATTTCGCCAGAGACCCTAAGTATCGGGAAACCTTTGATTGTGTTACTTCCCGAGCGGTTGCTCGCTTACCTGTATTGCTTGAGTATGCTGTTCCTCTGCTTAAAAAAGGCGGTTATTTTTTAGCGGCAAAGGGATCCCAAGCTAATGAAGAGGCTATGGAGTCAAAAAAAGCATTGGAAATCTTAGGAGCCGAAATAAAAGAAATTAAATTATTTAATTTGGGAGTAGAAGCAGAGCACCGGGCAATTATACTGGTGGAGAAAATTCTACCTACTCCCCATGCTTATCCCCGCAAAGCAGGTACTCCTGCTAAAAAACCTTTACTATAATACTATGATTTTACTCGACCAGCTGCTATCGTCTTAGGACGACCAATGAACCGGCAGCGCCTTTGTGGTAGATTTTTGATTTAAGCGCCTTTAGGGCGCTTTCTTTTTGCTTTTTATCTACTTTCCTATTCTTTTCCGACGGAAATCCCTAGTTTTATCTGGTGTGATTTGATACTATAAAAGGTAGTCAATGAACGGTGAGATATTGTCTATAGTATATTTAAATTTGCTTTGAAGTATTGAGAGGGGGGGGCACATTTTGGCTAAAATTATAGCGATTGCCAATCAAAAAGGAGGAGTAGCCAAAACGACCACAGCAGTTAATTTAAGCGCCTGCCTTGTTGAACAAGGAAAAAGGGTTTTGCTCCTTGATCTGGATCCTCAAGGAAATGCTACAAGCGGTTGTGGAATACTTAAAAGTAAGCTGAAGGAAAGTATTTATGATGTACTTATTAATGAAGTTCCTATTGAAAGGATTATAAAAAGTACGGAGTTGGTTGGGTTATTTGTTGCGCCTGCACAAATCGAGTTAGCCGGTGCTGAGATTGAGCTTGTTGCACTGGAGAAGAGAGAAGGAAAACTTGCTTCTGCCCTAGCGACTATTAAAAACGACTATGATTTTATTATTATCGATTGTCCTCCCTCCTTGGGCTTACTTACTTTGAATGCTTTAACTGCCGCCACGGATGTCCTTATTCCAGTTCAATGTGAGTACTACGCTCTTGAAGGGCTGACTTTGTTAATGGATACGATTCATAGAGTAAAAGGTAGACTGAATCCTCATTTGAATATTCTTGGCGCGCTGTTGACAATGTTTGACGCACGAACCAATTTAGGAATCCAAGTGGTTGACGAAGTTAAAAAGTATTTTAAAAGTAAAGTTTTTTTAACTATTGTGCCAAGAAATGTCCGATTGGGTGAAGCTCCAAGTCACGGCAAGCCCATTGTCCTTTATGATGCGCGCTCACGAGGTGCTGAAGTTTACCGTGATTTAGCAGAGGAGGTATTGCAGCGTGTCTAAAAGAGCTTTAGGTCGTGGCTTAGAGGCATTGATTGGTGCTGAACCCGTAGGAAATGAAGCTTCAGTCCAAGAGATTGAGTTAAATAAGATAAAAGCTAACCCCGATCAACCGAGAAGGGGCTTTGATCAGGAAAGTTTGGAAGAATTAGCTGCGTCCTTAAAGACCCATGGTTTGCTGCAGCCAATATTGGTTCAGCCAAAAGATGATGGATATATTATTGTTGCCGGTGAAAGACGCTATCGTGCTGCAATGCTGGCTGGGCTTACTAAGATTCCCTGTCTTCTCCAAACAGGAAGTGAACAAGAGTTGGCGGAGAAGGCATTGATAGAGAATATCCAGAGATCTGACCTTTCACCGGTGGAAGAGGGCCACGCTTATGCCCGTCTCATAAAAGAGTATGGACTGACTCAAGAACAAGTTGCTGAGAGAGTGGGAAAGGGACGTCCTACAGTAGCGAATCTTCTTCGTGTCATTCAGTTGCCTGATCCAGTGCTTCATTTAATTCAGGAAGGTAAATTAAGCCTCGGCCATGCAAAGGTCCTCCTGGCAATTAAGGATTCATCACTTCAGGTTCTTTTAGCACAGAAGACAGCGAAAGAGAATTTGCCAGTGAGGGAATTAGAAAACCTAATCTTAAAATATACAGAGCAGAGTAAGACTCCAAAGAAAGATAAAATGAAGGATTCACCGTTGTTTGCTCAAATTGAGGATCAATTGAGGTCTTCCTTTCAAACCAAGGTGAAGGTGAAGGGGAGCGCCGTCAGAGGCAAAATTGAAATAGAATATTTCTCTGAGGATGAGTTTAATCGCCTTTTAGAGATATGGAATATCAATATTGATTAAAAATGTTCCACGTGGAACACTCTACTCTTTGGGTTTGTAATAAATAGTGTTCCACGTGGAACAGTGATGAAGGTGAAAAGGTGTTAGGTACCATAGTAAATTCTTTAGCGATCATTGGCGGGGCTTTGGTGGGAATTATTTTTGGCAAGGCGCTGCCTGAAAAAATGAAGAAAACAGTAATTCAAGGGATAGGATTGGCAGTTATTCTCATTGGGTTAAGTATGGCATTAGAAACAAATAACCCACTGGTGGTTATAGCGAGCTTAGTTTTGGGAGGAATAATCGGGGAATGGATTGATATTGAGCATAAGCTTCAGCAGTTAGGTAAATGGCTTGAACATAAATTTGCTAAAGGCGGAAATGGAAATTTCACGAAAGGTTTTGTTTCCTCCAGCTTAATGTTCTGTGTGGGAGCTATGGCCATTATGGGAGCTCTTGAAAGTGGTATTAAAGGAGTACATGATATACTCTATGCGAAATCTTTATTGGATGGCATTTCCTCTATTGTTTTAGCTTCATCTATGGGCATTGGTGTTTTGGTTTCTGCTGTACCTGTTTTTCTATATCAAGGCGGAATAACTATCTCCGCATCACTTTTACAGGGGTTGCTTTCTGAGCCTGTCATTGCAGAGATGAGCGCTACCGGAGGATTACTCATTGTCGGCATTGGTCTGAACATACTTGAAATTAAAGAAATAAAAGTAGGCAACCTACTGCCGGGAATATTTGTAGCTGTCCCCATAACTATGATACTATCGCAAATGGTGTAGTCGCTATAAATGGATTGAGGAGGATACAATGAATTTGGAACAAATAATGCCCTTATCCACCTGGGCTATCATCTTGGTGGGAGTATTATGTGTCATTGAACTGATTTGGATTTTAGTTTTGCAGAATCGTATGAAAGGATTTCAAAAATCCTATCTCGCTCTCCAGACCTTTCTTGATGGAAGCTCATTGGATGAACAACTTAAAGAATATATAAATAAGGTTAATTATATCAATACTAATTTAGAGGCGACGGAAAAAAGAATGGATCAGGCAGAGCTTAAGCTTCGTTCCGCAATCGATAGGGCCGAACTGGTGCGGTTTAATGCTTTTGACAATATGGGAAGCGATCTCAGTTTTGCCTTAGCACTTCTGAATCAGCAGGGAGACGGTGTCGTTCTTTCCTCGATTAATAATCGTGAAGAATCAAGGGTTTATGCGAAACCGGTAATCCAAGGAGAATCCACCTATCATCTTTCTCAGGAAGAAAAGGCGGCTATTGTAAAAGCGAAAGAAACGATCAAAATATAATTTAAATCTTTTGAGAAGCAAAGTAAAAACCCGTTTTCAGGGATGACTGAAAACGGGTTTAATTTCGTATGCTAGGAGAGCCTCGTTTTAATGTAGGCATTGCCCAAAAGGTCACTCATGGTTTCAGCCATTCTCCAGACTAAACCGAGGCGGGTATTTTGTAAAACCATGTACTCCATAAAACCTCCCACATTGACTATGCCGGTGAGATGGACTTCTCCCACTGCCGGAAGCTCTTTATGAACACCTGCTCCAGGTTTTAAGGGCCCATTTGCAAGAGTGATATTCCCTACAGAATCCATTTTCCCGAGGCAAGCATCAATGGCGATGATAAAAGGGTTGTAATAGGAGTTCTGGATATGACTGATGTACTCCGATAAATTTGCTGCATGCACCGGTTGCTCAAGAGTTCCCAAAACACTAAGCTTAGGCAAAGCTTTTTGGCTTAGGTAAGTGCCCGTTATAGGACCGAGCGCATCACCGGTTGAGCGGTCAGTTCCAATACATAAAAATACCAACGGGCGATGACGTTCACTGTGCAATACTTCAATAAGCCGGGCTTCCATCTTCTGGGTTGCAACTTTATCATCAAAATGAGCTTTATATTTATGTGATTCGGTAAATACCGAAAGAATGCCCATGAATTCCCCTCCCAAAATATGTAAACATAAACATACCTATCTCAATTATTCCCCGATTGTCAGGAATTTATGCATGAGCGGAAAGAAGAGGCCATAAGCATGAGGCAGGGGGGAGTTTTATGAATAGTAGAGTGATTTTTCAAGTGGCAGCAACGTATGTGGGCGCTGTCATGGGAGCAGGCTTTGCCTCCGGCCAGGAAATACAGCAGTTCTTTACCAATTTTGGAGGTCTCGGAATCCTTGGGATTCTGTGCAGTACGATTCTCTTTGCTAGTCTGGGGTGGATCATGCTCGATCTGCAAAAGCGATGGAAAGTAACCTCCTACGCGGATTTTTTTCAACGCTTATTTGGTGAGCAATGGGGAAGCAGAATGGACATTCTAGTGAGCCTGCTTCTATTTATTGGCATGACAGCAATGATGTCAGGGGCCGGGGCAGTCTTTCGGCAGTTCTTTGATTTATCACCTTGGCTGGGTATTCTATTAACAGCCTTTATCATATCCTTAGCTTTGTGGTTCAAAGGAGAAGGGGTACTTTGGATTAATAGCATGCTTATCCCGGTGAAATTCGTGTTCTGCATAGGGATAGCCTTATGGGCCATACTCTTTGCCATGGGTACAAAGGATGCAGGGATGGAGCTTACCACGAATCCCCTTATCCAAAACTGGTTCTTTTCAAGTATTCTCTATGTCTCCTTTAATTTAACCTTAGCCATGGTGGTTTTCGCATCTCTAGGCAAAGAAGTTCAGAGGCCGGAAGGACGTATTGGGGCTTTTTTCGGCGGAATTGCACTTGGCCTATTTGCTATAGTCATTGCTCTGGCACTTTTGAAATTTCCCGAAGTCAGAGGCTTTGAGATTCCAATGGTTGCCGTAGCCGGAAGTTTAGGCCCGTGGTCAGGGTTCTGCTATGTGGTTGTTCTTTGGCTGGCCATGCTTACGGCGGCCATTGGC
This sequence comes from Desulfitobacterium sp. PCE1, assembly GCF_000384015.1. Classification (NCBI taxonomy): domain Bacteria; kingdom Bacillati; phylum Bacillota; class Clostridia; order Eubacteriales; family Desulfitobacteriaceae; genus Desulfitobacterium; species Desulfitobacterium sp. PCE1. The sequence continues at coordinate 4,209,470 of NZ_KB913023.1, read as the reverse complement.
AATGGATTCAGTCTTATTAACCATATGGAAAAGAAATTTAAACTTCCTTATAAGAAGGCGGCTGTACTCCTCCTTATCCTGGTCATTCCTCTTTCGGGAGTAAAGTTTTCTTTAATAGTAAAAACTATCTACCCTCTATTTGGGTATCTGGGATTGATTTTTATTCCTGTGCTTTTTTGGTCATGGCTAAAAAGATAGGCGGATACCCTTGCGGATACGGTTATTTTTGGGATAAGATAGATTGAACAAGACTTTGTCCGGTGATCAGCTTGTAAGCATGGATGGCAAGGAGTGATTGAGTGCATGAGATGTCGTTAATGGGCGGGGTCTTTGAAGCTATTGAAGGAACTTTGGCTCATTATCATGTAAAAAAGGTGCTTTTGGTTAAACTTAAAATCGGGCAACTAACCAATGCTGAGCCCGAGGCATTACAGATGGCATTTGCTGCCTTCGCCAAAGGAACTGTGTGTGAAGGTGCGGAGCTTCAGATCGAATTGTTGCCGGTAAGGGGCCGATGTAGGAGCTGCGGTGAAGAATTTATGGTACCGGGACTTGTTTTTGCATGTCCTGCTTGTCAGTATCTCGGGATTGATATTATACAAGGAGAAGAATTGCTTCTGGAAAGTTTGGAGGTTGAAGAATGAGTAGCCAGCGTGAAATCGCCGTTATGGCCAATTTGCTGCAAAATAATGACATCCATGCAGAAATCAATCGCCAGCATTTTGTGAAAAACAACTGCTTAGCCATTAATATGATCGGTTCTCCAGGGGCGGGGAAAACCACTCTCTTGGAACGGACTTTATCCCATTTAAAAAATAAGCACAGCATAGCCGTGATTGAGGGAGATATTTTTACCAGCAGGGATGCCGACCGAATCGCCCAGCATGATATCCCTGTAGTCCAGATCAACACCGGTGGAGGCTGTCATTTGGATTCCAAGATGGTAGAGAAAGTTCTTCCGGAATTCCAGTGGGATAATTTGGATCTCATGATCATTGAGAATGTAGGCAATCTGGTCTGCCCTGCTGACTTCGATTTAGGAGAAGAATTTAAGGTGGTTGTCCTTAGTGTCGTGGAAGGGGATGATAAACCTTCAAAGTATCCCGTGATTTTCCGTAATTCAAAAGTGGCTATTTTAAATAAGATGGATTTATTGGCTCTGGTGGAAACAGATTTAGACGCCATGAAGGAGGATATCCTAAAAATCAATCCAGAGATCAGGATTTTCGAGGTTTCTTGCCGTACTGGAGAGGGTCTTCAGGAATGGACCCATTGGCTTGATGAAAAAATTCTGCAAGCAAAAGGAAAGAATGCATGAGCAGCAACCATTACCAACAAGGATTAAAGCATCTTGAATCTGGGCAGCTTCGGGAAGCAGAAGAAGACTTCTTGCAGTACTTGACTCAATGTCCGGAAGATGCGATGGGTTATAATAAGTTAGGCCTGGTCTATGGGAAAAGCCATGATTTTGAACGTGCTAAAGCGTGTTTTCTTAAAGCCATCGAATTGGACGAAGGATGTATCCATGCGTGGAATAACTTAGGAAATATTGCGCGTCAAGATGGGGACCTGGATCAAGCCATTCGTTATTACCAAAAGGCAGTAGACATCGACCCGATAAATCCGATTCCCGCTAAGAATTTAAAGACGGTACAAAGGCAAGCCAAGTGGTCCTTTTCAAGAATAAAGGACCTTCTCGGGAAAAATAGAGATTAATTCTTATCGATTGTCCGAAGTACGTAAAATGTATCTTGGTGAGTAAGGGTCCCTTGAATTTAGAGGAAGTTGAAGGGCAAAAGTCGAATACTCTTAGCAAGAAAAGAGTGTTGAATGGAAAGGGTGATCTTAATGTATGTGAAGCAATTTATGACTTCTCGAGTATTTACAGTGAGCCCGGAAGATAATATTGCCGATACCATGGCTCTCATGCGAGAGAAGCAAATCAACCGTTTACCTGTAGTTGAAAAAGGCAAGCTTGTCGGGATTGTTACGGACGGAGATCTGCGCGAGGTATCCCCCTCGCCGGCAACGACACTCAGCATTTTTGAATTGAATTATCTGGTGGGGAAAACTCCTATTCGTGATGTTGCGGTCAAAAAAGTCATCACCTGTACCCCGGATACCAAAATTGAAGATGCAGCCCTTCTTATGAGGGAACATGGCATAGGTGCTTTGCCGGTCGTCGAGAACAGCAAGTTGGTGGGGATTGTGACAGAGTCGGATATTTTTGATACCTTCCTGGATATCATGGGCTTCCGGAGTCCTGGTCAGCGCTTTGTGATAGAGACCAAAGATGAAGTAGGGGTCATGGTGGATCTGGCATCCATCATGAAAGAGCATGATGTCAATATCACCAGTTTAGCAGTCTATCATTTAAGCGATAATAAAGTTCAGATCCTCGCCCGTCTTAACGGGGACCGTGTGAATGAGGTCAAGGAAAGCCTTGTCTCTAAAGGCTACGATTTAAGTCATTGAAAATCTGACACTATGCGAAAAAGCACCCTCAGGGTGCTTTTCCACTGTAAGCAAGTTTCCCTGAACGAGGCTTTCTTCAGTGTTTAATCTTCTCATGGCATGAAGTATAATAGAGAAGACTCTCATGCCGCTGCACTAGTATTGGCGGAGGATGAGAAATGTTGTTTGTCTGGGTCACGTAGCTTTACGCACAACGTGTACTCCATAGCTCCAGGGCTGGTTCACTCGCTTTCTTAACAGCTCCGCCAAACCCCGCTGCTTTCTGCATGCGAACCAGTGGCTACGCTACGTTAAGAAAGCCTTATTCACCCGACCACCCCTCCGCTAAATCCGTTCGCTTTTGTGCATAAAGCTACGCTTACGGGTCCTTTTAGCTTTTCTTGCGGGTCTGTTTTCAGGCTAGAAAACATCCTGAACAAATACTCGAAAAACCACCTAAGGATTTTGCTTTAAGGCAGAGAACTGATTCTAAGCGAGCAGGTAAGCAATCTTCGTGAAAAGACTGCAGCGGAGTCGGGTTGGAAACAGGACGTTTCCAACCGGCCATTGAGAACAAGTGCGAAAGCAGTGCTTTCGAGGAGCCGATTTGGCCACGAAACCCGGGCGAGGGTTTCGCCCAAGCCGCCAATGCCACAGAGACTACTTAGCGGCGCAGGTGTACCCGACAGAGCGGAGGTCTTGAGCGATAGATTGCTCCGCGCAGCTTATGAAGTGAACGCCGAAAGCAAAATCCTGGAGATTTAGCTTTCAGAGAAGCCTGAGCTTTAGGAGGAGGGAGACCATGAACATTTTCGATATTCTCGTTTTGATTTTTGTCCTTATTGGGGCAATACAAGGGTATCGGAAGGGCCTTATTTCCGGCTTGATTAGTCTGGGAGGATCGATTCTTGGACTTGTTCTTGCTGCCAAAAATTATCCCACCCTGCTTCAATGGCTGGAGGAAAACACTCCTTTAAGAGGCTGGTTGGAAACAGTAATGTATCAACGAATGCTGCCTTCAGTACAGGCCAAAGCAGAGATGATCCAGGCAGAGACCCTGGAAAAGATCCTATCTATGTTTCCTGAAGAGTTCAGAGGTATTCTCAGCGGTTCCAATCTACCGGATATACATACCTATACGGATAGCGTATTGCAATCCATTGCCCAAACTTTCACCCAGGCTTTTACGGATAATGCCTTAAAAATTATTTCCTTTGCTTTGATTTACTTTGGGGTGATTATTCTTATTGAGATAATGTCCGCCATTCTTTTAGCTCCATTGGGTTTATTTTCGACAACCATCAATGGGGGTGGTGGATTCCTTGTGGGCGGATTTGTTTCCTTCCTTGGGATAGCCATCTTTGTCGGGCTGTTTGCCCCCTTGATTACTATGGCTAACCCCGGCGAAACCATAGGTTTCCTGGAGAGTTCTACCCTTTATCCTTATTTGAAACAAACCTTTACTTACTTAGGAGAATTCTTACGTTTTAATTTTGAACAGGGTCTGAACTGGCCCTTGGATTTACAGGAATTGAATTTACCTATAGATCTTAAGGATATTACTTTGCCTGATCCCCATAACATTGATTTATGACAGGCAATTGAGGGCACAATGTGTAATGGCAAGAGAGAAAAAGGGGGCTAATTGTTGTGATTCCTTTACACGTAGGAGATACAATTCGTCTGCGCAAACCTCATCCCTGCGGGAGCATGGACTGGAAGGTCATGCGCACCGGCATGGATTTTCGTATTCAGTGCTTGGGGTGTCAACATCAGGCCTGGATTCCCCGAGTCAAGCTGGAACGGCAGATCAAAGAGATTCTTCAAAAAGCCCATAGTTCCGAGGAACAATGAGAGGAAAGCTTGCGGTTTGACCAAGATTCTCATATAATCTTAGAGGGTTTGATAGAGTGAAAATGAGCTGGAGGTTTTTTAAAAATGACTTTGCATGCAGGGATTGTTGGTTTGCCTAATGTAGGAAAATCAACATTATTTAATGCCATAACTCAAGCAGGTGCGGAAGCCGCAAATTATCCTTTTTGCACGATTGACCCCAATGTAGGAATGGTACAGGTACCGGATGCCCGCCTGCAAGTTCTCTCTGAGATGGTTCATCCTGATAAAATAGTCCCTGCTACGGTGGAATTTGTGGATATTGCCGGATTGGTTAAGGGAGCCAGTAAAGGAGAGGGACTGGGAAACAAATTCTTATCCCATATTCGGGAAGTGGATGCCATTGTTCATGTGGTTCGGTGCTTTGAAGACAGTAATGTGGTTCATGTGGAAGGCAGTGTGGATCCGAAAAGAGACATCGATACCATCCAGTTGGAGCTTATCCTTGCCGATATGGAAAGTGTGGAAAAACGCTTAGAGCGTTCTGCTAAGCTCTTGAAATCAGGGGATAAGAAGGCTCTGGCAGAAGTAGCTCTGCTCAATCGCTTGAAGGAGACCTTGGATGCAGGTCTTGCAGCCCGCTCTTTGGAATTCAGCGATGAGGAACGGGAGATCCTGAAATCCTTCCCACTCTTAAGCATGAAGCCGGTTCTTTACGCTGCCAATGTCAGTGAAGAGGAGATAGCCGATCCCGATAATAACCCCTATGTCCGGAAAGTAAGAGAAATCGCCGCTGCTGAAAATTCTGAAGTAGTGGTGGTTTGTGCGAAGATCGAGGCTGAGATCGCGGAGTTAGAGGAAGAAGAGAAGAAGGTCTTTCTGGAGGACTTGGGTCTTGCAGAATCCGGCTTGGACCGTCTGATTCGAGCAGCCTTCCATTTGCTTGGCCTTATGACTTATTTTACTGCGGGTCAAATCGAAGTGAGAGCTTGGGAGATTCGCCGGGGAATGAAGGCACCTCAGGCGGCGGGGGTTATTCATACTGATTTTGAGCGGGGATTTATCCGCGCTGAAGTGGTTTCTTACAAAGATTTTGTAGAAAACGGCGGTCTTAATGGGGCCAAGGAAAAGGGCCTGGTTCGCCTAGAGGGGAAAGAATATGTCATGAATGATGGAGATATCGTTCATTTCCGCTTTAATGTATAATACATTTATGGATAATATGAGATTTTCCATTTGCATAGTATTATGCAAAGTGCTATAATCTTTAAATGGTAGTCTTTATGTAGTCTTTTAGACTATGTATCCCTGCCCCTGTCATGGGGGCCGCAAGTCCGAGGGGAGGTGCAATTATGAAAGCGTACGAAGTACTTTATGTCATCCGTCCTGATTTGGACGATGAGGCTGTTGCCGCAACAGTGGACAGGTTATCCGAAGTTGTTACCAACAACGGTGGAGCAGACGTGGCTATTGACAAATGGGGCAAACGCCGCTTAGCTTACGAAGTTAACGATTATCGGGAAGGTTTCTATGTCCTGATGAACTTTAATGGTGAAGCTCGTACGGCACAAGAGGTGGAGCGGATCATGAAGATCTCCGATACCGTTGTGCGTTTCCTTACCACGAAAAAAGAAGATTAGTAGGGAGGGGTTACTATGTTGAACCGCGTCGTTTTAATAGGCCGTTTAACGAAAGACCCCGAGTTACGTTATACCCCGAATGGAGTTGCTGTAGCCAGCTTTACATTAGCTGTAGATCGCAATTTCAAGAATGCCAACGGGGAACGGGAAGCGGATTTTATTCCATGTGTAGTATATAGACAACTGGCTGAGCTCTGTGCGAATTATCTTTCCAAAGGTAAATTAGCAGCTGTCGACGGGCGGCTGCAAGTTCGTACTTATGATGCTCAAGATGGGCAACGCCGTTGGGTTTATGAGGTCGTCGCTGAGAATGTGCGCTTCCTCAGTCCCAAAGATGGCGGAAATTCCGGATATGGAGCATCTTCAGGAGCCAGTGACGTGGGGACTTATGGTCATGAAGTAAGCTTAGATGACGATATCCCATTCTAATCGGAAAGGGAGTGAATTTTATGAAACGTGAACGCGGACGCCGTCCAAGAAAACGGGTATGCAGCTTTTGTGTCGATAAGGTAGAAGCTATCGATTACAAGGATACACATAAAATACGCAAGTATATTACCGAGCGCGGCAAGATTCTACCTCGCCGTATTTCTGGTAACTGTGCAAAGCATCAACGTCAAGTGACAGTGGCTATTAAAAGAGCTCGCCACATTGCGTTATTGCCTTATATCGTAGAATAGAGAATGAAGGGGGGAGCTGTTGCTCCCCTTTTTGTACTTTCCTTGCAGGAAATCGGTGTCGGATTAGCGAACATTTTTTAGATAGGGATTTATAAGGTTATAACACACGGTATAGTGATAAAATATGACGGGAGGGGCACCCGTGGTTGAAGTCGATATAGTAAAAGGGTTAAAGGCTATTGAAGAGATTAAGGTAGAAATGCTTAAGGCCCAGTGGGCGATGCAGGAAGGATCTCTGCGCGGCTCGGAAGAAGAAATACTCCAGAGCTTAGCTGATCTTGTTGCTTTAAGCTATTTACTAACTCGGCGCATGGGGTTTGATTTTTCAAAGTTGGATCGCACCCTATTGCAGCGTTTAGAGGAATGGAAGGCCGAGGATCATCACAAAGTAGAAACTCAATGGGGTGATATCAGTTTATTATTAAGCTATTTAGCCCCTGAAGAATAGATTGGAGCATCAGAATGTACGTCAGTGACCAAAAAACCACCAATACCTTAGCAGTACTTGTCCTGGTGATCGGACCTTGGCTTGGAGTCTCCATGCAAGTCTGGGGATGGATGCTGGATATTCTCTTACTTATCGCCTTGTTGTGGGTTGGACGAAGTGTTGGAGGACAAGGTTTACGCTATGGAATGGTCTTTTTGATTTCAGGGTATGGACTAGCGTTGCTTTTTAACGGAGTTTCTTCCATTCAATATTTTAGCTTTGTTCCTTGGGCAGCTTTAGTAACTCTATGGGGAATGGGGGCCAATATCCCCCAGCGGGCGCTTGTTTTTTGGAGTTTAGTCGCGGCTGGGATCCTGGGAGTATTGCCTACCCTTGCTATGCTCATGCAAGGGATTCCTCAAGAAAGTATCCAGAACTTTGTCCAGAATATGATGGATCAATATCGTCAGGCGGGCCTGCTGGAAACCTTAAAAACTCAAGGGATATCTGAGCTGGAGCTTCAATCCTTGTTTGAACAAATCGTCAATACCCTGATTATGTTGATCCCCGGTCTGGTAGCCATCACAGCCCTAGCCAAGTGGGGTGCAGTCTATTATACATTCATGCGCTGGATACCGATTCCCGGTCGGGAATATCGTCCTTTTACGGAGTGGAGATTGCCCTGGTATGCCATATGGGGAATGAATTTTGCCATTGTCAGTTACCTTATAGGAGATCAGTTCCAGTGGCTGGCTATTAAGAGCATTGGTATGAATCTTATGCTGGTTTATGGAGTCGTCGCTTTTGTTCTGGGAAGTGCTCTTTTTGTGTCTCTTCTCAAGAAGCCTTGGCTATCAGGCTTTTTAAAATTCATCCTGCTCTTCTCAAGTTTTCTCTATATACAAGTGACGGCTATGGTCTTAATTATTATGGGCTTATTGGATCTGGTGTTAGATTTTCGCCATATGCCAATCCGCAAGAAAGAAGAATAAAATAACAGTTTCAGGATTGCAGAATGGAGGGTTTTAAATGAAAGTAATTTTAAAAACTGATGTTAAAGGGTTGGGAAAGAAAGGGCAAGTCTGTGAGGCTTCAGATGGCTATGCACGGAACTTTCTTTTTCCTAAAGGCTTAGCTGTAGAAGCTACATCGGGTAATCTTAATGATTTAGCTTCTAAAAAGGCTAATGAAGAAAAGAAAAAAGAAAAAGAGAAGCAGGAGGCGCAAGCTTTGGCGACAAAGCTGAGCTCCCTTTCCGTAGAGATAATCACAAAGAGCGGTGAAGGGGGCAAGCTTTTTGGTTCCGTCACCAATAAAGAGATCGCCGAGGCACTCAAAGCAAAGTATGGGATTGATGTGGATCGCCGCAAGCTGGAGCTAAAAGAACCTATCAAAGCACTGGGAACCTTTAATGTACATGCCAAATTGCATCCAGAAGTCACAGCTCAATTTCAAGTCCATGTCAAAGCATCATGATCAGGCAACTGTGAAAGGGGTCCCTAATGAAAGGGTTATTAAATCATTGGTTTAAAAAAAATAAAACCGAAGAAATTCAAGAGGTAGAAGAAAAGGACTCATTAAGCAGCCAGGAGGAAGAGAGAAAAGAGGATGTCCAGAGCGCCCATGAGAAATGGCACCATGAAGTGGACGCCCTCTATACCCTCCTTGCTAATTATTATGGGAGCGATAAATTGGTCTTAAAGGCAACCCGCCTTGAGGCCATTCCTCTTATTCAATCCGATACGATTCAGGAGCGTACGGCCGGCCTTCTTAAGCTCATTTTGGACGATCCGACGGACCGTCCCTTGCCCAGTGAGGAGGAGATTCCCCAGCTTCTTATGGAGATTGAGGACCACTTAGCTGAGCTGATTGCCCGGAGGGCTGTTGAAGATCGTTTGGATAAAGCTGTTGCGGATAAAATGCAGGAGCGGCATGAGGATTACGTTAAAGAAATAAAAAGCCAGCTTCTGAAGGAAAATTCCGGACCGGATAATGCCCAGACCCTCAAGAAATTAGCTCATATCGAAAAGATGAATCAGGTGAAGCTGGCCAGCTCTGTTTCGGAAGTCCTGCGACCTCAAGCCGTCGCGGAAATCATAGGTCAGGAAATCCCCATGCAGTTTCTCTTAGCTAAGCTGGCAACGCCCTATCCTCAGCACATTATTATTTATGGACCTCCGGGTGTTGGCAAAACCTCGGCTGCCCGAGTGGCTTTAGAGGAAGTCAAAAAGAATGTTAACTCTCCCTTTGCCGAGAGTGCTCCCTTTGTGGAAGTGGATGGTACCACCTTGCGGTGGGACCCCCGGGATGTTACCAATCCATTATTGGGCTCCGTTCATGATCCCATCTACCAGGGGGCCAAGCGGGATTTGGCAGAGACCGGAATTCCTGAACCGAAGCTGGGCTTAGTCAGTGATGCTCATGGGGGCATTTTATTCATTGATGAAATTGGGGAGATGGACCCTGTTCTCTTAAATAAGCTTCTTAAAGTATTGGAGGATAAACGGGTTTCTTTCGAATCCGCTTATTATGACCCCAACGACCCTCAGGTACCTCTTTATATCAAAAAGCTCTTCGAAGAGGGTGCCCCTGCCGATTTTGTGTTAATTGGGGCAACCACCCGGGATCCCAGGGAAATCAACCCTGCTTTGCGATCCCGCTGTGCAGAGATTTATTTCAATCCTTTAGAACCAAGGGATATTCAGCACATCGTTTCCCAGGCTGCCCAGAAGTTGGGGGCAAACCTGGTGGAAAACGTTCCGGAGGTTATCAGTAATTATGTCTTTGAGGGAAGGAAGGCCAATACCATCCTTACCGATGCTTATGGGCTGTCCCGCTACCGTCACCCGGAACAGCCGGAAGTTCTGGTGCAGGTTGAGGAAGTCTACGAAGTATTGCGCTCAGCTCGGCTTACGCCCTATATCTCTCATAAGGCTGAGAACCATGGTGAGATAGGGAAGATTTTGGGTCTCGGCGTTCATGGCTTTGTAGGTTCCGTCATTGAGCTTGAGGCCATTGTTTTCCCAGGTCGGGAAGGAAAAGGCACCATCCGCTTCAATGAAACCGCCGGCAGTATGGCTCGGGATGCTGTATTCAATGCTACGGCAGTCATTCGTTCCCTCACCGGTGAAGACCTCAAAGATTACGACGTCCATGTTAACGTGGTAGGGGGAGGAAATATCGATGGACCCTCCGCGGGATGTGCCACCACCTTGGCCATTTACAGCGCATTGAAAAACATACCCCTGCGGCAAGATATAGCCGTAACCGGTGAAATATCCATTCAAGGAAGAGTACGACCCGTAGGGGGCATCGCTGAGAAGATCTTCGGAGCCAAGCAGGCCGGGGTAAAAACCGTCCTCATTCCCAAAGAAAATCAGGCAGATATACCCTCCGGTCTCCAAGGAATACAGGTGATTTCCATAGAAACCTTCCGGGAAGCCCTTGAATATGCCTTATTTTGAGTTTTTAGGAGGAGAAGGTCATGGAACTTACCAGAGTTCCCCCCCATAATTTAGAGGCGGAACAATCGGTTTTAGGCGCATTAATGCTTGATCCGGAAGTGGGGAGTTCCGTTTTTGAAGTATTGCAACCCGAGGATTTTTATCGGGATAATCACCGCCAGGTCTTTCTTGCACTACGAGATCTCTTTGAAAAGGGGGATCCGATTGACTTAGTTTCCGTAGCGGAAAGTCTTCGTCAAAGCGGGCGGCTTGAACAAATCGGTGGTATTGCTACCATTTCCCAAATCGCTCGCTCTGTTCCTTCTGCAGTAAACTGTGAGTATTACGCCAGGATTGTAGCGGAGAAATCCCTATTACGCCAACTCATTCGCAGTACCGGACAAATTGCGGAGAAAGGCTATGAACCGGGAGAAGCCGCCACATCCTTATTGGAAGAAGCCGAAAAAGTAATTATGGATCTTTCTCAGAGACAGGTGAAGGACGGCTTCGAATCCATCCGTAATATCTTGGTCAATACCTTTGAAAAAATCGAAACCCTCTATGCCAATAAAGGGAGTCTGACGGGAGTTCCTACCTTTTTTACGGAACTGGATCGTATGACATCCGGCTGGCAACCCTCGGATCTGATTGTTATTGCCGCCCGTCCCTCCATGGGTAAAACGGCCTTGGTACTGAATATGGCCCAAAATGCTGCGGTAAGGGCGAATGTCCCGGTAGCTCTCTTCAGCTTGGAAATGTCCAAGGAACAACTAGTTCAACGTATGCTTTGTTCGGAAGCCATGGTGGATCAACAAAGAGTCCGTACAGGAGATCTACTGGACACGGACTGGCCTAAGCTTACACGAGCGGTAGGCCCTCTCTCCGAGGCTGAGATTTTTATTGATGATACCGTAGGGATTTCCCTTGCCGAATTACGCTCCAAAGCAAGACGGTTGAAAATGGAACACGGTCTCGGGCTGATTGTCATCGATTACCTGCAGCTTATGTCTTTAGGAAGACGAGCGGAAAGTCGCCAACAGGAAGTTGCTCAGATCTCCCGAGGGCTCAAAGGGATTGCCCGGGAATTGAATGTTCCGGTCATTGCCCTTTCTCAGCTCAACCGGGGGGTAGAACAACGCCAGGATAAGCGGCCGATTATGTCCGACTTATTAGAATCCGGTGCCATCGAGGCGGATGCCGATGTCATCTCCTTTATTTATCGGGATGAATACTATAACCCTGAATCGGATAAAAAGGGAATCGCCGAAATCATTATCGCCAAACACCGGAACGGACCGGTGGGATCGGTAGAACTGGGGTACCTCAAAGAGTTTACAAAGTTTGTGAACCTGGATCGTCAGCATCTTTCAGCCTAAGGACGAAAGTCTTTAGGCTTTTTGGATTAATAATTGAAGCAGAAAGTTTACCTACATATACGAACATTGAAGAATAAAATATCCTTAATGTTCGTGTTTTTTATTGACAAGAAATAAGGGTGACTGCTAAGATAAAATTAGTCTGGGAATGATTTTTGTTATTAAGGGAAAAATATTGGGGACTTATTCTAGTGGGGTCCAGCTTAAGGAGTCAACTAAGGAATCGTTCGGACAGGGGTTCGAAGGGAATGAAGATTTAGGGGGACTTTTTTGTTGATTAATCGATATACACATCCTGAAATGGGCCAATTATGGCGGGAAGGATATGAATATGAGCGTTGGCTGGAAGTTGAGTTGGCCGTGGCTGAGGTGATGGCTGAGCGAGGTGAGATTCCGGCACAGGTTCTGCCCGAGATCCGCAAAAAAGCCAAAGTCAATCCGGAACAAATTGCTCAGATAGAAAAAGTCGTTCGTCATGATCTCATCGCTTTTTTGCAGGGAGTTGTGGAAGAGGTCGGTGAAGCGGGAAAATACCTGCATCTGGGTTTAACTTCCTCCGACGTTAAGGATACGGGACTCAGTTTAGCATTAAGAGATGCCGGTCACCTTTTGCTTAAGGATTTGCGGGCATTGCGTGAGACATTAGCAGAGCGGGCAATCGAAAGCAAAGATATTCTTATGGTAGGCCGTACCCATGGCATTCATGCTGAACCTCTGACCTTCGGCTTGAAACTGGCCTTATGGATGGCCGAAATTGAACGTCAGATCGAGCGACTAGAATCAGCCATTGAGTCGATCCGAGTTGGTAAGATTTCCGGTGCGGTAGGGACCTATGCCAATGTCTCCCCGGAAGTCGAAGAAGCTGTCTGTGTCAAATTGGGGCTCAAGCCGGCATTAGTCAGCAATCAGATTCTTCAGCGGGATCGTCATGCTCATTATGTCACCACATTGGCTTTGATTGGGAGCACTCTTGAGAAAATGGCTACAGAGATTCGCAATCTTCAGCGCACAGATATACTGGAAGTTGAGGAGCCCTTTGCTGAAGGACAAAAAGGGTCTTCTGCCATGCCTCATAAGAGAAATCCTATAACCTGTGAGCAGATCGCAGGAATGTCTCGGCTACTTCGCGGCAATGCCTTGGCTGCTATGGAAAATGTAGCTCTCTGGCATGAGCGGGATATGACTCATTCCTCTGTGGAGAGAGTGATTCTTCCCGACAGCTGTATTTTACTGGACCATATGCTGCGGCAAATGACCCGGGTTATTAAGGGTTTACGCATTCATTCCGATCGTATGATGGATAATCTCCTCAAAACCTATGGATTAACTTCCTCTCAACGGGTCCTTCTTGCCTTAGTTGATAAAGGGTGTATGCGGGAAGAAGCCTACCAATGGGTTCAGCAAGCTGCCTTTGCGGCATGGGACGCCGGGCGGGACTTCCGGGAAGTGATTCAGGAAAATTCACAGGTCATGGAGATACTCACCCGCGAGGAAATCAGCGCTTTGTTTGATTGGAGCTATCATCTTAAGCATATTGACGATATTTTTAAACGTCTGGGCTTATTGAAGTAAAGATCTCAGGAAAAGAAATAAGGGTGGGTTCAAGAAGAAGGAACGGGGGAATCAGGAATGGCATCCGTAGTGTTAATAGGTACTCAATGGGGTGATGAGGGAAAAGGAAAGGTGACAGATTTCCTCGCGGAAAAAGCAGATTTAGTCGTCCGCTATCAAGGGGGAAATAACGCCGGCCACACCGTCGTTGCCAATGGAGAAGAGTTTAAACTTCATTTGATCCCTTCAGGAATTCTATATGAAGATAAGACCTGCGTTATCGGCAACGGAGTAGTGGTTGATCCTAAGGTGTTGCTGGAAGAGTTGGATTATTTGGCCGAACGGAAAGTAAAAACCGGAAAACTCCTGATCAGCTCTAACGCTCATGTCATCATGCCTTATCATCGGTTACTTGATTCTTTAGAAGAAGAGTCTCGCGGAGAGCATAAGATAGGAACCACCAAGCGTGGAATCGGCCCAGCCTATATGGACAAAATCTTACGAATTGGCATTCGGATCATGGACTTAATTGACAAGGAAGAATTTTCCGACAAGCTCCGTCGCAATCTGCAGGAGAAGAATAACCTCTTGACGAAAGTTTACGGTGTTGAACCTCTGGACTATGATACCATCTATAGGGAGTATTCCGGCTATGCCCAAAGGATTCGAAATTTTGTAGCGGACAGCTCTTTAGTCGTTGATGAGTCCCTAAAAGCTGGGGAAAAGATCTTATTCGAAGGAGCACAAGGTACTCTTCTGGATCTGGATCATGGAACCTATCCTTATGTCACTTCGTCCCATCCCATTGCCGGAGGGGCCTGTATCGGCGCAGGAGTTGGCCCTACCCGTATTAATCGGGTGGTGGGAGTCATTAAAGCCTATACCACTCGTGTCGGGGAAGGACCATTCCCCACCGAGTTAGGGGATGAGTCTGGGGAACTCATGCGTCAGAAGGGTCATGAATTCGGCACTACTACCGGCCGGGCACGTCGGTGTGGTTGGTTTGATGCAGTGATTGCCCGCTATGCTGTGCGAGTCAGTGGAATCTCTGATTTCGCCTTGATGAAATTAGATGTTTTGTCTGGTTTTGATAAAATTAAAATCTGCGTGGGTTACCGCATCAATAACGAAGTGATTTATGAATTTCCGCAAAGTCAGAAGCTGTTTAAGGTGTGTGAGCCCGTCTATGAGGTTATGGAGGGCTGGCATGAGGATATCACAGGGGTGACTCGTTTTGAGGATTTGCCGAAGGCGGCCCAGGAGTATGTCAGGCGGATCGAACTCCTCACGGAAACCCAGATTACCCTCATTGCGGTCGGACCTGGGAGGGAACAAACCATTGTCCGGGGTGAAATTTTTTAAGAACATCAGTAGTGCAACAATGAAAAGTAAAGCCCATAGATTTTCAGGGGTTTAGATAGGTAAAAAAAGATATATTTTTTTAATAAAAAATATTGACAAGCTCTTAAATTTGCTGTAGAATTCGTATTCGTGAGTGAGTTTTGAGCCATTAGCTCAGTCGGTAGAGCACCTGACTTTTAATCAGGGTGTCCCGCGTTCGAGTCGCGGATGGCTCACCATTATTTACTAAAAACGCTTGTGTTCTAAGGAATGCAAGCTTTTTTTAATTAATTTGTATGGATAAGACCCCCCTAATAGACACCGTGCATAATAATTATCTGTTATATTCTATTGCATAATAATATTTATCTGTTGCATAATATTTACCTTGACAGGCAGGCCCTTGGAGGCTAAAATTATTTTATCTTTCTGATTATTCGAGGGATAGAATTGTTGAAAAGAGTATGTGTTATTTCATTGTTGGTATATTCACAAACCCGAATAATCATAAAATCTGTTATAAGGAGAAGGTATAATGAAAAGAATGTTCGGTATCCTATTCTCTCTCGTCCTGACCGTAGGCCTTTTGTCAGGTTGCGGAGGCACGGAAAAGCCTCCTGCTGAACCACCCAACGCAGGCGGCAAAGAACCGGCTGCAACCGCCTTTAAGATTGGCGGTACCGGTCCTCTGACCGGCGGAGCAGCCATTTACGGCAACGCGGCCAAGAATGGCGCGCAGATTGCTGTGGAAGAGATTAATGCCCTGGGTGGCATCCAGTTCGAACTCAAATATGAAGATGACGAGCATGACGCCGAGAAGGCCGTTAATGCTTACAATAAGCTGAAGGACTGGGGCGTGCAGATGACCCTCGGCTCCGTGACCAGCACGCCTGGTGTGGCCACCAGTGCTGAGATGTTTAACGATCGTATATTTGCCCTGACTCCCTCCGCATCCGCTCCCGCTGTCACTGAGGGCAAGGATAATGTCTATCAGATGTGCTTCGCCGACCCCAACCAGGGTTCAGCTTCCGCTCAGTATATCGCTGACAAAAAGCTTGGCACAAAAATTGCGGTTATCTACAAGAATGACGATGTCTATTCCAAGGGAATCTATAATACTTTCGTTAGCAAAGCCAAAGAACTGAACCTGGCGATTGTTTCCACAACCACCTTCACCGAGGACAGCCAGACCGACTTTTCCGTTCAGCTGGCCGACGCTAAGAAAAATGGCGCAGATTTAATCTTCCTGCCTATGTATTATACACCGGCCTCTCTGATACTCCAGCAGGCTAAGTCTATGGACTACTCCCCCAAGTACTTCGGTGTGGACGGCATGGACGGCATTCTGACTCTGGAGAACTTTGATACATCCTTGGCTGAAGGCGTTATGCTGCTGACTCCCTTCAGTGCCGATGCTACCGATGAGCGCACCGTCAACTTCGTCAAGAAATATCAAGAACTATTTAAAGAGACTCCCAACCAGTTCGCTGCCGACGGTTATGATGTCGTGTATGCCTACAAGAAAGCCATTGAGACTGCAGGCATCACCCCTGATATGAAGGCCGCCGATATCTGTGAGAAACTGGTCCAAGTATTCCCTACTATTTCTGTTGACGGACTTACCGGTGAGAAAATGACATGGGCCAAGACTGGTGAAGTTTCTAAGACACCTAAAGGAATGGTCATAGAAAAGGGTACCTACGTCGGTATGGACTAAGAAACTGCTGCCCTTTCAAATGGTTTGTCGAGAGGACTGCCGAGTACATACTCGGCAGCCTTTTATCCGTTATGTGGCCTTTTCCGAATATGCTCAAACTAAATGAAGGTGTGTGAGTTATGACCTTTCTCTCTTTTCTGATCAGCGGACTCAGTCTTGGCAGCGTCTATGCCATCATAGCTCTGGGCTATACAATGGTCTACGGCATTGCCAAAATGCTGAACTTTGCCCATGGCGATGTGATCATGGTCGGTGCCTATGTTTGCTTTTTCGCTACCACACGTGGGAATCTGCACCCAGTCTTCGGTGTGCTTCTGGCCATGGTGGTATGTACTATCCTGGGGGTGGTCATAGAGCGCCTGGCCTACAAGCCGCTTAGAGCGGCAACCTCCTTGGCCGTGCTTATCACTGCTATCGGTGTGAGCTATTTTCTGCAGAATTCCGCTTTGCTGCTCTGGTCTTCTAATCCTAAGGTGTTCACTTCCGTAGTAGGAAATGCCTCCCTGAAGCTTTTCGACGGCCAGCTGACCATCTCTGTTATCGCTATCGTCACGATAGTCGCCTGTCTTATCATTATGGCCGCCCTGACCTGGTTCACCGGAAAGACCAAAATGGGTAAGGCTATGCGCGCCTGCTCAGAGGACAAGGGGGCGGCTCAGTTGATGGGCATCAACGTTAACTTCACCATCTCCGTTACCTTTGCCATCGGCTCTGCCCTAGCGGCGATTGCCGGCGTTCTCCTTTGCTCTGCTTATCCCACCTTGATGCCCACCACGGGCTCCATGCCCGGCATCAAGGCTTTCACTGCCGCCGTGCTTGGCGGAATCGGTTCCATACCCGGCGCTATGATCGGCGGTATACTGCTGGGTGTCATCGAGATATTCGGCAAGGGTTATATCTCCACCCAGCTTTCCGATGCCATCGTGTTCTCCGTCCTTATTCTTACTTTGTTGATCAAGCCCACCGGTCTTCTGGGCAAAAAGATCAACGAGAAAGTATGAGGTGGATGCTATGATCGTATTGAAAAAATCGACACGTAAAAACCTCACTACTTACGCCTTAGTTATAGTGGCTTATATTATTGTCCAATTGCTTATAAGCGGCGGCAATATCAGCTCCTCCCTTCAAGGGCAGCTGGTTCCCATCTGCGCTTATGTGATCTTGGCTATTTCACTGAACCTGACCGTAGGTATACTGGGTGAGCTGTCTTTAGGCCACGCGGGTTTTATGAGTATCGGTGCCTTTGCGGGTGTCGTGGCTTGCATAAGCCTGGAGCAGATCATACCCATCACGATCCTGCGCTTGATCGTATCTCTTATCGTAGGTGCTCTTTTCGCCGGAGTAGCCGGTTTCCTGATCGGAATACCTGTCCTGCGTCTTAAAGGCGACTATTTGGCCATCGTCACTCTGGCTTTCGGAGAAATTATAAAAAATATTATCAACATCCTTTATGTAGGGTTGGATAAAGCGGGGCTGCATGTTAGCTTTCTTAGCGACGCCAATGCCCTGAACCTTGGTGACGGCGGCAGAGTCATTATCGACGGACCTCTGGGCATCACAGGTATACCCAAGCTTTCCACTTTTACCATCGGTTTTGTCCTCATACTGATTACTCTGCTTATCGTACTGAATCTGATTGACAGCCGTTCGGGACGGGCAATTATGGCCTTGCGCGACAACCGCATTGCAGCGGAGAGTGTGGGTATTCATATCACTAAGTATAAGCTGATGGCTTTTGTCACCTCCGCCGCCCTGGCCGGTGCCGCAGGTACTTTGTTTGCCATGAATTATTCCACCATCATTGCCTCTAAGTTCGGTTTCAATACCTCGATCCTGATTCTTGTTTTTGTGGTCCTGGGAGGTCTGGGTAATATTCGGGGCTCGATTATCGCCGCCACCCTACTGACCATACTCCCTGAGCTGCTGCGTCAGTTTAACAGCTACCGCATGCTTTTATATGCAATCGTTCTCATCCTTATCATGCTGGCCACCAACAATGATGCCTTTAAGAGCCATTTGCAAGCTTTAAAAGAAAGGCTGCTTCCTGCAAAGTTCAGAAAAGAAAAGGGGGGCACGGAAAATGGATAAGGGTGATGTGAACATGCTGCCGGTGCTGGAAGCCCGGGACCTGGGTATAAACTTTGGCGGACTTATGGCTGTCAATGGTTTCAACATGGCTATCGGACGTACGGAGATAGCCGGACTCATTGGCCCCAACGGCGCAGGAAAGACGACTGTGTTCAATCTGCTCACTAAAGTCTATCAGCCTACCCATGGCACCATCCTGTTGGATGGACGTGACACGCAGAATATGAACACAGTACAAATTAACAAAGCTGGTATCGCCCGGACCTTTCAAAACATACGCCTTTTCTCGAATCTATCGGTTGAGGACAATGTAAAGCTTGGCATGCATAATCATATCAACTACGGTATGTGGAATGGTATCCTCCGTCTCCCTGCTTACTGGAAAGGCGAGAAGCAGGCACATGAGAAGGCCATGGAGCTTTTGTCCATCTTCGATATGGAGAGCTTGGCGGGGAAACAGGCGGGATCCCTGCCCTACGGCGCTCAACGCAGACTAGAGATAGTCCGTGCCTTAGCCACGAAACCCTTGCTGCTGCTCCTGGATGAACCTGCCGCCGGGATGAACCCTTCCGAGACAGCCGAATTAATGGATAATATCGTGAAGATTCGTGATACCTTCCAGATCGCAATTATGCTCATCGAGCACGACATGAATCTGGTCATGGGCATCTGCGAGAAAATAAGTGTGCTTAATTTCGGTAAAGTCATCGCCAAAGGCAACCCCAGCGAGATCAGGAACAACCCTCAGGTCATCGAAGCTTATTTAGGCAAGAAGAGGGAGGGCTGATCACTATGTTGAAAGTTGATAATATAAAGGTCTTTTACGGTGCTATACACGCCATCAAGGGGATCTCCCTGGAGGTCAACGAAGGTGAGATCGTGACTCTGATCGGGGCCAATGGAGCCGGAAAGAGCACCGTCCTAAAAACTATTTCCGGCTTGCTGCGCACCAAGACCGGTGGTATAAACTTCTTGGGAAAAGACATCACGTCCACGGCACCCCACAAGATTGTAGAACGCGGTTTGGCTCATGTCCCTGAAGGCCGGCGAATTTTTCTGCAAATGACCGTCCAGGAAAATCTGGAAATGGGCGCATATACCTGTCCTTCCGGCGGTATCGAGGCCGAATTGGAAAAGATCTACGCTCTGTTTCCACGACTTCTGGAACGCCGCAAACAGGTTGCGGGCACGCTTTCCGGAGGGGAGCAGCAGATGCTGGCTATTGGCAGGGCGCTGATGAGCAAGCCCAAACTTCTGATGCTGGATGAGCCCTCCATGGGCCTTGCGCCGATACTGGTGGAGCAGATCTTCACCATTATCCAGGAGATGAACAAGGCCGGAACCACTGTGCTTCTTGTGGAGCAGAATGCCCAGATGGCCCTGTCTATTGCTGATAGAGCCTATGTTCTGGAGACCGGCTCCATCTCCATTTCCGGCACCGGCCGGGAACTGGCCGAGAGCGATGAGATCCGCAAGGCCTATCTGGGAGGCTGAGCAGCTTTGATGAAGGCAACAAAAAGTTATAAAATAAATGTTAAAAAAAATCTGTCCAAAGGCCTTTACTTATAGGCAGCTTTTGTGTATACTACTAAAGCGTGAGTGAGACACCTCACCATAGTGGCCCATTGGTCAAGCGGCCTAAGACACCGCCCTTTCACGGCGGTAACACGGGTTCGAATCCCGTATGGGTCACCACTATTTGCCTCGGTAGCTCAGTCGGTAGAGCAGAGGACTGAAAATCCTCGTGTCGACGGTTCGATTCCGCCCTGAGGCACCATTTTGATATAAGGAAGTTTATCTTCTTAAGCCATACTGTAGGTTAGGCAGTGTGGCTTTTGTATTGTCAGATTTATATTTGGCGGTATTTATATTCTATTGCCAATAGACAGAAAATGAGCTACACTATAATCTGAATCACTGTCACATCCTGCTAGACCTCAGATTATATGTAACTGGAGGAAGCTCTGTGAAATTGAACAAAGTGCTGGTTATTATTGCACTTCTGGTGATTTTTTCACTCAGTGGTTGCGGCTCCCTTGAAGAGGCTGTTCAGGAGGCCAAAAAGGTGGTTCCAGGCGATTGGGAGGTAGTCCATACCCAACAGGTTCAAAATGAGACGACCATCGTCTTTTACATCAATAATAACGAACTTGGGGCAGGTTTGTTTCAGAAGGATGCCTTTGGTTGGAAATGGCTTGGAACCGAGGGTGGGTCTTTAGTAACTCATCCGAAAGGATTGTCATGGCGTTACTCGGATCTGGGAGATAAAGCTGCAAAGTTCTATCTTTACTATGGATTCGTCGAAGAACCTCAAATCAATACCATTGAAGTAAAGACCACTTGGGGAGAGGTTGTTAAAGCGAATATTGTTAGATCCGGAGATTATCGCCTTTGGTATGCGATGATCAGCAAGGCTCAGGTTCCCTCGGTTGATGCGGATATTACCGGATACTCGGAAAAAGGGGAAGTCCTTTATTTATTCAGTCAGCCCAAACAAGGGACAGTAAAGAAGTAAAATACATTTTGCACACTAACTTGTCCTCATGATATAATGAGTGACGAATTCTTATGTGTTTGAGAGGAGGCTGTGAAGATGGCAAAACATATTCAAACGGTTGTTAAAGCCAATTTAAGTGAAACCTTGAAAACAGGTGGCTGCGGAGAGTGTCAAACTTCCTGTCAATCTGCCTGCAAAACATCCTGTACTGTAGGAAATCAAGTCTGTGTTAAGTAGTATTCGTCAATAGTACCCTTACCAGAACATAATTTGCGACGAAGTGAAGATTGAACATAGGTTACCGAGAACCCACCTGATTCAGGCGGGTTCTGTTTCTATGTTTAACTATTTGAGAAAGAAGGGAAAACCGCCAATGTTCCTTGAAGGATATAATCTTAAGAAAAATGTCCATAGCTATCAACAGGGAGATCTGAATATTGCCTATGATGTAAATTCCGGATCCCTGCATGTTTTAGATAAGGCGACCTTTTCAATCCTGAAGGTATTGGAAAGACTGCAAGAGGAGAATAAGCCTTTGCATAAGGAAGCGGTCACAGCACAGCTACGGGCAGAGGACATACATCTCTCTCATGAGGAAGCCGCTGAAATCTTTGCTGAGATGGAAGAGCTGCAGCAGGAGGGTGTCTTATTCTCTAAGGAAGCAGAGGAAAAAGGCCCAGCTTATCCGGCGAAGCCCATTGTAAAAGCTATCTGTCTTCACGTGGCTCACGATTGCAACCTGCGCTGTAATTACTGCTTTGCAGGAACAGGTGCCTTCGGAGGAGATCGGGGTCTTATGGACCTGGAAACCGGGAAGAAGGCCATTGACTTTGTTCTGGAGGCTTCCGCTCATCGTAAACATTGTGAAGTGGATTTTTTTGGCGGTGAGCCCCTTCTGAATGTTCAAATGGTAAAAGATGTTGTCCAGTACGGGAAAAAAGCAGCGCGGGACAAAGGCAAGACCATTAAGTTTACCCTAACCACCAATGCGGTGCTTTTAAGCGAAGAAATACAGAACTTTCTGGAGCAGGAAGATATCAGTGTCGTACTCAGTATTGACGGCCGTCCGGAAGTTCATGACCGCATGCGTCCCTATGCCAATGGTAAAGGAAGCTATGCCCAAGTGGCTCCACGCCTCCAGCAGTTCGCAGAGAAACGTCCTGAGAGCTCTCCCTACGCCGTAGGTACTTATTATTATGCCCGGGGAACCTATACCCACCATAACCTGGACTTTGATAAGGACGTAATGCATTTGCTGGATCTGGGTATGAAGCAAATATCCCTGGAACCTGTAGTGGCCCAACCCAGTGATCCCTATGCTTTTCAGGAAGGGGATCTTCCAGAGATTTTAAAGACCTATGATCGTTTAGGGGAAGAATTGTTGGCTCGCCGTTACAATGGTGAAGATTTTAGCTTTTTCCATTTTAATGTAGCCCTTGATCAGGGACCTTGTCTGCCCAAACGCCTCTCCGGCTGCGGAGCCGGCCATGAGTATGTGGCTATTTCACCGGAAGGGGATCTCTATCCCTGCCATCAATTTGTTGGCCAGGAGGAGTTCAAGATGGGTTCTCTTGGGCAAGAAAGTGTCCCTCTTAATCCGGAGATCATCGAAAAATTTCGTTCCGCCCATGTCTACAGCAAACCTGCCTGCCGTCAATGCTGGGCACGTTTTTCCTGCAGCGGTGGCTGCCACTCGGCCAACCAGGCCTTTAGCGGTCAACTTAACGAAGTCTATGCTTTAGGCTGTGAGTTCCAGAAGAAGCGCCTCGAGGTAGCGCTCTATATGAAAATTAAAGAGGCTTCATTGAATAACAATCAAGGCTAAATGGAGGGGATAAACATGACCGTTCTGCGCTCAGCTTGTCCGCTGAATTGTCCAGACAGCTGCGGCTTTGTTGTTGAGTACAGTGAGGACAAAGGCCTGCAGGTTCATGGGGATAAGAAGCATCCCTTAACCAAAGGATTTATATGCTCAAAAGCTCAGGCTCAGGCGCAACGGGTCTTCTCGGCAGAAAGACTGCGTTTTCCTCTTCTTAAGGACCAAGGAGTATTTCGTCGGATCTCCTGGGATGAAGCCTATATCCTTTTAGCAGATAAAATAGAAGAGACCCTTAAAGAAGTGGGAGCCAGGGGAATTCTCCACCATTATGATTATGGACACAACGGGACATTAAGGGAGCTGGACCGGCGCTTCTTCCAAGCCTTAGGCGGGGTCACGGAGCCAAGGGGAAGTATGTGCTGGGGAGCAGGCTACCGGGCCCAAGAGATTGATTTCGGGGGAGTTTTGGCCAGCGATTGGACCCAGGTCACCCAAGCGAAGGTCATTATTCTTTGGGGACGGGATCCGGCTATTACAAATCTGCATATGGTGCCTCTTTTGCTTGAGGCCAAGAAGGCCGGCGCAAGGATCGTCGTGATTAATCCGGTGCGGGTAAAGAGTGCTGATTTTGCTCAGGATTATGTTCAGGTTAATCCCGGCAGTGATGGCGTCCTGGCTATGGGAATTGCCCATATCATTTTGCGGGAAGGCTGGCTGGATTGGGATTTTGTACGTCGTTCTGTCCAAGGGCTGGAAGCCTTTGCCCAAAGGGCGAAAGAATACAACCCGGAAAGAGTAGCCATATTGACCGGGATATCGGTTGAAAAACAAGAGGAATTAGCCCAGATCATAAGCCGCACCCGACCTGTAACTATCCTTGCCGGATATGGTTTGCAGCGATATAGTGGTGGGGGTAATACCCTCCGTGCCATTGATGCTCTTTTAGCGTTAACCGGCAACCTGGGGAAATCCGGAGCGGGCATCCATTATGGCAATCAATACCATGGACGTCATCTGAACAAAGTCACCATGGATCGCCATCGTTATCAGTCCCGGACGTTTCCCCATCCATTTTTGGCTGAAGAGATAAGAAAGGCCGATCCACCTATACGCCTGGCCGTAGTGACCCGATCCAACCCCTTGGTCCAGCAGCCCGATTCCCTACTTTGGCGGGAGGTCTGGCGGGAAATACCCTTTAAGGTGACCTTTGATATCACATTGACGGAGACTGCCCGCCATTCGGATATGGTTCTGCCTGTTACGACAGCTTTTGAAGAGGAGGACCTGATCGCCACCTCCTGGAGTCCCATTCTCCAGCTTACCCAGAAGATTGTAGAGCCCCAGTACGAAGCCAGGTCTGAGGCTGTGATTTTTACAGAACTGGCACATCGCCTGGGCCTGGGAGAGGCTTTTCCCTATACGACCGAGCAGTGGCTGGAATACGTTCTGGCCCCATTGTCAGAGTATGGAATAACTTTAGAGAGTTTAAGAAAGGGTCCTATTCGAGCCCCTTATATTCCTGAAGTAGCTTGGGAGGATTTGCAGTTTAAGACTCCCAGCGGAAAGATTGAGCTGGCTTCAGAGATAGCCCTGGCTGAATATGGGGATGCTGTAGCCGATCCCCTCCTTGAAGGTTCCCGGGATAACCTGAAAGTGTATCAGGAATTTTCAAAAACTCAAAGTCAATGGGATTATCCCTGGTATCTTATCACCCCTCATCCCCATCATTCCCTTCATTCCCAGTTCCAGGAGACAGAAGGCTTTCAACTTTATATTCATCCCCAACTCGCTGAGAAGCATTACCTCTTCACTGGGGATCGGGCCTTGGTAGAGACAGAGCATGGTCAACTTTTGGCTTGGGTGTCTGTCTCCGAGGACATTCACCCTCAAACGGTGGTTATACCCGAAGGAGGAACCGTAGATGGATTTGGGGTTAATCAACTGTTGGCGGGCAAACCTTCCGATTTCGGAGAAAGCACTCCCTATTACGAAGCACGGTGTCAGTTGCGCAAATGGATGGTGGACTAATAAGATGAGTCTCCTGTGCTATTTGGCACAATCCTTTATAGACTAACTTTAAGGGAAATGTTAAAATAAAAGAGCATGTTCATATTGAGATTGCTATATTGGAGGGGTGGTTCAGTGCAGAAAAAAACCCAGAAATTAACCGTATATGTTATTGTGGGCTTACTGATTATCAGCTTGGTAGGAACTTCCTTTATGTTCTTGGGGGATATGCGTCCTACGGTTGGCAAAAATTATCAGGATCAAATTAATAGCTTAAAGCAGGCTCTGGAAGCGAATCCTCAGGATACTCAAATCCGCTTAAGTCTTGCCGATACTTACTATGATTGGGGTATGCAAACCTTATCCCAGGATATGTCGGAAGAAAATCTGGGAGCGACTACATCAATCCTTCAGCAGGCGGTGGCAGAGTACCAGGAGGTTCTGAAGACGGAGAAGAACGTCAATATTCTTGTCGATATGGCTACTGCCGCTTTTTATACAAGCCAAAATGAATTGGCTGATCAGACCTTCCAAGAGGCTTTGCAGGAGGATCCGAACTTTTATAATGGCCTTTATAATTACGGAGTTTTCCTGTATTCCCAAGGAAACTATGGCAAGGCTATTGAACAGTGGGAGAAGGCTTTAACTGTAGAAAATATTTCGAAGGACAATCAAGAACGGCTGGAGAGAAATATCAAACTGGCACAAGAAGGCATTGTTCAGCAA
Source organism: Desulfitobacterium sp. PCE1 (assembly GCF_000384015.1). NCBI lineage: Bacteria > Bacillati > Bacillota > Clostridia > Eubacteriales > Desulfitobacteriaceae > Desulfitobacterium > Desulfitobacterium sp. PCE1. Next base: position 4,183,871 of record NZ_KB913023.1, on the reverse strand, counting down.
TTTCAACAATCGGGAAATGGAGATTCACCCGACTCAAATTCTGAGGCTAAATAAGCCTCAATTTTTATTTCCTGATCAAAATTATTTTAAACATTTGTTATAGATAAAGGATCTGATATAATATTCTTTGTTTAGACGGGAAGAGGGGAACTATGTGCATTTAGCGACACTGGCCAGTGGGAGCTCCGGCAATTCCATTGTTGTGGGGCATGGAAAGAGGAATTTTCTTGTGGATTGCGGCATTAGCCTGAAGGCAGCACTACATAATCTCTCCATCCTCGATATATCTCCTTTAGAAATCGAAGGAATTTTCATTACCCATGAACATAGCGATCATATTAAGGGAGCTGGGGCAGTCGCACGAAAGCTTAAAATCCCCATCTATGCCTCAGCAAGGATATGGGATGAGCTGAATCCCTCTATAGGGAAGCTTAAAGATGAACAGCGAGTGGTGGTAGAGGATTCTTTTTCCTGTGCAGGCATGAGGATCCATGTCTTTCCTACCTCCCATGATAGCAAAGAAAGCTTTGGTGTTCGGGTGGAGGTCGAGGAGCCGGTCAAAGGTCAAAGTAAGAGGATCGGTATCGCTACGGATACAGGAATTATCACAGAAGAAATGCATCATGCTTTAAAAGGTTGCGATGCTTTAGTAGTAGAGGCTAACCATGACCGTGAGATGCTTTGGCAGGGGAGTTACCCTTGGTATCTTAAGAAGCGGATCAGTGGGAATTATGGTCATTTAGAGAACAGCCAGCTGGCCGAGGGTCTTCTCCAATGGATTGAGGGGAACACCCGACGTATTGTCTTGGCTCATTTAAGCGACGAAAATAATACACCGGAAATCGCCTTGTCCACCATCTTACGTAGTCTCAAGGAATCCCGTGTAGCCAAGGAAAACCCGGATCTAAGATTGCGGGTGGCACCACGCTATACACCGCATGAACTGATTGTTTTGGACGAATACTAAGCCAATGAGGAGGTAATGGCATGGGTTATTATGACCAAAATGATTATTCCGAATATGGATCGAAGAGGCGCAGACCCAGGTTTTTCTCTACGATTGCCTTGGCCTTAATCAGTGCGCTCATTGGCGGTCTTGTCTCCGTGGCCTTAGTTCCTTCTTTATACGGTAACCAAATGCCAACGGGGGGAAAAGAAGTTATTCTGGGCCAAGGATCCTCCACCCCACCTGTGAATATTGCCAATCCCACCGGATTTCCAACGGTAGAGGTCGCCAAAACTGTAGGGCCGGCTGTCGTAGGGATCGCCAACTTCCAATCCCGGGGGAGGATCTTTGGCGGCAGTTCCGAACTGACTGAAGCAGGGACGGGCTCCGGCTTTATCATCGATGCCCAATACGGTTATATTGTTACCAATTACCATGTCATCGCCAATGCTTCGAAATTAATTGTGAGTCTGGCCGACGGAAGAAATGCCGAGGCCACTTTAGTGGGTCAGGACCCTCGTACAGACCTGGCGGTGATCAAAATACCTGCGGACGGACTTACGGCGGCACAGCTGGGAAACTCGGAGCAGCTTCAAGTAGGGGAACCGGTAGTGGCTATCGGTAATCCCGGTGGCGAGGAATTTGCCCGTTCCGTGACTCAAGGTGTCGTGTCGGCCAAGAACCGGATTTTGTTAATCGAGGGAGAATCCAGCTTTAACTTAATTCAGACCGATGCTGCGATCAATCCGGGCAATAGCGGTGGTCCTCTGGTCAACTACAACGGCCAGGTTGTAGGGATCAATTCAGCCAAAAATGCAGAAAAAGGCTTTGAGGGAATGGGCTTTGCTATCCCTATTACGGATGCCATACCCGTCCTTGAGCAGCTTATTGAAAAAGGTTACTTCAGTCATCCTGGACTTCTGGTATCCATCGATACCCGCTATACACCCGAATGGGCGGCCCAAAGAAGTTGGCCCGCCGGTGCCTATATATCCAATGTGGACCCCAGTGGCCCGGCAGCCCGGGCCGGAATACAAGCGGGAGATGTTTTGGTGAAGATTAACGGAGTCACGGTCAAAAGTTCCTTGGAATTAACCCATGAATTATTTAAGTTCAAACCAGGGGATACCGTCACAGTGACGTATTACCGCAATGGGAAGAATATCGATGTCCAGGTGAAACTGGTTGAGATCATCGCCAGCTAAATAGGTTCAGGGTGGTATATAATTTGGGGGGGATATGAGCAATCATGATCCTCCCTTTATTCAGTAAGGAGTACAACTATGCTGCAGATTAAAATCATTGCTGTGGGAAAGATTCGGGAAAAGTTCCTTATAGAAGGGATTAAGGAATATACGAAACGCTTAAGTGCTTATATCCGCTTGGAGATTATGGAGATTGGGGATGAGCCCTGTCCGGAGCGTCTTTCCTCCGCCGATGAAGAACTGGTTAAGAGTAAAGAAGGTGAGCGGATTCTGAAAGGGATCGGCTCTCAGGAGCATGTCATTCTTCTTGATCTGCAGGGAAAAGAATTCACCTCTCCGGGCTTCTCGGAATATATAGATGGCCTTGCCTTAATGGGAAAAAGCAGTGTGACTTTTATCATCGGTGGTTCCTTAGGAGTCTCCCAGGAAGTAAGGGGAAGAGCGGATTACCGCTGGTCTTTTTCCCAATTAACCTTTCCTCATCCTCTCATTAGACTGCTGCTTCTGGAACAAATCTATCGGGCCATGAGAATCAGCAAGGGGGAGCCTTATCATAAATAGGGATAGGTAAATAGACTCGCTTTTTTAAATTTCCAAGCGCTTGGAAATTTGAAGTTTGGACGAGTCTTGAAAGGGCTTGCAATCTGAATCTCCAGGATTTTGCTTTCGGCGTTCACTCCATAAGCTGCGCGGAGCAATCTAATCGTTCAAGACCTCCGCTGCGTCGGGTCCACCTGCGCCGCTAAGCAGTCTCTGTGGCATGGCGGCTTGGGCGAAACCCTCGCCCGGGTTTCGTGCCCAAATCGCTCCTCGAAAGCACTGCTTTCGCACTTGTTCTCAATGGGTGGTTGGAAACGTCCTGTTTCCAGCCCGACTCCGCTGCAGTCTTTCGCGAAGATTGCTTACCTGCTCGCTTAGAATTCGTTCTCTGCCTTAAAGCAAAATCCTTGGGCTGTCTTTCGGGCTTGAGCGTGCGGATGTAGGAGGAACTAGCTGACCGGCCCCGGAGCTATGGAGTGAGCGATGTGCGTAAAGCTACCTGACCCGGACACATGAAAAAACGAGACTCACCAACACGAAAAACCCTGGCCACGCTAATAAGCGGCCAGGGTTCCTCTAATTGTTCTATTTATTTGGTATAATTATCAAAATAGCCTTTGATATAGACGATTGGTGTCCCTTTATCTCCGCTGCCGGAGGTTAAATCAGATAAAGAACCGATGAGATCCGTCAGCCTGCGAGGGGTGGTTCCTTGGGCTTCCATCGACCCGACCAGGTCTTCACATTTATTTTGAATATACTCTGAAATGGCTTGCTTCTGGGCTTCTCCGCAAAGATGGGAGAAATTATTGTCTGCCAAGTATTTTAATTTCACTTCGTTTGGCGTACCTTCAAGCCCTGCAGTATAAGCGGGAGATACGACCGGGTCTGCCAGTTCCCAGATCTTCCCCACGGGGTCTTTGAATGCCCCGTCGCCATAGACCATGACTTCCACTGTTTTACCCGTTTTATCTTTGATTTCCGCTTGAATACCATCAACGATGGACTGGCAGGTATTCGGAAATAGTTTCACACGATCTTCGGTTGCTTTATTCGAACCGAGGAGACCGTACTTTTCGTTAAACCCGCTGCCATTGATGGATTCTGTAAGAAAATCATCAAGGCCATAGACTTTTTCAGCGCCGCTATTTTTTAAGATGCGTTTAGTCCGGAAGCGGGAATGAATATCACAAGTCAATACCTGCTTAGTATAATTTAAGATGGTTTTCGGGTTATTGGAAAAGATGATTTGGCAAGTGGCGCCTTCCGCTTCAATTAAATTTCTGTAGTATTCGATGTAATCAACACCGGTGAATGGATGTTTGATATAACCGAAATGCTGGCGGAATTCAGCTTCTGTTAAGACATCTGTCCAGGGATTGATACCTTTTTCATCCAATTTATCCAGGTCTACAAGGTGGTTACCCACTTCATCTGAGGGATAGTTTAACATCAGGACAACATGTTTTATACCCTTTGCGATTCCTCGTAAGCAGATGGCAAATCGGTTGCGGCTGAGGATCGGAAAAATGACCCCCACTGTTTCCTCACCGAATTTAGCTTTTATATCTGCGGCAATATCGTCAATTGTGGCATAGTTTCCTTGGGCACGAGCGACAATGGATTCTGTAATAGTAACAATATCACGATCCTCGATCATAAAACCTTCAACTTTTGCTGCATTTAATACAGCATCCACTACGATCTGTTGAATATTGCACCCTTGGTTAATAATAGGTCCACGAAGTCCACGTACTACGGTTCCAACGACTCTTTCCAATGTGATCTCTCCTCTAGCAAGAGTATATTCTACATAAACTAAGTAGAAATTTTCAATCAACTCTACTATACTCTTTTATAGTGGTATAAGTAAAATTAATATTTATAATATCTGATACAAGGAGAGCTAATATGGTTGGAAAATTAGATTTATATCGCATATTTAACGCAGTGAGCAGAAATAAAAGCTTTTCCAAAGCGGCCCAGGAACTCTATATGACACAATCAGCTGTCAGCCAAGCCATTGCAAAGCTGGAGAGTGAATTGGAAATACAACTTTTCCACAGGACATCAAGAGGAGTTATATTGACCAATGAAGGAAATCTATTAAATGAGCATGTGAACTCCGCCTTAGGAATGATTAACGCTGCAGAAGATAAAATCCTGGAATTTAAAGAGCTGAAAACCGGACAATTGCGGATTGGAGTCGGAGATACAATTACCCGTTATTTTTTATTGCCTTATTTAGAGGAATTCCACATCGCCTACCATGGAATCAAACTCAATATATTAAATGGAACGACAACAGAGATCCAAGACTTTATCAAGTCAGGAAAAGCGGATGTGGGGATCTGCAATTTGCCGATTCAGGATGAAAACCTTCAGGTCATACCTTGTAGGGAGATTCAAGATATTTTTGTATGCGGGGAAAAATATAAAGAAATAACGGAAAAACCTATTAGCTTAGAGCATCTAATGGAATTACCGTTAATCTTTTTAGAGAAGAAATCAAATTCCCGAAAATATGTGGAGAGTTACCTAAAGAAGAAGGGTTTCCCTATTTCACCTGTATTTGAACTTGGGTCCTATGATCTTGTTCTGGAGTTTTCCAAAATAAACTTAGGTATTGCCTGTGTAATTAAAGAGTTTTCTAAGGACTACTTAGAAAGTGGAAGCTTGTATGAGATAAGGTTAGAAGAGGAAGTTCCCAAAAGGAGCATTGGCATATGTTATTTAAAAAATGTCCCACTGACATCTGCAGCTAAGAAGTTTGTTGAGAGTATCCATAACGGGCAATCTTAAAAGATGCTTTCCTTTGTTCCCTAAGAAAAGGTGGTTCGCAGATTTTTAATAATCTCTATAATGTGGTTTAGCTAATATATTTCATACGTTTTCTACCATATTCAGTGATGTTATAGCATTGCTGAAGTTTTCCGTCTTTATCCACAGCAACACGGGTTGGGTCAATCAGGCCAACAGCTTTTAGAGAAAGCAGGTAGCTATCAACGTTATTTTCGTTAACCCCTCTATCGAGAGGATAGTCCTCTTTGAGCATTTTTAGTATTTCTTGATCCGATATTCCTGCATTATGGAGAATAATTTCTACCACTCTGAACTTTATGGGAATTAAGCTCATGTTGAACCTCCTATCGTCTTCTTAAGTTAACAAAATCTTTTGGAGTCCCAATCGTAAGTATTGTGCCAAGGGTGATAATAATAACACCGATGATCAGGTTGGGGGTGATCTGTACAATGTTTAATAACCACCCGAAGAAGACGGACCATAAGGCAAAGGTTACATTGAGGCCCATAGCCCGGGTTACTCCGGTCATATTCATAGCGCGATACCAGGCAAATGTAGCGGATCCGCCAATTAAAGCGATACCGGCAATATACCATGCGGTATGTGAGGTAAAGCACGAGTAGAGGATGCCGTAAGCAACACTTCCAAACACCGGAAGAATTACGAAGAAATTGACCAAGAAAGATGTAAGATCTCGAATACCAATTGCAATATCCGAATCCACTAAATCCATGCCATAGGTCGACATGACTCCCTCCAGTGCCCACACAATGGCAGCAACAGCGGCCAGTCCTATGCCGAGATAAAAGTGGGGGAAAGCAGACCCTTCTGGTGGGACAAACCCAACAATAAACGCGCCGATTATGGCCAGCACTATGCCGGCTCCTACCCGTGGAGGCACCTTCTCCTTAAGAAAAATTGCTCCAAGAACAGCACCGATAGCCGGATAGGCTGCAGTAATGGCTGCAGTATATGAGGGACCGGCAAAAAATATCCCTAACATGTTACAAGACATTCCAATGGGTCCACCCAGGATAGCCGCCAAGATGATCATTTTACCCGGACGGGTTTTCAAGGTGCGTACATAATCACGCCATTTGCCTTGGACGACATTATAAATAAATACCCATAATGCCGCGAAGCCATCATGCAAGCAAGCTCCCACTAAAGGAGCAGCAAAGATGCTCATACTGTTTGTGAAGGGGGCTAAAGCAAGTACGATCCCCATTAATACTCCGTCTAAGCCCCAAGCGGCACCAGCATATAAGCCACTGCCAATCCCCTTTTGGGCAAAGCTTAGGTCCTGCTTTTGCATAAGCAATTGTGTATTCTGATCCATTTGTGCTACTCCTAGTTGACGAATTATAAAGTGTAACTCTATGGGAAATATTTAACATGATCCGGCGAGAAAGTAAAATACATTGTAAATATACCCCCTATAAGTGTAGCTTTTGATCCTATTAATTTTATAGGGGCATAAAGAAGCCAAGATAATTAATTTTATCTCAGCAGTATGAATCGCGGGCTCATTTATGGTCTGACTTCTGTTTTCCGGGAACAGGTAGCTCTAATGATTTTGATGAATTCCTTTTCGATCATGCAAAGATGGTGGCGATCCGACCAAATTAAGACAACGGATACATCCAAATGAGCATTATTGATGTATAGCTTGTTTATTCTACTGGTCTTCATATACTCATCAGCCATAAATTGAGGGACAAAAGCGATGACTTCTCCCTGAGTTAGGATTTTTTCCATCATCTCTAAATTATCAACTCGATAAGATACATTGAAAGAACCATATTTTTGCAGCAAACTGGATACACCGCACTCAGTAATATACTCTGTGTTGTACAAAAGAATGGGTAAAGATAGGGCTCTTTCCAGGGTAATAGCTGATTCTGAGGTTAATTTACGATTAATCCCCGTAATCACGACAAATTCATCGGAAAAGAGTTCTTTGTATTGAATATCCTTTGATTTACGAAACGCATCAGTACTCAAAATAATCCCAAAATCAGCCTTGCCTTTCTCAATATCTTGTAATATATTATTTGACTCGCCAACTTTAAGCAAGACATTGACTTTAGGGTGATTATGCTTGAAAGTAGTTAATATGTCCGGCATGATCGTAATATTAACGCTAGGCTCTACGGCGATGGATATATTTCCATTGAGTACAAGCGAGTTACCGTGGGCAATGGATTTAATATCATCAATCCCATTCAGCACTTCCTTGGCCTTAACGATAATGAGTTCTCCCGTTTCAGTTAAATAAGCGCCAGAATTTGTCCTTTTCAGCAGAACGACACCAAGCTCATCTTCGAGCTTACTGATAGCAGAGCTTAGAGCAGGCTGCGAAATGTGGGAACGTTCTGCGGCAAGGGAAATGGACTTAGATTCGTTGACAGCAACTAAATACATTAATTGTTCCAGACGCATTTCAATTACCCTCTTCTAATATTTACTTCTTGTGGTATATATATCCATGAATTGGATTGGGAGTTGAACACGACTAAATTATACGAATTTGTGCTTCAAATAACAATACTCGATAAGCGGTATTAACAAAATTTATGATCACTTAATTGTGTTGGTTATAGGGGGCATAATCATTAAGTATTTTACAGAAAAAATGGGATTGCTTATAATGTGGGCAAGTACAAGATATCACAAGAACAATCCGAAGATCCAATTCTTAGAACAAGGAGGGATTAAATAGTGAGGTATCAGAACCTTTTTTATTGCGGGAAGGTTCTGAATTGTAAAACTACAGAAACGCATATCTATAGTATGTTTTGTGGCGACTCTGGCGCTGAACTTGTCTATAGGGCATTGATTGGGCCCATTTTTTACCCCAGGGGCCTCTATTTTGGATTGAACCCTACTCAGCACAAGCTATGTCAGAAAAAAGTCTACCTCTATTCCAGCTATGCCTGCCGCGGTGTCATGGGGAAAGCCCTTTAAAACCAGCAAATATAATGGTGACGAAGACCTTGTTACAAGCACAGTTCAAGTGGACGGACCTCTCAGACAACAAGTATTCAAGTCGTTTTGAAATCTAACGTTCTTCACACCCATAGTGAACGATACCGCGTTCACTATGGGATGAGGAGATACCTTGCCGAAGATTCTTCAGATAGTTGGAAACGAAGCAAAATTTATAAAAGGAGGATGAAATTTATGAAGAGAACAGCACTAACCAATAAACTATTAGTGCTAGGGGTCGACGGTATGGACCCAAGGATTAGTCGCAAATTCTTGGCCGAAGGAAAAATGCCTAATTTAGAAAAATTTATTGAAAAGGGATCAGCCAGAAAGGATCTGCAGCTTCTGGGGGCTATTCCAACCATTACACCACCTTGTTGGACGACCCTTGCTACGGGCGCTTATCCAGGAACTCACGGCATCACCTGCTATTGGAGACAATCGCCGGAAAGTCTGGATGCGGTGGTTTATAATATGGACTCCCGTAATTGTACTGCGGAACAAATCTGGAATATTACATCTGAAGCCGGCATGAAGACTCTTGTTTGGCATTGGCCGGGGAGCTCCTGGCCCCCAACCTCCCACAGTGAAAATTTAAGTGTGGTCGATGGTACGCAGCCAGGTTCTGTCAACATGGGCGTTGCTCAGCTTGACTGGGAAAAAGTTATTGTCGCCTCACCGGAAATTAAAGAAGTCCGTTATGCCCCAAGAGTGGAGAAACCAGCTGGCGTGGGTTGCATTATTACTGATTTGGAAGATACTTTGGACGATGAAGTCGATGATGAAATGATGGAACTTTGGTGGGGTGACACAGCCCGCCAAGGCGGCGAAATCCGTACCTATGTCATGGATGATGAAGATACAGAAGTTGTGATCGGCAGCAAGGTAGCCTATGATATTATCAACTCTCCCCTCAAAGAGGCTACAGGTTGGAGCAATGCCCCGGAAGGAGCCAAGGAATTCACGATCCTAACCTCCGGCGGCCTGGTGAGACGTCCTGCTTTGCTTCTCAAAAATGAAACCGGCGAATATGATCGAGTGGCTATTTACAAGAATAAGAAAGCAGAAAAGCCAATCGTTACCTTGGAAAGGGATAAAATGGTAACGGGCATTATTGATGATGTGACCAAAAAAGAAGTCACTAAGCCTGCCTGCCGTTCCATGAAGATATTAGAACTTGATCCGGCTGGTAATGCAGTGAGACTTTGGATCAGCAATGCTCTTGATATCAGCAATGATCAATTATGGCATCCCAAAACCCTCTATCAGGATATCGTCAGTAAGGTTGGCGAGGTGCCGCCGGTCAGCTTAATCGGCGGAGAAGATGATGAATTGGTTCGTGAAATCTTTGAGCCTTCCTGGGCAATTTACGATAAGTGGCAAGCGGATTGTCTGAATCATTGCATTAAAGAAGAAGGGTATGAAGTCGTATTCTCTCATCTTCATAATATCGATTGTGCAGGTCACCAGTTATGGCATCTTGGCAAGACCTTGCCGCCATGGGATCATACAGATGAAGAAGTTTACAAAGGGTTCATTGAAAAATTCTATACCCAAACCGACGACTACCTGGGAGAATTCCTCTATCTCTTAGACGAGGGGTGGACGGTATTGATCGTCAGCGACCATGGCCTGATTGTCGGGGAAAACGTACCTCCTATTTTAGGGGAATACGGCGGCCTTAATACAAAGGTCATGGAAGAACTGGGTTATACAGTTCTGAAGAAAGACGAAAACGGCAATTCCCTCCGAGAAGTCGATTGGGAAAAAACAAGGGCAGTCCAGATTCGCAGCAACTACATTTATATTAATCTTAAGGGCCGGGACAAATACGGTATTGTGGATCCGAAAGATAAATATGATTTAGAGGAACAGCTCATCTCCGATTTGTATAACTACCGGGATGAGAGAACCGGCAAGCGTGTGGTCGGCATCTGCCTGAGGAACAAGGATGCTGTGTTAATCGGCACCAATGGCCCGGAGTGCGGTGATATTTTCTTCTCCATCGAAGAAGGATACAATAGATTGCACGGGGATAGTATTTCCACTTCAGAAGGATATTTTGAAACCTCCGTTTCACCAATTTTCGTGGCAGCCGGCAGTGGTATTAAATCAGGATTTACCACGGAGCGGGTCATCCGCCAAGTTGATGTAGCACCGTCAGTTTCTATGCTGCTCGGATTGCGGTACCCTGCCCAATGCGAGGGAGCCCCAATTTATCAGATTTTCTCCGAAGAGATTTAAGACTTATAAATTAACTAAGTGGCTATCAGGACTCCGCCTTGTGTAAGGTTACACGGGCGGAGGCTATTTTTGGTACAGTAAGCGCAGGGAAATGCGCACCATCCTTAAAGAAAAGGAGAGAAGGTTATGGTAGATAATAAACCAATGACGAGTACCCGATACATGGACGAAGCCACCATGAACAAATCCCACTATAAGTTTCTGATTTTATTGGCGTTCGGCTATACCTTTGAGCAAATAGACGTTTTTTCTTTTTCCTTCGTTGCACCTGCCCTCACAAAGTATTGGGGTGTATCAATGGAATGGATTGGCCTAGTCAACTCTTGCACTTTTGTTGGTATGCTTTTAGGTTGCTGGCTGGGTGGTTGGTTTGCAGACCGCATCGGCCGTAGAAAAACCTTCCTCGGCTCGATTCTTTTGTTCTCTTTATGTTCTTTGGTGAACGGTGGGGCACCCAACCAAGAAATCTTCCTAGTTGCAAGAACCCTAACGGGTATTGGTATGATGGGCATGGTGGTAGTAGCTATGGTATATATTGCCGAATTGCTGCCCGCTGCCTCCCGGGGTAAGTGGCAGGCCATCGCTCTAGCCACTGCACTTTTAAGTATCCCCCTTATTGGTCAGTTGGCCTCTCATATTATTCCTAACAACCCGGAAGGTTGGCGCTGGATTTTATACATCGGCGGTTTAGGCTTTATCGTGTTAGCATTTGGTAATAACTGGCTAAAAGAATCTCCCCGTTGGCTCATTAGCAAGGGTCGTTTTAAAGAAGCAGAAGCAGTCATTCAGTTCTACAGACCCGATGTTAAAGTGGATCTTAGTGCCGAGGCCTCTGGTAAAGTTAAGGAGGAAAAGGCTCAGGAAACAACCAAAACCCTCGAAGTGTTACGACTCTTATTTAGTAAGGAATATAGAAAAAAGACCCTTGTTCTTATCAACTTAGTTGTCTGGAACACCGTCGGTTACTTTATGTTCTTCGCTTGGATGCCGACCCTGTTGAACGAGTACGGCTTTTCCCTGGAAGACTCCCTGTGGATGGTAGCCCTAGTATCCTTCGGTAGCCCCATTGGTAACTACTTAGCGGCCTTCTTTACCGATAAAGGCGGTAGAAAAGTTCCCATCGTTATCTATGGTGCCATCATCGGGGTTCTAACCGTTATCTTTGGTACCATCAAGGCTCCTATGCTGATCGTCGGAATTGGTTTTATCATTCGAATTTTGATGGACGGTGTGTTCGTTCTAATGTGGTCTTACTTGGCCGAAGCGTACCCCACCCAATTTAGAAGCAGTGGTACCGGTATTATCTTCAGCACCGGTAGAATTCTAAACGTTGGTGCCATGGCCATGGTTCCTCTAATTTATAAGCAGTTTGGTTACAGTGTCCTGTTCGCCATTATCGGTGCCATGTACATCATGATCGCCGTCGTTACCGGTATATGGGGCGAGAGAACCGCTGGGCGTTCCTTGGAAGAAATTGCAGAGACGGACTCGAATAAAACCGTTTCTGCTTAAAAACGAATCGAGTACAATATTAAAACCTCCTGGCTTGCCAGGAGGTTTGGTCTTATGTCAGTCTCTGATTATATCCCGTATAAGTGTTTAGTATATTACAGTTATCCCAGTAGGCACTATAATAAAAGTAACATGTGCAATCATACACAACTACAAAATTCGATGAAATATGCTAAGAGATGCTATTGGGTTTGATGTTATATAAAGAGGAGTAATTCTATGGAATACTTTGGCGAAGAAGCCTTAGGACTTATTGAAACCAGGGGAATGGTTCCGGCCATCGAAGCGGCGGATGTCATGTGCAAAACTGCAGATGTGGTGCTTGTTTCCTATGAAAATATTGGCTCAGGGCTGGTCACCGTTATGGTGAAAGGGGATGTCGCCGCAGTAAGATCGGCAGTAGAAAAAGGAGCAGCAGCTGCAGCAGCGATTGGAGAACTAACGGCCGCCCACGTTATGCCGCGCCCCGTCAGCCGGGTGGGCAAGATTGTTTCAAGACATGATATCGATGCTTAACACTGAAGGTTTTGGAGGAGTATCCCGTGGAGAAAAATGATGCTTTAGGGTTTATAGAAACTTATGGACTGGTTTCGGTGCTGGAAGCTGCGGATGCTATGTGCAAGGCAGCAGAAGTGGAATTGGTGGGTTATGAGAATGTTGCTTCAGGTCTGATCTCCGTGGTGGTCCGGGGGGATGTGGGAGCAGTAAAAACAGCGGTAGAGGCCGGCATCGAAGCGGCCGGCAAGGTGGGTAAAATTTATAGCACCAATGTAATTGCCAGGCCCCATCCCGATGTAGAGAAGATTGTAGCCAAGCACCTTATTGATTGGTAAACAGTGCAGTTTTGAGCTTGTTCAATCCTCAAGTGGAAAGGGGGATAAAGAATGAATCGCATGGACAATGATTTGCTTTCAATTCAAGAAGCACGGATTCTGATCGAAAACGCCCGGGAGGCTCAAAAGACTTTGGCGGCCTTTCCCCAGGAAAAGCTGGACCGGATTGTGGAGCGTATAGCTGCCGAAGTGGCGAAATACGCCCGGGAACTGGCGATTATGTCCTATGAAGAAACGGGATTCGGAAAATGGCAGGACAAATATATAAAGAATATTTTTGCCAGTAATTTTCTCTACAAGAAAATCAGTAAGATGAAAGTCGTCGGCATTATCGCTGAAGATAAAGAGAATCAAACCATAGATGTCGGCGTACCTGTGGGAGTCATTGTCGCTTTGCTGCCATCCACCAACCCCGTATCCACTACCATCTATAAAACCTTAATCGCCATAAAATCAGGCAATGCCATTGTTTTTTCCCCTCACCCCAAGGCGAAGAAAACTATCAGAAAAGTGCTGGAGATACTGGTGCGGACCGCTGAAGCCAGCGGGCTGCCCTGCGGGGCCATCGGCTATCAGAGGACCCAGGCTGTTGAAGGGACACTGGGGCTGATGAACCACAAGGATACAGCCCTGATCATGGTGACAGGAGTGCCCAAGATGGTCAAGGCCGCCTATGCCTCCGGGAAACCGACGATCTATGGCGGACCCGGGAATGGCCCGGCTTTTACAGAGCGTTCGGCCGACATAAAACAGGCAGTAGCGGATATCATTACCAGCAGAACCTTTGACAATGGCATAGTGTCCGCCTCAGAGCAATCCATTGTGGCTGAGGAATGCATTGCCGACGAGGTAAGGGAAGAGCTGAAAAGAAATGGTGCATACTTCCTCTCGGCAGAAGAATCAGCACAACTTGGTCAACTCTTTCTGCGGTCTGACGGCAGCGCCAATCCGGACATCGTCGGTAACACGGCTGTAGAGCTGGCACGGAAAACTGGCGTCTCTGTCCTGGAAAATACTAAAGTCCTCATTTCTGAACAAAGATTTGTTGCTCCGACCAACCCCTATGCTAAAGAAAAGCTCTGTCCGGTGTTGGCCTTTTATGTGGAAAAGGACTGGCTCAACGCCTGTGAAAAATGTATCGAGCTGCTGCTCAACGATGGCCGGGGGCATACCCTCGTCATTCATTCCCGGAATGAGCAGGTGATCAGGGAGTTTGCCCTGAAAAAGCCCGTCTCAAGAGTACTCGTGAATACGCCCGCCACTCTGGGGGGAATTGGAGGAACAACCAATCTCTTCCCGGCCTTAACTCTCGGTTGCGGTGCCGCCGGCGGCGGGTTCACTTCAGATAATATTTCACCACTGAATTTAATCAATATCCGCAAGGTAGGCTATGGGGTACGAAAACTGGAGGACATAACCTGTGGTCTGCAGGCAGAATCGGTAGAATCGGCAGGATTAACGGAGCTAACAGGACTAAACGGAAGTTTTTGCTCCGGCACAGGTTACCCTAAGGAAAGAACCCAGGACCTCAACGAGCTGTTGGAAACATTGCTGGAACAGCTTTTACCTTATAGAAATGCTTAAAAGTCAATGAATAAAAGGGAGGGCAAAGGATGGATAGCAAAGAATTTTCGGCAAAATTTGCCGATGTAACTAAGAACTTATCCCCAGAGGAAACAGCTATTGTTATGAAACTATTTCAGGAGATCTCCAAGGAACTGGCGGCACATTCCCCATCCCCGGCGTACCAAGAGAGAAAGTCCCCTGTGTACGAAGGGGAAATCACCGGTCTTACGCCGCGTTTAAACAATCTGCGCACAGTCTATTTACAAGCCAAACCCAGTGTCAGCATCGATCGGGCCAGAGCATTCACCCAAGTAACCAGGGAAAATCCCGGCTTACCTAGGATTCTGCTCCGGGCCAAGTGTTTCAGAAGGGCCTGTGAGACGGCGCCTCTCTTCATTCAAAAAGACGAACTCATTGTGGGACATCCTTGCGGAAAACCGCGGGCCGGTGCCTTTTCACCGGATATTGCCTGGAGATGGGTTCGGGATGAACTGGATACTATGGCCACCAGAGCACAGGATCCCTTCCAAATCAGTGAAGAAGATAAGCGCATCCTCCGGGAAGAAATCTTCCCTTTCTGGGAAGGGAAAAGCGTGGACGAGATTTGTCAGAAACAATACGAAGATGCCGGGATCTGGTCCTTTTCCGGTGAGTCCTTTGTGAGTGACCTTTCCTACCATCAAATCAACGGCGGCGGCGATACCGCCCCCGGATATGATGTAATCCTGATTAAAAAAGGAATTAAAGGGGTAAGGCAGGAAGCTGAGGACAGATTGAGCAAATTGTCCATGGAGAACCCGGAAGACCTCGACAAGATCTACTTCTATAAAGCAGAGATTGAGACTTGTGACGGCATTTTGGCTTATGCCCAACGGCTTTCCAATTATGCCCGAGAATTAGCCGACCGGGAGGTGGATTCCGTACGGAAACAGGAACTGCACAAGATCTCTGATATTTTGACCTGGGTTCCCGCCCATCCGCCCCGTACCTTCTATGAAGCCCTTCAATCGATTTGGACCCTTGAATCCCTGTTTGTCGTTGAAGAGAACCAGACAGGTATTTCCCTGGGACGTTTGGATCAATATATTTACCCCATGTTCAAGGCCGATATGGAAAGCGGCCGGCTCAACAAACTGGAAGCCTTCGAATTGTTGAGCTGTTTTCTGATCAAATGCTCGGAAGTAATGTGGCTGTCCAGTGAGCAGGGAGCTAAATATTTCGCCGGCTATCAACCCTTCATCAACTGTACTGTAGGCGGCCAGAAGCGCACCGGAGGGGATGCCACCAACGAGCTGACCTATCTGATCATGGATGCCGTTCGCTTTACCAAGATGTATCAACCTTCTCTGGCCTGCCGAATCCATAATCAATCCCCCCAAAACTATCTGAAAAAGATTGTCGAAGTGGTAAAAGCCGGGTTAGGTTTCCCTGCCTGTCACTTTGATGACAGTCATATCAAGATGATGCTGGCGAAAGGCTTCAGCATTGAAGATTCCCGGGACTATTGCCTTATGGGCTGTGTTGAACCTCAGAAATCCGGCGGTATCTATCAGTGGACATCCACCGGCTATACCCAATGGCCCATCGCCATCGAATTTGTTCTGAACCGCGGCGTTATGAAATGGCGGGGCACGATGGAAGGTCTTGATACCGGCGATCTTGACGACTTCAGGACTTATGAAGAATTTGATGCCGCTTGTAAGCAACAAATTGAGCATATCATTCGTTTATCAGCGATTGGCACCATTGTGAGTCAGCGTGTCCATCAAGAACTCGTTCCTAAACCCCTGATGTCTCTGCTGGTCGAAGGCTGTATGGAAAAAGGGACGGATGTTACCAGCGGTGGAGCGCGGATCAATTTTGGTCCTGGATTGATCTTCTCCGGCCTGGGAACTTATGCAGACTCTATGGCGGCGATCAAAAAGCTGGTATTTGAAGAGAAGAAGGTCACCCTGAAACAAATCAGGGATGCCCTGAATGCCAATTTTGAGGGCTACGAAGCTTTGCGCACCGATTGCCTTAATGCGCCGAAATACGGAAATGATGATGATTATGCTGATTTAATTGCCTCCGATATCATTGTTTGGACCGAACGGGTTCACAATTCCTTTAAAATGCTCTTTTCCCATTTTACTCATGGCACCCTTTCCATTTCCAACAACACACCCATCGGTGAAATAACCGGGGCGACACCGAACGGACGGCTGGCCTGGACACCGCTGTCGGACGGAATCAGTCCGACCCAAGGTGCGGATAAATTCGGACCCACAGCCATCATCAAATCCGTCAGCAAGCTGAGCGTTGAATCCATGAATATTGGCATGGTGCATAACTTCAAACTACTGCGCGGTATTCTCGAAACTCCGGAAGGGGAAAACGGCCTGATCACCTTGCTCAGAACAGCATCCATCCTCGGCAACGGCCAGATGCAATTCAGCTATGTGGATAATGAAGTTCTGAAACGGGCTCAACTCGAACCGGATAAGTATAGGGACCTAATTATTCGCGTCGCCGGATACAGCGCCTACTTCGTGGAATTGTGCAAAGAGGTTCAGGACGAAATCATCAGCCGCACCGTTTTGGATCACTTTTAAGTTTTTAATCACCTTTAATAGGTAGTTTCTAGAGATGGAGACATTATGAGTACTGAAATTTGCAGCATTTTAGAACGGCAGGCGAGGATCTTCAATGTTCAGAAGTATTCTCTCTATGACGGGCCGGGCATAAGAACCCTGATTTTCTTTAAAGGATGTCCCCTGAGATGCCGATGGTGTTCCAACCCGGAGGGACTGGAGCGAAAATACCAGGTCATGTATATGGAAGACTCATGTATTCACTGTGGCAATTGTAGTCCGGTTTGCCCTGTCAATATCCACTTTTTTGCCAATCAGGACGTCAAACCGGCACGCACCTACTATGAACCGACTAAGCACACCATCAACTGGAGCATCGACTGTGTAGGCTGCCGCAAGTGTGAAGCAATCTGTCCGAAAAAAGCCCTCTCCATTGCCGGTACGGATCTGAAAATCTCTGATGTGCTGGAAATCATCCAACAAGACGCACTCTTCTACCTGAGCTCAGGTGGAGGAGTCACCCTTGGCGGAGGGGAAGTAACGGCCCAACCTGAATTTGCCACCAATCTACTCATGGAATGTCAACGGATGGGAATCAATACCGCCATTGAAACCTGTGGGTATGCCAAGCTGGATACTTTGCTCATGATCGCTCAGTTTACCGATTTGTTTTTGTATGATCTTAAGCACATCGACTCGGATCGGCACTACGAACTGACAGGGGTACGGAATGAACGCATTCTCGATAATCTGACCGAGCTGATTCACCGCGGATTCAATGTCAAGATCAGAATGCCCCTTATTCGAGGGATGAATGACAGCAAAGACACGATCTGCCGCACCATGGAATTCCTTCAACCCTTCAACAGCTGCAAGAACTTTCAGGGAATCGACTTGCTGCCTTATCACAAATTAGGGATCAACAAATATAAGCAGTTGGATATGAGCTACACCATTACCGAGGATTTGAGTTTTAAGGCCGAAGAGTTGGATGAGATCGCTCGAATCATTGGGGGTTACGAGCTGCAGGCCAGTATCATCAGGCATTGACTTGGCGAAGTAACCGGCTATCCGCAGTCGGTACTGGCAGGGGTGTCCGAGCGGGTCGCGTAGCTTTACGCACAACGTACCTTCGGGCGTGAGCTCCTGAAACCCTCCACTGGAGGCTTTCTTCATCGGATCTCACGTACTCCATAGCTCCAGGGCTGGTTCACTCGCTTTCTTAACTGTTACGCCAAACCCCGCTGCTTTCTGCATGTGAACCAGTGGCTCCACAGTGTTAAGAAAGCGACCTTCACCTGACCGCCCCTCTGCTAAATTCGTTCTCTTTTGTACGTAAAGCTACGCTTGCGGGTCTCTTTTCAGCACTGCTTTCAGGACTTTTACGGGACTTTGCAGGAGTCATCTTAGCAGTCGATCTGGGCAGCCGACCATGCCGCCAGCGGCCCGGCAAAAACGAAAAAGGCGACCCGAGGCAGAAAGCTCATCCTGCAACGCCCCACCCAATTCACCCTCGCAAAGCAAAATCCTGGAGACTTCCGGAGCCCCCGGAGCACCCTTTTCCAAACAGCATCCGAACGGAGGGATTTTATGAGTGTTACCGATGACTTTGACAGAAAACGAATAATTCAAGAATACGTTCCCGGCAAGCAGGTCACGCTGGCTCATGTTATCGCTTCACCGGTACAGGACTTATACGAACGTCTCGGCATTGAAGAACGGGGAGCCATTGGAATCTTAACCCTCACACCCAGTGAGACGGCGATCATCGCCGCGGATATAGCCACCAAGGCCTCCGATGTGGAGATAGGTTTTTTGGACCGCTTTACAGGTTCTTTGGTACTATCCGGTGATGTGGCAAGTGTTCAGGCAGCCATCATGGCCATCAATGACACCCTGGAAAAGCTGTTGAGCTTTACCACGGCCAGGATAACCAGTACATGAAAAAACGCATCATGATCGTCGGACCCACTCAAGCCGGTAAATCCTCTTTGGCTAATATCCTCAATGATACCTCCAGACCCTTAAAGAAAACCCAGGATGTCATTTATGGGAGGAATACCATTGACACTCCCGGCTCATATATTGAAAATCCTTCGATGTATAAATACCTGATCGCTACAGCTCAAACTGCATCCCATGTGCTTCTGCTTATCGATTCATCCAGGCCCGTCGCGGTCTATCCCCCCGGCTTTGCCAAAACCTTTACCTGTCCGGTGATCGGTGTGATGACGAAGACTGACCTGGAGCAGGAGAATGCCTTCTTGTGCAGCCAACAAATGCAGAGCATCGGGGTTTCTGAACCCTATTTCCGGATCTCATTAACAGACAACACAGGGGTAGAGGAGCTGAAGGAGTATCTCTTAGGCCCAGCCAATTGCCAGGACATTAAATTAGAAGATACTAATTAAAGGATATAATTAAGGAAGATTTCAGGAAGCGGAGGTGAAACCATGAGGTTTATTACCGAGACGGAATTGCGCGATTTATATAAAGCTGAGCCCTTTACAGCTTATACTTTGGAACCCCAGACAAAAATCACACCGGAGGCCCGTCAATTTCTCGTCGATAGGGGAGTCAAGCTGGTCGCGGCCCCAGACAACAAAAAGATAAGCATCCCCAATGGCAAGTCAGAGTCGGATCAGGAACGGGAAAGCAGGAATGTCCTGAGATTAAGGCGCCGAATGGAGAGTTTAGAATCCCTGTTCCTGATGGTGGGAGCGAACCTTCTGAGCAGTGGTGACGCTGTTCTGGCCGAAGAAGTATTCGCGCTGGGAAGATGCTTTGGCGAGGTGAAACAATCGGCATGGGAACAGAGGTTGCCGGTTAACCTGCAATTTCAGAATTGGTCTGAAGCAGAGATCAAAAACTGCTCAACCTATCTGGGCAAGCACTTTGATATCAACGAGTTTCACGTGCGGGCGGAAAATGGAGCAGCCATTGCTTCCTTAAACCACTTACGGGCAACTCTTCGTGAACTGGAATCTTCAATCCTTGAAGCCTATTGGCATGAGGAGGGTAGAGTTTGCTCACGAGAGGATCTTATTGAGAAAATTAATCTGATCATGAACATACTCTGCGTCATGATGTGGAAGTGTCTGGGAGGGCAATCATGCAAAGCGTAAATTCTGCTTTTCAATACTGCGATCAACTGGTTCAGGAGTTTGAAAAAGTTATCGATCATCCTATCGTGAGCAAATCCTCCGTCTACTACACAGGGATTGACCTGGGGACCGCCTATATTGTTCTGGCCGTCCTTGACGAGAATTATCAGCCGGTGGCCGGTGCCTATCGCTTTGCCAATGTAGTCAAAGATGGGATGGTCGTGGACTATATCGGTGCCATTCGCATCGTCAAAGAATTAAAGCAGGAGCTGGAAGAAAAACTGGGCACGGAATTGCTCTATGCCGCAGCAGCCCTGCCGCCGGGAACGATGACCCTGGATTCAGGTGTGATCAAACATGTCGTTCAGGGAGCGGGGTTTGAAATTACCACCCTCTTGGATGAGCCTACGGCAGCCAATGCCGTACTGAAAATCCAAGAGGGTGCCATCGTCGATATTGGCGGAGGAACCACTGGGATTACGATACTAAAGGACGGCGAGGTCATTTATGTGGCTGATGAACCGACCGGAGGCACCCACTTTTCGCTGGTTATAGCAGGGGCTTATAAGATGAGTTTTGATGAAGCGGAGCGCTATAAACAGAATCCCCAAAATCATCGGGAGCTGACGCCTGTGGTGGGACCGGTGATCGAAAAGGTTTCTTCCATCCTTAACCACCATTTGCGGGATTATCAAGTTGAAACAATCTACCTGGTAGGCGGGACCTGCTGTCTGAAAGGAATCGAGGATAGCATCGCCAGGCAGACAAGGATTCCCACCTATAAACCGCTGAACCCCATGTTTGTGACACCCTTGGGTATCGCCTTGAGCTGTACGCAGGACATCCTTTAGAGAGGAGTGACCCTGATTTATGGAATATCGGATGATTAAATCTCCTTCTCAAGGGACGGTGGATCTCCTTTTCCGGCGCAAAGGTTCGGCGCCAAGTGTTCCACTGGAGAACTATGATGCAGTCGGTTTGGTTCAGGGACGGATGATTGATATGGTCGTGGCTGCTGATATTGCTGAGAAAGCGGCCGGAGTTTTTGTAGAGGATATTAAAGGTCATTGCCCGCAAAACCTGATTATGATCGCTATTTTTGGGGATACGGCCTCAGTGGAAGCTGCTATAAAAGAAATTCAATATAAGATGAAAGAAATCAAAGTAGGTGAGAACCCATGATAGCGGCAAAAGTAATCGATAATATCTGGGCAACACGCAAGGCTGATTCACTCAGAGGACTGAAATTCATGCTGGTAGAGGTCCTCGGTGGCATAGATAAAGGCCGTCTCATCATTGCCGCTGATACCATCAGTGCCGGTATTGGTGAACGGGTACTTGTCTGTACCGGCAGCTCTGCCCGCAGAATGCTGGGCCAGGACGATATACCCATTGATGCTGTCATTGTAGGAATCATCGATGAAGACTGTACGTTTTGAGAAGCTGGAGGTGAGGGAAGTTGGATCTGCTGAATAGGGTTAAGGATGCCGGGGTTATTGGCGCAGGAGGAGCCGGGTTTCCGACTCATGCCAAATTATCTGCCAAGGCAGAATATATCCTGCTGAATGGGGCTGAATGCGAACCGCTGCTGCGGGTGGATCAGCAATTGATGGAACAGTTTCCTGAAGAAATCATTAAAGGACTGGAAGCGGCAGGACGTCATATAGAAGCTCGTAAAGCCGTTATCGGCATCAAAGGGAAGCATCAAGAGGTTATCAGGATACTGCGTGAAAAAATCACGGCTTTAGGGCTGGAAAATTATATGGAAGTCATGGAATTGCGGGATGTCTATCCGGCCGGAGATGAGCAGGTTCTGGTCTATGAGCTGACCAAAAGAGTTGTTCCGGAAGCCTCCATTCCCCTCAAAGTGGGTTGTGTGGTGATCAATTCGGAAACGGCTTTAAATGTTTTCCATGCTTTATCAGGAAAGCCGGTTACAGAAACCTATATCACCCTTGCCGGTGATATTCCCCACCGCTTAACGGTCAAGGTACCAGTGGGCATGGCCATCCGGGATCTGCTCCGACAATGCGGCCTGCAAAATGGGGATGACTATGCGGTGATCGACGGAGGTCCCATGATGGGTTCCCTCATGGACGGGATCGACGGCTATGTCACTAAGAAAAGCAAGGGCTTTATATTGCTTAAAAAGGATCATTTTCTCATCCGCAAAAAATCAGTCAATCTGAACCAAGGACGGGTCATCAGCAAAACAGCCTGTGAACAATGTCGGATGTGTACCGATCTATGCCCCCGCTATCTTTTGGGGCATGATATGCAGCCTCATAAGGTTATGCGGGCTTTAAGCTATGATCTCAAGGATGTGAAGGAACTGCAGATTGCTCAGTTATGCTGTGAATGCAATGCCTGCGAGCTCTTCTCCTGTCCGGCGAATCTCCATCCGAAAACGGTGAATATTTTTTATAAACAAAAACTGGCGGAACAAGGGATTCGCTACCAGCCCACCCAAGTGGAATTCCAACCCCGAGCGGCGAGAAACTATCGTCTGATCCCAAGTAAGCGCCTGGTGGCTAAAATCGGGTTAACCCCTTTTGATCTACCAGCACCTATGGCCCGGATTGAGTTTAAGCCCGCAACGATAGAAATTGGGCTGCGCCAACATATCGGGGCGCCATCCCTTCCCATCGTCAACCTGGGTCAACATGTAGAAGCAGGGCAGATGATCGGCAAAATACCGGAAAACAGTCTCGGAGCCCCGGTCCATGCCAGCCTGGCCGGCACCGTTACTGAGATTAAAGACAATTCTATTGTGATAAAGGTGGGTTAGTATGTATAGAGCAATAGGTATGATTGAGCTTACCAGTGTGGCCAGAGGAATCTATGCGACGGATCAGATGCTCAAAACAGCTTACGTTGATGTGGTCAGTGCAACCCCCGTCTGCCCAGGCAAATACATTGCCATCGTTCAAGGAGATGTGGCGGCCGTCGAGAGTTCGATCAGCACAGGAATAGCTATTTCCGGGGAATATTTAGTGGACAGCTTTGTGCTGCCCAATGTCCATGAAGGAATTTTCCCGGCCATCACGGCTACCACCATGCCGGACGGGACCGGGGCATTGGGAATTATGGAGTCCTTTTCCATGGCCTCTATGATCACAGCCGCCGATGCGGCACTGAAGGCCGCCGATGTCCAGGCTCTGGAGCTGCGCTTAGGAAGCGGGCTGGGCGGCAAAGCCTACTTTACGTTTACTGGGGATGTAGCCGCTGTCGAAGCGGGTGTCGAAGCAGGGAAGGCTGTCGCCATGGAGAAAGGCCTGCTTGTCGATATCGAAGTTATTCCTTCCCCGTCGGATAGATTGTGGATGTCCCTCTACTAATAGTTCAGGGATGGGCTTTTAGCCCCAGCAAGATGGAAAGGAGGTGGGATTTTGAAGAAACTCATTTGTGCTGACGACATTAAGTCAGCAGCAGAAAAGGGGCAAAAAAGTTTCTACGTCGAAGGGGGAACGATTGTTACTCCTTCAGCCAGAGATCTGGCTAAAGAATTGGGTGTGGAATTGGCCTGCGCTGCAGCTGCTGCCGGGAATCAAGGGTGCCAACTTAGTGATCCGCAGAAAACAGGGCAGCGGGCAACCGAGTTTAACAGGGATATGATCTATCAAACCATAAAAATGGTCTTGACCAATCACCTTTTAACGGGAGCCGTTGCCCCCGCTGCTCAACCGCCATTTATGGCCGAGGGTGAACCACAAAGCGGATTGAAAATTGTCCGTGGCAGAACAGTGAATTATGTGGACTTTGACACCGGGAAACCGGGTGCTAATGCTGCCTATCGTGAGGTAGTCGACCAAGACGAGTCTCAAATGAGTGCAGGTTTTTTGACTATTGAAAAATCCAGCTTTGACCGTAAATTGAACTGCGAAGAAATTCAGATCGTTTTGGAAGGAAGCTTGGCAGTTACTATCAATGGTAAGACTTTTGAAGCCTGCCAGGGAGATGTGCTTCACGTACCGAAAGGCTCCCAAGTGACCTGGAGCTCTTCCGGGTATGTCAAAATCTTCTGCGTCACCTACCCAGCAAACCGGGCCTGAATTCAGGTTCAACAAGAGGAGGATAGACTATGCAAGCTCTTGGCCTTATTGAGACACGAGGACTCCTTCCTGCCATTGAATGTGCAGATGTCATGCTCAAAACGGCGCAAGTTGAACTTGTGAGTAGGGCTTTTGTCGGCGGCGGTCTGGTGACCCTATCTGTAACCGGTGATGTGGGAGCGGTGAAAGCTGCCGTAGAGGCGGGAGCCAGCGCGGTTGCCAAGCTGAACCCTTTGCTGCTGGTCTCACAGCATGTTATTCCCAGACCTCATCAGGAGATCGCAGGGATAATCGGCCCCAACCCCGCTGAAAAGCAGGCGCTTCCTGTGCTGCAACAAGAAAAAGTAAATTTGCTTCCGAGTTTTGATCAAACAACCACTAAAAAGGAAATTGATCAGGTTGTGCAAGAATTTGGCCTTGAACAATGCGTGGATGCCCTGAAATCTCTCCCCGTCTTAAAGCTCCGCAATCTGGCCAGAGAATACAAAGGACTTGCCATAGCAGGAAGAGCCATATCCAAAGCCAATAAAGATGACCTTATCCAGCAATTAAAAAGGTATTACGACCAAAAACAGGAATGACGGCGGAGGGAGGAAGAGTAAGTGCTTAACTTTGATTATGATTTACAATCTGTGCAAGAGACCAGACATCTTGCCCGTCAGGCCAAACAAGCCCAGACTGAACTGGCACAATTCAATAGCGAGCAGATTGATCAAATCATTCGTAATATGGTGAAAACAGCGGAGGAAAATGCAGTTTCTCTGGCCAAGTTAGCGGTGGAAGAAACAGGGTTTGGCAAAGTAGAGGATAAGATCTTTAAAAATCGCTTTGCCTCCACGGAACTCTATCAATTTATCAAGCCGATGCAAACCATCGGGGTCATTAAGGAAGACAAGATCAATAAAGTCCTGGAGATTGCTGAACCGGTGGGGCTGCTTATGGGGATCGTCCCCTCAACCAATCCCACCTCCACTACCATCTATAAATCGATTATTGCCATTAAATCCCGCAACGGAATTGTGTTCTCGCCCCATCCTTCGGCCTTGCAATGCACTCTGCAAGCCGCCAAATTGATGAATGATGCGGCAGTGGCGGCCGGAGCTCCGGCGAATATCATCGGCTGTATTGCCAAGCCGTCCATGAATGCAACCAATGAACTTATGAAATGCGATGAAGTCGCAATGATCATTGCCACAGGCGGTTCAGCTATGGTCAAGGCGGCCTATAGTGCGGGAAAACCGGCACTGGGTGTAGGCCCGGGAAATGTTCCCGCTTATATAGAAAGAACGGCCGATATTCCCAAAGCAGTCAGAAATATTATCGCCAGCAAAACCTTTGATAATGGTACTATCTGTGCTTCCGAGCAATCGGTAGTGGTTGAAGAATGCATTCGCAACCAGGTTATGGAAGAGTTCAGACGCCAAGGCGGCTACTTTATGAACCCTGAGGAAACAGAGAAAGTGGGCCGAAAACTGTTTACCAGAGGCCATGCTATGAACGCCAAAATGGTGGGGAGATCCGCCGCAGATATCGCAGCCGGTGCCGGAATTTCCATTCCCCCGGGTACAAAAGTGCTGCTGGGAGAGCAACAGGGAGTCGGTGAGGGATATCCACTCTCCTATGAAAAACTGACTACGGTGCTGGCCTTTTACACTGTCCAAGATTGGCATGAAGCATGTGATCTATGCATGAAATTACTCAATAATGGAGGGGTGGGCCACAGCCTTTCCATTCATACGGAAACCCCGGAAATGGCCATCAAATTTGCAGAAAAGCCCGTCTTCAGGATTTTGGTCAATACCTCATCCAGCCAAGGTGGTGTAGGAGCAAGCACAGGGCTGGCACCCTCCTTTACTTTAGGCTGCGGTACTTGGGGAGGAAGTGCAACCTCAGATAATGTAACTCCTATGCACTTGATTAATATTAAACGTGTAGCCTATGGAATCAAAGACTTTACAGGCAACGCAGGTGCTCCCCATTCAACCTGGGAGGCGCACCAGGGAGGTTCTGGCGGCACTGTCAGTGAAGAGCGGATTCAGGCTCTTGTCAATGAAGTCATGTCGCTGTTGAAACAAAGAGGTGATTGCTAAAGTGGGAAAGTATGACGCTTTAGTGGAACTTCTGCTGGAAGTGGTCAAAGAAGGGGGGGATATAAAACAGGAGGACTATTCCATACCTGTGGGAATATCTAACCGGCATATTCATCTATCCAGAAACGATGTGAACGCCCTGTTTGGCGAGGGATACCCATTGACAAAGATCAAGGATTTGTCCCAACCCGGGCAATATGCCTGCAAGGAAACTCTGACCATTTGCGGGCCCAAAGGGGCGATTGAAAATGTTCGTATTCTTGGACCGGAGCGCCAGGAGTCCCAGGTGGAGATACTCAAAACAGACTGTTTCAAGCTTGGTCTTAAGGCACCTGTAAAACTGTCCGGGGAGCTGCAGGGAACACCGGGAATCACTCTCGTAGGTCCTAAAGGAAGTATTCTTCTTGGCCAAGGTGTGATCATTGCCCAGCGGCATATTCATATGTCTCTGGAGGATGCCCAACATTTCGGCGTAAGGGATGGAGAACTGGTAACGATTCAAATAAGCGGGCTGCGTGGAGGAACTTACTCCAATGTAGCCGTAAGAGCCAACACTACCTCGCAGCTTGAATGTCATATCGACACAGATGAAGCCAATGCGATGGAGCTTGCCCCCACTTCAAAAATA
Organism: Desulfitobacterium sp. PCE1; assembly: GCF_000384015.1. Classification (NCBI taxonomy): domain Bacteria; kingdom Bacillati; phylum Bacillota; class Clostridia; order Eubacteriales; family Desulfitobacteriaceae; genus Desulfitobacterium; species Desulfitobacterium sp. PCE1. Next base: position 4,156,787 of record NZ_KB913023.1, on the reverse strand, counting down.
ACAATAGTAAAATGAAATTTTAGGAGGAAACAATCATGAGTAAAACAGAAGCTTTAGGATTAATTGAGACCAAAGGTTTAGTAGGAGCTATCGAAGCCGCCGATGCTATGGTTAAAGCCGCTAATGTCTATCTTATCGGCCGCGAATTTGTCGGCGGTGGTTTAGTAACCGTTATGGTAAGAGGGGATGTCGGTGCTGTCAAGGCAGCAACCGATGCCGGAGCTGCTGCTGCTCAGCGGGTTGGCGAGCTCATCTCCGTCCATGTCATCCCCCGTCCCCACAGTGACGTGGAAATGATTCTCCCTGCCAAAAAAGAAGGTTAAGACGTATTAGAAACTCAATAAGACGAAGGTCGGCTCTCTCTTGGGGAGACCTTGGCCTTCGTCTGTTTTGAATCAAGGTGACTGCAGAATTAAAGTATGAGGAGTGTAAAAAATGTCTTTAAAAAAACTGGATACCAATATGTTTGAGCAGCTTATTTACGATGAAGGAAGAGCTTGCTTGGTGATGTTTTCCAGGAAGAACTGTCATGTCTGTCAAAAAGTTATTCCGGTATTAGAAGAGTTGCGTCTAAATTATGAAGAAAGTTTTGGCTTTTATTATGTGGATGTGGAAGAGGACAAAGCATTATTCCAACGATTCTCATTAAAGGGCGTTCCCCAGATTCTTTACTTTAAAGATGGAGAATATAAAGGCAAAATGGCCGGCGATGTGGAAGATGACGAAGTCGAACAGATGATCGCCGATGTGCTTGAGGACTAATTAAAAATTCTTTAGGATTAGCTGAACATAGGCACTCAGTCCCGCGAATAGAGTCCGGTTATAACCAGATCTTGACCAATCAGTAGCGTGCCTCCCTTCCTTGAAGGATATTGAGGCACATTTTTACATATCTTCGTTTATTCCAGAGGCCTTAATTCAATCATTCTCAGGATAGGAAAATCCGTACCACAGCTACTGAAAGTGTTCACATGGACTTGCTCTATTAACCGACATAATGTCTAAGCTGTCAGAATAGTTCGCGTGTCGCCTTAACTTAGCCAACAACCAGTGGAATTTTTAATATGGAGGATTAGATGATGCAGTTCAAGAGTATTCGAACCCAATTTTTAACCATTTCGATCATGATTGTCTTAAGTGCCTTAGTTATTGTTGGTGGTATTACTTGTTATAAGGTAATTCAGCAATCGAAAGATGACTACCTTAATTACTCCAACGAACAAATGAAAATAGCTGAGCAATCTATTAAGATATTTTATGATCAGATTGATAAAAACATCAATATGATGGCCACCCATCCCCTGGTCATGGCAGCGGCAGAAAGCAATATTACGTCTTACACCAACAGTATGGAAAAGGTGCAAATGACGCCTTCCCAAAATGGCGGGGTGGAACAAGAAATTTACGAAATCTTCGAGCACTATGCCGCCAGCCATCCAGGGACAATGTATGTTTATTTCGGTACGGAAGAGGGCGCTTACCTGCAGTGGCCGGAAGCCCCCATACCTGTTGAGAAATTTTATCCTCCCGAGAAAGGCTGGTACAGAACCGGTCTAGGCGGCAATGGAGCCATTGTGAGAACTGAGCCCTATCTTGATCCTATGTCCAATACAATGATTACGAGCAATGTGCGCTCGTTTACGGATGCCAACGGTAAGCTGGTCGGAACTCTGGGAATTGATGTGCAACAGTCGGTCATAAGCGATATGCTAAATTCAATGAAGACTGGAAAAACCGGATATTCGATGATTGTTCACACCACGGGAGTTATTTTAGCCGATGGCAGTAACCCCGAAAATAACTTTAAAAAATTAGATGAGATTAACATCCCAGGACTGGAGAAGCTGGGATCTGATGATTTAGCTCCTTTTGATGTAACGATTGACGGAGTAAAATACATAGTTAATCCTCATAAAGTCGACGGAACAGATTGGATTTTAGCGTCCTTAATGTCCGAGAAAGAGTTGACCCAGGGGGCGAACGGGGTGGCCTTAATGATGCTGGGGGTCTCCGTACTTATGCTGTTCATCACTATTGCCTTGATTACCATAACAGCCAATAAAATCACGACTCCCATCAAAAAGTCGGCTCAGTATTTGGACCTTGTGGCAAGCGGGGACTTTTCCCAGGAAATCGACCCCCGATTTCTGGCCAGAAAAGATGAGGTGGGGTCAATTACCAACGCCATTAACGATATGAAGAATTCGATTAAACAGTTGGTCAACAGTATCAAGAATGAATCGGTTGCTATTGAAGAAGAAGTGTATGCTGTCATGGATAATGTGGTGGATCTCAGCAAGAGCCTGGAAGAGATTTCTTCTACTACCGGAGATGTGGCGGCAAGTACGGAAGAAACATCGGCAGCATCGGAAGAAATGTCGGCGACGACCCAGGAAATTGAAAAAGCAGTGCAGTTAATCGCCGGCAAATCTCAGCAAGGGGCAATCTCGTCCAAGGAAATCACCCAGAGAGCGGAAGATACTAAGAAAAATGTCAATGCGGCACAGAAGAAAGCCGCCGATATATTTGTTGATACCCAAGTAAAATTGGAAAAGGCAATTGTTGAATCCAAGGTTGTCAGTCAAATTGATTTATTGACGGATGCCATCATGCAGATCACCGAGCAAACCAACTTACTGGCCCTAAATGCCGCGATTGAAGCGGCAAGAGCCGGTGAAGCCGGAAGAGGATTCTCGGTTGTCTCAGAGGAAATCAGAAAACTTGCCGAACAATCAAAAGGAGCGGTTATGCAAATACAGGAAGTTACCACCAAGGTAACCAGTGCTGTCGATAATCTCTCACAAAGTTCGAACGGCCTGCTTTCTTTCATGTCTGTAGATGTCAATAATGACTATCAAGTTATGCTGAATGTAGCAGAGCAATACAGCCAAGATGCCAATTTCGTAGACGAGCTGGTAGCCGATTTTAGCGCTACCACGGAGCAGCTTCTGGTGTCTATCCAAAACATTTCCGATGCCATCGGCGGGGTAGCCCAAGCTGCCAACAGTGGTGCCATCGGCACGGCGGATATTGCCAATCAGTCGGCAGAAGTAAGCATCAAATCCAATGAAGTTGAAGATCAGATTCTCAGAGCTAAGGAAAGCGTCAATAAATTGCAAGAAGAAATCAAGCGGTTCAAAGTGTAGTTTACAGACTGCAAGAGATATACGTCCGTTACTCTTATACAGCAAGTTAAACTTAAATCTAAAAATTTTAAGCCAGATATTCATATAGGCTGTGAATGTCTGGCTTTTTGTTTGGGCTTGCAATTATTATTGGTGCGTTTTAAAGTAGAAGGAGCAATAATCTATGGAGAGGTATTGAATGAGCTATGCAATTAATCTCTACTTCAATGAAGAAGCAGAACAATCCATAATGAGAATATGGGAGTCATTAGCTCTCTTGAATATTGGCAAATGCATGTCCTGCACCAACGGCAGGCCCCATATCACCTTAGCTATATATAATGATCTGGACTTGACCAAGGCCAAAGAAATGATCAATGCTCTGGCTCAAGCAGTTCATTCCTTTAAGTTGGCATTTCTTCAAATCGGGATTTTTCCACTTCATAAGGGAACCATCTTTTTGACCCCTAACCTAACCGGCGATCTGTTTCAAGTTCATAGAATGCTCCATGATGCCTTCTCAGCTTGGGAAGAGGAAGGCTGGGACTATTACAAACCCCAGATTTGGCATCCCCATTGCACCCTTTCCATGGAGACTCCAGTGGAGGAGATACCCAAGATGCTGGAAGAGATCTTAAAGGATTTTCAATCCATCGAGGTGACTATTGAATCCATAGGGATGGCTTCGTTGGATCCAATTGAGTATTTATGTGAATTTCCCCTGAATAAACATGAGGAACAGTAAGAAATTCATAGATACTGTATAAACCTTAAACGGCCCTAATAGGGCGATCAGATGGCAAAGTGCTGATTGCTTTGGGTGATTCCTAAAATTTCAGTGGAGGAAGAGGCCATTTTTTCCACAAAGGATTGAATGGATTTATAATCCTCTCCGAAATGCATGGGAACAAGGACTTGAGGATTGATCTCCTGAATAAAATACTCCGCTCCTATAGAATAATACTGTTCAAGTCGGGGATCCACAGGGAAGAAGGCAATATCAATCCTTTCTTCTTTTATTTTGGCGATTTCTTCTTTGAACATTTTTTCTGCCCAAAGGATATCTTCTTGGGGTTCTCCCCACCAGTGCCACCAGTTGAGGTCTCCGGCATGGAAGAGATGAATCCCTTCCTTTACGTCCAGTTCCACAAGAAAAGAGATTCCCACATCGGTAGATCCATAGGTCCTAATCTTCAGGTCATCCCTATGAACTTCTTCATAAGGGGATAAGAAAATAAGATTCTCTTGGACTTGAGGCAGTTGAGGATGGCCTTGAATATCCGAGCTGAGAATATAATGAATGTCGGGGTATTGGCTTTGCCACTGGAAGATTTCAGGATTATAATGATCCGGGTGGACATGGGAGGAAAAAACAGTGATCCTTTTATTGCTTGGAAATTGGACTTGACCCTGATAATAGTCAAAGACCAGGAAGTCCCGATCGGTTTCCACTGTGAAACCGCTGTGATGGATATACTCAATACGAAGTTCTAGCTTTTCTAGCGGAGCGTTCATTAAATCACCTCATACTAAAATGATCTGCAGGTTTGTGTTCTCTATAAAAAATTACTATAATATGGATAGATATGCAAGACAAAGGGAAGAGTCTAGTCGTTAATTCTATGAAAAGTAAAGAAAAAAAGGGGATGATTCTGATGAAATTTATATTTACTCACAATAATATCAATGTGCTGAACCTGGAAAAAAGCCTTAAGTTTTATGATGAGGCATTGGGGTTAAAAGAAGTCAAACGTATAGCTCCGGAGAGCGGGGAATTTATTCTTGTCTATCTGGGTGATGGGGTAACCGCCCATACTTTAGAACTTACATGGTTAAGGGATCGAACGGAACCCTATAATCTGGGCGAGAATGAATTTCATCTGGCTTTAACGGTGGATGATTTCCAAGCAGCTCATGAACATCATAAAAAAATGGGATGCATCTGCTATGAAAATGAAGCTATGGGTATCTATTTTATCAATGATCCGGACAACTACTGGGTGGAGATTCTTCCTAGTTCAATGGGATAAAGTATGCAAAAGCACCTCTCCGTACCGGAGAGGTGTCTTGCAATCTGTTTATTGACTTACTTATTCTGAATCACAGGAATGGGCTCTTCAGAAGCTTCATCCAGACGATCTTCCCATAAGTACTTCTTGGTTTCGGAGACAATAACTCCGCTTAAGAGGAGGAGTGCCACCAGGTTTGGAATAGCCATCATAGCATTCATCGCGTCCGCTAAATCCCAGACGAATTGAAGGGTTACCAAAGAACCGGCTAAAACGGCGAGAACCCAGAGGAGGCGGTAAGGAAGGATTCCTTTTTTACCGAAGAGATATTCTACAGCTCTTTCACCATAATAAGACCAACCAAGGATAGTGGAGAAAACGAAAGTCAGAAGACCAAAAGTTAAAACGATGGGACCAATTACCGGAATTTGATTAAAAGCCATGGAAGTCAAATCGCCGCCTTTTAACCCTTCGGCAGCAGTCGGGTTGCTAATGACACTGCTAACGACGACAAGACCGGTCATTAAGCAGACAACAACGGTATCCCAGAAGGTTCCCGTAGCGGATACGAGAGCTTGACGGACAGGGTTCCTGGTTTGAGCAGCCGCAGCTACGATGGGAGCAGAACCTAAACCGGACTCATTGGAGAAAAGCCCTCGGGCAATCCCGTAACGGGCAGCCATGATAATGCTGGCACCGATGAATCCGCCGCCGGCAGCCGTTGGGGTGAAAGCTGATTTACAGATCAAGACAACGGCTGGCCAGACATATTGAGAATTCATAATCAGGATAATGATACAACCAAGGACATAAGCAATCGCCATAAAGGGAACAAATTTTTCACAGACCCGAGCGATCCATTTTACGCCGCCGATAATAACAACCCCTGTGAGGGCAGCTAAGATAACGCCTGTCAAGATAGGGTTGATATTGAATTGAGTATCCAGCATAACGGAAATAGAGTTAGCTTGAGTCATATTACCAATACCAAAGGCGGCAATGGAAGTAAAGATACAGAAGAGTACAGCCAGCCACTTCTGTCCCAGGCCTCTTTCCAAAGCATACATAGGACCACCCAGCATGGTGCCGTCAGCGGTTTTAACCCGATATTTCACCGCCAATAAGGCTTCGCCATATTTTGTGGCAATCCCGAAGACCCCGGTAAGCCAGCACCAAAGTACTGCACCGGGACCTCCCAAAGCCACGGCCGTAGCTACTCCGACGATATTACCGGTTCCGATGGTAGCGGCGAGAGCGGTAGTTAGAGCTCCGAATTGACTCACATCACCGGTAGCATCAGGATCCTTAGTAAGTGATAATTTAATCCCTTTAAAAATGTACCTTTGAATACCACGAGTACGGAAAGTAAGGAATAAGTGCGTACCAAAAAGTAAAACAAGAATAGGTGGACCCCAGAGATAGCCGTTCAACCAGACAATAAAACTGTGCAAGGCCTCCATTGTGTTTTTCCTCCTTTAATCTCTTTCTCTGTATACTGCAATCTCCAGAATAAAATTGCTTTATATATAAAAAGAGTCAATCCTTAAGATTGACTCTGAATATTCGGACAATTTCCACAAAAGCAAGAGATTGCTCCATAGCAGGCAGTCCCTATTGCTTCTCTGTCCTTTTGCCTGAGAGATTTAACAACACATCATTGTATTGCCCCTTCGGCGCCCTAAATTAGAGTCTCTCCAGAGTGCTGTCAATTAACGGTCCCTAACTCATTCTAGTCACCTGAAAGTTTCAACTTCTTCGGCGGGCCTAAGCCCTTCTCCCGTAAATTTCATCCAGCATTCCCTATGCAATTTTCATAGATTCGAAATATCTCACAGGAGATTCTCGAATTTATTTATAATTATAAGTATCGCTCCCATTTTATTCAAGAATTATTTTGGGAATAATACTCGAATAACAGGTGATTAATGTAGTATTTTTACAGAATTTTGGTTTGTAAATCAGGGAGCTTCAGACTTGGAACAGGCTAAGGCAGGTGATGTATAGGCATTCATATCCTATCGACTAACATTTACTTATTATAGAAAATAGGTTATAATTAAAATGATTTAGCGATTTCTCCCTTATTGAATTACATAAATTTTTAAAAGCGGCTATCTGGCGATAGTCGCTCTATGTTTAGCATGTCAAAAGGTGTGTATTTGCTGGGGCCAGCACAATTTGTTCATCATTAGAAAAGGAAGGTTCAGGAGAAATGAGTAGAAAGATCAGTATTACAGCTGTGGATCGTGAGCGTCTGCTAAAACTTATCAATAAAGAAAGAGAGTTTGGCACCGCCAAAAACAAGGATTACTTAAAAGATCTTGAGCATGAGTTAAATGGGGCAGATGTGGTGCCCTCGGAAGGAATTCCTTCGAATGCCATAACTATGAATTCGAAGATATTACTGAAGGATCTGGAGACGGGTGAAGAAACCATCTATACCTTAGTATATCCTGAAGATGCGGATCTTTTAGAGGATAAGATTTCGATTCTTGCCCCTGTGGGGACGGCTATTCTTGGCTATCGGGAAGGAGATATCATCGACTGGAAAGTTCCCGGCGGTGTTGTCCGGCTTAAGGTGGAAAAGCTCCTTTATCAGCCTGAGGCTGCAGGAGACTACGATCTCTAAGAATGAAGTGGGTGAAGGACAGAGATTCGGGTAACACTACTGGAGAGGTCTTTACCTTGCGGTGCTCCTTCATGGACATCTGATTATAGAATAGTGGTATAGATTAATATAGGATAAGACATTCCGTAGGAAAGGTTGATATTCGTGGATAATGAGAATAAGTCTTCCAATTTTTTACGCAGCATTATCCTTGAGGATTTACGAGAGGGAAAAGTAGAAGGAGTCACTACACGGTTTCCCCCCGAGCCCAATGGTTATTTGCATATTGGACATGCCAAATCTATTTGTTTGAACTTTAGCTTAGCTGGTGAATTCAAAGGAAAAACCAATTTAAGGTTTGACGATACGAACCCGGTCAAGGAAGATACAGAATATGTAGAGTCTATCAAAGAAGATGTCAAGTGGCTGGGGTTTGAATGGGATAACCTCTTTTTTGCCTCGGATTATTTTGATGAGATGCACAAGCGAGCCCTTCTTCTCATTAAAAAAGGCAAAGCTTATGTCTGTGACTTATCTGCCGAGGAGATTAGAAAAAGCCGCGGCACTCTGACAGAGGCCGGTAAGGAAAGTCCTTATCGCGATCGCAGCGCGGAAGAGAACCTGGAGCTCTTTGAGAGAATGCGTCAAGGTGAATTTAAGGACGGAGAGAAGGTTCTCCGGGCTAAAATTGACATGTCCTCTCCCAACATCAATATGCGGGATCCCGTTCTCTATCGGATCGCTCATGCCACTCATCATAATACAGGGGATACATGGTGCATCTACCCTATGTATGATTATGCCCACCCTTTAGAGGATGCTATAGAGGGTATAACCCACTCTATATGTACTTTAGAATTCGAAGATCATCGCCCTTTATATGATTGGGTCGTTCGGGAATGCGAGATGGAGCATGTCCCGCATCAATATGAATTTGCCCGCCTGAATATGACTAATACGGTAATGAGCAAGCGTAAACTAAAGCAGCTGGTGGATGAAAAGGTGGTGGACGGCTGGGATGATCCCAGAATGCCGACCATTTCCGGGCTGCGCCGTCGGGGCTATACTCCTGAGGCCATCCGCAATTTTGCCCAAGCTATTGGTGTGGCCAGAGCGGACAGTGTGGTGGATTCCAAAATGCTGGAGCACTTTATTCGGGAAGATCTGAAGCTCAAAGTGCCCCGGCCCATGGCTGTCATCCGTCCCTTGAAAGTGGTCATTACCAACTACCCTGAAGGCCAAGTGGAAATCCTGGATGCAGATAATAATAAAGAGAATCCTGAGATGGGAAAACGCAAAATCCCTTTCTCCCGGGAAATTTATATCGAGCAGGAGGATTTCATGGAAGTCCCTCCGCCGAAGTACCACCGGCTTTACCCAGGTAATGAAGTCCGCTTGATAGATGCCTATTTTATTAAATGTAAAGAGGTCATTAAGGACGATGAGGGCAATATCTTGGAAATTCATTGCACCTATGATCCGGAAACAAAAAGTGGTACAGGATTTGCCGGCCGCAAGGTTAAGGGGACCATTCATTGGGTAGAAGCCACCCAGGCAGTGCCGGCAGAATTTCGCCTCTATGATGTGTTAATTCAGGATGATGTGGTGGAGGAAGAAGGCAAGACCTTTCTGGATTATATTAATCCCAACTCTTTGGAAGTATGGCAAGGGTTTGTGGAGCCCCATATGAAAGAGGCCAAACCTCAAGATAAATTCCAGTTCCCCCGTCACGGATACTTTAATGTGGATCCGAAATATACTACCCCGGAAAACTTAGTTTTTAACTTGATTGTTTCCTTAAAGAGCTCCTTTGTCATAAAATAACTGTGAATAGAAAAATAGTCACGATTCAGTGTTCGTGACTATTTTTTATTCACTATCAGGTTATTTTTTCTCTTTGTAAAGGATCATCACATAATGCTCTAAAAAAGCTTTCCATTGGATTTCGATGATTTCGATTTTACCTTCATTCTCTTGCAAGAAGGCATTCATTTTTTTCTCCAGCCCTTCTTGCCGAAAGGACTGGATGATTTTTACTCTCATTCTATTCTCCCCATAGGCCGTTGGCCTTATTGCCTTATTTATATAAGATTATTATTCACATTGACAAGAAAGTCCTGTACATTGGCCACGATGGTGGTTACTTCGAGTGAACCCCGATCTCTTAGCTTATTTAAGGCGAACTCTGCTACATCTACGGCGTAGATGTAGATTGGACGCAGTTGTCCATTCCGCTCAGTATAGGCGGGTGTCATATTTCCGGAAGCGATGGTATGGAGCTGGGTGGCCAGGCAAATGAGGGTGGTTGCCTTTTTGGTTTGTTTGCGCATTTCATCTTGGGCTTCGTAGACATTAGCCCAAACAGTGGGAAGGGGTCCGTCATCACGGATGGATCCTGCCAGAACCAAGGGGATATTCTTTTTTAAAGCAGCATACACTACACCCTCTGTCAGGTTCTGAGTTTTGATAAGCTTTTCCAGTGACCCGGCTTTTCGTGCCATATTGATCACATCCAAATGATTATAATGGCCATTGGGCTGAGACTCTTGGGTATATGTATTTTGACCCAAAGCAGTACCCAGGATACCGGCTTCAAGATCATGGGTGGCCATGGCATTACCGGCCAGAATAGCATGAACATAGCCTTTTTCAATCAAGGCGGCAAGAGCTATCCGGGAGTCGTAATCAAAAACCGTCGCCGGTCCTAACACCCAGACCACGTAGCCTTGATCTTTTTCGTGGCGCAGCACATCATAAAGATGATTATAATCCTTTGAATAAGCAGTCTCCCTGGAACGGCCGGATCGGAAGGCGAAAATATCTTCGTTGCTATCCTTGGAAGCAAAGCCCTCGGCATAGACATAAATGCCTTCACTAGCATCTTCTGTCCGCCCTACCACCACCTTATGGCCTTTCTTAAGATTGCGGAATTCAAGGATTTGGATCGTTCCGTCCTCCATAAGCACAGGGACACCGTCCATACGACTTTGGGAAGCAAGGACCCATTGACCATTGACTTTAAAGTACTCAGGATAAATGGACATACCATGGAAATGGTCGGGTGCGACACCATCCTGAAGGACTTCAACAAGGGTTGCATTGGGAGCGCCTGTAAAAGGCTCACCATCAAAATTAGGTGGGTTGAACTGAGGAAGCCGGAAACTCATAGAATCTCTCCTTTACCCTAATTCAAAGCGACATAAGATTAGTATTTACCTCTTGCCCATCTTCATACAAGGAAAGAGAGAGTTCATAGATTTCGAGGAGAAGATTGATCGGAGTTTTAGGAAGGATTAGCGATAGAGCCAACCTTTCCCTGGGTGATATTAAGCAGATCCTGAGGTAGAATAACGATCTGTAATCCTCGTGTTCCGGCGCTGATGGCAATTTTTCTGTGATGGAGCATATCCTCTTGAAAATAGACAGGGTATCTTTTTTTCGTTCCCAAAGGAGAGACGCCCCCCCGTATATAACCGGTTAAGGGCTGAATTTCTTTGAGAGGAACGACTTCCATTTTTTTATTGCCGCTCGTTTGAGCGAGAGCCTTAAGGTTCAGCTCATAATGGGCGGGGATGCAGGCAATGAGAACGCCTGTTTTATCTCCCCGGGTTACCAGGGTTTTATAGATAAGTTCGGGAGGCATCCCCACCTTTTGGGCGACGGTGGTGGCGGAAAGATCTGATTCATCCACCTCATAGGAGATCAATTCGTAGGATATACCGGCTTGGTCAAGGATTCGGGCGGCGTTGGTTTTTTGAGCCATAAGAATCACCTTTCTCTGGGTTCACCTGAGTATCACAGTGGCGCTTAAAAATTACTTCCTCATCCACTATAGGAAATGCAAGGGATGGCTGTCAAGCTTATAAACTTCTTAACCAGGGAAAGATTGGTGCAAAAAAAGGGAAAAGTTATGAGACCGAGAATAATACTAGATTGAATCTGGATTAAAGAGGGTGTTTGTGTGGAGATGTTATCAGGGGAATTATGGCTTGTCATGAGCGGAATCACTTTCTTTGCTACGTTTATTCAAGTCTTAACGGGTTTTGGATTCGGACTTGTGGCGGTACCCCTTCTCTTATTTGTTTTACCCAGTCAACAAGCTCTTTTGGCGGGAATGATTTTATCCATGATGGGCTCCGCCCTGCAGGGATTTAAAATGCGGCAGTTAGCCCGCTGGGATTTAATCCTCCGACTCTTGCTCTTAAGTATTCCCGGATTGGTTATGGGTGTTGCTTTAAGTGGATATATGAATGAAGTGTATATCAAAGGGGTTGTAGGAATTATTCTCATTGGTTATGTTTTCTATCAGTGGTTACAACTCAAAGGCAGCGCCTCTGAGAAGAAAATCCCTGTAGCCACAGCCCCGGTGGAAGAGGAAGGAAGCATCAATGTATCTTCAAAGGGCTTCACCTTAGTGGCCTTTTCTTCAGGTCTGCTCAATGGCTTAGCGGCCATCCCCGGTCCACCCGTCGTCGCGTTGCTTATTAAGCATCTATCCAAAGACGCCTTCCAAGCTACTACGGTCAACTTTTTCTTTTTCCAATACGCCATGACCACCGCTTCCAAAATTCTTGTATTCCGGGAGAGCTTTACTCTTTCCTTTGGAATAGTGCTTGTCAGCATGATTTTGGCCGTTATTCTTGGCTATGTGGCCGGTCAGCCCCTTAGGAAAAAAATTAATGAAGCTCAATTTAAGAAGCTGGTCTATGGATTGCTTTTGGTCATCGGTCTGACATCCATTGCTGAGCCTCTGAAGGTATTGTTTCTTTAACATGTTTTGGGCGTTTTCGGGTACTCTAAAGACAGAACCAGCAAGCAATTGATTTTGTCAGGATAAAAGGAGGAATCCCGCATGGACGACCGGAAGAATACCGCTAAAGAGATGAAACGCCAATTATGGGAACCGGCAGGTGTGATCAGTCAGACTCAAGAGTCCGGATCAAATACAATGGATTATGGCGAGAAGCCCAAAGAAAGCACAAAGGGTGGCCAGCTTAACTTAGAGGTGGAGGATGTTTTTCACAATCGGGGGATCATGGAAATTCTGCAGAATGCGAAAGAATAAAGGCAGGGGCAATGTATACGGAAGCAATGTATTGACAAGGGTAACATCTTGTTCCATAATGTATAGATAATTCATAGAGTGAATGATAGAGGCGCAGTGCATTAAGAGTAATTATCCCGAGCGCGTCAGGCTATGACGGATAAGGAAAGGAATCACTGCCGAAGCAAAGGCCAAAGACAAAGGGTCTTAGCTGGTCTTCCATTGAAAAAATGCAAGACTGTCACCGGATTTTCGGTGGAGTGCTATCTCGTGAAGTTTTGGGGCTTAGACTATATTTTCGCCTTAGAGAAACGGTTACGGGGAGACTCGTAGCCTTTTTTTGCACTATCAGACTCTAACAATTTCTATCGATTGATAGTATTAGGAGAGGAGAAGAATATGGCAGCAAAAAATTTACCCTTTAATCAAGAGCAATTGCGGAAAATTATCGCGGACTATGGCACCCCTTTTCATATTTATGATGAGGTAGCCATTCGAAAAAATGCCCAAAGACTTCAGGCGGCATTTGCCTGGGCACCGGAGTTTAAGGAGTATTTTGCCGTCAAAGCTCTCCCCAATCCCCATATTCTGAAGATCCTTCGGGAAGAAGGCTTTGGAGCAGATTGCAGCTCTTTGGCTGAGCTGATTTTGGCAGAAAAGGCGGGAATCACAGAGGAGAACATTATACTGACCTCCAACAATACCCCTGCTGACGAATTTCAAAAAGCTAAGGATTTATGGGCGATCATCAATTTAGACGATATTACCCATATTGATTATCTGGAAAAGCATGCCGGCCTGCCGGAGGTGATCTCCTTCCGTTATAATCCCGGTTTCCTGCGGGAGGGAAATGCCATTATCGGCAGCCCTGAAGAATCCAAATATGGCTTAACTAAGGAACAATTATTCCAGGCTTACGAGATCGTTCGTGATAAAGGAGTGAAACGTTTCGGGCTTCATACTATGATTATCTCCAATGAGCTGAACCCTGATTTCTTCATTGAGACAGCAGAGATGATGTTTGAGCTGGCCATAGAGCTGAAAGAAAGGCTGGGAATCCGCCTGGAATTTGTGAATTTTGGCGGAGGAATCGGCATCCCCTACCGTCCGGAACAAGAGCCGGTCAATCTGGAGACTATCGGTGAAGGAGTCCGTAAAGTTTACGAAGAGAAGATCCTTCCCAACGGCTTGGATCCTTTGCGCATTTGCTTGGAATGCGGGCGCATGGTAACGGGACCTTTTGGCTATTTGGTGACCCAGGTTATTCATCGTAAGGATATTTATAAACACTATATCGGTGTCGACGCCAGCATGGCGGATCTGATGCGCCCGGGAATATACGGAGCCTACCACCATGTGACCGTCTTGGGTAAGGAAAACCTGCCTAAGGACCATATCTATGATGTGACCGGGAGCTTATGTGAGAATAACGATAAATTTGCCGTAGACCGGGAACTGCCCCGGATCGATATCGGGGATATCCTGGTGATTCATGACACCGGGGCTCATGGGCATGCTATGGGCTTCAACTACAATGGCAAGCTGCGTCATGCTGAGTTATTGCTGCAAGGGGACGGCAGTGTGAAGCTGATCCGCCGGGCGGAAACCCTAGAGGATTATTTCGCCACCTTGGATTTCAGTGAACTATAGTTCTTAAGAGAGAAGGCAGGTCCTTCTCTCGTTTAAAAAGACTAAAGACCGAGGCTGCATGTGCCCCGGTCTTTTTAACATATGAGAAGGTATAAGTGCGTAGCAAAGAGATCCTACTCCGCTTTTTGGATAGACAAATACTGAGAACCTTCCTCGGTAAAACGAATAGTATACACTTTAGTATAGAAAACCTCTGTATAATCGAAATCGTAATAATCTACGGTCAGCTTCAGGGTATCGTCACTCAGCTGTTCTTTGGAAACTAATTTCGGGAAACGGCCTCCACCAAATCCCCCCAGACCGCCGATGACAATTTCCTTGGTCTGCGGCTGGTAACCGTCGATTTGAGCGGGGTCGAAATGGTAGCCGTCAAAATAGCGGTTTAATACGTTTTCGATGTCGGCTATCGGCACATGGTATTTGTCATCGGTTTTATTATACCATTGTTCCTGAATGTTCTCCGAACCTTCTGACGGACTGGTTATGTAGCAAAAAAATATGTACAGGGTTTCCGTCGGAATATCTTTGGCCTGAGTGAACAGCAAATTATCGGCTAGGGCGAGGTCGATGCCGCTGCAGTATTCGTAAACCAGTTCTTCATCGGATAGTTTTAAAGCCTGTGCTAAGGGTTGGGCCATGGCCGGAGCGCTGGGGATATTGGCCTCGGATACGGGTAGATCTTCTTTGGCGCATCCTGACAAGAGACTGGCTGTAACCAGCATGATTAAGAAAAGATAGCTCACTTTTCTCATTCTTTTATCCCTCCAAAAGTTTAATGGGGTGAGGTCATCATTATGCCTATCCACTCAGTAGACGAAGTTGAGGGCATGCTGTTTATATCCATTATATTCCGATTGGTCAACAAATAGCAAAGAATAGAGCAGGTCATATGCCCATTTGTATCTGTCGGAAGGGTTCCTCCCTTTAAATTGCGAAATCCCCATAGGCTTCACTCTCCCTTGCCCGTCGGCATAGTGTGTCATGAGACACTATGACGAAAGGGCGGGCATTAGAGTGAATGATTGTGTGACCGAACGGACGCCGCCGCTTCCCCAACAAACACTACTCCCTTACCGACCCACAACCTCCCAACGGAAATTGATCCCAACGCCGCTGCCAAGTATGTGGAACGCTGCGATACCTGCTGCAAGACCATCAGCGCGACCTTTTTCGAGCTGACAACAGCCCTTACCAATTTGACTCATCTTGATGGGAAGCTAAAAGAGGAAAAAAGAAAAGAGGCCCAGAAGCTGCTTGAAACCATAGCAGAGACGATTAAGGAGGCCTCCTGCCAAAAAGCCCCTTAAAGTGATTCGTTGATTGCCGGCGGAAGGAAACACCCCCAGACGGGACAGTGTTTTTACCTCACTGTCCTATCTGGGGGTAGCATATCAATCCGTGAACGATTAAACCGTTCCCTGAGCCTTCATAGCTTCGGCTACCTTAAGGAAGCCGGCGATATTAGCCCCTGCCACCAAATTTCCTTCGAAACCAAATTCTTTAGCGGCTTTGCTGGCATTGTGGTAGATATTAACCATAATTGTTTTGAGCTTGGCATCCACTTCATCAAAGGTCCATGAATAGCGCATACTGTTTTGGGACATCTCCAGAGCGGATACAGCTACACCTCCGGCGTTGGCTGCTTTTCCCGGTCCGTAGATGATTTTGTTCTGGAGGAACACATCCACAGCTTCCGGAGTAGAAGGCATATTGGCTCCTTCGCCCACAGCATAGCATCCGTTTTGAACGAGAGCCTTGGCCGCTTCCCCGTCCAATTCGTTTTGAGTAGCACAGGGGAGAGCGATATCACAGGGAATCGTCCAGATGCCTGCACAGCCTTCATGGTATTCGGCAGTGGGATGAGTCATGACATAGTCTTTAAGACGTTTCCGTTCAACTTCTTTGAGCTGACGGACCGTATCCAGCTTAATACCCTCTTTATCATAAATATAGCCGCTGGAATCGCTCATGGCCACGACTTTAGCCCCCAATTGGGTTGCTTTTTGGGTAGCGTAGATGGCGACATTGCCCGAGCCGGAAATGATGACCGTCGCTCCGGCAAAGGATTTATCAATAGCTTTAAGAGCCTCGTCGATAAAATAGACCAATCCATATCCCGTTGCTTCGGTACGTGCTAAGCTGCCACCATAGGTCAGGCCTTTTCCGGTAAAAACGCTTTCATATTTGTTGGTAATCCGCTTATATTGACCGAACATATAGCCCACTTCCCGTGCGCCAACACCGATATCCCCCGCCGGGACGTCTGTATCGGCACCAAGGTAGCGATATAGTTCTGTAATGAAGCTTTGACAGAACCTCATGATTTCCCCTTCGGATTTTCCTTTAGGATCAAAATCACTGCCCCCTTTACCACCGCCAATCGGCAAGCCTGTCAGGGAGTTTTTAAAGATCTGCTCAAAACCTAGGAACTTTATGATACCCAAATACACTGAAGGATGGAAACGTATCCCCCCTTTATAAGGTCCAATAGCGCTGTTGTATTCCACGCGGAAACCACGATTCACTTGAACCTTGCCTTGATCGTCAACCCAGGGAACCCGGAATAGGATCTGCCGCTCAGGCTCGACGATTCGCTCGAGAATTCCTGCTTCCTTAAGATCGGGACGTTTGTCCAGAACGGGTTGGAGAGATTCCAATACCTCCCTCAATGCTTGGTGAAACTCAGTTTCACCGGGATTGCGCTTAATCGCTTGCTCCAGAACTTCTTGAACGTACGTCATGTCCAATTTTCCCCCTAAACGCCTTTGTTTAAGTTTTTCAGCTTCTGTCATGGTTAATGTAACAGAAGTAACGTTGAAATATTCTCTGTTATAGGTCAAATACCTTTTTGTTTTGTGAGTGTGTATTGTATTCATGAAGATAGAGGATTATTTAACAAAAATGTAGAATTAAATTGGGTATGAGGAAGACTATACTGGTCAAAGACAGATGAAAACTACAAGCAACAAGCTAGAATATGAAGGGAGATTGTCCAGTAATGGAAAACACCTTGATCAAGTCGATTTATCGTGATACTCAGGCATACCTTAATCAAGAGATTCAGATTTCCGGATGGGTTCGTACACTGAGAGTGTCTAAAGCCTTCGGTTTTATCGAAATCAACGATGGCACCTTTTTTAAGAGCATTCAGGTGGTTTTTGAAGAAAGTTTAAACAACTTCGAAGAGATTTCCAAGGTTGCCACAGGAAGCTCATTAATCATAAAAGGCCTGCTGGTAGAGTCTCCCGGAGCAAAACAACCCTTTGAGTTAAAGGCTCAGTCCATCGTGATAGAGGGATCCTGCAGCATGGATTATCCTCTGCAGAAAAAACGTCACTCCTTTGAATATCTGCGGACCATCGCTCACCTTAGACCCCGGACCAACACCTTTTCTGCCGTGTTCCGTGTTCGCTCCCTGGTGGCCTATGCCATTCATAAGTTCTTCCAGGATAAAGGCTTTGTCTATGTTCATACCCCTATTATTACCGGAAGTGATGCTGAAGGAGCCGGGGAGATGTTTCAAGTCACCACCTTGGATTTGGATGCTCTGCCCAGGACTGAAGAAGGACAGATTGACTTTGCCAAAGATTTCTTTGGCAAAGAAACCAACCTGACGGTAAGCGGCCAGCTCAATGCAGAAACGTATTGCATGGCTTTCCGCAATGTCTATACTTTTGGTCCCACCTTCCGCGCTGAGAATTCCAATACAGCCCGCCATGCTGCAGAATTCTGGATGATTGAACCGGAGATTGCTTTTGCAGATTTACAAGATGATATGGAACTTGCCGAAGAAATGATGAAATACTTGATCACCTATGTCTTGGAACATGCTCCGGAAGAAATGGCCTTCTTCAATGAATTCGTGGATAAAACCTTATTTAGCCGCTTAGAGAATATCGTCAATTCAGACTTTGGCCGACTTACCTATACGGAAGCCATTGAAATTCTTCAAAAAGAAAAGGATCGCTTTGAATTTCCCGTGGAATGGGGAACGGATCTCCAGACTGAGCACGAGCGCTTCCTAACGGAACAGATCTTTAAGAAGCCTGTGTTTGTTATCGATTATCCCAAGGATATCAAAGCTTTCTACATGCGTTTAAATGATGACGAAAAAACTGTGGCGGCGATGGATCTTCTCGTTCCCGGAGTGGGGGAAATCATCGGTGGAAGTCAGCGGGAAGAACGTTTAGATTATTTGGAGAAGAGAATGGATGAGATGGGGCTGCATAAGGAGGATTACGGCTGGTATTTGGATCTCCGTAAATACGGAGGCACTCGTCATGCAGGCTACGGATTAGGCTTTGAGCGGGTGATTATGTATTTAACCGGAATATCCAATATTCGCGATGTAGTAGCTTTCCCGCGCACCGTTAAAAATGCGGACTTTTAATATTTGCTGAAATATATTGAATGTTTAGGCGAAATCAGTTAAATTATATTATAAAGTAGAATTTGCTCTAACGATTAAAAAGCGCAACTGAAGTAGGAGGGAATGGGCTTGAAGCTCTTAGTAACAACCGCTGCCAAGAAGTTTATCCTGGACAACGGAATGACGGCTATAGCTAAAAATGTGGGATGGCCAACTGTAGAGCTAGGTGAACCTAAAGAAGAGGAACTAGGCGAATATCAGGCGATTGACTTGGGGGAAGATATTAAGCTCTATACCCATATTAGTATATTAAGCCTGGACGATTTTAATCATTTTCGAATTGACTATGGGTGGAAACTGACCGGTAAAGGATTAACGATTAAAAGTCGTTGGTTCAAAGATAAAAAGTAGTTGGATTAAAAGTTAAAGATGTTCAATACTTCGTGGCGCTTATTGGTTTAACCTATAAGCGCTTTATCTATCTCAATAAGTTATATCCCTCGATAAGCGGAATAAGATAGTCAGTAAATAAAAACCTAAATTCCCCTAAATTGCATCTCAATTTGGGAAATAGCATTATTTTTCACCATGTATACAATGTTTTTAATGGAAGAGGCAGGAAAAATAAATCTGCTATAGAACACTTATTGATTCCTGTAAATATCATAAGATGATAATTTTCTATGGATTAGGAATAATACAGACGTAAATAAAAGGAGGATGACCCCATGCCTAATCAAGAAATGCTTCTCATACCTGGACCTACACCGGTTGTGGATGAAATATATGAAGCATTAGCTCAGGAGACCCATTCCCACACGGACCCCAGACTGGTTAAGAAATTCAAGAACAGCCTGGATATGACCAAGCGTATGTTCAATACCGATGGCGAAGTCTTTGTCGTCGCCGGTTCAGGAACTTTATCCATGGAGATGGCCATCGTCAACACAGTGGCACCTGGAGAAAAGATTTTGGTTATTAGTCATGGCTATTTTGGCGACCGTTTTATCCCTTTGGCCCAAACCCATGGTATTCAGGTTGAAGTGCTCCAGTCCGAGTGGGGCAAACATGTTGAAATCTCTGCTGTTGAGGAAAAGCTTGCCGAAGGAGGCTTCAAAGCTGTAACGGTGACCCATGCGGATACCTCAACCGGGGTAATGTCCAATCTGGAAGAGCTGGTTCCAGCAGTGAAGAAATACGGTCCTCTCTTTATCCTGGATGGAGTCTGTGCAACAGCCGCTATTGAAGAAGATATGCAAAAAGAATACGGACATCCCGACTACAGAATCGACCTCGTTCTCACCGGCTCCCAAAAAGCTATTGGAGTTCCTCCGGGCTTAGCCATCGTTGCTTTTGGACCGAAAGCTTTAAAGGCAAGAGAAGCCATGGATAAGGTAGCCGCGTACTATATGGATATCCTGCGCTGGCTGCCTACTATGCAGGATCCTGGTAAGTATTACGCCACCCATCCCGTCAATATGATTTATGCCTATGAAAAAGGAATGGAAATCGTCATGGCCGAAGGCCTGGAAGCTCGCTATAAGCGCCATGCTGCTTTAGGGAAGGCCGTTAGGGCGGGGCTCGCTCAGTACGGTATGAAGGCCTTGGCTTCTGAAGAGATCGCTGCTCCCACTCTGAGCTGCATCCTTTATCCGGAAGGAGTAAATGATGCCGAGTTCCGCTCCAAGCTGGCGGAAAAAGGTATGATCATCGCCGGTTCTCTGGCTAATCTAGCCGGGAAGGCTTTCCGTATCGGTCATATGGGTAATGCTACTGAAGAAATGTTTATTAGGGCTATGGAGCTTGTGGGCGAGACCCTTAACGAGATGGGCTTCAAGGCTGACGCGGCCAAGGCTGTGGAAACGTTTAAAGCCGTTTATCATGAAGGGTTAGGGAAGTAGTCAGGCTGCTCTCTGAACCGGTAAAAATACAATTTGGATAATTCGTTTGATCTACGCTAAGACAGTTCTCAAAGGACTGTCTTTTTACTTATTTGCCTGGCTATAAAAATTCCTTGGATTTCTGGATAATAATTCATTTCCTCAGCCACACTAAGAAAGATTAAATCTAGGTGTGAGGTGAGTATGATGATCACAAAAAAGAGAGTGTGGGTAGGGGTAATAGCTATAGGTATTGCTCTAATACTTGCCAGTGGTGCTTATGGAGCTTTAGGTGATCGAACCCTAAGCCAAGGTTCAAGAGGCCCGGAGGTCACTGAACTCCAGAAAAAGCTTGTCTCTTTGGGCTATGTGGTCGGAAAGGTTGATGGCATTTACGGCTCGAAGACCAAGGCTGCCGTGACCCGTTTTCAGAAGGAGCGGGGCTTAAAGGTTGATGGAATAGCCGGAGCTCAGACCATTAAAGAGCTCAAGCTTATGACTGGGGGCAGCACCAATGCCTCAGGAAAATCCGTCGGACCGAAAAATGTGGATGTTAACCTATTAGCACGTTGTGTCAGTGCCGAGGCCCGGGGAGAACCCTATGTAGGACAGGTAGCTGTAGCTGCTGTGCTTCTCAATCGCATAGCGGATCCGGCCTTTCCTAATACTCTAGCAGACATAATCTATCAGCCTCTCGCTTTTTCCAGTGTGGCGGATGGGCAGATCAATATGGCCCCTACAGCTTCGGCACTTAAAGCAGCCCGAGAAGCGGTAACGGGAGTGGATCCTACAGGAGGAGCCATTTATTTCTTCAACCCGGCCAAGACCAAGAATAAATTCATCTGGTCCAGGCCGCAAATAATGCAAATCGGCAATCATATTTTTACTCGTTAGGAGGGGATTGCATGAGCAGAAACTTTTGGATTGGGATTTTAGGAACCGCTTTAATCCTCTCCCTGGCTTGGGGATTTACTGAGTATCGTCAGGCGGAACAACTGGAAAAAGTCAGCACAAACCAATATCAACGTTCCTTACGGGATTTTGCCAGCCATCTGGACCAATTGGAGACAGATTTGGCTAAAGGTCGTGTAGCTTCTACTTCCAGCCAAAAAGTACTTTATTTAAGCCAGGCAGGAAGCATCAGTGAATCTGCGGTTAAAGATTTGGCACAGCTTCCGGCCGAAGAAAATGGTCTAAGTTATATTAGTGAGTTTTTAAATCGTACAGGAGATCTCACAAGAAGTCTAGCGTATCAAATCTCAGTGGGTCATACACCCACTACAGAAGATGATAAAAATCTCACTGATGTTCACGCACGTCTTTTGTCCGTTAATGAAAAGGTACAGAATCTGGTCCAAAGAGTGGATACCGAGGGGCTGGCGTGGCTGGATAATCGGACTCTGTGGAATCGTATGGTTGGCCTTCTGAAGACAGGAACAGCGGAAGCCGCGGCGGAATCGGCAGATGGCCCTTCCAGTTCAGTGCGCTCCGGACTGGACCAATTGAATGCCAGTCTGCAAAAGCTCCCACCTTTCTCCTATGTGGGAGAATACGAATCCCGTTCTGTAAAGGAACCCCTCGGTCTGCCCCGTGATGAGGTGGATAAAGAGACTGCCATGAAGGCAGCCAAGGATTTCCTTAGCAAGGTAGGATATCCAGGAAGCAATCCGGAGTTTTCCGGCGTCAGTCAGGGTGCTTTAGGAGTTTACATCTTTAAGCAGGGAGATATCTTCCTGACTGTCAGCAAACGGGGCGGCAAAGTGTTGATTTATCGTGATCAGCGGGAGTTTAACGAGCGAACCATGAGTGCTGAGCAAGCTAAGGAAAAGGTAGCCCAGACCCTTAAGTCCTTAGAATGGAATCTGGTTTTGACCTCCACTGAGGATTTTGGTGGATATCTGCAGCTGGAGTACGTCCGGGATGAAAGCGGTACACGTTATTACCCTGATAAACTCCGAGTCACGGTGGCTTTAGATAATGGACAGATTATCGGTTACGATTCGACTCCTTACTATGCCTATCACCAAAAACGCAACTTCACCAAAAAGCTGACTCTTGAGCAAGCAAGAACCAAGCTCAGACAGGGCTTCCAAATCAAAGAGACCCGGACGGCTGTGATTCCGGTCAAGGGCAACCGGGAGGTTATGGCTTACGAATTCCGTGGACTCTATCAGGATGAGGAATACCTTGTTTACATCAATGCGGAGACTGGAATTGAGGAGAAGATCCAGCGTATCATCAAAACTCCCCGAGGGGAATATCTGCAATAAGTAGGAAGAAGTAACCCTTAAATAGGGTATACTAAAGAGCAAGGTGGTAATGTATGAAGCATTGCCATCTTGCTTTTCTGTATGGTTTTGTCAGGATAGAGCTTCATGTTGGCTTCGTGCTGCATAGGCGGCACGAAAAATAGTGTCCGGGTCGTGTAGCTTTACGCACAACGCTCACTCCATAGCTCCGGGGCTGGTTCACTCGCTTTCTTAACAGCCGGGCCAAACCCCGCTACTTTCTGCATGTAAACCAGTGGCCCGTCTAAGTTAAGAAAGCCTCGTTCACCTGGCCGCCCCTCCGCTAAATCCGTTCGCTTTTGTGCGTAAAGCTACACTTGCAGGTCTTTTTTAGTTTTTTCTTGGGGGCCTGAGATTGTTTGTAAGCGAGGGCCTTTTGTGAACCGTTTATGGGGCCGTCTTTAGAGTTGTTCTTTTCTTCGGAGCCCTTCCAGGAGTAGCCGACCATGCCGCTCAAGCGGCGTCGGTAAAGACGGAAAAAGCGGCTCGGATCATGCGACTTGCACCGCATTTCCCACAACGCCCCGCTCGCTCAAACCCGAAAAGCAGCCCAAGGATTTTGCTTTACAAAAGTGAGCGAATTTAAGCGAGCGGAAACAAAACTTCGCGAAAAGCGCGCAGCGGAGTCGGGTTGGAAACAGGACGTTTCCAACCGGCCATTGAGCAGGAGCGATTTGGCCGGGTACCCGACGGAGCGGAGGGCTTGAGCGTTAGTTTTGTCCGCGCAGCTTATGGAGCGACCGGTGTAAAGCAAAATCCTGGAGATCGATTTCCAGAGACTTCACCCATAGACAACCCGCTCACAGCTCCTCTCCGGAACAGAAGCGCGCGTTTCTTTTCACTTTCCCTCACACAGAACGGAAAGGTTGATATATAATAGTACCTGCAGACAAGAGAGAAAGGAGACTCCCGTGGTCAAAGAAGTGTTAATTCAGGTCGTAAGTACCCAAAGCTATGAAGAAGGGTCTGAGGAACGCATAGAGTTCTCCACAGTGGGAAACTTACATAAACGCCAGGGCAGCTATTATATTATTTACCGTGATTCGGAAACCGCCGGGGGAGCTGGGGTAACCACCAGTCTGAAGGTGGAACCTGCTAAGGTAACCCTAAATCGTATGGGGGCCATAGATCAAAAACAGGTTTTCGAACGGGGGATTCTCCACGGTTCAGCCTATTCTACACCTCAAGGGTCACTGTTTCTTCAGGTTTTTACTGAGGATATGAAGATTGACTTGACAGAGCAGGGTGGAAATATTACTCTAAAATATAATCTTTTTATTGACGATCAATGGGTCAGTCATAATTCTCTGTGGATTAATATAAAGGAGGACGCTCCTCGATGAGTTTGTACATTAATATTAAAGACATGATTTATGCCAATCTGGCAAAGGCTGCGGCGGAGGCCCAAAAAGCAGGTGAGCTTACCTTTGAAAGTTTACCCAATTATGTATTGGAAGAGCCCCGGGAAAAGCAGCATGGGGATTGGGCAACCAACCTGGCCATGGTCCTAACCAAGCAAGCTCGCAAAGCCCCCAGGGATATTGCCAATATCCTGATTAAGTATTTGGATACTGAAGGAACGTTTATTACCTCCAGTGAAATTGCCGGCCCCGGATTCATTAATTTTCGTTTGGATCCCAGCTGGCTCACGGGGGTCATTCCGGAAGTTTTAAATCTTGAGGCAGATTACGGAAAAGTAAACCTGGGTCAGGGAAAGAGGGTCCAGGTGGAGTTTGTCAGTGCCAATCCCACAGGACTGCTCCATATGGGCAATGCCCGGGGCGCGGCTTTAGGGGATAGCTTAGCCTCCTTGCTTGCCATGGCAGGCTACGAAGTCAGCCGGGAATTCTACATCAATGATGCAGGAAACCAAATCCATAATTTTGCCCTCTCCCTGGAAGCCCGTTATCTTCAGCTCATGGGTCAGGATGTTCCTTTCCCCGAGGGAGGATATCATGGTGAAGACCTTATCGACACCGTTAAAGGGTTGATAGAAAAGGTAGGGAATAAATACCTCAATGTGGAGGAGGATCTACGCCGGGAGTTTCTCGTCCGTTATGCCTTGGAAGAGAAGCTGACCAGTATCCGTGAGACCCTTACCGATATGGGTGTCCACTATGATTGTTGGTTTAGTGAGCAATCCTTGCATGACTCCGGATTTGTTAAGGACACCATGGAAAAACTGGAGCAGCAGGGATATATCTATGAAAAAGAAGGGGCTCAATGGCTGAAATCCACCTTATTCGGGGATGAAAAGGACGAAGTTGTGGTACGCGGTAATGGGACGCCCACTTATTTTGCAGCAGACATTGCCTACCATCGGAACAAATTTGACCGGGGATTTGACCGGGTCATTAATATTTGGGGTGCTGATCACCATGGTCATGTAGCTCGCATGAAAGGGGCTATGTCCGCCTTGGGATACGATCCCGAGAATCTCCAAATCATTTTGATGCAGCTGGTTCGCCTCATTCAAAATGGCGAAGTGGTCCGCATGTCCAAGCGTTCCGGACAGTATATTACCTTAAGAGAATTGATGGATGAAGTAGGCAAGGACGCCGCTCGCTTCTTCTTTATCATGCGTGATCCTGATTCCACGGTAGAATTCGATTTGGATTTGGCTAAAGCGGAGTCTTCAGATAATCCCGTGTACTATGTCCAATATGCTCATGCACGGCTGTGCAGCATTCTGCGCCAAGCTGCCGAGCAGGGCTACAACACGGCTGGAATACCTCAAGAAGGGGACCTGAAGAGACTCCAGAGCAACGAGGAGCGGGAGCTTCTGAAGAAAATCGCCGAATTGCCTAATGAGATTGAAGTAGCTGCACGTTTAACAGAGCCTCATCGCTTGGCACGCTATGTATTGGATTTGGCAGGGCTCTTCCACTCCTTCTATAACAGCCAAAGAGTTTTGGTAGATGAGGAAGGATTACGGGAAGCACGTTTAGGCCTGGTTCGTTCCACCAAGCAGGTTCTGGCTAATGTTTTGGGCATCCTCGGTGTTACTGCTCCGGAGAGAATGTAGTAAGAAATTAATGTAAGTTTTAAGTGTTACAGAATACTAGCAGGAAATAATTAGGGGTGAGTCGAATATACTGTCTAAATATTCGGAGATGAACATGAAGGGCGGTGTAATATTGACCCATTCCTTAACACAGAAAGTAAAGCTCTCTGATGAAGATATGGCTTATGAGATTCTTGCATCCCAAGGACGTGCTATGCATTACCAGGATTTAATCATGGAAGTGCTCACACGGCAAGAACGTGCGCAAGATCCGGCTGCTATCTCGGGCGTATTGACTCACATCAATTTAGATGCCCGTTTTGCCTATGCAGGCAACGGAGAGTGGGGACTTAAAGTTTGGGTCCCCAGCAAAAGTTCGCGGAAAATACCAACCATCACCTTATTGAATAAAGGATTAGCCTATGATGATAGTAATGAAGAACTCGAATTAGATTTAGAGGGCAAGGATATTCTTTTTGATGACGGGGAAGATGGTGGGGATGAATCGGATTCGGAGCTTGAAGAGGGTTCCTTTAACAACGAAGAATCCTGGTAGGTTTGATGAATTTGAGCTTGATGAAGAATCTTGGCGAAAGAAAATAAACTAAGAGGTATTCTCTTGAATCGCCTTGACAGCCAATCGAAATCTGGCTAGAATAAGTATAAATGGTGAAAATAAAGCTAGTGCGTCTTGCGGACTAGCTTTTTTTATGTGCATGCGTTCGGCTTTTCAATGATTAATTATCATTTTACTGCTGTGCGGAAATCCTAAATACAAAGAGACGTTAGAAATTGGTCGAGAAAGGATAGGGAAAGATGACGAAGTTTATTTTTGTCACAGGTGGTGTAGTATCCTCCTTGGGAAAGGGGATCACGGCATCCGCTCTGGGGTGCTTGCTCAAAAATAGGGGATTAAGTGTGGCCATACAAAAATTTGATCCTTATATTAACATTGACCCAGGGACTATGAGTCCTTACCAACATGGTGAAGTTTTTGTTACCGATGATGGAGCGGAGACGGATTTAGATCTTGGGCATTATGAGCGTTTTATTGATGTACCTGTGTCTAAAAATAGCAATGTAACCACAGGAAAAATCTATTGGTCCGTCCTCAACAAAGAAAGACGAGGAGATTACTTAGGCGGAACAGTACAGGTCATTCCCCATATTACTAACGAAATTAAGGAACGCATTTACCGAGTAGCTCGGGAAAACCACCCGGATATTGTGATTACGGAAATCGGTGGTACCGTTGGAGATATTGAATCCCTGCCCTATTTAGAAGCTATTCGTCAAATGCGCAGTGATATCGGCAGAGACAATGTCCTTTATCTTCATGTGACCCTCATTCCCTATCTGAATGCCTCAGGTGAGCTCAAGACAAAACCCACTCAGCATTCCGTTAAAGAGCTTCGGGGAATCGGCATTCAGCCCAATATTCTGGTTTGCCGCACAGAACATGCTATTTCCAACGATATGAAAGAAAAACTAGCCCTCTTCTGTGATATCGATCGTGAAGCCATTATCCAAATGGTGGATGCTAAGAGTATTTATGAAGTTCCTTTAAATATCTTAGAAGAAGGCATGGATGATATCGTTCTTAAGATTCTGGGTATTGAAGCACCTCCTGCTGATATGACAGAGTGGAGTGCTATGGTTGATCGCATTAATAATCCTCTGAGTGAAACGGAAATTGCCATTGTCGGAAAATATGTGGAGCTTCCCGATGCCTATTTGAGTGTAGCCGAAGCCTTGCGTCATGCCGGAATTGAACATCTGGCGAAAGTTAAAATACGCTGGGTCAACTCGGAAGAGATTGAAGGGTCTTCGGCCGAGGCGCTGCTCAGGGGCGTATCCGGAGTTCTTGTACCCGGCGGATTCGGCAACCGGGGAATTGAAGGTAAGATTGAAGCGATTCGCTATGCGCGGGAAAATAAAATACCCTTCTTAGGAATTTGCTTAGGCATGCAGACTGCAGTCATTGAATTTGCGCGGAATGTATGCGGCATGAAAAATGCCAACAGCTCTGAATTTGATATAGACACACCTTACCCTGTCATTGATATCCTGCCTGAACAGAAAGAGATCGAAGACAAGGGAGGAACCATGCGCTTGGGAATATCTCCTGTCAAGCTTATCGAGGGCACTAAGGTCAGCTCCATTTATCAGGATGAAGTGATCTATGAGCGCCATCGCCATCGCTATGAAGTAAATAATCAATTCCGCGCGGAATTAGAAAAGGGCGGTCTGAAATTCTCAGGAACTTCCCCTGATGGACGCCTTGTAGAGATCACAGAGTATCCTGATCATCCATGGTTTGTGGCTTCTCAGTTCCATCCGGAATTCAAATCCCGTCCTTATCGTCCACATCCCCTCTTTAGAGAGTTTGTCCAAGCCACATTAACCAATAGATGATTTAAAGGCGATTCCATGGCTCCTAGGGGCCATGGAATAGTTTTAGGTAAAAGTCGTTTGGGCTTGCCTATTTGTGGCAAAAATTAACATAAGAAGTATGATATACGGGAGGCTGTTGGGATGCCATATACAGCAAGACTGATAGATAACGCTGAAAAAGAGCGTTTTGATGAATTTATGGCTCGCCACTCGAAGGGTCATGTACTGCAGACCTGGGGCTGGGGAGAACTTAAAAATAGAACCGGCTGGAAACCATGGCGTTTAGTCCTTGAAGACCATGGTGAAATTGTAGCCGCCATCTCTATTCTCGAACGGAAGATACCTGTCGTGGGAATTCCCATTTTTTATGCTTCCCGGGGACCCGTTCTCGATTGGACCAATCACGAATTATTTGATGCCCTTCTTCTCGAGGTTAAAAAATTAGCCCAAAAGCGGGGGGCTATTTTCCTGAAAATCGACCCGGATGTTCCCTCTTCAGACAAAGATTTAGAGAATTACTTGAAGAGCCGGGGGTTCCGAAGTGCAGAAACCGGCAAGGGCTTCGAAGGAGTTCAACCTAAATATGTCTTCCGTCTGGACATCGCCCCTGACGAAGAGACTCTATTGGCTCAAATGCACCAGAAGACCCGCTATAATATTAAATTAGCGACAAAAAAGGGAGTCACCATCCGCATTGGTACTAAAGGAGATTTGCCCGATTTTTATCGAGTGCTCAAGGAAACTACGGAGAGAGATAAATTCCTGGTCCGGGCCTACTCCTATTTCGAAGATATGTATGATGAACTTCATTCTGCCGGCATGGCGGAGCTATTCATTGCCGAATATGAAGGACAGATTATCGCAGGTACCTTGGCCCTGATTATCGGAGAAAAGGCCTGGTATCTCTATGGTGCCTCTTCTAACTCCCATAGAAATGTGATGCCCAATTATCTGATTCAATGGGAAATGATCCGCTGGGCTAAATCCAAAGGCTGCACCCTCTACGATTTCCGCGGGGTACCTGGCCATCTCACCGAGGACAATCCCCTCTATGGCCTTTACCGTTTCAAAAAAGGCTTCAACGGAGAGTACACCGAATTCATCGGCGAATGGGATTTGGTCTATCGTCCTGTGGTCTACTTCCTCTGGAACACCCTTGAGCCGGTATACTCCGATGTGGTCAAAGGAATTATCGGGAAGCTGCGGCAGAGAAATAAAGGGTAAAATGAACAAACTCACAAAAGGTGGCGATACTCTATGAGTGATGCATGGATCGATATTGATCTGGACGCCATAGCGAATAATTACCGAGAAATAACTCAGCATCTTAGCCCGGGTGCACGAGTCATGAGCGTAGTCAAAGCTGACGCCTATGGCTTGGGAGCGGTTCCTGTTGCCCGTACGCTCCAAAAACTTGGCTGCCAGGCTTTTGCGGTGACCACTGCGGAAGAAGGTCTTATTCTGCGTGAGCATGGAGTGGAAGGGATTATTTTGGTTTTGGGGCCGGTATCCTCGGAGCAAATGGCAGAGGCCCTTGAAGGAGACCTCCAGCTGACCCTATCGGATTTTTATATGCTAAGGAAATGGGAAGCTGTCGCTGCAGAATTGGGCAAAGAGGCTAAAGTCCACCTTAAGCTGGAGACGGGAATGGGGAGAACCGGCTTTTTCGAGAAGGATTGGGAACTACTTGCCGGGTTATTAAAGGAATCCCCCCACATCACCCCTGTAGGCGTCTATACCCATCTGGCTCGGGCTGCTCAACGGGATCAATCCTATACCCGGCAGCAAGTGGAATGTTTTCAGAGAGGGGTAAAAGTTCTCGAGGAACATGGGTTTACAGGCTTATGGAAGCATGTGTGCAATAGTGCTGCCTTTTTGGACTATCCTGAATGGCATTATGATTTTATTCGGACGGGAACCCTCTTGATCGGCCACTTCCCTGCCACGGCCTTTGCAGGCAAGCTTAAACTGCAGGATCCATGGGTTGCCAAGGCCCGTATTGTTAGCCTGCGCCGGGTACCCAAAGGAACCTTTGTCGGCTACCAAAGTATTTATCGAACTAAGGCCGAGACTCAATTAGCTGTGATTCCTGTGGGTTATGCCGATGGATTTGGTGTTCAGCCTCATTTTGTTCCCCAAGGAGTTTGGGATTTTATTAAGATTGTCATCAAGAACTTTTTAGCCCTTTGCGGAATTTATAGGGGACAAGAGACTGTGACCTTACAAGGGCATAAGATTCCTGTTGCCGGAAAGATTGGTATGCAGTTAACGGTTCTTGACGTAGGAGATCTTTCTTGCGAGACGGGGGACGAGGTGGTTCTGCCTCTGAGACGGACCCAAGCCAATCCGCGATTATTAAGACAATATTGGTCTGAAAAAAGATTAATCGCGAAACGCAATATAAAAGAAGGATTTTTACAATCTTATCCAGAATATCCATAAATAATAGTAGTGAGGAATCACTAGAGGAGAGGGGGCAATTTATGGCTAATATTTTGGTTGTAGATGACCAAATGGGGGTGCGAAGGCTCCTCTTTGAAGCCTTTAAAGAGGAGGGCCATCTGGTAAAAATGGCGGAGAACGGTAATGAAGCCCTGCGTGTACTCGAAGATTACAAGCCGGACTTAATTATTATGGATATGAAAATGCCGGAAATGAATGGGATTGATACCCTCAAGGAGATTCGTACCTTTAACCAGGATGTCCAGGTCATCATGATGACTGCTTATGGGGATGCACAAAATATGGAGAGAGCACAAGAGCAAGGAGTAAGGCATTATATCAGCAAACCTTTCGACCTTTTTGAGCTGCGGGATGTGGTTCGCGATTTGCTCAAATAAATTATATAGTATAGATTTTTAGTCAAAAATTGATTTTGTTTCGGAATTTTTGAGGTACCATGGCATTAATTGTTGTGAGGTTACCTCTTATTTTTTTAGATAAAAGATGGAGGAAAAACCCCCCCACTTGCCGAAGTATAGTTTCGAGTAGAAAGAGGTGGGAAAATTGATCCTGACAACCCATACATCCGTTGCTATGCAGTGTCCCAAATGTGGAGAATTAGAGTTTCACGCCCTTTCACTTTTTGCGTTTTCAGGCAAGGGACGTGAAAGTTTATATTGCCGTTGCGGCGAATCCTTAATGTCTGTGGCGAGCAGAGACCACAAGAATTTCAATGTTTCCTTTAATTGTGCTTTTTGTGGTAAAGTACATTATCTGCGCTTAAAGAGAAGAGCCTTTTGGGGCAAGAACGCCATCCCTTTGCTATGCCCGGAAGTAGAGGCTTCCACAGGCTTTGTCGGTCCCAAACAAAAGGTAGCCCAAGCTTGTCAGGAGCGGGAGAAATCCATCGCTGAACTGGCTTCGGAACTGGGCTATGAGGATGAATTTGAGAATCCGGAGGTTATGCTAAAACTCCTGGACCATCTTCATAATTTAGCCAGGGACGGAGCTTTAGGTTGTAAATGCGGCAACCATAATCTAACCTTTGAGCTCTTGCCGGACCGCATCGAGCTCTATTGTGAGATTTGCGATGCGGTAGGTGTGATTTACGGAGAAAACACGGAAAACATTCGGATCTTCGAGGGAATGACATCCGTGAATTTGGATGAGAATAAGACCGTACTGTTAAATTGTACACAGCACGGACATTTTTGTAAGGTAATTGAGGAGGAATAAGAATGAGTTTGGTACCAATGGCTCAGCTTTTACTTGACGCCCAGAAAGGGCACTACGCAGTGGGAGCATTTAATTGCAATAATATGGAGATTGTTCAAGCCATTGTGAGTGCGGCAGAAGCAGAAAAATCCCCGGTTATCGTTCAGGCAAGCCAAGGAGCGATTAAATATGCGGGAATTGAATATATAGCTACCATGACCCGTTTGGCAGCTGAGAAAGCCAGCGTGCCTGTGGCCCTCCATCTTGATCATGGAACCAGTTTTGCTCAAATTATGAGTTGTGTAAGAAATTCCTTTACTTCCGTTATGATTGACGGATCGAAGCTTCCCTTGGAGGAGAATATTGGGTTGACCAATAAAGTCATCGAAGCAGTCCGTCCTCTCGGAGTCTCCGTAGAGGCAGAGCTGGGTAAGATCGGTGGAACGGAAGACGATATTACCGTCAGTGAGAAAGAAGTTCTCTTTACTGATCCCGCAGAGGCTGAGCGTTTTGTCAGTGAGACGAAAGTGGATGCCTTAGCCATTGCCATCGGTACTGCCCATGGTCAATATAAAGGAGTGCCTAAGCTTGATTTCCAACGCTTGACAGAGATCCGCAAGAGGGTTAATGTCCCCATCGTGCTTCACGGATCGTCAGGAGTGCCGGATGAAGCCATTCAAAAAGCTATTTCCCTGGGGGTATGTAAAGTCAATATTGATACAAACATCCGGGAGGCCTTCGTAGCCGCTGCCCGCAAAGTAATGGCTGATTATCCCCAGGAGATTGATCCCAGGAAAATGCTCGGACCGGCACGGGAAGCCACCGTCGAGATCATCCGGGAGAAGATCCGGCTCTTTGGGAGCAGTGGAAAAGCCTAAGGAGGAGGAGTGTCATGGAATTTTTATTGGACTCAGCCAACCCGGAGGAGATTAGGCAGGCATGGGACATGGGAGTCATCGGGGGGATAACCACCAATCCCAGTCTGGTAGCCAAAGAAGGAAGAGATTTTCACCAGCTTTTGCAGGAGCTCGTTCAAATTGTTGATGGCCCTATTAGTGCCGAAGTGATTGCTTTAGATGTGGCTGGGATGCTTCAAGAGGCTCGGGAGCTTGCCGCCATGCACCCCAATATCGTCATCAAAATTCCCATGACGGAAGATGGGCTCAAGGCGGTCAAAGTTCTAAACGCCGAGGGCATTAAAACCAATGTGACCTTAATCTTTTCAGCAGTTCAAGCCTTGCTTGCCGCTCGGGCGGGAGCGACCTATGTTAGCCCCTTCCTGGGCAGACTTGATGATATCGGTGAAAATGGACTTCTTTTATTGGCTGATATTTGTGAGATTTTTGGAGTCCATGGACTAGAGACGAAAGTCATCGCTGCCAGTATCCGTAATCCTGTTCATGTGACGGAAGCGGCCAAAACCGGTGCGGATTATGCCACTGTTCCCTTTCATGTTTTGTGCCAACTCTTTAAGCATCCCTTGACTGAGGCCGGCATTCAGAAGTTTTTAGCCGATTGGCAAAAGCTTAAATAGCAGGATTATAAGTGGCGGTTAGCAATGATAAATTTTAAATAAAAGCTCTGGCAGACGATTTTCGGCTGATAGAGCTTTTCTTTTAGCACATTGTACTCTGCCTTGCATCTATAAAAAAAGTATGGGACAATTACAGATGGTGTTTATGAATAGTGGAATCGTTGTTTGTAAAGCAGCCAAGACTTTGCGAAATGGATAAAAGATGCAACTCATTTCTCATTGAGTTAGGATTAGGTTGGAGTTAAATAATTTGGAGGGATCATCATGAATAATGAAATGGCCATGGAACGGGAACTCACCATGGAATTTGCCCGGGTTACTGAGGCGGCAGCATTGGCTTCGGCTCGTTGGGTTGGTCGTGGAGATAAAGAAGCCGCAGATGATGCTGCAGTACAAGCCATGCGCTCAGTGTTTGACACGATTCGTATGCAGGGGACGGTTGTCATCGGTGAAGGGGAAATGGATGAAGCTCCCATGCTCTACATCGGTGAAAAAGTAGGAAGCGGAGAAGCTCCGGAATTGGATGTAGCCGTCGATCCCTTGGAAGGAACGAATAGTGTAGCCAAAGGCTTAGCCGGAGCCATTGCTGTGGTCGCTATAGCCAAAAAAGGCGGCCTCTTACATGCTCCGGATATGTATATGGATAAAATTGCCGTCGGACCTCAAGCCAAAGGCAGAATACACTTGGATGCCCCGGTCAAAGAGAATTTAGCCAATGTGGCTCAGGCTCTGGGCAAGAGTATGGATGACCTTACCGTAGTTATCTTGGATCGCTCCCGTCATGATAAGATCATTCATGAGGTTCGGGAGGCGGGAGCCCGGATTCGCCTCATCACTGACGGAGATGTATCGCCGGCGGTGGCTTGTGCTATTGAGGGAACCGGAGTAGATGTCATGATGGGGATCGGCGGAGCTCCGGAAGGGGTACTGGCTGCGGCTGCTTTACGGTGTTTAGGCGGAGAAATGCAGGGAAGGCTTTGGCCGGAGAATGATGAGGATATCCTGCGGGCTCAGAAGTTAGGCGTTCATGATATCAATAAACTTTTAACGATGGATGATCTGGTCTGCTCTGATGATGTCTTTTTTGCAGCTACCGGTATCACAGAAGGCCCACTGCTTAAAGGTGTGCATTTTACTTCCCAAGGAGCCCTAACCCATACTGTGGTTATGCGTGGAAAAACGGGGACAGTCCGCTTTATTGAGGCACGGCATCGTTTTGACAAAAAGCCCGCTTATGCCATGAAGGGTGTCCAGTAGGTATTTTTTACCTGGACATGGGTAAAGCTACCCTTGAGGTGGTTATTTAACAATGAATAATGAAGGACATGGGCAGAGGGCATTGTATCGTAAAGGGTGTGCCCTCCTGTTTATGTGTTGTTTCTGGATTAATGCCTGGTCTTCCGATGCTTTTTCTCAAGAAGAACAGGCTACCTATTCTGTAGTCACACTTCAAGAAGGACAAAGCCTTGACGATTTGGCTAAAAAGTATCAGACGACCAGGTCTCAGATTCTGTTGGATAATCCATCGGTAATCGCGAACCCTGAGGCTACACTGACCATTCGGGAGAATACCGTTCAGGAGATCCCTGCGGTGGTCGAAGCCTTATCCCGCGGGGCATCCTTAACCTGGAGCTGGCCGGTCTCTGGCCCCATCAGTTCAGATTATGGCTGGCGAAAGGGAGAATTTCATCATGGTATTGATTTTGCCATTCCCCACGGAACGGAAATTCTTGCCGCTCGCGAGGGCAAGGTCGTTAAAGCCCAATGGATCGATATTTATGGTTTGACCGTGCTTTTGGACCATGGTAATGGAGTGCAAAGCCTTTATGCCCATAATCAAAAACTCCTGGTACGTCCAGGAGAGTGGGTTGAGCAGGGGGATCGTATCGCCTTGGCGGGAGATACGGGAAGAAGTACGGGTCCCCATCTTCATTTTGAGATTCGCTTGAATGGGAAAGCTGTTGACCCCAAGCCCTATTTGCCCCGAAACCCAACCTAAAACGACTCGGTTCTTAACGAAAAAAATAGTTGAGGGCATTGAAGCATTCTATGTTTTTTGCCTTGACCTGTATGAAGCCAATGTGCTACAATGTTTAGAGTTGACGACTCGGTTGGGAAAGAAGGTGACGACATGAAAGAAAAGACACACCCTAAATATGAACAAACCACTATCACTTGTGTATGTGGGGAAGTAATTCCTACCGGCAGCACTAAGAAAGATATTAAGGTGGAAATTTGTTCTAAATGCCATCCCTTCTATACCGGTGTTCAACGTTTTGTTGATAGTGGTGGACGAGTGGATCGCTTTAAGAAGAAATATGGCATGTAATATGAACAACGGCCTGCGGTCGTTGCTAGAGAAAAGGCGGAGCGCATGCTCTGCTTTTTCTTTCACCATAAGGTGTATAAAATTAGTGCAAGAAGCCTTGGAAATCCAAAAATTAAATGGCTACTTGAGGTGTAATAAATGCAAAGAAAATTAATTGAAATTGAAAGGCGCTATGATGAGCTTACCCAGCTCTTAAGCGACCCCGAGGTCATTGCCAATCAGGCTGAATGGCAAAAGTATGCCAAAACTCAGGCAGGAATGACGGATATTGTGGAAGCCTTCCGTGACTATTCGGAGATCCTTAAACATCTTGAAGAGACACAAAGTCTTCTTGAGGAAAAATTAGACCCTGAGTTTAAGGAAATGGCCGAGCTGGAGCTCGAGGAACTAACTGAAAAGCGGGATGAGTTAGAAGAGAAAATGAGAATTCTGCTCTTACCCAAAGATCCTAATGATGACAAAAACGTCATTATGGAAATCCGCGCCGGCGCAGGTGGAGAAGAGGCGGCTCTTTTTGCCGGAGATCTTTATCGAATGTATACCAAATACGCGGAGCATCAAGGCTGGCGTACGGAGCTCCTCAGCGCCAGTTACACCGATATTGGGGGCTTTAAGGAGATTATCTTCCTTATTGAAGGACAAGGGGCTTATAGCAAACTGAAGTTCGAAAGCGGTGTCCACCGGGTGCAGCGGGTACCTACTACGGAATCCGGCGGTCGGATCCATACTTCCACCACCACGGTAGCGGTGCTTCCCGAGGCGGAAGAAGTGGATGTCGATATCAACCCCAACGATTTGCGGATTGATATTTTTTGCTCCAGCGGTCCCGGGGGACAGTCGGTCAATACCACCCAATCAGCGGTCCGCATCACCCACGTTCCCACAGGTACCGTTGTCTCTTGCCAAGACGAGAAATCCCAGCTGAAAAATAAAGAAAAAGCTCTTCGGGTTTTGCGGGCTCGTCTATTGGAACGTGCCCAGGAAGAGGCTATGGGAGAATTGGCCAGTGAACGCCGCAGTCAGGTGGGAACCGGCGATCGCAGTGAGCGAATCCGCACCTATAACTTCCCTCAAGGTCGGGTGACAGATCATCGCATTGGCTTGACCCTTCATCGCTTAGATTCCATCTTGTTAGGAGAGCTGGATGAGGTGATTAATGCCTTAATCACTACGGATCAAGCTGAGCGTCTGAAATCGGAGGCATAATGCGTATCATTGATGCTCTTTTATGGGGAGAGCAAGAATTAAACCTTGCCCAAGTGGAAAATCCGCGCTGGGATGCGGATCTCCTGCTTGGGCATATTCTCAGCTTAAGGCGGGAACAACTTTATTTGGAGAGAGACCAAGCTCTTAGTTCTGATCAGGAGGCCGCTTATAAACGGCTGATTAGCTGCAGGGCCGAACGGGAACCACTCCAGTATATTTTAAAGCACCAAGAATTTATGGGGCTTGATTTTTATGTAGATGAAAGAGTTCTTATTCCAAGGGCAGATACAGAGATCCTTGTGGAAAAGGTTCTGGAGATAAAAAAGAAATGGAAGCACTCAGCGGATGAGGCCGGTGGTGGAGCTCCCCCCCGCATTGCGGATCTCTGTACAGGAAGCGGAGCTTTAGCGATCAGCATTGCCCACTATTGGCCTCAAGCTGAGGTTGTAGGGACAGACTTATCCAGGAGTGCTCTGGACGTGGCGCAGTTCAATGGAGAGCGTCTGGGAGTGCGGATCGAATGGCGTCAAGGGGATTTCTTGGCACCCATTCGAGGAGATGTTTGGGATCTCATCGTAAGCAATCCACCCTATGTAACTCAAGAAGAATACAGCGAACTCGCCCCGGAAATAGCTAAAGAACCGAGTATGGCTTTTCTGGGGGGAGTAGACGGCTTAGATTTTTATCGGGAACTTGCCCGAGAAGCCCGTTCTTTACTTAAAGAAAAGGGTATGATCCTTGTCGAGATCGGTTGGCAGCAAGGAGATTCGGTAGCAAGACTTTTTCAGCAACAGGGTTTCCACACTCGGATCTTTCAGGATTTGGGGGGGAGAGATCGGGTAGTTTTCGCGAGGTGAGAATTTTGCAAACAAAACGGGTCACGATCAATGCACAGCATCCTGAGACGGAGTGGATTAAGGAGGCGGCCCAGCTGATTCGTGAAGGGCAATTGGTGGCCTTGCCTACCGAGACGGTCTATGGTTTAGGGGCTAATGCCATGGATGCCAACGCCTGCAAAGAGATTTTTAAAGTCAAGGGCAGGCCTCAGGATAATCCTCTCATCGTTCATGTCTCAGACTTGGAAATGGTCAAAAGGCTGGTGGAGGAATGGACGCCTCAAGCAGCCCTTTGTGCAGAAAAATTTTGGCCAGGCCCTTTGACTCTTGTCTTGGAAAAAACCGCCTTTGTACCGGATGTGGTCAGCGGAGGCCTAGGAACTGTGGCCATTCGGATGCCCAAGCACCCGGTAGCTTTGGAGCTCATTAAGGAAGCCGGGGTTCCTATAGCTGCTCCCAGTGCCAATCTTTCCGGCAAGCCCAGCCCTACCCAGGGAATTCATGTCTGGAAGGATTTAAAAGGCAAGATCCCCATGATTTTGGATGGGGGGACTTGTTCTGTAGGTGTTGAATCCACGGTCTTGGATTTGACCGGTGAAGTTCCTACCATTCTTCGTCCGGGAGGTATCACCAAGGAAGAGTTGGAAGAAGTATTGGGAGAAGTGGTGGTGGATCATCCTTCACCCAATCAGGCCCCTAAGGCTCCGGGGATGAAGTATCGCCATTATGCTCCGAAAGGAGATTTGACCCTCCTTATTGGGGAGAGGAAAAATATTATCCGCAAAATGAGCGACGAGATTCGCAAAGGACACTCCCGTTTAAAGAAAGTAGGCATCCTCTGTACCCTGGAGAGTGCACCGGACCTGCATAGCCAGCTTCCGGATCTGCTCTTTGTCTTAGGGTCAGAGAATGCTCCTGAAGAGGTGGCCGGGAATCTCTACGAAGGATTAAGGCTCTGTGATGAACAGGATATGGACATTATTCTGGCCGAAGGAGTCTCGGAAAAGGGTCTGGGCTTCGCGATCATGAATCGGTTGCAGAAGGCTTCCGGGCAGAGGATTGTTCGGGTGTAGCAATCGGTTAAATTGAAGTCATTCTTTGGAGGATATTCAGGTCGTGCAGCTTCACGCACATCGTTCACTCAATAGCTCCGGGGTTAGCTCACTCGCTTTCGTCGCAGCTACGCCAAACCTCAGGGTAATACTTGAAGTGAACCAGTGGCTCCGCTAAGCAACGAAAGCCTCGTTCGCTTGAACACCCCTCCGCTAAAATCGTTCACTCTTGTGCGTGAAGCTGCGCTTACAGGTCTTATTTCAAAAGAGATACTTTTAAGAAGCTGACCCAAGGATATTGATTTACAAAAGAGAGCGACTTCTAAGCGAGCAGGATGCCAGACTTCGCGAAAAGCTAGCAGCGGAGACGGGTTGGAAACAGGACGTTTCCAACCGCCCATTGAGCAGGAGCGATTTGGGCGGGGACCCGTCGGAGTGGGGAGCTTGAGCGATTAGTCTGGCACCGCGCAGCTTATTGAGCGAACGGTGTAAACAAGATCCTGGAGATACTGCTTAAGTTAACTTTATGACACATGTGAAGCTACACGACCCAGAGATTTCAGCATGCAACCTCCCCCCATAGCATAGAATACAGAGATATTGTATTCTACCCTTCGAACAGGAGGAATGGGGATTGAATCTTGCATGGATATTGGCTCTGTCCGTTGCTTTAGGGGCGGATGCCTTTTCTCTGGCCTTGGCTATCGGTCTCGTAGGAGTCGGAAAAAGGATGACCTTGAGGCTTTCTCTGTTGGTTGCTATCTTTCATGTTTTTATGCCCTTAGGAGGGCTGTTTTTGGGACAGACCTTGGGAATGTTTCTCGGCCATTTAGCCAGAGGGATCGGTTCCCTGGTTCTTCTATGGTTAGGGGGACGTATGATTTTCCATGTCTGGAGGCCGGAGGCGGAATATATCCCCCTTTCTGAAGCAAGACCGGCTCTTAATCGTAAACAATTGCCGACCGGGGTTTCCCTAAGTGGTATCGGTATGTATGCTTTGGCAGCCAGTGTGAGCTTGGACGCCCTTAGTGTAGGATTTTCTTTAGGGACAGTGGATAGCCGGATCGGGCTTACCGTTCTGGTCATGGGCACTGTGGCTGGAATTATGATGGGGAGCGGTTTGGTCCTCGGCCGTTATGTAGGTTCTTGGTTAGGAAAACGGGCTGAAGTCGTCGGAGGCTTTGTCCTTGTTATCATTGGATTAAGAATGTTACTGGGATAGGAGTAATCATTTGTGCGAATTGTATTTATCTGTACTGGAAATACCTGCCGAAGCCCCATGGCTGAAGGTTTGGCGAGGGAGATTTTGGGACCGGATATTCAAGTGGAATCCGCAGGTTTAGCAGCTTGGGAGGGGGAGCCCGCCAGTGTTCAAGCGGTTCAAGTCTTAAAGGAAAAAGGCATCGATCTCACTTCCCATCAAGCACGCTTAGTGCGTAGAGAAATGCTGGCTACTGCGGATTGGATTGTCCCCATGACCGGTACCCATGAGATGCAGCTTAAGGAGGCTTTCCCTGAGTTCGCCCCAAAAATCAAAAGGTTGGGTAGCTGGGTAAGGGAAAGGAGCCATCAGGATATCTCAGATCCTTGGGGCGGAAGTGTTGAGCGGTATCGCCGGTGTGCTGAGGACATGGCGGCATTGCTTTATGAGGTCAAAACAAGCCTGGAGGGACAGCGATAATAGCTTTGGAAAATGATGGACAAACTAATGATCGATGGTTATTATGTGAAAATTCCTTTTTCATAGCCATAGGCAGGGATTGTCTAATTAATGTAGAAAACTGCTATAGATAATTGGAGGTGTCCCTTTTGAAAATCGCGTTAGGAGCAGATCATGGCGGGTACGAACTTAAAAATGAGATTCGTGCCCATTTAGAAGACCAAGGGATCGAGATCTTGGATTTCGGTACAAACACTAAAGATTCCGTGGATTACCCCAGGTATGGTTTTTTTGTGGGTGATGCAATAAATAAAGGCAAAGCAGATTTAGGAATCGTGGTCTGTGGGACGGGCTTAGGAATCTCTATAGCTGCCAATAAAGTGCCGGGTATTCGTGCTGCAGTCTGCACTGAGACCTATTCGGCACGTATGGCGCGGGAACATAATAATGCCAATGTCTTGGCCCTCGGAGGCAGAGTTACCGGTTTAGGATTAGCCTTGGATATCGTGGATAGTTTCATTAAAACTCCTTTTGCCGGTGGACGGCATGCCTGTCGGGTCGAACTCATCAGTTCCATTGAAAAGGGAGAGACACTCTAATCCCCTGTAGGGAGGCAATCATCGATGAATTTTGAGGATATGAATAAAGCTTGGAATCAGGTTTTAGATGAATTCTTTTCTCAAGCTAATTTAAAACCCCGGCAAATTGTCGTTCTTGGCTGCAGTACCAGTGAGGTTATGGGACAACATATCGGGAAGGCAAGCAGCGAAGAGGTTGCTGACGCCCTTCTTCCCCTTTTGCTGGCCAAAGTCAGGGCACGGGAACTCTATCTGGCTGTCCAAGGCTGTGAACATTTGAACCGAGCTCTCGTGGTGGAAGAAGCTTGTGTGGAGCATTACGGTCTTGATGCTGTAACCGTTGTCCCCTCGTTATCAGCAGGGGGCTCCATGGCGGTTAAGGCTTGGCAGACCTATAAGGAACCTATGATGGTGGAAACCATTCGCGGTCATGCCGGAATTGATGTGGGAGATACCTTTATCGGGATGCACCTGCGGCCAGTGGTTGTGCCTATACGCCCTTCCATCAAGGAGATTGGCCATGCTCATCTTACCATGGCCAGAACCCGGCCACGGCTGATCGGTGGTCCGAGGGCGATGTATCCTGTAGTATAGCTTGTCGGCAATGTATTCGCGCTCAAGCCAGGTTTTCTTAATTTATGGAGGTAGGAGTGGGTAAACATGGATTATATTAAGGAATGGATTCTCCCTCAGGATCCCGAAGTGGCGGAGGCTATCGCCCAGGAGGAAGGGAGACAACGCAATAAAATCGAGCTGATTGCATCAGAGAATTTTGTGAGCAGAGCCGTCATGGCAGCCCAGGGTTCCGTCCTTACGAATAAGTATGCGGAAGGGTATCCGGGAAAACGCTATTATGGCGGTTGTGAGTATGTGGATATTGTTGAGGATTTAGCCCGGGAGCGAGTGAAAAGGCTTTTTGGCGCAGAACATGCTAATGTCCAGCCCCATTCCGGCGCCCAAGCTAATACCGCCGTATATTTTGCCATGCTTAAACCTGGGGATACGGTTCTTGGTATGAATCTTTCCCATGGGGGGCATTTAACTCACGGCAGCCCCGTAAATATTTCCGGCGTGTATTATAACTTTGTTGCCTATGGCGTAGATCAGTCGTCAGAACGAATTGATTATGATGTGGTGCGCAAATTAGCCCTTG
The DNA here is from genome assembly GCF_000384015.1 of Desulfitobacterium sp. PCE1. Lineage (NCBI taxonomy): Bacteria > Bacillati > Bacillota > Clostridia > Eubacteriales > Desulfitobacteriaceae > Desulfitobacterium > Desulfitobacterium sp. PCE1. The sequence goes on along the minus strand of NZ_KB913023.1, from coordinate 4,114,411 downwards.
AGCATCGCCCTAAGATGATTGTAGCGGGAGCCAGTGCCTATCCCAGACAAATCGACTTTGCCCGCTTAAGAGAAATCGCCGATGAGGCAGGGTCCTACTTCATGGTAGACATGGCCCATATTGCGGGCTTAGTCGCAGCGGGACTTCATCAAAGCCCTGTTCCCTACGCTCATTTTGTCACCACCACCACACATAAAACTCTGCGGGGGCCTCGTGGGGGGCTGATTCTATGCAAAGAAGAATTTGCTAAAGCTATCGATAAAGCCATCTTCCCCGGCATTCAGGGCGGCCCCTTGATGCATGTAATTGCGGCAAAGGCCGTTGCTTTTGGTGAAGCTTTAAAACCGGAATTTGTGGAATATCAGAAACGGATTGTGGAGAATGCTAAAGTATTAGCAGAAGCTCTGGCTGAAAAAGGCTTCCGCGTCGTTTCCGGAGGCACGGACAATCATCTGATGCTTGTGGATGTACGGCCTAAAGGCTTGACAGGGAAAGAAGCGGAGCATATTTTAGATGAGGTCGGTATTACGGTGAACAAGAACACCATTCCCTATGATCCGGCCAGCCCCATGGTAACCAGCGGCATCCGGATCGGCACCCCTGCCGTGACCAGCCGCGGTATGGATGCTCAGGCAATGGAAAGAATTGCCGAAGCCATCAACATTGCTTTGTCGGAACACAATGAAGCTGGGGCGGCTAAAGCTCGGGATATCGTTACAGCACTCTGTGCAGAATTCCCTCTCTACCCAAATTTAGATTAGGAGTTGACACCCATGGCAAAAGTTCATATTCTGGACCATCCTTTAATACAGCATAAATTATCTTTAATCCGGGACGAAAACACAGGGTCCAAAGACTTTCGTGAACTGGTAGAAGAAGTAGCCATGCTCATGGCCTATGAAGTGACCCGGGATTTTCCTCTGCAAGATGTGGAAGTGAAGACTCCGGTAGCTACTATGACAGCAAAAGCAATAGCAGGACGCAAAGTAGGCTTGATTCCTATCTTAAGAGCCGGTCTGGGAATGGTGGACGGGATGCTGAGATTAATCCCCACAGCTAAAGTTGGCCATGTAGGACTTTATCGGGATCCGGAGACACTGAAGCCGGTGGAATACTACTGCAAGCTCCCTACCGATGTAGAAGAACGTGATTTAATCGTCATTGACCCCATGCTGGCTACGGGGGGGTCCGCTGCTGCGGCCATTACCTTCCTGAAGGACAGAGGAGCAAAAAACATCAAGCTCATGTGTTTAATAGCCGCTCCGGAAGGCATCAAAGAAGTTCACACCTACCATGACGATGTGGATATTTTTGTGGCGGCAGTGGACGATTATTTAAACGACCACGGCTATATCATTCCCGGTCTCGGTGACGCCGGGGATCGGTTATATGGTACGAAATGAAAAAGATAGAGCGACCCAGTTGGGATGAATATTTTATGCAGATGGCACAAGTCGTAGCAGGACGTTCCACATGCCTGCGCCGTCAAGTGGGTGCTGTGCTTGTTAAGGATAAGCAGATTCTCAGCACCGGTTATAACGGCAGTCCTACAGGGCTGAGTCATTGTGCCCAAAAGGGCTGCCTCAGACAACAGCTGGGTATCCCTTCCGGGGAACGGACAGAGATTTGCCGGGCGGTTCATGCGGAGCAAAATGCTTTGGTTCAGGCAGCCAAGCATGGGGTTTCTATTAATGGAGCGGATATCTATACTACATTTCAGCCTTGTGTGCTTTGTACTAAGCTCCTTATTAATGCCGGTATAAAACGCGTCTTTTTCCTTTATCCCTACCCGGATCCACTGGCTTTGGAGATGGCGGCTGAAGCGGAATTAGAGCTCATCCAGCTGGAATCTCCCAATTCAATATAATACAGAAAAGGGCTAGGGTTTCCTAGCCCTCTCGTTGCATCTACCTCTGAAAAGACTTGCAAGTTGATTCTCCAGGATTTTGCTTTAGGCGCTCACTCCATAAGCTGCGCGGAGCAATCTAATCGCTCAAGACCTCCGCTCCGTCGGGTGCCCGCCCAAATCGCTCCTGCTCAATGGGCGGTTGGAAACGTCCTGTTTCCAACCCGACTCCGCTGCAGTCTTTTCACGAAGATTGCTACCTGCTCGCTTAGAATCCGTTCCCTGCCTTAAAGCAAAATCCTTGGGTTTCCTTTCGGGTCTGGGGGGCACGGATGCAGGATAAGCTACACGACCCTGACAAAAGAAAGATATTTTGCTGGAAGGAGAGTATTCAAGTGGAAGGAAAAAAGGTTATGGTAGTCTTCGGGACACGGCCTGAAGGGATTAAGATGGCTCCCGTTGTTCAGGCCCTGAAAAAAACGTCTCTGCACTGTGAGGTTACTGTGACTGCCCAGCATCGGGAAATGCTGGATCAGGTGCTGGATCTGTTTCAAATTAAACCGGATTATGACTTAAATCTCATGCAGGCGGGACAGACTTTAACGGACATTACTACCCGTGCCCTTAACGGTTTAAAGGAAGTGTTGGAAGAGGCTAGGCCCGACCTGGTCCTGGTCCACGGGGATACTACAACCACCTTTGTTGCAGCTTTAGCTGCCTATTATGCCCAAATTCCCGTAGGCCATGTGGAAGCGGGATTACGTACGGGCAATAAATACTCTCCTTTCCCGGAGGAAATGAATCGCAAATTGGCCGGAGCTTTAACGGATTTGCATTTTTCACCTACGGAAACATCCAAAAGAAACTTATTGGCTGAAGGGGTCCCGGAAGAGAAAATATATGTCACAGGAAATACAGTGATTGACGCCTTACTGACCACCGTAAAGAAGGATTATACATTTTCAGATTCCGCCTTAAAGGAAATATTAAGCCAAAATGAAGGACGGCGCATGATTCTTGTGACTACTCATCGCCGGGAAAATCTCGGTGAGCCTATGCGGCAGATCTATCGGGCTTTAGCAGAGGTTTTGGAGCATTATCCGGATACTTATGTGGTGTTCCCTGTGCATAAAAACCCCTCTGTTCGTCAAGTAGTCAATGAAGTTCTGGGTCATAATCCCCGGGTCCATATGATTGAGCCTCTGGACTATGAACCCTTTGTCAACCTCATGGCTCAAGCCAATATTATTCTGACCGATTCCGGAGGAATTCAGGAAGAAGCCCCTTCCCTGGGGATTCCAGTGCTGGTGGTTCGGGATACCACCGAGCGGCCGGAGGCGGTGGAGGCAGGGACCGTATCTTTAGTGGGAACCAGCTATGAAAAAGTTCTTCAGGAACTGAGCCGCCTCCTGGGTAATCAGGAAGCCTATGAGTACATGGCTCATGCTGTTAACCCCTATGGTGATGGCCGAGCTGCAAGCCGGATTGCGAAGATTACTGAAGATTTTCTCCAATCATAGAGGGCTTTGTTAGAGGACTGTTATAGGCTGTGTTATCCGGGATCGGCTTCTTTGCCCTCTTTAACCGGCGCGGCAAGGGTCTTTTCCTCCAGGTTCAATAAATAGTTCTTTGCTTCATCATAGAGTCTATCTGCCAGTTCAACGAACATGTTATAACTAAAGATCAACCGTACATATTTGGGCAAAATCTGATATCCCTTTTCCACCACGAAGCCAAACTTCTCTTCCCCGGTCTGCAGTGCGTACTCTTCAGCCTGCTTCTCCAGCCTCAGCATCAGCGAGAGCACAATCTTCCCAGCTTTAGCCTTCCCCTGGCTGATCAGATAAATAATAAAGACTGCCACAACAAGCAGCAGCCCCCAAAAGTTCTGGATAGAACCCAAGGCAGTTTCCATAGTTGACTCCTCCTCACAATCCTAACTTCGCAGTCTCTATCCGGTCGCTCCCGGCATAGTAGTAATTTCCGTCGCCATTCGTCCCCTGCACCCCAACCCAGTGCTTATGCCTGGCCTGGATTTTCTCTGCAAAGGCTTTATGGACCATCGGGCATTTTAGCTTAAAGCTGAGCAAAAGCGCAGCTCCTACATCTCCATCGGCATAGATTACGAGATGATCCACGTCATGCCCTCCCTTCAAATCAGCAAATAACTCTGCCCAGGGAAACTTAGCCCCTGGGCAGTTTGGTCTGTTGACACTGTCAATTCTGTAATGGCCAATAATATGCCGGTTATCAATGGTGATCGCTGGATACTTGGTTATGAGCTGCTTATGGAGCCATAGGGTGGACTGATACTGAGCTTCTGTCAGCTCATCTCCAGGCATTCCTTCGTGTTCAATGCCGATGGTATAGTAGTTCGGATTCGTTCCATCATACAGGTTCCAATTGGGTTTATTCGCTATACCTGCATGCCAGGCTGTGTTTTCCTCTTTGACCAGTTGTAGTATGCGGCCGTTTCTTAAGACCAAATAATGTGCACTTGCCTGGGAGCAAGGATGCTGCATCCAGTCTAAGCAGCCCGGATAAAAGCCGGCAGTGATATGATTGACAATGGCCAAGGGCTGGAGGGCATTGCGGCCATACCTAAAGTTGGGGGTACCTACCCATTCGATTTGCGGCATGTTTACTCTTCTTTCTGCTCGATGCGGTCAATCCGCTTGTGAGCCTGTTTTGATGACTCTTCAACCCGGGTAAGGCGTTCACCCATGGCATCTACGCGCTGCCCTTGGGTACGCTGTTCAAGTCGGATATCATCTACCCCGCGCTTAAGATACTCCATATCTGTACGGAGGGCTGTGTCGATTTCGGCATCTTTTCTGACTTCCTTCTCTGCTTCCTTAGCTCTTGCCGACCAGCCTAAGATGATTCCCGACAAAGTAGCCGCTACCGCAATAAGGGCTGTAATAAGTGTAAAGTCCAAAGGCTATCACCTACCTCTCTTGAACTGGAAAGCTCCAAGCCCTGAACCCCGCCAAAAGTGGCGGAGTTCGGACCTGGATTTGGATATAAAAAATACGCCCTGTGTTGGCGTTGTGGTGTTGTGCAAAGAGAGTCTACATCTGTAATTACTCGAATATCTCCCGTTAAGTTGATTATAACACTGTAAATACATTAGAACCCTGCATAATATAAAAGTAAATTGAAAATGCCATAACATGTAATATTGCTAGAACGAAACCAACCTTAAATAAATCTTTCTGTTTTAACCCATATGAGCATGAAACTTGCCACACTGTATTAGCAAAGATGGTCGCAAACCCCACATTAAAAGTATTCATCAGGAAAGCCCAAAGCCAAAAGTTGTTTCCCTCCGTGAATGAAAGGATACTAGGTATTAGTATAGCTGTAACCGCTCCGTTGTCTATTAAGTTTGTAGAAAATGCAGACAAAATAGAAATTAAGAAAACATGAAGAAATGAAAAATCAATAGTTAAGATATCAGTAAAGTTAGGGTTAGCTTTTACTAATTGTCCGGTTAAACTTCCTACTATCATTGCAATAGAATAAATAAGTAATGCCTTATAAGGTAATTTACTAAAACAGCTTTTATCTGGTCTATTTATAATTAACATAATAACTGCGTCTGCAACTAAGTAATAATTATCTAACTTAAATAAACCAGCGTAAATACCAAAAGCAAAAAGAATTGAATTTACTATAAATAAGGGTGTAATTTTGGGGGGACTGCTAATATCATTATTTAATGTATCAGAGAGTTTGCTATATACCATTTTCCATAATACAAACAATGAAATAATAGCGCTAATTAAAGTTGGAACAAACATCATTCTTAACCACACAAGCGAACTTAAATCGTGGCCAACTCTGTTTTCTAATAGGCCCCATGCCATTAAGTTTCCTCCACCGCCTGTAGGGAGAAAGTTATTGCCAACTATGATGGAAGTCCCTAATGTAAGGATAAGTGCTGTTTTGTTTATATTTCTATTCTCAGCATATATTAAAGCAATAGGCACTAAAATTGTTGCACAAATACTATTAGGGAAAAAGGGAGAAAAAGCACACGAGAAAATAAACCAAGCTAATAACATAGTTTTTTGATTTTTAATTAAGCCAAAAGGTTTAGTTAATAATCCAATAAGCCCAGCCTTGTTAGCGGAAATAACAATAAGGACTAAGCTAAATAAAATCACAAGCTTAGAGCTTAGTTGTAAAAGCAGTTTTGTTGATATTAACGATTCTAGCACTTCAAAAGACCTCACTTTATTTTTTATAATGTATAAGTATCACAGGTCATATCTCCAACTATATCTTTAAGTCTTAGACGTATTTCTTGTTCAGTAAAATCACCAGTTATATTTAAACCTGTTGGAAAATCTCTTAATTGTGGACATGCGATAAAATTACCATATTCATCTAAGGACGCTGTAATACCTCCAACGCCAAGATGCCGATAGCAAGTAGTTATTCTAGGACGATAATCATATCCATTGCTTTTTATAATGTTAATAATATCTTTATTTTCAACACTATCATATGACTTACCTCTTCCTATTGGTACGGTGACTTGAAACTGAGCTTGAACCATAAGTTTCTTTGCTAAAGAAACAACATAGTTTATATTATATAAATTATCACTAGATATAACATGTTTTAACTTTACTTTATTCCCACGCGACATTTGTGTTTCTATAAAGTTAACACTTTTTTTGTAATTACCTTTACCTCTGTTTTTATCATGTTGAAGAGGAAGGCCATCTATGCTGACTTGAAATTCCAAATCATCAGGATTAACATTATCAAATATACACATATGTGTCCCATTAGTATTTATTTTAACCTTAACATTCTTAGCTGTGAAATATTCAACTAATTCTATAGTTTTATCTATCACATCTGACATTAACGGCTCTCCACCGGTTATTATTAGTTTTTTTAAATCTGGTAGTTTATTTAAACCATCTATCCAATCTTTAGCTGAAAGTTCTTTTGATAAGTCTAGTTTATTGTAAGCATCAGCATGACAATATGGACAACTTAAATTACATTTTCTGGTGATTATCATCCTAACCGTATCTATCATTTAACTATACCTCTCTTACCCCTCATAAAATTTTCCATTATCATCATATCCCATATAAGAAAGAATATTTTTAACATCTTCTTGTAACTCTTCTGGAACATCAACAAATTTTTTAACTTTATAAATTATCAGCTTCGCAAATAAATTAGCCATTAAAGACTCACCTCTTTTAATTTTAAATATATATCTGCAATGGCGCTCATAAGAGCAATTTGATTTTCTTTTATTTCTTGTAGTGAAGGTCCAGGGTCAGGCATAAGCGGTAAGGTAATAGGGATATCAGAATTCAATGATTTAATAGTTGTCCCATCTGAATATGTTATAATAGTATAATCACCATCTCGTGTTTCAGTATAATCTAACATTATAATAACCCTCCTTCTATATAAGCACTTGCAAGATTTGTATAAGCTGGGCTGCATTTTGCTCCTGGATAATAAAATGCTTTAGCCTGAACTACAACACTTGAATTAAAATAAATTGGTTGAGATAAATATACTACCCCTCCGTGAGCTGCCTGTTTTGTCGTTGCCCAAGTAGGAAATCTCATTTCATTAGAACCTACATTGAAAACACCAATACCACAATGGATACCAAGTCTATTAAATACATTGATATAACCATCATGATACATTGTAGCATTTGTATGATTAGGAGTTGTAAATATTAAGCTACCATAGTTCTGACCGCCTGGAATTCCAGTCCAATATTTGACTACACCATCAATTATAAGTTTAAATTCTGTATTACCTAACAGGAAAACCATAAGATCAATATATCCTGAACCTGTTACGTTAATGATCTGGACAAAATTATTAACATCATTTGTAGAGCTTTGAACATTAAGTGGTCTATATTTAGTACCCATAGAAACAGTTGTTTTTATATCTTTTAACTTTGCGTGGATGCTCCCCTCTGCACTGGCTGTATCTGCATTACTACCGACATTAGTGTTAATCGTGTTTACACTGGTTTGAGTTGCACGACTAGACACAGCTGTGTCTAAGTTAGTATTTACTTTTGTTATTATGGCACTCGTATCTATCTTTATTGAATCTACTTGTGTCTTTGTAGGTAATGTGATTTCAGGCATTATACAACCTCCTCATATACGAATCTTAACTCCCCTGAAACAACCTTCCATCCATACCGATAGGTAACGCCGCTATCGGCAAATTTATGTGGCATACTTTCCGCCATATGCGCAACAAGGGCATTGTTCACAGCCCCGGCCACAGAGCCTGCGGCACTATCTGCATAGCCCTTGGCAGCAGCTTCCGCTGCATCGGCTTTTGCTTGAGCTCCTGCAATAGTCTCCGCGTGATCATCCACAGCCTGAAGCATTTCTCGGATAGCTTGCCTTGAAACATTTTCATTTCCCAAGGGTAAGGGTATTCCTAATCGTGCTGATTGTTCTGGCATCAGCTAAGCACCTCCAATTCATTCCAGGTAAGACCTTGAGCATCGAACTGATCCCAAGTCCAGTTTTTGGCATCAAGCTCATACCACACCAGATAAGTAAATTCATAGATGGCTTTCAGATGAGCCGGTTTTATCTCCTCAACCGCATCTTTAAGATCGTCCAGATTGGGCGGTATTCCTTTGGCCCCTACAAATTTCACAGTAAATTGATAATTGGCGTTATCTTCGGCAATTTCTACTTCCCCATTGCTGAAGCTTTCCGCGGCATTTTTGATCATCGAGCTTGTTGTTGAACCTTGGCCGCGCATCTTGCTTAATAGTCTTGTTCTGCGGTAATCATAAGATCTTGAGACATCTGTTTTAAGCCCATAGGCCTGCTCCCAGTATCTTAGTCCCCAGGTAGCTGTGTTAACATCCAGTTGCTTAAACACATCGGCTTTAGCCGCCGCTGCAGCCGTAATCTGATTTCCCAAAGCCTCCTGTAGTTCCACGACTTCCTGACTGTTCTTGTAATTAGGCGGCAATAACTCAATCAGATCCGCCATTAGCTGATCACCACCATTCCTGCTACAGGGACCTCATTATCGGCGATGGTAATATTTGATGTTCCGCCATTAACGGTTAGATCTGCATAGTCAATGACCCCTTCGATATCCAGGAGCATGAAAGCAAGGCGATTATAAATCAGTTCATACTTTTCAAAAGCAATGCTCTGCAAATAAGCGTTCAGGCTGTCCGCAAAAGCTTCCTTCACCGCGGACTTGGTGGTTGTACTTTCAATAGTAATCGTTGCCTCTACATTAATTGTAAGCGCCGAGGCACTTTCTACTATCACCGTTGCTCCAATGGGCCTACTCTGTTGGATATAGTCAGCGCAACGGGTCACAACTTCTTGATCCACAGGAGCTTTAGCAGGGCTTACAATCAGGACCTTAACCGTACCCGGTCCATTCCAAAGGGGAGCTACCTTTACCCCTCCCACACCATCAACAGCCAAAGCCCATTGTTCGTAATGATAAACATTGCCGCTGGTTGCCGGCTTGCGAAGATAGGCATAGAGCCTCTCCACCAGGCTTTTATCGCTTTCCGGGTCTGTGCCCCCGACAGCAGCGCCATTGGTTACGCCGGTAAGTCCCGAGATGCTGACAATCTGTTGAGTAATGCTGCCGCCGGGAACATTGTAGGCTTCGCCTGCTTCGGTCGCTATGGCAGTGGTGCTGGCTGCTCCGGCGGTGATTGTAACCGCCGACTCAGTCACAAATTCCAGGCCGTCACCTGTTAGAAAAACCGTCCCTTTAGGAACCACCTTACCGTCAACTCCTGTGAAGTGCAGCACTGCGGAAGCCTTTGTACCGGATTTTCTGGTGATCCCATAATTGGCAGCCTTTTTGTCAATGTATACGCCGGAGGTTTCATCCACATAGACCATCGGGATAAGGGCATTCAAACTGTCGTAAAGCTTCCAGATCGCCAAAGCAGTGGGGCTGACAAGATTATTCGTATAGCTTCCTTCCCGGACATCCACCTGCTCAAGTTCATTTAGGATATTTTCTTTGATACTTTCAGGAGTAATCGTTTCAAACATTGAGATTCACCTCCCCATAAACTGTGATTATTCTGCAGCCAATCTTTACTGTTTCATTGGCAAAGTTAACTGTTATATCGGCTACATCTGTAATATATGGATTGATTAACAGGCATTCCCTTACAAATCGGCTTACCTCAGAACGTTTGAGGTCATCTGTAAAAGGCTGGCCAATCAACTGCTCCACTTCGTTGCCATAGTTCCAAGTGTAGATCTCATACCGGTACCTGGGGGTATGGAGAGCGTTCCATGCCCAAACCAAAACGGCCCTTGCCCCGGTGACAAAAGAGGGTGAGCCGTTTTTATAGATCGGACTATCCAGTTCAAAGTCCCAGTCCACTTCCCGGCAGAGGGGTAACGCTGTTTCAACCCTTGCCGCCTCCGGCTGAATCATGGGAAAAAGGCTCATAGGCTCACCACCTTGCAGAGTACGATAAATTTCTGATTATCCTCAAGGGAGATCAGCAGGACAGTGTCGCCTTCAACCAAACTGGTTTCTACCCTGGCGGCAGCGGATAGATTGCCGTCGGCAATGGCCAGATTGACCGAGTCGCCATGAAGAGTTCCGGTGAGAACCCCTGATAGTTCCGACATAGCCAGAGCTTCAGTCCGCTCCCCAATTCCTGCGTTGATCAGCAGATCATCCCCTGACAAAAGTATTCCTGAAGCGCTCACTTTGAGAGGATTGGCGTTGACGACTTTTCCTAAGCGATAAGCTGTAGGTATTTGTCCTTTGGCTTCACCGCGCATCGTCTCCAGAAGTGTTGTAAAAGGATTGTCTTCCATTGTATGTCACTCCTTTCTCTGTACTAAGGCCCTAAAATGAAGGAGAGTCTTCAACCGGCTGTCTTTTCTCCGCTCTTGTTCGGCAATGAGCCCACCTCCTTTTCGTCCATGAGGTTTTTAAAGTTGATGACCAGTTGATTGAGGTAAAGGCCGTTCTTCCAGGTATGGGTGTCCTGATCAATGTAGAACAGTCCGTAAAGCCCTGTATAAGGTTCCCGGACGACTACGGTGCCCCCTGAGACATTGGCAGCATTTCCAAGATTATTGATGGTGATCTTCTGCTGCAGGCCATTGTTGTCCAGCATCTCTTGGGCCTTCTCTCCGGCATCTTCATCATCTGACTGCCGGATAGAGTCCTGCATCAATCCGTACAGCTCAATTAGTTCATCATTTTTGATATGGCGGATAAAGTTGTCGTCTTTATCGTAGAGTGTAACCTGATTAATCAGATTGCTGATACTTTCCGATGTGCTGGCATCCATGAGATTGGAGCCGCCCTCAATCACCAAAGTCTCATCGGTAACCTTCTTTTCCAGGACATAAAGCTTGGCGCCCTTAAAGGCAAGATAATATTTCTTCTTGGTCTGATACGAGGCCAGGGTGTAGGCGGTCTGGATGATGTCATAGAGAGTCGAGCCAAGAAAGTTACGGCTGATTTTAACCCTTGTGTCAACGATTTCCCCAATTTCGATATCAAAATCCGCGCAGATCCTTTTGGCAATCGCCTCCGGAGTCTGATTCGTGAATTTATACGATGTTTTGTTGCGCTTGAGGTAGATTCCCCGGTCAAAACAGGCTATGTCTATGGTGCTGCTCCCCGTATTTTTAGTGCGCTCAAAAATATAACCTTCGAACAATACTGTGTCGCCCAGCATGAGCATGATAGAATTACCCAGATTGCACTGGACCACGGGGATGTGTTTGTCAAGGGGAGAGGACAGCAGACTGAAGTCCAGGGATCTGGCACATTGCTGATAATTTCCGGACCACGTTATCTGGGGGACCAACTGACTTATATCGAATGTCCCCTCCGTATTTTTTAAAAGCAGCTTAACCACTGAGATTGGTCACCCCCCTTGAACCAATTGGCTTTTATCCGGCATGTTGAGCTTTTGTCCGGGAAATATCAAATGGGGATTCGTAAGGCCGTTAGCGTCAGCTACTTTAGGGTAGAGGTTCGCATCCCCATAAAACTTCCGGCAGATGGCGCTCAGGGTATCCCCGCTCTCGACGATATAAGGCGAGGACTTGACTACGGCTGCAGCTGCCGGCCTGGATTGGTTTTCCATACCACTTTGCTCAATCTTTACGGCGCTTAATGGTCGGTATTCGCGCAGAGCAAGGTTGGCGTAAACATCATGGGTTCCGTCCCGCTCCGAGTAAGTAATGGACTCCACTAAAACCGGGAGATTAACGGGGGTATCAGGAATAATAAAACGAATCACCTTGCCTTTATCGCAGAATTTTTGAAAGGTTTTTACATAGGTATAGGGATTCTCATCGGCAAGGGAAAAGGGGTAGGGCCAGGCGGGGAAGAGGCAGTCTATCTTAATGGAGGCAAGGGCCCCATAGCCCGCTATATTAACATCACCGAGAGTATGAATATGGATGGTCTCTATCCTTATGCCATGGTCAATTGCAAAAGACGGGGGCGTAACCGGGAGCAGGAGTTCCCGGTTCCCGTCTTTGAAGATGAATTTTCGCAAACAGTTCGCCTCCTTTTTTGGGTGGAAAAAAGCACTCCATTGCAGAGTGCTTGTAGGGTATATAGCTTAGTTTTGTAACAGCAAAATCTTACATAGTGGTTGGCGTTCCCCTGAAGGGAGGTGATGCCATGGAAGTGAAATTCCCAAACGTTTGGGAATTTGGGGTAAGAAAAGGCATCTCAAAACTAAATGGCCAGCGCGGAGGCTCTTGCCATGTTCCTAGCCAGCTCACGGGCTATTTTGCCGATATCCGCTTCCTCCCTGATGATGAAGCTGTTGCCGGTGATGCTTATATTGCTTGCCCCGGAACCTTTTAAGGCCCGTGCTTCACTGGCGGTCAGAACTCGCTCGCCCTCGTGGAGCAGCGCTGGAAAATTATCATAGGGTACATAGCTTATGCCATAGGCAGCCACTTTCCCCGGTACAGACCCCGCTACCTGGCCATTCCAGCCATAATCATAGGCATCGCCATAGCCATAAGGAGAAGCGGCCGAAACGGCCCTACGCCCTTTTTCAAATTCCTCTTGCAGAGCTTTGCCCGTATTCCAATACTCTTTTTTTAATGATTGGTCTTCACGGATTTTTTTTATAAGTTCCTGATCAGTAGCGAGCTGTAGCTGATACCCTTCACTGGCTTTATATTCATTCTCTCCTTTTGCCTGGGCCTCGGCAAGGAGTTTTCCCATCTCAACCCGGTTGCCCTCTGCCGCTGCTTGCTTATATTCATCGGAATCCATCATCTCATCCATAGAGTTGCGAATAGCGGCTTCATGGTCGTTCTCCAGGGACGCTTTCCACTCACCGATCATCCGGTTGGCTTCCTTTAGCTTCTCGCCGCTTTCCCCCTCAAAGTAGTCGATCTGAGCTTGAATACCTTTTTGGCGTTCATGGGTATAGCCCTCCCCCATAGCCGCATCCATATTGCCCTGAGCATCTTCCAAGTTACTCATAAGCCCTTGGTAGCTTTGATTTTGCTTCTCCATATTTCCGGCGTGCTCTGTGCCCATATAATCAGCGATTGCTTTAGCGGCCTCGACACCGGGAATTAACCCATTCGAGACCATGTCTTGTATTTGGGCCTCTGTTTTGCCGGAAGCTTTGGCTAAATATTCAAAAACTGGGATGCCTCTTTCAAGCAAGGGGCTCAGGGACTCCAGCGTAGTTTGACCGGTGGACCTCAGGCTCCCCAAGCTTGCGGCTACGTAGTTCATATCTTCACTGCTCATCCCCAAAGCCATTCCGGCATCCCCGATTTTGACAAGTTCCTCAAACACTTCGTTCTGCTTGTAGCCATTAGCAAGCATAGTCTTGCTTATAGCAGCGAGCTGATCATAGTCAAAGGGTGTAGCCACGGCAAAGTCTGCCATCTCCGCCAGGAAATCTTTAGCCGTCTCATCACTGCCCAACACTCTGCCAAAGGCCAACTGCGTCTGCTCTCTGCTACCTGCAATACCTATGCCGCGAGTGAGGGTATCGGACTCTTGTTGCTTTACGGCCTCATATTGGTCGCGTACACTGCTTTTGAAGATATCGTCTTCTTTGGAATAGTTGGACGCTTTTCCACTTGCAAACCCCATTACTCCGCCCGCAATAGCTCCAACGGCTGCTCCGGGTAGCCCTCCTATCATGCTCCCCATGGCGGCTCCGCTAATTGCACTGCCTATCGTGCTTTGGACCATTGTATTTGTATTTGAACCAAATGCGCTGCCAATCGCCGCATCCGCAATCTGTGCAATGTCCCCCGAAAATCTTGCTATTCCTGCCTCCGCCAAAGTGCCGATCAAGCCTGCCTTGCCGCCAGCTGAAATTCCTGCCTTGCCACCGCCTCGGGTGACTGAAGTACCTGCCTTACCACCACCTGAGACACCTGAAATGCCTGCCTTATTTCCCATTTTCCCGATTGTCTTGTCAAGACTATGAAGAGTCTTTTCTGCCTGATGAGCATCATTCTCAAGTAAGTTCAGGCTTGTTCTGGCATGATCAACATTTATCTGGTTTATCACCGTGGACATATTAGCAGCGGCTTCGCCTGTTTTGGCAAATCGCGTTTCTGCTTTTCTTAAGGCTTCGTTTGCTTTAGCTGTATCAACTTTGAGACTGATTTTCTTTTTATTTAAACTATCAAGCTTAGACGAAAGATCAGCAAGATCTTTATTAAATTTATTGCTCGCCTCGCGCATCGTAGTGATTTTCTTTGTAAAATTATCCTGGACTGAAATGGCTATACTGATATTTCTCCCCATATGTTCACCTCCAATCGGCTATGTTTTCATTCGCGAGCTGCGGGATTCCATGTGCTTTTCAAAGAAGGCTCTTATCATCACCTTTTCCCCTGGAGGCAGGTTATAATAAGAGCCTGGGGTCATGTTCTTCTCGACAAACAAATAGTACATGAGCTGGATCTCAGGATCCGACTCTATTTTTTTTTAACCTCTTCCACCGTAGTAACCCGATAGCCGCTCAGCTTCTCGATTTCCCGGGAGATATCCTCGATTTCCCCCGGTAGGAGCATGGTTTTGATCATTTCCGAGGGCGTCACCGCATTATATTTTTGCTTAAGCTCCTCCGACTTCAGATCGGGAGAGATGACGCCGGCTAATAGAATATGGACCTCCATATCGCCGCCGGCATGACTATTCTTAATCTCGGCCACCCGGTTGAAGCTTAGGGCCCGCAGGCGGAAGACAATGTCCCCGCCGCAGGCTTTGCTCAGACGCTTTAATTTAAGCTCTTTCTCCGGCATATTGGGCCGGTCCCCTTTGAGCAGCAGTTCTAAAGTATCCATTATTTTGCCTCCACAGCGTCAAGAAGTTCATAATCCGTAAAGGTAAAGGGAGCTTCAATTTTCCCATTGGTGGCTACTTCCCAATCAGCCAGAGTCAGATCGTCGAAGCTCACGTTTTTCAGCACAACCCGCTCAGCACCATAGGCATCCGGGTCATTCAGCTTGGAGATCACCACGAAACGCAGATCCTTGCCGTTGCGGATCGAGGAGCCAATAGCGTTAGCCATCCGACTGGACACCTTGTGCATCCGCAAGGAGCCTGTGCAGCTGATACTGGAGACTTTTTTATCCGTTGCCATTCGTCCGCAAATTTGTACATCTTCTTTATTAAAACTTACTTTAGCCTGCATGCCGTAGCATTCGCCCACATAGGCGTTATCCAGCCAGACTTCCATTATGTTATCCTGCGGGCTATTTATCCCACAGCTCTATATGTTTCCATATAGTTCAGACTATATCTTCACCCATTGAGGGTGGCGGGTACTCGTGTTGGGCTTATTGGTTGCCTTCCTCACCCATTAGTCGTTGCACCTTCCAAGCTACTTTCAGGCTTCGCTTGGCTCGGCTCAGAGTTGCCATAGCATAACAAAAGAAGTGCTTATAAAGCACCTCTTAAAATCAGTTTTATCTCATCAAATTGAGTGTAGGGTATTCTTAATAATGCAATGCCGTGACGAGAGCAGAATTCATCCTTTATCTTCTCGCTTCTTTTAATTGATGCAAGTTTCTCTTGGGCATCTGCCCATCTTCCGACTTTATAATGCAATTCACCATCGTATTCTATTAATAGTTTCAGTTCTTCCTTCTCATCGAATACGGCGAAGTCAAAAGGTAAATATCTTTTATGTTTGCAACGTTTATCGCGATATTCTCTTACAAAATTATAATCATTTTGGACTAAAAAGTCATAAATTATTTTTTCACCTTTTGACTCAGCACAGTGAGGGCATCTTACTCCTTGCAGAAAATTGCCAGCTCGCATACTAAATTCTCGACCACAAAAGACATGTTCAAATCGAATGCGCGCGACATCACCTTTATATTCCCCCAAGATCCTATATTCATCACCGACCAAAGCTTTAACCTCTTCTACATATTGCTCGTGGGTCTTTCTCCTCAGGTCTCCAATTCGGCTATATCCACATACCGGACAGGTATGCCCAGCCAAGACATGCTTTGGTGAAGCTTCAAAAGTGTGGCCGCAGTTTATATTCTTAAATAGCACCTTTTTACTGTTGCTAACATAGTCGCTTAAAGCTATACAGGAACCGTTTGTTTTATCCTTTAACCTGTTAATAAACTCCTCGTGCGAGTTAGCATTACATTTACCGATATGCTGGTGCGCGCAAATAAAGCATCTTCTCCCCTGTTGGAATGAATTCCATGTGGCTTGATAGACATGCCCTTTATTGCATTTAATGTCGAGCTTAGTATGAGCATTAACGTAATCTGCAGAGAGTAATTCGTACCCTTCAAGATGGAAATAGGCACTTAACTCCGCTATAATTTTCTTTTTTGACATTGAAAACTGCACCTCCGAAAGTGCATTCGATATTAAACTAATAGGAAGAAGGCTCGGAAAACCCTCTTTTTAATGGGGTTCGCGACTCCTATATTTTTATAATACCATACTCTTTGTTGCTATGCCTTAGGTTTTCTCTGAATTCTCCCGCTTTATTACCCAATTATTACTAATCAGGAGGGCAAAGTTTCACCCCAGGTACCGGACATCACTCTTTTTGCACTATCCATTTATTCATTTCCTCCTTAAATCACAATATCCAGGTCGATATCCTCGATAGCATCCAGAATTTTGATGCTGGCTTTGAGATAGACCTTATCCCCGGTGTTAGCCTCCTTGATGTCCTGTTCGGACAGAGCAGAGGTATCCACTCCCGCAGCCTGCAGATAAGCCTCCTGAGCCTCTATGTCGATACCCACCGAGCTGCTCCCTGCCTGCAGAATCCCGTCCAGCTCCAATTGAGCGAAATAGCCGCTGATTGCTGTAATCAGCAGGCATTTATTATCGTAACTATTGGCATATTTGCCGATATAGTTATCCTGAGCTGTCATCTTGATATCGTTGCGGATCATATCCACGGCTTCCACAATCTTGATCTTCTTAAAAATCTCTCCTTTGCTAGGGTTAGTCGTTTGCAGGCTGTTCACTCCCCGCCCGACTTTCACTTTCTCTCCATCGTGGAAGATAATAAATTCACCATGGTCGATAGCTGTATCCATGTCCCCTTTGGCCAGTCTGGTCACGTCGGTAATTTCAGGCAATGGGGCATAAGTGCAGCTGATGGTCAGGGGAGTACCGGCGATTAACCCGGCGATTCGTGAGCAATATCCTGGGGCATCGTAGGTATCTTCACCCACTTTAATGCCAGCAGTTGTGAAGTTGATAACACTTTCGCTATCCTCTGCCTTATTGGGCAGAACAGTTTTAGGTGTCAATCCGTTGGCGCGCTGAGCGGCTACCCATGAGGCAATCTCTGTCGCCTGGGCAGCAGTGCAGTCCGGGGGACCTACGACATAATCAAAGGTCTGCGTAGCCAAATGGCTTAAAGCCGCGGCAAGATTCTCAGCCGTGTCAGGCAGCACATAGACAAGCACCTTGCGCGGCGGGTGCACATAGCCCAAAAACGTGCGGCTGATATAATCCTTATTCAGTGTTCCCAGGGTTGCGGGGATCTGGGTTACATTGGTTAGTACATGCATCCCTTGAGCTGTCTGGGCAGCGTCCTTCAAAATAATGGCAACAATCCCCTTTTGCGAGCGTTTAATAGCTGCAGCAGCCGTTGTCTTAAATTCAATATTAATGTTTGGGAGTCCCAAGGTTTATTCCTCCTTTATGGTCGTATAGACCTCTTTCATTAATGGCGTTATATCCTGTCCGTCTGAACGATCCTCAAAGTATTCAAACTGCAGATCTACATAGGCTTGATCAGCGTTGCGGCCTCCTGGGCTGGCCGCGACAGAGATTTTTCTATCTTGGACGGACAGATACCCGGCTCGGAAAAGATCAAGCACACCTTGCTGGATCAATAAGAGATTGGTCGTATTGCCAGGATCATCATCCGTGATATCAAAGCAAGTAATCGTAAAATAGACCGTCTCTTGAACTGTCTTACAATTCACCGGGGAACGGTCTGCCGTCACAAGTTCAATCATGAAGCTGGGACGCTCTAAGGGCTCAGGGTGGAGATCCATGGTGATCGTATGGTCAGGGTAGTTCTCCGCCAAAAGCTGCTGGATTCCAGCCATAATGTGAATACTGTTTAAAATGTTGCTCCCCCCTCAATGCGCTTTCCTATATTCTCCGCAAATTTCTGGGCTAAACGGAGCGCTTTTACTTCGATAATGATCGAGGGGGTGCGCTCACCTGCCTCTTCAGGCAGTTTCCTCAGATCTTCAAGAAGCTTATGGTGAGCCTGGGGCAATTCCCTCCTTACCGCATATAAGTCGCTGGTGAAAGCGGCGACTTCACTCTTGTTTACGCTCACACCCTGCCTCGCCTCCTTTCTTTTGAACTCTATATTAATTAGCCGTCTTTCTCTACCTTGGGCCCCTTGGCCGGCGTCATGCCGACTTCGCCGGAGCTATTCGTCTGTACTCAACGGTCCATATGAAGTTGCCAAAGAACAAAGGATGTTGAAAAAGAGCCTAGACATTGACATGCGTCTGAAAATATTCTAATATTAGAGCATAACACAAACGCAAAGTTTGGTTGAGTAACCAAATTTTTCAATAACCCAAGCTGTTGGGATCATACTATCTGAAAATTATACGCAAGTCAATAGTGTATCTGAATATTTTACGTAAATGTTTTCCTGGAGGTGCTTTTTCTTGTTGGAAAAGATTCAGAGCTTGTGCAAGACTCACAAGATAACTTTAACTCAGCTGGAAAGAGAGCTTGGCTTTGGGCGGGGTGCCCTATACAAATGGACCAAAAGTTTTCCGACTGCAGACAACCTTCAGAAAGTCGCAGATTTTTTTAAGGTATCTACGGATTATTTGTTGGGAATCTCTCCCTTCACCAATGCCAAAGAAGCGGGATGCTCTATTCGTGTTGCCGGAATGAAATTAGCCCTTGATAATCCACGGCATAAGGAGCTGATCTGGGATGCGGCCAGAATTAACATTAATTCTGGCTTTTGGTTCCAGGACAGTACAAGAAAATACATAGAGGGCCTGCTCAAAAAAGTGGCATTTACCGATAGCGAATATTACGACCTGAGCCTCTTTGTCATTTGGGAGCTTATCCTGCCCCCTGATTTCAGAGAGAAGGCGCCGGTGGTTTTTGTCCTCTGGGAGCAAAGCATTACCTTTGATCTGGATTACTGGTCTATCCCCAAGCTCACCATTGAGGATGAAGAAAGTAAGATCTTCTATAAAGACGGTCCCGGCGGCATTAATGGAGATGACGAGCGCACGAGATACTTAGCCACTGAAAGGGTAGAAGAACAAGACGCTTTGACCGGTAGCTACGAACCTGAAACCATAGCCGCTCATCACGACGGGGAGGAGTGGACCGACGAGGAGTTAGCGGAAATCGAAAGGTTTAAGGAGTTTGTGCGATCTAAAAAGCGGGATAAATAGAGGTGATAGATATGACTTTGTACGAAACCCTTTGCGCTGAGCTGGCTCAACAGGAAGTTGGAGTTTATGAAGTCTCTCTGCTGCCCAGAATCAAAGGCTTATATTGCGATAAAATAATCTGGCTTAACCGAAACATAGAGACAGAACGGGAAAAAGCCTGTACCCTTGCCGAAGAGCAGGCCCACTATCTTACTTCAGTGGGAGATATTCTGGATCAGCATAAAATAAGGAATCGGAAGCAAGAGAGATTAGCCAGACGCATGGCCTATGAAAAACTAATCCCCCTCCGGAGCTTTGTAGGGGCTTACAGAGAGGGGATCAGGAGCAGATATGAATTTGCTGAATATATGGATGTGACGGAAGGCTTCTTAGAAGACGCTTTATCTTATTACAAGGAAAAGCACGGTCTGCGGGTTGAGTGGGCGAGTTATCTGATTTGTTTTGAGCCGCTGGAGGTTGTTGAGTTATTTGATGAAGCGTAACCATTACTTTTTTTAATCGTTTCCTGAGATTTATTAATTGCTTATTTACAACTCGCTTATTGCGATAAGCGTAAAAAGTTGTTATGATAAGGAGAAAGAAAAAATAAATATTTAGAAAACGGTGTTATTATTTATATCAGGTATAAATTTTTACTATTTCCAATTCTTTGAAACAACTCTTTGGGTTCAGAAGGGAAGTAAAATGGGCGAACATCGCATGACCGTACTTAAGGCTATGGCTTTCGGGACAAGTATTGCGACCACTCTGGCCGGACTGGTCGGGGGAGGATTTGTGCTGGGGCGTTTTCTTGATCAACGATTCGGTACTCAGCCTTGGCTTTCACTTCTTTTGATGATCCTGGGTTTGGTATTGGGAGGGTGTTATTTGGTTGTTACACTGAGAAAGTTTGGCGTTATGGATGACAAAAAATAATTTAATCCTCCTGCTGGTAGGAACTTCTTTCATTCTTATGGGAGTGGCAGTGACGGGGAATTCCAATCTTTTAGGTGCACTTCCGGGCTATGTACTAGGTTTTTTGCTTACTTTTTGGCTACATAGGGATACTCTGCGCAGCGTGGATGACGAATTGGTTATCGCGATTAGACGTATGCGTCGGAGTTTTTTTGCGCGTTTGGGAATGATAACTTTGGTGGTCGTTGCAGTAGGTCGGTTCCAAGCGACCTGGCTGTTTCCTTTGGCTTTGGGGATAGCCCTGGGCCTTGTGGTCTCTCTTTTGGCAAGTATTAAGCAAATTTCTAACAGTGGAAAGGGGTGAATTGATAGACAATGCATGAAACGATATTGTGGGAAATCGGGGGCATGACACTCCATGGCAAAACCCTGATCATGACCTGGATAGTCATGGCGATCATCATAGTTTTTGTACTTTCAGGGGCTCGGCATCTGACCAGCGGTAAGCCGGGAAAAATGCAAAACGTCCTGGAGTGGATGGTTGATTTTGTTCGCAAGCTCATCTCAGATAATATGGACTATGAAAAAGGAAAGCCCCTTCTAGGCTACTTAGTCACTCTGATTTTATTCGTCTTCGCATCCAATATGTTTGGCTTGATTCCGAACTTTACTTTTGGTCTTTTGCATAATGTGGAGTTCGCCAAGTTGAACGATATCTTCGAAGGGCCAGCTTTAATGTCGCCTACCGCCGACATCAACACCACGATGGCTTTAGCCTTGATGACCATGGGTCTAGTCTTCTATATGGGAATAAAACACAAAGGATCTCATTATTTTCATCATTTTTTAGAGCCCCATCCGATATTTTCGCTGATTCACGTCATTGACTTATTGTCCAAGCCAATGACCTTAGCCTTCCGTCTTTTTGGAAATATCTATGCCGGGGAGGTTCTCATCTCCGTTATCCTGATGCTTCCTGGTATTTGGGTATTAGGCGGCATATTGCCTGATGCCATTTGGTTAGCCTTCAGTGTATTTATTGGATCGATCCAAGCCTTCGTCTTTACGGTCTTGACCACAGCCTATGTCGCTCAGGCAGTGGCTGAGGATTGAGAATCGGTATCTGTTCGCGTTTATTTTCAGTGATGAAATACGCACTGAGGAATAATACTTAAAATTCTATCGGGGAAATAAGAAAGGAGGAAACTCTGTGGACGTATCTGCTGCTGCTGCACTTGGTGCAGGGATTGCTGCTGGATTAGCAGCCCTCGGAGCTTCACTTGGTAATGGTAGTGTTATCACGAAAACTGTGGAAGGTATTGCTCGTCAGCCTGAAGCTAAAGGGGCTCTGCAATCCACCATGTTTATCGGTGTCGGTCTGATCGAGGCGTTGCCTCTTCTGACCTGGGTGCTTGCCTTACTTCTCATGTTTACAAAGTAGTCTGCAATACATGGGCGAGATCTTAAGTCCCAGCCCGTCAAGAACAAGGGGGAACACTAAGTTCCCCCTTGAAAAAATCATCGATGGACACGACTTGAGAGGGGGGTAAATATTGAATCCCATACATTTTGATTTAACATTGGTCGTCCAGGTCTTATCTTTTTTGCTCTTGGTTTATATTCTCAGACGATTCGCTTGGAATCCCCTCATCACTATGATGGAGGAGCGCCGCAATCAGATTGAGGCTAACATCGCCAATGCCGAAAAAGAGCGCCTGCAGGCTGAACAAATAAAGCGCGAATATCAGGAAGAAATGCGCAAAGCCCGTCAAGAAGCTCAGGAAGTCATTGCTAAAGCAACCAAACTGAGCGAGCAGCGAGCTGCCGAGATTCTCGCGGTTGCCCATGGCGAAGCCGAAAAGATTAAACAGGCGGCTTTGGCTGATATTGAACGGGAACGGGATCGGGCCATTGCTCAGGTCCAAGCACAAGTCGCCGATTTATCTGTGGCTGTCGCCGAAAAAATTATTCGTAAGAACCTGGACATCAGTGGCCAGGAAGGTATGATTGAGCAATTTATTCAAGAAGTAGGGGAATTGCCATGTTAAAGGGAGCGATAGCTCAGCGGTATGCCCAAGCCTTGTTTGATATCGCCGTCCAAGAAAATTTGGATGGTATCGAGGCTGAACTTCAGGAGCTGACACAGTGTGTTGAACAGATTGCTGAGGTAGCCCACGTCCTTTACCATCCGCATATTTCTCTTTCCGAGAAGAAAGATCTGATGAATAAAATTTTCGCTGGCCAATTAAGTGTTACTGTGCGAAATTTCCTCAACCTGCTGATCGACCGAAGAAGGCAAAACTACCTCACTGAGATTGCCCGGGTATTTGCACGCCTTGCTGACGAAGCCCGCAATATTGTGGAAGCTAAAGTTTCTAGTGCAATTCCCCTGAGTGAGACTCAAGAGCAGCGTTTGCATCAGGAATTGGTCCGCATGACAGGTAAGAATGTACGGATGGTTAAGGAAGTGCGTCCGGAGCTGATCGGCGGTGTCATGATTCAGATTGGTGACCGTGTGATGGATGGAACCGTGGCCTTTAAATTACAGAGGATTCGCCAAAGCCTCAGCCACGCTTAGAAGGGTCGAGAGAACCTCAAAAAATAGGGGTGAATAGACGAAGATGAATTTACGTCCAGAAGAAATTAGTTCAATTATCAAACAGCAAATTGAACGTTATGATAGTGCAGTGGAGGTAGTGGATGTAGGTACCGTAATCCAGGTAGGAGACGGAATCGCCCGGGTTCATGGTCTGGAAATGGCTATGGCCGGTGAACTTCTGGAATTCCCCGGAGGAATTTACGGGATGGCCATGAACCTGGAGGAAGATAATATTGGCTGCATTATCCTAGGTAAATTTACTGAGATCAGAGAAGGGGACCAAGTGAAGCGGACAGGTCGTATTGTGGAAGTTCCCGTAGGGGAAGCCATGATTGGCCGCGTTGTCAATGCTCTCGGTCAACCCATTGACGGAAAAGGCGAAATCAAAGCCGATAAATTCCGTCCTATTGAAAGCACTGCCCCGGGAGTAGTCTATCGGAAATCCGTTCATGAACCACTCCAAACGGGACTCAAATCCATTGATGCGATTGTTCCCATTGGCCGCGGCCAGCGGGAGCTGATCATTGGTGACCGGCAAACCGGTAAAACAGCGGTAGCCGTGGATACCATCATCAATCAAAAAGGCAAGGATGTCATTTGTATCTATGTCGCTGTAGGACAAAAAGCTTCCACGGTTGCCGGGGTGGTAAAAACCCTGGAAGATCATGGCGCGATGGATTACAGCATCGTGGTTTCGGCCACGGCCTCCGAGCCTGCCCCCATGCTTTATATCGCACCCTATTCAGGATGCGCCATGGGTGAAGAATTCATGTACAACGGCAAGCACGTTCTGATCATCTATGATGATTTGACCAAGCAAGCCGCTGCTTACCGTGAATTGTCCTTGCTTTTGAAACGTCCTCCCGGCCGTGAAGCTTATCCCGGAGACGTCTTCTATCTCCATTCCCGTCTGCTTGAACGGGCTGCCAAACTCTCCCCGGATTTGGGCAGCGGTTCCATGACCGCCCTTCCCATTATTGAGACTCAAGCGGGAGACGTTTCGGCTTACATTCCTACCAACGTTATTTCCATCACCGACGGCCAGATCTTCCTGGAGACTGACCTTTTCAACGCCGGCTTCCGTCCGGCCATTAACGTAGGGATTTCCGTATCCCGGGTTGGTGGCTCCGCACAGATTAAGGCTATGAAACAGGTGGCCGGACAATTGCGCTTGGATTTGGCTCAGTATCGTGAGCTGGCGGCTTTTGCCCAATTTGGCTCCGATTTGGATAAGATTACCCAAATGCGTCTCACCCGCGGTGAGCGTATGATGGAAATCCTCAAGCAAAAACAATATGAGCCCATGGTCGTTGAAGAGCAGGTCGTTGTTCTCTATGCAGCGGTTAAAGGCTTCTTGGACGATATCCCGGTGGATAAAATCAAGAGCTTTGAAGAAGAGTATCTGCGCACCATGCGCACCACCAAAGCTGATCTCCTCGCGAGAATCCGCACGGAAAAAGCCCTTAACGATGAGTTGAATGCTGAGATTGAAAAGGCAATCATTGAAGTTAAGGAAGGTTTCTTAGGGTAAGTTTTTCACCCATAAGACGTTTCATGCGGAAGAGCGAATAAAGGGGGTAGGTGAACCAGGTGGCAAATGTACGTGATATACGACGCAGGATTCGTGGCGTACGGAATATGCAGCAGATTACTAAGGCTATGAAAATGGTGGCTGCATCTAAATTACGTAAAGCTCAGGAAAAGGTCATCGCTGCCCGCCCTTATGCCCGTCAATTGCAAGAAGTTCTAGCACGTCTTGCTCAGGATCAAGCGGATGCAACTCATCCCCTCTTAATCGAGCGACCTGTACAGCGGGTAGGCTATATCATCATTACCTCTGATCGAGGCCTCTGCGGAGGGTATAATGCGAACCTGATCCGGATGACCAATAGTTTGATTGCCGAAGAAACTCACGACGTAAGACTCGTTGCCGTTGGACGCAAAGGGAGAGACTTCTACCGTCGTGGCAAGATTGAGACCATTGCCGAATTCGTAGGGCTAGGCGATAACCCATCCTATGGACAGGCTAAGGAAATTGCTCAAGAGGTTATCGGTCTTTACGAAAGTGGAGAATTGGATGAAGTTTATCTTCTCTATAACGAATTCATCAGTGCAATTTCCCAACGTCCCACTCGGATCAAGCTTCTTCCCATTGAAAAGCCTAAGCAGGTGTCCAACACGGAGTATATTTTTGAACCCTCCGCCGAGGAGATTCTAACCACTCTCCTTCCGAAATATGTGGAAACTCAAGTATTCCGCACCCTGCTCGAAGGCAAAGCCAGTGAGATGGGAGCACAGATGACCGCGATGGGTGCTGCAACGGACAACGCTAAAGAGATGATTGAGCGGCTGACCCTGCAGATGAATCGTGCTCGCCAAGCGGCGATTACCACGGAAATTTCCGAAATTGTCGGGGGCGCCAGCGCTCTTGAATAATCCAAGGCCAAAACGCAAAAAGGAGGTTTCTCGCCTGTGAATATCGGCAAAATCGTGCAAATCATGGGAGCGGTAGTTGACGTTGAGTTTGCTTCCGAGGCACTGCCAGAGATTTATAGTGCTGTTAAAGTCACGGTTCCCGAGAAGAAGATCGATCTCACCCTTGAGGTCGCTCAGCACTTGGGCAATAATACAGTACGCTGTGTGGCCATGTCTTCTACCGACGGCCTGCAGCGGGGCATGGCAGCTCTCAATACCGGAGCTCCCATTACCGTACCTGTAGGACCGGCGACTTTAGGGCGTATTTTTAATGTTCTAGGACATGCCATTGACAATGGGGAAGAAGTCCACACGGACACCTCTTACCCCATCCATAGACCTGCTCCAGCCTTTGTGGATCAAGATCCTTCAACGGTCATGCTGGAAACAGGGATTAAGGTTATTGACTTATTAGCCCCCTACTCCAAAGGGGGTAAGATCGGACTCTTCGGCGGCGCGGGTGTAGGTAAAACCGTATTGATCCAAGAGCTCATCAATAATATCGCCATGGAGCACGGCGGTCTCTCCGTTTTCGCCGGCGTCGGCGAGCGGACCCGTGAAGGAAACGACCTTTGGAACGAGATGAGAGAGTCTGGGGTTATCGACAAAATGGCCATGGTTTTTGGTCAGATGAATGAACCTCCTGGCGCCCGTTTACGGGTAGGACTGACTGGATTGACCATGGCGGAATACTTCCGTGATGTGCAAAACCAAGACGTTCTTCTCTTTATCGATAATATCTTCCGCTTTACCCAAGCAGGTTCTGAGGTTTCCGCCCTGTTGGGACGGATGCCCTCAGCGGTAGGTTACCAACCCACCCTGGCCACAGAGATGGGTGCTCTTCAAGAGCGTATTACTTCGACACGGAACGGCTCCATCACCTCCGTACAGGCTATTTACGTGCCTGCGGATGACTTGACTGACCCTGCTCCGGCTACCGCCTTCGCTCACTTGGATGCGACCACGGTTCTTAACCGTGCGATCTCTGAGAAAGGGATTTATCCTGCGGTGGACCCCTTGGATTCCAACTCGCGGATTCTTTCCCCGCAAATTCTTGGTGAAGAGCATTATCAAGTGGCCCGCGATGTCCAGCAGATTCTGCAAAAGTATAAAGAACTTCAAGATATTATCGCCATTCTTGGTATGGATGAGCTTTCTGAAGATGAGAAACTCGTCGTGTCCCGTGCCCGCCGGATTGAGCGCTTCCTATCTCAGCCCTTCCACGTGGCTGAAGTATTTACAGGATCACCTGGTAAATATGTTCCGATTAAGGAAACCATCCGTGGGTTTAAGGAAATCGTGGAAGGAAAACACGATAACCTACCGGAGGCAGCTTTCCACATGGTGGGAACGATTGAAGAAGCTATCGAAAAAGCCAAAGCATTGGGGGCATAATTATGGCAGGGACGTTTACACTCCGTGTCGTTTCCCCGGAAGGCAATGTGCTTAAAGAAGAGGCGGAATTTGTGGTACTACCCGGGGGAAACGGTGAAATCGGGATTTTGCCTAATCACGCACCTTTGATTTCCTCCATCGGGATTGGAGTCATTCGCTACACAGTCAATGGCAAAGTACAAAAAATAGCCACCTCCGGCGGATTCGTTGAAGTATCGGATAATAAGGTAACCGTTTTAGCCGATACGGCGGAACCCGGTGAAAAGGTTGATCTGGATCGTGCTTTAGCAGCTAAGGAAAGAGCCGAAAAACGCCTGGCCCAGAGAGAAGGAATCGATATCCGACGTGCTGAGCTGGCCCTCTTACGTGCTGTGGCACGGATCAATGCAACCGAGGATTAGTAGGTTTATTATCTATGTCATCATCCGATTGAAAAAGAGGTTGTCTCTAAATCAGAGTAAAACCGGTTTTACTCATCTGAGGCAACCTCTTTTTGATGCAGTTTTCGTGTAGATTGTGTTAATTGACTTGTCTCGTGATAAGGGTGCAGACTCCTAAGGGGTCTATAGGCAGGAGGTAAATTTTCATGTTGGATTTAGAGAAAACAAGAGAAAAAATCATTGCTTTAAATGAGTCAGATGCTAAAAGCATTTTAATGCTTACAGCCGCCAATCTTCAGATGGTGAGCAATGAAAATGGTGGTTTTACCAGTGATAATTGTGTAGATACATTAATAAAGTTATTTAATAGCATCCCTGAACCTAAAAGGTAAAAGGAAAATCATAATTAAAGTGGCAACTATTTGAAAAAGCTATATAATATAACCTTCTTCCTATATTGGAAAGAGCAATAATTGACACAAAACAGTGTTGTGATAAATATACCGGCGAAGAATATTTTTATTTCCTTAGAAAAAACCGTTATCTTTTTGAGGCTTTGGCAAAACTAGAATTAGAAATAGCAGAAAGCTGAACGAGAAGATAAGGTGTGAGGATATGATAAAGAAGGTTCCCTTGACTTATTTCCCGGAAACCCCCTTAAACACCCGGCTACTCATCGTATTATTAGGAGTTATCGTATTTGTCCATGCTTTCATTGCGGATAATTCATCTTCTCTATTTGCAAAACCGGGGGATAAAAATCCATTACTACTAAGTACAGGGTTATTGGAAGCTCAGGAGGCGGAATTGCGGGTCATTCTTTGGTTTGAAAAGGGTAAACCCCAAAAGAACTTTCTAAAGAAGCTGCCCCGAGAGAATTGGGTATGGCAGGAGTCTCATCCCTCCAATTCAATAGGTACGGGCTACTCCCTTGCAGGATATACTAGAATTAATCAAGAGTCGGAACAGGCCATTTTTTTATGGTATCAAAGCTTGGTAGAAGATGCCAGAGAATCAGGTGGCAACGCTTATCTTGACGAAAGAGTCCCGGAAGGGATGGATATAGCTCAATATGCTTTGAAACAGAATATTCTTCCCCGGCAATTCTCCCTATCCGAGGGTGTTTTTTCAGTGGTAGGCTGGCAGGAATCCTCTCTGCCGCAGGTTGCCGCGGGTAACGATAAAGTCAATATTCAAGTGATTAGTCAAGGGTATGGGCAAGGGAAAACCGCCCTTGCTATACCGGTCTTGCTGGAAGAATTTTAAATCGTGACTAAACCCGATGATATAGCAGGAAATCGGGATGCTTGAGGAGAATATAAGCAGGTCGGATAAGTTTTTTACAAATCCGTAGGATTTGTTGCCCTATAGATAGTTTTATGTAATTGGGGGTGCCTGAACACTTGAGCAAAATTATTGTTGCTGGCGGTAGTTCCTTAGAAGGGAAAATCACCGTAAGCGGAGCAAAAAACGCAGTATTGCCTTTAATTGCTGCCAGCTTGTTATCTCCGGAGCCTATACGCATTGACGATGCCCCGCATTTGCTGGATGTAGACGTCATGTGTCAGGTCATAGGAGCATTTGGCGCATCAGTACGGCGAGAAGGATCGCAATTGTATATAAATACACCGGAAATCACCAGTCTTGAAGCACCACATGATTTGGTGTCCCAAATGAGAGCCTCCATCGTCACCATGGGACCGGTACTGGCCAGAACGGGTAGAGTACGGATCTCTCACCCTGGAGGGTGTGCCATCGGTTCACGACCGATTAATTGGCATCTCAAGGGCCTGGAAGCCTTAGGCGCGGAAATTCGCATGGATCATGGCTATCTGGATGTAAGCGCGACCAAATTAAAGGGAGCCCGTATTTACTTGGATTTCCCCAGCGTGGGTGCGACAGAAAACATTATGATGGCTGCAGTCGGTGCCGAGGGAACCACTTTTATTGAAAATGCTGCCCAAGAACCGGAGATTATTGACTTGGCCAATTTTCTAAACCAGATGGGTGGGAAGGTCCGGGGGGCCGGGACCAGTGTGATTCGTATCGAAGGTGTTCAAGAGTTACATGGTGCCAATCACACTGTTATACCAGATCGCATCGAAGCAGGCAGCTATCTGCTGATGGCCGCTGCCGCCGGCGGAGATATCTTTGTTCAAAATGTGATCGCTGATCACTTGAAACCCCTTCTGGCCAAGATGGAAGAGGCGGGGGTATATCTTCGTGAGGTGGATGATGGAATCCGTGTGGTAGGTGAAGGTGTCTATAATGCTGTTGATATTAAGACACAAGTTCATCCGGGGTTCCCGACAGATCTTCAGGCTCCTTTCTTATCCTTCTTAACCCGGGCTAATGGGACAGGAATGGTTACGGAGACCGTGTTTGAAAATCGCTTCATGCATGTGGATGAGCTCAAACGGATGGGTGCCGACATCAAAATCGAAGGCCGTAGTGCCATCATCCAAGGAAATTCAAATTTAACTGCCGCCCCTGTAACCGCTACCGACTTGCGTGCAGGTGCAGCTCTTATCCTTGCCGCTTTGACAGCAGATGGCGAAACAGAGATCCAAGGGGTTCACCATATCGACCGCGGCTATGAGTATATTGTGGAGAAATTAGCTGGAATTGGTGCTCAGATTCGTAGAGAATAAACTATGATTTGTGAGTATTGAATTGATTTAAGGAGCTAAGCATACTGCCCTTATCAGGTAATGGAGTGTATCAAAAGATATTGATACACTCCATTTATCATTAAATCGATATAAATTCTTAGACATAGGTGCAACCCCTTTCTTGGTAGATGGTGTGTGGTAACTTTATCTTTCCAAGCGGGTGCTTCTATGTCCTTTTTTAAAATGCAAAGTCTTAATTTTCGAAATGGATCATACCTTATCTATCGAAAGTAGCAAAAAAAACTGATAAATGATAATATGAACAAGCAAGAATTTTATAACCATATAACAGTTTGTGGTTGAACGAACATGTTGTGGAGTGATTATTATTTTGGAGAATACTCATCTGAGCGTCAATTTTCTTAAAGAGATATCAAATCTTCTGGTTCGTTCACCGAGCTGTAGTTGTGTACTCAGTGACGTTTTAGAGCTGATTACTGATTTTTGGCAAGCAGAAGAAGTGACCATAGTAATCAAGAGCAAACAAGGTGAATTTCTACCTATAGCAGGCGTGACAGGGAAGACTCCCCAGTATATGTTAAGTTTACCTAAAACAATTTTTTTGAGTACGATGGAGGGACAAGCAGAGAAAATCAGTTGTAAGAAGGTTAAGGGCAAGTTATTGTTATCTGATGAAGGGAATTACTATCTTATTTTTATCCCATTATGGACGTCAAATAAGATTATAGGAATATTCGCCTTATTAACAGAAAAGAAAAATATAGATGCTGAACTTGATTTAACAATTTTAGAGGTTATCACAAATCAAATAGGGTTCTCCCTGGAAAAAGAATTCTACAAAGAAAAAACAGATTCTTCAGAAATGAGATTCGACTCGATTATCAATAGCCTCAATGAAGGAATCATTATGCTACAGGATAAAGTAGTATATTGTAATTCCAAGGCTTTCGAATTGTTAAGAATGAATAACTCATACGCAAATAAAGAGATTGATCAATTTTGTGCTCATTTAGTTAAGATTAGCAAGAATCCTTCCAATACTATTATATATTTGGAAACCTTCCTTTTAGCGAATAGCTTTTATTATTTTACAATAGAGACTAGAGATAATCGCTTTTTAAAGTTTTCTAAATTTGATGTGCAAAACGTCTCCGGTGAAACCCTTTGTAAAGGACTGCTTTTAAGCGATGTAACTGAATATAAAGAAAAAGAAAGATTTAAAGATACCCTAATATCTATACTAAGCCATGAGCTTAAAACACCATTAACTATTATAAACGGGAATGCTACTTCTTTACTTAGAACGGATATTCGATGGAAAGAAGCTGATCGACAGGAGTTTTTGAAAGAAATTTCCGAAGAGTGTCATAGACTTAATGACATGGTTGGTGAACTATTGGCGATCTCCTTAATCAATGCGAAAAAATATCAGCTACATAAGAGATTCATAACCATTGGCAGTTTTACTGATAAGGTCTATAGAACAATTTCCAGAGCATATGCCAAGCAGGGTAACATTACATTTACAGTCAAGAATAAGGATGACGTTTTTGAAATCGACGAACAAAAAGTTCAACAAGTGATACAGAATTTAATCGATAATGCAGTCAAATATGGTCCCAGACATGTAAAAGTGAATGTATATGTAAAAAGGGAAGGGGATCGAGTCCTGTTTATCATAAAAGATAATGGACCAGGTATTTCTAAAGATGCATTAGATAAAATTTTTCAACAATACTATCAGGTCAAACCGGAAAGAACCTCAATTAATAAGGGTAGTGGACTAGGATTAAGTATATGTAAAGGAATCGTCGAGGCTCACGGAGGGAGCATTTGGGCTGAAAGTACCTTAGGTAAAGGAAGTGATTTTTGTTTTACGCTGCCTGTAAATAAAGTCAAAGTTGGTGATTATTTTGAGTAAAAAAGTACTAATAGCCGAAGATGAACCCAAAATCTTGAGATTCATGCGTGCTAACCTTGAAGTCAGCAATTATGTAGTATACACGGCGGGAGATGGGGAAGATGCATTAAGGAAGTATGAGCAGTTTTTACCAGATATTATTCTTTTGGATATCATGCTCCCTAAATTGGAAGGCTATCAGGTTCTGCGGGAAATACGCCAATTTTCGGATGTTCCAGTAATTCTAATCTCAGCCAAACAAAATGTTTCAGATAAAGTGAAAGGGTTGGAATTAGGAGCAGATGACTACATCGTAAAGCCCTTTGATATAACGGAGATGCTGGCCAGAGTGAAAGCTGTTTTGAAAAGAACAATGACAGATAAACCAGATAAAAATCCAGATATGGTTATTGGAAGCTTAATGATTAGCTTAGGAACTCATACTGTTAAAGTGAATTCTGTAGATATAAAGCTAACACCCACTGAATATAAGCTTCTGGTTCTTTTAGCAAAAGACAGAGGTTGTGTTTTAACTCACACTGACTTATTAACTAAGATCTGGGGTGCTCAATACAGCGAGGAAACCCATTACGTAAGGGTTTGTATAGCGAGAATCAGACAAAAGATTGATATTCCTGAGGGACAACCCGGTTATATCCATACAGTTCAAATGGTCGGGTATATGATGATATAAGGAGGAAGCAAATGCGTATCCAAAGGCTTAATACCTCAGCTGCAGAACTCCATGAAATTGATCAGAACTATTCAAGATATAATCAGAAACACAATATTTTTATACGATTATTTTGGGATGAAGAAATAAAAAGGTTAGAGCATGCAAGACAGAAGAATGCTGAACAATACTCAAAAGATAATAAGCCTGGATACTCGAAATTCGACAAAGCATTTTTGGCCGGAACTATGAATTTTATGAGGGAGAAGATCGTTCAGAATATCCATATATGTGATCAGGAATTCAATGCTTGGAACGGTGAGAAGGGCACTAAAGAAGAAGGAATGGACACTTTCACATTGACAAAAGCAATAAAAAAAGCAGCTAAAATGTACGGTGCATGTGCTGTAGGAATAGCCCCATTAGATCGTAGGTGGGTATATTCTCATTGGTATGACTTACAAACAAGGCAAAGTTATCCTATACAGTTTTCCGATGAAGCTCCAGAATATAACCGTATACAGGAGCCCACTCTTTTAGAGAATAAAGCTAGGGTTATTCCAGCAAGTATGAAGACAGCGATTGTCATGTTATTTGAAATGGACCCAGGGTGTCTGAAGTATTCCCCAACCCTACTTCCCTATGCCAATGGCCGTTTTGTATACTCCGAAATGTGTCTGACTACCAATAGTCTAGCTGGATTAATCAGAGAATTGGGCTATAATGCGATACCGAGTGTGAATTGTACAGCTCTTAATATTCCATTGGCCATAGATGCCGGTTTAGGGCAGATCGGTAGAAATGGCAAGCTCATTAATCCTTATCTAGGAACCCGTATTCGAATTGCTAAAGTTATTACTGATTTACCTCTGGACTGTGATCAGCCCATTGATTTTGGAGTGAATGAGTTCTGTGAAGCGTGCAGAAAATGCGCGAGAAAATGCCCTGCCGGTGCTATCCCGTCTGATTCAAAAGTGTGTTCAGGAATGGATGAGTTGAGCAATAACGGGTACTTAAGATGGGCAATAGATCACAAGAAATGTTTTTGCTATTGGAGTGAGTGTGGAACAAATTGTAATATCTGTATTACCGTTTGTTCTTACAATAGAGGATATAAATGGACAAAGAGTATCCTGAATTCCAGTAAGGAGAGCAGTACTTTGGTTGATAATCTGCTGGACTCCCTCGATGATTGTGGACCGGATGTTTTTGATCCCGAGGCAAGCTTTTGGCTCAACAGTTAACATGTCCGGAATTTTTATATAATTTTTATATTTAGCTGGAAAAATTGATCTCGTTTTGAGATATTAATTGACCCCCTTGTGATAAGATTTGCATATAAGAGTTTTATACTTTTTGAGCAAAGACTAAAGTATAGGGGGCTAAAATTATGCCAGGGCAATTAACTCGAAGACAATTGTTGAAAGCAATTGGATTTGCTGGAGCAAGCTTGACTTTGGCGTCAACAGGTATTTTAGGTACACCTGGAGTGACCAATGCTGCTGATGCAACAGCAAATGCTCAAGAAAGCGCAAAACGCTATTGGTGGGTAAAAAATGTTGATAAGCCGACTACCGAAATTGATTGGCAACAGATGCAACGTTTTCGGGAATGGCAAACAACCAGAGGAAGCCTCGCCAAATATCGTGGTGAAGACTTTAACAAAAAGATGAATCAATTACAAGCGGATAATTTGCTCAAGTTTGAAAAAGAAGGTGTCCCTGGTTATACAACGAAGGATATGGCACTAAAAGCTGCGGTAGGGTACGGGCAGCCGAGCATCCTATTTATGGGTCCCCAAAAGGCCTCGACACCGGAAGAACGGGGCGTACCCCGTTACGAAGGTACTCCAGAGGAAAATTCCAGGATGGTTACAGCAGCACTACGTCATATGGGTGCAGCAACAGTGGGCTTTGTGGAGCTTGAGACGGAAACAACCCGCAAGTTAGTCTATCAAGAAGAGCCAGCACCTACTAAGAAACCGATTGTATTTGAGAACATTGATGTAGGTTATGAGGATGAAAAGAAGTTAGTCATTCCTGAAAAAGCGCGTTATGCTATTGTATACACTGTTCAAATGTCTACTGAGACGATGAAATATGGTCCAACTGTTCTCGGATCATTGACAACATCATTGAGTTACACTCGTCTTTACACAATTTACGCTCAGCTTCATGAGTTTATTCGGGCCTTAGGTTACCATTCTTACGGTGCCACTGCCCTGAATGGTTTCGGAATTGGACCGGCCTTTGCCGTCATGGCGGGTCTCGGAGAGTTGTCGAGATTGAATCGAATTATTACTCCGGAATATGGACCCATGGTAAGAGTAGCTGTACTTACGACAGATTTGCCGCTTGCACCAACCAAGCCCATTAACTTTGGTGTGATGGATTTCTGTAAGGATTGCAAGACTTGTGCTGAGATGTGTCCGTCTAAAGCGTTGAGTATGGATAGAGATCCTTCATGGGAGATTAAGGGAGAGTGGAACAATCCGGGGCATCGAGCATATTTTGAGGACTCAGTGTTATGCAGAAATTACTGGAATCAATGTGGCACGAACTGTGGTATTTGTTTCTCAGTCTGCCCTTATGCAGTAGATGATGATGCAAGCTTACACAGGATTGTTAAAGGAACCATTGCTAGCACGTCGATGTTCAATTCAGTACTTGTAGCTGCTGATCGGATGGCTTTCCCTGCACAGCCAGAACAACCGCTTAAGAACCCAGAAGATTGGTGGAAGGACACGAACTTAGCGGAGATGGGCATTGATACAAGAAGAGGCGGACGTAGAATCTAAGATAAAGTATACAACTAATGGGGGTGAAGTTATGCTTTGGCTATTTTTGGGGATTATCATCGGACTTGGATTAGGCGTAGTACTTACACAGATTAGAGCCGGACGACTTAATGTAAAGTGGTATCAATGGGTTCTTGCAGTAATCTCTGTTGCCATGATGCTGTTAACAATACAAAACTACATAGGATTAAAGATGGAAATCGAATCCAGTGCAGCTAACTTTGTCTTGTTGGCTATGGGGTTACCTGCAGTCGTCTTAGCTGGACTCATATGGATTATTCCGATGATTTCCAAAGGAAGGAAATCGGCTTCGGGTGGGCAAAACGCATCAACTTAAGGCATTATGACTAAATTTGCGTAGATAGTATCAAGGGACGAGGGTTGAAGATTTTTTGACCCTCGTTAACTATGTATAGAGCGATGAATCGTTTGGGAGGGACTCGTGAAGATCTCAAGAAGAAGATTTCTTGAAAGGCTTGGTGCTATTACTGTTTTAGGTTTTTTTGTTCCATTTTCAGCAATAACATCTGAAGTTTATCAGAGGCCACCAGGGGCACTCAATGAGAAAGACTTTTTAGCACGGTGTATTCGATGCTTGAAGTGTGGGGAGGAGTGTCCCACTGGTGTGATTACGTTTGGCAAATCACTCAGGGGAGAAATGATGGCAACACCCATTCTAATGGATAAGGATCAGTGCAACTTGTGTATGAGCTGTATTAATATTTGCCCAACGGGAGCCTTAAGTCCATTAACAGAGAATCCTGAATTGCATGCCAAGAAAGCTCAGAAGATGCATTCTAAGGAGCAAGACGCCCATCCAAGCTTTAACCTTGGAGTGGCCCAAATACAGAAAGATAAATGTATTCTTTATCATGGAAGGAACCGAAAATGCCTTCTTTGTTATGAGGCTTGCCCGTTAAAAGATGAAGCGCTCTACATTGATGACCAAGGAAGGCCTGTCATTGATAAAATAATATGTTACGGGTGTGGGCTTTGCGAGATCGCCTGCCCTCCAATAGCCATAACTATGCCCCTCAATCGTGAAGATAAACGGTCTTACGAGTTGTTCGAGAGAATTAATAGAGGTTCCTTCTATGAGAGCCGGCTCCCGGGGAGGATTTGAGATGCCAGTGCAAAAGCTAAGGAGACTGACACAATTTGGGTCGCTGCTCTTGATTTTCCTAATTCCAATCTTTGAGAGTTATAAAAGGCTCCTATACTATATACCCAAGAGCTCGATTGGGAATCTTTATAAAGAGGGATTCAGCTCTTTAGATTCATCTTTAAAAGGTGGTTATTTAGAGCAGGTTGTACTTATTATTGATAAGTTGTTTGGATTAATAGTTGATAATACCTATACAGTAAGCCGATTCCTTGATGGATTCAATGGATTCTTTTGGTCCATAACGATTGGCGGCTTTACCTTTATAGATCCTTTGGCTTTTATACAAATGCCAATCATAGATTATTCCTTTGATTTGGATTTTCTGATATCGATTACACTACCTATAGTTATAGCACTTGTTTTGGGAAGAGTATTCTGCAGTTGGATATGTCCATACAATACCTTGCAGGAATTTATCCGCTTTGCAGCTAGGACATTAGGTATTAAAGGGATAAGTAAACAAGTGATTGCAGATCCCTATTTGCGTTATACTATTTTAGGAATCGGATTCGTTCTAACGGTATTAGGTATGGCTGTCTTCCCATATATATTACCTTATGTTCAGCTGGGTCGGTTTTTTTATTATTTGACGTTCGGTTCAGTTTTTTGGACGGGTCTTATCGTTATCATGGTGCTCCTGTTTTTGGATTCTTTTGTGCAAAAAGGTGTTTGGTGCAATTATCTATGCCCTACAGGTGCTTTGCTCGGTTTACTGGGAAGAAAAAAATTGATCCATGTACGAAGGGATAAAACAAAGTGCATGGCAAGCTGTATATTATGCGAAAAGGTGTGCGTTTGGAACTCGCATCCCAAATTGGATGATATGTTAAATTGTACTCATTGTCATTTGTGTGTAGACAAGTGTCCATCGAAAGCGCTTAAAATTAGAAGTCGATGAAACTAGATTTTATAGGACTTATAACGATTAATCAGAGTAGAGAAGAGTAAACATATTGTCCCTCCCCTCAGCATAGTGTTAAGCATGGGCTTGGCCTATGAGAGGAGGAGGGACTTTGTGCGTAAAGAATGGATCAGAATTCTGGTTCTATTGGTCATAATTATTGTTTTATTTCCTTGGACGGTGCTTCGCTGGTACAACCAAAGCGAAGTCAGGACTGAGGACATTACCATTCGAGTCTTAATGCCGGATGGACAAGTAAAATCTTTGGGCTTGGAAGAGTATCTCGTTGGCGTCGTAGCTGCAGAAATGCCCGCCGAATTCGAAGAGGAAGCTCTCAAAGCGCAGGCCATTGCCGCTCGGACCTATGCCGCCAAACGCATAAGCCAGCGATCCGGCAGTGAGGCAGGCTATGATGTGGACACCACAGTCAATACCCAGGTTTGGATATCAGAAGATAAGATGAAGGAGAAATGGAACTGGCTCTCCTACTGGCGCTATCATAACAAGATAGAAAAGGCAGTAACCGGCACAAAGGACCAGGTACTGGTCGCTGACGGGCAATATATAGAAGCTTTTTTTCATAGCAGTACGGGGAGAAAACCCACGGAGCGCGCAGAGGACGTCTGGAGTTCTTCTCGTCCCTATCTGCAAAATGTGGTGGCAGGAGAAGAAAACCCCGCCCGTTATGTAAAAAGCTATACCTTCACCCCCAGCGACCTCTATCAAAAAGTCGGTCACTCCGGTACGGCCAAAGCTTTTACGGAATCCGACTTCGTGATCTTAAGCGAGACAGCGGCAGGACGGGCGAAAGTAGTTCGTGTACTAGGGAAAAACTATACCGGAGCCCAGATTCGTACCCTCCTTGGGTTAGCCTCCACTGATATGGAGATTACCCTAACTCCTCAGGAAATCAAAATCACCACCTATGGTAACGGGCATGCTGTCGGTATGTCCCAATACGGTGCGAATGACTTGGCCAAGGCCGGTAAAACCTGCGAAGAAATCCTCCAACACTACTACCCCGGCACTCAACTCCTCACCCTCACCAAAGCCTAGGGCAGGAGTTGACGAAAAGGGAGCATCGCTGGCTGCTTCAGAAAATGCAGTCAGCGATGCTCCCTCATTTTTCTAAGATGGTTACAAATCTCGTACTAGTTGGATTTTCTCCTTGCGCTTTTTTCTGGAAGGACTGTGTTATACTAAGATAAAGGTACTGTTGACTGTTTTTAATTCTAGTAATAAAGAAAAATTAGATAATAGGAGAGAACTAATGGGAAAGTGTTTAGTCTTAACAGAAAAACCCTCCGTGGGTCGTGATATTGCTAAGTTGTTAGGCTGCAATCAAAAGGGCAATGGCTGCTTCATAGGCGCCAAATATATTGTAACCTGGGCACTGGGTCACTTAGTAACCCTCGCCGATCCGGAGGCTTATGGGGATCAGTATAAGACCTGGCGTCTGGAAGACCTACCCATGCTCCCTAAGGAAATGGAATTGGTCGTTATCAAAGAAACCTCCAAGCAATATGCTGCCGTCAAGCAACTCCTTCGCCAGCCTGATGTGGACGAGCTGATTATTGCCACAGATGCAGGCCGGGAGGGGGAGTTGGTGGCCCGTTGGATTATCCGGAAGGCCGGTTGGAAAAAGCCCATCAAACGGCTCTGGATTTCTTCCCAAACGGATAAGGCTATCCGAGAGGGCTTTAGTAATCTCAAGCCAGGTAAGGCTTACGAGTCTCTTTACGCAGCCGCCGAGTGCCGTGCTCAAGCGGACTGGTATGTGGGCTTGAATGTCACGCGAGCCTTGACCTGCAAATACAATGCCCAACTCTCGGCAGGAAGAGTGCAAACCCCCACCCTGGCTCTGGTTGTGGAACGGGAAAAGGAGATTCAAAACTTTGTCCCTAAGGGTTATTGGACTATTAATGCCCGTGTGAAAGGCTTTTCTTTGAGCTGGCAGGATAAGAGCAATGGACAAAGCAGAATTTTTGATCAGAAAAAAGCAGAACAGCTTGTGCAGAAACTAAGGAGTCATAAGGGCTTGGTTGCAGAGATTAAGAAAGAAGCTAAAAAAGAGCAGCCTCCTCAGGCCTATGATTTAACCGAACTCCAAAGGGATGCCAACAGAAAATACGGATTCTCGGCCAAGCAAACTTCATCCATCATGCAGCAGCTTTATGAACATCATAAGCTGGTCACTTACCCAAGAACAGATTCCCGTTATCTTTCCGAGGATATCGTCCCGACACTTCCGGAACGGCTCAAAACCATTGCCGTGGGGCCTTACGCTGAATCGGCCCGCCGGGTTCTGCGCAAGCCGATTACCCCCACGAAACGATGGGTGGATAACTCGAAAGTCACGGACCATCACGCCATTATACCGACGGAACAAACGGTGTTTCTTAATAAACTCAGTCCGGAAGAGGTCAAAATCTATGACCTAATTGTGCGGCGCTTTATCGCGGTCCTGTCCCCGGCCTTTGAATACGAGCAGACCACGGTTAAAGTGGAGATTCAGGGAGAATACTTCATCGCTAAAGGCAAAATTGTTAAACAAAAAGGCTGGCGAAGTGTATACGAAGGCAGGGATGCTGCTGACGAGGAGGCCGACCATGAGGAACAGGAACAAAATTTGCCGGATCTCCAGCCCAAGCAAAGTATTGAAGTCCTTGACCTAAAACTTTTGCCGGGCAAAACCAAGCCTCCGAAGCGTTACACCGAAGCGACCCTGCTTTCGGCTATGGAACATCCCGGGCAGCGGGTGGATGATGAGGCCCTGCGGGAGACTCTGGAAAAAACCAGCGGTTTGGGTACTCCGGCCACCCGGGCCGATATCATTGAAAAGCTCTTTAGTTCTTTCTATATGGAGCGCAACGGCAAGGAAATCATTCCTACTTCCAAAGGGATTCAACTGATTGGCTTGGTTCCCTCTGAACTGAAATCCCCGGAGCTCACGGCAAAGTGGGAACAACAACTCAGTGAAATCAGCAAAGGGCGGGAAGACCGGCAACACTTCATCCAGGGGATCAGAAGCTATGCCACCCAACTTGTCTCGGAAGTGGCCGGGAGCGGCCGGACTTATCGCCATGACAATATGACAAGGGCCAAATGTCCTGAGTGCGGCAAATTCCTCTTGCAGGTGAAGGGCAAACGTGGGGAAATGCTGGTTTGTCAGGATCGGGAGTGCGGTTATCGCCAGGGGCTTTCCGTACAATCCAATGCCCGGTGTCCCCAATGTCATAAAAAAATGAAATTGCAGGGAGAAGGAGAACAAAAGATCTTCACCTGTGCCTGTGGTTATCGGGAGAAACTGTCTGCCTTTACCAAGCGTAAAGAACAGGAAGGAAGCAAAGGATCCTACAATAAAAGGGAAGTCAATCACTATTTGCAAAAACAGCAAAAGGATGCTCCCTTAAATACAGCGTTGGCCGATGCCCTTGCCAAATTAAATCTACCGAAGTAAAAGACTGAGCAGCTCTGACATTTTGTCAGGGCTCTTATTTTTTTGCAATAATGTCAGACTTTACTGCCTGACATTTTGTCAGACAAACTCTGAACACAGGGAAGCGGAAGTTCTTTTGATGTCCTGATTTCCTCTGTGAAGCTTTTTCGGCAAGGAAAACTTCAAGGAGAAGGTATAGAGAACCTGAATAAAGCTGCTGGCATGGGTTTTGCAAATAAAAGAATCAGTACTAACTCAAAGCACAACTCAAGCTTTAACAAAGCATACCCAAAGGAACAGAAAGGAGCTAGAACCATGAAAAGGCGCGATTTCATTAAATCCATGGCTTTTGTCGGGAGTGTTACAGCCATTGGCTTAGGAATAGAACAGATTCCCCGGGTCATTGCCGACGAAGCCATCACTAATCCTACTCCCTATGATGGGGATGCCCTGCCGGTAGAGATGAAGATTGATAAAGCTACCGGAGAGATCACCCTGAATCAGGACATTGCTTTAAAAACCAGCGTCTGTCTGGGCTGTTGGAGCAATTGTGGTAATCGGGTGAAGGTGGACAAGAAAAGCGGTAAGATCCTGCGCGTGGTGGGCAATCCCTACCATCCCAGCTGTGCCGAACCTCACCTCCCCTTTGACACTTCTCTGGAGGAATCCTATCTTTCTTTAGGTCAGTATCAGGAGAACGGCCACAGTCAAAGAGCTACAGTCTGCCAAAGAGGGAACTCAGCTTTCCAAATGGTTTATGAACCCAATCGCATTCTCACCCCTCTCAAACGGGCAGGCAAACGGGGCGAAGGGAAATGGAAGCCCATCACCTGGGAGCAGGCCTTAGAAGAAACAATCGAGGGGGGCCGGCTCTTTACAGACCTTGGGGAAAATCAAACAGTTGAGGGCCTTCGCCAGGTTCGCGACTTAGACACTCCTATCTACCCTGAACAGCCGGGCTGGGGTGTGAGGGCCAACCAATTTGTCTTTATCGGTGGCCGAGATGACGGGCGAACCTCTTTTGCCAAGCGCTTTGTCAATAACTCCTACGGCTCCCCCAACCATTTCGGCCATGGCGGTATCTGCGGGATCAGCCGCCGGGTTGCCTATCTGGCCTTTCTGGATACCTGGGATAAAAAACCCCATATGAAGGCGGATTATATGGGTGCAGAATTTATTATGTTCTTTGGCAATGCACCGGGTCAAGCAGGGGCCCCTTTCCAGCCTATGGCCCGGAAATCCGCTTTAGCCCAGGCTGAAAACGGTATGAGAACCGTCATCGTCGATCCCATCCTCCAAAACGGAATGTACAACTCACCGAAAGCTGAGGAATCCTCCTGGGTCCCCATCCGTCCGGGAGGGGATGGTGCCCTGGCCATGGCCATGGTCCGTTGGGCTCTGGAGAACAAAAAATATAATGAAAACTACTTGATTTCACCCAGCAAAGAAGCGGCCCAGAAAAAGAAATTTCCTTCCTGGACCAATGCTACCTACCTGGTCATTCAGGAAGAAGGACATGCAGACTACGGAAAGTTTCTCTTGGGTGAACAGATTGGACTGGCTGAAAAGGCCGATGAGACTAATCCCAATTATGTGGTTATTGATAAGGAGTCTGGAGAACCCGTCCTTTATAAAGCTACTGAGAACGGAACCCTCTTCTACACCGGTAAAATCACCCTTGGGGATGAAATGGTTACCGCGAAGAGCTCTCTGCAGATCCTCATGGATGAAGCCTCCTTCCATACCTATGAAGAGTATGCCAAAGAGGCAGGTCTAAGCCAGAAGCGGATCATCAGTTTAGCTAAGGAATATTTCAGTCATGGGACCAAAGCAGCCACAGACCATCACGGCGGGGTTTCCATGCACTCCAACGGCTTCTATGGTTCCCTGGCCGTAGCGACCCTTAACGCTTTGAATGGCAATATCAATAAAAAAGGCGGATCGACGAAGAGCGGTGGCGGATATATCGCTGATGAAGCGGGCAAGCGCTATGATTTTGCCAAGGTTCCCGGAGGAGTAAAACCTAAAGGAGTTAAAATCAGCCGGGAAGGAAAAGCCTATGAAGAAACACCGGAATTCAAAGCCAGAAAAGCCAAAGGTGAAAATCCCTATCCCGCCACCCTGCCTTGGAGCCCCCTGGCCGATAGTTTGGAAGGTCATGTTATCCCCTCCATGATGGCCGGCTATCCTTACCCTGCCAAAATCCTCATGATGTGGATGGCTAACCCTCTCTATGCCACACCGGGGCTGTTCCAAAAAGATGTGGAGGATTTCCTCAAAGATCCGGAAAAGCTCCCCTTGATCATTTCCATCGACGTCATGATGGGTGACTCCACCCAATATGCGGACTATATTATTCCCGATACCACCTTCTATGAGAGCTGGGGAGTGCCGACGATCTGGAATCTGGTCTTAACCAAGGCCAACGGTGCCCGCCGTCCCATCATCGATCCTCTGGTCCCCAAGACCAAGGAAGGGCATCCCTATTCCATGGAAGCCTATCTGATCGAAGTTGCCAAACGTTTAAATCTTCCAGGCTATGGGGAGAAAGGGATTTTGGACGCAGAAGGAAAGCCCACCCCTTTGAACTCAGCAGCGGACTATTTTTTAAAGGCCATGGCTAACATCGCCTTTGATGAAACTCCCATTTCCGATATCTCTCCGGAAGAATTGGCTCTCTCCGGCTTGGAGGAGGATTTGAAGGCCGTAGAATCCAGCCTCTCCTCAGAAGAGTGGAAAAAAGTCTATTATTTGCTGTCCCGGGGAGGACGTTTTGAGGACTATGTAAAGAACTATGACGGAGATAACCTGACCAATAAATTTGGTAAAGTGGTCAACATTTATAATCAAAAGTTAGGAACCACCATTAACTGTATGACGGGCCGCTACAATCCGGGGACAGCCTGCTGGGTTCCTCCCACCTTTGCTGACGGGAGAACCGTGGATGAAGTCTACCCCACCCAGGAATGGCCCTTTATCGCAGTATCCTATAAGCCCCGCTATCGCACCGGTGCTTACCTGGCCAATGTCCCCCTGCTCAAGGGAATGCAGGA
Organism: Desulfitobacterium sp. PCE1; assembly: GCF_000384015.1. Lineage (NCBI taxonomy): Bacteria > Bacillati > Bacillota > Clostridia > Eubacteriales > Desulfitobacteriaceae > Desulfitobacterium > Desulfitobacterium sp. PCE1. Next base: position 4,070,316 of record NZ_KB913023.1, on the reverse strand, counting down.
TACCAACTATATCGAGATGAACATTGAAGACGCTGCTGCAATGGACATTGATACAGGAGATAAGGTCAAGTTGGTCACTCCCACCGGGGAAGTAGAAGGTATCGCTAAGGTCCGCCGGGGAGTAGGCAAAGGCTCCATTGGCATCGAATACGGCTACGGACACTGGGGACAATCCGGAGATCAAGGCTTTGAAGTCGAGGGCAAGAAGCGTGCCGGGGATGCCAAGGATGGCAAAGGAATTCTCCTCAATCGCCTCGCTCTGCGGGATATCAGCTTAAAGACCGCTCATCCCCTAGTGGATTTGATAGGCGGGTCAACAGACCGCAATACGGTCAAAGCGAAAATCCTTAAGCTTTAAGTTTTTTATAATGCGAAAAGGAGGGCAAGCAAACATGCCTGAAAGAGAAGGAAATGCCCGGGAGCGGGCTCTAGGCTATGAATTGCTGGCAGGTATTTTCCTTAAAGAGCCCACATTGGAACAGTTCAGAACATTGCAGAACTGGGCCGCCGGGCTGGAGGACTCCTCATTGAAGGAGCTGCTGAGAGAGATCGAAGAAGGAGACCCTGAGTTGCAGGAATTGCTCCAAACCTATTATGACCTTTTCTTCGTCCCCGTTTCGGGACGCTTTGTGCCCCCCTTTGAAGCGGCAATTCGTGGGGCTCAGCGTCAAAAAGGAAGGAAAATCAGGTATGGGGGATTCTGGGGGGATTCCACCCTGCAGGTCAGGCAGATTTATCAACAGATTGGCTTTGAACCGGAAAAAATGAATAGTTTTCAGCCCCTTAAAGAAATGAATATTCCGGATCACATTGGCTTTGAGCTCTCGGCCCTTGCCTGTCTTTGTCAGGCTGAAGCAAGCTGGGAGGAAGAACAGAAAGACTTGGACTCCCTTCACTCTATTCAGAAGATTTTGCTGGAAGAGCATTTGAACCAGTGGCTTGATCATCTGAGAGAGGATCTCGCAGAAGCCGATCCCACAGGATTTTACACTTATTTTGCCCGACTGGCCGCAGAATTTTGCCGGGAAGAGGTTGGGTTCCTGACCGGATCTCCCCTGCCGGAAAACGTCAGCAACGAGAACATTCACCGAGAGGAGTGGAAAGCGTGACCGAACAGCCGATTCGTTACGGCATGGTCATTGATTTGCGGAAATGTGTGGGCTGTAATGCCTGCACCGTTTCCTGCAAAATCGAGAACAATGTGCCGGATGGAAAATACCGTACCTGGGTCAAGGAAATCGAAAAGGGAACCTATCCGGAAGTATCCCGCCATCGCTTGCCCCGCTTATGCAATCATTGTGATAATGCCCCTTGTAAGTCAGCCTGCCCCGTCCGGGCCACCTACCGGACGGAAGATGGTACTATTCTTATCGATTATGAGCGCTGTATTGGCTGTAAATACTGTATGGCCGCCTGTCCCTATGACGCCCGCTTTGTTAACCCGGTCCGCAAAACCGCGGAGAAATGCACCTTCTGCTATCACAGAGTCCAAATGGGGCTGCTGCCGGCTTGTGTCACCACCTGTGTAGGGGGAGCCCGAATCTTTGGAGATTTGAATGATCCCGACAGTCTCGTCTCCAGGTTTATCGCCAATAACCCTGTACAAGTTCTCAAGCCGGAGATGAATACCCGGCCTATGATTTACTACATCGGTGCTGAACAGGCCCTGCTGGGAGCAGACTATACAGATTTAGCAAAGGGGGAGAAATAAAGTGGAAATAACCTATTTAGCCAATGTCGAGCATCCGGTTCAACTGGGTTATATGATTGCCATCTATTTCTTCTACACAGGACTCAGTGCAGGATCTTTTGTCCTTTCCAGCCTGGGAACGGTTTTTGGCATCCAAAAATTCAAACCCATTGCCAAGGCCGGGGTGGTCATGGCCATCGCCCTGTTGGTCGTTGCTCCCTTGCATCTTATCGCGGATCTGGAGCAGCCCGGTCGTTTCTATACCTTATTCTTCCGATTGAATCCGACCTCCGCTATTTCCTATGGGACCTTCCTGCTCACCCTTTATCCTCTGAACTGCCTCATTTACCTCTGGTTCATGATGCGTAAGGATTTTGTTCTCGGCGCTCAAAAACTAACAGGTTTCCGTCAGGCCCTCTATTCCTTCTTAACCTTTGGCAAAAAAGATCTCTCCCCAGCTGCCCTGGCCAAGGATCAAAAATGGATCAAGGGCTTAGGAACCCTGGGAGTACCCCTGGCTCTCCTGGTCCATGGCTATACAGGATTTATTCTGGCCAATATGCAGGCCAGAGCTCTCTGGCATACGGGACTTATGCCCCTCATCTTCCTTATGTCCGCTATGGTTTCAGGTACGGGGCTGCTCATCCTCGTCCTCATCCTGACCCAACGCTTTTTCTCCCCGGAAAGAGAGCTTACCTCTCAGCGTAGAGTCGTTCTTCAGGATATTGCCCGCCTGATGATGTGGTTTATCGTGGTGGATGGTGCGCTCATGGTGATTAACTTCATTATCCTCTACTTTGGCAATGCTGCAGGCTATGCTGCCGCGGAGATGCTGCTTTTCGGCAGCCACAGCGCCATGTTCCTCGGCGTCGAGATTGGCTTGGGCCTTGTGATACCCTTCGTCATCACCTTTTGGTCCAAGACCCGGAAATCCATAGGGCTCATATCCCTGGCCTCCCTCTTGACCCTTCTGGGAGTTATCGCCATGCGGATCAACTTCGTGGTAGGCGGCCAGCAGATTCCTTTAAGCGGCAATGCTGTCAACCCCTATCATGCCGAACCCAAACATCTGATCTTCTTGGGCTGCTTTGCAGTCCTTGAAGTGGTGATCCTCTACCTGGCCTTTAAGTTCTTGCCGGTTTATGGTATAGAGTCTGAAACGGAAAGAACCTCGGCGGAACACAATGTTCCTCAGTCCGGCGGGGTTTCAGCCCACTAAAAAGAGGGTGGATTTCCACAGGTGACACTCAAGCAAAAGGGGCTGTAATCTTGCAGTTCCTTTTGCTTATTTCCATACCTCTTGATAGACTTAGATTGAGGGATAGTTATAGTTACATCTCATAAACTACTCTGAAAAAGCTCCTTCACAAGCTGAGTCTCCAGGATTTTGCTTTCGGCGTTTACTCCATAAGCTGCGCGGAGCAATCTAATCGCTCAAGACCTCTGCTGCTGTCTTTTCACGAAGATTGCTTTCCTGCTCACTTGAATCCGTTCTCTGCCTGAAATCAAAATCCTTGGGATGCTTTTTCAGGGCTTGGGGGCAGAGCGATGTGGAAAGCGGTGCTAAAAAGGACCCGTCAGCGTAGCTTTACACACAAAAGGGAGCTATTGAGTGAACGTTGTGCGGAAAGCTACCTGACCCGACCTAACCTAACCCCGCCTTTCATTCATCTGCAGGTACTACGACAACAGCATAGCCAACTTCCCGGAAAAGACTCGCAAGCGTAACCCAACTCCCCACAGCCAAACATGGCTAAACCCAAGCATCTGTTGTAAACTCAAGAGAGAACATCAATCATCTTCCCAATCTGCATATACAAGTGAGGTTAGACAATGAAAGATGTCACAGCTGCCATTATAGTTAAAGGT
>NZ_KB913023.1:3201889-4066657 GCF_000384015.1 Desulfitobacterium sp. PCE1 | reverse complement strand
GCTTACCTGCTCGCTTAGAATCCGTTCTCTGCCTTAAAGCAAAATCCTTGGGCTGTCTTTCGGGCTTGAGCGGTGGATGTTGGATAAACTACCTGATCCAGACGAACCCGGGAAAGGGTCGAAAAAAGACCCGTAAGTGTAGCTTACGCACAAGAGCGAACGGATTTAGTGCAGGGGCGGTCAGGTCAGCGAAGCTTTCTTAACGAAGCGGAGCCATGGTTCACATCAGGTATTAACCAAAGGTTTGGTGGAGCTGTTAAGAAAGCGAGTTGACCAGCCCCGTAGCTATAGAGTGAGCGATGTGCGTAAAGCTACGCGACCCGAGCAAACGCTTTTTCATCATCTGCCGGTGTCGCCAGCGGCATAAAAGGCCATCTAAATTCAAGGGCTATCCATAATATCGGAAGGATGTCCCCCAGAACGGTGAGTCAGGACCATGAACTGACAAAGGAAAGGAAGAGTGCAGATGAAAAAAATGACCGTCATACTTTGCAGCGCAATGGTTATCGCCTTTCTTTTTTTCGGTCATTTAAGTGAACTCTCCCCAACTCAAAAGCAGCCCTATAAAGTAGGAGTCCTGGTAGCTAATGATTTAAGACTGGTGAAAGTAGAAGCCTTAAAACTCAGGCTTAAGGAGATGGGTTTAATCGAAGGGGAGAACATAGTTTTTCATATAGAAAATGCTAAAAACGATCTCTCCGATCTTCCTGCTTTAGGGAAGGAACTATTGATGGAAGAGCCCGATGTCCTGGTGGCCTCGGGAGCGGTTGAGGCACTGAGCTTAAAAGAGCTCACCTCAGCTCAAGAATTTCCTACGCCGGTGGTCTTCATGGGAACCCTTTCCCCAAGTGTAATTGGATTGGTGGAAGACACCCTTCGGCCTGGAAATCATTTAACGGGTTTAAACAATTACCATTATGAATTAACTCCTAAGCGCCTTGAGCTATTGCACCGCCTTCTGCCCGAGATAAAAAAAGTGGCGATCCTAGGGGATACACGTGTACCCTTTTTTCAACAGACCCAAGAGAGTTTGCAGCAGGCTTCGCAAAAAATGGGACTTGAGCTGAGTACCTATACCCTAACCAACGCAGAGGGGATTCAAGATGTCTTTCGCAGAATCCAAGAGGCTGAGGAAGAGGGCATCGTTCTTTTGCCGGGGTTCTTCCTGGAAAGCTATACCGAGGAAATCGTCCAATACGCTATGGCTTTTAAGATTCCCGTCTTTGGGGTCTATCCTCAGGATACCATAGATGGCTGTCTGGCTTCTTACGGTACCTCCAATTGGAGTCAGGGTGCCCAATCCGCCAATATGGTCTATAAAGTTCTCCAAGGGCAAAATCCCCGGGTGATTCCGGTGGAGACACCGGACCGGATTGTTTTCTCCGTCAACCTCAAAACCGCCGATAAGCTGGGAATAACTCCTTCCCAGGCAGTATTGAGCCTTGCCGATGAGGTGGTTTATGATGAGTGAGAGAAGATCCCCTTGGTGGATGCGGATTAAAGTCCGGGTTTTGGTTTTTGGAGTGCTCATGTCGGCAGTGCCCTTGATCGTTTTCGGGTTGGCAAGCTTTATTGCGGCTCAGGCTTATCTGGAAAAAAGCATCCAGGAACAAAACTATGAACGGGCTACCCTTTTAGCCGGGCAGATCCAAGACTTTATTCAGAATAACGCCGATAGCCTAATCCTAGTGACCTCCACCAACGCCCCGGAATTGGCGGGGCCGGACCCACTGGCCAGAGAAACCGTGCTGGGGACCATGCTCCGTGAGACACCCTACCTGGAGAGTTTGCTGGTGGCAGACACTCAGGCTCAGGTTCTTGGGAAGGTTTCCCGGCGAGAAGTGGACTATCCGGTGCAGGAGGGGGAAACTTTCCCCCACCCGGGATTCTTTGCCCCGGAGAGCTATTCGATCAGCGAAGTATTCTTCTCAGTGGACGGCCGGCCTCAGGTGTATTTGACAGTGAATATCATTGATCCTCAGACCCGCAAGAATCTGGGCTATCTCCAGGCCAAGACGGATCTGAAGGCTCTCTTCAATAAATTTACCAGCACTCCAATCGGTCAGGGTGGGATCATTTATCTTACCGATGGGAAAGGAAAGCTGATTGGTCATCCGGATTTTAGTCGGGTACTAAGCCGGGAAGATGTGACCCAAAATCCCAGCGTCCGCAATTTCTTGACCGGGAAACGCCCTGACCTGGCCGGGAATGAGTATCGCAACGCCGACGGTGTTCCTGTCCTCGGGTTGTATGCTTCTGTAGGCAATCCCTCATGGGGGGTATTTATTGAGCAGCCGGTGCATGAAGCCTATGAACCGATTGCCCAGTTTGCCTTTCGGGTCATGGGGATCATGTTTGTCATTATCTTGGGTGTGACCCTGATCAGTATTTATTTTGGTTTGAAGCTGACGAAGCCCATTGAGAATTTGGAAGCGGGAGTACGGCGGATTATTTCTACGGAGGACCTGCAGGCCGAAGTGACTCAGGAAAGTGATGATGAAATTGGCCGGCTGGTTCAAGCCTTTAATAATCTTTTGCGCCGGCTCTCCGATAAGACGGCCAATCTGCAGGCGGAGCAGGAGCTTTTGGAAACGGTGGTCCATGGGATTGGGGCAGGGATGGCCCTTTTGGATCAGGAAAAACGACTTATCTGGTGGAATTCCATTTTCTCCGATTGGTTTGGTTTAGAAGATAGAAACCTTAAAGAACTGCCTTATGAAGCCCTTCTGCGAGGAGAGGGACCAGAATCTGTCTATGGAGAAAATGGCAAAGTGCTGGCTTTGGAAGTACAGGGGGACAAGCGTTATCTTCGCCATTCTTATTACCGGCTTAGCTCTGGAAATCCGGAAAATGCCGCTTATTTGCTCCTTCTGGAAGATGTGACCCAGCAGGTAGAGATGGAAGCCCGGGTCATTCAGACGGAGAAAATGGCGACGGTTGGACTGTTAGCCTCCGGAGTGGCTCATGAGATTAACAATCCCTTGGCCATTGTTTCCGCCCATAATGAGGATTTACTGGATCGGCTTCAAGAGGAAAGCGAGCTGCCCAGTAAGGCTGAGATTCAAGGAATACTGGGTATCATTGCCAAGCAGATTGACCGCTGCAAACAGGTGACCAGCAGGCTTCTGCGCTTTGCCCGACCAGGCAGGCATAATCTGGATGTGATGGATGCCAATAAGGCCATCGAGCAGACCGTGGATTTACTGGCATACCGCCTCAAACAAAAAAGAATGGTGTTTATCAAAGAAAGTGAACCCGGTCTCTGGGTGGATGGTGATGAAAACGAATGGCAGCAGGTGGTGCTCAATATCTTAACCAATGCCATCGATGCCTCCGGGGAGGGAAGCCAGATCCTGGTACGGGCTCAACGCGTCAAAGGCCACTCTGCCTCGGAAGGGGCATTGTTCATAAGCAGAGGTGATGAGATACAGGTTGAGGTAGTGGATCAAGGCCATGGGATTCCGCCTCAGTACCTTAAGAAGGTGTTTGATCCCTTCTTTACCACCAAACCCCCGGGTCAGGGTACGGGTCTGGGGCTTTTTGTCAGCTATGGTATAGTGCAAAAAATGAGGGGAAAGCTTTTCGTTGAGAGTACCGAAGGGAAAGGGACAACGGTTCGCATTAATCTTCCCTATCAGGAAATGGGGGATAGGCCATGAATAGTCATCAAAGCATCTTGATTTTAGATGATGAAGAGGATTTGCGTTCGATTCTCGCCCAGCGTTTAGGGCGGCGGGGATATGAGATTTCGGAGGCGGGAACGGCTCAGGAAGGCATGGCTTTGCTCCAAGAGAACATTTTTGAGGCAGTCCTTTTGGATATTCGCCTGCCCGATGGGGATGGGCTTCAGCTCTTACAGGAAATGAAAAAACGTCAGCCGGACCTTCAGGTGATTATGCTCACCGGCCATGGCACCCTGGAATCAGCCATTGAAGCCATGAAAGCGGGAGCCTATGATTACTTGACTAAGCCCTGCAATCTCTCAGAGCTGGAGATTACTCTGCAGAAGGCTTTAGAGCAGAGAAAGCTTATGCTAGAGAATACGGGACTGCGGCAGGTGGTTCACCGGCAAAATGCCGAACCCTTGATTGTTGGTGATAGTGAAATAATGCAATCCCTTAAGGAAATGACTCGGAAGATCGCTCAGACGGATACTCCTGTTCTTATACAAGGGGAGAGCGGGACGGGAAAGGAGTTGTTTGCGAGGGCTCTCCATGTCTGGGGCCCCCGCAGGGCTCAAGCCTATATTCCCTTGAACGCGGGAGCAGTCCATGAAACCTTGATGGAAAGTGAGCTTTTTGGTCATGAAAAGGGAGCCTTTACAGGAGCCAATGCGGTTAAGCTGGGGTTGGTGGAGATGGCTGACCAAGGCACCCTTTTCTTGGATGAGATCGGGGAGATGCCCTTGAATCTACAGGTTAAACTTCTGCGCTTTATGGAGACCGGGGAGTTTCGGCGGGTGGGGGATAACCGCTTAAGGCGGGTCAATGTCCGCATTGTCACCGCCACCAACCGCAATCTTCTGGAGGAGGTGGAGGCCGGGCGCTTTCGCAAGGACCTCTACTACCGCTTAAGCGGCATGGTCTTGCATATTCCGCCGTTAAGAGAGCGGAAAGGGGACATCCTCCAGTTGGCAGAACATTTCCTCAGGGTAAGGCTTAAGGGACAACTTCATTTGGCCCTGGGGACACAGGAAGCTTTGTTGGCCTATGATTTTCCAGGCAATGTTCGGGAATTGGCTCATCTCATTGAGCGGGGGATGATTTTGGCTGAAGGTGATGTCATCCACCCCGGAGATCTTTGGCCGGACCATGGGGAAGGAGGAGGCAGTGTTCAGGCAGCCATTCCGGTGCCGGATGAAGGAACAGTAATGGACGAAAAAGACCTCAAAACAAGAAATGAGGAGAATCAAAGTGAGAGCTTAGAAGGATACGCCACTCTCGCAGAGATAGAGAAGAACTATATCCTTGCCACTCTGAAAAAGGTGGATGGGAATAAAGTACGGGCAGCCAGACTTCTCAGCATCAGTGTCCGGAATCTCTATCGGAAGCTGGAGAAGTATAGCTGATCAGGATATAAAATGAGACAGGGAATAGTTCCCTTGTCTCATTTTTTTAATTATCCATAGGTCTTTATAGTAAATTCTACAAAAAGGTGAGAACAACCCCTTTTTCTCTTAACGGTGTGATTTGACTCACGCTGAGCAAGAGGGATTTTCAGTACGATTGCCTTATGTTGCATTACCTGCACTTTATTCGCTCCATTCAATGCTTCACTATGAAAGGAGGGAATTGAGTTGGATCTTATGGATAGTGCCCAAATCCTTGAAAATGGTCAAAAGAAAAGTAAACTCATTAACTATCTGGTTAAATTTAAAGGGCATAAAAGAATCACGCCTCTTGTCTCCCCTGCTCCCTTAGACATTCTCATTACCTTATTTGGCACTATGTTAGGCATCTCATTCTTAAGCATCTTACTGTTTATCTACGACATGCCGATGTTAGCTGCTTCCCTGGGAGCTTCAGCGGTATTAGTCTATGGAGTTCCTGATGCCCCGCTGTCTCAACCACGTAATGTCATTTTAGGGCATACATTTTCGGCAAGTATAGGCGTATTAATCTATCAAATTTTTGGAATGACATGGTGGTCGGTTGCCTTAGGTACCACTCTTGCTTTACTGGTCATGTTGTTAACGAAAACGACTCATCCGCCGGGTGGAGCAACGGCAATGCTTGCCGTCCTTAATGGTGCTGGCCCGACGTTTATTGTCGCCCCAATGATCTCGGGTAGTATAGTATTGGTTTTGATTGCAGTAGTAGTAAATAATTTATCACCTAATCGAAATTACCCGCGCTATTGGTACTAAGTTAGAGGTGGGGTGTTATTGTGTTTACAAAGATTCTTGTCCCAACGGATGGATCGGAATATTCCCGTAGGGCATTGTTAGTAGCCTTAGAGATAGGCAAAAAGTTTAATGCGGAGGTTATACTGCTCAATGTGCTGATGACCCCTGAGGCACTCGGGTATCTCCTCACCGAGGATGCAACCGTAGTGCAACAGCAATATAATCCTAATGGCGAGGCCACATTAGCTGCTACAACTAAAGATGTGGATCTTGAAGGAGTAAGGCTGACTTGCAGACTAAAACCTGGCTATCCTGCCTTAGTGATATTAGAGGAGATTGTAAGTGAAGATATCGATCTGGTTGTAATGGGTTATCGTGGGTATACTTCGCTGGCCGGAACATTCATGGGGAGCGTAAGCCAAAAGGTTCTAGCCAAAACATCACGGCCAGTGCTGCTTATTAAGTAAGGTTTCGTCTACAATGAGAGAAAATAGAGAACTATTTTATATTTGGTCTAAATTCTTTCGCTCCGGGTAAGTATATCCTTAGAGGTGAACGTTATGAGGAGATGGAAGGGTTTAACTGCAATTTTTATTATTGGGATAACTTTCTTCGGGATCAGGGCCTTAATGCTCAATGCTCAAGAAGAGAGTAAAAATACCTATGCCCAAGAAGAATTAAGCAGTAAGACCATTGAAGATTTCCCCAGTCCTATTAAGGGGAAACCCTTGCGTGTAGCTGGGGAATATTATTCTGAAGAATTAGGGACCACCCTTTTTCATTCGGGAACAGATTATGCTCAAGCTGAGGGAGCTGTTATTCGGGTTAAGCATGCCGGGAGAGTAACTTATGCTGGACCTGATCCATTCCTTGGTCATAAAGTTGAAGTGGATTGCGGTGAGGATTGGGGTGTCATCTATGGCGGGTTAAAAAATCTGCGTGTTAAAGAAGGGGATTGGGTGGAGGTCGATCAGGCTATCGGGCAGATTGGCTATTATCCGGATATCTTCGGGGATATAGAGCAGACTCATCTTCACTACGAGGTCTGGCATGGGGATCTGGTGCAGGTTCCCTAAAAACACAGATACAGGACAACCGGACTTAGCGGCGAATGCGTTTAATTTAAAAAAAAGGGGGACAGTTGCTGGTTCCAAATGGAGCCGCGACTGTCCCCCTTTTTTTTATGATAGGGAGTTGGTATCCACCCAATCTTTAGCCTCGGATACGGAATCTTCTGTGGGAATGGCTACCTTGGATTCGGACTTCAACTCTTTGATATCAGCCCGCCAGGCGGCAGTATCATGCCGTTCAACAGGATTAGCCATGAACTTCTCTTTGGATTTATTTTCAGTCATTAGTAAAGCCTCCTTGATTTAGTACTGCATTTCAGCCATGCGCTTAAGGGTCTGATATTTATCCTGAGCATGTTCTTCCGCCACTTTGAACATTTCGTCGGCAATTTCGGGAAAGACGGTTTTAAGTGATGAGTAGCGGATTTCTCCGTTAATGAACTCCTGGAAGGAGCCTTTGGGTTCTTTGGAATCCAGAATAAAGGGGTTCTTTCCTTGCTCCTTGAGACGGGGGTCATGACGCCACAAGTGCCAGTAACCGGCATCTACGGCTTTCTTCATTTGTGCCATACTGGTACCCATACCTGTCTTAATTCCGTGGTTGATACAGGAAGCGTAGGCAATGATGATGGAAGGTCCTTTATAACTTTCAGCCTCGGCAATGGCTTTCAAGGTGTGATTCATATTGGCGCCCATGGCGATTTGCGCTACATAGATATAGCCATAGGTGGTGGAGATCAGGCCCAGGTCCTTTTTGCGAACTTTCTTTCCGCCAGCGGCGAACTTGGCAATGGCCGCAGTTTGGGTTGCCTTGGAGGACTGACCTCCTGTATTGGAGTAGACCTCTGTATCAAAGACGAAGATATTAATGTCATCGCCGCTGGCCAGGACATGATCCACCCCATTGTAACCGATATCATAGGCAAAACCGTCGCCGCCGAAGATCCATACGGAGGGTTTAACCAGATAATCTTTTCTGGAAATAATTTCCTGCAGTAGTGGATTGCCCGAAATATCCTCTTTTTTGAGGACTTCCAGAACCCGTGCGCTGGCCTTCTTGGACCCTTCACCCTCATTGAAGTTATCCAGCCAGTCCTGGAAAGCCTCCTTCATTTCTCCACCGATCCCGTTTTCGATTAACTGGTTCATCAGCTGAGCCAGTTTCTCCCGTATTTGTTTGGAGCCGAGATAAATACCATAACCGAATTGAGCATTGTCCTCGAAGAGAGGATTCATCCAAGCCGGTCCTTTGCCATCTGCATTGACGGTATAAGGTACCGACGGGGCACTGCCACCCCAGATAGAGGAACAACCGGTGGCATTGGCTATAATCATGCGGTCCCCATAAAGTTGGGTAATGAGGCGGGCATAAGGCGTTTCACCGCAGCCGGGGCATGCACCGTTGAATTCCAGAAGAGGTCTTGCCAACTGGCTGCCAAAGAGAGTCTTTACATCCAGAAGATCCCGCTTTTCGGTGACGGTCATAGCAAATTCCCAATTTTCGGCTTCCATTTCGATTTCATGATCCGCGGGTTCCATCACCAGTGCTTTACCCGGTGCAGGGCAGATATCGGCGCAGTTGCCGCAGCCGGTACAATCCAGTGGAGAGACTTGAATCCGGTAATGATAGCCTTCCAGTTTTTTGCTATTAGGTTTCTTTGTTTTAAAGGTATCCGGTGCTTTGGCTGATTCCTGGTCGTCCAGCAGGAAGGCACGTATGGTGGCATGGGGGCAGACATAGGCACATTGATTACATTGGATACATTTATCAATCTGCCACTCAGGCACATAAACCGCAATTCCCCGCTTTTCATATTTGGTGGTTCCTAAGGGGAAGGTGCCGTCTTCCATGCCCACAAAAGCGCTGGTGGGCAGCTCGTCACCTTCATGGCGAGCCATACGGCGTTGAATATTTTTAACGAAATCCGGCTCCTCTTTGATAGGCATAGTCTCATCGGGAACATCGGCCCAGGCTGAGGGGACATTAACCTTAATAAGGGATTCAATTCCCTTGTCCACGGCTTTTTCGTTCATGTCTACAATCTTGGCGCCTTTTTTGCCGTAGACCTTATGGATGGAGTCTTTTAAGTAGCGAATGGCATCGTCAATGGGGATGACATTAGCCAGTTTAAAGAAGGCAGCCTGCATGACCATGTTGATTCGTCCGCCCAGGCCAATTTCACCGGCGATGGATATAGCGTCAATGAGGTAGAATTTAATATCGTTTTTAGCAATAAAGCGTTTTAGATAAGCAGGCAGGTGATCTTCCACTTCCTCGGGGGTCCAGGGGCAGTTCAAGACAAAGGTGCCGCCTTTTTTCAGACCTTTAAGGATGTCGTAGTTATAAATGAAGGATTTATTGTGACAAGCAACATAGTCAGCATCAAAAACCAGGTAAGAGGATTTTATAGGCTGCTTACCGAAGCGCAAGTGAGAAATGGTGGTGCCGCCGGATTTTTTGCTGTCATATTCAAAGTAACCTTGCACATTCAGATCCGTATTGTCTCCAATAATTTTAATGGCGCTCTTATTAGCTCCGACCGTCCCATCGGAGCCCAATCCCCAGAACTTGCAGCGGATGGTTCCTTCTGGAGAAGCATCAATTATTTCTTCTTCAGGTAAAGAGGTGTTGCTTACATCATCGATGATTCCGATGGTAAAGCGGTCTTTGGGTTGGGCTTGATTGAGGTTTTTAAAGACGGCTAAGATCTGGGAGGGAGTCGTGTCCTTGGAACCTAAGCCATAGCGGCCGCCAACGATAACGGGGCGAGTCGCTTCATGGTTAAACATTTGAATAATATCCAGATAGAGAGGCTCGCCGGTAGAGCCGGGTTCCTTGGTACGGTCCAGGACAGCAATTTTTTTCACGGATTTGGGCAGGACATTGAAGAAGTACTTGGAGCAGAAGGGGCGGTAGAGATGGACTTTAATCAGTCCCAATTTTTCTCCTCTTTGGGTCAGGAAGTCGATGGTCTCTTCGATGGTATTGCATACGGAGCCCATAGCCACGATAATGTTTTCCGCATTAGGATCACCATAATATTGGAAAGGATGGTATTCCCGTCCGGTAATTTTCTTGAATTCTTTAAAATAGTCTTCAATGATATCGGGAACTGCTGCATAGAACGGATTGGATACTTCCCGTCCTTGGAAATAAATATCCGGGTTTTGTGCTGTACCTCTCAAGACCGGATGATTAGGATTAAGAGCATTATCCCGGAATTGCTGAATCTTTTCGTAATCCACCAATTGTGCAATTTCTTCATAGGGAGTCACTTCGATCTTTTGCACTTCGTGGGAGGTTCTAAATCCATCAAAGAAGTGAAGATGAGGAATCCGTGATTTGATCGCTGAGAGATGAGCTATGTAAGCCATATCCATGGCTTCTTGTACATCATTGGAACAAAGCAGAGCAAAGCCTGTTTGGCGGCAGGCATTAATATCGGAGTGGTCGCCAAAGATAGACAGAGCATGGGTGGCTAACCCCCGGGCACTGACATGAAAGACAGCGGGCACCAGGTTTCCGGCCATTTTATACATTTCGGGGATCATCAGGAGCAGGCCCTGAGAAGCTGTATAGGTTGTGGTTAGGGCTCCTGCTTGAAGAGAACCATGCACCGCTGCTGCGGCTCCCGCCTCGGATTCCATCTCAACCACTTTGACAGGCTGATCAAAGATATTTTTGTTATTGTGGGCAGACCATTCATCCACCGCTTCAGCCATGGGAGAGGAAGGTGTAATGGGGAAGATGGTCGCCACCTCAGTCAAAGCATAGGACGCTTCGGCTGCAGCTTGATTTGCATCCATCGTTTTCATTTTCTTTGCCACGTGAGAACCTCCTTTAAAACAATGAGCATTTGGATATAGGTTTAGTATTCGTTATTGGGAGACTCTCATACATTCTTTCTGCAATTTTGCTTGAATTGATCAATACCGAGTTTCCAGACCATAAAAAACAAAACCGTTTCAAGCCTGACGGCATAGAAACGGTTTTGGTCTACAGCCCGGATTAAATTGAACATCATTTAGGAGTCCGAAATTCGGGAGGTTACTCTATAAATAGTCTTAGCAAGAGGGCTGAATTTTTTAACGCACGAACAGACGATTAGAAAGGCCGAAGCCCTCGTTACCGAAACCGAAGGCACCAGTATTAACGAAACCACGATCAACAACAACGTTACGTGTTATCGGCTGAACAAAATGTTGAGGAACATCAATAATATTCTGGCGATTGATAGTTACGACCGGATGAATAACAGGGACTGCTCTAGGGGTACAAAAATCCCTTACGCAGAATTGTGGTGGGCAACAAATTGGTTTAACGCAGCCATGCATTGCGAAACACCTCCTTTTTATATTACAGTGTATGATATGAAAACGAATTTGGTAATGTTTTACAGTATTTTTGAAAAAAATCTTATTTTGACTTATACAGCATTTACCAATCGAAAGACATCTCTCGAGGATGTCTTTTTTGATTTTAAGTGCATATAAATGTATAAAATTTCGGTGCAAAAAGGAGGGGCTCAGAGTGCAAGAATATATCCGCAAACGGGTACTCGATATCGGGAATTATATAATGGAATCGAGCGCCACGGTGAGACAGACAGCTGATATCTTCGGAGTGAGTAAATCCACTGTCCATAAGGATGTCACGGAGAGGCTACCCCTGATCAATGAGAAGCTGGCCATGGAGGTTAAGCAAATACTTGAAAGCAATAAAGCTGAACGGCATATTCGAGGGGGCGAAGCCACTCGGAAAAAATATCAGGAGAACTAAAGGGTTAGGTTTATTTGTATAAATGTTCGGGAACGATAAAGGAAGAATTTTTTTCTAGATAAACAGGGGAAATAATAAAGGAATTAGTATAGTTTCATCGAATAAAAGAACGTGGTATATTATGTATAATCTCCCGCAGGGGAGATTGTACTTTTCGTTTTGAGGATATATTAGGAAGGATATTCAAATTAAGCATGGAATAGAAAGCTAGTGCAGTGAATGATGAACGAAATGGACAAGCCAGAAGTGTAAGAAAGGGGTACCACTACGAATGTTTGGTATTGACTTAGGTATTGACTTAGGAACGGCCAGTGTTTTGGTCTTCGCAAAAGGAAAAGGAATTGTTCTTCATGAGCCTTCGGTTCTTGCAATCGATAAGAATACCAACAAAAAAATCGCCGTTGGGGAAGAGGCAAGGATGATGCTGGGAAGAACACCAGGAAATATTGTAGCTGTTCGGCCTATGCGGGATGGTGTCATCGCCGATTATCAAACGACAGAAATCATGCTCAAATACTTTTTGGAAAAAGCAGGGGCCCGGCGTTGGCCTTTATTTAAGACCCGGGTGGTGGTCTGTATCCCTTCTGGGGTTACCGATGTTGAAGAGCGGGCAGTAAAGCAAGCCGCCTACCAAGCCGGAGCTAAACAGGTCAAGGTCATTGAAGAACCCTATGCTGCAGCCTTGGGAGCAGGATTGGACATTTCCGGACCCACGGGTAATATGATCGTGGATATCGGTGGAGGAACATCAGATGTGGCAGTTCTTTCTCTTGAAGGGATCGTCACCAAGCGTAGCTTACGAGTAGGTGGGGATAAATTTGATGAAGCCATTATCCGCCATATTCGGCGTGAATATAACCTAATGATTGGGGAGCGGACGGCGGAAGAGGTTAAGATTGCTGTGGGTGCAGCTATTCCTGAAGGTCGCCCCGATCATGCTGAAATCGATGTGCGGGGGAGAGATTTGGTCACAGGTCTTCCTAAAACCATTAATGTCAATTCCAAAGAGTGCTACCTCGCTCTTGAAGAAAATGTGGAAGCCATTGTGGGAGCAGTGAAGGAAGTATTAGAACGGACTCCTCCCGAGCTTTCTGCTGATATCTTAAGCAAAGGGATCGTTATGACAGGAGGAGGGGCTCTGGTCTATGGGTTTGATACCCGGATTTCAAGGGAGACCGGTCTACCGGTAACTTTGGCCGATGATCCTATCTCATGTGTTGCTTTAGGAACGGGTAAGGTCTTGGATCAAAGCTTCTAGGTCGCTGACATCATTGTAGTGTAGTGAATACATAGAATTCGATTGTAGACAAGCTTTAAAGCCGAGGAAAGGGGCTATATCCGGTGCAGACCGGAAGAAGCTATTTCTCGGTTTTTTCTATAGAAATGTGAATGTTTTAGTATTCGGAGGGTTTACTTTGAGAACAGATATACTTGGAGTAAAAGTTGATCGGGACTCTATGGAGGACACCGTCCAGAAAATCCAAAAAGCAGTAGAGGCCCAGAAGACCATTCAAGTGGTTACGGCTAATCCGGAGCTGATCTATGCCACGGGAAGAGATGTTCGCCTTAAGCAACTGATTAATGGGGCTGAGATTGTTACCCCAGATGGAGTCGGTGTGGTCTGGGCGGCCAAGCGCCTGGGTCATCCGGTGGTTGAGCGGGTAACAGGGATTGACTTAGTTGAAGCCCTCTTCCCCATAGCAGCCGAGCAAGCCTGGCGGGTCTTTTTTCTGGGCAGTCGGCCCGGTGTGGCTGAAAAAGCGGCTCAAAGAGTAGCGGAAAAACATCCCGGCTTCCAGTGGCAAGCTGCTCACGGCTATTTTAGCAGTGAAGAAGAGCCGGCCCTATTGATGCAAATTCGTGAATTTAAACCGGATATTCTTCTTATCGGTTTAGGAGCACCTCGTCAGGAATTTTGGATGTTTTCCCATCTCGATTTAAGCACGGTCAGCATCGGCGTAGGCGGCAGCTTTGACGCCCTGGCTGGAATCAATAAAAGAGCTCCACGATGGATTCGAAATATCCATCTGGAATGGCTCTATCGCCTGATTAAGCAGCCCACCCGCCTGAAACGTCAACTGGTTCTCCCTCGCTTTGTTTGGAAGGTATTGCGCTCCGGTAAAGAGCAGAGGAGAACCAGAAAAGTAAGGTAGTATTCCAGAGTTTTTATTTTCCCTCACCGACTAAAAAATTGCTCCATCAGACGTACTATTGAATGGGAGGTTGAAAAATGCCTGAATGGGAATTCAAATGGTCCTGGGAGAAGATAACACTCGATCCACAGGCCAGAGAGGACTTTTTACAGGAATCTCAGCCTTTTATTCGTCATGTTTCTATTCAGACGTGTCACCGCACCTTAGAATGGGGTAGAGATGAAGAATTATCCGAGGCTTTAATCGCTTTTAATGAAGCCATAGATCATTATGAAGAAGAACGAGGCGTGCCTTTTTTAGCCTATGCTCGACTCCTGGTCAAACGTCGGCTTATTGATTATTATCGAAAGCAGCGTTTACGTGAAGCCTTGCCTATGGATCAAGATGATGTAGGGCAGGCTGTCGAAATCCATGTGGGGATTCAGGAGTTTCGTAAGCACCAACAAGATCAAGAGAGGGCGGCTGAGATTCAAGAATTTTCTTTAGCCCTGAAAAAATATGGGCTATCCTTTCAAGTCCTGGCTGAAGTGTGTCCCAAACATCGGGATAGTCGAAAAACCCTCCTCGGGGTAGCTCGAACCCTTGCACTGTCCCCGGAATTATGGCACCAAGTGGAGAGAACAGGAAAGCTCCCTATGCAAGCCCTAACGTTAAAGACACAAGTTCACCCCAAAGTGTTGGAGCGGGGGAGAAAGTATATCTTGGCAGTAGCCTTATTAATTGCTAATCAACATGACTATATCTACTTAAGGGAATATGTACTCCCGGATGAAAGGAGGGCTGAAGGATGAGTAAAAATAGGGCCGTTATACTGGA
The DNA here is from genome assembly GCF_000384015.1 of Desulfitobacterium sp. PCE1. Lineage (NCBI taxonomy): Bacteria > Bacillati > Bacillota > Clostridia > Eubacteriales > Desulfitobacteriaceae > Desulfitobacterium > Desulfitobacterium sp. PCE1. The sequence goes on along the minus strand of NZ_KB913023.1, from coordinate 4,051,993 downwards.
GAAAAACAAAAATTCCATTACCGTATTAACGGGAGATGGGGTTTTTCAAACCATGAAGTACAAAGGGGCTGTGGAGATCGGGCAGGAGATTCAGCTGCCGGTTCCAAGCAGAGCCCCCCTCTGGCGAATAGGTGCAAGTATTGCTGCGGTATTTCTGCTGACATTTATGGGGATTTTCGGGTGGAATGCTTTTCAGCCAAGGACTGCAGTGGCCATGATTTCTCTGGATATTAACCCTAGCCTTCAGCTCACCGTGGATCAGAAGGGAGAGGTTCTGGATCTGGAATCCCTGAATTCCGACGCAGAACAGATGATCGCCGGACTGTCCCTTAAGGGCAAGACATGGGGAGAAGCATTGAATGAAATCATTAAAAGATCGGTGGATTTGAATTATTTGAACGAAGAGGAAAGCTGGGTTGTGGTGGGATACTCATCCGTTACACCGAACAAAAAAGAGCTTTCTGCTAAACCTATTAATACTGAAGCAATAAGCAAACAGGTTCAAGAGGCCGTTCATGAGCATGGTCTTAAGCCTAGTGTAGCAGTCTATGAATTGACTTCGGAGCAAAAAAAACAAGCTCAAGAGACGGGGCTTTCCTTAGGAGAGTACGCCTTAGCGGATACTGCTCAGAAGGCTGGTATAGAGGTAGAGCCTAAGGCTTTAAAAGAAAAGGAAGAACGCACCCGTTTATTGGAAATACCGGAAATTCAAGAGCAGATGCGTAAGGATAAGCGGATTATTGAAACCATGAGCTTCTTCCTTGGTCAAGATGCCTCCCAAGGTAATATGAAGAACAGTAAGAATAAAAAGGATAAGGGGGAGGACAAGGATCGGACCGGAAAAACCAGTAAAAGTAATGGGAACAACCAGGATAGAGAGAATAACAAAAAAGAACAGTCCGGAAATGGCATAGGCAATCAAAATAGGGATAATAATTCTGGTTCCAGCTCTAAGTGGAATGGAGCGGGCAAGGCAAATGACCAAGGAGAGGACAAAGACAACAAGTTCAATAAAACCAACAGCCGAGGGACCAATGACCGGGAAAATAACAAGGATACCGACAAAGGAAAGAGTGGGGAGAAGGAAAGGGAACGCAGCTCTAATAAGAGCGAAAGCAACAGGCAGTATAAACCGGCAGATAAAGCCAATGAGAGCAATAATCAAGACATCAAGAAAAACATCAACCACAAAATGGACCAGAACTCTAAAAATAATTCCCCAAATTACTGGGGTTTTCAGAATATCTTAAGAATGACCTATGGCCAACGTACTTAAATATTAAGCTCCCTTAAGGTAGAGTTCATAAGAACTTTCCTTGGGGAGCTTTTTGCACTGTCAGGCTTCTGTGGTGTTTAAATGGTATCACTGCAGAATGGAATTTTATTGTCTGAGGTCAACCGGCTGCTTTACGTCTAACACTTCCATATAATAGTCTTGAGTTTGTCTAAGCATTTCCTGGACGCTGAAGTCCTGCCAACGCTTCGTGCCGGAGTCTATACAAGACTGGGTGAGATCAGGATTCTGGAGAAGCGAACAGCAGGACTTAGCAAGTTCTTCCGGCTGTCCCGGAGGAACCAAAAGGCCATCCTGAGAATGGCGAATCACTTCCGGTATTCCTCCTACAGCAGTGGCAATAAGGGGAAGATGAGCTTGCATGGCCTCAAGAAGAACAAGGCCCATACCTTCGTTCACAGAAGGAAGAATGAAAATATCCATGGCGGGAAGGGCCCTATAGGCCTCTGGAAGATAACCTGTAAAAGTGTGGGGCAGTTCCAACGCTTCAGCCTTCTCAATAAGTGCCCCGCGAAGAGGCCCATCCCCAATGATCAAAGTATGGATATGAGGAAACTGAGGGCGTAGAATTTGAGCAGCATCCAGAAGAGTATGAAGGCCCTTGGTTGGGTGCAGTCGGGCAATGCTGCCAAGAACCAGAGCATCCTGGGGTATTTCCCATATCCGACGAAAGTTTTCTCGCAGTTCTGCCCGTTGCTCATCGGAAGCTAATTGAGGAAGGGGAGGGATACCATTATAAATAGTGCGAATCCTTTGCGCTCCGCGACGGGCAACTTCTTCAGCCAGGGCTTCAGAAACGGTAATAACCCCGGAGGTAAAAGGAAGAGTCAGCCGATCCAAAGCTAAGGCTAAGAAAGCCGCCCTAGGCGAAAGGTAATCTTGCTTTAGGGAGCTATGGACTGTGCTTACCACAGGTATGTTCAACCGCCTTCCGGCCAGTCTTCCCAAAAGATTGGCTCGGGAACCGTGAGTGTGGATAAGAGAAAACCCTCCCCGACGTATTTGGGCTATAAGTCTTGGTAAAGGTGAGAAATCCAGGGCATGCTTCATGGGAAAACGCAAGGTTGGAATGTTTTTCTCTTCGGTGTATTGGGCGAAGGGGCCATCGATTAAGCAGCCTGAGGTTAAAGAAAAGGTACTCCTATCCATCCCTTGCAGTAAGGTCAAGACATGCTGCTCGGCGCCACCGATTTCTCCACCACCGATTAACTGTAAAATTTTATAGGTTGGCACGGGGATTCTTCCCTTCTTTTAAAAACTCGGTTATACTAATGTAAGAGCAAATTGTGACTAGGTAATAAAATAACTTTGGCAAAAAACGAAAAAGTATAAAGCAACGGCTGAGGATCTTTCCGGTTAAATTTCGTTATTGGAAAAAGTTAAAAATCAGGAGGTCGTTTTAATGCTAGATAGTCAAGAAATTCAAAAGATTATTCCGCATCGTTATCCCTTTTTGCTGGTGGATAGGATCCTGGAGTTGGAAGATGGCAAACGGGGGGTGGGTTTAAAGAATGTTTCCGGTAACGAGCCTTTCTTCCAAGGCCATTTTCCCGGTTATCCGGTGATGCCCGGAGTGCTGATTATGGAAGCTTTAGCTCAAGTGGGTGCTGTGATCCTTTTGAAGATGCCGGAATACGCAGGGCATATTGCCCTTTTTGCTGCGCTGGAAGATGTACGGTTCCGCCGGCAAGTTATCCCTGGAGACCAACTTCGTCTGGAAGTTGAGTTATTAAAGCTCAAGCGGGGGATTGGTGTAGCTCAAGGAAAAGCCTATGTAGGAGAAGACTTAGCGGCTGAAGGCACATTAAAATTTGCTGTCGGTCCTAAATTAGAGGGATAAAGGATTTCAACTAATTGTAGTATAACATAAACATAAAATGATAGAGTCAGCGGATTAATGACGGTGGATAGCCAGGGCAGTTTCCCTGGCTTACTTATTTGGGCAGATCATCATTTTAGAAAAGACAAATTACCCTTCCTGAGCTCTTGCATAGTTTAGGATAGGGGGGAGTTTGATGGGTGCACAGCTTACCGGCTTAGGAGCCCTTGTGGCTTTGTTATGGATTCTGACGGATTATTGGGAGTGGACGGTTCCGGAGGGGATCGGCCATAAAATCACCGATTGGAAGAAAAAATGTTATAAGACCCAAATCACAGTAAAATTTACTAATCAAGAATCCATTTATAGACAGGAGCAATTTGCCTTTTCCTTAAAGCGCTTTCTGCGGGATATGGAGCAGGAAATGGGGATGCCCGTCCATTGTGAGATTGAGCTGTGGGGGGAGAAGGATGAGTTTTCTGAGGAAGAGCTTCTTTACATTAAATGTTTAAATCAATCTTTCACCGGCTTTACTTGGTCCATACAAGAAACAATCCCCCAACCAAAGTTGGGGGATCAGGGTTCCAGTTAAAAAGTGTCATCTAGGCAAAGTAAGGCGTATGCTCGATGAAGATTTTGCGTCGGGTGTTTCTTTTGAATCGCCTTTGGGTTTCTTATCGCAATCTTTATGATGCTTCTTCCCAAAATCAACCTTTCCGTTGGCTAGGTCCTCTTCTACTTTCTTTTGCCGCTCTTTAATCGCTTCTTTGATTTTTTCAGCCTTTTCTTTTTCCAGGATTCCGGCTTCCACTTTCTTATCGATCATTTGCACCTTAAGCTCAACCATTTGTTGATGGAGAGCTTTGATTTCTGCTAACTTGGCAGGATCCGGCGCAGTGGTGGTTGCCCCAAAGGCTGTACCGGCACCAAAGGTGAGGAAGGCGAGGGTCAATAAACTTACCGCGAGCTTCTTCAACAATTTACACTCCTCCTTTGTATGGATAGGTCAAGTGACATGCTTTTAACTGGAACATTTCATAGAATACCCAGAAAAAGAAAGAAACATAGTGGTAATCCTTGGATGGAATTATTTTGAAAAACAGGAAGGACAAAGACCTCTCGGGAGGGAATAGTACCTAAGATGATAGGGATAGATTATACCTTTCTTAACGGGATGCAAGGAGAATGTTATGATGTTCTACCTTTTTGTTGCAGATTCGGGGGAACTGACACTTTCCCCTCTGTTAGATGATAGACATTTCACAGAGGAGTTTGAGGTGTTGCGGCCTGGATTTCCCTTAAGCTTTGCCCAATTTCTTCTCGAAGAAATCCACTTTAAGAGGATGGGATCCATAAAAGCTAAGGTGCTTTCTCTATGGGAAGTTTATGCAAAGGAAAAAGGGCGGGATAAAAATAGGGATGGGGCATGGGTTAAAAGAGAGATTCTCAAGATCTTGCGGAAGCAGCCCGGGTTAAAGGGCTGCAATTGGCGTTGGGAGAAAAAGACAGGTTTGCCTGAGAGCCTGTTGAGGAGCAATCTAAAGAACATAACAGAGAAAGAAAGAGTTCAGGATTTCTTGGATAGAACTACGGGCAGATTATTAGCTAAGGCCGACCTCCAGCGGCTGGGGCAGGAATGTCGCCTATCCTATACTGAAATCCTGACCCTTTGCCATGAGCAGGTTATGAAAGGGTATGCCCAATGGATTCCGGCAGTAAAAAGGGAAGGGAAGGGCTGGAGATGCGAACGCTGCGGGGATGCTTTGGTTGAAGAATGGACAAGCATCTATGGAGTGGCCGCTACTTGTCCTGCCTGCACTTCCTTAGGGGCAGTAAGCTCACTTCATGAACTCTACCGGAGTATGGCTCCCTCCCCAATGAGTTCCCTCTCCTCTACGGAGACTGTTCATTCGGCTTCCTCCCCTTTTCCCGGCCGTAGTAACATTTCTTGGGTATTTTCCCCTCGTTGGGAACTTAGCCAGGCCCAAAAGCTTGCGGCCCAACAGGTTTTAGATTTTGTAAAAGAGGGCGCTATAGACTATAACATGATTCAAGGAGAAGACTTCAGGAAGGAAATGCTGCTCTGGGCGGCGTGTGGAGCTGGGAAGACCGAAGTCTGCTTTCCTGCTGCGGCATGGGCACTTGAACAAGGGAAAAAGGTATTATTTGCTGCACCTCGTCAAGATGTGGTTCTGGATGTAGCCCCTCGTCTCCAACAGGATTTTCCCGGCTTAAAGCTGAGTATTCTCACGGGAACAAGTCAGGAACGTTTTACACCGGCTCCCTTTGTCCTGGCCACTACCCATCAAATCCTGCGTTTTTCACAGGCTTTTAACCTAATCTTTCTTGATGAGATGGATGCCTTTCCCTACTATGGCAATACAGCCTTAACTTGGGGAATGGAGCGGGCATTGGGTCCGAGAGGAAAGATAGTCTATCTGACAGCTACTCCCTCGCCGGAAAGCTTGGAGAAGGTTAAAGCAGGAAGAGTGGGGCTCATCCGCCTTCCTGCCCGTCATCATGGCAAGGCGGTTCCCGTCCCTCAGTGGCAAAAGGTTTCGGGGAGCCTGGATCCTGAGTGTTTATACCATAAGGGACAGGGACAAAAGGTCTTTGATTGGCTTAAGGAGTTGGCTCTATTGGGTCCTGTTCTTCTCTTTGTTCCGAAAATATCCTGGGTCAACCCTTGGGTCGAAATCCTAAGAAAGGAGTTTCCTCAATGGGCAATCTCTGGAAGCTATAGTGCCGATCCCCATCGCGGTGAAAAAATCGAAGCTCTGCGGAACAAAATGTTTCGAGTCTTTGTCTGCACTTCGGTTCTAGAACGGGGGGTCACCATACCTAATGTTCAAATCATCGTCCTTGAAGCGGATCACGGAATTTTTGACGAGAGAGCCTTGGTCCAAATGGCCGGGCGAGTGGGTAGGACTCAAGAGAATCCCACTGGAAATGCACTTTTCCTATCCTCCAAAAGAACGCCTTCTATAGAAAAGGCGATTTATTGGATTAAAGAACAAAATGAGATAGCGTTTGCACAGGGTTTGATTGATAATTAAGAAGTCGAAGTCTTAGTGCGGTTAGTCATGGATAATCAGCTTAAGAGAGGGGATATAAATAAGGGGGTTCCTTATGTCCGGCTATACCTTATCTCTATGGCAAGATATGAAAGATCTTGCCCGGGCTCTGTTCTATGAAAAAAGTTCAACCTGCCTCCTCTGTGAAACCTACGTGTCAGGGGGTCAGGTTTTTTGTGATGATTGTAAGCAAGCTTATTTTTACCCGGATTTGAATCGGTGTACCCATTGCGGCAAGCTTCTTGAATCCCCTCATAAAAAATGTGAGGACTGCACTGAGGGCAGAGGGCCTAAAGGTATGGATCAAGTTGTGGCCTGGGGACATTATACGGGGGCTTGGCGGGAGTTCATTCAGGATGTAAAGTTTAAGTTTCAGCCTTATCTGCTGAAACGGCTTGGTCAACCTCTAGGAGAATTTGCTCTCTGCCATCTGCCGCCACCTAATATTCTTGTTCCTGTCCCCATGCACGATGAGCGATTAGGGGAAAGGGGCTTTAATCAGGCAGCGGTCATCGCCTCTCTTCTCCATTGGGAGCTGGGGATCCCTTTATGGGAGGGTCTGGCTCGGGTCCAGCCCACCACTCCGCAAGTAGGATTAAGTAGGAAAGAAAGGCTTCATAATCTGGAGTCGGCTTTTCAAATGCCTTCTTCAGCGCAAAGTCAAATCCATGGAGCTAAGGTTTGGCTTATTGATGATGTGACCACCACAGGTGCGACCTTGGAGCACTGTTCCAAGGTCCTCAAAAGAGGTGGGGCAGCTCATGTATATGGACTCGTTTTAGCGGCAGGTTTGGAGAAAAGGAGATAAAAGGGACTATTCAGTCTCAGAATTCGGTGTTATAATAGGGGCGGATAGGCGTGAGTCTGTTACTATTTTTTAAGGTAAGGGGATTTTCTTCATGGCGTTTCAAGACAAAGAACTAGTCTGCAAAGACTGCGGAACCACTTTCATTTTCACTGTGGGTGAACAAGAATTCTATGCAGAAAAAGGCTTCGAAAACGAGCCACAACGTTGCAGAGACTGCCGCAACGCACGTAAAACCAACCGCAACAGCGGTGAAACTCGTCAACGCGAAATGCACACTGTAGTTTGTGCTGAGTGTGGCGTTGAAACACAAGTTCCATTCCAACCTACTTCTGATCGTCCCGTTTACTGCCGTGATTGCTACCAAAATCATCGCGTAAGTCGCTAATCAGAGTAAACGAGAATATATGAGAGCATTGGAGTTTATCCAATGCTTTTTTTAAATGGTTCTTTTTATTCATTTTAAGGAAAAGCTGTTGAATAAATTTGCATCCTTATGTATAATAATCAATATCCATAAGACGAATATAAAACTTTATCAAAAAAGTAGCATGTTTTGCCCGTTGGATAAGTAAAGTAAAAAGGAAGAGTAAAAGGAGAGGGATAAAAATGAAAAAGAATGTACGTCATGGGATCATTGCGGTGGTCATGATGGGCTTGCTCGCTCTTACAGGCTGCGGCGGTAACCAAAGCCAGCCTCCTGCTAACAATGGAGCGAATAATGGAGCGAATGCGGGAGAAGAAAAAGTACTGAAGATCGGTTCCGCTATTGAGTATGCACCTTTTGAATTTATGGACAAAAAACAAAATCCCACAGGCTTTGATATCGATTTAATGAACGAGATCGGTAAGGACATGGGATACACTGTTAAATTTGAGTCATCTTCCTTTGATGGCTTAGTCACAGCCGTCGGTCAAGGGAAATATGATGCAGCTATTTCTGCTATGACGATCACCGACGAACGCGCTAAGTCGGTGCTTTTCAGTGATCCCTATTTTGAATCCGCTCAAATTATCGCTGTAAAGAAAGGTTCCGCTATTAAATCTGAGCAGGATTTAATAGGTAAAAAGGTGGGTGTTCAGCAAGGAACTACGGGTCAGGATGTAGTTATTGAATTTGGAATTGATCCTAAGAAGTTCGAAACCATCGGTGATGCCATCAACGATATGATGATCGGTGGTTCGGATGCTGTAGTGGCTGATTTTCCAATCTTCCAATATTTCATTGAACAGAATCCGAACATGGATATTGAAGTGTTACCCAGTAACTTCCCCAAAGAGTATTTTGGCATCGCCTTTAAGCTTGATAACAAAGAATTAGCCGATCAGGTAAATGCTTCTTTAAAGAAACTCATGGACAGTGGAAGATACAACGAGATCTATAAGAGCTGGTTTAATGAGGATGCTCCTAAGTTCTAAGCCCGGCTCAGAATGATGACTCAAAACGCCTAGCAATGCTGGGCGTTTTGTTTGACTATGATGCTCATTTTACAGGATGCCGGACAGACCGTTGGAGAAAAATGCCTGAACAATAATTCTTGAATAAACTTGCGATGAAATGTATAATTACCAAAGAATCAAAGAAGGACTTAAAAATGTGCACTATATAAGGAGGATGAGGGTGTGGAACTCCGTTGGGAATTGATGATTGATAGCCTTAGGCCTTTACTGAAAGGGACAGTGATTACCCTAGAGCTTACGGCTGGGGCTGTAGCTATGGGGATTGTCATCGGCCTGTTTATGGCTTTAATGCGCTTGTCCAATAGCCGGATTTTACGTGGCTTTGCTATAGCCTATATTGATTTTTTTAGAGGGACACCCCTTTTAGTACAAATCCTCATGGTGTACTTTGCGGTTCCTCAACTCCTAAATTTTCAGATCCCCAATAATTACCAGTTTATCGCGGGCATATTGGCTATGGGCCTTAACTCGGGAGCCTATATTGCGGAGATTTTCCGGGCCGGGATTCAGTCCATTGATAAGGGGCAAGGGGAAGCGGCAAGGTCTTTGGGAATGAGTCATGGTCAAGCCATGAGGTATGTCATTCTGCCGCAGGCATTTAAACGGGTTATCCCTCCTTTGGGCAATGAATTTATTGCCTTGCTTAAGGACTCGTCCTTGGTGTCCATCATTGCGCTTCAGGATCTTATGTATACCGGAAAACTCATTGTAAGTCGGACCTATCAACCCTTTGTTATTTATTTAGAAGTGGCCTTATTCTATCTGGTCATGACCCTGATCCTTTCTCGGTTCGTGAATTATACAGAGAGGAGGCTCGGTAAAAGTGATAACCGTTAAGAATCTGCATAAGCATTTTGGCAAACTTGAAGTCTTGCGCGGAATTGATTGTCATATTAAAGAGAAAGAAGTTGTGGTGGTTATCGGCCCCAGCGGCTCGGGGAAAAGTACTTTCTTGCGTTGCCTCAACAAGCTGGAGGAGGCCACTGCCGGAGAAATTGTCGTGGATGGTATTCCTTTGAATTCGGAAACCAATGTGAATGCTATACGGCGGGAAGTGGGGATGGTTTTTCAAAGGTTTAATCTGTTTCCCCATAAGACGGCTTTGGAGAACATTACCTTAGCTCCGGAAACTGTTCGCAAGACCAACAAGCAGGAAACAGAATGGCTCGCCATGGAGCTATTGAAAAAAGTGGGCTTGGTAGATAAGGCCCATGAGTATCCGGATCGACTCTCCGGGGGACAGCAGCAGCGGGTCGCTATTGCAAGGGCTCTCGCCATGCGTCCTAAAGTCATGCTCTTTGATGAACCCACTTCGGCCCTTGATCCCGAGATGGTGGGAGAAGTTTTGGCCGTCATGAAGGATCTGGCTCGGGAAGGCATGACCATGGTTGTGGTCACTCATGAAATGGGCTTTGCCCGAGAAGTGGGAGATCGAGTGATCTTCATGGATGAGGGGAAAATCATGGAGGAAGGATCCCCTGAAGACCTCTTTGGTAACCCTCAGAATCCTCGCACTCAATCCTTCTTGAGTAAGATCCTTTAGATTATAAATAGTGCAGATTTTGTTTGCAATATCTCTTCAGAAAAGCTGATGCTGTGGTCCATAGAGTCCTGCATCAGCTTTTGTGTTACGAAAAGATCTCTTATAAAGCAAAGGGAGCATGAAAAAATTTGCCAAAAAAAGGTTTAGATTAGCGTCCTCCTGGGCATCCTTCATAAGAGACTAGCTTTTGGCAGATGGCCGGAGCTGTCAAGGAATCAAGGAGGTTTTTTTCTGTGCTGGGTAAAGTAAAGTGGTTTAGCAAACAAAAAGGGTATGGATTTATCGAAGGAGATCATGGACAGGATATTTTCGTTCATTTCTCTTCTATCATGGGTGACGGCTTCCGTACTTTAGAAGAAGGTCAAGGTGTGGAATTCGACATTATCCAAGGTCCGAGGGGAGAACAGGCTTCTAATGTGCAAGCGAGATAAGTGATAGCGAAAAGGAAGAGCTGCTTCATTGAGTTTTGAGAAAGTTACTATCACATGAATAAAAAGAAGGATTGTTGGAATAATTTACAACGATTCTTCTTTTTTATAATGGAAATTTAGTTAAAAGAGAAGAAAGTTTTGGAAGGATTTTTTGCGGGAAGAGGGAATAATATAGTAAGCAGATATTAAGGGGGGTTTTACTATGAACATCAGCGTTCGCGGCAAACAAATGGAAGTTACCGATGCCCTGAAAGAGTACGTTTTGAAAAGGGTAGGCAAATTGGAAAAATACTCTGACGAGTTTATGGATGTTAAAGTAACCCTGCTAGTAGAGGAAGGCCGGCATCGTGTTGAGGTCACTGCACCCCTTCATGGCATGATTCTTCGAGGTGAGGAAGAAAGCGGAGATATGTATGCCTCCATCGACCTGGTAGTGGAAAAACTGGAGCGTCAAATTGATAAGTACCGCACTCGGATTAACAAACGGATGCGCACTAAAGTTCTCAAAGATCATGAAATTGAGCATCCTGCTCTCCATGAGGACGAAACTGAAGAAGTTGTCCGTCATAAAAAGTTTGGTACCAAACCTATGTCCGTGGAAGAAGCCATTATGCAGATGAATTTGGTAGGACATAATTTCTACGCCTTTACTAACATGGATACGAATGCCATCAATGTGGTTTATCGCCGGAGATTAGGCGATTATGGTCTCTTAGAGCCCGAAGATTGATTTTAATCGGCGAGCTGCAGAAATTGGGAGCCTAGGATAAAGTTAAATAAGCGTATTCAAAACGAATGGTCTACAAGCGTAGACCATTCTTGCGTGCATATGGTTGTTTTAGGACATTCCTACAGAATTTAGCAAGAGATTTAAGCCGGGCTATGATGCTATTAGCTTGCACCCTGTAGATGAGAATGATAAAATGAGTTGATACCCTTGGACAGATGGAAAGGTGGTCAATAATGGGTTTCTTAAATAAACTTTTTGATGACAATGCTCGTGAGATTAAAAAGTATCAGAAAAAGGTTGCTGCGATTAATGACTTAGAGCCGGAAATCAAGGCGCTGTCGGATGAACAGCTACGTGCCAAGACCGATGAATTTAAACAACGGCTGGAGAATGGAGAGAGTCTTGACAGCCTTTTGCCTGAGGCATTTGCAGTGGTTCGAGAGGCTTCCTGGCGTGTCAATGGACAACGGCACTACGATGTGCAGCTGATCGGCGGCATGGTCCTTCATGATGGCCGGATTGCAGAGATGCGTACTGGGGAAGGAAAAACCTTGGTTGCAACCCTTCCATCCTATTTGAATGCATTGACTGGTCGTGGCGTGCATATTGTTACCGTCAACGACTATCTTGCCCGTCGTGACAGCGAAATGATGGGCCGCATTCACCAGTTCTTAGGGCTATCTGTGGGTCTCATTGTCCATGGATTAAATTATGTTCAGCGGCGGGAAAGCTATGCTGCAGATATAACCTATGGTACCAATAATGAATTTGGCTTTGATTACTTACGTGATAATATGGTGACCCGACCCGATGGATTGGTTCAGCGGGAACTTCATTATGCCATTGTGGACGAAGTGGACTCCATTTTGATTGACGAAGCTCGTACCCCTTTGATTATTTCCGGGGAGGCGGACAAGCCTACAGAGCTCTATGACCGAATCGCGATGATTATCCCTCGCTTAAAGCCGGAAGAAGACTATAATGTTAACGAAAAAGACCGGGTTGTTACCCTGACTGAACAAGGAGTTAGCAGGGTTGAAACTATGCTCTCAGTGGAGAATCTCTTTGATGATCTGCACACAGAGTTGGCTCATCATGTGAACCAGGGATTAAAAGCCCATGCCCTCTTTAAAAGGGACCGGGATTACGTGGTTAAGGATGGACAGGTCATCATTGTTGATGAATTTACCGGACGTCTTATGTTTGGGCGCCGTTATTCCGAAGGCTTACACCAGGCGATTGAAGCTAAGGAAAAAGTAAAGATCGAAAAAGAATCCCAAACCTTGGCGACCATTACCTTCCAGAACTATTTCCGGATGTTTGAAAAGCTTGCCGGTATGACCGGTACCGCTATGACGGAAGAGCCGGAATTCAAGAAGATTTATAAATTAGATGTAGTTGAGATCCCCACCAATAAGCCCATGATTCGCGCGGATATATCCGATGTGGTCTATCGGACTGAGGACGGTAAGTTCAAAGCGGTGGTTGAGGAGATCATCGAACGCCACAAAAAAGGACAACCGGTTCTTGTGGGAACCGTATCGGTGGAAAAGTCCGAGCGCTTAAGCAGCATGTTGGAGCGCCGCGGTATACCTCATCAGGTCTTGAATGCAAAGTTTCATGAGAAAGAAGCCGAGATTATTGCCGGAGCCGGCTTGAAGGGCATGGTCACCATCGCCACCAACATGGCAGGTCGTGGTACGGATATTATCCTTGGGGAAGAAGTAGCCGAATTGGGTGGTCTGCATATCATAGGTACAGAGCGCCACGAATCCCGCCGGATTGATAATCAGCTCCGTGGTCGTGCCGGGCGTCAAGGAGACCCGGGCTCTTCCCAATTTTTCCTTTCCTTGGAAGACGATTTGATGCGCCTCTTTGGTGCGGATAATATCACGGGTATGATGGATAAATTAGGAATGGATGACTCCATCCCCATTACGTCCAAGATGATCAGCCGTTCCGTAGAGACAGCTCAACGCCGAGTGGAAAATAGAAACTTTGAAATCCGGAAGCATGTTCTTGATTATGATGATGTGATGAATCTTCAGCGGGAAGTCATCTACGCCCAACGCCGTCAAGTTCTTATGGGTGGCAACATTCAGGAGAGCATTGCGGATATGCTGGAAAAAGTGGTTCGGGAAACGGTGGATATGTTTGGGGCACAGAGTCCCTATCCAGAAGAATGGGATCTCAACAGCTTCCTGGAGTATGTAGAAAACCTCTTCTTGCCCAATCACGATATCACCGCGGAACAAGTCGGGAGCATGGAAAAAGAAGAAATCGTGGAAATGCTTCTGGAAAGCGCTCAAGCTCATTACAAAACCCGTGAAACAGCCTTTGGTGAAGAGCTCATGAGGGAAATCGAGCGGGCCGTTATGCTGCAAGTAGTGGATAAGAAGTGGATGGATCACTTGGATGCCATGGATATGCTCAGAGAAGGTATTGGTCTGAGAGCTTATGGCCAAAAGAATCCCTTGGTGGAATATCGTCGTGAAGCTTACGATATGTTCCAGGGCATGATCAGTTCAATTCAAGAAGACACGATCCGCTATATTATGAGGGTGACACCTCAAGTGACGGAGCAAACGCCGGAAGAGCCTCAGCATGTCCGCACCAACCGGGATGAGGAACAGCCGGCACGCCCGGTCCATAATGAGGGGCCTCAAATAGGCCGCAACGATCCCTGTCCCTGCGGCAGCGGCAAGAAATACAAAAAATGCTGCGGATCAGAAAATTAGAGCACTTTTTATAAAGGAAAACTCGTAAGGCATAATGAGGCCCTGGGCTGCAATATGCCTTACTTTTCGAAAACGATAAGGTGGTGAACGTTAAGTGATATTTGAATGGAAAAAAGAGCTGGAAAGTTTAGAAATGCGCTTAGCTGATTTGAGGGTTTCACTTTGACGTCCCTCAGCGTGAGGATAAAATCAGTATCTTAGAGATCGAACTACAAAGGCCGGACTTTTGGGATAACCCCGAAGCGGCTCAAAAAGTCATGCAGGAACTTTCTTATCAGCAGGAGAAAGTCAAAACCTATTACACCTTAAAGCAGCAATTGGATGATATGCTAACCCTCTATCAAATGGCAGTGGAAGAAAAGGATGAATCCCTTGAGCCTGAACTTGAGGAAGGAATTTTAGCCCTTCAACAAAGCCTGGACGGGTTAGAACTGGAGATCCTTTTGAGCGGCCCTTATGATCGCAATAACGCCATTCTGACTCTTCATGCGGGAGCCGGTGGTACGGAAGCTCAGGATTGGGTATCCATGCTGTATCGAATGTATATCCGCTATGGAGAACGCCATGGTTATAAAGTAGAAATCATGGATTTTCTGCCCGGCGATGAAGCAGGAGTAAAGAGTGCAACCCTATCCTTTGCAGGAGAAAATGCCTATGGCTATTTGAAAGCAGAGAAAGGAGTTCACCGCTTGGTGCGGATATCTCCTTTTGACGCTTCAGGACGACGTCATACCTCCTTTGCATCTGTGGATGTTATACCTGAGGTGATGGAGGATAATGCAGAGATTCAAATTCCGACCGAGGATCTCAAAGTGGATACCTACCGTGCCAGCGGTGCGGGTGGACAGCATGTGAATAAGACAAGCTCCGCAGTTCGGATCACTCACTTACCCACGGGGATTGTGGTTCAGTCCCAAAGCGAGCGTTCTCAGATTCAAAACAGAGCCTATTGCTTGCGTATCCTGCAAGCCAAGCTCTTGGAGCTGAAACGCAAGCAGCAGGAAGATGAGATTTCCGAGATTCGTGGAGAACAACAAGATATTGCTTGGGGAAGCCAGATTCGTTCCTATGTGTTCCATCCTTATAATATGGTCAAGGATCACCGGACCAACGAGGAAACAGCGAATACCGGAGCTGTTATGGACGGAGAGATTGACCAGTTTATCGCTGCTTACCTGCAAAAGACAAAAGCCGCTCAGTAAGCTGAGATCAGATGTAGTATGCAAAGTAAAATATAAGCTGAAGCAAGATGTGTAAAGATGAGGCTTGGCCATGAGCCAAGCCTTTTAAACTCATAGAATATAAATGTTGGCGATTTTTTAGATATTCTATGAGTTTTCGACTTTAAAATGAGATACTATAGAAAACTGGTTTTAATAGGATGCTTTGTCAACCACATAAATGGAGGGATTATGGTGAGTGTGATTGAACTCAAACGAATGGCCAATCAAATACGCCAGGATATTATTACCATGCTTGTGCCGGCCAAATCAGGTCATCCTGGAGGCAGCCTATCTGCTGCGGACATACTAGCGGTTCTGTATTTTCATGAGATGAACGTTAATCCGGAGGATCCCCATTGGGTTGATCGGGATCGCTTTGTATTAGCTAAGGGACATGCTGCACCGGTGCTTTATGCAGCCCTTGTTGAAAAGGGCTTCTTTCCCAAAGAGGAAATCCTGGGACTGCGCCAAACCGGTCGGATTCTGCAAGGTCATCCGGATATGAAGAAAGTCCCCGGTGTGGATATGTCCACGGGCTCTTTGGGCCAAGGGCTTTCTGCAGCCAATGGGATGGCTCTTGCCGGAAAATTGGACAAGAAGGATTTCCGGGTCTATGTCGTCTTAGGAGACGGTGAAATGGCGGAAGGCCAAGTGTGGGAGGCAGCTATGGCTGCAGCTCACTATAAGCTGGATAATGTCATTGCCGTTCTCGACTACAACGGTCTGCAAATTGACGGAACAACGGACAAAATTATGTCCTCCGATCCTTTGAACGACAAATGGAAGGCTTTTGGCTGGCATGTCATCGAGGTGGATGGACATGATATAGAAGATCTACTGGCTGCCTTTGCCGAAGCTAAAAGTATAAAAGGAAAACCCACCATTCTTATTGCCCGGACCGTCAAGGGTAAAGGGGTGTCCTTTATGGAAAACCAAGTGGGCTGGCATGGGAACGCACCTAATGCCGAACAAGCAGAGCAAGCCTTGAAGGAATTAGGAGAGGAGGCGGCACGCCTTGGCTAAACAAGCAACACGGGATGCCTATGGTAAGGCCTTAGTGACCTTAGGGGCAGAAAATAAAGATATCGTTGTTTTGGATGCGGACCTGTCTAAATCCACGAAGACTGCTGATTTTGCAAAGCATTATCCGGAACGGTTTTTTAATATGGGAATCGCGGAAGCCAACCTTATGGGCACAGCGGCAGGTTTGGCAGCGGCGGGGAAGATTCCCTTTGCCAGCACGTTTGCCATTTTTGCCACAGGACGGGCCTTTGAGCAGATTCGCAACTCTATCGCCTATCCGAAATTAAATGTTAAAATCGCCGCCACCCATGCCGGTGTTACTGTTGGTGAGGACGGAGGATCTCACCAGGCGGTGGAGGATGTGGCCATTATGAGGGCTGTACCCAATATGACCGTATTAGTGCCTGCAGATGGGGAAGAAACCCGGCAAGTCATCCGCGCAGCTGCAGACTATGAAGGCCCTGTCTATATCCGTATGGGCCGGCTAGATGTTCCTCTGCTCTTTGATGATAACTATAAGTTTGAGATCGGCAAAGCCAATGTCCTTCGGGAAGGCTCGGACTGTGTCGTTTTTGCTAACGGAGTCATGGTGGCAGCAGCTTTGGAAGCTGCTCAGGACCTTGAAGAAGAAGGACTTGATGTTGCGGTGGTTAATGTGGCTTCCGTAAAGCCTCTCGATGTGGAGACCATCGTCGCTTGTGCCGAAAAGACCGGTGCGGCAGTCACTGCCGAAGAGCATAATATTATTGGCGGTTTGGGAAGCGCAGTGGCCGAAGTCTTAAGTGAATATAGACCTACTCCTTTAGTACGGGTTGGGATGAAGGATACTTTTGGTGAATCTGGCCGTCCTTTGGAGTTGTTGGAGAAATACGGCTTGACCAAAAAGGAAGTTGTGGAAGCAGTGAAAGCGGTTATTGCCAGGAAATAGAGATTCCCAAAAGGTAGGAGCGGGGAGGGATAGGTTTTGAGTAATCCCTGTGGTATGACTAAAGCTAATATTCTTCGACAAACCGAAGTGAATGGGATTCTTATTTATTTGGGTACGGGTGTCAATCCCGTGAATTCTCCAACACAATTTTTTGTGGCATGGGGCAATACAATAAAAAATGGCCTGATTCACACCTTCAATCGCGAAGAGCCTAATGATGGTTGCCTTTGGTTCATTGATGAGGATGAAGCGGAGACAAAATTTTCAGCATTGGAGAAAGCTTTAAAAGAGAATCTGTAACCCATAGTGTTATAAACCCGATTTTTCGAATCGGGTTTTTTCTTTTACCCCCAACTTCTTCTTTGAAATAAGTTTTTGGCATTTTGATAACAGGAAATCCATACCTCATGTCGAATTACCTTATAGGTTTGGATAAAATGGGAGCTCAAGGAGAATTCAAGGAGGCCTAGGAAAAAATGATCCAAATGACGAATGTATCGAAGATCTATCCGAACGGCGCCAAGGCCCTTGTCGATATTAGTCTAAAAATAGACAAAGGGGAGTTTATTTTTCTGGTGGGACCCAGTGGTGCGGGGAAATCCACCCTGATCCGCTTGCTCTACCGTGAGGAATTGCCCACCCGCGGTCAAGTGACCATGAATGGTAAAAGTATGATTCGTATGCGGGAACGGGAGGTTCCCCATCTGCGTAGAAATATTGGCGTTATATTCCAGGACTTTCGTCTTTTACCCAATAAAACGGCCTTTGAAAATGTGGCCTTTGCCTTGGAGGTTATCGGTGTTGGCAATCGGGAGGTCAAGAGCCGGACGAAGAAAGTTCTGGAGCTTGTGGGCTTAGCCAATAAAGAGAAAGCCTTTCCTCATGAGTTATCCGGAGGGGAGCAGCAGAGGGTTTCGGTAGCCAGAGCTATTGTCAACAATCCCTCCCTTTTAGTGGCGGATGAACCTACGGGTAATCTGGACCCGGAGACTGCCTGGGAGATTATGGAGCTGCTCTATAATATTAATCGCAGAGGAACGACCATTGTGATGGCCACTCATGCCCGGGATATCGTCGATCAAATGCAGAAGCGTGTCATAGCGATTGAAGATGGAAAAGTTGCACGTGATCAGAAGCAGGGGGCTTATGGATATGGCGTTTAATTCTCTCGAGTACATATTTCGCGAAGTAACTCACTCTATTCGCAGAAATTTATGGTTAAGTATTGCTTCAGTGCTGACGGTGATGATCTCTATGGTCATTTTAGGAGCATCGGTGTTCTTCTTGCTCAATGCCTCGAATCTGGCTTCGGACTTTGAATCCGAACTGCAGATTGCCGTGTTTGCTCAGGATGATTTGAATTCTCAAGAGGTCGGGGCTTTGGGTGAGAAGCTCAAAGGCTTGGCGGGGGTGGACACTATTGAGTTTGTTCCGAAAGAGCAGGCTTTGAAGAATTTTTCCGGTTCGATGAGTTCCACGACCATTGTCTCGGATTTAGGGGGCACGAACCCTTTCCCGGATAAATATACCGTCCATGTAGTGGACCCGCAGCAAGTTGAAAGTGTGGCCGACCGGATTACTAAGCTGACCGGTGTGGATAATGTAGTCTATGGGAAAAACCTGGTAGAGCCCTTGCTGAAGTTTACCAAGTGGCTCCGCTGGGCGGGAACAACGGTGGTAGGGCTGTTTGCCATCGCCTCCCTGATTTTGATCTCTTTAAACATTAAGATGAATGTTTTTTCCCGTCGTAAGGAAATTGAGATTATGAAGCTGGTCGGGGCGAGCAATGCCTTTATTCGCTGGCCCTTTATCTTGGAGGGGATGTTTTTAGGATTGGCAGGGGGTTTGTTGGCTATCCTGCTGGTGGGGTTCGGCTATGATTGGCTGGCTAAGTACATACAAACCACGTTGGCCTTTATGCCCGTGGTTAACGAAGCAGGGCTCATCGGAAAGGTACTGGGTTCCATCGTCCTTTTAAGTATGGGAATAGGTGCGGCAGGAAGCGTGATTTCCTTAAGACGTTTCCTGAAGGTTTAATGATCAAGGAGGGAAAAAAATGACCAAGAAAAGAGGAGCAATAGCCTTTTTACTTACAACAGTATTGCTTGCAGGTTCCGTCATTCCACTTCAAGCCGGGGAATTAGAGGACGCCATAAAAGAACAAAGGGAGCTGCAGAAGAAGGGAGAACAGGCCCGCAGCCAGCTGAACAATCTTACCCATACTGCCGATAAACTTCAAAATCAGATTAAGAGTTTAGCAACTCAGATTACCGTAGCGACGAATAGCTTGAATGAAAAACAGGTTGCTTATAACCAGGCTGTGGAGGCAGTGAACCAATCCGAGCAGGAGTTAAAGCAGCGAGAGGAAGAACTGGCCAATCGCCAAGAGGTGCTGCGGAAACGGGTCAAAGAAATCTATCAGGTAGGTCAAGTCAGCTATCTGGAAATTCTTTTTGAAGCAGAGGACCTCAGTGATTTTATCACCCGGGTGGAGTATTTTAACCGTTTGATTGACAATGACCAGAAGATTCTAACCGATATTGGCTTGGAAAAGGCAAGAATCGAAGAAGAGACGAAAGTATTGCAAGCCCACCGGGATGAAGCCGCCAAGCTTAAGGCTGAAGCAGAGAAAGCCAAAGCAGAACTGGATGCCAAGAAGAAGGAGCACCAAGTAGCCCTGGATACCAATAAAAAGGCTCAAAGTGATATTTTTGAACAAATCGAGCAAATGGAAGCGGACTCTAACGCAATTGCCGAAAAGATCCGCAAATTAACCGCCAATTCAGGTGTGGTTCATGGAACCATCAGCACCTATCCCTTACCCGGATACTATGAAATCAGCGACGCCTATGGCTGGCGGATTCACCCTATAACGAAAAAGAAGAGCCTGCATACCGGGACGGACCTCCCCGCTCCCACTGGGACGAAAGTCTTGGCAGCAGGGAATGGGGAAGTCATTATGGCCGATTGGTATGGAGCCTACGGAAATGCTGTTATCGTCGATCATGGAGGGGGATACACCACTCTTTATGGACACAATTCCAAGCTGGCCGTTAAAGTAGGAGATATGGTGAAGGCCGGCGATGTGGTGGCGTATGCTGGCTCAACAGGCTGGAGCACGGGGTCTCATCTTCACTTTGAAGTGCGTATAAAAGGGGAGTCTACGGATCCTATGCAATTTTTTCGCTAAACAGAAAGAATGAGTCTGCGGAAGCACAAGGGCAACCAAAGGCTCCGCATTCTTATGCCTTCTATGAAGCGACAAATGCGAAGCCTGGTTTACTTTGCACTCTCAGGAGTATAAGTGCAACTAAGGCTTCTGCCCGCGCCTATACAGGCTTGGCACAAGCCAAGGTTTCTTTAAAATAAGTATGTCCTGAAGTGGATAGGCATATAATATAAAAAATAATAAAAGCCCGCCACTTATCTCCTACCAAAGATCAAGAGATGAGTCACGGTAAAAAACGTCCCAAGAAAGGAACATAAGATGATTGGGATCGGATCAGTGTAGGAAGGGGATATGGATTTGCAGGAGAGTCGATGGAAAGAGTATTTGAAAAACTTGGGATGGGTTCTTGTCATAGGGAGTTTGATTTTTACGGTGGCTGTCGGAGGGTTCATTGTAACTCATCTGGATCATGTAGGACGCTTAGCAAAAGTGGTCCAGCTTGTTAAAAGTGACTATCTGGAGGAAGTGCCTGTAGACACCCTGATTGATGGTGCCACTAAAGGAATTGTGGATTCCTTGGGCGATCCCTATTCAAGTTATATGAATGCTCAAGAGAATGAAGAGCTCATGCAACAGATTGAAGGGAAATTTGGCGGGGTGGGGATTATTTTAAGTCTGAAGGATCCTCAAAAGCTTGTGGTGCTGAGACCCATCAAAAATACCCCGGCGGCTAAAGCCGGACTACAGCCCGGGGATGTTATTATTAAGATCGATGATGTGGACGCTACCACCATCGATCAGGAAAAAGCGGTATCCCTAATGCGTGGGGATCCGGGGACCAAAGTTACTCTGGTGGTCTATCGAGAAAGCATTAAGCGAAATGTTACCGTCCCTTTAACCCGGGAAAATATAGCAGTACCCACGGTGGAAGGACTGGCGTTGCCAGGGAACTCGGATATAGCTTATATCGGAATTTCACAGTTTTCCTCTAATACAGCTCTTGAACTTAATGAAGTTCTGCGAAATATGGATATCAGCCGTTACAAAGGGATGATCTTGGATTTACGCTATAACCATGGCGGAGAATTGGAATCCGCTGTGGGAGTAACCAGTTACTTTGTTCAACCTGGCCCCATCGTCTATATTGTAGATAAAGGAGGCAACACCGTAACCAAGGCTTCAGAAGGTAATTATTTAGGCATTCCTTTTGTGGTTTTAGTTAACGAAGAAAGTGCCTCTGCTGCTGAAATTGTTTCAGGGGCGATTAGAGATCGTGGAACAGGCACCCTTGTAGGCGTCAAGACCTTTGGTAAAGGGATTGTGCAGACGATTTACCAACTGGATAGCGGGACCAGCGTGAAGCTGACCACCGCGAAGTATTTGACTCCTAATAAGATAGATATCCATAAAAAGGGCATCGAGCCCGATGTACAAGTGAAGCTAAAGGATGGAGAAGAAGCGACTCTTTCTCCTACCACAAAAGCCTTCGATACCCAGCTTACGGAAGCACTGAAGGCGCTTCGTCAAAAAATGGAATAGCTGCAGTGGGACAGATTTCTGTCCCGCTTTTTGTTTTCCCCAAAATCCTGTGACCCCTGACCTCCCTTATGCATACACTACACCGCAAGCAAAATTTCAAGGGGGAAAGGACATGGGGAATAAACCCAATGGACGACATTACTTTGCAGAGGGGATTACCAATCGCGGATACATATCGCTTCTACCCAATATGATGTCAGAATGGGAACGTACTTATGTCCTGATTGGAGGGCCGGGAACAGGCAAATCCACCATGATTAAGATGATTGGACTGGACCTTCTTGATCGCGGGTATGAGGTTGATTTTCTTCGCTCCGCCTGGGATCCGGATTCTATGGCGGGAGTGCTTATTCGCCGTTTCAACTGGGCAATCCTTGATCAATATGAGATCGCACCTCTACATTGGCGCGCACCTGGGGTGATTGAGCGTTTTATTGATTTTTCCAGATATTGCAATCAAGGAAAGCTTGAGCAACAAAGATTGGGAATCCTTGAGCTTGAGGAAAAGATCAAACATGGGCAACAGAAAATAGGCGAAATTTTAGCCGAGGAATTCGGAGAAAGAATCCGAGAAAGGTTTTATTTAAAGGCCGAAGGTGGTAGACCTTGGTTGCCGAAGCTTTATGCTTCAAATTTATTTAAAGAGGCAAAAGGCCCCTGGAGCAAGGCTCAGGATGCCTTGAAAAAAATCCAGAAGAGTGCCGTTCAATCCTTCTTTCTTCATGGAATTAGTACGGAGGGCTGGCTGAACTTAGCCCCTTATTTCTTGACAGACTATGACCAGATTCGTTTCGATGGGGAAGAGGCACATGAAGCTATGGAATGGGTTTTGAAAGAAGCGGAACAGCTGGGGCAGGTTATTGATATTGTCTTACATCCTCTTTACCCTGATGAGATTCTGGGCATCGTTTTTCCAGAAAGAAAGCTAACCATCTGGCAAGGGGATCCGGAGCATCTAGGGGATCAAGGACTTGGGCGTCCTTTTAGCAATGATCTCAGAGAAGCCCTTCTGGGCACCCAGAAGTTGAGAGATAAACTTAAATCCATGTATACGAAAACGGTTGACTTCGATCAAGTGGATAGTATGAAAACGGATTTATTAAGTTCTGCTTTAAGAGATATGGACCCCAAAAACCTATAAAAAAAGAATGACCTTCAGAGTCATACCATTGATTGACAGCAGTTGCCTTTCATATTTCATACAATCAAGGGAAGACTAGAAATACTCATGATAAGCACCAACAAAACGGTGCTTTTTTGATATTGCGAAACAGAAGGTTTTCTATAGAGTGGATCGACCCTGGAAAGGAGCGTGTTCCATGAAAAAAGTGCCCTCCATGATCATCGTGTTACTCCTAAGTATGGCCTTAACCGGCTGTAACATGCAAAATATTTTTGGCGGCTTAATGGGGAGCAAGGAGAAAACATCGAGTAGATCCTCCCAACAGGAAGAGAAAAAAATAATAGCAGTAGCTTTAAACCAGGAGGATCCTAACAAAGACATGTTTCTTCTCGGTATCCAGGAGATGGCCGAAAAAGAAGAAATGGAAGTTAAGGTTTTGAACAGAGAAGACCAAGGGAATTCCCAAGCCCTTAAGGATGCTAAGGTTCTCATTCTTCAAGAAGGGGAGCAATCCTTTTTAAAGGAGGCGCAAAAAGGAGATATACCGATTCTAGCCTTAAATGGCCTGCCTTCCGGGGTGAAAGCCAAGGGGGTCATCCTACCGGATCCGGATCAGGTGGGAAGGCTCATGGCTCAGCAAGTCCAAGGAAAAGTCACTGAAGGGCAGGTTGTCTATCTACAAGGGGAAGCAGAAGATCCTATCGCTCAAATGAATGTAGCGGCCTTCAAGCAAGAGTTGGGTAAAAATTCCAAATTGACGTTACATAGCATTACAAATCCTCCCGAATCGGAAACAATAGCCATACAAAGCCTTATGGAACATTTGCAGAAAAACTCCGGTCAAGTTAAGGCTATCTGTGCCAAGAATGAGAAACTCATTTCGCTGGCCTATGAGTTGCTTAAAACCATGGGACTTACCGATAAAATTTATCTTATGGGTGGAGAAGCTAATCCTAAATCATTGCATAGGATTGCCTCTGGCAGTCAGATCGCTGACATTGATACAGCGCCCTATGTTCAAGGTGCTAATGCCTTTCAATGGGCTCAGAAATTAATGGATAAGCAATCCGTAGACATAACCCAATCCATTACCGGTGATCAAGGTGAAGTGGCGGCTAAGATTATTCCAGTTAAAACCGTGACAACGGAAAATCTCGCCCTCATTCAGAAAAGCTATACAAAAGCAGCAGAAGCTCAGAAAGAGCTAGAAAAGAAAAAGGAAGAGTCTCAGGCGAAGGGTTCTGGAGGCCAAGGGAATCAAAAAGGCGGGGAAAAAAGCAGTAATGGTAGTGGTAGTGGCAATAGTGAAGAAAAAGGTGCAGAATCCAGCAGTCAAGGCCAGGAAAGCTCCTCTTCGGGACAGAGCGGGGGACAGGGAGTTATGCCTGAAGGAGTAAAGAAAGTGACTGAAAAAGTCCATACGGAAATTATCCGCGAATACCTTGATGAAAAAGGCAATGTTCTGGGAACAGAAAAAAGTGCCAATGATCAAGTTCGGACCGTCCCACCGGAAATGCTCCTGAAAGAACAGCAGCAACAGAAACAGCAAGGGGGGCAGAAAGAGCAGGAGCAAGGTAAGCAGGGCAATCAGGGTAAGCAAGGTGAAGGCGCTTCAAATGAAATGAAACAGGGTGCAGGAGGTTCCTAATATTTCCAGCGAAAATTAACAAAAAAGCCGAACATATTTTCGGCTTTTTTGTTTTGTTTCCTATGGAGAAGTGATATAATCTTGCTTAGAATGATTTAAAGACCAGAACAAATAGTAGAACTTATAAGTTTTATAAGAAAGGAGATTGGAGTAACTCATGGAGTTCCGTTTACAAGCCCCCTATAAGCCCTCCGGGGATCAGCCCCAGGCAATCGATGCTCTGGTCGAAAGTATACATTCCGGCAGACGTCATCAAACCTTGCTGGGGGTAACAGGTTCAGGAAAAACCTTTACTATGGCCAACATTATTGAAAAAGTTCAACGGCCTACTCTGATTCTCGCTCATAATAAGACTTTAGCGGCTCAGCTTTACACTGAGTTCAAGGAGTTCTTTCCGGAAAATGCTGTGGAGTATTTTGTCAGTTACTATGATTACTATCAGCCGGAAGCCTATGTCCCTTCCAGCGATACCTATATAGAAAAGGATTCCTCTATCAATGATGAGATTGATAAAATGCGCCACTCCGCTACGGCAGCCTTATTCGAACGTCGTGATGTGATTGTGGTGGCCAGTGTATCTTGTATTTATGGTTTGGGTTCTCCCGAGGAATACCGTGATCTGATGGTTTCCTTACGACAGGGGCAGGAAATTGACCGCAATGAAATTTTAAAAAAACTCATATCCATTCAGTATGATCGCAATGATATGGCTTTTGAACGAGGAACCTTCCGCGTCCGTGGAGATGTAGTTGAAGTCCATCCCGCCGGGTCCGGTGAACACGCTATTCGTATCGAAATGTTTGGGGATGAAATCGAACATATCTACGAGATCAATGTTCTAACAGGTGAAATACTAGGAGAACGCCGACATGTTTCCATTTTCCCGAACTCTCACTATGTCACGGCACGAGATAAAGTATTAGTAGCTGCCGAGAATATTGAAAAAGAATTAGAAGAGCAGCTCAAACGATTTAAGGATGAAAATAAACTTTTGGAGGCTCAGCGTTTAGAACAAAGAACTCGTTATGATCTGGAGATGCTGAGGGAGATGGGGTTTTGCAATGGTGTTGAAAACTACTCCCGCCATTTAACCTTCAGAGAAGCAGGAGAAACCCCCTATACCCTTCTGCACTTTTTCCCTGAGGATTACCTTATGATGATTGACGAATCCCATGTCACTTTACCTCAAGTTCGCGGTATGTATGAAGGGGACCGTTCCCGTAAAACCACCCTGGTAGACTACGGATTCCGGCTTCCCTCCGCTTTAGATAACCGCCCCTTGAAATTCGCTGAATTTGAAGAACAGGTCCCCCAACGGGTCTACATCAGTGCCACTCCCGGCCCCTATGAGCTGGAACATTGTCCCCAGATTGTGGAGCAAATTATTCGACCCACCGGGCTTTTGGACCCGGAGATTTCTGTCCGGCCGACGAAAGGTCAGATCGATGATCTTATCGGGGAAATCAACCAAAGGATTGAACGGGATGAACGTGTTCTCGTCACCACCCTGACCAAAAAGATGGCAGAGGATTTAACGGATTATCTGAAAAACCTCAATATGTCCGTCAAATACCTCCACTCCGATATTACGACCTTGGAGCGGGTGGAGATCCTTCGGGAATTGCGTTTGGGAGATATCGATGTCATCGTGGGAATCAACCTGCTCCGGGAGGGCCTGGATCTTCCGGAAGTTTCCCTGGTTGCTATTCTCGACGCGGACAAAGAGGGCTTTCTCCGCGCTGAACGCTCCCTGATTCAGACCATTGGCCGCGCCGCTCGGAATGCCCAAGGGAAAGTCATTATGTATGCGGACCAAATAACCCGCTCCATGAGAGTGGCTATCGACGAAACCAATCGCCGCCGGGCTATTCAGGAAGCCTATAATGAAAAGCACGGGATTATCCCCCAGACCATTCGCAAAAAAATCCACGAGGCTCCGGAAGCCACCAAGGTTGCAGAAAAGAAAGCAGCCTATGGCTCGAAAATGCCTGCTGAAGAACTGGCAGAACTGCTTAAGAGCCTGGAACAAGAAATGCGTTTAGCGGCCAAAGATATGGACTTCGAACGAGCAGCCGAGATCCGCGATGCTATTATCGAGCTTAAAGGGGAAGAGAACAAATATAAACGCCCTACTCAAGGCCGTGCTCGCAAAAGGGAGTCGCCGGCTCCGGCAGGTCGCAAGAGTGCGCCCAGGAAGAGGAGTAAGTAGAGTAAGTTGCTTTGGTCGATGAAAGTCGATGAAAGATGATCTCCAGGATTTTGCGTTACATCGTTCGCTCAGAAAGCTGCGCGGTGCCAAACTAACGCTCAAGCTCTCCGCTCCGAAAGGTTCCCCGCTAAATCGCCTCCTGGCTCATAGCGGGTTGGAAACGTCCTGTTTCCAACCTTTCTCCGCTGCTAGCTTTTCGCGAAGTTTGGCATCCTGCTTGCTTTGAAGGCGCTCACTCTTGTAACGCAAAATCCTTGGGTTGAATCTTAAGGCGTTTAAAGTATTCTTTAATGCATCAGTGTTATGGTCATTCTTAAAAGTAGTAATCCTACCTAAGTTCTTATATCGTTTCATTCTCGAACCACGGAGACGGTTTGCCGTTCCTTGACTTGAATGGACCAATGGGTAAACACCTATTATGTGAACTCTCATGACGAAGCCCCTAGGGCTAGCTGTTAACCTTTTCCTCAGAGCTATTCCTGAGAAATCCTCAGAACCATACCCAAGGATTTTGCTTTACAGCAGAGAACGGATTTAAGCGAGCAGGTAAGCAATCTTCGTGAAAAGTCTGCAGCGGAGTCGGGTTGGAAACAGGACGTTTCCAACCGGCTATGAGGCAGGAGCCGATTTAGCCGGGCACCCGACGTAGCGGAGGACTTGAGCGATTAGATTGCTCCGCGCAGCTTATGGAGTGAACGCCGAAAGCAAAATCCTGGAGACACTATATCTATAGAAAACTACCCAAAACAAGCTCATACAACAATCTAATCTTTACCGAGGAGGCCCCCTATGACCCAGAACTTTATCAAAGTCCGCGGCGCCCGCGCCCATAACTTGAAAAATATTAATGTGGATATTCCCAGAGACCAGCTGGTGGTTGTCACCGGCTTATCCGGCTCCGGAAAATCTTCGTTGGCTTTTGACACCATTTACGCTGAAGGCCAACGCCGCTATGTTGAATCTCTGTCTGCCTATGCCCGTATGTTTCTCGGGCAAATGGACAAGCCGGATGTGGATTATATCGAAGGCCTGTCTCCGGCTATCTCCATTGACCAAAAAACAACCAACCGTAACCCCCGTTCTACAGTGGGAACGGTGACGGAGGTCTATGATTATCTTCGTCTCCTTTATGCCCGGGTCGGCCATCCCCATTGTCCACAATGCGGCAGAGAAATCAGCCAACAAACGATACAACAAATGGTGGACCAGATCATGGTCTATCCGGAACGCACCAAACTGCAAATTCTAGCTCCCTTAGTCAAAGGGAAAAAAGGTGAGCATGTCAAAGTGTTGGAGGATGCCCGCAAGGCGGGATATGTACGGGTAAGGGTGGATGGTGAAAATCGGGATTTAAGCGAAGAGATTAAATTAGAAAAAAATAAGAAACACTCCATCGAAGTTGTGGTGGACCGTATCGCTTTAAAGCCTGATAGTGCGGTCCGTCTGGCGGATTCCCTGGAAACGGCCTTGAAGCTGGGGGAAGGAAATGTCCTTGTGGACATTATTGAAAATACGGAAATCCTTTTCAGTGAAAATTTTGCCTGCCCGGACTGCGGTATAGCCCTTGAAGAGATTTCTCCCCGTCTTTTTTCCTTTAACAGCCCTTATGGAGCCTGCTCTGATTGTACAGGCTTAGGGGCGAATCTGGAAGTGGATATAGACTTGATCATTCCCAATAAGAAGCTGAGTCTCGGCGAAGGAGCCATCGTGCCCTGGGCCAAATCCCAATCCAGCTACTATCCGGCCATGATGGCTGCGGTCAGTGAAGCCCTCGGTTTTACCATGGATACTCCCTTGGAAGAACTCTCTGAGGAGCAATGGAAGGGCCTGCTTTACGGAATTGAAAAGCCCATAAAATACACTTTTATGAGTTTCTTTGACGATAAGCCCAAAGCCCATACAGGACCTTTTGAGGGGCTTATTCCCTTTTTTGAGCGGCGCTACAAGGAGTCCACTTCCGATTATGTCAGAACTGAAATCGAAAACTTTATGAGCGAGCATGACTGCCCTTCCTGCAAAGGAAAGCGCCTCAAGCCGGAGGCTTTAGCGGTGACTGTAGGAGAACTATCCATCGATGATTATACCCGCTTGCCGATTACGGAAGCTTTGGAGTTTATCAGGCAATTGCGGCTTAGTGAAAAAGAACAGACCATCGCCCGGCAAATTCTCAAAGAGGTTCGGGAACGCCTGGGATTCTTAGTCAATGTAGGACTGGATTATCTTACCTTGCATCGGGCGGCGGGAACACTCTCCGGCGGAGAAGCCCAGCGGATTCGGCTGGCTACTCAGATTGGTTCCAGTTTGACCGGAGTTCTCTATGTTCTGGATGAGCCCAGCATCGGCTTGCACCAGAGGGATAATGAAAAGCTCCTGGCGGCCTTAAAGCATCTGAGAGATTTGGGCAATACTTTGCTGGTGGTTGAGCATGATGAGGATACCATGCTGACTGCGGATCATATCATCGATATCGGCCCGGGAGCAGGAGCCCATGGAGGGCGGATTATTGCCGAAGGAAAGATCGAGGAGATCAAAGCCAATGCTGAGTCCATCACCGGGCAATATTTGAACGGCACCCGGAGAATTCCTGTTCCTGCGGAAAGGAGAAAGCTCAACGGTAAGTGGCTGGAGGTTAAGGGAGCCCGGGAAAATAATCTGAAGAACATCAGCGTCCGCATTCCCCTTGGCGTTTTCAATGTGGTCACAGGCGTATCGGGTTCGGGAAAAAGCACCTTGGTCAATGAGATCGTTTATAAGACCTTGGCCACCAAGCTTAACAAAGCAACCAAGCTGCGTGCCGGACTCCATAAGGTCGTTGAAGGTTTAGAGCACTTGGATAAGGTCATAGATATTGACCAATCCCCTATTGGCAGATCTCCCCGTTCCAATCCTGCCACTTATACTGGGGTATTTGATTATATTCGTGAACTTTTCTCCCATACTCCCGAGGCCAAAATGCGTGGTTATGCTACTGGGCGCTTTAGTTTCAATGTCAAAGGCGGTCGCTGTGAAGCCTGTAAAGGGGATGGCATCATCAAGATTGAGATGCACTTCCTCCCGGATGTCTATGTTCCTTGTGAAGTCTGTCGGGGAGCCCGTTATAATCGCGAGACCTTGGAAGTAAAATATAAAGGGAAGAGCATTGCTGAAATCCTCGACATGACGGTGGATGAGGCGGTGGAATTTTTCCAGGCTGTTCCCCGAATTTTACGGAAGATGCAAACGCTGCAGGATGTGGGGCTCGGCTATATCCGGCTCGGTCAGCCGGCGACTACCCTGTCCGGTGGTGAGGCTCAGCGGATTAAGCTGGCCACTGAACTTAGTCGGCGCAGTACGGGTAAGACTATCTATATTTTGGATGAGCCTACCACAGGGTTGCATATGGCCGATGTGGATCGTTTGCTGGAAGTGCTTCATCGCCTTGTGGATGGGGGCGATACCGTCCTTGTCATTGAGCATAACCTTGATGTGATCAAGACTGCGGATTATCTCATTGACCTTGGTCCGGAAGGAGGCAGTGGCGGAGGCCAGGTGGTCATCACGGGAACCCCGGAAGAAGTTGCCGCTTGCCCAACATCCTACACCGGTAGATTCCTCAAGAAATATCTGAGCTGATCAATAACTATGAGTATGACTGTTAAAAATTGGCGGACGATTCCTCCAAATAAGTCTTAAGATATATTGAACTGCACTCCGATTGCTGGCAAATAACAATAGGAAGTGCAGTTCGGTTTTTTTGTCTTCTTTATGGTCCTATAGTAAGGTTGTAATTATGGCTTGAACGTCAGGGGTTATGCTTTAATAGGGACACGCTTAGTAAGATCACGAATGCAGCAGAGGATAAAACCGATAACTATAACGGAACCGAGGAAGGAGGCTGCCGTAGGGAGAGTGAGAGAGAGGAGCAGCGTTCCAAAGGGTAAGAAGACGCCTACAGGCATTCCCCAAAAAGAACTGTAAACCATACCGAGAAGGATACTAAGCAGGATTGTCCCCAGCCCAACCAATCCATTATAGCGGTAATAGGCTGAGCCGATCATCCACCCGACCACATAGTAAAAGTATTTTCCTAATGTGGCGAGGATAATTCCTATTAGGGAAAAACCGCTGGCCTCCAGAGGAGAAGGAACAATGAGTGTCTGGATGAGGTTAGCGATGAATACCTCTTCAACCTCCAGCTCAATGGCGGAAGAAGATTCCAGGACAAGGGACAGGTTCAAACCGTTAACAATCAAATGCTCTAAACCGGCCAACAGCAAAGTGACCAGAGTGATAGCTATAGCCAAGGCAAAAGAGCCTAAGGCTGCACCTTTAAAATAATCTTTGCGGGTTACACCATTCTGAACATAATGAGGGAGAAAAGAATAAGCAGCGATAATTCCTATAACCAGCATGTAGATTCGTGAAGAAACATGGGAAGCTACGAAAAAGCTGGTGCTGGTGATGTTGTCATCCCCTACATTGAGGGCGATGATATGCTGGATAATTTGAACAAGCACAATAATGCCGAGAAAGAAGAGAGTCCAGAGTCCCTGGGCCATAAATAAATCTGCTGCTACTTTAGGATAAACGGCTTTTTTGGTGTTCATATTATTCCTCCTCCTTGGTCAAATGTATGAACAGATCCTGAAGAGAAACGGGCCCGATCTGCAATCCTTTAGCCAGAGCGGATTGTTGCTGTCTCTCACTAAGGACCCCGTAGATCATGACTGATTTGGTATTGCCAAGTCTTTGTTCATTGAGCTTTTGCATCCCATGAATAAATTCATCCACCACTTCAGCTGGACCGGTAATAGAAGAGGCCCGGGAGATAAATTCTTCATAATTTTCTTGGAGGATGAGACTTCCCCGATCCAAGATCAGCACCTCATCAAAAAGGTAATCCATCTCCGAGACCAAGTGGGTGGAGAGGATAAAGGTACGAGGATAGTTCCCTTGATCCGCCAGCAGCTCCTGGTAAAAAACTTCCCTGGTGGGAGCGTCCATTCCCAGATAAGCTTCATCCAGAATGGTAATGGGACAGCGGCTGGCCAAGCCTATAACCACGTTAAAGACGGATTGCATTCCCCGGGAGAGACTTTTCAGAGATTTATTCATAGGCAGTTTGAAACGTCGAGTAAGATAATTGGCATAGTCCTTATCATAATGGGGGCGATAGCGCTCCACTGCTTCCAGTAATGCAGGAACCTTTTCTGATTCATCCTTATAGTCTTTCTCGTAGATAAAGCAGACTTGCTCCATCACCGATGCATTTTCGAAGGGCTCTTCCCCATTGATGAGAATTTTTCCTGAGGAAGGCTCCCGGAAGGAGGCGAGCAAGGAAAGCAAAGAAGTCTTTCCTGCACCATTGCGACCAATGAGGCCATAGATTTTACCCTCTCCTAATGTAAAAGAGATATTTTTTAAAGCAGGAAAATTTTTATACTGAAGAGATACATTTTGAACCACAACTTGAGTGCCCATAGAATCCCGTCCTTTCATCGTAGTAATCAACAGCTCTTCATCCTTCGGATAAGTTCAATTATTTCTTCTGTGGATATCCCCAGTTTACCAGCCTCTTGGAGTAAGCCTACGAGATACTCATTAATAAAGGCATCCTTACGCTTTTCCAGGAGCCGATCCCGGGCTCCCTCTGTCACAAACATGCCTAAGCCTCTTTTCTTAAACAAAATACCCTCGTCAATCAATTGATTAACCCCCTTGGATACCGTTACATGGTTGATCTTATAGAAATTGACCAGTTGATTGGTGGAAGGAGCTTGCTCGCCCTCCTTAAGCTGATTGTTAACAATTTGATCTTCAATCAATTCCCGGATTTGAATATAGATAGGTTTGTTATTATCGAATGGTTGACTCAAGGAACGACACCCCCCTTCATAGAGTAAAATAAGTGTTCAGCGCTGGATAAAACACAGACTATTATGGTTATATACTTATGTATATAACCATAATAGAAAAAACGTCCCGCGTCAAGAGGAATTGGGGAGAATTTTCAATATCTGGAGGTAATAAGAACCTGAGGTTAATAGCTTTGGAAAGGATTCCTTCTTCGGCTTGTCGAATTAACAATCGAGGAGTTGAAGTCATTTGAATATCAAACTGGTGGCCACGGATTTGGATGATACCTTATTAAGAGATGATTTAACCCTATCGGAGCGGGTCATTGAAGCTATCCGGCAAGCAAGGGAGCAAGGCGTTTATGTGACCTTTGCCACAGGAAGGATGCCCGCTTCGGCCAGACTCTATGCTGAGCAATTGGGGTTGGACGTTCCTATCATTACGTATAATGGAGCCATGATTCAGGAGGCTATAAGCCGGAAAATTCTTTACCGAAAAGTAATTCCTGTGGCCCTAGCCCGGGAAGTGATTGGCTTTTTATTGAGGGAAAAGGTGCACTTTCATATGTATCGGGAGGACAGGGTTTTTGTTCAGGAAATGAACGAATGGTCCCAGGCCTATGGGCAAAAAATCAGGGTCACTGTAGAAGAGGCTGACCTTATGACAATCCTTGAAGAAGAAAAAGAGGGCGTGGAGAAGATCATAGCCTTTGGATCCCCTGAAGAGCTGGCTGAATTGCGTCAAAAGTTATGCCGAGAATTACCAGATAGGCTTCATCTGACCTCTTCCAAACCCTATTTTTTGGAGATGAATCACCAGGAAGTCAATAAAGGAAACACCCTGCTGACTTTTGCCGAAGGGCTGGGCATCAAGCGGGAGGAGGTCATGGCGATTGGAGACAGTCTCAACGATATGGAGATGATCCGGTGTGCAGGCCTCGGAGTAGCTATGGCTAATGCTCTGCAAGAGGTAAAGGATGCAGCTGATGTAGTAACCGCTTCCAACGAAGAGGATGGCGTCGCCAAGGCTATTGAGGAGTATGTGCTATCCTAGAAAGCTTCTAATACAACCCGGTTCCATCATGCTAAAAAGCTAGGTCAAGATTAAAGTCGAAAAGAATATTAAATTTTTGTTAACTCGCCTTTTCGCGGAACAAAAGGAATGCGTTATACGTCTATTAATGTGAAGGATTCTTGCTTATTGAGAAATCTTTGACGTACAAGGGAGACAGGCAGAAGAAAAGAGGCGTATAATCATGAAAAAAGACAGCAGAGTATGGAGAAGATTCGGGCTAACATTACTTATTATAGGGGCCCTCGCTTTAGTGGGGTGCAGTTCGCTCTCCTTAGAATCCTTCAAAACGTTCAAAGGATTTCATATGGCTCAAGAGAATAAGCAAGGTACAGGAGGACAAGATAAATCTCCGGAAGAAAGCTCTCAGGGCGATGGCAACACTGCAGAAAACCCCATTTATGAAGAAAAGGATGACCTCATAAAAGAGGGTAACGAAAATTCCAACACCAATGAAGAAGGGACCGATGATCCCGTTTTTATAGAAATTCCTCCTGCGCAAAATTCTCAAGAGAGTCCGGCGAATATGTCTCCGGAACCGGCTCCTCCAGGGACCCCGGTTCGTACATTTTATGAATTATCCGGCACACCTCCCACTGCTCCGGGCTTAGCTATGAAGCATCGTGTATTTAAAGAAGAACCTTCGAAAATTGTTTATTTAACCATCGACGACGGACCCTCGGAAAATACAGCCCCTATCTTGGAAGTACTCAAGAGGGAAGGGGTTAACGCTACCTTCTTTGTTATCGGGAGCCAGGTCGAAAGATACCCTGAGTTGCTCAAAAAGGCCTATGAACAAGGCAATGCTATTGGCAATCATACTTATTCTCATAATTACAGTGAAATCTACAAAAGTCCAGAGGCATTTGTAGCTAACCTGAAAAAGAACGAAGATTTAATTTACCAACTTATTGGTGTTCGCCCCAAGGTGATCCGTACTCCGGGGGGAACCCACGGAAATTTTCATATCAGTTACTATAACGCAGTGGATGCGCTGGATTATTTAGTTTATGACTGGAATGTAAGTACAGGGGATGCATCGGCACCTCTGGTGTCTGCGGAGACTATTATTAGGAATGTCAAAGAACAAGTCCCTGGTAGAGACCGAATTATTCTTTTGATGCACGACGCTCCGGGCAAATGGACGACAGTGGATGCCTTGCCGAAGATTATTCGTTTTCTCAAGGAGCAAGGCTATGAGTTCGGAGTACTATCCCCTGAGGTTGCCCCCATTCTCTTCCCAGGAGGGTTTCACGATTAGAGTTCAGGATCAACTCAGGAAAGGGCTGTGTTAAAACTTGCTAATGGTTTTATCACAGCCCTGCGTTTGTCTGTATCATCATTAAAAAAGGCGGCCTTATCCACTTTCAGAGTAGGATAAGGTCGTTTAATTTTTATATGCTTTACATCAGCCGGTCCCGAATCACGGTGTAAATCTGAGGATCATCTCCACCGGGATACCAGATGGATATTCCTCGAATATTATACTGATTGACGATATCCACGAAGGTAGCAAAGTAAATTGCATTGATAAACCAGACTTCGTGGACTATTTCATCAGCATCAATATAGCTGAAGTGAGGACCCCCTTGGGGATCCTGAATAATCTGAGCCCCGTATTGCTGGGCTAGACGGATTGCTGCGTCATAGGTAACACCTCTCCTGGTGGTTCCCCAATCATAACCGTAAGTAGGCAAACCGGCTTCCAGTTTTGAGCTAGGGATAACGGTCACTGCATAGTCAAGGACTTCCTGAATCCAGCCGACTGGGGCAATAGAGCCGGGAGTATCCCAGCTATAATCATAGAGCATGAGGCGAACAACATCTACAATACTCCCAATCCCCAAATAATCATGGCCGGCGCTGACCGGCTCGTCGGCATAGGTCTTCGCTTGAATGGCTACGTATAGCTTTTTGTTATAGGGTACCAGAGCTGTTTTGAGCTCTCTTAGGAAAAGGACAAAGAGATCTCGATCAGTGACTGCAATATTTTCGTAATCGATCTCGATTCCGGCATAATTCATGGAAAGAACTTTATTAACGATTTGGGTAACATGGCGTTGACGGATGGTGGGGTTGTTCAATACAGTGGAGATCAGTTGTTGATCATAATTATTGGCGATTAAAGGTATAAGCTCGATCCCTCGAGAGAGTGTGAATTCAATCAATGCAGAGTCTTCGCCATTAGGATAAAGGAGCAAATCTCCTGTTGGGGTGAGTTCATACCAGAAGGGAGAAAGAGTTGTGAAAAGTTCAGCATGCTGGCGTACTACAGCCATGGCCTCCTGTTGTACCCAATAAGGAATCCAAGCTGAAAAAGTATGTCGTCTTCCGGGTCTTTTGGGTATTACGATTTGTTGGCCGATGCGCAATTGGTAGGGGTCGACACCAGGGTTGGCGGCAAAGAGCTCATCTACCGATACACCATAGATCAGTGAAAGCTTGTAAAGAGTATCGCCGGCTTTAATGGTATAAGGGACGTAGTCTGGTTGTGGAACAGGCTGGAAGAGAACATTGTAAGTAAGGGGGCCTACGATCCCATCAGGGGTCAATCCCCTGTCCCTCTGAAAGCGGATTACAGCTGCCTCTGTCTTAGCGCCAAAGGTTCCATCGATGGGTCCGGGTATGTATCCCAGCTCACTTAAACGGACCTGGACTTCGGCAACATCGTTTCCTCTGGACCCTCTACGTAAAATTCTCATCATATCACCTCTGAATACAGCGCTATACTATAAACAGTATATTCATAGTCTTAATAGAAAGGTTACAGTACATAAGATTTTCTTTAAATCTACTTTTTCAAATTTTATTTAATTGTTAAAAATTTTTATATAGAGATAGAATTGGCATAAGAATTGCAATAAAGCCGGGATAAAGCTATACTAGAGAGGGAAGGAGTCGATCCTTTTTGCGAATTTTGTTGGTCGCATTGAATGCGAAATATGTGCATACCAATTTAGCTATACGGTACTTACGTGAAAGTATTCGAGGAGAATTTCCGGATGTCGATCTTCGGGAATTTACCATTAATGAGCCGATCGAGCGGATTGAAGCCGAGATATATGAAGTCAAGGCAGATGTTATTGGTTTTTCATGTTATATCTGGAACTTAAAGGAGACCTTAGCGGTCATCCGTCAGTTAAGACCGACTTCTCCCCATACCCGAATCCTGGTAGGGGGACCGGAGGTTTCTTTCGAAGCAGAAGCCTTTTTAAGAGAAAATCCTGAAATTGATGGAGCGGTTCTAGGGGAAGGGGAGATTACCTTCCTGGAACTTATGCGGGCTTGGGAATCGGGTTCCGAACCCTCCCAAGTACAGGGGCTGGCCTGGCGATCTTCCCCACAAGAGATCGTTCTAAATCCGCCTCGTCAGCAGATAGCCATGGCTGAGCTTCCTAATCCATATAATCATAAGGAAGAGCTTCAAGGGCGTCTTGCCTATGTAGAGACGACTCGTGGCTGCCCTTTTAATTGTCAATACTGTCTTTCTTCCACCTTTCAAGGGGTTAGGTATCTCCCCGCGGAACGTTTTCGCGAGATCTTACGTCAAACCTTGCAATGCGGAGCACGGACCATTAAGTTAGTGGATCGCACTTTTAATGTGGATAAGGAGCATTCCTTTAAAATTTTGGATATTGCCCGGGAAGAAGCAGCCCATTATCCCTCGGAGGCAGGGATTCGGATCCATTGCGAGATTGCGGGGGAGTTGCTGGATGAGGATTGGCTTCATTATTTGCAAGACTATCCTAAGGATCTGGTTCAATTTGAGATCGGGGTGCAGTCCACAAATCCGGAGACCCTAGCCATCATTTGTCGCCCTCAGCATTTTGAACGCTGGGCAAAGTACGTCCGAGAGATTCGCAGTATGAGTAAAGCTCATCTGCATCTGGATCTCATTGCCGGGTTGCCTAAAGAAGGCTGGGATAGCTTCCGAGGATCCTTTAATGAAGTGTATGCCGTTCAACCAGATATGCTCCAGTTAGGCTTTTTGAAGGTGCTTAAGGGGTCGGGGCTGCGGAAGAAGAGCAAGGAATATGGGCTCGTCTTTTCCCCGGATCCTCCCTATACCGTTTTGCAGACGGATGATTTAAGCCATGATGAGCTACTCAAGCTTCACCGTCTGGAAGATATTCTTGATCGGTATTATAACTCGGGTCGCTTTGGTCATACTTTGGACTGGGCCATCGGAAGGTATTCCACGCCCTTTGATTTTTATCATGAATTTGCTGAATATTGGCATCAGCAGGGGTGGTTCAGACAGAGTTGGTCAGCTAAGGCCCTTTTTGAAAAGTTATGGGCTTTTTTCGCATATCAATCCTTTCGTTCAGACATATGCGCACCCCTAAGAGAACGGTTGAGATTGGATTATTATTTGTGGGAACGCCCCAATAGTGTTCCAGCATATCTGCTCCTTCCTGACGAGAACCTTCCGCCAAACTATCCGGAGATAAAGTACTCCTTTCAGCAGGATCCAAGATGGGCTCATATCATACCGGAGTTTCGCGGGATGGACCGCCGGCAATGGACTCGGGCAACAGCAGTGGAATATTTCCAAGAGCCACAGCCCCAATGGGTACTGTTTTTTTATCAAAACGGACGGACACAAACCTATCCCATCCGTACAGATTAATGAAGCGTTATGAAGAGAAGGATAAAGGAGAATGTCATGGTTAAGGGTTTAGTTAAACAGCTCCGATATAGAATTCCAATAATTGGGTTTTTGGTATGTGCCCTTCTCCTCACGGGCTGTGGGGAAGACCCTCAGCAAGGATTGCCGGGGGGAGCTGCTCCGGCAGTGATTGAGGTCTGGCATTCTTTGGCAGGAGCTGAGGCGGAGGCCTTGGGTAAGGAAGTCCAAAAAATTATGGACGGTCACCCCGAAGTGATTGTTCATCTAGAATATATAGAAGAAGGAGAGATAGCACATCTCGCTTATCTTGCCCAGGCCGGTGGAGAAGGGCCGGAGATATTTTTAACTACTTCTCAAGCCTTAACTGAACTCTTCCAACAAGGAGCCTTAGCCCCTGTCATAGGAAATGCGGATTCCTTTATCGGCTTAACCTCTCAGTTTAAATATGGGGAAAAGCTTTACGCTCATCCTTTAGCTACGGATGTTCCTGTTTTTTACTATCGAACGGATTTAGCCCAACTGCCCCCTACTTTAGCTGATTTTTATACAACCAAGGGAGTGCTGGCTTTAACCGCTCTTGATGCTAAGAATTTGGCTCCCTGGTGGTTAGCTCAAGGAGGAAAATTAGCCGGCAATGGGCAGCCTGTCCTTCAAGAACCGGCCAATTTGATTTTTCTCCAACAGCTTTTGGCTTGGAAAGAAGAGAAATTATTGGTGGTTGACCCTAATGCCTGGGACCTATTCCTCAATGCTCAGGCTGCTTATACTATCGCTAATGCAAGCCGAGCTCAAGGATTGACCGAGGCTATACCCTGGGGAAGTGTGCCTTTACATCAGCTGACAGCCGGACAAGGGGAACTGTTAGCGGTAAGAACCCTCGGTATCGCTAACTCATCGATCAAATCTTCGGAGAGTTTAAGCCCTTTAATCCGTTTAGTAGAAGAAGAGTTGCTATCTTCAGATTCACAATGGGCTATTGCCAAGGCGGGTAAACGTTTTCCGGCCAGCAGTTCGTTCTATAGTCGCGAAGAAGCTCAGTCGGGAATTCTCCGCCAAGTGGGGTTGAGCTTGGCTCAAGTCTGGTCCTTGCCGGGAAATGCCTTGGAAGGGAAGCTTATTCCTATTCAAGACAAGGCATGGCAAAAGGCTTGGACTGGAGTTAATCCGGAGGAGGCTTTGGCAGAAGCTCAAGCGGAGGCTAGAAAGGCACTTGAGGCAAAATAGAGAAGGGGGAGTGGCTATGCCGTCAAAGCATGTTCGATTGCTTGTCATTACAGGGCTTTCGGGAGCGGGTAAAACCCAAGCGCTTCAAAGTCTTGAGGATCAGGGGTATTTTTGTGTGGATAATCTGCCCCCATCCTTGATTTTGAAATTTGCCGAGCTTTGTACTCAGTCCCAAGGGAAAGTGACTCGTGCGGCTATCGTCTGCGACTTGCGCGGCGGTGAGTTTTTCTCCTCATTGGCGGAAGCCTTAGGGGATTTGCATGCCGAAGGATTTCAATACGAGATCCTTTTCTTAGAAGCCTCGGATGAAGTTCTGGTAGGACGATATAAGGAATCCCGGCGTAGACATCCACTGTCTCCCGGCGGAGGAATTTTGGAAGGAATTCAAATGGAGCGGCAAATGTTGACCGATCTCCGCGGGGTAGCTCACAAGATTATCGATACCTCCAATCTGTCTTCCCAGCAGCTGCGCCATCAGGTAGCTGAGATTTTTGGAAGTGAGCAAACTTCAGGGCATTTAGCAGTCTCCGTAGTTTCCTTTGGTTTTAAGTATGGCATTCCCTTGGATGTAGATTTACTGATTGATGTGCGCTTTTTACCCAACCCCTTCTATGTCAGTGAACTGCGGCCTCTTACCGGGGAGCATCCTCAAGTAAAAGATTATATTTTCAGCAACCCTGTTGCCCAAGAGTTTGTGGATAAATATCTGGGTCTCTTAGAGTTTATCCTTCCCTATTATGTAAAGGAAGGCAAGCGGCACCTGGTCATTGGGGTAGGCTGTACAGGGGGACAGCACCGATCGGTTGCTATTGCGGAACGAATTGGTGTTTTTCTTCAGGAACGTCATTATACGATGAGTGTTAAACACCGGGATGCTGCCCGAAATCGGAAGGGTGATAAATTAAAATGAAGTTTAAACTGGTCAAATCACTCCCCAGATCCCTCAAATGGCTTTATCCCAACTTAGGTGTTAAACGCTGGTTTTTGCTGGCGGTTCTCGGAGTATTCCTCTTTGCGGCGGGTTTTTCCGTCATGAATGATGGCATCGCCTTGGGTTACTTGGAATTGCAATTCCGGGAAGGAATTTATCGTATGACGGGAAGTGCGCCCCGTACGGCTGTTCCTATGGGGGTGTTCATCAGCGCTTTAGGAGCGGGGGCTATGGCTGTGGGTTTTAAACGGATGCTTCGTTCCATTATATCCGTGTTATTGCCTGATGAAGAAGCCCGGATTGTGGATGTCATGTATTCACGGCAGCATTTACGACGTGGCCCGAAAATCGTCGTCATTGGCGGAGGAACAGGTTTATCGACATTGCTTCGAGGGCTGAAGAATTATACTCGCAATCTGACGGCCATTGTTACTGTGGCAGATGATGGAGGGAGTTCAGGAAAGCTTCGCAGTGAAATGGGTATTCTCCCACCGGGGGATATCCGTAATTGCCTGGTTGCCTTATCGGATACAGAGAATATTATGGAGAAATTATTTTCCTATCGCTTTGATACGGGAACCTTGAAAGGACATAGTTTAGGGAATCTGTTTTTAGCGGGGATGGCGGATACTTTTGGGGATTTCAAAAAAGGCATCGAGCATGTCGGTGAGATTTTTGCACTGCGGGGCAGTGTTTACCCGTCGACCATGGAGCAAGTGGTTTTAGGAGCGGAGTTAGCTGATGGGACCTCTGTCAAGGGGGAGACTCAGGTCAGAGATACTCAAGGCCGTATCCAACGAGTCTATCTGGAACCGGAGGATTGTGAACCCATTCCGGAAGCTTTAAGAGCTCTGGAAGAAGCGGATCTGATTGTTTTAGGACCGGGCAGTCTTTATACCAGTGTTCTCCCCAATCTCCTGGTGAAAGGACTCAAAGAAAAGATTCAGGAAGTGGATGTTCCCTGCATCTATGTCTGCAATATTATGACTGAGCCGGGGGAGACGGATCAATTCCAGGTCTCGGACCATCTCCAATCCCTTATTGATCACTGCGGAGCAGGGTTTGTGGATGTGGTGGTGGCCAATAAACAAGAAATACCCCAGGATCTGCTGGAACGCTATGCGGAAGAGGGCTCCTATCCGGTACGAGGGAATGCGGAAAGTGTGGAGTGGTTGGGAGCAAAGTACGTGGAAGCGGACCTTTTACAAGAAGGTGATACCGTACGCCACCACCCGGACCGCTTAGCGCGGATCCTTATTCGGTTGCTTTTTAGCTTAAAACCTATGGGAGAGCGTATTGCTTTAGTGGATTCCTATTTGTTGAATCACAAGCTAAGAGAAGAGTCCTAAAGTACTGGTAAAGGAAGTGGGAGAATGTCCTTTAGTGCCGAAACCAAGGATGAGTTGGCTCGGATCGAGGAAAGGAAAAAATGCTGCAATCTTGCAGAATTAGCTGCCTTAGTGCGGATGGATGGGACGTTGCAGATTTCCAATAACTCTTATGCCTTGAATGTTATCACTGAAAGTGCTCCGGTGGCGCGTAAAGTGTATCGCTTGGCCAAAACTTTATTGGAATTACCCGTGGACATCATGGTACGGAGGAAACTGCGCCTGAAAAAGAATAACTCCTACATGGTAAAAATCTATCCCCGGGCTTTAGCTGATTTTCAACAGTTGGGACTTATGGATGAAGAGGGAGAAATATTACCGGGTATCCCTAATTTTTTAATAAAAAAGAAATGCGATAAAATAGCATACTTGCGAGGGGCATTTTTGGCGGGAGGATCCATCAATAATCCCGAAGGAACTTATCATCTGGAGATTATCACCAATGATCCTCTTCATGCTGACGCATTAAGCAAGCTTCTTAATAAATTTAATTTGGGAGCCAAGGTAAGTATGCGTAAGAATTGGCATGTGGTCTATATTAAAGAGAGTGAACATATTGTTGAATTTCTTGGCTTTATCGGCGCCCACCGGGCCCTTTTGGAATTCGAGAATGTTCGTGTTCTCAAGGACGTGCGCAATCAAGTCAATCGCTTGGTAAACTGTGAAACAGCTAACCTCAATAAGACCGTGGACGCGGCTGTACGGCAAGTAGAGAATATCCAAAAAGTAGCCAATACTATCGGTTTACA
Source organism: Desulfitobacterium sp. PCE1 (assembly GCF_000384015.1). Classification (NCBI taxonomy): domain Bacteria; kingdom Bacillati; phylum Bacillota; class Clostridia; order Eubacteriales; family Desulfitobacteriaceae; genus Desulfitobacterium; species Desulfitobacterium sp. PCE1. The sequence continues at coordinate 4,009,408 of NZ_KB913023.1, read as the reverse complement.
AGCCTTGCCGGAACCGTTACGAGAAATTGCCGGGCTGCGGCTGGAATATCCCGATGCCAGCTTGAAGGAGTTAGGCGAGATGTTGGTTCCTAAGGTCGGTAAATCGGGGGTCAATCACCGGATGCGTAAGATCGACGAGCTTGCAGAAAAGTTGGATGAACAAAGCAGACAGGTCAAGAAAGGAGGATGAATGTGCGCATAGGATATGGCTTGAACCTGGAACAAACGCAGAAACTAATCATGACACCAGAGTTGCGCCAAGCGATTGCAGTCCTGCAGTTATCAGCAATAGAACTCTCCGGTTATGTAGAGCAGCAGATGCTGGAAAACCCTCTGCTCGATGTGATTGAAGATTCAGCAGATAAAAGCATGGACAATACCCAGGAAAGTCCTTCAACTCAGGAGAAAGACGAGAGTGCTGATGAGAGTACTTGGGATATGAACTGGGAAGAGTATTTTCAGCATCAGGAAGAACGAATTAGCAGGGAGTATGACCCCGATGCTGGACAGAGCAACCGATTTGAGCCTTTTTTAGCGGCAGCTCCTTCTCTTCAAGAGCATTTGCTTGAACAGATTCATATACAAAAGGTTCCCGTGTCCCCGGATTTACTTGAATACATTATTGGAAACTTAGATGATAATGGCTATTTACCTCTTTCTTTAGAGGAGATAGCTGGACAGCTGCGGCTTCCTCTTGAGGAAGTAGAAAAAGGTTTGGCAGTTATCCAAAGTCTGGACCCTTTGGGAGTTGGGGCAAGGAGTTTGGAAGAATGCCTGCGCTTGCAGCTCCCCATGCTGGAAGAATACCCTCCGGAGATGCCTGAGTTTCTTAAGTACCTGGAGGATTTAGCCGCCGGTCGTTTACAAAGGATTGCTAACCAACTTAAGATTACCCCAAGTCAAGTTCAAGACATGGCGGATTTAATTCGTACCCTGGATCCTAAACCCGGTCGGCGTTTTGCGGGTTCTGGTGAAGTTCGGTATATCCTTCCCGATGTCGTGATTGAAGAGGTTGAGGGTGAATATATTATCCTGGTCAATGATGTGACTGTGCCCCGTCTGGGAATTAATCAGGCCTATCGTAAAGCATTAAGTCAGAATAATGAATCGGAGATTCGCAAATTTGTCGAGCAAAAACTCAATGCGGCAGCATGGTTGATTCGCAGTATCGAGCAAAGGCGACTCACTCTATATAAGGTTGCGGACGCTATTGTAAGACGTCAAGAAGAGTTTTTGAGGCGAGGAATTCGCTATTTAAAGCCTCTCAATCTCAAAGACATTGCGGAAGAGATCGGGGTCCACGAGTCAACGGTCAGTCGGGCTACATCCAATAAATACGTACAGACCCCTCGGGGAATCTTCGAATTTAAGTTCTTTTTTGCCACAGGTTTAGGTAGCGAACAAGGGATTACCACGGAAGGAATTAAACAAACCTTGAAAGGTATCATCGCTGCTGAGGATCCCAAGAGCCCATACTCTGATCAGAAACTCTCAGAGATCCTTAAAGGAAAGAATATGGAGATTTCACGACGAACCGTCGCGAAATACCGTGATGAACTGGGTATCCCTTCAACAACTCTACGGAAACGCTATTAGCGAATAATGATCAGCTGAATAATTACAATCTGATAGTGAATGCCCTTAAAATTTGGGATCAAGGTATAGTCTAAAGAGTAGAAACTTCCTTCGAGCGGTATACTAAGATGATAGAAAGTGCTAAACTAAGACAGATTGGATTGGCATAAAATTGCCAATGGCTATGATTCATTACTCAAAATTTACATAGATAGTAATGCTTAACTTACTGAACACATAAGCTTTCATAGCAAAGACCCAGAGATGATTAAGCTAATGAGGAAAGGAGAACCATACTTAATGCATAAGAAAGGGCTTAAGGACATCGTGGTACGAGATAAACGTGTTTTTGTGCGGGTTGATTTTAACGTACCCATGGATGATCATGGCAATATTACCAACGACACGAGGATTCGGGCAGCTTTGCCTACCATTCAATACCTAATCGGCGAAGGGGCCAAAATTATTCTTGCCTCCCATTTAGGACGTCCTAAAGGAAAACCCGATCCGAAGTACTCCCTTGCTCCCGTAGCAAAACGCCTCAGTGAATTGCTCAATCGACCGGTATCCATTGCCCCGGATTGTATCGGTCCGGAAGTAGAAAAAGAAGTGGCCCAATTACATGAAGGTGAGGTCCTTCTCTTAGAAAACGTTCGTTATCACGAAGAGGAAGAAAAGAATGAGCCGGAGTTTGTTAAGCAATTAGCTCGCTTAGCCGAAGTGTATGTTAATGATGCTTTTGGCACAGCTCACCGGGCTCATGCTTCCACAGAAGGAATCGCTCATCATATTCCCGGCGTGGCAGGCCTCCTTCTCCAAAAGGAAATCGAAAGCATGGGCAAGGCCTTGGAAGATGCGGAGCGGCCTTTTGTGGCCATTATTGGAGGAGCCAAGGTCAGTGATAAAATCGGTGTCATTGAGAACTTGCTCAATAAAGTCGATGCTCTTATCATTGGTGGTGGAATGGCCAATACCTTCCTGAAAGCTCAGGGATATGACCTGGGAAAATCTTTGGTGGAAGCAGATAAATTATCCTTAGCTCAAGAGATTCTTGATAAAGCGCAGGAACTTAAAGTAGACATTCTTTTGCCTCAAGATGTAGTGGCGGCAAAAGAATTTAAGGCCGATGCACCTTATCGGATTACCACCATCCAAGAGTTAACTGAGGACGAAATGGCCTTGGATATCGGACCGGAAAGCGCCGGCCTTTTCAGCGAAAGAATACAAAAGGCACGGACCATCGTGTGGAATGGCCCTATGGGTGTCTTTGAAATGGAACATTTCGCCAAAGGGACAGAGAAGGTTGCTCAGGCCGTGGCTCTATGCCCGGGCATGACTATAGTAGGCGGTGGAGATTCTGTGGCTGCCGTAGAAAAAATGGGTGTGGGGAATCAAATGAGCCATATCTCTACAGGAGGAGGAGCTTCTTTGAAGCTCTTAGAAGGGAAGACCCTACCCGGTGTAGCCGCACTTCAAACTATATAAACTATCTCATCTTGAAAGGAGCTCATTTAATGGCCAAACGACATCCTATTATCGCTGGAAATTGGAAGATGAATAAAAGCCTTCGTGAAGCTCAGGATTATGCGGTAAGGCTCTTAGGAATGCTTGGTGAACTTACTGAAATTGATGTTGTCGTGTGTGCTCCCTTTACAGCCTTAAGTGTTCTCAAGGATGAGCTGGAGGAGAGCGTCATTCATATTGGGGCTCAGGACATGTTCTACGCCCCTAATGGGGCCTATACCGGAGAGATTTCTGCCGCTATGCTGGTGGATGTTGCTTGCACCTATGTCATCCTCGGGCATTCGGAGCGCCGGGAAGTTCTCCGTGAAACAGATGAAGAGATTGCCAAAAAGGTGAAGGCAGCTCTCAAAGCAGGGCTTACCCCTATTCTCTGTGTGGGTGAAAACTTAGCCAACCGTGAAGAAGGAAAGGCCTTTGCTATCGTTCGCGGTCAGGTGGAAAAGGATCTCACTGATCTTTCAGCGGATGAATTGAAAAGAGTGGTCATTGCCTATGAGCCCATTTGGGCCATTGGAACGGGTAAAACCGCCTCCAGTGAAGATGCTCAAGAGATGTGCGCCATGATTCGCTCCACATTAGCCGGAATTGCCGGCGTGGTTGCCGATGAAATCAACATCCTCTATGGAGGGAGCGTTAAGGGCGACAATATCGGGGAACTCATGGAGCAACCGGATGTGGATGGAGCCCTTGTGGGCGGGGCCAGCCTTGAGCCTGAAGGATTTGCGCAACTGGTTCAGAATGCGGTGGCTGCCCTATGAAGCCCCTTTTATTAATGATTCTTGACGGATGGGGCCATAGTCCTCAGGCAGAGGGCAATGCCATAGCCAATGCCCAAAAGCCGAGCTTCAATACGCTGTTTGAGGAGTACCCCCATACCTTCATCGTTGCTTCAGGGGAAGAGGTAGGATTACCCCCAGGGCAAATGGGAAACTCGGAAGTCGGCCATTTAAATATTGGGGCGGGGCGGGTGGTGTATCAGGAATTCACCCGTATTTCCAAAGCCATACGGACCGGTGAGTTTGCCCAAAATACCGTATTGAAAGAAGCCATGGAACGGGTAAAGGATGGGCCCAACGCTCTGCACCTTATGGGATTGCTCTCAGACGGAGGGGTTCACTCACATAGTGAGCATCTTTTTGCCCTTTTAGATATGGCAAAAGCCATGGGGGTTAAAAAAGTATTTATCCATGCCCTTTTAGATGGCCGGGATGTGCTGCCTCAAAGTGCTAAGGTATTCATGACCAGACTCAATATTAAATGTAAGGAATTAGGCCTTGGCAAAGTCGCTACCGTAAGTGGCCGTTATTATACGATGGATCGGGATAAACGTTGGGAGCGGGTAGAAAAGGGTTACCGGGCCTTAGTCGATGGGGAAGGTTTGAAAGCACCTAACCCTTTGGCAGCGATTGAACAATCTTATGATATCAGAGTCACGGATGAGTTTGTAGCGCCTACGGTCATTGTGGATTCAGAAGGAAAGGCCGTTGGAACCCTCCAGGATGGAGATAGCTTCATCTTCTTTAACTTCCGTTCCGATCGTGCCCGGGAGATTTCTTATGCCCTCGTGAATGAGGAATTTACTGGCTTTGAGCGAGGAAAACCTTTGAATCTTCATTATGTGTGTATGACTGAATATGACGATACTCTGAAAGTTCCAGTGGCTTTTCCTGCTCAGAACTTAGACAATACCTTAGGGGAGGTTCTGGCAAAACATAAGAAGAAGCAGCTTCGTATCGCTGAGACAGAAAAATACGCCCATGTTACTTTCTTTTTTAACGGAGGGGTAGAGGATCCTTGTCCTGGCGAAACCCGTTGCCTTATTCCTTCTCCAAAAGTTGCTACCTATAATCTGAAGCCGGAAATGAGTGCCTATGAAATTACTGAGGAGCTCCTTAAACGCTTGGATACAGAGGATTATGACATTATCATTCTGAACTTTGCCAATTCGGATATGGTGGGTCATACCGGGGAATTTGGGGCTACCGTTAAAGCCATAGAAGCGGTGGATGAGTGTATTGGAAAAATCGTTCCCAAGATTTTAGAGCGCCAGGGAACTGTCATCATAACAGCTGATCATGGCAATGCTGAAGCTAAAGTGGACTTGGAAACAGGCCAACCTCTGACTGCCCATACTTCCAATCCGGTGCCTTTTATCTTGGTTAATGATGACCTTAAGGGCAAAACCTTGCGGGAGGGAGGGGCTCTTCGGGATGTGGCTCCTACGGCCCTGGAGCTGATGAAAATTCCTAAGCCTCAGGAAATGACCGGAAAATCCTTGATTCTGTAATGATGGCTCTCTCCAGTATTTTGCTTTAGGCGTTCACTCTATAAGCTGCGCGGAGCAATCTAATCGCTCAAGACTTCCGCTACGTCAGGTCCACCTGCGCCGCTAAGCAGCTTTCTGTGGCATGGCGGCTTGGGCGAAACCCTCATCCGGCTTTCGTGCCCAAATCGCTCCTGCTCAATGGGCGGTTGGAAACGTCCTGTTTCCAACCTGACTCCGCTGCAGCCTTTCGCGAAGATTGCTTCCTGCTCGCTTAAAAGCCGTTCCCTGCCTGAAAGCAAAATCCTTGGGTTGTTTTTGGGGTCTTAGCGATGCGGATGCAGGATAAAGATCATTAAGCAAGTTTACGACAAGAATTTAGGTTGAATACTATATTTAGGAGGTTATACATATGAGTTATATCGACGAGATTTATGGACGTGAGATCCTGGATTCCCGTGGCAATCCTACTGTTGAGGTAGAAGTCGTTTTAGAAGATGGTTCCATGGGGCGGGCGGCTGTTCCCTCAGGTGCTTCCACAGGTGCGTTTGAAGCCGTTGAATTGAGAGATGGCGATAAAGGGCGTTTTCTGGGTAAAGGGGTTCTTAAAGCCGTAGAACATGTTAATAAAGTGATCGCCCCGGAACTGGAAGGATTAAACCCCTTTGACCAACCGGCTATTGACCGTGAACTCATTGCTCTTGATGGAACAGAGAACAAGGGTAAACTTGGAGCCAATGCCATTCTAGGAGTTTCTTTGGCTAACGCCAAAGCTGCAGCAGAATGCGTTGGACTTCCCCTTTATCAATACTTAGGGGGCGTTAACGCCAAGGAGCTCCCTGTTCCGATGATGAACATCTTAAACGGCGGTCAGCATGCCGATAATAACGTGGATATTCAAGAATTTATGATTATGCCTGTAGGTGCTAAAAGCTTTACTGAAGCTCTGCAAATGGGAACAGAAGTATATCATAGCTTGAAGGCAGTTCTTAAGGAAAAGTCTCTTGCGACTGCCATTGGCGATGAGGGAGGATTTGCCCCCAGCTTGGAATCCAATGCCGATGCACTGCTGGCTATTATGGATGCCATTCAACGTGCAGGTTACACGCCTGGAAAAGATATCGCTCTGGCCCTGGATGTAGCAGCCACGGAGCTTTATAAAGATGGAAAATATCATCTTGAAGGGGAAGGACTAACCAAGACTTCTGATGAAATGATTGCCTATTATGAAGATCTGGTTGAAAAGTACCCTATCGTTTCCATCGAGGACGGGTTGTCTGAAGAAGACTGGGAAGGATGGAAAAAGCTTACTGAAAAACTTGGAAGCAAGATTCAACTGGTGGGAGATGATCTGTTTGTCACCAATCCTGCCCGCTTGGCACGGGGTATTAAGGAAAAATGCGCCAATTCCATCTTAATTAAACTCAATCAGATCGGGACCCTTACTGAAACCCTGGATGCCATCGAAATGGCCAAACGTGCTGGATACACAACGGTTATTTCACATCGCTCCGGGGAAACAGAGGATGTGACTATGGCTCATGTAGCCGTCGCTGTCAATGCAGGACAGATTAAAACAGGTGCGCCCGCACGGACAGAACGTGTAGCAAAATATAATGAACTTCTTCGCATCGAAGAAGAACTTGGGGAAACCGGAGTTTATCGCGGCCATGAGGCATTGGGCCGTTGATGGTTCCATATTGACAGTTGACTTATCTACTCTTGCCTTTTGTCAAATTTTTGTGCTAAAATAGCGGTACTGACTAAATCATAAGGAATGACCGCCACGAGAGAAGTGGCGGTTTACCTGATATAGGCAGGATACTGCTTCCGACTGATTTTTAATATATTTAGGGGGTGAATAGGTATGGTTATTTTTCTAACCGTTATATTAGTCCTTAGCTCCTTGGGTCTGATCGCAACGGTTTTACTTCAATCCGGCGTGAGTGCAGGTTTGGGGGCTATTGGTGGCGCCAGTGAGTCCTTCTTTGGGAAGAAGAAGGGATTGGATGCTGTCCTTCAAAAAGTTAGTATTGCCTCAGCTGTGGTATTTTTGCTGAGTTCTCTGGGGGTAGCCTGGCTTATGAAATAAAGTCAGGTCCCCTTTTTCCCTTTATTCAGCTTCCGTAAAAATAGAGCAATAACCGCAGAAAGCTAATCCTTTAAAAACAGAAGTTCTTATAACCTGCATAATTGAACCGGTAGGTTCACCTTCATCCATTACCTTACTAAAATCAATAATGAACAATCCTAGTATGTAGTTTTAATGGTGCCAAACGGGAACTGAATTAATATTTAGGGGGAAACTGGCTCATTACATAAATTTTCATTATTTAGGGGGGTTTTTGATAATGGATTTTGCTTCAATGCCTATATGGGCTGTCTTAGCAGGTCTTGTCGGGCTGGCATTTGCCTTTTACTTCGCAAGTAGTGTTTTAAAAGAAAGCCCAGGAAATGCTCGGATGCAGGAAATTTCTCTCGCGATTCAAGAGGGTGCCATGGCATTTCTCAATCGCCAGTACAAAACACTTATTCCTTTTGTAATCATCATCTTTATTATCCTGACTTTCTTAAAAAGCTGGCAAACTGCGGTATCTTTCCTTGTGGGAGCGCTGCTTTCCGCTGTGGCCGGCTATGTGGGTATGGGAATTACCACTCGTGCTAATGCCCGTACTACGGAAGCCGCCCGGACCAGCTTGAACAAGGCCTTAGGAGTATCCTTCCGTGCAGGGGCTGTTATGGGTCTTTCTGTTAACGGATTAGGTCTTATTGGGGTCGCTGCTCTTTTCTTATGGTTCCAAGATGCTGAAACCATCAACTCTTTTGCCTTTGGTGCCAGTGCTATTGCTTTGTTTGCTCGTGTCGGCGGTGGTATCTATACGAAAGCAGCCGATGTCGGTGCGGACTTGGTAGGTAAAGTTGAAGCCGGTATTCCTGAAGATGATCCTCGTAACCCTGCTGTTATCGCCGATAATGTGGGAGATAACGTAGGTGATACTGCCGGGATGGGAGCCGACCTTTTCGAATCCTATGCTGCTACCACCATTGCAGCTATGCTTATCGGTGCTGTAGCTTTCCAATCCGTAGGAAGCGGAGCTCCCGGACTTATGCTTCCCCTCATGATTGGGGTGGCTGGAATGCTTTCTTCGATTATTGCAAGCTTTTTTGTTCGTACCGGAGAAAATGCCAATCCACAAACTGCCTTGAACAAAGGGTTGTGGGGTACTAACTTATTAACAGCTATCGCTTCTTACGCTATCGTCCAATTGATGATCACTGAACCTGTGCGTGTAAGTGAAACCCTTACGCTAACTCCTAACAATATATTCATTGCGATTATTTGTGGATTAGTCGTTAATATTCTTATTGGTCTATTAACAGAGTACTATACGTCAAATCAGAAGGCTCCTTCCCAAGCAATTGCCAAAGCTTCTGAGACCGGTGCAGCCACCAATATTATTCAGGGTCTGGCTACCGGTATGAAGAGTACCGCTCTTCCTGTTATCGTCATTTGCGTTGCTACTTATGTTTCCTTTGCAGTCGCTGGAATCTTCGGTATTGCTATGGCTGCTATGGCTATGCTTTCTACTGCAGGGATGGTCGTGGCCATCGACTCCTTCGGACCGGTTGCAGATAATGCCGGCGGTATTGCTGAAATGGCCGAATTAGAGCCCGAGGTCCGTAAAACCACGGATAAACTCGACTCTGTAGGGAACACCACTGCCGCTGTGGCTAAAGGATTTGCTATCGGTTCCGCAGCCTTGACCGCCTTAGCTCTCTTTAATGCTTACTCTGAGCTTGCGCATCTTGATCGTATCGATATTCTCGTACCCACCACGATTATCGGTCTCTTCATCGGAGCCGCGCTACCCTTCCTCTTCTCTGCTTTTGCTATGGAAGCTGTAGGTAAAGCTGCTTTCGAAATGATTGGTGAAGTCCGTCGCCAATTCCGTGAGATTCCTGGTCTTATGGAAGGAAAGGCTAAACCGGATTATCGCGCTTGCGTGGATATCTCCACTAAAGCTGCTATTCGTCAAATGATTGTTCCTGGACTCTTAGCCATAGGCTCTCCGATCCTGGTAGGGTTTTTACTTGGTAAGGATGCTTTAGGTGGAATGCTTGCCGGTGGAACAGTTTCCGGATTGCTCATGGCAATCTTCATGGCTAACGCTGGTGGAGCTTGGGACAATGCCAAGAAGTATGTTGAAGCTGGAAATCTCGGCGGTAAAGGAACTCCGACCCATGCCGCTGCTGTCATCGGGGACACCGTAGGCGACCCCTTCAAGGATACGGCTGGCCCGTCCTTAAACGCCTTGATCAAAGTTATGGGTACCATTTCCCTGATTATCGCTCCATTTTTGATTTAGTAGATTAGATTATCCAGGAAGAGAGTATCGCTGACTACCTTTTAAAGTAATCAGCGATGCTCCTTTTTCATATCCCTAGTCCAAGGTCTTGAGCAGTTTGAACAGCACTGCATTAAGCCAGCTGCTTACCCTACTGGAAGAAAGCGAGAGTTTATGCTATACTTATGATCTAAAGTTTTACTGTATGTAAACGGGAATCTGGGAGGAGGAGCCTTGTGGCATCTGAAGGAATTAAAGTTATCTCCGACAACCGAAAAGCCTATCATGATTATTTTGTAGAGGAGAAGCTGGAAGCCGGGATTATCCTCACAGGAACCGAGATTAAATCCATTCGTAATGGACGTGTCAACCTCAAGGACAGCTATGCCCGGATTGAAAACGGTGAGGTTTGGCTTTATCAGCTGCATATTAGCCCATACGAGCAAGGAAACCGTTTTAATCATGATCCCTTGCGCAAGCGCAAACTCCTTCTTAATCGTTCAGAGATCATTAAGCTTATCGGGAAAGTGCAACAACAGGGACTGACCCTGATTCCCACCAAGATTTACCTTAAACATGGCCTGGCTAAAATCGAACTCGGGGTTTGCCGAGGGAAAAAGAATTATGATAAACGCCAAGATATTGCCGAGCGGGATGCCAAACGTGAGATTGAGCGTCACTTCCGGGATCAAGGCAAAAACTATTGACCTGACTAAAAAAACCAAAGGGTACTCCTTTTTGAAGGGAGTATCCTTTGGTTTTTCTTACATGGAGCAATGACCCTTCAGATCCTCCGCTTAAGCTTGCGGGGGATCGTACATGTCATTGGTCATCGTTCCCACGATCCGGATATCTCTCTTTCCGATCAGCTCACCGCTGGGGGAAAGAAAGATATTCTTTTCGATGATCGTATCCATGGCGGCTTCGATTTCGCCTTTAGTCAAGTCCGGCCTTGGATCATCCAGGCTGAAGGAAAAGGCTTTGTTTCCGGTTGTGTTAAAGGTCAGCCGCAGAACCGTTTTGCTTATGATTGCCATCGCAGCACCTCCTTTCCGGTTAATGCTTTCAGGAATTACTCGTCTATCAAATCATAATTTTTTCTGAGGATCGTCTGAATCACCAGACGTTCGCTCAGACCGAATAAAGCTGCCGCCACATCATAAATATCTTGGTCCGTGGCCTCAGCTTTGACGTTGTTCAGGCTTTTTTGCCTGATGATCGGGGAACCGGAGGGGGTTTCACCCACCTGATATCTTATCACTACAGTTGAGCTCAATGGATGAGCTACTACAGCCATATGCATCACCCTCCTTTCCGCTGTATTGACCGACCGGGAGACCCCGTCCTGTCCTATCTTATGGGCTTGTTCATCCAGAGGTGACAGAAGCAACGACTATCGTGGTTAAGGGAATGTATATTCTTGGAGTTCCTTGTCAGGTTTGTCACACTTAAGACCTTGATCACATAGTCTATGAGTAAATCAATCAAAAAGGACGGGAATTCCCGATTAAAGGCAGGGAACCATCATGGGGGATGTGAGCACAGAACGCACGCCGCTTTTAATAGCAGCTGAAATCAATACGATGAAGCATCAGGTATGCAAAGTTCTTCTGTACAATGCCATCGAGATCGGCAGCCGCCTGGTGGAGGCCAAGGGTCTGCTCCCCTATGGTGAATGGGGCCGGTGGCTGGAAGAGTCAGTCAGTTACTCCCAGAAAACGGCGGGCAACCTGATCCGCCTGTTTGAGGAGTATGGGCCCCCACAGCCCGCCTCACCAGATTGGCAAGCGCTTTCCAAACTGAGCTACACTCAGGGGCTCATTCTGCTGGGGATCCCGGAGGAGGAACGGGCTCAGTTTATCACCGAGCTGGATCTGGAGAGCATGTCGACCCGGGAGCTGCAAAAGGCGGTTCAGGAACGGAACCGGGCTGCGGCGGAGCGGGATCAGGCTCTTCAGGAAAAGACAGAGCTACAGCAAACCCTGGCAGACCAGGAAGGCCAGATAACCCGGCTGAGCGGCGAACGGGACAACCTGATAACCAAAGTGGAAGAGCTGAATCAAGCCAAAGCGAAGAGCGAGGCCAGAGCCGAGAAATTGAGCATGGACCTAAAAAACCTTAAGCAGGATACTTCCGCCCAAGCCATCGACCGGATGAGCAACAGGCTTGATCAGGCTTACCACAAGAGCAAAGCCAATAAAATCGCCTTTTTATACGAGAGCCTTGACCGGAACTTCAGGGAGCTTTTGTGGGAGCTGAAGGAATTTGCCAAGCAGGAGCCCGACACATATAAAGTCTACAAAGATAAGATCATAAATTTTTTAGCTGAGGGCTTAAAAGCGAAAATGTAGAATGAAAGTCCCTTTATCCGAATGATATACTATACGGATAAAGGGGCTTTTTCATATTGAAGGGGCACGCTGACGGTGAACCGGCAAAGGTATAAAAGAAACTATGCACATAGCAGGGACAGAGGGTAATTCTATGGTAAACTTATACTAAGAATATTGGGAAAATTCGCAACAATGGGTTGTAGATTCACGGCAGACTCCCATGTTGTTAAGGTTGGCATCACCAGAGTAAAAAAACAGGCTCAACATATACTGAAAGGATGTTTAAAGATGATTGAACAAGTATACCCAGATATTTTTAAAATTCAAATTCCACTGCCTAATAACCCTTTAAAGGCAACCAATGCCTATTTAGTCAAAGGAGATGAGCGGAACCTCCTTATTGACACCGGCTTTAATCGTTCCGAATGCAGGGAGGCTATGGATCAAGCTATAGAGGAGCTTGGTATTGCGATGGAAAACACGGATATCTTCATAACTCATATTCATGGCGATCATTCGGGCCTGGCCGGTTACTTATCCCGTCCGACCAACACAGTCTATAGTGGCAGGTATTGTGCCCAATCTTTGCAGGGCTATGCAGAGGAAGGGTTACAAGGCTTCTTTGATGATTTGATCAGTCAAAGCGGATTGCCCCAGATCAGTATATCCGCCCACCCTGGGTATACCTATGCCAGTGACATCGTGGAAAGTGTAGCCATTGTCCAGGATGGGGATATTCTCCAAGTTGGCGAATTCCGCTTTCAGTGTATTGAGACCTCGGGTCACGCCCCGGATCATGTTTGCCTTTATGATGCGGAACGAAAAATCCTGTTTTCCGGGGATCATATCTTAGGAAAAATCACTCCCAATAATACGATTTGGGCGCCGCCGGCAACCATCACCAGAGATTACCTCGGTGAATACCTAAAGAGCTTGGATAAAATTGCCGGTCTTGATCTAAAGGTGGTTTTCCCTGCCCATCGTTATGTTCTTGAGGATGGATATACAAGGATAGAAGAGCTTAAATCTCATCATCAGCGGCGGCTGGAAAATATCCTGACGATATTGGGCAATGGGAGTTTGTCGGGAGCCCAAGTAGCCAGTCAAATGCAATGGGATTTATCCATTAAGTCCTGGGAAGACTTCCCGCCGGCCCAAAAAATATTTGCGACCGGGGAAGCTCTGGCCCACCTGACCCATCTGGTTTTTCAAAAGGTTGTGGTTAAGGACTTAAAGGATGGAGTAGTCTATTATTCAAGGGTATAGAAGACTATTTTCGATTACGGACACCGCCTTTTTGCGAAAGGCGGTCTTTCTATTTTTTCATGCTGTGCGGTGGGCAATTTCCTTGCCGCCAGCCATGGTTTTTTCCTGGCGGCTTCCATAAATCCTCACTGACATATGCTATAATATAGAAATGAATGCAAAAAGAGGGGAAATGAGATGGGTTTGTACAGAAAAATAACGATTGTTAAAATAGCGATTGTTTTTCTGCTGGTAGCTATAGTTTTTTGGGGCGCTCGTTCTTCCCAAAAAGAGCTCAATAATGCTTTCGCTGTCCCATCAGGTAGTGAAAATGGGTTCACTATTTTGTCAAGTAGTGAAAATGAGGACTTAGAGCCGATGCTACGCGAGTTTGCCCGGAAAAATAAAATAGACTTGAGATTTGAGTATGCGGGCTCAGTAACTATACCTGATATGATCAAATCATCGCCCCAGGATTATGATGCCGTATGGTCCGCAAGCAGTATTTGGAATGCGTCAATCCCAAGCAATCTTCTGAAAAACTCCAAGTCCATATTCGTTAACCCCGTCATCTTTGCGGTCAAGGAAAGCAGATATAAAGCCTTGGGATTCAGTAGGGATACTGTTGTCAATGACTTGGTGGAGGCGATTGAAGCAGGAAATTTAAAGTTTATGATGCCTTCAGTCACGAAAACAAACAGCGGAGCATCGGCTTACATAGCCTTTTTAAACGGCCTGGCGGGTAATCCTCTGGTGTTGACAAAGGAAGACTTAACATTACCGGCTCTTCAGGAAAGAGTAGAGAAGATCTTTAAAAGAGTGGTGAAAAATTACGGCGGTGATGAGCATTTAATCGACATATTCCAGGCAGGGGAATACGATGCCCTTGTAAGCTACGAATCGTCCCTTATCGAGCTGAACAAGCAGCTGATCGCCAGCAATAAAGAGCCTTTGCGGTTTATCTATCCCTCGGACGGAGTCTCTGTTTCAGACAGCCCCTTTGCCTATATAGACAATAATGACAGTGAGAAACTGGAGATATTTTATAAGCTGCAGAATTTCTTGTTATCCGTGGATACCCAGCAAAAGCTTGAAGGGTTGGGGAGAAGAACCACCTACGGAGGTCAGGTATCCAACGTTGAGGTGTTTAAAGAGTCTTACGGAATTGACGGAACTGCTTATTTGTCCCCTATTAAATATCCAGCGGGTCCTGTGCTTAAAACGGCCCTGGCCCTTTACCTTGATATGTCCCGAAAGCCGGCTGCCGTCGCTTTCTGCCTGGATCTTTCAGAAGGTATGGAAGGGAGGTCCAATAAGCAGCTTGTTGCGGCCATGGAGAAGATATTAATCCGTGAACTAGCCGTAGAGGAGATGATCCAGTTTTCTGAAAAGGATAAGATATTTGTTATTCCCTTTGGTTATGCTCCTGAAAAGGTTTATTCAATTCAATCTGTCGCGGATACGGAATCCTTGATTTCCGGGATAAAGGGTGTCACTAAAGGATTTAGAGCGGATATATGCAAACCAGTGGAGTTCGCTATTAAGATATTAAATGATGTTGATTCTGAAATCTATACAAAATCGATCGTCCTGATAACCAACGGTCTATCCCGTGATGGCAGGTTCAGTTCTGATATATCCTATGATATCCCAGTATTTTCAATTGTGTCAAATTCCCGAATTCCGAAACAGCTGGATGAAATCAGCAGGCTCACGGGGGGCAAGGTATTTGATGAGGACACGGATATTATTAACGCCTTTAAGGAGATAAGAGGATATAATTAGGGGAGATTGCTATGAAAGAAATATTCATTGGTGTTGCAGCGGCTGCAGCATCCCTTGCCGTCTGGCTGATCGGCGGCAATATTGTAATATCTGCCTTATGCAGTGCAGCCTGCCTGCTAATAGCTGTGCTGACCATTAAGGCTCTGCAAAAGGAAAAGAACATAGGAATTGAAGTAAAAGGCGATGAGGGGGCCTATGGTAAGGTTTATCAATCGATTCTTGATCACAGCTCCGCTATCGCACAGTATATGGACAAATTGCAAGAGCTGAACATGGAGAAGGACATCATCGGTATGTTGTCCTCAATCCATAAAACCTGCCTGAAAATAGCTGAGGCCCTGGAGGAGGACAATTCGCTGTACACGAAGCTGAATGATTTCTCCTTATATTATCTGCCAGGGCTGATTAATATTTTAAATACCTATGAGAATTTGGCTGAAGGCTCATTTAAAACAGAGGAAGCCCAGAAATTTGCTGCAGAATTTTCCCTCTTTTTGCCGCAAATAGCGGACGCTCTCCATAAAAAGTATTACAGTCTGTTCTCTAAGGATGTGTTGGACAGCAAGGCTGAAATGATTGCCATGACGGCTGTATTTAAATCAGAAGGACTTATAGACAATCAGGATTTTAGGGGAGGAGGTTCATAAATGAAAAAAATATTGACCGCTGTTGCAGCTTTTATCGTCGTGATTATTATTGGAATCTCTGCCTCATTCATGACTGAGCAGAAGGACACATCCATAACGGTTACCGGAGCGGTAGGTGGCGGTAAAGAGGACTTTCTGGCGGATCCGGAGATCCTGGGGATCTTGCATGATAAATACAATATCAACCTGAGGGTTGACGACTGGAGCAACGACGCCCTCATTAAGGACACACTCACAACCAAGGATAATCAAGGCTATGACTTTGTTTTTTTCAGCGATGAAAGTTTTTATGATTACTATAGAAAACCTGCCGCAGAACGCGAAGCCCCCCGGCTGAAAATCCTTAAATCCCGAATCGCCTTATCCACGCCCATCGTGGTTTACAGCTGGGACAGCATCTGCGATGTACTCATGTCCAGAGGCATTGTTAAACGATCAGGAGATACTTATTATATTACCGATATGTCCGCCATGCTGTCCTATATCGAAAAGAACACCAAATGGTCGGATATAGGCATCGAAGATATTTACGGCAAGATTGAGATTGCCAGCACTGATCCAGTAATCTCTTCACCGGGTGCAACGTATTACGGACTGCTGGCCTCGATTATGAACGAGGGGGATGTGGATGAAAGCAATATCGGCGAGGTTTTGCCCAAACTCAAGGATTTTTACAAGTTTTCGGGCTTTATGAACAAGACTCCCGCCGAGCTGTTTGATCTGTATCTCAGAATGGGGAAGGGCGCTTACCCCATGATCGTTGACTATGAAAAATCCATGATTGAATTTGCCCATAAAAACCCTGATGGCTTTACCAAGGTGAAAGATAAGATAAGGGTACTGTATCCCAGTCCAACCCTATGGAACTCTCACTGCATCATGAGCTTTACGGAAGGCGGCACAGTCTATGTGGATGCCTTGGCCGATCCGGAGATTCAAAAAATAGCCTGGGAAAAATACGGCTTCCGAACCGGCGTGGTCGGCGGGGAATATGACGTGAAGTCCGTGCCGGTACAGGGAATCCCCCAGGAAATAACCTCAGTAACCAAAGGGCTGCAAAAAGAAATTTACGATAAAATTATTGAGGCGCTTAAAAATTAATCGATAGGAAAGGGGCCTTGGATAACATGACAGAGATAAAGTTAGACTTCGGCAACGACGGGCAAGCATTACCGGCGAAAATCAAGGATGAGTCTGGCGGCGTCAGCCTGGCTTCCTTAACGGCTGAGGAGCAAAAGCAGGTTTTGGAATTTGTAGATAAAATCGATATTGGGGACAGCAACTCCATCGTTACCTATGGTTCCGGTGCCCAGACTAAGCTGGCCAAATTTGCAGATGATACTCTGGCCAATGTCAAAACCAAGGATTCAGGTGAGGCGGGCAAGCTGCTTACCGATTTGGTCGTAACCATCAAGAACTTTGATGCCACCGGTGAGAGCAAGGGCTTTTTAGGCAATCTGTTCGGAAAGGCCAAAACGGAAATTGACAGGCTGATTGCACGCTACAGCGATGTGGAAGTCAACATTGACAAGATAAGTAACATGCTGCAGGCTCATCGTCATACTATGCTTAAGGACATTGCCATGTACGATGAAATGTATAAAACGAATCTGGTGTACTTTAAAGAGTTGACCATGTATATCGTGGCGGGCAAAGAAAAAATTAAGGAAATGAATGAAAAAGTGCTGCCTGCACTTAGAGAGCGGGTTGCCCAATCAGGGGATGAGGCAGAGGCGCAAAAGCTGAATGATTTGGCCAATGCGGTAAACCGCTTTGAAAAGAAGGTCTATGACCTGCAGCTCAGCCGTCAGATATCCCTGCAGATGGGACCGCAGATCCGCCTGATTCAAAACAACGATGCTCAGCTGGCTGACAAAATACAGTCATCTATCGTCAATTCCATACCTCTGTGGAAAAACCAGATGGTTCTATCTCTGGGTCTGGCCAATGCCAAGGCCGCCCTTGAAGCTCAGACCAAGGTCACGGATATGACCAACGATCTTTTGAAGAAAAACTCCGAAATACTTAAAGCAGGCACTCTGGGTGTGGCTAAGGAAAGCGAAAGAGGAATTGTATCCATAGAAACCATAAAAAAGGTCAATCAGGATTTAATAGAAACCATTAGCGGCGTGCTGGACATTCAAAGAAAGGGCAAAGAGGAAAGATTGGCCGCTGAGTCGGAGCTGGCTTCGATAGAATCTGAACTTAAACAGACATTGATATCTATAAGACAGTAAACGGAATAGTTGCTTGATTTGGAGTTATTAGAGATAACCGCAAACCCTGACGAGGAGGCGGTTATTTCTGCTTTGTATTCCCAACAAAGAATGTTGCAAATCAATTATGATATTATGTTAAAAGAAATTCTATAAGTGAAAATATTAACAAAAATTAATAACTCATAATTTTTTGGAAATAGAATTAACATATTTAATTTGTTAGACTTTATACAAGGAGTAATAATATTTTCTTATAGTTGCTATGATTTACCACAATGAACTTGTATGAAAGTAAAGGAGGAAGGTGCTGTATGGGAAATATTCTTGAGGGTATTGTCAATCATAAAATTAACCGCAGGAATTTTCTAAAAGCCAGTGCTATTGGTGCAGCGAGCTTGACGTTGCCAGGCTGCAGCAGTAATACACTGACCAAAGCCGGAGCCGACGCAGCAATAGCTAACAACGAGGGTGAATGGATTACCGCAGGTTGTTGGCATAACTGTGGGGGACGGTGCTTAAACAAAGCCTATGTAGTTGATGGAGTTGTCGTCAGACAAAAAACAGATGATACACATCCAGACTCTCCTGATTATCCGCAGCAAAGAGGTTGTCACCGGGGGCGTTCCCAAAGACATCAAGTATTTGGGGCGGATCGAATTAAATATCCGATGAAGCGTAAGCATTGGGAGCCTGGCGGCGGCAACAAGGAGCTACGGGGAAAAGACGAATGGGTACGTATTTCTTGGGATGAAGCCTTGGATCTTGTCGCTGCTGAGTTAAAGCGGATTAAGGAAGAGCATGGAAATAAATCCATTCTTGGAACAAGCAGACTGCTGAATTTCTACGGCGGAGGCCTTGTAAGATGGGGTTCTTCTTCATCGGGTGCGTGGGGTGTGGTTCAAGAATGCATGACAGGCTTCTTCTCGTGGAAAGCCAACGACAGACCTGACTGGAGAAATGCTAAACTGATTGTTATGTGGGGAGCTAATCCTGCCCGATCCAACCTGGGCAATCCCACCTACAATTTATTGCAGGCAAAAAAGGCCGGAGCAAAGTTTATTTTTGTTGATCCGCAAGTATCACCCTCAGTAAAGACCTTAGCTGATAAATATATACCTTGCCGACCAGGCACAGATACTGCACTGCTTTTAGGAATGGCCTATCACATGATTGAACACAATCTGCAGGATCAGGATTTCCTTGATCGGTGTACTGTAGGATTTGATAAAGATCATATGCCTGAGGGGGCAGATCCCAAAGAGAATTTCAAAGATTATGTTTTAGGCACTTATGACGGGGTTCCCAAAACTCCTGAATGGGCTTCAAAAATCTGCGGAACGGATCCGCAACTGATTAGAGAGTTCGCGACTGAAGTTGCCACAACAAAACCGGTTATTTTCAACTCATCTTTTGCGCCTGCCCGCACCTATAGAGGCCAGCAATTCTGCCAAGCATTTTTAACAGTCGGCTGGATGACTGGAAACGTAGGAAAGCCAGGTTCCGGAGTATGGACTATGAACTATGCGGCAAATCAAGGATACGGTGGCAAAACTCTTGTCAAAGGCGGAGGCAGGGGCCTTCCCCCGGCCGTCAATCCGTTATTCCCGGATGCCACATACGGAGCATATGATGGCTACCGATGGGCAAACCCAACCAACCCCGATGCCAATGGAATGGCTTATTGTGAAACCTATGATGCTATATTAAAGGGCGAATATACCGGAACGGGAGGTAGAGGGAAAGTTCCTTGCGATATTCGTTTGATTTGGTTGGTTCGGGACGGCAGCGGATATAATTTCCTCAACCAATCCTCTGGAATCCATAAGGGAATTGAAGCATTCCGCAAAGTGGATTTTGTAGTGACCAATGATACTGTTCTCTCAAGTATCTCCAAATATGCTGATATTGTTCTCCCAGCAACCACAGAGTGGGAAAAAGAAGGGAAGATTTATCAAGGAAATCCAGAAGCTATCTTTATTAACCAAAAAGTGACGGAACCCCTTTATGAGGCAAAAACAGAAGAGTGGATGGATCGTGAACTAGCAAAACGCCTCGGGCTGAATCCGGATGAAATTTATCCGATCACTGAGAAACAGCAATTCTTTAACAGTCTCGCAGGAGCTGAAGTGATTGGTGGGGACGGGGAGACCTACGAGAGTCTGGTAACTATTACGGAAAAAGACATTCAAGAATGGGGAGTTCAGGGTAAACCGCAACAAGGAAAGATCGCCTTGAATGACTTGATGGCGCAGGGTGTTTACCAAGTAGAGAGAACTGCCGGTGATAGCTTAACTGTGATTCAAGGGGAAGATTTTGTTAAAGATCCTGCCGCTAATCCGCTCACAACCAAAAGCGGTAAGCTGGAAATCCACTGCCAACCTCTCTCTGATAAGATTGCATCTTATGGTTTGACCACGGTCCCGCCAATCGCCATGTATGAACCACCGCTAGATGGCTATGAAGATACTTTCGAAGATTGGCAAAGCAAAAAGAAAGGCAAATACCCCTTCCAGCTCGTTACCATACACTATGGAAGACGTTCCCACTCAGTATTCGATAACATTCCTCAGTTGAGAGAAGCCTATCCTCAGGACTTTGTGATGAACACAAGAGATGGGGAAGCACTTGGCCTTAAAGATGGGGATACCGTTTTAATTGAGAGTGAATATGGCAAATGCATTCGTCCCCTGACCCTCTCAGAGACATTGATGCCAGGTGTGGTAACCTTAGGAGAAGGTGCTTGGGTAGAAATGGATGAGGAAAAAGGAATTGATAAAGCAGGTGCAACAAACGTTCTTTGCGGAGCCCGGTTAAGCGGACAAGGGGAAGAGCCTTGGAATACTACTATTGTTAGAGTTGAGAAATACGCTGGTGAACCATTAAAACCGGATGCACAGTGGGCGCAAAGAATTATATTTTAGGAGGTGACACCTGATGGGACAATTAGGATTTTATTATGATATGGCTTCTTGTATGGGATGCAAAGCCTGTCAAATTGCCTGTAAAGATAGGAATGATCTCAAAGTAGGGGAACTATTCCGCAAAGTCTATGAATTTGAAGGTGGTACCTATCCCAATGTAGGGGGCTATTACCTTTCCATGGGGTGTAATCATTGTGCAGAAGCTAAATGTGTTAAAGGCTGTCCTACGGGGGCCATGCACTTTGATAAAGATGGTACAGTTCAACATGATAAAGAACTATGTATCGGCTGCAAATATTGTGTTTGGAACTGTCCATATAGTGTACCTCATTACTTCGAAGACAAAAATGTCGTAGGAAAGTGTGATTCCTGTAAAGAATTAAGAGATGCTGGACAGAACCCCGTTTGTGTGGATGCATGTATTATGCGTTGTTTGAAATTTGGAGATTTAGACCAAATGAAAGCAGAATACGGGGAGGATCTGGTCAAGGAGTTACCCATTCTTCCTTCGGCCACCAAAAC
This sequence comes from Desulfitobacterium sp. PCE1, assembly GCF_000384015.1. Lineage (NCBI taxonomy): Bacteria > Bacillati > Bacillota > Clostridia > Eubacteriales > Desulfitobacteriaceae > Desulfitobacterium > Desulfitobacterium sp. PCE1. The sequence goes on along the minus strand of NZ_KB913023.1, from coordinate 3,988,028 downwards.
CGATCCCTCCTTCTTAATCAAACCCAAAGCCGAAGCCCTAAAGCCCGGTTATAAGAAAGTGGGGGTGTAATCCATGGGTGAACATTTTGCCTTGACCACGTTTTCCATCTGTATCCAAGCAGCCGTGGGAGTTATGCTCTTTGTGGCTATTGGTCGGCTTGTGAATAAAGAAGGGGTATTCAAGAATGCTATGATCACGGCGACAGGCCTTGGCGTCATCGGCATGTTGGCTTCTCTGCTACACTTGGGGCGCCCTTTAAGTGCCATGAATGCTCTGTTTCAATTCGGTACCTCCTGGCTCAGCCGCGAGATTTGGTTTACTGCGATGTTTGTTGGGTTAACCGTTGTGGCTGCTGTGCTTCTCTATGTTAAACCCCAAGCAGCAGGAGCTATCACCGGCTTATCCGCAGCGGCTGCACTGGTGGGTCTGATCGATGTCTTTGCCATGGCGAAGATTTATAGCTCGGCCAGTGTGCCTGTATGGCAAAGTGCTACGACCACTGTTGAGTTCTATACCGCTGCACTATCCATGGGAGCCATGCTTTTCCTTGTTCTGAGTATGAAAGAAGCTGGGAAGATGAAGAAATTCGTGGCTTTAGCTGTCGCAGCTGTTGTAGCTGTTCAAGTCGCTGCTGTAGTCCCTTACTTTATTTCTCTGGGGGCCAGCACCAGTACCGCTTTGCAAGCCAGCCTTGCTATTCTCGGCAGTCTGAAGACAGCCACAGCCATTAAATGGCTGTTTATCCTCGCTGGAGCTGGGTTGGTTCTTTGGATGGCTAAAGATGAACTAAGCAAATCTGTATCCAATGCTGTCATCGGCGGTACAGCTTTGATTCTGGTTGGCCAGGCGATCGGAAGGTATGTATTCTACGCTGCAATGGTTATATCTGGGGTAGGGTTAACTTAATTCTCTGTCTGAACATGAGAACTATGAGTGCTAAAAAGGAGTATCGGATAAGATACTCCTTTTTACAATCGGAGGGTTCCTGGCATTATTCAGGCTATCGAAAATGCAAGAGATACTAATATAGGGGAAAGAATACGTTTAATTGACATTAACTGATATAATAATAATACATTTGAAACTGCCGGGGGTGAATAGGTTGGGTTTAAACAATGTTCGTATAAGAACCCGATTTGTTATATTATTAGTGGGTATTTTGGCGGTTTCGCTTCTTATGAATGTAGTTTGGATTTGGATGACTCAACAAAAGCAGGCTGAAAAGGAAATGCATGAAAAGGCTTACGTCCTCTCTCAACAGATGGATGCTGCGTGGGAGTTTATGGTAATCAATCAGGATGTCATCAATTATGATGCCAATGGAGAATATAATTTTAAAAAACTACATTGTTCTCTTGTGGGGAAAAGCATCGGAAAATTATTTGGTAAAAAAACAGGTTATACTGTTCGCTATACTAATTTTAATCCACGCAATAAAGCGGATATTCCTGATGAATTTGAATTAGAAGCGCTCAACCTATTTGCTGAAGATGTGAATACAAGTGAATTCTATAAGGTGTCGGAATACGCGGGGAAAGACGCCTTTCGTTATACCGCTCCCATGCGTATCGAAGAGAACTGTTTAGAATGCCATGGGGAACCAGCCGGGGAGTTAGATATTTTAGGATATCCCAAAGAAGGTTGGGAAATAGGCGACTTGGCTGGCATTGTGAGTATTGTGATGCCTATAGATATGTATACGGAAAACATTCAATCTAATGTGGTAAAGCAAGTAGGTTATATTTCCCTGCTTACCTTGAGTATTATTATGGTTATTTACTACGCTATGTCCAAGCTTGTAACCAGGCCCTTAAATCAATTAAAAAATGCAATGGAGCATGTTAAAACAGGGGACTTGAAGGTTGATTTGAAAGATATTGATGCTCAGGGAGAAATTCGAGATGTGGCAGACCACTTTGAGATCATGACTAAAGAACTCCAGACTTTATATAATGACCTGGAGACCAAGGTTCAACTAAGAACTCAGGATTTAGCTCATGCTAAAGATACCCTGGAATCTCAGCGAATCCAACTGGAAGAAGTCAACAGACGTTTGCGTGAAGATAATCAGTATAAATCGGACTTCCTCACCATCATTAGCCATGAACTTCGCACGCCATTGACTTCGATTATCGCTTTTGCAGAGGTTCTGGAAAAAGTAAGCGGTGACAAATCCCCTAAAGAGCAGAAAATGACTCAGGAAATTAGAGCGAACAGCCAAGTTCTTTTGCGCATGATCAACAATATCTTAGAAATCGCTCGTATTGAAGCTGGGAAACAAGAATTGATCATCGAGCCCATTGATCTTGTTGACGTGATCAATGCTGTTGAAAATGTCGTTGAACCTTTAATTGAGAAAAAGAATATCAGTTATTCCAGTGTTATAGATCAAGACGTTCCTGTTATAGAGGGAGATCGCGAAGGGCTAAAAAGGATTGTAGAGAATCTGGTAAGCAATGCCTTGAAATTCACGCCTAAGGGTGGAGAGATCAAAGTCTGGGTTTCTTATGACCAAGAGCAGAATGAAGTGCTGATTAATGTTCAAGATAATGGTATTGGTATACGGAAAGAGGATCAGCCCTATATCTTCGAAAAATTTGTTCAAAGTGATTCATCCATCCACCGCCAATATAATGGCAGTGGTTTAGGTTTAGCATTAGCTAAGGAGTTGGCAGAACTTCACGGAGGCTGGATTAAAGTCGTCAGCGAACCCAACGAAGGGAGCTTGTTCATGGTAGGAATTCCGGCCGGGGAGGATAATGAAGACTGGCTTCACATGGATTTTTAAAGATTATGGGGCATTTAGTCAGGGTTCAGCAGAGAAAGGGGCGATAGAGGATGAAAATTATGCTGGCTGATGACGAAGAGAGCATTCTTATCGTCGTGGAACACATAGTCACGGAAGACGGCTATGATTTTTGCTACGCATCAGATGGTGTTGAGGCCTTGGCTGTTTTTGAGGCAGAAAAGCCCGACCTGGTGATTTTGGATGTCATGATGCCGAAACTCAATGGGTTTGATGTGTGTGCCCAACTTCGCAAAAAGGGCAGCAATGTCCCCATCATTATATTGTCTGCTAAGGGAGATATCGTAGACAAAAGCGTTGGGTTTAAGGCGGGGGCCGATGATTATCTCGTCAAGCCTTTTAGCTCTTTGGAATTATCCCTACGCATTGAAGCTCTTCTTCGTCGGCGGGATCACCAAGTCGGTTCATCAAGTGCAGCGGAGAAGAAAGAAAGCATTAAACTCGGAGATTTAGAGATCTTTTTCAAGCGTTATGAGGCTCGATTGAAAGGCAAGCGTGTGGAACTCACACCGAAGGAATTTAAGATCTTAGCCTATATGGCTGGTCATCCCGGGGAAGTATTTACTCGGGAGCAGCTTCTAGCTTATGTGTGGGGGGAAGACTATGTAGGTGAATTAACCAGTATTGCTGTTTTTATCCGCAAGATTCGGGAGAAGATTGAGGATGATCCTTCCAAACCCAAATATCTGCAAACAGTCTGGGGCGTTGGCTATAAATTCGGTGAGAAGGAGTAAGAATGGGTTGAAAATTTGAGTACAACATTATAGTATATGGAAGTAAAAATAAAATTAAAGATTAAGGCAAAATTATTAATATGAACAGGTGGTATAAGAAATGAATCAACAAAACGATGCAATCGCAATTTTGCTGGCCAACCGAAGTTATCTCTATAGATTATTGCAGCGGATCTTTGGCGGAGAACCCCAAGCCGAAGTATTGAAGGTTGTTACAGACCCACACACCCGGGAAGCACTGCAGATCCTGCTCCAGGAAGATGAGCATCTCTTTGATAAGCATTTTGAGGTTTTAAGTGAGGTGGCTCAGGCCTTGGCGGCTGAACCTGAGCAGACCTTGGACAAGCTGAAAGGTGAATACACTTATCTGTTCATTGGACCTAACAGTTTGCCTGCACCTCCTTGGGAATCCGTCTATCTCACCAAGGAGCGGGTTCTGTTCCAAGAAAGTACGTTAAATGTTCGCCGTGCCTATTTGAAATATAACTTTTTACCTTCAAACTACCCCCATGAAGCCGATGATCATCTCGGCCTGGAGCTGGATTTTATGGCTCATCTATCTCAAGTGGCTCAGGACCATTTCGAGAATGGCCGGGTGGAGGAGATGAAAGCTATCCTCGAAGACCAGCAAGCCTTTTTGCGTGACCATTTGCTCCTATGGATTGGTGATTTCGCTCACGACATTCAAAAAAGCAAGACCCATTACTTCTATCCGCCTATGGCCGATCTGACCAAGCATATCGTAAAGATGGATGCCGAGCTTTTGGATGAGTTAACGGCACTTTAAAGTCATGATCACCGGATTCGCTAATTACTGTTAAGAAATTAGAAAAATACCGAAGGGATCCTTTCAAAAGGAGAGGGTCCCTTTTTGTGTTCTCAAAAACAGTTGGGTAATTGAGTGAATAAAAAGTGGCAAAGAACAAAAAATAGAAACAAATACGATATTGAAAATCATTATCAATTATAGTATATTAATAGCAAGCTCATTTAAAACTATTGCAGGGAATAAAGGGAAAAGGAGTGTGTGGTTTGATGTCTATATTACTCATCGGTGGACTTGATCGTATGGAAAAGGATTACATACATATCGGATCAAAACGTGGGCATAATGTAAAAGTCTATACTCAGCTCCCGACGCGTTTTGAAAAAGTGATGGGGGATCCGGATGGAATTGTTCTTTTTACCGGAACCGTATCCCATGCTATGGTCAAAGTCGCCGTAAAGGTAGCCAAAAACCGGAACATTCCCATCATCCGCAGTCATAGCAGTAGTTTAAAAGCCTTGGAACGGGAGTTGTGTAAGTTAGAGGAATGTGCATGTTGATTAACTAAGGATTTCTTTCAGGAGGTGGCAGGAATGAGCAAGGCATGTGTCCATGATTTTTTTAGAGCTTTAGACCGATTTGAAGATAGAGACTTTCTTCTCTATAAAATCCAATATGATATTGCTCCAACTTTGGCCGAAATTAAGCCATCCTCTTTGATGACCTTTGTTAACCATAAGCGAAAGATACTAACCCTTTGGGATCGTTATAAAGATGGGATCTGCAAACAGCTGCAGATATGTTACTACGAGCTAAGGCGCAAAGAAGATCGGGTTATTGTTTTATTCTATCGGGATGAGACTCTGGCCAACTGTTTATCCGTCTGGAAAAATAAAGACTTCCTCAAAGGGCAAGGCTATGATGATTTGCCTAAGGTAGAAGATAGCCTGTGTCTTTTAAAGAAACGGTTTGAGGAAGAATGTCCTCATGAACTGGGGATTTTCCTTGGTTATCCCGTGGAAGATGTGACCGCCTTTATTGAGAGTAACGGGGCGCCTTGCTTGGCCTGTAAGTACTGGAAGGTTTATCAGGATGTAGAAAACGCCTTAAAGATCTTTGAAGCTTATGACGAAGAACGGGAAAAAGTGATTCATGCTGTCCTTAGCTTACAAAGAAAAAGTGCATAGAGCAATGAAGTTCCCAGGAGGCAACAGCCTCCTTTTTTTATTCTAACAAAAAATTTGTTTATGCATAGGATAAAGAGATGGATGGAGGTGATCGATTGGATTTTGGTAAGAATTTAGGTGAATCTTTAGATAAAGCTAAGATTTATGTGTCCGAAGGGGTCGAGCAGATTTTAGCGGGCAAGCTTGATCAGGATCATGGTGTCTCTCCCAGCCCTGGGGCAACGGCCTTAGCATCCCTTGCCCTGCTGGCTTTGGGCCGGGAGTTTAGAAGTGCTCAACAGCGAGGAATTCAGTGGTTATGGCGGAATAATCGTGGAGGCTGGGGGAAGGTCCCCGGGGGGCAGCCCGATGAAGAGATAACGAAGATTGCGCGACTGGCCCTACAGGGGAGCCAAGGGGGATGGATGGCGAAGCTCCAAGTGCTCTCCCAAGCCAGGCAGTTTTCACAAATGATTTTGACCTTGGGTCAGCGAGTAGTTCCTGGGTTAGAAGGCCCAACCCCTGAAGAAATCGTCCTTCCCAAAATTCTTGAAGAAAGTGTACTTGCTAAATTGCCCCTCTATGGTCGGCCGGTTGTGGTAGCAGCTTCCCTACTCGCTACAGAATCCCAGGATGGACTGAATAAGGGAATTCAATATCTTCTCGAAACTCAGATGAAGGACGGTTCTTGGTCGGAGGATATTATCGCTACCAGCCTGGCTATTCTAGGGATTATGCGTTTGGGAGGTCAACAGGAGCAGTGCCAGCGAGCCGGGCATTGGCTTATTCAGAAGCAGTATGCTAATGGAGCTTGGCCGGCCTTTGATCAACTTAAGAACTGGGCTATGGGTTGGGCAATCTGCATCGCCGGAGAAACAAGAAATAGGTGGGGCGATAACTCCTGGTTGGAGCCGGGAGTCTCTTGGTTAGAACAGGCACAGAATGCCGACGGCAGCTATGGCAGCACTCCCCCCTATACTCATCCTGATTTGGACGACACGGCGGTTGCTTTGATCGGCCTCAATCAGGTCGGAGTAGAAAATTCTCAGGGAGTCCAGCTTCTCAAAAGGCTGCAAAACAAGGATGGAAGTTGGAGTACGTTTCCCAGCTTTGAAGGAACACCACCCCAGATAACTTCAGAGTTTCCTGTGTATATTTCTAGTGTTGATGTCACCATTCATGCTCTGGAGGCTTTATGGAGACGAGGGCGATCCCAGGAGGAATTCATCTATCGGGGGTTAAGGTGGTTATTATCTCAGCAAGATGCTCAAGGAGCTTTTTCTTCATCCTGGTACGAAGGGCCAGTCTATAGCACTGCCCAAGCTCTGGAACTTTTCAGTAAGTGGAAATTTAATTTGCAACAGCTCTATATAACCCGAGATATCTTAGAGGCAAGGCAAAAAGCCATCAACTTTATCCTGGAGTCTCAACAAGAGGACGGGGGCTGGGGATCTACAGTTGAGACGGGGTTGGCCCTGTCCGGACTGTTGAGATATGGCAGAGCTGTTCCTCAGGAAGTGCTGGATAAGGGCTGCATTAATCTTATGGATTCACAGGATCTCAAGGGTTCTTTTAAACCCTCCTATAAGGCCATCTATGCTAAGGGGTGGGACTACGAGGAACCTATAGCCACAGCACTCACCGCCATTCGTGCCTTAAGCCGGTATGAGCGTCTATTGATGAAATGATGGATAAAAAATAACCAAGGGGCGTTAAGTGAGACCCCCTTGGTGTTTTCCTTTCCAGGCCTTTAGCGGTTCCTTAGTATCTATCTCACTATGGCTTGACGTAAGCTAAGTTTTCCTTATTATGAAGAGTAGGGAAGGGCTATACATGGAAAGCGGGCCAACCTAATCTTTCTTGTGAGGGGAAAAACTATGAAGAAATACATTCTTGCCTTAGATCAGGGGACAACCAGTTGTCGAGCGATCCTTTTTGATCGGGAAAGCCATATCGTAGGAGTGGCACAAAAAGAATTTACGCAAATATACCCTCAACCCGGCTGGGTGGAGCATGATCCGGAAGAAGTGTGGAGCACCCAATATGGGGTCATTGCCGAGCTTCTGGCCCGTTATCAAGTAAATATTGAAGAGATTGCCGGAATCGGGATTACCAATCAGCGTGAAACCACTGTAGTTTGGGATAAGCACACGGGGAAGCCTGTGGCCAATGCTATTGTCTGGCAATGTCGAAGAACAGCTCCCCTCTGTGATGAACTAAAGATGAAAGGACTAGAGCCTTTATTTAAGAAAAAGACAGGCTTGGTCTTAGACGCCTATTTTTCTGGAACTAAAATCCGCTGGATTCTCGACCAGGTGCCGGGCGCTCAGGAAAAAGCCGAAAAAGGAGAGCTGCTCTTTGGAACCATGGATTCCTGGTTGGTTTGGAATCTGACCAAGGGCCGTATTCATGTTACGGATTACTCCAATGCCTCCCGCACCCTCCTCTATAATATTAAGACTTTGGAATGGGACACAGAGCTCCTCCGCATACTCAATATTCCTTTAGCCATGCTCCCTGAGGTAAAGCCCTCCAGCACTATCTACGGGGAAACAGCTCCCGAAGGTTTTTTCGGGCATTCTATTCCCATAGCCGGAATTGCAGGGGATCAGCAGGCCGCCCTCTTCGGTCAGGCTTGCTTTGAACCGGGGATGGCCAAAAACACCTATGGCACCGGCTGCTTTATGCTTCTTAATACAGGGGAAGAACTCTATGAATCTCAGCACGGTCTCATCAGTACCATCGCCTGGGGACTTGATGAAAAAGTAGTTTATGCCCTGGAAGGCAGTGTCTTTATGGCCGGAGCAGTGATTCAGTGGCTGCGGGATGAATTAAAGCTGATCGAAACCGCAGGGGATTCGGAATATTTCGCAGGGAAGGTTGCCGATAACGGCGGGGTCTATCTGGTGCCTGCCTTTACAGGACTGGGTGCACCTTACTGGGATATGGAGGCTCGTGGGGCTATTTTGGGATTAACCCGGGGCAGCAATAAGAACCATGTCATTCGTGCAGCTTTAGAGTCTATGGCTTATCAGACCAGAGATATCCTGGAGGCTATGGAGGCGGACTCCCAATTGCCTCTCCAACTTCTGAAAGTCGATGGGGGAGCGGTGGTCAATAACCTCTTGATGCAGTTTCAGGCTGATATCCTGGGAGTAGAAGTGGAACGTCCTTATTGTATTGAAACCACAGCCTTAGGCGCAGCCTATCTGGCCGGGCTGGCTACAGGGTTTTGGAGCAATAAAGAGGAGTTAAAAGGGAAGGCGAACATCGAACGCTCCTTTAAACCTCAGATGGAAGCGGGGCTTAAGGAAAAGTACTATCAAGGCTGGAAGAAGGCCGTCACCCACACGATGGGCTCCCTCGACTCATAGAGCCTTGATCTTTTTACCCTCTTTAAGCCCAACAAGGTCCGTATCCAAAAGTATTTGATCTCCCGAAGCAAGTCCTTCCAGGATGATGACATCCCGGTCGTTTTCCATTCCCTTAACCACAGCCTGGATCTGGGCTTTACCTTCACGAACTACCCAGACGGCTTCTCCTCCTTCATAGGGAAAAAGAGCGGTCTTTGGAATCATGATCTGAGCCTCTTCTCTGTGGGTGATGAATTTTAGATCCACGGTACTGCCAATAATCACGGCCGTCTCGCTGTGTAAAAAGACAGTTACTTTAACTCTGTTTTCCTTTAACCCCAGAGGAGAAATACGTTCCACCGCCGAAGGCTCCACACTTTCGATGTCTCCGGCTAGAATTTGATTCCCTGAATTAGTATCCTGAATGATCTCCACAGGATCTCCTGTCTTAATAGAGGGGGCCTCTTTGGCTAAGATATAGCTTTCTACCTTGTAACCCCTATCCGCAAAAACATTCAATAAGAGTTGACCGGTGGCGGCGAACTCTCCTTCTTTAAGATGACAATCCCTAATAAAACCATCTTCCGGGGCAACTACTTTAGCTTTTTCAATCTTATTCTCAAGCTGGCTGATTTGTGCTTGCAATGCATCTTTTTGACCGGCATAGATCTGTTCTGTTCCGGGTAGAGATTGCTGCTCATAGATTAAATCTAGAGCGGTTTTTTGTTGTTCCAGAAAGTTCTGGGCTTTTTTCGCTTGAAGCTGGGCTTCTTCATATTGGGTCAGGGAAATTGCCCCTGCTTCATAGAGAGTCTTCATTCGGGTGTAGTTTTGTTCAAGAACCAGTGCGTCCCTTTCAGCTTGTTCAATGAGTAGTTTTTGCTGCTGTACCAAGGCATCCCTAGGATTGCTGGTTGTTTGAAGATGCTGGCCTTCCACACTTTTAAGCTGTGCCTTTAAAGCATCCAACTGATAAACCAAATCCGTAGTATCGAGTTCCAGCAAAACCTGTCCTTTGGCCACGGAATCGCCGTTGTGGACATGAATAGCAGTAATTTTTCCATCCACAGAATTATACAGTGGGAACTCTTTGGCAGCCAAAACCTGCCCCTCCTCCGTAAATCCTCGGACAAATTCCTTCGGCTCCAGGGTGAACACTGTTCCTTTGAGCGGCTTAAGACTCGAAGCCAGAACGGATGCCAGAACAAGGACGGCAATCATTCCGAAGATGATAACTTTTTTCTTTCGGGCGTTTTGCTGGCTGACTTTTTTAGATCCTTGTTTCCGGCCCTTTTTTAAGAAGGAGAACGGAAAACCTTTGACAGGAGATGGTTCAACAGACATAAGAATACCTCCTCAATTAGAGTCTATTTCATTGGATTGATGAGTCTTAAACAGGTGTTATTCTTTCGTAGCCAGAACCTCCACAAAAGGCATGGCAACAATTTTCCGGTGAGCTCGTGTCTGAGCGAACCATACGGACAATGCCGTTCCAACCACCGCGCCCATAAGAGCTGAAAGAGGAACTCCTGTGGGAATAGTGAAAAGATCCGAGCTCATGGATTGTCCCATCGCCTCTGAGAGGGCGAAGGAAAGTGGAATCCCTAGGCAAATACCGAGGAGGGTTAAAAGCCATTGTTCTGAGGTAATGACTTTAAGGACTTCCTTGGGTGTCATACCTAAAACCCGCAAGGAAGCCAGCTCCCTTTGCCTCTCGGAAAGAGAGATAATACTGGAATTATAGATTAATGCAAAACCGGCGATTCCTGCCAGAACGGCCAGAAAGTAGATGGTAAAGCCATAGGAGCCCATCATTTCCTCGATTTTTTCCAAGCTTTCTTTGGCGGATTCGATGGAACCCACTTGACTGGCATCCCTATACTTGCTCTTTAAGGCAGAGACATCCTCCTCATTCATCCCGATGAGCATTGAGGTAGCGATTTCTCCTTGCTGAAGAAAATCCTGGAGCGCACCGATTTCCATAAAAGCATTAAGGCCTACATACTGAGGGATGATTCCTCTGACCATAAGAGTTTGATCTTGCTCGGCAATAAACTCACGGCGGTAAGGGCTTTTCACTTGGATGGAGTCCCCTACCTTCACTTGAAGCAGATGGGCTAAGCGTTCTGAGAGTATAACTCCATCATCGGGTAGGGGGATTTTATTCCCTTTTTGATCGAGAACATGATAAAGGGTAGAATCCTGGGATATACCTAAGAGTGGCACCTCTTTTTTATGCCATTGGTTCTGTAGGGTAGCCGGGACTTCTAAAAGTGGTTCCAGCCTGGTGATTCCCGGTTCATGAGCTAATGAGTATTGAAGGGACCGAGAGGTGACAGGGCTATTTAACGAGATCTTGACATCATAGGTTTGAATCTGCTGGAATTGAAAGGTCGTGAGTTTATCCATCATATTTTCCATGGACCAGGAAACGGACATTAAGCTAAAGACGACAGCCATTCCTACTACGGTAAAGGCGCTGCGCACAGGGGCACGAAAAACATTACGAATGCCCATTTGGGTTTGGGAAGTGAAAGACCGCCATAGTCCGGGCAGTTTCTCCAGGGGTGTTTTCTTTGCCGAGCCCGGGGCCGCAGGACGCATGGCCTCGGCCGGATCCAAACGGAGGATGTCCAGACTCCCTTTCATCCCACTAAGCAAACTAAACCCCAGGGAAAGGGCTATCCCTAAAAAGAGATACTTTAAAGAAAAGGTGCTTTCTAAACCAGGCAGGGCGAAGAACTCTTCATAGAGAGCCGTTAAAGGATAAGAAAGAGCGATCCCTGCCAGTCCTCCCAGCAATCCTCCTACCCCTCCAATCAGGAGAGGATAGGATAAATAGTGAAGGACAATCTCTTGATTCGTAAAACCGAAAGCCTTTAAGGTTCCAATGTTTCCCCGTTGTTGTTCAATCAGGCGGCGCAGCATGGTATAGAGAATAATACTGGAAACGGCCAGAAAGACCATGGGCAAAGCTTGTGCCATGCTGCGTAAACTACTCAACTCCTCTTCGAGGATAGCATGGCTGGTCTGATCCTTACGAGGGAATACTCCTTGGAGGCCATAAGGCTTAAGTTCTGTTTCCAGGAGTTCTTTAACATCCTCGAATTTCGCATTGGGTTCCAAGGAGAAGACGATGTCATTCACTTGGCCGGATTCCTTGACTAAAGTCTTAAGGGAGTTATGGGGCAAATAAGCGATACCAAAAGTCTCCGGGTCAGGATAAAGGTCCTGAGCGGAGCGCAAAGCATAGATAAACTCAGGGCTCTGAGCGGTTCCCACTACCGTAAAGGTGGAACGCTTTCCTTCCAGGATCAGGGTTAGGTTATCTCCCAGAGAAAGTCCATTGGCAGCGAAGAATTTTGGATCCACCAGGATTTCCAAAGAACTATCCACGGGAAAGCGCCCGCTGAAGAGTTGAATCTGATTGAGTTCAGGTGGAGTCTCGAAGCTCATGGAGACCAGCCGTAGAGAGCGATTGCTATCGGATTTTTCTTCAAAAAGCCGGGCATCCTTGACGATTCGCCCTTCACCATGATCGATTCCCCCAAACTGAGCCAGCTTTTTCACCTGGCTTTCGGGATAGCCGGTAACTTTAATGAAACCATCGGCAAAATGAGTAGTCTCATAAAATTTGCTTTGAGCCCGCTCCAGATTTTCCAAAACGATGGACATAGAGGTATAAGAGAGAAGCCCGATGATTATCACCAAAATACAGGCAAAATAGACGCCTTTATTGGATTGGATCTCCCGGAACAGCTTCTTTCTCAGTACTACCATAAAAGTTCCTCCGGTTGGAGAGGATGCTCATTGACTTGGATTTTTTCCAACATCCCATCCTTGATAAAAAACACACGATCAGCCATCTTGGCAATTTCCCCATTATGAGTAATGATAATAATGGTTTTGTGGTAATCATGGTTGAGTTTTTGTAAAGCTTTTAAGACTTGAATACCCGTTTGAATATCCAAAGCCCCGGTAGGTTCATCACAAAGAAGCAAGGCAGGGTTTTTAACAATAGCACGGGCAATGGCCACCCGCTGCTGCTGCCCACCGGAGAGCTGGGAAGGAAAATGTTCTGCCCATGGTTCCAGTCCCACATCCTGAAGCACTTCATCCACAGACAGGGGGTCTTCAGCGATTTCGGCGGCCAGCCAAATATTTTCAAAGGCTGTAAGATTGGGCATCAAATTGTAGTGCTGAAAGACAAAACCAACGGCTTGACGCCGATAAAAGGTCAGTCCCGAATCATCTGCGTCATGCAAGGGCTCGTCGCGGTAATACAGTTCCCCTGAGGTGGGAGGAGTCATGCCGCCAATGATATTAAGAAGGGTGGTTTTCCCGGACCCGCTTTGACCAAGGATTACGATAAATTCACCGGTGAAGATTTGAAAATCCAGCCCTTTCAGGACCTCCAATTCAACCTCTCCGGTTTGATAAACCTTGCGGATACCTTTTCCTTCAAGCAAAAGAGTCATGGTATCACCTCCTTATTTTTCAAACCATGAGCAAGGAGATAGAGAAGCTTATTGATGATATCCAGATAGGTTTTATCTTCGAGGGCATTATTGAGATTGCTTTGCTCTAAAGACAGGTAAGCGTCCGTCAAAGCTGTATTCATACCATGCATAAAGAAAACTGCGGTTGAGTAATCCACGGAAGGGTCCAGCTGTCCTAATTCAAAGCCTCGCTGGAGCATATTTCCGTAAAAATTGGTGGATTTAGGGGCTTGTTCAGCAATCACTTCCTCGCGAAGTTGGACGTTGGTCTCTTTCATAAAGCGATGACCAAGGGCCAGAAGCTCAGGATGATCCTGAGCAAACTCCAGGCCTACCGTGAAAAGCCTCTGTAATGTGGAGAAGAATTCAAAGCCATCGCCATGAAGGTCAGGGACTTTGGCCTCAAAATACTGGAGCTTCTTTTCTACAGCAAGGTTAAAAATGTACTTATACAAATCCTTGAGATTTTTAAAATATTGATAAAAGCTTCCCCGGGGAATCCCTGCTTGCTCAATGATGCGGGCAATACTCGCCTGGTCAAATGCATAGGCAGCAAATTCCTGGATGGCAGCCTCAAGGATGCGGTTCCTTTTTTCTTCAGGCAGATTGAAAAAGGTTTGAGTAGGCAAGGAAATCCTTCTCCTTTCTATAACTTTATATTCCATATGAGGGACTTTTCTAAAAGATGACACAGTTGTCATCTTAAGTGTATGACAGGAGTGTCATATCGTCAAGATAAGGCTGTATCTTTACTCATTCATATTATAAGCCTGGAGTTTGCGATAGAGATTGCGCACACTAATTCCCAATAAATTGGCTGTTTGAGTTTTATGTCCTTTGGCCTTTTTCAGGGTAGACAGGATAAAAGCCTTTTCCACATCCTCTAAAGAAGGATAGGAGCACTTCTGAAAGATACGGAAGAATTCTTCTTTCGAATCGAAAGCTGGTGGGGCTTTCAGAACTTGAGTCAATTTTTCCGGCCAAATGTCACTGGGGGTGATGGTGCCGTCGGAGGATAAGATTTGGCCGCGCTCGATAAGATGGAAGAGTTCACGAATATTGCCAGGGAAATCATAATTCAGCAATTGTTCCTGGGTCTCCGGCAATAAGATATACCGCTCATGGAGCAAATCTTTGCGTTGAGTTTTCAGGAAGTGATTGACAAGAGGGATGATATCCCGGCGCCGTTCCCGCAGAGGAGGAACCAGGAGGGTTAGCCCATTTAAGCGGTAAAAGAGATCCTCACGAAACCTTCCCTGAATGATCTCCTGCCACAGGTCGCGATTGGTCGCCGTCACAATGCGCACATCAACCCGTCGCAGCCGGGTGTCGCCAACCCGTCTGAATTCTCCGCTTTCTAAAAAGCGGAGCAGCTTGACTTGAATAGATAGAGGCATTTCCCCGATTTCATCGAGAAAGAGGGTGCCGTTGTCGGCCATTTCCACTAAGCCGATTTTTTGAGTCCCGGCACCGGTAAAGGCGCCTTTTTCGTGTCCAAAAAGTTCGCTTTCGATGAGAGCCTCAGGGATGGCCCCGGCATTGACGGGGATGTAGGGACGATTGACTCGGGAACTCCAGAAATGGATGGCTTGGGCAATCAGATCCTTGCCTACACCGCTCTCTCCTTGGATAAGGACAGAGGTATCCGTCTGAGCAACTTTATGCGTTATCTCCAGGAGTGAAGTCATGGCTTCACTTTCCGCAATGATGGTTAACTCTGGAGTCTGGCGGTTGACAACTTGGCGCAGTCCGGTATTCTCCATCAACAGCTTGCGGTTTTCCAGGGCTTTTTGCAAAGTGATGTCAAGCTTTGATAAATTGCAGGGCTTGGTCAGGTAATCATAGGCGCCGAGTTTCATGGCTTCAATGGCGGACTCAATGGTCCCGTTCCCGGTCAGCATAATGACCTGCAGATCTGTTTGGATCTGCTTAATTTTGGGCAGCAGGGTCAGCCCATCACCATCCGGCAGTTTGATATCCAATAAGACAGCATCGACTAAAGTATCTTTAAGGAAAGCCATCCCTTCACTGGCCGTGCCGGCCTCCAAGACGTCATAGCCTTTGCGCTTTAAACGCTGAGCGATAATGGTTCGCAAAGTGTTTTCATCATCGAGGATTAAAACTTTTTGACTGTGCTTCATGAGCTTTGTTCTCCTGCTTCATGGAAGGGCAAGGAAATTTTCACCTTAGTGCCCTGTCCTTCCGTACTTTCTAGGGCCATTTCACCATGCATTTTGACAATAATTCCATAACTCACGTATAAACCTAAGCCTGTGCCCTGGCCTGGGGATTTGGTGGTAAAAAACGGATCTAAGGCTTTTTTGAGATGGTCCTGAGGAATGCCTTCTCCATAATCCTGGATGATAAACTGTATTGTATTGCCCTCCCGGTACCCCCGGACATCGATGGCTTTTCCTTCGGAAGAAGCATCCAGTGCATTGGTCACCAGGTTGAGCACGACTTGCTGCCATTCGTTTTCATTGCCCAAGACGAAGAGACTGTTTTCTGAATGAAATTGAATGTGAAGATGTTTTTGTTTGGCCTTATGCTCCAAAAGTCCCAGAGTCTGAGCGCTGGCTATCCCAAGATCAATGAGGTCACTGCCTGAATCGCGTTTGCGGGCAAAACCCAGCAAACCATCGGTGATTTGCTTGCAGCGGACAATTTGCTCCAAGACCGTGTCAAAGCCCAGCTTAATCTCTTCTTGGCTGGGGCCGGAATCCTCTTCGTCTAAACGTTCAAGTAAATCCTCACTATAGGCGGCAACGACAGCTAAGGGGTTATTAATTTCATGAGCTACCCCCGAGGCTAAAAGTCCGATGGCAGCCATCTTATCCGTCTCAATCATGCGGGCCTCCATCTCCACTTCCTGAGTCACGTCATCAAGGAGCAGGAGATAAGCTGCATTCTCAGGATTATCCGGGGACAGTTCATAGTACATCTGACGAAAATGCCGGCGTTCCTCATGGAGAAAGACAGAGATGGTCCGGCCGTTTTCCAGGAGGATATCCTCTGTTCCTTGTCCGGCAATGACCTGCTCACAGGGGAGATGGGCGAACTGCTGACCAAACCACTGGGCAAACTTCGTATTCCACCAGAGTATTTTTCTTTCCGAATCCAACAGCACCATTCCGGCGCCGACTCCATCTACGACGGTGGTCAAGAGTTCTTTCTCGTTCTTTAAATTTTCATTCTTTTGATCTAAGGAATTCAGCAGCTGGTTAAAGGATTTTACCAGTCTGCCGATTTCATCCCAGCTCTCAATGGGGATATGGGATTCCAAGTCGCCGGTCTGGATAATTCGCCTGACTTGAGATTCAAGATTCTCAATGGGATGAACGACTTTTAAGCCAAAGGAAATGCTGATAATCATCACCAGGACCATGATTAAGACGGCAATCATAATGAGGCGAAGGGCCAACTCAAAGATGGGTTTATTGGCTTCGTGAGCAGGCTGTTCGATAAATACCCCCCAGTTGGGGGTATCCATAGAAGTAAAGGCGCCAATAACGTTCACGCCGGCATAATTTTTATACTCGCTCCCAGTGGAAAAAAGCTCTCCCGCCATGAAACTTTGGACGGCAGGAGCCTGACGAAGGTCTTCCTCATGGAAATGAAGATCGGAATCTGTTTGGCCTATCAATGTTCCGGACCGATCAACTAAGAAGACATATTTTCCTTCATCTAAATGAAAATTAAAATAGCGGTTGATCATCGTTGTTAGTTCGATGGTTCCCTGCAGATGCCCCAGGAATTTTCCATCCATAGGGTCTTGAATGGCCACAGTAAGGCGGATTTCAGGTTGGCCTTCCTGGGAAAAGTACAGGTCACTTATAGGAGAGAGACGTTCTGAAGAGAGGATAGGTTCAGGGGCGTTGGTTGATGAATTCGGCGGAGCACTTGCCTGACGATTGATTTGAGCTATGCTTCTAAAGTTGGCATCATAAACCTTAAGCTCTTTAAGTGAAGGTTCTTTCTGCAACAAGGTTTCCAAAATCAACTGACGTGATGCTTCATCGCTTCCCGTCAAGGCATGAACAGTAGTTGTCTTCGTAAAAGTTAAGCTATTTTCGATAGTGGCGATGGCATCCTGAATTTCCCGGGCAAGTACGGAGACTTGGTCAAAGTTTTGCTCATAAATATCCATCTGAAGATTCTGCCGTACGGATGTAAAACCTAAATAGCCCAGAAAAAACAGAGGAAGAATCGACATGGCGATCCCAAACAAGAGAAAATGTACTTTTATACGCATCCACCAGGGAATTGAATTTTCTTTCAAGGTTTGGCCTCCATCCCAGTGCTTTCATCATTGCCATAAAATCATGCTTAAGCTTCTTCCAGTATATAATACAACCCTTTAATGTTCATGTCGAAATTTTTTGAGTCCGGTTATGAGAAAAAGCCTTCCCGGTTGTGGAAGGCTTTTTCTTGATGGGGTGCGCCGCGCTGGGCATGGCGATGAACCTTATTGAACCATTGTCCAGTAGTTGCCCATCACGATGACCGAGAGGATGTAACCGAGAGGTACATTCACTAAAACCCCTGTGGTAAAAGCGGCAAAAGGTTTCCAGCCAACGGAAGTGAGGTCTTTGAAGCGAGTGGTTAAACCGATAGAAAGGAAGGTGAAGATGAAGGCCCAGTTTCTTAACTCCTTGATGGGACCAATAACCTGTGCAGAGATTTCCTTTGAAGTAGGGGCATCCACTCCTGCTACCAAGGCGGTGATAATAATAGAAGCGACAAAAAAGCCTAAGACAAATTTGGGGAAGCGAGTCCAAATTTCACCGGCATTCGGTTTGGTTCCATCCTCGCGTTTTTCCCATTTGGTGATCGAGATGAAAGCCATGATGAAACACCAGATCCCAACGAACATATCCCGTCCCACGACCTTCATGAGAGTAAAGGTTTTGATGGCTTGTTCGTTAATGGAGGCTGCCGCAGCCATCCCTGCCGCATCGGCAAATTCAGAAGTTCCAATCCAGGCTCCGGCGGGACCGGGAGGAATGTTAAAGGCCTTAATAAACATGGGAAGAGCAAAGATCATGACAATGGCCCAAACAACAACTAAGGAAATGGCAATGGAGACATGCTGCTTTTCAGCCTTAACGGAACCCCCGATGGCAATGGAAGCGGATACGCCGCAGATAGAGCCGCCGGCAGCCAAAGTAGCGGAAAAACGGTTATCTAAGCCAAAGAGGCGGGTTCCAGCCCAGTAAATGGTCAGATAAGTGGTGACAGCAATAATGGTTGCCTGAAGAAAAGCCACCGGACCGGATTGGAGAATTAATGTGAAAGGAAGGGTGGCGCCCATGAGTACAATCCCGGTTTTAACAAAGAACTCCGTCCGCAAGGAAGCATCCATAAATTTGGGAAGCTTAATAAAGTTACCGATAATCAGTCCAACGGCAAGAGCGAGAAGGGGAGCTTCCAGGTTGAACTTTTTCATGACATCCCAGGACCCCAACACGGTGACCGCGAGACTCATGATAAAGACGATTGTAAATCCCGGAATAAACTGGCTTAGTTTATGGCCCAGAATTTTCACGGCGATGGAGAAGAGGACGATAAACAGTAGGTAGAGACCGATAATTCCGCTGACATGAGTGCTGACATAACTTGCTGCTTTGCTGAATTCCGAATAGCTCGGTACACTGATGGCCATCCATTTCATAGCGGTACTGCCTGTGGACCAGAGCAAAATAGCAACTAAGACTACCCCTAAACCAAGCCAAACTGCCCAATAGTCTTCCTTTTTCCAAAGATCGGACCAGCCTCCGGAAGGAGAGGTTGGTTTATTAGTTTCAACTTGTGCCATCTTAATACCCTCCAAAAGTAGTTTTTAGACCGGTTTGCCCAAAGACTGGGTTCAGCTTGAGGAATAAAACATACTGTCATCTCCTTTTGTCGTATTTGTTTAGGTACTATTTGATTTCGTAAACTAATTTATAAGCAATTCTTATGCCAACGATTTGCTCTTGTGAATTCTAGCTTAAATAAAGGGGTTCGGGGTTCTTAACAAAGCTGGGGAGATAATAAAAAAACCGGACAATTTGTCTGGTTGTGACAAATTGTCCGGACATAATGTCAGGTTACAGAACGCCCCATTTGCGGGTATATTCCACTTTAAGGACAAATTCAGTGTCCTTAAAGCCATGATCTTTAAGGAGTTTGAGAGCATGATTAAAATCATAAGTTTCCGTTTCCAAAAGGATATACTCCTTTTTGCCCGTCATGGCCCAATCGTCATGGGCTTCCGTCAGAAGCTCCAGCATAGCAGCAATCCGCTCTAATCGGATAGACAAAAAGTCCTTTAAATTGCGGACAGCTTGCGGGCTGATCTTCTTGCTTTTCAGGATGTCTTCTAAGGGAGGCTTTTCTCCAGGTTCCCAGGTTTTTTCAGAAAAATAGAAAAAGAATCGTGCCCTTTGTACGCAGGTTTCATTATCTGGGTGCATGTTGTTACTCTCCTTACTTTATATAAACTAGCCACAAGGCGTTGCAAGCCAAGGTGACAGTTTTGCCGATAGTTACTTGATCGTTGTCCAATAATTACCCATAATGACCACCGATAAGAGGTAACCCAAGGGGATATTGACTAGAACCCCTGCAGAAAAAGCGGCAAAGGGCTTCCAGCCTACTGAAGCCAGCTCTTTTATACGACTGGACAGTCCAATGGAAAGAAAGGTAAGAATAAAGGCCCAATTTCGCAATTCAATAATCGGGTTGATAATATGACTGTCGATGGCTTTTGAAGTAACGGCATCAGCCGAAGCGGCTAAAATCGTAATGATAATGGAGGCGATAATAAACCCCAAAACAAATTTCGGAAAGCGAAACCAGATATCCAGTGCATTGGGGCTGGTTCCGGAATAGCGTTTTTCCCAGCGTGTGACGGATGTGAGAGCCATGATAAAGCACCAGATGCCAATAAACATGTCACGGCCGACCACCTTCATAAGGGTAAAGGTTTTAATAGCTTGTTCGTTGATGGCAGCGGCTGCAGCCATCCCCGGAGCATCGGCAAACTCTGCCGTACCAATCCAAGCTCCCGCCGGCCCAGGGAGAACATTCAAAGCTTTAATGGCTAAAGGCAGGATAAAAATCATGATAATGGAAAAAAGAATAATCACGGAGATAGCAATGGACACATGTTGCTTTTCTGCTTTCACCGCACCCCCAATGGCGATGGAGGCAGAGACACCGCAGATGGAGCCTCCTGCAGCCAAGGTTGCTGCGAACCGTTTATCGAGACCCAAAAACCGCGTGCCCGTCCAGTAAATGGTGAGGAAGGTTGCCACAGCAATAATGGTGGCTTGGGCGAAGGCGGTTGAACCGGCTTGAATAATCAGGGTAAAAGGCAAGGAAGCACCCATCAGCACAATGCCTAACTTGACATAAAACTGAGTCTGCAGAGCGGTACTCAGCCAGTAGGGAATCCTTAAAAAGTTGCTGATTAACAGCCCTGCCAAAAGGGCCAGAAGGGGAGTCTCAATATTATAGCGTTTCATGATATCCCAGGAGC
Source organism: Desulfitobacterium sp. PCE1 (assembly GCF_000384015.1). Classification (NCBI taxonomy): domain Bacteria; kingdom Bacillati; phylum Bacillota; class Clostridia; order Eubacteriales; family Desulfitobacteriaceae; genus Desulfitobacterium; species Desulfitobacterium sp. PCE1. The sequence goes on along the minus strand of NZ_KB913023.1, from coordinate 3,967,181 downwards.
CTAAAAAGGAAACTAAAATGCTTAATAAAAAAAGAAAGGTAAAACCTACTAAGAAGCCTTTGACTTCACCGGTCAGGGCTTTTATAGCTATTGAACATAAAACGAGCAAAAACAGATAAAGTACGAAAAGGGAGCTTTTATGATCGAAGATATAATTCAGTCCCGTATGATAATCACTGTAGTCGGGTATTTTCAGGACAATCCAATTCATGAAATTATTGCCGGTACTCCAAAATAAGATAGCCAGCAGTACGATCGTCAGACCCAGCCACATGGCCCAATAATCCTCTTGTTTCCAAAGATCGGACCAGCCGCCCGAAGGAGTCGTGGATTTTTTTGTTGTAGATACATAGCCCAATGGTTGATCCCTCTCCTCTTTCAAGCTATTTATCATCATACGGTGATTCATCTCACTCTTAGGTGGTGAGATGAATCACCGCCCCCAAACTATTCCCCGAACGGTTGTTCTCAATACCTCCCGCCTTATGGTAAAATATTGGTAGAACAGATGCAGGAGGTGTTCGTCATCATTCGGGTCTATAAACTCAATTTCCATACTTCCCAAGAAAATCTCAATCGTCTCTATGCCTGTAATCGGATTTCTGCCCAGATCTGGAATCAGTGCCTTGAATTAGCTAAAGACCATTACCAAAAAACTAACACCTGGCTGAACCGCAAGGAGCTTCACTTAACTACGAAAGGGCAATACCCCATCCACAGTCAATCCATCCAGGCGGTCTATGAGCGGTATCTCGATGCTCGTGAAAACGCCCGGAAAGCGAGAGTCTTAGGGTACACTCAAATCCGCTACCCCTATAAAGAAAAGAACCATTATAATACTAAATGGAAAAAGGATGGCTTTCGCATCGGTGAAAAGGGCAGAATCGAGTTAAGCTTAGGTCTTCTGGAGGGTAAGCGTCAGAAACCCATCATCGTTCATCTTGCTAAACTACCTCCCGGGCAAATGAAAGAGATTGAACTTGTCTATGACCGGGGCCTAAATTAGCGATTGCCTTTGAGGATGGTATAAATTCTAAAGAAAATCTAGACCAAGGCGTAGCAGCCATTGACTTAGGTGAAATTCACATCATCGCTTCAGTCACCAATCAGGGACAAGGCCTTATCATTACCGGGCGCAAAGCTCGCAGCATCAAGCGGTTGCGGAATACGAAAATAAAGGAACTGCAAAGAAAGATGGCCCACTGTCAAAAAGGTTCCCGCCAGTGGAGAAAATATCGGCGAGCCTTAAATTATATCCTCAGTAAAAGCCGGGCTCAACTCACCGATGCCCTCCATAAAACCACTCGCGAATTCGTCCATTGGTGCTTGGAGAACACCATCAAGGATGTGGTCGTAGGGGATGTAGAAGGAATTCAACGTCACACTTCACCGAAGAAGAAACAAACTAAGCGGAAGCGTTCGCGAAGAACCAACCAGAAACTATCCCAATGGACGTTTAGCAAAACCCTGCGCTATTTACAGTACAAATTAGCTGCTGAAGGAATCAGCCTGAAGAAAGTGAATGAAGCTTACACCGCACAAACGTGTCCCGTTTGTGGGAAGAGAAAGAAACCCTCTTCCAGAAAGTATCGCTGTGCATGTGGTTATGTTCAGCATCGGGATCTGCATGGAGCGAGTAACATTTTAACCCAACACATATATGGCCACTACCAAGAGATCGTTTTAAAAGAATACAAGTATCTACGGATCGCCTGAAGGCGGGAAGTAGTAGAAGCCATGAATCTGGCCCGTATGCCGCAGGGCATACAGTTGCTGGCTGCAGCCGAGTGATGGGCTCACGCCCTATGGGTGGGGTAAGCAAGCTGCATACCCTTTGAGGCAGACATAAGGTATTAGCCAGAAGCCCCGATCCTCTTAGCGTAGTGTAGGTCGGGGAGGTTCATTCCTATTGTCACATGTTCATTCGATATCGTCAACAAGAGTTGTTGCAAGGGGAAGGGATATGCTATAATTGTGAAAAAGTGGAATATTTATAGTAATAAAGGTAAAAAGTTAAAGCGAGAAAAGGGGGATTAAAGATGGATCATTTAAAGGATAATCTGAATAAAGTAGTGGATGCAGCGAAAGAGCGCATCGACGGTGCAGTGAAAAAGACAGAGGAACTTTTGGATAAACCTGAGGTAAAGCAAAAGGTTGAAGGAATTAAAGATTTAGCCGAAGACAAAGCCGGGGTTATTGCGGGACGGGCGGAAGAAATTAAAGATTACATCGAAGATAAATTGGGAGATATGATGGAACGTGCTGAAGAATTAAAGGATGTAGTGGAAGATAAGGCCGAAGAAATTGCGGATAAGTTAGAAGGCAAAGCAGAAAAATATAAGGATAAAATTGAAGGGATGTTCAAGAAAGAATAGATCATTTGGAATTATTATCAAAAATATCTAAAGAAAAGCTGGAAAAGTAAGATGTACCGCTATCATTTATGCAAAAAAATGATATACTATGTATTGTAAAACAACACAAGGGGGCGTTTTAGACTCGCTCGGGGAAGCGGTGGCAAGAGTTGCGCGTCGAGATTCCACCTGGTCTCGTTAAACGGTGGACCTTAATAGTTAACAACGATAATTACGCTCTAGCAGCTTAATTGCCGCTAGCATCCTGCCTTCTTAGCCTACGATGAAGGGTCAGGGTGTCAAATGAGTAGGACTGCTCTAATGACAATTCTCGGAGTTATTAGCTAAGATTATCGAGATAGCCTCGGAAGGATCCTGCCTTCTGGAGCCCATGAGGTGAACTTTAAAGAGAAGGATACACGCGTAGACGCTTTTGTGGCAGCTCTTCGATACAGGGGTGCAATTCCCCTCGCCTCCACCAAATAAACCCTGTAGGTTATTTCTACGTCAAACTGTTAATATCCTTAGATGGTTTAATAATAATTCGATCAACATAATCTTGAAGGACTTTTTTCTTTTCCTCTTCATTGGCGGAAAAGAGGAAGTCCTTTTGCTTATTTATCCATGCTGTCTGCTTTAATCCTAAACGTATGACTGTTCCTTCTCTTTCAATTAAAGGGGCTAGGTAAAATATTAACTAGCCCCTTATGACAACAAAAAGGCCAGGGTAATTCGCCTGGCCTTCCTTTTATTTTTTTTAGAAAATTACACCAAGAGCAATCAAAATAAGAATTGCAATAAAGATAATTCCTACGCCAACGCCAACGCCAACACCTGTAACTGGCGCGCAAGGGAAGACAGAGGGACGACTAGTTACAATTGGCCCAATGTGTGGTGGGGCACCGACCGGTGAAATATGAGGAAAATGACTAAATCCGCCCATTAATAATCCCTCCTTCCTTAAAATTTTGCACTTAGACTAGAACACGATTCCCATTGCGATAAGCAAAAGAATGATTACAACTACGATTGCAATACCTTCGAATCTCTCTTCACGACGTTCAACTCCGTCAAAACCAAGTGCCATTTGAATTCCTCCTTTACTCGAAGATACTACAGTTTATGCTTTGTCTATAAGACTTGCCACAATATGGTAGTTTATGCAAGGCGGTTAGTAGTGCTAACATAAATGTTGATCACTAATTTAATGAACGCTAATAAAAAAGTTGACCACCCTAAGAGCCTAATCCTGTATGATTGGAGTTGCTAAGACAACAATCGTTACAGGGGGAAAGGACATGTTAGGAATGGTCGATAAAGAGTATATCAGAAAAAAGTACTTTGTTGAAGGGTGGTCCATCCGAAAGATTAGTCGAAACTTGGATGTTGCTCGTCAGACAGTGCGCAAAGCCCTTAAAGATTCCAATAGTCCACGATACAACCTTACTAAAGACAGGCCCTCACCAGTTTTAGAACCCTATAAAAAAGTTATTCAAGAGTGGTTGGAGCAAGATCAATCTGCACCACCTAAACAAAGGCTTACAGCAAAGAGAATATTTGAGCTTCTCCAAGAAGAATTCAACTTTACCGGTGGCGAATCAACGGTTAGAAAGTTTGTTCAGAAAGAAAAGAAACGTTACATTGAAATGTTTGTGCCGTTAACGGCAGATTGGGCGAACAAGCCCAAGTCGATTGGGGTAGAACCAAGGTATATCTAAATGGTAAGTTAACCGAAATCTCCTTATTCTGCCTTAGAATGAAAGCTAGCCTTGTACCCTTTGTATGGGCTTCACCGACTGAAAAGTTGGAGGCTTTTCTTGAGGGACATAAAAGAGCTTTTGAATGGTTGGGCGGAGTCCCTGCAAGCCTTGTTTATGACAATCTAAAAACGGCAGTCACCAAGACTCTCAAAGGACCTCATCGCCAAGAACATACCCTTTTCTCAAGCCTTAGGGCTAATTACTTATTTGACAGCGACTTTTGTAATCCCGCCAGCGGTAATGAAAAAGGCTCGGTCGAAAACCTCGTTAAATTCGTTCGTCGTAATGCAATGACTCCTGCTCCACATTTGAGTTCAATTGATGAACTTAATGACAAACTTTTACTTTGGTGTGAGAAGCAACGTAAAGCTCGGATAAAGGAATAGGAACAAGAGCGTGAGGGTCTTAGGGCTCTTCCCTCTATACCATTTCAATGTTCCCGAACCCATATGGTTTCTACAAGCCGTTTGCTCCTCTTCCAACTCGATCGTAACTTTTACTATATGGTAATCGTAATCTCCGAGTAGAGGCATTTGTTGACCAAATTGAAGTCTATGACTCTACAAAACTGGTCACCGTACACGAACGTTCTTACAGCCGTGGTGAGAAGGTCATGAAACTAGAGCATTACTTACCCATCATCGAGATTAAACCACGGGCTGCCAAAAATGCTCTGGTGGTCAGAAAGCTTCCCGAGGTATACCAAAAGCTAAGAATCCAATTATGCAGTAAAAACCCTGAAGGGTATCGCGAATTTGCGAAGATCCTTTTACTTAATCTTGAATACCGGTTTGAAGATGTTCTTGCTGCCGTGGAAGAGGGGCTTGAGTTGCACTCACCGACGCAAGAATCCATCCGACAGATTCTCGACTCACAGTTCTCTAATCCAAAGGTTTTAGTCAAGGAAGCATCTGAATCATCTTTAACCCATCTTAATGTTCCGGTAGACGCGCCCTCAAAGTATGATCACCTAATGGGAGGGTCTCAACATGACGGAGCTGCTTGATGCTAAAGAGGCTGTGATTGATATTTATTGTAAACAGCTTAAACTCCCTGGCTTAAAAGTAAATTTTAGGGATTTAGCCCGTGACGCTATGGCTCAGAACCAAACTCCGACCTCCTTTTTAGCCGCTTGCTTGGCCAAGGAAGTAGAGCTTCGAGCTCAGAAACGATTAACTACACGCTTAAAACAATCACGGATTCAAGAGATTAAAACGATCGAGGGATTCGACTTTACCAGCATACCTAAACTCCCCAAAAACAAGATCATTTCCCTTGCTGAATGTAAATTTAATCCCATTCATCGGTGAATCCTACCGGTTCAAGGAAAGCAGAGAAAAGCATAGCTAACCATGGTTTAAAGTAATCGAAAGTAACCGCCTTGGGGTGGTCAATTTTTTGGCTATCACAGTGGGCAACTTTTCGCTTGACGCTACTATACAAGTTTACAATGTGCTTCTCGGTCGGATATATGTGAGGACTTAGGATACTTAATAACTTTAGAAGCTGACATCATATTTTGCAAGAATTATGCAACAATTTTAATATGCAAACAGCAAAGCAAATGGTATAATATTCCTTATTATTACATATAATACTTTAATATATTTTTATGTAATAATTTACACATAAAAAAATTATATAAGGAGAGAAGCAGATGTATTACAAAAGAAAAAACATTAAAAAGTCTTGTGTTTTTTTAACCTTAGTACTATTTTTATCTTTTTTTCCAGGCGGCAATTTAGCATATGCTGATGATTTAGTCACTGACGTAATAAGCACAGCAGGAGGGGGTGGGCATACTATAGTTTTAAAGAGTGACGGAACAGTTTGGGCATGGGGCAAGAATTTTTTCGGGCAATTAGGAAATGGCGATACTTTAGATAGTATAAAGCCGGTTAAGGTATATGGGTTAAGTGATATTAAAGAAATTGCAGCAGGTAGTAACTATAGTATAGCATTAGATAAAGATGGATCTGTATGGGCTTGGGGGTGTAATAGTAGCGGAGAGCTAGGTGATGGAACAAGATTTCACAAGTATACACCAGTAAAGGTGTTGACAGGTGTTCAACATATAACAAGCTACTGCGGCCTCCATACTATGGTATTAAAAAAAGATGGAACCGTATGGGCATGGGGAGCTAACCATTTGGGACAATTGGGAGACGGAACAATAATTGATCGACTTACACCGGTGCAAGTTACCGGCTTATCAAATGTAAAAGAAATTGCAGCCGGTGGCCTTCACTCCATGGCTTTAAAGTACGACGGAACTGTATGGGCTTGGGGTTACAACGATTATGGACAATTGGGAGATGGGGCAAAAATTGATTATTACATACCGATACTGACACCGATACAAGTTCCGGGTTTATCAAATGTAACGAAAATTGCATCAGGCCCGAATCATTCTATAGCCTTACAAAATGATGGAACGGTATGGACTTGGGGATCTAATGGACAATACCAATTAGGCTACGACACTGGCAGTACATATAGGTGTTCAACGCCTCAGAGAGTGCCAGAATTATCGGATATAAAAGAAATTGAAGCAGGTGAATTGCATACTATAGCTCTCAAAAATGATGGGACAGTATATACATGGGGCATGAATTATGATGGTCAACTGGGGGATGGAACAACAATCAAGAGGAAAACTCCGCAAAAGGTAAACGATTTGCCGGAAATTAAAACTATTGCAGGGGGATATAGCCATACAATAGCTCTTCAGAATAATGGAACTATATGGGCTTGGGGATACAATGAATATGGGCAGACAGGAAATCAAAAAAAAAGTAATGTGCTAACGCCTGAGAAGGCTTTAGGCTTGGATCTACCTAAACCGGAAAAGATAAATGTATATAACACAAAATTACCCAATAAAACCATGCAGCTTAAAGTTACTGCAGATATGGATGATGGATCAGAAAAAGATATTACGACAGATGTAAATACATCTTATGTTGTGTCTAATCCAGAAGTAGCTTCAATAAATAACAATGGACTCGTTTCAATTGATCCTTATGCTGATGAGGATGATTTTACAATCACTGTATTTTACAAGAACTTTTATAAAAAGGTAGGTGTCTATCACATAAGAAAAACGGCTACTGGCGACATGGAAATTTATAAAGAGGCTTCTAAAGGTACATTTTATATTTTCAAAATGTACAAACATAATGAAAGCATATCTCAAATATTAATAGACAGCATTAGAAATGTGATGCTAGGTTACTTAGGTGATTACGGTGATGTTTTGAATCTTGTTAATGAAATAAATCGTAATAATGATGATAACAGGTGGAAAGATGGAAGCTGGCAAATTAAGATACCCTCATATGCAATAGGTGAGACTTTTCATCTTAATGATGATAGTTATTCTTCATATAGCTGGACAAGCATAGAAGGTAATAAAAGGCTAAAAAATTGCGTGCTAGCTTGTGGAAATGAAGTTATGTATATAGTAACTGATTGGAATGAGTTTACAATATATGTTTGCGATGGGGTATATGATAATAAGGAATAGAATAAACTTGATGCAAAAATGTCTAAAAGCTTAAATTTTAGAATGAACACTGAGCTAGTTCAGGGCTTTGAAGAGATTAGTTGCATAGGGGTGCGGGGTTTTGCCTTCATCCCTATTTATGCTGTATTTGACCTATTCCATTAAGTTATTTTTTGGTCGCCAGTATGCCGAATTAATTCAATTGCTAATTCTGTTGTCTTATAAAGATCGTCTATCTTTATATACTCCTCAGTAGTATGTATTTTCTGAGTACCAATTCCTAAGACAGCACATGGAATGCCATACACACGCTGCACTGTTACCTGATGTTTGCCACCCTGTTCAGTAACTGCACCCTCAAATGTGCCCTTGATTTTGTCTGATATTGCTTGGAGGTCGGACAGATTGTGGCTTCTCGCTTCCCCATGAATTTCTACCATCTCCGGTACAATATTGGTTGCAAGACCTCCCACAGCTAGGCAAGGGAAAAGGTAGCATTTTTGCTGAATTTGCGAATATGCTTTGACAGATAAGTGTCATTAGCTGTATACACTTTAGAAGGGGTGTGCCTATGAGTACTGTGTCGATGGCAGAATACTATATTCGAGAGTCACTTGAACTCAATCTTTTTTGGACAAGAATTATAAAAGAGCACTTTATCTTCATGCAAGCAAATTTAATGTGCAAAGATGTTTCTTATATCCAACAGGCCGAAGAATTTAAATGTCTGTTTGAAGGCTTTTTACATCAGACAATTCGTTTGTCCAATGGAGTTATCAGTCCTGAGGTGTTATTATCCGGGGAATTGTTGACTGGTAAGACATTGTTGGCTGAACAAAAAACAGTAGAGTTAACCGGGATTAGGATTGGAATACCGATCACTGTTGAAGAGTCTAATTTAACTCCAGGGCCCTTGTCCACGCCAGTATTAAGTCCCGAACGCGTTGCCAATATTTCCGCTTTAAACGAACAAATTTTGACCTGTGCCAGTTCTGTTGCTGAATTTATGGAGAAAGTGTATCAGGATGCTATCCATTGTCGGTTATATACCACCAAGATACCGTCCATTTATGCCCATCAACGCCGTGAAACCCTCAACTATATTACACTTTTGCGACGGTTACAGAATCATCAAGTGCTTGATCCTTATTCCAGTGTGGCCGAAGCAGAAAAGTTTTGGAACTACAATATGATGGTACATGCTGAAGCGATGAGGCAACTCCTGGATTTTTCCGAACAGGCAATGATCAAAAAAGCAAATGATTTCGCCCTGCACTTTCACCAATTGGTTAGCAAATTTCCCGATGATGCAAAACCACCAATCAACCTGGGACAAATGACGAGTGAAAGTCGGCGTGCTACTGTTGCCATCCGTGATTTCAAAGCAGCAAGTACAGAGATGCTGCTTGCGTGCCAACTTAAAGGGGTTATGACCGCTTTGCTTACGGACCATCTTTTGCGAGAAGCAAATTATTATCTTCGCATAATAAACAGAGGAGTACCGGAGTTTAAGGGCGGAAAAGGGTGGGCTTCTTATACTTAAAATAAAGAAAAATTGTATAGCAAAAAATAGGGGTTAGGCACAGGGCCTTACCCCTTAATAATTATCTACTCTTTAGTTTATACGGATATTTCACTGTAAGAGAGTGCAAAATAAACTTTAAGACTATGACAAGGCTATATGGAGGGATCATCATGAGCGAAAGGACAAAAGAGTATTTTACAAAACCACCTCGACCCTATTGGATGGCCTCAACAGCCAATACTGATTATTCCACCTTGGATAAGGATATGAAGGTTGATGTGGCAATTGTCGGAGGCGGTATTACTGGTATATTATGCGCCTATTGGCTGAGTAAAGAGGGAGTAAAAACAGTAGTACTTGAGGCGGATCACATTTTACAAGGTACCACTGGGCATACCACTGCAAAAATAACCTCACAACATGAACTGATCTATCAAAAGGTACAAAAAAAAATAAGCGAGGAATTTGCCAGGCAATATGCAGATGCCAACCAAACCGCCATAAAGATGTATCAGTCGATAGCAAAAGAATATAATATTGAATGCGATCTTGTCCCACAATCCGCCTATGTATACACTCTTGAAGATAAATATAGTGAGGATATTGTCAATGAAGCGAATGTCGCCTCTTCCTTCGGCATTAAAGCTACATATCTTGATAAAATACCATTACCATTTGATATAAAGGCTGCTGTACGTTTTGATGATCAGGCACAATTTCATCCTCGCAAATTTTTGTTGGCTCTTGCCGATAAAATCACCCATAACGGAGTTCAGATAGTTGAACAAACCAGGGTTGTAGACATTGAAGACAACGGAGATCATGGTGATTATGTTTTAATGACCGACAGGGGAACAAAAGTAACAGCACAAAGGGTTATTATAGCTTCTCATTACCCATTCTATAATAAACATGGAATGTACTTCACGAGACTATATACGGATCGGGCCTATGCTATTGCCATCAAAATGAAGGAGAACTATCCAGGTGGTATGTATATTACGGCAGAGGAACCCGGTCGGTCACTCCGCAGCCAAACTTCAGATCAAGGGGAATTAGTATTTGTTACAGGGGAACATCATAAAACCGGACAAGGAGAGGATACAATTAAACATTATGAAGCACTAGTGGATTTCGCAGAGCAAACCTTTCCCGTCGAAGATATTCCCTATAGATGGTCTACACAGGACTGTATGACATTGGATGGCTTACCTTACGTGGGACATTTCACGTCAAATACTCCCCGATTATATATTGCTACCGGGTATGGTAAATGGGGAATGACGAACAGTATGGCCTCTTCAATGATATTAAGAGACCTGATTGTACACGGGGAAAGTCCTTGGCAGGATGTTTATAATCCATCAAGAGGAACGATAGGGGCCTCCGCCAAGGAATTTGTTGTGCAAAATCTCAATGTAGCAGATAAGCTCATCGAAGGTAAACTTTCTCCTCTTCCGGAGAGTGTAGATATTCAACCGAATGAGGGAAAAATTATTAAAGCCGATGGTCAAAGAGCTGGAGCTTATAGAGATGGACAAGGTACACTGCACGTAGTGAACACAACGTGTACCCACATGGGATGTGAATTAAACTGGAATTCCGCTGAGACATCATGGGATTGTCCTTGTCACGGCTCAAGATTTACTTATGAAGGCGATGTAATAGAAGGTCCCGCACTTAAACCTTTGGATAGACACAATGAAGTAAACACTATTGAGAAACTTATTAAAGAAGATTATTAAGATGTGTAGAAGTTATTGAGGATCTTCAACAAAAAATAAATCCAATGCTGATCATGCGCTATTCGGTATTGGATTTATTTTTTACACAGTGGAACTATGGCAAGCTTAATGGACAATGAAATGAGGTTTTGATCATGGGATGATTGCAAAGACAGTACCTTGTTTAGGATCAGTCACTCTCATAGAACTATAAACCCCTAAATAGAGTCTGGTTTGATCCGAATTCGTTCCCAAACTAACATAAAAGGCCGATTGAGACCCAAAATTATAATCGGTTTCAATAACACTAAAATCATTAAGTTTACAATCTGTCCTTACCTTGGTATAAGCTAAAACCCCTCTAACCGGAAATTGAGATTTCCGGGCAAAATCGGTAAACACAACGCTTCCCGTTAAATAGGGGATTTCATTCCCCATATAGGGCTGGACTCCTGTAAGTGAAGTTCCTCCAAACTTATCGGGCCGGGGATCTTTATGAAAATAACTTATGAGAGGTTGAATACGCCCCACAGAAGTTTTTACTGCGTCATTGTAATAAGCCATTGTTTTCTCATCCAAAGCAGGATTTGCAGAGCAGACTTTAATAAACGAAGTAGGAAAAGCTCCTTCCCACCCACGCCAACCAAAGTTAATAAATCCCTCTTGATCAGGTTCAGACTTCGTTAAAGAAGCTTGAACGAGCTGAGTGACCGGTATGGGTTTATACTGAACGAATGAAAAAATAGACTCTACCAGATCCTGTCCGACATTTCCGACATATTTGATATACTGGTTATAGAGCCATTGATATGAAATGCCTGGAATATTGCGAACCCCTTTGGCAATTACTGTGAGCGTTTCCTGAATGGGTCCAGGAAGTTCATTGAAACGTGTGACAACGGGTGGATTATAAATGAATGTATCCTTCATGACATCAATCTCAATTATTTTGCCGGCGATTTCCATAGTATCCTGGCTTAAATTAAATGGATCATAGCCTGAACCACCATCTCCGGTTGTTAAAACAAGTTTTCCTGTTTCGGGTGAAAAGTTTAAGCTATTGACACCATTATGATTAAAAAATGGTCTTCTTAAATTGAGTAATGTCCGCCTTTTTTGAGGTTGACCATTCGGTCGCAAAACCCATTCTTCAATTGTATCAATATGATCATAGAGTAGTTCTCTGTTTACCCACTTTAGGTTTAAGGTTCCGGCATCACATGGGTTAGGCTTAAACGATTCAGGAAGGGCACCTGGAAAAGCACCTGGGCCTTGTGTTCCAGATACTGAATAATGAAGATAAAACAGTCCGTTATTATAAAATTCGGGATGAAACGCTAGGCCGATCAATCCCCGTTCATCATATCCGTGATTAGAAGCACCTAGCTTTATGATGTGTTGGCGAATATCTAAAAAGGTCCCTATAACTCCATAGCCGATGTAAAAGATTTCTCCTGTCTGGGTCGCAATAAATAATCTTTCGATTGAGTCACCTGGAAGCACCGCAGTCTTTAGAACCGTGGGTAAATTTATTTTACTGATAATGGGCCTTAAACTAACTTTTATCAACTAATTTATACCCTTTCTTATTGTTTTCTTTATTAAGAATATGATTTGAACTATTTTATTAGTACCCAAGTCACGGTACTTATGGGATTGGTTTCCTTGTATTTATATGGTAAGATTCTATAAATATATTATTTGTTAGGGGAGGGGATAAAATTGGGTAATCATCGGGTTCAGGGCTCATATAAATGGGTGGTATTAGCACTTTCCTTTTTTATGATGATTAGTTTTGCTTTATCTTTACAAGTCCTGCCACCACTATTTGAGCAAATCATGGTGGATATATCTTTTTCTAACTCCCAGGCAGGGATCCTAATGGGGGCTTATGCAATTCCCGGTATTTTTCTTCCTTTTATAGTGGCTTACTTAGCCAACCGTTTTGATATGAAAAAGTTGATCATCGCTGCGTTGATTATTATGATCCTGGGATTAGTAGCATTTTCTTTAGCGGAGTCTTTTTCACTCTTAGTAGTGTGTAGATTAGTGGCGGGGATAGGAGCGACGGTGTTGGTAGTACTCGCTCCTCTCTTAATCACGATGTTTTTTGATCAAAAGAATATCGGGATTGCGATGGGTATTTTTAACACAGCCGTGCCATTAGGTACTGTCTTAGCAGCCAACCTTTTTGGTTCTTTGGGACGAATCCTTGGCTGGAGAGTTATATTGTACGGCGTTGCAGGCTTTTTAGGAGTCATTCTACTTTTCGTAATCTTTGCCCTTTCCTTACAAAAAAATGATGGCAATACTCATTCCGATGATGTAAGCAGACAGTCGGCACCAAAGTTCAGAGGCAGTTTGAGCCTATGGTTCCTAGCGGCTATTTGGGTTTTGGCTAATTTTCAGCTTTTAGCTTATGTTACCTTTGGTTCCCAATTTTATCAGTCCCTCGGTCTCGCGAACCAACAGGCAGGATTTTTGACAAGCTTGATCATGCTGGCCTCGATTTTCCTGGCACCGATCATAGGGGTAGCTTTCGATAAAACCGGCCGCAAAAAGCCCTATCTGATCACAGGGAGCGTCATTATTTTAATTTCTTTCGTTTTAATGGCCGCCCATTTCCCTGGTCTGCCATTGTGGGCAGTTGCTTTGGGAATAGGTTTTGCTCCCATACCTGTTTTCGTATTTGCTCATCTACCTGAGACCGTTAAACCTCATGAGGTAGGAATGGGTATGGGGATGCTCACGATTGCTTCGAATTTAGGCACAACAATAGGACCATCTGCACTTGGCTCAATCCTTGACCGGACAGGTGGCAATTTCTCTATTTCGTTTATGGTTTTAGCAGCGGTATCTATCATCATTATCGCTTTTTCGTTGGGATTAAAACCCAGGAGTTCAAGAAGCGAAAATCAGTGAAGAGGTCTGCATTCTTAAGTCAGCTGAAAAGCTGACTTTTTTATTTTTTATAAGATTCTCAGGAGTGACTATAATTCTGGAGGATTTTGCTAGAATAAAGAGAATATTAGAATTTATTATACTTTTTATCTAATTATCCATTTACGGGGTGTGATCTTAAAGATTAGGGAAAAGAATTATTTAGGAGGTATTCGCTTCATGGAATCAATTTTTTTCGTAGCTCTAACCCCCGGTATGGCCCAGATTGCAGAGAAAACAAGGCAAGATTTAAATTTATCTTTTCCCATTGAAGTCGTAAGCTTCGAAAAAGGCAAAGAGATCATCAAAGCCAATCCTCAAGTTGATGTGATGATTAGCCGGGGGCTGATGGTTGATTTGCTGCGCGAAAATACCGATAAGCCAATCGTTGGGCTTACCATGACCATCGACGAGATGTTGGAAGCGGTTCAGCGGCTCATCGCTGAAGGAGCGACGAAAGTGGGTGTAGTAGCCCATAGGGGATTTTTGGATATGGAAAGTTCAGACTTTGCTTTAGGAGATCTAACGATTCATATCAGACCATGGAGCACCCTGGGGGATATACCAACGATACTGGAGCGGCTGAATAAGATCGGCGTTCACGCTATAGCAGGGGACAAAGGTGGTTACACTACTGCCGAAGAGCGAGGGTACATGGTAGAGCTGCTGGAATCGGGGCCCCTTGCGGTGAGAAGGTCTGTAAACGAGGCTTTGAAAATAGCCAGAGCTCAGGAACGAGAGCGGGAAAAGGAGCACGAAAAAACACGTCGTTTTGAGCAGGTGTTATCGGAGCTGTATTCCGGTTTAGAACAATCCGCCTCGTTTGTTGAGGAACTAGCTGCATCTTCACAAGAGCTTGCCGCATCAAGCCAGGAATCCTCCGCCATTGCTCAAACAACTACTCAGGAGATGAATGGAATTACGGAAATCTTGGATGTCCTGCGACGGGTTGCCCAGCAGACCAACTTGTTGGGACTTAATGCTGCTATTGAGGCAGCCCGCGCAGGTGAACATGGTCGGGGATTCTCAGTGGTGGCGGAAGAGGTACGTAAGCTGGCGGATGAAAGTAGCAGGTCGGCTAAGAATATTGAACAGATGCTGAAAAGATTCCATGAGTCGGTGGTTCAAGTCCAGAATAATGTCGAAGCCAGTAGCTCGATCACCCAGGAACAAGCAAAAGCGACTCAAGTCTTGTCTCAGAATTTAGAAGTGCTTAGAGGAATAGGGGATAAGCTGAGAGTCATGGCCTAAAAAACACCCTGTGCAATTTTTGAAGCTTTGCTGATTACTTTTTAAGATGATAGGGTACGGTTGCAACAACAACATTCTTTCGATGGAGCAAAACAGTGCGAATCAAGAAGCTGGATTGATTATGAAGAATATGATGCCATCCTTTTTTAGGGATAAATTCCGGAATGAGTACGGTTACCTGATAATTAGATCCCGTCGTCCTACGTTCAATGGAATCAATAAACTTAGTCAGGGGTTGAATAATGCTTCTATGGAGAGAATGCAAAGAGACCAACCGAACGCCTGTCTGCCATTGTCCCCATTTTTCCTCCAATTTTTTTTGTTCTTCTTTATCAAAAGATATATGGACGGCGATAATCTGCTGCGGGGATAAAGATTTAGCATAGTTCAGGGAGTTTTCAACAACCCGGGTGATTCCTGCAATAGGTATGATGATGATATTTCCCTGAATCGGTGTCGCCTCTTCACAGGTTGAAATGCGAAGTTGTTCGGCAATTTCATCGTAATGTTTGCGAATTTTTTTAAACAGAGTAATCATGATTGGAATGAAGATTAAAACGGGCCAAACTTGGTTGAACTTCGTTAAGAAGAAGATCAAAGTCACACTAAAACTGATGAGAGCACCTGTAGAATTGATCAGCAACTTGGGCAGCCAACCTTTGGGCCTTTCTCTAAACCATTTAACCATCATTCCCGTTTGAGACAAAGTAAAAGGAATGAATACACCGACCGCGTAAAGAGGGATGAGCTGCTCAGTACGTCCTTTAAAAGCAATGATCAGAAGAATGGATAAAAACCCAAGGATAATGATTCCGTTGGAGTAGCCGAGACGGTCTCCACGAATGGTGAACATTCTCGGTATAAATTTATCTTTGGCAAGATTAACCGCCAAAAGAGGGAAGGCTGAGTAGCCGGTATTGGCGGCAAGAATCAAGATAAGGGCTGTTGTTCCTTGAATAAAATAATAGACGTAATTTCGCCCGAATACTCCTTCAGCAATCTGAGAGACGACGGTTACCTCTTCGCTTGGGGCAATTCCGTAAAAATACGCTAAGAGTATAATCCCGGAAAAGAGGATGCCAAGCAAGCTCCCCATGGCAATCAGTGTTTTGGCGGCATTATTCGGAGCGGGTTCCTTAAAATTCGGTATGGCATTGGAGATCGCCTCTACTCCGGTTAAGGCCGAACTTCCTGAGGCGAAGGCTCTCAGCAACAAAAAAAGGCTTAATCCTGTCACAGTCGTCCCCATCGGTGTATGCAGTTCAGGTGAGACCTGACCCGTCAGAATAGTGTATCCCCCTACTCCAATCAAGATAAATAAGGCAACTACAAATAAATAGACCGGATAGGCTAAAATAGTAGCTGATTCCGTTAACCCCCTTAAATTGAGGAGTGTAATGAAAAGAACAAAGAAAACGGCGATCATCACATTATGAGCATGTAAGGCAGGAAAAGCTGATGTGATAGCATCCGTTCCTGCAGATACACTTACAGCCACTGTCAAAATATAATCGACCAATAAAGAACCTCCAGATATTAACCCCGGAGTGATACCTAAGTTATTTTTAGAAACCATATAAGCTCCGCCGCCGTGAGGATAAGCAAAAATAATTTGCCTATAGGATAAAATCAAAGAGATCAAAAGAATCAAAACTCCTAGTGCGATAGGAAGAGAATACCAGAAAGCGGCTGCTCCCACTGTGGCCAGAACAATCAGTATTTGCTCCGGACCATAGGCTACAGAGGATAAAGCATCTGAAGAAAGAATCGCCAAGGCTTTCTTTTTGTTTAGTCTTTGCTCTCCCAGCTCTGTTGACTTTAAGGGACGTCCGATTAAGAACCGTTTAAGGGAAGAGATCATTGTTATTTTCAGCTCCTTTTATACACGAAGCAAACAACCCATGATTTTGCTCCTGATGCTACCTTTATAGCACCTATGATATAAAGACAGTATTAAGGTTTTTATCCATCGTATAAAGATTTCATAAAAAAACGACTGAAGCTGTCATTACCCTTTAATTAAAGGATAATGACAGCTTCAACCGCTCAATGTATTGAATGCTTATTCTTCTATCATGCGATAGCCGACGCCGACTTCTGTAACAATATACCTGGGTTCTCCCGGGTTTTTTTCGATCTTTCTTCGAATATTGGCCATATTGACCCGCAATGCCTGGATTTCATTGGTATAGGGGCCCCATACTTCTTTCATGATAAAATCATGAGTAAGGACCTTGCCCATATTTTTAGAAAGCAAAACGATAATTTTATACTCGATGGGTGTAAAATGGACTTCTTTTCCCTCAAGTGAAATGCGTCTCTTCCTGTAATCAATCTCAAGATTTCCCACCGTCATCTTTTCGTTCTCTGCAGGACTCATCATGAAGTTCTTTTGACTATGCCGGATTTCTGTTCTGATTCGGGCGAGGAGTTCCAAGGTTCCGAAAGGCTTTGTGATATAGTCATCTGCTCCTAAATCAAGGGCTTCGACTTTTTCTTGTTCATTTCCACGTGCTGAGACGACGACAATGGGTATCTCTGTCCACTGGCGAAGTAATTTTAAGACCTCCGTGCCATCCATATCCGGCAAGCCCAGATCGAGCAGAATCAAGTCCGGACAATAGGAAGAAGTCATGGAAACGGCTTCCTTGCCTTTCGTTGCTCTGACTACCTTATAATCATTGGATGTTAACGCCGCTGAAATAAAGTTGCTGATTCTTTCATCATCCTCAACAACCAATATTAAAGGTTTATTGTTCAACGTCTGTCCCCTCCAGAGGTAGTGTAAACCGAAGAATTGCACCACCAGTTTTTTTATTGGCGGCCTTCATTTTTCCATGGTGTGCTTTGACTATAGACATGCAAATAGATAAGCCGATGCCCATTCCTCTTGCCGAATCAGCACTTCGTTTTCCATTGGGAACGCCACTTTCAAAGAGATAAGGAAGATTTCGCTCCTCTATTCCTGTTCCATAATCGATGACTTCAAACATTGCCTCTCGTTCGAGTTTTTTGACTTTAATCTCAATTGCTGTGTTTTCCGGTGAATGTTTGATTGCATTTTCGATGAGATTGATCATAACTTGCTTAATTAAGGTTCCATCCATAGGAACCAGCAGCAGCTCATCCGGTACGTCAACCCGTATTTTTTGTTGAGGAAACCGCTTGCGAATGCGGCTGACGGCTTCAGCTACAATTTCTTCCGCAGCCTCGGATGTTTTCGAGACATTCAGCGTCCCTTCCTTTATTCTCGTAACGGACAGAAGGTTTTCTACCATTCTTATAAGCCATTGTGAATCTTCTTTGATATTAGAAAGCAGTTGATATTGAGTCCGTTCATCCA
This sequence comes from Desulfitobacterium sp. PCE1, assembly GCF_000384015.1. NCBI lineage: Bacteria > Bacillati > Bacillota > Clostridia > Eubacteriales > Desulfitobacteriaceae > Desulfitobacterium > Desulfitobacterium sp. PCE1. The sequence continues at coordinate 3,948,779 of NZ_KB913023.1, read as the reverse complement.
AGGATTCACGGTTTTCGAGAATAGCCGAGCTTGCTCCTAAAATGGCTGTAAGAGGGGTGCGGAGGTCGTGAGAAATAGCCCGCAGCAGGTTGCTTCTCATTTTCTCTTTTTCCGATTCCACAAGTATTTTTCTCTGTTCATCCGATAAATGCTGTCTTTCCAGTGCTAACGCTACCTGTGAGGTGATGACTTGCAGCAAGGAGCGGCTATTGGAACTAAGCTCCCCCTTTGCACAAGATAAGCCGATCACCCCAAGAACTTTGCCTTGTGAGATAACAGGCATATAAAAAGCTTTTGAACCCATTGAGGTATTTGTACCTACTCCTGCGTCGGCTTTATGCAGGAATACCCATTGGGCCACTGTCCGTTCATTCTCTGATAACATAAAGGAAGCATCGCAATCCACTGGTGATTGCTTCAAGGTACCTTCTGAAATTTCAGGATTTTGCGTATAAAAAATTGCTGATCGCTCAAAAAGTTTTATCATGTATTGATTAATTAAATGGATAATACTTTCCAGTTTCCTGGTTACAAGAAGCTCTTTGCTGATTTCATACAAGAGCTCTGTGCGGTGCTCTCTTTCCAGAACAAGCAGGGCTTGGGATTGAGCACGGATTGTCAACGCACTGGTGAGAGAAGCCACAATCAGCATAATCAGAAAGGTTACTGGGTAATCCGCCTGCATAACATGAAAAGTGTAGTAAGGAGAAGTAAAAAAGAAATTGAATAGGAGTACACTTAATGCTGAACCCACAATGCCATAAACATATCCCCTGGTAATTCTTGAAATAATGAATACAGATAATATATACACCATGATAATATTTTGCTCACCAATATCCAGAGTACGCAGCCCCATTGAAAATAAGGTTGCGGCGGAGAGTAGTCCGATAGTTTTAAAGGTATCGGACCAGGACAAATAGATGTTTTTAGTGATCTGAGATGGATCGAAAGGGTTGTTTCTCATAATTTCACCACCATAAATTGAATATACTATACTCTTATTTTAATGTCTAAGCAAGATGAATCAGTAAGATTTCAACTGGCTCTTCAGCCGAGCCGGGACAGAAAAAACTGCTGCCCCAACCAACGGAAAAACAACCCGAAGGCAGGGTGTGAGGGATAAAAATCGCTTTTCTTGCGCCCTGAAACGAATTTTGTGTGCAAGAGAAGGAGTTATAGGTAGTTTGTTGAATTGTTGAAATGTAAATAATAGCGAAAAAGGTAAGTTACGCTATAGATTGGCTTGAAAAATAGCTAACTTATGCATGAATTATTTTGTATAAAAAAGGATGTGAACCAATGAAAATTGCTGAAAAAGATGTAGAGCAGTTGGCGCTCACGAGTCGCCTGGAGCTGACCGCTGAGGAAATAACCGCCTACACTAAATCTCTTCATGAAAGCTTAGACTATATGGAGGTATTGAAACAATGTGATACCGGTGCTATAGATCCGGCGGCCCTGGTACTCCCGATTATAAACGTGTTTCGAGAAGACAAAGTCCAAGCTGGTATGGACAAGGAACTTGTCTTTGCTAATGCACCTGAGGAAGAGGATGGAGCTTTTAAAGTACCCCGTATACTATAGACAGGAGGTTTTTCATGCAACTCGATACATTAACGGTTCATCGGCTTAGCGAACTCCTTGAGAAAAAGGAGATCAGCAGTCTGGAATTAACACAGAATTATTTAGAGCGGATCCATCAAATCGACAATGACCTTCAAGCCTTTGTGACGGTTACAAAGGATGAAGCTTTAGCCCAGGCCAGGCTTATGGATGAGAAGCGGCTGCGGGGAGAGGAGCTCTCTCCTCTGGCGGGTATTCCTATGACCATTCAAGACACGATTTGTACAGCAGGAGTTAAGACAACCTGTGCATCGAAGATGCTTAATCATTATATTCCTCCGGCAGATGCTACGGTTGTGGACAGATTAAAGAAAGCAGGCTCTGTATTAATAGGGAAATCCAATCTGGATGAGTTTGGCATGGGTTCTTCAACCGAGAATTCAGCATTCCAGAACACGAAGAATCCCTTTGATTTTGCGCGGGTACCTGGGGGCTCCGGTGGGGGAGCGGCTGCCGCAGTAGCTGCTGGGGAAGCTGCTTTTGCCCTGGGTTCTGACACGGGAGGGGATATCCGTCAGCCGGCGGCTTTTTGTGGAGTCATAGGATTTAAGCCTACTTACGGTTATGTGCCAAGAACCGGTCTGATCTCTTATGCTTCTTCTCTTGATCAGATCGGACCGTTTGCACAGGATATGACAGATGCGGCCCTGATCTTAAATACGATCTGCGGTCATGATGCTTGGGATTCAACATCGGCTTCGGTGGATGTTCCCGATTTCAGGAAGAGCCTGATCAATGATATTAAAGGTCTGAAAATAGGGTTGCCTAAAGAATATTTTGAAGCAGGAATGGCCCCCGAGGTGGCCGCCAAGATCCAGGAAGCGGTCCGTAAACTGGAGGAGTTGGGAGCCAGCTGTGTTGAAGTTTCTCTGCCTCATACGGAATACGCCGTCATAGCCCATTACGCCATTTCCTGTGCCGAAGCCAGCTCTAATTTAGCCCGTTATGATGGGGTGCGGTATGGTTTGAGGGTGGAAGGCGAAGATGTGTTGAACATGTTTATGAAGACCCGCAGCCAGGGATTTGGCACCGAAGTGAAAAGAAGAATCATGCTGGGCACTCATGTGCTGAGTTCTGCTCATTATGATGAATATTATACCGAGGCTCTCAAGATTAGGACTTTGAACAAACAGGATTTTGCTCGGGTTTTTGAACAAGTGGATTGTCTTTTAACCCCTGCCACTCTTACAACGGCTTTTAAAAAGGGTGAACTGACAGGAGATCCCTTGGCTATGGTTCGGTCAAAGAGTTGTACCCTACCGGCTAATCTGGCCGGCCTGCCGGCGATGTCCCTGCCCTATGGAGTAATCGATGGGATGCCCGTAGGCCTGCAACTGATCGCCCGCCATTTTGATGAAAAAACGTTGCTGAGGGTAGGTTATACCTTGGAGCAAACTACGGACCAAACTCGTCCGAAACCTAATCTAACCCGTCAATAAGTATTAATAGGGGGTCAAAATGAGTACATATGAAGCAGTTATCGGTTTAGAGGTTCATGTAGAGCTAAAAACCCAGTCCAAGTTGTTTTGCGGTTGTTCTACTGAATTCGGGAAAGAGCCAAATACTCAAGTGTGTCCGGTTTGCCTGGGACTGCCCGGTAGTACAGGGGTTTTAAATAAGAAAGTTGTTGAGTTGGCTACGAAGGCGGGGCTTGCTTTAAATTGCGAAATAGGTACCAGGACTTGGTTTGACAGGAAAAACTACTATTATCCTGACTTGCCTAAAGGTTTTCAGATTTCCCAGGTATTTCGGCCCATAGCCTATAAAGGATATCTGGATATCGAAGCGGATGGACAGAGTAAACGAATCAACATTACCAGAGCTCATATGGAAGAAGATCCTGGTAAGCTTGTGCACTCCGGCGGATCCATAACCACCTCTCATTCTTCTTGTGTGGACTATAACCGATCGGGTATCCCCCTTATCGAGATCGTATCGGAACCGGAAATCCGCTCAGGGGCAGAGGCTAAAGCGTATCTTGAGAAGCTTAAGGCCATCCTGGAATACACCGGTGTTTCAGATGTCAAGATGGAGCAGGGCTCCTTGCGCTGTGATGCCAATGTCTCAGTACGTCCGGCAGGGACCACCGCCCTGGGTACAAAGACAGAGATTAAGAATATGAATTCCTTCCGGGCTGTGCAGCGGGCTATTGAGTATGAAGTAGAAAGGCAGGTTGCAGTTCTGGAAGACGGGGATTCCGTTATTCAGGAAACACGGGGATGGGAAGAAAACAAAGGTATCACCCTATCCATGCGTAATAAGGAAAACCCGGATTACAGATGCTTCATCGATCATGAACTCACTCATATCGAGCTGACACCTGAGTGGATAGAAGAGGTCAGAGCCACACTCCCCGAATTACCCGATGCTCGTAGGAAACGGCTTGTTGAGGAGCATGGGCTGCCGGTTTATGATGCAGGAATCATGACAAGTTCGCTGGATTTGGCCGATTTCTTTGATGCTGCGCTGAGGGAATTTCCAGATGCTAAAGTAATCAGCAACTGGATTATGGGCGAGCTTTTACGACTATTGAATGCCCACACTATGGAACTGAGTGAGGCTAAGGTTACCCCTGGCGGGTTGGCAAAGCTCCTTGAGCTGATTAAGAAGGGCACCATCAGCAACAAAATCGGCAAAGAGGTTTTTGAGCTGATGTTTAGCGAAGGTAAAGATCCGGAGCAAATCGTTAAAGAGAAAGGTTTGGTTCAGATATCTGACGAAGGACAGTTAACTCAGATTCTTACGGATATTATCGCCAAGAATCCCAAGTCGGTAGAGGATTTTCAATCCGGTAAGGAACAGGCTATTGGTTTCTTAGTAGGCCAAGTCATGAAGGCCACAAAGGGTCAGGCCAATCCAGGTGTGGTCAATACCATGCTTAGGGAAATACTAACTAAGAATTAATGAAGATTTTTTATAGCATCTGCTCGAAAGGCAGATGCTTTTTTATATGGCAAAAAGGCTGTTCTGAATCGGATTACAGTATTTCTTAGATTGTGGATTAAGTTGCAAAGTGTTTTCAAAATATTAGACTATTTTAGAAGTTTAAGAAGGAAATAAAAGAAAAATGTTGAATTTTGTATAGATAAATCACTGAAACCTCATTAGTTGCTAGTTCTAACACCCTAATTTGAAAGGAGCATCAAGAATAACTTAAGGCTACTTGTTAAAAATAGAAGGCAAAACCTTGAAAATATAAGTGAAACTTCACACTATTAAAAGAAAGTTCTTAATTTTATTTAATAATGATGGACTACAATTATTGAAGATGCAATTAAATCATAGTTTCAGTCAAGATTTTAGCAGTCATATGCAGACATACTAAAAAGGTGGTAATAGACATGGCAAGCAAAGTTGGAAAAGGAAAGAATTTATCCAGACGCTCTTTCCTTAAATTTGCCGGAGGGGCTAGTATAGCCGGTGTCTCCCTAAGCTTAACGGGTTGTGGCCAACCCCTGACACCTGCCAGTGCGGTTGGCGGAGGCGGTTGGATGCCGACACAATACAATGAACCGGGGGGCTGGCCGACCAACGTTCGCGGTCGCGTCCCCATTGATCCGGAAAATCCTTCTATTATGAGAGACGACCAGAAGTGTATTCTTTGTGGTCAATGTATTGAAGTATGTAAAACGATTCAATCCGTATATGGAAATTATGAACTGCCTATTAAAAACGACATTGTTTGTATACATTGTGGACAGTGCATTCATTGGTGTCCCTCCGGAGCAATCTCGGAACGGGAGGATAGTGATAAAGTACTAAAAGCCCTCTCAGATCCCAATATCACGGTGGTAGTGCAAACTGCACCGGCAACGCGTATTGGTCTGGGGGAAGAATTTGGGATGCCTGTAGGGACAAATGTCCAGGGTAAACAAGTCGCCGCCTTGAGAGAATTAGGGTTCGACGTGATTTTTGATACCAACTTCACAGCTGATCTGACCATTATGGAAGAAGGGTCAGAGCTTGTTAAGCGTATTACAGGCGAATTGCATCACCCTCTTCCACAGCTCACATCATGTTGCCCAGGTTGGGTTAAGTTTGTCGAGTATTTTTATCCTGATCTCATTCCCAATTTATCCTCAGCCAAATCTCCCCAACAGATGGAAGGAGCTTTAGTTAAGACTTATTTTGCTGAAAAGAACACTATAGACCCTAAAACCGTCTTTTCAGTAGCCATCATGCCTTGTACAGCAAAGAAATTTGAATGTCAGCGCCCCGAAATGATTTCAGCCCAAACCTATTTGAAGGATAAACATGTTTCTCCTGATGTGGATGTGGTGCTCACCACAAGAGAGCTGGCCAGAATGATCAAGAGAGCGGGTATCGATTTCCCATCTCTTCCCGATGAAGAGTATGATCAACTGATGGGGATCGGAACCGGGGCTGGGGCGATTTTTGGCACCACCGGCGGTGTTATGGAAGCAGCAGTTCGTTCTGCCTATTACCTTATTACAGGACAACAGCCACCTTCCGCACTTTGGCAGTTAGCACCTGTACGAGGAATGGAGGGGGTTAAAGAAGCTTCTGTCCCTATCCCCGGCGCCGGTGATGTAAAAATTGCAGTTATTTCCGGTTTGGATAATGCCAGAAAGATTATGGAGCAAGTGAGAGCAGGTAACTCTCCCTGGGCTTTCATCGAAGTCATGGCCTGTCCCGGAGGGTGCCAATACGGCGGCGGACAACCCCGGTCATCGGCTCCCCCCTCAGATGGCGTTCGTAACACACGTGCCGCATCCTTATATAAGATTGATGCTAATGCAAAACTGCGCAACAGTCATGATAATCCTCAAATCAAGCAAGTTTATGAAGATTTCTTAACCTCACCGTTGAGCGAGAAAGCCGAAGAACTTTTGCATACCCATTATATTTCCAGGGCTGAAGAGTTTGATGCTAAAAAACCCGCAAGCCATTTATATGAAGTTTAGGAGGTGGAAACGATGGCAAAAGGAGTCCTTGTCGATATACCGAAGTGTATCGGTTGTGAAGGGTGTTCAGTAGCTTGCAAATTGTGGAATGAACTTGAATGGGATCAACAGGAAAAAAACAAGACGGCTTCGGACCGGGCAGCGGAACCTAACAATGGTCTATGGCCTGAAGAATGGACATCCATCAATCGTTATGATTTACAGAAGAACAGCTCTTCTGTTCGTAGATATGTCAAAACTCAATGTTTTCATTGTGAGGAGCCTGCATGTGTTTCAGCATGCTTCTCCAAAGCAATACAGAAGCTTCCCGAGGGACCGGTCATTTATGATCAGAAGCTATGTGTCGGTTGCCGCTACTGTATGATGGCATGCCCTTTTGACATGTTGAGATATGAATGGAAGAAGGCTGTTCCTGGAATCAGAAAGTGCCAGATGTGCCCAACGAGAGTTGCCAATAATATGGAACCGGCCTGTTCCTCAGTGTGCCCCACAGGAGCTCTTACGTTTGGGGATAGGGACGAATTGTTGGCAGAAGCAAAAAAGCGAATTAAAGAAAAGGGTTATATAGACAGAGTATTTGGAGAGAACGAAGCAGGAGGAACCTCCTGGCTTTATATTTCCGATACGCCGCTGGAAGAGATGAGATTCAGAACGGATGTAACACCCAACCCGCTGCCTTCTTACACAGAAGGATATATGAAAGCGACACCCATGATTGGGGTCAGCTGGGCTGCTATTTTAGCCGGGTTATTTGTCATTAATAACAAAAACAAGGATCCCCTGGATTGATACAGGAAAAGAGAGTGGAGGGAAGAACAGGCTATGGAAGTGATTACGACGTTCAAAAATAAGGCAGGGGAGAAATTAAACAGTACCCGATGGAAATTTAGAATGACCCCTATGAGATGGGTGTTTATGGCTATAGCAGCTGCAGCCCTGGCAGTCATCATCGTGAGGTTTATTTTGGGTCTGGGAGCTACGACCAACCTGAATGACCAGTGGCCATGGGGACTATGGATTTCCTTTGACGTCCTGTTAGGAGTAGCCTTGGCAGGAGGCGGTTATGGAACCGCCCTCATAGTATATGTGCTGCGTCGGGATAAATTTTATCCCATCGCCAGAAGTGCCATGGTGACCTCATTATTAGGGTATATCGTTGTCGTTCTCGGTTTATTGATTGAAGTAGGCCAATGGTTCTTTTTCTGGAGGCCTTATGTATCATGGGGGCATGCCAGTGTATTATTTGAAGTCTTCTGGTGTATTTCCTGTTATACCGTAATTCAGATCTTGGAGTTCAGTGAAGTTGCAACAGAGAAAGTGTTTAAAGGGGCACACAAATACCTTAAGAAAGCCATGCCTGTCCTGCTCATCGTCGGTATTACCCTGCCCACACTGCACCAATCATCACTAGGTCAGCTGTTTTATATCATGGTGGGCAAAGTGAATGTGCTTTGGTGGTCGCCCCTTCTCCCGGTGTTCTTCCTGTTATCCTCATTTTTTGTGGGGGCAGGGATGATTATTATCGAAAGCAGTCTGGCCGGGAAGGCGCTTAATCATCAAGTGGATACCTCGGTATTAAGAGGGTTAGTCAGGATATCCGGTGGAGCCATGATTCTCTATTTGATCTTAAAGATCGCGGATATGTCGGTCAGAGGAACCTTTGCCCATGCTTTTGCCTTTGACCTGCCCAGCATGATGTTCTTAAGTGAACTGGTTTTAGGTTGTATCCTCCCCATAATCATTGCCTTTAGTTCTTTATCCAGTACCCGCAAAGGCTTGATTGGGTTTGGAATCCTTACTGTAGCCGGAGTGGTTATGAATAGGTTTGATGTATTGTTCACAGGAATGGGAAGCTATCTGAACCAATACGGCGGACATTATTTCCCTGCCTGGACAGAGATTATCGTCAGCCTCGGCTTGGTTTCAATAGCTTGTTTAGCCTACCTGTTCATAGCAGAAAACTTTAATATTCTTTGGCATCATAAGTCAGAATCAGTGGAAGGAAAAGGGACGAGCGGTGATGCTGTAAAACAAGCGGCCTTGCCAAATTGCCACGAAAGCCAGGCCGGAAAATAATCATTCCCAAAAGGAGTGTCTTCGTCATTTATACTTGTCAAATGGTCTATCATCACCATAATTGCCTCAATACCAAAAAACCATATGTTAGTCTATGCCGGTTATGTATCGACTCCTGTCCTCATCAAGCGATTTCCGTCTATCGTGAACTGAATGCCAACCATTGCACAGAATGCGGAATTTGTATGGCTGTTTGTCCCAGTGATGGATTTGTCTACTATAATACCGATAAGCTCTACGAGTTTATACGAAATTCGGAGAAGATCGTGTTGAACTGTCCTCAAGCCATTCCAACAGGCTATGAAATTCCGTGTCTGGGGGTGTTCGACCGAGATTTGTGGATGACATGTTTGATGGTTGCCCGGGAAAAGGAGTTGACGATGGTCACCGGAATGTGTGCAGAGTGCCCGGATAAAAAAGCTTGTGGAATGAGTGTGCAGATTTTTAAGGAGGTCCATAACTCGTGGCAAGATCACCCAACCCTCAGGATTAAAGTCATACCGGGTGATGGGGGCGGTGAGCCGGTCATGGAAGCAATGTCGGCTCAAACCCGGAGCGAGGAAAAGGGATGGCGGGACATCGGCCGTGAAAAACTTGAAGCAATGCTTCCGGGGATCACTTCCGACGAAGCCTATCTTATTCCGAAGACACGGCAGTTCTTAGAGGAAGTTTGGCAATCGAGAAAATCTGAGATTGAAGCACTCCCTATACCGGCCTTAAAGATAAATGAGCGGTGTGTAGACTGTGGTGAGTGTTCAGAGGTTTGCCCCCAAGGAGCTTTAACACAAAAAGAAAATGGAGAACCGTTGACCTTGATATATGAACCGTTAAAATGTGTTCGCTGCCAAAGATGCGTTACTATCTGCCGTTCTAAAGCTTTAAGTATGGAATGGAAGTCCCTGTCTTATCGTTTGTTTACAGGCAAAATTCTTTTGCACCAAGGGAAAGGGCCGTTTTAATGTTCTTTGTATGCTTTTTGCATTTTGGGCGATTTTCAATTAGACTGTACCCAAAGGAGGAATAATTAAATGACTAATTTTCCAAATTGCCCAAAATGTAACTCGGCTTATACATACGCCGATGGAAGTGGTTTTGTTTGCCCGGAATGCGGCTATGAGTGGACCTTGGAATCAAGCATCGAGAATAATGAAGATACTAAGGTAGTTAAAGATGCCTATGGCAATGTCTTAAACGATGGGGATACGGTTACAATAATTAAGGATCTTAAGGTAAAAGGAAGTTCATCATCAATTAAGATTGGTACAAAAGTAAGAAACATACGCTTGATTGAAGGGGACCATGACATTGATTGCAAAATCGATGGTTTTGGAGGAATGCAATTAAAATCTGAATTTGTTAAGAAGGCATAGAGGCGTAAGATGCTCTTTGTGGCTGGATAGAAAAGGCCACCTTGAATGTTATTTCAAGGTGGCCTTATAGTAGAGGTGATATAATGGATTTCCAGTTAAAACGGAGTCAACAGTTGGCTGAGCATGTTATCGTCGTCTCTTATGATTCTTTTTCCGAAGAGAATTGGGAGATGGCAAAATCTCTTCCCAACCTAGAAAAACTTCTCCAAAGCGGTACTTACAGCACAAAGTTAAGGAGTGTCTATCCAACCCTTACGTATACGGTACATACTACCATAGTGACCGGCGTCTACCCTGATAAACACGGCATTTTTCATAATAACCCTCTTCAGCCCTTTATTCCTGAAAAAGATCAGAAATGGTTTGGAATTCGGGAGGCCATCAAAGCACCTACCATTTATGATGCCGTGAAGAAGAATAAAATGACGGCTGCCGGACTCTTATGGCCTGTTTCTGGGAAATCTTCGATAAAGTTTAATATGCCTGAAGTCCATGCCACTGGTGGGGAAAATCTGGCTTTAAAGGTATTAAAGAATGGTAGTGCTTTTTTCTGTCTGGGTTTAGAGTTACGCTACGGTCGATATCGAAAAAGAGTAGAACAGCCCTACTTAGATGACTTTACAACCTTATGTGCCGTGGATACTATCAAACGGAAGATTCCCAATCTTCTGCTGTTGCATCTTATAGAGCTAGATGATGCTAAGCATAAATATGGGACGGATAGTAAAGAAGTAAAGGATGCCATAGTCCGTATGGATAAAAGGCTGGGGGACATCCAGAGAGCGGTTGAGGAAGCCGGCATTCAGGAAAATACTGTGATACTGGTTGTTGGGGATCATGGTCAACTGGATGTCCGTTATAAAGTCTGCCTGAATAATCTTTTGCTGGAACAGGGCCTGATATTTGAGGAAAAGGGTAAAATGCAGTGGAGAGCTTACCTGCAGAGTGCCGGGGGAGGGGCTTACCTTCATATTAAAGAAGGTGATGAAGAAGCCGAAGCCTTAGCATTTGCCGTTTTAGAAAATGCCTTGAAAGAAGAACAATATGGCATTGAAAAGATTTTTTATAGAAATGAGTTGGACGCTCTTCACGTGGATCCGTCCATAACCACTATGGTTGAGGCCAAGAGGGGATACTGCTTTGATGATAGACTTGAAGTGCCCACCCTCCTGGATTTAGATGCCATAAAAATGAAATATGCCACTCACGGTTACTTACCGGACAAGGAAAATTATCGATGCAATTTTATCGCTTCAGGTCCCGGAATAAAAAAGAATCATCCTTTAGGTCCTCTTGAAATGGTCGATATAGCTCCGACCCTCGGAGCAATTTTAGGAGTGGATTTTACTCATGGCGATGGAAGGGTTTTAGGGGAAATTTTTGGTTGAATATGTTATATTTAAAGCAAAAAGGAGTGATCAAATGCTTCAAAAGATATTACTGGCTTTTGATGGTTCAAAAAACTCACTGAAAGCTGCAGAATACGCATTAATCATGGCCCAAAACAATAATGCTGAAGTAGAAATTGTTCATGTACGGGAATCGGTAACTTCTTATTCAACCCGAGTCATATACGATGCCGCTGAAATGGAAAAAGAGTTAGTTTCCGAGGCTGAAGAGATCATGGCACAGGCCATCGACAAATTTAAAGACACAGGAATTACCTTTACTACGAGTATACGAACAGGGGACCCGGCGGAAGTGATTTGTGAAGAAGCAGAAAAAATTGACGCCACAGAAATTGTCATCGGAAGTCGGGGGATGAATGCCGTATCCCGATTCTTTGTGGGCAGTGTAAGCTTAAAAGTCTTGTCACATGCTCATTGTACTACTATAGTTGTGCGGTAATAAGCGGAATGGACGAATTGGATAATTTAACAAAGCGCTCTTTATGACGGAGGGAAGTGAAAATTCTAACTTTCTCTTTGAAAGATAGCTGACTACTATACGGCTGTAAATTTTCTATTGTTTATATTCACCTATAAGAAGTTGTTATAGGTTCGAAAAAATACTATTTAAGTATGGAATGGTGATTGAATGCGTATTGAACAACTTGAATATGTTAAGGAAGTCGCCAACTGCAAGTCCCTAGTTGAAGCAGCAAGAAGGCTTCATGTGACTCAGCCCTGTTTGACCAATGCAATCAACAGTTTGGAGGACGAATTGGGTATCGATATATTTGTTCGATCCAAAGCGGGAGCAAAATTGACACTGGCAGGTCAGGAAGTGCTTAGAATCTCAGGGTTGATTCTTGACCAGGTTGATGAGCTTTACAAATTATCAAGTAGACATCAAGCCCGTCAAGAAATCCATTTGGCGATTGCTCCTGCGGTGTGCAACAGTGCAATTTTGGAGATCATTGATGATTACCAAAAGTCCATGCCTGATGCACCGATCTATGTACATGAGACTCGTCCGGAGAGAATTTTTACGACCTTAACACGTTCAAACAGTTCTATTGGAATTTTCAACAATTCATGGTTGAATGCCATAGACCAAATGGAGTTCAATATTGAGCTTCTCTATGGAGATAAATTCTGTGTGTTTGCCAGTTGCAAGAGCCCACTTCGCGAGAAGAAGCACTTAACTTTAAAAGAGGTTTTGGAGCATTATCCCGTAGCTACACCAATTTGCGATCAAGACATCATAGCAGAGTATCTTAATCATCCTAAGTTGTCCATTCTTACCTCAGGTTTGTATAACTTTACCGACCGAGAAAGTCTAAAAAATTTGGTGGTCAGCGATAAAGCCATTGCATGTTTACCTTCAAGCTTTGCCTACCGCGACATATATGTAGAAAATGCCTTGTGGGCTCCCCTAAAGGTGATTGACTTTGAGGCTCCGGTCAATTTCTATATGGCGTACCCTCGGCGTAAATTGACCAATGCTGAAAGTGCATTTGTCCAGTGTATACGCACGTTTTATAAAAGATGGGAGTCGATTGCATAAAGAAATGTAATGAAGTCGGGATGAATTTAGCGACAGCTCCGTAAGAATGAATATTCTTTACGGAGCTGTTTGGTATATATCATAAATTTACAGATATTTTTTGAGGATTAGTTTTATTAAGAATAAAAGACGTTGATTGAATAGGTCCAATACATGTGTCGAATAATTAGAAAGAAAAGAAAATAAATATTAAAAAATTCAAAAAATATAAAAGGATTATTCAATTGAGTATCGAATATATATAAAAGTGAAGTTGTATAGACAACCGAACTAATAGGGGGGGAGCCTTCTTACTGTTGGTCCTTAATAAAGCTGAGTGAATTACCTGAATACCTGGCAAGGGCCCATCAGATATGAAATTTCAGAATTAAAACGGAGGTTGATTCTAATGATACTCATTGGTGAAAAAATTAATGGGGCGATTCCATCTGTAGCTAAAGCCATTGCTGCTAAAGATGCAGACTTTATTCGTAATCTCGCTAAAGTACAATCTGAAGCAGGTGTTGATTTTCTTGATGTCTGTGCCTCTGTGGATAACGATATCGAACTGGAAACCCTGAAGTGGCTTATTGATTTGGTACAGGAGGTTTCAGATATTCCTATCGCCATTGACAGCCCCAACGCTAACGTCATAGCTCAAGCCATTAAGTTCTGCAACAAACCGGGACTAATTAATTCCGTATCCATGGAGGGTGACAAGGTTGAAGTGATCTTCCCGATCATCGCAGATACAAAATGGGAGTGCGTCGCTCTTTTGTGTGATGATACTGGGATTCCTCAAGATACCGTAAAGCGTCTGGAAGTTTTCGCAACTCTTATGGATAAAGCAAAACAATACAATATTGCACCTTCACGTTTACACATTGACCCCTTAGTACAAATGCTTTGCACTTCCGAAGATGGTATCCTTGCCATTATGGATGTCATTAAGGAGATCAAAACTCAATATCCGAAAATTCATGTCACCGGTGGAGCAAGCAATATCTCCTTCAATCTTCCGATTCGAAGATTAGTCAATCAGGCTTTCATCGTATTGGCTATGAGCGCAGGCATGGACAGTGCAATCGTCGATCCCACCAAGCAGGATTTGATGGGAATGATCTTTGCTACGGAAGCACTACTTGGTCAAGATGAATACTGCATGGAATACATCGGAGCCTACCGTGAAGGTAAGTTCGGCCAGAAATAAAGCATGGTTGAGTCCCAGGTTATCAATCTGTTATATTAAAGTTTAAGGCAAAAAATAATAATTAAAATAAGGGGGAAATTACAATGTCAAAAATTGCAGAAGTAAAAGCTATGGTAGAAGCAGGGAAAGCTAAACTGGTTCCGGGTCTCGTTCAAGAAGCCTTAGATGCAGGGAATCCAGCAGGTGATATTCTATCCGGCATGATTGACTCTATGGGTGTAGTAGGAGATAAATTCTCAGCCGGAGAGCTCTTCGTGCCTGAAATGCTCATGGCAGCAAAAGCTATGTCCAAAGGTGTGGATGTCCTGAAGCCCCACCTCACCGGTGAAAGTGCAACTTCTTTAGGTACCTGCGTTATCGGCACTGTAGCAGGAGATTTGCACGATATTGGTAAAAACCTGGTAGCTATGATGTTGGAAAGTGTTGGATTTAATGTGGTCGACCTTGGAGTTGATGTATCTGCGGAGAAATTCGTTAATGCTGTCAAAGATAACGAGAATGTTAAAATAGTAGCTTGTTCAGGCCTGCTGACGACGACTATGCCTGCTATGAAGGAAACGGTTAGTGTTCTTAAAAGCAGCGGCTTGACCGGATTTAAGGTCATAATCGGTGGAGCTCCTGTATCCCAGGCAATGGCTGACGAGATTGGTGCCGATGGCTTTGCTTCTGATGCGGGTGGAGCTGCGGTTAAAGCCAAGGAATTAGTTAATGCGTAAGGATAAAAATGTTGAAATAGAAGTGGGAGGCGGGATAATATGCTGACAATTAAACAAAACTTGTTGGAAACCATTCGCGGTGGAAATCCTGATCGGTTCGTCAATCAATATGAGTTTATGGATATCATTTTAGAAAACCCTATAGATTTCATGGCTCCTCCCGGAGGAACGGTTAAGACAGGCTGGGGTATCACCTTTAGATGGCCGGAGGGTCAAATCGGTCAATTTCCTCTCCATGATGAAGAGCATAAAGTGCTCAAAGATATCACTAAGTGGAAAGAACAAGTAAAAGCCCCCGAAATTCCTGACACTGATGAAGCTTGGGCAGCTGCCGTCGAACATGCCAATAGAATTGATCGCAATGAGAAATTTGTCACTGCTTTTATCGCCCCTGGCGTTTTTGAAATGTGCCATCATCTCATGAGCATGGAAGACGCTTTAATGGGTTTATTCGAGGAGCCTGAGTTAATGCATGAGCTCATTGACTATCTCACTGAGTATGAATTAAAGCTGGCTGAAATCATTTGCCGCCGTCTCAAACCTGATGCAATCTTCCATCATGACGATTGGGGCAGCCAAAAGAACTCCTTCATTTCACCGGCTATGTTTGAAGAATTCTATCTCCCTGCTTATAAAAAAATCTACAATTTCTATAGGCAGAATGGGGTTGAACTGATTGTTCACCATAGCGACTGCTATGCAGCAAACCTTGTACCCTTCATGATCGAAATGGGAATTGACATTTGGCAGGGGGTAATGACCACCAACAATACTCCTGAGCTCATTAAACAGTATGGTGGCAAAATCAGCTTTATGGGCGATATTGACAGCGGAGTAGTTGACTTCCCAACCTGGACCCGGGAAATCGCCACCAGAGAAGTTGAGCGGGCTTGCACTAATTGCGGAAAGCACTACTTCATACCTTGCTTAACTCAAGGCTTAGGATTTAGCTCCTTCCCCGGTGTTTATGATTGTGTCAGTGAAGAAATCGACAAAATGAGTAAGAAAATGTTCTAAATAACATGTGGTGAATTTGTCTTGGATAAAAAGCCTTCGAAGCTTGTCTTCGAAGGCTTGCTTTTACAAGATGCATGGGAGAGGTGAGTTATGAACCCGGAAATTATGAAACTACTAGGTTATTTAGAAACCCTTGGTGTTGCCCATAGTGCTCATATTGATACTAAAGATATTTCCTTTAATCCCGAATTCCGAAAGCAATGTGAGCAAAATGTATGTGGCAATTACAAAAAGAACTGGATGTGTCCACCTAACGTAGGGGACTTTGCAGAGCTTAAGGAAAAAGCTTTGCAGTATAAACAGGGCATAGTATTCCAGACCGTGCATCAACTGGAGGACTCCTTTGATTTTGAAGGGATGCAGGAAGGGATGGAAGAGCAAAACAGAATACTGAGAACATTTTTAGGATGGATCGAGGAAAATAGTCTGATCACGGACTTTCTATCCTTAGGTATTGGGCCATGTACGGTCTGTAGCCGTTGTTCTATTCTAGATGGCCAAGAATGCCGACTTCCTGATGAAGCAGTGGCTTCCGTAGAGTCTTACGGAATCGATGTCACATCCTTAGTGAAGTATTACGGTATACCCTATAATAACGGAATAAACACAGTGTCCTATATTAGCCTTGTCTTATTTTAGCTCTCCGCCTAAAAATAACCATAACTTTAGCCAGCAGGATTGAACTGCTGGCTAAAGTTGTTTTCGTTATTCATAAATATAAAGAAGATGTTATGTGGTAATTTAACTTTCTGATTTTATAGCGTATACCAATCGTTCCTCAGGGGCTCCTTCAACAGGCCCGACAACGAGATAGTCGTATAAAGTCATATCAAATTTTTCACAGTTTAAAATGATCTCGCTCTTACCTTCGGAGCCTTCGACCATGAACATGCGCAGATCCAGATTCGCTTTCCGGCCTTTACTGGTATAAAGCTCAAAGAATAGAGCATCGTTCAAGGCCGCTTTGGTTCGGTCGAAGGAGTCGGCACTGGTCAGTACAATCGAGTGCTTAAGGGTGGTATCCGTTAAGACGATTTCTTCCTCGGTACGTATATCTGTCAGATTAACAGACATAAAGGTTCCATCCTTATGCTTGTATTGGTGATCCAGCAAATAATTCTTGTTTAGCTCTCCAACAGAAAAATTCTTTTCCTGAGCAAAGCCTTCCAAAGTAAATAATTGATTAGAGCCTCCGAAGGAACAACCTGTTAATGTTATGACCATTACCAAGATAAGAGCTGTGATGATTTTCTTAGGCAAAACAATTCACTCCTTCAATCTTACGAGCTTCTATAGAGTTTTATCTATCTAGATTTTCGATTTTTAACGCTGTTTTCCTGCATATTCGACACTATATTTTTAATAGTTTGAAAAGATCAAGTCTTTCACTTTGCCTGGTAGCAAAACTGAAAGGTGGATGCTTCTTAATCTGGTATAAATCGAATGAAAGCGTTATGATAGAATAAGAATTCTTACCTGGTGTTACAGAAAGGGGATTTTAACAAATGAAATCTTTTTTATCAAGCTGTACCACAGGGGGATGTGGAGCTAAAATCGGACCTGGTGAATTATCGAAAGTTCTTTCCTACTTGCCGGCTTTTCGGGACCCTAAGCTTTTGATAGGATTTGATGCTTCTGACGATGCGGCAGTTTATCAGATGGATGAGAATACAGCTATCGTTTCTACGGTAGATTTCTTTACACCTATGGTGGAGGACCCGCGAACCTTTGGGCGCATTGCCGCAGCTAATGCCTTAAGTGATGTTTATGCCATGGGAGGGACCCCTCTTTTTGCTCTGAATCTTGTCTGTTATCCTGAGCGAGAGGAAATCCAGACCTTAGGGGAGGTATTAGCAGGAGGGGCAGAGAAGCTCCAGGAAGCTGGAGCGGTTCTCTGTGGAGGACATTCTATCTATGATCGGGAGCCCAAATATGGCTTGGCGGTCACAGGGTGGCTTAACCCACAGAAGATCTGGAAGAACAATACCCCCAAGCCTGGGGACCGACTGATTCTCACTAAACCCTTGGGGGTTGGCATTGTAATGGCTGCTCTACGGGGGGAAATGGCAGAAGCAGAGGCTGTTGAAGCAGCTCTTGCTTCCATGCAGCGTCTCAATAAGTATGCGGCTGAAAAAGCTCATGACTTCCCCATACATGCCTGCACAGATATAACCGGATTTGGACTCCTTGCTCATGCTCGGGAGATGGCCGGGGAATCGGCGACAATTGTTCTCTATCCTTCGGAGTTACCTTTTATTACTCAAGCCTATACTTATGCTAAAGAATATCTGCTAACCGCAGCCGGTCAACGCAATCGCAATTTCATGGTAGGAGCAGTGGAATTCGGGGATACCCCTTTTTCTTTACAGGAGCTAATGCTCGATCCCCAGACCTCTGGAGGGTTGCTTTTCAGTGTGCCTGGTGATTGTGCCCAAGAGGTTTTGCATGCCATGCAGGAGGTGGAGCCTAAGGCGGCGCTCATCGGGGAGGTAGTCACTCGCCAAGGTTTTCCCATTCTTCTTCGCTAAGGAAACGTTCACGCTGAAGGTACTTTCCCAAATAAAAAAACCACCGGCGGGTTGCTGGCGGATTCAGATAAGGAGGACGAATTCAATGACAACTATTGATGCCCTGGGACAAGTTTGCCCCATCCCTGTGATTCGTGCCAAGAAAGCCCTGGAGGAATTAGGTGAGGAAGGCGGAGTCGTGATCTTACTGGTAGATAACGATATATCACGGCAAAATCTCCAAAAGATGGCTGCAGGAATGGGATATCAGAGTGAATATCAGGAAAAAGAAAATGGTGTTATTGAGGTGACCATTGTTGCCGGAGAAGGCTGTGCTGTTGAAGGTTCAGGAACAGCGGAGGATTCAGGGCTTGTGGTCGCCATCGGACGAGATACTATGGGAGAAGGCAGCGAAGAATTGGGAAGAATTCTTCTCAAGAGTTTTATTTATTCCCTGACAGAGCTGACCCCACCCCCTACCCATCTTCTTTTCTTTAATTCAGGAGCCTATCTAACCGGTAGCGATTCTAATAGTATAGAAGACTTAAAAGCCATGGCGGATAAAGGAACCATCATTCAAACCTGCGGCACCTGCACCAACTATTATGGTATTACCGAGAAATTGGCAGTAGGAGAGATCGCCAATATGTATAGTATCGTCACCACTATGGCCGAGGCCAAGCGCCTAATTAATATTTAGGGCATACAGTGTTTATATCATCACCTTTCCTATTTACTCTTGTTTGCCTGGTCGTGTAAAATGATGGTATAAATCCTGGCCGGTAGGCACAGGATGAAGATAGTAAAGCAGTGATGGCAGTAAGGCGATGGAAACTTATAGTGTAAGTGAGGTAATATAATGGAAATTCAAGAACGAGTCGCGAAACTCAGAAAGCTGATGGAAGACAATGGCATGGATGCTTATATTATTCCCAGCTCCGACTCCCATCTCAGTGAATATGTAGCTGACCATTTCAAAAGCAGGCAGTGGATTTCAGGCTTTACCGGTTCCGCTGGGACGGTAGTCATTACTTTAAAGGATGCAGGTTTATGGACAGATGGCCGTTACTACATTCAAGCGGAACAACAGCTCCAAAATTCGGGAATTCGGTTGTTCCGAGCAGCTGATCCTAAAGTGCCCAGTTATACAGAGTGGATAAGAGAGCATTTACCGGAAGGAAGTGCCCTTGGTTTTGACGGACATGTCTTTTCAGCAAAACAGCTTAAAGATATGGAGAAGGAATTTGATGGAAAGATAGCCATAAAGTTTAACCAGGATTTGGTGGGACAATTATGGAAAGATCGTCCTTCCATTCCTGCTCAGAATATCTTTGTTCATGACGTAGGATACGCGGGACGTTCTCGGATAGAGAAGCTCAATGATCTTCGTCAGCAGATGAAGGGCAAGGGAGCCAATGTTCATTTGCTGACAGCCTTGGATGATATCGCCTGGCTCTTAAATATTCGGGGAGATGATGTTCCCAATAATCCGGTGACCATCGCGTATGTCCTGGTTGCTGAGGAGACCTGTTATTTATGTATCGACGAAGGAAA
The DNA here is from genome assembly GCF_000384015.1 of Desulfitobacterium sp. PCE1. Lineage (NCBI taxonomy): Bacteria > Bacillati > Bacillota > Clostridia > Eubacteriales > Desulfitobacteriaceae > Desulfitobacterium > Desulfitobacterium sp. PCE1. The sequence continues at coordinate 3,928,850 of NZ_KB913023.1, read as the reverse complement.
GGTCCCTGCTACGGTGAAAACCGAGCTTGAGGAAGATGGGATCCAAATTAAAGGCTATGCTGCTGTCACCGAACTTCTGCAGGGGCTTCAAGGGAATGATTCCATCCTTATAGACCCTGAGAGCGTCAACGCAGTCCTTTACCACGCCATCCATCCTCAAGTGAAAAAGGTAGAGGGAGCCAATCCCTCAACTCTGCTGAAGGCTATTAAAAATGAGACAGAGTTGGACAACTTAAGAACCAGTAATACTTATGACGGAGTAGCCATGGTTCGCTTTATCAAATGGCTTAAAACCGCCATTGGGAAGGAAGAAATCACAGAACTCTCGGCTGGAGATACTTTAGAAGCCTTGCGGAGGGAAAACAAGGAATGTGTGGGTTTAAGCTTCGATACCATTGCCGGATATAAGGATCATGCTGCCATGATGCACTACAAAGCTACTTCGGAAAACGCCTACACCTTAAAAGCTGAAGGATTCCTTTTGGTGGATTCAGGCGGTCAATACTTTGGCGGCACTACGGATATCACCCGTACCATTGTTTTGGGGCCGCTGACTGAAGAGGAAAAAAGAGATTTTACCCTGGTGCTGAAGGGACATATTGCCTTAGCTACGGTTAAATTCCTTTATGGCGCTACAGGATCTAATCTAGATGTCTTAGCCAGACAGCCGATCTGGAAATACGGCATGGATTACAAATGCGGTACAGGTCATGGGGTGGGCATGTTTTTGAATGTTCACGAAGGTCCTCAACGACTGAGCCAGATGCATAATGCCACAAAACTAGAAGACGGGATGATCCTGACCAATGAGCCCGGTATCTATAAAGAAGGAAAACATGGTATTCGCACCGAGAATATGATGGTGGTGATCAAGGATGAAGAGACCGAATTCGGTCAATTCATGCGCTTTGAAGCACTGACCTATTGCCCCATCGACTTAGCAGGTGTGGATCAAAGCCTACTGACCGATGAGGAGCAAACATGGCTGGATGAGTATAATAAAATGGTCTACGACAAACTTGAATCCTATTTGAATGAGGAAGAAAAAGCTTGGTTAGCTCAAGAAATCCGGATGTAGGGGGGGTACCTTCACTTTTCCGAGCTTAGATTTTCGGCCAGGGAATCTAATTCTAAAGCAATAGCATTGGCTTGTTCTGTAGCAGCTGCAATATTACCGATAGCCTCAGCGACCTGCCCGATGGAAGAGCCGATTTCTATCATCTCAGTAAAGGTTTGAGAGCTGGCCGTTTGGATGGCATTCAGTATAGCTTCGATCTGCTTGATGGAAGCAGTGGTTTCGTTGGCTAGCTTGCGAATTTCTTCGGCAACGACACCAAACCCTCTGCCTTGTTCTCCCACACGCGCGGCCTCAATAGCAGCGTTAAGACCCAATAAATTAGTTTGATTGGCAATGCGTTTGATGAGGGAAAGAACATCGTCTGTTTTTTTAACCTGAGACTGCGATTCATTGACCAGATTGGTTAATGAATCGCAGACGGCAGAGATTTCTTCGGTCTGTGCGGAAATCTCTTGGATTGTGCTGGGCTAGAACTCCCATACTTTGTGCTAATGATGTGGACATGTCCTTGAGATGATCTTGGCGGTCCACATTTTCCATTACGGCAATTGCCCCGATGATTTCCTTTTGCTTATTGCAAATCGGAAATGCTGTAGCAATAAAGGGAACACCCCACAAGGATTTATCGGATTTCACAACCACCCTGCGCTTTTCGTTAATTGCCCGATACAACCCGCTGCCTGCCTTTAAGGGAGCACCTATCGGGATTTTAAGATCCAATGTTCTTCCGGGTATGTAGACCAATTGCCTTTCGCGATCAGACATTCCAACACTGACATCACTGGTAAGCATGTCATTGATAAATGGTAAAACATAAGCGAAGTGGTTAAAGATTTCTTGATTTTCATCATGAGGTTGATTTTCCATAAGCATTGTGATTCTCTCCTTTATTTGTAGACTGAATATAAAAATACTTTCGACAGTCGACAGATTTAGTCCTGCAAAAGAAAGTAGGACCAAAGTCCTAAAGAAGTAAAGTCCCGCTTGGGTGACCCATCAAAGTTCTTATTAGTGCTTTACCTTTTAGAAGAGGTAAGGGAACTAAGCAATTGTATGTTGTAAAAAACCAATATAGGGATTAAAGTGGAAGATAAGAATTGATAAGGATTCAAATGTGTAGAAGAATTATGTGGTTTTTATAGGGGAGGAGAGAATAAAATGAAATTAATATCATGGAATGTTAATGGCCTGCGGGCTTGTCTAAATAAGGGCTTTATGGACTTTTTTGAACAGGAACAAGCGGATATCTTTTGCCTGCAGGAAACCAAACTTCAGGAAGAACAGATTCCTTTCCAATTGGAGGGGTATTACGCCTATTGGAATTTTGCTCAGAAGAAAGGATATTCCGGTACCGCAGTCTTTACAAAAAATGAACCGCTGAGTGTGTCCTATGGAATCGGTAAAGAAGAACATGATCAAGAAGGGCGAGTCATTACCCTTGAATTTGAAACCTTCTACCTTGTTACCGTCTACGCCCCGAACTCTCAAAGAGGTCTGGCTCGTTTAGATTATCGCATGACCTGGGAAGAAGAGTTTCTCAGTTATCTTAAAAGCCTGGAAAAGTCTAAACCGGTGATCTTTTGCGGAGATCTTAATGTTGCCCATACGGAGATCGATCTCAAAAACCCCAAATCCAACCGTAAAAACGCCGGTTTCTCTGATGAAGAACGGGCAAAGTTCAGTGGACTTCTTAAGAATGGCTTTATCGATACCTTCCGCCATTTCTACCCGGATAAAACAGATTCCTACACTTGGTGGTCCTATATGTTCAATGCTCGAACCAATAATGCAGGGTGGCGTATTGATTATTTTTGCGTCTCTGAAAGCTTGAAGAATGAACTTAAGGATGCCCTAATCTACGACAAAATAATGGGTTCAGATCATTGCCCGGTGGGCCTGGAAATTTTCTAATATAAATTATTAAAATTTTCTCAGCCTCTAAGCACTTTGAGGCTAAATTAAACAAGAAAATAAGGAGCTGACATCTCGTGAACTTATCCAGGTTCAAAGATGTTAGCTCCTTTTGCTTATTTAAAAAATTTAGTTATTGACATAGCAGTAACTAAAATATATAATTCCGATATGTCATAGTAAATATATATGAATTATATGAATAGACTTAGAGTATAGAAGTCCAGCAGATTTGACTGAAAGAGAGAACGGCCATGAACTTAAATTGGGAATTTATTCTTCAAAATATCCCTTTATATGAGAAAGCGGCATGGCTTACCTTAAAGCTTGCTTTCTGGGGGACACTGTCTTCTTTGCTCCTTGGCCTTATCTGCAGTGTAATAATTTATTACCGTGTACCTTTTTTAAAAACTATTGTGGGAGTCTATATAGAGCTCTCCCGGAATACCCCTTTGCTTATCCAGCTCTACTTTCTCTATTTTGGGCTAACGAAGCTGGGGGTGACCTTAAGTGAAACTACTTGTGCAATTCTTGGTCTTTCCTTTTTAGGAGGCAGCTATATGGCTGAGGCTTTCCGCGGCGGTATGGAGGCGGTGAGCAGATCCCAGATTGAATCTGGCTTAAGCTTAGGGTTTTCACGGTGGCAATTGATTCGTTATGTAGTATTCCCTCAGGCTTTGTCTTTTAGTGTCCCGGCCCTTGGCGCTAATTGTATCTTCTTGCTGAAAGAAACTTCCGTCGTCGGGGCTATCGCCATCCTGGACCTTATGAATGTAACCAAGGACCTCATCGGGATGTATTACCAGACCATTGAATCTCTCTTTATGCTGGTTGTTTCTTACTTGATCATTCTTTTACCCCTATCGTTTTTCCTGACTTGGTTGGAGAGGAAGGTGCGTTATGCAGAGTTCGGCCATTGAGATGATCTTTACCTCACAAAATATAATGCGCCTGCTGGAGGGATTGCTGGTTACGGCACGAATAGCCTTCATCGCCATCTTAATTTCCACCTTTACGGGAATCCTCTTTGGTCTTCTCATGACTATAAAATCGAGGATGATCAAAGGGCTCTGCCGCCTTTATCTGGAAACCTTCAGAATTATTCCCGTCCTTGTCTGGTTATTCATCGGCTATTTCGGAATTACCGCGGCCTTTAATATCCATCTAGAGGGTGAGGTCATAGCTATTATTGTCTTTATTCTCTGGGGAACGGCAGAAATGGGTGATATCGTTAGAGGGGCCTTAGAATCCTTGCCCCGACATCAGAGTGACTCCGGTAAAGCCTTGGGTTTAAGCTTTTGGAAGCTTTACCGGTATATTTTAATTCCTCAGGCTGTAAGACGAATGCTTCCCGCCACGATTAATTTGGCTACACGGATGGTCAAAACCACCTCGCTTGTGGTTCTCATCGGCGTAGTGGAAGTTCTCAAGGTCGGTCAACAAATCATAGAGAACGCTCGTTTCACGGTACCCACGGCTTCCTTCTGGATTTATGGATTTATTTTTATGTTGTACTTCACCATGTGTTATCCGTTATCTCGTTTTGCAAAGAAGCTGGAAGCGAAGTGGAGCAGTTAGGGGTGATTAAATGAGTGTAGAGAAAAAGGAAGTAGTGTTGGAAATCAAAGCGTTGCACAAGGAGTATGGTGGCAAACCTGTTCTCAATGAGATTGATCTCCAAGTCCAGAGGGGTGAGGTTATTGTGGTTTTAGGGCCTTCCGGATGCGGGAAAAGCACCTTGCTCCGATGTCTTAATGGTCTTGAACCCATTCAAGGGGGAGATATTCTGCTTTCAGGTCAAAGCCTCATAGGAAAAAATGTTGACTGGAAAAAAATCCGTCAGCAGATCGGTATGGTCTTCCAGAACTATGATCTTTTTCCCCATATGACGGTGCTTGAGAATATTCTTCTTGGCCCCACGAAAGTTCAGAACAGGGGTAGAAGCCAAGTGCTGGAGCAAGCCAAGGTCCTCTTGGAAAGAGTCGGGTTATATGATAGAATAAACGCTTTTCCAAGGGAGTTGTCCGGAGGTCAGAAGCAGAGAATCGCTATCGTCAGGGCCTTATGTATGAATCCCGAGATGATGCTTTTTGACGAGGTGACAGCATCCCTTGATCCGGAAATGGTTCGAGAAGTTCTTGATGTTATGCTGGGTTTGGCCAAACAAGGAATGACCATGATTATCGTCACTCATGAAATGGGTTTCGCCCAGGCTGTGGCTGATCGAATCGTTTTCATGGATTCAGGTGATATTTGTGAGATTGCTGGACCTCAGGAGTTCTTTAATAATCCCCGCACGGATCGGGCTAGGCGATTTCTTAATATATTCCAATACTAGAGTACAAAAAAGCAAAGAAAGGTTGAGAGAAAAGATGAAAAAGATGAAGAGATTATTGTCCCTCGCACTAGCAGGCGCTTTACTCCTTGGAGGGCTTGTGGGGTGCAGCCAAGCAGGAGCCAACCCAGCAAATAACTCAAATGGTACGTCCTCAGCAGGATCTTTAGAAGAGATTAAACAGCGTGGTACCTTAAGGATTGGAGTATTCAGCGACAAACCGCCTTTTGGGTATGTGGATTCCAATGGACAGAATCAAGGCTTTGACGTGGAAATTGCCAAGCGTTTTGCTAAAGACCTTTTGGGGGACGAATCCAAAGTGGAATTCGTATTGGTTGAGGCTGCCAACAGAGTCCCTTATCTTGAATCCAACAAGGTAGATATCATCATGGCTAATTTCACAGTCACGGAGGAAAGAAAGCAAAAGGTTGATTTTGCCAATCCTTACATGAAGGTTTCTCTAGGGCTCGTATCACCTGACGGGGCTCTGATTACCTCCATCGACCAGCTTAAAGGGAAGAAAGTTATTGTCAATAAAGGAACCACAGCTCAAGATTATTTAACCAAGAATCACCCTGACCTCGAACTTCTCAAGTATGATCAAAACACGGAAGCTTTTGAAGCTTTAAAAGATGGTCGAGGGGCCGCGTTAGCTCATGACAATACGGAAGTGCTTGCTTGGGCAAAATCTAATCCCGGCTTCTCTGTAGGTGTACCTACTTTAGGCGGAACGGACACAATTGCTCCGGCAGTAAAGAAGGGCAACACCGAACTCTTAAACTGGATTAATCAAGAGTTGGAAGCGATTGGTAAGGAGGATTTTGTGGGGCAAGCTTATAAAAAGACTCTTCTCCCCGTGTACGGAGATGATGTAAAACCTGAAGAGTTAATTGTCGAAGGCGGAAAACTTTAGTAATAGGATAGGTCTAAGGATAATGAAGAAAAAGACGGTTCTCATCCTGCTTTTAGTTGGAGAGAGCCGTCTTCTAGTATGAAAAAGGCCCGGAAAGCTAGTTCTCCAGGATTTTGCTTTCGGCGTTCACTCCATAAGCTGCGCGGAGCAATCTAATCGCTCAAGACTTCCGCTGCGTCGGGTGCCCGGCTAAATCGCTCCTGCTCAATGGCCGGTTGGAAACGTCCTGTTTCCAACCCGACTCCGCTGCAGTCTTTTCGCGAAGATTGCTACCCTGCTCGCTTAGAATCCGTTCTCTGCCTTAAAGCAAAATCCTTGGGCTGCTTTTCGGGTTTGAGCGGTGCAGGTGTAGGATAAGTACCCGGCCCGGATGAGCTTTTCATCCTCCGCTGGTACTGCCTACGGCATCGCCAGCTGCCCTTAAAAAGGCCCGGAAAAGAAGTAAGGGCTAAAAGTCCAGCCACACGATGCAGAAGTAAAAAGGCCCCGCAAGTGTAGCTTTACGCACAAAAGGGAACGGCTTTAGCGGAAGAGCGACCGGGTCAACGAGGCTTTCTTAACGTAGCGAAGCCACCGGTTCACATGCAGAAAGCAGCGGGGTTTGGCGTAGCTGTTAAGAAAGCGAGTTGACCAGCTCTGGAGCTATAGAGTGAGCGTTGTGCGTAAAGCTACTCGACCCGAGCAAAAGCTTTTCCGCATCTGCCCGTATGCCTACAACATGAAGGAATCTGTTATATTATATAGTGTGCTTCAAAATATTTTTGTTATAGAGCAGATTGACTTTAAAGAAAAGATATAATAATATAGTGCCAATGACGATTTTCATCGTCAGCAATTAAATACATCCCATTTCTTATCAAGAGTGGTGGAGGGACTGGCCCGATGAAACCCAGCAACCGGTATTCTGATGAATACAACGGTGCTAATTCCTGCGATGGAAGCATTGATAGATGAGAGAGGAACTTTTGGCGATGCCCTCTTTCTCGGAAAGAGGTTTTCTTTATTTTTAAGTGTATTGAAGGGAGAATACTATGCCGATTAATGTACCCGATGGCCTGCCTGCAGCAGAAATACTCACCAAAGAAGATGTTTTTATTATGGAAGAGAGGCGTGCCGAGCATCAGGACATTCGCCCTCTTAGCATTGTCATTCTAAATCTCATGCCCAATAAGATCGTGACGGAAACACAGATTCTTAGGCTCTTAGGGAATTCTCCTTTGCAAGTGGACATTACCCTTCTTTATCCGGAAACCCATCTCTCTAAGAATACCCCGGAAGAATACCTCATTAAGTATTATCAGACCTTTGACAGTATTAAAGATCAAAAATTTGACGGAATGATTATTACGGGTGCCCCCATTGAGCAGATGCCCTTTGAAGAGGTTGATTTTTGGCCGGAACTGCAGAAGATTATGGATTGGAGTAAGAGCAACGTCTTTTCCACGCTTTTCATTTGCTGGGGAGCCCAGGCGGGGCTTTATCACTTCTTTGGTGTTCCCAAGTATCCTTTACAAGCAAAAATGTTCGGCGTATTCCCTCATACCTTAAACTGCAAGGATATCCGTTTGCTCAGAGGCTTTGATGATGTCTTTTATGTTCCCCACTCCAGGCATACAGAGGTAAGAAAAGAAGATATTGTCAAGGTGCCGGAGTTGGAGATTCTTTCGGAATCTGAGGAGTCCGGAGTCTATCTCATCGGGACCAAGGGCGGTCGGCAGATTTTTGTCACAGGTCATTCCGAATACGATCCTCACACCCTAAAATCGGAGTATGATCGGGATATATCCCAAGGACTACCCATCAATATTCCTCAGAACTACTATCCTGGGGACGATCCCATGAAGACCCCCATCGTCAAGTGGAGAGGTCATTCTAATTTGCTTTTTGCCAATTGGCTGAACTACTATGTCTATCAGGAAACACCCTATAACCTTGAAGAATTAGGCAATATCTAAGTTCTAGGTCTAATCATTCTATTGAGACTGTTAAGACCAACCATAAACTATGAGAAAGAAGGATGTCGGATGCTGGATTATACACGGGATAGAGAGGCTGCTTGGCAGCTTCTCAATGACTATGTAAAAAGTGAGACTTTATTGCGTCACTCCATAACGGTGGAAGCTGTGATGCGCCATTTTGCCTCCCTTTATCAAGAAGATCCTGACCTTTGGGGAAATATCGGGTTATTGCATGATATCGACTTTGAGATGTACCCTGATCAACACTGTCGCAAAACCCGGGAGATCCTTACTCCCAAAGGATTGCCGGAGGAGTTCATCCGGGCTATTGAAAGCCATGGTTATGGTCTGGTCCATGATGTAGAACCCCGGGAGAACGTGGAAAATGTTTTGTTTACCGTCGATGAATTAACAGGCTTGGTCTCAGCCACAGCCTTGCTTCGTCCCAGCAAGAGCCTTCATGACCTGACCACCAAATCGGTCAAAAAGAAATGGAAGCAAAAAAGCTTCGCCGAGAATGTCAACAGGGAAGTCATTGAAGCCGGTGCCAACCGCCTGGGTAAGGACTTAAATGAAATCATCGAAGAGACCATTAATGGAATGCGCGCCATCGCGTCTGAGATCGGCTTAGAAGGCAATGTCGAAGCAGGGAAATAATTATTTTAGCAATAACACTTGACAAAAAGGCCTGTAATAGATTAGAATCATAACAACGTAGATCTATAGTCCAACACGATGAAGGGACATCCGGTGCCGAATATGTGTAGAGAGCTGACGGTTGGTGCAAGTCAGTCATAGAAGCGAAGCGGATTCCATCCTGGAGTGGCCAATGATGAATTGTGACGGGTTCCGCCCGATATCGCGGACATAAGTTGGCCGATTACGGCAACATGGGTGGCAACGCGGGAATAACCTCTCGTCCCTGATTTGGGATGAGAGGTTTTATTTATTATCCGCGCCGCACTACCATAGTTTCTCCTTAACGACACGAAGGAGGAAGGTGGTAGGGCTTACTGCCCGTAAACCGTAAAGGCTGGAACTTGGGTGGCACCGCGGAATACCCGCCCCAAAGACTGGGGTGGGTTTTTATCTACCCTGGACAACCCAATATATGTTAACATTCATAAATATTTATAAATAAGGGGGATATTTCAAATGAAAAGAGTGTACAATTTTTCAGCAGGGCCGGCAGTATTGCCCGAAGAAGTCCTAAGAGAAGCCGCTGAGGAAATGCTGGATTACCAGGGAACGGGCATGTCCGTTATGGAGATGAGCCATCGTTCCAAGACGATTGAGGGGATGATGAATGAGGCCGCCCAGGATCTAAGGGAGTTGCTTAATATTCCTGAACATTATAAAATTCTCTTTCTTCAGGGAGGGGCGTCCCAACAGTTTGCCATGATTCCCATGAACCTTATGAAGAATCGGGTGGCGGATCATCTGAATACAGGACAGTGGGCCAAGAAAGCCATTTCCGAAGGAAAGCTGTACGGAAAGATCAATGTCATCGCTTCATCAGAGGACCAGAACTACTCCTATATTCCAGACCTTAAAGATTTAAAATTCTCCGAGGATGCGGACTATGTCTACATCTGCCACAACAATACCATCTTTGGAACCAAGTTTAATGAACTTCCTGATGTGGGGGATAAACCCTTGATTGCCGATATGTCCTCGAATTTTCTATCTGAACCCATTGATGTTACAAAATATGGACTTATTTTTGCCGGAGCCCAAAAGAATGTGGGTCCTGCTGGGGTCGTGATTGTCATTATTCGTGAGGACCTCATCACGGAGGATGTTTTGCCGGGGACCCCCACGATGCTCAAATATAAAGTCCATTTCGATAACAACTCCGCCTATAATACACCGCCGGTCTACGGAATATATATCTGCGGTAAAGTGTTCCAATGGCTCAAAAAACTGGGCGGACTGGAGGCTATGAAAAAGATTAACGAGGAAAAGGCTGCCATCCTTTATGATTACTTGGATGCCAGTGACATGTTTAAAGGAACTGTGGTGAAAAAGGATCGCTCCTTAATGAATGTTCCCTTCGTGACAGGCTCTGAGGAGTTGGATGCCAAGTTTATCAAAGAAGCCAAGGCCGCAGGTTTTGAGAACCTTAAAGGCTATCGTACAGTGGGAGGGATGAGGGCCAGCATTTACAATGCCATGCCGATCCAAGGGGTCAAGGATTTAGTGGAGTTTATGAAAAAGTTTGAAGCAGAAAATAAGTAAGAATTATAAAAAGAGGAGTGTTTTTAATGTTTAAAATCAATTGCCTGAATAATATTTCCGAAGCGGGATTAAAGCTTTTTACCGATCACTATATTAATGTAGACCGTTACGAAGATGCTAACGGTATCCTTGTCCGCAGTACCTCTATGCACGATCTGGAATTACCTCCTGATATTGAGGCCATTGCTCGAGCTGGAGCTGGAGTCAATAACATCCCCTTGGATAAATGCGCTGAAAAAGGAATCGTCGTCTTTAACACCCCTGGTGCCAATGCCAATGGGGTAAAGGAGATGGTGATTGCCACCATGATTATGGCTGCCCGGAATCTTGTGGGAGGAGTTAACTGGGTTAGCTCCTGTCAGACGGATCCCGAAGTTGCCAAACTGGTTGAAAAGAATAAAGCTAAATTTGCCGGAACAGAAATCAAAGGCAAGAAGCTGGGAGTCATAGGCTTAGGTGCCATCGGCGTCTTGGTAGCCAATGCCGCCAATAAAATGGAAATGGATGTTTGCGGTTATGACCCCTATATTTCTGTTGAACATGCCTGGAAGCTGTCTAAATATATTAAACCCATCAAAAGTGTAGAAGACATTTATCGGGAATGTGATTTCATTACCATCCATGTCCCCTTAACCGATTCCAACCGTGGAATGCTCAATAAACAAGCTTTTGAGCAAATGAAAGACGGCGTGATTATCCTGAATTTCTCCAGGGATACCCTGGTGGATGAAGATGCTTTGCTTGAAGCTCTCGGCACAGGAAAGGTTGCCAAATATGTGACAGACTTCCCCAACCCAAAAGTCTGCGGAGTGGAAGGGGTTATTGCCATTCCTCATCTAGGAGCATCCACAGCGGAATCCGAAGAAAACTGTGCGGTCATGGCTGTAGAGCAGATGATGAATTACCTTGAGCATGGCAATATCAAGAATTCTGTCAATTTCCCCAATTGTGATATGGGAGTATGCACCCAAGCCGGGCGGATTGCCATCAATCATAAAAACGTCCCCAATATGCTAGGTCAATTCACCTCTACCTTAGCCAAAGAAAATGTCAATATCTCGGACTTAATGAACAAAAGCAAAGGGTCCTATGCCTATACCCTTATCGATATCGAAACTCCGGCCGGTCCAGAGATGATTGCCAAACTCAGAGAAATTGACGGCGTACTGAGAGTCCGCGTCATAAAATAAGCTGAATTCAATTCAAGAGGAGGGAATACTTTGGCAAGGATTAGACCCTTTCAAGCCATAAGACCCAGGGAAGATGTAGCAAGGAAAGTAGCTGCCCTCCCTTATGATGTATATAATCGAGAAGAGGCCCTTGAAGAAATAAAAAAAGAACCCCTGTCTTTTTTAAAGGTGGATCGTCCGGAGACTCACTTTCCTGAGGATTTCAATCCTTACGATCCTGAGGTCTATAAAAAGGCCAGAGAAATTTTGCAGGAAATGATTCAAGAGGGGATTTTTATCCGGGAAACCAAACCCTGTTACTATATCTATGAGCTTACTATGGACGGAAGAGCTCAAACCGGCTTGGTGGGTTGCGCCGCAATTGATGATTATCTTCAAGATGTGATTAAAAAGCATGAATTGACCAGGGAAGATAAAGAGCTTGACCGTATTAATCATGTGGATGTGTGCAATGCCCAGACGGGCCCGATCTTTTTAACCTACCGCTCGCAAGCAAGTATTAATGAAGTGATTGAAAAAGTGAAACAGAAAACTCCTCTCTATGATTTTATGGCATCAGATGGAGTAAGGCATGTCGTTTGGGTTATCTCGGAGGACCGGGATTTGGAGAAGATTACTTCAGGATTTGCCGGAATTCAAAGCATCTATATTGCCGATGGACATCATCGTACCGCTTCTGCCGTTAAGGTGGGGCTGAAACGAAGAGAAGAGCATCCCAACTATACGGGTCAAGAGGAGTTTAATTTCTTCCTTTCTGTGCTCTTTCCAGACGATCAGTTGTTGATCTTGGACTATAATCGAGTGGTGAAAGATCTTAATGGTTTAAGCAAGGCCGAATTTTTGGAAGAAATTAAAAGGGGCTTTGAATTGGAGGAAATAGGAAATACCCCTTATAAACCTGAGGAGAAGGCTACCTTTGGCATGGCGCTGGAAGGGACTTGGTATAAGCTGAGGGCTCGGGAAGAGATTCGTTCAACGGATCCTGTAGAAGGGCTGGATGTATCCTTGCTGCAGAATCACCTCTTAACGCCGATTCTGCAGATTATGGATATCCGTACAGATAAACGCATTGACTTTGTGGGCGGAATCCGTGGTTTACAGGAACTTGAAAAAAGAACCAACAGCGATATGAAATGTGCCTTTTCTCTATACCCTACCTCTATTCAAGAGCTTTTTGCAGTATCTGATGCGGGGCGACTGATGCCGCCCAAATCCACTTGGTTTGAACCTAAGCTGCGTAGCGGATTGTTTATTCACGAACTGTGAAGCAAGGAGAAGACTCGTTTGTTCCTTCACTATCCGAGGAATGAGAAAGCAGGGAGAAAAGCTCCCTGCTTTTCTACGTCTGAATCTCCTTGAGTTTTAAGACTTAAGATCTTACAATTGTAATGAGTGGTTATATCCCTATGTTCAAGGGCATATAAGCAAATTATAAGCAAATAGAGAAGGAGAATGGTAATGAATCAAGAGGATAAGAAGTTAAGCTGCACGGATTGTGCGCTCTTAAATTGCCATAAAAGAGACAAGACCTTTCCTCAATTCTGCTTAACAACCCATACTTCTGAAGAAACCGTAGAAGAGATTAATGAGTTATACCGTAAGGATGACCTTGTTTCCAAACTTTCCAATGCGGCAGCTGAAATCGAAGGGACCTATTATGGTAAACTCACTCGAGTAGAGGAAATAATAGCCTTTGCTAAACGAATCGGGGCTAAAAAGGTTGGTATTGCTACCTGTGTGGGATTAATGAGCGAGGCAAAAACCTTTGCCAAAATTCTTAGTGCCAAGGGGCTTGAAAGCTATGGTATCATTTGTAAAGTAGGTGCAGTCGACAAGACTCAAGTAGGAGTGCCAGAAGAGCTCAAGGTCAACAAGGGATGCCATGAATCCTTATGCAACCCTGTCCTTCAAGCCACTCTCCTCAATGAGGAAAAGACCCATCTCAATGTGATAGTAGGGCTATGCGTGGGGCATGATTCCTTATTTATTAAATACTCCGAGGCTCCTGTTACCACGCTTATCACGAAAGATAGAGTGTTGGGCCATAATCCGGCTGCGGCTTTATATACCAGCAGTTTTTACTATAGAAGATTACTTCAAGAAGGGGATATCTAAGTCAATACTGGCTCCATATAAAACTGGAAACCGATTCATAGAGCAAATTTACACCGATGAGTGATTTAAACCACATATTAAGTAAGAAAAATTGTGTATCCTAAAGGAGAGGCGCTAACTATCCCAAAGATAGTGATCGTCCCTCCTTTTTTGTATTTAGTATCAAGAAGGATTACAATGAGTAGATAGGTGAAGGCTTTGGAATATTGCCAGGATAACGTATAATGCTCATAACGTATGGATAAATAATCTTACAAAATGGACATATAAAGTTCTAGGGAGGAGGAAGATTATGAATGTCGAGGAATCCTTGCAGCTTCAGAACGAGCTATTGAATAAGCTGGTTCATGGTGGTGGTCTTAAAGAACTTGTAGACAGCACTTCCCACTTTGTCCGTAGAGAAGTTATGATCGCAAGCACTTCACATAGGGTTTTGGAGTCCTCCTTAACCGATGAGGAATTTGGTCAAGGGAAGTTCTTCGAGGTTTTACCTCTTAATCCTCCTAGTCCCGGACGAGTCCAGATCCAGGCAGGGGAGACGAGAATGGACGCTCTTGCCATTGAACTTAGCCATGCCTCCAAGCGTTTAGGCTTTCTCTATCTATGTGATCCGGGACCTGACGAGGACAACCGGCTTAAAGTACTGATTCACCAAGCTCGCAATATCTTTGTCCTGGAACTGCAAAAGGAAGCGGAACTTTTGGACAACAGCCGAAATTATCAGGATGCCTTTCTTTTTGATCTGCTCTATGGAAACATAGAAGATAATAATGATATTATTGCCAGAGCAAAGCTATGGGGCTGGGATCTGAGCCTGCCTCATGTGGTCACAGTCTTTGAACTGGAGGACTATGAGTCCTATTCTCAGGATCACTATCTTGTCACCACCCTGCATGATAGTATTCAATCCGTAGTTCAGCCTCTGGATAACGCCGTGATTCTCATGGAAAAAAACGAAGAAGTCATTTTAGCTTTGCCTATTGAAAGTGGGAAGCGCCGTGATTTTAAAGCGTATCTGAATATGATCATCAATCAAGTACTGGCTCAAACGGAGGAACGCCTGGCACCTCGAGTGATTCGGGTGGGTGTCGGTAGAAGATATGAGCAGCCATCAGAATTATTCCGAAGCTATCAGGAGGCCAAGGTGGCCGTTAAGCTTAGTGTTCTCCTCAAAGGGAAAGGCCCCACCGTTTATTTCCGGGAACTGGGAGTAGAAAGAATACTTTATAGCCATGATAAACAGGAATTATTAGAGTTTTATCGCGAGATGTTAGCTGAGTTAGAATCTCAGGACAAACAAAAAAATGAATTGACAGAAACTCTTGAGAACTATCTTACCTATCATTGCGATTTGAAAGCTACGGCCAATGCCCTTTTCCTTCATCCCAACTCCCTTCGCTATCGGCTCAAACGAATCGAGGAAATTTTAGACATGGATCTTGAGGATTTTGATACCAGAGTGTCCTTGGTTATTGCCTTTAAAATTAAGTACCTGGTCGATTTTAAGGAGAAATTATGAACACTGATCGGCAAATTTTCCATAATGTCTGCCCGCGCAATTGCTATGAGACTTGCGGGATTCTCTCCACTGTGGAAAACGGAAAACTTATTAAAGTTGAGGGAAATCCCAAGCATGGTTATACCCATGGTCGACTATGTGCTAAGGGCTATGCCTACACGGAATATGTATACAGCCCTCAGCGCCTAAAGTATCCCCTCCGCCAGTTCCCCAGAGGTTCAGGGAATTGGCAGCGCATAAGCTGGAGCGAAGCCTTGGAGACCATCGCCTTAAAAATCATTGAACTTCACGACCGCTATGGTTCTAACCTCGCCAGTGGCTATGACAAATACTCCGGCAACCTGGGAATTCTTCATTATGCCACAGAGGGAATGTTCAGAGGATTAGGATCTCACACCAAGATCCATGGTGATTTATGCTTGTCGGCTGGAGGAGATGCTTTAAACTATAACCGAGGTCAAGGGGCGCTTTGCGATCCGGAAGATATGGCAAAGGCCAAGGGAATCGTCCTCTGGGGAGTTAACCCTGCCCGCACCGCTGTTCATCAGTGGAGCTTTATCAATCGTGCCAGGGATAAAGGGGCTAAGCTTTTAGTCATCGACACCTTATTCACCCCAACGGCGGCGCAAGGGGATATTTACCTTCAGATCCAGCCGGGTACTGATGGGCTGTTGGCCATGGCCGTTCTCAAATATATATGGCAAGAGAGCCGTTTGGACCTGGACTTTATTCAAAGGCATGTTCATGGCTGGGAAGCTTTTGAAAGCTATCTTCGGGACGAGGTCTCCCTTGAAGAAGCCAGTGCCATAACGGGAGTACCTCTTGAGGGAATAAAAGATTTGGCTGAAATGTATCTGGAATCACCCTGTGCTACCTGGGTAGGTTTTGGTGTTCAGCGTTATTCCAATGGCGGACAGAGTGTACGAGGAATCGATGCCTTAGTCACTCTTACTAAGAATCAGCACCAACAAGGCGGCGGATTATACTACTACAATTGGCTCGATATTTTTCCTTTCAATATTAAAAACTTTCCCCTCCCCCCAGAGCAGGAAAAGGCACCGGTACGAAGTCTCAATATTATTCATTTTGCTCAAGAGGCTTTAGCTTTGAAGGATCCTCCGCTAAAGCTCCTCTGGTTGGCAAGCCATAATCCTTTCAGCCAAGGGCAAAATCTTCAACATTGGCGAAAACTTGTAAGTCAATTGGAACTCATCGTTGTGGTAGATTTGTTCATGAATGAAACCACGGCCCAAGCAGATATCGTTTTGCCTGCTGCCAGTCCTTTTGAAGAGTATGATTTGCATAGCTGCTACTGGCATCAGTGGATTGCCATCAATCAAAAGGCTATCCCGCCATTTTACGAAGCACGCAGTGACCTGGAGATCGCTCGTAATTTGACTCAAGTCTTGAATGGGCTCCGGCCAGACTTCTCCAGCTTTCCTTGGCAATTAAGTGCCTTGGACTGGATTAAGGCAGAGCTGACACCAGAGATCCTTAAACAGCTGGAGATTGACAATTGGGAAGAGCTTCTTCAAGGTCCCCGCAAATATAAACTAAAGGGAGTCTCCCGGGAAGTCCAAGGCTATCCTACGGAGACCGGGAAATTCCAGCTGATGTCGAGAGGTGCTAAAGAAAACCAATTGCCCGCATTGGTGCGTTTTAAAGAACAGAGAATTGAATCTCCCTATCCTTTGCGTTTACTCACTCCCCAAAGCCTGTTAAGGCTTCATTCTCAATATCGTGAGCTCAGCTGGCTGAACCTTGAAAAAGAGATGGATGCAGTGGAGCTTAACCCTCAAGATGCAGAGCAACGGAATCTTAAAGAAAAAGATCATGTCATAGTGCTTAACGATCGTGGATCCTGTTTTCGAAGAGTGGAGATTAACCCCTACATCCCTCAAGGAGTCGTGGTTATGGCTCAAGGTGATACCACCAACCAACTACTGGCCGGTCAAAATACGGATATGGGGATTCATACAACCGGAGCCCGAGGGGCAGCTTTTTATGATTCTTGGGTAGAGGTGAAAAAGAAATGACGAAGATCAACGCCAAAGGGTTTCTGTTTAATGTGGATCGCTGCATAGGCTGCCATTCTTGTGTTCTCGCCTGCAAAAATGAAAACAAAACAGCGGCGGCGGTATCCTGGCGCAGAGTCACTGACAATGGAGGAGAAGGGCGCTATCTCTCTATTTCCTGTAATCATTGCTCAAGTCCGGAGTGCTTTCGTGTCTGTCCAGAGCATGCTTATATAAAAAGAAGGGATGGGATCGTTCTCATCGATTCTAATCGCTGTGCAGGCTGTCAGACCTGTGTGGGAGCCTGTCCTTATAAGGCGCCACAGTTTGACCACGCAGCCAACAGAACTGGTAAATGCAATTACTGCATTGACCGACAAAAGGCAGGCCTGCTTCCAGCTTGTGTAACCGCATGCCCTACAGGAGCTCTTCAAGTTCATGATTTCAATAAGTATGGTGAGAAGGGTACAGTCCCGACAGTAGAAGGATTTCCGGATATCCGGCTCACTAAGCCATCCATTCGCTTTTATCCTCCCAAAGAAAAAAAGAGATATTGGATTAACAATTAAGCTGGAAAACAATCGAGTTAGGGGCTGTAGTCAATGAAATGATTAATTTCTTGACTACAGCTTTTTACATTGCTAGGTTTTCATGCGGCCTTGTGCATTAGTAACAGCTAGAAAAGTTCTTGTATTTGTATTGATTCTAAAAGTTCAAAGAAAATACAAAAAATATGTCGTGATTTTTGTAACTTTGTACAAATCGATTTCTGGGATAATGAGAGTGTAAAGGGGGGTGAAAAAATGAACAATAACAAAAGTATTTTACAAATTGAACCCTTACTTGAAACCCGAGTTTTCATTTATGATCTGTTAAGAAGAGCTTTTCTGCAAGAACCCACTCCTGAATTTCTCGCATTCATAAATGACAGGAGTTTATTTGAGAACTTTCCTTTTCAGGAGGAACAGAAAGACATCGCGGAAGGTGCAGCGCAAATTCTTGCGTTGATTTATGAGAAGGATTTAACAAGCCTGGAGGTTTTTGATTCCTTGCATTGGGATTATACACGAATGTTCATCGGCCCCGACCGGCTCCCTGCCCCACTGTGGGAATCAGCTTACTTGAGCAAAGAACGGCTCCTTTTTCAGGAGCGAACTCTCCAAGTTCGGCAGGCTTATCTCAAATACCATTTTCTTCCCAGGAATTTTATGCAAGAGGCTGATGACCACCTTGGTTTGGAGCTGGACTTTATGTATCAGCTTACTTTGCAGGCTCAGGAAGCTATGAATGAAGAAAATATGGAGAAGCTGCAACAGATCTTTACCGATCAAAAAGATTTCTTAGAAAACCACTTACTGCAGTGGGTTCCCGAATTGACCCTTAAGATAAGGGAAAATGCCCAATCCAGTTTTTATCCTGGAATCGCTAAGGTTCTCAAAGGATTTCTGACTCTTGATCTGGAGGCTCTTGAAGAGCTTATAGATAGTACCCAGTGTTCTGTTAAATAATTTGGAGGTGAAAAAGGTGGCTAATCTCATTGAAAAAGCAAAAAATTATACAATGAACAGAAGACGTTTTCTGGGATGGACAGCAACTGTTACAGCCGGAGCGGCAGCAGCAGTGACCCTTCCAGGGTGCGGATTGACTACCGTAGATTCCACCACAGCTTCAGCTAATCTGGCTGGAAAAGAAGGAGAATGGATGCCTGTAGCCTGTTGGCATAACTGTGGAGGGCGTTGCTCCAACAAAGCTTATGTGGTAGATGGTGTTGTGGTTCGTCAAAAAACCGATGATACCCATCACGATACTCCTGACTACCCACAACAAAGAGGATGTAACCGTGGACGCTCCCAAAGAATGCAGGTATTCGGAGTGGATCGCCTTAAGTACCCCATGAAGCGGAAGAATTGGGAGCCTGGCGG
This sequence comes from Desulfitobacterium sp. PCE1, assembly GCF_000384015.1. NCBI lineage: Bacteria > Bacillati > Bacillota > Clostridia > Eubacteriales > Desulfitobacteriaceae > Desulfitobacterium > Desulfitobacterium sp. PCE1. Next base: position 3,909,656 of record NZ_KB913023.1, on the reverse strand, counting down.
CGGCAAAAAAGAGCTCCGTGGCCGGGACGAATGGGTTCGCATTTCCTGGGATGAAGCTTATGAAATCGTCGCCAGTGAAATCAACCGTATTAAAGCTCAGTATGGCAACCGGGGCATCTTTGCGTCCAATGCCGGTGACTTCGGCCGACTCCTTTCCTTAGCCGGAGGGTATATCGGCTCCTGGGGAACCAGTTCCTGGGGATCCTGGCGTTGGGGTCCTGAAAAATTCGGTATGGCCGAAGGGTTCTTTGAGCAAAGTATCAATGACCGGATGGATCTGCGCAACTCAGAGCTGATCGTTATCGTCGGCGGAAACTCCTCCTGGAGTGCTGCCGGAAATCCCACGTATCATTATCTCCAGGCCAAAAAAGCCGGAGCAGAATTTGTGTTCATCGATCCTATCTACTCCGATACCGTGGAATTGCTGGATGCTGAGTGGCTTCCTATTATGCCCAGCACAGACCATGCGATGTTCCTGGGAATGGCCTACACCCTGCTGAAAGAGGATAATCCCACCACCAATCCATTGGTTGACTGGGAGTTCTTAAACAAGTATACCGTTGGTTTTGACAGCGATCATATGCCGGAAGGTGCGGATCCCAAAGAGAACTTTAAGGATTATGTCCTCGGCACCTATGACAACACACCGAAAACCCCGGAATGGGCAGCAGAACTTTGCGGAGTACCTGCTGACAGAATCCGCGACTTAGCATTAAAGATTGCCAAAAAAGATCGTGTGGCCCTCTTCACAGCTTGGGGCCCGGCTCGTACCCATAATTCTGACTCCTGGCCGCAAATGTTCATGACCTTCGGTGCCATGACCGGCAACATGGGCAGATCCGGCGCTATGACCGGAGTAAGCTGCCACTATGCTACAGCCAATGGCGGCCCCAGTCTTGTTCCTCCCGGAGCTAACGGACTTCCCCCTGTGGCCAACCCCATTAAGGAAACCATTAACGACAATGAAATGTGGCTGGCCATCCTTGATGGACATTATGTGGCAGGAAAAGGTGATGTCCGGGATGTCAATATCCAAATGATCTACCATGGCCCGGAAGCCCATCTCCAAACCCGTTCTGGGCAAACCAAGGGAATTGAAGCTCACCGTCATGTAGAGTTTGTTCTTTCTACCAGCCATTTCTTAACTACCAACAGTAAGTTTGCCGATATAGTGCTCCCAGTGACTACGGAATGGGAAAAGGTCGGCGGTTTTGGCAGCTTCATCAACCGGGAGGCTCTCGTTTTCTGGCGTCAAGTTACTGAACCCCTCTATGAAGCTAAAAGCGATATTCGTATTGCTTACGAATTAGCTGAGAAAATGGGCTTGGATGCCAAAAAGGTTCTGCCTATCGACGAAAAACAAATGTTCTACAACCAAATCGCCGGAGCTAAGGTGATTGGTGCCGATGGCAAGACCATGGAGACTTTGGTGACCTTGACCGAAGCCGATATCAAAGAAATTGGTGCCACCGGAACTCCCCAGCAGGGCCGCATCTCCTATCAGGAGCTGAAGACTAAAGGGGTTTACCAGGTGGAGCGCAAGCCCGGAGATAATTTTGGTTTCATCGCTTATGAAGACTTTGTCAAAGACCCTGTGGCCAATCCTCTTAAAACGGCCAGCGGTAAACTGGAAATTCATTGTCAGGATTTGGTTGACTTCGTTAACGGCAAAGGTTTCACCGAAATCCGCCCTATTCCCACCTATAATCCGGCAGTGGAAGGCTATGAAGCAACCTACAAAGACTTCAAGAATAAAGTCAAAGGGGATTATCCTCTGCAAGTGATTAATCCTCACTACCTGAGACGTTCCCACAGTATCTTCGATAATGTATCCTGGCTGAGAGAAGCATGGCCCAACCCTGTATTCCTTGCGGCTAAAGATGCGGAAGAACGGGGCATTAAAGAAGGGGACACCGTCCTCATCTTCAGCAGTCATGGTAAAACCTTACGTCCTGCCCATATCGTCGAATGGATTGCCCCGGGAGTAGTCGGTCTGCCCCATGGAACATGGGTAGAAATCGATGAAAAGACTCAAGTGGATAAAGCAGGATCGGATAATATCCTCACCGGACCTATTCCCACCGGACAAGGAATCGGTGCTTGGAACTCCACCATTTGCCAAGTAGAAAAATGGAACGGAGAACCTTTGGAAGAAGACGTAAAATGGCCCCATCGGATCGTTTTATAGAAAGGAGTGAGTGATCTTGGCACAAAAAGGATTTTACTACGACCAAACTACCTGTATCGGCTGCAAAGGCTGTCAAGTAGCCTGTAAAGATAAAAACGACTCAGCCATAGGCGTGATTTATCGTCGGGTCTATGATGTCGAGACCGGAAAATTCCCCAATCCTCGTCGCCTCCATTTCTCCATCAGCTGCAACCATTGTGAGGAGCCCAAGTGTGTAGCTAACTGCCCCACAGGTGCCTTGGAAAAGCGCAAAGAGGATGGTATCGTCATTCATCACTATGATAAATGCATCGGCTGCCGCCTTTGTACCTGGTCCTGTCCTTACGGCGCTCCCCAATATAGGGAGGAAGAAGGAAAGGTCGGTAAATGCGATATGTGTGCTGACCTGTTGGCTAAAGGAGAAAACCCCGCTTGTGTGGATGCTTGCGTCATGAGATGCCTTGACTATGGAGATATTGATGAACTCCGCCAAAAGCACGGCCAAAATGCCGATGCTCCCGCACTGCCAAGCTCCAAGACAACCAAGCCCAATATCGTGATTAACGTAAAGTCTTAGGAATTGAATGGAGGTAATGCTATGACATTCGCAGAAGAATGGCCATTGATGACCTTTACCTTATTGAGTCAGTTGGCTATTGGACTATTCATCGTGCTTATGCTGGTCAAGACCAGCATAGGCAATCAAGATTCTCAGGCCTCCAAAGCAATTCGCGGCGGATTTACCGCTGTAGGTCCACTTACAGCGTTGGCTTTAGTTTTTTCACTGTTCCATCTCGGCGATCCCTTGGGGGCACCTCGCTCGATTTTGAATCTGGGGTCCTCCTGGTTAAGCCGGGAAATCATGACCGCCGGCGGATTCTTCGCTCTTTGGTTTGTTTTCTGGTGGTTATCCCGCAAAGGCAAAGAAAGCAACGCCTTAGGGTGGGTTACTGTTCTGATGGGATGTGCTGCAGTGTTCAGCATGGCTAGTATTTACAGTTCTTCCATTCGCCCTGCTTGGGATAATGTGAACACCTATATCGCTTTCTTTGGTGCAACCTTAGCCATGGGTGTCTTAGGTGCAGCCGGTGTCATTGCCTTTGGACTCAAAGGACAAATATCAGCAGGATTAACAAAAACCTTAAAGAATATGTCATACCTCGGGGTTGCTGCCGTAATCTTACCACTGGCTTACCTTCCTGTCTTCATCTCAGGTTTAAATGGTGGAGGAAGTACAGCAGAAGCTTCTGCCCAAATCTTGACTGAAAGCATGGGTGTGTTAGCAGGTAGAGGGGTACTTTCAATTGCCGGTGCAATCTTGCTGGTAGCCGCTCTGAACAAAGGAGCAAAGGGAAAAGCTCTTTCTACAAGCACCGTTTACCTTGCTTTGGCCTTAGTTATCGCAGGTGAATTCATTGGACGATATCTCTTTTACGCCATGGGAGTGTCTCCGATGATCGGAACCTAAGCTTCACTGAACTTCTTGATTAAGATGGATTTTTGAGCCGAAAAGCTCAGAAATCCATCTTTTTGCAGGTTCCTCCGCGCTAGCCTTACATAAACCAAAACTTTTTTATGAAAGAAAAACAAAAAGCACTTGACTTTTAGAATGATTCTAATATAATAGTAAATGTAACGAGCAACAACATAGCTCACCATTTAATCAATGTAATATAAAAGGAGAGAATTGAAAGATGAAAAAGTTCGTATGTGCAGTTTGTGGTTATATTTATGAGGGTCCGGAGGCTCCGGAGCAATGTCCTCAGTGTAAAGTAGGTAAGGAGAAGTTCATTGAAAAAACCGAAGGGAATCTTCAATGGGCTGATGAGCATAGAATCGGAGTCGCAGAAGGTGTGGATCCGGAAGTTATCGAAGGTCTAAGAGCAAACTTCATGGGTGAATGCACTGAAGTGGGAATGTACCTGGCTATGAGCCGCCAAGCTGATCGTGAAGGGTATCCGGAAGTAGCGGAAGCTTACAAACGAATTGCCTTCGAAGAAGCTGAGCATGCTGCTAAATTTGCTGAACTCTTAGGCGAAGTGGTAGTAGCCGATACGAAGAAAAACCTCGAAATGAGAGTGGAAGCAGAATACGGTGCCACTCAAGGCAAAAAAGACCTGGCAACCTTGGCCAAGAAACTCAATCTGGATGCTATTCACGATACAGTTCATGAAATGTGTAAAGATGAAGCCCGTCATGGCAAAGCATTCTTGGGACTACTCAACCGTTATTTCAAATAAGATTAGACAAGCGGACATAGGGAACATCCTTTTGGGGATAGTTCCCTATTTTTTATGTATATTAAACATGGGTGTTTTTTCTAAATGGATAGAATTACCTGGAATTTTAGCCTGCTCGTTAAAATCTGTACACCCTTCACCAAAAAAATCTATGGTATAATCAACTATATTTTTTGTTTCAATCTGTAAAACTTGACAGGGAGAAAACGTAAAACCTTAAGTATGAGGGGAGATAAAAGTGAGTAAGATGATGAAATTTGAATCCGGGTTCAGTCAGGAAGAAGCTTTTGCTGAAGCCTCACGTTGTCTGCAATGCAAAAAACCCTTATGCCGTCAAGGTTGCCCGGTGAATAATGCCATACCGCAGTTTATCCGAGCCTTAAAAGAGGGAGAGTACGCTCAAGGTTTAGAAGCTATTTATCGTCACAGCTATTTACCGGCTGTTTGCGGTCGGGTTTGCCCGCAGGAAAAGCAGTGTGAGGCGAGCTGCATTTTGGCTCGAAAAGGCCAAGCGATTCGCATTGGTAAACTTGAGCAGTTTATTGCTGACAACGCTACCGATGTAGAGTTTCCTAAGGTAACCGCTACCATGGGAGCCATTGCGGTTATCGGCTCTGGACCGGCGGGATTAGCAGCAGCTGTCCAACTGGCTCAACTTGGTTATTCCGTCACTATCTTCGAAGGGGAAGCGGAACCTGGGGGGGTACTCGTTCACGGCATTCCAGAGTATCGCTTACCTAAGAATGTTGTACGTCGTGATATAGAGAAGATTAAAAATTTAGGTGTAGAATTTAAGCTCAATTCTTTAGTGGGTGTGGATCTCTTCCTGGACGACCTCTTGGCACAGGGGTATCAGGCGGTCTTTATCGGTACAGGGGCAGGGTTGCCCAAAATTCTGGAAATACCCGGAGAGCACTTGGAAGGAGTCATATCGGCACTGTATGTCCTGCAAACCACCAATCTCTATAAGTTAGGCCAGTTACCGGAGAATGAACTTCCTGTGGATAAAGGGGAAAAGGTGGTGGTGATTGGTGCCGGCAATGTTGCTATGGATGCTGCTCGCACTTCCAGTCGTCTGGGAGCGGAGGTAACCGTTCTTGCACGCAGAGGCTTAAATGATATGGCGGCCCGTGATATTGAGCGGGACGAGGCTATAGCTGATGGAGTCAAGATTCGCACTTATGCGGCTCCCTTGGAAATACTGGGAGATGAAAATGTAACAGGGATAAAATACGCCAACACCATAGTGTCTGAGGATGGCAAGGTCGTCATCAAAGAAGAAGAAAGTTTTATTCTACCGGCGGATAAAATTATTTTTGCCATTGGACAAAGGCCCTATGCTCGTATCGTGACCACCTCCCAGGGCTTTGAGATTAATAAGCAAGGGTTACTGATCTGCAATGAGCACGGCATGACCACCAGGGACGGAGTTTTTGCGGCAGGGGATGTGGTTCATGGCCCGGCTACTGTAGTCAAGGCTATGGGTGAGGGGAGACGTATTGCCATTGAGATGCATGCGTACCTTTTAAGGAAGAAATTACAAAGCGCCAAATGAATTTGTGGGATTTTGCTTGAGATTAGTTTTGTCTCAAGCTTTTTTGTAGGTAGCCAACGATCTTCTCTCTAAAATAGGTTTTAAAATAAAAGGAGATTCATATTGTTTCTTAGGAGTAAAATTTTGTGAATTTTTAAACCAGGAGTGATAATTAAGAAGGAATATGATTTTGATTGAAGAACTTTTTAGCTTTAAGAGCTTATAAAATTGGTAACGAGAAGACCATTACCATGATGGAGGAATGGGAATGCGACAAGATATTCAGGATGTCAAACTCATGGCTATACTTAACCTACTTAATCAACTTAGTAACAAAAACTCTCTCGAAGAGTACCTCAATGGAATTATCGATTTTCTCTCGGGATGGACCGGATGTGAGAATATTGGTATTCGGGTGCTTAGAGAGGCCGGCCTTGCCCCTTATGTAGTTTATCGGGGGTTCGATGAGGATTTTATTGCTTCTGAAAGTTGCATTTCTGTTCATGAGGATGAATGCGTCTGCTTGAGAGTTTTAAGGCAGCAGTTTAAAAATGAGGATCAGGATCATATTTCGGAATCAGGGACCTATTACGCTCAAAACTTCTTTCAATATGTAGAAGAGTTGAAGGAGGACCAACTTTTAAGTTTCCGCGGCATATGTGCCAATAAGAAATTCAAAAGCCTGGCCGTGATCCCCTTGCACCATCAAGGTAAGGTAGTAGGAGTTATACACATCGCCGATGTCAAGAGTGGAGTGTTTTCCCAGGAAGACATCCAATTCATTGAGACCATAAGACCCCTTGTTGCGGAAGCTATCTATCGGCACAATCTGGAGAAGGCCTTGGAAAGTACTGTCCGTCGATATGAGGCTGAAGAGATGGTGATACGCAAGCTGAAATTTGAAGAGAGATTAGCGAGTATTTCGGCCCGCTTTAATCAGCAAGAGGATTTTAAAGTAGCTGCAGAAGAGTCTCTAAAGGATATTTTAAAGCTATTTAAGGCGGAACAAGTCTGTCTGCATCTTGGTAGCAACTTAAAGGAATATGTCAGCGTCCATGAACATGGAAAATTGACTCATGGATGTTCAATCTCTCCAAAAACCTTTAAAGAGTTGAAAATCCACTGGGAAAAAGGCAATATCTTATGTCAGAAACCTGCTCACCAGGCTGAGTTCAAAGAGATCGGATCTTTGGCCCATGAAGTGTTTAAGAAAGATTCCGTTTTAACCATTCCCCTTAATTTTAAAGGATCTTTGCTTGGAGTGCTTATCTTCGTCAACATATCCTCAGGTGGGCTGCCCTTTAAGGAGATTCTCAATCCTTTAAAACTTGTTACAGAAACCTTTGCCAATGCTGTAGAGCAGGGCAGGATTCAATACCAGTTAATGTGGTCGGAAAATCGTTACCGTACCATATTTAATCATTCCGGGAGTGCCTTCTTAATCGTTGATGAGAACTTAAAAATACTCCTCTCGAATCCCCAAGCGGAGAGACTTTTAGGTTTGCCCAGTGAAAAAATGGATAATATAGCCTATCTTACAGATTTTCTGCCCGATAACGAAGTGAGGCGTCTGAAAGAGTATAATCGAAAAAGACTCCAACAGGACTCCCATGTACCCCGTCAGTATGAAGTGAAATACAAAGACAATCAGGGTAACTTAAAAGATGTCATCGTTTCTGCAGAAGTCATCCCACAGACGATTCAGACCGTTCTCTCCATTATTGATATTACCGAATGGAAGAAAGCTGAAGCTGAGCTTCAATTCTTGAATTTGCATGATCGGTTGACAGGTCTCTATAACCGTGTCTACTTTGAACAGGAATTGCGCAAGTATGAAGCGGACCCCAGCAAAGAAGTCGGCTTAATCATGTGCGATGTAAACGGTCTGAAGCTAATCAACACCACCTTCGGAAGTGAAGCGGGAGATCAAGTCTTAGTGACGACGGCAAGGCTGCTGGACGAGTGCTTTAAGGACTATCTTGTAGCTCGCATCGGGGGAGATGAATTCGCCGTACTCATCGAAAAAAATGAGGATGTGGATCTCGAACAGGCCTGCCAGCTTTTTCGCAGGAATGTGGAAAAATATAATAAGGATCATGACGGTTACCCCTTGGACATCTCCCTGGGATACGCTTGCTCCGGATCCTGTGGGTTGAAGATGAGTGAGCTGTTAAGAAATGCCGATGACGCCATGGGTAGAGAGAAACTCCATAGCAACAATAGTACGCGGAATTCTCAAGTTCAAATACTCACAAAAGCTTTGGAGTTCCGGGATTTCATCACAGAAGGCCATGCTGAACGAGTACAAAATTTGATTATCAGCACGGGGCAGTTAGCAGGTTTATCCGAGCAGAGACTATCCGATTTGAAGCTCTTTGCTCAGTTCCATGATATCGGAAAAGTAGGGATTCCTGATCAGATACTGTTTAAGAAGGGACGTCTAACCGCGGACGAGTGGAAGATCATGAAAGAGCATTGTGAAATGGGTCATCGAATCGCTCAATCCACTCCGGATATTTATCCCATCGCCGATTGGATTCTCAAGCATCATGAGAATTGGGATGGTTCTGGGTATCCTTTAGGCTTAAAAGGAGAGGAGATTCCTATTGAATGCCGGATTCTTGCCGTTGCCGACACATTTGATGCCATGACCAATGATCGACCCTATCGAAAAGCCCAATCAACTCAAGCTGCCATTGAAGAAATTATGCGCTGTGCCGGGGCCCAATTTGACCCTCATATCGTTAAACTTTTTGTGAAGACAGTCTAGGGCCGGATTACTTACAGGTGAAAAGGCTTTGAAAACAAAACCCAATTCAGAAAATGATAAGAGCTCTGGGGGACTTCCTCAGGGAAAAGTTGCAATAAGAAAGGGAACAGTAATATAATTTATAACGATAGATGATAATATAACGGCGTAGGCATCTTCGCGGTGGATAAGGTCGGCGGTGCCTTCAGGGTTTAGTATGAGAAGGGGGACTGGCACCATGGCGCGGATCAATGAGAATTACTTAAAACTAGCGGGGAGTTATTTGTTTTCTGAAATAGCGCGGAGAGTCAATGAATTTAAGGCTCAGAATCCTGAGGCTGATATTATCCGCTTGGGAATTGGTGATGTGACAAGACCCCTCGCCCCAGTCGTCGTTGAAGCCATGAAGAAGGCTGTGGATGAGATGGGTAACGTAGGAACCTTCCGGGGATACGGACCAGAACAAGGGTATGATTCCCTAATTGAGAGAATCATCGCCCATGAATATGCCCCCCGGGGAGTTCAGCTGGGAATGGATGAAGTCTTTATCAGCGATGGAGCTAAAAGTGATACAGCCAATTTTCAAGAGCTCTTTGGAGTAGATAACATTATGGCCGTGACTGACCCGGTCTATCCCGTCTATGTGGACAGCAATGTTATGGCTGGACGGACCGGGATGTATGATAAGGAGAAAGGGATGTATGGTAAAATTGTCTATCTTCCTTGTACTGAGGAAGGGGGCATGAAGCCTAAATTGCCTGCCACACCTGTGGATATGATTTATCTTTGCTTCCCCAACAATCCCACGGGAGTGACCTTGACTAAGGAAGAGCTGAAGGAATGGGTTGATTACGCACAGAAAAACAAGGCCGTTATTCTTTTTGATGCAGCCTATGAAGCCTTTATTCGGGAAGAGGGAGTACCGCACAGTATTTATGAAGTAGAAGGAGCCCGGGAAGTGGCTGTAGAATTCCGCAGCTTTTCCAAAACCGCAGGCTTTACCGGAACACGTTGTGCCTATACCATCGTGCCCAAGGATATAATGATCTATGACTCCAAAGGTGAAGGACATTGCTTGAATAAGCTTTGGCTGAGAAGACAGACCACCAAGTTTAATGGAGTGTCCTATCCTGTACAAGCAGGAGCCGCTGCCATCTATACTGAAGAAGGAAAAAAGCAGATCCAAGCAACCATTGATTATTATATGGAAAATGCCCGTATTATCAGGGAAGGTCTGAAGGAAGCCGGTTTCAAAGTCTTTGGCGGTGTGAATGCCCCTTATATCTGGATGAAAACCCCTGGTAATTTAGGATCCTGGGAATTTTTCGATAAACTGATGAAGGAAGCTTATGTGGTAGGTACTCCCGGAGCGGGCTTCGGAGCTAACGGCGAAGGGTTCTTCCGCCTCACGGCCTTTGGGACGCGTGAGAATACCGAAAAAGCTATCGAGCGAATTAAGGCTCGGATGAAGTGAATTTGCTCGGGTCGCGTAGCTTTACGCACAACGAACCTTCGGGCGTGAGCTCCTGAAACCCCCCACCGGAGGCTTTCTTCATCGGAGCTCACGTACTCTATAGCTCCAGGGCTGGTTCACTCGCTTTCTTAACAGCTGCGCCAAACCTCCAGGTAGTACCTGATGTGAACCAGTGGCTCCGCTACGTTATGAAAGCCTCGTTGACCTGGCCGCCCTTCCGCTTAAAGAAAGCTTGGCTTATGGTGAGTGAAGCGAAGCAGAAGCCTTAGCTGCCTTATACACAGTGAAAGCCGTTCGCTCCTGTGCGTAAAGCTACGCTTGCGCGTCTTTGTTGGCCCTTCTTTTGGGTCTTTTCGAAAGAGTTGCACTGCTCAAGCCTGAAAGGCAGCCTAAGGATTTTGCTTTAAGGCAGAGAACGGATTCTAAGCGAGCAGGTAAGCAATCTTCGCGAAAGATTGCAGCGGAGTCGGGTTGGAAACAGGACGTTTCCAACCGCCCATTGAGCAGGAGCGATTTGGGCGGGAACCCGACGCAGCGGAGGTCTTTCGCGATTAGATTGCTCCGCGCAGCTTATGGAGTGAACGCCGAAAGCAAAATCCTGGAGAATCAACTTTTTGGGTCTTTTTCACCATAGTAAAATAGCCAGTCCTCTTAAATTAAGGGGGCTGGCTTTGTTTCGTTATGGATATCTAGCAATCTTTAGATGATATCTGAGGGGAGTTAAACTTCTCCCATAATTTTTCCCATATCAGTGATATCATACCCACCAATTCCCGCTACCTCATTGTGGAAAACCTCGGAATTCAAAATGCTCAATAAAGCCTGAAAATGGGGTTTTACCAAATCCTCCTTGCGAATAACGAGATCATAGCGTTCCTTGTGCAGAGGCACAAAATCTAAAGAGCTTACTTGCATAGCAGCCTTTTCAATCCCCAGCCCAACATCGGCTTCACCACGGGCTACTCGACTGGCAACAGCCATATGAGACATCTCCTCATCCTCATATCCTCGCACACTGTGATGAGGAATATGGGCAAGACGAAGCTGTTCGTCCAGAAGTACCCGTGCCCCGGATCCACGTTCGCGGTTAACAAAGCGAATATCGGATCGACCTAAGTCGCTCCAAGTGAAGATTTTTCTTGGATTTCCTTTGGCTACATAGAAGCCTTCCATGCGATAAACCAGATTGATGATGCAGGCCGGATGCCCGGGTAACAATCTCCGGACATAGGGAATGTTATATTCATTGGTATCGCTATCCCATAAATGAGTGGTAACCACGTTAGCTTGACCGCGGTAAAGAGCAATCAGGCCATCCAGGCTGCCGCTGTATTGGCGAAGAAAAAGGACTTGAGGAAATTGCTTATGCAAATGACGGGTTAAAATATCCAAGATGATATCTTGACCGCAGATTACCAAACTTTGATCCGGAAGCGTAGAACCTGGAAAGGCAGGATGCGTGTCAGTAGTTTTCTCCCGGCCGTCCGGACCGCTCGGTGGAGCATCACCTGACAGCGGAAGATTGATTGTATTTCCAGAGGACGAAGTCGAACAGTCTCCCTTGGATCTGCGGATGTAATTTTCCAGATCCGCACTTTCGATGCGAAATTTACGGCCGATGCGGTAAGCGCTGAGGTCGCCGCGTTTAATCATTTCGTATACCGTAAATTTAGAGATTTTCAGAATGCTTGCGACTTCCTCAGGAGTATAAGTCACATTGGACAAGGAAATCTCTCCCCCCATAATTAACCTATTGAACAATAAGTAAAAGGCTAGCGAGTGTCTATTTACATCTTGATAACGATTATATCATAATATATAATAGACCTAAAGTTAGGTTATGTTTGTTTATGTTGATTGGTAAATGGTGTTTGTTGGCGTTGATCTAAACTTAAGTTCTAGTAAGAGTGCAATTACGTTTGGTTTGTTCCCCTTTTCTTTGGTTCTATTCTTTTTGTTTGCGTTCTCTCAAGGTGTTTTAATACTAGAACGAATAGCTAAAACCAAAAAATATTGGGAGCTTTGACGTTTTGACGCCAAAAGTCTATCAATTTACATAAATAATTGAATCGAAGAAAATAAAAGATAACTTTCAGGAGGTTTAAGGATGAAAAAGTGGATTAAGGCCCTATTGATTTCCGGTATGGTACTTTCTTTAGGTTTAACTGGGTGTGCCAGCAACACCGGTAACGCTAACAGCGGCAATAATGGGGGGGCACCCCAAGAGCCTGCCAAACAAACGGAGCTGATTGTTTCCGCAGCGGCCAGTTTGAAAAATGCCTTGGATGAGATTCAAAAGGATTATGCCGCGAAAGAGCCTAATGTTAAACTGACCTTTAACATGGGTGCTTCAGGAACCCTGCAGCAGCAAATTGAACAGGGAGCTCCGGCTGATCTGTTTATTTCAGCAGGAAAATCCCAGGTGGATGCTCTCTTGGAAAAGAACTTAATGGATAAAGACAGCGTTATCAATCTGGTGGGCAATGATTTGGTTCTTGTTGTCGGTGCCAACGATACCAGTGTTAACTCCATACAGAATCTGTCCAAGGAAAGTGTGAAGCAGATCGGTATCGGCACTCCGGAATCCGTCCCCGCCGGCAAATATGCCAAAGAAGCCTTTACCTCCCTTAAGCTTTGGGATACCCTGGTGCCCAAATTTGTTCAGGCCAAAGATGTAACTCAGGTGTTGAATTATGTGGAGACCGGCAACGCCGAAGCGGGAGTTGTCTATAAATCCGACGCTCAAGGCTCAACAAAAGTCAAAGTTGTAGAAGCTTTCCCAGCTGACAGCCATAAAGCCATAACCTATCCGGCTGGAATTGTTTCGGCAACCAAGGAAAAGGAAGCAGCTAATGCCTTCTTAACCTATTTGAAAGGTTCAGAGGCTCAGTATATCTTCGCGAAATACGGTTTTAAAACCAACTTAAGCAAATAAAAAGCTGGAAATTATTTTAGATAAAGGACAAAATAAAGTACAAACACAGTGCATTTAAAGGTATAATCGGTCTTGGCTTTGTTTTTCTTGCTGAGGCTGATTATACCTATGGTTTTTACTGACTTCTGATAAATTTGAGGAAAAATTTGAGGGAATAGAGATGGACTTTAATTTTTCACCCATTATCTTATCTGTAAAAGTTGCCGTGGCCGCAGTGGTAATTGTGGTTTGCTTTGCTATTCCCATTGCTACGTTGATGGCTAAGCGCCAGTTCACGGGAAAGGCCGTTGTGGAATCCCTTCTGACCTTACCACTCGTTCTGCCGCCTTCTGTGGTCGGATTTGTCTTGCTCTACACTTTTGGCAAGAACGGACCTGTCGGCAAGCTCCTGGGAGAGCTGTTTGGTGTGACGGTGGTCTTCACCATTTGGGGGGCGATTATCGCCGCAGCGGTGGTATCCTTCCCTATGATGTACCAGTCTGTAAAAGCAGCCATCGAGAGTGTGGACCCCCAATTGGAAAAAGCGGCGCGTACCCTTGGGGCCGGAGAGTTAAGGATCTTCTTCACCGTCACCATTCCTTTAGCATGGAATGGCTGTGTTGCGGGTTTTGTACTGGCTTTCGCCCGTTCCCTCGGCGAATTTGGAGCAACACTCATGCTGGCCGGCAATATTCCTGGTAAGACGTCCACGATGCCTTTGGCTATTTATTTTGCCAGTGAAGCCGGAGACGCCCGTCAGGCCTGGATTCTCGTATCGATCATGGTGTTGTTCAGCTTTCTGGTCATTTTCGGGCTTAATCATTGGGGAAAAGGTAAGGGAAACTCAACCAAGCCTGATGGGAGGATAGCTTAATGGTCAAGGTGCATTTCCAGAAAAAACTGCCCTCATTTACCTTGGCAGTGGATTTTGAGGTGGATAACCATATCCTGGCCATTGTCGGTCCGTCGGGAGCGGGGAAGACCACAGTCCTCCAGTGTTTGGCGGGGTTGCAAAACCCTACTCAGGGAGACATTTGGATTAATGGTAAAACCATCTTTTCTTCTGAGCAAAAAATCAATATCCCGGTTCGAAAACGCCGGATTGGTTATGTCTTTCAGGATTACGCACTGTTTCCTCATATGACTATCGAAAAGAACGTCCTCTATGGAAAGCCTAAGCCGGCGGAATTGACAGAAGCCTCTCATAAAGCGATAGGTGTGACGGAGCTTCTGGACATTCTTAAAATCGGTCACTTACGGAAGCGTTATCCTTCTCAAATATCAGGAGGAGAAAAACAGCGCGTGGCTTTGGCACGAGCTTTAATGACGGAACCGGAGCTCCTGCTCTTGGATGAATCCCTCTCGGCTCTGGACCCTGACACCCGGGCGCTTCTCCAACAAGAACTTTTAAAGGTTCAGAAGCAATGGCAGATCCCTTTTATTCTGGTCACCCATGATCCCCGTGAAGCCGAGATACTAGGCAGTCAAATCTTAAGGATTGATAAAGGTATGCAAGAAATTCTGAAACCCATAGAAGCTTAACCAGCTTTTACGTTCCCTTTCTCTACCCAGAGGAGGGGATTTTTTCATATCTTAAACACTCACCCATCTCCCCGGGATTCAATACACTATTAGAGATAATGAAAATGCCGAGAGTAAAAAGAAGGGGGGAGGGGCATTGAGAAAGGTTGTGGAGCTGCATAACCTTGGCATGAAATATCAATCCCTCAATGGAGAAATCACAGCACTTGATGAGATAGAGTTTGATGTTTACGAAGGTGAGTTTGTCAGTATTGTTGGTCCCAGCGGCTGTGGTAAATCGACCCTTTTATCCATTATATGCGGACTGATTTCCCCCACAGCAGGTAGGGTTCTCGTGGATGGCGAGGTCGTCACAGGAACATCCCAAAAGATTGGTTACATGCTGCAGAAGGATCATCTTTTTGAGTGGCGGACAATTTTACAGAATGTCAAACTGGGGCTGGAGATTCAAAAAGCCATGACACCGGAAGCTAAGGCCTATACGGAGCACCTCCTGCAGACTTACGGACTTTACGAATTTCGTAATAAATACCCCAACCAGCTCTCCGGAGGAATGAGGCAAAGAGCAGCACTCATTCGGACCTTAGTAACCAATCCTCAAATCCTGCTCCTGGATGAAGCGTTCTCCGCTTTGGATTATCAAACCCGCCTGGCTGTTAATGAGGATATTCATACCATTATTAAAAAAGAGAATAAAACTGCCATTATGGTCACCCATGATATCGCTGAGAGCATCAGTATGGCGGATCGGGTGGTCGTGCTCAGTAAACGACCGGGGACAATTAAGAAGGTTTATGAGATTAGC
Organism: Desulfitobacterium sp. PCE1; assembly: GCF_000384015.1. Taxonomy (NCBI): domain Bacteria; kingdom Bacillati; phylum Bacillota; class Clostridia; order Eubacteriales; family Desulfitobacteriaceae; genus Desulfitobacterium; species Desulfitobacterium sp. PCE1. Next base: position 3,894,231 of record NZ_KB913023.1, on the reverse strand, counting down.
ATGAATTGTGAAAAGAGAACTCCTTTAAAGTCTCGGGATATGCCTGAATTCCAGATCTATTTTCAAGAGGTATGGAAGGAGTTGGATGTCCATGTCTAATAGCTCCCCGGAACATAGAGCCTACTTAAAGAAAGTCCGACAGGAAAAGATCAAGGTCAGAGTGACCCAGATTTTAATTCTCATCGTTGCCCTGGGCTTATGGGAGATCTGTGCCCGAGCCAAAATCGTGGACCCCTTCATTACCAGTCAACCCAGTCGGGTGCTCCAAACTATGATAACTCTCCATCAAGAGGGGGTATTACTTCATCATATTGCCATTACCTGTATAGAAACTGTGGTGGGCTTTATCTTAGGAACTGTCCTGGGAACCATGATAGCCATCATCCTTTGGTGGTCTGAATTTATTTCCAAAGTCTCAGAGCCGTATCTCGTTATTCTCAACAGTCTGCCTAAAATTGCCTTAGGACCTATATTCATCGTCTGGATCGGCGCAGGGCCGGCGGCCATCATCGTCATGACCCTGGCAATCTCCCTCATTGTTACTATTTTAGAAGTGCTCAATGGCTTTTTATCCATAGACCAAGAGAAAATTAAGCTGGTTCATACCTTTGGCGGAACAAAGATTCAGGTTCTCACCAAGGTTCTCCTACCGGCCTCTTTCCCCACCATCGTCAATGCTTTGAAAATAAATGTTGGGCTCTCCTGGGTTGGGGTCATTGTCGGTGAATTCCTCGTCTCCAAGGCAGGCCTGGGCTATCTTATCGTTTATGGAGGACAGGTGTTTAAGCTGGATTTGGTGATGACCAGTGTCTTCATCTTAGGCATAGCCGCAGCATTAATGTATCAGGGGGTGGTTCTGTTCGAAAAGCTCATTGTCAAGAATTCAGATTAGCTCATAGTTCTTCATATCCTTATATACCTAACCAGTGTCAAAAATAAAAGGGAGGGTTACTATGAAACGCCGATTAGGCTTACTTATGGTAGCAGTTTTTTTAGTGGTATCCTTGGTATTAACAGGATGTGGCAATACAGGTGGAAAACAAGAACGATTAACCAAAATCCGAGTATCGGAAGTCACCCATTCCATCTTCTATGCACCTCAATATGTGGCTTTATCTCAAGGGTTTTTTGAAGAGGAGGGTCTGGAGATCGAACTGACCAACGGTGGTGGAGCAGATAAAGTCATGACCGCCGTCTTGACGGGTCAAGTAGAGATTGGCTTTGCCGGTCCGGAAGCCACCATTTACGTATACAATGAAGGAAAAGAAGATAATGCCATTGTCTTTGCTCAACTGACCAATGGGGATGGCACCTTCCTTATTGGCAGAGAGCCGGAACCTGACTTTAAATGGAGCAACCTTAAAGGCAAAACGATTATCGGAGGGAGAAAAGGCGGTATGCCTGAAATCATCCTCCAATACGTTCTCCGCAATAACGGCTTGAACCCGGGAAAAGATGTTTTCATCGATACCACCATGCAATTTAACGCCATGCCAGGAGCTTTCTTAGGTGGTCAAGGGGACTATGTCATTCTCTTTGAACCTACAGGCTCGATGATGGAGAAGGAGGGAAAAGCTTATATTGTGGCTTCCCTGGGTAAGGAAAGCGGTGAAGTGCCCTACACTGCCTATTTCGCTAAGAAGAGCTATATTGAGGAAAATGCCGGTATCGTCCAGAAGTTCACCAACGCTGTCTATAAAGGCCAACGTTGGGTGGAATCCCACTCTCCGGAGGAAATTGCTCAAGCGATTAAGCCCCATTTCCCAGATACAGATCAGGAGATTTTAACCACGGTCGTAAAACGCTATAAAGATCAAGACAGTTGGAAAAAGGATCCCGTATTGAAAGAAAGGGATCTCGATATTCTGCAAAAGGCACTACAGGATGCCGGCGAATTAAGCAAAACTGCTCCCTATGAAAAAATCATCACTCCAGCCTTTGGAGAGACAGCAGTTAAAAATATCAAATAAAAGTTAAGAATTCTCGAGATGAGAGAACTATCTGAGTGAGTTCAAATAGTTCTCTTATCCGTGTCCTTTTCGGAGAAAATTAAGGTACAATCGAATGAAATATAGTATAATAACTATGTATACACAATAACCTCAACATCGTGTTTAGAGGGTGTTCTTATGTCTTTTGAGCTTATGATTCTTCTGATTTTTATACTAGGGTTGGGTATCTTATACAGTCAAAAATATCAACGGATCCTGGCTGATCGCGTGGAGCAAGTGCGGATTATGGAAAGTGCCTTTGAGCATACAGCTTTAGGGATGGCTATAATCAGCCCTGATTTTCGTTTTATAAAAGTCAACCAGGCCTATGCGGATATCGTAGGCTACACCCGAACAGAGTTACTTAGGATGGTTCCTAAGGATTTTATTTATCCGGAAGATCATGAGAAGGATACTCCCTATACTCAAGAAGTTTTTGCAGGTAATATTCACTCTTTTACTTCCTTAAAGCGCTATATTCATAAGAATGGCAATATCCTTTGGATAAGAGCAACGTTTTCCGCTGTGCGCAATAAAAGTGGCAATATAAAGTATTTTATTGCCCAAATACAGGATATGACGATTGCCAAAAAGGCTGAGGACGAGCTGCGCAAGTCACGGGATGATGCTGAAGTTCTGGCGCGTACCGACTATTTAACCAACACTCTGAACCGCAGAGCCTTTATCGAACGGCTCAAGGAAGAATTAGAACGAACCAGGCGGACCCAAAAAGGTTTTGCCATGATACTCGTAGATGTTGACTACTTTAAGAAAGTCAACGACCAATATGGACATTTGGCAGGAGATTATGTTCTTCAACAATTTGCGGAATGCTTGGGAAATATCGTAAGGGCTTATGATTTCATTGGACGCTACGGCGGAGAAGAATTTATTATTTGCTTACCGGATACGGGTATTGAGCAGGCTACCATGGTAGCGGAACGCATGAGGGAAAGTGTGGAAGCGCTTGAGGTAGACTATTTAGATTCCCTGATTAAAGTCACAGGCAGCTTTGGGGTAGCAGCTTATGACAGCCATTCATCCGATACCCTCGATGAGCTTATAGAAAGAGCCGATTCGGCTATGTATATGGCCAAGCATCATAAAAATACTGTTTACCAGTGGGTATCTTAGATAAATCTCTATTGATTCCTGGAAAATAATATGCTAAACTGTTCTAAACTGTTGATGGGGAAGTAAAACCGCAAGACCAGCCTTAAAGAGAGCCGGGGAAGGTGGAAGCCTGGCAGGTAACGGAGCGAGTAAATGGGCCCCTGAGGGCGGAGCGAAAAGCAATGAGTAGCTTACGACGCATAGCCAGCGTTACTGGGCTAAGGGTGTGATGGCACCCTGCAAGAGAGGATGTATGGTTTATTTCATGCATCAATTAAGGTGGTACCGCAGGTTTATACGCCTGTCCTTAAGTTAGAAACTTAAGGACAGGCGTTTTTGATTGGGTACGAGCCTAATCCCGGCCATTTCCGCGGATGGAGGGGATATTGCAGGGAAGAACCCTCAATCTTAATCAAAAAGAAAAAGAGTGGAGGAATCTTCAATGAAAAAGAAATTTGCGGGGATTTTAAGTGGAGTATTAGCACTATCTTTACTGCTCACAGGTTGCGGTTCCAAGGCTGCAGGACAAGGGAACACAGATGGCGGCAAGACAAGGGTGGGGATTGTTCAAATCGTCGAACACCCTTCCCTGAATACCATTCGCGAATCCACTATTGCCGAGCTTGCGGCCCAAGGATTTAAACATGACGAAAATATTATAATCGACTATAAAAATGCTCAGGGAGACCAAACCAATCTTAAAACCATTGCCCAAAAATTTGTTGAGAATAATTATGATTTAATTATTGCCATCGCCACTCCGTCGGCTCAGGCGGTGGTCAGTGAATCTAAAGAAATTCCTATCGTCTTCTCAGCGGCTACGGATCCCTTAGGCTCAGGGCTTGTCACCAACATGGAAAGACCCGGCGGTAATGTGACCGGGACCTCAGACCGGGTTTCTCCGGAGAAAATTATGGGCTTAGCCGAGCAGATCACCCCCGGAATCAAAACCGTTGGAGCACTTTACAGCACCAGTGAGACCAACTCTGTCTCCGTGATCAAGGATCTGAAAGACTATGCTGTCTCGAAGAACATCCAGGTAATCGAAGCTACCGTAACCAACAGCTCTGAAGTTCTGCAAGCAGTCAACTCCTTAACCGGCAAAGTGGACGCTATCTTTATTCCTATCGATAATACCGTAGCCAGTGCCATGCCCGCCGTGGCACAAGCCGCCAATAAAGCACAAGTTCCGGTTTATGTAGGAGCAGATTCTTTGGTAAAAGACGGAGGCCTTGCGACTTATGGCATTAACTACACCGTTCTTGGTCAAGAGACCGGGAAAATGGCCGCTGAAATCCTTAACGGGAAAAATCCTGGTGACATCCCTGTTAAATCCATGACCGATATGGACATCTACCTCAATCAAAAAACAGCTGATGCCATCGGCATAACCATCCCAGCCGACATCCTCAAGAAAGCTGCCCAAGTCTTCACTGAATAGCATCTACCCCTCCCCACCTTAACTTCCAGGAAGAGATCCGTTTGACGATAGTATATCCCTCATTTAACCTCAATGGTGCACAGGCGAGACAAGGGTCAATCGATTGCCTCAAGTCTCGCCAATTATTTATTAAAGGAGAGACCATCACCTATGAGTAACCTCGCCTTTCAAGGTTCCATCGAACTAGGAATCATCTATGCCATCATGGCCCTGGGGGTATTCTTATCTTTCCGTACCTTGAACATGCCGGATTTGACGGTGGACGGAAGCTTTGTCACAGGTGCGAGCATCTCCGTTGTTTTATGTATGAGCGGTCATCCTTTTCTCGGACTGATACTGGCATTTATTTTGGGTTGTGGTGCCGGATGCATTGCGGCCTTTCTCCACACCAAACTGAAGATCCAAGCTCTGCTGGCCGGGATTCTGGCCATGCTTGCCTTATACTCGATTAATTTAAAGATTATGAGCGGTCGCTCCAATATCGCTCTTTTAAATAAGGCCACCGTATTCAGCGAATTTGAGAAGGTCATGAGCGGAAAATACAGTCAACTGACCTTTGCCTTTACCGTGGTCATCCTTTGCCTTATCCTCCTCTTTCTCTTCTTAAATACTCGTTTGGGATTCCTGGTAAGAGCAACAGGAGATAATGACCAAATGGTAAGATCCTTAGGTGTGAACACCGATCTGACGGTTTTTGTCGGCCTTGCCGCAGCCAATGGTTTCGTAGCCCTTTCTGGAGCCATGATAGCCCAGTACCAATCTTTCGTGGATGTGGGCATGGGTGTGGGGATGGTGGTCATTGGCTTAGCCTCCGTCATTATCGGTGAAGTGGTTTTTGGGATACGAACCCTTCCGCGCCGGTTAATCGCCGTAGTTTTAGGTTCCGTTCTCTATCGCCTTATTATTGCCGTTGCCCTGGAGTTGGGAATGCCGGCTACCGATCTTAAGCTTGTATCGGCAACCATCGTGGCTTTAGCCATGTCCACTCCTATTTTGAAAAAGCAATTTGCACTTATGAAACGCCGGCATTTTTCCCGCAATAAAAGTGCCAAAAGGAATTTGCAGTGAAGGAGGGAACGATTGGAATGCTTAAGCTTATAGGAGTCAGCAAAACCTTTGGCATCGGGAGCAACAATGAAAAGCGGGCCCTGGATCAGGTAGACCTTTCCTTGCAGTCCGGTGAGTTTGTGACGGTCATCGGTGGGAATGGAGCAGGAAAATCCACACTCTTTAACTGTATTTCGGGAATGTATGAAATAGAGGAAGGTCAGATTCTTCTTGATGACCTGGATGTCACCTATCATCCCGAATATAAACGCTCCAAGCTGATTGGAAGAGTTTTTCAGGATCCCCTGAAGGGAACGGCCTTTGATATGACGATCGAACAGAATTTAGCCATTGCTCTGGCCAAAGGACAACCCATCAGCCTGCGCCCCGGCGCAACCAAAAAGGAATTGGCTTTTCTTAGGGAACGTCTGGCCATGCTGGATCTGGGCTTGGAGGACCGAATGAAGCACAAGGTGGGGCTTTTATCCGGAGGGCAAAGGCAGGCCTTAACCCTTCTCATGGCGACCTTGGTTAAACCTAAACTTTTGCTGCTGGATGAACATACAGCAGCCCTTGACCCCGCTATTGCGAAAAAGGTAATGGTCCTGACTCGTCAGATAGTAGCGGAGGATAAGCTGTGCACTCTGATGATCACCCATAATATGAAAGCCTCTCTGGAATTTGGAACACGGACTATGATGATGCATGAAGGAAGAATCATCATGGACCTCCAGGGCGAGGAAAGAAGGCAAATGACGGTGGATCGCCTCATTGAACAGTTCGAGAAGCGCAGTGGGACAGAATTGGATAACGACCGCATGCTCCTTGGCTAAAAATAAATAGAATCCTATAAAAAAAGACGAAAGAATAAGCATGGCTCAGCTAAACAAGTCTATCCTGCGATAATGTTCTGGTTTACCCTTTTATCTCTTTAGCGTATTAAAGTAAAATAGCATCAAGATTATTGCGAGAGAGAAGGGGTTGTTCCTATGAAGAAGTTGATTGCGGCCGGAATGGCTGTAATTATGTCAGGATTACTGTTAATAGGGTGTGGAGCGCCGCAGAAAAAAATAGTCATCGGATTGGATGATACGTTTGCTCCTATGGGCTTTCGGGATGACGGCGGCAATCTGGTGGGTTTTGATGTGGATATGGCCAAAGAGGCGGCTGCCCGCTTGGATATGGAAGTTGAGTTCAAGCCCATTGATTGGAACAGCAAAGAAGTAGAGCTTAACAGCAAAAAGATTGATATGATTTGGAATGGGCTAAGCATCACCGATGAAAGATTGCAAAAAATAGGGTTTACGAAACCCTATATGACAAATCGTCAGATTATTGTTGTTCTATCCGGTTCCGATATTAAAACCAAAGCAGATTTAGCCGGTAAGGTTGTCGGTACCCAGGAAGGAAGCTCCAGTTTAGATGCCATCAATGCGGAACCCGAAGTGGCAAGCACATTTAAGGAGCTGAGAACCTATGGGGACTTTGTGGCTGTTTTAAATGAATTGACCATCGGCCGAGTTGAGGCTGTGGTTGGGGATGAAGTTGTTTTAAAGTATTACATGAGCAAAAAACCAGGCACTTATGATGTGCTCGAAGATAATTTCGGTGAAGAAGATTACGGTGTGGGACTTCGCAAAGATGATACCGAACTGTTAGGAAAATTACAGTCTGCCTTAGATGCTATGAAAGCAGAAGGGAAGTCCGCAGAAATCTCCAAGAAGTGGTTCGGAGAAGATATTGTTAAGTAAAATACCATAAAGTCATTGTAGGAACGCCTCCTGTGTCGTTCCGAAGGGGAGTTTCCTTTTTCGGAATTGCCTGGAGGCAATTCCTTGCACTTTTTTTGCACTTAACCAATGAAGATCATTTCGTATTAAGGTAAATTTCTTTGAGAACTCACTAGGAGAGAAATCATGGACTATATTTTGCAAATACTGGGCCCTATGCTCAATGGCACGGTGGTCACTTTAAAAATATTCTTTGTCACCATAGTCATGTCCTTACCCCTGGGATTGATGCTTAGTCTGGGGCGCATATCCCGGTTTGGAGCGCTTCGCTCAGCAATAGGGGTCTATATTTGGGTTTTCAGGGGCACCCCATTAATGCTTCAGCTCTTATTTGTCTATTTTGGCTTGCCTTTTATTCCGGTTATTGGAGATATGCTTACCCTTACGGATTTTCAAGCCGCCATACTGGCCTTCGTCCTGAATTATGCCGCTTATTTCGCGGAAATTTTCCGGGCGGGAATTCAGTCCATTGAACGCGGGCAATATGAGGGGGCAAAGGCCTTGGGTATGACGTATAGTCAGCTCATGCGCCGAATTATTCTCCCTCAGGTCATTAAACGGGTATTGCCTCCCGTAAGCAATGAAACCATTACCCTGGTCAAAGACACCTCCCTCATCTATGTATTGGCCATGAATGATTTGCTGCGTACTACAAGAGCCTTGGTTCAGAGGGATTTTACCATGACCCCCTTTGTCGTCGCCGGAGTGTTCTACTTGCTGATGACCTTAGCTCTGACTTGGGGCTTCCAAAAGCTTGAGAAACGCTATGCGGCTTATGATGAATAGGGAAAGAAGGTGAGTATAATGAAGATGATCAGTGCCCTAACTATTGAAAAGAATTTCGATAAGCTGGAGGTCCTCAAAGGAGTCTCTCTGGAAGTGTTCAAGGGAGAAGTGGTAGCCATCATCGGTCCTTCCGGCTCAGGAAAGAGCACCTTTTTGCGTTGCCTGAACCGACTGGAAGTGATTGACGGAGGAAGCATCACCATCGAAGGGGATGAATTGGTCTCGACGACTGGGGAAGGAAAAGTAGTCTATGCTGAAGAAACCCAGGCCCGCATGATCTGTCGCAAAATGGGCATGGTCTTTCAGCAGTTTAACCTGTTTCCCCATCTCACCGTTTTGGAAAATGTCATTGAAGCACCCATAACAGTTAAAAGAGTCAAAAAGGATGAGATCATCCCCGAAGCCAAGGAGCTGCTTCGAAAGGTGGGGCTCCTGGATAAGCTGGATTGCTATCCTTCGAGGCTGTCCGGCGGTCAGAAGCAGCGGGTGGCCATCGCTCGTGCTTTGGCTATGAATCCCGACATTATGCTTTTCGACGAGCCTACGTCGGCACTTGATCCTGAATTAACCGGTGAAGTGTTAAAGGCGATGAGGCAGTTGGCGGAAGAGCATATGACCATGATTGTGGTGACCCATGAAATGAGCTTTGCCCGTGAAGTAGCCAATCGTGTTATTTTCATGGACAAAGGAGAGATTGTCGAACAAGGGGAACCGGAAGCTGTGTTTGGAGCTCCCAAGCAACAAAGGACCCAGGCCTTTCTCAATCACATGAGCGCAAAATAGGGAGCATTAACTTAGAAAACTTAACTTAGAAAAGTGTGTTCAAGCCAGCAAAGAATCATTGCTGGCTTGCTTTTTATGTTATCCAGCACACTAGGGAAAATGCGGTCGCTGAATACATAATAATCCGTAGCGAAAAAAGGATTATTTAACTACATGGCGAATAATCAGATAAGCTAGTAATTACTTACTTATTATTAGAATAATTTATAAGTATAGGAAAAAATTCTCTTATTTTTTATATTGATAAGTGACGTTTAGAACAAGCGTAAGGACTAATGTGTATGTTGGAGAATATACTATCTATTAATATAATATCTTATGCCTAACACCAAATTTCTAAGTATCCAGAATTCTATACTACGTTTAAAGCCGAAAGGGAGTGAGTAGCTTGAAAAAAATTGTTCAGATCTTTACCAAGCTGTTCATGAGTCATGCTCCTTTGATTCTCTCCCTATTAGGTGTCTTGTTATGGCTTTTAGTCTATTTTATTTACTGGTTTTTCCCTATGAATCAAGCACGCTGGGTTTGGCTGTCCGTCGTAGTCATCTTAATTTTTAACGGAGTCAGCTTGGGTGAATTTGTTAAAACCTTAGCGGTTAAGGGCTATACAGACTCCCTAACAGGATTGCCCAATAAGGGCTTTATGTACCTTCGTCTTAACATTGATATGGAAAAATACGCAAAGCAACAAAAAGAATACTCTCTAGCCATGATTGATATCGATCGCTTTAAGAACATCAACGATACGTATGGTCATCTTGCAGGGGATAAAGTGATTAAGGAAATTGCCGATATTTTACGTAAAAATGTTAGGGCCAGCGATGAAGTCATACGCTGGGGCGGAGAGGAATATGCGATCTTATTACCTGAAACCAGTGAAGAGGGGGCGGCTAATCTTATTGAGAGAATCCGCAATCTTGTAGAGAATCATGATTTTGGCCCGGAGATAGCTTCCCAAAAAGTAACTATTAGTGCGGGAGTGGTTTCTTACAAGAAACTTGAAGAAGTAAAAGTGAAAGAGAATAGACTCACCAACAACACTGATCTTATTGTGAATTTCTCCGACCAAGCTTTGTACCAAGCAAAGAAGACTCGCAATACAGTCTGTCGCTTTAGTCAAGGAGTTACCGCCTAAGTTCCTTCACCACTGATGAGGACCTTCGAGGGACTAAATCCTGAATGAAACAGGATTTGGTCCTTTTATTATGCTCTTAATTAAAAAATGTGGCGAGTATCAATGTCGTAATTTGTCGCAAAAAGAATTATCTGGAAATTAAAGATAGTATTGACATATTTATTGGAGTATTAAATAATAAACCAGGATGGAAGAGAGTGAGTACTTACTTACCCAACTGGAAGGTCTGGCTTAAAAATCAATGTGGTAAGGGGTTTCCCAATGAAAGGATCAAGTGATGAGGAAGAGTAATTTATCAGTCCGTAATAAAACAATTGTTAAAAATGAAAAGAAACTCAACCTCTACGAAAGTCAAGCATTAAAGACCCTGCAAAGACGCTTTCAAGTTTTAGTGCAAGATTCTCATGAGGTGTTTGAGATTATCAACTCCGATGGAACCATTCAATACATTAGCCCTGCTGTTCAAAAAATTCTAGGTTATCAACCTGAAGAACGGATAGGTAAGCTGGCTTATGGGCTTCTTGAGCCAACAGAAAAATATAAATTTATTCAGATGATGGACGTAGTTTTTAACCACCCTAATCAAGTGGTACAAGAAGAAATAAAGATTAAGACCAAAACAGGACAGGAGATTACCTTGGCATGCGATATGCGTAATGAGCTGTCAGAACCCTCCGTTCAAGGAGTTATTCTTAACTGGAGGGTGTCTTCCTCACATTGTAGCAGAGAGGATAGTTCAAATGCTTCGGAAACCATAGATGAACTAACCAGGCTTCCTAATCGGGCTGCTTTCGAATCTCTTTTAGATCAGCAAATGGCAGAGGCCAAGAAAGGCCAAATCCTGGCTTTGATGATTGTGGATATTGATCGATTCAAGTATATCAATAGCTATTTGGGATACGAGCATGGGGACCAATTGCTTGCACAAATCAGCCAGCGCCTGAGATTGGTACTGACGGATAAGGTATTCCTTTGCAGATTTTCAGGGGACCAGTATGCTTTAATGGTTACCCAAGGAAATAAACGGGATGACTATACTTATTTGGCTGAGGAGATTCTGCGTCTATTTGACTCTCCATTTATAGTAAATGATCATAAATTGGATGTCAGTGTGAGCTTGGGTATTAGTATATATCCTCATGATGCACAAGATAGTGAGACCCTGATTAAGTTCGCTTATACTGCTTTATTAAGGGGCAAAACCGCCGGTAAAAAACGATGCCAATGTTATTCTGCAGATGTGGATCATAAGAATTGTAGAGAATTTCTATTGCGCAGTGACATGCAGAAAGCTCTCGCTGAAGGTCAGTTTGTGGTGCATTACCAACCCATGGTCAACCTGCATACTAATGAAGTGCTTGCAGTCGAGGCATTACTGCGTTGGGAGCACCCCATATGCGGAATGGTTTCTCCTGCCGAATTTATCCCGATAATGGAAGAGACTGGTTTTATTGTGGATGTGGGAAAATGGCTGGTAGAAGAAGTATGCCGCTGTCATAGACAATGGAAAAAAGAAGGACTGCCTCCCCTTAAAGTATCCATCAACTGTTCCTCTGTTCAGTTTGCAGAAGAGAGCTTTGTGGAGAGCATCCAAGCCATCCTTCATAAGATGGGATTTGACCCCCGTCACCTCATTATAGAAATCACTGAAAGTGTACTCATTGAGAATGCCAAGAAAGTTATTTCCGATCTACAAAAACTTCAGGAAATAGGGATTATGGTTGCGGTGGATGATTTTGGGACAGGCTTTTCCTCCTTATCCTATTTACTTACGTTTAATATTGATATTATAAAAATCGATGGCTCCTTTATACAGAACATCCCCACGAACAAAACCAGCACCATTATTACCCATTCTGTGGTGAACTTAGCCCGTGAACTCAATATTAAATTGGTGGCCGAGGGAATTGAAAGCCTGGAGCAGCTTTCCTATTTGAAGCGGTTTAAATGTCACACGGGTCAAGGGTATCTCTATAGTAAACCCATTCCACAGCATAAGCTTATTGAAGTTATAGCTAATAAGAAGTGCGAGCCGAAAAAAACTCAAAGGTTCTAGGGCTTTAAATTAAAAGGAAACTGGAGGAACTGCGTGTTGAAAAGTATCAGAACGAAACTCGTCATTTATTTTTCCATTCTTGTACTGCTGTCATCCTTAGCCCTAGGTTATCTGTCTTTGTCAAGGGCCAGCGATGCTCTTACAGCTGAAGCAGAAAAAGCCTTGACTTCACTTGCCGACGATGCAGCCAGACTCACAGAAAGCCGTCTGGAGATCCAGAAGAAAACCTTAGAGATGATCGCCTTAAGAGAAGATATTCAAACCATGGATTGGCAGGTACAACAACCAATATTGCAGAGACAAGTCCCCAATACAAATTTTCTTGATATTGGGGTAGTTCAGTTGGATGGGACGGTCAACTATTCCGATGGGTCAACCAGTCAACTGGGGGACCGGGACTATGTGAAAAAGGCCTTAAAAAGAGAAACCAATGTATCCGACTTAATTATCAGCAGAGTAACCAATGATCGAGTTATAATGTATGCCACACCTATTATACATGATGGACAAGTGGTGGGAGCACTAATCGGGCGCCGTGACGGCAATGCCCTTAGCCTTATTGCTGAGGATACGGGATATGGCCAAAAGGGTTATGGATATATGATCAATAGTCAAGGAACAGTCGTTGCCCACCCGGACAGTGAAAAAGTACGGAATCAATTTAATCCCATCGAAGAAGTCAAAGGGGATCAAAGCTTAACATCCATAGCAGTTTTGTTTGAAAATGTGCTGAAAGAGGGTCGAGGAGTTGGTTCCTATACTTTTAATGGCCAAGATTTATACGCAGGATATGCCCCTATCCAGGGGAGTAACTGGATCTTCATTATTACAGCGGGTCAGGAAGAAGTTCTGTCAGCCATTCCTGCTCTCCAGAGAAATATTATCATCGCCGGAGTGGTCATTTTACTCGTAAGCATTGGCCTTGTCATCTTAATCGGGAATTCCATGGCTAAACCCATTATGAAAGTGGCAGAGTGCGCAGAGAGAATTGCCCAATTGGATGTGACTCATGATGTACCCGAAGCATTTCTTAAAAAGGAGGATGAGATTGGAACTTTAGCCAAAGGAATTCAGGTTATTACCTCCAGTCTCAGAGAATTTATCAGGGATGTCAGAGAGTCCTCTGAGCAAGTCGCTGCAGTGTCTGTGCAACTAACAGGGTCAACCCAGCAAAGTGCTGCCGTCGCGGAAGAAGTATCAAAAGCAATTAGTGAAATTGCCAAGGGAGCATCAGAGCAAGCCGGCAACACAGAAGAAGGAGCGGTGAAAGCAGTCCGCCTTGGCCAAGTCATAGAAAAGGACCTTGAGTTAGCTAAAGCTTTAAATACCGCATCCTATAAGGTTTCAACCGTTGTGGATGAAGGGTTGAAAGAGATTGATAACCTGACTCACATCTCCGAAGAAAACAACGAAGCTACTCTTGAAATCCGCCAAGTAATTTTTAAAACCAATGAAAGCTCTCAAAAGATCGGGCAAGCCAGCAGTGTGATTGCTTCCATAGCGGAGCAAACCAATCTTTTGGCCTTGAATGCAGCCATCGAGGCAGCTCGGGCGGGAGATGCCGGACGAGGCTTTTCCGTGGTAGCCGAAGAGATTCGCAAGCTGGCTGAGCAGTCCTCAGCTTCCACCAAGTCTATCGATCTTATGGTAAAGGAATTGCAAGATAACTCTCAAGATGCAGTCAAAAACATGGAGAAAGTATCCATGATATCTAAGCAACAAACTGAAAGCGTCATGACCTGCCAGGATAAGTATCGGGTAATTGCCCAATCCATGGCTGAAGCCATTCAAGCTGTGAATGAGTTAAATGCATCCGAAGCAGAGATGGACAAAATTAAGGATGAAATCCTGTTGACTTTACAAACTCTCTCCGCAATCGCTGAAGAAAACTCTGCCGCTACGGAGGAAGTTACCGCCTCCATGGAAGAACAAACCGCATCTATCCAGGAAATCGCTGCTTCCAGCGAAGGACTTTCGGACTTAGCTCAAAGTCTTAAAACGGTCATCATGAAATTTAGGCTATAAATACATTAAAGAAGGGTTATGTGTGCTGACGAGATAAGGAGAATTAATATGGATATTAATCTTATACATAGAAAAGAGAGCTTAGTCATTATGGCCATCTCCCTTATCAATGAAAAGGGCTTCCAAGGCTTATCCACAAGAGAAGTGGCCAAAAGGGAAGGAGTCTCAGAAGCTACCATCTTTAAGCATTTTAAGTCAAAACATGAACTCGTGTTAGCCGTTCTCGAGCACTCTTCCCAATATGATAATGCTTTGTCTGAGTCAGCCTTAAAAAAAGACTTAACTCCCAAAGAGAAGATTCTTCATTTAATTGACAGTCATATGACCTACTGTGAGAACTATCCGGAAATCACAGCGATTTTTCTAGCCTACAGTGGATTGTTGTATGAAAAAGAGCTCAGGGATAAGGTTATGGACATCATATCCCGACGGCTAAAAACCATCCAATCTTTAATCAAGAGTTCCATTGAAATCGGTGAACTTAACCCATCCGTTTATAGTGAAAGCTTAGCCAATATTATTCTGGGGATGATTCAACAGATTATCCTTGAGTGGCGAATGGCAGGGTTTAGCTTCTCATTAAGGGAGTACACCATTACTTCAGCGACCATGCTTTTGGATGCCTTCACCGCGACACACGAATCCAAATCGTAGAGAGGAGATAGAGAAGGGTGGATCCCAGCCTGCATTTAGTGGATAATATCCCTGCCCTTATATGGAGTAACGATCGGGAAGGAAAGCATGACTATGTGAATCAAGCTTGGTTGGAATTTACGGGGCTTACTTTTGAGGAAATCCGTGATGATGGTTGGGTGAGCAGCATTCATCCTGAGGATTACTCGAAGACCATGGATGTGATGGAGCATAGTTGCAGACATAATGCACCCTTTGAAGTAGAGTACCGGTTACGTCGCTATGATGGAGAATATCGTCATTGTTTGAATCGTGGTCAACCCTATTATGATTCCCAAGGAGAACTTGCAGGGTATACCGGTGTGGTCATAGATATTACGGATCGGAAATTGGTACAGGAGGCCGAAAGAGTATATCAGATTGTTTTCAGCCATGCTCGGGATATTGTTCTGATGATTGATGAGGAGGGACAAATACTTGATGCTAATGCAGCGGCGATTAATACCTATGGGTATAGCCGTGAGGAGTTAATATCCTTAAAAATATTTGACCTCCGTACAGAACCCAATTTTGCTTGGCAGCAAATATTTACTGCCCTGGAAAAGGGATGCTTTTTCGAGACGGTACACTTGCGTAAGGACGGAAGCAAAATTCCTGTAGAGGTGAGTTCTCAAGGCATTCTTTGGAGAGATAAACGAATTCTAATAAGCATCATCCGTGACATTACAGAGCGCAAAGAAGCAGAAGTTATTATCCGTGAAAACGAAGAGAAATTCAGAGAGATTTTTAATCGTATCACAGACTGTGTGTTTATCCATGAAGTTAAGGACGATGGACAAATTGGACGAATTCGAGAAGTCAATGATATGGCTTGTGAGCTTATCGGGCTGACCAGGGCTGAGATTATGGACTTAAGTAATGAAGTCATCCAAGCCAAGAGCCCTATGACCTTGGCTAACGAGTTCACTCAGAAATTGTTAAGTAAAAGTCACCTGGTTTTCGAGGGAATGCTTTTGACCCAAAAAGGGAGGGAAATCCCTGTGGAAGTCAAAGCTCATTATACTGTTTTAAACGGCCAAAGGGTGTTGCTTTCCATTGCCAGAGATATTACCAATCAAAAGCGGATCCAACAGATATTATTAGAAAGTCATAATAAATATCGCCAGCTTTTCGATAATATTACCGATGCGGTTTTTGTCCATGAACTAGAAGAAAATGGACATCCCGGGCCATTGATCGAAATTAATGAAAAAGCCAGCAGGCTTATGGGATATAATGAAGAAACCTTCAAACTTTTTATAGGAGCTTGTATCCGACCAGCCTCACCCCAATTGACCTTGGATGAAATGTGGGAAGGCCTTAAGAAAACCAATTCGGTAAGTTTCGAAGGGGTATGTACCAACCTGAAGGGTGAGGATATTCCAGTCGAAGTCAATTGCCATACCTTTAGATTGAACGGCAGAAATGTCATGTTGACTCTTCTTCGTGATATTACCGAGAGAAAGCAAATCGAACAGGAACGCAAACTGGCTGAAGTGGAACTTCAGCAGGCCAAAGAGAAGGCTGAAGCCGCCAATCGGGCCAAAAGCGAATTTCTGGCCAATATGAGTCATGAAATTCGTACACCTATCAATGGGATCATTGGTATGATTGATCTGACCCTCTTAGCCTCCTTAGAGGATATCCAAAAGGAGAATCTAAAGATTGCCAAGAACTGCGCCTATTCTTTGTTCAAAATTATCAATGATATTTTGGATTTTTCTAAGATCGAAGCCGGAAAATTAACCGTTGAAGAGATTGAATTTAACCTTAAGGAAATCATCGAGCAGATTATAAAAACTCATAGCCCTGAAGCTGAACGTAAAGGCTTAGACTTAGTCTATACCTTTTCAGCGAACCTTCCCGATTACTATAACGGGGATCCGGAACGCATTAAGCAGGTGCTTAATAACCTGCTGAGCAACGCCCTCAAATTTACTGAACGGGGGGAGGTCTCCCTTACGATCAAACGCTTACAATGGGACAAGGACTTCTCGGAATTTAAATTCACTGTTAAGGACACCGGGATTGGCATAGCCAAAGAGGAACAATTAAATCTTTTTGAAGAGTTTAACCAAGTGGACGGTTCTATTACCCGCAAATATGGGGGAACCGGCTTAGGGTTAGCTATATCAAGAAAACTGGTCGACATGATGGGCGGGAAAATCTGGGTTGAAAGTGAAAAAGGAAAAGGGAGTTCTTTTTGCGTTGTATTGAAGTTAAAGCACTGTGACAAAGACGCTATAGGCTTCAAACCAGCCCGGAATAAAGATGAGGCAAAGGTGACATCAACGGCAGGATCTTACCGAATCCTTTTAGCTGAAGATCATGCTGTAAATTCCGTCGTGATTACGGAAATGCTCAAAACCCAAGGGCATGTTGTGGATGTCGCCATGGATGGACAGGAAGCATTAGCTCTTTATCATAAGAATTCCTATGATGTCATTCTTATGGATATCCAGTTGCCTCGCTTGGACGGGATCGAAGTAACGAAAAGAATCAGGGAAAGTGAAGGGATCCAAAGCCATACCCCCATCATTGCCATAACCGCATATGCCTTGAAAGGGGATCGGGAAGGATTTCTGAATGCCGGAATGGATGAATATATTCCCAAGCCCGTGATGATGGAGGAACTGATCATGGTCTTGGATAGAGTGGTCACCAAGTTCGTTTCCGGAGATGGACAGGTCCAGCAGGAAGAGGTTGTCATTACAGATGAAGGAGTCTATTTGGCAGGTATGCCCTCTTCCTTAGAGAGAGTCAACGGGGAACTTGAGCTCTTCGAAATGGCCTATGATCTTAAAAAATTGCGAATCGCCCTAAACAATGGAGACAGCGTGGCCCTAGAACATATAGCTCATCGCATAAAAGAACGGTGCTCCGTAATCGGAGCCCATAGATTAAAGGCTCTTGCCTTTAAGATCGAGCTGGCTGCCCGACGCGGAAATCCTGAGGAGGCAAAGGAATATATGTATTATTTGGATAGTGAGTATAAACAATTAAGTGGAGGAAAAGTTGAATGAAAATACTCGTAGCTGAGGATGACTTAGCCAGCAGTGCCTTCCTGGCCCAATTCCTCGCCCAATACGGAGAGGTCGATCGGGTGGTGGATGGTTTAGAAACACTGGAGGCATATTCCTTATGTCGGCAAGAACTTAGGCCTTATGACATCATCTTTTTGGATATTATGATGCCTAAAGTCGATGGAGTCACGGTCTTAAAGGCCATAAGAAATTATGAAACCAAAAAGAAGATTAAACCTGAAAATAAAACAAAAGTTATTTTGACCAGTGCCTTATCTGAAACGGATTATGTCAAAAAGGCTAAAGAAGTCGGTTGTGAGGGTTGTTTATCCAAGCCTATCGATACACAAGAAGTACATAATCTATTGGTGCAATTAGGAATTGTAGATTAGAACCATTTATCAAGCTTATTTGACCTCCTATTGAGACTCTGTTCAAAGATGATTGTCGTTAGGAACTTCATTGATAAGAGGTAAAAAACAACTAGTGTGAGTTTTATCACACTCGCCAAAAACTGAGGTCACAGAATTGTTTTTTACCTTAGGATAAGATAATTCCAGACGGTTGGAACTGTACTAACTGTCAAATGACAAAATTGATGAACACAAAATCATATTAATTATGTATAGGAGGATACGAAAAGATGAGTATGTTCTGTTTTCAATGTCAAGAAACAGCTAAAGGAACTGGCTGCACCATCAAAGGAGTATGTGGAAAGACTGCAGATGTCTCCAACTTACAGGATCTTCTGATCTATGTCATGAAAGGAATCGCAATCAACAGCCTTCAAGCTCGTGAATTAGGAATTGTTCGTCAAGATATAGACAAATTCGTTATGGAAGGCTTATTTGCCACCATTACCAACGCTAACTTTGATAACGCTCGTTTCGTAGCTCTGGTTCGTGAAGGTCTTGCTTTACGTGATAGCTTAAAAGCTGACATCGTCAAAGCTGGAGGGGTTCTTCCTGCTAACCTTCATGACTCAGCAACTTGGGCTGCTGATTCCGCAGAAGAATTTGACCAAAAAGCAGCACAAGTGGGTATTTTAGCCACTGAAAACGAAGATGTACGCTCCCTCCGTGAACTTTTAATCTATGGACTCAAAGGAATGGCTGCTTACGCCGAGCATGCCTTCGCTCTTGGCTATGAAGACAACAGCATTTTTGCCTTTATGATGAAAGGCTTAGCGGCTACTACTGATGACAGCCTCTCTGCGGACCAATTGGTCGCTCTGGTTCTTGAAGCCGGAAAATACGGTGTAGATGTTATGGCTCTTCTGGATAAAGCCAACACCACGACCTACGGCAACCCGGAGATCACCAAAGTCAATATCGGCGTGCGCAATAACCCCGCTATCCTCATCAGTGGTCACGATTTAAGAGATTTAGAAGACCTCCTGAAGCAAACAGAAGGAACCGGCGTGGATGTTTATACACATGGTGAAATGCTTCCCGCTCATTACTACCCATCGTTTAAGAAGTATGATCACTTTGTCGGTAACTATGGAAATGCCTGGTGGAAACAAGATAAAGAATTTGAATCCTTCAATGGAGCCATTCTTCTCACCACCAACTGCTTAGTGCCCCCTAAGGATTCCTATAAAGACCGTCTCTTCACTACCAGTGTCGTGGGCTATGAAGGTGTAAAACACATCCCTGCCCGTGAAGAAGGAAAAGTCAAAGATTTCTCTGCAGTTATCGAGTTAGCCAAGACCTTACCGGCACCTACAGAGATCGAAACCGGAGAAATCGTCGGCGGATTTGCACATAATCAAGTCTTTGCCGTAGCAGACAAAGTCGTCGATGCTGTAAAATCCGGTGCCATCAAACGCTTTTTCGTCATGGCAGGTTGTGACGGACGGATGAAGAGCCGGGATTACTATGCAGAATTCGCTAAAGCCCTTCCCAAAGACACCATCATCCTCACTGCAGGCTGTGCAAAATATAAATACAACAAACTGGAACTGGGGGATATTGGCGGTATTCCAAGAGTCTTAGATGCCGGACAATGTAACGACTCCTACTCCTTGGCCGTCATTGCTCTTAAGCTTAAAGAAGTCTTCGGTCTTGACGATGTCAACCAGCTCCCCATCTCCTACAACATTGCTTGGTATGAGCAAAAGGCTGTCATCGTACTCCTGGCACTCCTCTACCTGGGCGTAAAGAACATTCACTTAGGACCCACCCTGCCTGGATTCCTCTCTCCCAATGTAGCCAAAGTTCTTGTAGAGAACTTCGGAATTGCCGGTATCACCACTGTCGAAGACGACATGAAAATCTTCATGGGTGAATAATCATCCTACTCAATACCTTCCCTCACCTAAAGCAGGAGGCCTAAGCCTCCTGCTTTTTTTTCTTCCGGAGAATCACTTAACCAATCTGCGATTCCGGTTAGCGGCCATGGAATTTTGGTTCGCGTTTTTCCAGGATAGAGGTGATGGCCTCTTTTTTGTCTTCTGTACCCATGCAGAAAGTGGAGCCGGCTTCTTCATACATCAGCCCTACTTCTAAAGGAGCATCCACAGCCAGGTTAATGGCTTTTTTAGCAAAGCGAATGGCATAAGGAGGCATATTGGCGATCTGTTCAGCCATATTAAAGGCCTCATCCAATAAATTTTCCGACTCTACCACAATATCCACAAGTCCGATGCGAGCTGCTTCTTGAGCATCGATCCGCTCGGAAGTGAAGATAAGGCGTTTGGCTTGGCTGGGGCCGACAGTTCGTGTCAGACGTTGCGTTCCTCCCATATCCGGGTTAAGACCAATCCGCACTTCGTTAATGGAAAAGACAGAGGAACTTGAGGCAATGCGGATATCTCCACATAGGGCCAGCTCCAAACCACTTCCCACGGTGATGCCATTGATTGCCATAATGACGGGTTTAATAAAACGATCCCAACGGGTGTTAATGCCTTGATAGCGATACAGATCACGTGAGATAAAATGAGAGTTAAGCTTGGCTAAAAGAGAGAGATCGGCACCCGCACAAAAGAATTTATCCCCTGCTCCGGTGAAGATAACCACCCGGATCTCATCATCATAATGAAGGTCCTCCTGAATTTTCTCCATCTCCTGGTAAGTATCTAAGGTCCAGGAATTTCCCTTATTGGGACGGTTTAAGGTAACAAGGGCTATAGCCCCTTTTTTCTCCACTGTAAAATCATTGTATGAACTCATCGATGCTACCCCTCTCATGGGTTGGTGAACCCATTTATTTAGTATCTCAATTTTCCCTATCGCTGATGGTATCCGGCTATGCAGCAAAAGCCTGAAGGCTGAATCTCCAGGATTTTGCTTTCGGCGTTCACTCTATAAGCTGTGCGGAGCAATCTAATCGCTCAAGACCTCCGCTGCGCCGGGTGCACCTGCGCCGCTAAGTAGTCTCTGTGGGGTGGCGGCTTGGGCGAAACCCTCGCCCGGGTTTCGTGGCTAAATCGGCTCCTCGAAAGCACTGCTTTCGCACTTGTTCTCATAGCCGGTTGGAAAAACCCTGTTCCCAACCCGACTCCGCTGCAGTCTTTTCGCGAAGATTGCTTACCTGCTCGCTTAGAATCCGTTCTCTGCCTTAAAGCAAAATCCTTGGGCTGTCTTTCGGGCTTGGGGGTTGCAGATGAAAAGAATGACCCCAGAAAGGACACGAAAAGACTCGCAAGCGTAGCTTTACGCACAAGAGGGAACGGCTTTCACTGTGTATAAGGCAGCTAAGGCTTCTGCTTCGCTTCACTCACCATAAGCCAAGCTTTCTTTAAGCGGAAGAGCGGTCGGGTCAACGAGGCTTTCTTAACGTAGCGAGCCACCGGTTCACATCAGGTACTACCCAAAGGTTTGGCGACGAAAGTGTCCGGTGGACAGTTTCGCTCAAAGCGGCACACCCCAAAGGGTTCTTATCCGCTGCAGATGCTGTTAAGAAAGCGAGTTAACCAGCTCTGGAGCTATGGAGTACGTGTGCTCCGATGAAGAAAGCCTCCGGTGGAGGGTTTCAGGAGCTCACGCCCGAAGGTTCGTTGTGCGTAAAGCTACATGACCCAGACAACACTTTTCGTCCTCTACCGGTGCCGCCCAAGCTGCATCCGGCTTAACCCAAACTAAGGGCGGCCTTATACCCGGTATGAACCGCATCCAACACTTTGGCGGGTTTAATGGCATCTCCGATCTGATGTAAGGTTACATGGGCGGGTAACCTATCCTGGAGAGCCTTCAGTAACTCCTGGTTAGCCACAGAGCCAACGGCTGACACCACAGTATCTCCGGGAATCAAGCTTTCGCCTTCCGGACCCTCCACCCAGACTCCGTCGGCACGAACTGCTTTTACTGCAGTATGAGTCAAAACTTTTACTCTATGACGTTGAAGATCAGCCAGCATTGCCCATCGGGTGCTTGAGCCCAGGTCGCGGCCCACGCCTTTGGTCATTTCCACCAAAGTAACTTGTTTTTTTCCTTGGAAAAGCAATTTAGCTAAGGCTTCTGTATTTTCCGCTTGATTGACGATCAAGAAACGGAGAGTTTCAGCATCCAGGGTTCCTTGACCGGCTAGGTAGAGGGCTGTTTCCACTCCCACCGAGCCGCCGCCGACAATCACTACATTTTCACCCGTCTCTTTTCCGGTAAGGACATCCCAGGCCTGGATAACCTCTGCCCCTTCATCTACCGGGAAGGGAGGATTCATAGGCAGAGCACCGGTAGCGAGAACGATATCCGTAAAGCCTTCCTTCTCAATACTTGCGGAGAGATTCTCCAGATTGGCCTCTTGATTAGTAAAGAGCCTGACTCCCTGGACCTTGCAGGCCTGAACCAGATATTCCGTAAACCGATTGAAATCCTGGCGATCCGGCGGTGCCGCAGCTAAATTGAGCTGTCCGCCCGGTTGGTCTGATTTTTCCCAGACCGTTATATCATGTCCCTGTGAGCTGGCTACCCGTGCAAACTCCAGCCCGGCAGGACCGGCCCCTATCACGAGAACTTTTCTAGGGGGTGAGGAAGTCCCTCCATTGATGGTATTATCGGTGTTCTTCGCGCCCTTACCCTGAGCCTTTAGCTCAGCTTCCCGTCCGGCTTCCGCATTGACCAGGCAAGCCACGGGCTTCCCGCGGAACACATGATCCAGACACCCTTGGTTGCAGGCCACACAGGGGCGAATGGGGGAGGGATCCAATCCCTGGGCTTTTAAAGGTAAATGGGGATCCGCCAGAATTGGCCGGGCAAACCCCACCAGGTCTGCATCCCCTGAAGTAAGGATATCCCGGGCCAACTCAGGGGTAGTAATGCGATTAGAAGCAAAAACCGGTACTGAAACCACTTTTTTAATTCCCCTCGCTAAATATCGGAATGCAGCCGGGGGAACGTTCATAGTAATCTGAGGGACGACTGTCTCATGCCAGCCCCCTGTTACATTAATAGCATTAACCCCAGCTTC
This sequence comes from Desulfitobacterium sp. PCE1, assembly GCF_000384015.1. NCBI lineage: Bacteria > Bacillati > Bacillota > Clostridia > Eubacteriales > Desulfitobacteriaceae > Desulfitobacterium > Desulfitobacterium sp. PCE1. Next base: position 3,870,957 of record NZ_KB913023.1, on the reverse strand, counting down.
CTCCAAAGCTTTAGCAAAAGTCTGCGCCTCCACGTTGGTATGCCCGCCCGGAATAAAATCATGACCCGCGATTCGGGCAATGACAGGAAAGTCAGGCCCTACCCCTTGGCGAATGGCTTCCACAATTTCCAGCGCAAAACGCATCCGATTGGAAAGATCCCCACCATACTCATCCGTTCTCTTATTGGTCACCGGGGAGAGAAATTCGGAGATGAGATATCCTGTCCCTGCCAGAATTTCCACGCCGTCGAAGCCCGCCTGTTGAGTACGGACAGCAGCCTGGGAGAATTTCTGGACCAGTTCCTTAATTTCTTCCACAGTCAATTCATGGGGGATTTCTTTCGTTAGTTTAGAAGGGAGGGGAGATGGGGCAACGGGTTGATTTCCAGTTAATAGAGAAGATGCATAATTTCCCGCCTGATAGAGTTGGGTTACGACCTTAGCGCCTTCTTGGTGGACGGCCTCCACGAGCCTTTGCAATCCGGGAATGAAGCGATCCTCATCCAATTGAACCATTCCTAAGGTATTGCCGACCCGATCGATGCCGCACCCGCCGATGATGACCAAACCTACACCACCCCGCGCGCGAGCTCGATAGAATTCAATGAGCTGATCCGTGACCTCCCCGTCAGGGCAATAGTTAAGATGCATGGCGGGCAGCACCATACGGTTTTTCAGCTCCATTTTTCCGATGTGAATCGGTGAAAAAAGAGGATCTTGATTGGACATAGCTTGCACCTCCAAAAATGAATGACCATTCATTATCGAACAGCATATCACGAAAAGGCTTTGAAGGAAACATTTTTTTATGAATAATCAGATAATTAAGGAAATATAAAATATTTTAAAAAATAGTATTCCGTTTTGTCCGGGGATTTGATATTATATATTATAAAAATGAATGAGTATTCATTCAGGAACCAGGAGAAAGGGGAAACGAGATGAACATATTGGTTTGTCTAAAACAAACATTTGACACCGAAGCGAAGATTGTGATCAATCCACAGGGTCAAATTGATTCTACCGGAGTGAATCTCATCATGAATCCCTATGATGAGTTTGCTGTGGAAGAGGGAATCCGTCTCAAAGAAAAATTCGGTGGAGAAGTAACGGTACTGAGTATGGGTGGCCCCAAAGTCAGTGAAGTGCTGCGGACAGCCCTGGCCATGGGAGCGGACAAAGCGGTTGCCATTCAGGATCCTGCTTTAGAAGGCAGCGATGAATTTGTTACTGCGGTCGTTCTCGCTAAAGCTGTTCAAAACATCCCCTACGACATCATTCTTTCCGGACGGATTGCCATTGATGACGGTTCGAGCCAAGTGACCACCCGTCTGGCAGAGCTGTTGGGAGTGCCGTCGGTTTCAACAGTTACAGAGTTGAAGGTAGAAGGCATGACAGCTACAGTGTCCCGTGACATCGATGGGGGGAGCGAAGTCCTCGAAGTGCCCCTGCCGGCCGTAATTACCGCCCAAAAAGGCTTGAACGAACCCCGCTATCCATCCGTGGCAGGAATTATGAAAGCTAAGAAAAAGGAATTGAAGACGTTGACCCTGGCTGATCTCGGATTATCAGTAGCTGAAGCCGGTACACAAGGGGCTAAGATGAAGGTGGTCAATATAAGCTTACCTCCCGCTCGCCAAGCGGGCCGCCTAATCCAAGGAGAGCCTCCGCAAGCTGTTGCCGAATTAGTCAATGCCCTGATCAATGAAGCAAAAGTAATTTAATTGAAGGAAAATAAGGAAAGAGAGGATTGAGAAGGATGCCTAAGGGAATTTTAGTTGTACTTGAGCAGTATAACGGGGAGCTTCGCAAGGTCTCCTTGGAGCTCCTGAGTGAAGGACGACGTCTGGCGGACATGGCCGGATTGGACCTCACAGGAGTACTATTGGGCCAGGGAGTTAAGGATTTGGCTCCTGTGGCAGCTTCCTACGGTGCAGATAAAGTGGTGGTTGTAGATGACGCAGCTTTAAAGGATTATACCACCGGTGCTTACACCTCTGTACTTAACCGTGTGATCCGGGATGAGGATCCCGAAGTAGTGGTCATGGGAAATACAGGAATTGGCAGGGATCTTGCTCCACGCCTGGCCCAGCGCTTGGGAGTGGGCTGTGCATCGGATTGTGTGGCCGTTGCAGTAGATTCTAATTACAAATTGCGTTTTAAGCGTCCCATCTACGCCGGTAAGGCCTATGCAGAAATGGCTACCGAGGCGCGCCCCATTCTGGCCACCATCCGTCCCAACAGCTTCAGCGTTGCTGCACCGAACTCAGACCGTCAGGCAGAAGTGGTGGAGGTTGCAGCAAGTATTGATGCCGCTGATCTCAAGGCCATAGTCAAAGAAGTTATTCGTCAGGCCTCCAGTCGTCCTGAACTTACCGATGCCAATGTTATCGTTTCCGGCGGACGTGCTATGAAGAATCCGGAAAACTTTAAAATTCTTGAAGATCTCGCGGATGCCATTGGAGCCGCTGTAGGGGCCTCCCGGGCAGCTGTTGATTCAGGTTATCGCGAATATAAATTCCAGGTGGGTCAAACTGGAAAGACAGTTTCCCCAACACTGTATATCGCTTGTGGAATTTCAGGAGCCATTCAACACTTGGCAGGAATGGGTTCCTCCAAAGTCATTGTAGCTATTAACAAGGATCCGGAAGCAAATATCTTTACTGTGGCAGATTATGGTATTGTCGGAGATCTCTTTGAAATCGTTCCTTTGCTTACAGAAGAGTTTAAGAAGCAGCTGGCCTAAGCCATTGTGAACACTTAGTCTGCAAAGAATGAGAGAACAAATGGATCTGCGACTCCGGATAGCCATACTGAGTAGAAGATAGCTTGACAAGCTTGATAAAAAGGATGTCTAATTAAGTCAAAAAGCTAGAAAAGGAGACGAATTATGGCTGTTTCCCGAGAAGACAAATATGAAAGAATTTTAGATGCAGCAATAGAAGCATTTGCAGAGGTTGGCTATCATTCGTGTCAAGTGTCGAAGATTGCTCGAATTGCAGGAGTAGCTGACGGGACAATTTATCTCTACTTTAAGAATAAAGAAGACATCCTCATACGTCTCTTTACCGAAAGAATGGGAGATTTTATCCAACTCATTCGCAGTAAAATGGAATCTTGTCAGGATACACGAAGTCGTCTCAGGGCAATTGTTCACACCCACTTAACCCATATGGAGAATAATCGTGCTCTGGCAACTGTCACCCAGGTGGAATTAAGACAACCCAATTCAAGCTTGTATAGTGCTATTGCAGTTCCGCTTAGAGAGTACTTTCGATTAGTCGAGGAGGTGATTGAAGAAGGAATAAAGCAAAACGAAATTATTCCTTCACTCAATGTACGTGTTGCACGCCAAATGGTTTTCGGCACCATCGATCGAGCGACTACAGATTGGATTTTCGCACGGTTTGAGCGGTCCTTGAGCAAGGAAACAGACTGTATGTTGAAGTTGTTCTCGGGGGCTCTTGGATTGCCAAAGGAATAGGGGAAGAGGGAGATAAGGTGGAAAGGTAGAGGCAGAGAGATTAGAGGAAGAGATGTAATTCGGGCTTAGAGAATAAAGGGGTAAAATAAGGATTTTAAAAATTTTGGATTAAAAAATGTAAATTTTCTCAGAGAAAGCCATTAATTTAGAGGATCTGAGGGCTTTCTCTAGAAGTAAAAGACTGAATATTCATAAATTTAAAAATCAAAGAACAAAGGCTATTCAAAGAAGGAGGATGACTATGCCTATATACAAGGTAGCGGTTTTAGGCTCAGGGGTTATGGGAAGCACCATCGCAGCCCATCTCGCCAATGCCGGGATTCCCAGTTTACTGCTGGATATAGTACCCCCTAGTTTGTTGCCGGAGGAAGAGGCAGCCGGACTGACCTTAGAATCCCCCAAGGTTAGAAATCGTTTTGCCGCGTCCAACAAAGCCAAACTTATCAAGATGAACCCAGCTCCTTTATTTGTTCCGGAATTTGCGGATCGTATCGAAGTCGGTAACTTTGAGGACGATCTGGTTCGTTTGAAAGAAGTGGATTGGGTCATTGAAGTGGTTGTAGAGCGCTTAGACATAAAAATCGACCTTTTTAAGAAGGTTGCCCAGAATGTCCGCCCAGGAACCATAGTAACCTCCAACACCTCCGGTATTTCCCTAAAATCCATGACGGAGGGACTTCCTGAAGAATTTACTAAGACCTTCTTTGGTACCCACTTCTTTAATCCCCCCCGTTATATGAAGCTTTTTGAATTGATTCCCGGACCCAACACGGATCCTGCGGTCATTCAAGAGATGGAAGAGTTTGCAGAGCGGGTGCTGGGCAAAGGGGTCGTCTATGCTAAGGATACCCCCAACTTCATTGCCAACCGCATCGGAGTCTTCGGATTAGCTGCAACCATTAGGGAGATGCAGCGTTCCGGCTTAACCATCGATGAAGTGGATGCCTTAACCGGACCGGTGATGGGACGTCCTAAGTCCGCCTCCTTCCGGACCGTGGATATGGTGGGCTTAGACACCTTTGTTCATGTAGCCAATAACGTAGGGGATAATGTACCTGAAGAAAAAGAATTCTTCGTCATGCCGGATTTCATTCACACCATGATCAAAAACGGCTGGTTGGGAGATAAAAGCAAGCAAGGCTTCTATAAAAAAGTAAAGACAGCAGAAGGCAAAGAGATTCAGGTTCTTGATCCCAATACCATGGAGTATGTTCCCAAGAAGAAGGTCAAATTTGCCTGCCTGGATAAAGCCAAGAATGCGGGCGGTCTTAAAGATAAGATGAAAACCTTAGTCAACGGCAAAGATCCTGGGGCAGAATTCGCTTGGAATGTCTTAAAGGAAGTTCTCCTTTATGCAGCCCGTCTGGCTCCCCAAATCGCCGACGATATTACAGCTCTTGATGCCGGCATGAAGCTGGGCTTCAACTGGGAAATGGGTCCCTTTGAGACTTGGGATGCCTTAGGCGTTAAAGCTACCGCGGATCGTATCGTAGCTGAAGGCGGTACTTTACCCGAGATCGTGGAAAAACTGCTGGCTGAAGGTAAAGAGTGCTTCTATCAAAAGACCGAGAGCGGGGACACTCTATACTATGCTGATGGGGAGTATAAGGAAAAGGTCGTCAGCCCCTATTCATTCTCTCTTAAAAAAGCTCATAAACAAGGCAAAAAGATCTTCGGCAATTCCGGTGCCAGCTTAGTTGATATGGGTGACGGAGTAGCCTGTCTGGAATTCCATTCACCGAACAACTCCATCGGTGGAGATATCATGAATATGATCCACAAGTCACTGGAGGAAGTGGAAAAGAACTACTTAGGTATGGTGATTGGCAGCCAGGGTAAGAATTTCGCTGTCGGTGCCAACTTGATGCTGATTATGATGGAAGCAGAAGAAGGCAATTGGGATGACTTGGATCTTATGGTTCGCGAATTCCAAAGAGGAACCATGGCCCTTAAATACGCCAAGAAACCTGTCGTAGCCGCTCCCTTTGGCATGACTTTGGGCGGTGGAACTGAGATTTGTCTCCATTCCCATGCTATCCAGCCTGCGGCGGAGACCTATATGGGTCTGGTCGAGTTGGGTGTTGGCCTTATTCCCGGCGGCGGCGGAACCAAAGAAATGGCCCTGCGCGCCATGGAAGGAATTCTTCCCGGTGTGGTCGTCGCTCCGGACTATTTCTTCGCCAAACGCTTTGAAGTGGTAGCCATGGCCCAGGTTTCTACCAGTGCGGAAATGGCTAGAAAGCTCGGCTTCTTACGGGCAAGCGATCGCTACAGCATGAATGCCGACCATATTCTTCTCGATGCCAAAGCCCGTGTCATTGATTTAGCAAGAGATTTCCGCCCCATCATTCCCCAGAAGGTCAAAGCCGCAGGGCCAGGAGTCCGCGCTTTCCTGGAAATGGCTCTGTACGGCATGAAAGAAGGGCGCTATATCTCCGAGTACGATGCTCACTTAGGGAAAAAACTCGCTTACGCCATGACCGGCGGCGATATTCCAGCAGGAACCTTAGTGGATGAGCAATATCTTTTGGATGTGGAAAGGGAAACGTTCTTAAGCCTCGCTGGGGAGCCCAAGACTCTGGATCGCATCCGACATATGCTCACCAAGAATAAGCCATTAAGAAATTAGGAGGTGAAGGATAATGAAAGAAGCATTTATTATTGAAGCGAAACGTACTGCCATCGGAAAGGCCGGCCGGGGATCTTTAGCGCACATGCGTCCGGATGATCTGGCAGCTTTTGTTATTCAAGATGTTTTAAAAAGTGCTCCCAATCTAAATCCCGCAGATATTGATGATTGTGTCATCGGTTGTTCCTTTCCTGAAGGAGAACAAGGGATGAACATGGCTCGGGTGATTGCCCTGCGGGCAGGTCTCCCTATCGATGTCTCCGGACTCACCATCAATCGCTTTTGTTCCTCAGGACTGCAAGCCATCTCCTTAGCAGCGGACAGAATCCGTCTGGGAGAAGCCGATGCTATGTTAGCCGGTGGAGCAGAAAGCATGTCTGCAGTCCCCATGGGCGGCGGCAAACCGGCCCCCAACCCTTACATGATGGAGCATTGTCCGGAAGTCTACCTCTCTATGGGACTTACTGCCGAGAATGTAGCCAAAAAATATGAAATTACTCGGGAACAACAAGATGAGTTTGCAGCATCCAGTCATCATAAGGCTCACGCAGCTCAAGTCAGCGGCCGTTTTGATGAAGAGATCGTTCCTGTTCTTATCTCCAGTGGTAAAAAGGGAGAAGTATGGTTTAGTAAAGACGAAGGAATTCGTGCCGATAGTACCGTGGAATCCCTCGGCAAATTAAAACCCGCCTTCAAAAACGGTGGATGCGTTACGGCAGGGAACTCCTCTCAGACCAGTGACGGTGCCGCAGCAACGCTCCTTATGTCCGAGGAAAAGGTCAAAGAACTGGACCTGAAACCCCTTGCCGTATGGCGCGGTTTCGCAGTCGCAGGGGTTGAGGCGGAACTCATGGGAATCGGCCCCATCAAAGCCATCCCCAAAGTTCTTAAGCAGGTGGGCTTAACCCTTGATCAAATCGATCTGTTTGAGCTCAACGAGGCTTTTGCCTCCCAGTCCCTCGCCATCATCAAGACCCTAGGTATCGACCCGGCTAAGGTCAATCCCAACGGCGGCGCCATCGCCTTCGGACACCCCCTGGGATGCACCGGAGCCAAACTTACTGCTACCCTGCTCCATGAAATGAAACGCCGCGGCCTTAAATACGGCATGGTCACCATGTGCATCGGCGGTGGTATGGGAGCCGCAGGAGTCTACGAGCTTCTATAAGGCCACTGTTCACGAGCGTTCTCCGGGATTTTGCTTGCCCCGTTCACTCTATAAGCTGCGCGTACCCGTTCTAATCGCTCAAGCTTTCAGCTCCGTCGGGTTCCCCGCTAAATCGCCATCCTTGGCTCTTCTTTTGCGATACGGTGGGATAGGTTCCTTGTCCCAAGGCTTAAGCAAGCACCAGACTTCAAAGAATTACATGATCTTAAGTGCAGAATAAGCGTAGCTTTTCGCACAAGAATGAACGATTTTGCGGAGGGGCGGCATATCCCATAAAGTTTCTCTGGGGATAGCGGAGCCACCGGTTTGCATGCAGAAAGCAGCGGGGTTTGGCGGAGCTCCCAGAGAAGCAAATGGGATAGCCCTGGAGCTATTGAGTGAATGATGTGCGAAAAGCTACCTGACCCAAATAAAGAGCAGTGACCCCAATAAAAAGATAGAACGACCCCAAACAAAGACCCCAACACCAACCAAGATTGAGAGAGGAGAAAATACTATGGAATTGGAATTAGGCCTTAAAGGCGGCGGCTTCCTGCTTGCCGATGTAACTCCTGAGCAAGTATATATCCCAGAGGAATTAAACGAGGATCATTTACAGCTTAAGAAAATGACCCGTAACTTCGTAGAAAAAGAAATAGGGCCCAAGATCGAAGCTCTCGAAGAACAGGAAGATGGCCTCATCCGCGGTTTTATGGCTCAAGCCGGTGAGTTGGGACTTCTCGGCTTAGAGATCCCCGAAGATTTAGGCGGCATGAGCATGGATAAGTTCTCAACAGTTGTCGTCGGTGAAGAGGTTCCTCGTGGCTCTTCCTTTGCCGTAGCCTTCGCCGCTCATACCGGAATCGGAACCCTTCCCATCGTCTACTTCGGTACTCCGGAGCAAAAGGCAAAGTACCTCCCCGGCCTTGCCTCAGGGGAAAAAATTGCCGCTTACTGCCTTACCGAGCCAGGATCCGGTTCGGATGCCCTAGGGGCCAAGAGCACAGCAGTTCTTAATGCTGAAGGAACCCACTACATTCTCAACGGAACCAAGCAATTTATCACCAATGCTGGTTTTGCTGATATCTTCCTGGTTTACGCTAAAGTGGATGGTAAGCTCACCAACTTTATCGTTGAGCGGACTATGCCGGGTGTATCCTTCGGACCGGAAGAGAAGAAGATGGGAATCAAAGGATCCTCCACCCGTCAAGTTATCCTGGAAGATGTTGCCGTTCCTGTAGAGAATGTCGTCGGCGAATTGGGCCGCGGCCACGTAGTTGCCTTTAATATTCTGAACGTTGGACGCTTCAAACTGGCTGCTGCGGCTATCGGAAGTGCTCAGCTTGCTTTAGAAGTCACTCTGAAATATGCCGGCGAGCGCAAGCAGTTTGGTGTTCCCTTAAGCTCCTTCGGTGCTATTCAAACTAAGTTTGCCGAGATTGCTACCCAGACTTATCTGGCAGAAAGTGTGGTCTATCGTACTGCCGGTCTGATGGAAGAAGCCTGCAAAGATCTGGATGTCACAGGCGATTGCCGTAAAGAAGCCGGCAAAGCCATCGAAGAGTATGCTATCGAGTGCTCGTTAAACAAGGTTCTGGCCTCTGAGGTTCTGGATCTGGCAGTAGATGAAGGGGTACAGATTCATGGTGGATATGGCTTTATCGCAGAATATCCCATTGAGCGTATGTATCGGGATTCCCGCATTAACCGTCTCTTCGAAGGAACCAATGAAATCAACCGCTTACTCGTCCCCGGCACCTTGCTCAAACGGGCTATGAGCGGTGAACTGCCACTTCTGGCAGCTGCAAAGAACGTTAGCAAAGACCTCATGTCTGCCGGCTTAGGTTCAGAGGAAGAAGGGCTGGCGGCTCTTCTGGATATGACCCAAAAGGCTAAGAAGCTCTGCTTAATGGCTGCTGGAATTGCAGCTCAGAACTTAGGAATGGAGCTAAAAGATAATCAATATGTTCTCCTTGGTATGGCCGAAATGATTCTCCAGGTCTACGCTATGGAAAGCGGCGTTCTCCGCGCCTTGAAAGTTCAGGATATGGATGTCACCGATGACCACAAGCTCTTTGTGGAAAAGGCTGCCACCTTGGGAGCTTACAGTGCTATGAATATCATCGAGCAACACGCTAAAGAAGTCATTTGTGCTGCTGAGCAAGGTGATTCCCTGAGCACTGTTCTGGCAGGAATGCGTAAGCTCTTACGCCGCCCCAATGTTGATATGATCGGACTTCGCCAAGAGATTGCTAAGCTAGTGGTGGAAAAGGGCAAATACCCAATCCGCTAAAATTCTTTAATAATGAAAGCGAGCTTAGGAACTCAAAAGAGCCTAGGCTCGCTGTCCACTTAAGCCGGAGAAAAAGAGAAGACAGTCGGCTAAATATTATAAAGAAAGAAATAGATGGGGAGGATTCAATATGTCAACATGGGTAGAAGAGTACCGCAGGAAGCTGACCACTCCGGATAAAGCGGTAGGGGTAGTGAAGAGTGGAGATTGGATTATCTATTCCTATGCAGCCAATACCTTGCCTGTTCTCGATTTGGCCCTTGCCAAGCGGACTCCTGAACTTCGGGACATTCAGCTCTTAGCTGGAGTAAGTATGCGCCCTCATGCCGTCGTTAAAGCAGATCCCAGAGGTGAACACTTTACTTGGGATTGTGTGCATTTCAGTGTTATTGACCGGAAGTATTATGAGATGGGCCGGGCTTTCTATGTACCTTTAAGATACTCCGAAGTTCCACGCTACATCCTGGAAAACATCAGCCATATTGATGTGTTCATGGTTCAGGTAAGTCCTATGGATCAACACGGTAATTTTAACTTTGGCCCCACGATTTCTCACTATCCGGCAGCTGCCGAAAAAGCAAAGATTGTCATTGTCGAAGTCAATGAAGATATGCCTATTGCCCATGGAGGCTATGGTAATTATATTCATGTCTCAGAAGTGGATTATATTGTCGAGGGCGGTCATACCGGCATGCCTCAGATTCCGACCACGCCCATAACGGATGTAGACCGGAAAATTGCCCAGTATGTTCTCGACGACCTTCGGGATGGGGACTGCATCCAATTAGGAATCGGTGCTATGCCCAATGCCCTGGGTCAGATGATAGCGGCCTCCGATCTCAAGGACCTGGGTGTCCATACGGAAATGCTGGTGGATAGCTATGTGGATATGTGGGAGGCTGGTCGGATATCCGGACGCAAGAAACAAATCGACAAAGGACGGATGGTATATACCTTTGCCGGAGGCACCCAAAAACTCTATGATTTCATCCATAACAATCCTCAAGTGGCAGGCTATCCTGTGGATTACACCAACGACCGCTTTATAGCCAGCCGCAACGATAATTTAGTTTCGATTAATAATGCTTTAGAAATCGACCTCTCAGGACAAGTATGCTCAGAAACCATTGGACCCCGTATGATTAGCGGTGCGGGGGGACAATTGGATTTCGTGGATGCAGCCTATAACTCCAAAGGCGGCCGCAGTTTCATTTGTATGGAATCCACCTTTACCGATGCAGAGGGGAAGAGGCATTCCCGCATTCGTCCGCTGCTGACCGAAGGCGCCGTAGTCACGGATACCCGTCCTATGGTGCAATATGTGGCCACTGAATACGGTATGGCGAATTTGAAAGGCGGCACGACCTGGCAGCGTGCAGAGCGGCTCATCGGCCTGGCTCATCCAGATTTCCGTGAAGATCTGATCAAAGAAGCTGAGAAGTTAAAAATCTGGAGAAGATCTAATAAATAAATCCCTGAATATTTAATGGATAGGGCCAACGAATAGTGTAGTTAAGTCGCCAAAAGGAGGTCGGAATGTATGACTCCTACGCGGGAGATCTATTGGAATATTGACTATCACCTCATGATATACTTCTTTGCAATCATCATGCTGGGGTTCTTTGTTTATGGCATTGTCCGACGTTACCGCCTTTGGAAAATTGGGCAACCGGAAGCTCGATGGAAAGACAGCTGGCAAGGGATAAAGGACATCCTTATCTACGGCTTTGGACATAAGAGAATTCTTAAGGACTTTACCCCAGGGGTCATGCATCTGGCTATTCTGGTAGGGTTTATTTTTCTCTTTTTTGCTACAGCTATCATTACGTTGCAAGCAGATTTTGGGATTAATATTTTCAAAGGTGCATTATATGTCTTTATTAAGATAACAACCAATCTCTTTGGACTGTTGGCGACGATTGGGGTGTTGTATCTTTATTACCGCCGCTATATCAAACGTCCGGATAAATTGGACAACAAAAAGGATGACCTCATTGCCTTAACCCTTGTCTTCTTAATTTTAGTCAGTGGTTTCTTCGTTCAAGGTTTCCGGATGGCTGGAGAGCATGATCCCTGGGCCGTTTACGGATTTGCAGGCTATTGGATGATTGAACCACTTCAGGCTATGTTTAGTCAGGCACAACTTTTGACTATGCATAAATTCACCTGGTGGTTCCATATGTTTGTTGCCTTTACATTCATAGCTTATTTACCTTACTCTAAGCTCTTCCATATTTTCTTGGGGCCGATCAACCAATTTCTCCGTAAGCGGGAACCCATGGGTGTCCCCGCTCTGATCGACTTTGAAGACGAATCCCAGGAAACTTTTGGCCTAAGTGAGTTCAAGCAGCTCTCCTGGAAAGCCATTTTCAACTCGGATGCCTGCATCCGCTGCGGACGTTGTCAGGATAATTGTCCTGCCACCGTCAGTGGAAAACATCTTAATCCTAAGCAAATCATCCAAGATATTAAAGTTCGAGCCGAAGAAGAATATAAGGCGGTTGGCCAAGCTAAAAAAGAGGCAAAATCTGCAAGCAAACAGGCAGGTGTGATGGCTTCCGGCGAGGCAGCCACTGCGGTGGACGGAACGGCTGCCTTGGAGATACCCCCGGGTCATTCTCTAATCGGTGAAGTGATCCAGGAACAAGATATTTGGGATTGCACCACATGCCGTTCCTGCGAACAGCAATGTCCTGTCTTCGTAGAGCATGTGGATAAAACAGTGGAAATGAGAAGAAATCTTGTGCTTATGGAGTCCCGTTTCCCCAGTGAGGCCCAGCTTGCTTTCCGCAATATGGAGAACAACGGCAACCCTTGGGGCATTGGTTGGAACAAGCGGGAAGAGTTCCTGAAAGGGTTGGATGTTCCCACCCTGGAAGAGAACCCCGAGGCTGAGATACTCTATTGGCCCGGTTGCTCCGGAGCTTTTGATGCCCGTAATCAAAAGGTATCTGCTGCCCTTGTCAAGCTCCTCAGAGCGGCTCATGTGAATTTCGCCATTCTCGGCAATGAGGAAAAATGTTGCGGGGATTCAGCCCGCAAGCTCGGCAATGAATTCCTCTACCAAACCTTAGCCGCTGAGAATATTGAAGTGATGAACGGATACGGCGTCAAAAAGATTATTACCCAATGCCCACATTGCTTCCAAACTCTTTGCCATGATTACCCTCAATTGGGCGGTAAGTATGAAGTTGTTCATCATACCACCTATCTTAAAGAGCTTTTAAACAGCGGAAGGCTCAAGCTTAAGGATCTGGAAAGCCTGGGTAAGGATCTTAAAGTGACTTACCATGACTCTTGTTATTTAGGACGGTACAATGAGATCTACAGCGAGCCACGGGAGATACTTAAAGCGGCCGGACTAAACGTTATTGAGATGAAACGGACGAAGGACAAGAGCTTCTGTTGTGGTGCCGGCGGCGGACGGATGTGGCTGGAAGAGCATGGGGGAGAGCGGATCAATGAGCTGCGTACGAATGAAGCAATGGCTACCGGGGCTGACATAATAGGTACAGCCTGCCCCTTCTGCCTAACCATGATCAACGACGGCATCAGCGCCAAAGAAGAGGCCGGGGAAAAGACCAAGGCTCTGGATATTGCCGAAGTTCTCGCCCAAAGGGTTTAAGTTACAAATAAGAATAGATCCTGAATCAAAGTAGCGGTAAAATAATAGGTATCAAAGCGTTCAAGGCTAAATACAAAAGAGACGGTCATGGATCCATGACCGTCTCGGCTTAAATTCAGTTAAATACACTCAGCATACTTAAATTCCTTCGCACTGATCACATTTGACTAAGAAAACTTCACCATCCTTGCCGGAATAGCTGATGGTCTTTTTGCATACTGAGCAGACCACTTGAAATGGATGTTTCACCTCTTGCTCATCTTTGGGCTGAGCTGTTTGATGTAAGGTTTGCGAGTTCATCGAGAAGAAGGCCTCCTTAGAAGTAAAAATGGATAAACTTATTGTACTACATGTTGCAAACATATACAAATCGACGCTGAATGAGCGAAGAGGGATTTGAGGGGAGATATGAGATGAAGCTAAAAGAAATTGCTCCTGAAATCTTTTGCCTAAAGGTTTCAATTGATCTAAGTGAAGAAGATGTTAACCTGTACATTTTCCGAGGTGAAGTGCCCACTATAATCGATTCCGGTACGAATACCCCTGAGGTTTATCAAGCCATTCAAGAAGCTCTGCAGGAATTAGGTATCCAGCGCTTAGAACAAGTCCTGCTCACCCATTGGCATGTGGATCATGCAGGGGGAGCCGAAAACTTAAGAAAAGACGGTGCTCGAATCCTGATCGGGAAGCGGGATTATGAAGAATGGGCTGATTTTTGCAGTGGCGAAAGTCTTAAGGTCTTTGAGAAATATGCCGGGCATGTTTGGGGAGTACCCCAGGAGCAACTAGCGATAATTTCAAAATACAATAAAAAATTAACCTATCTCACTACACTGCCAGAGGAAGTTGAAAAAATAGAGATCGGAGCAGTGCTCAAAGCCGGTAACAGTACCCTCAAAGCCATCCTTACGCCCGGACATACTGCAGGTCATCTTTCTTATTATGAAGAAGACTTAGGGCTACTCTTCTCCGGCGATTTTATCCTGCCCGATGTGGTCCCCTATCCGGGAGCATGGCTGGAAAATGGAGAGGTAGTCAGTGGATTACCCAGCTATATGCGTGCCTTGGATCGGGTAGAATTCCTAGGAGCAAGAGCTTATTTCCCTGCCCATGGAGATTCTCGGAGAGCCCCAGCATCTCGCTGTATAGAGATCCGCAATCAAATACTCAGACAGGTCGAACGTTACACACCCACCGGCTCAGTCTATGAAGGAGGCCTGGAATTAAGCAAAGGTAAATTTAACCCTATTTCAGCTTTTGCCTACATGCATTATGTTTTCGGCTGGAGCTCCTTAAAGTCCACCACAATCACCCAAAGAACATCTTCAATGAGCCGGTAATACGCTAAGGCCTCTCCACTGGGGAGGTCCTTTTTCATACTTATAAAAAACATGGTATACTAAAAAAGATTAATTACTGGCTCGTCTGTTATCTTGAGACCATGGGACAGGTCAGTTGATCCCATCGGCTCCTTGAGCCGGAAAAAGTCAATAGCTGCTAGCAAGGTGAAAAAAGATGATAAATAAAGATCAATCCCCCATTCTGAAAGAAAAAAGAGCCCGTGGCGGGACCTACCGCAAAGCCAATATTGCCCTTGGCCTTTCTGCTCTCGGCTTATTTGCAGCCTATCCATTTCAAGGCACCACCTGGGGGGGATTATTGACAAGCGGTTGTTCAGCAGCCTTAGTAGGGGGACTGGCAGACTGGTTTGCAGTCAATGCCTTATTTCGGCGTCCCTTGGGAGTGCCGGCGGGAAAGGTATTCCGCACAGAGATTATTCCCCGCAACCGGGAACGGATATTTCAAGCATTGAGATCTATGGTAGAAAATGAACTGCTTTCCCATGAAGTTTTGAAGACCAAAGTGGAAACCTATGATTTTTCCGCCCCTGCTACTGCCATCTGGAATACCCTGGATAGAGATTCCTTTCAAAGCATTCTTACCCAGTGTCTGCAGCAGATCCAGGAGAATCTAGACGACAGCATCAAGGAATTGCATAAAGAGAGCTTAGCACTTTTGAAACAGAAAAGCATACGAGAAGAGCATTTTATTCCCTCGGCAGAAAAAGCCTTCCACAATGTATTAGAAAGCCAAGAAGGGAAAAGGGCTGTAACGATCCTTCTCGATAATCTCAGTTACTGGGTTCAGGAGACCGAGATCCATCTCTGGTTGACCCATTGGCTGGAAAAGTCCATTGATCGCTATATAAGCAAAAATCCCTCCCGGAAGGTTTTTGCGCTGTTTTTGCCTGACCCTTCTAAGCTGGCCCACAGTCTTCAAAAGCAGGTCGCCGACTATCTGTTGGAGGACCAAACCCATGCTGAGGTTATAGAGTGGCTGAAGCTTCGGGTTAAGGAAGAAACATGGGTCATATCAGGTGTTTATCCCAAGCTAATAGAGTGCCTCACCACAGGCCTGATGCAAAAGCTTCATACTCCAGAAAGTGCCCTTTCTTTAAGCAAGCAGCTTCTGCAAGGCTTAGATGAAGGTGTTCTTTCTCTGAATGAAAACCCAGAAAAACGCCATCGCTTTAACAGATATGTCCAAGGCCTAGTGGTTCCTTTCCTTGATAATAAACATGAGAAAATCGGAGAGATCGTCTATGAAGGACTCGAAAACTATTCAAATGAGATGCTCGTGGAATTGATTGAATCCAAAGCCGGAGATGATCTGCAGATGATTCGGATTAATGGTTCTGTGGTCGGAGGCCTGGCGGGTATGGTGATCTATCTGGTAAGTCAATTCTTAGTCTGAGTTTGAGATAAGTACGTTATGAGTTTTAGCTCTGGAGGACAAGTATGAATTATCGTCGTAAAGCCAATAGTGTTCTGGGAAGTGTTTTTATACTATTTCTCATTACTGCAGGATTAAAGCACGCCTATCCCACAGTTCCAGGGATTCATTTTTTCTTCTTTGTTACGGAAGCAGCTCTTGTTGGCGGGCTGGCGGACTGGTTTGCAGTGACCGCCTTGTTCCGTAAACCTCTGGGCTGGCCCTATCATACTGCCCTGATTCCCCGCAATCGGGAGAAGATGGTAGAAGCCATAGTGGCCATGGTTCAAAATGAGCTGCTGAGTGAGAATCTCCTACGCCAAAGAATACAAGGATTCCGCCTCAGTTCCTGGTTGATAAATACAGCAGAAAAATCCGGTGGAGCATCATTTCTTGCCGAAAAGTTGAGCTCGGTTTTAATAGAAGGATGCAAAAATCTCAAGATACCTGAGTCAGCTGCAGCCTTGGAATCTGTCATCAGGAACAAGCTCATGGAGTCAGGCTTAGCTAAAGACCTTCTTGCTCAACTTTGTATACTAATTGAAAAAGATGAGCTTGACCCCTTGCTCAATGAGGGAATCGAGAAAGGTATAGACTTTGCCACAACACCCCAAGCCAAAGAGCTTCTGATCCAAGTTCTCGGGCAAATTCAAGAAAAACAAATAGGCAATGGGGGCAAACTACAGAGAACGATTCTGGGGCTATTTCAAGTTACCGATGGAATCAACCTGGATGAGGCTGCCGAGGACTTGCAGATTGAGCTCATCCTCCATCTAAGAGAGCTCCAAGCACCGTATCATCCCGCAAGAGGTCAGTTGAAGGAACTTATCCTTGAGAAACTTCAAGCCTGGGAGAGGGATACTGGTGCACTCAATACTTTGGAAAGCTGGAAGAACACCCTGTTTACAGAAGCTAATTTACAGCCTTTTCTGGGAAGCATCCTGTTGCAGGCTCAAGAAAGTCTAAAAGAGGGGAAACTTCCTTCTGGTCAAGGGCTTTTGAATGTTCTTGAACCGATGCTGGAAGCTTGGTGGTCCGAGATAAAGAAAGACACCCGCTTCTATGCCATCATCGATCAGTTCGTTCAAGAACTTCTGGCTCAAGCATTGCAAAGGGAGCATGCGGTGATCGGTCAAACCGTCCGTGAAACCCTGCAGAGCTTAAGCAATGAGGAGCTCAGCTATTTCGTCGAAGACAAAGCAGGCAACGATCTCCAGTGGATCCGTATTAACGGATCCCTCGTGGGAGGAATTGTCGGGGGGATTCTTTTTTTGATACTGAATTATGGATATAGTCCTCTGCTGAAATTAATACAGTTATATTAAATATAAATTTTATTTGACTCCACAAAGCTTGTAGCATTACAATTATATAGACCGACCGAACAGTCGGTTCTGAACTGAAGTTGAATTTAATAAGCTATACTATTTGGGACCGAAAAGGATAGGCCGCTCTAAGCGCTTACCGGGAAATGTCCGTTCAGAGGGGAGGGATATGGGAATTAAATCAAGAACGTCCTTGTAACAAAAAGATATTTACTCGACAAGTAAAATTGCGGTTGGATTCGCTTTAAAAGAGAATCAAAACGGAGGATCCTTAAAGTGAGAAAAGAAGAAAAGCGTATAGAAATCCTCAAAGCGGCTCTCAAAGTTATTTCCGGGATGGGATTTGAGGGAGCCAAGATGGAGGATATCGCCAGAGAGGCGGGGGTAGGGAAAGGTACTATTTACGAGTACTTTGAGAGTAAGAATGCCTTATTGCTGGAAATGATTCAATATTGCACTAAGTGCTTTCAAGAAGGATTGGAGAAGACCCTGGCAGAAGAGGAAGACATGCTGGGAAAGATCCGGAATCTATCTATGTATGGTGCAGAGTTTCTGAACGCTCATGCTGTGCTTATGAACTCTCAAATCGTCCATCAGGCCCTACCCAAAGACATGGAGACACAGATGAAGAGAGATTGGAACCTGATCTATCAAACTATCGAAGATGAGGTTAGAAAAGGGATACATATCCAGGAGATTCGTTCTGATATCGATCCGGAGATGGCC
This sequence comes from Desulfitobacterium sp. PCE1, assembly GCF_000384015.1. NCBI lineage: Bacteria > Bacillati > Bacillota > Clostridia > Eubacteriales > Desulfitobacteriaceae > Desulfitobacterium > Desulfitobacterium sp. PCE1. Next base: position 3,852,956 of record NZ_KB913023.1, on the reverse strand, counting down.
GTTGCAATCATCGTCGGAGGAGTGAATCAATACACATTCAAGAAGCTTATGGAAGATAACTTCACTCCTCGGGAGATCGATCATACAGGGATCGCTAAGACCATTCTTGCAGGTCTCATTCCCTAAGACCCGCCATCCCTTAGTATTTACCAATATACATCAATTAGTTTAATCTTATTAAAAAAAGAACATTAGCCTTGCACATCAAAAAACATAGGGCTTAGACCCAAATGGAGGATTATAACTATATGAAGTTAAGGTTTCGTTTATTATCGACTGCCCTAATCATCGGTTTAACCCTAACAGTTACAGGGTGCGGTTCCCAAGCAGCACAGACAGTAGTTGAAGAAGAATCTTATATCCCTGTTGAGGTTCAGTCGGCTACAGCCAGGACCTTAGTAGAAACGGCAATTTTCAGTGGGAAAGCAATCTCAGATCAAGAGGTTTCCATCGTTCCCAAAATGCCGGGAAAAGTGACGGGCATTAATGTGAAGGTAGGAGATAAAGTCCAGGCAGGACAGGTTCTCTTCACTATGGACACCGTCGATCTGCAGAAATCAGTCGATACAGCAATGATTGCCATAAAGAGTGCGGAGCTTTCTTATCAGATGACCAAGGACTCCCTGGATTCTGCCAAGGAGAATCTTGAACGGCAAAGAGCCCTTTATGAAGCCGGAGCTATTTCAAAAGTCCAGTTTGAAGGCATGGAAGATCAAGTCACCTCATTGGAGAATAATCTTAAAGCAGTTCAGCTTCAGATGGAGCAGGCTCAACTGGGCTATAACCAAGCTTATGACGCTATGTCCGATATGACCGTAACGGCACCTGTCAGCGGAACCCTTGCCGCTCTTAATGTCGTGGTGGGACAAATGGCCTCTCAAGCCATGGCCGCCGTGACGATTACTCAATTGGATGCCCTTTATGTTTCCTTAAGTGTTCCTGAGAATATTGTGAATACCCTTAAAGTGGGACAGGAAGCGACCGTCATCATTAATTCCGCCGGGGAAAAGGAGATAAAAGGTGTTTTAACCAGCCTTGCTCCGGCAGCTAACGCACAGACCGGTCTCTATCCTGTTAAAGTGACCATTGAGAATACAGAAAACCTGGTTAAGCCGGGTATGTTTGCTAAAGTAGAGATTCCCACCAAAACCAAAGAGAATGTCCTGGCCGTCAACAGTGAAGCCGTTGTCTTGAAAAACGGAGAATACATTGTCTTTGTGGTTGAAGAGGAGCGCGCTGTTGCCAAGAAAGTACGTTCCGGACTCGATACCGGAGCTGAGGTGGAGATCCTCGAGGGCCTGCAGACAGGAGAACAAGTGGTTGTCAAAGGACAAACCTTAGTTGAGCAAGGAAGCAAAGTTAAGGTGGTAGGGGGGAGCGAATCTTGAAACTAGCGGAAGTCTCCGTCAAGCGCCCTGTTACCATTATCATGACGGTTTTGATCGTCATTCTATTAGGAACCGTCTCTTTAACCCGTCTTCCTATTGACCTCTTTCCGGAGTTTGAACTTCCCATGGCCATCGTCATGACGGAATACTCGGGAGTTGGCCCTCAGGAAATTGAAAAGCTGATTACGAACCCTATTGAAGGAGCAGTATCTTCTGCCGAAAATATTGATATAGTAACCTCCACCACCACAGAAGGGTCGTCCATCGTCATGGCCTCCTTTAAAACGGGAACCGACATGAACTTTGCCACTTTGCAAATGCGCGAAAAGGTCGACATGATCAAATTTGCTTTGCCTGAAGGGGCCGGTTCGCCTATGGTTCTCAAAATTGACATCTCTATGATGCCCATTATGCAACTGACCATGACCTCAGAACATGCGGATTTAGCTCAATTGCAGGCCTTGGCTGAGGATGAAATCAAACCGCGGATTGAACGGGTCAAGGGGGTTGCCTCAGTCTCCGTCAGCGGTGGTTATGATAATGAAGTGAAAATTAAAACCCATCAGGAAAAAATGCAAGGCTATGGTTTAAGCATCAACACCCTGGCCGGTATCCTTGCCGCTGAAAACCTTAATTCCCCTGCCGGAGAAGTTAAGAAAGGGAACCAGGACTTAACCATCCGTACGACGGGAGAGTTTCAATCCCTGGAGGAGATAAAAAATCTCCTGATTCCTCTCAACACAGGCGGGCAGGTCAGGTTAAAGGATATCGCCGATGTTGAAATTGGACACACCGATGTAACCACCATTTCCCGCACGAATGGTTTACAAAGTGTCAGCATTGCGATTCAAAAGCAATCCGGAGTCAACACCGTGGCTGTGGCAGAGGATATCACCAAGGCTATCGGGGGGTTAAAGGCAGAATTCCCGGAACTGACCTTGGACACAGTCTATGATGAATCGGTGTACATCAAAGAAACCATTAATACGGTGTTCAAAGAAGCGCTTCTTGCCGGTATTCTGGCCATCGGCATACTCTTTATCTTTTTCCATAACCTGCGTACCACCTTTATTACAGCAACCGCCATCCCCATTGCTGTTATGGCGACTTTTGCCTGTTTGTATTTTATGGACGTCAGCATCAATATGATGACCTTAGGCGGCTTGAGCCTGGCTATGGGCCGTCTGGTTGACGATAATATCGTAGCCCTGGAAAACATCTACCGGTTCCGCGAGGCCGGACATTCCAAATTTGATGCCGCAGTTAAAGGGGTTTCAGAAGTAGGGATGGCTATTACGGCATCGACTCTGACCACCGTAGCCGTATTTTTACCCATCGTCTTTGTTGAAGGCTTAACAGCGACTCTCTTCCGGGATCTCGCTCTGACCGTAGGGATATCCTTAGGTGCCTCCCTTCTCGTATCCCTGACACTGGTCCCCGCTTTATCCGCTAAAATTATGAAGGTTGGGGAGATCCCTATGGGCCGAAAAGGACTCAGAGGCCTTTTTGACGGCTTTGGCCGGGGCTTTGATAACGGATTCACCCGACTTGAAAAAACCTATCGGCGCTTCCTTCACTACGCTCTTGGTCACCGCAAAACCATCGTTGTGGGATCCATCCTGATCTTTGTTCTCTCCGGGGCTTCCACATTCTTTCTGGGAGCGGAGTTCATGCCTTCTTCCGATACGGGGCAAATTACCGTTAGTGTGAAACTGCCTGACGGAGCTCAATTGGAAGATACGGATGCCGCCATTGCCGAAGTGGAAAAAGACCTGGAAGGAATTGAGGAAGTCCAAACAGCATTCGCTCAGGTTGGAGGGGGAGGACTCATGTCCTTCGGTGGTGCATCAGGGAATTCAGGTTCAATCTCGATCCAGCTGGTTCCGCTCATGGAGCGGGATCGCAGTGTTGATGAAGTGGCCGAGGAACTTCGTGCTTTGACTAAGGATATTCCTGGAGCAAAAATCGAAGTAACGGTGACCGATATGATGTCCATGGGAACAACAACACCTATCGATATTGCGATTAAGGGAGATGAACTCGACCAGCTGCAACAGATTGCCACAGATATTCAGACTATGGTGGTCTCAGTAGAAGGAACCCGGGAAGTAAAAACCAGCATGGGGGAAGGAATTCCTGAAGTCCAGGTGGCAATTGACCGGGAGAAGGCCTCTAAATACGGGCTTACTGCCTACCAGATTGCCAATGGTTTGAAAGGTACTCTTTCCGGGACCACCGCCACAAGATATCGCTATGAAGGAAAAGAGATCAACGTGGTCATCACAGGAGATGATACCTTCAAGCAATCCTTATCCAATTTAGAGCAAACCCCGATTACAACACCCCTTGGTACGGATGTACCTTTAAGCCAGATCGCCGAGGTGACCATTGAACGTGGCCCAACAGCCATTGAACGTTCAGGCCAAGCTCGTGTCGTTCATGTGAGCAGTGATATTGTGGGCAGAGATCTGGTCAGCGTCACCAATGATATTCAGGCAAAACTTAAAGACTATCCTCTTCCCAATGGCTACACCTATGAAATGGGAGGGGAAAATGAAGAGATGGTTAAGTCCTTCCAAGACTTAGGTATGGCTTTAATCCTGGCTATTGTCCTTGTCTACATGATCCTGGCGGCTCAGTTTGAATCACTGATCCATCCGTTCACCATCATTTTTTCACTGCCCATGGGCTTTTCAGGAGGAATGCTCGGCCTCTTTATTACGAGGAGTACGATCAGCGTCCCCGCCTTTATCGGGCTCATTCTTCTTACGGGTATCGTAGTAAGTAATGCCATTGTGTTGGTCGACTATATTAACAAGCGGCGTGAGATGGGAGATGGCCGTGAAGAAGCTATTGAGAATGCCGGTCCCATCCGTTTGCGCCCCATTCTCATGACCTCACTGGCTACCGCGCTGGGCCTTCTTCCCATGGCTTTTGGTATAGGAGAGGGTTCAGAGACTATGGCTCCCATGGCTATCGTGGTCATCTTTGGCTTAACCCTTTCCACCCTTTCCACTCTCATTCTGGTTCCGGTAATCTACACCATGAATGACGACTTTAAGAATTTCTTGAAAAGAAAGGGTAAAAGAAAAGCAACCCCAGAACCCAGTGAAACCGTCACAGCCTAGGTGAATGAATAATGGGTGAATAATGAGGACAGGTTCCTTGATTCACCCAAGTTAGCAAATTAAAGAGGAGGGCAAAGCGCCCTCCTCTTTAATTTGCCTTTTCAGCATTAGTCTTCATCTTCCCGATACTTACCAAGTTCCAGCTCCACCTTGCGCAGGTGTTCATAAGTCAACTTACGGGCCATGTCTGCATTTTGGTCCCGTATCATTTCATAGATACTTCGGTGATCTTCAAAAAGCCGGGACGACGTCCCTTCGGTAGTTGCCGACATCCAGAGGGCCCGGGTTACTTGCAAAGTCTGTCCCATAATTTCCTGGACGGTATTCATCATACGGTCAAGGAGCGGATTCTCACTGGCCTTGGCCAAAGTCAGATGGAATTTTAGATCCAGGGTCTCACTGTTTTTAGCACCCGGCAAATCTTCTTCCATCTGCTCGATGAGCTCTTTAAGAGTTGCCAGTTCTTCCTCATTGCGGCGAAGTGCGGCTAAGCCCGCAGCCTCTACCTCCAAAGCCTTGCGGACCTCAAGAATATTTTGAAGTTTATCCTTTTCCAACAGGAGGATAAAAGTTAATGGTTCTATAATAGCGTTGGAGGGATTAGCCTTGACATAGATACCTCCCCCTTGGCGAATCTCCAAAATCCCTGTCAAGCTTAAAGCGGCTAAGGCCTCCCGGACCGAAGTTCTTGAGACCTGGAAACGTTCCGCTAATTCATTTTCTGTAAGGAGCTTATCTCCTTGAGAAAGTTCACCTTTCACAATAAGCCCCTTAATTTGATCTAAGATAATTTCGGTGGTTCGCTTGCTTTTAATTGGTCGAATATCCATATTTTCTACCTCACAAATTCAGATCGTTTGTTCGATATCATTGCTCGATTTTGTTTAATAATTCTTACTTGTGTAAAAATTATATCATATTGCATGGGGAAGAGGGTAGTTAATTAATCTTTATAATTCCGGAGGACCACGTTTCATCCTCTGCCGATGCCGCTTGCGGCATGGGGGGGCTACCCTGAAAAAGACCTGAAAGCTGATTCTCCAGGATTTTGCTTTCGGCGCTCACTCCATAAGCTGCGCGGAGCAATCTAACCGCTCAAGACTTCCACTGCGTCGGGTGCACCTGCGCCGTTAAGTAGTCTCTGTGGTGTGGTGGCTTGGGCGAAACCCTCGTCCGGCTTTCGTGGCTAAATCGGCTCCTCGAAAGCACTGCTTTCGCACTTGTTCTCATAGCCGGTTGGAAACGTCCTGTTTCCAACCCGACTCCGCTGCAGTCTTTTAGCGAAGATTGCTTACCTGCTCGCTTAAATTCGTTCCCTACCTTAAAGCAAAATCCTTGGGCTGTCTTTCGGGTCTGAGCGGTGCTGCTACCCGATCCAAACAAGCTTTTTCATCCTCTGCTGGTGCTAAAGCCCGAAAACAGAGCTGAAAAAGACCCGCAAGCGTAGCTTTACGCACAAAAGTGAACGGATTTCACTGTGTATAAGGCAGCTAAGTCTTCTGCTTCGCTTCACTCACCATAAGCCAAGCTTTCTTTAAGCGGAGGGGCGGTCGGGTTAACGAAAGCTTTCTTAACGTAGCGCAGCCACCGGTTCACATACAGAAAGCAGCGGGGTTTGGCGTAGCTGTTAAGAAAGCGAGTTGACCAGCCCCGGAGCTATAGAGTAAACGTTGTGCGTAAAGCTACGTGACCCGAGCCGTTTTTTATTCCTCTGCCGGTGCCGCCAGCGGCATGAATAGCTATTCTAAAACTTATAAGAAACTTAAAACCCTAAATGCTAATCTGAAAATGCTAATAAATGGGGTAAAATCAGAAAGTTTTTTTTAGTCACAAAGTTCTTTTTTTCCCAATGTAGGAATTTATCGAAGGATACCGAATAATATATAAAATAATACAACGTATCATAGGATGGTCAGACCAATGAATTTGTACAATCTCATTAGTTTAATTCCACATAAGGAGGATTTATTGTTATGTTAAAAGCGGAAGCTTTGAATGAACTCATCCAAGTCCTGGGCAAGGAGAATGTGGTCACGGAGCATGAAGAACTCCTGTCTTACTCTTATGACGCCACCGCAGCGATGCCTCGCCAAACCCCGGATGTCTTTATTACTCCAAAGACCACAGAACAAGTCTCTGAAGTCATGAAGATTGCAACTAAGTATGATCTTCCCGTTTATCCACGGGGATCAGCCACTAACCTCAGCGGCGGGACTATTCCCATCGAAAAAGGAATTGTCATGTCCATGCTTCACATGAACCAAATCATCGAGGTGGACGCTGAGAACCTGACGGCTACCGTCCAACCCGGTGTCATCATTCAAGACTTAAACGATGCTGCATTAGAGCATGGTCTTTTCTATCCTCCCGATCCCGGTACAGTAAAAACCGCGACCATGGGCGGTTCTGTTTCAGAATCCTCCGGTGGTCTTCGTGGACTGAAATACGGTGTGACCAAGCACTATGTTATGGGCATGAAGTTGGTTCGCGCTAATGGGGATATCATCAAATGGGGCGGCAAAACCGTGAAGAATGTTACCGGTTATGATCTGACCGCTTTATTCACAGGTTCTGAAGGTACCCTGGGTATCATCACTGAAATTCTTGTCAAACTTAACCCCGTACCCGAATCCAGAAAAGCCCTCCTCGGAGTATTTGATGATATTGATAAAGCGGGAAGTGCCATCGCAGCCATTATCCGCAACAAGGTCATTCCTGCTACCTTGGAGATTATGGACAATATCACCATTCGCACGGTAGAAAACTTTACCCATGCCGGACTTCCTGTAGATGCTGAAGCAATTTTGCTCTGTGAAGTGGATGGCTATAAGGAAGCTGTCGAACGTGAAGCCGACCTGGTGGAGAAGATTCTCAAAGAACAAGGCGCTGTGGAAGTCAATGTAGCGAAAACCGATGAAGAACGGGACAAGATCTGGCTAGCTCGTCGGAATGCTCTGCCTGCCTTGGCTCAACGCAGACCCACCACTGTATTGGAGGACGCTACCGTACCTCGCAGCAATATCCCTCACATGATTAAAGCCATCCGTCAAATCGCGGATAAATACGATCTCCTCATTGGCACCTTTGGTCATGCCGGCGATGGCAATCTCCATCCCACAATTCTGACCGATGAAAACAATAAGGAAGAAATGGAGCGTGTCGATAAGGCTGTCGAGGAAATCTTCCAAGTAGCCGTATCCTTGGGCGGAACTCTTTCCGGTGAGCATGGTATCGGCATGGCTAAAGCCAAGTTCTTACCCTTGGAATTCGGCGAAGCCGGTGTAAAGCTTCTGAAAGATATCAAAGAAGCGTGTGACCCTGATTATCGTATTAACCCTGGTAAAATGGTGAGGAGGGACTAAGGTGAGTATTTTCAGTTCACTTGACTCCATCCAAGACGAATTAAATAAATGTATGAAATGCGGAAACTGCCAAGAAGTTTGCCCCATCTACAAAGAAAACCGCCGGGAAGTCTCGGTGGCCCGGGGGAAAATCAGCTTGGTTCAGATGGTCATGAATGGTGAGGCAGAGATGACAGAAGGCATTGCCGACCGTCTATCCCTCTGCACCACCTGTATGGCCTGCAATAAGATTTGTCCTTGTGGAGTTCGCTTTGATAAAATTATTCTGGCTGCCCGGGCCGAAGCCGTTCGTAAAAAAGGTCTTCATCCAGTCAAAAAGATCGCCTTTACTGCCCTTAAAGCCAACCGTCTCTTTGACTTTGGCATGAAGATGGGAAGTACTTTCCAAGGGTTGGCCATGAAACGTGTTCACGGCAGTGATAAAGGTGCCCGCCTCCGTATTGATATCGGGATTGGCAAGGAAAAGATCCTCCCCAATCTTGCTCCCCGCCCCTTAAAGGATGAGCTTCCTGAAGTCACTAATGTAAAAGCGCCCAAAATGCGGGTGGGCTACTATATCGGTTGTATGACCAACTATTTCTATACCGACATGGGTAAAGCTGTCGTCGATGTCTTAAAAGAAAACGACTGTGAAATTGTCGTTCCTAAAGACCAAGGCTGTTGCGGTACTCCCGCAGCCGTCAATGGGGATGTGGAATCTGCCAAAGCTTGCGCTCGCCGCAATCTGATGGCTTTTGAAAAGCTGAACCCTGATGTGATCATTTCCAATTGTTCCTCCTGTGGAGAAGCGTGGAAGCACACCTTCCCCCAGATTTACGAAGAGGATCCGGAAATGAAAGCTTTAGCAGACAAATGGGCAGCTCGAACCTATGATATAGCAGAATTCCTTATTCATAAGGTTCCCTATAAAAAAGAGGGCCTGGGACCTGTTAAACGCAAAGTAACCTATCACGATCCCTGCCACTTAAACCGTGGTCAAGGGGTCAACAAAGAACCGCGTGAGATCCTTAACTCCATTCCCGGTCTTGAATTTATCGAAATGAAAAAACCGGATCGTTGCTGCGGAATGGCAGGATCCTTCTACTTGGTTCATCCTGATCTGTCCAGTCAGATCGGCGAAAAGAAAATTGCGGACATTGCTCAAACCGGCACCGATACAGTGGTCACCGGCTGCCCGGCCTGCCGTTTACAACTGACCAGTGGAGTTATGAATGCCGGCTTGCATGAAAATGTTATGCACACTGTTCAAATTCTCGCTGAATCCTACAAAGCAGGTCAAAAAGGAGCAAAGCAAGCAGCCCGTTAAGGGATCCCGGCCTTTGCCCTCCATAAAATATTCAATGAGCTGAAGACGATTCAGAGGAAAGAGTCGGAATTTAAGCAGTGCAAACTTCGGTTTGCACTGCTCTTTCGCTTGGCTGAAAGTTACCAAACGAACTGGACACGACCCAAAAATATATTTAATTCTATAACAAAAAAGGAATATATAGAGTGTATCAAGAACTCTTTGACAAGAACTCTTTGAATAGAGTTCTCCATATGCTGGTATATACTTTAGAATATTTTTTATAACATGCATCAAGATCAGATGAAGGGGTGCAACGATGGAATTAACCTCGGCTATAGCCAATAAAATTGTAGATTTTATTTATGAACAAAGTGGATACCATAGTATAGTGTGCGATCCCTCCGCCCGCATTATTGCAGACTCAGCCAAAACCCGGCTGGGTGTGGTGCACGGAGGAAGCCAAAAGATTTTAACCGGTAATCAGGATACTGCAGTCGTTACTGCAGTAGATGCTGAACAGTCGGGAGGAAGCCTGAAGGAAGGATTCAGCCTGGCCATAAAGCTCAATGGAGCCAAGATTGGGAGCTTTGGCATTGCCGGACCTTTAGCTATTGTTACACCCATTGCCAAAGTGGCCACCGGTATGGTCATTACCACTATTCGTGATGAAGAAATAAAGGACACCATTCGGGATCAGGTCCAGAATCTTACGGCCTCAATTGATCAAGCAGCTGCAGCTATAGAAGAAATGGTCGCTTCCTCCCAGGAGGTAGCCTCGATTGGGATGTCGGTGGCAGAGGAAGCCCAGAGGGGCCATGAACAGGTTAAAGCGACGGAAGAAATTCTTGATTTTATTCGACGGGTCGCCAACCAAACCAATTTACTGGGGCTCAATGCCGCCATCGAAGCCGCGCGGGCGGGGGAGCAGGGACGGGGTTTCCAAGTGGTGGCAGGAGAGGTGCGAAAGCTTGCTGAGGACAGCAGCCGCTCAGCTAATGACATCCAGGTCATTCTGAAGAATTTTCGTGATACCATCGAAGCCGTCGCCGCAGGCGTGAGCCAAAGCGGCAAAATCAATCTGGAACAAGCCAGCAATACTCAGGATATTGCCGAAATGGTAGAAGGAGTAAAAAAAGTCGGGCATTATCTAAGTAAGCTTGCCGATGAGCTATAATTTTGTCGCTAATTTATATTTGACCTTTATTGACCTTTGTACTAAAATAAGAGTATCGGGAAAGGATATAGTGAGAACAACTAACGAATACTGGTTAAAGAATTAGACAAGGGGGATTCTTAATGGGCTATTTAGTACCAATGGTCATTGAACAAACCAATCGTGGAGAACGTTCCTATGATATTTATTCAAGACTTCTTAAAGACCGAATCATTTTCTTAGGGGGACCGGTTACCGATGACGTAGCCAACCTAATCGTCGCCCAGATGCTCTTCCTGGAAGCTGAAGATCCTGAGAAGGATATTTTCTTATACATCAATAGTCCAGGAGGATCCATTTCTGCCGGTATGGCTATTTATGATACCATGCAATACATTCGTTCAGATGTCCACACCATCTGTGTCGGTTTGGCAGCAAGCATGGGGGCCTTCCTCTTGACTGCTGGGGCTAAAGGAAAGCGTTCCGCTCTCCCCAATGCCGAGATCCTCATTCATCAGCCCTTAATTGGCGGGGGAGGGATTTCCGGTCAAGCCACAGAGATCGAAATCCATGCCAAGCATTTACTCCGGGTCAAAGAACGTATGAACCGCATTCTCGCTGAACGTACAGGCCAAACCATCGAACGCATCGAAGCAGATACAGATCGGGATCGCTATATGACAGCAGAGGAAGCTAAGGAATACGGTCTTATTGATGAAGTCTTTGAAAAAGCCAACAAACCCGAAAAATAAAGACCACAGTAAAGCAAGGGAATAGTTCCCTTGCTTTACTTTTTTCGATCTTCTTGATGTTATTGGGTAAGATATTGGATAATATATACAAGATATCTAAACCTAGCTATAATTTACATAGACATAGCTGTTTATAATCATAGACAACTAAATCTGAAAAGGAGTAGAGGAATTGAGCAGACGACAGATCAGAAAAGCCATTATCCCGGCAGCAGGCTTGGGAACACGGTTTTTGCCCGCCACCAAAGCCCAACCCAAAGAGATGCTCCCCATTGTGGATAAACCCACCATTCAATACATCGTCGAAGAAGCCGTTAACTCTGGAATCGAAGATATCATCATCGTTACCGGACGCAATAAACGGGCTATTGAAGACCACTTTGACCGCTCCATAGAATTAGAGACCTTTCTTCAGAAGAATGAAAAGGAAGAACTTCTCGACATGGTTCAAGACATAGCGCGAATGGTGGATATTTATTATGTGCGGCAAAAAGAGGCTTTAGGCCTGGGCCATGCTATCTATTGTGCCAGAAAATTCATAGGAAACGAACCCTTTGCAGTCCTCCTGGGAGATGATATCATTCATTCCGAAGTACCCTGTCTCGGTCAGATGATGCATATCTATGAACGGCATGGTGCCAGTATCGTCGGCGTTAAACAGGTGCCTCTGGAAGATACTTCGAAATATGGAATCGTGGATGCAGTCCCCCTCGATGATTCTTTATACAGGGCTCAGGACCTGGTAGAGAAACCACAGCCCGAGGATGCTCCCAGCACCCGATTAGCCATTATGGGCCGCTATATTCTTAATCCTGAAATCTTTGGCATCCTGGAAAATATCCCTCCCGGCAAAGGGGGAGAAATCCAACTTACAGATGGCTTAAAGGAATTGGCTAAGTTCCAGGAGATTCTCGCTTACGAATTCGATGGCCAGCGCTATGATGTAGGGGATAAGCTAGGCTTTGTACAAGCCACCATCGAATACGCCCTGCGTCGAGAGGACCTTTCTGAGCCCCTTATGCAATACCTTAAACAACTGGTCAAGTAATATAGAATTTGCTGTTCTTTTTTCGCGAAAGCTTGTACCCCTAGGTAAACTCATGACAAATCGGACAAGCTGAGGGCGGAAAAAAGGTCGGGACTTTCAGGAAAAGCGACAGGTTTTACTCCTAAAAATTGGTAATATGATTAAGAACTATATTCCATTTTAAAGGAGGGAGATTCATGGAGTTCGACAAAAAGAAGGTCCTTACTCTGGCGGGAACCCTCGTATTGGCCGGTGCGGTGGTTGTCGGCGGAATCTATGGACCGAGTGCCTGGAAGGTCTTTATGAATAAGGCAGCGCCCGAAAAAGATTCTGTCGTTATTCAGACTCCTCCTGTTGAAGGCGCGAACCCTCAGGATCCTAATGTCACCGAAAGTCCGCCTGGACAATCCTCTGGGGTTAGCCCTGCTGTGACAGTGACTGAACCGCCAGGGATTAATGCCACTCCACAGGGAGATGTCTCAGGGCCAAAGAAATATAAAGAGCCCGATACAAAAGACATCAGCTTAGCCCCATCTGTCGCCGGCTTTTTTGGCGAGAATGGCTTGAGCCAAGATGCCCAGAACCTGGTTTTTGGTGCGGCTTGGAATGTCCATCAGTATGTAGATGGATATTTATTTGGACCTAATGCAGGTCCTCAGATGAATGAAGAAGATATCAAGCGCTACATCGTATTCCACAAATCCCTGTGGGATCAACGCTTAAAGAGTGAGACCAATCCAATGGCACAATTTAGTGAATACTTTAGTGCCTTGCTGAATCGTGGAGCCGATGCTTTTAATGCGAAGGACAAAGTTCGCATCGAGCAGTTCCATCAGGAGCTTCATGATTTGGACACCCATCTCATGCGTGATGATCAGAGTTCGAAGATTTACGGGGCCACTCCATTTGCCACGAAACGGTAAAGGATTCGACTTTTTACATGGACTATAGGAAGGAAATACACTATGGAAAAAGTAAAGAGTATGTCAAACACTGCGGCTGATTCTTCACGAAAGATCGAATGCAATACCGTGACGGGCAGAGGACCGTTCGACGTAACGATGAGCAAAAGCATTGAGATAGAGTTCAAATCAAGGGGACAACTGAATATGGCATGGGAAGAACGCTTTGTCGCGTGAAGAAAAGCCCTAAGGGGTTTTGGTCTGCAGCAGGATTCTGATTAAATCGATGCTGCAGGTATCTGGAAAAGGAACGAAAGTGCGCACCAGCCGGCGTAACAATAGGCTGCATCACTTAAGAAAGGATCTATGCTAAGTGAGAAGATCTTCTCCATGGGGCAAGACGGCTTTAAGCGCTTAAGACCGGAATGCTCACAATGGTTAGAGAGGTTGAAGCGGTGAAGTAGATTCGCTTCAGGGTGAATAAAATGGAAATAATGCGCGCTTTAAAAAAAGAAGATCTGACCGACGGGTCAGGTCTTTTTTCTATTGAGAAGAATAGTGCTATAGTGGACCTTGTATTGACTTATACACGGTAATACTATATATTTAGATTTAGATATTTAGATAATTATCTAAATGTCTAAATCTAAATATCTGAGGCAAGGGGGGATAATATGTCTCCACTCAACGAAACCTTCAAAGCTCTCTCAGACAAAACACGCCGTCAGATTCTTAAACTCTTGCGAGCAGAGGATTTAACAGCCGGAGAAATTGCCGATCACTTTGATATGACCAAGCCGAGCATTTCTCATCATTTAAATATACTGAAGCAGTCTGATTTGATCAGCGATCGCAGGCAAGGGCAGAATATCTATTACTCTCTTAATACTTCAGTTTTTGAAGGCATTATGAGTTGGATTCTGGAATTTACGGTCAAACAACCTGAGGAACCGGGGTTTCAGCATGATGAACATGACTTTGCAGAAACACCCAAAACATCCGAGACCAAGAAGTAGAGCATTCAAATCAAAGCCATAGGGGGAAAATGTATGGAAAATACAAACACCAATCACCAAGGAAGCCTTTCCAAAATCATTTCCGGCATACTTGTTATCATCAATATCATTGTTGGCATATGGGCCTATCCCCAACTCCCTGAGCAAGTTCCGTCCCATTGGAACTTTGCAGGACAAGTGGATGGTTATTCCGGTCCTTTTGCAGGGGCATTTCTTTTACCGCTGATCATATTAGGAGTCTACATTATATTTTGGATCATTCCCCGGATCGATCCCAAAAGGGCGAATTATCTTAAGATGGGAAGAGTTTTCTGGATTGTCAGCACCACCTTGGTCGTGTTCTTGTCCCTCATGTATTGGGGAACCATAGCCGTAGCAATAGGCTATTTTGAGACCTTGCCTCGCTGGTATTTCTCAGGAATAGGCATCATCTTTATTCTACTGGGCAACTATTTTGGAAAAATCAAATTCAATTATACTTTTGGTATCCGGACTCCCTGGACCTTGGCCAATGAAGAGGTCTGGGCAAAGACCCATCGTTTTGCCGGACCTATCTGGATAGTCGGAGGAATACTCATGGCTTTGACCGGACTTCTCCCCGCGGCGTGGACGGTCCCCCTTTTTGTCATCGTAATGTGTCTCATCGCTGTGGTTCCTATGGCCTATTCCTATCTCGTCTATCGCAAGCTTAACTTCTAAAATATTTTAGTGCTTGTGTCTAAAATCTCTTTTCCCTGGTCAAGCTATGAATAGAATCCAGGAAAAGGAGATTTTTGTTATGCGTAAGATGTATTTACTCATTGGATCTGTAGCCCTTGGAGTAGGCTTAGTCATCGGAATCGTAGGCTATGCCCTGGCAACAACACCGACGGATGGAAATTCACGACTGACTTTTTGGAATAAGGAGAACGGTTTGTATACTTCTGAATTGGGGGAGGGGGCTCCTCAGACTGGAATGGATGTACTATATCCCCATAGTCCGGAAGAAGAAGCCTTAGATCCCACAGAAGCAGGGTCAGAAGAGGTGACCATTCCCAGCACTGCCTCAAACAATGTCTCAGAAGACTTAGCACAAGAAATCCTGGCCGACTACAAACTCAATGTAGCCGCATTGTTTGAAGCATGGAAATCCCCGGATATGGTCGCTTTCCGTAAACAACTGGAAGAGGCTTATACAGGAGAACTTTTTGAAAAGCATGCTCGCCAGGCAGAGTCATTCATTGTCCAAGGAGTGGGGATGGAAGTCAGCTCTATCCTCTTTGAGGAGGTAAAAGTGGATACCGCTACGATGACCTCCGCCACACTAACAGCCACTTACAATTATGTCGCCCATGACTATGATATCGGCAATCAAATGGCCATAGGTGAAAGCACCAAACATCAGGTCAAGGTACGAGTTAATATGGTAAAGAAAGATACCCGTTGGCTCATTACAGGGGAGACTGTTTTAGAGTCATAAACCTCTCTTACCTATAGAGAATAAGAGTTTAGCCCAGGCATCGATTTCTAAATTTAGGAATCGATGTCTGGGTCTGTTTCATTCGTTACAGGAATTTGCTAAAATAGAACTGAAAGACCACGAAATGTTAGGATGATGGGGAGGGCTTAAGGTTGGAAGAGAAAATCTTAAGCATCTTAGGTGAACTGCTTAAAGGCCAAGAGGAATTAAGAAGCGATGTAACAGCCTTAAAAGACGGGCAAGAGGAATTAAGGAGCGATGTAGCGGCCTTAATAGTTGGACAAGCGACTTTGAGGTCGGAAGTGACTCAAATTAAACTAACGTTAGAACATAAGACTAATGTTAAGATCCAAGCCTTATTTGATGCGCGAGAAGTCCAGAAGGATGTCAATCAACAAATTTTTGCCGAATTGGATGAGATTAAAGGAAAGATTGACCGTTTGCAGATAGAAACAGCACATGTAAGAGTTGCTAAATAATAAGTATGAAGGCTTAAATAATAAAGCATGCCATTTAATCGCATGGTTTTGTTCCCCGATTGAACAGAACCATGCGTTATTATTTTCCGCGAATCTCCGGCCCCGAGGAAGGAAACAAGGGGAAAATGTTGAAATAAGTACAAATCGACACGAATTAGGAGGAGTCGCTGTGATCCGACGCTATGCCATAACCGGTGTTATGATGTGTGCTTTATTAACTACTCAAACATTTGGTCAGCCTGTTGTTCTTTATGCTGCTACGGAAAGCACGGGGAGCTTATCCCAAGCAACGAGCACTACCTATGTCAATCCATCCTATGAGGACATCAATCAAATCATCGAAAACATTGCCAAGGAAAAAGAAATTCCCAGCATTATACTCAAAGCGATCGCCTTTAAAGAAAGCTCCTGGCGCCAATTTGATAAAGAAGGTAACCCCATACTTTCCAGGCTGGAGCATCCCGCCATTGGGATAATGCAGGTGGCAACCTATAATGATAATGACCAAGAAACCATCGATAAGCTTAAAACAGACCTTGAGTTCAATATCCGCATGGGTGCCGACCTTCTCAATGAAAAATGGCGCTTTACTCCAACCATCGGGGATGGGGATCGCAATAAACTGGAGAATTGGTATTTCGCCCTTTGGGCCTATAATATCTGGACGGACAAAAACAACCCCAATACTCTCGCAGCAACAAGTCCCGGCACCTTGACTTATCAAGAGAAGGTCTTTAGCATTCTGGCTCAGCCGGAAGGTTTCTTTGCTCAATACATCGAGCCTGTGGTAGTTACCCCCATTCCCACAGAGCTGCTTCCCGTTGCGGGAGTTCCGGCTAAGGATAGTGTTTGGGCCACCCCAGAACCTATCCATTACGGAGATCTCAATACTTCAGGAAACCCCGGCGATGAATCCACCGACCCTAATAATTCCGACAATACGGAAGAACCCCCCGGCGAAGAAGAAGTACCCGACCCACCTCAAACACCTGAATCTCTGGAGTTTATCCGTTTAGCTGGTGAAAACCGGATTGATACAGCTATTGAACAAGCGTTAAGCGGGTGGCCGGCCGGAGCGGCAACTGTCGTCCTGGCTCGGGCCGACCATTTTCCCGACGCCTTAGCCGGTGTTCCTTTGGCAGCTCACTATGATGCGCCTATTCTCCTGACTTCAAGTCAAACCCTTGAAACCCGGGTGGAAGAAACCATCATGGCCTTAGACCCGGAAAAAGTGATCCTGCTTGGCGGAGAAGGAGCCTTGAGCCAGGGGATATCAGACAAACTGAAAGACTTAGGCTGGGGCAGTGACCGACAAATACGGGTCAGCGGACTCAACCGCTATGGGACTGCGGCCGACATTGCCCTGGCTACAGTGGAAGTATCCCAGGACCGGTCGGCAGGTTCAATAGAAGCGGTGGCTATTGCCACCGGAGAAAACTTTCCCGATGCGCTCAGTATTGCTTCCATCGCCGGCATCAAACAAATGCCCATCCTCCTTACAGAAGCCAAGACCCTGCCCAAGGAAACCCTGGAAGCCCTAAGGACCTTAAACCCTCAAAAGGTGTACTTGATTGGGGGCGAAGGGGCTATTAACTCATCGATTCAAGATAAAATCCAGGAGCAGCTCAGTCTTTCCTCCTCACAGCTGGTTCGTTTATACGGAAATTCCCGGTATGATACGATGGCAGCAGTAACGGAGGCTTTTGCGGCCGAAAGTCAGGGCTTATGCTTTGCCACAGGGCAGGAATTCCCGGATGCTTTAGCCGGTGCTGCTTTAGCTGCCCGCCTGAAAGCCACGGTCATTCTTCTGCCCAAAAGCTCCATCGAGGATTATCCCCGACTCAAAAATGCTATCGCCCGGCACCCCCGTAACATAGAAGCCCAACCGTATATCTTTGGGGGAGATGGCGCAGTATCCCCTGAGCGGATTGAAGAGCTTAAAGAGCTATTAGGGAATACTTATTTAGCCGGTAATCTACTCGAAAAACCATAAAAATCGCCATGTGGAAGCCTTACGGAAGCTTGTACTCACCCCTTGATATCAGGGGTAATCTCTCGCCCGCATAGACAGGGGTATGTCATGTTGTAAAATGGCAGAAACTATAGTAAACTGAAGAACGGTGCAAATAGTTTGCAGGGAAGGGATTATTTTTACCATGAGATTGCGCAAAAGGACTCTACTACTAATGGCTATAGACGCTGTGTTAGTTAACCTCGCAGCGTTTTTAAGCTTTTATATTCGTTTTGCTGTTGATGGGGATGGAACTATACCTGAGGAGTATCTGCTCACACTGACTCACTCTGCGTGGACAGCCACCCTGATTTATTTAGCCGTGTTTTATGTCTTTGGCTTATATAACAAGCTCTGGCAGTATGCCAGCATCGGGGAGCTACTATCCATTATCTTTGCGGTCACTGTCGCTACAGCAGGGACGGTCACCATGGTGTATTTTATTGCTCCCATGCGTTTTCCCCATACGGTATCCGCCCTTATGTGGTTCAGCACCCTCTTCTTAATCGGCGGCTCCCGCTTCATCTGGAGAATTCTTCAGGATAATATTTTTACTCCCCATGTACCCGGTTCTCAGAATCAAGTCTTGATCATCGGAGCAGGGGATGCGGGAGTGATGGCAGCCCGGGAGCTAAAAAACAAAAACTACCGCGAAGGCCGTCCTGTGGGCTATATAGACGATGCAGCCACAAAGCAAAGACTCCAGCTCATGGGGATTCCCGTCTTGGGTACCCGCAAGGATATTCCTCGAGTCGTTAAAAACCATAATATTGATAAAATCATTATCGCCATGCCTTCGGTCTCAGGGGAGATTATCCGGGAGATCGTAGGAATCTGCGAAAAAACCGGTGTGGATCTAAAGATCATGCCTGGAGTGTTCGACGTGGTCAGCGGTAAGGTGGATACCACCGAAATCCGCCAGGTTCAGGTGGAGGATTTACTGGGACGTGAACCCGTTACCGTAGACCTGGAGGATGTAGCAGGTTATCTCACCGGTGAAGTGGTCCTGATTACCGGTGGGGGCGGGTCCATCGGCTCCGAACTCTGCCGGCAGGTCACCCGCTTCAACCCAGCCAAACTGGTGATCGTAGGTCATGGAGAAAACAGCGTCTTTGACATAGAGCAGGAGCTGCGCTCGGAAAACCCAAGTCTGGATGTAGTCACGGAGATTTTGGATATCAAGGACCAGGAAAAGGTCCATATCGTCTTCCAACGCTATAAACCGGGTGTGGTGTTCCACGCCGCTGCCCATAAACATGTCCCTCTCATGGAAAAGAACCCGGAAGAGGCTCTGAAGAATAATGTGATGGGTACCAGCAATCTGGCCGAGGCGGCTGACGCCGTCAAGGTCAAGACCTTCGTCCTGATCTCCACCGATAAAGCGGTCAATCCCACCAGCATTATGGGGGCTACCAAGCGGGTGGCAGAGATGGTGATACAGAGCATGGACAGGCGTTCCGACACGAAGTACGTTGCGGTACGCTTTGGTAATGTGCTGGGCAGCCGGGGAAGCGTTATTCCCACCTTTAAGCGTCAGATTGCCAAAGGGGGGCCGGTCACAGTAACCCATCCCGATATGGTTCGCTATTTTATGACCATCCCTGAAGCTTCCCAGCTGGTGATTCAAGCCGGTTCCATGGCTCAAGGGGGAGAGATCTTTATTCTTGATATGGGTCAACCGGTTAAAATTCTGGATCTTGCCCGAGATCTCATCCGTCTCTCGGGGTTTGAGCCGGAAGTTGATATCAAAATTAAATTCACAGGGATGCGCCCTGGTGAGAAACTCTTTGAAGAACTCCTTACCGCAGAAGAAGGGACTTCAGCGACGAAACATAAACGGATTTTTGTGGCTAAACCCAATAACATTAATGTTTCGCAGCTTGAGGAACTCATTCACCTCATCCGTGAGCGGGGCTCCTATCTCACCCGGGAAGAAGTTATCGGACAGTTACAAGCCATCGTGCCTACATTCAAAAAACAAGCTTCCAAGGCAGTTGCCAATCAATAAGGGGGAAAAATTTCATGTTGCGTATGAAAGAAGTTATTACCAGTGAAGATGTTTTAGCAAAAAACCTGAAAGAAAAAATCCAGGATCATTCCGCAACGGTGGGTGTCATCGGTCTTGGTTACGTAGGACTCCCCTTAGCCGTAGAAAAGGGAAAAGTAGGCTTTTCAGTCATCGGGTTTGATATTAATCCTGCTCGCGTAGCCAAAGTCAACGCTGGAGATAATTATATCGGCGATGTCAAGGACGAAGAACTCCGGGAACTGACCCAGAAGGGAGCCATTACTGCTACCACAGATTACGCAAGACTGTCCGAGTGCGATGTTGTCGTCATCTGCGTTCCTACCCCTCTAACCGTTACCCGGGATCCGGACATCTCCTATATTCAGGCCTCTTCCGAACAGATTGCTAAATACCTCAAGCCCGGACAACTGGTGACCTTAGAAAGCACCACCTATCCCGGCACCACTGAGGAAATCATTCTACCCATGCTCGAAAAAAGCGGTCTTAAGGTCGGTAAGGATTTCTTCCTGGCCTTTTCCCCGGAGCGGGTTGACCCGGGGAACAAACGCTTTACCACCAACAATACCTCCAAAGTTGTAGGAGGGATGACCCCAGTCTGCCTGGAAGTCGCTTATACCTTCTATGCTCAGACCATTGTCAACGTGGTTCCCGTATCCTCACCCGCCGCAGCGGAACTCACCAAAGTCTTTGAAAATACTTACCGTGCCGTTAACATCGCTTTAGTCAATGAGCTCATGCTCCTTTGCGATCGTATGGGGATCGACATCTGGGAAGTGGTGGAAGCCGCAGGAACCAAACCTTTTGGGATTCAAACCTTCTGGCCCGGCCCAGGGGTGGGCGGACACTGCATCCCCATTGACCCCTTCTACCTTACCTGGAAAGCCCGTGAGTACGACTTCCACACCCGCTTTATTGAGCTGGCCGGAGAGATTAATGTCGAAGTCTCCTACCATGTCATTAATAAAGTCATTCGTGCCCTCAACCAGGAAAACAAAAGTCTCAAAGATGCCAAAGTCCTCATCCTCGGGGTAGCCTACAAAAAAGACATTGATGATGTCCGTGAGTCCCCAGCCCTTAAGATCATGGAACTGCTTCGGAAAAATGGAGCCAATATTTCCTACCATGACCCCTATATCCCCGTCATCGAGCCCCACGGCGGCTCCACAGTTCATCTCGAAAACACTGACCTAACCGACGAAGCCTTGGCTTCCGCAGACTGCGTTCTCATCCTTACCGACCATAGCGCTATAGACTATGAGCGAGTCGCTGAAAAAACTGCCCTCATCGTCGACACCCGCAACGCCACCAGAGACGTAGAGAACAACAGAGAAAAGATCGTTAA
The DNA here is from genome assembly GCF_000384015.1 of Desulfitobacterium sp. PCE1. NCBI lineage: Bacteria > Bacillati > Bacillota > Clostridia > Eubacteriales > Desulfitobacteriaceae > Desulfitobacterium > Desulfitobacterium sp. PCE1. The sequence continues at coordinate 3,831,620 of NZ_KB913023.1, read as the reverse complement.
AATATAAGCAGGTGCAGGGGAATCGTAAGATTCCCCTTTTAATACAAGCAGACTGCACTCTGGGAGTGCTATAATAGATAGAGTCAAACAGTAAGGAGTGAGATTATGGATAAGAAAATGCGTTTTGCCATTATCGGTTGTGGAAGAATCGCCCCCAAGCATGCTGAGTCCATCGTGGCCCTGGAAGAGGCTGAGTTAGTGGCAGTCTGTGATAGTGTCCCGGAAAAAGCTCAAGCTTTTGCCGATAAATATGGAGCCAAGCCCTATACCTCTTACCAGGAAATGCTGGAGAAAGAAGAACTTCATGTGGTGACTATTGCTACAGAGTCGGATCTTCACGCCCCCATCGGCATCACTTGTGCCAAAGCAGGTAAGCATGTCATGGTAGAAAAGCCTATGGCCATGACCTTAGAAAGTGCCGATGAGCTGATACGCATCTGTCATGAAGAAGGGGTCAAACTGTCGGTTATCCATCAAAATCGTTATAACAAATCCATCAAGCTTATGCGCAAAGCGCTGGAAGAAGGTCGTTTCGGAAAACTGACCCACGGACAAGCTACGGTGCGCTGGAACCGTAACGATGAATACTATGCTCAAGCCCCTTGGCGTGGGACCAAGCTCCAGGATGGGGGCGTTCTCATGAATCAATCCATCCATAATATTGACCTTCTCCAATGGACCTTTGGCCCCGTAGAGTCCGTCTTTGGCTTTACCCGCACTGCTCTGCGCAAAATCGAGATGGAGGATGTAGGAGTCGCTGTCCTTAAGTTTAAAAACGGTGCTCTGGGTGTCATCGAAGCCGCATCTACTATCTATCCCAAAAATATCGAAGAGACTCTGAATATTTTCGGGGAAACCGGCTCCGTCATGGTGGGCGGAATCGCTGTCAACCGCATCGAGACTTGGGAGTTCCCTGACAGTGAAGAGGAGAAAAAGCAGATCTTTGCCGGCCAGGAAAATGATCCCCCCAATGTCTACGGGTTTGGCCATCGGGAAGTTATGAAGGATATGATTGCTGCCATCCGCGAGGACAGGGCACCGGCTATTCCCGGGGAAGAGGGACGGAAAGCCTTGGAGATTATCCTGGCTATCTATAAATGCCAGGAGACGAAGGAGCCTGTGGTATTCCCCTTGTGTGAGTAGGGTTTATATAGTCATGGTTGGGTCGTGTAGCTTCTCTCATAACGCTCTCTCAGTAGCTCCGGGGCTGGCGTACTCGCTTCAGAAGCAGGATGCGCCAAACCTCAGGGTAGTACCTGATGTGAACCAGTGGCGATCCTAAGCTACTGAAGCATTGTTTGCCAGACCGCCCCTCTGCGAAAATCGTTCGCTTTTATGTGAGAAGCTACGCTCACGGGCCCAGATGGGATTGCTTTTAAAGACTCTGGAAATGAGGTCGTTTACATATGTCGGATCAAGATATAAGAGATGATGATAACAGATTATGCCCCCAAAGCCCTTTTGCCTCCATCGATCCTACAGCTACTATTCCTTCCGGTGTAACGGTTTCTCCCTTTTGCGTGATTCAGGCTAATGTTACATTGGGAGACCATGTCACCTTGGGTGTGGGCTGTGTTATCGAAGAGGGGGCTGTCATCGGTGCAGGTACTTCTCTCGGCCATCATGTTACGGTTGCCGCCGGAGCGACCGTGGGAGAAGGATGCCAGATAGCCGCTCATGTGAGCATCGGCTCCGGGGCTTCCATCGGAGCACGGACTCGCATCGGGGAGCATACTGCAATCTATCCTCGAGCAGAGTTGGGCGAAGAGGGGTTTATTGGGAGCAGTGCTTCCATCGGTCGTTTTCCTAAAGCGGCAGCTACCAGTACAGTGAAGGCACAGGCGGATCTGCCTCCCCTAAAGATGGGGAACGGTTACACTATAGGATGCTCGGCAGTCCTCTATGCCGGAACGGCCTATGGGGATCAGGTCTTTTTGGGAGACGGGGCTTTGGTTCGGGAACGCTGCACCATCGGCAGGAACGTAGTTATCGGCAGCGGTGCGGCAGTAGAGAACGATACCCGCATCGGAGATTATACCAAGATTCAGACCGGTTCTTACATAACCGCCTATATGGAGCTGGAAGAGCGGGTCTTCATCGCCCCTATGGTGACCACCACCAATGACAATTATATGGGTAGGACGGAAAAGCGGTTTGAATCCATCAAAGGAGCAAGCATCGGCCGCGGTGCCCGGGTGGGTGGCGGATCTATCCTTTTACCGGGAATCAGGGTCGCCCCTGAGACCTTTGTGGCAGCAGGAGCATTGGTGACCAAGGATACCGAGGCCAAGCGCGTGGTCAAAGGATTCCCGGCCAAGGATTTGCGGGAAGTGTCCGAGGACGAGCTTCTTCCGGAAGACTAGTATATCAATAAATAAAAAGTCAAGGGTTCTCACTTGATGAGGTGACACCCTTGACTTTTTTTAGTAGGCATTCTTTCCTAAAAGCACCACAAAAATGGTCTTCCAGAGAATCTTGATATCTGACCATAGGGACCAGTTCTTCACATACTGGACATCATAGTTTAAGGTCTCAGAGAGGGTCAGGGCACTGCGGCCATTGATTTGGGCCAGGCCGGTGACTCCGGGAGGCATATTCAGCCTTTGGCGCTGTTCAGAAGTGTATTGCTCCACGATCTCCGGCACCTCAGGACGAGGGCCTACCAAACTCATGGTACCATTGACAATATTGAGCAGCTGGGGAAGTTCATCCAGACTGGTCATACGCAAAAAGCGGCCACTTCCCGTAATCCTGGGATCATCTTTTTCTTGGAAGACGAATTCATCCGCGTTGAATTTGCCTTCCTTTTTTAATTGCTCAATCTTAGCTTTCATCACCCGATCCGCATCCGGTACCATGGTACGGAATTTATAAATAGTAAAGTGCTCTCCCTTAAGGCCCACCCGCTGTTGGCGAAAGATCGCCGGGCCCGGCGAATCAACCTTAATCCAAATCACAATGAAAAGCCAAAGTGGGGAGATGAGAATGAGCAACGGTATGGCTATGATGAGGTCTAAAAGGCGTTTAAAGCCCATCAATATGCCTCCTAACATCTATGATAATTCAGTTCTTTCCAGCTGCTTAAGCCAATTGCGAATGAGGCTGTCCCAGGAATAATGCTCTACCACATAGGCTCTGCCTTTGAGGGCGAGTTCCTGGCATAGGGAAGGATTATTCTTCAGCTCGAGGATGGTGCGGGCCAGAAGCTCAGGATTCTCGGGCTCCAGAACCACTCCGCCCCCGCTTTCCTTTACGATCTCAGCACCTTCTCCTTCGCCCACATAGATGAGAGGCTGCCCACTGGCCAGAGCAGGGAAGACCTTCGAGGGGCGTACCCCCTCAGAGAGCTTGTACCGTCTTAAGGTGGAGAGATTAATGCTGCTTAAGGAATAATAGCGGGGTATGACCTCCAAGGGCTGAAAGTCGATAAAGCGTACATTAGGCAGCTTTTTCTCCTGGGCTATGGCTTCCAGCTTGGGACGTTCCGATCCATCCCCCACGAAAAGAAAGAAGACCTCCTCATCATTGCGTAAGATGTCTGCCGCTTCCAAAGCCGTCTCTATCCCGTGGGCGTAGCCCATGGTTCCGGCATAGAGTATTACGGTCTTGCCTTCAAGTCCCAGACTCTTCTCCAGCTCCCGATCCTTTTCACGTGATTGAAAAAGCTCCGTATCCACGCCATTGGGGAGAAAGAGGATATCCTCGGGGGGGACGTTTTTGCGCCTCAGCCCCTGCACAATCCCTTGGGTTTGTGCAGATAGCTTATACGCTTTTTTGTAGAAATATCCTTCCAGCCATTCGGTGGCCCGGATGATGGTTTTATTGGTGACCAGACCCAGCTGCACAGCGGATTCCGGCCAAAGATCAGAGACATTGAAGATATAGGGGGCCTTTTTCAGCCAGGAGGCAGTCATCGCTGAGAAGCCGATAAAAAGAGGGGGGGACTCCACAATAATTAAATCCTGTTTTCCTGAGCGGACAATGCCATAGAGAGAAGAAAAGACAAAGGAAAAATAGTTGAGGAGACGCAGCCAGAACCGGCCCCTCCGCACCGGATAGATCCAGGTCCGGAGCACCTTGACCCCTTCCATCTCCTCCCGCATGAACCTCTTCCCTTGGTATTCTTCAGGGATGATTCCGGTGGGATGATTAGGGAAGGCAGTGACGACGGTGACCTCATGGCCTTGATTATGCAAGCCTTTAGCCAGTTCCCAAAGGCGTACTTGAGCGGCTCCTTTTTCCGGGGGGAAGTATTGGGTTAGCAGTAGAATGCGCATGGTGGGTATCTCCTAGATTCTTAAATTCGGGGGATAAGTACTTCTCCAGGATTTTGCTTTCGGCGTTCACTCCATAAGCTGCGCGGAGCAATCTAATCGCTCAAGACCTTCGCTTCGTCGGGTTCCCGGCTAAATCGGCTCCTGCCTCATAGCCGGTTGGAAACGTCCTGTTTCCAACCCGACTCCGCTGCAGTCTTTTCGCGAAGATTGCTTACCTGCTCGCTTAAAATTCGTTCTCTGCCTTAAAGCAAAATCCTTGGTGGTTTTTCAAGTATCTGTTTAAGTATTCTTTTCAAGATGTTTAAGTTAAAGAGACCCTTAAGCGTAGCTTTACGCACAAAAACGAACGATTTTCACTGTGTATAAGGCAGCTAAGGCTTCTGATTAGCTTCACTCACCATAAGCCAAGCTTTCTTTAAGCGGAAGGGCGGTCGGGTCAACGAGGTTTTCTTAACATAGCGCAGCCACGGTTGACATGCAGAAAGCAGCGGGGTCTGGCGACGAAAGTGTCCGGTGGACAGTTTCGCTCAAGGCGGTATTCCCCAAAGCATACTCATCCGCCGCAGATGCAGTTAAGAAAGCGAGTTGACCAGCCCTGGAGCTGATGAGAGAGCGTTGTGCGTAAAGCTACACGGCCCAAACAACCCTTTTCATCCTGCCGCTGCTCTCTTACTCACCGATACCCATACCGATAACTTTCCTGCCGTAAGCGCAGGAAGACCAGTCCAGCACAGCTGAGCCAGAGGATGGGATCTTCGAAGAAGCGGCCTTCTCCTTGGGAGCTGATGAATACGGTCATGGCCCAAAGGAAGTAGCCGGCGGCCACAGAGTATTTTTCGTTGGTTTCACTGAATACGCTGAGGTGGGCCCGATTTTGATTATATAAGGTATAAAGGCGGCCTAAGATGGCTACCCATATGGCACTTAAGACAAGAAGCCCCAGAATTCCCAGCTCAGAGGCTATGGTCAAGATGGTGGTATGGGATAAGGTCGCTCCATCCGGGATATTCTTCAGATGGATGTAATCCTGGAGAAAGACCGTTTGGAAACTCCCTAAGCCTGTTCCGATCCACGGATGGTCTGTAAAGATGGCGATACCGGCTTGCCAAAGGTATAAACGCTGCGGACTGGACACCGTAAGATCCTGAGTAAGCAAAAGCATTCGTTCCCAGATCTCAGGGCGAATCAGGAGAAGAACCCCGGCACCTAAGGCACAGACACCCAGGAAGCCCAGAATGTTCTTTTTATTGGGCAAGAAGAAAAGGGCCAAGACCAACACCATTCCCAAGGTCAGGATACCTCCCCGGGAACCAGTCAAGAGAAGCTGGATCAGCAAAAGGGGTAAGCAAGCCCAATAAATAAGCTTAACCCGTCGGTTATGGGTAAAGATTTGAAGGACAAAATTAGCCACGATGCCTAAAACGAGAAAACGGGCATAAATATTGGGATCGATAAAGGTAGTGTTAACCCGTAAGGTATGTTCTTTTAATAGATTTTCCCCCTGCCAGATGAGATTTCCGGAGATTCCTTCATAAAGAGCCAGTGGCAGCAGGGCCAAGGCAGTGAGATGAATCCCGTGGAAAGCCAAAAGAATAGTATCTTGATCCAGAAGCAGGGCAATCGAGAGAAACACGGCGAAAAGTACCAGGAGACGCAGGGTCTCTTTTACAGTATTGCCCATATCTGCCGAATATACTAGGCTTAAGGCCCCGCAGGCTATATAGAGCAACAGAAGCAGGGTTACCGGGTCCTTGAAAATGGCAGCAAGCCTTGCCCGTATCTCCACTTCAAAAAACAAGCGTAAAACAGCCGCCAGAATGATGCTGATGCTGGTAAAGCGCGTCAGAGAGACTTCCCCCAATACCTTTTCCAGGATACCGAGATCCGGATACCAGGTGCTGGAGATCTCCAGAGCCACTGCCGCACCCAGTAAGGGAATCAGCCAAAGGGGCTTTTTCACAATGAGAATACCAAGAGAGAGGAGGGTTAACAGCAGCACTGCCCACTGAATCATTGGTTATCGACCTCCTGTCACACGTCTTACAATGTACAAACCGATTCTTCGAAAATCCTTATCCAGGATGGCGATGGCTAGGCAAAACACGACTCCAGCCACGGAAGCGGAGAGCAAAGGGTGAAAATCAATCAAGAGCCAAGCAGTTCCTGCCATAAGCATAGAAGAGATCAAAGTGCCGGGCAGCTGCCGCCAGATGCGAATCTTATAGACATTCTTCCTGATCAGGTAATAATAGGCGAAGAAGATAAAGACTTCAGCAATGATGACAGCATAAGCAGCCCCATAAATCCCCAGCAGAGGGTTCAAAGCGTAGGTTAGAACCGTAAGAAGCAGCAAAGCTAACCCCTGGACCACTGTTCTTTGCATTTGGCGGCTGGTGGTGGTGAGAATATCCCCCAGAGAAAAGCTCATACACTCTAAAGCCAGAAGCCAAGCTACAATCATGAGAATTGGAATGGCTTCATTGAACTTCCCGTCATATAACCATTCCATCAGGGGGCCTGCCAGAACAAACATCAGCATACTACCGGCAATCCCCACAGCAGAGAGAACCTTAAAGACCTTTTCGATCACACCCTGATGCTGACTCCGGTCCGAATCCCCCAATTGATAGAGGATGGGGTAGAGAGCGCTGGTCATGAGACTGGGAATAAAAATCAAAATAAGAACCAGCTTATAGGCTGCCGAGAAAATCCCTACTTCTACGTTGCTGACGGTTAAGGAGAGGATAAGAATACTAAACTGGGTAAAAAGATAATAGAAAATCCGATGAACGCCGAAAGGAAGCCCATCCCGAACCATTCCAGTCAGGTTGGGGATATCCGTCCGGGGTCTGATTTCTTTCCTGAGAGCCAGATAAAGGAGTATTGTAATGATGATGTAACTGAACAGATGGGTAAAGGTAATGGATACCACACCTAATCCCGCTACAAGAACGATGATGGTAAAAAGGGCTATCAATACCGTGGTCAGGAATTGAAAGGACGCGGAGAGGTAGATTTTTTGCACGGCCTGATAATAATTATAAATGGATTGATTGACGGAGTTAAAGCATACAGCAATTCCCACAAAGACAATCATCAGTCTTACGGTTTCATTGTACCCTGCCGGAAACATAAAGACCAGCATGGCCAGGTAACATAAGATGCAGAGCAGGGTCTTCAGAAAAAGAGTGTTGCCGAAATACCGGGGCAGAACAGAAGGATTCTTGGCTCCTTCCTGAACCATCAGCTGGCTGATTCCCAACTCGGAAAAGAGGATGAAGGTTCCTACATAAGCATAGGCCGTGGAGTAGTCCCCATAAGATTCCGGGCCCAAATAGCGGGTAACCAGGATACCCAGGACAGCGGCGATGGATTTGGCCAGAATACTGGAAATTCCTAAAGCGGTGGCATTTTTAGCAATGAGGCGAGTATCCATTAATTTCACTTCCTCACTTCAAGACGAGCGTAGAGCTTAAGGAGCCGTTCCTCCATCTTCCCCCAGTTATAGGCTTCTCTAACGGCCATGAGACCGTTAGCTCCCATGTCATGACAAAGCTTGGGGTCGGAAAGCAAGGTGTTAAAGGCCTGGGCAATCTCCTCCGGTTGGGTAGGATCCACGATCATGCCGCTGTTATAACTGGTAAGGAACCGGGTGATAGGCGGCAAATTGCTGCCCACCACAGGGATTCCGCAGCTCATGTACTCAAATTGCTTGATAGGGATATTCTTGTAATACTTCGGTAAGGGGAGAAGGGTTACGGCACCGATACGGGATTTGCGAACATAGTCTTCCACATCCACATGGGGTACCTTACCAGTAAAGAGTATATTATTCTCCAGGTGATGTTTTTTGATATAGTCATCCACCAGTCTTTGGCCTTCCGGATCATTAAAAGGGCCGACGAAGATCATCTTGATTTCGGGGTAATCTCCTTTGAGGAGGTGAATGGCCTGAACCAGATGATAGGCACCGCGTTCTAAGGTAATGCCCCCTTGGTAAATGACATCATATTCCTTTTCCAGCTGGATGTCTTTTGGCTCAAATTCTGAGAAATTATAAATCACATCCACATGGGAGTTATAAGGATCAAAGCGTTCCTTTACCGCATCATCCGCCGTAATGATCTGATCGAACTTTTTGGCTAAAACGATCTCGCTTTTATCCACGACAAAGGTGGCTAAAGGTCGCAGCAGCCGGGGGACCTTCTTGGACATGCTCATCATATCAGGATAATGCTCGTGGACATCATAGATAAGCTTGCAGTGAGGAAGGGTCTTTTTAATCTTATTTACTTTATAAATTAATTCAAAATCATGAAAATGATAGATATCGGCTTTAACTTCAATGGCCTTTGCCACTACCGTATCTCCCAGTTGGAATCTGCCGTAGAGGGAATTGGCCCGTTTCACGCCCAGAATGCGAATTCCCTGTTCCATGTACTCTTCGCGCTCATCCGGAACGATTAAGGTGATATTATCATACTTTTTTCTCAGGGTCAGGGCCTGTTTGTAGAATATCCTGTTATCCAGGGCTTGGTGCCCTGTGGTGAGAATACATAGTTTCAAAGGTGCTTACCTCCGTCTTTGGAGTTTTGTTCGGGTTAGTTGGTTCGGGTCGCGTAGCTTTACGCACAACGCTCACTCCATAGCTCCAGGGCTGGCGCACTCGTTTCCGCAGCAGCTCCACCAAACCTCTGGGTAATACCTGGTGTGAACCGTGGCTCCGCTAAGCTGAGGAAACATCGTCCGCCTTGCCGCCCCTGCGCTAAATCCGTTCGCTCCTGTGCGTAAAGCTACGCTTACGGGTCCCTTTTCAGCGCTTTTCTGGGTCGGGTAGCTGCACCATTCAGCCTCGAAAAGTAGCCCAAGGATTTTGCTTTAAGGCAGAGAACGGATTCTAAGCGAGCAGGTCAGCAATCTTCGCGAAAAGACTGCAGCGGAGTCAGGTTGGAAATAGGACGTTTCCAACCGCCCATTGAGCAGGAGCGATTTGGGCGGGTACCTGACAGAGCGGAGGTCTTGAGCGATTAGATTGCTCCGCGCAGCTTATAGAGTGAACGCCGAAAGCAAAATCCTGGAGAATGAAAAGAGAATTACACCAACAAACTCTTATACAGATCGACCGTCTTTGCTGCATTATGCTCCCAGGTGAATCCTGCCAAGACCGTAGACTTACCGGCCATAGCCAATTTCCGGGCATAGTCGGGAGACTTCAAGAGGGAGTCCAAGGCCTCCACCAGGTCACTCACTTCATGAGGGCGGACGAGAAGTCCGTTTGTTCCATGCTGGATAACATCTTCGATCCCTTCTCCTTTGACCCCTATAACCGGAATGCCTGAGGCCATGGCTTCAATATAGACAACGCCGAAGCCCTCCTGCCAGCTGGGCAGGCAGAAGATATCCGCCTGGCCCATCTCTTGGAGAGCCTCCTGGTGAGGGAGCTTGCCAAGGAAGAGAACATTGCTTCCCAGATTAAGGCTTTCCGCCAAGGTTTCGAGATTCTTTCGCTCCTCCCCATCTCCCACGATCCTGTAGGTTAAGTTGGGATAGGTTTTCGCCAAAGAAGCCAGGGCTCGGAGGTTTAGGTCGATTCCCTTGGTCTTTTTGAGATTAGAGACACTGAGGATGGTAAGTTTATCACGAACTCCATTATCATGGGCACCAAACGGTCTCCCTTCGGCCTGGTTAAGTTCAGCAAGATGGATTCCATTGTTAATGACCTGGATTTTAGGATAGTAAGGTTCATCCTTAACCAGGTTTTTCAATTTCGTGCTGACGGTAATCACTCTGTCCGTACCCAGCAAGACTTCCTCCAGCCTCTTCCGGGAGGGTTTTCCTCTATGCAAAGTGGATTGAAAGTCCTGCCCATGAATGGTAACTACTGTGGGAACAGGTATTTCTTTTTTTAGGCAATAAGCAGCATACCCATCAGGTAAAGCCACATGGGCATGGACCAGGTCGAATCTAAAGTCTTTATAAATAGTCTTAACCAAATCCCGCAGGCCCAGATACATAAAATATCCGGAATGCTCTAAGAGATAAGAACGGGGAAATTCTATATATCTGGGATAGAACACCTCAATCCCATCCACCCTGTCCTTTGACGGAATAGAGGCGTAAGCCTGCCACTTTTTTTTCAAAACAGGGAGAGGCCAAGGGGCATAGGGGACAGGAGAAATGACTTTGACCTCACAGCCTCCTGCTACTAAAGCCTTGACCTGCTCGTGGACGAAAATTCCGTAGGTGGGATTCTGGGTTGAAGGATACATATGAGAAAGTACTAAGATCTTCATAATGGAACCTCAGGCTTCTTTAGAATAATCCTCGTTGTTTCTTAAGGGAATTGTAGACCAGTCCGATCGTGATGCAAAAGAGAGTCATGAGCTGAAGATTGTAAAAAATACCTGCCATAAAATTATAGACAAAGATGGAAGGTAAGACGGCTACATAGGCAGCGATCAGCTTTGAGGGCAGGTCGAAGGATCGCCCTTGTGCCAGTAGGTGGCGTTGATCTCTAAGATAGATAAACCCTTTGATAAAGGGCAGAAGGAAGAAGCTCAGATAAACTGCCAACCCTACAAAACCATAGCGTCGGGAAAAGAGGGCATATTCATTATCCACCAGGGTGGTCATAACATATTTCTGGGTACCCCAGCCCAAAATAGGAGATTGGGTCATGGTTCCCACAGCTGTTCCCCAGCGGTCCATATGCCCTTGGAAAGAGGTGCTGTTGGAGAAGTTCAGTCCCTCTGTGAGCCGGTAGAAGAAATCTCCGGAGGCCGTTGTAAAGAGGATCATGGTCAGGAGAAACAAGGCCCCTATTTTAATGAGGACCTCTTTACTGTGTTGGTGATAGACAAAGGCCCAAGCACAAAGAACGATAAAAAGCAAAGCGATACCAAAGAGAGCCGTTCGGGAGATGGTGAGAAACTCCAGCTTGATGACCAAGCCGATGAGAATAAAGAGCAGCCAAGGGAATCTGCCCCTATGTTCCCCGAAGAAATAGTGAACCGTGAGATAAGACAGAGTGATCACTGTAAAGATACCGAAAACATTGGGGTTATCGAAAGTTCCCAGAACCCGGGCCGGGTTACCCAGGATGAGGGTATCCCAGTGGAGGGGATTGAAGAAAGGAGATATCCAGGTATTCATATTAAATAGGTTGAAATGTTGTCCCCAGCCAAACAGGATCAGAAAACCCAAAGCTCCTAAGAAGACATTCTTTAGAAAAGCGAATTCGCCTCGTTGTAAGTCAATGGAGAGAACGAGAGTGATGATCAAGAAATGTTTGAAAAAGGTCACCAGTTCCATCACATCTCTTAAGCCATAATAGCCGGCTCCCAGAATCACCACGCCATAAACATTGGAAATGGTATAGGAAAGGGTAAGAAGCCCTAAAAGGATCAGAACCCATTTGAGTACCGGCTGCTGTGCCTGAATCTCTTCCCGGGCATCGGGGGAGAAACGAAAACCTCTAACCATGAAGGCTAAGAGATTGAAGCCGAAGATTCCAAACAAGAGTACCTCATCCACGCGAATATTGGGTAGAGCAGGGTGAACCTCAAAGGAAGGGAGAAGCATAGCAGATAACATAACCAGTACCAGTACAATCAAACGACTCTCATTTCGCCGGGTTAGTCCATTATTCCAAAACATAGGGCCTCCTCAATCATGTTACTTATTTTTTCTAATGTTAATTTACCCTAAATAAAAAATATCATGAAAATCAGCCTAACACCTCTAAAAGTATTGCGGCAATCTCCTCTTGCTGTCCTGAGGTCAACTCTGGATAACAGGGAATAGCCAGGGCTTGCAGACATGCTTCCTCCGCTATGGGGAAGTCTCCGGCTTGATAACCCAGATAAGCTAAGGCATTCTGCAGATGAAGAGGGACCGGATAATAAATGGCGTTGGCCACGCCTTTCGACTTTAAAGCAGCCATAAGTTTTTCCCGCTGAGCAGTTCTCAGCACATAAAGATGAAAGACATGCTTCTTCTCCGCATCGGTATGAGGGAGGATGATCCTATGAGCGTCCGCCAAAGGAGCCAACAGTTGATGATAGAGAGCGGCCTTTTCAGCCCGGGCATTATTCCACTGATCGATGTACCGGAACTTAACCCGGAGGATGGCTGCCTGCAGCTCATCGAGACGGCTGTTGTACCCGATCTGATCATGATAATACTTGGTCTTGCAGCCATGAAAACGCAGCATGCGAACTTCCTCGGCTATGGCATCGTCGTTGGTGACGATCATCCCGCCATCCCCATAGCCTCCCAAGTTCTTGGTGGGGAAAAAGCTAAAGGTCCCCGCATCCCCAAGAGAACCGGCTTTCCGTCCTTGATATTCTGCCCCTATGGCTTGTGCCGCATCCTCGATCACTTTTAAATCGTACTTTTGAGCCAGAGCCAGGATGGGATCCATATCCGCCATCTGGCCAAAAACATGGACAGGGATAACTCCCTTGGTCCGTGGGGTAATCTTCTCTTCCAGCTTAGCCGCATCCATATTCAAGGTATGAGGCTCTACGTCTACAAACACCGGTGTAGCACCCACCAGAGCGATGGATTCCGCAGAGGCAAAAAAGGTGAAAGGACTTGTAATCACCTCATCCCCAGGGCCTATGCCACAGGCTTTTAAAGCAATTACCAAAGCATCCGTCCCATTGCCTACAGCTACGGCATGCTTGGTTCCGCAGTAAGCGGCCATTTCTTCTTCAAAGGTCTTCATCTCCGGACCAAAAATAAATTTACTCGAATCCAGAACCGCCAAAACAGCCTGGTCCATTTCCTCTTTAATAGAAAGATATTGAGCCTTCAAATCTAACAGGGGAATAGACATAGTATTCTTCCTTTCATCGTATAATGTATAATACGTCCAAAATTCTACACTTAAGGGTACAACGAATAAGAGCACATTTCAAGGCGTGAGCTGGGATTTTTAGACCAGAAAAGATGCCGGGTCGGTGTAGCTTTACGCACAACGCTCACTCAATAGCTCCAGGGCTGGTCAACTCGCTTTCTTAACAGCTACGCCAAACCTCCGGGTAATACCTGATGTGAACCGTGGCTATGCTACGTTAAGAAAGCTTTGGTGACTCAGCCGCCCCTCCGCTAAAGCCGTTCGCTCTTGTGCGTAAAGCTACGCTTTCAGGTCTTTTCTGGGCTATTCAGGATTGCAACGATTATTGACAAATGACTTCTCTTTGTAATACTATGTATTACAAAGAGAAAAGGGGGTCAACTTAATGACTATTTCGATTAGGCTTAGTCCTGATGAAGCAGAACTTATCAAGGGATATGCAAAAATGAAAAATCAAAGTGTATCAGATGTGATGAGAAAGGCGATCCTTGAACAGATAGAAGACGAATATGATCTTGAGTTGTATGAAAAAGCAATGACAGAATACCGAAAAGATCCTGTGACCTATTCCCTCGATGAAGTGGAAAAGGAATTGGGTATTCGCTAATGTACAAGGTTGCTTTTACTGAGGAAGCGAAAAAGAACATTAAGAAACTGGATAAGACTATTGCTCTCCTTATTCTTGCCTGGATACGCAAACATTTGGAGGGGTGTGAAAATCCACGTCAACATGGAAAGGCATTAAAAGGAGATTTAGACCATAAGTGGCGATATCGGGTGGGTGACTATCGTTTCCTTGCGGAAATAAATGACCGTCAAATCACAATACTCATCGTGGCAGTAGGCCATCGTAAAGAAGTTTATAGAAAGCAATAGTATAAAGGGAGTGTCCAACTACTGTGAAGTAGCCAATGACACTCCCTTATCTGTTTGAGTTATCGTTCTAGCGCAGATGCTGATGGAGCAGTGGATACAGCTCTTTCGCCGTATTCTCATCTACCCAGCCCATCGCCCAAGGCCCTACTCCGGCCAGTCCAAATTCATTGATGATGGAGAGCTTAGCATTCCAGCTGGTATAATCATCGAAAAATACGGTATGCTCCACACCCTTCCCATCGGTGTACTTAAAGGTCGGTGTCCCTACAGGATCCTGATCATTGTATTTGGAGTAAGTGATGGTCGCTCCATAAGAGTCAGCGATCTCTAGTGCCTTGGAATAACCAAAGGCTGTGGAATCATAGGTGGGATTGCCGTTGGCATCTTTTCCGGAAACCACCCAATCCCGTCCATAATAGGGAACTCCCATCAGGACTTTGCTCATGTCCACTCCTTGACCTTGGATATAGGTTAGGACCTGCTTAATCCAGGGATAAGGGGCGATGGGTCCGGGTGCGGAGGTCCGATAATGATGATCATAGGTCATTACATGCATATAATCCACGGCATGGGAGAGCGCTTTATAATCATAGACATCCAACCAATACTGAGAAGAAGACATGCGGGGCATGACGGCCATAACCACAAGTTTATTCATAGGATGTAACTCTGAGTAGAGGGATTCCATAAAGGCGGTCAAATCATTTCTTACGCCATCATAGGGATCCTTTGCATCCCCATAATCCAAAGGAGTCTCAAAATCGATGACCACTCCATCCGCGTTCGTGTTCTTAAGAAGGGTCACGATCTCTCCGATCAACTTTTCCCGGGCGGATGTGCTTTTCAGGAGAGTGTTTAAGGTTGCTCCGCTGCCATTAACCAAAGGGAGCACTTTCATGCCCAGTCCATGAGCCATATTGGTCAGCTGTTTATAATTGCTGGACCCTTCATCCCAGACCAGCTTCAGACTTCCATCCGTACCGATGGACCCGCGCCAATTAGGAGAGACATAGTCTACATAGTCCGTAGCCTTATTGGGAATCAATGAGAGCTGGCGAAGATAGGTCTCATAGCTGGCATAACCATCCCAGTACTGCAGGGAAATCTTCGGATTCACATTCCCTGTGCGAATGATGCTTTCCATCCCATAGCTGATAGCTCCCCAGCCCCCTAGGAGAGTGAAGGATGATCCTTCGTTACGGCGGGTACCCAGGTAGCTCATGCCCTCTCCGCTAAAGGCCTTTTGAGGAGCCAGGACGATAGGATTATTATCCTTTGCTGCCAAGGCCGCTCCCGCCAGGGCATCGGGGAATTTGGTCCCAGTAGCTACATAGACGGCCTCTGTACTAAAGCTTAAGTTGTTGAGGATTTCCATATTGGTTTCGTAACGGTCGGCACCGGACAAACGGTCAACGGTGTAGCCTAAGCCCTTCAGTTGCGCCTCCACTTCGGGAAGGATGACTCCCTCTCCGCCGATTAAAGTCACTTTAGAGACATTAAGGGTTTGCAGAGTTTCCAGAGTCACTTCAGGAACGGTTTTCTTCTCTGTTAAAAGAAGAGGAATCCCTTGAGCAGCAGCATAAGAGGAGATACTTAATGCATCGGGAAAATCACTGCCCGAAGCTAAGAAAACCTTTTCAGCCTGGGGAACGACTGCTTTAGCGATCTCGCCGGCAGTCCCATAACGATTCGGCCCTTCAAGGCGTTCCACCGCTAAGCCCTGATCAGTTAAGGTGTTCTCTACTTTCTTGGATACAGCCCCCGGGCTGCCCAGAATATAGACCTTACTTGCTCCCAGACGCTGGATCTCTCCCAGCACACCTTCTGTTAACTGAGCTGTCTCGGTCAGGAGAAGGGGGCCATTGACCAAGGAACTCTTCGCTAAGACCACACCGGACAGGGCATCGGGAAAATCATCTCCCCGGGCCAGAACCACCGCATCGGCATACTCCCAACCTGATTGGGAAACTTGAATGGCTGTATCATAACGGGAAGTCCCCGCAAGACGCAAAGGCTGAGTCATGATGGTCTCCGCTTTAACTTCCTCAGGTGCTTTGGGAGGTATCATTGGACTTGTGAATAAAAGGGTGAATGCCGTCAGAGTCACAACGGCTATCTTGATTTTCTTTTTCATCTTTCTCTCCTTCCATACTTCTCATCTCGTAAACTTAGCATCATATAAACTTGCGAACCCCAGTTGCCATCACTTCATCAGCGTACTCAATTAATGAGTGATGTTCTTAACATAGACTACAGCAGAACACAAAATCTGACAGGCACTTTAGTCCTTGCAAGTAATTCGTTATAAAAGGACAAATACCTTGTAGAAATCACAGGGAAATGACAAAGTTAATAAATTCTTAACATCTAAAAGAGGAAGAAAATCTTAATTTTTTCTGTCTATTACTTTATGGTAGACTGAGTCTATTGGTCGAGATTTCCAAGAGGATTAAAGTGAAACCTGTCGAAAGTCCCAAGGATACTTAGTCAAATAAGGAGGGTTTTTCTGTGTGGCCACGACGAAAAAAATGGAGCCTGGTACTGGGTGCCGCCTTCAGCCTCTGGCTGATGGGGCAGGCCAGTGTTGATGCAGCTCCTTTAACGGCAGATGTAACACGCATCTATGGAACAACACGTATCGAGACCGCCATACGGATTTCCCAAGAAGGTTGGAATGAGGCGAATACCGTCCTCTTAGCCCGCTACGATGATTTTCCCGATTCCTTAGTCGCGGTTCCTCTTTCCAAGCGCTATGACGCCCCCATACTCCTGACACCGTCCCGAGGTCTGGATGAAGGAGTTCTGGCAGAAATCAAGCGGCTCAACGCTCAGCATGTGATCCTTTTGGGAGGGACGGGAGTCATGGGAAATCCCGTAACAAAGGCATTGGAAAAAGAGGGATTGACCTGGGAGAGAATCGGGGGTGCAGATCGTTATGAGACCGCAGTGATGGTGGCGGAGCGCTTAGGCGGGAACGGTCAAGTGATTCTCACCAGCGGGGAGAACTTTCCCGATGCTCTCGCTATCGGTCCTTACGCAGGGATGACAGAGACGCCCTTGCTGCTGACTAAGGCCAAAGGCCTCCCCGAGGCCACCCGGCTGAAGCTGGAGGAATTGGGAGCTTATCAGCTCAATCAGGAAGCGGAATCCGTGACCAGGACCACAGTAATCGGGGGAGAAAAAGCAGTTTCTCCGGAAGTGGTGGCAGGGCTGACGGGAATGACCCGTATCTCAGGGGACAATCGCTATGATACAGCGGCCAAAGTGTTCTGGTTTACCCAGGAGGAATTTGGACCGGACTTTGCTTCCGAGAATCAGAGAAGTTTTTTGGTGACAGGGGAAAACTTTCCCGATGCTCTGGTGACAGGGGCTTTAGCGGTTAAACAAAATGCTTACTTATTTATGTCTTACAAGGAAGATCTGCCGGCAGTGACTTACTCGGCACTGGGCAATGCTGCAGCCGCTCAGCTCTTGGTGACCATCATCGGCGGGGATACAGTGCTTTCAGAACGGGTCAAGGGAATTGTGGAAGGGACCATACAACCCCCCTATCTCCTGGCGGGTCTCACCATCGTGGTCGATCCGGGCCATGGCGGCAAGGATGTGGGAGCAGTAGGCTCCAGCGGTTCTTATGAAAAGAACTCCACCCTGCCCGTGGGACTTTACCTGGCGGATCTTTTACGGCAAGCAGGAGCTAAAGTGGTGATGACCAGGACGGGAGATACCTCACCTGCCGGCGCCGATTATACCGAATTAAAAGATTTACAAGCCAGAGTAAAAATAGCGAATCAGATTCCGGCCGATCTCTACGTCTCTATACATAACGATGCCTTTTCCAACCCCGAAGCCGGTGGGGTGACCACCTATATCTCTGCAGATAATCCCAAAGCCGAGGAGGGAAGAAAACTTGCTTCTGCTGTTCAGCAAGAATTGATCAAGCAGGTTGGGCTTCAGGATCGCAAGGTTAAAACCGCTAATTTTTATGTGATCAAGAATACCACCATGCCGGCCATCCTTGTTGAACTGGGCTTTATCTCCAATCCGGTAGAAGAAAAACTTATCACGGACCCGGAATTTCAGAAAAAATCTGCGATGGGGATATACCGAGGAATACTCATTCACAGGGGATATTAGCTTAATCAGAACAGGAATTAAGAAAAAGTTAATAAAAATATTTACAAAGGGTATGGAAAAAAACTTCGTTTTTAGTTAGAATTTAAACATGCGCTCGTAAAATGAACTTCTCCAAGATTTTCTAAGAAATTTTTTTGGAGAGATGCAGGAATATTAAATCCGGCATCGAATAGTTTATTACGAGTGTAGAAACTGTGAAAGGTTTCTTCATTAGGTTTGTCTAAAGGGTAAGCCACCCGCGAGGCGTAAGCTTCTCAGGGGGGACGCCCCCATTAAGGGGTGGGATGCCTTTAGATATTGCGCAATGTCTAAAGATTTGCGGCTTATTTAAGGGGGTGAGTGACGACCACTGATCAGCAAAGGTGAGGAGTCTGGCACATAGCTTCTTAGATTAAAAAATGTACATGACCGCCGCGACTCCGGAAGACAAGAAAAACGTTACCACAAGAATGAGAGGAGAAATTCACTACATGAAGAAGACAAAAAAGGCTTTAGCCTCCTTAGCTATCGCCGGTATGGTACTGTCAATGGCTCCAGCCAGCGTATTCGCTGCTGACGATTTTGTTCGTCTTGCTGGTTCTGACAGATACCAAACCTCGATCAAAATCGCGGAAAAAGCTTATTCCGATGCTACCACTGCAGTTGTTGCAGCTGGTAACCCCAATAACCTCGTGGACGCTCTTGCTGCAGCTCCCCTGGCAGCTCAAGAAGATGCTCCGATCTACCTGACCGACAAAGCTGACATGAATGACGATGTCGTCAAATCCATGAAAGCTCTCGGTGTTAAGAAAGTTGTTGTAGTTGGTGCTGCTGCCAGCAAAGCTGTCGTTGACGAACTGAAAGCTGCCGGCTTCACAGTTGACGAAGTTAAAGGTGCTGACCGCATCGCTACTGCTAAAGCTATCAACGCTAAGTTGACTGCTCCTGCAGGAACCTTCGTTGTAGGTTATGACGGCGTTGCTGACGCTATGTCCGTTGCTTCCTACGCTGCTGCTAACAACTATGCTATCGTTGTTGCTAACCAAAGCGGTGCTGTAGACGCTGGTGTTAAAGCTGACTATATCGTTGGCGGAACCACTCGTGTTAAAGACATTGCCGGTGCAAAACGCTTAGCAGGTGCTGACCGTTATGACACCAACAAACAAGTTATCGCTGAACTCGACTTCGATTTCGGTACTGTCTATGTTGGTAACGGCCTGACTTTGGCTGACGCCCTTGTAGGTTCCGTGCTTGCTGCACAAACCGATTCCCCGATTGCTTTAACTGACGGAAAAACTGTAAAAGCTGACATCGCTTCCAACCTGGACGATGACAGCGTTCTGGTTGCACTGGGCGGAACTGCTGCTGTTAGCAACGCAGTCATGGATGCTGTGAAGAATCCAGCTCCTTCTACTGGAGAGTTCAAAGTTGAGAGTGTAAAGGCAGCTGCTGCTAACGCTTTCAAAGTAAAATTCACCAAAGCTCCTGCTGACACTGAAAAAGTTACCTTTGAAGTGAAAAATGTCGGAACAGCTATGACCACCACTGTGAACTGGAATGAAGCTAAAACTGAAGCCAACTTGGTCTACAGTGCTAACTTCCCCCAAGGAGACTACACTGTAGCAGTTAAAGAGGGTACCAAAGAATTAGGCTCTTTCGAATTAAAGATCGAGCAGCAAAAAGTTGCTAAAATTGAAGTTACTTCCGATGTACTCTCTATTGATATTACTGGTTATAACGATGGTACTAACGCTGATGCGGGTCGGGGCAACGGATATGCCGTTTACAAAGTTCTTGACCAATATGGCATTGACATTACCAACCTTCCCATGGCTAACAACATTACCTGGAATGTAGGTATTGGAGAGCTGGATACAGCCAAAACAAGAGATGGTTTAATCGTTATTAAGCAAGGTGCTAGCGGCCTTCCGTTGCTTAGCTATCCTACTTGCGTAATCAGCGGCTATGACCAAAGCAGCTATGTCAATGTTAATGCGACCTTAAGCGTTTCTCAAGCTACCGGAACCATCAGCAAAATGAACCTGAAAAAACTCTATAGTCTCACTGATGATGCCTTCAGTATCGACAATAGATTAGGTGGAAAATGGTATATCGAGTATGAAGCCTTTGATGCCAGCGGCAAACCCACTACTAATTATGAACTGATCAAAGCCGGAGTCCTCAATGTCAATGGTGGAGGGTATGTCAAAGGAGAAATTAAGCAAGATCCCAAGGATAGCAAAAAGGCTGTCATTGAAGTAGAACTGGAACAACAAGTAGACTATCTGAATATGGATGTACCTGTCACTATTACTGTCATCCTGAAAAATGGTCAAAATGCAACCTTTAATACAACCTTGACTCGCGGTAAGCGTCCTGACAGCGTTACCCTCTATGCACCTGCTGAGACTGTATCTTCCGAAGAAAGATTCATAGTGCCCTTTGCAGTCTATGATCAAGAAGGAAAACAGATTACATCTTATACCGATATCGTCAACAATGACGCTATTAATATTAGCGTAAGCGGTGGTGATAATAGGGGCCCCAATGGTAAAGATTATGAATGGCTGAGAAACGGCGATGGCAGTGCCTCTCTGGCTGTTTATGCTCCGAAACTTGGACCTACTGAAAAGTCCCGTAGTATCTATGTCATGGCCACCGTTCAAAAGACTGCTAAAAACAGCCGCATCAATATCACCGTCCAAGAAGAAGCTAAACCTTACTCACTGAGCCTTGATAGCAGCAAATTGACCCAAGCAATGCAAAAAGGTGCCAGCCAAGACGTTGAATTAGGTAAAGCCTTGGTGCTCAAGGATCAATACGGTCGTAACTATGACTTAAATGCTCAAAAGCTATACAAAATGGACGTTACAGGTGACCTAAATGTGACAGACGTTAATGATAACCCATTAACTACACTTGGTGATGGTGTGAAAAAGGCGAAACTTACTGCTACTGCTACTGCTGCCGTAGGAAGTAAAAGTGTAAAATTTGAATTGTACTATATGAATGGTACTGAAAGGAAAGTTATCGACTCCAAAAGCTACAGCTTCAATGTTGTAGATAATGACAGAATTACCGGCTACACCTTAGGAGAGCTGAAAACCCTCTATGCAGTTGGGGAAACAGACAGTAATGGTGTATTAAAAACACTAACACCACAAAATGCAGAGTACGTTGCTGATCTTAAAGTATTTGGAACTCTCAGCAATGGCAGCAAAGTAATCTTAGCAAGTACCGTTGATGGTACAATAAAGACTGTTCAGAATGCAACTGTCGGCAGCGACTTTAAAGCAAATGTGAAGGCTAATAGCACTGTAACCACAGTTGCCGCGATCAAACTGTCAGACAACAAAACATCTGCTTCTTCAACAGTTACAGTAGTTGTCAATGGCACAGATGGCAATGTCTACCCCTTGACTGCTAAGGTAGAATCCTCTACAGAAAAACCTGTCGTGAAATCAATCGGATATGAAGCTGATGATTCTAAGAACGATCGTGTAACCATAGCGAAGTCTGCAAGTGGGCAAACACTAAACGTCAGCAAGTACGATTCTAATGGTGCTAAGAATGGTAGCGCTGCATTCCACTTCTACGGTGAAGACCAATATGGTACAAAAGCCGGGAACATTGGAGTCTACCTAGGTAACCAAGACTTAAAAGTTGGTAGTACTACTGTTAAGGCTACAATCCTTGGTAATGTACTGACTATTCCAGCTAATGCAACAGGAAGTATTTCACTTACTGCTGTAGCAGGCGGTATCAGCAAAACTATTACCCTGGAAATCAAGTAAAAACCAAAAGATTTATTAACTGAATCACAAATGTAAATCTCATTGAAAAACTAGACAGACTCGACCGTCTCTGCGGTCGAGTCTGCTATGTCTCACAAATGGTAGTCTGAGGAGGAGTCATAATTAATGGGAAAGAACAAAGAAGCTAAGTGGCATCATTTTTTACCCCTCATGTTTGTAGTTGCCCTGTTACCCTTAATCGTATATTTGAAAGTCATGCCCTTAGAGGGAGCGAGCTATGATTACTGGGTTGGCACTATGGAGAATTATGATTTCTTCTCATACTATAAAGGGATAGGGTTGCTTATTGCTGCATCCTTCTCCATGGCTATACTATTGATCAGGGTTTTTCAAAGTAAACAAAATTTGCTGAATCAGGATTTTAAGCCTTATTATATAGCTCTTGGGGTCTATGTTTTATTAATTATAGGCTCTACCTTGACCTCTGAGTATCTTGCTGTCTCCTTGACCGGCTTTCCTGATCGCTATGAAGGGCTCTATGTACTCATTGCCTATACAGTCCTTTTCTTTGCGACTACTGCCCTTGTTACCCGAGAAAACCACGTTAAATACCTGGTAAATTCACTGCTGGTAGGGGCTTTATTACTCTCAGTCATTGGACTGCTGCAGTTTGTCGGCTTGGATATCTTTAAGACCGGGCTGGGTAAAAGCCTTATTCTCCCCGGTGAATATATGAGTATTGCTGACGAGCTGGAATTTTCCTTTGATAAATATACTATTTACGCTACCTTGTTCCACTATAATTATGTAGGCAGCTATGGAGCATTGGTCTTTCCCCTTTGTCTCGCCTTATTCATCCTCTCTGGGGACAAGCCCTTTAAAGTCGCCATGGCTGGAATGACAGGCTTATTGGGAATCATGGTGATTGGTTCTAATGCCCGCTCAGGAATCGTGGGTGTTGCCTTGGCTTTAGTTGTACTTCTCATTTGTCTTAATAAGATTATCTTAAAATACAAGAAGACTGCTGCCCTTAGCTTAGTTTTGCTCCTGGGGATTTTTCTGGGACTTAACCAGCTGTCGGGAGGCTTTATTGAATCCCGGATATCATCCCTCATTACAGACGCTAAAGTCTTGCTGGGAGTAGAGGAGAGGGTAGAACCGGGGGCAGAAAGTATACCTCTGAAGGAGGTAACCATCGACGGCACACACTGCTCAGTTATCACTGCAACTGAAACCCTCAGCTTTGATTTTAAAAATGGAGCCCTTAGCTTTTTCGATGAAAATAACGACCGGATTGAAGCATTCTTTGAAAACAATAAAATACAATTTCTCGACGATGCCTACCAAGATTATAATTTAACCTTTGGCAACTTTAATGACCAACTCTCCATGCAACTTATCAAAGGCGACATCTTCCTGATGTTTGCCTTAGAGCCTGATAAGGTTGCTTTAATTGACAATAAAGGGAATGAAGTCAGCATGGAGCCTGTAGAGGCTTGGGGATTTGAAGGTCATGAGAGGCTGGGCTCTTCTCGTGGTTATATTTGGTCCCGTTCCCTTCCTTTGCTGAAGGATACATTAATTCTCGGCACAGGCCCTGATACTTTTGCTATAGCCTTTCCACAACACGATATCACAGGCAAGATGTACGCCTACGGAAATATGTGGGAGATTGTCGATAAGCCTCATAATCTTTACTTGCAAATCGCGATCAATACCGGTGTGGTTTCCTTGTTGGCCTTCTTATTCTTAGTCGGATATTATATTTACCGAAGCTTCAGGCTTTATCTATTTAATTCCTTTGATACCTCTCTCGCTCAGGTGGGTGTGGGTGTATTTGCAGGGATTGTCGGGTATTTGGGTGCAGGAGTATTTAATGACAGTGTGGTATCGGTAGCTCCGGTCTTTTGGTGCCTCTTGGGATTAGGTGTCAGTATAAACCATATGATATCCCGTGAGAAAAAAGCTGTGGCGTGATAGGACTTTTTTCTAAGTCCTGAGAGGAGGATTCCATGCGAAAGAGCTATTCCATAATGATCGTTCTATGTTTAATCGTTTTACTGCTGGCAGTTCCCTTAAGTGTTTTGGCTGCCGGCACTTCAGCGGGAATGTCCCATGAGCGAATTTTCGGGAGTAACCGCTATGCGACGGCTGCCGAGATTGCCAAGAAAGGCTGGACGACATCGGATTATGCCGTTTTAGCAAGCGGTGAGAATTTTCCTGACGCTTTATGTGCTTCTCCTTTGGCCGCTAAATACAATGCCCCCATTTTACTGACATCTAAAAACAATTTGCCGGAGGAAACTAAGGAACGGCTGCTGGATTTAAACGTTACGAAGGTGATCCTTATCGGAGGGACCGGGGTAATAAGTGAAAAGGTAGCCGCTGCTATTAGAACACTGGGAATCGACGTTTCTCGGCTGGCAGGAAAAGACCGTTATGAGACGTCAATAAAAGTAGCGAAGGAAATGGGGGACTTCTCTAAGGCGGTTGTTGCCTCAGGGTTAAACTACCAGGATGTGCTTTCCATCGCTTCCATTGCTGCTAAAGAAGCAATGCCGATTATCCTCACGCCTAAAGATGATATCACTCATGACGCAAAGGGTTTGCTTAATCAATATGTCAAGGAGACTTATGTTTTAGGCGATACCAAGAGTATCAGTAACAAAGTATATGATGAACTGGTAAACCCAAAGCGCTTCACAGGATCCAATTGGTATGAGCTGAATACTAATATTATCGAAGCTTTTGCTGATACCTTGAATTTAGAGACTTGCTATCTAGCCACAGGGACAGTGTACCCCGATGCTTTGGCAGGAGCTGTATTCGCTTCCCGGAGCAGCTCCCCGTTAGTATTAGTGGGTAATCCATTAGAGCGGGCAACTCAGGATTTTTTGGATAACTACTCTAATCAAATCAATAAAGTTATAGCCCTTGGAGGACCAGCTGCCATATCCGAGAGCCTTCTTAATGGAATTAATACGAAAGAAGAGACCGGAAATAACCAAGGTTCTTCGATTGATAATTTTGCAGCTGTTCCGCAAAGTACGAATCATATTAATCTGACCTGGAACCAAGTACCTAATGCAACCGCATACTATGTCTATAAATCATCGGCTTATGATGGAATATATGAAAGAGTAGCGATCGTTACTGTGCCATATTATACGGATAACTACCTGAAAGCGGGAAGTACTCACTACTATAAGGTTCAAGCTATTCAGAATGGGAAAGAGGGAAGTTATTCGAATCCTGTAGCAGCTACCACCCTTGGCGCCGATCGTGGCTTGAATGCACCGGGTAATGTTAAGGCTAATGTCGTGAGCGATAATCAAGTAAACCTATCCTGGGATACGGTAAGTGGTGCCCTTTATTATAATGTCAATAGAGCAACTTCAGTTGATGGCCCCTATACCAGTATTGCTATTGTTTCTACACCTTATCACGTGGACAACGGATTAAACCTGGGAACAACTTATTATTATAAGATACAGGCGGTGAATACGACTTATTCGAGCCAATATTCCAGCATTGTACAAGCTCAGGCCGTAGTGGACAGCAGCCTATTGGCAGCGCCTTCAAATGTGAAGGCTTCAGGTTTCGGTGCCGGGCAAATTTATCTGAATTGGGACAGTGTAGATAAGGCGACATTTTACAATGTTTATCGTTCTACCGCCGGCTTTGGGACATATGATTTAATTGCAACGGTAATGACCCCATTTCATATTGATGCCACAGTAAACTCAGGAACCATATATTATTACAAGGTCCAAGCGGGAAGTAGCTTGGGAATGGGAAGCTTTTCAAATGCAGTTAATGCAAACTTGATAATTACCAGTGACTTAGGAGTTCCTTCAAATATCAAGGCAGTACCACAAAGCGCTACGGAGGTATCATTGACATGGGAAAAAGTACCCCATGCAACCTACTATACAATTTACCGGGCCACGACCGGCATGGAAGATTATAATATTGTTGGAACGGTAAACACTCCATATTTCACAGATTCAAAATGCACATCGCAAACTACGTATTATTATAAGATCCGGGCTGGCAGCAATACTTCCACAGGAGCTCAGTCAGGTGCGGTGTCAGTGAAGACCAAGTAAATAGATGTATAGTAACAGAATTGCCCCGATTCTCCTTCTTAAGGAAATCGGGGCATTCGTCGATTAAGAGCTTTTTTAGGTTACTTACCAAATAACTTCTTTACTACATCCTCACTGACAACACCCTGAAGTCCAAAGACATATACATCGTCAGTTTGTTTAAGAGATTTAGCGGAGTATTGAGTGGTTACGGATTTTAGATTACTATTATCCACCAGAACGATGGCGGTGGAAAGGTTTGCGGCAAGGGCTGAACCGGAGAGAGCATCGGGAAAAGCAGCACCTGTAGCTATGCATATCGTCGATAAATCAAGATCACTTTCAAATGCCTTAAGGATATTGATATTTCGTTCGTATATATTGTTGCCTTCAATGCGTTCTGAACCAGGAAGCTGATTCTTTACCTGATTACTTATCAGATCCGTCCCGCCTAAGATATAAGTTTTATAAAAACTATTTGAGTTTACAAAGGTTTTTATTGAATCAGGAAAAACACTTTTATCCGTCAATAAAATGGGGATGCCTTTTTTTGCAGCGATAGGTGAAACAGATAAGGCATCTGACCATTCATACCCATTAACAAGGACCAATTCACCTGATGTAGTACCTAATTCCTTAGCTATGGAGACAGAGGTTTCATAGCGATCCTTGCCTTCAAGCCTTTTCGTAATAATTCCCATCGTGTTGAGCTGGTTTTCGATAGCTTTGGATATGGCGCCGGTACCGCCGCAGATAAAGATTTGTGCGGGTTTTAAACGGGTGATTTCATTTAAGGTGACCTGAGGAAGTGTTTTATCTGTAAGTAAAATGGGGGCATTGTATTTCTGAGCTAAGGGGGCAGCGCTTAAGGCATCCGGATAATTATTCCCTGTCGCAAGCACTGCATAGGTCGAACCCGTTGGCCAACCTTCTTTGGAGATTTGAACTGAAGTCTCGTAGCGGTTTGCTCCACCCAGCCTGGTGGCATTAATACCGGTTTCGGTTACGGTGACATTACATATGGCACTGGATGAACCATCGGAGGCAATCGCTGTAATCACAGCACTTCCCAGAGTTACTCCGGTTATGACCCCTCCCGATACGGATACAATACCGGGATTGGAAGATTGCCATATTATATAGGCATTATAGGGAAGTGGGGGAGATGCAGTTGCGATCAAGGTTTGAGATTCTTTAACAGCCAGTGTAGCGGTGGTTTTATTTAATGAGATGGAAGCCGGAGCGTCAGTGACTGTGATCATACAGGTTACGCTGTTGGAACCATCGGCTGCTGTGGCAGTAATCAACGCCGTCCCAACCTTTTGAGCCATCAATACACCATTAAATACCTGAACAATTTCGGTGTTTGAGGATGTCCAATGAACCGCCTGGCTGGGTGAAATAGTGACAGTTAAGGTCTCTGTAGAGCCGACGGTCAATGTGGAAGATGTCTTGTTGATTTTCATATCCGAATCAGGCTTCTTGACAATAACGAAACATGAGGCATAATTGCTGTTTGCCGAGGGATTTATAGCGTTGATATAAGCGGTTCCTTCACTGAGCCCCATGAGCACACCATTGAACACTTTAACGACATTGGGATTGGAAGATATCCAGGTTATGTTTTTGTTAGGTGCATCTGAAGGAAGAACCGTCGCGGTCAAAGTATCTGTTTGGCCTACGGTAAGCACGATTGTGCTTTTATCCAGACTAACTGAAGTTGTACCTGTATTCGCCGATACGGGAATACTTACGGACAGAAGTGAGAAAATCAGCACCAGGCAGAGTAAAGACATTGAATATTTTTTTTTCATGAAAATCCTCCTTGTATTTGGGTCAGAAATATCTCCATATCTCTCATTTTGAAGATAATTGCGATGCCAGGATCGTTTCTATACAATATAATTAACTTACCCTTTGCGTTTAAAATCCCCCCTCGATTCCCCTGGATTTTACCATGTCAATATATCACCGCAGCCCTTATAAAACGACGATATCACGATATAATGTAAGTTCTACGTTAAATAGTTAAATCCTTCAAAAACCGACACATTTATGCGGTTAACCAAGGCAGTCTGCCACTGGCTTCTGTGACAAGATATGTATGTTGCAAATGAACTGGAATTTAAGTATGATAAATAGGTAATGTACATAATTTGTGATCTTTTTAATAAGAGTATATAAGTAAAGGAATGGTAAAATCATGAAAAGATTTTTGATTATAGCAGTTGCTGCTATAATGCTATTGTTAAATTTTTCGCCAAGTGCGGATGCGGAAACGATAGCGACACGTTTGTCTGGCGCTGATCGCTACCTGACTGCAATCGAAGTCAGTAAAGACGGCTGGCCCACGGGAGCAGATACGGTGATCTTAACCACCGGAGAGAATTACCCGGATGCCTTGAGTGCAGCCCCTTTAGCTGGAAAACACAATGCCCCGATACTTTTAGTCAGTTCGAAAGGCATGAGTCCGGAAACATTAAGTGAGGTTAAGCGCCTTAAAGCCAAGAAGGCTTATATCGTAGGGGGAACAGGGGTTATCCCGGCCAGCGTTGAAAGTCAGTTGTCTACCAACAAAATATCGGTGACTCGCATCGCAGGCAAAGATCGCTACGATACATCTATGGCCGTAGCCCGATCAGTGGGGATGAGCAAAGGAATCTTTATCACTTCAGGACATAGCTTTGCAGATGCTTTATCGGTAGCTCCGATAGCTGCTGCGGAAGGAATGCCCATTATCACCGTACCTAAGGATGATCTTACCACGAGCCAGCAATCCTATTTTACCAGAGCAAAAGAAGTAAGGACGATCATTGTCGGGAGCAAAAGTGAAATCCCTGATAAAATTCGCGGACGGTTTTCATCTGCGGAAAATATTGAAGGGGCTGATCCGTATACCCGCAATATTGCTCTGCTGCAAAGTTTCGGGGACAGCTTAAACCAGTCCACGATTTTTGTCGCTACTGGGCAGGCTTATCCTGATGCATTGTCTGCAGGAGCTTATGCCCAAAAGGAAAAAAATCCGGTGATTTTAATCCAGGGAAGTAACATTCCCCTTTCTGTAGAACGCTACCTTTCGATGAATGCTGTTAGCGAGATTAAAGTCTTGGGGGGAGAAGGGGTCATCTCTGCAAGCGCGGCATCTCAATTAACGAGCTTGACGCCTATGATTACAGAAGTCAGGAGCTTATCCGTGACAGTTCAGGAGAACCAGAATTATGAGCCTCCCCGGACCGTTGAGGCGAAAACGGATAAAGGGAACTGGGTTCAGGTGCCGGTGGACTGGAACCTGGACAATGTATCGACCAAAGAAGCGGGGACTTATTACTACAGTGGGAAAGTCGCTGGCTTTACCGGGTCAGTGGAATTGGCTTTGACAGTTGAATCAGCGCCGACAGCTGCCGATTCTTTGACCGCTGAAATTATATTGGGCAACAATTACACTCTGCCGGAAAGGGTGACGGTTACGTTTAGTGACAAGAGCACCAAAGAAATGCCGGTGAAATGGAGCTCAAACCCTACTGTAAGCAATTTGAATAAGGTAGGAAGTTATAATTTCCAAGGAGAAGTGGAAGGTACAGACCTTAAGACCAGTTTTAACCTGAAAGTTTCAGAAGATAAAGCAGTTGATTTTAAGAATTCCCATCTTGAGTGGACAGTGAGAGTTGCGGTAGGCAAACGGGATACCCCTCAGCCTGTCTATTTAAGCGATGTATTAAAGCTTACCCATTTGGAGGCCAAAGGACAGGGAATTGACGACTTAACAGGTTTAGAGACATTCACCAATTTGACTTCCTTAGACCTGAGCAGTAATTTTCTTGAGGGAGGGAAGCTGTCGCCTTTGCAGAACCTGAAAAACCTGAAGTCACTGAACTTGGAGTTCAATAAACTGGAACAGATTAGTTCTCTGCAGAATTTAACACAACTGACTTACTTAAAGATTAACTATAATAGGATAAAAGATTTATCGCCGATTAAGAATCTGACGCGACTTAAAGCACTATATATTAAGGGGAATGAAACAGTAGACTTCAGCCCGACTAGAACATTCTATCATCAGCTGAATGAGAAGGATTTTACGTTATAAAATGAATTGGAACTTTCCACTGGCTAGGAGGGAGATTATTGAAGAAAGCAGTAGTATCCATACTGTTAATTGGTACAATGTTAGTAAGCACGACAAGTGCGGTGCAAGCGAATGAAAACAAGCTGGATATCGAAAAAGTAGCGATTAAATCAGTTGAAAATTCCCAGTTTATTCACTCCAATAACCGACAGGTTAAATTTGTCAAGAAGACTTATGAGAATCTTGGGACCGCGGTAAATCAAGCTAAGCAGGGTCTGGTGTTTTTTAATTCTTATGAACTGGTAAAGGTAGTTGTTTTAACTCCAAAGGCGATGGAGAACATGATGACCCAAGTTACCAACGGACAAGCTGTAGTATCAAACTTTGTTCGTATCTCAGCTTACGGAGAATACATTAGCCTCCTTAAAGCGGACTATGCCCTCAATACTCAGGCTGATCTTATGAATTCGCTTTACGAGGACTATAAGAAAGCCCGGATCCAGCGGGAGCAAGGGTTAATCACTCAGTATGAGCTGAGGTTGGCCGAGATAGCTTACGAACAGGCACGCTATAACTATCTTAGTGCTCAGAACAGTAGAGAGTCCGCCATAATGGCGATAAACAATATGATGGGGGAGGATATCTCCAAGAAATATGCTGTTTTACAGGATAATAATATTACCCCGTCTTCTCAAATTAAAACCCTTGCAGAGTACACTGATTTAGCATTGGCGAATCGAGTTGAGATTATCAATAAACAAAATACGCTTGATCTGAAGAAAGAGCAATTTCGTTATGACAGGGCGGGAATGCCTACAGAACTTGATGTACAGCAGCAAGAGTACGAGATTGAGAACTTAGAAAACGAGCTGGCTTTAACGCGAATAGATGTGCAGCAAAATATTAGTGAGCTATATACAGGCGTGGAAAGTGCTATGAAAAAGCTGGAAGCCATGAACTATCTTGCCCAGCAGGCAGAAGAGAATTATACAGCGGCACAAACTTCCTATGAAAATTCACTGATTAGCTTAAATGATCTTAACAACGCCAAAATAGCTAAAGCTCAAGCGGACATTAATCTAAAGGATGCAGAACTGGACACATGGTTAGTGCAGACGACAATGGGTATGGCCTGTAACGCCGGTTATATGCCAACCATATTACAATAATGAATGACCGTAATTAAACGATCTTGGAGGTGCCAATGTGAAAAAATATATCAAATTAGTGGCTCTTGTCTTGATTACCTCGGTAGCTTTTACTACGAGCAATATATTTGCTGATGAGAACCAATCAACGGGCAACAATCCCGCCTCAGCATCAACTACTAAAACTGCAGAAAATGAGGAAGCCATTGCAGATAGTCCGTCAGCAGCTGACAAAGGCGCGACTCTCTCCCTCACCCTTGAGGAAGCTTTAAACTTAATTGAGACAGGGAACAGCTCTCTGAAACTGACGGATAATAAGATAGCTATCTATGAGAAGCAATATGAGCAAGCTTTGGCGCGGCACAATGCTAATTATGCTGAAGTTGATGAAGATTCGGCTAAAGTCAGGAAACTTAATCACAAAAAAGCGCTATGGACTTTGGAAAATGCTAAATATGATCGTGAGAAGCAGTTAAAGGATGTGAAAGTCCAGGTTGCGAATCAGTACCAGAATATTTTGGCTCTTCAGGAGCAAGTCAAGAACTTAAAGCTTCAAATAGATAATGTAGATAAATACATAGAGCAGCTTAAACTTCAAATTAATCTGGGAATGGGCATTGAATCTCAGATTTATGCTTTAAATGCCCAGAGAAGCGGCTTGGAAGCAGCTTTGAAAGCATCTCAAAATAGTATCACCAGTTCTATGATCGCTTTAAAAAAGGATCTGGGAATTGATATCGCTCGTGAGGTGGTATTGAAATCCGATTTGATTGCGTATAAGAAATTTGATGATTCTCAGATTAACGAACGAATAGCTAAAGCCATCGAGAATGATTATGATCTCAAGAGATACGAGCAGGATGTAGAGTTGACTGAAATTGAGTATGATATCGCTTACTACTACTCAAATGGTTCGGCAGATCAGCTGCAAATCAGCGTAGAGGATAAAAAGGCAACCCTGGAGGCCCTCCCGGTGACGAAGGAGGTCGAGCTAAGGAAAGCTTATAATGGCCTGAGGTCCCTTGAAAACAGCATTAAAGCCGCCGAACTGGCGGTGGAAGCGGATATAATCAATATCAAGGTATTGCAAAAGAAGATTGATGCAGGAGTATCCAGCAGCATTGAAATGATTGAGCTTCAGAATAAATTGTTGAATGACCAGTACACTTTATTGCAGCATAAGATTTCCTACATGTCGGCAGCGGCCAGCTTCGAAAATAGTTTGGAAAACTAAGCGGTTTTTGGGAAGGTTATCCAGAACATACAGCCCTGAGGTAAGCTTAAACTTGCCTCAGGGCTGTTGCATGAGTATTGAGATTTAAAGAATCATTATTAATCAAAAAAGAAAGGAAAAGGATTTCCTGTGTAATTGTCGAATAGGAAAGAAGTATAGGAAAAAATAAAGGTACTAAGGACAATTGGCGGAGAGAAAAAGATGATCAGGGAAAACCAAAAGACACTGAATAAGATTCAAGTCATTCTTGATTTGGGAATCGTAGTTGTTGCATTAATCCTGGCTTATGGGCTTAGATTTGCAAATTATGAAGGAACTCATTTAGAGTTTGAAAGTTATGTCCCTACATTGATACTCCTGGTTCCTTTGCATTTTTTCCTCTATTATTTTTTAGGTCTATATGAACCAAGGCGACGGAAGAGCTTATCGTTTGAAGTTGGGAAGATTATACAAGCTAACCTTCTGAGTACCATGATTCTCTTCACACTCCTTTATATTATGAAGGAGATAGACTACTCCCGACAGGTTCTTATCTATTTTGTAGTTCTTACAAGTATCCTAACTATAGCTGAGCGAATAACGCTTAGAGCCATACTCAATAATATCCGCGAAAAAGGATATAACAAAAAACATGTTCTCATTATCGGTACAGGCAGATTGGCTAAAAGGCTGATTATGGCCCTCAAAGAAAATCTCTATCTTGGTTATGAGATCATCGGGATTGTTGATGAAAATACTACAGTGGGTAAAAATCTAGCTGAAGTCACGGTAATCGGAGGAATCAGCGATCTGGAGAACATCATAGAAGAAAGCAAGATCGATGAAATCTTCGTCACTATCAGTACCAGGGAGTATGATGCCTTCAGGAAAATCATCAAAATTTGTGAAAAAAGCGGTGTCCGCACCCAGATCGTTCCGGATTATGCCCGCTTCATCCCGGCCAAGCCTCAGATGGATGAAGTGGAGGGTATTCCGCTTATCAATATACGCCATGTGCCTTTGGATAATTTTTTAAAGGCCTTTGGGAAGAGAACCTTTGATATTGCAGTATCCTTCGTAGGATTAGTTCTGTGTGTACCTTTATTCCTCATCATAGTCATCAGTATTAAACTTGATTCTCCCGGTCCGGTTATTTTCTCTCAGGAGAGGGTAGGGCTGAATAAGAAGAATTTCAGGATGTATAAATTCCGGACGATGAAGGTCCAGTCTGCTGAGGAATCGGACCAGGAATGGACGACAAAAGAAGACTACCGCAAAACAAGGCTCGGCAATGTATTGCGCAAAACCAGCTTTGACGAACTGCCCCAGCTTTGGAACGTCCTTAAAGGGGATATGAGTTTAGTAGGCCCCAGACCGGAGCGTCCTTTTTTTGTAGAGCAATTCAAGGAGAAGATTCCCCGCTATATGGTCAAGCACCATGTGAGGCCGGGGATAACAGGCTGGGCCCAGGTCAACGGCTGGCGGGGGGATACTTCGATTCGCAAGAGGATTGAGTGTGATATCTACTATATTGAGAATTGGACGTTTATGTTTGATTTGAAGATCTTGGTGATGACGGTTTTTAAGGGGTTTGTGAATAGGAATGCTTATTGAACGAAAAAATAATTAGGCTTTTGGAGTATATTTGATGATGAAAAAAGTACTTGTCGATGCAGTTCATCTATTGTCTCCTAAAACGGGTATAGGTAAATATACGTTCGAAAATTGTATCCGTATGCAGAATCTAGCTTCAGAAAAAATCCAGTGGTATTATAATTACGGATATATAAGAGAACAGCTGATAGATGTAGATAATAAGGAGACACCAGACAACAAACACCGTAAGATACAAAGGTTGAAAAACCTGTTAACGAAGTCTTCATTGATAAAATCAGCAGTTAAGACGCTGATTGATTTTTGTCATCGGTTTTCATCTGTGAATTACGCTCTTTACTGGCAGCCTAACATTATTCCTGGCTCAGTGCGAGCAAAAAAAGTTGTGACTACTATTCATGATTTATCTTTTTTGGTTCATCCTGACTGGCATCCTCTGGAGCGGCAAAAATATATGACTGATAGAATCTTCGAGGGCATTAAGCGATCAGATAAGATTATTACAGGATCTTACTTTATCAAAGAGGAGATAATGAAATATGCGGTTTGTGATTCAGATAAAATAGCTGTTATTTATCATGGTATAGACCATCAGACCTTTAGGCTTTATCCTCAGGATGAGCTTAAAGACTTTAAACAGCTTTATTATCTTCCTGATCGTTATTTACTCTTTGTTGGCAGTATTGAGCCACGGAAAAACTTATTAAGGCTATTGCAGGCGTATAAAAGGTATGTTGAATCGAATCAGAAGGCATTGGAGATGATTTTAGTAGGGTTTAAAGGATGGCAAAATGATGAAATCATGCAAATGATTCATTCCTTAAGCGGCAAAGTAAGATATTTAGGCTATCTTAATGACCAGGAATTGGCGTATGTTTATAATCTGGCAACAGTTTTTATCTATCCTTCGTTGTACGAGGGTTTTGGAATTCCTCCTCTTGAGGCAATGGCCTGCGGAACCCCTGTAATTACTTCAAATGCTACTTCAATTCCGGAGATATGTGGAGAGGCTGCTGTGTACATCGATCCTAATGATGAAATAGATATACAACAGAAGATTGAATTATTGGCCACTAGAGAAGATATGCGAAACGATTTTATTCAAAGAGGTTTAAAAAGAAGTCAGGGGTTTACTTGGGAAGCTTCTGCTCGGAAACATCTTGGACTTTTTGAAGAGCTAATGAGCGGATGAGCTGAGAATCTAGTATTTAGGCGGTAGTGTAATGAAAGTGGCGATTGTTCACGAATGGCTGACTAATATGGGCGGCTCGGAAAGGGTTATAAGTGTCTTTCATGAGATCTTTCCGGAAGCTCCGATCTATACAACGTTATTTGAACCGGAGAAAATAGACTTACCCTTAAGAAATGCCGATATCAGGACATCTTTCCTCCAAAGGCTGCCAAAGCCTTTGCGCAAGCACCAGCGATTGCTGCCCTTTATGCCCTATGCCTTTGAACAGTTTGATTTAAGTGAATATGACCTGGTGATCAGCAGTTCACATGCCTGTGCCAAGGGAGTTCTTACACGAGCAGATGCCCTGCATGTTTGCTATTGCTATACGCCAATGCGCTATGCTTGGGATATGTACCATGATTATATTGCACCATTGAAGGGACTTAAACGGTGGTTTGCCATCTGGCAGCTGCATGAAATAAGAATTTGGGATCAGACCAATGCACAAAGAGTGGATCGGTTCATTTCGATCTCTCAATCGGTGGCAAAGCGCATTAAGAAGCATTATAGCGCTGATTCGAAAGTCATAGCACCCCCTGTAAATGTTGCCAGGTTTCGGTATATGGATGACCGAGAGGATTATTATCTGGTTGTATCGAGGCTTGTAGGCTATAAGCGGGTTGATATAGCTATTGAGGCATGTATTCGCTTGAAGAGGAAACTTTTGGTGATCGGGATAGGTGAGGAAGAGAAGCGTCTCAAAGCTCTTTGTGAAGGAAAAGAAAACTGGATTAATTTCCTTGACTGGCAAAGTGAAGAGCAGGTCGTTGATTATTTGGCTAAAGCCAAGGCCTTTTTATTTCCTGGAGAAGAAGATTTTGGCTTAACCATGGTGGAGGCATTGGCATCCGGGTGTCCGGTTATAGCTTATGGGCGTGGCGGTGCGCTGGATATTTTAAGGGACGAAGAAACGGGGATATTATTCGAGGAACAGACTGTGGGTGGAATGGTATCCGCTATTGAACGATTCGAACAACTCAGCGGTCAAAATAAAATGCATTCTCCTGACCTTTTACGCAAGAATGCGGAAAAATTTTCAATTGAAAATTTCAAAGAGAAATTTCTTGAGGTGCTAGACTGTTATAATATGGAATAATAAGCAAATTTGAAAAAATAAAATGAAAACGGTATAATTTTAAAGAATAACCTGAGTGAGAGCATAGACAGGAGGAAGAGATGGTTAATGTAATCCTTTGCGGTGGAAGCGGGACTCGACTATGGCCTGTTTCGCGCAAAATGTATCCGAAACAATTCAATAAACTCATTGGGCACAAAACACTTTTTCAAGAAACAGTACATAGAAATCGCAAGTATTGCCAGGAGACGATTGTCGTCTCCAATGAAGAGCAGTACTTTTTGTGTTTAGACCAGTTAAGAGAATTGAATGTTGCCGATTATCAGTTTATCTTGGAACCTGTAGGTAGGAATACAGCACCGGCGATTGCTTTAGCTTGTTTGGATCTTGACCCGGAAGAATTGGTTTTTGTTACTCCCGCCGATCATGTGATTTCCGATCTTCGGGGCTATGATCAGGCTATAGCAGAGGCGAGAATGCTGGCCAGAGATAACTTTATTGTTACTTTTGGCATCATCCCGGATTATCCGGAGACGGGCTTTGGATACATCGAAAGCAGAGGGTATGATGTTGTTTCCTTCAAGGAAAAACCAGATAAAGCTAAGGCCATTGAATATATCGAGCAAGGCAACTTTTTTTGGAATAGCGGCATGTTCCTCTTCAAGGCGGGAGTTATCGTTGAAGAATTGCAGAAGTATGCTCCGGAAATCTATGCAGAAAGCCAGAAAGCTTTGCTTAAAGCTTATGGCGAAGAATATAAAAAAATACCGCTGGAGGATATGCAAAAGATTCCGGCTGACAGTATTGATTACGCTATTATGGAGAAAAGCAGCAAAATCAAAGTTGTGGCAGCTTCAATGGGGTGGTCGGACTTGGGGAGCTTTGAATCCCTCTATGAAAAGCTTCCTAAAGATAACGATAATAATGCGGTAACCACGCCGAACCATATCAATATTGAATCCAAGGGCAACTTGCTGTTTGTCAGAGATAAAACTGTGGTTACCATCGATATTGAGGATCTGGTTATTGTAGATACCAACGATGCTCTTTTGATCAGTAAGAAGGGTGATTCCCAAAAGGTCAAGGAAGCAGTCGGGATTTTGGAAAACCAGTTGTCTGAGTTGGTGAATGTTCATCAGAACGCTTTCCGACCATGGGGAAGTTACACTGTTCTTGAGGATATGGAACGCTTCAAGATGAAACGAATTGTCGTCAAGCCCGGGAAGAGATTATCCCTCCAGAAGCATTACCACCGCAATGAACATTGGATCGTGGTCTCAGGTACCGCCAAGATAACGATCGAAGATGAGGAAAGGATTGTCAGGACTAATGAATCTACCTATATTCCCATGGGGAAATTGCATCGCCTTGAGAATCCAGGAAAAATAGATCTTGTCCTCATCGAGGTACAGGTGGGTGAATACTTAGGCGAAGATGATATCGTCAGAGTAGATGATGATTACAAAAGAAATGAAAATGGGAGTAAAGGAGAAGCATAGATGAAGAACGCACTTATTACAGGAATAACCGGTCAGGATGGGTCCTATCTGGCCGAGCTGCTGCTGGAAAAAGGATATAATGTCTATGGTGTTATGCGGAGAAAGAGTGTTGTCGACTATGGTAATGTCGAGCACCTAAAAGACAGGATTACCTTTATTTATGCGGATATGACTGACTTAGTATCTCTCATTAATGCCATGAAGATTTCTCAGGCGGATGAAGTATATAACCTGGCGGCTCAATCCTTTGTGGGCACAAGCTGGGAGCAGCCGGTTGCTACGGCTGAAATTGATGCGCTTGGTGTGACCAATATACTGGAAGCAATTCGTACGGTAAAGCCGAGCTGCCGTTTCTATCAGGCGTCTACCTCTGAAATGTTTGGTTTGGTCCAAGAAATGCCTCAGAAAGAAACAACGCCTTTCTATCCAAGGAGTCCTTATGGTGTGGCGAAGCTTTATGGGCACTGGATCACCAAGAATTATCGAGAGAGTTATAATATGTATGCTTGTTCCGGGATTTTGTTTAACCATGAGTCAGAACGGCGGGGACTAGAGTTCGTTACCAGGAAAATTACTGATGCTGTTGCCAAAATTGCAGCCGGTCAACAGCAATGCTTAGAACTTGGCAATATGAATGCGAAGAGGGATTGGGGCCACGCCCAGGATTATGTAAAAGCGATGTGGCTGATGCTCCAACAGGATGGGCCGGACGATTATGTGATCGCTTCTGGGGAGACCCATACGGTCAGAGAGTTCGTGGAACTGGCTTTCGGTCAGGTGGGTAAAGAGCTGAAATGGGTAGGGGAAGGCATTGACGAGCAAGGTATAGATGTAAAGACAGGCAATGTGATCGTGAAAGTAAATCCCACGTTCTTCCGTCCGGCAGAAGTGGAAATCCTCCTTGGCGATCCGTCAAAGGCGATGAAGAAGCTGAAATGGAAAAGAGAAGTATCCTTTAAAGAGTTGGTGGAGAGAATGGTAGCGGAAGATGTAAAGCTATTGAAGGATTAAGGAAATAGAGAAGTTGCTGTAGAGAGTGAATCAGGTAAGCTTAGTAAGCGGGGTGAAAATGTGAAAGCACTGATAACCGGAATAAATGGTTTTGTCGGTGGGTATTTGGCCGAGCGCCTTTTGCGTGATGGTATTGAAGTATGGGGGACAGATCTGAATGAGGAACTCAGTCATAAAAGCTATGATATAAAATACAGGAAACTTGATATCATAGAAGCCTCTGCGGTCGAAACCGTATTAAACCAATGTCGTCCGGATTACATCTTTCACCTCGCAGCCCAGAGTTCTGCCGCTGTTTCATGGAAAAACCCGCAAATGACCATGGATGTTAATATTAATGGGACAATTAATCTTTTGGAATCGGTAAGAAAGCTCAGAGATGAAAAGGCTATTGGAGATAATCAGGAATATGAACCCAGAATTCTTTTGATAGGTTCCAGCGAAGAATACGGATTCGTGGAACAGAGGGATATGCCGATCAAGGAAGAACAAGCTATAGTCCCCGGAAATCCTTATGCTGTAAGCAAAATTGCTCAAACCCTGCTGGGACAAGTGTATGCAAGGGCTTATGATTTGCAGATCGTTGTCGTACGGGCCTTCAATCATATTGGCCCGCAGCAAAGTCCGATTTTTGTGGTATCTGATTTTACCAAACGGATCGCGGAGATCGAAAAAGGGCAGAGGGAGCCGGTATTGCTGGTGGGCAATCTGGAAGCGGAAAGGGATTTTACAGATGTACGGGATATCGTGGAGGCGTACTGTAGTCTGATAGAAAAGGGTAAAGCCGGGGAAATCTATAATGTGGGTTCTGGAAGAGTATATAGAGTTCAATATCTTTTGGATTATCTACTTTCCTGCTCACAGGTGAGTGTTAAAATTCAGCAAGATCCTGCTCGGATGCGCCCCTCGGATGTTCCTGTTATTTCTTGTGATAATAGGAAACTCCAGGAGCTGACGGGCTGGTTCCCTAAACATAAAATTGAGGATACTTTGCGAGAAGTGTTGGAGTATTGGCGGCAGGAGATAGGTTAGTTCTAAATAGGAAGGGTTGTTTAACATTCTCAGAGCATTATGGAGCTATAGACAGTTTATAGGCGGATTGGTGGTTAGGGATTTCCAGAGCAGGTATACCAATTCCATATTGGGGGCCGTTTGGTCCATACTTAATCCCTTAACCCAGATATTGATATATACTTTGGTGTTCTCTCAGGTTATGAGAGCTAAATTACCGGGATTGGATGATACTTTGGCATATAGCATATACATATGCTCGGGAATTATTACTTGGCAGTTCTTTTCCGAAGTTCTCTCGCGTTCAATCAATATATTTATCGAGCAGGGAAATTTATTGAAAAAGGCGAGCTTTCCGCGCTCAACCCTTCCAGTATTTGTATTCTTGTCCGCCGGTATCAACTTTCTTATCATATTTGGGATATTTATAATCTTTCTTACCGTAACTAACAGATTTCCGGGGTTATCGATCATTGCAGTATTCCCATTAGTCATTATTCAAATGGCTCTAGGCGTGGGTCTAGGGACATTTTTAGGTACCCTGAATGTGTTTTTTCGGGATGTCGGTTATGTAATGGGCATTATCCTTCAATTCTGGTTTTGGCTTACGCCAATAGTATATCCTTTTGAAGTAATCCCTGAGAAATTTTTACCTCTTATGGCATTTAATCCACTTGCTGGGGTAGTCAGAAGTTATCAGGAGATATTTCTCACCAATACTTGGCCGGAATGGTTAGCAGTAGTGCCGGCTATCGTATTAGCCGGTGTATTCCTGGTATTAGGATATATAACCTTCTTGAAATTAGATAAGGAAATGGTTGATGAACTTTAATGAGTATGATAGAGGTAAAGAATTTAACAAAAAAATATAAAAAATATCCTGTGCGCTGGAAAAGGATTATAGAATGGATTAGTCGGGATGAGCTTAGGTATCATGAGGAACTATGGGTTTTACGAGGGATTACTTTTTCAATTAGCCCAGGGGAGGCTGTAGGAATAATCGGTCAGAACGGGGCTGGGAAAAGCACTTTACTCAAAATTATGACAGGAACGACAAAACAAACACAAGGTGAATACCATGTCCATGGGAGAGTGTCGGCACTTTTGGAACTGGGAATGGGGTTTCATCCTGAATTTACTGGCAGGCAAAATGTCGGCATGTACGGGCAGATACTCGGAATAGATAAGTCCGAAATAATCCGCTTGATGCCTGAGATTGAAGCTTTTGCAGAAATTGGAGAATATATAGATCAACCGATCAGGACCTATTCGAGCGGCATGGTGGTCAGGCTCGCCTTCTCAGTGGCAACGGCTATAAGGCCTGAAATTTTAATAATAGATGAAGCATTATCTGTTGGCGATGCTTACTTCCAGCATAAATGCTTTGACCGTATTCGTAAGTTTAAAGAAGAGGGAACAACACTGCTTTTTGTCTCTCATGATCCCGCGGCAGTAAAAAGTTTGTGCGACAGGGCGATTTTATTAGATAAGGGCTTAATGGTTCGAGAAGGTACCCCGGAAGAAGTGTTGGATTATTACAATGCCGTGGTAGCTAAATTTAGCCTCGAGTATGAAATTAAACAAAGCAGAGGAGATATTAAAGGAACCGTGACCAGATCAGGTAGTGAACAGGTTACAATAGAAGATGTAAAGTTATTGAAAAATGGAAAAAATATCGCTGTAGTACAAGTTGGTGATAAGATTGAGATTGCGGTTGAATTTGAAGCTCATACTGAGGTAATGAATCCTACTGTTGGAATCTTGCTAAAGGATAGGCTTGGTAACCATATTTTCGGTACGAATACCTATCATCTTGGATTAAATATCGGATTGTGTAAATCCGGTGAAAAAAAGAGAGTAGTATTCTCTTTACCTTTAAATCTCGGGATAGGCCATTACAGCTTAACTGTTGCGGTTCATGAAGAATATAGCCATATGCAAGGAAATTATGACTGGTGGGATCATGCTGCGACATTGCAGGTGATACCGG
This sequence comes from Desulfitobacterium sp. PCE1, assembly GCF_000384015.1. NCBI lineage: Bacteria > Bacillati > Bacillota > Clostridia > Eubacteriales > Desulfitobacteriaceae > Desulfitobacterium > Desulfitobacterium sp. PCE1. Next base: position 3,789,790 of record NZ_KB913023.1, on the reverse strand, counting down.
GAATTGAAGAGCAATTTACAGGTGCGTGTTATCTGAATGCAGAAGTGAGCTTGCTCCAATAATAGTTCAAGGAGAATATCTGAAAAAACGCATTGAAATTCAATAATATGATGAGTATTAGCTAATGTGAGTAAGATTAGTGTATATTATTCAGAAGTGAAAGACGAAGAAATTGTTCGATTGAACATAGGTAGGAAGTATAAATAAGTGAGGAAATATTATGGATTATGCTAGATTAAGTGAGGAATCCTTAGATGAAATTATGAAGAAAATCAGAACTGAAATAGGATTGGGCTCTACTATAAAGACACCTGTTATAAAAGAGGAGAAGAAAGGCATTTCTACTCTAGATAACGACTTTCATATAATTGATAAGTATCTTAATGATGCAATTATCGGAAAGCAGGTAGGGCTCCACAAAGCTCCAATGTATAGGATGCATGGTATAAAGCGCATCCTCGCTCGTCTGGTTGAAAGGGTTTATTTACGTGTAGCAGATTTGACCAACCGGGATGTTCGCGCATTTAATTCAAGAGTTTTGACTATTTTTCATGAGATGAAGAAAAAGTTGGAGTCTCAGGGCGAAGTCATAGAAATTGAGCAGGAACAGCGCCGGTTGATGGAAACAAACATTGACACTTTAAAGACAGAGATGCGAGTTGAAATTAATTCGCAAAAACAAGCTTTAGATGAGCAAGCAAAAATAAATAATGAGAGAAATGAAATAAATGAATTAAGAATACGGGAGTTAACAGAGCAAGCAAAAGTAATTGTCGAGAGAAATATTACTCAAGAAATTAGAATTCGTGAGTTAAACGAGCAGGTTACTATGTTAAAATCTATTGTTCATTGGACTAACAATGCGCAGTTTACCAAGACCTTAGAGAAAAAGGTAGGAAGCTCTCCATTGGACAATCCTGTTTTTTATCATGATTTCGAAGAAAGATTTCGGGGAACCCGCGAAGATATTAAGGACAGGTTAAGGATATATCTTCCAAAAATAACCGAGCATTTTGGAGACTGGGCAAATAAGACTTTTGTTGATATCGGCACCGGGCGTGGTGAATGGATGGATCTGCTTAAGGAGCATGGTGTGAATGATTATATTGGCGTGGATTTAAATGATATACAGTTAAACATTTGCAGAGAGTACGGACATCAGGTGGAGTTTGGAGATTGCCTAGATTACCTCAGAAAACTTCCAGATAGTAGTGTGGACATGATTACTGGATTTCAAATTATTGAGCATCTCCCGCTTGAGGTACTGCTTACACTATTTGCACAATCTTATCGAGTTCTAAAAAAGGACGGCATGGTGCTGTTCGAGACCCCTAATCCTAGTAACATACTTACGGCGGCAACCTATTTCTATACTGACCCTACCCATATTCGTCCTTTACATAAGGACGCTATGCGCTTTTATGCTGAGCGTTCTGGTTTTTCCAGTGTTTCAATCATAGAGGTTAATCCAGCACGGTATTCTCAAACATTAATTAATCCTATCTGCAGTGATGGAAATCAGGAAGTCTGGAATATGAATATTGAGTTGATGAACAACCTTCTTTATGGCGCGCAGGACTATGCGGTAGTGGGGATTAAGCATGAATAAAATAAGAACACTTGCATTTATCTCCAATGCGCAAATGACTGGAGAACGAGGGGGCGCTGAGATCTTTAACGAGCGGATGCTGGAAGCTCTTAAAAACCATGTTCCATATGTTAAACATTTCCCTGTTCCCTGTTCGGAGGAAACCTTTGAGGATATTTTAAAGGGCTATTTAACGTGCTATGATTTAGACTTGAGAGAGTTTGACGGCGTAGTGTCGACAAAGGCTCCAACCTTTGCAGTACAGCATCCTAACCATGTCAGTTATTTAATCCATACAATTCGTGTGTTCTATGATATGTTTGATGAGATTAAGTGTGATTTAAGCAATTATGATAAACGTAAATTGATTCAACACATGGACACTGAACTATTGAGATATCCACGTGTAAAGAAGATTTTTTCCATAGGGCATGAAGTGAAAAATCGATTAGAAACGTATAATGGGTTAACTAGTGAAGTCCTTCATCTTGGAATGACCAAAGAAGGCTTTTATTGTAAAGACTATGATTATATATTTTTGCCTGGACGATTGCATAAATGGAAGCGTGTAGATCTGATGGTGAAAGCTATGAAATATGTAAAGGCTCCCATAAAGCTAAAAATAGCTGGTACTGGGGAACAAATGCAGGAGTTAATTGGAATTGCCGGTGATGACGATCGAATCGAATTTTTAGGTTTTGTCAGTGATGAGATGATGAAGGAACTGTATTCTAATGCGCTAGTCGTTATTTTTATTCCAATTCAAGAAGATTATGGTTTTATTCTTCACGAAGGCTTTACAAGTAAGAAGCCAGTTATCACTTGTACCGATTCAGGTGAACCAGTTCGCTTTATTCGACAGGGGGAAAATGGATTTATCGTTGAGCCTGAGCCCCGGGAAATAGCAAAATGTGTCGATTCTTTGTATGAGAACAAAGAGCGGGCAAAACAGATGGGACAGTGTGGATTTGAGACGATTGCGGATATTTCATGGGATCAAATAGCTAAGGTGTTGTTAAAGGCTTTGGAGGATTAATTAATGAATAGGACAAAAATAGTCATCTTAGATATGCAGCCGATCGATCCTCCGATTGGTGGGGGAAGGTTGCGCCTTTTGGGATTATACAGTGGGTTTAAAAATGAGATTGATGCTACCTATGTCGGCTCATATGACTGGCGAGGCCCAGGATATCGGAAGCATAAACTTTCTGAATGTTTAACTGAGATTAATGTTCCACTTTCAGAGGAGCATTTTATTGCACATGATCAACTTTCTTCTCAATTAGGGAAGAATTGTCTTGATACAGCATTTCCAATGCAGGGGCAATTATCCGAGGAGTTCATTAATAGAGCTAGAGAAGAAGCAAAAAATGCACATATTGTTATTTTCTCACACCAATGGCTTTTTCCTTTCGTCGCACCGGTATTGAATAGGAATAAGCAATTGATTGTCTATGATTCTCAAAACTGTGAGGGACTGCTTAGAGTAAAGCTCTATGATGACGGAACACCTCTTGCTGATACAATTTGCAGAGAGGCCGTTCGATGCGAATATGAGCTTTGCATAGCTGCTGACTTAATTTTGGCCTGTTCATTGGAAGATAAGCGTAGTTTTGAGGGGCTTTATGGAATTGAATCAGATAAGATCATTATTGTACCCAACGGAGTATTTGCTAAAAAGATTTTGCCGTGTGACGACAAAAACAAAAAGGATACTTTGCGTAAAAAACTTGGCTTAAATCTTCCTACTGCATGCTTTATCGGAAGTGAATACTATCCAAATGAGCAAGCTGCGAGACTAATAGCTGATATTGCGGAGACTCTACCACAATACCAGTTTGTAATTATTGGTGGTGTAGGAAACAATATCAAAGATATCGATGCTAAAAAGCTCAATAATTTAATTGTGACTGGCTTCGTGGAGGAGAGAGAAAAGTTAGAGTATCTAGCAGCCAGCGATATTGCAATAAATCCAATGCTATCTGGCTCCGGTACAAATATCAAAATGTTTGATTTTATGGCGGCGGGGTTACCTATTGTTACTACTAATATCGGAGCTAGAGGGATTGAAAATACCGGTGGAAATATCTATATGCTTTGTGATATAGATAAGTCTGATTTGATAGAAAAGATTGTTCAATTATTCAATGATGAAAATCTATTTAATAACCTAAGAGAAAATGGACGAAAGAAGGCTTCTGAGAAGTATAGCTGGGAACAAATTTCATATGAACTGGGTTATAATCTAGTTCAGCGATATAAATATAAGATACTGGAGAAACGACCTTATTTTTCAGTGATTATTCCATCTTATGAAAGACATGAGCTATTGACAAAGCTTATGGAAAATATAAAGCAACAAACATTTCGTGATTTTGAGGTAATTATAATAGATCAATCAAGTTCGAAGTGGAAAGATGAGCAACATTTTCAGGATTTGGATCTTACCTATTTTAAAACGGAAATTAAGGGTGCAACTAAAGCAAGAAATACAGGGATACGTCTAGCTAAAGGAAAAGTAGCTGCATTTATTGATGATGATTGTATTCCAGATCAAGAATGGTTAGTAAATGCCGTAAAATATGTAAAACAGCCATATGTAGTAGGAGTGGAAGGCATCATCGAAGCAGATAACTATGATACTAAGACCCATCGTGTGGTTAGTAATGTCAATTTCGAAGGAATTGGTTTTATGACAGCAAATTTATTTATTAGATTAGATATTTTGAGAAAAATAAATGGCTTTGATGAAACATTTGATAATCCTCACTTTCGTGAGGATACTGATTTGGCTTGGCGTGCACTGAATTTCGGGGATATTCCATACGGAAGTGATGTTAAAGTTTTACATCCTTCACATCCGCGGAGCAATTTCAGAGAAAGTCTTATGGAGCGCAATAAGTTTTTTATACATGATCCACTGCTTCTTAAGAAACATCCTCAAAAGTTTGCGGATATTTTTGTGATGGAAAACCACTATAAAGAAGAGACATATTGGAGGTTTTTTAAGGAAGGAATGAAGCGGCACGATGTACCTACTGTACTTGTGAGGGAATTATTAGCAGACAAGCGAGTGGATCTTAACTATGTACCCGAGGAGTTTATTTTAATGAGTTGAAGGGTCTTCAACTATCATTTGTGAAAAAGATAAGGAGTAAATGTTTTAATTTGAAGTTTGAGTAAAATTTAATTAAAGGTACTCCCCGGCAGGGAAAACCATTCTGGAGGATTTATGGTATATTTTGTGGTTTTTATGGTAGGCATTCTTTTAACTTGTATTCTAGTAGCGTGTTGTTATACCAAAATTAATATAGTAAAGTTGATATCAATTAGTTTGCTTAGTTTTATTGCAATATACACTGCTTTATCCTGTATATTACTATATTTAGATGTTTTTAGTGTGCTCTTTGCGCTTATTGGTGCTACTTTGGTTTTTTTTCTCTTACTATTATTATTTGACATAAAAAAAATAAAGAATATTAATTCCAGAATAAATTATAATGTTCAGCCGCACCTATTAGTTATTTTATTATTAATTGTATTAATCCCTTTTATTTCAATAAAGTCAGAGTTTATTTCAAGTGATTCTGATGCTGGTGCTTATACAACCAGAGCGATTGACTTTATGTATGGCGATGCAAAAATCATAAAAACAGTTGAAGAGTATAAAGCAATTAATAATATTCAAATAAAAGAGGAGCTTATTGAATTAATAAATCATCAGTTGTCATTAAATGTGAGAGCTGACTTAAATAGTGATAATATAATTAATTATGAATACCATGCTTTACCTACATGGCCTATGGTGCTGGCACTATTTGGTAAAATGTTTGGGCTATATAATATGGTCAATGTTTTAACTCTTTTTTACATTTTATCAACGTTATGTCTTTATTTTATTATAGAGAAGTCAGGTAGATATCGAATAGCTAAATATTTATCGATTCCTTTATTTGCATTTTCTCCATTGATTATTTATCTTGCAAAAACACCACTATCTGAAATGATGTTTATTTCTATGTTGTTTCTTGCTTTAGTATTCATTACTGAAGATGAGGATAAGCTTAAACTTTGTTCGTTTTTACCGTTAGGATTACTTGGATTCATACATTTCTCTATATTCATTTATATTCCTATTATATGGTTTGTTTTTTTTGTGCTTAGTATAATTAAAAGAAAAACAATATATGGAAAGATTAATATCTATACTTTGTTTCTGTATATATTATGTTACTTATATAGTTATAGAGTTTCTTTTAAATATACATCAGATCAACTGAGTAATCTGATAACATCTAACCCAAAATTAGGCTTGGTTATTATTTTCAGTTGTATTCTGGTGCTATGCATTTTACAATATGTGGTTTTAGCTTTAATTAAGCAAGAAAGAAAAATTGATGTTATAGATATTATGGGAAATCTATTTAGTAAATACGCGATGACAGTCCTTAAGTACTTGTTGGCGTTTCTTGTAGTGTTGACCTTATATAGAGCCTATCAATTAGGATTTACCGAAGCTTACACTCAAGGCGGGGGTAGTTGGGAGTATAGAAAAGTTTATGGTAATTCTGGGTGGAAGGGTTTAATTCATCTTAATATTATTTCAATCATTGCGGGGACATCGTATATTGTTATTCCATATATCTGTTTTAAGCTACTTAGATCAAGTAGTAAGCAATGGGAGCTAGTGCCTAAAATACTTACCATGGTTTTTCTATACTCATTAGCAATATATACAATAATAAGGCCGGACACTCCTCATAATTATTATGCTTCAAGATATTTTGCGATTGTTCTTATCCCTGCAGTAGTAATATTATGTGCAATTTTAGTTGAAAACAAACGAAGTTTTATTGCTATATGCGGGATTGCAATTATTACAGCCTTTCCATATAATCTTCTTTTACTTTCCTCAGCGGGGAATATGGGGAATCATGAATTGCTTAATGATGCTAGAAGCATTATTAAGCCCGGGAGTATAGTGCTTTTAAATCCATTAGAAATGAAAACTAACAGAGTATTTTATCATAACTTGCGAGAAATAGATGGTGATTTCATATTTAGCATAAAATCAAAGAATATGCTGGTAGAGGAGTTTCCAACAAAAGAACAATATATAATCAGTGAAGTTAAAATTGAAGATGATAGATATGAAAAAGTATTTGAAAAAACTTATAAATTATCAAATGACATTGCTGCTTTTAATCAGTTATATCCAGTATCACATAATATATATGAAAATAATTTGTATATCTATAGGTTCATGCAAGAAAAAACTAAAGTAACGTTAAACAATATGGATAAAAGATATACCGATGGTTTTTATAGTTTTGAAGAGTATAACGGAGAAACATATGCATGGACATCTGCCCAAGCATCTGTTCAACTTTACTTCACTCCGAGGGTATATAATGTTTTTCGGATTTATTATAACAATATGCCACATGAACTTTTTGAAAAAAAGCAAACACTTCATATTTGTTTTAAAATAGGTAATAATTTAGTTTTCGAAAAAGATATGACTTATAATGATAGATTTGATGGTTATTTCGAATTTAATGTATCTAATGAAATTTTAGGAAATGAGAGAAATTGTCTCGTTAAGATAGAATCTGAAACATGGGAGCCAATAAAGTATCTTGAAAATAGTGCAGATACAAGAGCATTAGGAATACCCATTGTTAGTGTAGAGGTTCATTCCCATGACTGATGAGTAGTGGTTCGCAGTATATAACCATATTTTTAAAATATTAAGAGTTAAAATACTAGTTTATTTTTGTTGAATAAATCATTAAGGAGATACACTTACTATGAAACTCATCATACAAATACCTTGTTATAATGAAGAGGATACCTTAGCAGTGACATATACTGATCTACCTAAGCAAATTGATGGTATAGGCGAAATAGAATATCTCATCATTAATGATGGTAGCCGAGATAAAACAGTTGAAATAGCGAGAAAGCTAGGCTTTCATCATATAATATCCTTTAAGCAAAACAAAGGACTAGCAAAAGGATTTATTGCGGGTATTGATGCCTGCCTCCACCTTGGTGCTGATATTATAGTCAATACTGATGCTGATAATCAGTACTGTGGGGCAGATATCGAAAAGTTAGTGCGTCCGATTCTTGATGGCAAAGCAGATATTGTTATTGGTGAACGTCCTATTGATGAGACTAAGCATTTCTCGTGGCTGAAAAAGAAATTCCAACATATTGGTAGCTGGGTAGTACGCTTGGCATCGGGGACTAAAGTTCCTGATGCCCCTAGTGGGTTTCGGGCCTATTCCAGAGAAGCGGCCTTACGTCTGAACGTGGTCAATGAGTATACCTACACATTGGAAACGATTATTCAGGCGGGGCATAATAAAGTAGCCATGACATCTGTACCCATACGAACGAACCCAGAGACGAGAGAGTCCCGCTTATTTAAAAATATGTGGGCTTATATGAGACGTTCTGCTTCAGTGATTATTCGGGCTTTTATGATGTACAAGCCATTAAGATTTTTCAGCATGTGTGGAATGATTATTTTTTTGTTGGGAATAGCTTTAGGGGTTCGGTTTTTATTTTATTATTTTGGCGGTTCTGGAGAAGGGCATGTCCAGTCCCTTATTTTAGCAGCCGTGTTGATGTTGATGGGTGTTCAAACTATTATTGTTGGGCTGCAGGCTGATATTATTGCTGCTAACCGAAAAATATTAGAGGATATTCAGTATAGGGTGAGGAAGATAGAATGTAATGGGAGGGGGAGATAAATTGGATTTCCATCCTATGCCGAGATATTTGATGCGCAAAAACGCTATTAAAAAGATACTTGAGACATATGATTGTATAGATAAAGAACTATTAGAAATTGGCTATGGGTCTGGTGATATGTTTTCGGTGTATCTGGACTTTGGCTTTAAGTGTTATGGCTATGATTTTTCGGAGGAAGCATATCAATATGTAACAAGAAATCTCAAGGAAACTACAGGAAGAATAGTGCTTTTAAAACATGAGGAAGAAATCACTCAGAAAACTTATGATTTTGTGGTTGCCTGTGAAGTGTTGGAACATATTGAAAATGATGTGCAGAAATTGCTAGACTGGAAAGCGTATCTTAAAGATAATGGGAAACTGCTATTTTCCGTACCGGCTCATCAAAGGCGCTGGGATTACAACGATGTCTCCTCTGGTCACTATAGAAGGTACGAAAAAAATGAGTTAATTGATGTCCTGGATAAGATCGGTTTTAATGTTTGCGATTTTTATGCATATGATTTTCCGTCATGCTTGATTTTAGATCCAATAAGAGCTAGAAGCGCAAAAAAGAATCATCAATTAGCAGGTCTTAATGGGATGACAAAAGAAGAATTAACAAAAGTTAGCGGACTTAGACGGGATCAGAATAAATTATTCAGAAGACTGTCAAATCAACAGTTACTGTACTTAGTAATTAAATTCCAAGAGTTATTTTATAAATCTGATTTTGGCTCAGCATATGTTGTTTTATGTGAAAAGAGAAAGTAAGAGGAGTATTATGAATTTTGTCACATTCGAAGATCTCAACGATTGTCTTTATAAAAATATAAATAAGTTACCACGGGATATTGATTTGATTGTCGGGATTCCAAGAAGTGGACTTATGATCGCTAGTTTATTGGCACTTTATTTAAACCTGCCTTTTGCGGACATTGATAGCTTTATTAAAGATGAGATATATAAAACCGGGAAAACGAGAAAATCAAATAACTGGATTACTCAGGCCTCGGAAGCAAAAAAGATTCTGGTAGTTGATGATAGTATCAGTGCAGGAGATGCAATCAAAGAAGCCAAAGAAAAGCTTAAGGATATTATTCATACTAAGGAAATAATTTATTGCGCTATTTATGCGCTCCCATCCAATTTTAAAGCGATAGATATTTATTTTGAAATATGCAATCATCCAAGAATGTTTGAGTGGAATTATCTGCATCATTGGGGCTTGGAGTATACTTGTGTAGATATAGATGGGGTGCTATGTCAAGATCCAACTCTAGTTCAAAATGACGATGGTAAAAATTATTTGGAATTTATTAAAAATGCAGTGCCTAAGTTTTTGCCGACAAAGTCTATAGGATATCTTGTTACGAGTCGTTTAGAGAAATATAGAAATGAAACTGAAGAATGGCTGAATAAGAATGGTATAAAGTATAAGCAACTAATTATGCTTGATAGTAAAAATGCTAAAGAAAGAGCATTGAATAGCAGCCATGCTGAATTTAAAGCATCAATTTACAAAAAAACAGATTGTTTTCTTTTTATTGAAAGCTCTTATGAGCAAGCTGTTGAAATAGTTAAACTTACGGGAAAACAGGTTTTTTGTGTGGAAAACAGAAAGCTCATTGAACCGGAAAATGTTGTGAATCATATACAAATTATAAATCGAGATTTACGTATAACTATAAAAAGAGTTATAAAAAAGATCTTAAAAAAGTTATAAAAATGAAAAGTACAAAAAAAATTCATTTAAAAAAATACATGAAATATCTTGGGGCTTTAATTGTAATTATGGCCTTTATATTCATGTTAGAAAAATTAAAAACTATCGATTTAGATTATTCAATATTTTTTAATAAGAAAAATCTTACAATTTTCTTTTTATTGGCTTGCTTTAATACCATGTTAATAATTATTAGTTATATTCCATGGATGAAGATAATCTCTATATTTTCTAACGAAAGAATACCACATACAACTATTATATATATTTTTTCGAAATCAAATATATTAAAGTATATTCCAGGAAATATATTTCAATATATAGGCAGAAATCAATTAGCTTTTGAAACCAATGTAAAGCACACTGATTTAGCATTTGCTACAATATTTGATGTAGGCCTGCTTGTTCTTTCTTCTTTTCTGGTTTCGATATTTTTTTTAGGGGAGGATGCAATTCATTATATTATACAAAATGGACGGATAAGCTATTGGGTCATTTTACTCAGTATTTTAATTTCAATTGCTTTTACCTTAATCGCATATAGATACAGAGAAAAAGTTATTGAGTCTTTAAGGAAATATGTCGGAATCATAAATTTGAAGAACTTTTTAAAAATACTATTTTGTATTACGTACTATCTAATTTATTTGATGTTTTTTGTCGGGATCTATTTAATAATATTAGTATTTATACTTAAACAAGAGATTAGTTTTCAACTCTATTTAGATCTAATTGGAGCATTCAATCTTTCCTGGGTTATTGGATTTATTGCCCCTGGAGCACCAGGAGGAATTGGTGTAAGAGAAGCAGTAATGACCCTGATAGCAGGAGGATTGATTAGCAGCGAGGTAATTATAATTTCCATGGTTATCTTTAGGTTCATCAATCTTCTGGCTGATCTGGGAGCATTTTTGATTGCTTATTTTATAATATCATTGACCAAGTTTTATAGAAACTAACAATTAACTTAGAGGAGAAATAGCTGGATGTACAATATTGGTGTAATCGGCACAGGTTATGTGGGCTTGGTACAAGGTGTTATCATGGCGGAGTTTGGCATGAATGTTATCTGTATGGATGTGATAGAGGAGAAGATCATAAAGCTTGAAAGCGGAATCGTGCCTATTTATGAGCCTGGCCTTAAGGAATTACTTGATAAAAACGTTGAAGCAGGCAGGTTGCACTTTACGACAGATATACATAAAACGGTTGAAATCAGCGATGTTATCTTCATTGCGGTTGGCACACCGCCCCAGGAAAATGGAAGTGCGGATTTGCATTATGTCAGGGATGTAGCCCGAAGTATTGGCGGATGTATGAATGGATACAAAGTTATTGTGAACAAGTCCACTGTTCCGGTGGGCACAGGGAAAATGGTACAGAGGATCATTCGCGAGGAGCTCGATAGCCGGAGAGTAGACTTCGATTTTGACGTTGTGTCCAACCCGGAATTTCTTCGGGAGGGGAGAGCGGTGCGTGACTGCATGATACCAGATAGGGTTGTTATTGGGGCGGAAAGTAAAAAGGCGATTGAAGTCATGAAAAAAGTGTATGATGTACTTTATATCAACCAAACGCCTTTTCTCATTACGGATATAGAGACTGCGGAAATGATCAAATATGCCTCCAATGCATTTCTGGCTGTGAAGGTTTCCTTTATTAATGAGATGGCATTACTGGCGGATAAGGTCGGTGCCAATATTCAGGAGATCGCCCGAGGTATGGGTATGGATGGCAGGATTTCGCCTAAATTTTTGCATGCTGGTCCTGGGTATGGGGGTTCATGCTTTCCTAAGGATACCAGAGCTATTGCAGATATTGCTCATCAGTATGATGAGCAAATGCTGGTGATTGAAGCAGCTATCCAAGCCAATGAAAAGCAGAAGCGAAAGATAAGTGAGAAAGTTATCAAAATGGTTTCGCGGGAGATTCCCATGGAAAACGCAACGTTTGCTATATGGGGACTATCTTTCAAGCCAGAAACTGATGATATGCGCGATGCCCCTTCGTTAGACATTATTCGGAATCTGGTAAGTGCTGGGGCAAGAATTCGCGCATACTGTCCTCAGGGTATAGAAGAAGCAAAATGGAGATTAAAGGATATAGAAGAATCCATTTTATATTGTAAAAATGAGTATGAAGCGGCTGAGGGCACGGATGCAGTTGTTTTAGTGACAGAATGGAACCAGTTTAGAGGAGTTTACCTGGATAAGGTGAAAGCAGTTATGAAAGGTGATTATTTCTTTGATTTGCGCAATGTCTTTTCCAAAAATCTGGAGATAAAAAGGATATTTCGATATTCAGGGGTTGGATGTCCAAATTGTAGAGAACAATAATATCAGTGGAAGTCGGATACCCATTATTGGAGGATAGATCGGTATGAAGGATATAGAAAACAACCTTGACTGCAGGATAGATAAAATAACTACGGATATTAAAAGGATAGAATCAAAACAGGATGAATTAATTAAGTATACCATTCAACAAAGATGACTAAATCAGAATGCATATTTAACGGAGGAAGATTGATACATTATCTTTGTCCGCATTGCGGTGCGATTTTTGGGGCCTCTTAAAGTATTAAAATATGAGCCAGCCTTAATTGGATCTGGAATATAGACAGTTTTTCTTTACTTAAAGCTAAGGTTCTCTTGAATGAGTTTTACACTTAAATCAACGAACTTTGGAAAGAACCGATAAATTTACTATGTAATCATACTTGCGTAGATTCCAATGTATTGCTATAGTTATCTTGAGGTGGTAATGGTGAAATTGGCTGATATCAAGGATCAGGAGTATGATTTAGTTGTTAGTCTTGGTTCGAATTGTCAAGTTACACATCAAATTAAGCGTGCTGGCTTGAGAACTTTCTCTGGACCATTGGATTGGTTCGTTTTTGGGGATATTCATGATCTGAATAAGGCAATAGCTAATAAATTTAATGATTTTATGCAATTAGAAAACCTTATTTTACAAGGAAGGCATGATTTCACATTTCTAGTCACTGATATTAAATACAACTGTCTCTCAGTTCATGATTTTCCATTAACTGCGGAAGACGATGAATGGTTGTCCTCTTACCCTGAATTCAATTCTAAGTTAAAACATCGCATAGATACTTTTTTTCAAAAGATAAAGGAAAGTAAATCAATTTTATTTGTTAGAAACGGAATAGACTATGAAGGAGTAGAAGAGCTAAAAAATATATTGAGTAATTGCACTAATGGTAATTTTAAGATTCTTGCGCTTAACTATGTTGAAGAATATTCTCGTCCTTTAGAGAAATATATAGATATAACAAATATCTGTTATGTTGAGATTGAAAATTTCAAGGAGCGCTGGGAAGGGCGAGATGAAGACTGGGATTATCTATTATCTGGAATAAAGTTAGCTAGGAGTAATGAGTTAATCTAGTATATAAATATAACCATGAGTAGATAGTATGCTCATGGTTATTTCGTAAGCGCTTAAAACAAAGTGCCTTATATAATAATCTGATCCATACGATAATAAACGTTAAACCTATTAAGTGTTTTAAATTAGACTCGAAAAACTCCAAGGAGGATAGTCTCGCTAAACAGAACCGCAAATCCAACATATTTTATCACGGTTGTATATCGAGCGAAGCGAAGGGAATGATCTATAAACATGAACAAAAAACTATTCACATCAGAATCCGTAACAGAAGGGCATCCCGATAAAATCTGTGACCAAATATCCGATGCTATCTTGGATGAAATTCTTAGACATGATCCCATGGCAAGGGTTGCTTGTGAAACCTCAGTAACTACCGGATTGGTTTTGGTAACCGGGGAGATTACGACGAATTGTTATGTAGACATTCCCAGTGTTGTGCGCAAGACGATCAAAGAGATTGGCTATACCAGAGCAAAGTATGGTTTTGACGCTGACACATGTGCCGTTTTAACGTCGGTCAGCGAGCAATCGGCCGATATTGCTCTTGGCGTGGACAAGTCTTTGGAAGCAAAAACTGGAGGAATGAGCGATGATGACATTGAGGCGATTGGGGCTGGAGACCAAGGAATGATGTTTGGTTATGCCACCAATGAGACTTCTAGCTTAATGCCCTTACCCATTGATTTGGCTCATCGATTGGCTCTCCAGCTAAGTTCGGTTCGTAAATCTGGACTTCTCGACTATCTTCGCCCGGATGGCAAGACTCAGGTTACTGTCGAGTATGTGGATGACAGACCTGTGCGGGTAGATACGATTGTGATCTCTACTCAGCATCATCCAGACGTAGCGCATGAACAGATTCGTAAGGATTTGCTTAAGCATGTGATCTATCCTGTGGTGGATTGTGAATTATTGGATGAGAAAACCCGATATTTTATTAACCCTACAGGTCGCTTTGTTATTGGTGGTCCCCAAGGGGATGCCGGTTTAACCGGGCGTAAAATCATCGTCGATACCTATGGTGGTATGGCTCGTCATGGGGGAGGGGCTTTCTCCGGAAAAGATGCGACAAAGGTTGACCGCTCAGGGGCCTATGCAGCGAGATATGTTGCCAAGAATATAGTGGCTGCTGGGATTGCTGACCGCTGTGAGATTCAATTAGCTTATGCTATCGGTGTAGCTCAGCCGATTTCGATTATGGTGGACACTTTTGGAACGGGGAAAATCCCCAATCATGATATTATTGCGTTGATCAGAGACCATTTTGATTTGCGGCCGGCAGGCATTATCAATAGTCTGGGCTTAAGGCGTCCCATCTATCGTCAAACAGCAGCCTATGGTCATTTTGGCCGGACAGATATTGAATTGCCTTGGGAAAATACAGATAAAGCGGAGGTGTTGTATGGAATCGTTAATTCGTGATATTTCTTTGGCTCCTAAGGGGCAAATGAAAATTGACTGGGTCGCGGCCCATATGCCGGTTTTAAATGCACTGAAAAAGGAGTTTGAAAGGGATCTGCCCTTTGCCAATCAACGGGTGGTCATTTGTTTGCATCTTGAAGCCAAGACAGCTTATTTGGCAAAGGTCATCCAAGCCGGAGGGGCTGAAGTAGCTGTGGTAGCCAGCAATCCTTTATCGACTCAGGATGATGTGGTAGCGGCTCTGGTTGCAGGTGGAATAAAGGCCTTTGCCTGGTATGGCGCCACGGATGAAGAATATCATCATCACCTGAATCAGGCACTGAATTTTGAACCGGACTTTATAATTGATGACGGTGGGGATCTTGTTTCGACCATTCACACTAAGCGCCGAGAATTATTAGGTAAGGTACGTGGTGGAGCAGAGGAGACAACCACTGGAATTTTACGCCTTCGGGCTATGGAAAGTGCTGGGGATTTAGGCTTTCCGATGATAGCTGTCAATGATGCTCAATGCAAATATTTGTTTGATAACCGCTATGGAACAGGGCAATCCGTATGGGATGGTATTATGCGGACCACTAATTTGGTGGTGGCAGGAAAGACCGTTGTGGTCGCGGGGTATGGCTGGTGCGGCAAAGGTGTAGCCATGCGTGCAAAAGGACTGGGAGCAAGAGTCATCGTTTGTGAGATTAATTCGATCAAGGCCAATGAAGCATGGATGGACGGATTTAAAGTGATGCCGATGGTCGAGGCAGCCCCTTATGGAGATGTTTTTATCACGGTAACTGGCAATAAAGATGTGATAGCAGAGGAACATTTTAAAGTGATGAAACCTGGGGCGATTATGTGTAATGCCGGTCACTTTGATGTGGAAATCAATAAAGTGCATCTGAACAGTTTGTCAAAGTCTGTCCAGGTCGTTCGGCCCAATATCGAGGAATTTACCTTAAAGGATGGGAAACGACTGTATTTGCTTGCCGAAGGAAGACTGGTTAACCTGGCGGCAGGGGATGGTCATCCGGCCGAGGTCATGGATATGACATTTGCTTTACAGGCCCTTTCGCTTAAATACGCAGCACAAAATGCGGACATATTGGAAAATGTCGTTCACAATGTTCCGGAAGAGATTGATCAAAGGGTAGCCGAGCTAAGGTTGGAATCCCTTGGACTTAAGATTGATCATTTATCTGAGGGGCAGAAGGCTTATTTGGAAGCTTGGTAGCATTAAATATCGGGTTAAGCTGACTGTTGGCTGCTTATGCTGGGAGACAGGGGAGTAACCCTTGTCTCCCCAAATTCGTTACAAGTTGGTTGGCTTAAAGTTTAAAATGATGCAAAATAGGGGCAGGAATTATCCTGGATTAGTCGAAGAGTATATAATAAATCAGCAAGTGACAAGAAAGCAAGGCATTTATCATATGATGTTAAGACAATAGAATATGAGGAGAGGTGCTATTGGTGTACAGGTTTATTGGAATTGAAGATTTAGCGGCCAATGCCTTGATTGAATTATTGGAAAAGGGCGATTGCCGGAGGGTGGACTTTGAAACGCTGGTGAAGTATGGACATGCAGTCATTAGTGTTTTGCGGGAAAATGGTGATGAAGCGACACTTTTGCTTTCGAAAGAATATAGGAATGAGCTAATCCGCAATTATTCTGATTTCTTCGAGATTATCCACAACGAACAAAAAAATGATGCCATTGTTTTAAGAGAAGGAAAGACGGTTGAAGACTTGCGGAATCGCTTCAGAGCCTTTTTGACTTTAGATTGTCTGCGTGCATTTACCAATAGTAAATCTCTTGCTGAATTGGGTGTTGCAGTTTGAGCTTTAAGCTTTTTAAGGATCCGATTTATGGATATGTTGAGATAGACTCTAAAATTGTGCGAAGTATTATTGATACAGCTTGCTTTCAGAGGTTAAGGAACATTCGGCAAACGAGTTATGCTCCTTTGTATCCGGCTTCATTTCATAACAGGTTTATTCATTCTATTGGTGTCTACCACTTAGGAAGAAAGGTGTTTAACACCGTACGTAATTCTGTAGATTGTCTTGAACAGATGTCTAATGAAGAGATGGATAATATTAAAAGGATTTTTGAACTGGCATGTTTACTTCATGATGTGGGACATGCGCCATTTTCACATACGGGAGAACGGTTTTTCTTAGAGGACGCGGCTAATTCGCCTGCAATCTATGCAAGTCTGAGAGAATTGGTTTCAGATGATGAGTTTAGCAATGATTTTGACTATTATTACAATAATGCGAAGGTTGCAGCTCCCCATGAAATTATGAGCTGTATCGTTGCCTTGAATGTTTTTAAGGGGCACTTTAAAGAGGCTTCTGAGCGAGCCTTTTTTTGCGATGTATAACGGGGTTTAAATATCGCAACATAGGGGAAAATTGTGATATTCTTAATTGCTTTATTGAGCTGCTTAACTCTCCAATTATTGATGTTGATAGGTTGGATTATATTATCAGGGATGCGAAAACTACAGGATTCCAAAGTGTATCTATTGATTATGAAAGACTTCTGGAAGGGGTCCGTATCATTGATAGTAATGGCTCCAAATGTTTAGCTTATCATAAAAGCGCTTTAAGTGTAATAGAAAATGTCGTTTATGCTCATGATGCCGAACGGAAATGGATTCAAAACCATCCGGTGATATTGTATGAGCATTTTTTGCTGCAGCATGCGATGCGAAATATAGATAGATATTTTGCTTTATCTAAAAATGGCTCAAGGTTTTTCGGTCTTGATTCATTGAGTCGGGATGGGGCGGATTTTGAAGATAAAGGAAAGATCTCTTTACTGTCTGATGAAGATGTGCTGTATGTAATGAAGAATGTTTATTCCGACGATTTGATAGATGAGTATTTTTTCAGAGGTTCCAGGCGTCATCCTCTTTGGAAGTCAGAGGCCGAGTATAGAGCGCTCTTTGATAACGAATTAGGCAAGAATAGGTTGGATGAATTTGAAATTGCGTTTAAGGATATGGAGAAATATATAATTGATAACTTTTCCATACCTGTTATTAACGAAAATGTTCTTGTAAGTATTGAAAGAAAAGAAAATGAAATCGAGGAAGAAAAGAATACGATTCCAGATAGAGATTATAAAAACTTAATGGATGGAATCAAAAAGATCAAGAAATGGATTAATTGCTTGAGCAAAATTGCCTTGGACAATGATATTCCCTTTGATTTTGTGATTATTGGTGCTAATAAGTTTAAAAGCGGGATTTTTGAAGGAGGACTTGGAAAACATCCTTATACTTTTTCCATCTTTACAATTGCGTCCTTCTATCAAAGAAGTATCGACGATTTTAACTGCCGAAAAGACAAGAGACAGCTTTTTCTATTTATTCT
The DNA here is from genome assembly GCF_000384015.1 of Desulfitobacterium sp. PCE1. NCBI lineage: Bacteria > Bacillati > Bacillota > Clostridia > Eubacteriales > Desulfitobacteriaceae > Desulfitobacterium > Desulfitobacterium sp. PCE1. The sequence continues at coordinate 3,771,527 of NZ_KB913023.1, read as the reverse complement.
ATAAAAATAAAGAAAGCGATGAAAGAGATAGAGAAGTGTCTATAAAGTCTATAGCTGAAGCGTTAGTGAGGGAACTATTTGTACCGTGAGAGGATAGTTTACCGAGTCATATTGACATGATTGAGAATCGATTGCAGGCAAGATTATGGTTGGCTTGCTTTAGGAAGGAGCGCAAAGCCGGGTAAGATTATCTTAACGGGCGGAGCATCCTTCCGGTTTATTTGTGCTGTAAATGATGAGCCTTGTTTAAATAAATTTATATCTCAATACAGAAGAGTACATATGAAGAATATACTAATTCAATACGTAAAGATGCACCGTTAGGGTTCTATAGGATGTCCGGCAAAAGCACCGATGATGTTTTTGTGTTCATCTAGGGTAACATTGAGAATGAACCTTAAGCCGGCCTGGCCGGCGGCATCCTCCATATCATTGTTAAAGATATTTCCGCCGATAATTCCGGATTGAGTATTGGGATGGTCGATGAAGTCTGCGGAATGGTTGACGAGAATTGTGTCCCGGCCGGAGATTCCAGGCATGATACTTTTGCGGCCACCGGAGTATCCAGCAAAGAAATGGGGTTCGATAAAGCCTTCGGCGATCAGCAGATCGGCTTCGACGGCCAGGCGATTGACCCAAAAAGGCGCTCCGGAAGGCAGGTCCTCAAGATGGACTAAGGTGGAATAGTCGTCAGCTTTGTGAATAACAAAGTTCTCCTGCTCCACAACATCGGCCCCGAATTTGGCGATCATCTCCTCAGGAGTAGGCGCATGATGCAGACCGGTGGCGACCAGAATTGTGATTTCGGTGGAAGGATTTCCTTGGTGGAGCTCTTTTAGGATGTAAGGTAGAGTGAGCTTACTGGGAAGAGGACGGGTATGGTCGCTGGTGACCACGACAATTTTTGGGCTGAACTTGCCAACTCATGAAGAGCAGAGCTGCCGATCGATTAGCCAGAGCAGCCTGAACAAGAGATATCCCATCTTTTCCAAGGCTAGAATACCAGCTAAGCGCTTCTCGGTCATGGCCGGATCATAGATGACTAAATCTGTCATGGCAATAGCTCCTGCCTTCTTAGAACTAATTCGACAACTTTCTACATGATAATGAATATAAAGGTGATATACTTGGCTTTATAAACAGCCAAGTTTTTTCAAAAGCCTTTTAAGCTGTACTAGTAAGCCTAATGAATAAAGGATAATATGTAATTATCTGCATGAAATAAGGAGGCGGGATTGGCAAATGGACTATTTTAATCTAAATTTTAAAAAAAAGCTAAGCGATTACCTTTTGACCAATTCTGCTCCTTTTCGAGCTATAAAGATATATGGGGATTTAGGCTGGGGTAAAACTTTCACTATAACCGAAGTATTACAAGAAAACAATCTAGCATACCAAACGATTGCTTTCTCGGAAGACAACGTATTCCCGTTCCACAAGCTTATAAAAAAGGAGTCAGAGGGCTCCGAAGAAGACCAAGTTTTAATAAGAGCATCAAAGCTCTTTCAAGAAGGATACATATTGTTTTTTCAGAACCTCGAAAAGTGTGGACAAGATCATTTACGTTTAATAGCTCGTCTTCTACAATACCATAAGCACTCAGGAGAAAAAGCAACAGCGATTTTGGAGTACAACACTATAAAAGAACCTTGCGATTGCTTGAGCATACTAGCGCAAGATTCCTTAATTGTAGAGCAGAACTCACACAAGGATTTCTTAGGCTATCTTTATGGTAATTTCGATAAAAATAAAAATAACGAACTACTCTTCAATAAGATACTAACAATTTCCAATAAGAATTTACAACTTTTTTTTATTACATTAAACATTCTCAAACAGGAAGAAATTATATGCGAGAAAAGCGGTAAGTTACATTATAATAAGCCGGAAGAACCTTTGCCAAATAATCTTCTTTCCCTTTATATCAGGATCTTTGATAAGTTAGATAGCTATATGCAACGTTCACTGCAAGCATCAGTTCCTTTTGCTCCTAATATTTATAGCGAGATATTAAAAATTATTATTCAGAATTACAGTAATTTCGAAAACTATCTTGATGAATTAAGTCGATTTGAGTCTCTAATAAAAATCAATAAAGATGGGAATGAGGACGAGACTAAACTCTTTCGCACCACATATGTTTTTACGACGAAGGCTGCCAGTGATGCTATATGTGACAAGCTATCTCCCAAAGATTTGGAAGACCTGATCAGAAGGTTTTATGACTACTTAGATAAAATCTACCACAATCGAAATGAATACGACCTTCTCCCCAAGTCTGATCAAATTCACCTCTTAATTAACTTGGCAAAAAACAGGAGGGGTTATCTTACTGTAAATCAAATTCCGTTGATCATAGATATCATGACCTATTACTCTTCTCATTTTATGTATTTTAGCGTAATAGAACATGGTGATAGGTTAATTAAAGCCGGTGTACTTAATCTAGGGCAAATAAACATGGAATTCCATAATTTTTTCTTGATTTACTTTCGCGCCCTTCTGTCTGTAGGTAATTATGATGACATAATTGCATATAAAAATCAGTTTTTGGATGAAGATCTGAATTATATAATAGCATTAGCCTTCTATAATGATGGGCAGCCTCATATTGCTTTGCAATTATTGGAAAATAGCAGGAAAGGCGGAAGGAAAAATAACTCCGGATACAAGGAGCTCTTAATGGCTTCCATCTATGATTGGATTGGCGATAGCAGTAAATCCTTTGAATATTTCAAACGCGCATTGAAAGCCTGCACAAATGAAAATCCTCTGAAATACCAGTTATATAAAAAATATAGTATGTATGTGGATTTCCGGTTACCAGAATGCAAATCCAAAATGAAGCAAGCTGTTGAGTTTTATGAACATCAAGATCTAAGGCAGTTTGCAGAATGTCTGCACAATTATGGAACTGGTTGTATAATGACGTTTGAATTTGAAGAAGCAAGAAAAAACCTTGAAAAAAGCAAAGGTATTCTAAGCAAAATCTGCAATGAAGAAGTATATTACCCCTTAAATTCCCTTGCTATTCTTTTTTGCTTTCAATTTCAAAATTTTGAGTCTGCCATTCAAATTTGGAATGCGGCATTGAGGCATTGTATTAAGATTGATTTTTGTATGCTTGCCCTTCGAAACAATCGCTTCAATGCCTATATCCATCAGAAAGACTGGTATTCAGCTCACAAGGAAAAAGTTGCTTTGGAGTTATTTTTTTACGAAATTTGCCCGACTGGGGACATAGCTGAAAAACTGAAAGAAGCACGTCCTGATTTACAGCATCAGCTTCGGCAATTTTATTACAATTGTGGAGTTTTTTATAAAGAAAAAAAGGACTACAAAGAATCCTTGAAATGTTTTCATAAAGCAAGAAAGTCCAGCAAATACAATTCAAGCATAATGTATACTATCTCACGAAATATAACGGAACTAGAAGATATTTTACGCCATAACAGCAGATGGATTCCTCGCTTAAAAAAGCCGCTTCCACAGCCAACCAAAATTGAAAAATTTATGTACGAGCATAATATGTACTTGTGCGAGGTTATGTTTTGGGGGTGACGATGTAATGCCTGAGTGGACTATGCAAGTAGTTTCGGCAGTGATTGCCGGTATGGCAATGGTTATTTCAGTTTTGTCTTACCTACTAAGTGAAAAAGTTAGAAAAGAGCAGGGACAGGCTTTTCTTGTTATTGATATGATGCAGATAGCATCTAGGTTGTATGTTGTGGTAAATAATACCGGGAGCACGGTTGCTTATGATGTTAAGATCCTGGTCTCAAAGCCATTTGTTAATCGTTTCTCTAACTTAAGGTTCATACAGTCCGGGGCGACGTACCGCTATCCTCTGCTTGATAGCCAAGAGGCTAGCCGTTATCCAGGGGAGGTTACTTTTTCAATTAGCTACCTTGATTGTTATTCGAAGGGAAGAGAGATTCAAAAAACATTCTGTTTTAAATTGGTAGACTATCTGAGCTATGATATAGTTTATAACCAGGAATTGGGTGGGTATGACATAAATAAAACATATTAACCATGCTGATGCTCTTTTTCCTGTTTAAACACTAGATTTGATACCTATCACGCGCAGCAGCTATAATCATTCCAATAACTTCATGATAATCCAACCCCATAGCCGCTCCACACTGCTCAAATGAACCTCCGCGGCATAGAGATGGCATAGAGTTGATCTCTAGGAAATAAATACTTCCATCTGAACGCACCCGGAAATCCATTCGGGAATAATCACGCAAATCAAAGAAACGATGTATATTGACGCTATACTCCATCAGCTTCTGTTTGATCTTGGCTCCAAACTTGAAATCCAATGTATTGATTACGTTATCCTCATACTTTAAAGAAGTATCATAGAGAGCTATGTTTGTTCCATCTTTGTTCAAAATTGAAACGACCCCTAAAGCTTGCGCGCGCTCTCGGTTGCCTATGATTGGAACAGTAACTTCAGTTCCATCGATATATTCTTCAGCTAACAAATCAAATCCTTGATCTTTAATGAGGGCAGTCGCATGTTTAATAAATTCTGTTTTAGTATGGATCAAAAATAGGCCCATACTCCCTCCTTCTGAATTTGGCTTTAGAATAAGCGGATACCCTATATGTTCGATATCATTAAGAACTGACTCGTCCAACTTTTCAAAATAGACTCCTCTAGGGACTGGAATTCCTTGAGATTGCACCAAAATTTTAGTATGGTGCTTGTTTAGATTGAGTGCCATTCCATAAGTATCCGAGGCTGTATGAGGTATCTTAAAAATCTCTAAAAGGCTCGGAATCCAAGCTTCTCTATTACGGGAACCGAATCCTTCGGCAATATTAAAAACAAGGTCGTAAGGGAAAATAGGGTTTTTTAGCATTTCTTTAAGCTTGTGGACATTTCCTATGTACTCTACTTCGTAACCGCAACGTTCCATTGCCTTACTAAGCTCAGAGATAGTATGAAGAGATACGAAATCTGTATATTCCAGGCTTTCTTCATCAATTCCATAATCGCTTTTTGTGTCGTAACATAATCCAATTTTCAATGTTATACCTCCCCCATAAATATAACCTTCCAAGCTGCTATTGGCTGATTATACATAAAGGATAATTACATATTATCCTTTATTGAGAGTAAACTTATTGCGGGGATGTTTAGTGGCCAAGATATCCTTTTGCTTAGCTGATGTGACATGGGTATAAATCTGGGTAGTGGTAATCGAACTGTGGCCCAATAGTTTTTGAATATATCGTATATCCACATCTTCTTCCAAGAGCAGGGTGGCAAAGGAGTGGCGGAACATATGTGGGGTGATATGCAGGGAGATCCCGGCTTTCTCCACATAGTTATTGATCATAAAGCGAACGGATTGCTCCGATAAGCGGCGTTTAAGCCTGTTAACAAAAAAGAAACCGCTTTGCTGTATTGGAGTAGAGAAGTTCCGGTAATAGGCTGTAAGAGCTGTCAGGACATCAGAGTTAACGATCTGTACAATCCTTTCCCTGGCTCCTTTTCCGGTAACACGGAGGGTTTGGTTAATCAGATCGATATCGTCTGCCTTTAATGAGCAGAGCTCCGACACTCTTAAGCCGGTTGCAAATAGCAGCTCCAGGACAGCGATATTGCGAAGAACTGCATTAAGCTTGTATTCAGTTAAAGATGTGAACGAGGCCTCTTGATAGGCACAGGATAAAACTTCTTGCAAGGTATTAATGGGTATGGTCCGGGGCAGCAAAAAGGGTTCTTGAAATCTGACATTGATCTTTTTAAAGGGATTTCCTTCAAGTACTTCCTCGTATTCTAGATAACTGAAAAAAGCTTTTAGGCAAGCGATTTTGCGCTTAATGCTTTTAGGTTTATACAGCTTGTGAAGTTGGGTGATATAGGCTGAAATGCCGGCTTTGCTAATTTCTAAGCTGTTTTCTTCCATGAAATAAATAAATTGGTTTAAGTCGATTGTGTAAGCTTTTATAGTTTTATAGTTCAAGTTTTTCTGGTAAGAGCAACACTCCAAATAGGCAGTCTTTAATTTTCTTATCTCTTCCATGATTATCCTCGCTCCTTAGATATAGTCTGAAGATAGTATGGATGATAGGTTGGTTAATGTCGAATGATGTTGTAAAAATAAAGAAAGATAGCTCACTTGCCAAAGCATCCAAAATGAGTTACCCTAAAAAGGACTCGAAACCCAGAAAAGGATGTGAGCAGCATTATGCTAAAAAAATTATCGATGGGCTTGATAATTCTTGCCTTGATTTTTGGGATTGGGGGATGCGGTGGCAAGACAAATGGTGAAAACCAACCTCAAAACCCCTCCACCGGGCAGACCCAGCAAGAGGAACCGGTGCAGCCGCAGTATCTGACACCGATTCCGGAAGGGACACCTCTTGGTGAAGCCAACATGAAGCTGTCGGAACAGATTATGGGTCAGAAAGATGTAAAGGGCACTCAAATCTACGAACAAATGGAAACTGTTTATGGGGATATTACCTTTAATGCCGGGGTGGACAAGGCTTATGCCAACCAGTTGATCAAAGAGCTTCTGGCTCAGATGAAGACCAATTATCCGGGAAGACCGCTTACAGCACAAGCCATCAGCGATGGTCAGGTCATAGATTCTGTCAGTTTTAAACCATAATATTAGACCATAATAATTATGCACAAAAATTACCCAGCCACCTTGTGGTTGGGTTTTGACTATTTTTTCTGAGGTGGAATATGAAAAAAATCCTAGTCTCAGGCGGTGCAGGGTATATCGGCAGCCATACGGTTCAGGCTTTATCTGAAGCAGGGTATGGGCCTGTGGTACTCGATAGCCTGATTACCGGACATAGAGAAGCTGTTCCCGGGGATATTCCTTTCTACCAGGGAGATATAGCTGATGAAGACCTTGTTACAGATATTATAATGAAGGAAAAGATTAGTGCAGTGATTCATTTTGCCGCGCGGAGCCTGGTGGGGGAATCGGTACAGAAGCCGGATCTCTATTTTAAAGAAAATACGGCGAAAACCAATCGCTTTGTGAGTACTGTGCTTCAATGCGGTGTGAGCAAAATCGTTTTTTCCTCGACAGCCGCCACTTATGGTAATCCTGAAGAGATTCCAATTCCGGAAGAGTCGCAAACAAAACCCATCAATCCTTATGGGGCTTCCAAGCTGATGATTGAGCAGTCTTTTTATTGGCTGGAGCAGGCTTATGGCTTAAAGTGGATTGCGCTGCGCTATTTTAATGCGGCAGGCGCGGCTTGGGACGGCGCTCTGGGGGAGGATCATGCAACAGAGACCCATCTGATTCCTCTGGTTCTCAAGACAGCCCTGGGGCAAAGAGAGGCGATCTCCATTTTCGGTACCGATTATAATACCCCTGATGGGACTTGTATCCGGGATTATATCCATGTCCTGGATCTGGCGGAGGCTCATATCCGTGCTTTGGAAGCCCTGGATCAAGGGATGGAGTGCGGTGCTTACAATGTGGGAACGGGAACAGGGTATTCCGTACGGGAAGTGATCGCCATAGCCAGGAAAGTGACCGGCATAGATATTCCCGTTCTGGAGGCTCCCCGAAGAGAGGGAGATCCGGATAGTCTGGTGGCCAAAGTAGAGAAGGCCCAAAAAATACTGGGGTGGCAGGCTCGCTACAGTGATCTGGAGACTATTATCAAGACAGCCTGGCAATGGCATCAAAAACATCCCCATGGATATGGGGATTGATCTGATTTGGGAGATAAATGGCAGATGAAGAATCAAATGCAAGATAGAAAAGGGAACCCTAGATTGATCTTTATCGTTTCATGGGCGGCAGTCTTCCTCTGGATGGGTATCATCTTTTATCTGTCGGCTCAAGTGGCCTCTCAGTCCGATGAACTGAGCCAGGGGATCGCTGAAAGGCTTTTTAGTGCTGTCGCTAAGGCTTTTCCAGGGTTGAATGTGGATTATATCCAATCAAATTTCATTGTCAGGAAATCCGCTCATTTCTTGACTTATTTGGTTCTTAGTCTATTGACCATGAATGCCTTAAGAAGGAGCGGCATCAAAGGAGTGCGGCAAATCGCTATAGCTATAGGGATATGTGTGCTCTATGCTATCAGTGATGAGGTGCATCAGCTCTTTGTTCCGGGGCGCAGCGGCCAGATTAAGGATGTGCTCCTCGATAGTGGAGGAGCTATTGTGGGCGCTGCCCTGCATAGGTTGTTCGAGAGGAGATGATAAGGCATGTTCTTCAACTGGGGGTTTATGAAAAAAACAGTGAAGGAATTAAGGAAAAATCAATATCTTACAGCCAGCGAGCTGGCTGATAAGCTTCATATTGATACCATTGATGTCTTTGGCATGGATGATAAGAGGCTCAAGGATATTGAGGAACCTCTTAAGTCGGAGCTGATTCCCATCCTCAGAGGGGACTATATGGATAGGCTGCCCAATTAAGATAAGCAGACTTTAGTTTTCTGCATTTGGCCTGAATTCATAGGAAATGTCCTCTCCCAGCACCGTCGTTTGCAGAGATTGGGCCGCGCTGATATAGCGCACACCGCGGTCAAGCTCGCTTTGATCTGCAGGACCAGGGAAGAGGACCCAAATATTCTTGCCGGTTGCTTCCCGGTAATTGGCCAGCGTATCTTTCAGCAGCTGTGCTTCTTTGGCATTGATGAAATCGGCCGGGCTGAGGGACATGACGAGAAAGACATGGGCGCTCTGGATTTCATCCAGGGCTGTGAACAGCCGGGTCCATTGCTGTGGGTCGCTTCTCCTCAGTCCGCCCTGGCTTACATCCAGCTGGAGGAAGGTGCTGTTTTGATAAGTAGTGGATTGATACCCTGAACCGGCGGCCAGTATAGGTGTTTGGGCGTTCCCGGCTTCCGCTTGAGTGATGGGAGCGATGTAAACGCCCGGTGCGGTGCCGCCGGGAAGAAAGGAAAACAGGAAATTATCGGGACCGGAGGTGAAAGCAACCTGCCGATTCGCTTCGTCTTTCGGTAGGGTATCTGCGGGGATGGTGTTGGGATCGATGGTCGGGCGCTTTTGGATCAGAGCCGACAATTCGTCAAAATAGATCTTCCCCCAAGGGTTGGCGGGATCGGTGTTTTCTATGTAGAGTCTGGTGAGATAAGCGGGTGAGCTGATCCCGGATAAGGACGCTGTGCTTTCTTTCCAGCCGGTCCAATTGAGGTCGAAGGCAAATTCGACGGGGTGTTTCACATTGGCGGAGTCTATGACTTCTCCCTTGATGCGATTCGAGTTGGGGTTGATATTATACAGCCACAGGGATAACCCGGCAGTTGCCGGATCAAGGGGGAGCCCCTGATCAGCAAAGAGGACAGAGATCTGGTCCTCAGAGTTACCGTATAAGAAATCATACACCAACTGTCCGGAAGACTTCCCTGCGTAGAATTGATCAGCGTTGAGCTCGAAATAACCCTGGCCTGTTTGCGGGTCGGTTTGGAAGCGGGGCTCATCCTCCGGGCCGGAGCTTTCGAAGGGATGCAGGAGTTCTATGGAATCCAAGGTGACGGCAACGGCGCTGTAAGCATGTGTGTTGCCGATGCCGGCCCTGATATAGCCGGTACCGATTGTGGCGGGGGTGAAGATGCCGGCCTCGCAAAGACCGATATCGCCATCAACGTTCCATTGAACATCCCGGCCTTCGATGACCGCAGAATAACCTTGCGGGTCGAGACCTTTTACCCGGATGGCTTTACTTTGATTCAAAGGCAGGTCGAATTTGGCCGGATTGAGGGTAAGCTGCACCGGGGCGTTTAAGACCCGGATGTCCAGTTCCGCCTCCAGCCCGCCGAGGGTGGCGGTTACTTTCCCTGTGCCTGGGGAAGCCGGAGAGAGGATATTGTCCTGAAAACTACCGGCGACCCCGCTGACATTCCACTGAACTTCCCGGGGGTCGATCTCCACCGGATTGGCATAGCGGTCGATGCCTTTAAGGGAAAAAGTTCTCGAAGTGCCGGAAAATATGTTGGTGTCTTCGGTCTCAATGATCAGGCGGTCCAGCCGGCCGGCGGGCGCTGCGGAGAAAATTCCGATGCCTGACGCCACATTTCTCAGGATGCCTTCGGAAGGAAGGTTGACCACCTCAGGGGAAAAGGCTCCGGGCTGTCGGGCGACCATGGTAGTCGATGCGCCGCCGTCAAACATAATGGCTTGATACGCCCCTAATTCCAGCATCAGCTCGGCGGATTCCTGCTGAGTAATCCCGACGCTGTTATCCTGCCTTCCGTCAACCGTAACCAGGATGAGCTCGCTCCCATCTTCGGTACTCCCGGCTATGGTCCGGGGGTTCCGTAGATTAAAGCTGGCGGTGCTGTAAGAAAAAGTGGCGGGAATTTCTCCGTCCTTGATAAGAAGCGAGGTTCCGGTGGTGGACATCTTCAGGTTGTTCCAGTCCGGAGAGGAGGCGACTTGGAATTGGAGCTGTTCTCCGGGGGCGGCCTGTTCCAGAAGCTTGGCCGCCTGCTCGCCCCGGGAGACGACGACGAAACCTTCCTCGGGAATCTCGGCGGCAGGCTGCCCCTCCCGGATCTCCAGGACTTTATTCCCGCTTACGACGATTTCAACCAGATCGGGGCAATTTTCGGAGGAGCCGATGGCCACAGGTCCCCACTTGCGATCCATGACCGTAAGGTCCTGGTAGTCCTGCCTGCTCGGCTGGTTGTACTGGGTAACGGCAAAGGCGGTATCATTTCCGGCGATGAGGGTAAGATCATTTTTCCAATAGTGAAAAAGCAGCTGATTGGCATAGTCAACTGAAAAGGAGGCCATTTCATTTTTGCTCCGGTTATACCAGGCGGAGGTGGACAAAAGATCGCCGGCCCGGACGGTGGGACCGTCTGCATAGCCTTTGCCGGCGGTGAACGGATTAAAGAAACTGCTGTTGACAGCGGCCACGGCCCCTTCCTTTTCGGCCAGGGCGGCAATGCTGACCAGGTCGTCGGTGATCGAGTCATTGCTTAGGGTGTCAATTTTCACATAAGGGTTACTCATATCTACACGCAGCACATTGATATTCAACCAGCCGCCTGTGGTAAAACGGGATATGTTCTCCAGAGTTACACCGTCCGTAACGGTCTGCGGGGAACGATCCTGGTAGAGGACGGGTAATTGGGCCATTGCTGTGTTCGGAAGCGCCGTCACACTTAAAAGGGCGGCAAGAAACAGGGCGGGAATTTTTCTTAATCTCTTCATAATTCTCTCCTCAATAAAATGCTTGATAAGACTTCATCAGATTCCTGAGTTAAAAGTGAACTCATCAAAAGGGACTGGATCTGAGAGTGTCTCTATCTTATATAAGACGTAATCTCTAGTTCGATTCTAACATTAATAAATAGAAGAGGGTAGAACGAGCAAACTCCCGGCAAGGCAAAAAAGAGGGCTGGTGCACGCTTTTTGTCACTAAAAAGTTTACCTATCCCAAATTGGATTCGTGCTCAAGTTGAGATAGGCAAACTAAGGGTGGCCAGAGCTGCGGTGACAAATTTGTCACCATTCGTAGGTGGAGTAGGGTTGAATACCCGTCATGTTGGATCCGGCAACAGGGGGCCAGTCTTTGAGCCGTTCCACCATATACGAAGCCAGTTGGCCGGCGTTCTGGCTGCATTTCTCCTTAGTCTGAGGGTCAAGCCTGGCGACCTGCGCCAGAGCGTTCAGCAGCTCCTGGAAGGTGTCGGCGATGGTTTGGCAGCAGGCGGTGGATTTTTTCTCATAGTTCGTGACGAGGGAGGGGGCGGGCGCTCTCAGTTCTTTGATAGCCTGACTCAATTGCCGGGTGGTCATAGAGCCAAGATCATGCTGCGCCATAAATTCTTCCCGTTCTTTCTCGGGGAAGCCGAGGAGCAGGACTGCCTTAGTGTAGGTTAAATTCCCAAGCGCTTGGGAATTTGGATGGTCATCTGCTAAGGAGAGAAGTTCAGGTCCATACGCTTTATATAGGTTCATCAGGTTTGCCGCCGTGCTCTTGGAAAAATTGACCGATTCCTTGAGCCATTTCAGCCATTCCCCATGGTTGAGCAATTCCTTGGCTTCTTTCAGGAGGCGGCCCATCTCGATGGCATTTTTCAGCAGCATTTTTCTGGACTCCCGGTTGATGGCATTGGTTTTCGTCCTTTCCTTTGTGGCTCTATTTATAAGGTATGCGGACGGGATGGGAATGGTGAGAATTGGCACATCACAACCTCAAGCCGCTATAAAGTAAAAGAACCCCGGCTGTTTCTGATAGAATGGCCAGGGTTCTTCTGTTTTGTGGCACCCCCTTTGGAGGGGTGGCATAGCACCGGGGTGAGAAATTTATCGCTATTCATAGGTGGAACGGGTACGGACACCTTTCATGTTGGTAGTGACGACAGGGGGCCATTCTTTGAGCCGTTTCACCATATATGAAGCCAGCTGGCCGGCGTTCTGGCTGCATTTCTCCTTAGTTTGAGGGTCAAGTCTGGCGAGTTGCATCAGAGCGTTCAGCAGCTCCTGGAAGGCGTCAGCGATGGTTTGACAACAGGCGGTGCATTTTTCCTCATAATCCGTGACGAGGGAGGGTTCGGTTGCGGGTGTAGGTGCAGACTCGTGTTTAGTACGGCTTTCCCGCTGGGGCTTGACGGTTCTGGTGACATATTGAATTTGGATATCCTCTGAATTTTGGGGCGTGGGCCGAACAGGGGATTCAGCTTGGAGCTCAGACTGGGGTTTTGCCTGAGGTTCTGCCTGAGATTGAGGCTGCTCTTTGGCAGGTGCGGGTGCCCTCTGTTCTTTGACAGTCTGACTCAATTGCCGGGTGGTCATATTGCTAAGATCATGCTGCGCGACAAATTCTTCCCGCTCTTCCTCGGGGAGGCCAAGAAGCAGGACCGCTTGAGTGTAGGTCAAATTCCCAAGCGCTTGGGAATTAAGGTCGTCGTCTGATAAGGGGAGAAGCTTTGTCCCATACTCTTCATATAGGTTCATCAGGTTTTCAGCCGTGCTCTTGGAATAGTTGACCGACTCCTTAAGCCATTTCAGCCATTCCCCATGGTTGAGCAATTCTTTGGCTTCTTTCAGACGCCGGCCCACCTCGATGGCATTCTTCAGCAGCATTTTTCTGGACTTCTGGTTAATAGCGTTGATTTCGGCCGCGATGACAAGGGGTGTGCGTTCAGTGCTTGAAGCATTCATGAGTCGGCCCGTCCTTTCCTTTATAAATCTACTTATAAGGTATGTGGACGGGGTGGGAATGGTGAGGAATTTCAGTTTGTCCATCTTTTAAAGCAGGAGAGACCATGATATACTTTTATCTATAGAAAAGAAGTCAGCAAACATTTGTATGTTGTAGGCCTGTTAAGGCAAAAGGAGGGAAAACCGGATGTCGGATGAGGAATTTAAGTCCTTTGTACGGAAGGAACTAAGCGATATTAGACGGGATATGGCTCAGATGCAGCAAATGACGGCAGACTTGATTCGGATTGTAGGCAATACCAACGGGATGTTGGAAGAAGTTCAGCAGGATGTCAATGTGATCAAGCAGGATATTGATGTAATGAAGCAAGATATCGAAGCAATCAAGCAGGAGCAGAAGAGGATTGGCGATATTCAGGAACAGCAGGGGAGAGTTTTGGAAATGCTGTCTTACCGTTCATTATCTCATGATGCGGATATCAGGGATTTGCGCAGGGTAAGGTAGATACCGAAATCCATAACCGCCTTATTCAAAAAGGACAATTTGGAACTTAACCTCCAAATTGTCCTTTTGCTCATTAAGAATCCTGTTTCACTAAGAGGAGATTAGCTGAAGTGTATAGAATATTCAGGCTTAGGAAATTTGTCAAATCTGACATAAACGCAGAATCGAAGGGAGTCTAGCAGCTTTGATCTTTATACTGGATAATTTTGATTCCTTCACCTTTAACCTGTACCAATATTTCGGGGAATTGGGAGAAGAGGTTTTGGCACTGCGCCGTGATCAGTGCACCATTGAAGAAATTGAAGAGCTCAGGCCGGAGCTGATCGTTATTTCTCCCGGACCCTGTGCACCCCGGGATGCGCAGTTTACTTTAATAGTGATTGATTACTTTAAGGGAAAGGTCCCTATCCTGGGAGTCTGTCTGGGGCATCAGGCTATTGGAGAGATTTTTGGGGGAGAGGTAATTCGGGCGAAAGCACCGGTTCATGGCAAAGTGTCTCAGATTCACCACGATGGACAAGGCGTGTTTTCCCAGCTTCCGAATCCTTTGACGGTCACCCGTTATCATTCCCTGGCTCTGCATCGGGAGAGCCTGCCTGAAGAACTCCTGATCACCGCAGAGACGGCTGATGGTGAGATCATGGGGATTCGCCATCGGGAGTTGCCCATTGAAGGAGTTCAATTCCATCCGGAGGCTATTCTGACGGAGAAGGGGCATGACCTTCTGGAAAACGCGGTCAAAAATGCCCGAACATGGTGGAAGACACAGAGTCAGTCTGGGCACAATTCACCATGGATCATTCAAGAGCTGGATATAGACCTTCAGCCTATTGAATTATTGGAGGCCTTTAAAGGAAGTGAGTACCCTTTTTTCCTGGATAGCGGGAAAAACTATGCCGGACTAGGGCGATATTCCTTTATGGGATCTTTTCCTTTCCTACAAGCCAGTGCCTGTGGGGATGCTGTAGAGGTGAAACGCTACGTGACCGAAGAGGGAGGCGGCAAGGAAGGCTCAAGCTCCCTTATTGGGCAGGAATGGCTGGCCTACCCTGAGGGAGAGTCCTTAAAGATTCTGGATGATTTGGTGGAACGCTATCATGTGTCCAATCCCACGGAATTTCCTTTTGTGGGGGGAGCGGTAGGCTTTTGGACCTATGATTTAAAGGATGAGTTGGAGAACATGCCCCAAAGCGGGGTTAATGATCTGGACCTGCCTTTGTGGCGGTTTAGCTGGTATGACGGGATATTGGCTTATGATCACGTGAGCCGTCGTTATACCTTACTTGCCTGCGGGATGACGGAGTCTGGAGAGTGCCGGAGGCCGGTAGCTCAGGCAAGGGTGGATCGGCTCTTTAGAGTGATTGAAGGATTCCTGGAAGAGCGTGAACGGTTGGAAGGCAAGGAGGAGGCTATAGGAACTTATCAAGGACATGATGGAAGCAAGGATATGGAGCAGCTGCATGATAGGGTTCATCACATGGTGTGTAAGGAACAGTATCTGCTGGATTTGCAGCGGGTTATCGATTATATTTATGCCGGAGATATTTATCAGGCCAACCTGACCCAGCGTTTCCAGATTTCATACACCAAGGAGCCCTTTGAATTATATAAAGCCCTCCATGCCCATAACCCCGCTCCCTTTGCGGCCTTTTTGCCCTATGAAGACTTCCAGATACTTAGCAGTTCCCCGGAGCGCTTTGTGCAGATTAACGCCCGGGGGGAGATTGAGACCCGCCCTATTAAAGGGACCCGTCCTCGGGGCAAGACTCCTGAAGAGGATGAAGCTTATGCCAGGGAACTCACAGAAAGCACCAAGGATCGGGCTGAGCTGACCATGATTATCGATCTCCAGCGCAATGATTTGGGCCGGATCTGCCGCTACGGTTCTGTAAAGGTTACGGATTTGATACGTCTGGAGCAATACCCTACGGTGTGGCATTTGGTCTCCACTATTGTGGGCAAGCTAAAGCCCAATCTGAAGGTCAGTGAGATTCTGAAAGCCATCTTCCCTGGAGGCTCCATCACCGGAGCACCGAAGATTCGGGCCATGGAGATCATTGAAGAGCTGGAGCCTTATAAACGGGGGCTTTATACAGGAAGCATCGGCTATATCGGTTTTGATGGGGCCTGGGATACCAATATCGTGATCCGGACGATTCTTTTGAAGGATGGTCAGGCTTACTTTAATGGCGGCGGGGGCATTGTAGCTGATTCCGTCCCGGAGGAGGAGTATGAGGAGTCCTTGCAAAAGGTCAAGGCTTTGATAAAGGTATTATCGGGAGGATGTTAACTTGCTGGATAAAGATGATCGGCTGGCTCTCTTTGGTTATGGTATTTTTGAAACCCTAAGGGTCGATGGCCCGCATATAGAAGTTCCCCGGCTCCATTACGAACGAATGAGCAGGGGAGCAGAACAGTTGGGGCTTAGTATGCCGGGTTATGAGGTTTGGCTGGCAGGGCTGGAGGAAAATGTGCAAAAGGATATTCCAATAGCCTACTCTGCCTTTGCTCTAAGAGTGACCTTGAGCGGGGGAGCAGGGCAGGAAGTGCCTCCTCGGTGGCTTTATCATACTCGTCCTCTTCCCTATACGGAAAGGGATTATGATGAAGGAATACCTATCACCATTTTGAGTCATCCCCGAAATGAATATTCCCCTCTGGTACAGCTTAAAAGCACCAATTATATGGAGAATATCCTGGCTAAGAAGGAAGCTGAGGACAAAGGAGCCAGAGAGGGGATTTGGCTTAATACCAAGGGTAACTTAGCGGAAGGGACCATGAGCAACTTGTTTTTCATCAGAGAAGGTACTCTCCACACCCCTTCTCCGGCTTGTGGCTGTTTGTCGGGGACTCGCCGCCAAATGATCCTGGAATGCGCTCTGACGCTGGGAATTCCATGTGTGGAGGGGGAGTTTCCTCTGGAGTTCCTAGAAGATGCTGAGGAGGTTTTTTTGACGAATGCCCTAATGGGAATAATGCCCGTCAATCAAGTGGACAAACGAAGGCTTCCCTTGAAAAATTCAGTTGAAGAATCCCTAAGAATGCGGATCGGCGAGTTCTACCAAGAGATAAGATATGAATACAGAGTGTAAAGCGAAGAGCTCCTCTTGTCGAAGAGGAGCTCTATTTTCATTTCCTTATTCGGAGGATCACATCAATCAGTTCATTTAACAATTCAGGAGTCAGTCCAGCCTCCTTGGCCTTCCGGAGAGTCTGCAGATAGGCAAGATCCCCTTCTTTGAAGTAGAGGGAGGATTCCTGATTGCCATGTTTGGCTGCGTATGACGTAGTGACAGGCGTCTCTGCCAAAAGCGAAGCGACAGGAACATCCAAGGCTTTGGCTAAGCGGTAAACGGTATCTATACTGGTAGATTGGCGCTTGCCGGATTCGAGCTGGCTGATCAGACTACGGGCGACACCGGATTGTTGGGACAACTCGGCAGCACTTAGGTTTTTGCTTTTTCGTATTTCTTTAAGTCTTTTTCCTAGTTCAAGCACAAGCTACCCCTCTTTAAATCACGGTAATGAGTAAAGATCAATGATACGCTTCCATTCTTGCTGACGGTTCAATATCCTCTTATTATTTACAAGATTGAACATAGTGTGCTATACTATTCGCAAGATTATACATCGTGGAGGAGATATCATTTATGCAGAGGGATAACAACTTGCGGGAATGGCGTTTAGTCAATGGTATGACGTTGAAGGATCTGGCGAAGAGAACCGGCCTTGATTATGGGTATTTAAGCCAACTGGAAAAGGGATTGCGTAAGGGGACCCCCAATACCTGGATTAAAATCGCGAATGAACTCAAGGTGCCTGCTAAAACCTTCTTTCCTGATGAAGTTAAGGAAGCTGGAGCTAAGTATTCCTGCTTTGGTTAATGAAGTTACTTTACTTAATTACGTTAATAAATTTCTATATATAGCTTTGAAGGATTTTGCTTAGATTTATAGAATAGAGACATAAGAACAAACGTATGTTTGGGGGATTCTTATGAAGACGTTTAGAGACCCTGTGCATAATATTGTTTCTATTGATAAGGAAAGTGAGAAGGTTTTACTTGATTTAATTGATACCAAAGAATTTCAAAGACTTAGGCATATTAGGCAGTTAGGGTTATCCTCATTTACTTACCCAGGTGCGGAACATACAAGATTTATTCATTCATTGGGAGTAGTTCATTTAACAAAGAGGTTTATAGATAAAATCTCTACTTTAAAAAATATCAATCAAAGATATATCGATGAACTTCATAATAATCGTATGCTTGCACTAGTTGCTGCTCTATTGCATGATATTGGGCATGGCCCGTTTTCTCATGCCCTCGAAAAGACAACAAAGATAAAGCACGAATCTTGGACGATTGAAATAATAACTGGGGATACAGAGGTTAAAGCTATTTTAGAAGCTCATAAGTCGGGTTTTTCTGGTGAAGTAGCGGAGGTTATTCGTAGAACACATCAATCAAAAGCAATAGTAAAACTACTATCCAGCCAACTTGATACGGATAGGATAGATTATCTTATCAGAGATTCTAAGTTTACTGGGGCAGGATACGGTGCCTTTGATTTAGAATGGCTGATTAATTGCTTAAGAATCGGTGAAGTAAATGGGGATACAGAATTTGGTTTGGACCTGAATAAAGGGCTTAGTATTGCTGAAGACTTTGTTATGGCTAGATACTACATGTATGTCAATGTTTATTTCCATCGAGCTACAAGAAGCGCAGAACTCATTATCGATAAAATCTTTCAGCGAGCGATCGAGTTAAAAAACCTAGGAAAGATCGGTTTGCCCGAAGATCTTGCTGAGATCATTAATAAGAGTTCGACGAGTGAAACATTGGCGAATTATTTGAGCCTTTCTGAAAGCACGATATGGCATTATATAGTTTTGTGGTCAAAGCATGAGGACAATATTATATCTGATTTATGTACTAGGCTATTAGATAGAAGATTATTTAAAGAGATTCAAATAGAAGGGAATTTGATAGATTTTACGGAAAAAGTGATCAATAGCCTTAAAGAACATGGACTACCCCGAGAATACTATTTATTAGCAGACGAAGCCACAAGCAGTTCTTATAAAGATCACTATATAACCCAAAAACCGAAGTCTGAAGGTAATGAAAACGAAAGAGAAGCATCTGAACAGATTTTCTTATTTGATAAAAATGGAGATGGAATAGAATTATCCAATAAGTCAAAAATTATAAACCAAATAAGAAATGAAGGTATTAAAATAAATAGGATGTTTATACCTGAACAGATTAGAAGATTATTTTAAAAGGAGGAAACTAATTATGTTTCTAGGCGCAAATTACCTACTGGAGATTTTTTCAAAAGGGGAAATAAGAGGTCGGAAGAAGTTGCAGAAAATTGTATATCTTTTAGAACATGACGGTATGGATGCGCCCTATAGATACAGTTATCATCACTACGGACCCTATTCAGCTCAGTTGCAAGAAGAGATTGAATTTTTGGTTCAACATAATTTTATTGAAGAAGCCTCCAGAAATGGAACCTATGAATATAGAATAACCGATGAAGGAGAAAGGTTCAGAAAGCAAATTGGTCAAAAGAATGTCTCTGTAAACAATGATTTGCTTATTAAGCTCAATGCAGAGAGTTCTCAGTTTTTAGAAATGCTAAGTACTTATATATTCTTGTTGGACTCAGGGTATGGTCAGAATGCTGCAAGAATTAAAGCAGCTGAGCTTAAGCCACATTTAAAGGATTTAATCCCTAAGGTCTGCGAGTATTATAACAACCATTTAAATTAGTAAAAATATGTTAAATTTAGAGTAAATGAAAAATAAGATTAAAAGAAAAGAATCCGACGACCTAGTGTATCGGATTCTTTCCTTTTAAAATATTGGCTTTATAGTATATTATACTTCCGCGTCCGCTTCACTTCCTGATCCACTTTCAGGTTCATGGGGTTCGGGTTGGGGAGGTGTTTCCGTTCCCTGCGGAGTCTCAGGTGCCGGCTGCTCCGGGGTTGGGTCCGGTTTAGGGTCCGGTTTAGGGTCTGGCTTAGGCTGTGCAGGCAGTGCCGGTCCTTTGACGATGATCTGGTTGGAGGGGATATAGGAACTTTTGCCCAGGCTTTGGGTTTCCACTACTTGTCCGTTGACCTTGACCGTGCGAGTAGCAGTAGCGATATAGCCATTCTGGCCGTTTTGCTTGATGATTTGGGTTCCGGGGGCCAGAGTCGGGTCCTGGATAATTTCGGTTTCAAAGGGAATCACTTTTTCCACTTGATTGGTGATGACGACTTCCTGCCCTGAGGTTTTTTTACCATAGAACTCAATGGTCACGGAGCCGTTGGTCAGTTTGGTTCGGAGGAGGAGATATCCGCCGGTATTATTCCTCATCTTTAGATCTATGGCCCCATAGACTACGGTGGCATCCTGGCCAAGGGGAACATAAGCCACAGCTAAACCATGGTTGACTCTTTCTTCGATCTTCAGATTAGCTAAAAGTCCAGTATTATAAAGAGTGCTGGAGACTTGGCAGATGCCGCCCCCCAAACCGGGGACGAATTCACCGTTGACCACGATAAGGGCGTCCTGATAGCCTTTATCCCCGGTTCGTTCTCCGACGATTTCGTTAAAGGATATGATTCCCCCGGGTTCTATAAGGGCTCCATCCAAAGCCTCAGCAGCAAGACGAACATTGGCGGTACGCTCGGTATTGGAGGCATCAAACCAGGTAGTATGGCTGGCAATAAGCCCATCGATTTTGTTAGCTTCCAGATCCGCTGCCCTGAGGGCAGGGGCCACTTCTTGAAGCTCTACTTTGATGGGTGCGGGATCTTGCAAGATTTCCAGCTCTTTAATCTGGTTTAAGATGACATCTGTCTGGACGGCCTGTCCTGGCTGCTCGGGCTGAATCTCCATGAGATTTTTTTCGTTAATTCTAAAGGAAGCGTCCACGGGTTCTTTATTGAATACGGCAAGGCTTCCGGAGATGGTTTCAGAGAGGGTTTGCTCATCCCATTGCAGCCCCAGTTCAAAGCGGGAACCCTGAGCAGCGTTTACCTTTTGAGTTCTGGCAAAAAGGGAAGCTTTTCGACCAATCTTGTAGGCTTCATCGAGTGGAGTGTCCAGATCTACCTTAGGGTTCAGAGCGGCCAGGGGAAGGGAAGTGACTTCTCCATCTACTTGGAACTCTAAGGGTTCTCCTAACCACCTTTCGACAGTATCATTGATCTTGTTCTGGGCCTGTTCTTTGGTGAGGTTGCCTACGTCGATCCCTGAGATAGTGATTCCTTCACTAAAACGGTGATCATCCTTGGCATAGAGCATAAAGTTAATACCGAAAGTAATGGCCAGGGTGAGGCTGATAAACAGCAGGGCTAATACTACATATTTCTTGGTTTTCAAGTTTTTTCCCCCAAATTAGTTATAATTACTCCTCTATAATAATTCCACGCAAAAAAAGAATTTCCTCCATGCAAGTAATTCATGGGCTGCCTATTTTTGTAATGAATCATTCTGAGTTTCCGCACTATTATACTACCATGCAAAAGAGGAGTGTCACCAGACTAGCTTTAAAAGCAGTTGGTGACACTCATTTTACCTTCGACGGGATCTCGATTTTCCATAAGCAAGATTTTTGCTGAGGGAGCTGTTATCCGAGGAGGACTCGGTTTGCTCTTCCTCAAGGGGATCTAAGGGCCTCAAAATATCATCCATGTCCATATCTGTTTCTGCTTCTTTGTCATGGCTTGCCGCAGCCGAGGCTTCTTCGGCGGCATGTGTGATTTGCTTTGCATCTTCTAAGAGGCGGCTTGTCCCAATGAACTGGGCCCCTTGGTCGATCTTGAGCTGCTTGCTGAAGATATTTCCTTTCATGCGGGCGCTGGAACAAAGTTCCAAGGTCTCCTGAGCTACGATATCTCCCCGGACCTCTCCTGAGATGCTGATAGCGCTGGCCTTTATATTGGCATCGATGACAGCACTGGGACCGATGATCAGGTCTCCGTTCAGGACAATGTGTCCCTCGATTTTTCCGTCGATGCGGGCATTTCCTTTTAAGGTCAGTTTGCCATTAAACTCTGCATCGGCGGCGATATAGGTGGTCTCACTTGAACTGGCTTGAAAAGTACTGGAACTGCGTTTCGGACTTTCTGGTTTACCCCACATGCGTTCATTGCTCCTTTGTAAAATCAGTAAATTGTAGAGGATCTACGGTCTTGCCATTGATCCGGGCACCATAATGAAGATGAGCGCCGGTGCTGCGACCGGAGTTTCCACTATAGGCGATAAGGTCGCCTTTTTCTACTTTTTCTCCCACTTTAAACAGCAAACGGGAGTTATGGCCATAGATGGTTTCGATTCCATCCCCGTGATCGATTTCGATTAAGTAACCGTAAACCCGATCATAACCGGACACTGAGACCACTCCGGAAGCCGTCGCATAGACCTCAGTACCGTAGTTACAGGGAAGATCCACCCCATTATGAAACTCTTTGGAATATCCGCCAAAAGGATTGCGGCGATAACCGAACTCTGAGGCTACGGCGGCTTCAATCTTTAAGGGAAAGATGCTGGGAGTGTGCTTGATTTCCTCTTGGTTGTCCAAGGCCAGGTTATAGTAATCCTGAAGCAGGCTCAATTCCCGGGAGATTTGTTCCGGATCACTGATGAAGGTCTGAGAAGCAAAAGGAGATGCCGTTCCCCGGCTTAATTCCGCGGATGCCGTAGTCTTCGTCCCGGTGGTGGAAAAGGAAGGGGTCTTACTGGGATCCAGATTCAAAATGGACATCAGCTTGAGCTCCAAATCTTGGATTCGGGAAATATCCTGAGTCACCTGGAGAGATTCCTCCTTAAGGCGGGCGATCTCTTGGTCCTTGGTCTTATTTTCTTGTTGTAACTGCTCCAGAGCGGCCAGTTGGGCTTGCTGGGACTGTACGGTATGGGAAAGGTAGAGATTATAGGAGAATAAGCCAACCATGAGCAGAGCAAAGGAGCACAATCCGGAGATGACGAGGCGTTTGCCCTTAAGGGTAATTTGAAATTGTCGAGCAGGGCCATGGTCTGGGGGTATCATTAAAAAGGTATACTTGTTCTTCACGAATACAGACTCCTCCATAACATGATAGTGAGACAAGGAACCTATCCTCTTGTCTCACCCTTGTTTCCTTGTCAACTCGGGGGAAGGGTTGTGTCTTCCCTGTCTGTGTGGATATTTTCTGAGGGGACCATATCCTTTGGTACGTTATGATCTTGAGGTTCGCTTTTGGCTTTGGCTTCTTCTTTAGCCTTGGCCTTAACTGTTCCTTTTAAGCGGAATTCACGCCAGATAGCCATGAAGAAGACGATGAGGGCCCCGGCTAAAGCCGACCCTAATATAATAAGTACTAAGGGAACCTCGGCTACATACCAAAATAAGTTTATGGCTACGGGGGCTGCATTCTGTACTGCAAAGATGGCGACCAATAAAGCAACCAGCAGGGTGAATATCAGGAAGATCATTTAAGCACCCCTTTCTTTAGTCTTATTCAGCATTCTATATAAAATTAAGAAACCATCCTTCATTTTCGACCTTATCCTTTGAGAATCCTGCCATAAGACGGAAAACCTGCAAATTTTTCTTCGATTCTGCTTAGTATGGCCTGGTTTTGACTAAGAAATCAACTTAATAATAATTTACGAAATATTTCCCATGTTTTAATAAAGTGTGCAGGAATAACTATAAATTAGCGAGAAGATATAAGGTCAATAGCTATAGCTGACTTTTAACATAGAAGGCAGCCCAGTAAGGGAACACCGTTGGCTGCCCCTACGCTGTCTACCGATAAAAACCAATAATTAATAACGTTATAGATAAGAAGTGGTACTGTGAGGAGTTTAGAGTGAAAGAGGAGAAGAAGCGAAGACCCTTGTCTTGGAACTGGACCTTGAATGTGATGGACTATGATGAATCCACCCGGCATATTTTTGCTCAAGTCTTTGAGTTTGCTCAGGAAGGTATTTGTATCACCAATCCTCAAGGAGATATCATCTACGTCAATCCTGCTTTTACGAAAACCACAGGCTACACCTTGGAGGAGGTTCTGGGGAATAATCCGCGAATACTCAAATCAGGACGTCATCCCCGCGAATTCTATACGGAGATGTGGAGGGATTTGACGGAGAAAGGTCAATGGCAAAGAGAGATTTGGAATAAGCGGAAGAATGGGGAGATCTACCCGGAATGGCTGAACATCCATGCGGTTCGCAATGACGAGGCTGTGCTCACCCACTATGTAGCTATTTTCCGGGATATCACCGAGGATATGCTTATTCGCAAAGAGGTTCAATTAGCGGGAAAGATTCAGAAAAACATTTTGAGGTCGGATTTCTCCAACGATAACCTTAAAATGAAGAGCATCTATCTCCCCTACCACCATCTGAGCGGAGATTATTACGATTATCGTTGGGATGAGAAGAACCAGATTCTTAAGGGGTTCCTCTTTGATGTCATGGGTCATGGAGTAGCCGCAGCGTTACAGGTGACCGCATTAAGAGTTCTCTTTCGCCAGGTGGTAGGACGCAAAATCCCTCTTGCAGAGAAGGTGGAATGGGTGAATCATGAGGCGAAAAGCATTCTCCCGGAAGATAGTTTTGCTGCTGCTATCTTTTTCGACATCGATATCGCTCAGGGTAAGCTCAGTTATGTCATGGCCGGGATCAATCATCTGCTATATTATTCTTCGGAGAATGGACAACCGGGTATCAGGGTTTTAAGTCAACCGGGCCTCTTCTTGGGAATTTCAGAGCATGCTGAGTTTGAAGAGCATGTGTGTCCCCTTAAGATAGGGGATGGAGTGATTTTTCTTACGGATGGTTTTTATGATTTGGTTCAAGAGAAAGAATGCCCTCTTCAAGTGATGACCATAGAAAGCACCATGCATTGGCTGGATTCCTTATCCTTAAGAAATGAACTTAACGACGATGCCACTGCCTTAGGGTTTATGGTTAATGCCGAGTGCTGTCATGAAGCATAAAGAAGATAAAAGGTGGGTGAGGGATATGCGGCATAAGCTTATGCGCAAGACCTTTCATTCAGAGCAGGAGTTTCGCCATTATCGGGGACAGTTGCATCAATGTTTGGAAGAGGCCTTAGGGTGTAGGGGTGAAAGGGCAACACTGTCTGAAAATGAAATAACCATGCTGGAGGTTGCACTGAATGAAGCAGTGAACAATGGGTTTAAGTACGCCCTGGACAAAGTCTCTGCCCCTGCAGTAACCCTAAGCATCTATGTGCTCCACTCCAAATTTCTTGTCATTCGGGTCAAGGATAATGGGAGCGGGTTCCGAGCGGATCAAGTGATGGCTAAAGTCTGGGCCTTAGAGGAAAATGAGGAAGAAGAATGGGAATGGGGAGAGTCCGGCCGGGGGATTTTTATCATGGAAGCGGTTATGGATAAAGTTCGTTATAATGCCAAGGGCAACTCAGTCATGCTTTTAAAAACACTGGCTTAAATGGGGAGGAAGGATCATGTCAATAGATATCCGGGTGGATAAGCAAGAGGTTTTTGTGGAACTAGAAGGTAAGATTTATGTAGAAGACGCTGCCGTCATGAGAGAGAAGCTTCTCCCCCTGATTGAACAGGGGAAGTCTCATTTTGTCTTTGACACTCACAGGCTGAACTATATTGACAGTTCAGGTCTGGGTGTATTGGTGGCAATTCATAAGCGGGCTATTGAGCGCGGCGGCGGGATTATTGTTCAAGGACTCCAAGGTGCAGTTAAGGAGCTTTTTCATTTAACCCGCCTGAATAAGGTGTTTGAGATACGCTAAGGGGTATAATGGCAGAATGAGGTGATAGCATGAAAATTGGGGTCCGGTTTCGCGTTTTGGGAGCATTTATTGGAATTATCTCCATCTTTTTAATATCCATCGTGATCACCAATTATTTGCAGATTAAGGTGAATGACGAGGTGGATGATATCTTCGGCCATACCACGTTGATGATCTCAGCTCAATCCATGAAGACTGAGGTCAGCCGTGCCCGGAATGAAAGTGAATTCATGGCTGCCAAGACATGGCTTGAAAAGATGAGGGAGAACGAGCATTTATCTACTGAGGATCAGCAGGATTTAGAGAGAATCGAAGCCATGCTGCTTACCTATGAGATCACACCTCTTACCCAAGCTTTGGATACCTTGATCGAGAGACAAGCGGAAGTTTTGAACACGAATGAAGCATTGATTCATAAGAATATGAATACGATGACTTTGGTAAGCTGGGGCGGGACCCTGGTTGCAGTCCTGGCGGCTTTGTTCCTGGCCTACTTAATAACTCGCTACATTTTAAGGTCGATTAACGAATTGCAAGAGACCATGAGTAAGGCAGGATTAGGAGATTTGACAGTTTTTGCTCCTGTGCACTCCAGTGATGAATTCGGGGATTTGAGTGCAGCCTTTAATGTGATGATTACCCGCCTATCCGATGTGGTGAAGAATGTCCGGGAACTGGCGGAGAACCTAGCGGCGACCTCAGAGGAATTAGCTGCCACCAGCGAAGAGGCGACGGTAGCCGTAGCTGAAGTCAGTGAAAGCATGCAAAGTGTCGCCGATGAATCCGATACGGGGGCTAAGTCCATCGTGGAAGCCTCTCAGGTACTGTTAGAGCTTTCATCCCTGACCCAGATCGCCAAAACCCAAAGTCAATCTGCGGCAGTGAATTCCCAGCAGACTATGGATACAGCTGAGCAGGGCAAAAGCACGGTGGATGATGCAATAAGCCGGATGCATACCATTCATTCCAAGACCTCGGAGACGGAAGAATTAATGCAACAACTCAGTGAACTTTCCAAACAGATCGATTCCATTACGGTAACCATTACTGGGCTTGCGGATCAGACCAATCTGCTGGCTTTAAATGCAGCTATCGAGGCTGCCCGGGCAGGGGAGTCCGGTCGTGGCTTTGCCGTGGTGGCGGAGGAGGTCCGGAAACTCGCCGAGCAGTCCACTCAAGGAGCCAAAGATGTGGCAGGTTTAGTCCAAAAGGTCCTGGTTGGAGTGGGTGATGTGGTCCAGGCTACAAATTTGACCCGCCAAGAGGTAGAAAATGGGGTTCAGATTATGAATCAAGCCGGTGATGCCCTGAATGATATCTATGGCGCCGTCCAAAAGACTGCTGCGGATGTTCACTCCAGTGTGGAAGTTACGGATTCTGAAGTGGCCAGCTCGGAAAGAATCGTGGCTTTGATTAACTCGGTGGCAACCGTTATTGAGAATACATCCTCTCATGCCCAACAAGTAGCCGCATCTTCTGAAGAGATTAATGCTTCACTGGAGACGGTGGCCACAAGTATCCAGGGTACCGCTTATATGGCTCAGGATTTGAATCAGAAGGTGGAACATTTTAAGCTGGCTGATTCCAACCTAACCACGGTGGAGATCTTGGAAAAAGCCAAAACCGACCACTTGCTGTGGAAATCCCGGATTGTCAACATGCTTAAAGGAATTGAAGAGGTGGCTCCTGAAGAGGTTACCTCTCATCAGCATTGTCGATTAGGGAAATGGTATTTCAAAGAGGACAATGCTCTAAAGGATTATCCGGAATTTAAGGCCTTAGATGAACCTCATCATCAAGTACATAAAATGGCCCAGGAGGCGGCTAAGGCCTACCATGAAGGCGACCTTAAGCTGGCTCAAGCCTGTCTGAAGAAGCTGGATAAGCACTCTGACAAGGTGATCAAATGCATCAATAGCCTGATTGAAAAGGAAAAAGCCAAAGGAAAATAAGGCCGTGCAAATGAGACAAGGAAAAAGTGCCTTGTCTCATTTTGATGAATAAGATAGGCTCATTTAGAAAAGGCTCAAGTGTGAAAGATAAAGTCGGAATTTTGAGCAATCATCCCCTGACGAGTCTTCTCTAAGCTTATTAATCTACAAATATCCTACGAATTGCGGCCTAATAACCGATAATCAGTGATTAGACATCGACAATATTTTCGATATTTATTTTCATATTTGGATTAAAATAGGTTTCAGCACTTGCGACTCCGCTCCAGGAAAAGGGATTCGCTCATAGGATAGGATTAAGAATTTGCCAATGCCAGTGTGACGAAAATTACTCTCATAATATGCATTGCATCAACATTCGTGCTTCTCCTATCTTGTAAACTGATTGTAAGAGAAAGGAGTGGTTCAGGTATGATGGCCAAAATAATTAGAGAGAGATGCATTGGTTGCGGAGCTTGTGCAAGTGTATGCCCCAAGGTTTTTGATATGGACGACGAAGGGTTGGCTATTGTCATAGCGACTCCTGTCCCTGAGGATGAGGAGATCAGCGCACAAGAAGCAGCAGATAGGTGTCCCGTAGAAGCTATTACCATCGGGTAGAAAGTGGTCGAATGCTATGGAACATACAAACTTACTCAATGAAATTGAAGATCTCAGACGTCAACTTTATGCCTTATCCTACGATAAGGAGCTGGCGGACCCTGCGGTGGTCCGGATGAGCCAGGAATTGGACGGTTTATTAAATCTATATTATCGTACCTGCCTTTCACGAGACTATCGGAAAGTTGGATGAAGGAATGATTGACTAGCCCCAGAGCATCGTGTGCTTTGGGGTTTTTTGTTTGCCTGATTGATTTTTGTAACAAGATACTTTTGATTTCCATATAGGTGAAAGAAGGATTGTTTCGGTTTTCCTAGAACTATCTAGTATTTTACTGTGAAGAATAAGGAGACGATGAAGTATGTCAGATTATCCGGGAATCGCTTGGGTGAATGGTAAATTTTCCAGCTTGCAAGAGGCACAAATCCCCTTTTTGGATCGCGGGTATTTTTTTGGTGATGGAGTCTATGAGGCGGTCAAGGTCTGTGAGGGTAAGCTCTTTGCTTTAAAGGAGCATTTGGAGCGTTTCGAAAGGAGCATGAAAGAGATTCGTATCACCCCCCCTAAGACTACTGAGGAATTCGCGGCCCTAGTCTTAGAGAGTGTGGAAAAGGCAGGAATCCTCAATGCCATGGTGTATCTGCAAGTTACGCGAGGAGTGGGACCCAGAATACATGCTTTTTTGCCGGAAAGTGAGCCCATGGTTACCTTATTTGTGGCCCCTATGGCCTCTGCCGAAGAAAAGGTCCGTGAGGATGGAGTAAGCTGCATTATAGTACCTGATGAGCGATGGGCTCGTCCTCATATTAAAACCCTTAACCTTCTGCCCAATGTATTGGCCAAGCAGGCCGCTGCAGAGCAGGGTGCTTATGAAGCGATTTTAGTGCTGGGAACAGAACCGGGCGGAGGGCTGATTACTGAGGCCTCCAGCAGCAATGTGGCTGCAGTCATCGGGGGTAAGGTTGTGACACCACCTCTTAATGGGCGGATCCTACCCGGGGTAAGTCGGGCGATTATGCTCGAGACTGCCCGTGAAGCTGGAATCGAAGTGGAGGAAAGGGAGATTACTCTTGAAGAATTGCGTGGTGCTGAAGAGATTATGCTCACAAGCACCGGGTGTGAGGTCTTAGGGGTAGGGAAATTGGATGGTGTGACAGTAGGGAAAGGAGGAGCCGGTCCTATAACCAGAAGATTATACGAGATCTTTATGGCTGGATGGGAGAAAAGATTAACTTAAGAAAATGCCACCATTGATGTAAAGAGCCGTGAGAAGGGCACAACCTTTAGGGTTGTTTTTTCATCAAACAAGCTATAGACTAGGTCCCGGGGGTTAACCCTCGGGATTTCTTTTTGAAAATAGAATGACAAAGAAGAGGGGATAGAGTGAGTGGAATAAACTCTTCAAAGCTGATCCAATGGTTCAATCAAGTCAAGAGGGATTTGCCTTGGCGGAAGACAAAAGAGCCCTATGCTATTTGGGTATCTGAGGTAATGCTCCAGCAGACTCAGGTAATTACAGTTATTCCATACTACTTACGGTTTATGAAACGGTTTCCCGATCTTTTTGCTCTGGCTGAAGCAGAGCAGGAGGAGGTGCTGGAGCTATGGCGGGGTTTGGGGTACTATTCACGGGCCAGACGCTTGTGGGAGGGCGCCCGCTATGTGGTGCAAATGACGGAGGGAAGAATGCCCGAGAACTATGATGCGCTCCTCACGATTAAAGGTGTAGGTGAGTATACCGCGGCAGCCATTGCCAGCATTGCTTATGAAGAGCGGGTTCCGGTGATGGATGGGAATGTAAAGCGAGTGCTGAGCCGCATTCTCCGTTGGGAGGAAGATGTGGAGAAGGCTAGGTCAAGGCGCTTTTTTCTTGAATATCTTAAGGAAGTGATACCCGGAGATTGTCCAGGAGATTTTAATCAAGGAATGATGGAGTTGGGAGCAACGGTATGCACTCCTAAGAATCCACGATGTGAGCAATGTCCCCTCCAAGAGGATTGTGAGAGCTTTGCCCTGGGTGACCCTCAAGTGTACCCTGTGAAAAAAAGCAAAGAGAAACCTACGGAAGCTTTTCGTCCCACCCTAATCCTTCTTCACCGAGGGCAGGTTCTTCTGAAAAAGAGGCCCACCACAGGGCTTTTGGCCAATCTATGGGAGTTCCCTGGAGAAGAGATGATGATACCCTCACTGGAAAAATTCAGAGAAGGTAAGGAATGGTATGGACTTTATAAAAATCAGATATCTGATCCAACCTATGATGTGATCGTCAAAGAACTGCTTAGCCGTAACCCAAGCGTGAAAGGTCCTTTAGTTCATACCTTCAGTCATCGACGCTGGCAGATGGTTTGGGTGGTTCTCGATCTTGACGATGTAATAGATAAGTCATCAGAGGTCAGGGCGGGTAAGGATTCCCAGCTGAAGGAAGATGGCTTGTGTTGGATGGATGTAAAGGAACTGGATAGAATCGCCTTACCCGTGGCTTTTCAAAAAATCTGGACTAAACTACAGGAAAGATGATGTGGAGGATATTTTTAGAGGAGACCCTCTTAGCTGACAGGATTCACAGAAGGTACGTCGAATTCTAGTTGAGATAAGGGGGATAAAGTGATGACTAAATTCAATATCTTTTGCAGCAAATTGAGTCAATCCAAAGCCAAAGTACGGAGAATGCTTACAGCTTCCGCTTTGGCGCTGATCTTAAGTATATCTGCTCCGGCTGTAGCTTTGGGGAGCCCTATAGATGATGTGCGCTACTTATTGGAGAATCAGTATGTTGATCCGGTGGATCCCTGGGTGCTCAACGCCACCAGTATTGAAGAGATGCTTAAGCGCTTAGATGATCCTCATACGGTCTTTTTTACGCAAAAGGAATACCAAAAATTCCTTGATTCCATGGAATTGAGTTTTACGGGGATCGGAGTATATATTCAGCTGGAGCCAAGGGGTTTGGAGATTGTCGGTGTCATTGAGGGATCACCGGCTAAGGAAGCCAGGCTCAAAACAGGGGATATTATTGTTGAAGCAGGAGGACAGAATCTAGCAGGACTTTCTCAGGATGCGGCTACCGGTTTTATCCGGGGGCCAGAGGGGAGTACTGTGGATATCGTGGTACTGCGGGGAGAAGAGCGCCTTAGTTTAAAGGTAGCCCGCAGGGCGGTTGAAGTCCCTACCGTGAGCGGAGAGATGCTCGGTGAGGATATCGGCTATGTGGCCATAGAGTCCTTCGGCGAGTCCACGGAGGTACTATTCGGACAGGTTGTCAAGGAACTGGATAAGCAAGGGGCGGATGCCTGGGTCGTGGATCTGCGCAATAATCCGGGAGGGTATTTGGACTCAGCCTTAAGTCTGGCAGGGTATTTTATTGGTGAGCAGACAGCCTTGCAGACGAAGGATCGCTCCCAGGAGTTTACTCCTTACAAGGCTGAAAAGCATGAATTTATCTTTACTGAACCGGTGATCTTTTTAACCGATGAGAATAGTGCCAGCGCCTCAGAGATATTAACGGCAGTAGTTAAGGACTACCAAAAGGCAGCGGTAGTAGGAACCAATACCTATGGTAAGGGTTCTGTACAGACGTTGTATCAGCTCTCCAATGGAGATGTTCTCAAGATCACGGTGGCTAAATTCTATTCTCCTTATGGAAAGGAAATCAATGGGGTAGGAATTCGTCCTGATGTGGAGATTCAGGAAAATGAGCCCCTGAAGATGGCGGTATTGATGTTGGACGGAGCTACCCAAGTGGATGCAGAAGGAAAGCAAGTTACGGACCTTATTCAATTCACTGCCGGGGGCAAGGATTGGAACCTCTCCCTCGAGCAAGCAAGAGAGCCTGAATACTGGTCAACTTATCGGGAGTTCATCCAAAACAACGCTTTCCCCGGAGGGTTTTCCTGGCGGAATAGCTCAGTGTGGACAACTTTTTCCCAAGGTGAACAGGATGCCTTATGGCCTTTATTTTATCCAGACTATCAGGGGATGAATGAACTTAAGGATCTTTCCGTGGATAAGACCTTTACTGTGCGGTTTACCGCTCCCCTAGATTTTAAGAGTGTGACCAAGAATGCCTTCGAACTGATTGAGAGCGAAAGCGGCAAGCGTATTCCCGTGAAATTCGAGAAAGTGGATGAACGCTCGGTTAAAGTGATTCCGGAAGGCCTTCTCGAACCTGAAAAAACCTACTGGCTTCTTACTCATCAGGGAATTGCCGCTCAGGATGGCTCCATTCTGAAAGAAGGAGTACTAACCGTCGGAACCACTGGAAAGGCTCATTAGGTTCCGGGTTATTGGTTATGATCGACAGGTGTGTTAACGGAGGAGTGAGTGGATGGAAAAGAGTCGTGGTAACGCAGGGGTGTGCAGCTCAAAAACGGTGACCTTACCCCGTTTAAACCGACTTAACCCCTCTTTAGAAAGTACGGCTCTGAAGATTATGGAGGAGTCGGGAGAACTGGCTCAGGCCATTGGGAAGTTTCGCGGACTCAATGGAGAGCGGTTGAGGGTCGAGGAGACTGAGGCGATGCATATGGTCGCTCAGGAGCTTATCGATGTGGCCCAGACGGCGGTAACGATGATGTTTGTTTTAGAGGAACAGTACGCTATTGATATTGAAAAGATTTTAAAAGAGCATGTGGAAAAGTTAAAGCAAAAAGGCTATTGTGATTAAAAAAAGAAACCGGATATCCTGACTACTGGTAGGTAACAGGAACATCCGGTTTCTTTTATTTTTAGCAGTGTTTTTGAGGTTTTTGGGCTGGTGTTATAAAAAACGTCCTTCTTGGGAAAGACTAGAAATAATTCATGAACTCAAGAGGTGATTTTGTTTGCCACACCGAAGATGCCGAAAAACCACGGCAATTTTCCTATGCTGGGTAATGACATTATTCTGGTGTCAGGGAATGGTGTATCCAGTCAATGGAGAATTAGGTACGAATACTTTTGAAATAGTCGATATTGAAGTTTTGGATGCGGCCCAAAAGGACATTGTGACAGTGCATTCCGGGGAGGAAGATAGTAAGGTTCAAAGCATTGATTTTCAAAGGGTTGGTGTCAACCAAGACGAAGCAAAAAATACTACGTTAGAAAATAATGATAGTCCAGCAATTGAAGAAACTGTAACAGCTCAGGAGACAACTGCTTCCAGTGATGAGTCAGCTCTCCAGGGAGATGCTCAGGTAATCGTAGTACAGAGTGGAGAGACGTTATCAGGAGTCGCTCATAGGTATGAGACAACGATTGCCGAGATCATGAAACTCAACGAGATCAGTGAACCCAATAGTATTATCGCAGGTCAAAAATTGCTGATTCCCGTCAAGGGAGGTGCAATTGCCAACATAACCACGGAACCATCCCGTGGGAAAACTCAAGTCACTCAAGAAGAGCTGGAGCTTCTTGCTCGTGTGATTCATGCTGAGGCAAGGGGGGAGGATTTTGAGGGTCAAGTGGCAGTAGGAGCAGTGGTGCTCAATCGTGTTAAAGATCATCGTTTCCCCAATACGATTCACGATGTGGTGTACCAGCCGGGTGCCTTTACAGCTGTCATTGATAAGCAAATCCATCTTACCCCCAACCAAAGTGCTTATCTTGCAGCAGAGGCCGCTTTAAATGGCGAGGATCCGACGGAGGGCGCGATTTATTATTATAACCCCAGGACAGCCACGGACCGTTGGATTAAGACCAGACCTGTGGTGAAAACCATCGGTAACCATACATTTAGTATCTAGGCGAGTAAAACAAAGGGTCATATACCTTGTCTCAATGGTTTAAAGTTAATGCAATCAAAAAAGACACTGTTGCAGAGAGGGTGTCGCAAAACTACTTTATTTTAAAGTAGCAGGCGACGCCCTCTTTTTATGTGTATTCGGGAATGGGGATTTTATATCTAACACCAAATATCAAGGTGGAACATATTCTAAAGGGAGAAGTTTGTCGTCGGGAGGGAGAAATGTGAGATTTACCTGGGATCAGGGAAATGGATCTTATGGACAGACAGACCCCAGAGTACCCCGTCGGCTTGATACCTATCAGGGAATGCCTATGGGAGGGATGCCCGGACAGAGTTCAGGCTGGGGCCGAGGCGTTAGTCCAACAACTACGGCTGGGGGAGGGTATAATTATGGGGCGGCCCCGAGTGGGATGACTCCAGGTGGAATCGCTCCCAGGGGAATGCCTTCTGCCGGGATGCCTGGGGGAATCCCGCCGATGGGTATGCCGTCTGCTGGGATGCAAGGTATTGGTCCAATGGGTCCTGCGCCGGGAGGAAGCATTCGCAATAATTTGGGGGCGGGGTTAAAACAACGGGGCTTTTTCCAAAAGGATGGCCAAATCAATAACTTACGTGGAGGATTTTTTGGTGCCAAACCTTACAAACCAGTGACACAATCCCAAGGAGGAGGAAATATGGCAGGTCCTTTTGCATTCTTAGGCAGTGGGAATGGAGCAGGGGCTTCCGGGCAGCATCGGCAACTGGTTTTGGAGGCTGCCCAGGCGGGAATGAACGCCAATGGCATTGCTTCTATTTCGAGCGATAATGTATTTTCGTGTATAGCCAATTTGCCTTCGCCAAATGACTTGGTAGGACGCGGCGGCACGTATGCAGCGTATCTCGTGGATAACAAAGGCCAAACTGGATTCCTGGCCGGTGTCTTAAGACCCGTGGGCAATGGAGTATATCAAGCCCAGTTTCGCAGTCAAGTCCCTCTCCATCACTATAGCCGGGTCATTATTACGGCGGAAAACTCTCAGCAACTAGGCCATGTTCCGCAAGGGCCCATTGTCTTGCAGGTAAGACAAGCACCGGGACCGGTCCGTTTCCTGGCCCCGATTAAGAAAGCAGGAGGGTCCGTATGGAATAAGGTTACCGGGTTGGTTCAGAGGCGTTCCGCAGCTCCGGGGATTGTGGAGGGGGGTATCTCTCAAGGAGAAATGACTTCTTCCGGGGCAGAGTTTTCCGCCGGCATTCCGGAAGCCATTGGCGGAGGCAGTCCATTAGGAGATTCCATCATAGAACCCCTGCAGTAACGGGCAGCAAGATTAAAAGCTTATGTAGGATACCGCGGAGATGTAATTCCTGGCTTTTGGGTTAGTGGGGAGCTCGGTTATGCCTGAGCTCCTTTTTTGCGTATATGAACAAATCATAGGAAAAATGAGATCATAATGATCATGAGCAGAAAACCTATACTGCTTAAGCTGATGATTATCCCTAAAGTTCTAAAACTAGTTGAGGATAATATGGGGTTTGCGGAAAAAATAATGAGAAAAAAGAGGGAAAAGGCAATAAAGCTGGCTCCCGCTGCCGGTGTGTTGAAAACAAGACGAAGATTTCCTCCATTACTCATAAACTTTCCCCTCTATTGTTATTGATATTGGCTTGTTCGGTTAAGAACTGGGCTATTATAGTGATGAGAGCGATGATTAAATTACCTGGGACCCCGGGGATTTCAAATAAAGGAACGTTGAATACCGAATCCGGTGTGCCCTCGAAGTTTCCGAAAGGACCGCTTATGGAAAGGGAAAAGCTCAAATTGTCGGGGAAAAGGGGCTCACCCACCCCGGACGCCGCCGGGGGGGAGACTTGAGAGGCGTCACCGGGACGTATAACCTGACCTTGAGATGTCTTCTGGACGAGATCTGCCAGCTGTGCCAGAGTCAGGGTGATGGTATGGGACTCTTCCGGCGCCTTATGGGGGGAGGGGGGGTTAACCAAGGAACGCTTAACCAGGAAATTCATAAGAATATCTAAGCCTGCTACTACCAAACCAGCATAGGGCAGCCTTACTCTGCCTAGGGGGAAAAGGGCAGCGGTGATTGGAAGAAAGGGGAGATTTCTCTGTATAGGGCTAGTGACGAGCAGGGAGAAGGAGAGGGGAGTGACAGGCAAGGGGCGGATGGATTCATTTCCTAAGGCCAAATCACTCACCTCCTTTTCATGAATTGAGAGCTTAGAAGAACCAGGTGTTGAGGATAAGAAACCCCCCGAGGGCTATGACAATCAAAAATGCTAGGAGGGTGATGGGATGAACGATCTGGATTTCGAATTTGGGACCGCAATAATCTGGAGGCCGCATAAGTGAGGTCCCCTATTATTATTCGGACAGACCGGGAATTTTTAGTCCCGGGGGAAGCTTTAACCCTGGAGGCAGCTTCATATCCTTGGGAATTTCCAAGGTCTTGGACTGCTTACCCCCCCCTATGGATTCCAAGACCTTTTGAGCCATGTTCTTGATTTCGTCAGGTAGGGGGAGCTGATCAGCACTGGGCATACCATGGATGGTCGTGGTTATGGTGAGATTAACCATGGCCATAACCCGTTCAAAGCTTTGTTGGGCTTGGAAATAGGTGCGAATCAGGGAGTGTTTGTTCATGAGGCGGACTTTGAGGTCGATAAGGGCCAGGGCATCTTTTTCTGGAATTACTTTACTTATCATCTGAGTCGTAACGATTTGGCTTTCTTTTTCTTGATATTGGATAAATGCTTCGTTGGCTTCAGGGTCAGCTTTGATGGCTGCTTCTGCAGCGAGAATAGCTTGTACTTCGGGGGTTTGTTTGAGTGCTTCTCCAAGTTCCCTAGCCTTGTCAATGTAGCTCATTAATAGGGCACCTCCTTCGATTCCTTATACTAAAGTATGCTTTATAGGGAGTGAAGGTGAGAAGGAAGAATTTATCAACTAATTCGTGAAAAAACTCTTTATTACATATTGACAGATCAAAAGGAATCATATAAACTGAGCTCAGTGGTAACACCACATACAACATACCACCGAGACGAGTGGTAAAAAGTAAAAAGGAGGAAACGTGATGAGCAGCCATAAATTCTTATTGCATGAGGCTCAAGACGATGTTGGCGTCGCCGTGCAGGATATTAAGGCCGGCGAGGAAGTCATGGGTGTGGACATTCATAGTGGGAAAGAATGTCATGTCAAAGCAAACCATGACATCCAACTAGGACACAAGATTGCCCTAAAGGGCAAGAAACAGGGTGAAAGCTTAATAAAGTATGGTGAAAATGTGGGCAAAGTAACCCAGGATATTAAGGTAGGGGATTGGGTACATACCCATAACTTAAAGACTGCGAGGTGGGATTATGGAAACTAAGATCTTAGGCTATCGTCGGGACAATGGGCGTATCGGTATTCGTAACTATGTTCTTATTCTACCGGTCGATGATTTGTCCAATGCTGCTTGTGAAGCAGTTGCCAACAATATTGCCGGAACCCTGGCACTTCCTCATCCCTATGGCCGTATTCAATTCGGAGCCGACCTTGAGCTGCATTTCAAAACCATTATCGGAGCGGGACGTAATCCCAACGTGGCGGCTGTCGTCGTCATTGGTATTGAGCAAAATTGGGCGAAACGAGTCGCCGATGGCATTGCCGAAACCGGTAAACCCGTAACATACTTCGGTATTGAGGGTCATGGTGACTTAAAAACCATCGAAATGGCTTCCCGTAAGGCCCATGAATATGTAAAATACGCTACATCCTTGGAAAAAGTAGAGTGTGAATTGAAAGATCTGGTGGTGAGCTTCAAGTGTGGTGAATCCGATACCACAACCGGTCTCGCTGGAAACCCAACGGCAGGTGTAGTGGGTGATCGTTTGGTAGAAATGGGCGGAACGGTTATCTTTGGTGAAACGCCTGAAACAACGGGAGGAGAGCATATTCTTGCCAAGCATTTCGCAACACCTGAACTTGCTCAGGAATTTTTAAGAGTCCATAAGGATTATCTGGATATGATCGAATCCAAAGGAGCCGATCTTTTAGGAACACAGCCAACCCAAGGGAATATTGCCGGGGGTTTGACAACGATCGAAGAAAAAGCCATGGGCAATATCCAAAAGGCCGGCAAGGCCCCGATTATCGGTCTTTTGGAAATGGCAGAAGAGCCGACAAAACCAGGGCGTTATTTCATGAATACATCAGCAGCGGCAGCTGAATGTGTCACACTCATGATGGCGGCAGGAGCAACCCTCCATATTTTCATAACGGGTCAGGGCAATATTGTGGGCAACCCGATTGAGCCTGTGGTTAAAATGTCAGCAAATCCTAAGACTTGTGAATTTATGTCCGAGCATATCGATGTGAATATCAGTGGAGTGCTCAGCAGAGAGCTGACTCTGGATCAAGCGGCAGATAAAGTGATGGAATGTGTAGTGAAAACGGCACGTGGCTGCTTAACTGATGCCGAAGTGCTCAATCACAAGGAGTTTGTGCTTACCCGTCTCTATCCCAGCGCTTAAAAATATGGGTCATTTGTTCGAGAATGGAAAAGGGGAAATTTAACTCTGAGTGAGGCAGGGGTGAAAGTGTGAAAACAATTGAATTGCCTTATGGGCATGGGACACAATCTTGCTCGATACCGGATGATATTGACTGTGTCTATGGTAGATTAAAATCGGTAGAGCCTAGTGTTGAAGCCGGCGAACAGATTTCTGCAGCTTTACTAAATTTAATAGGAGATATCAATTTTGATAAACTAAGAAACGCGAAGTCAGTGGCTATCGCTGTGAGTGATATGACACGTCCTGTGCCCTCTCGCCTCATTGTGGAGAAGCTGTTACCCTGGTTAGCCGAATTTGGAATCTATGAAGACCAAATTACGGTGCTTGTGGGTGGCGGATTGCATCATCCTGCAACTCAGGAAGAGATGAATTATATATTGGGTGAGGAATTGTCAAAAAGAGTGGGGCAGGTTCTTCCTCACGATGCAGATGATAGGGCCGGTCTAACTTTTTTGGGCACATCTCCCTTAGGAACTCCTGTATATGTCAATAAACATTTTGCTCAGGCGGATTTTAAAATTGTTACCGGTATGGTTGATGCCCATCAATTTATGGGATTCACAGCAGGTGTTAAAGGTGCGGTCATTGGCTTAGGCGGGAGAGAGACGATTACAGGAAATCATGTCCGGCTTTTTCAACCCGGTGCTGAACTGGGGGAAATGAAAGGAAATCCTGCGCGAATCGATTTAGAGGATTGTGGCCGGATTATTGGTGTTGATATGATTGTCAATGTCGTACTCAATACTCAAAAAAAGGTCGTTAAAGCTGTCGCCGGTCATCCAAGAGCAGGCCATGGTGTTGCAGTTGAATTTGCTAAGAGTATTTTTGGTGTATCGATGAGTTCAGCTGACATTGTCATTGCATCCCCGGGAGGGTTTCCGAAAGATATCAATGCCTACCAGGCTCAGAAAGCCTTAACGCCTGCCTTACAGCTGGTTAAGCAGGGAGGAACCATCATATTAGTGGCTCAATGTATTGAAGGGGCTGGAGAAGAAAGCTTTGAAAAGACCATGTCCTTATATGATGATCCGTCAGACCTTGTGACCTCCTTTAAAGAAAAAGAGTTTGTTATTGGTCCCCATAAAGCCTATCTTTGGTCCAGAACGTTCCTAAAAGCGAAAACAATCCTGGTATCTGACAAAGTATCCCCGGAATTAGCCAAAACGCTCATGGTGAAGGTTACTAAGAGCCTGCAAGAGGCCATTGATGATGTTATCCCGGATTATACAGCTGATTTGAAAATAACGGTATTACCGAATGCCAACTCTGTCATTCCTATAAAGGCATGAGGTTTCATAGACTAAGTGCTTCATTCGGAGAAGCACTTAGTACCTAAACTGTGGGCACTTTGTTTTAAGGAACGTGAAAGATAGTATTAGAACAAGTGCCTAAATAGGTAAGACTTAAAGGAGGAAGGGAATGGGTGAGAATAGTATCGCCGAATTTGACGACAAGAAGATGACTGGAAAGATTTCGTTTGCCAAAAAGACAGATTTTAAAGTAGGAATTACTTTTCTGATTTTATCAATCTTTATTATTGTCCAAGCGAGACAAATGCCTAAGAGCATGCCGGGTGTGGATTTCGGACCGGGGATCCTCCCCCTGGGGTTAGGTGTTGTTCTTACCGTTCTTAGCATTATCTTGCTTATTCAGTCCTTTGGTGAGAAGAATACGACAACTTCAGTGCTTCGGCGGAAGGATGTGCTTCCTGTTGCAGGATTGTTTTTGGTCTTGGTTCTTTACCTGGGGTTGATGGAGATCCTTGGATTTGGTATAGCTACATTTTTGCTTGTCACGTATCTGGCACATAAACTTGGCAAATATGCTTTATGGAAATGTGCCCTATTGGGTGCGCTTACAGGGATGCTTATCGTTTACCTGTTTCGGACTTTGCTGGACCTTCCTCTACCCATTGGCTTTTTAGGATTCTAAGGTTCAATCATAATAAAATGACTGCTTACGCGAATTTCACACAAGTGAGGTGAGTCTGTGGACTTTTCAATGTTAATCAATGGCTTTCTTACTGCTTTAACACCTGAAAACTTATTGTTTGGTTTCATAGGTTGCTTAGCCGGAACATTAATCGGGGTATTACCCGGGTTAGGTCCTACATCAGGAATTGCCATTTTGCTGCCGTTAACAACCATTTTGCCACCGATTCCTGCGATTATCATGTTATCAGGGATTTACTACGGGGCAATGTATGGAGGGTCTACGACAGCTATCCTGGTTAACATTCCCGGCGAGGTAGGTTCTGTGGCAACGGCCCTGGATGGTTACCAACTGGCTAAGCAAGGGAAGGCTGGTCCGGCCCTGGCGACCGCGGCAATTTCGTCTTTTGTTGCGGGAACACTCGGACTGGTTGGACTGACTTTTTTCGCACCGACTTTAGCAAATGTGGCTCTTCGATTTGGTCCTCCGGAGTATTTCGCGTTGATGATTCTGGCTTTGAGTGTGGTCATTAATCTTACCGGTAAATCGCTGGTTAAAGGCTTGATTTCGGCTTTAATCGGGTTCCTGATTGCTATGGTCGGCATGGAATCTGTGACTGGCTATTCGCGCTTCACTTTTGGCAATATCAACCTCATGTCGGGGATCGATTTTATAAGCGTGATCATTGGTTTGTTTGCGGTAGGAGAAATATTTTCTAACCTTGAGCATATCGGTGCTCCTGTCTACAATGCAAAGCTGCAAAAGCTCTACTTAACGGCAAAAGAGTTCCTTTATATTTTACCGACAATGATTCGTTCAGCGGTTGTTGGGTTTTTCTTGGGATTATTGCCGGGATGCAGTCCGGGGGTTACCTCTTTCATGTCCTATGACATTGAAAAACGTTTCTCGAAGCATCCGGAGACCTTTGGTAAAGGTGACCTGAGAGGGGTGGCAGCTCCCGAGGGGGCAAACAATGCGACAACCAGCGGTGGCTTTGTACCATTGCTATCCTTTGGCATTCCTTCCGGGCCGGCCTTGGCTGTTCTTTTAGGCGGGTTCATGATGTATGGACTGCAGCCGGGTCCCACGCTTTTCGAGAAGAATGCTGATCTGGTCTGGGCTGTCATTGCTTCTATGTATATCGGCAATGTTATCTTGATTATCCTGAATCTTCCCTTGGTCCCGTTATGGGCCAAGCTTGTCAAGGTACCCTATGGGATCTTAGCGCCGATGGTCTTGGTCTTCTCTTTTATTGGTGCTTACAGTGTAAGATTCAAGCTGTTTGATGTCGGTGTGGCCATCCTCTTCGGTCTGGTTGGCTGGTTATTTAAGAAAATAGAGATACCCACAACGCCTTTGATTCTATGTTTGATTTTAGGAACGATTTTTGAAACCTCCCTTCGTCAATCGTTGAACATGTCTCATGGCAGCCTGGCGATCTTTTTCACGAGACCTATTTCTCTGGCTCTGCTTGCTGTTGCTGCGGTTTTACTGGCAGCCTCATTGTATACTCGCATTAAAAACCCGGAGGCCGTTCAAGACGCTTTGGCTGAGGAGTCTGAGTAATCATTATGCGGTTAAATAAATTAAGATATGGGGGTAAAAAGATGAAAAGATGGACCAAGTTGACAGCTGCCCTGATTACAATCGGTGCCTTGCTTCTATCAGGTTGCGGAGGTGGTACCCCGGTAACAACTACTGAAGAGAAGAAAGCAGACTTTCCCAAGAAACCTGTAAACATGATTATTGCCTTTACAGCTGGTGGCTCAAGTGATGTCCAGGCTCGCATCGTCGACAAGTATTGGAAAGAAAATTTCAATAATCAGCCCTTAACCTTCGATTATCAGGTGGGTGCCGGTGGACAAGTTGGTTTCACAGCGATTACGAAAGGGAGGCCGGATGGATACACCATTGGCGGGATCAATGTTCCCCACATCAATTTGCAGGCGTTAAGTCCTCAAGGCACCTATAAGATTGAAGACTTCGCCTTCATTTGCCAAGTTGTTAATGATCCGAATCTTTTGGTTGTTCAAGCCAATAGCCCGATGAATACTATTGCCGATTTCGTAGCTGAAGCCAAGAAAAAGGATGGCAAAATGACCATTGGAGTGGTGGGAACCTTTACCGCGCACCATATTGCAGCATTGCAGCTCATGGATTTGCTCGACATCAAATTAACCCTTGTTCCTTTCACCGGCGCTGCTGATGAGAATGTAGCGCTGATGGGCGGCCATGTGGACGCTATGATCGGAAACCTCAATGATGTGATGAGAGATGTGAGCAAGTATAAATTCTTGGCCATTGCCTCCGAAGAACGTCATCCATGGCTGAAAGATGTTGCCACTTTCAAAGAACAGGATGTTGACTTCATTTCCGATATTCGCCGTGGCTTTGCAGCACCGAAAGATATCGATCCGGCCGTATTAAAGGTGCTACGAGATGGTTTTGAAAAAATCTGTACGAACCCGGAATACATTGCAGAAATGGAGAAAATCGGACAACCCCATGAGTATCTGAATGGTGACGAATTCGCAGAAATTGTCAATACCTATACGGAGACAGTCACACCTCTTGTAGAAAAATATGGACTTAAATAAAAGCAATTAAACAATTATTGTTAATGAGAATGGATTATTGGGCAAAAATCCATTCTCATTCCTTTTGATCGTTACCCATGAAGTACGGCATTATTGAGAATTTAACCGTAAAGAATGGTTTAATGCTACTGTAATTTGGAAAAGAAAGTGGGATTAGTAGAGATGGGATGGTTTATTAATTTAAAAACAAGTAGAAAACTTTTTATCTGCTTTTTACTTATGGCCCTATTAATCCTGACTGTTGGCATAACCGGGCTGATTAACCTGGGTAAAGTCAACGATAACCTCAAAAGAATTACCCAGGATGGCATCCAGCCTATTCTCATTTTGGAAGACTTGAATAAGAGCTTTGCCAAAGGGGCTGCGGAGATGGTCAGCGTAGTCTGGGAGGGCCAGGTTTCGGAAGATCCTGTAGTGATCGGCGATTCCCGAAGGGTTATTGCCCAGTCCATCGAAGATAACGAACATAACGACCTGTTGATCCAGCAGTATCAAATGCTTAACTTAACCGAAGAAGAAAAAGAACTGTTAGCGGAATTCAAAAGTGAGGTAACTGTTTACCGGGACTTGAGAGAAAAGGCGATGACAGCAGTTGAACTGAAAAACTATGCCTTAGCCGGTGACTTTAATCAGCAAGCCGGTCTGCAGCAGGCTAAGGTGGAAGAAATCATCGAAAGCATGATTCGCTGTTCCTTGGCATACAACGAAGATCTTCAGCGTACTTCGGAACAGGACTTTGCTGAAGCGATCATGATTATTATGATACTGACGGCTTGCGGTTTTGCTTTGGCCTTGTTGCTCAGCCTGATCCTAGGCAGGATGATCAGCCGTCCGATTTTAGCTGCCGTTGAGCAAGCCAAATTATTTGCTCAAGGTGATTTTTCTACGGATCAACAAAAAAGTTTAATCAGGAGGAAGGATGAAATTGGCCGATTAGCCCGAGCCTATGATGATATTGACAGTAACATGAGCCGCCTCCTGGAACATGTTAAGGAAGCTGCTGAAGACCTCAAGACAGTCGGAGCGGAATTATCGGTTTCGGCTGAGGAACTGAACGCTCAGGGACAAAACATCAATGCCGGGGCGGAACAGATTGCGGCAGGAATGGAGGAGACGGCTGCCTCTGCGGAAGAAATGCTG
The DNA here is from genome assembly GCF_000384015.1 of Desulfitobacterium sp. PCE1. Taxonomy (NCBI): domain Bacteria; kingdom Bacillati; phylum Bacillota; class Clostridia; order Eubacteriales; family Desulfitobacteriaceae; genus Desulfitobacterium; species Desulfitobacterium sp. PCE1. The sequence continues at coordinate 3,727,585 of NZ_KB913023.1, read as the reverse complement.
GCCTCGGGGACGGAGATCAGCAAAGGTGCCGGTATGCTTGCCGGGAAAGCCTCTGAGGGCAGCAGAATCGTCCAGGAAATCGAGAAGAAGGCCCAGATGATGCGTAAAAATGCTGAAGCTTCAAGAGGAGCGACCCTGAGTATTTATCAGCAAAAACAAGCAGAAATCATCGCAGCGATTAAAAACGGTGAAGTGGTTCAGGAAATCAGGATCATGGCTGAAACCATCGAAGGTATTGCTGAGCAGACCAATCTCCTGGCTTTGAACGCCGCTATTGAAGCAGCCCGGGCCGGAGAGCAGGGAAGGGGCTTTGCGGTTGTCGCAGAGGAGGTACGGAAGCTGGCTGAACAATCAGCACAGACTGTGGCTGGAATTCATGCAGTGATCAGTAAAGTAACCGAAGCATTTGGCCATCTTTCCCGAAATTCCTCGGAAGTTTTAAAGTTTATTGAGGAAAAGGTCATTCCTGATTATGAGATGCTTGTGGAGGCGGAAGGGCAGCACGCTAAAGATGCCCATAAGGTAGGAACGCTGGTGGAAGACTTTGCTGCGACTTCAGAACAAATGCTTACCGCCATCGAACAAATGAGTAACGCCATCCAAACTGTTTCGGCTTCAGTCCAGGAAGCCACCGGCAGTTCCCAGGAAATCGCTCAAAATATGGGCCAGATGGCCAAAGTTATGGAGCACGTGGCCAAGGCCGCCCAGATTCAGGCCGAACACGCTATAAACTTGAATACCATGGTGGAGAAGTTCAAAATTTAATAATCTATTATGTCCATCATGGCCCAATAAAGCCCCTCGTTTGATTGATAGCTATAGCTTATCAATCCTCCTTAATCGTTAACTATCACATCAGATTAACTATAGTATATAATTTTTTTAAAATAGAAATGAAGGGGCAATAAACTCAAAAGTAAATCGTTTATTGCCCTTTTGTTGCGGGAAGTGGTATTATATATTACCAGAGAGTATTGTAAGGGTGGTATAGGTAGTGTTTGAACCAGTTAAAACACATGGTAATTTATCCGAGGAAATTGTGAAACAAGTTGTCCAGAGTATCAGTAATGGTGAACTTAAGCCAGGGGATAAGCTGCCTGCTGAACGCGAAATGTGCAATGTGTTTTCAGTAAGCAGAACAGTAGTTCGTGATGCCTTGAAAACTTTGGCAGGGCTGGGAATGGTTACGATCCGTCATGGCTTAGGGGCTTATGTTAATGAGGTGGACGAACAAGTCGAAGATGTATCACGGTTAGCAGCACTGCTTCAGATAACCCAGGGTACCTTTGATGAGATTTTTCAGGTTCGGGTAATATTGGAAGGGTATGCAGCGTTATGGTGTGCTCAAAATGCTGATGACAAGGATATCGAAGAGCTTGGGAAAATTGTCAAGAGGGGAAAAGAGCTGGGCTCTGCAAGTGGTGGCAAACTTGCTTTACTTGATGCAGAATTCCATCTTAAGATCGCTGAAGCATCGGGCAATAAAGTCCTCAAGCGTTTGATGATTAACATCCTAGACTTAACCGGAGAAATCAGAGACAGTAGCTTTAAGATTCCCGGACGTCAATATTTATCTGTTTTAGAGCATGAAACGATTTATGAGGCGATTAAACAGCGTAATCCGGATTTGGCGTTTCAGGAAATGATCAAACATATTGAAGCTGTAAAAGAAGATATCCATTCCAGCGCACAGATGAAGGAGAATGTCGGGAAGGAATAACAAGGATAGGATGATGGATCATGAGGCGGTTGCGGGAACTTAATGGGCTGGCTGAAAAATGGGGAATCTCTATACTAAAGTAACCCCTAAGGAACCCCCTCAACCGGAGGATAATTTGCTCACATGTACATGAGAGAAATTCTCTATGAATGGAGGGATTGGGGGAAGATTCGTAGAATACTGCCTTATTGAAACTTTAGTAAAGGGGGATGACCACACGGTATGCGGACGTATCGGATTGAAATTCGTTTAATTCAATTCTCGGTGTTTTTGAGTGTGCTTATTGTGATTGCCGGCTTTTTGGGATTATGGAACGGTAAGGCCAATGAGCAGGCTTCCACTCCCCCCCAGCAGGAAGAGCCGGCCCCTACTTTGGAGAATACTAAGATTGTGGCCATAGGAGATTCCTTTACCTTTGGTTATCCTGGTAATGCAGAAAGTGCTTGGCCGGTGGTTTTAGGCCAAGCACTGCAGGTTGAAGTGGTGAACAAGGGGAAAACAAATCAGACCGCCCAGGACCTCTACTCCCGTTTTGATGCGGATGTGCTCAATGAAAAGCCGGGCCGGGTGATCATTTTTGTGGGGAACGGCGATGCCCTTCGGGACATACCGCTTGAGACCTTCCAACAATATATTCAGGCCATGGTGGAAAAGGCTGAGAGCAATCACATTATTCCGATTCTCGCCTTGCCCTTACCTTATACAGGGGTTCAAAACACGATTAAGGAATTCAGAGAATGGGAATCAAGCTATGCCCGAGAGAAGGATATCCTCGTTTTAGATTTTGCCTCGGTACTCATGGATACCGATAATACTTACTTGGAAGGCTTATCTCAGGACGGCAAATACCCTACCAAAGAAGGATATAAGCGTATGGGAGAATACGCCTCGCGAGTACTCCATTAGGGGGAACGAGGGGATGGGTAATCGTCCCGCAAAGAAAAGCTTCCGTCAGCTAGAACTGATGGAAGCTTTTTTAGTGAAGAAAGCTTATCCCTGCAAAGAAGAGGTACCCCAGGACTCCTCCCAAAAGAGCGTAGCGGGGATGGCGTTCACGGGAAAGAGGCCAGAGCTCTGCAAAGACCAGGAAGGTCATAGCCCCTCCTGCCAAAGCGAGAAAAAAAGATATGGAATTTTGCACTCTGTCAATGGCCAACAAACCGATAAGAGCACCTAGAGGGGTGAAAAAAGCGATACCAAAATTCAAAAGGAGTATTTTCCAGCTTTTCATTTCAGCCATTTTTAGGGGAGCTGTGGTGGCCATGCCTTCCGGCAGGTTGTGTAAGGTAATGGCAATTGCAATGAGAAATCCCAATTCCCCTGTGGCCTCTTGCCCGATGGCGATGGCCATACCTTCGGGGAGATCGTGAAGGGCAATCCCTGCAGCTACTAAGAGTCCGATGCGCTTTAGCCGTTGGCGTCGCGAAAGGGGTAAGGAGGGGGAGGAAGAGTTAAGTTGTTTATCGGCCAGCTTCATAAAAGCTAAACCGATGATAAAGCCAAGAATGACTTGTCTTAGAGGACCAATTTGCCAGGCGGTAGGGAGAAGGTCTAAAGAAACGACAGCAAGCATCACACCTCCGGCCCCGGCAAGTAAAGTTGCCAATACCTGCTCTTTAGGGCGCCCGAACATTAACACCAGAAGGCTTCCTAAAGTTGTGGCAAGTCCGGCAATGGTACTGACCCAGAGAATAGGGAGCCAATCCTCCATGATCTATTCCTCCTAAAAAAGCAAGAACCTAAGTCTACTTTATGAAAAAAGGGATTAAACTATGTCTAAACCCATACTCACCTTGGACATAATGGACATTAGAAGGATTTTGTTTAAAGAGGAGCGAGGGTTTTGAGTGTGAAAGGTTTTAATCATGCTGATGATCCGAAAATGGTAGAAATACTACTTATTGTTTTCCTGGCGGTTCTTTTTCAGGTGGAGGTTTTTCAATCGTCCTTTGCCTATGCCCGATCTGTCGAACAGTCCAAGGATTTGCTGGAGATAGCTCAGATGGCAGGGAGTGGAGAAGACCTTATTCGTTTTCATGTGGTAGCAAACTCAGATTCAGAGGAAGACCAGGCTCTTAAGCGGGCAGTACGGGATGCGATTCTTAAGAAGATATCCCCGCAGCTTGCCCAATCCCAATCCCTGGAGCAATCCCGCCGGATCTTGACGGAATTGCGTCCGCTTATGGAAGAAATCAGCCGAAAGGTTATTGGCGCTTGGGGCAGGGATTATGCAGTAAAAACGGAATATGGAAATTTTATTTTTCCGACGAAGTCCTACGGTTCTTTGATTCTTCCCTCAGGTGAGTATGAGGCAGTACGAGTGGTCATAGGTGAAGGAAAAGGTTCCAATTGGTGGTGCGTGCTTTTTCCTCCTCTATGCTTTGTGGATATCGATCATTCGACAGCACAGCCAGTGGATGGGAAACCTGGGATACCTTATGAGGAGCCAAAGGTAAGGTTCTGGATCGTGGAAAAGCTTGGTCAGCTCTTCAAGTCTATAAGGTTCTAAAAAAGAGGGCTAATTTACGCGTGTTGGCGTAATTAGCCCTCTTTTCCGTGCATTCCAGGCTTCTATGCAGCTTGGTCTATTGCCCTGTCCTCCTGGCCCCTCAGAGGCCGAGAATTTCTTTGAGTTTGCGGGATTGGGTACGGCTGACGGGAACTTCGCTGCGCTCATGGTCGTCCACCACGATAGAGTAGGTTCCGTTAAAATAGGGGATGAGTTCTCGCATGCGTTTAATATTGACCAAGTAACAACGGTGGGTACGGAAAAACATATTCGGGTTAAGACGAGCTTCCAATTCTCTCAGGGTAAAACGGGTGAGATAGGATTCTTTTTGGGTTTTGGCAAAGACATTGTCTTTATCAGTATAGATATAAATAATTTCCTCAGGACGGAGGAGAATAGTTTTACCCCGTTGCTCGACCGGGATGACTTCCAGAGGACGGGTGGCGCTATTTTCTTGAAGATGTTTGGGAGGATGGTTGTTGGTGGCGGGTTCGTCAGGATCTGACAGGGGTGATGAAACAGATGTATTAGCAGTACCATGTTGAATGAACAGTTTTTTGATGGCTTGATCAAGGCGTTTGGGATTAATGGGTTTTAATAAGTAATCCAGGGCGTTTACACAGAAGGCATCTACGGCGAATTCTTCATGGGCTGTGATAAAGATGATGGCTGGGGAATTCTCTTTCTCTTTGAGCTGTCGGGCAAGGTCGATTCCTTTAAGTCCAGGCATATCAATATCTAGAAAAACTACCGAATACTCCAGGTTATTGATCAGTTCCAGAGCCTCGATGGCGTTGGCGGCTTCTCCGATAACCTGAAGCTCCGCATAGTCTTGGAGTAAATAACGGAGCTCTTTGCGGGCGGGGGATTCATCGTCGACAAGTAATGCACGTAACTTCAAGAGTCCCACTCCTTTCTGAGGTGGTATAGGTAAAAACAGTTCTTTCTTTTTCATACTATTCTGATAATATTTCGAGATTCCTTCTTTCACTATGAAAATTAAAATAGGAAATTTGCTGGATGACGTGTACTATTTTTTGGGACAAAGCATAGCATTAAGTAGAAGAAGCCTATATCTAGTGAGCGCCATAGGGATCCATGAAGTCAGATAGGAGGAAAAAGAATGAAAAAATATTTTCTCTACTTAGGAGTGCTTTTAATAACGGCTCTGCTTGGAGGGTGCGGAACCCTGCAAACTCTGGTAAAAGAAAACAGTGAAACCACTTCTTTTGCTGATTGGATTGGTAATACCAATGAAGAAGTAAATGTCCCGGCGACCAGTAATCTTGGGGATGGTAAAATGATCAGTCTTTATTTCCCTGATTCGACGGGCAAGCAACTTATTAAGGAAGAACGGAGTATTCCGAAAACCTTAAGTTTAGCCCGAGAAACGGTGAATCAATGGTTGATGGGACCTGCAGTTCAAGGAGAGGCTCAGGCAGCAGTGGATTCCGCCACAACCTTACTGGATATCGCCATAAAGGATGAAGTGGCCATCGTAGATTTGAGCCGGGAATTCACTCAAATCCACGGTAATGTCAATCAGGAGGTCGCGGTGTATGGCTTAGTGAATACTCTCACTCAATTTCCTACGGTTCGGGAGGTCACCTTCAGAATCGAAGGCAAATCCTTGACTCAGCTGGGCAGTCTTGATGTGACCCGATTATCTTACCGCGAGGGATTGGTCAAAGGCGGAGGAACTCTCTCGGGAAGCAGCAGTAATGTAGTATCTCCTGCACTACCCTCCAATACCGTAGATTCCCCCAGTGGGATCAATATTTTCTCTTCTCAGCTTAAGACCAGTTAAATACCTTTGAAGATGTTTCGGTATATAAAACCACGTTTCATTATTTGGGAAAAAAAGAAGAAATCGATAATTTAGTTTGAAAAATATTATAATACAAATTTTCCTTTTTGGGTAGTGCTAAAAGAAAATATTCTACTTATCCAGGCTTTAGGCGGCCTGGATTATTCTATATAGCCAATGATTTTTATAATCAGTAAAAGTGTAAAATTTCTTAAAAAGGGGCTTGGGGGCATGTTTTTTTTCTCCGATCTATGCTAGAATGAAGAAAATAAAAAGATTGAAAATTATAAATATTTGTACTAGGGGGTAGGGGAATGGAAGTTAATGAGGAGTTAAGTAGAGAACTTGAGGAGGCCATACGCCGTTCGAATACTGTCATCTATCGTAGAGGGCAAGCTCTTCTTGCCGAAATGGGAATTTCAAATCCTCAATTCAATACTTTGTTAGCCCTTTATGAATTTGGGCCATTAACCATGGGGGATTTGGGAAAGCATTTGTTTACTGCCTGTAGCACTGCCACGGATTTGGCTGATCGTTTAGAGCGGGATGGCTTAGTAGAAAGGATTCGCGATTCTAAGGATCGCCGTATTGTCAGGATGCATTTGCTTTCCAAGGGCAGAAAGATTGTTGAAGTGGTTATGAATGAACGCTATCGTTTCTTAGAAGAAGTATTAGCGGAATATGCCTTTGAGGAGCATCGCCTGATCCTTGCAAGCCTCAAACGCTTGATTGATAGGGTGGAAAGAACGGATAAGACCCATCCCGTAGAGCTTGAAGCTGTCCAGAATATGAAGAAAAAGTTAATTTTAAGTCCGTCCTAAAGGTTTTTTATAATTAGGTGTCGAATACTCCGATTCATGTAGTTTTCTCATGTAATTTTGAGATTGAACAACCATTTATTAAACAACCATTCGCAGAGAGCATCGTGTAACATACGGAGGAAATCGGCATGACAAGCTGGGACATCATCAAGTACATTGAATGGATTGAGAAGAAGGATCCTCTAACCTGCAGTCATTGCAATAAATCGGCTGAGTATGCAGTATTTCTGGGCAAGACCATAGCTCTCGCAGCTGATGAATTGGCGGTATTAAGTATTGCTGCACCCCTTCATGATTTAGGTAAGATTAAAGTCCCCGATGAAATTCTAGGGAAGCCGGCTTCTCTGACCCAGGAGGAATACAAGGTTATCCAATGTCATCCCCTTTGGGGCGCCGAGATGATCTTAGACAATGCAGGGAAGAATCTTGACTGGCTGCGTGTGGCTGAAGTTATCCTTAATCATCATGAACGATTTGATGGATGTGGATATCCGGCGGGTATAGGCGGAAAGCAGATTCCTTTTCTGGCTCAGATTGTTTCCATCGCCGATGCCTATGATGCGATGATATCAAATCGTCCCTATCGCAACGCCATGTCTGAGGAACAGGCTAAAAGGATTTTGCAGTATGAGAGCGGCAAACAGTTCCACCCCGACTTAGTGGAAGAATTTGTAAAGTTAATTGCATGAATTGAGTGAAAGCGAGGATGTAATCCTCGTTTTTATTTCGCTATCAGACTTTTATGCAGTGGTTTTTTAGATAAAAAGAGAGTAGCATATTAATGGAAGTTAAGCAGATAATTAGAATGAGACCAAGGGGAGGAATTGAATTGGGACAGCGTATGATTGGGATGTTTGATTCGGGAGTGGGCGGCTTGACGGTCATGAAGGAGATATTGGCCCAACTTCCGGATGTTCAGATCATTTACTTTGGAGATACGGCTCGTGTACCTTATGGGAATCGGAGTAGGGAAGAGCTGATTCATTTCGGAGAAGAAATTATATCGTTTTTGATTCACCAGGGAGCTGAAGCTATTGTGGTGGCATGTAATACCAGTTCGGCCAATGCGGTGCCGGTGTTAAAGGAATATTATAATTTGCCCTTGATTGGGACGATCGAACCGGGGGCGAGAGCAGCGGTTCAAGCAACTGCAACGGGGAACATCGGACTCATTGCCACGGAAGCTACAGTTCGCAGTAAAGCTTATTCCTCAGCAGTGAGACGGGTATTGACTAAGGGTATTTTACCTAAAAAGACTGAATTACGAGAGGCTTGGCAAAAGGGCGGACATTCCATTGAACTAGTGAAGGCCCAGGCTTGCCCTCTTTTTGTCCCTTTAGTGGAGGCCGGACTTTCCCATTCACCGGAAGCAAGAGGGATTGCCCGTACTTATCTGGCTCCTATTCAGGAAGCTCAGGTGGATGCGTTGATTTTAGGCTGCACCCATTATCCTTTCCTTGCACCTGTTATCCGGGAAATTCTCGGGGAAGAAATAACTTTAGTAGATCCGGCTCAGGCCATGGTGGAGGAGTTAAAGGAAGTTCTCGAACAGTTGGGACATAACCAAGAAAAAGGACAAGAGATGAATAAAACTTCTAACCATCATCGCTTTTTTGTAAGCGGAGATCCGGTGTTGTTTGAGCAGGTGGGGAATACTCTGCTTCCTGGTCAGATTCACAGTGTAAAACAGGTGAGCTGGCATCAATAGACCATCGGCCGCTCATAGGAGGGATGGAAAGTGGAACGGAAAACATTAGTTCTTGGGGTTATTGGAGCAGATGTCCATGCGGTAGGGAATAGAATCTTGGATTATGCCTTCACCCAAGCAGGATTTAAGGTTATTAATATTGGGGTGCTGGCATCTCAAGAAGAGTTTATCCGGGCAGCCATTGAGACAGCTGCATCGGTGATTATGGTGTCTTCCCTTTATGGACACGGAGAGTTGGATTGTCGGGGACTCCGGGAAAAGTGCCAGGAGTCAGGCATCGGAGATATTCTCCTCTATGTGGGAGGGAATCTCGTAGTAGGGAAGCAAGAATTTAATAAGGTTGAAAAGCGCTTTTTAGAGATGGGATTTAATCGCGTGTATCCCCCTGGGACTATGCCTGAGGTAGCTATTGAGGATCTGCGCAAGGACTTGGGGCTATAGGGGGGATAAATATGCCGGAGATCCTTCTGATCGATTTTGGGAGCACGTATACTAAAGTCACCATCGTGAACCTGGAGAAAGAGGAAATCATCGGGACGGCGGCGGCTGGAACCACCATCGAAAGTAATATTATGGAAGGGCTCAACCATGCTTTAGCTCAGATCCCCGAACCTCCAGAGGGATGGAATTTTATTCGGAAGCTGGCCTGCAGCAGCGCTGCCGGTGGATTAAAGATGATAGCCAGTGGGTTGGTCAAGGAATTAACTGCCGAAGCCGCCCGGCGGGCTGCCCTGGGAGCAGGGGCCCGGGTGCTGGAGGTTTTTAGCTATGAATTAACTTCTGAGGATATCGGAAAAATTGCTCAGGCTCGACCAGATATCCTTCTCTTAGCAGGAGGGATAGATGGAGGCAATAAAGAAATTCTTTTAAAAAATGCGGAAAAGCTCCTGGAACTGCCTTTTTCACTACCTGTAGTGGTGGCTGGAAATAAGGCCGTCTCTTCCCAGGCGGCGGAGATACTGCGCTGTAAACACGATCCGGTGGTTGTGGCGGGAAATGTTATGCCGGAACTTAATGTGCTGGAGGTAGAATCCGCACGGGATGCTATTCGGAGGATTTTTCTGGATCGGATTATCCATGCTAAAGGACTGGACAAAGCGGAGGAACTTATTGAACGGGTGATGATGCCCACTCCTGCGGCTGTTCTTTCCGCTGCGGAACTGTTGTCTCAGGGCTATGGTGATGAAAAAGGTTTGGGTGAGCTTTTGATCATTGACGTGGGGGGAGCCACTACAGATATTCATTCCATTGCCGCCGGAGATCCCAGCAAGCCAGGAGTGATGCTTAAGGGGCTGCCGGAGCCATTTGCAAAGCGTACGGTGGAAGGGGATCTGGGGATGCGCTATAGTGCAGAAGCCTTAGTGGCAGCCTCAGGAAAACGGTTGAATCAGATTTTGGGTTGGAGGGATGAGGAGATACAAGAACAATTGGAGTTGTTCCAAGCTGATCCTTGGCGAGTTCCTCAGAATGAACGGGAAGCCTCTTTTGATACGGCTTTGGGAAGGATGGCGGTGGAGCTGTCCATGAAGCGTCATGCAGGGACCCTTGAGGTAGTTTATACTCCCTTTGGCGCCACTTATGTTCAGCAAGGGAAGGATTTGACTCCTTTGCCGGTGGTAGTAGGAACCGGCGGAGTTCTTCTGCATCATTCTGAACCGTTAGAAGTCTTGCGCGGAGCCCTTTTTAATTCTACGGAACCCACTTTTCTTAAACCTCATAACCCGGATTTCTATCTGGATCAAGACTATATATTAGCTTCCATGGGGCTGTTGCGGGAGGTTAACCCCCTCGTTGCCTTGCGTATGCTGAAGAAATATTGTGTGAGACTCTAAGGACAGAGGAGGTTATACCGGTGGATTTAGCTAATCGAACTATAGACCCGGAAGAGTTTTTCCGTCAGCGTCAGGAGGTGCTGAACCAATGGACCACTGGGAAAGATGTGGATTTCGAAGAAGCGGTAGCTTACCATAAAAGCTTGCCCCAAAGTAAGGTCTTTGGCCTCAAGCTGGCGGAGGGTAAAGCTAAGGGAATCACCTTTGCTCAGCCTCGGGCCGGAGTGGCCCTTCTCAATGAACATTTGGAGCTGCTGCGGTTTTTAGAAGAGGAAGGGGAGGCGGATTTTCTCCCTACCACGATCGATTCCTACACTCGGCAGAACCGATATGCTGAGGCTCAGACAGGAATTGATGAGAGTCGTATGGTGGGGCGTTCCATGCTCAATGGTTTCCCGGCAGTGAATCATGGGGTGGCCGCCTGCCGCCGGTTGATTGAACATCTCAAAGTGCCGGTACAGGTCCGTCATGGCACCCCGGATGCTCGCCTATTGGCGGAGATTACTTTAGCGGGAGGGTTCACCGCTTACGAAGGCGGAGGGATCTCCTATAATATTCCTTATGCTAAAGAGGTTTCTATCGAGAATACTATTAAATATTGGCAGTATGTAGATCGTTTGGTTGGGATGTATGAGGAAAAGGGTGTCAGTATTAACCGGGAGCCCTTTGGTCCCTTGACCGGTACCCTTGTGCCCCCTTCTGTATCCCATGGGGTGGCAGTGATTGAAGGAATCTTAGCGGTTGCCCAGGGAGTGCGGAGTCTGACCTTAGGATACGGTCAATGCGGTAATCTCCTCCAGGATGTAGCGGCGATTCGGACTTTACCCTTATTGGCAGCCGAATATCTCAATAAGCTGGGATATTCTGATTTTGATATTACTACTGTATTTCATCAATGGATGGGAGGCTTTCCTCAGGACGAGGCTAAGGCTTATGGGGTCATCTCTTGGGGGGCTGCAGCTGCAGCCTTAGGGAAAGCCACGAAGGTTATTGTCAAATCTCCTCATGAAGCCTTTGGTATCCCCACGAAGGAGGCTAATGCAGCAGGACTCCGAACGACGAAGCAAATTTTGAACATGCTGAAGGACCAGAGCTTGCCTATGACTGAGGATTTAGCCTTAGAGGAAAAGATGATTATGGAAGAGACCCGAGCTATTCTGGATCGAACTCTTGATTTGGGAGAAGGGGACATTGCTGTAGGTACGGTTCGTGCCTTCCAAGCGGGAGTTATCGATGTACCTTTCGCACCCAGCCGTTATAATGCTGGGAGGATCCTGCCGGCCCGGGATTCCCAAGGAGCTGTACGGATACTGGATTTTGGGAATCTGCCTTTCCATGAGGATATCAAGGAGTTCCACCGGGAGCGGATCGCCCTGCGTGGACGAGATGAGGGTAGGGATCCGTCCTTCCAGATGGTTATTGATGATATCTATGCCATTGGGAAGGGAATGCTGGTGGGGAGGCCAAAGATATGAAAATAGTTGAGGTTATCGCTTCGCCGGGTCTGACGGGGTTTTACTTTGATGATCAGAAGGCGATTAAAGCCGGGGCGGGTCATGATGGGTTTGCTTATAAGGGGGATCCGATGACCCCTGGGTTTAGCGCTGTTCGTCAACGTGGAGAATCGATTTCAGTGATGCTCATCCTGGAGGATGGGCAGGTGGCTTTTGGGGATTGTGCTGCGGTCCAGTACTCAGGAGCTGGGGGGCGTGATCCGCTCTTTTTGGCTAATGATTTTATCCCGATTATTATGGAAGAGCTTCGTCCCAAGCTTGTGGGGCAGGAATTGGATTCTTTCCGGAAGCTGGCGGACAGCATAGAATATTCTCAGCGGCCTAATGGGGAACGCTATCATAGTGCTATTCGTTATGGGGTAAGCCAGGCGATTCTGGATGGGGTGGCTAAGGCGAAAAAAGTGACGATGACGGAAGTGATTCTCGAGGAGTATCATCTGCCTTTGGTGGTGGAGCCGGTACCTATATTTACACAGACCGGGGATGAGCGGTATGAAAATGCGGACAAAGCCATACTCAAACGAGCAGGGGTGCTGCCTCATGCTCTCATCAATAATGTGGAAACTAAACTGGGTAAGAATGGCGAGTTATTGCTGGAGTATGTGAATTGGCTAAGGGATCGGGTGATTGGTTTAGGGGACGGATCTTATCGGCCCATTCTGCATATTGATGTTTATGGAACCATTGGGATGGCTTTTGAGGATGATGTGAAGCGAATGGTGGAGTATTTTGTGGATCTGGAAAAAGCTGCGGAGCCCCTTCATTTGCGCATTGAAGGTCCCATGGATGCAGGAAGCAAAGAAGGACAGCTTAAGCAGCTTAAGGAATTACGTGAAGCCCTTAAAGGGGCGGGAGTAAAGGTCGAGGTGGTTGCCGATGAATGGTGTAACACCTATGAGGATATTGTGGAATTTGTGGATACTCAGGCGGCGGATATGGTTCAGATTAAGACTCCGGATCTGGGAGGGATTCAGAATACCATCGAGGCTGTGCTTTATGCCAAAAAGCTTGGGATAGGTGCTTATGTGGGGGGGTCCTGCAATGAGACGGATGCGGGTGGTCGAACTGCCGTCCATGTAGCGTTGGCGACCCGCCCCGATCAGATGCTGGCTAAACCTGGAATGGGTGTGGATGAAGGGTATATGATTGTGCATAATGAGATGAAGCGGACGTTGGAGCTTTTGCGGTATAAAACCGGATTGAAATCTTAAGACTAAGCAAAATCCTTGGTATTTCTTCCTGATAGTTATAAGATAATAATATAGGGCTTTATAGACTGTAGTTCATGAGGAGAGGCTTGGAATTAAATGAATAAAATTGGGTTGACCACGACAGTGCCGGTCGAGGTGATTTATGCAGCCGGAGATACGCCGGTGGATTTGAATAATATTTTTATCTCGGATACTAGGGAAGCCATGGCTCGGATTGCGGAGGCCGAGCTGGCCGGGTATCCGCGGAATGTGTGCGGATGGATTAAGGGCTTGTATGCGACGGCTCTGAAGAGTCCGGAGATTAAGAAGATCGTGGCGGTAACCCAGGGGGATTGCAGCAACACCCATGCCTTGATGGAGACTTGGTCGGAAGAGGGAATAGAGATTATTCCTTTTGCTTTTCCTTATGATCGGGATGGGGACATGCTTAGGCTCCAATTAGAGAAGCTGATAAAGACTCTTGGGACCACTTGGGATAAGGTGAAAGTGCAAAAGGTTCGTTTAGATAAGGTTCGTCGGCTGGCTTGGGAGATTGATCGATTGACTTGGGAAGAGAATAAGGTCAGAGGCTTTGAAAATCATCTCTACCTGGTTTCTTGTTCAGATTTTAATGGGAATCCGGAAGGCTTTGCCCGGGATATGGAGGGATTCATTGCCGAGGCAAAGGAACGGGAGCCCCTTAACCTTAAATACAAAGGACGTAAGAAAAGAGAATTACGGATCGGGTTCATGGGGGTCCCGCCGATTATGCCGGACCTCTATAATTTCTTGGAGGATCATGGGGCGCGGGTCGTCTTTAATGAAGTGCAAAGGCAATTCAGTATGCCCTTTGTAACAGAGGATATAGTAGAGCAATATCAACTTTATACCTATCCTTATAATGTCTTTGGACGTATCGAGGATGTGGCGCAAGAGGCAGAACGGCGGCAATTAGACGGGCTTATCCACTATACTCAGAGCTTCTGCTATCGTCAGATTGAGGATTTGATTGTCCGCAGACGTTTGGATTATCCGATTCTCAATCTTGAAGGTGAGAATCCTACGGGTTTGGATGCCCGGAGCAAAATGAGGTTGGAATCCTTTTTGCAAATGCTCCGCGACTAGTTCTTCTCTGGTGGTAAAAATTGTTATATAATTTAGGAGTAAGATCATGGCAACAGTATGTGGAATTGATCTGGGAAGTCGAAGTGTTAAGATTGCGGTGATGGAAAATTCTTTAGAGGGGTTGCCACCGCGGATTAAGCGCTTGGAACGACTGGATACCATTGGGTTTTATAGGGAATATGGCCGGAAGGTTCAGGAGAAACTGGCCGTTGACTTTAAAGCCTTGGGCCTTCCCGAGGTAGATTTTTTGGTCTCTACAGGCTATGGACGCAATACCTTGGAGGTAGCCGGTGGAGAAACTATACCGGAATTAAAGGCTCATGTGAAAGGGGCAATCTTTCAGACAGGGCTAAAGGATTTCACTTTAGTGGATCTGGGAGGCCAGGACAGTAAGATTATTGCCGTAAAAAAAGGCCGGATGCTGGATTTTCAGACCAATGATAAATGTGCGGCTTCCTCAGGGAGATATCTTGAGAACATGGCCAATGTTCTGGGGATGACTCTTGAGGAGCTGGGTGAGTATGCAGCAGATCCGGTGGAATTAAGCTCTACCTGTGCAGTCTTTGGGGAAAGTGAATTAATCGGAAAGATTGTCGAGGGAGAGCCTATGTCCCGCCTGGCGGCGGGAGTCAATGAGACCATTGTCAAACGTATCCTTCCCCTTCTTCGTTCTTATACCAGCGATGTCATCGTGTTCACCGGAGGAGTGGCTTATAATAAAGCTGTCCGCGAGCTCTTGCAGGAGGGGTCCGGTAAGGAGATCGTAGTTCCTCAGGAGCCTCAGTTCAATGGAGCGATTGGGTGTGCGGTCTATGGGATTGAGGAGCTCGAGGAAGAAGAGGAATAAAAGGGAAGTTAGTTTTAAAGAAGCGATGAAAAGGGGCAAAGAAGAAAGAGGATATGCGGGGGGCATAGGGGGAAGGAGTAAAAAAGGAGGTTACTAGGAAGATGCCAAAGGTTATCCATGTGGAGCAAATCACTGAGGCGGTGGAAAAGCTTTGTATCGAAGCCAACTATGATCTTGGGGACGATATGATGCTGAGGTTCAAGGAAGCTTTGAAGACTGAAGAATCTCCCTTGGGCTGTGAAGTGTTCGAGAGGTTAATCGAAAATGCCACTATTGCTCATGAGGAGAGGGTTCCCATGTGCCAGGATACGGGCATGACGGTGATCTTTGTGGAGTTGGGACAGGAGGTTATGGTCACCGGTGGAGCTTTAAAGGATGCTTTGAATGAAGGTGTCCGGCGTGGGTATGAAAAGGGATACCTGCGTAAATCCATGGTGAAGGATCCTTTTGAACGGGTGAATACCGGAGATAATACACCGGCTATTATCCATTATGAAATCCTACCTGGAGACCAGTTGAAGATTACTGTCGCACCCAAAGGGGCAGGCAGTGAGAATATGGGTTCTCTAAAAATGTGTAAGCCCTCAGAAGGGTTGGAGGGGGTTATACAATTTGTGGTGGATACTGTGGAGAAGGCCGGTGGGAATCCCTGCCCTCCCATTATCGTAGGTGTAGGTGTGGGTGGAAGCATGGAGAAAGCGACCTATTTGGCTAAAAAATCCCTCCTGCGCAAAGTGGGAGAACCCAATGAAGAAAAGCGCCTAGCAGATATCGAGCAAGAGATACTCAAAAGGGTGAACAAATTGGGCATTGGCCCTCAGGGATTTGGGGGTACGAATACTGCTCTTGGGGTTCATTTGGAAGTCTATGCTACCCATATTGCTTCTCTGCCTGTTGCGGTGAATATCCAATGTCATGCGGCCCGTCATAAAGAAATTGTCCTAATGGGCAGACAGGAAGGGGAGGAATGAAAATGAGTGAAACACTTTATTTAGAACTTCCACTAACCCAGGAAAAAGTGGCTCAACTCAAAGTGGGTGATAGTTTGCTGCTTAGCGGTATAATCTATACCGGTCGTGACGCAGCCCACAAAAAGATGGTGGAGGCTTTATCCCGAGGAGAGGAACTCCCCTTTGACGTACGCAATCAGGTCCTCTATTTTGTGGGGCCCACTCCACCTAAACCGGGTCAAGTCATTGGTTCGGCAGGTCCCACCACCAGTGGCCGGATGGATGCTTACTCCCCTAAGCTGATTGAACGAGGACTGACCGGCATGATTGGCAAGGGATTGCGCTCTGAGGAAGTTATTGAGGCCATGAGGAAGCATGGAGCGGTTTATTTCGGAGCCATCGGCGGGTCAGGGGCTTTGTTAGCGAAACGAATTGTATCGGCAGAAGTTATCGCTTATCCGGAACTGGGAACGGAGGCCGTCCGCAGGCTGGTGGTCAAGGATTTCCCGGTGATGGTGGTCATTGATAAGGATGGCAATAATCTTTACGAGTCTGGAAAGGCACAGTATCGAAAAGAGTAAGTTGAGTTTGAATAAGTGGGAAATATGAATGCCCCGGGATTTGCTCCTGGGGCATTCCACTTAATTTTTTTCAGCATTATTGGAGTCGAAAAGAGAGCATTGCCGGCTATCTGGAGAGATTCTCCAGGATTTTGCTTTCGGCGTTCACTCCATAAGCTGCGCGGAGCAATCTAATCGCTCAAGACCTCCGCTGCGTCGAGTCCACCTGCGCCGCTAAGCAGCTTTCTATGGCATGGCGGCTTGGGCGAAACCCTCATCCGGCTTTCGTGCCCAAATCGCTCCTGCTCAATGGGCGGTTGGAAACGTCCTGTTTCCAACCCGACTCCGCTGCAGTCTTTTCGCAAAGATTGCTTACCTGCTCGCTTAGAATCCGTTCTCTGCCTTAAAGCAAAATCCTTGGGCTGCCTTTCGGGCTGAAGCGGCGCTGTGTGGGATAAGCTACACGACCCAGACAAGCTCCTTCATCCTTTGCCAGCGTCATCCGCGGCATGGGGATCAGGTCAACAGCCCGGATGGATGGTTCCATCCCTATGCTGTTCCTCGCTGTGATGTCCCTCTGATTCATGGGACCCTGCTTCAAGCTTTCTATACCACAGGACATGGCGGTGTTTCGCGTAGCCGCGGTCGATATAGCCTGTGAACATTCCAGGAAGGAGGGCGCGATTTTCCTTAAATATAAAGGCGGCTAGGTGACCGATTATACCAAGGATAAGCAATACGGTGCCAATATTGTGCAGCATGGTATTCCAAAAAAGAAAGGAATGAGGCAGATCTACACCCGGAACATTTTTATACATCTTAATCAAGCCGGTGATGATGAGCAAGAGTACATTAAAACCAATAAAAAAGTAGGCTAATCTCTGTTCGGCCAGGTATTTGTCGGAAGGAGGTTCCTGGCCTTTGGTAAACATGGCTTTAATGATCAGGTAGGATTCCTTGATATCACCACGGCGGGGGAAGATATCGAATTGCTTACGAATAAAGGCATTAACGATGTGGAAAAAGACGACAAAGATAAGGAGAACAGCTGCCAGGTAGTGAAGGCTGATGGTAATGAAGTAGTCACCCAGCCATTCTGCTCCGGGAAGCTTCGTGACATTATAGCGGTTATAGAGAGGCATTTGACCAAAGCCTGTCAGAATCAGCAAGAAGATTGCAAGAGCAGTTGTCCAGTGGACAAAGCGGTTAATCAAGCTTTGTCTCAAGATCGTTTCTCTTTTTGACTTACGGGTTGTTGTGGTCATGTTTTTCCTCCTCTCCTGGGTTGACAGGGTTTGGGGATGAGCTTTTGGCGCTATCACCGTTCAAAGTACGATAGGCAGTGATACCGGCTGCAGCTGCTCCGGCAAAAGGTGCCAGGAGTGCACTGTAGAATAATCCCTTTTCGCTTTCGAGATAATTATCGACCTTGACGGGCATGCCTGGCCGGCCAGGAGAATTGTCTTCCTTTTGTTTTTTATCGGCCTTTATGGCTTGGTCAATTTTTTCAAAGGGAACGCTAGAAATGTATAGGGTGGAGGTTCCTCCATTCTCCAGATCGCCATACATATAGCCGCCAATATCTTGAGCTTTCTTGCGGGCCAGGGCTTGTATCTCCTCACGAGGTCCGATGGTCAAGGCTTCCCGGGGACAGGCCTGGATGCAAGCGGGTTTCTTCCCTACGGCTAAAAGATCGCTGCAGAGATCGCATTTATACATGACCCCGCCCCCTGCCAAATCAGGAGCAACCTGGAGGTATAGTCCCACTCCCGCTTGGCGCTGGGGGATACCCCAGGGGCAGACATCACGGCATTTTGCCCCACCAAAGCAAACCCCATCATCGATGGAAACAGCCCCGGTGCTTTCCTTTGAAATAGCGCTAAAGGGGCAAAGTTTCATGCAGGTGGGGTTATCGCAATGCATGCAGCGCCTGGGCACATGGACCTCGTGTTGGATACCGTTATGCTCCACTTTGACTTTATCGACGAAGGTCCAATTATAGGGGGTGAGGCGGGTGGTGAGATCTCTTTTGTCAGACCAATCCTCCACCTTTTTTTGGGGCCAATAATACTTAAGCGGTTTTTGAGGTTCGGGGAATCGCTCTTGGTTGTGTTGACGACAAGCGGTCACACAAAGAGGGGTTGAACTGCCTGGACAGCCATCACACCGGGTTAGATCGATTAAGGTTCCAAGCTTTTCTCCATGAAGCTCTGCAGCTTTAGCTGGATTGCTCATCCCGGTTGCTGTCAATGCCCCCAGTAAGCCGGCCGCGGTAGCCCGCTTGAGAAAAGTTCGGCGGGAGAGATTGTTTTTCATACGGATACCCCCTATAGGTATATATTATCATTGTTTACTTTTTATCATACTTCAGGCAATATTACAAGGAAAAATTTAAAAACTGCCTGTCCTTTTTGACGGCTCTTATGACAAGAAGTTTGCCTTGCGGAAAGTCATAAATCAAATAAAGTGGATAAAATTTAATATTCAATAGATAAAAATAGCGCCTCGGATTTCTGCCGAAGTGCTATTTTTCTTCATAATAAAGTCATAAATCCAGATGATCTGCCATAGATATACACCAGTTGTGGAAATTTTAATTCCTCAACTGATGAAAAAGGCATTATTAAAAAGAGGTGTGTTTATGTTGTGCCAAAAAAATCTTGATCATGTGGATAGTGGGGTAATCCATGTCGAAGACAGTCGAGGGCTAAATTGGAGTAAAGATGCCGAGAGTATCATTATGGTGACCCAGGATAATACTGAACAAAAATTTATCAGTGAAACGATGAAAAGAATGGAAGAACTGCATATAGTGGGTCAGCTGGCGGCCAGCTTAGGTCATGAGATACGTAACCCCATAAGCGTAGTTAAAGGTTTTTTGCAGATTCTAAGGGGGAAAAATGAACTATTCCGCTATACGGAATATCTTGATATGATGATTTCTGAGGTGGACCGGGTGGATTCAATGATGAATGAGTTCCTGGCCTTTGGGCGGTTGGGCGGAGGCGATCCAGCCCATTGTAACCTGAATGATATCATTCGATCCATTCTGCCCTTGCTGCGGGCTTACGCCAGTGAACTGGGTAAACGAATTTTAATAGAGTTGGAAGAGATTCCTGATCTTGAACTCAATGAGAAGGAAATTCGACAAATGGTTATGAACTTGGTGCGTAATGGCTTGGAAGCTATGGCTGTGGGAGGAGAACTCACGATTCGCACCTTTTACGCGGATAAGCAGGTTGTTTTGGCTGTTCAGGATCAAGGGGAAGGAATACCGCCCTATATTCTAGAGAAATTGGGGACTCCTTTTTTAACGACGAAGGACAATGGGACAGGACTTGGCCTTTCTGTGTGTCTGCATATTGTGGCTAAGCATCGGGGAAGTATTGATGTTCAAACAGGCGAAAATGGAACCGCATTCTTCGTGAGGTTTCCCTGCAAATCTTAAAGAATTCGACCAAATACTCTCATTTGTTCACGAAAACTTCACACTTTCTTAAGAAGAAGTTAAGAAATGTTTGCTATACTTTTACTAATGATTGGATTCTGGGCAAATCAGGCTTAGAAGGGGCCGGAATGAGAGGAGATGGCTGGTTTGAATGTCTGCCCAATGTGTAATTCGAGAGAGATTGGTAAAATAAATCGGGGAAGATTTTTTTGTGGTGAATGTTGCCATGAGTGGACTATTGAGACTGAAGGACATATAACGGTATATAGAATCACCAGTGATGGAACCATCGTACGCTTGCGTAAGGGAAATAACCCTACCAATCTATCAACAGCTGCATGCTGATTAGCTTTTTGTTTTTTAAATGCTATTTGTTGTTATTGGTAAATTATAATAACAATCCTTTTAGAAAAAATCCTGTAGACTATATGTTCTGCAGGATTTTGGTTTTTTGAACAGAATGTTATATACCATAGTGCTGAACTGTTCGCACTCGAAAAATAAGATGCATGAAAGTTATAGGATAAGACTAAATTTTGAATGAAGAGGGGAAATATACATGATTAACCTCCATCAATTTGACCTGAATGAGTCCATAAAGCTCTTAAAATTAGAACAGGACCAATTGCAGTTGTTGAGAGAATTTAAGCCTATTATGGAGCAGGATGTGGACCAAATCGTAGAGCAATTCTATGCCCATATCACTAAGATTCCTCAACTCAATGGGATAATCAATGAGTTCTCTACTGTGGAACGGCTCAGAGGCTTACAGAGAAACTATCTCCTTTCAATTTTTCCCGATACCGTCGATGAGGAATATATCATGAGTCGGGTAAGAATTGGAAATGTACATAAACGTATTAATTTGCCACCCTTTGTCTATTTAAGCTCTTATCAGACATTTTTTGATTTGATTCTACCAAGGATTTTTGCTCATTATCGGAAAAAGCCGGATCAAGCTTTGCGGCTAAGCCTAGCCATTCTGCGTATCTTCAGCTTTGACCAGCAAGTGGTTATGGCCAGTTACATCCAGTCCTATATAGCGGATATTGATAAGAAAGAGGAATTGGAAAAAGCCTATGAGGAGATTGACCTTTTGCAGCGTCGGGTCAGTGAAGCAAGCCAGGCCCTAGCAGCCACTTCAGAACAGACGGCTGCTTCGGCAGCTCAGATGCATGAGGCTACTGAGCAGATTTCACAAAATGCCGGAGACGCAGCAGACTTTTCTCGTAAAGTGGATAGCTTGGCTGAGGAAGGGGCTCAAAAGATTCAACAGATTTCCGAGCGTATTTTGGGGTTAGCAGGGATGTCGGAAAAGATGCAAGAAAAGATGTCGGAGCTTGACCGCAGTTCAGCTCGGATCGCCAATATTACGGATGTCATTAAAGAAATTGCTTCTCAGACCAACCTCTTAGCCCTTAATGCAGCCATTGAAGCAGCCCGGGCAGGAGAGTCCGGCAGGGGTTTTGGAGTGGTAGCAGAGGAAGTGAAGAAGCTTGCCAATAATTCTGAGCAATCGGTTAAAGAAATCAGCAGCATGATTACTGTAACTCGGCAAAATACTACGGCGGTGAGCAAGGTAATTGAAGATACGACGAAGGCTATGCATGAAGCAGCTGCTGAAGCTCAGGAAGTAGTTGCTCGTTTTGGGGACATCATGACCGCCATTCAATCCAGTATTCAGCAAGTTCGTGAGATCGCCACCCAGATCGATGCATTGACCATGACTGCCGGTCAGATTGGGGCTGCTTCCGAAGATGTGGCGAATTCAGCAACTTCTCTGGCTCAGATGGGGTTAAGGGAATAAGGGGTAATAGAGGTTAAACTAAGCAATAAATGAGATATAAGGGCACTCAACTGGGAAAGAGGGATAGTGTGCGATCAGAGGCATTATATATTCGTAGAATGTGGAATTTTTCTAAAGCATTGGATCTTGCCTTGATTGACGAGGAGGTTGAGAAAGGGTTAAATATCCCCATTGGCTTAAGGCATGGGGAAAGAGTCGGATATATCTCTTTAAAGATTGGGATTGCTTTGGGGCTGTCCCACAAAGAGTTGATTCAACTTCTCATCGCGGGTTTGATGCATGATATTGGCGCTGTGGGAGGGTTTCATAAATTTCATGGTACTCCTTTTTGGGTGAGGGAACATACCCTTTTGGGGGCAGAGATTGTCCATCGTTTTCCGGATGGGGATGTTTTATCCGAAATTGTCCGCCATCATCATGAGGCTCCTCACTCAAACTATGGTGTGTTGAAGACTGAACCTTCTCAGGTCAGCATTAACTCTAAGATTATTTCTCTCGCTGATAAGGTGGACGTGAAGCTAAGTCGCAAGGTATTGAACCGTGAAGAACGTGAAAAGTTGATTCAGTGGGTCAAAGAGTATGAAGGAAAACTGTTTTATTCGGAAGTTATCCCTGCTTTTTTGGGAGTGGCAGCTACCGAGGCTTTTTGGCTTGATCTGGAGCACCAGGATCTGCTGCAGGTCTCCCTGGATCTTCTCTTTGATGAGTGGGATGTCTGGTCAACTCCTAAAGTGTGCAATCAGGATACCCGTGTCCTGGCCTCAACCTTTGCGGATTTGATTGACCAAAAAAGTTCGTTCACAGCCCGTCATTCCCGCTCAGTGGCCGACACGGCCAAAAAACTGGCAGAAGGTCTCGGATGGGAAAAAAAGGCCTTGAAAGAGATTTGGATTGCAGGTATGGTTCATGATTTGGGCAAGCTGGCTATACCGAAAAAAGTACTTGATAAACCGGGTCCGCTGGATTCCCATGAGATTGAGCTCGTCAGGACCCATACCTATCACACCTATCACCTTTTGGCTGGGGCAGGCTTCCCTCATCATGTGACTCAATGGGCCGCCTACCATCATGAACGTTTGGATGGGAAGGGGTATCCCTTTGGCATTGGTGCTGACAAATTGGACACAGGCGCCCGTTTGATGACCATAGCGGATATGTTTACAGCCTTAACTGAGGATCGGCCCTATCGGCAGGCACTCAGTCCAGACGAAGCCCTCGCCATTATCCAACGAGGGTCTGGGACTGCAGTGGATCCGGTTCTTGTAGAGCATGCCCGAAGGATGTTAACCTAAAATCAGTGGGACAAGGGAGGGACCCTTGTCCTATTTTTATTATGAAGATCGTCCCTTGTTGTGAATTGTTATTTTGCTAAATCCGGGTTATGATACCCATTGAGGAGTAATTTCTAGTGCATATCCGTATGGCGAACTCCCAGTGATGAAGAAGGTGTCAATGTGTTTTATGCTTTTGAATTAGAGCAATTTCTCGGTGATCTGTTGCCTATGCGGGATGAATTATTCCTGGAGATGGAAGATCAGGCGCTCAAGGAGACGATTCCGGTGGTAACTCCCCCTGTGGGGAATTTTTTGTCCTGGCTAGTTAAGGTCAGCGGAGCATCCCAAATCCTTGAAGTGGGAACAGCCATCGGCTATTCTACCCTGTGGCTGGCTAAGGGGTTGGAGGGGCGAGAAGGAAAGATTGTAACCCTTGATATGAACATGGATCGGGCCACTCGGGCTATGGAGTATTTTAGGCGTGGAGGGGTAGCGGAGAAGATTCAGGTGGTCATGGGAGATGCACGAAAGATTTTGCCGGATTTTCCGAAGGGCGAATTTGATTTTATTTTTGTGGATGCGGCCAAAGGAGAATACCTTGATTATTTAGAGCTGGTAACTCCCTTGTTAGGTAATGGGGGTATTATGGTAGTGGATAATGTCCTGTTTAGGGGTTGGGTGGTACCCGGTTCCGAATATGCTCCAAAATATGAGCGTATGGTCAGCCATTTGCGGGAATTTTTAAAGCTGCTAACCCAGAATCAGGAATTGCAAACCAGCATTCTGCCTTTAGGGGATGGACTCGCCGTAAGCGTTCGCAAATTTCCTTAATGAAAAAACTATGCTTTTCAAATAGATGCTTCCTGTCTACAATAGAAGAGTAAGTATTGGTCTTGAGGGGTGGTGGCGAAAATTTCCAAACTTTTTGTCCATGACCATTTAATGCAGGCAGTATATTTTGCTCCGCGGGGGAAAAAGCGTTTGCTTTTTTTGGGGATGAATCTCCAGCAAAGGTATCTAAGCCCTGAGGATCGATTGATTGGTTTTCTCGGTGATGCAGGGGCGGGAAAGTCTTTGCTCATTCGCGGTATGTTTCCTGGCTTGGAATTGACCAATGATGACAATGGAATCAACATACGTCCCCTCCCCTTGATGGATGATGCAGATCGCGGTCATTTTCGCGGTCACACTTACCATTTGGATGTACGGTTTGAATCGGCTTTTACCCAGCCGTGGAAAATTGCCGAGGCTGTCAAGGCAGCCCTCGATAAAGGACGAAGGGTGGTTGTGGAGCATTTCGATTTGATCTATCCTTTTTTAGATATTAATGCAGAGGTGCTTATTGGGGTGGGGGAAGAGGTTATTGTAACCCGTCCCACGGTTTTTGGTCCGGAGCCCGCCAGTATAGCAGAGATTGTTTTCGAATCGATCAAGTACCGGCGCATGGCCCATAGTGCTGAAGATATTACTTCGATGATACTTGAGGAAATGGGTCTGGAGCGCCCCGAGGTTCATAGCGATATTAAGCATGGATTTGTTTTGGAGTTTCCCGAAAAACCAGACATTGATTTGGATATTGTTGAGCGACGGGTGTTGGAACTGATTGACGCGGATTGGCCCATTAGTTATTTTGATGATGAGCACATCCGGGTAGGTGAGATGCTTTACCCCTGCACGGGGCCGCGGATTCATATTAAGAGAACATCAGAGATTAAGGGATTTCACTTGCTCAAGGAATTTCGCTTCGATCCGGTGGAACATCTCTATACCATAGCCGGAATTGTGGGGGAGGTTGAAGGCCCTAGCCGTTCTCTCCTAACCTTATGAATTGAACGTTTGAATTTCTGTTAAAATAATTAGGATTTACCATAGGTTTGTCATGATGGGTTAAAGCTATGGTGTCGGATAACGAATGAAAAGAGGACGAATGAATGAAGCGTTTTGATGGCCGAGAGGCCTTTGAACTAAGACCAGTTAAGCTGACCCGGGGGTTTACTCATATTCCCGAAGGCTCTGTGCTTATAGAGGTTGGTCAGACAAGAGTGATTTGTACCGCTACCATTGAAGAGAAGGTGCCACCATTTAAAAAAGGCACGGGTACGGGCTGGGTTACTGCAGAATATTCCATGCTTCCCCGAGCTACTCAGACACGGAATCCCCGTGAGTCCAGCAAGGGTAAGTTGACCGGCCGGACCATGGAGATTCAGCGTTTAATCGGGAGAGCCTTACGTTCGGTGGTGGATCTTAAAAAACTTGGGGAAAGAACCATTTGGCTGGATTGTGATGTGATTCAAGCTGATGGAGGGACCAGGACTGCTTCCATTACCGGAGCCTATGTGGCCTTAGTGGATGCGGTGAACCATCTGTTGGCAAAAGGGGTGCTTAAAGAAGACCCCATTCTTGATTCTCTGGCTGCTGTTTCTGTGGGAAAAGTTGATGGCATGGCCCTTCTGGATCTTGCCTATGAAGAAGACTCTAAGGCAGAGGTGGACATGAATGTGGTGATGACGGGGCAAGGGAAATTTGTGGAGATTCAAGGAACCGCTGAGGATATTCCCTTTGGCCGGGAGGAGTTAAATCAGTTTTTAGAGTTGGCGGAGAAGGGTATTCAAGAACTAATGGGAATACAAAAGGCTGCTTTGCAAGTGCTTTAATCGCTGCTCTATCACTCTTTGATATTCATTGAGGCAGGGACTGTCCCTTGGTCTCAAATTGAAAGCAGGTTTGTTTTATGAAAGTTTTGTTAGCGACACAAAATAGAGGGAAGGTCAAGGAACTTCAGGATTTACTTTCCGGAGAAGAAATTGAAGTGCTTTCCTTAGAGGATCTTGATCATTGGGAAGAGGTTGAGGAAACGGGGTCGACCTTTGCGGAGAATGCAGCCATGAAGGCAAGGATAGCTGCCCAACGTATGGGACTGGTATCTCTTGCCGATGATTCCGGTTTAGAAGTGGATGCTCTCCAAGGGGCGCCAGGGGTCTATTCGGCCCGTTATGCCGGAGAGCCCAAAGACGATGACAAAAATAATGATAGGCTCCTTCAAGAACTTGAGGGGGTGCCGGAAGAACAACGGACGGGGCGTTTCCGCTGCGCTTTGGTGATTGCCGCTCCGACAGGGGAAGAGTACTTGACGGAGGGAACGGTGGAAGGACGTATTTTAAACGAGCGTCGTGGCAAAGAGGGCTTTGGCTATGATCCACTCTTTTATTTGCCTGATTTTGGCCGGACCATGGCACAATTGAATCTAAGCCAAAAGAATAAAATCAGTCATCGGGCTGAGGCATTCCGTCAGGCTGTTCCCATACTTAAAGAGTTTGCACAGCGAAATGAAAAAGCTTAAGCTATCTTTTTTATCCTGAAGTTACATATTTTGCAGCACTGCATGATGTTGACTTTTTTAAGATTGTGATATAAGATTATTCCTCAGTCAATGATTTCTTAGTGATTTGAAATTTAGAGTAAGCGATTGAAGCACTTAAAAACTTTAAAAAAAGCTTGACTATGAAGAACGAATCGGATAGAATAATCATTGTCACGAAAACGGGGTATAGCGCAGTTTGGTAGCGCGCCTGCCTTGGGAGCAGGAGGCCGGGGGTTCAAATCCCTCTGCCCCGACCATTTTAATTTATGTTCGAGGTTCTAAGATCGAGGTTCGCAGGATGTTGGTTTGAGCCTTGACAGTTCGTATTCTTGGGCTTCGGAGAGTATCCCATTTTTGGGCGCCTGTAGCTCAGTTGGATAGAGCATCTGCCTTCTAAGCAGGTTGTCGGGAGTTCGAATCTCTCCAGGCGCGCCATTTTAATTTTGACATGGTGGTTGTGGCGAAGTGGTTAACGCACCGGATTGTGGCTCCGGCACTCGGGGGTTCAAGTCCCCTCATCCACCCCATATGATTATTCAGCACTGGAGGAATCCGGTGCTTTTTTGTATGAAATTATCTATTTAAATAATCATTACTTGACTTAAGTTTTTAAAAAAGTCATACTAAGCAATAGGTGGTAATTCGAAACGGAGTTTCGATTGATGAAACTTTAGCAGCTGATTGGAGGATTTTGCTGTGGCAGAAAAATATGTACAAACTTTAGAACGTTCGTTGGATATACTCGAGGTTCTTGCCCATACTGAGGAGCCTTTAGGGGTTACCGAGATTGGTAACCGTATTAGTCTCCATAAAAGTACGGTACATCGGATTTTGCAGACCTTGTGTTATCGGGGATATGTTGAGAAAGAAAAAAACAGTGAACGCTATAAGCTGGGGATTAAAATCGTGGAACTGGGGATTCGCTTCTTTAATGATCTGGAGATTCGTAAGGTGGCCGGACCTATCCTGGAAGATTTAGCGAAATCGCTGGATGAAGTGGTTCACTTAGTTCTTCACGATGACGGTGAAGTGGTCTATATCGACAAAAGAGAAAGTTCCCATGTGGTAAGTATGCGCTCTAAGGTCGGACGTAGAGCCCCTATGCATTGTACAGCTGTAGGGAAGGCACTTCTTTCGACAATGTCTGAGGAAGAAGTCATGAGAATTCTAGAGACTAAGGGAATGCCTGGCTTTACTCCCAATACCCTGATAGAGTCTGCAAAGCTCTTGGAAAATCTGGAAGAAATCCGCAACACTCAGATTTCGGTTGAGTTTGAAGAAAATGAGATCGGGATTATTTGCTTGGGTACTCCTGTCTACGATTTTTCGGGACGGGCCATTGGGGCTATTAGTGTCTCCGGTCCGGCAGCGAGAATGAGAGAAAAAGGCATTGAGCATATAGGACAAGAACTGAAACGTAGCGGGGAAATTGTGTCCGCAAAATTAGGATACAGCTACTATAAAAAGTAGTTATGACAGAATTCTCACGCGGGTCGGCGTCATTCGGCGAATACTGCCTCGTCAATATATCGCCGAATGCTTCGGCTCCCAATTTTCTTAAAATGTTTAGAAAATTTACTCTTGACGTTTAAGGGCATAGATGATAATATAACCACAAGAAATATTGAAACATTGTTTTACATAATGAAACAAATTCAATAATTCTTACCACTATTTTTCTACACCCATTTTCTTTTTTTTAAAGTACTTATGAAACGAGGTTTCATAATGCGGGACAAAATAAAATAGGATTGAAAAGATTGAAAAAGAGGAGAGTGACGGAATGAATGCTATGAGATTACCTTTACCAAGCTATAACCCAGTGAAGCAATGCCAAGGATGTTCCCAATACGACGAGAATAAGGTAGCGGCACAGATTCTGTCCTACCAGCTTGCTTATTACTTGCTGAAGCGCTACTCGGGAACTTGGCAGGTTAAGAAAGATGAGATTCTCCTGCAATTAGAGGGTGCGGATTCCCCCATGCATTTTGAACTGCATACAGGCGTCTTAAGATATAAAACTCTGCGGACCTCCATCGTTTCAAGGTACAGCGTAGATCATGGTCTGAATGAATTAGCTGAAGACATTATCAAAGATTTTGCTTTGCCAAACAGCCATGGTGACTTTCAGGATTCTTTATTCGGTCTTTTCGTCAAATTGATTGAGATCTTTCACGCCCGCTGCGGTCTGAGAATAGCCCAATGTGAAAAGGGGCAGAATCTGGCGGGTTGGGAGTTAACTCTAGGTGATGAAACTCTCCGTGGTTGGATTAGCGCCGATGGGGTAGCGGAGAATCGTTTCGGAGAACGGTATAACCTCAAAAAATGGTTCAATCTGCGTCCTGAAAAAATGGCAGCTTATGCCTTTGGCTTCTATCGTTTCTGCGAAAATTATCCCTCACCCATCAAACATATAAAGTAATGATGTCAAAACGAGACAGGTGTATCCTTGTCTCGTTTTTTTGTTACACCAACTATGGGTTTTTCTAATAATACGACTAAATACAACAAAGCTTCTAAAATAAATAAACTTTTTCACAATGGGTTGAAAGAAAATACGGATGAGTTATAATAGTCTCAGTAACTTGAATTGTTACGCAATTTTAACTATTTGATTCGGTGGTCTGACCATCTAACAGTGAAGGGGGAAATTAAAAGTGGGGGTTTTAGCAGAAGTCTATGAAATGCTAAACACGTGTAACAGATGTGGTTTCTGCCATACTGCTTGTAAAACATACAAAGTGGATGGTGCTGAAACTATGGTTTCACGGGGAAGAGTCCAACTGATCAAAGCAGTCGCTGATGGTGTAATTGAGCCTGACGCAGATTATGAAGATTCCATCAACAGTTGCTTGCTTTGCGGAGAATGTGCAGTTGCTTGCCCAAGTGGCGTCAGTGCCAAAGAATTGGTCATGGCGGCCCGGCGTGATTTGAAACTTAAACATGGCGTTAAACCTTTCGTTAAGTCCTATGCACTTAAGACCTTAGCAAACCCGAATAAGCTGGAACGAGCCTTTAAACTTTTTGGTGGTCTTGGTAAAAATGTCCTTAATAAAGTCGACGGAATGGATTATTTCCGTGGTGTGGATATTAAAGGCATGAATGTGGCTAAAGTCCCATTTTTAAATCAAGTCCCCGAAAGAATTCTCGTAGCTCAACCCAAACATAAAGTTGCCTTTTATGTGGGTTGCTTCTTAAACTTTTCACTTGATGATACCGCTCATTCGGTAGTTAAAGTTTTAACTAAAAATGACTGTGAAGTCATTATTCCTAAGGAACAGGTCTGCTGCGGATTGCCCCAGTATGCTTATGGGGATTTTGAGACTGCAAAGGTGAATGCCCGCAAGACCATTGACACATTTATGGCCAAAAATGTGGATGCTATCATTACAGCCTGCGGTTCCTGTGCAGCAATGCTCAAGGAAGACTATCTTAAACTCTTTGCCGATGATGTGGCTTATCTCCCCAAGGTAAAGAGTTTCTGCGCTAAAGTCAAAGAATTCTCCGAGTATATGGCGGAAATCGGTGTTGATGAAAGCAAATTCCATAACTCTACTCCGGTTAAGGTAACTTACCACGATCCCTGCCATATGGTTCGGGGAATTAAAGTTACAGCACAGCCTCGTCAGATGTTAAAGAGCCTGCCAAGAGTAGAATATATCGAGATGTTTGAAGCCAACCGCTGCTGTGGAGCTTCCGGATTAGTTCAGGCATTCTACCATGAAATGTCCACCAAGGTTACTCGAGAGAAGGCCAAGAACATTCAAGACAGCGGAGCGGAAGTGGTGGCTACCAGCTGTCCAGCATGTATCATGAGATTGCAAGGCGGAGTCAGCATGGCCGGTCAAAGACAAAAAGTAATGCATGTAGCTGATTTGATGGCTAAAGCTTACGAGGACTAGAATCTTGAAGATGAGTCTGCTTCTAATGTAAATGAGTGGAAGGGCGGGTAGTCATGAGCAATACAATTAGTGAGTTAAAAGGGATTGTGGGCGATAATTACGTCTTGGACAATCCTGCAGATATGGCACAATATCTTAAGGGGGACGGTAAGCCGGTGGCTGTTGTTTTCCCTGGAGATGCCAATGAAGTATCCAAAGTTGTAAAATATGCTAACACACAAAATCTTAAGATCTCAGTTGCCGGACTGGTAGCTGATACGAAGGATTTAGAGGGCGGAATTGCTCTTATCATGAATCGCATGAATAAGATTCTGGAGATCGATAAGAAGAACTTCGTCGTCACGGTAGAACCCGGTATGCTTCATCAGGATTTTATCCAAAAGCTTGAGGCTGACGGATATTTGTTCCCGGTTGAGCCCTATGCTTTGGATACCAGTTCCGTGGGCGGCTGCTTTGCCATCGGGGATTCAGATTCCAAATCTTTTAACTACGGACCGACAAGAACATTTATGATGGGCTTTGAGATGGTTATGCCTACCGGTGAAATAATGTTTATCGGCAATAAATGCATTAAAAATGTTTCCGGTTATGATTTTATTCACTTTGCTGTCGGCAGCCAAGGGACCTTTGGTATCTTTACTAAAATTTTAATTAAGCTTTTACCCCAACCTGCTGCCAAGAGAGCCATTGTGGCCCGGTTTGATTGTCTTCAAAAAGCCAATGCCACCTTCAATACCCTGATTAAACGCCACATCCATCCGGATCGGATGAATCTTTTGAGCAAGGATCTGGCCCAAGAGGTTCTTCCGGGAGAAGGGCACCTGGTCCTCATCGATTTGGAAGGATTCAATAAATCCGGCACCAATTTAGCGAATGAAATCGTGGCTATCCTCACCCTAGGCGGTGGTACCGATGTCTCGATCATCGAGGATAAAGAAGCTTATGAGAAGGTTATTTGTGGCTGGCTTAAGGTTCGTCAAGCGTTGAACAACGCTCCGGAGAATGTACTGGAATTTGCTGTTGGTCCTATGAAAATGCCTCAGGCTTTGGCACAATTAAAGGGAATTCAAGGGGACCTGAACAGCGGAGTCGTGGTGGAGGGGCTCTTGGGAGTTGCACGTTTGGTTCTGCCAAAAGATGCCGACAAAATGGCTTTGGCTGCAAGTGTCAACAAAATGGCCATGTCCTTAGGTGGCAATGTTACCGGCCTCCTTGGTCATAAACTGATGTGTGAAATGTTCAATGACGGAGAGATGTGGTCGGAAACAACTGGTCTCCTCAGTGAACTTCGCAGAAAATTCGACCCCAACGGGATTCTTAATCCAGGTGTCAATCTGTTGGCTTAATAGAGAAGGAGGGCTGAAAATGTTATCTCAAACGATTGTTGATCGACTGAAAGAGATTGTCGGAGAGAAAAACGTGGTGACCAAACCAACAGAACTCTTCGCTTATGGTTATGATGGTACATTGCTCAGCGGCGATGCAATGGGCGCAGTTTTTCCGGAAACTACGGATCAAGTGGTTGAGCTCGTTAACTATATGAATGAGCAGGATATCAAGCTAGTTCCGCGGGGTGCCGGTACCAACGTCAGCGGCGGTACTATTCCCTCGGAAAAATCCATAGTCATTAACTTTACCCGCATGACCAAAGTTCTGGAGATCGATACGGAGAACTTCGTCGCCGTGGTTGAACCCGGGGTCGTTAACTTTGACCTTCAGCAAGAACTGGAGAAGGTCGGATTTTACTATCCCCCCGATCCGTCTTCTTGGAAAGCTTCGACTCTCGGAGGAAATATCGGGGAGTGCTCCGGCGGACCTCGTTGCTTCAAATATGGGGTAACCCGTGATTCTATTTTGGGATTGGAAGTGGTCCTTCCTAACGGAAAGGTGATTCGGACCGGCGGACGGAACTTCAAAAGCGAGCCGGGTTATGATTTGACTCGCATCATTGTAGGTTCTGAGGGTACTTTAGGATTGGTCACTAAGGCTTATCTTCGTATCTTACCGAAACCCATCACCAAGAAAACCATGCTGGCCATTTATAATAAAGTCGAAGATGCTTCGCAAACGGTTGCCGATATCGTAGCAGCCGGAATTATCCCTACGACTTTGGAAATGATGGATAATCTTCTGATCAATACGACTGAAGATTACTGCCATGCAGGACTTCCCCGGGATGCGGGAGCTATTCTGATTATAGAGATTGACGGATATCCGGAAGATATGGATGAGCAAATCGAAACCATCCGTGAAGTTACGAAGAAGGCCAACGCCAGAGACTTTAAGATTGCTCAAACTGCAGCTGAAGTGGATCAAATCTGGCTTTCCCGCCGGGTTGCTTTCGGTTCGGTGGCTCGTGTTAAACCTTGCTATTCGATTCAAGATATCACGGTACCTAGAAGTGAGTTCCCACAAGCTATTGAAGGAATCCTTAAGATCGCCAAAGATTACGATATGATCATCGGTCTGGTAGCTCACGCCGGAGACGGTAACCTCCATCCTTTGGTGCTCTTCGATCAACGGAATGCCGACGAGGTTGAACGGGTTCATGGTGCAGAAGAAGCCCTGAGTAAGCTGGCTGTTTCTCTGGGTGGAACCATGAGTGGTGAACATGGCATCGGTGTGGTCAAGAAAAAATATCTTGATGTTGAATTCACTCCGGAAGCCATGGAGGCTTTCCGTAAACTTAAGAGAACCTTTGACCCAGCCAACCGCTTTAATCCCGATAAGATTATTTCCATATAAATTAAGATCTCAAGGGAGCTGTCCCTCGATCCGGAAAGGATAACAAGGGCAGCTCCTTTATTTCCCGAACATCTTAAAAATAAATTTTGTCTATCTTCTCTAAAGGATCTTTTACAAGAAGAGGAATGTGATAAAATACTCATAGAAGTATAGACACATCCTAAAGGCAGGAAAAATTCATCATGTAGGAGTTGATTATTATGGAAAAAAGACTGTATGATTTAACAAAATTAGCTAAGTTTGATCCTAACGTGCCTCAGAAAGTTGTTGTTTATCAATCGGAAAAAACTCTCGCGGCCATGTGGTGCCTGGAGCCTGAGCAAGAAGTGTTTCTACATATGCATCCCAATGCTGATGATGTGTGGATTTGCCTGGAAGGGGAGTCCGGCGTGTATTTTGCCGGGGATGGCAAAGAAGTTCCCATCTCGAAAGGTATGGCCGTTCTCGCTGAACCGGGACAAACTCACGGCATGAGGAACACCGGCAAGGATCGTTTTGTCTTTATCGGTGTGGCAGCTCCCGTTCCTGTTCAAACGGAAAGATTGGATAAGTAAAGAAAGAATATATTTGGTTTCGATGAAAGTGTCCATGATATTTATGCTCTCGGTGAGTGGATTAGGTAATCCATATACTCATCCGGGAGCATTTTTGCTTTTTGTGCCTGAGTGTGGTGGTAAGGATAAAGATTTGCATAGTTGTCCCCCTAAAAAAGCTATTAGGTTCCCGTAATATAAAATGAAAGCGCTGATACCGAATTCGGAAAAACAAATTAAATAGTAGGAGAGGGAAAAATGAAAAAACCAATAGCACTTGTCTTAGCAGCCGCCCTTTTGGCGCTGCCGGTGTCTCCGGCAGTGGCCTTTGCAGATACAGCTACAGAGAGCACTATAAATGAAGATACTACTATCGTCGATTCCGATGGTAAAGAGATAGGGCCTGGAATTCTTCCGGACTCGCCTTTCTATTGGTTGGATGAACTTGTGGAAAAAGTACAGGTTGCCTTGACCTTTAATCCGGAAAAGAAAGTCAAGCTTATTGATAAACACGCTTGTGAGCGATTAGCAGAGATTTCGGCCTTGGCTAAAAAGGCAAGTGTTGAAGAGGTAAAGGATACTGCTTCGCAAGTAGAAAGCGAGACGGCTACTTCCGATGAATCAACTACCAAAGAGGATGGCGGATCAGTATCAGAAGACTCCGGTGAGGGAACCGCTGATTCAGCGAAGGAGTCGAATAATACTACAGATAAGGGTCAAGAGACCAAGGAAGAACAGACTGCCACAAACCCGAAACTTGAGAAGAAAATCAAGGCCTGCGAAAAAGCGCTGGATCGCTATAATAAAAAAATCGCGGATGCCCAAGGATTCTTGGAGCAGCTTGAAAATCCGGAATCAGAAGAGTATCAAAAACTTCAGGAAGCCCTGGCTAAAGTTAATGCTAACAATGTACTGGTCTTAGGCAGTCTCCTGGATAAACTTCCTCCCCATGCGGCACAAAGATTGGCCGTAAATATTGTCCGCTCCATGGAAAAGGCAGTGGAGAAGATGGAAAAAATGGAGGAAAAAAATCAAGAACCTGTGATGGAAAAGGATAATCAGGATGGAGAACCGTCCAATAATGATTCCGCTACCCCCGCGTCTAAGGAAAAAGCCACTCCAGTGGTGCCTACAACCGTTTTTCAAAATAAAGAGGATATCAAGAAAGCTGATAAAATAACCAAAAAAGAATATAAAGCACTGGCTAAGGAAGCCAAACAAGCTTTGAAGCAGTTTCAGGAAGAATTGGGTCTGCAAGGTCCGGATAAAGCAAAGACCAAGGATCACGACTTGAAGCAAGAACAAAAAAATGCTGTCAAAGATAAGACCAAGGAGAACACTAAAGATAAAGATACCAGCATAAAGTCTAAAGATAACGCCCCAAAAGATACCATACAGCCAGTAAAGATCCAATATCACAAGAATAACAACCCCTACGATCAAAAAAATCATAAGGATTGGCAAGACCACGGCCGTGACGACGGCTGGGGTAATGGAAAAAGAAATCTGAATCGGAATTAGGTGGTTCTTGTATGACTTTTTCCATAAGGTATATGCCAAACAAAATATAAGCTGTACAAATTAGACAAAAAGCGCAAAGTGAGCTGTCACAGCAAGATAGCTTGGAAAGTAACAAAGACGGCTTCCGGCAGATCAGGATCTGCCGGAAGCCGTCTTTTGTCCCTTTACGCAGAGCATAATGCATAGGAATAGAGGAGTTATAGTTCCTCTATAAAATAGTGCAATAGACTAAACTGAAAAGTAGCTGAACAAATGCTGATTACTTAATAACTAAAAACAACCATAGTATATACTATGGTTGTCAGATTTCAATATGGTGCGAGAGAAGGGACTTGAACCCCCACGGTTTCCCGCTGGAACCTAAATCCAGTGCGTCTGCCAGTTCCGCCACTCTCGCATTGAGTATTACTGTCTGATTATAGCTTAGTTTTTTCTAAATGACAAGCTTTTTCAAATCAATAATTAAAATTGCTAGAATATGGATTAAGAAAAACTTAAGTTTGAGATTTGCTGTTTATGAGTTAAAATGGGAATGTAAGTTAACCCAAAGGAGGATTTTGCGTGGGGGAGTTAAGGGTCTTAGTGTTTTCGGCAACCTTTGGAGCTGGTCATCTTCGGGCCGCCGAAGCGCTGATCGAAGCTATACGTGAAAAATCACCGAAAGCGGAGATTACTCATTTGGATTTTGGGGCATTTATCAGCAAAACATTAAATGCGATTGTCAAGAATACTTACATTGAGCTTATTAAGCATACACCAAAACTCTATGGCATGTTTTATTACCGAACCTCCAAGATACGGCCCCATTCCCTTATCCAGCGTCTTATAAATATATTAGGTCGCAAAGAATTTCTGGACTATATCAAGGAACTTAATCCTGATGTGATCATCTGTACCTATCCGGTGATCGCTGGTGTCTTGGGTGAGCTTCGTTTTAAGGGCGTGATTCATGCTCCAGTGGTCTCTGTGGTCACGGATTATGGGGTCCATAGTCAATATATCCAGCGGGGAGTGGACCTTTATATTGCAGGGTGCAAGGATGTCTATGAGGATTTGATCGCCGGGGGAATTGCTCCGGAACGGATCCGGATTACAGGAATCCCTGTCAACCCAAAGTTCGAGAAAGAACTTGACCGTTCAGAGATAACGGAGAGACTTAACCTCAAATGCATACGTCCGACCATCCTTGTGATGGGAGGAGCCTATGGAGTGCTGGGAGGCTCTAAGCACATCTGCAAGTTCTTACTGGATTCGTCATCTCCACTGCAAATTCTTGTGGTTTGTGGCCGTGACGAAAAGCTTTACCGCTCCTTGGAAAGTTTACAAGGGCGCAATCCCATGGTTTGTTATGGATATATTAATAATGTAGAGGAGCTTATGAGCGTTTCCGATTTGATTATCACCAAAGCGGGAGGGCTCACTGTATCGGAATCCTTGACGAAGAAATTACCCATGGTTATCTATAAGCCGATCCCAGGTCAAGAAGAGGAAAATGCACACTTCTTAGAGAGGATTGGAGCGGCCAAACTGGCAAAGACTGAGGAAGAGCTGGAAGAAACGATTCAATATCTTCTTAGTCATCCTGAGGAGATTGAGAGAATGCGTCGATCAGCGGCCAAGGCTTTGCCCGGTCACGCTGCAGATAGGGCTGTGGACGCGATCTTAGCTCTCGTCCAATAATCTCTGGGAACTGCCTTATAAGCCTTGATTTATCTTTCGCTGTCTGGTAGAATGGTCAGGTAAATTTGCTAATTTAAACCTTTGGAAAAATTCTCTCATGAAATGGATAACCCAATCTTTAGGTGTCTTTAGGTGTCTTTAGGTGTCTTTAGGTGGAGTAAACTTCATCGGAAGAAGTTTCCTTTATGGAAATACTTTGAGGGGGAACGCAAAGTTCCCCTTTTAGGTCATGTTCTAAAGGAACAGGGTGGGCATAAATGACGAAAAATGTCAAGTTTGCCTCAAGGGAATTTCGGACAAACTAGCTTCATCATATGTTTTCGGGAACGCAATTAGATTTTCCTTATACCATATATCTTATTCCAAAGGAAGTATTAAGGGGGAGCACATATGACAGTCAAAATGGAGAAAATAGAGAAGAATACTGTTGAACTCGAAGTTACCGTCGATGCGAAGGTATTCAGCGCTGCGGTAACAAAAGCGGCCAAAGCTTTGGCTAACAAAGTAAATATCCCTGGTTTCCGCAAAGGAAAAGCTCCTCGGAGCATGGTTGAACGTTACGTGGGAGCTGCTGCACTCTACAATGATGCAGTGGATGATATCCTTGGTGTCGAGTACATGAAGGCTGTTAATGAAGCTGGGATTGAACCGGTGGATCGCCCGGACGTGGATCTCGTTCAAATGGAAGACGGCAAAGATCTTATTTTCAAGGCCAAGGTCACTGTGAAGCCTGAAGTCGAGCTGGGGACCTATAAAGGTTTGGAAGTTGAGAAGACTGCGGCTACCGTTACTGATGAAGAACTTGAACAAGAGCTTAACCGCAAGCAAGAACAACATGCTAAAGTGCTTAACCTTGAAGAAGGCGCGGCTCAGGCTCAAGATACCGTGAACATCGATTTCGCCGGTTCTGTGGATGGTGTAGCTTTCGAAGGTGGAACGGCTGAGGGGTATGATTTGGTCATCGGATCCGGCTCGTTTATCCCGGGATTCGAAGAACAATTAATTGGCGCACAAATCGGACAGGAAGTTGATGTCAACGTTCGCTTCCCAGATGAATATCATGTTGCAGACCTACAAGGTAAGGATGCTTTGTTCAAAGTTAAGCTTAATAAGCTTAAGAGAAAAGAATGTGCAGCTTTGGATGATGAATTCGCAAAAGATATTAGCGAATTTGAGACACTTGATGAATTGAAAGCTGACTTGAGAGACAAACTTATGACAGCGGCAGAACAACGTGCAGAAATGGAATACAAAAATGCAATCGTTGCGAAGGCTGTAGAAAATGCAAGTGTTGAGATTCCGGAAGCCATGGTCAACAACCGAATCGATATGATGCTTGATGACGTGGCGCAAAATCTTTCTTATCAAGGACTGGATTTAGAAACCTATTGCCACTATACAGGAACCAGTATTGATACCATGAAAGAAGAACTTCGTCCTCGTGCTTCTGAAAACCTTAAAACCGAACTTGTTTTGGAAGCTATCGCTAAAGCAGAAGGAATTACAGTATCTGAGGAAGAATTAAACAGTGAGTTGACAAAACTTGCAGAACGTTATCAAACCAGTCCGGAAAATTTTAAACAGGCCCTCATGGCACGTGGTGAAATGGGCATGTATCGTCAGAGCTTAGTTTCCGAAAAAACGGTAAACTTCCTCGTCGAGCAGGCATAGCCTATGTGCAGAGGTATTCTGTGCTAAAGAGGTGAGAGGATGGCAAAGTACAACGACGAAAAGAACCAGCTTAAATGTTCGTTCTGTGGAAAGACTCAGGATCAAGTAAAAAAGTTGGTTGCTGGCCCCGGAGTTTATATCTGCGATGAGTGTATTGAACTCTGCAATGAAATCATTGAGGAAGAGCTCAATGAAGACTTGGGGATGGAGATAGGGGATATTCCAAAGCCTAAAGAAATTCGGGCAATTCTCGACCAGTACGTGATCGGGCAGGACGAAGCGAAGAAAGCGTTGTCTGTAGCCGTGTATAACCACTATAAACGAATTAACCTGGGTATGAAAATTGATGATGTGGAACTGCAAAAGTCTAACATCGTAATGCTGGGACCCACTGGATCCGGTAAAACTTTGCTGGCTTCAACCCTAGCCAAAGTTTTGAATGTGCCCTTTGCTATTGCGGATGCAACCTCCTTAACTGAGGCCGGTTATGTGGGTGAAGACGTTGAAAATATCCTCCTCAAGCTCATTCAAGCCGCAGATTATGACGTGGAAAAAGCTGAAAAAGGAATTGTCTATATCGATGAGATTGACAAGATAGCCCGCAAATCGGAGAATCCTTCTATTACTCGTGACGTTTCAGGAGAAGGTGTCCAACAGGCCCTTCTCAAAATCCTCGAAGGAACTGTAGCCAGTGTTCCCCCTCAAGGTGGTCGTAAACATCCCCATCAAGAGTTCATCCAACTGGATACCACGAATATCTTGTTTATCGTGGGAGGAGCTTTTGACGGGATTGATAAGATCATCCAGAATCGCATCGGGAAAAAGGTTATGGGCTTTGGGGCTGAGATTAAGAAGAAGAGTGAGCAAAACATCGGAGAGACCCTTAAGGAGCTTCTCCCTGCGGACCTCCTCAAATTTGGTCTCATTCCGGAGTTCGTAGGACGTCTGCCGGTCATGGTCAAACTGGATGCTCTGGATGAAGAAGCTCTGGTGCGCATCCTGACAGAACCCAAGAATGCTTTGGTCAAGCAGTATGAAAAGCTTCTGGAGCTGGACGGAGTAGCCCTCGAATTTAAAGAGGAGGCTCTGAAAGCCATCGCGGAGGAAGCGATCCGACGCAATACGGGAGCCCGCGGTTTAAGAGCTATCGTGGAAGAGATCATGCAGAATGTGATGTATGATTTGCCTTCCCGCAACGATGTGACCAAATGCGTGGTTACCAAGGATGTCATTCTGAAGAAGGAAGAACCTCTTCTGGTGACTATCGATAAAAGCAAGAAAAACAAAAAAGAAGAATCAGCATAATGCAGTGAGGCAAGGAGTTATCCTTGCCTCATTTTCATTTGAAGAGCAAAGTGGATAGATACTTGCTAGCTGTAAATCTGGGCGAGGAAGGAACGCAGGATATGTGGTCCTTCCGGGGTTAGGATACTCTCCGGGTGAAATTGTATCCCATAAAAGGGGTAATAGCGATGGCGAATCCCCATAATAAGATTGTTTTCAGTGCGGGCAGTGACGATGAAGAGGGGGCTCAGACCAAGGGGATCAATCATGAGTGAATGATATCTTCCTGC
The DNA here is from genome assembly GCF_000384015.1 of Desulfitobacterium sp. PCE1. Lineage (NCBI taxonomy): Bacteria > Bacillati > Bacillota > Clostridia > Eubacteriales > Desulfitobacteriaceae > Desulfitobacterium > Desulfitobacterium sp. PCE1. The sequence goes on along the minus strand of NZ_KB913023.1, from coordinate 3,687,486 downwards.
CAAAAACCCTTGTGAGCATTCCGAGAAAAGGGCTGCTTGATCATGATAAATGGGGGATTGCTTGCCATGAATAACTTCGGGAGCGACGGTTATTTCAGATCCAAAGGCCTGGGCAAGAGCCTGGTGTCCGAGACAAACTCCCAGCAAAGGGATGGGCCAACCTTTTTGGGCATGTTCATTGAGGAGGCGGATGACCTCGAGAGAGATTCCGGCTTCATTGGGAGTGCAGGGTCCTGGTGAGATGACCACCCCGTCAGGACTTGCGGAGAGAAATTCCGCCCCGGATAATTCATCGTTTTTATAGACTATGATTTTTTCCCCCAATTCACCGAAGGCTTGAACCAGATTATAGGTGAAGGAGTCGTAGTTATCTATGATGGCCAGCATAAGGGGCCTCCTTTCCTAGATGACTGCGGATTTTACAAATCTTCCACGACCTTGAACAAGACTCTCGCCTTATGTAGGGTCTCCTCGTATTCCCGTTCGGGAATGGAGTCAAAAACAATTCCAGCCCCGCTTTGAACGCTGACTTGATCATCCTTGACAGTCAATGTTCGTATGGTGATACAGAAATCCAGATCCCCATTCCAGCGGTAGATGCCGAGGGCCCCGCCGTAGGGGCCCCGGCGGGTAGGCTCCAATTCCTGAAGGATTTCCATAGCCCGGACTTTAGGAGCACCGCTTAGGGTACCTGCAGGCAGAACCGCTTGCAAGGCGTCCAAAGAATCATAAGCGGCCCCCAGCCGGCCCTCAACAGTGGAAACGATGTGCATGACGTGAGAGAAGCGCTGGATGCTACAGAATTGACTGAGGCAAATGCTCCCATATTCAGAGACCCGGCCCAGGTCATTTCGCCCCAGGTCGACAAGCATGGCGTGTTCGGCCATTTCTTTAGCATCTTCCCGAAGTTCTTGTTCGAGCTGCTCATCTTCCAGAGGATCTTTTCCCCGGGGCCGTGTCCCGGCAATGGGACGGGTTTGAATTTGGGATCCCACCGAGGAGAGCATAAGCTCCGGGGAACTGCCTACCAAGGTTTCCTTTTCTCCGAACAGGCAAAAGAGCCAAGGGGAAGGATTGAGAATCCGCAGCTTTTGATAGGCAGACCAGGGATCGATACGCCTTTTCAGGGTAAAACACTGGGAGAGTACAGCTTGGAAAATGTCTCCGGAACGGATATACTCTTTGATCTTTTCCACATGGGATAGAAACTCCGAAGGTTTGAAATTGGCATGCCATTGGATCGGATCGGTCAGGGGATTGTGCGGTTGTTCCATGGAGATTTCCAGTGCCGTAACCTTCGACGGGGTGGTTTCCTGAAAGTGATTTTGGCTTAGATAGTGATTTTGAGAAATCCAGCGGTCAAGGTTTTTCGACCAATGATCATAGAGCTTGATCAGTTCCGAGTCATCTTTGGAGAATATCTCAAGGATGACTTTTTGTGAACCGGGAAGGAGGACCAGATTAATGGGACAAAGGCGAAAAAAGTAGTTGGGTTTCGCGGTAGTAGCTTTGGGCTTTTGCCAGAGAAGCCCCCACTCATAATCCAGGTAACCGATGATGCCGCTTTCACAGGTTTTTTCCGGGAAGCTTTTTCGGCAAAAATCCCTAAGGTGGTCTAGAGGATCGGGGGGGAGACCAGGTTCCCAGGTCTCGGGGGATAAAATCCAGCCCTCACCGAATCCATAATAGGTCCGTTGATGATCTTCCTCATTTCCTTCCAGGAGGGCATAGCATTTTTCGCCCAGGGTCTCTGAGAATTGGCGGAGATTCATTACCCAATCAGACCTTGTTGAAGGAAAGGGGTCGAGGATCCATTCTTTTTGGATCATTCGCATGCAATGTCCTCCTTAACCGGTGTCTTTCTCAGTGAACCAATCCAGGTGTAAATATCTTGTTCACGGCATCTTAACTCTTGCTCAGGGAGAGGGCGGGAATCAAGTTCAGCAAACTTTTTGACCAGAGCACTGCCTACAATGACTCCTTGGCAGGCTTGGCTCAATTTATGCACTTGGGCTGAAGATTGGATTCCGAATCCCACATAGCACGGGGTGGAAAGAACGGTCTGGAGAGAGTGAATGAATTGCAGGGTCTGCAATGGAATTTCCGCATCCCCTCCGGTTATCCCGTTACGGGATAGGACGTAGACAAAGCCCTTTTGTTCCTGGGCAAGGTCATGAATGTGGTTGGGCCGGCTGGTCTGGGCAATCATAGGGATAAAGGCCAATCGGTCTTGCAGAAGTTCATAGGCTCTTTGCCGGAAAGGTGTGCTTTCCCGCCAAGGCAGATCGGGCAGTATCAAACCATCGACCCCGGCTGTGAAAGCGTCATTGAGGAAACGGTCATAGCCGTAATGGAGCAGGGGATTGAGGTAGCTCATTAAAAGCAGGGGAGTGTCCTGATTTTCTTTGCGGAACCGGGCCACGAGGTTTAGGACCTTTTTAAGATTTATCCCCTGCTGAAGGGCTCGTAAGCCGGCAGATTGAATTACAGAGCCATCGGCGATGGGGTCACTGAAAGGAACGCCCAGTTCAAGGATATCGACCCCCACCTCCCCCAGGCCGGTTAACCGGCGCAGGGTTGTTTCGGAATCAGGGTCCCCGGCCATAAGATAAGTGATTAATCCCATGCCCATAGGGTTCATAGGTGTTTTAAGACGAGCTCTGGCAAGGGATGTTTCTAAGCGATCAGACACGGCATTCCCTCCTTAGTTAATCGTGAATGTATTGAGCAAAAGTTTCCATGTCTTTGTCCCCCCGACCGGATAAATTGACGATGATGTGTTTTTCGGGGGAAAGGGTGGGGGCGATTTTAATGGCGTAGGCAAGGGCGTGGGCGCTTTCGAGGGCGGGCAGGATTCCCTCTGTGCGGGCAAGGAGATGGCTGGCCTCCAGGGTTTCGGCATCTGTTACACTGACATAGTGGACGCGTCCAGTGTCTTTCAGGTAGCTGTGCTCAGGCCCGACGCCAGGGTAATCGAGACCGGCTGAAATGGAGTGGGTGTCGGGAATCTGACCATCCTCATCTTGCAAAAGATAGCTATAAGCCCCGTGAAGGATGCCGGGACGGCCTAAAGACAAGGTGGCTGCATGTTCTCCTATGCCCGGGCCTATTCCCCCGGCTTCAACCCCAACCAGTCCGACACTTTTGTCGACCAAAAAGGGATGGAAAAAACCGATGGCATTGCTCCCCCCGCCCACACAGGCGATGAGCAGATCAGGAAGGCGTCCCTGGAGATTTAGGAATTGAGAGCGGGTTTCTTCACCGATAATCCGCTGAAGATCCCGGACGATGGTGGGATAGGGATGGGGACCGGCGGCAGTCCCAAAACAGTAGAAAGTGCCCTGGGGTTGAGCAACCCAGTCTCTTAAGGCTTCATTGATGGCGTCCTTTAAGGTTTTTGATCCTGTAGTGACCGAGTGGACTTCGCTGCCCAACATTTTCATGCGCAAGACATTTAAATGCTGTCGTCCTACATCCTCCTCCCCCATGTAGATCGCACAATTCAAGCCCATAAGGGCACAGGCGGTAGCAGTGGCTACACCGTGCTGACCAGCCCCTGTCTCTGCGATGACTCGGGTTTTTCCCATTCGTTTGGCCAAGAGAATTTGCCCCATGGTGTTGTTGATTTTATGAGCACCGGTATGATTAAGATCTTCCCGTTTGAGATAAATCCTGGCCCCGCCCAGGGATTTACTGAGCCCTTGGGCATAGTAGAGGAGGGAAGGGCGCCCTACATAGTTGGCTAAGAGCTCTTCCAACTCTTTCTGAAAGCCGGGATCTTCCCGGGCTTCATAATAAGCCTGTTCCAGTTCATCCAAAACAGGGATGAGGGTCTCGGGGACATAAGCCCCCCCATAGCTGCCGAAACGGTTTGGTTGAGGTATAAAGTCTTGGTCCTTCAGAATCATGATTAAACCCTCCCTTTAGCTAAGCAGATGCTCTGAGTTTTTCCAGTATGCTTAGGGCTTTCCCGGAATCCAGACTCTCGGCAGCCAGGACAATCCCTTCTTGGATGCCGGTCACTTTGTTGGCGGCGTAGAGAGCGGTTCCGGCGTTAAGCAAAACAATATCCCGCTGGGGCCCTTTCTCCCCATGGAGAATGCGGAGGGTAATCTCCCTGTTTTCTGCGGGTGAACCCCCTTGAAGGTCACGAAGGGAACAGAGGTCGAGACCATATTCTTCAGGCCGGATAATAAAGGGCCGTATTTCCCCGCCATCAATGAGTATGGCTTGAGTAGCCCCTGTCAGAGTCACTTCATCCAGACCGTCCTCACCGACAGCCACGACAGCCCGTTTGATGCCGAGAATTTGGAGGGCTTTGGCCATTTTAGGGAGTAGAGAGGGAGAGGAAACCCCGAGCAATTGGTAAGAGGCACCGGCGGGATTGAGCAGGGGACCCAAGAGATTAAAAATAGTTCGGACACCGAGTTCGCGGCGTTCGGCGGCGACTTTTGCCATAGCGGGATGATAAATCTGAGCAAAAAGGAAGGTCATGCCGATGTGCTGGAGATGGCGTTCACTGGATTCCGGGGTGGTTTTGAGAGAAATGCCTAGCTGCTCTAACACATCGGCACTGCCGCAACGGCCGGAGGCAAAGCGGTTTCCGTGTTTGGCTACCGGAACTCCGGCCCCGGCGATGACAAAAGCTGTGGTTGTGGAGATATTAAAGGTACCGCTGCGGTCTCCTCCGGTTCCACAGGTATCCAGGGTCCCTTCAGGAGCTTTTATCTTAAGGCCGGCATCCCTTAGGGTTTGAGCAAAGGCCGCGATTTCTCCAGGGGTTTCTCCTTTAAGACTTAGCCCCAGGAGCAGTCCCCCAATCTGAGCCGGGGTTAGTTTCCCGGCCAAAAGGTCCTGGACTACGGTAAAAGCTAACTCTGCAGGGAGATCCTGCTTCAGGGATAGGAGGTTTAGGGATTGACGAATCGCCTGGGTCATAGTGGTGGCTCCTTTCTTATTCGTGAGATAAAGTGTTGGATTTTTTCACGATTTTTGCGACCATCTCGCTCTACTCCGGAGCTGACATCCACCCCGTAAGGCTGGGTTAAACGGATGGCCTCCAGGACGTTGTCAGGGCTGAGCCCCCCGGCTAGAATCAGAGGATAACCAAGGTTCTTGACTCTGCGTAGAAGATCCTGGAACTCTGGGGTATGCCAGGGGAGGGGGGCCCCTGTTCCACCTGCCATCCCCTGGAGGGCCGAGTCCAGGAGAATCCCATGGAGGGAGGCCGGGGGGAGCCCCCTGAACTGGGCAAGAAAAGATTGGGAGGTGGGATCCGCATCCGAGGCAGAATCAGGTACGGGGGGAAGAGAGAGTGCTTTGATCTTTATTACGGGCAGGTGGTGATAGAGTCTAGGATCCTCATTCCCATGCAATTGAAGGGTATCTAAGGGGCACCCGCGGATAATTTGGCTGACATTTTTGGGAGATTCCTGGGCAAAAACTCCAACTTTGCCTATCCAGGGGGGTAAGCGAAGGATAATCTCCCGAGCGGTCTCAGGTTTGATATAACGTTTGCTGTAGGGGACGAAGATGAATCCCAGGGCATCTGCACCGGCTTCAACTGCCCAACGGGCTTCTTCAAAAGTACGGATTCCACAGATTTTTATCCTGGGCATGTCCTCACCCCCAGACCTGCTTCACGCAGGGAGCGGATATGCAGGGCAGGATCAGGGGACAGGAGGCAGGATTCGCCTACGAGGACTGCCTGAGCGCCATACTTGGAGACGAATGCAGCATCTTCGGGAGTATGAATTCCACTTTCGCTAACCAGGATGCAATTAGGTGGAATCAGGGGGCTAAGGGTTTGGGTGCGTTCAAGATTTATCCGGAAAGTTCGCAGGTCCCGGTTGTTGATGCCGATGATCTTCGCTCCAGCTTTAAGTGCCTGGGAAATATCCTCTTCATCACGGCATTCTACCAGGGCTCTCAATCCCAGTTCGTGGGTCAGGTGAAGGAGATTGGATAGTGCGGCAGCGTCCAGAATCCCGGCAATGAGAAGAATTATATCCGCTCCCATGACACTGCTTTCGATAACCTGATATTCAGAGAAGATAAAATCTTTACGCAGGAGCGGAAGGGAGGTTAAGGAGCGGATTTTTTGAAAGTCCTCAGGTCCCCCAAAGAAGAAATTTTCCTCGGTGAGTATGGAGATAAGAGAGGCTCCACCGGATTCATAAGCCTGAAGAGTTTCTTCGAGGGAGAGACGCCAAGGTATAATCCCCTGGCTTGGGGAGGCGCGCTTGATTTCGGCAATGACATGGAAGGAATTGGGGGTAAGCCCTTGCTTTTCGGGACAGATGGCAGGGACTTTGTCCTTTAATTGCCGTTTAAGCTCTGAAAGGGGAGTTTGTTTTTCAAGATTCCGGAGCCTTTTTCTTTTCTCATTGAGAATTCTTTCGAGAATGTCCATGGGCAATCACCTCCGCAGGGGAATTTTTATACCAAAAAAAGCCTTCTATCCCAAAGGACAGAAAGCTTCTGTGGTGCCACCTTAATTTGTACTTGTGTGTCCACAAGTACCTCTATCAAGTACGGAGAAACATTGTCTTCATCTGGCCGCAAAGATAACGGACATGCAAGTTACCGTTATTCATCCAGAGGAGGGCAGCACTTTGTTTTAGGTAATAAAAAAACTTTCCGTCCTATGAAAAGGACAGAAAGTACTTCTGTGTTGCCACCTTAATTTATATGGGTCAGCGAAATCGACTGGAGTAAAAAAAGTTGTCCCATACCTCTAACCGGATGCGGAGAGAATTATCAATGCTCTCGATACCCGTGTTTCTGTAACGGGAAACCCCCGGCTTACCTACTGGACATCTCTATCCTGAGATTCAAGATAAAAAGTCGTTCAGCTTGCGCTTCAAAGACCCATTCCACCAAACAGTCTGTATCAGCTCCCACCAACGCTGACTCTCTTGGACATTCCGGCTAAGGTGTACTCTTTCTTGTCATTAGCATTTACTGGATAATTTACTGTTATTATAGAGTGCTCAAAAATAAATGTCAAATAGTATTTTAAAAAGTTTTCAAAAACTATTCTCTGGCAATACTACCAAAGGTAAAGTATTTGCTTCAGGAGGGAATAGAAAGTATGGTTGGATTGACTGGAATTGTTATGATGGTGCAGCTGATCTTTGCTGTTATTATTGGCTTATATTTTTGGGGATTGCTTAAATCCCAGCAGGGGAACAAGGTCTCCATTGAGCGGGAGTCCAAAAAGGAACTGGAAAAGTTAGAAAAGATGCGCAAAATTGCTCTTACCACCCCCTTGGCGGAAAAGACCCGGCCGGCTCATTTTGAAGAGATTGTGGGTCAGATAGAGGGGATTAAGGCTCTCAGGGCAGCTCTATGCGGGCCCAATCCTCAACATGTTCTGATCTATGGTCCTCCGGGTGTGGGAAAGACGGCGGCTGCCCGCCTGGTTCTTGAGGAAGCGAAGAAAAACCCCATGTCCCCTTTTAAAGAGGATGCAAAGTTTATAGAAATCGATGGAGCCACCGCTCGTTTTGATGAGCGGGGAATCGCCGATCCTTTGATCGGTTCGGTTCATGACCCTATTTATCAAGGAGCGGGTGCCATGGGCATGGCCGGGATTCCCCAGCCAAAGGCGGGAGCTGTGACCAAGGCTCATGGCGGTGTTCTTTTTATCGATGAGATCGGGGAACTACATCCGATTCAAATCAACAAACTGCTTAAAGTTCTTGAGGATCGAAAGGTCATCCTGGAGAGTGCCTATTATAGCTCAGAAGACACGAATATTCCGGTTCATATTCATGATATTTTCCAAAACGGGCTGCCGGCAGATTTTCGCATGGTGGGAGCGACCACACGGAGTCCGGAGGAGATTCCCCCGGCTATACGTTCCCGGTGTATGGAAGTTTTCTTTCGTTCTTTGCTTCCCGAAGAAATCGCTCAAATTGCCCGAGGTGCTGCGGCGAAAATGGAAACACCCATTACTCCCAGTGCTTTGAACGTAGCTAAGCAGTATGCTACCAATGGGCGGGAGGCAGTAAATATCGTTCAATTGGCAGCCGGTGTAGCCCAGACAGAAAAGAAATTGGAGATCAATGCGGCGACAGTGGAGTGGGTTGTTACTTCAGGTCAGTATGCACCCAGGCCGGAACGTAAAGCGCCCTTGGTGGCGGAAATCGGATTGGTCAATGGTTTGGCTGTTTATGGCCCTAATATGGGAATGCTTATCGAACTGGAAGTTACAGCTCATCCCGTAACTCCTGGCACCGGGGAGCTTTTGGTTACAGGAATCGTTGAAGAAGAGGAACAAGGAAGTAGCTTTAGGAAGACACGCCGTAAAAGTATGGCCAAAAGCTCTGTGGAAAATGTGCTTACAGTGATTCGGCGGCAATTAGGAATACATCCCCATAACTATGATATCCATGTCAATTTCCCAGGGGGAGTACCTATTGATGGGCCTTCCGCAGGGATTGCCATTGCCACAGCTGTGGTATCCGCTATTCGCAAAGAGAGGGTGGATAATTACTTAGCCATGACAGGGGAATTATCCATTCGAGGGGGAGTTAAGCCTGTAGGTGGAATCGCGGCTAAGATTGAAGCGGCCCATCAGGCGGGATGCCGCAGAGTATTTATTCCGAAGGAGAATTGGCAGGAGCGCTTCAAGAATTATGCCGAAGGGTTTGAAGTGATTCCTGTGGAGGCCCTTAATGAAGTGTTGGCAGGTGCTCTTTTAGTTGAGCAAGGCAACGAAAAACCAGAGAAGCATGCAGCGATCGATGAGATTTTATCTCGTCTGGATATTAATCCTAAAACCCCTTCCAACTCTGTTAATTTGCCTGACCAAGGGCACTCATGCTAGAATATATCTAAGGGAGAATGGCACACTAACGATAGTGTGCTTTTTTCGCACTACCAGAATGAATGAAGCTTTGCCTAAACGTATCATCGGGTAAAATAATAAAAGCAGGGTTTTCTTTAGGGAGGAAATTATATGAGCAAAGAGAGAGAATTACCATTGCTCCCCTTGAGGGGGATTTTAGTCTTTCCATATATGGTCATTCATTTAGATGTGGGGCGGGAGCGGTCTATGGCAGCCATTGAACAAGCCATGATGGATGAGCGGCTCATTTTGTTGTCTGCTCAGAAAGAGACTGAGATTGATTCTCCTAATCCTGACGACATCCATACCATCGGTACTTTAGCTGAGATTAAGCAGCTTTTGAAGCTACCTGGGGGAACCATGCGTATCCTCGTGGAAGGAAAGAACCGGGGAAAAATTCTTGAGTTCATAACGGATGAACCTTATTTTAAAGTTCGGGTCGAAGAAGCGGAAGAGGGGGTCCAAGAGATCACCCCGGAAATCGATGCTCTGACCCATGGGGTGATACACCAGTTTGAAGAGTATGCCAAGCTCAGTAAAAAAGTTCCCCAGGAAACTCTGGGAACGGTTCTGGGGGTCAATGATCCTGGGCGTTTGGCGGATATTGTGGCAAGCCATCTGAATCTTAAGCTGGGAGATAAGCAGGCTATCCTGGAATCTCTGGAGGTTGCTGAACGGCTGGAGCGATTGGCAGAAATCATCATGCGGGAAAATGAGATTCTGGAACTGGAGCGCCGCATTGGTCTGCGGGTGCGCAAGCAGATGGAAAAAACTCAGAAGGAATACTATCTCCGGGAGCAGATGAAGGCTATTCAGAAGGAATTGGGAGATAAGGATGAAAAGCAGGCCGAAGTCGAGGAATACCGGGAAAAGGTCGCTCAGGCCAAGCTTCCGGAAGAAGTGGAAGAGCGGGCTTTAAAGGAAATCGATCGACTGGAAAAAATGCCCCAGGCTTCCTCGGAAGGGACAGTAGTACGTACCTATTTGGATTGGATTCTGGCTCTTCCCTGGACGAACATGAGCAAGGATAAAACAGATATTAAGCGGGCGGAAAAAATACTGAATGAGGACCATTATGGTCTGGAAAAGATCAAGGAGCGGATTCTCGAGTTCTTAGCCATTCGCAAGCTGACGCCCAAGATGAAAAGCCCAATTATTTGTTTTGTGGGACCGCCGGGAGTAGGGAAAACTTCCCTGGCTAAATCCGTAGCCCGTGCTTTGGATCGGAAATTTGTGCGTATGTCTTTGGGCGGTGTCCGGGATGAAGCAGAGATTCGTGGACACAGACGGACTTATATTGGTGCTCTTCCCGGACGGATTATTCAGGGAATGAGAACGGCGGGGACTGCCAATCCAGTCTTTCTGCTGGACGAAATCGATAAGATGGCTTCGGATTTCCGGGGCGATCCGGCGGCGGCATTGCTGGAGGTTCTAGACCCTGAGCAGAATTTCAGTTTCTCCGATCATTATTTGGATTTACCTTATGATTTATCTCATACTTTGTTTATCATGACGGCCAATTCTTTATATACTATTCCCAGGCCCCTTTTGGACCGGATGGAGGTTATCTCCTTAAGTGGTTATACAGAGGATGAGAAGGTCAACATCGCCAAACGATATCTTGTACCTAAGCAGATGAAAGCCCACGGCTTAAAAGCTAGCCAACTTGAGCTTAGTGACAGGGTTATCTTAAAGATTGTTCAAGGCTATACGCGGGAATCGGGAGTGCGTAACCTTGAGCGTCAAATCGCCAACCTGTGCCGTAAAGTAGCGACCCGGGTCGTGAAAAAGGAATGGAAGGCGGTGGAACTGACGGAGGAGATACTGGAAGAGCTTCTGGGAGCATCCCGTTATCAGTTCGAAAAAGCCAGGCTTAAACCGGAAATTGGCGCAGCCACAGGGCTGGCCTATACGGAAGTGGGCGGAGATGTTTTAACCATCGAGGTGATTCCTCTGCCCGGAAAAGGTCAGCTGACCTTAACCGGTAAGCTAGGGGATGTGATGAAGGAATCGGCTTATGCAGGCCGGACCTTTGTCCGCTCCCATTCCCGCGAGCTGGGTATTCCGGATGATTTCTATGAAAAGACCGATCTTCATATTCACGTTCCTGAAGGAGCGATTCCTAAGGATGGTCCATCCGCAGGAATTACAATGGCTACGGCTATGGCTTCAGCTTTAGCCAAACGAGCAGTGCCTTCCGATTTAGCCATGACCGGTGAAATCACCCTGAGGGGCAATGTTCTCCCTATCGGTGGAGTGAAGGAAAAAGTTCTTGCCGCTCACCGGGCAGGAATCAAACAGGTTATCTTGCCTGAGCAAAATAGCAAGGACTTAGAAGAAGTCCCGGAAAATGTGCGCAAGGAGCTGGAATTCCATTTTGTCAGTCGGATGGAGGATGTTATCAAGATCGCCCTTCTCCCGGTAGCGGAATCTGAAGAATACTTAAGCTCCATGAATCGCTTCCCGATGTTTGGGCAGGGAGATATTCCTCCCGACCCTACTCCTGAGGACCGCCCTATCTCCTAGTGTGGAGCATGGGGAGAGATTGAGGCCTTGTTTTATCTAAGGTCACAAAGAAAAATTGATAAAAATTATAAGGCGTAAAGGGTGGGACAAGGGAGTGAGCCCTTGTCTCATTTCCCTGACTGCTGTTGTGTGTGAATATAAAGCGGGACCTTTTGACCTGACCCCTTGGTCCCGGAAGGAGTATGTGTGTGATTACTATTCGCAAGGCGGAATTTGTTACTTCTGCAGTGGATATTAAAGGGTACCCGGAGTTGACCGGACCTGAGATTGCTTTAGCAGGTCGCTCTAATGTGGGCAAGTCTTCATTGATCAATAAATTTATCAACCGGAGGAATCTCGCTCGTACGGGGAACACTCCGGGCAAGACCCAAATGCTTAATTTTTACCGCATCAATGATGAGTGGTCCTTTGTGGATTTACCGGGGTACGGATATGCCAAAGTCTCCAAAGAAATCAAAGCGAATTGGGGCAAGATGATGGAAGAGTACTTCTCCCGACGGGAGAATCTGAGAGCCGTAATTCAAGTGGTGGATATTCGTCACGTCCCCAGTGTTGAAGATCAGGAGATGCATGCATTTTTACGGAATCGGGGTATTCCGGTGCTCGTGGTGGCCACCAAAGCGGACAAAATCTCCAAAGGACAATGGGGAAAGCACCTAAGTCAAATTGCTAAAGCGTTGCATATTCCTGATTGGCATATGATCATTACCTACTCTGCTGAGACAGGCCTGGGAGTTCCTGAGCTTCATGAAGCAGTCGAAGAGATTCTCTCTATGGATGATGGAACAGAAGAGTATGACGAGGCAGAAGACCGGCAACAAGATATCTAAAAATGTTTTATAGTATATGAGTGTTATTGATAATGAGAAGGCTTCTCTCCGAATATACATTATTGGGATCGATTACCCTCCACGGTAATCCCAAAAGCGTATGTAAGGAGCGGAAGCCTTTTGAGTGATTTAGTGATGTTATTAATCGGTCTGGGGATTATCTTAATGTCGGCCGAAGTGTTTACCAATGGTGTGGAGTGGTTGGGAAAACGTCTCCATCTCGGGGCAGGGGCGGTAGGGAGTGTGCTGGCTGCTGTAGGGACTGCTTTGCCGGAGACTATGGTTCCCATCATCGCTTTTTTGGGAATGGGAGGAGGAGATGCTGCTGAAGTGGGTATCGGAGCCATTTTAGGTGCTCCTTTCATGTTGATCACCCTGGCTTTTTTCATTTCAGGTGCAGCGGTTCTTATTTTTCGACGTAATAACAAGCCCTTGTTCATTAATACAGCGGTTATTAAACGGGATCTTTCTTTTTTTCTTTTGGTCTATAGTTTGGCTATATTCGCCTCTTTCTTGCCCGCCAGAGAGCTGAAGCTTGCTGTAGCCGCCCTTTTACTTCTGCTTTATATCAGCTATGTCATAAAAACTGTGCGCAACAGTCTCGGAACTGAAGACCACGGCCATTTGGCACCTCTTTACTTTGCCCAACGCAAGACGAACCCTTCCCTGGTCATTATTTTAACCCAACTGATGTTTGCCCTTTCAGGGATGGTGGCAGGGGCTCATGCTTTTGTGGATGCGGTTCAATCGGTTGCTCAAGCTACGGGAATTCCTGCCCTTGTGCTATCCTTAATCATTACTCCTGTCGCTACTGAGCTGCCTGAGAAATTTAATAGTGTCATCTGGTTAAAGAGAGGAAAAGATACTTTGGCCTTAGGAAATATCACCGGAGCCATGGTTTTTCAAAGCTCCACTATTCCAGCCTTAGGTATTGCCTTAACAACCTGGCAGCTGGAGCCTTTAGCTTTATGGAGCGCCATCCTGGCCCTTGGTTCTGGATTGTTTATCTACACCACCTTGCGTCGGCGGGGTACGCTTTGTCCTCTCCATCTTATGATGGGAGGCGGGTTTTATTTACTCTTTATCATAACGCTTCTCCGCTTCCCCCTTCATTGAAGGGAAGGGTTTGTGAAGACTCACACCCGCAGAACTGCATTTTTGCTTGGGCTAAACACTGATAGTGGCGTTCTTCGTCCGCAGCTAATTGAAGGAGGATAGTTTGGATTTCAGGCAGGGGGATTTTTCGTGCCAAATCTGTGTAATGCTTTACGGCAGCAGCTTCGTCCTTCATGTTATAGTCTAGAATATCACAAAGCTCTGTGGAGTAATTAAGATAACGGGAACGCCAGTCAAACCAACGTCCTTTGCTGAAGGATCCATAACGGGGATCCACCCCTAAAAAGCGAATGCACCAAGCCAACTGCTCAAGGTGGCGGAGTTCGTCATAGGCAATGGGGCGTAGGAGCTCATCAAACTCGGGCCGATCTAGGATGGCAGCTTGATATAGGTAAGTCGTAACTGCCGAGAGTTCAGAATCTTTTCCGGCATAGATATCGAATAACCACATAGCATAAGTAAAGTTGGGCTCAGATATTTCTCCAGGCACTGTATCCTTAAACTCATAAGTGGGGAGTAGAAGGACTTGACCGGGATAGATGCGATCAGGATGTTTAAGATGGTTGAGATTGATGATATCGGACATTTCGATTTTATAGGCATTAGCGATTTTATAGATACTGTCCCCAGGTTGTACAACATAACGGGTATAGTCCATGGAGATTCCCCCTTTCTGTTAATCACTATATTCTTAAGGAGGATTGGATGGGAGAAAAAGTTGATGACAAAAAACACCAATAATTTCTCTTGATGGTGTATTCAGGTATAAAGAGGACAGGTCCATCATAGATATGATGTAAACGAAGAGAAGGGAGCGAAAGGCTCATGGGCAATTCGATTCTCAAAGGAATTAGTGCCGCTCTGGGTGTGACCGTTATAACTTTATTTGCGGGGTTGATTTGGACAGCCCTGGAGGTCGGTGGATTATCCACAGGGACTTTGGTGGACATTGGATTGGTAGCAAGCTGTATCGCTGCAGGATATGTGACGGGAAGAGAAAGTGGACAATGGGTCCTTGGCGGAGTTTCTGGTTTAGGGTATGTCTTGTTTTGCGTGATTTTGGTGGCCCTTTTTTTGGAGTTAAGGGCCTGGGGAGTTATTCAGGTATTGGCTGAAGGAGGGTTGATCGGTATTCTTTCGGGTGCTTTCGGAGCGGGCAGTGGAGGTAAGTCCTCTCGCCCGGCCGGTTGGAGGAACCCGAATGTATCTTCATGGGGTAATAGTTACAGCAGCAGAGGAGCTTATAGCAGCGGTGAGATTTACAGAGGCTCTTATGATTATTCCCGGACTTATAGAGATGAGGATGACCATGGAAATGATTGGGATGATTTGCTTGGGGAAGATTGGGAGGCGTCTTATGAGGAACCGATTGTCAAGGGGAATAGAGCCAGGAAAGAGAGTCGATGGGGAGAAAAGCAAAAACCGGATATGGATTTGTGGGAAGAGGAGCAAGAGCGGAGTAGGAAAGGCAAACTTCCCAAACAGCTAGGATTAAGCTTTGACAGGGAAGCCGGTTCAGATGAGGATGAGTGGGAAGATTGGCTGCGGGGAGAAAAAAATAAATCTTCTTCCAGTTGCCGTAAAGCATGGTGGGAAGAAGAGGTTCTTTAGTATAGAATCTGACAAGGGTAATAAACTATAGATTATTAGAAACTGTGCGGTAAGGATAGTCTTTGAGATGGAGTACCGGCATGAGTAGAGGAATGGTCTTGTGGAAAATACCCTTTTCTTTTTTACCCTTGGGCTAGCGGTCAGCTTTTTAGGTTGGCTGCTTTTAGGATTTATTTTTTTCTTCTTAGGAAAGCGTTTTTTTCGAACTGGGGTGCAGAGAATTTTTGACCTCATCGTTAGGCGTTTGATGGAGGACAAATATTCTGAGAATCTTATGGAACTCTGGAGCGCTGTGCGGAGGACATCAGTCCAAAATATCCTTGAAATCGCTCTTAGAGCGGAGGAAGGAAAATTGATCGGCCGTCCTCTGGGAAGTCCTAAACCCTATAATAATTTTGATAACCTAATGTTTATACCGGCTCAATTGGTCAGACTGCCTGTGGAAAGCGATGTTCCCATTGATTCGGCGGTTACCCTGGGACCCAGGGCGGAAAAACCTATGCATTTGTCCATTCCTTTGTTAATTGGGGGAATGGGCTATGGTGTCGCCTTAAGTGAAGAGGCAAAAGTTGCTTTGGCTAAAGCGGCTAATGAGTGTGGCACAGCCACCAATTCCGGAGAAGGTCCCTTTCTTGTTGAGGAAAGAAAGGCTGCGGGTAAATTCATTTGGCAGATAAGCCGCTATGACTACGGCAGAAATCCCCAGGGGATAGCTGAAGCAGATATGATTGAGGTGCAAATGGGTCAAGGTTCACGACTCGGAGCTCATACCCTGTCTCCCCAGGAAATCAAGGGAAAAGCTCAGAAGCTCATGAAAGTATCACCGGTTGCTTCCCTAAAGGGATATGCCAATCTGCCGGGGATTAGCTCTCCGTCGGATTGGCCGCGCTATGTTCAGGAACTGCGCAATGAGGTCGGTGGTAAACCCATCGGAATCAAAATTATGGGTGGAGGAAGATTGGAGGCGGATCTGGCTGTAGCTATTGAGGCCGGCTTTGATGTGATTTGTATCGGTGGGGCGCAAGGTGGGACTGCGGCGTCTTCTCCTACGATCACCGACGATTTTGGTATGCCCAGTATTTACAATCTTGTACGGGCTCAACGCTATCTTATGGAGCAGGGGGTAAGGGGGGAGGTCAGCCTGATTGCATCAGGAGGATATGATACTCCGGGTAAATGCTTGAAGGCGATTGCTTTAGGTGCAGATGCTGTCAACCTGGGCACAGTCCCATTGTTTGCGTTGGTGCATAGACAAATCGGCAAAGTTATGCCTTGGGAGCCTTTGACACAGCTTGTTTATTATAACTCCAAATATAAGGAACAATTGAATGTGGATTTAGCTGCTCAAAGTGTAGTGAATGTTATTCAGTCGTTTATGCTTGAGATGGAAGAGGGAGTCAGGGCTCTGGGTAAGAAGTCCATACATGATCTTGGGCCTAATGATCTGGTGGCGTTGGATGATTGGACAGCAGAGATAACCGGAGTTCCAAGAGCGTGGTGAGCAAAATAAAAAACTGAGACAAGGGATCCCTTGTCTCAGTTAGTCTTTGGTGTTAATTTAGGATGAATTTGCGAGCTGCATGTTGGAGCTCTTGAGCCGTCTTTGAAAGTTCTTGAGCAGAAGCGTTGATCTCTTGCATGGCTAGCATTTGCTCAGAGCTGCTGCTGGCTACTTCCTCTGTCTGAGCGGTGGTCTCTTGACAGATAGCGGCAACTTGGGTTACCTCATGGGCGATGATATCTGAACTTTGAGTTATGCCACTGGATAGGGCAGAAATCTCTTGGATCTGCTCACTCAGGATTTGAGTGCTTTCCTTAATCCGTGTGAAGGCCTGTTGTGCATTTTGAATGGCATTGGCTCCGCTTTGAACCACTTCTTTTTCCGAATTCATACTGGTGATAGCTTCGTCAAGGCTGGTCTTGATATCGAAAATGATGGTTTCGATTTGGGCACTGGATAGGGTGGATTGTTCAGCTAGCTTCCGAACCTCTTCAGCGACAACACTGAAGCCCCGACCGTGTTCTCCGGCCCGTGCAGCCTCGATGGCTGCATTCAGTGCTAAAAGGTTGGTTTGATCCGATATGGCTTTGATAGTTTCCACGATGGAGCCTATGACGGTGGATTTTTCACCAAGGGCGGTGATGATCTGTCCTGTGTTATCCACAGAGTCGTGAATATGTCCCATCTGAAGATTGACCATGGTCATGGCGGTATCTCCGTCCTGAGCAAGCTGTAAAGACTGTCTTGAAGATTGATCCGCAAGATTAATATGCTCTTCAATCTGACGAATGCCATGGGCCATGGATTGGATGGAGCTCATGATATTTTGGACGCTATTGGCTTGTGTCTGAGATCCGGATGCCACTTGATGGATGGAGGATGAAACTAGTTGAGCTGATTCACTGGTCCCTCCCGATTGAGTGGACAGAACCTGAGAAGATTCGGCAAAAACGTCGGCGCTATGGGTGATGTCTCCGACCAAGGAACGAAAATTCTCAGCCATTTGATTCAGAGATTTACAGAGGGCCCCCAGTTCATCTTCCTGTCCCATGCTGTATAGGGTTGCAGTAAGGTCTCCTTGAGCCATTTTTTCAGCGAATTGTACACCGTGGCGTAGTGGAGTTGCTATTAAGTAAGATATGTAAAGTCCGTAAACAAAGATTATAAGTCCTGCTATAACAAGTAGAACTAGATATATAGTGATGTTTTGCTCCAGGTTGGCCCCTGTCTTAACCATAAAGTACACAACCCCGCCGGCTAAAAGAGTAATCAAAGCATTAATGCCGAAGGCCAGGCTGAGCTTTGCCGATACGGATAAGTTAAACCACCAGCGTACTATGCTGGAATGCTTAAAGAAGAACTCGCTTATTCTGTCTAAAAAACTGTTCATTTAATGCCTCCTTTACATGAATTTTGCCACGAAAAATTCAGGAATTATTACAATAAAATACAAGTGCCGAAGGTACTGCCAAAAATGATATGAAAGGAATTGAGAAGATGTAGGATTCTTTCACTATTAGTATACAGGGAGGTTATAGAAAAGAGAAAGGAAAAAAGTGGATTGGAATTATTGGAAAATTTAATCGTCTCTATTGTATCATAGGTTTTTGTAATTGTGGAGTACTGGTTTTGTTAATAGTTAATGACTTTTAGCACATAGGTATCTGATTCGTGATGCAGAGTGCATCCGGAGAGTTTTAAGATGTATAATCTTAGCTGTGAGACAAGCGCGAACGCCGTACTTTTGGGGTTTCCTTTGACATGAGTGCTTCTGATGGATATAATAAATTATATTATAATTGAGTGTAATGAAACCCTAAGAGTGTGAGGAAAAGTTAACCAACGGTTCAGAGAGAAAGACACTTGCTGAGAGTCTTTTCCGCTTGGAGACTTGGGTCGTACAGGAGGGGCAAGGATGAACAGAGTAGTCCTTGACGGTTTGCCCGTTATAGCATTAAAGTGCAAGAACTTTGCTTGGAAGGCAGGGCTTCTTGAAAAAAGGTGGTACCGCGAGTCTTTCGTCCTTTATGGGATGAAGGGCTTTTTTGGTTGTATGGCTATGAATGCTGCTAAGGAATAAGTGGGATAGTCTGTCTTCAACCGTGGCAACCGGTGGGGCGGCAGTGTCTTCGGGAGTCTGTATATTTGAAAGGAGCGCTTACACATGTCGGAGGATTTCAAAATGGAAAAGGTATATGATCCAAGTCGGGTTGAGGGAAAATGGTATCCCTATTGGGAGGAGAAAGGGTATTTCCACGCGGACGTGGATAATACGAAGAAGCCTTTTAGTATCGTCATGCCCCCGCCGAATGTAACTGGGGCCCTTCATCTTGGACATGCCATCGATAGTACTATTCAGGATATCCTTACCCGTTTCAAACGAATGCAGGGCTACGATACCTTATGGCTTCCTGGTACGGACCATGCGGGTATTGCCACTCAGGCAAAGGTGGAAGAACAGCTGGCCAAGGAAGGGACCAACCGGCATGCCCTTGGCCGTGAAAAATTCCTGGATAGGGTGTGGGACTGGAAGAAAGAATATGGAGGACGAATTACTCAGCAGCTTCGCCGGCTGGGTGCCTCCTGTGATTGGTCGCGGGAGCGGTTTACTATGGATGAAGGATGCTCTAAGGCTGTACGTGAAGTCTTCGTGGATCTTTATCATAAGGGCTTGATATACCGGGGGAATTATATCGTCAACTGGTGTCCTCATTGCCATACCACTATTTCTGATATTGAAGTGGAGCATGTGAATCGAGAAGGACATCTTTGGCACCTTCGCTATCCTATTAAAGACAGTGACGAGTATTTAGTCGTAGCCACCACACGTCCGGAAACCATGCTGGGAGATACTGCGGTGGCAGTTCATCCGGAGGATGAGAGATATCGGCATCTCCTGGGCAAAACCATCATCCTGCCTTTGGCTAACCGGGAAATTCCCATTATTGCCGATGACTATGTGGATCGGGAATTTGGGACGGGTGCGGTAAAGATCACGCCGGCCCATGACCCTAACGACTTTGAAATGGGCTTGCGTCATCAGCTTCCTTCCATCGCCGTCATGGATCGGGAAGCCAAGATGAATGAACAGGCCGGCAAATATAAAGGAATGGAACGCTATGCTGCCCGGAAAGAGATTGTCAAGGATCTTGAGGCACAGGGTGTGCTGGTCAAGGTAGACAGCCATCAGCATGCCGTAGGGGAATGCTATCGCTGCTCCACGGTGGTGGAGCCCATGGTCAGCAAACAATGGTTTGTTAAGATGGAACCCTTGGCCAAACCGGCTATGGAAGTGGTACGGGAAGGGATCATGGAATTCGTGCCCGAGCGTTTTGCCAAAATCTATCTGGGTTGGCTGGAAAATATCCGGGATTGGTGTATATCTCGTCAGCTTTGGTGGGGGCATCGGATTCCTGTCTGGTACTGTGAAGATTGCGGGGCGGAGATTTGTGCTAAAGAAGATCCAGAGACCTGCCCGCAATGTGGATCCAAGCATATTGTTCAGGATCCCGATGTTTTGGATACTTGGTTCTCTTCAGGGTTATGGCCTTTCTCAACCATGGGGTGGCCAGAGAAAACTCCCGAGCTTAAGCAGTTCTATCCCACTTCCGTTCTCGTAACCGGACGGGACATCATCTTTTTCTGGGTTGCCCGCATGGTCTTCATGGGTCTGGAATTTATGAAGGATGTGCCTTTCCAAAAAGTCATGATTCATGGCCTGGTTCTAGATGCTCAAGGCAGGAAGATGAGCAAATCCTTAGGCAATGGGGTGGACCCTCTGGAGGTCATTGACCAATACGGTGCGGATACCCTGCGTTTCATGCTGATTACAGGCAACACTCCGGGCAATGATTTGCGTTTTCATCCGGAACGCTTGGAGGCGACCCGGAACTTTGCTAATAAGATTTGGAATGCTTCTCGTTTTGTTCTTCTAAATCTTCAGGATTATGAGGAAAGCCCCCGTGGCCAGCTGAAACTTGAGGACCGCTGGATTCTTTCCCGTTATGAAAAGACTGTAGGCGAAGTAACGGAGGCCTTAGAACAGTTTGATCTGGGTGAAGCAGCCCGTCTTCTCTATGAGTTTATTTGGAATGAGTTCTGTGATTGGTATATTGAACTGGCTAAAGGCCGCCTCTATGATAAGGAGCACCCAGAAGCCCGTCATACGGTTCAATCCATACTTCTGGAAGTTCTGGAAGGTACCATGAGACTGCTCCATCCCTATATGCCCTTCATCACGGAGGAAATCTGGCACAATCTTCCTACCTCAGGGGAGAGCATTATGATCCAGTCCTGGCCAAAGGTAGAAGGCTATCGGGAGGATGACATTGAGAAACAGATGAACCAAATTATGGATGTGATCAAAGCGGTTCGGAATATCCGGGCGGAGATGAGTGTTCAGCCGGGTAAAAAAGCCGAAATCATCTTGGTCGCACCTGAGAAGGCTGCTTTTGAGGTTCTGGAATTAGGCCGGGAAAGTATTCGGCTGTTAGCAGGTGGTTCTACTGTGGATGTAGTCCCAAGTCTGGAAGTCAAGCCTGCTCAGGCTGCCAGTGCTGTTCTTGAGGGAGTAGAAGTTTATCTTCCCTTGCGCGGACTATTGGATCTGGACAAAGAAATCGCCCGGGTTGAAAAGGAAATTGCCCAGGCCCAGCAAGAGCAAAGTCGTTTGGAAGGAAAGCTCAACAGCCAGGGCTTTGTAGCGAAAGCGCCGGAGCAAGTCGTTGCTAAGGAGCGGGAGAAGCTGGAAGGGATCAATGGGCGGATCGCTGCATTGAGGGTTCGCCTGGTGGAGTTGAAAGAGGCGTAAGGCTCGGTTGGTGTTCCTTTGAGGAGCTTTAAGCGGGGCGAATAGTGAGATGAAAGTGAAGGCATGCTGATTTCTGATTAGGTTAGCATGTCTTTGCTTTGCTTGGTGCATGGGGTTGCTAGTTGAGAAGTTGCCTCCAGGATTTTGCTTTGGGCGTTCACTCCATAAGCTGCGCGGAGGAATCTAATCGCTCAAGCCCTCCGCTCCGTCGGGTTCCCGGCTAAATCGCCTCCTGGCTCATAGCCGGTTGGAAACGTCCTGTTTCCAACCCGACTCCGCTGTGGGCTTTTCGCGAAGATTCCTTACCTGCTCGCTTAAATCCGTTCTCTGCTATAAAGCAAAATCCTTAGGTTTTCTTCGGGGTACTTGCGAGTTTGATTTGTGCACAAAAGTAGAATGCCTGGTAAAGATGCTTACTGAAGTTAAATATTGTAAGTTATCTAAACTACCTTTCTTGGAGGCTGTGCATACCATAGGACCAAAGAGCGGACCCAAGGATTTTGATTTTACAAAAGGGAACGCCTTCTAAGCGAGCAGCTAGCCGTTCTTCGCGAAAAGTTTTCGACGGAGAAAGGTTGGAAACAGGACGTTTCCAACCCGCTATGAGGCAGGAGCCGATTTAGCGGGGCACCTTTCGGAGTTGGAAACTTGAGCGTTAGAACGGCTGCGCGCAGCTTATTGAGTGAACGATGTAAAACAAAATCTTGGAGACAACCTTCTCGCCCAACCTTGAAAATCTTCTGCAAAAATTGCAGGAAAACCATCCTTTATAGGGAATTACCGCATAGCAGAGATGTGCATAATAACCATGTACCCCTGTGTTTAAGATGAATGGAGAAGGACATATCAGCAATAGAAAGATTCAAAGGAGGACATAGAAGTGGGGAATAAGGAGATGACCGAGATAACTGAATATGAATTAAAGGGAGACCAGAAAGAGGTGTCCCCCTTAGATCTTGAATACCAGGAAGCTAAGGATTATCTGGTTAACCTCACGAAATTTGGTATGAACTTTGGATTGGGCCGGATTGAGGAGCTGCTGAAACGTGTGGGTAATCCGGAAGAACGCCTCAAGGTCGTTCATATAGGAGGTACCAATGGAAAAGGATCTACCACCATGATGATAGCTGAGATCCTCGAAGATGCCGGATATCGGGTCGGGGTGTTTACATCTCCTCATCTTCATGATTATAGAGAACGGATAACTATTAATGGTGAGATGATTCCTAAAGGTGAAGTCACCCGCCTGGTTCAGACTCTTCGCCCTCATCTGGAAGAACTTGTGCAAAAGGGTGTGGAACATCCTACGGAGTTTGAAGTGAATACGGCTATGGCATTGATGTATTTTGCAGACCAAAAAGTGGACTTAGTTCTCTTAGAGGTCGGTTTAGGTGGCGCCATTGATTCTACGAATGTGGTCAAGCCCCTGATTTCTGTGATAACCAATGTGGGTATGGACCATATGGATTATCTGGGTGAAACCTATGAGGAAATTGCCCGTGTGAAGGCCGGAATTATCAAAGCGGGTGCTATTACCGTAACGGCGGCTAATCGTTCTGAGGCTTTGAAAGTCATTCGTGAGAAGGCACAAGAGGTAAACTCTCCCTTATGGGTGGTGGGCGATGATGTACGTTGGGAGATCCGCTGGAGCGGGGAATTGGAGCAAGAATTTGATTTGATTGGGCTCCGAGGAGCTTATAAGAAACTGCGTTTACGTCTTGTCGGAGAGCATCAAGTGGTCAATGCTGCTACTGCTGTTACAGTCTGTGAGCTTTTGAAGTTCGAATGTGGAATGAACCTTGAGCGAAGAAATATTTATGAGGGACTTCGTACAGCAGTTTGGCCTGGTCGCTTGGAGTTGCTTTCCCTGAAGCCGAAGGTACTTATTGATGGAGCACACAATGTGGATGGAGCTAATGCTTTGGCAAAGGCATTGGAAGTTTTTCAGCGCCGGCGCTTAGTTCTTTGCCTTGGGATGCTGGGAGATAAGGAGCGGGAAAAAGTTGTGGATATCCTCGTCCCTTTGGCAGATGAGGTAATCATTACCAAGCCCAATTCTCCGAGATCCGGAAATTGGGAGTATCTCCATGAGTTAGTCAAAGAAAGAGGGAAGCCTGTCCTGACCATTGAAGAGCCTCGTCTAGCAGTCGAAGAAGCTTTTCAGCGACTGGATAAAGAGGATATGTTATGTGTCACGGGATCCCTCTATATGATTGCGGAAGCAAGGCAGGCTTTACTGGATGTTTTGCACAAAGTATAGAAAGAACTTATACAAGTAATAGTCAAGTTTTATTACGATTATGTAAAAAATTTAACAGAAACTTAACAATGGCGGTTAAAAAATTTGCTACAATACTACAGGAATTCCATGCAAAACGACTGGAGGAAAGAACATGTTTGGCTTATCTTCAAAAGAAGACAAATTTTACGCCTTGTTCAGGGAAAGTGCAGAAGTAGCCTGCATCACGACAAAAAAGCTTGAAGGGCTGATTTGTCAGAATTCTGTCTCTGATGCAGAGGCTGAAATGATGCATGATCTTGAGCATCGAGCGGACAAGATTACCACAGAGATTGTGGACCGTTTGAATTCGACCCTTATCACCCCATTGGATCGTGAAGATATCTATACCTTAGCCCAAAACCTTGACGATATCGTGGATTTAAGTCAAGGCGCAGTAGAGCGCATGGTTCTTTACCATACGAAAAAGCCCTCCATCGGAGCCCAGGAAATTGTTCGTACTATTGTTAAAGCCACAGAACAGCTGAAGACCGCTTTTTGCTGTTTGAACAGTATTCACTTTAAAAAGAGCGAAATTCTGGCGGCTACAGAAGAAGTTTATCGTCTTGAATCAGTAGGGGACAGCTTATATCGCCAAGAAGTGGCCCGGCTGTTTGAGCAAGAGAAGGACGCTATTGAGATCATTAAGTGGAAAGAAATCCTTGAACACTTAGAGGATACACTGGATCAGTGTGAGGAAATCGCAGACCTCCTCAAAGGAGTTGTATTGAAGTATGATTAGTTCCAGTGCGTTACTCATTGTTGTCGTATTTTTCGCGCTGGCTTTTGATTACATTAACGGTTTCCACGATACGGCTAACGCTATTGCGACAAGTGTGTCTACTCGTGCTCTCACTCCAAAAAGGGCAATAATAATTGCGGCAATACTCAATTTTGTTGGAGCATTAGTTAGTACAGGAGTAGCTCAGACCATTGCCAAAGATATTGTAAATCCTGAATTTGTTACTCAGGAAATTGTAATCGCAGCTCTCATAGGAGCGATATTTTGGAACTTAGCCACCTGGTATTTTGGAATCCCCAGCAGTTCCTCGCATGCTATTATCGGAGGAATGATTGGAGCCGCTGTATCTAAAGTAGGCTTCGGAGTGCTGCAGGTTCAAGGGATAATGAAGATAGTTGCAGCCTTATTGATTTCCCCCATTTTTGGTATTATTTTAGGTTTTATTATTATGAAAACTTTATATCTTATTTTTGGTAAGGTCGCACCTTCTAAAGTCAACCAGGGGTTTCGCAAGATGCAGGTGCTTTCTGCCGGGTTGCTGGCGTTTAATCATGGTTCCAATGACGCTCAAAAGTCCATGGGTATTATTACCATGGCCCTTATAGCGTCAGGTCTACAAGATCCATCCAATCTTAATCCGGCTTTATGGGTAAAATTTGCTTGTGCTTTGGCGATGGCTTTAGGTACTGCTGCAGGGGGATGGAAGATTATTCGGACCATGGGCGGAAAGATCTTTAAGCTGGAGCCTATCAACGGATTTGCTGCAGACTTGACATCCTCTATTGTTATCTGGACTGCTACAGCCTTTCCGGGTTTGCATTTACCTGTGTCGACTACTCATGTTGTTTCCGGCTCAATCATGGGCGTAGGGAGTGCTAAGCGTATATCAGCCGTGCGTTGGGGAGTAGCCCAGCAAATGCTCATTGCCTGGGTGGTAACGATTCCTACAGCGGCTATAACCTCATTTTTGTGCTACAAACTTATAACATTAGTGCTATAGAAATATTATTATTCTATAGATTTTTAAAGGGACCGTAAGGTTCCTTTTATTATTAATTATTATTAATTGTTAATAAAATATTAATAAATTGCTAATCTATATAGCACGACGGTTTTTGATTTTTGAGTGCAGGTCTCTTTAATAGGCATGATAAGCGCTTTTTGTACATAAAGTGATACTAGCTTAGGTTGTCCGAAAGAATATGAAGTTTTTGTTAAATGTTATTGAATCGGGTGCTTTTGTGAAGCGGAGAAGTTGACAGCTATTATGGAGGATGATAGTATGTATAAATATAATCCCTGGATTAATAAGGGAATAGGACTAATTGGTTGTGCTGTCATTGTATGGATGACCTGGTTTTTTGGGTATACTTATGTTAAGTTAGTCACACAACCCAGGGGTCCAGACATACCTTCCCCGAGTCCTGTGGATCAGAACGAGTTTTTTCTAACTTTGGACACAATAGAGTTTTGGACATGTCAAACGGGGGTATTTAACTCCGAAAGCAATGCTCTCAGGGAAAAGGAGGAATTGCAGCAATTAGGCTGGGATGCCCAAATTATCTCGAGAGATCCATTTATTGTCGGAGTAGGTTTTGCCTACTCTAAGGAGGAAGTGCTTCCTATTCAAGAATTGTTGAAAGAGGGTGGAGTTGTTTCTATTCCTAAATCAGTTACCAGCCCTGAACGTGCTTTTCGTATTCGTGGTACAGGAGCAATTCAGACGGCCAAGGTTCTTGAGGGAGTCAATACCTTTTTGAAGACACCTTATACTGACCGGGAAAGCAGGCTTTCAGAGTTTGAGAACCTTATGGTTTTGACACCTCGTGCTTTAACTAATCTATACGAGGTTTCAAGATTATCGATTAAGGCCGAAAGAACTTTACCGGTGGACCTGCGAAAAATGATGTCATTGAACCTCTATGGTGAGTATCTTAATACCTTAGAGATGCTTCAAAAATAAATATATTTTTTGTTTTAAATAGTTTATTAAAATCCATTTGTTAACATTAAAGCCTAGTGATATAATGTACTTACGCTAATTATTATTATCATTTAAAATTTAAGGAAATTGAAACGGGGGATTAGCTTGAAAACACTTAAAATCCCAGAGGCAACGATTATACGTCTTTCAGTCTATTCGCGTCATTTAACAGATGTGGATCGTAAAGGAATCGTTACGATATCTTCTGGTGATATTGCAGAGGGAGTTGGAGTTAGTCCAGCTCAGGTTCGAAAGGATTTAGCATACTTTGGTGAATTCGGAACTCGTGGTGTGGGTTATAATGTTAAGGACTTGCACCGCCATATTTTGAAAATCCTTGGCTTAAGCCAGGATTGGAGTGTATGTCTGGTTGGTATGGGTAACTTAAGTTTAGCGCTGACTACATACAAAGGCTTCCGTGAGCGTGGATTTATTATCACTAGTATTTTTGATAATGATCCCCAAAAAATCGGGACCACGGTCAATGGCGTAGAAGTGTTGCCGGTGGATAGACTCGAGGAAGTAGCTAAAGCTAATAAGACTCAGATTGGCATCATTTCCGTACCGTCTCCCTATGCCCAGGAAATCGCTGATAAGCTTATTAGTGCCGGGGTTCAAGCCATTCTTAACTTTGCCCCTGTGGTACTCAATGTCCCACCGGAAGTTGAACTTAGAAATGTGGACTTAGCTGTGAATTTGGAAGTGCTGACATTTAATGTGGGAACCCGCCGCTCTTAAGAAGAATTGTCCCAATCTTATGGATATTTGTGCATAGGAAACTTTATAGATGAGAATATAAAATGTAGATTCGCGAAAAGTAAGGCAGCAGTGTCTTACTTTTTCCTTATCATGATGATTATGTTTCTCATAAATCAATCCGTAAAAGAGGAGATATTATGTTACGTAAGGAAAAAGACCTGCTTGGAATTATGGAAGTACCGGAAGATGTTTATTATGGAATTCAAACGTTAAGAGCTATTGAGAACTTCCCTATTACGGGATATCGGGCTCACCATGAATTAATACGCGCCTTAGGTCTGGTTAAGGCTGCAGCTGCCCAGGCCAATATGGACATCGGTTCTTTGAACCGTGTGGTCGGCGAGTCCGTAATCAAAGCTTCGATGGAAGTTGCAGAAGGTGTCTTTAATGATCATTTTGTGGTGGATGTCATTCAGGGGGGAGCAGGGACTTCCATCAATATGAATGCCAATGAAGTGATCGCTAATCGGGCTATAGAGATTTTGGGAGGACAAAAAGGGGATTATTCCCGGGTTCATCCCAATGTCCATGTCAATATGGCTCAAAGTACCAATGATGTTTTCCCTACGGCCATCCGTATTGCTTGCCTTAATGTGGCCGATGATCTTCTTTATGCTTTAAACGAGTTAAAGGGTGCTTTCCAAGAGAAGGCCAAGGAGTTTGACGGAGTCATCAAGATGGGGAGAACCCATCTTCAAGATGCGGTTCCCATTCGCTTAGGACAGGAATTTGCAGCCTATGCACAAATGCTGAAGAGAGATATTCGCCGGATCGATGAAGCGTCGAGGTCCTTGCACATTGTCAATATGGGCGCAACAGCCGTGGGTACTGGGCTGAATGCTGATCCGGTTTATATAGAGAGAGTCTCCGAGAATCTGAAGAAGATTACGGGATTGCCTCTTTTACGAGCGGATAATCTAGTGGATGCTACACAGAACACCGATGCATTTTTAGAGGTATCCGGTGCACTTAAAACCTTGGCGGTCAACCTCTCTAAGATTGCCAATGACTTACGGCTGATGGCTTCTGGTCCTAGAACAGGTTTTGGAGAGATTAATCTTCCTGCCATGCAGCCGGGTTCTTCCATTATGCCAGGAAAAGTCAATCCCGTTATGGCTGAGGTGGTCAATCAGGTATCTTTCCAAGTTCAAGGAAATGATTTTACAATAGCTTTAGCCTGTGGTGCCGGACAACTGGAGCTCAACGTGATGGAGCCCGTAGTGGTCTTCAATCTGCTCCAATCCCTGGATATACTCCGAAATGTTATCAAAGTCTTTAAAGAGCGCTGTGTGGATGGGATAACCGCCAATGTGGAGCGTTGCCGTGACCTGGTTGAAAACAGTGTGGGTGTAGTCACTGCAATCAATCCTCATGTAGGATACGAGGTTGCCTCCCGGATCGCCAAGGAAGCCATCGTGACCGGTCGCCCGGTGAGAGAGATTGTCCTTGAAAGAGGACTTTTGACCCCTGAGGAGCTGGATATTATTTTGAATCCTTACGAAATGACCGAACCAGGTATTAGTGGCTCAGAGTTACTTAGAGGAATGCTTCCTCGTGGTCATTAATGGTAAATTATTAATATTAAGTTAATATTTTTGCCCGCCCGTCCCCTTGCGTATTATTAGTCGAAATGCTAAACTAAAAAGTGTCGAAAAATCAGCCAGGAGCAACAGTGCCCTGGCTACATTTCTATGGGTGAAAGGGGGCAAACTATGCCGGCAGGTCGAACTAATTCGGGGGCAGGCCGTACCATACTTCTTATTTTGTCAGGGGCGGCCATTGGAACATTAATAGGCTATGGGTTCGAAAAAATAGCTTTCTTAGCACCTTTTCTGCGCCCAGCCGTCATCGATTTCCCTTCTCATACCTATTTAGACTTCTTTTTTATCACCTTTTCATTTGGATTCCGTCTGAATATCACCTTTGCTACGGTTATAGGGGCATTGGGTGGTTACTATCTAGCTAGGAAGTGGTAGAATGCTCGTACTGGCTTCAGCCTCTCCCCGCAGGGGAATGCTCCTGAAAGAAGGGGGGGTTTCCTTTGTGCGAGTGGAAGCAGATGTTTCAGAAGTACTTTCCCAAGGTGTTTCTCCTGAATCAGCGGTAAAGGAGCTGGCTTTGCGTAAAGCTCTGGCTGGGTTGAATCATTGGCTGGATCGTGGCGGAAGTATGGAGGATATAATTCTTGGAGCCGATACGATTGTTGTCCTAGACCATCAGATTCTTGGCAAACCCAAGGATGCAGAAGAGGCGGAAGATATGCTGACAGCATTAAGCGGACGGGCTCATGATGTATACACTGGAGTGGCATTGATCAATGGAGCAGGCCGTCAAGAATGTGGTGCGGTACGCACAGCAGTTGCTTTTCGTTCACTGACCCATGAGGAGATACTGGAGTATATTGCCACGGGGGAGCCTATGGATAAGGCGGGATCTTATGGGATTCAAGGCTTGGGAGCCCGTTTAGTGGATAATTATCAAGGATCTTTAAGCAATGTGATTGGATTACCCATGGAGTATGTTAAAGAGCGGCTGAGTGTGTGGGGGATGGGACTTGGAGATATCGCCCTGCATGAGGTGAAGGATGGATTATCGCCGGTTGAAGGATCTTCCCGAGGAATTACTACCTCGTGAACGGTTGTTTCAATATGGACCAGATGCCCTCTCTAATCGAGAGATTCTGGCAATTTTGCTGAGGACAGGGGTCAAGGGCGAGAATGTCCTGGATTTTGCTGAACGTCTTTTAACTGAGACTGGAGGATTATCAGGATTAGCTCGCTTAACAGTTCATGAGTTGACCCGGTATCGTGGTATGGGAACTGCCAAAGCCGCTGAACTTAAGGCGGCGTTGGAATTAGGACGGCGTTCGGTATCTTCTGATCCTATGGTGCGTCCTGTTATCAATTCTCCTCAAGACATAGCCTATCTGGTCATGGAAGAAATGCGCTATCTGGATCGGGAGCATTTCCGAGTAGTGAGCCTATCGACCAAGAACCATGTGCTGGGGATTAGCTCCATTTCTGTGGGCTCTTTGAACTCTTCTTTGGTACATCCTAGGGAGTGTTTTAAAGAGGCTATCCGGCGTAATTCCAATGCGATTATTCTTTTGCATAATCACCCCAGTGGGGATCCAACCCCCAGTCGTGAAGATATTGATGTAACCCGTAGATTATCCGATGGGGGGCAGATCCTGGGCATCGAAGTCCTTGATCATGTAATTATCGGGGACAATCGGTACATAAGCTTGAAAGAACGAGGAATATTATAAAGGAAACTTAGGATTGAGGTAAGAAAATTTTGGATGGGCCGAAGGCCCCCGAAAGAATAGAATGCACCTCGTATTATTTGAATAGCAGATAGTATTTGCCCAGCGGGCGCAAAGGCCACGGTACTTTGCTTTCGGGCAGGTACAAATGCAAAGGCAGTACATGATATTGTTATAACGGAAGGGGATTAACCATGTTTTTTGGTAAGGATTTAGGCATTGATTTGGGAACCGCAAATACGCTGGTTCATATGAAAGGGAAAGGCATAGTTTGTAATGAGCCTTCTGTAGTTGCGATTGATATTGAAAAGAAGACCCCGCTGGCTGTGGGGGATAAAGCAAAAGAAATGATTGGCAGGACACCGGGCAATATTGTAGCTATTCGGCCTTTAAAGGATGGCGTTATCTCGGATTTTAATGTTACTCAGAAAATGCTGAAGTATTTTATTACGAGGGCCTTAGGTACTGAGTCCCCTTTTGCTCGTCCCAGGGTTGTAATTTGTGTGCCTTCAGGGGTAACTCCTGTGGAAGAACGTGCTGTCAAAGAAGCTGCGTTGGCTGCGGGAGCGAAGGATCCGGTTATTATGGAGGAGCCTATGGCAGCGGCTATCGGAGCGGGTCTTCCCGTAAGTGAACCCACAGGCAATATGATTGTGGATATCGGCGGGGGAACAACAGAAGTTGCGGTGATTTCTTTGGGTGGCATCGTTACCAGTCGTTCTATCCGCGTTGCTGGGGACGAAATGGATGATTCTATTGTCGCACATATTAAGCGCCGCTATAATTTAATGGTAGGGTATCGGACTGCCGAAGATATCAAGATGGAAATTGGCTATGCTTATCAAGCAGAGAAGGGTAAGACTTATCAAGTCAGAGGACGAGATTTGCTGACAGGACTGCCCAAAACCGTGGAAGTTACCGCTGAAGAAATCCAGGAGGCCCTGCAGGAACCTGTGGTGGCCATTGTCGAAGGGGTAAAGTCCTGTTTGGAAAAAACTCCTCCCGAGTTAGCCGCTGACATTATGGATCGAGGTATTGTCATGGCCGGAGGGGGATCCCTTCTCCGCAATCTGGACAAGCTTATCGCTGATGAGACGGGAATGCCGGTGCATCTCGCTGAGGATCCCCTGTCTTGTGTCGCCCTTGGTACAGGAAAAGTATTGGAAAATGCGGAAATTTTCCGCAGGATTGCTGCTTTGCAAAAAAGCTAGAGTTTGAAGCGGGGAGGAAGTCTTGGTGCGGAAAAGAGTGACTGGAACGGGAATTATGGTTCTCGTTTTCTTCCTCGTGTTAGGCGTCTTAGTAAGTATTCGGCTAACTGGACTAGGAAGCCAATTTCCTAACCCCATAGGCGGGGTGTTGCAGCGAGTTCTAAGCCCTGTAGAGGGTGTTATCCTGAGAGTGGGCAATAGCTTAAAGGAGAACACACGAGTTTTTTGGAATTTTGATGAAGTTCAAAAAGAGAATGAGGAACTAAAGACCAGAGTTGAACAGCTTACAGGAGATAATCTGAAGCTTAAAGAGCAGGTTTTAGCAGGGCTTCGCTATAATGAACTGGATTCGAAAATGTTCAGGGGTCCTAATGTGGATAAGTATCAAAAGATTGGTGCCAGTATTATTAATCGCAATCCTAATGCCTGGTATCAAACCATTACAATTAATCGGGGAATTGAAGACGGTGTATCGGTGAATGACCCGGTAATCGTTGCTTTAGGTTTGGTCGGAAAGATTGTGTCCGTGACCCCTACTACTTCAGAAGTTCTTTTAATCACAGATAGCGAAGGCCAAGTCAGTGCCTTGGTTCGGGGAAGTACCGGTTCGCCGACTTTTGGGATTGTTGAAGGGACGTACAAACGAACTTCGCGTTTAGAAGCGGAAGGAAATCTCCAGATGCTTTTACGTCGTGATGATAATGTCAATGTTGGCGACTTGGTGCTCACTTCGGGCTTGGGTGGGGTTTATCCAAAAGACATTCCTATTGGTAAGGTAGAGCAGATTCAATTGGACGGTTCGGGTTTGTTGAAAACAGCATATATATCGCCTTTGGTGAATTTTGATTCCCTGGAGGAAGTTTATATTGTAGAAAAGTCAGGGGGGCAGTGACGATGCGGCGAAATATCCTCATTATCGTTATGCTCCTTTTCAGCTTAATTCTTCCAGGAACTGTTTTTTATTTTTGGTCCTGGGGCGGGATAAAGCCTGACTTGGTGTTGTTATTTACCATTTACATGGCCCTCCATCATCGTACTTTATCGGGAGCACTTTGGGGGGGGGGAGCAGGAATGATCGCGGATTTTTATCTGGGCAGACATTTTGGTATGTATGCTTTAACCCTAACTGTGGTGGCCTTATTAACGGATTGGCTTTCCCAGCGCTGGTATCGAGAAAATTACTTTTTGATCGCTTTGTTGGTTTTTTTGGTTACCTTTGTGGGAGAAGGGGTTATTGCCTTTTTGAATATCCTGGCAGGAGCCCGATGGTCTTTAGGTGATGCGTTCCGTTTAGTTATTGGCGTTTCTGTGTATAACGCTGTTCTGGTGCCTCTTACTTATCCGTGGATTCATCGGTCATTTACACGGGGGTGGCTGAAGTACAGGCCGAAGTATGATCGGTAAGGGTTTGTATAAAGCCCTAGAGACTGCTCTGGAAACCAATATTCAAGTAATTAAAGAGATTTCTTAAGGAGGCGAAAAAGATGGAAGAAGATAAAGAACGCAAACCCTATACGCGCCGTCTCTGGTGCCTTAGCGCCGTCGTGTTTCTCGTGTTTCTGATTCTCGGCTTTAATCTTTGGCGCTTACAAATCGCAAAAGCTTCCTATTACGAGACGAAAGCCCAGGGCAATATCATGAAGCTTGTATCCATTCCTTCCAATCGCGGAGACATTGTGGATCGTAATGGGGAGTTGCTGGTTACGAGTGTTCCTCAGTTTGCCCTGACCATTGATTGGATGGACCTGCAAACAGCTCCGATAGATAATTGGAAGGAAGTGGTTGCTCGTCTGGCAGGCTATATCAAGCCCTATTGGCCTATCAAAGAGCAAGGTGTGGAGAATATTACGGAAGATATTCTGGTCATGATGCAAAACCAGCAATGGGAGCGTTATCGATCGGTTACGGTTTTGAGCGATGTACCGGATCCACTGAAGGCTATTATCGCTGAGCATAAGGATGAGCTTCCTGGTGTTAATATTGAAGCACTGCCTGTACGCGATTATCGGAAAGCTACCCTGGCCGGTCATATCCTGGGTTATGTTCGTGAAGTAAGCAGTGAGGAAGAAATTGCTTCATTTAACAAAAATCCGCAAGCTCAAGAGGATGGATTTAAATACACTCAAGGTGACCAGGTCGGAAAAATGGGCGTGGAGAAAAGTTATGATTACTGGCTTCGCGGCAAAGAAGGGGTCCAGCAGGTCATCGTGGACAATAATGCCCGCCCTATTGCCAAAGAAGTCATTCACCCTTCAGAGCCCGGCAAGACTCTTCAACTGACCATCGATGCCGGGCTGCAAGCTGTGGTAGAGAAGACCTTAGATGATGTCTTCAGAGAGTATGTGCATCCAGAGCATCCTGATTCTAATCAAGGTGCCGCAGTGGTCATAGAAGTTAAGACGGGAAAGATCCTGGCGATGACTTCCCATCCTAATATGGATCCTAATGATCTGACCGGGATTATCTCTGAGGAAATTGCCGAAAAATATTTCCAAGCGAAAGATGCGGCCTCTTATGACCGGGCTTTAGCCGGAACCTATGCGCCGGGTTCAACCTTTAAAATGATTACAGCAATGGCCGGTTTGCAATCCGGCGTGGTTACTCCCTATGAACAGTTTAACAGCTCCAATGTGGCAGCCACTTTAGGGACACAGCATGGTATTCAGGAGTGGTCTCCAGGGGGATTCGGATTAGTGAATTTGAATCGAGCCATGGCAAAGTCCTCCAATACTTATTTCCAAGCGGTTGGGCAAAGAGTATTTAATAAAAATGGAGAGTTGCTGAAGCAGATTGCCAACGAATTTGGGCTCGGTGTCTATTTGGGTGTAGATATCCCTGGTGAATCCAAAGGGAATGCTCCCTCACCTGAATGGAAAAAGGCAACCTTCGGGCCCCAATATGAAAAAAAAAGGGATAATGACATTGCTAAAATCGAAGAGGAATATAAGGTAAAGCTTGCGGAGGCTAAGGATGAGGCTGAACGGAAGAAGTTAGAAAGCCAGAAGAAGAGCAAGATCAATCAAGTAGAAGCGGATTATGCCTATAATATCCGATGGTTTGTAGATTGGCAATATTTCGAGACCTTTAACACCGCTATCGGACAAGGGGATAATGCTTATACACCCCTGCAACTGGCTAATTTTGTGGCGACCATAGTCAATGGTGGAAAACGGATGCAGCCCTATGTTGTGGAAAAGATCCTGGATCCTGTGACAGGTGAAATAGTGTATCAGAACGAACCTATAGTTAGAAACACAGTCTCGGTTTCCCCGGAAGTATTGCAGTCGGTTAAAGAGGCAATGAGCAAAGTCACCAGTGGAGAAGGAACTGCAAACTGGCTTTTTGCTGATGTTCCGGAGTTCAGTGGTGGGGGTAAAACGGGTACGGCCCAGCTTGGCTCTAAAAACACAGTAGCCGGGGAGCTTTTTAATGGAGTCTTTGTGGCCTTTGCTCCTTATGATGATCCGCAAATAGCCTTCGCCGGGGTTGTTGAATACGGAGGTCATGGAGGGGAAACTGCCGGAGCTGTAGCTAAAGCTGCTTTTATGGAGTATTTTGGATGGAAATCTAACAAGTGAGATGAATTTGGAAGTAATATAACGAAACTATGGAAAAAAACGAGGAAATTCGCCTTCGTTTTTTTTCTTTAGGCGAGAGGGAAAACGGGAAGCACTGTAGAATTAGTATGAGCGTCAATAAATGGCGTGATTTTTCAATGCCCTTAAACTTTGGACAGGCTTTCAACAAGGCAGGGTGCCGGAGGCCTCAAAACATGGAACAATTGGGGGATTAACTGTTGACACGGACAGAGCATATTGCCTTAAAAGGCACTCGGGAAGGCCTCGTTTTATATCTGGATCCCGAGGCGGATTTTTCGGTTTTGATGGATGAACTTAAAAAGCTGCTGGAGAACTCCGACCAATTCCTTCAAGGAGCAACGGTTCGATGCTACGGAGGGGAGAAGGAGTATTCTCCAGAACAACAGGAAGAGTTAACCTTTTGCTTGGCCGAGCATAGTCTTACTCTTAAAGGGTGGCTTACGGCCGCAGAAGTTTATTCTAGTGTCCGAAGGGCGCCGGCCGTTCAGGAAGAGCCTCAACGGGTTCTGGAAGAGGGTATGGAAGAAGGTCCAAGCTTATTTGTGGAGCGTACGCTACGTTCAGGGGCTAGCATTCAGTATGAGGGTCATGTAATCGTTATAGGTGATGTTAATCCAGGTGCTGAAATTGTGGCAAGTGGGAATATTGTTGTGATCGGTTCCCTAAAGGGAGTCGCCCATGCAGGTGCTAAGGGTAATCGAAATTCCACGGTGACTGCCTATCATTTAGTGCCAACTCAGCTTAGAATTGCGGACCTGGTGACTCGTTCTCCAGAAGGCGAACAGGAATGGAGGGGCCCAGAATGTGCTCGGATTAAAGATGGTCGTCTTGTCGTCGAAGGGATTCAGCTCAATGGACTCAGGGGAAAAGGAATTATTCGTTAATCATATTGATATGAGACTCCATTGATTTTAAGAAAATATGAAGGAAATATTGGAAAGGTAGGTTGAAATATGGGTGAAGTCATTGTAGTAACCTCAGGAAAAGGTGGAGTCGGCAAAACTACCACTTCTGCAAATATCGGAACAGGGCTTGCCGCACAAGGACTTAAAGTGGTTTTAGTGGATACAGATATCGGTCTGCGTAATCTGGATGTGGTCATGGGCCTTGAGAACCGCATTGTTTATGATATTGTGGATGTAACCAGTGGGACATGTCGATTAAAGCAAGCCTTGATTAAAGACAAGCGTTTTGAGAATTTATATCTCCTTCCGGCTGCCCAGACCAAGGATAAGACTTCAGTAAGTCTTGAACAGATGAAGGAGCTTTGTGACGAATTAAAGAGAGAATTTGACTATGCCATTATTGACTGTCCTGCAGGTATTGAGCAAGGATTCCGTAATGCCATAGTTGGTGCTGACCGTGCCGTAGTAGTTACAACACCTGAGGTTAGTGCCGTCCGTGATGCGGATAGGATTATTGGCCTTCTGGAGGCAGCCGATTTACGCAGTCCGCGCTTAATTATTAACCGGATCCGCCCCCATATGGTGAAACGTGGCGATATGATGGATATTTCCGATATCATCGATATCTTAGCTATTGAGCTTCTGGGAGTTATTCCTGATGATGAAAGCATCGTCATTTCTACAAACCGTGGCGAGCCAGCGGTCACGGATCATTCCTCACGTGCTGGAGAAGCGTACCGACGGATTACACGAAGAATCCAAGGGGAAGAGGTCCCATTGATGAATCTCGATGCACCTGATGGATTCATGGATAAGGTAAAAAAGTTCTTCGGTATGAAATAAGTGCTTGGCACTCAAGAGGAGGAATAGGCCATGTTAGAGTTTATTAGTCGAATATTAGGAAAGGAACCCGCTTCGAAAAACGTTGCAAAAGAACGCTTAAGGCTTGTCCTCGTACATGACCGGGCTACTATCTCACCTCACATGCTTAATCAGTTGAAGGAAGACTTGATCAAAGTCATTTCAAATTATATGGAGATAGACGAAGGCGCTTTAGAAGTCAACCTTAACCAAGATGACCGTGAGGTGGCCTTAATCGCCAATATTCCTGTTATAAAAATGAAACGGGATTATTCTGTTAAGGGGTAAGAGATTCCTGGCTGATAATAGAGAAAGTGCCGTAAGACAGTGGTCTTACGGCACTTTTTAATGCGTGCTGATCCCTCTTATCGTAAAGTTTGTGGCCAAGACTTTGGCATAGCTGCCCCTTGTGTTATAATGTAAGTTGTAATTTTGTGGTGAAAAAGGGGTACTTTATTTATGCTCGACCGTCGAATGTTGAAGAATATCGATTTTCTTTTTATCCTGTTTGTTTTTTTGCTCTTAGGTTCGAGTCTCCTCATTCAAAGTACAGCTTCGTATAATATCTACGAATCGCGGCCTTTCTACCTCCTGAAGATCCAATCAGTGTGGATTGCCACTGGACTTGTTTTATGTACAGCCATTGCTTTATTTGATTATCAAAAGCTAAGGCGTTTTTCCTGGTGGATTTATGCCTTTAATATTGTATTGCTATTAGCAGTTTTTGCTTTCGGAGAGGAAGCGAAAGGGGCTCAGCGCTGGATCCCGATTACGTCTACTCAAAATATTCAGCCCTCAGAATTTGCCAAACTGTTTATTATTGTGACGTTTGCTGATTTTTTGTCTAAGCGTCAGGGAAAGCTCAATCGGTTCCGGGATTTCATTCCGCCCTTTTTGTATATACTTGTTCCGATGCTCCTTATCTTAAAGCAGCCCGATTTAGGAACAACCTTGGTATTTGTGGCGATTTTTATTGGAATGATGTTTGTAGCGGGAGCCAATCCGTGGAAGTTTGGGGGATTAATCGCAGGTGGAGCAATTGTTGCAGCGGTTGCACTATGGATTCATTTTTCCGACAATCTGCCCGGCTGGCTGCAGTTTGCCAAGGGATTCTCTTTACCCCTTCAAGATTATCAGTTGAAACGTCTTATGGTCTTTCTCGATCCGGCGGCCGATATCAGCGGGGATGGCTACCAAATTATTCAGTCCATATGGGCTATCGGGTCAGGAGGATTTTGGGGGAAGGGCTATCGACAAGGGACACAGGCTCAACTTGATTTCTTACCTGAGCATCACACAGACTTTATTTTCTCTGTAGTCGGTGAAGAATTCGGTTTCATCGGCACCATTACCCTGTTGTTTTGCTTCCTCATCTTTTTACTTAGGGCAATTAATATTGGGATGAAGGCAAAGGATGTCTATGGAACGCTGATTTCAGCCGGGGTAGTGTCCATGTTTACCTTTCATATTCTCGTCAATGTGGGTATGACCTCGGGAATTATGCCGGTGACAGGGATTCCTCTTCCTTTTATCAGCTACGGAGGTAGTGCCATGTGGACCAATCTTATGGCCATAGGCTTTTTGCTCAGCATCAATATCAGGCGACAGCGACTTATGTTTTAGAAAAAAGGTACTGACAGCTTATGGCTGTCGGTACCTTTTTTTGATGCTCTGGGGGGCTGCGCCAGCAGAGGATGGAGGCTTTTGCCGGGCTGTGCCGTTTAGTTGGTCTGGGTCGCTTAACTTTAGTCGGCCCGGGTCGCGTAGCTTTACGCACAACGCGTACTCCATAGCTCCGGGGCTGGTTCACTCGCTCTCTTAACAGCCGAGCCAAACCCCGCTGTTTTCTGCATGTGAACCGTGGCTCGTCTAAGTTAAGAAAGCCTCGTTCACCTGACCGCCCCTCCGCTAAATCCGTCCGCTTTTGTACGTAAAGCTACGTCTTGCGGGTCTTGCGTTAGCTTTTCGTTAGGGCCCAGGGTTGCCGACCATGCCGCTCAAGCGGCTCTGGTCGGGCAACTTGCCCCGCATTTCCACAAAGCCCCGCTCGCTCAAACCCAAGAAGCAGCCCAAGGATTTTGCTTTACAAAAGGGAGCGAATTTAAGCGAGCGGAAACAAAACTTCGCGAAAAGCACGCAGTGGAGAAAGGTTGGAAACAGGACGTTTCCAACCCGCCATTGAGCAGGAGCGATTTGGCGGGGCACCTTTCGGAGCAGAGGGCTTGAGCGTTAGTTTTGTCCGCGCAGCTTATGGAGTAAACGGTGTAAAGCAAAATCCTGGAGAATCAGCTTTCAGGTCTTTTTCAAAATAGTTCTATGACGGGCCTTTACTGCATAGATTTAAGCAAGTGTACGAGCATGATTTTGGATAAGGCGGGGGAAAAGCATGAATCCATATGAGCGCTGGGATGATTGGGAATGGGAAAAGGCGGCTCGGGAGGTGGGCCGGGAAAAGGGATTTAACTACGGGGAGTGGCCTCGGAAGCGATCCTATACAACCAAAAAGAAGCGTTTGGGTCCCTTGTATCAATGGACCGACTTACAGAAAAAAGCGACTCTTTCTGTGGTGCTCTTCTTAATGATCTTCTTCGCTTCCAAGGGAGAAGATATATTATCTCAAGTGGTTTATTCCGCTTACCAGGGAACGGTGCAAAGCAGCAATTATTACGCATCCCTTAATGGGATGGCCTTACAGGTTTTAGGGATGAGCATGGGCAATAAGAGCACTCCCGTGGATGCAGCTATGCAGGGGAAATTCATCCCTCCCGTGTCAGGCAAAGTCATGGCCGGGTTTGGAGGAGGAGGGGAAGGGCAAGCCGGTCTGCACAATGGGATTGATGTGGCCAGCGCTTTAGGTATCCCCGTGGTAGCTCCTTATCAAGGAGTGGTCACCCATGTAGGGGAAGATCCGCAGCTGGGAAGGGTGGTTAAGCTCGATTTTGGCAATGGTTGGACTGGAGTGCTTGGCAATTTCGGAGATATTGCAGTGAATGAGGGGCAGAAGGTGGATATAGGGCAGGTGTTGGGCACAGTGGGGCTATCAGCTCCCCTAAAGAAGACATGGTTGCATATAGAACTTCGTAAGGATGGAGTACCTGTAGATCCCTTGCCCTACTTAGTTCCCGCTAACTAGAAGTCGTGGAAGCTGAAAAAGAGATGCCGTGAGGGAAATGGAAAAGAGAAGGAAGAGAAAGTAATGGAGATTGCTCGTATTCAAGGGCTTAGCATAAAAGTACATCCGACATTTTGGTTGGTCCTGCTTGCTTACGGAGTCCTGGGATTGTTTACTCAGGCTCTTCTTATCTTCCTTCTGGTCATGGGGCATGAATTGGCTCATTTACTGACTGCCAAGGCCTATGGCTTTCAAGTTAATGGATTGGAACTCTATCCCTTTGGTGGAGCAGCCCATTGCGAGGACCTCTTTGAGGGAAGGAAATTCGAAGAAAGCATGATCGCTTTAGCCGGACCCGTCTTTAACCTCCTTCTCCTTTTTGGGGCGCAGGCCTTGCGCTGGGAAGGAATCTGGACAGGGCCTGTAGCAGAAAATTTTGTCCAGTTTAATTTTTGGCTGGCTGTCTTTAATCTTACGCCGATTCTCCCTCTGGATGGGGGAAGAGTGATTCGCGCCCTATTCAGCGATGCCTTTGGATTTGTTCAAACCACGAAATTCTTGGCACGGGCAGGTCAATTCTTTGGAATGATTCTTGCCATTTCAGGTTTGACCATGCTTGGGAAGGGGGCTTATGAGGGAATTGCCACTTGCTTCCTTTTGGCGGGCTTCTTTTGGGTATCCGGACAGAAGGAAATCTCCTCGGCCCGAATTACCTTCCTGCGTCAAATTACCCATAAAAAAGAGGAGCTTCTCCATAAAGGAATGATGAAAGGCAAAGCTGTCACCGTGACAGTAGAAACCCCCCTCATTCGTATTGTTGAAGAATTAACCCCTGACCGTTATGCCTTGATCCATCTGCCCGGAGGCGAAGCTTTTGGAATTGAGCGGACTTTAACGGAAACTCAAGTGGTGGAAGGAATGCTAAAGAAAGGCATACATTGTCCTGTGGGGAAGCTGTAGAAAGTAATTTTTATCCACGGTAAGGATAAGTCAATTAAACTTCCGGTTGAGTCAAAACTCCATCTGAACTTTCCTATATTGGTAGATAGTATAACTCTAAGATGTCCTGGTTTGTGCAAATCCTCCAACCTTGTGATATAATAAATAATTACTAACTAACTCGCAAAACAAGGAGGACTAGCTTTTATCATGACCGATTATAATGCGGCGGATATTCGTAAGCAGGTAGAACGCTTCCTGACGAAGGTATTAAAGCCGAGCAGATATCTTGGAACGGAGTGGAATGCGATTCATAAAGATTGGGATCAAGCCAAGGTTCGGATGGCTTTTGCTTTCCCAGACGTCTATGAAGTAGGAATGTCCCATCTTGGTCTGAGGATTCTCTATCATTTGGTAAACTCCGATGAGGATTTTCTTTGTGAACGAGTCTTTGCGCCTTGGGTAGATATGGAAGAGAAGATGAGGGAGGGTAATATTCCCCTCTACGCTTTGGAATCCTATCGTCCCTTGCAGGAATTTGATGTAGTAGGATTTACCTTACAATATGAGATGAGCTTTTCTAATATCCTCAATATGCTGGATTTGGCCGGGATCCCCATGCGGGCAAAGGACCGGGGACCGGAGCATCCATGGATTATTGCCGGTGGTCCTTGTGCCTATAATCCGGAGCCTATCGCACCATTTATCGATTTCTTCATGATCGGTGAGGCGGAGGAGACTCTGCCCCAACTCCTTCATCTAATTCAAAAGCAGAAGGAAAATCCAGTCTCCCGGGAAGAGTTTCTCTTAAAAGTAGCTCAAGTGGAAGGGGCTTATGTTCCGGAATTTTATGAGGTTCATTACAAAGAGGACGGACGAATCCGGTCCATAGAAGCGGATATCCGTGTACCAAAGATTGTACAGAAGGCTATCGTTCGGGATTTGGATCAAAGCTATTTCCCCACCAGCCCCATCGTCCCTTATATGGAAATCGTGCATGATCGCATGATGCTTGAGGTCATGCGTGGATGTTCAAGAGGCTGCCGTTTTTGTCAAGCGGGAATGCTCTACCGCCCGGTGCGTGAGCGTTCGCCGGAAACTCTACTGAGGCATGCGGAAGAGCTGGTTAAGTCCACAGGCTATGAGGAAATCTCTTTAACCTCCCTTTCCACCGGGGACTATAGCTGTATTCAACCGGTTATTCGGGGAATTCTAGATAAATATAGCGAGGATAAAGTTAGTGTATCCCTACCTTCTCTTCGTTTGGATTCCTTCGATGTGAAACTGGCAGAAGAAGTTCAAAAGGTGAGAAAATCCGGACTTACCTTTGCTCCGGAAGCGGGAACCCAACGCTTGAGAGATGTGATCAATAAAGGGGTCACGGAAGAGAATCTCTTTGATGCGGCGGAATCCGCCTTCAAAGCGGGATGGTCCAGTATCAAGCTCTACTTTATGATTGGTTTGCCTTCGGAGACTCAAGAGGATCTGGACGGGATTGTGGCCATGGCCAAAAAGGTAGTAGAGCTGGGAACACGTTTAGGCCGGCGGAATGTGAATGTCACGGTGTCCACAAGTTCTTTTGTCCCCAAAAGCCATACTCCTTTTCAATGGGAACCTCAAGAAGGAACGGCTTCATTGGAACAAAAGCAAAAATATTTGCGTGAAAAGTTGCGAGATCGCCGCATTAAGTATAATTACCATGATGTAGAAACAAGCTATTTGGAGGCAGTTTTTGCCAAAGGAGACCGACGTCTTGCCGATGTGCTGGAATTGGCCGTCCGGAAAGGCTGTAAGTTCGATGGTTGGAATGAGCATTTCAAATATGAAACTTGGCTGGAATGCATTGAAGATTTAGGGCTAAATCCTCATTTTTATGCTCATCGGGCTATGGATTATGATGATGTGCTTCCTTGGGATCATATTGAGAGCGGTGTGAACAAACGTTTCCTCATGAATGAACATCATAAAGCGCTGAAAGAGTCAAGGACACTGGATTGCCGGTATGTGGATTGCACAGGGTGCGGTATCTGTCCTGAACGAGGGTTACAGATTGATTTGAAAGGGTGAGGACCTTGAGGGTAAGAATCGCCTATACTAAAATTGAAGAAGCAAAATATATTGCACATTTGGACTTGGCCAGAGTTTTTGAGCGGGCTTTGCGCAGAGCAGGTGTCCGCTTGGCTTATTCGGAGGGGTTTAATCCTCACCCGAAGATCGCCTTCGGGTCCGCTCTTGCAGTGGGTGTTGAAGGTGAACAAGAGTATGTGGATATTGAATTAGCGCAGGAAATTGATTTAAAAGAACTCTTGGGTCGCTTGCAGGAACAGCTCCCCTCGGGTATCCGTCTCATTGAAGGCAGATATGTGACCCAGGCAGCCAAAGCTTTAATGGCGGTATTAAATTCGGCCAGTTATCAGGTCATTGTCTCCTTGGGACTGCCGGTGAGCGAAGAACGGCTGCAAGAGAGCATTGGGGCTTGGTTGGCAAGACAGCAAGTACCTTATATACGGTATAGCAAGAAGGGCAGAGTCGAAAAAGATATAAGACCTTGGGTTAAGGTGTTGACAGGCAAGATCCAAGGAGATGAAGCTATCTTTGATATAGAAGTTGAAGTGGGGAACCAAGGCAGTGTCCGACCGGAGGAGGTTCTGGGCAGTCTTTGTGATTTGGAAAACCTTCCCCTGGATTTGGAGCATCTGCGCATTAAGCGGACTGGAATTTATGTAAGCTATGAAGGACAAAAGTTCTCCCCTTTGGACGAGGCTTTCGGGAAGTGAGGAACCACCTGTGAAAGAGATTGTTCTGCAGGGCCAGGCCCAAAGGATGCGGGCGGCGGTGCTAGAGGATAGAGAACTGGTTGAGGTTCATGAAGAGGAAGGTTCGGTTTCCCGATTGGTCGGAAATATCTACCGGGGACGGGTCATTAATGTATTGCCAGGCATGCAGGCGGCATTTGTCGATATAGGTTTGGAGAAGAATGCCTTTCTCTATGTGGGAGATGCTGTCCCGTTTCAGTATGAGGAGGATGAGAAACTTCCCCTACCTCATGAGTTGCGGGTGGAACAGGTGCTTAAGCCCCGCCAAGAGATGTTGG
Organism: Desulfitobacterium sp. PCE1; assembly: GCF_000384015.1. Taxonomy (NCBI): domain Bacteria; kingdom Bacillati; phylum Bacillota; class Clostridia; order Eubacteriales; family Desulfitobacteriaceae; genus Desulfitobacterium; species Desulfitobacterium sp. PCE1. Next base: position 3,643,489 of record NZ_KB913023.1, on the reverse strand, counting down.
TTCAAATTACTAAAGAACCGGTAGGCTCCAAAGGGGCAAGAATCACGACAAATCTCACCATCCCCGGCCGCTATGCCGTCCTGATGCCTAACACTGAATACGTGGGTGTCTCGCGGAAGATTACGGAAGAAGAAGAGAGAGAACGTCTACGGGAGATTGCCCGTGAAGCTTGTCCGGAGGGGAAAGGAATCATCGTTCGGACTTTGGCCAAAGGAATCGAAGGCAAGGAGCTGGCCGATGATTTCAGCGAGCTTGTGGCCTTATGGGAGCGCCTAGAGAAGAAAATTCCCCACGTCGCTATACCAGGTTTGGTTCATCAGGATGTGGATTTGGTTTCCCGGGCGATTCGCGATTGGGTGGATCAAGAGGTAAAAATCATTACGGTCAATCAACCCGACGTTGCAGTTGGGATGCACAACGCTTTACTAGAATTGGGCCATCCAGCTGCGAACCATGTGCAATTGGTTTATAAAGAGGATATCTTCTCTGATTACGGCATTGATGATAAAATCCGCCAGGCTCTTCGCCCTAAGGTATGGCTGAAAAGCGGCGGGTATTTAGTTATTCAGCAAACGGAAGCCTTGACGGTTATCGATGTGAATACCGGCAAATATGTCGGGGATAAATCACTTCAAGATACGATCTTGCACATCAATCAGGAGGCAGCCCTTGAGATTGCCAGACAACTGCGTTTGCGCAATTTGGGTGGGATTATTGTTATTGATTTTATCGATATGACTTCTGAGGAAGATAAAGAACAGCTTTTGAATGTGCTCGAAAAGGCAGTAGCACGGGATAAATTAAAATGCCAGGTTATGGGTCTGACTCAATTGGGATTGGTGGAAATGACACGCAAGAAAGTTGGACAAACCCTTGAGGTAAGGTATGGACATCCCTGCTCTCATTGTGATGGTTCTGGGAGGATATAGATGGTACCTCGGATTAAATAGTTAATTGCCCAAAAATAAGCATAGGAAAACTTAGAAGCGATTGACAGCAAAGACCATTTGGTGCTAAAATATCTAAATGTGGTGACTTCTCACCGCAACCGCACGAAACAGGCATTTTAACAGGTTTTTGTGTCAAGATTTCTTTTTTATAGAGAAATTGAAGCAGACCGGCCTGACAAGGCGAGTCTAGGCATGGGAGGTGTAAATAATGTACGCAGTGATTGAAACAGGGGGTAAGCAATTCCGTGTTGAAGAAGGCAAATTCCTCTTCGTGGAAAAGCTTAACGCAAATGTGGGAGATACCGTGACCATCGATAAAGTTCTCTTAGTAGAGAAAGACGGTGCTGTCAAAGTGGGTACTCCGGTTGTAGATGGTGCCAAAGCTCTTCTCAAAGTTGTTGAGCATGGTAAAGGCGAGAAGATAGTTGTTTTCAAGTATAAAGCTAAAAAGAACTATCGTCGCAAACAAGGACATCGCCAACCCTACACTAAGGTAGTGGTTGAAGCTATCCAAGCTTAAGATGAAACATCAGGGTATTACTTTGAATCTATGGTTGGACGACAATCAACAGATTCACAAGTTTGAATTGTGTGGGCACGCAGGATATGCCGAGTACGGATTGGATATTGTCTGTGCCGCCGTATCTGCGCTTGGTATCTCAGCGGTCAACGGCTTGGAGTTTTATCTTCCTTGTAAACCGGAGATTGAAGTGGACGACCCGCAAGGGTTTTTAAGCTGTACTCTCCCTGAATTAGAGCCTGGGACACTGGAACATGCCCAATGGATTTTAGGTACCATGGTTTTAGGTGTTGAAGGAATTCGACAAAGCTATGGTGAGCAATATGTAAAAATTAATCGGAGGAGGTGGACTCCATGTTAAAAATGAATCTGCAATTATTTGCCCATAAAAAAGGGGTAGGTAGTTCTCGAAATGGTCGTGATAGTGCTGCTCAACGTCTGGGCGTGAAGCGTGGAGACGGTCAATTCGTTACCGCAGGGAACATTATCGTTCGTCAACGGGGAACGAAATTTCACCCTGGAAAGAACTGTGGTTTGGGTAAGGATGACACCCTCTTTGCAACGATCGATGGTTATGTAAAATTCGAGCGTAAAGATCGTAGCCGCAAACAAGTTAGCATTTATCCTGAGCGCCAGGCTGCTCAAGCTTAACTTCGGAAATCACAATCGCACCCCTGGGAAAATCCCGGGGGTTTTTTGTTACATAGAAGCTGTTTTGAAAGTGGAGCTGGCAAGTAGAGTTACGTTACAGACGCTCGGAAATTACGTTCGCAGAGCAAACTAAGGTCGAGGCCAAGAGAACTAACCTGAGGATTTTGCTTTATAGCAGAGAACGGATTTAAGCTATTAGATTCCTCCACGCAGCTTATAGAGTGAACGCTGAAAGCAAGCCCTGGAGATACAAGCTCGACATACATAATAAGCTTAGAAAGGATTGAAGATAGTGCCTGGTAAATCCTCCTTAGAACGAACCCTTCTGGCTGAACAATTGGACCACTACCGGCTGCAGCGCCACGACTTTCTCAACCATTGGCAGGTCATTATGGGATATCTGCAGTTAGGCAAGGCGGACCGGGCTTTGCTCTATATGCAGGAGGGAGTCTACGGGCTGGAAGCTGAGCAAAACATCGGGCAGATCCCTCAGGAGATTGTCGGCGCTATCTTGCTGGGCTTTGTTATAGAACTGCGCAAGGAAGGCCTTTGGGTTGAAGTTCAGCTCGATAGTGCTTTGAAAAAGAATGACTTTTGGCAAGACTTTTGGCAAGAGGAATATGAAGAAGTCTTATACGGGTACACTAAGGAATGCTTAGCTGCAATTTTTCAGCGTTATAAAGGGTCAGAAGAGCCTGTCGTTGAAATCAAATTAGGGACCGGGGAAATATTTTGCAGGATTTCTTTGCTGGATGATGATAAAGTAGTATGGGAACAGAGCTGCTGCCATGAAAACTCTCAACTGGAATTTGTGGCACAATAGTATTACATAAGCTTAGGGATCAGAAGGGGATATAGCATGTTTTACGATCAGGCAAAAATCTATGTTAAAGGTGGAGACGGCGGAGCCGGAGCTGTGGCGTTTCGCCGCGAAAAATACGTTCCTGAAGGAGGTCCTAGTGGCGGCGATGGGGGTCGGGGCGGCAAGGTTATATTTGTTGCTGACGAGGGACTCAGGACTTTGGTGGATTTCCGCTATAAACGCCATTATAAGGCCGATCGGGGGGAGCATGGACAGGGGAAAAATATGCACGGGAAAAGCGGGGAGGATATGAGTGTTCGCATCCCTGTGGGTACCGTTATTAAGGATGCAGACACGGGGGAAATCCTCGCCGACTTGATTGAGCATGGGCAAAAAGTTGTCGTTGCCAATGGGGGAAGAGGCGGTCGAGGTAATGCTCGTTTTATGAGCAATACCAATAAAGCTCCCACCGTAGCTGAAAATGGGGAACCTGGAGAGGAACGGAATCTACTTCTGGAACTGAAGCTTTTGGCTGATGTAGGGCTTGTAGGATTTCCGAATGTAGGCAAGTCCACGATTATTTCCCGAATATCTGCGGCTAAGCCCAAGATTGCGGATTATCACTTCACTACCTTGGTACCTAACCTTGGAGTAGTTGAATTGGAGGATGGGGAAAGCTTCGTTGTGGCTGATATTCCCGGACTGATTGAAGGAGCTCACACAGGAGCCGGATTGGGCCATGAGTTTCTCAGGCATACTGAAAGAACTCGTCTGATTTTTCATGTCCTGGATATTGCAGGTTCTGAGGAGCGGGATCCACTGGAAGATTTTCGAATCATTACAGAAGAGCTTCGCCGATACAGCCAGGAGTTGGCCAGTCGCCCTATGTTGATCGTGGCTAATAAAATGGATATTCCCGGTGCTGAGGAAAATCTGCAGCGCTTGGAAGAGAAGCTGGGGGAAGACTACCGTATTTTCCCGGTATCTGCAGCTACAGGAGAAGGACTAAAGGAATTGATTTATGCAGCCGCTCAGATTCTGCCTGAAGTTCCTGCACCCCAGATTTTTGTGCGGGATGAGGAACAACATAAGGTGACCTATGCCGAGGCTCCTCATCGCTTCGAACTGACCCGCGAAGGGGATTTCTTTGTTGTTTCCGGTAAGGAGATTGAAAAGCATGTACAGATGACCATGTTCGATAGAGAGGATGGACTTTATCGCTTCCAAAATATTCTCAAGGCTATGGGAATTGAACGTGCTTTGTTGGATGAAGGAATAAAAGTTGGGGATAAGGTTCAGATTGCCGGAATAGAGTTCGAGTGGGAAGAATAAGACAAGATAAGTTAGGAGGTTTTGCAGTGTTAACCGGAAAGCAAAAAGGTTTTTTACGCTCCATGGGCAATGAGATGGATCCCATCTTACAGATTGGTAAGGGAGGAGTTACTGAGGCTGTCATTACACAAGCCGATGAGACCCTGGAGGCTAGAGAATTAATTAAAGGGAGAGTGCTCCCCAATAGTGTAGAAGATGTACAAAGGGCTGCTGAAGAATTGGCGGAACGCACCTCTGCGGAGTTGGTTCAAGTTATCGGGAGAAATTTTTTGCTCTATCGTGAGTCGAAAAAGAAACCCTTGATCGAGTTACCGCGGTAAAGGAAAGTCCAGGTGGGGTTTTAAATTCATCTGAAGTTTAGTTAACTTATCCTCCCAGAGGATAAAGTGCTATAATGGGGATAAAAGCAGTAGGCAGTCGAGGAAGCAGATGAACATGAATGTTAATGTTCAAACCAAAAGAATAGGAATTATGGGGGGGACCTTTGACCCTTTGCATTATGGTCATCTGGTGGCTGCTGAAATGGCTCGCCATGAATTTGCCCTGGGGAAAGTGATTTTTATCCCCACGGGTAATCCTCCCCATAAAATCGGTCGTAAGGTAACCTCTTCCGGGGATCGCTATGAAATGGTCAGACGTGCTATCATGGACAATGAATTTTTCGAAGTCTCTGATATAGAAATCCGGCGTGAAGGTTATTCCTATACGGTGGATACCCTCGAGGCTATGCATGGACTCTATCCGCAACATGAGCTTTACTTTATTACGGGAGCAGATGCATTTCGTGAAATTTTTACTTGGAGAGAAGTACAGTCCGTTTTATCTCTTTGTCATTTCATCGGGGCTTCCCGGCCTGGATTTGACCCCCATGACTTTCTTGAAGAATTGAAACGGGGTTATCCGGAATTTCTGTCCCGTATGCACCTTTTTGATGTACCTGCTTTAGCCATATCATCAACCGATATCCGTTCCCGGGTAAAAGAGGGGAAATCCATTCGTTATTTGCTTCCTGAATCCGTTCGTCTTTATATTGAAGAAGTAGGTTTGTATGGTGGTTAATTGCTGGATTACAAAATCAGGCAAGTATAGTTCTGAAGCTTTTGCTCATACTAAATTCGAATCCAATAAGCAAGAGGTGACAGCAAATATGGCAACCCTTTATGTCGGAAATTTACCCTGGAACACTACATCTGAAGATCTCAGCTCTTTCTTTGGCCAGTATGGTCAAGTGATAAGCAGTCGTATCATTACGGATCGCGAGACAGGGCGCTCACGAGGTTTTGGCTTTGTTGAGGTTGAAGATGAGGATGCAACACGCATGGCAGAAGACCTTAATGGGAAAGATTTCGGCGGCCGTCCTTTAACGGTCAATGAGGCACGTCCTAAGCAACAGATGTAAAAAATCATAGTTCTGGAAGACCCTCCTGCCCAAAAAGTCAGAAGGGTCTTCTCGCCGTATATTTATGTTGAAAGCGGGTTTTGGGAATTTGGATATTCAGGAAGCCTACAATCTAGCTTACAGTTCTATGTCGGAGAGACGGTTTAGCCATACCTTGGGTGTTGCCCAGTGGGCTCAAGAACTGGCCCTAAGGCATCAGGTGGATGGGCAGAGGGCTCAAATTGCTGCCTATTTGCATGATCTCAAAAAAGAAATGGATTTTGCCCAACAGATTGCTATGGCGAAAGAATGGAACTTGATTAACTATCCTGAGGATGAAGGCAATCCTCATATTCTTCATGGTCCCCTGGCAGCCTATTGGCTGGAGCATGAATATGGCTACAAGGATTTGGAAGTATTAGCGGCTATAGCTCATCACACTTTAGGAACCCCGGAAATGGGAAGCCTGGAGATGTTGATTTATAGCGCTGATTTAACGGAACCTCAGCGTTCCTTCCCCGGTGTAGACAAACTACGTCAATCCTTGTATGATAATCTTGAGAATGGAACACTGATGTGTGTTGAACATACCTTAAATTATTTAAGAAAGTGTAAGCGGAGCATCCATCCTCAGACACAGCTTACCTATGAAGATTTAAAAAGGAGGCAAAAATTTGCTGACAGATAAGCAATTGCATGGCGCTGTAAACATTGTTGAAGAAAAAAAAGGCCGGGAGGCCATCCTGCTTGACCTCAAAGGGATATCCATGGTCACAGATTATTTCCTTATCGTAACCGGGAATTCCACCACTCAGATCAAAGCGATCACAGATAACCTCTCGGAGAAGCTTCCCGAATTGGGAGTGACTATTTTAAGGGTAGAGGGGCTGCAAGAGGCTAAATGGGTTCTTGTGGATTGCGGAGATTTAGTGATTCATGTTATGACTCCGGACCAGCGGGAATTTTACAATCTAGAGCGGCTCTGGGGAGATGCGAAAGTTGTCACCTTTAACTAGGAACACAGGTAGGGACCGCGGGGACGAAAACTTGACATTATGCCGAATTTTGGATTATTATATAGGAAACTTCCTTCAGGTGGATTTTTTACACCGTCTGAGGGCTTTAGTTGAGTTCCAGAAGGTTTGTGAAAGAACATAACCTGTTATACTATATTTAGTTCTAATTTTAATAGGTTTTTAAAAGCGATGAAGGGGAGCAAGCCCAAACTACCTCATTTTAGAGAGGCAACGGTCGGTGAGAGTTGCCGTGAGACTTTGGTAAGCACTCGCCCTGGAGCTGTACTCAGGTAATAATGAGTGCCGGTGCGAACCGTTACGATCGATAAAGTGCAGTTGAAATTGGGTGGTACCGCGGGAAGTTACTCTCGTCCCTTTAGGGATGGGAGTTTTTTATATCTTTATTTTCATCTCTATCATGCAAGTTCGGAATTTTTAAGGGGGAAAATGACAATGCAAGAGAAGTATCTTTTTTCAGAGATTGAACCCAAATGGCAAAAAAAATGGGTGGACAGAAAAGACTATAAAGCTGAAGATCATTCGGATAAACCCAAATACTATGCGTTAGCTATGTTTCCTTACCCTTCAGGAAATCTTCATATGGGACATGTCAGGAACTATTCTATCGTGGATGTCATCGCTCGCTTTAAACGGATGAGCGGTTTTAATGTTCTGCATCCCATCGGCTGGGATTCTTTTGGTTTACCGGCAGAAAATGCGGCCATTAAGAATCAGACCCCGCCAGCTGAGTGGACTTGGAAAAATATCGCCAATATGAAGGGGCAGCTTCAGGAAATGGGAATCTCCTATGATTGGGATCGGGAGGTTACCACCTGTCATCCCGACTACTATAAATTCACTCAATGGGTCTTTTTAGAGTTTTACAAACATGGCTTAGTCTATAAGAAAAAAGCTGGAGTCAACTGGTGTCCTTCTTGTGCCACCGTTCTTGCCAACGAGCAAGTGGTGGATGGAGCCTGTGAACGTTGTGACACCGCCGTTACCAAAAAAGATCTGGAACAATGGTTCTTTAAGATTACGGACTATGCTCAAGTGCTCCTGGACGATCTGGAAAAGCTCCCCGGTTGGCCTGAGAAAGTGAAAACCATGCAAAAGAACTGGATTGGCCGTTCCGAAGGAACCGAAGTGGAATTTTCAGTGGAGAACCACCCGGATAAAATTCGGGTCTATACCACCCGGGTGGATACGATTTTCGGTGTAAGCTATGTGGTCTTGGCACCGGAACATCCTTTGGTTCAAAGGCTGGTTGCAGGTACGGAATACGAAAAAGACGTTCAAGCCTTCATCAATCGGATGAAAGGGCTTAATGAAATCGCCCGGACCTCCACGGAAACAGAAAAGGAAGGCCTGTTTACCGGAGCCTACTGCATTAACCCTTATAGCGGGGAGAAAGTACCCATCTGGATTGCTAATTATGTACTTTTTGAATATGGAACCGGAGCAGTCATGGGTGTACCTGCCCATGATGAAAGGGACTTCGAATTCGCTAAAAAATATAAGTTTCCCATTAAGACGGTGATCCTTCCCGAGGGAACTCCTGTGGAGGAAAAGGATACCCCTCTTCAAGCAGCTTTTGTGGAAGAGGGAGTTATGGTTAATTCCGGGGAGTATAATGGTCTTAAGAATATGGATGCCTGGGAGAAGATGTGTGACAAAGCTGAGCAGAATGGTTTTGGGGAGCGGAAAGTGAATTTCCGCCTGCGTGACTGGCTTATTTCTCGTCAGCGCTATTGGGGAGCGCCCATTCCCATGATCTATTGCGACCATTGCGGAATTGTTCCCGTACCTCAAGATCAACTCCCTGTCCTGCTCCCGGATGATGTGGTCTTTAAAGCTGGGGAAAATCCCCTGACCACCTCGGAGAGCTTTAAACAAACCACTTGTCCCACCTGTGGCGGTAAGGCCCATCGTGAGACGGATACCATGGACACCTTTATGTGCTCCTCTTGGTACTTCCTCCGCTATACTGATCCTCAAAATGATGAGCTGCCTTTCGCTAAGGAAGCTGCGGATCATTGGATGAATGTGGATCAATATGTAGGCGGAGTGGAGCATGCTATTCTCCACTTGCTGTACTCACGTTTCTTTACTAAGGCATTGCGGGATTTTGGCTATCTTAAAGTCGATGAGCCCTTTGAAAATCTCCTCACCCAGGGCATGGTTTGTCTGGGCGGAGCAAAAATGTCTAAATCCAAGGGCAATGTGGTAAGTCCTGAGGAAATTATCTCTAAGTATGGTGCCGATACGGCCCGTCTCTTCATCCTTTTCGCAGCTCCGCCTGAGCGGGATCTGGAATGGAGCGATCAAGGGGTAGAAGGATGCTACCGCTTCCTCAATCGGGTTTGGCGCTTAGCGACTCAATACGAAGAAGTCTTAAAAGAAAAGAACTCAGGGGCAGGGGATAACGGCTCCGTCTATGATTTTGGAGAGCTGGACAAGGCTGCCAAAGACATGCGCCGTCAAACTCACCAAACCATTCAAAGAGTTACTTCTGATGTCGGAGCGCGCTTCAACTTCAACACGGCCGTCAGCTCCATTATGGAACTGGTCAATGCTCTTTACCTCTACAAAGAGCAACCCAATATGAATTTCGCTGTGGCTCAGGAAGCATTGGAAAGCATTCTCATCTTGCTTGGTCCTTTTGCCCCCCATATTACGGAAGAAATCTGGAGCGAGTTGGGCCATGAGGAGAGCATTCACAGTCGGGAGTGGCCGAAAGTGGATGAAGGGGCTCTCGTCCAGGAAGAGGTCACCGTAGTCCTTCAGATCAACGGCAAGCTTAAGGACCGGATTCAGGTACCGGCCCAAATCTCCGCGGCGGAATTGGAAGCTCAGGTTCGGCAGCTGCCCAGGCTTGGAGAATGGACTCAAGGAAAGCAGATCGTTAAGATCGTAACTGTGCCGGGCAAGCTGGTTAATGTGGTTGTGAAGTAGGCTCAGAGGCCTGTTGGAAGCGTAACAGGGCATTATTTCAGGTGGATTACTGAAATAATGCCCTGTTTTTCTTTTTTTTAAAAATATAGCTTGTCTTCTTTCTTATGCCCAATTTTGTGCAGAAAGGAACAAGAAAGGGTGTTACTCTTAAGCTGTAATTGTGAATTGGGTTACAATTTGGAAGGAGGAAAACGATGAAAAAGTATGGAAAAGGATTTGCCTTGAAGACTGTAAAAATTACCCGGCGTACGTTCATTAAAGGGGTAGGGGCAGTCACGGTAACCAGCTCCTTGGGAATGTCCGGCGCCCTGAGAGGTGACACCCGGCGGGCAAAGGCCACGGAGGCAGATGAGTCGGTTAAGTATATCCATAGCTGCTGTACCGTGAACTGTACCTCTCGTTGCCATCTGAAAGGTCATGTGAAAAACGGCCGCATTGTTGCTGTAACTCCCGGGCTTTTACCGGGGCGGGATGATTATCCCAATGCCTGCCTTCGTTCCATGAGCTATGCCCAGCGTTTACAGGACCCTACGCAACGAGTACTCTACCCCATGAAGAGGGTTGGGGAGCGGGGAGAAGGAAAATTCAAACAAATTAGCTGGGATGAGGCATTTGAACTGATTGCATCTAAACTGCTGGAGACCAAAGAGAAGCACGGTGCCCATGCCGCATCCTTCTTTACGATGTCGGGAAATCTGGCGAAACTGGCCTGGGAATCCACAACCCGCTTAGGTGCTACCTTCGGAGGAACAACTTATATCACGGAAGGGTTAATGGGGGACCATGGTGCCAGTATGGGGATGAACTTGGTCTTCGGGCAAGCACGCGGAGGGCACGATACCCGGGATTATATGAATTCTAAGTTGATTATTTTGTGGGGACGAAATATAGCTGATACTCATACCAGTGAAATGCGTTATATTATCAAAGCCCGGGAAAATGGGGCAAAGGTCATTGTCATTGACCCCCGTCAATGCAGTAGTGCGGCTGTTGCCGATCAATGGATACCCATTCGTCCTCAGACAGACCCTGCTTTGGCTTTAGGGATGATGAATTATATGATTTCCCGAGACTTACATGACAAGGCCTGGTTGAAAGCCAATAGCTGCGGACCCTTGCTGGTACGGGAGGATGACGGTCAATATCTGCGGGTTAACGATGGCTATGCGGTATGGGATGAAAAGACTAAACGTGTTGTTCCGGCGGGAACAGCGGATGCTGAGCCAGCTTTGACAGGAGAATACGTCACAGCCGAGGGTGTGAAATGTCACCCTGCCTTTGTGGATCTGGCAAAAGAAGCGGCCAAGTATACGATCCCTGTTACTGCTGATATTTGCGGGTTGGAAGAAGCAATGGTCGAACAATTGGCCTATGAATACGCTACCATGAAACCGGCAGGAATCCGTATGGGGCAAGGAATGCAGAGGGTATATAACTCATTTGCTCCTTTTCGCACGGTAGCCACTTTAGCGGCCGTAGCAGGTTATATCGGTATTTCAGGCGGAGGAGCTTCTCATATGGGTGGCACGGCTTCGATCAATCCTATTCCCGGGGTAACTGTTCCCGACTTTAATTTCGCAGAATGGTCCAATACCGGGGGTGCTCCTTTTATCGAGAAGAACAGTTCCCAACTTTATCATATGATTGAAAATGAGGAGGTAAAATTCCTCTGGATTGGAGTATCTAACTTTATTAATCAATCACCGGATGCCAATCGGGTGATCGGAGAAATTCTCCCGAAGGTTCCCTTCATCGTCAATGTGGATCCTTTCTGGACCTGGACTACGAAATATGCGGATCTTGTGTTGCCCGGTAAAACTCACTGGGAGGTTTGGGATATCCTGGTTCGTTCCCCGTGGGTCATGGTGGATCAACCGGCTATCGAAACTATGGGCGAAAGCAAATCCGATTGTGAAATTTGTTCTGAGGTAGCCAAACGGGTTGGTCTCGGTCATCTCTGGAACAAAACCGATGAAGAATGGATCCGTTCCTTTATGACCTCTGAGCATCCTGCCTTTGCCGATTTTGACTGGGATACCTGGGTGAAAGAGGGTATTTTTGCAAGGCCGGATGGGATATATGATGCAGTGTTTGCCTTTGAAGATCAAAAATATAAAACGCCTACAGGCAAATTCGAGTTTTATACAGAACGGTTGAAGAAATACGGTCAGGAGGTTCCCGCTTATACCAGGATGTTGGAAGATCCCCAGGGAGAATTGGGAAAAAAATACCCCTTAGTGTGCATCAACTACCACGACCGGGTAAATGTTCATACTCAGCAAATGCTCTACCCCGCTCTGAAGATTGTCGCCTCTGAACCAGAAATTCAGATCAATACTGTGGACGCTGAGGCCAGGGGAATTAAACATGGAGACATCGTCAAGGTCTTCAATGACCGGGGCTACTGTATGATCAAGGCCTTTGTAATGGAAGGGATTGCTCCAGGAATTACAGCTATCCCTAATGGATGGACACCGGATCAATATATCGAGGGAAATATGCAGAATCTGACTCATTTCACTATTAACCCTGTGGAAGAATTTATCAGCCAGACCAATTCAGCTTTTTACGACGTGTTAGTTGAAGTAGAGAAAGTATAAGGAGGAGTGAGACATGTCAGAAAAACAATATGGAATGGTTATAAACACAACCCGGTGCATTGGGTGCCAAACCTGCGTCGTAAGTTGTAAAATCAATCATCAGATTCCCGGCGAAGTCTATTGGAACAGTGTTGAGACGATTGGGAGTAAGAATATGTATCAACCGACGGGGAAATATCCCAACCCCGTATTAGCTTTCCGACCTCGTATATGCAATCACTGTTCAGAGCCTGCCTGTGTCAAAAACTGTCCCACCGGGGCCATGCATAAAGACCAGGATGGTATTGTTTCTGTTAATCGGGATGTGTGTATCGGTTGCGGATATTGCAGTTGGGTATGCGGATATAATGCCCCGCAGTTGGATCCGGAGAAGAAAGTGATGAGCAAATGCACTTTCTGTTCTGAACGGCTGGAGAAAGGGGAGAAACCTTATTGTGTGGAAGCCTGTCCGGCAGAAGCACGTATTTTTGGGGTAATCAGTGATCCCCATAGCGAAATCTCCCGGCTTATTGCATCGAAGCATGCTCAACCCTTGTTACCCAATCTGGGGACAGTTCCTTCCATCTATTATATATAGGAGGTGTAAACATGGCAGAACTGAATTTTTCTTTGGTGATTTTCACCTTATTGATCGGCTTGTGCACAGGAACCTTCCTTATCTACGGTCTTGGGCGGCTTCGCAATAATAGCGCCCTGGCGGCTGTGGAAAAATCATCCCTACTGCTGATGGTTGTGCTTTTGATCTGTCTGGGGGTTGCTCTGTTAGCCTCTGCTACCCATCTGGGGAAACCCTTCCGCTTTATGAATGCGTTCCATAATCCAGGCTCGATGATTGCTCAAGAGGGGCTTTGGTCCATGGCTCTAGGGGTAACGCTACTCATTGCTGCCCTCATGGCCTTCAAGGGAAAAATCATACCTAAAGGGCTTTATCTTGTAGGAAGTTTGGTGTCTTGCGGCCTTCTGCTGGTTTGTTCTATGGTCTATGTCAAGGCCGTTGGGTTCCCTGCCTGGAGTAGTGGTGTGACCATCATCTATTATTTTGGCAGCGCAATCTTACTGGGAGCAGCCGTTGTGTTTTTGTTCAGTATGCTTCACGGCGAAGAAGGCACGGAAAAGAACTTAGCTTTCACGGCTCTCACCGCTGTATTTCTGCAGATGATTGTATCAGTGGCCTTTTTCGTCCATCTGAAGTTTGGAGTGATGGATGTCACTTTGCCCACAACTTTGGGTATGGATCTTCTGCGCTGGGGAATTGGCCTCATTGCCCCTGCAGTCATTGCTTACCTGACATGGAGCGGTAAGCTCAAAGGAAAAAGTGTAGCTTGGTCCTTTTTAGCTTGCGTTCTGGTTGGGGAGGCGATCTCCCGCGTCATCTTTTTTATGCAAGGAATACATCTGTGAAGAGATAGTCTACTTTTAATTAGAATGTGGAAGCAGGGACCTTTTTGGTCCTCTGTTTCCACATCCAGGATACTATTTTATCTTTAGTTGCATTAGGGCTTATCGCCTGGCTATGGCAAGAAATATGGTATAATCAAAGCAGCTAATGGTTTCTTTTTTGCATCAACTGCAATGTCTCAGCTGATGAGGCCGATAAGGAGGCAAGGATATGGCTAAGATTATGCGGCAGTTTCTTAAAGATGGAGATCTATGTCCAAGTATTCGTGGAATATTCTCGAATAAATTAATACCTTGTTCTGTCCGCCAATTAAGAGAAGGAGAAATTCTTTGGCATGATAATGAACCTCATCCCTATTGTTATCTTATTGAGAGGGGCATGATCAAGCTCCATGTGATTAACCGCGACGGAAAGGAAAAGGTCTTATTCTACTATACCAACGGCTCTCTTTTGGGATTCCAAAGTCTTTCCAAAGAAAAGATGACCATGACCACAGCAACGGCAATACTGCCTACGAGACTTTATGTCACTGAATTTGCTCTCTTTTATAATTTTATCTTGGAAAACCCTGAGTATTTGTCTGCTCTCACAAGTTATATTTTTCACCATATGGCTATAGAAGCGGAGGAAATTGTTAATATTTCAATCTATAGTGCAGCAGAACGGCTGGCAGCACTTTTTGTTCTTTTAGCGGAAGAGTACCCTGAAAATTCGAGAGGAGAAGTGGTCATCCCTTTTAAAAATGAGGATTTGGCAGCTATGATCGGTGCCTGCCGCAATAGTGTAAGCAATGCCTTATCAGCATTTAATAAAGATGAATTGATTGTCAGGCAAAGAGGGAGTGTTACCATCACAGATCTGAAGAGGTTGAAAGAGTACGCTCTATAGCCGTTCGGCATCAGAATGTACTGTAGGGCCATAAAAGGGGAGATGGCATGAGGACAGAAAGGGGAGGGGGAGGGTTCAAGGATTTCTTAATCCTTTTAGCTTCCGCTTTTCTTATATACACCTTCAATATTGTATTTATGGTTGTAACCCCGCTTCTTTTAACAGATTTGGGAGGGTCGGAGGCACTGGCAGGGCTTCAAGGGACCCTTTTTCTAGGTATGGCGATCTTGTTGCGCTTCTTTTGCGGTCCCTTGGCCGACACTTACGGCAGACGTATGGTTATGGTTTTGGGAAGTGGTGCCTTTTTCATTGGTGCAGTTTTGCTTATGCATGCTGTAGAGATATGGCAGGTGGTTGCCCTACGCCTGGTTCAAGCCTTTGGATTGGCAGCTTATTTTCCTGCCGCTTCAGCAACAGCTGCCGCTTGTGCCGGTGAAGAACGCAAAGGAACTTATATCGGTGTATTACGCATGGTATCCTCTTTGTCTATGATGGTGGGGCCGGCTTTTGGTATTATGCTTATCCAAAGATATAGCTATGACGGCTTTTTGAAAAGCATGGCTGTCTTTGCTCTATTGGGTATGGGAGCACTTTTTTTTATTTCAACAAATTTAATTGAACCACAGAAAAATATTTCTCAGAAGGACATCCAGTATAAAAAGAATCGAAGCTTCGGAACATGGTTCCAGGTTCTTTCGATACTTAGGAAATCTCCTTTGACCATAGCTTTGACTTTTGCCGCAGCTCTAAGCTATGGAATTTATATGACCTTCGCTGTTCCTTTTGTGATAATCCATACAACGATAGCTAATGGGGGCTTCTTTTTTACTCTTTTTTCTTTAGGGGGCCTTATGGCAAATGGAGTTTTTAGCTGGTTTTCAGACCGATTAGGACATTTTCGGTTGACTGTCAGTGCTTTTTTAGCTATGGGGAGTGGTATGATTTTATTTGCATTATTGCCATATGTCTCTTTATTTGTTTATCCGGCTGCCTTGTTAGGAGGGGTGGGTTATTATGGCTGCATCGCAGTTTTGATGGCTTGGTTTGCTGAAGAGGTAGATCAGGATAAACATACCACAGCTTTCTCGTTGCAACAGAACGCTTTGGACTTTGGGATCGCTGCGGGAAGCGGTGTATTTGGGATTTTATTGAGGGTTATAGGAAATACAAGCATCCTTTATGGTGCTTTAGGGGTCCTCTATTTGTTTTTGGGCTGGTTCCAGGCAGGAAAGAAAACAAGAAAAATCCATATCACTTAGGAGATGGTTAGTAATTCCGAGGATTGGGGTGTTTTTGTTGGAACGGAAAATCGCCGTTTACGTGTCTGGGGCGGTAGAGAGCCGGCCATCATGGAGCTGGCCAATGTAGTTGTGAAGTAATTTCAATTTCATCGGTGGTGCTGCTTAAGCTGCATCAGAGTCTGATAAGGGAAAAAGCTGTTGCAAAATGAACCGTAAGTTCGTTAAACAACAGCTTTTTTTTCTTCAATCTCTAGTTGGTGATTATGATAGGATAGCGTCAAAATAAGCAGAAATGCATTATTTATTAAATTCCTTATTTCTGTTATATTCAAGACATCAGAATTATTAGAATAGACGGAAAACAAGGAGGGCCAAGCAGCACACTATTTTGACAAAATCATAACACATTTTGCATAGGAGGAAGTCAGATGTTCAAATTTACTGCTCAACAACATGTTTATGACATCAACGGGGTTAAAGTTGGTGGTCAGCCGGGGGAATACCCAACAGTACTCATTGGTAGTATTTTTTATCGGGGTCATAAGATCGTCTCAGATGGTCAAAAGGGGGTTTTCGACAAAGAGGCAGCCAAAGCTTTGCTGGATCAGGAAGCCGAACTAAGTGCAGAAACAGGTAATCCATTTATCATTGATGTATTGGGAGAATCTGTTGAAGCACTTACGAAATACGTAGAATTTATTTTAAAAAATACTACTGCTCCCTTCCTCTTAGATAGTATTAGCCCAGAGGTTCGGGTAGGAACCTTGAAAAACCTGGGCAAGGATCCCGAGATTCAGAAAAGGTTGATCTATAACTCCATCGAAGAACATTATACCGAAGAAGAACTTGCCGCCATCAAAGATGCGGGAATCAAGACAGCCGTCATCCTGGCTTTTAGCAAGAAGGCTTTAAAACCCAACGCCAGAATCGATCTTCTCCAGGGCAAGGACGATAAAGAGGGACTGATTGCGGCGGCTAAACGGGCCGGCGTAGAGCAATTCCTGGTCGATCCGGGAGTGTTGGATGTGGCCAGTTCAAGCTGGACGACGGAAGCGATCAATGTGGTCAAAGAGCAGTTCGGCTATCCCGGTGGCTGCGCACCATCCAATGCAGTCTATCTCTGGAAGAAGATGCGTTCCAAAGGAACACCCTTCTTTGAAGTGGCTGGGGCTGCGGTCTTCACTTACCCGATCACACAGGGTGCGGATTTCATTCTCTATGGTCCTATGATGAACGCGCCTTGGGTTTATCGTGCTATAGCAACCACAGATGCCATGATTGCCTATAACAACAAGCTGACCGGGGTTAAGATGGGAACGACAGAGCATCCTTTGCTCAAAATTTTCTAAAACTTATTTTCTTGACTTAACTTGACTTAAAAATTTCAAAAAAGGGGTGGGTCAATTGTTACCTAAGTACAATATCCTGACCGAGGACCAAGTTCAAAAAATCCACGAAAATACCATGAAGATCCTTGAAGAAATCGGTATCGAGTTTGAATACGAACCGGCTTTGGAGGTTTTTCGCCGGGAGGGACAAAAGGTCGAAGGCAAGAGAGTCTATTTGACCAGTGAATTCGTGGAGTCCAAGCTCAAATCTGCACCTGCAGAGTTCATCCTTCACGCTCGCAACCCCGAAAACAATGTGGTAATCGGCGGAGATAATATTGTCTTCATGCCTGGTTATGGAGCACCCTTCATTTACGAATTGGATGGCAGCCGGCGTAAAACCACATTGCAGGATTATGAGAATTTCGCCAAACTAGCCGGGGCTAGCAAAAATATGCATCTCTCCGGCGGCACCATGGCAGAGCCCCAGGACATTCCAGATGGCATTCGCCATTTGAAGATGCTTTACAGTTCGATTAAAAACTCGGATAAATGCTTCATGGGAAGCGCTGAAGGAAGAAAAAGAGCAGAAGATTCCATTGAAATGGCAGCCATTCTTTTCGGCGGTAAAGATGTAATTAAAGAAAAACCGGTTTTAGTCTCCTTGATTAACTCCTTAACACCGTTGAAATATGATGAAAGGATGCTGGGGGCCTTGATGGCTTATGCAGAAGCAGGTCAAGCCGTGGTCATTGCTTCACTGGTTATGGCAGGATCTACCGGGCCTGCATCTTTAGCAGGCACCTTATCCTTGCAAAATGCCGAGGTCTTAGCTGGAATCTCTTTAGCCCAAAGCATTAACCCGGGAACCCCTGTTATTTATGGTTCTACTTCTGCTTTAAGCGATATGCGCAGCGGTAGTCTTTCCATCGGTAGCCCCGAATGCGCTCTCTTTATCTCGGCAAGTGCTCAATTGGCTCGTTATTATGGAGTACCCAGCCGTTCCGGAGGGGGGTTGAATGACTCCAAGGCCGTGGATGCCCAAGCCGGTTACGAGTCTATGATGACACTGATGGCAACGACTCTGACAGGTATCAATTTTGTTCTTCATACGGCAGGAATTCTCCAATATTTCATGGCTATGTCCTATGAGAAATTCATCATGGATGATGAATTAGCGGGTATGCTTCTCCATTATATGAAAGGCTATACCTTTGATGAAGATGGCATGGCCTATGACGTTATAGCCAAAGTAGGCCCTGGGGGACATTTCCTGACCCAGAAGCATACGCGCAAAAACCATAAGAGAGAGTTCTATACCCCAACTCTCAGCGATCGAAATGCCTATGATGGTTGGGCAAAAGATAAGTTAGAAGCGAAGCAGCGCGCTCATGCCCGCTGGCAGCAAATTCTGGCGAACTATGTGCCCCCTGCCTTGGACCAGGAGATAGATGCAAAACTTCAAGCCTTCATTGCCCAACGGAGTGAGGTCCTTGGAGGAGAATAAACAAGTCCGAAAAAATGAAAGATGACGGGAGGAATTATCATGAGTTTATTGGATGATCTGAAGCAAGCGATTATTGACGGAGATGAAGATATCGTAGCAGAACTTTCCCAAAAGGCTATTGATGAAGATCTTGACTTAGTGGATACAGTTCAGTCGGGCCTGGTTAAGGGAATTGAGGTTGTTGGCACAGCGTGGAAAGAAGGGGAGATGTTCTTACCGGATGTCATGATGTCGGCCGAAGCGATGAAAGTTGGTTTGGCTATCCTTGAACCGGAAATTGCTAAGAAAGGAGTGAGTGAAGGGGAATCTAAGGGTAAAATCGTCCTTGGCACTGTCGAGGGGGACATTCACGATATCGGTAAAAATATAACGGGAGCTATGTTCACAGCCGCAGGGTATAAGGTGATTGACCTTGGTACAGACATTAAAGCGGAAGGCTTTGTTGATAAGGCTCAGGAAGTAGGAGCTGATATCATCGGAGCCAGCGCCTTGCTGACCACCACCATGATCAAGCAAAAGGAGCTGATTGAATACCTGAAAGAGAAGAATTTAAGAGATAGCTATAAAGTGTTCGTAGGCGGCGGCCCCACCAGCCAGGTATGGGCAGATGAGATCGGTGCGGATGGATGGGCGGAGACAGCGGACGATGCAGTTGAGCTTGCCAATAGAATTTTAGGCAAATAGAGAGAGGGCATGGGTCAATATTCGTTGCTTCGATATCCGTTAGAACAAGGTAATCAGCGGCGTTGACTACACATCTGCCGCTGATTTTCTCTCAATAGCAAATTTTTGCACATGTTGAGGAATTTGGAGAGGTGAGTGAATATGGGAGTTGACAAGAAGCAAAATACCGTATTATATATTTCTTCAGCCATTGCTCTGTTGTTTGTACTGTGGGGTGTACTTTTACCTGATAACATGGCGAATGTGGTCAATAAAGTATTTGGCTTATTAACCACGAATTTCGGTTGGCTTTACCTTTTAGCTGTTGCAATTTTTATTATCTTTGTTTTTGGTATAGCCATCAGCCGTTACGGAAGAATTAAGCTGGGTGCTGATGACGATAAACCGGAATTCAGTAATTTCCAATGGTTTGCCATGCTTTTTGGCGGGGGTATGGGCATTGGTTTGGTCTTTTGGTCCGTTGCGGAACCCATTATGCATTTTAACAGTCCGCCTTTCGGAGAACCTGGAACTGTAGAGGCTATGCAAACTTCCATGCGGGTCGTTTTCTTTCACTGGGGTATTCATGCCTGGGTTAATTTTGCAATCGCCGGTTTGGCCCTGGCTTACTTCCAATTCCGCAAAGGACTGCCCTTCCTGATTAGCTCGGCTTTCTATCCGCTCATTGGCGATCGGATTTATGGACCTATTGGTAAGGCTATCGATATTCTGGCAGTATTCGCTACTATTTTTGGTATTGCTACCAGTTTGGGTTTGGGTTCCAGTCAGATAGCCACAGGAATAGAGTATATTTGGGGAATCCCGGCAAGCCCCCTGACCATTTCACTTGTCATTGCCGTGATCACAGGTATCTTTACCTTGGCAACGGTTTCCGGCCTGCATAAAGCCATGCAGTCCATCGCTAATATCAAAGTCTGGTTATCCGTCGTATTTATGATTTTTATCTTCTACTTTGGCGGCAAAGTCTTTATCCTCAATACCTTTACACAAAGTTTGGGGGATTATTTACAGAACTTCGTCGGTCAAACCTTCTGGATGACTAATACGGATTGGGTAGGCGGCTGGACGATCTTTTATTGGGCGTGGTGGATTGCCTGGGCACCTTTTGTCGGCCAGTTTGTGGCACGGGTTTCGAAAGGGCGGACCATTCGGGAGTTTGTCTTTGCCGTAACCTTACTGCCGGTTGGTTTCTCCTTTATCTGGCTGGGCATTTACGGCGGAGCGGCCTTTAACCTTGATCAGATTTCCGGAGGATTTATTCAGGCTGCTGTAAATGCCGATTATACCACTGCTTTGTTTGCCCTACTGCAACAGATGCCCCTTTATGCCATAACCGGTCCCTTGGCCATCCTGCTTATCGTGACTTGCTTTGTGGGTGCTGCCGACTCAGCTACCTACGTTCTGGCTATGCTGACATCCAACGGGGATATGGATCCCAGCAAGAAGCTGCGCAGTTTCTGGGGGATTATGCAAGGCGCTATGACGATTGTGCTCATTATTGTGGGCGGTACAGCTGCCTTGAAAGCTCTTCAGACCGCCTCAATTGCTTCGGCCTTTCCTTTTATGCTCATCATGCTGGTTATGTGTTATAGTATTCTTAAAGCTCTCAGGAGCGATCATCCTTAATGCTCCAAGGTAATAGAGCTTAAACCAAAGGTAAAACACTCAGATTTTGTATCTGGGTGTTTTACCTCATCAGGAGAATCACTATGAAAATTAAACTGATCGGCTGTCATTCCACAATGAACGAGGTCAAAGCCTTAAAGAACGATGGGTTGATGGATTGTGAATTTCTTGATTTTAATTATCATGCTCAACCGGCTGAACTTCATAGGAAAATTCAAGAGATTATTCACGCCAGCCAGGATTATGATCTTATTGTCCTGACCTACGGCCGCTGCTCCAATACCTTGGTAGGCTTAATTTCTCCGGCCGTTCCTATGCTGATACCAACTACTCATGATTGTATTGGCCTTTTGATGGGTTCCAATGCTCGTTATCTGGAGCTTTTCTGCAAAAATACCAGAACCTATTTCTTTAGCCAGGGGTGGCTGGACTATGGCCGTACTCCCTATGACGAGTACCTTGAATATGTGGAAAGGTATGGAGAGAAAAAGGCCGGGAAGATCATCCAGGCCCTTTATGGACACTACAATAAAGCTATGCTGATTAAATCGGTAGGTATGAAAATGCCGGATTCCTATTACGGAAAGCTTCAAAAAATAGCTGATTTCTTCGGCTGGGAGATTGAGGAGATGGAAGGTGATGCCGGTCTGCTGAACGCTTTGGTTCGGGGTGAGAAGCTTGAGGATGTCGTGTTCATTGAACCGGATCAGCCTGTGACTCTAAAACATTTTGCTGAGGGTGAGCCGAAGTAAGCAAAAAGCAGGGGAGGGAGACTGGTGATTATCAGGATAAAGAATTACGGAGAGGTAGAGATAGAGGACAGCAAGACTTTGTTGCTTAATTTGATAGAAAACCACATAAGAATCGATAATATTTGCAATGGTAAAGGAACATGCAGCAAGTGCAAGGTTCGCTTTATTCAAGGGGTGCCTGAAGCAACTCCCGCCGATTTAAGATATTTATCCACAGAGGAGCTTGAGGAGGGCATCCGCCTTGCTTGTCAGGTCAAGCCCCAAAAAGGGATGGAAATCGATGTGAATCTGCCTAACTCATTCGATCGGAAGAACACTGTGTTGCGTAGGGATGACCAAATTACTTTGGATCCCGGATTAAAAGGGATTTTCCTGACGATACCGCAGCCGAGTCTGGAAGATGAGCGAGGGGATTGGGATAGGATAGTTGATGAATATAGAAAGGTGATGCCGGAGCAGAGCTTAGCTCTTCCCTCTCTAGGAGTTCTGGAGAGACTTCCCAGGATTTTAAGGGAACAAAACTATAGGATAACCGTGGTCACTTGGCAAAATAGGGTGATCGATATTCAATCGGGAGATGGGGCGGCTCTGCATGGTCTGGCTATCGACATCGGTACCACCAGTGTCGCCGTGGCTTTGATTAACTTGAAGACAGCCGAAGTTTTGGGAAGTGTATCTACTGAAAATGGGCAAACGGCCTTTGGGGGCGATGTCATTTCCAGAATAGCCTATGCCGGAGAAGGGGTGAAGAACCGCCTTCAGCTCACCGAAGCAGTCCGCAGTACCATCAACACCCTGATCGATGGGCTGGTGCATCAACATAAGATTGCCCGTAAATCCATCTATAAAATGACGATTGTTTCCAACACAACCATGAGTCATCTCTTTTTGGGGCTCGATGTGTCCAATCTTGCTGTGTCACCTTATGTTTCTGTCTATAATCAGGCTCTCGAATTTTTTGCTCAGGATTTGGGCCTGGGAAGCAATCCGGAAGCTGTCGTTCAGATACTGCCCAACATTGGGAGCTTTGTGGGCGGGGATACGGTAGGAGCCCTCATTGGTGCGCCTGAAGTGCTGGCTCAGGGAAATCATCTCTTGCTCGACCTGGGCACCAATTGCGAATTGGTTCTAAAAACCGAAAAAATGATGCTGGCTTGCTCTACCGCAGCAGGTCCGGCCTTTGAAGGAGCAGGCATTTTCCATGGCATGAGGGCAAAGCCCGGTGCTATTGAAGGAATAAAGATCAGCGAAGAGGGTGTGGAGCTCAAAGTCATCGGGGATGAGGAGGCCCTCGGAATTTGTGGTTCAGGCTTGATCGATGGAATCGCCCAAATGCGCCAAGCCGGTATCATCAATAGAAAAGGAGCTTTCGTTGATCCTGCCCATAAGGATTGTAGCTTATCGGATGAGTTAAAGTCGCGAGTATGCAAGAAAGAGGATTACTGGGAATTTGTGTTTGCTTTTGGCCAACAAAATAAAAAAGATATCTCTTTAGGTCAAAGAGATATCGAAGCCTTACAACTGGCTAAAGGTGCAGTATGTGCCGGGATCAAAACGCTGGTCAGCCTGGCCGGCATTTCGCTCCAGGATTTGGATTCCATCGTTATGGCGGGAACCTTTGCTACTTATCTTAAGAAAGAATCCATTCTCAGCATTGGGCTGACTCCCCATACGGATCCTGAGAAGATTAAGATGGCAGGAAATGCAGCCCACCTGGGAGCTATTCGCGCTCTTCTCAATCAGGGAACCTTTGCCGAGGGGGCAGAGCTTGCCCGCCGGATTCGACATGTCGAACTTGGCGGGGACAAAACCTTTACGAGTTTTTTCATGAGAAGTATGTATTTGGAACCAACCCTTCCTTAGTCTTTTCTAAGGAAGAGTTTATCATAATTTTCCTTGAGATAATCCCTTATCTCGAAGGCATTTTCAAAATAATAGTCTGCAGCAATTTCTTTGGCAAATTCCTCAGTAACCGGAGCACCGCCTACAAAGACCCTTACGCTGGGACTTTGTTTCCGTACCTCCTCTATGACACTCTTCATAACGCCCATAGTTGTTGTCAGCAGGGCAGAAATCATAACGATTTCGGGTTTTTCTTTGCGAACAGCATCGGCAAACCTTTTGGGAGTAACATCAACCCCAAGATCTATGACCTTAATTCTGAGGGACATGACCATGGTCTTAACGAGTGTCTTGCCAATGTCGTGCAAATCTCCGGCCACAGTCCCGACGATGACCTTGCCAGGCTTATTGGGGCTGCTGGAAATGAGATACGGCTCCAATAGACTTAGCCCGGCATGCATGGAACGGGTCGCCATGAGGACCTCGGGGATGATCACGTTGCGCTCACGAAACTTATCTGCGATTTCGTTCATACCGGCAATCAATCCTTTTTCCAGGATGACTTGGGCTGGGTAGCCCATGGATAAGGCTTTATGAGTTAAATCGTAAGCCGTTTCAGCTTCTCCTTCCAGAATGGAATGCTTCAATTCATTAAGGATCATCGTTTACTTCCTTTCACCTCTTAGAATAGGCTGTTCCTATAGATTAAGGGCGTAACTCCTATATATTTGCGGAAAACTTTTGCAAAATGGCTCTGGTTTTGAAAACCGACGGCCAATGCTACATCTTTAACGCTGAATTCGGGTTTTTTCAAGAGTTCCACGGCTTTCTCCACACGGACGCGGGTTAAGTAATCATTAAATGTACAATCCAATTGCTGCCGAAAGAGCCTTGAAAGGTGAGAAGGACTGATAAAGAGGTGCTCGGCTGCATCCGTAATCGTTAAGGGCTTGGCATGATTGTGAAGAATGAAGGAACGAGCATCCTTGACCAGGCTTAAGTGTTTTTTATCGGCTAAGATAAAGATGTTTTCCAGAAATTCATTAACAATCTGCTTAATGAAGTAGATAATCTCCTCTACCCGCTCCACATTCTCAAGTTTTTTGTAGAATGAACTAAGAATGGTCACGGCTTGTTCAGCGTCGGTACCTCCCTCCACGGCGGCCCGGGATGTTAAAGCAGCTAACTCAATGATTCTGTCTTTGGTTAATTGGGGCTTACCTGTGGATTTCGTGTAGATTTTAATAATTAAGTTCTCCAAAGTAGAAAAGGCTCTTGATTTATCCCCGAGCCGAATGTATTGAAGAAATCTCCTTTCGTCTTTTAAGATGGATTCATAAGAAATATCCGTTCTCCCGGGGCCCTTTTTTCGCTTTAGTATTTGGTCATGGAGCTGTTGTTGTAAGACCTTGTAGGCCTTCTCTTCCTCTAAGGCACGAAGATTATTTTTGAGTATATGACTGACCACTACAAAGAGAAGGTTAGCAGCGGCTTGGGCCTGGTCAGCGGATATGATGGGGAGATTGGGAACAGCCTGATTTAATTCCTCTGGGTCGATTTTAATACCCTTGCTGATATCCTGTAATTCCTGAATAAAAAAGCGATCCGGCTTCCAGAGGAGAACTTGACCACAAATAATGCTTCCCAAAGTAATGTCTTTACTAAGGATGGGAACAGCCCAGATAACAAGGCCCGCATGGCAGCGGAAGAAATAGGGTTCATCCCATTTGACGGCTTCACTGGTTGCCCGTTTATAGGAATCGATACAGCGCTTATTGCCCCGGGGATTGTTACGGATGCATTGGCAGAAAGGGGACCTGTCTAAGCTCCCTGGAATGGAAAAGGTCTCGCCGCGATAGTTGACAGCCTCGATTCTAAGGCCTGTGGCCTGTGTAAAATTACCCAATATATTTTCCAGGTATGAAGGATCAAAGAAGCCTTCCAGACTTGACCGATTCATCTTGATCACCTATGTTTCTTGAAATTTCAAAATAGAATGACAACAGGTGTCTATAACATACTATAGGCTAGTTCAAGAGAAAAATCCAGAGATAGAGGGGAGAATTGATATGGAAACCGAAGCAAATCCTAAAAACAATAAGGTTCTCAATAGGCAGCCCAAAACCTCCAATTGGGCGCTATTGGGGAATATCGATCCCTATGTGTTTATCATTTCAGCTCTGTTAGCGGTGGGTTTTCTCCTTTGGGGTGTGGTTGATTCTGAAGGACTGAGCCATGTCTCGAATACCATTCTTGATTACATCATTCAGCAGTGGGGCTGGTTGTTCATTGTGGGCATTCTTTTTTTCTTGCTTTTTTGCCTTTACTTAGCCTTCAGCCGCTATGGCGATATCAAACTGGGAGGCCAGGATACATTACCGGAGTACAGTACCTTCTCCTGGTTTGCCATGCTTTTCGGTTGTGGCATGGGAGTAGGGTTGGTATTTTGGTCCATTGCTGAACCCATTAATCATTTTCTCAATCCTCCGGCTTATGTGAATGCCCTTAGCCCATCCCAATCAGCGGAATGGTCCTTAGCCATCTCTTTTTTTCACTGGGGACTCAGTGCCTGGGCTTCCTTTGTCCTAATCGGGCTTGCCATGGGGATTATCATTTTCCGGAATAAGATGCCGATGCTCTTGAGCAGCTGCTTTTATCCACTGTTAGGGGATAGAATCTATGGTCCTCTCGGCAAACTGATTGATATTATTACCCTTTGGGCGTCGCTTTTTGGTATGACAACCACCATAGGCCTGGGTACCAAACAGCTTGCGGCAGGAATTACCTATAATTATGGCATTCCTCAGGGTATTCCCTTGCTGTTAGGGATATTAGCTATCGTCATTATCTGTTATCTGATTTCGGCTTGTACTCCCAACCTGAAAGGAATAAAAATAGGTTCGGATCTTAGCTTAGTAGCTACCGGGGGTCTTCTTCTCTTTGTCTTTCTGTTCGGCCCCACGAAATTTATCATGGATATGTTTGTCAACAGTATGGGAGTTTATATCCAGAACTTTTTTTCGATGAGCCTCTGGACGGATCCCGTGGAGCAGAGCGGCTGGCTGGGGAGCTGGACAATATTCTATTGGGCTTGGTGGATTGCCTGGGCCCCCTTTGTAGGCATGTTCATCGCCAAGATCTCGAAGGGGCGCACTATCAAAGAATTTGTCTTAGGCGCTTTGATTGCCCCGACCCTTCTGGATATGATCTTTTTCGGTATTTTCGGAGGGACTTCCCTGCACTTTGAGCTTAATCAAGGGTCCCAGGGCATTTTAGCCAACGCCATTAGTGTGGATATTTCCAGTGCGGTATTCGTCTTATTCGAACAGTTTCCCTTCCGGGATATCACCTCAATCATTTTGATCTTTGTCATCTTTACCTTCTTTGTCGTATCTGCTGATTCATGTACCATTGTTCTGGGTATGCTCTCCAGCGGAGGGAACGAAAACCCAAGGATTCCCTTAAAGCTGTTTTGGGGAATAGCTATGGGAGCCGCTGCAGGGCTTCTGCTGATGCTCGGGGATGGAGGATTGGATGCCCTGCAAATGGCCTCGATCCTTGGCGGATTTCCCTTCTTGTTTATTATGTTTGCCATTTGCTACAGTATCATTAAAAGTTTAAAAAGGGAAAAATCGACAAACCTTGTCGGAATTCGAGAGAGGAATTGAAGTGAAATGTGGAGAAAAACCCCATATTACCTAGGAGATGGTGAGTAACTCCGAAGATTATGGGGTGATTTTGTTGGAGCGGAAGATCCGTTACATTTGGTGGGGAGTCTTAGGTCTTTTGATCGTGGCAGCGGCCTGGAAGTTTATCCTGCCTCACAACTCGACCGTAATTGTTGAGAAGGCTGGAGAAAATCGGGAAATCGTCGTTTACGTGTCCGGGGCGGTAGAGAAGCCGGGGTTGGTTCATTTGCCGGTTAATGCCCGATTAAATGACGCTTTGAAGCAGGTATGCCCTTTGCCTGAAGCGAACGTAGATCAGATCAATCCGGCTGAGAAGCTAAAGGACGGTCAGAAAATCATTGTGCCTTATAAACCGGTGCCGCAGCCTGTTGCTCCACCAGTGGCTGTGTCCCAGGGGCAGATGGCTGAGAGTAATCCCAATGCAAGTGACCTATCAAGCTCTACTGCGACAGCGAACTCCATGCAACCTGGGACCAATCAAAGCGGAAATACTCAATATGTCACACAAACGTCTTCCAACCTAATCAATATCAATACAGCGGATATTACAGAATTGGATAAATTACCAGGGATCGGACCTGTGTTGGCGGAACGAATTATTCAATATAGGACGGAGCACGGTCCCTTTCTTCAACCTGAGGATTTGAAAAAGGTTTCCGGTATTGGAAATAAGACCTATGCAAAGATGGCCGACCTGGTTACGGTGGGACCATGAGGGATCCGTGGATAAAAAAATTAACCGCCTCACTGATAGGCGGTTTAATAGGAGTTTACACCCCAGAACCCATGTGGTGGATGGTTCTGGGGATTTTTCTATGGGTGCTGCTTCGAATCGTCTTCTGGAGACCGCGGGATTTCTTTGGACCTGAGCTGTGGCCTGAAATACTAATCCTTTGTGCAAGTATCCTGGTGGGTTTTGGATTTGGGCAGACGGGAAAATTTGAATTGGCTCCCCCTCTTACCTTGAGTCCTGTTCAGGTTGTGGGGGAGTTGAAAGATTGGTCCCTTCATGAGGAAGGAGCGGCAGGGTTATTTGAAGTTCTGGAACCTGTCACTGTCCAGGAGTCCGCCCTTGCACAAAAAAGTTATAGTCTTCGCGTGTATTTTGATTCCGAGGGGAATCTTCCTGAAGGGTGGGATCTTGTCCGACCGGGGGATACGTTGGAATTTACGGCGAAAATTGAGCAGCCCAAACCTCCGGGAACGCAGGGACAATTTGATTATCCTCTGTATAATGCTGTTCGTGGTCTCTCGGGATGGATTACAGCCCAAGGCGAGGCAGATATATTAAGGCCTGGGAATCCTGGCTTAAGCTGGCGGGTTCGGAACCATGTACAGGAACTTTTAGCACTCTATCCTCAAGACCAAACCGGGCTGTTAGAAGGAATTGTGTTTGGGGATACAAGCAGGATACCTGAGGAAGCCTTGGAAAGCTATCGGATTACGGGTGTATACCATGTCTTTTCAGCATCCGGTTCTAATGTGGCCTTTTTGCTTCTCCTTTGCTGGAACTTTATGTTCTTTCTGCCCCGCTCCTTGCGAGTGGGAATAACTATTGCCGTATTGGCTTTTTATGCCCTGCTCTGTGGAGGTAACCCACCGATTCTGCGGGCAACGATCATGTCGGTTTTTGTTTTGTTAGGAAGATTAGGAAAGGGAAGAGAAACTGGAAGGGCAAATGGTTACCGGGGTCTCTTGATCGCGGCTTTTCTGCTCTTTATTTGGCAACCATTAATCCTTAAGGACATTGGGTTTCAACTTTCATTTATGGCCACCTGGGGAATTCTTGTCTTAAGTAATAAATTGGAAAAAGGGCAATGGGTTAAGGGCTGGCCCAAGTCTGTAAGGAGTGCTTTTTCCATGACCTGTGCCGCCCAAATTGCCACCTTGCCCTTGATGATTAGCGTTTTTCACCGATTATCCCTTATCGGCATCCTAGCCAATCTCCTGGTCTTATTTGTCCTGGGGAGTATCTTTGAACTGGGAATCCTCGCTGTTTTTCTATCCTTCATCCCTCAGATTGCACTGCCCCTATTTCAGGTCAGTCTTTGGCTGTTGAATGGAGTAAGTGAATTTCTTATTCAATTGGCCCGGCTTCCCTGGGCGGATGTATGGGTGGTGAATCCCGGTACTCTCTTTTGGGTATGCTGGTACGGCTGGCTTCTCGTGCTTCTTGTCGGGAAGGCAAAAATTGGCTTTATACTCAGGGTACAGCTAGGGAATTTGTATCGGGACAGCCTGCCTTGGGTTGCACGAGGGCTTATTTTTATAAGGCCTCTTGTGGTAGCCATGCAAAAGGTAATGCCCCCTGGCTTGGTTAGAGTATTTGTCGCATTTAGAGAAAGAGCACAATTTGCAAGACTGGGGATCAAAGGGGAAAGGATCCTGGCAGTGCTTCTCCTGCTCCTTTTCTTATGGAGTCCCTGGAATGCGCCGGATGTTCTTCAAGTAACTTTTATTGATGTGGGTCAGGGTGATTGCATTCTCATTGAGACACCGGGAGAAACTCGAATTATGGTGGATACAGGGCCCAAGACCGGCACCTTTGATGCAGGGGAGCAGGTTATTGTACCCTATCTCCTTCAGCGAGGAATTAAACGATTAGATGCCCTTATCCTGACTCATCCTCATGCCGATCATGTGGGTGGGGCTGGTGCTATTTTTGAGACCATTCCCGTAGGTTGGGTCGGAATTCCTGAGGACGGGTTAGAATGGCTCAGCTATGAATCCTTTGAGGAGGATGGGGCAGGGGATAACCTGCGGAATGGTTGGGGAGAAGGCGGATTGGACTGGGATCTAATCAGGATGCTGGAGAAGATGACCATTAAAAGGTTGTCCCGTGGAGATAAAATGGCCTTGGATTCTAATATCACCCTTACCGTGATCGCACCCGGCAAGGTATTGAGGGGGACCAAATCGGATGAGAACAATAATTCTCTCGTTTTGCACTTGGAAAATTCAGCCGGACAGAGTGTGCTCTTGACGGGGGATATGGAAGAAGAGCAGATGGAAGAAATTTGTAGATCGGGACAGAACTTTGAAGCGGATTTGCTTAAAATTCCCCACCATGGCAGCCGCTATTCCTTAATGACAGAGATGCTGGATCGGATTAATCCCCGGGCCGTGGTGATTCCCGTGGGGAAGAATTCTTTCGGACATCCCAGTCCCCAGGTTCTCGAATACTGGGGAGAGCGGCAGGTCCCCGTTTATAGGACGGATGAGGATGGGACCATTCAGATAAGATTCGATGAGATATCCATGGAGTTTATCACCGGAAGAGATTAACTTTGAACTCTTTGGTTTTTACAAGCTCTGACTAAGTTATTTAATAGAATGGCTGTCGTAACTGAACCGACCCCTCCCGGCACAGGAGTAATCCCTTTGACCCTGTCCACAACAGCATCATAGTCAACGTCACCGCAAATCTTGCCATCCCCGGCATCATTAATTCCTACATCGATCACAATGCTGTTTTCTGAAACATACTTCTCATCAATCATTCTGGCCCTGCCCATGGCAGCAATGACAATATCCGCATTTTTAGCCACTTCTGGCATGCTTTTGGTCTTGGAATGGCAGATGGTTACGGTTGCATTTTCCTGTAAAAGCATCATACTCAAGGGTTTTCCGACAACTAAGCTTCTCCCCATCACCACTGCATTGGCACCTTTCAGCTCAATTTCATAATGACGCAGGATTTCCATGACGGCTGCCGGTGTACAGGGTAAAAGACCGCTCATATCCCCCTCAAAGACCTTTTCCAGATTGAGGGGGCTCATGCAATCAATGTCTTTTTCCGCAGAAATGAGATGTTTAATGACTTCTTCATCTAATTGTTGGGGCAGTGGCCGGAAAAGCATAATCCCATGAAGGTCAGAATCATGATTAACCTGAGTCATAA
Source organism: Desulfitobacterium sp. PCE1 (assembly GCF_000384015.1). Taxonomy (NCBI): domain Bacteria; kingdom Bacillati; phylum Bacillota; class Clostridia; order Eubacteriales; family Desulfitobacteriaceae; genus Desulfitobacterium; species Desulfitobacterium sp. PCE1. The sequence continues at coordinate 3,612,428 of NZ_KB913023.1, read as the reverse complement.
CAGCAGTAAAATCGTTCATGCTGATATTCAGATCGAGAGGGTAGGTCTTGGTTGCAATTCCTACAGCTTCACAATTTTTAATGATGTTATTTTCGTAGTACACATCATCAGGACGGCTGCCGACCCGGATAATTCCAAGAGTCGGCTCGCTTCCTTTAGCTTTTAATGCCGCAACTTCCTGCCGGAGATTCTCCTTCATAGCCTGAACAACCGGCTTGGCATTAAGAATCTGGGTCATGACGATTTACCTCCCGTAATCGAATTTTGAACTTCAGCAAATATCCGGTCTGCTTTGGCTATATAGATCGCACAAAGATCAATCAGTTCTGTTTCAACTTTGCGTTTAAATTCCTGATCTTTCATGATTTGGGTATTGATCAGAACATTGAGTTTAGCCCCTTCCAAAGCCGCTTTCAAAAAGGCTACCCCCACACCCACATCACTGATGGCAATTCTTGTGCCCTTTTGAGCAAATTCCTCCTGAAGATCGATTCCCTCTGCACAGCAACGGGCGATCTCTAAAGGAACCAGGGTGGCATTGACTAAGGCTTTCTGCAGGGTTTCCTCTTTCCGGCGAATTTCTTCCTCGGTATTTTTAGGCATCCCATAAGCCTGAGATAATGGGTAAAAGGCTGCGGCATCTTCTGTGACGAGGGATTGGAATCTGGCGATGACTTTTTCTCCTTTTTCCATTAAGACCTTAACATCCGCTTCAACGTCAGCGTATTTCTTCTTACCCACTGTCAAGTTCCCGACCATTACCCCCAAAGCCATTCCCATGGAACCCACATAGGCCGACGCTCCGCCCCCTCCCGGTATAGGTTCCTTTGATGAAAGGGCCGATACAAATTCTTTAGCGCTTGACTCAAGCATCCCGCTCATCTCCTCTCCACAATATCTGTCTCAAAACATCATTTGTTTTTATTATCTCTACCTTTTTCACCCGGGTATTTCCTTAAAATCCTCTACCCTTTTGCCCAGGTCTCGTAGAACCCTCTTCCCTATACCCTGAGAGACCGAGACGGCAGGTTGACCGCCATCTCAGCCTAATCTAACAATGAAATAATCCAGATGGATATCGTATTAGAACAATCCGGAAATCTTACCCGTGTTGTCCACATCAATGCTTTCAGCTGCCGGAACTTTGGGCAATCCAGGCATGGTCATGATATCACCTGTCAGCGCAACAGCAAAACCGGCACCTGCCGACACTTTTACACTGCGGATGGATATTCTGAAACCTATCGGACGTCCCAGCTTTTTCTGATCATCTGATAGAGAGTACTGAGTTTTGGCCATACAAACCGGGATGTTGCGATAACCAATGCTTTCAATATTCTCGATATCCTTGGCGCTGGAACCAATAAAGTCTACTCCGTCAGCACCGTAGATTTTGGTGGCAATGGCTGTAATCTTTTCTTTAAGGCCCAGATTGATGTCATATGCGAAAGTGAAGTTTTTGGATTCATCGACGAGCTTGAGAACTTCTTCAGCTAATTTTACGCCGCCGGCTCCGCCTTTTTCCCAGACCTCCGATAGGGCCACGTTGACACCCAGTTTCTTGCATTCTTCTTCGATCAGTTGAACCTCAGCTAAGGTATCGGTCGGGAAACGGTTAATGGCTACGACAGCAGGAAGTCCGAAATGAACGGTAATGTTCTCCACATGTTTCAGTAAGTTGGGGAGACCTTGCTTGAGGGCTTCCAGATTTTCTTGATTCAGATCTGCTTTGGCAACGCCTCCATGGGATTTAAGGGCACGGACAGTTGCGACGATGACCACAGCATCCGGTTCCAAGCCACTTAAGCGGCATTTAATGTCAAGGAATTTTTCGGCGCCAAGATCTGCACCGAAGCCTGCTTCCGTTACGACATAATCTCCGAGTTTTAAGGCCATCTTGGTAGCCATGACACTATTACAGCCATGGGCAATATTAGCAAAGGGGCCGCCATGAATAAAGGATGGGGTATGCTCGAGGGTTTGCACAAGGTTGGGTTTTAAAGCATCTTTTAAGAGGGCGGCAACTGCTCCTTGAGCCTTCAGCTGACCGGCAGTTACCGGTTCACCGTTTCGATTATAGCCAACGATGATTCTCTCTACTCGTTTCTTCAGATCGTCTAAGTCACTGGAGAGGCAGAGAATGGCCATAATCTCCGAAGCCACGGTAATATCGAAACCATCTTCCCGGGGCATGCCATTGGTTTTGCCGCCAAGACCATCATTAATGTATCGGAGCTGACGATCATTCATATCCATACATCTTTTCCAGGTGATTCGTCTCACATCAATGTCCAAGGCATTTCCTTGATAGATATGGTTGTCCAGCAAAGCTGCAATTAAGTTGTTGGCAGCGCCGATAGCATGAAGGTCACCCGTAAAATGAAGGTTGATATCTTCCATGGGGACGACTTGTGCATAACCACCGCCGGCGGCTCCGCCTTTAACCCCAAATACAGGTCCCAGTGAGGGTTCGCGTAAAGCAATGACGGTTTTTTTGCCCAGATAAGTGAGGGCATCCCCCAAACCAACGGTGGTTGTTGTTTTTCCTTCTCCGGCCGGTGTGGGATTAATGGCTGTCACCAAAATCAGTTTACCATCGGGTGTGCTTTCTTTTTCTTTCAAGAGATTGTAGTTGATTTTTGCTTTGTACTTCCCATAGGATTCTACATAGTCCCCAGAAATCTCAAGTTTTTCGGCGAGCTCCAAGACAGGCAGCATTGTGGATTCTTGGGCAATCTCGATATCACTTTTAAAAGCCATGTTGATTTTCCTCCCTTGATTATTTAGGTCTATTTATTTAGATTTTGCAAAGGCGTTATCCAATTTTCCGGGCAGGAGGTGATCTGCTTTTTCAGCAGATGCCGTTCTTCCTTTGTACATGGTGCCCAGCCAATAAAATACGCCGACAAAAAGACCGCCGCCGATAATGTTACCCAAGGTTACCGGAATAAGATTATTGACAATAAAGCTTTCCCAATTAAGGTGGGCCAGCTTTGCCGCTGTAACACCTAGGGCCTCTGCCTGTTCAACCCATACTGGATCCATTTTGGCGATAATTCCTGCAGGAATATAATACATATTGGCGATACTGTGTTCAAAACCGGAGGTAATAAAGAGCATAATCGGAAAAAATATGGCCAAAACTTTTCCCGCGATATCCTTAGCGGCAGCCGCCATCCAGACCGCCAGGCATACCAACCAATTACACATAATCCCCATTAAAAGTGCTTGGCTGAAGGTTAATCCGGTCTTATAAACAGCCGTTTTGATAGTAAATCCTCCGAGGAGCCCTCCGGAAAAGTTCAATTGGCCTGAATAGATAATAAATAAAACAATGGTTATCGCTCCAATAAAATTACCGATATAGACGATCGACCAGTTTCTTAACATATCTACCCAGCGGGCTTCCTTTTCAATACACGAAATGACGATGAGGGTATTGCCTGTGAACAGCTCAGCGCCGGTAATGACAACCATCATAAGGCCTGTCCCAAAGATGATTCCAGCCAGCATTTTGCCTAAACCAACGGAATCCAAGGTGTGAATGGCAACATTTGAACCTTCTGACGCAAAAGCGATAAGGGCTCCGGCCAGTATTCCCAGAATAAACAGCTTGTAAGCCGGTGAACTTGCCTTCTTTTTTCCGATCGCTACATACTCCTCTGTTATCTCCTTGGGACTCAAGTACATATTAGCCATCCTTTGCCACTCCTTCCCCCAAAAGATCCGATATCCTATCTTCCCGTTCAGGATAGCACTTTTTAATTAAAGCGTCATTGTTCATAACTGACAGTCTTTTTTATGATTTTTCGATATTTTTCCACAAGTTCGATAGTTTAAAATTCTTAAACTCCGCTGAAGAAGTAATCGAGATTTGCTATTTTATTTGGAATCTTCTTTAAAATAGAGATATAATAACTCTATCGAACTTATGGGGAGGCATGAAATTGAATATAAATATGCATGTTCTACTCGACGAGCTAAGGGATCTGAACCCTCAATCTTATCTCAATGATTCAATTGACCTCACCATTCGCTCCATAGCGGTTTTTGACAAGACATCCGACGACTTTTCAGCTGACACGCTGTATTTAGCCACTACATCTGCCCTGGCTGCCTGTGAGGGAAAATTGGAAAACGTAAATCTGATCGCCGTTGGCTTATTCGATCCTGATTTTGCCAAACGCAACCGGTGCAATATAATCTGTTTCAATGATTCCCTTACACCCGTTGAGATCGCCGGCCATATTTTCGGTATTCAAAAGAAGTATGATGATTGGAACAACAAATTGCTTTCGGCGATGATAGCTAAGAAACCCATGAAAAATCTCTTTGATATTGCCTTGGAGGAGATTCACAACCCCATGATGTTGATAGGCCCTCTTAATACCTTGATCCTGGCAGCCGGGGTAATCCCGGAAAGTTGTACAGATACCATTTGGCGGGAACTGTTAGCTGAAGGCTATCTTTCCTATGAACACCCTTTATACAGTGAATTTCTCAAAATGGTAGAAAAAAAATATTCTGAACAGCAGCCTTTTATCGTTAAATTTCCTATGCACAATTATACTTATCTGATAGGAAATATCTTTCAGTCCGGAAAAAGATGTGGGGCTCTACAGCTTATTGAAGTCAATCAACCTTTTTCTTTAGGCCAGATCACTCTTGTGGCTCATTTTAAAAGCATTCTCGAGCAAGCAATAAAGACTATTCCAGATCTCCAAATCCTCTCATCCAATTCTAATGCCTTTGTTTACCAGTTATTAAATCACATCTATGTAAGAGAGAGTATTATCATCAATTGTCTTCAATCCAAAGGATGGAAGGTCTTTGATGAATTTTTCTGCTTGAATTTCATGCAAAATAAAATGCAGAAGGATGACATCTTCTTAAAAATTATTATGCAGGAGCTGAGCAGGGTTTTTCCTGCAGCTATAATTTTGGATTATAAAGATGGCGTGGTCGTGATCTTGCGTCATACCGATTTTGCCTTTGACCGTGAACATCTAAAAGGCAAACTATCCTTATTTGTTAAAAAGTTTTTCTTAACGATCGGCGTAAGTTCGGTATTCTATGATTTTAAAAACTTGAAACGGCATTATGATGAGTGCAGTTTGGCTATAAAATATGGTCTGGACCAAGATCATACTGTATCTATTCATTTCTTTGACGATCATGTGTTCAGACATCTCAGCCGATTTATATTTGTTGAGAATGGGAAGAATCAATTTATTCATACCAAGGTTGAATTACTGCATCAGTACGATCTGAAGAATGACACTGAGCTTGCTAAAACATTACTCACCTATTTTCAGTTCGGACAAAATAAATCTCTGGCAGCTGAAAAAATGCATCTTCATCGGAATACCTTGACCTACCGGCTAAATATCATAAAAAATCTCGTTGGCATTGACTGCAGCAACCGGAATATGGATGAAAATGAGATTTTCCACATCATGTTGTCATGTAAATTCCTTGAATATATGTTATAAGATATAAAAAAATTATACATTCAAATGTATAAAAACATGGGGAGTGGAAAGAATAGGAAGGAACATCTCTTTTCTCCTCCTCTTTCTTTTGCCCCTTCAGTTTTTGGAGGGGTCTTTTCTTTTGCTTTCTTACTTCACCTTGGTTAAAATAGGAGGGTAGGAGGGGCAATTATGTGGGAAGTGGATAAAGTTCGGCAAGGGATTGCTAAAAATCAAATTCCTCCCGTCAGCCTTTGGTATGGTGAGGAACGTTTTTTTATTCAAGAAGCTCTTCATTTATTAAAGAACAGTTATCTCGCCCAAGATCCTTCGGGCAGTGGGATAGAAGTTCTATCCGGGAAAACCACCAACCCGGAACAGATTGTGGAAATCGCCAATATGGTCTCTTTTTTTGGCGGTAAGCTGATTATTGTAGAAGACATTCCGTATTTTCAGGATGGGCAGGGGGACGCTTTGGAGCCCTTCTATACCTATTTTAAAAATCCTAACCCAGGTACTTGTCTTGTTTTTCTTGCCCAAAATGTGAATCGTGGGCGTAAGTTCTTTAAAGCTATAGAGAAAAAGGGGGCGGTTCTGGAATTCGGCAGCCCTAAGCGGCAGCAGGAATGGATGACTTGGCTGGATCGGGAATTGGCCGCTCGGGAAAAAACCATGAAGCCTCAAGTCAAGGCTCTCCTTCTGGAATGGGGAGGACATCAAGTAGGGATCCTAAGTCAAGAGCTGGACAAACTTGCCTTATATGTGGAGGGCAAAGAAATTCGGGCTGAAGATATAAAGCTGCTGGTACCTCAGGCTGTGGAGGCTACTGTGTTTGAACTTCTGGATGCTGTAGCGGCCCGTTCCACAAAGGTGGCGGTCCAAAAACTTCATCAAGTGCTGCGGCAGGAACATTCTTTAAAAGTATTGACTCTGTTATCCCGCCAGGTTCGCTTACTCCTGGGAGCAAGTGCCATGCGCCGGCAAGGCCGGGGCGCTGAGGAAGCACCCCATCTTCTCGGTATAAAACCCTTCGAAGCTCAGAAAATATGGCAAAAATCAGCACTTCTGACTTGGGAGCAATTATCCGGGGCCTTACAAGCCTGTCTGGAGACTGATGTAGCCATCAAGACAGGAAAAGGGGAACCCGAGTTTTTGCTGGAGTTGATGATTACTGAGTTCTGTACAACATAAATGTATTTATCCACCCCTACTCTGATATAATCTGAAAAAATTAAAACTTGTCCTAGAATGGACAACGTTGTCTATTCTGGGACAAGTTTTGGGATGTAAAAAAAGAGCAGTCAATCTGCTCTCTTTCTATGTCGTTTTAGTTTATTCGTATTTGGAATAGAACGACTTAGCCCACTTGCGCAAAATGCTTCGCATAACGTTTGGTTAAGCGAGATTTTTTACGGGAAGCCGTATTTTTGTGCACTAAACCTTTGGAAGAAGCTTTATCCAAAGCGCGGGTAGCTTTATTTAACGCGATTTTAGCGGTTTCGGCGTCCGTGCTTAAAGACTCTTCAAAACGACGAATCGTTGTGCGTAAAGTTGATTTTGCAGCCGCATTTTTAATGGTGCGAGCTTTAGCAATTTCAACTCTTTTGATTGCGGACTTAATATTCGGCACTTATGGTCACCCCCTTTGGATCGAATCTTTCCATCAGAATACGCAAAGATTATTTTATCATTGAATCCTAAAATTTACAAGGATTAATGCGGGATAAATAATATTTATAAAAGTTGTTCAGACTATAAAGGATGCATTTAGGCTAAATGCCTAAAATTCAATTTGAAATGGAGGAACAACATATGTTAGGAATGATCGTCCGCTTTCTTGTTTCAGCCGTGGTCCTTCTCCTAGTCAGCTACATAGTACCCGGTCTTAAAGTCGCCGGCTTTACTGGGGCACTCATTGCAGCCGTTGTCATTGCTGTATTGGGATATGTAGTAGAGCTTGCTTTTGGACGGGATAAAGTTACCCGGGTGCATCGGGGAGTTGTTGGCTTCTTGGTATCTGCCGTAGTGATTTACGTCAGCCAGTTTATTGTACCCGGCTCGATCCAAGTCAGTATTATTGGGGCTCTCCTGGCATCCTTAGTCATCGGAATCGTTGATGCTTTTGTACCCACAGAATTACGCTAATTCAATACACAAAAGGTTCTAACAAAAACTTGTCCCTCATATTCCTTAAGTAAAGAAGGAAAGGGGGACAAGTTTTTTGTTGAAGGACGATATGTTTTCTCCGAAGAAGTGGCGATGGAGTTTTTGGCCCTCTACCCGATGGGCTCGCGGTTTCCTGCTTGTTTTACTGACCCTTCTTTTCCTGAGCTCATTTTTTTATGCTTTAGAAAAAGGAACCTCCCGCCAATTGGTTAGGGTCATGGCCCAGCAAAGTTTCCCTTTTGAAGCGATTATTTTGGAAGGAATCCCTGGCTATTCGCAGCCCGAGAGGGAGTATCTTAATCAGGTCAGAACTCAAGGGGTCTCCTTGGGAACTTTTTTATTGACTGGTGTCAATGTGGCCGATGCGCGTACCTATTTTTTCAGCTACTTCACGCCGCCGCCTGGGGGGCCGGCTTGGATTGGTTGGGCTTATAACCCAGGAGACCCTGAGTATGAAGGAGAAATCCCTGAGTTAGAGGAGATACAGCTAAACCCATCCAAGGGGCAAGCAGAAACCCAACCGGTTCTCCCCCTGGATGATAAGGTGCTTATTGGTATTTATCATACTCACAACTCGGAAAGTTACGCCGGTGACGGGGGAGAGGAACGGGATGATGGGGGGAACGGAGAGATAGTCAGTGTCGGAAAAACTTTAAAGGAATCTTTAGGTAAGCATGGTATTCGAGCTGTTCAAACCTTGGATCTTCATGATGTTGAAGATTTCAATAAAGCCTACAGTAAGTCGGTTTATACCGCCGCAGCCTTGGTCAGGAATTATCCTTCTATAAAACTCCTCTTGGATCTTCATCGGGATGGGCTGCCCCCAGGGGTCAATAAGTCCACGGTTATGATCCAGGGCAAAGAAGTTGGACGGGTAATGATCGTCATCGGCCAAAAAAATCCTCATTGGGAAAAGAATGAAGCCCTGGCCAAAGAGATTATTGCTTTTGCGGAGGAGAAATATCCGGGATTATTTATTCCCCGAATAACCTATGCCTCGGATGCCCGCTATAATCAGCATTTGCTGGATGGAGCTATTCTGTTTGAAATCGGTAGTCAACTAAATACCTATGAGGAGGCGGAAGGGACTGCAGAAATCCTGGGAAGCCTATTGGCGGATTGGCTAAAAGAGAAAGAGTCTGACCTAGGATCAGAATAAGATTCAGCATGAGAATGGCGATTGTCCTGGTTTAGCTTTCCCCCCGTATGGAAAAATGGTATAATTCCATATTAGAGAATTTTAGCATCAAGATGAGAGGCAAAAGGGGACGAAACTATGTCAGGTACGCGGACGGTTGCTATGGCGGCCGGACTCTTAATGCTTACACAGCTTGCTTCAAGGGTTCTGGGCTTTTTAAGAGAATCTTTGATGGCGAATTTCTATGGGAAAACGGGAGTGACCGATGCTTATCAAACGGCATTTATTCTTCCGGATTTAATTTATTGGTTATTAGTAGGCGGAGTTTTAAGCTCTGCCTTTATTCCTGTATTCTCGGAATATATCCATAAAGGAAAAGAAGAGGAGGGCTGGCGGGTAGCCAGCTCCTTCATTAATCTTATCCTATTGTTTTTAAGTATTTTGGTTATCTTGGCCCTTATCTTTACTCCCCAATTTATTCGTTTGCAGGTTCCCGGATTTACAGCGGAAAACCAAGCCTTAACAGTTCTTCTCACCCGCATTATCTTGATTCAACCCCTGCTTTTGGCTTTAAGCGGAATTACCATGGGAATCTTAAACTCCTATAAAATCTTTTGGCCTAGTGCCTTGGGTACGGTTCTATATAATGCCAGCGTCATTGTCTTCGGTGTGATTCTGGCACGACCCGATGATCCGGAATCCATCTCGGGTTTCGCAATCGGGGTCGTGGTAGGAGCCTTGCTTAATTTTGTGGTGCAGATACCTGCTCTGCGCCGTCAAGGTCTTCGCTATTACCCCATCATTGATTGGCGGCACCCTGGGGTTCGCAAAATAGCGGTACTAGCCGTTCCCATTATTCTTAGCTATTCCTTGAACCAAATCCAAGTGGTGGTGAATTCAAACTTAGGGTCCCACCTTGTAGAAGGGAGCTTGACGTCAGTATGGTATTCTTACCGTTTATACCAGCTTCCGGTGGGTATCTTTGCCCTGGCTATTGCTGTGGCTGTATTTCCAACCTTAAATGAACATGCTACACTGAATAAATGGAAGGAATTTGTCCGGACTTCATCCCTTGCTGTGCGTATGGTAATTTTTATTACCTTACCCATTTCTGTGGGAATGATTGTTTTGCGCTATCCCTTGATTCGGGTACTCTTTGAGCATGGTGCCTTTACCCCTGTAGATACTTTCGCTACGGCTATTCCTCTTTTGTATTTTGCCGTAGGGATATCCGCTCAATCTGTGATTCAAATCCTGCCTCGGATGTTTTATGCTCTACAAGACACCTGGACTCCGGTCATCATCGGCATTATCTCCATGTTAGCCAATGTGGCTTTCATGTTTCTCTTGGTTAAACCCCTGCAAAGTGGTGGTCTGGCTTTTGCAACTTCCTTAGCCGCCGTGCTTAATATGATCCTGCTCCTTTATCTCTTACGTAAGCGTTTGAAATCTATCGATGGATGGAGAATGCTCACAACCACCCTGAAGACTTTGCTGGCCTCCGGTGTGATGGGGATTGCAGTCTGGTTTGGGGGACAGTGGCTGACCTCCCTTGTAGGAGTAGGAAAATTTGCTTCCGTCTTTGTTTTGCTGGCGGGAACCTTTATCGGCGCACTCATTTTTGCTGGTATAACAAAGATTATGGGGATGGAGGAATTTGACCAGACCCTTGGATTGTTCCAGAAACGTTTCAAGAGAGGGTAAGTCGGCATAATGAAAAAACCTAGGAGTTATCTCAGCCTGGAAAAAACAATACTAATATTAATCTGCTTAGTGGTGGCTTTATCTTTATTGGTTACGAATGTTTTGGTAAGCGAAGAAGTAGCCACCGTTACGGAGAAAAATATTGCCAGTCGGGCAGTGAATATATCCCGGATCGTGGCCCATTCACCTATCGTTATTGAAGGCCTCAGTGATCGGCGGGATAAAAGCGAGATTCAAACCTATGCCAGTGAATTGATGGACTTGACTAAAGTAAATTTCATTGTGGTCATGGACATGGAAGGTATTCGTGTATCCCATCCCAATATTAATGAACTGGGAAAACCATTTATGGGAGGAGATGAAGGAGCGGTTCTGCAGGGCAAGGAACATATTTCCACAGCTGAAGGAACCTTAGGTTTGTCCATGCGGGCCTTCTCTCCCGTTTTTGATGAAGAGGGTAAGCAAGTGGGCGCCGTCGCTGTGGGTATTCTTATGAATACTGTTGAAGAGGCTGTGAAAGAAAGCCGGTCAAAAACATATTTCGGTATGGGCTTAGGGCTTATTGTGGGAATCCTGGGGGCGATCTTTTTGGCCAAGCGCATCAAGAAAATTATGTTTGGGCTGGAACCCTTTGAGATCGCTCGGATTCTTCAGGAACGGAGCGCTATGCTGGAGTCGGTGAGAGAAGGGATCGTAGCTATCGATGCTGAGGGAAAAGTCACGTTAACCAACGCTGAAGCGACGCGCCTCATGAGCCTGGCAGGAATCGGTGATGTAAAAGAAGTTGATATGGAGATGATTCCTAATCCAGTATTTAAACACGTCCTTGATAAGGGTGAGCCGGTGCTGGATTTAGAATATGATGTTCGGGGAGTTACTCTTCTTACTAATACGGTGCCTTTAAAAGTGAATGGGGAAATTGTGGGTGCTGTCTCAACCTTTCGGGACAAAACAGAAATTAAGCAATTAGGGGAAGAGCTATCCGGGGTAAAGATTTATGCGGAGGCATTAAGAGCTCAGGCCCATGAATTTATGAATAAAATCCATGTGATTCTGGGTTTGGTTCATATGAAGAATTATGATCAATTAGGACCTTATGTAAGTCAGATCGCCAATCAATATCAAACGAAGGGCGGACCAATTGTCCGTAATATCCGAGATCCTATCCTTGCAGGGTTTATCCAAGCTAAAATGAGTTATGCCCGGGAAAATGGCGGTGAACTGGTGCTTGACGAAGAGAGTTATTGTCCCCAGGCCAAAGATTCATCCATGGTTCATGACCTGGTAACTATTATCGGAAATCTTTTAACCAATTCCTTTGAGGCCGTAAAAGAGAAAGATTATAAAGAGGTAGAGCTCAGCCTTATATACAGTGAAGGGGAATTGGTCATCCGGGTTTCTGACCAGGGATCAGGAATTCCCACTCCTGTCATGAAAGATATCTTTGTTAAAGGCTATTCTACTAAATCCAATGGCCGCGGTTTTGGATTGTTTTTGGTTCAGAAAAGTGTGGAACAACGAAAAGGGCGAATTCATATTGATTCAGGAGATAATAAAGGTACCACCTTTAAAATTTTCCTACCTTACGACCCTTTGGAGGAGACGCTATGATTAAAGCACTAATTATAGAAGATGACCCGATGGTCGCTGAACTCAATCGTCTTTATCTGGAACAAGTCGGAGGATTTCAACTGGTTGCTAGTGCTGGATCGGCAGCTGAAGCTATGAAGGTGTTAAAAAAGAAAAAGGTTGATTTAATTCTTCTCGATATTTTTATGCCCGGCATTAATGGTCTGGAATTTCTCACTCAACTTCGAAAAAGCGAGATAGAATCTGATGTCATTATTGTGTCAGCATCCACGGATAGCCAAAGCATTCGCAAGGCTCTTCAGCATGGCGCGGTGGATTATCTAATTAAGCCTTTTGAGTATGAGCGTTTTCGGGATGCACTTAATGCTTACAAAAAAAGAGAACTGCTTATGAAAAACAAGGAAAAGCTCAGCCAAAAGGATCTGGATGAGCAGATTTTTAATAAGGAAGAGGAAGAGATTGTCGAGAAAAAACCTGATCTGCCAAAGGGCATTAGCCGAGACACCTTAAAATTGGTCTGGGATCATATCCTGGTAACTTGTGATACATCCTTCACCACAGAGGAAATGGCTCAGAGGGTAGGAATTTCTCGCGTTTCCATGAGTAAATATATAAGCTTTTTACGCGGGCAAGAGGTTTTGAATACAGAGATCAGTTATGGAGCTGTAGGTAGGCCGGTTAATTATCATCGAATCAATCAGTTGAAAGTAAAGGACTTCAAACAGTATTTAAAAGAAATTCAGTAGAATTAGCTATTTATCAGGAAAGAAAGTACTGGGGTGAATGCTCCGATACTTTCCTTTTTTTAGGCTTAATTGGACTATGTTCACTTTCATAAATTACATAACTCTTTTTAAACTTACTTAAACTGTTTAATATTTTGTGAAAGATTTATTATGGACAAAAGGAAGGTTAAATAGTCGGCAAAGGGCTTATTAAGCCTTCTAGACAAAAATTGAAAAGGAGAGGAAAAGGAGTATGAAAAAGATTAGCGTGTTGATTCTTGCCCTTTTAATGGTCGTTGGTCCTATCACAGGCTGTAGCACGGAATCTGCAACCAATGAAACTCCTGGAACGAGTACACTTGTCGTACAAGACAAAAGTGCGGATATCGTAGTTATCGGTGCCGGCGGAGCAGGAATGACTGCAGCTATTCAAGCGGTACAAGATGGTGCGAAGAATGTGGTTCTTGTGGAAAAGATGCCCATTACAGGCGGAAACAGTGTTCGTTCCACAGGTGGTTTAAATGCAGCTCCTACTAAGTATCAAGAAAGAGATGGGATTGAAGACTCCATCGAGCTTTTTGTGGAGGATACCATGAAGGGCGGACATAACCTCAATGATGAAGCACTGGTTAGAACTCTGGCTGAACACTCTGCCGCTGCGGTAGACTGGGTCAATGAAATCGGCGGCGATTTAAGCGTGGTCGGTATGTTTGGCGGAGCCAGTGTAAAACGGATTCACCGTCCCTCAGATACAAGTGCTGTAGGTCCTATGCTCGTTACTACCTTAAACAATAAAGTTAAAGAGCTAGGCATTCCCATTCTCCTTAATACCAAAGCCGAAGAAATTCTTGTCGATGTTAATGGAGCAGTAACCGGAGTTAAAGTAACAGGTGAAGAAGGAACCTATACCATTAATGCCAAAGCTGTGGTTTTGGCTACCGGTGGTTTCGGAGCCAATGCAGATATGGTGACGAAGTACAAATCGTCCCTGAAAGGTTTTGCAACAACCAATCATAAAGGGGCTACAGGGGACGGAATCGTCATGGCCGAAAAAATCGGTGCTGATTTCGTCGATATGGATCAAATTCAAACCCATCCCACTGTAAATCCTACTGACCAAACCATGTACACTGAAGGTGTTCGTGGTAATGGGGCAATTCTCGTGAATAAAGAAGGAAAGCGCTTCATCAATGAATTAGAAACTCGTGATGTGGTTTCAGAAGCCATCTTGAAACAAACGGGTGGTCAAGCTTATCTATTATTCGATCAAGAAGTCCGTGAAAGCTTAAAAGCTATCGAATCCTATATCAAGGGTGGAATCATTTTTGAAGCCGATACTATTGAAGGTCTGGCTGAACAAATCGGTGTCGACCCAGCTAATTTGAAAGAAACCATGGAAAAGTACGCCGGATATCAAGCATCTGGCAGCGACCCGGATTTTGGACGGGCTAGTATGGAGTTCCCTCTTACCCAATCTAAATACTATGCCGGATTATGTGCTCCTGCAATTCACCATACTATGGGTGGGGTAAAGATCAATACAGAGGCTCAAGTACTCAACACAGAGGGCAGCCCCATTCCGGGACTCTTTGCCGGTGGTGAAATTACCGGTGGGGTTCATGGTGGAAACCGTCTTGGTGGCAATGCGGTTGCCGATATTGTAATCTTTGGTCGTATCGCCGGATCTGGTGCTCATGCTTATGTGATGGAGAACGGTGGAATCACTGAACCCACTATCCAAGCTGCTGCTAAACCTGCTGAGGCGAAACCGGAAGTCGAAGCTAACTACAAAGACGGCACCTACACTGGTGTTGGCCAAGGTAAAGGTGGCGAGATTAAGGTAGAAGTCGTGGTTAAAGACGGCCAAGTTATTAAAGTAACGCTGAAGGAGCATGCCGAAACCCCCGGTATATTCGAGAACGCTGAAGAGGGCGTGGTTGGTGAAATCATCAGAAAGCAAGTCACTGAAGTGGATGTCGTCGGTGGTGCCACTATGACCAGTAAAGGTATTATGGAAGCTGTAGCCCAAGCTTTAGAAGGAGCAAAATAAAGTTCCGTGTTATTCTGTTGATTAAACCTCATAGAAAATAAGAAGGAGCAAGTAATTGCTTCTTCTTTTTATATCGTAGGGGTGTTGAAAATCAGAGCAGAATGTGAAATGGAGCGAAATTTTCCTTGCCCTTCTCTTTCAATTCTTGCTCAAATAAGTAATTGGCAGTATAATATTAGTTTAGAATGTATCTTAAAAATCGTTTTTTCTAATACAAAACTGGATTTTGTTGAAATGAGGGGTAAAAACTTGGCACAGGCCTCACAACGTATACGCAACTTTTCAATCATTGCTCATATTGACCATGGAAAATCCACACTTGCCGACCGTTTGATCGAATATACGGGAGCTCTCAGTAAGCGGGAAATGGAAGCCCAGGTCTTGGATAATATGGATCTGGAGCGGGAACGGGGGATTACCATTAAACTGCAGACCGTTCGTTTGCAATACCCAGCTAAGGATGGAGAAACCTATGAATTGAATTTGATTGATACGCCGGGTCATGTTGACTTCACTTATGAAGTATCCCGTAGTTTGGCAGCCTGTGAAGGAGCCTTATTGATTGTGGACGCAGCTCAAGGGATTGAAGCTCAGACCTTAGCCAATGTCTATTTGGCCTTGGAAAACAATCTGGAGATTATTCCTGTCATTAATAAGATAGATCTACCCAGTGCCGAACCGGAGCGGGTTAAGCAGGAGATCGAGGATGTTATTGGCTTAGATGCCGGTGAAGCCATCCTGGCTTCTGCCAAAGCCGGAATTGGAATTGAAGATATCCTGGAAGCCGTCGTCGCCAAGGTTCCACCGCCCCAAGGGGATGATAATGCACCTTTAAAGGCTTTGATTTTTGACTCGTATTTCGACGCTTATAAAGGAGCCATTTCCTATGTCCGAGTCATGGAAGGTCGTGTGGCTAAAGGAACCCAGATTAAGATGATGTCTTCAGGGAAAGTTTTTGATGTTACAGAAGTAGGGATGTTTACCCCGGCCTTAAGGATCGTTAATGAAATTAAAGCGGGTCAAGTAGGCTATATTGCTGCTAGTATCAAGAACGTAAGAGATACCCAGGTGGGGGATACCATTACCGATGCGGAAAATCCGGCACTTTATCCTCTGCCGGGGTATCGCAAGGCTACACCCATGGTCTTCTGTGGTCTTTATCCTGTGGATTCCAGTGACTATGGTCGGTTGAAGGACGCTTTGGAGAAGCTACACCTCAATGATTCCAGCTTAGTCTTTGAGCCGGAGACCTCCAGCGCTCTGGGTTTCGGTTACCGTTGCGGCTTCTTGGGACTTTTGCATATGGATGTCATTCAGGAGCGTTTGGAGCGGGAATACGATTTGAATTTGATCACCACTGCACCCAGTGTGGTCTATAAAGTGTATAAAACCGACGGAGAGGTTTTAAATATTGATAATCCCTCCAACCTTCCTAAAGTCGATGAGATAGAGACCATTGAAGAGCCTATCGTCAAAGCAAATATTATGGTGCCTTCGGATTTTGTGGGAGCTATCATGGAGCTGAATCAGGAAAAGCGGGGTAATTTCCTCAATATGGATTATCTGTCGGCTAACAGGGTCAGCTTAATCTACGAACTTCCCTTAAGTGAGATTGTCTATGACTATTTTGATCAGCTTAAATCCCGAACCAAAGGATATGCTTCCCTGGATTATGAATTAGCCGGATACAAAGCGGCTTCCCTGGTTAAGCTGGATGTTCTCCTCAACGGTGAGCTGGTGGATGCTCTTTCTTTTATTGTTCATAAGGAAAAGTCCTATGCCCGTGGCCGTCGCTTAGTGGAAAAGTTACGGGAGATCATCCCCCGTCAGATGTTTGAGGTGCCTATTCAAGCGGTTATTGGGCAAAAGGTTGTCGCCAGAGAGACCGTCAAAGCCATGCGCAAGGATGTCCTGGCCAAGTGCTACGGAGGGGACATCTCCCGTAAGCGGAAGCTCCTGGAGAAGCAAAAAGAAGGTAAAAAGCGCATGAAACAAGTGGGAAGCGTTGAGATTCCCCAGGACGCCTTTATGGCAGTGCTGAAGATCGACGACTAGTGAATCATGGGGACAGGTACTTGTGACATGTGCCTTAAGTCAAATGCCGTTCACATGCTGAAATTCGAATACTTGATAAGACATGGCGAACTGTCTGCCCTTTGAGGGCATGGAGTTCGCTGCCTCTTTATATAGAGGAATTTGGGGAGAGCCCCCCAAGAAAGGGGTGAAGGTATGCCTTCTCTTTATGTCCATGTTCCTTTTTGTGTGAAGAAATGCAATTATTGTGCTTTTTATTCGGAACCTTTGCAACGATCTAAGGTTGAGGGTTATTTGACAAGCTTAAACCGCGAGGCTGACTTAAGGCAACAGAAGGTTCAAGAGGGGATGTCTACCCTTTTTATTGGGGGCGGGACTCCTACGGCTTTAAATGAGGAGGAATTAGATACTCTCTTAAGTATCATCAACAGTAATTTTAAGTTTAAAGATTCGGCGGAAAAAACAATAGAGGCCAATCCGGGTACCCTGACGACTCAGAAGCTCCAGACGCTCCGCAAACAAGGTATCAATAGAGTGTCTTTAGGTGTTCAATCCCTAAATGATGACTTATTGAGACAGATCGGCAGAATCCATCGATCCGAAGAGGTTAAGGATGCGGTACGCTTGATCAGGGAGGCGGGCTTTAAGAACCTTAATCTGGATTTGATGTTCGGGTTGCCAGGGCAGAACCTGGCGGACTGGCGGGATACTTTGGAAGAGACTCTTAGGATCCGGCCTGAGCATATTTCTGTTTATGGACTAATGGTCGAAGAGGGTACGCCTATTGCCCTAAATAAAGAGCTGATTGCTAATCTTCCTGATGATGATACCCAAGCCGAGTTGTACCACTTGACTAGAGAGATTCTGGGCAAGGCGGGATATCAACATTACGAAATTTCTAATTATACACTTCCAGGCTATGAATGTCAGCATAATCTTGGCTACTGGCGAAGGATGGAGTATTTAGGGATAGGGCCAGGTGCCGTATCTTGCCTGAATAACCGCCGTTATAAAAACGTTGAAGACATTCTTTTCTATGAAAAGATGCTATCCCAAGGGGAAATTCCGGTAGATAGTAAAGAGAATGAATTTCTTTCAAAACGTGAGCAAATGGTAGAACTTTTGATACTGGGTCTGCGTCTTAAAGATGGGGTTAATTTGCTGCAGTTCAAAAAAGAATATGGTACAGATCTTTTTGAGCTCTATCCTGCTGTTCTGGAGCGTTACCTTAAGGCCGGTGTCTTAAGGATCGAAGACGGCTCCCTTCTCTTAAAACCAGAGTATTGGTTTGTCGCTAATGGAGTGTTGCAAGAATTTGTGTGAAAATGTATCTTGCTCAGGGGAGAAAACCAATGAAGATCTCAGATAATAGCAAGCTATTCATTATTTTCCTTTTTATTCCTATTGTTGTTTTTCCAATTTTATTTGGAGCTTTAAATCAAGAATTTCTGAAAAGGTCTTCTCCTATGGCCGAGAAGGGAATTCTTGATCTTTCGGCTTGGGATTTTTCGGATGATGGAATCATTGAACTCAATGGGGAATGGGAATTTTATTGGGGGCAGTTGCTTTCTCCCGATGATTTTAAACATTCCAACTATCCTGCCATGACCGGGTATTTGAATGTTTTGTCCGATTGGATAGGAAATCTGGATCAAACCCAATTAGCCGCAATGGGATCAGGAACCTATCGTCTATTAGTGAAAAATGTACCAAGTGAGGAAGTCCTCGCTATCAAAAAATCGAATATCAGAACGTCAAGCACCGTATTCGTCAATGGAGAAAAAATAATACAAGATGGCCGGCCTGCCCTCTTAGAAAACGAGTATCTCTTTAGTAATATTCCTCGCGTGGGGTTCTTTGATCTGCACTCCCCGGATATTGAAATTCTCGTACAAGTGTCTAATTATGACTATATGTATGGAGGGATTGTTGCCCCCCTTCTCTTAGGGGAAACTCAGGATATTTTAGAGCTAAGCAACCGTAGGTCCATGGTAGAATTGATTATAGTAGGGATCATTTTTACAATCGGATGGATCTGTTTTCTATCCTACTTCTTTCTTTTCAGGCATAAAAAAAATAAAATGTTTATGAGTATGGCTGTATTTTGTTTTTTTCACGCATTGACCAATTCCATGTATGGGGAAAGAACTCTTTTATTTTTATTTCCCCACATCCCCTTTGATGCCGCCTATAAACTCCTTCAGCTTTCGCTGATTATAACCATTATGAGTTTGGCTGTGTTTCTTAAACAGCTGGATAAAAATTTTATTCCGAAAAAAGTTTATCATATAATTTTAGGACTGTATGCTCTATTCGCCGTGGCCCTACTTCTTCTTCCTTTAAGCATATACGCTTATCTTTGTATCCTCGTCGGCATAATCGAGCTTATTATTTATATTGGAATATTCATAAGAGCGGTCTATATCTATAACATAGTAAAGGAGAATGAACAGGAAAGGACTAAATTTGGCTTCTTGGCTTGTGCCTTAGGGGTACTCAGTTTATACGTGGTGAATCTGGCATTTTTCAGCTTCGGATTAATAGAGGATATGTTTTTCGGGTTTATGCTTAGTTTGATTCTTGCACTCAAGTTAATGGTCTATTTAGCTGTCCAACTATCCGATCTCTATGTGAAGAATAGGGAGATATCTTTAAAATTAGCACTGCAAGAGAAAGAAAATATCGAAAAAGAGTATGCTTTCCTGCGTTCCCAGATTAAGCCCCATTTTCTTTATAATGCCTTAAACACCATCATCTCGTATTGTTATTCGGATAGCCATAAGGCGGGAGAGCTTTTAAGAAGCTTTAGCAATTATCTTCGGGGATCTTTTGATTTTGAGCATTCCAATGGCCTTATAAGCATTGAGCAAGAAATGATGATGGTTTATGGATATGTGGATATCCAAAAGGCACGTTTTGGAGACAAAGTGGAAGTCCTCTTCGATATCGACCCTAAGCTGCTGCAATGTCAGGTTCCGGCTCTTTCCATACAGCCTTTGGTGGAGAACGCTATAAGACATGGCATAATCAAAAAAGAAGCAGGGGGAACCGTCCAAATCAAAATCAGTAAGAAATCAAGTCACATTATGATCCAGGTATCCGATGATGGTATAGGGATTCACAATCAGCGGAGAATGCAAATCCTTAATCATGGAAAAGGAGACACAGGTAAAGAGTCTTTAGGAGGGGTCGGTCTGTATAGTGTTCAAAAACGGTTGAAACATTCCTTGGGCAGTATCTTAAAGATTGAGAGTACCGAAGGTATGGGCACAAAGGTTTATTTTGAAATTGACGAGAGTGAGTAAGGCCTGATTAGGATTAGCCGGTAATTATGATATGGATTCTAGTGTTAAGGGGAGATTTAATGCTGAGAGTGATCTTGGTGGATGATGAGAAACCAGCCCTTGATCTCATGGAGCGAATGTTCAGCAAGAGGAAGGATGTAGAAATTGTCGGGAAGTTTCTGAAGCCTTCTGAAGTGTTGCTGAATGTTGAGAAATTGAAACCTGATGTGGTATATTTGGATATCGATATGCCTGGTACAAATGGAATTGAACTGGCAATGCAAATTGCTGAGATAAATGATCAAGTGGCTTTTGTCTTTGTGACTGCTTATGATCGATTTGCCCTTAATGCCTTTAATGTCAATACCCTGGACTATATACTGAAGCCCGTTGTCGAGGAAAAGCTGGATCGTTCTATAAACAGAGTATACAAACTAAAGGGGATAGGAAAAAGTAAACACAAGACTGAAAGCAATTCAATCGATATAAGGATGTTTGGTGGTTTTGAAGTAAAGATCGGGAGTCAAATGCCCATACGCTGGACGACCGCGAAGGCAGAAGAGCTATTTGCTTATTTATTGCTTAATGATTGTTCCGTGTCTAAATGGGTGCTGATGGATAGGCTATGGCCTAATACTGAAACTCATAAAGCTGAACAAAGTCTATATACAACAATATTTCGGTTGAAGCAATCCTTTAAAGAAAATAATTTAGGCTTTGAGATTCAAGCAGTAAAAAAGACCTATCGACTTATCTCTCTAACAGAATTGCATTGGGATGTAAAGGAGCTGCTTAATTCCCTATCCTTTGACGATGAAGGCTCTATGCAAAGAGCTATGAAAATCTATAAAGGGGATTTGCTGGCAGGAAAAGACTATTTCTGGTGTTATCAGATGAGAGTGGAAATGTTGGCGATCTACCAGAAGCTGGCATTAAAGCTTTTCTACTATTATTTTCAAGAAAAACGCTATCGTGAAGGTTTGGACGTTGTAGAAAGTGTTTTAAGACATACTCCCCTTAACGATGAATTCATGGAGAAGCTTGAATCTTTATTGGATACTAAACTGGATAAACGGATAGTCAGACGGATTTCCGCGATCATAGAAAAAGTGACAATGGAAGAATTGATCTACAAGCACGATTTAGATTCAAATTGATAACATTTTAACTATGATTTTAGAAAAATTATTTTGTGATAGAAGATAAAAGATAAGAATTATAAAGATGGTATTTAAGTATGAGAACCGATGCATGGCTGTTTTAGCAAGCCTTGCGGCGGTTTTTTTTTATATGGGGATGTAAGTTTTTTGTAAGGTAGCTCTCTTTATTATATAGAATACCCGTATTAATAGGTCTGTCTTATTAAACGAAATAGGTGGTGAGAGAAATGAGATGCTTAAATTCTGAATAAGTTAAAATGTATTCCTCAGATGATTTGCTTTTTTGGCTACATTAGGAAATGGCTGCTGGGAATTTAGACTGACCATTAGTATGGTGAGCTCATATGGAGCGAAAGGAGGCTTTACTATTAGTGAACAATAGATCTAAAATGAAATTCAGGAGGAATGACCTGAAAAGCAGATTCAAGTTTTTAATAACTTGGTTATTAACCGCTTGCCTACTGGTGTATAGTCCATTTGGAGCTGTCTCAGTTGCCGCAGAATCTGATGGGGTTATCATGAACGATATACTGGATGACAACAATAGTCTCGAAGAACCATTCTTTCAAATCCAGTCGACTACTCCTTCAGGTATTACTGTGACTACCCCATCAGCAATCAACTACATAGAAGGTATTAGCGATAGAGTAATAGTCACAGATTTACTGCCCGGAGATATTGTAAAAGTATATGATCAGGCAACAGGGGGCGACATCCTTGGACAGGGCACAGTAGCTTCAGGTGAAACTTCAGTAACAATAGAGATTCCTCAGCTTGGTAAAGGGAAGGGAACGGTCTACGTTTCGGTTACCTCCGGCGGAATAGAGAGTGACAGGGTAGAAGTGGATTATGTAAGTGAGCCGATACCCTGGCAGATTTATGGTCACACGGGGAACTGGGGTGAAGATGTTAAGTTACCAAGAACGCCATTCAAGAAAGATAATGCCTCACCGCCCGCTTATCCTAAAGATGAGAACGGTGTTAGCGACGATAGTCCTCTGGGGCTTTATTATAATCAACATATTATAATAAAGGGAAGTGGAACCAGGGTTACGTTTTATGGTTACGCTACAAATGCATATAAGGACTTTGTTTTGTTACCCAGTGTATCCACGTCAAAGAAAACAATTACATTTGATATGGATCTATCCAAGGTTAACTATCACAGCATGGAAGGCGCAGGCATTTTGCTTAATAGCAAAATAGAGGCGGGAAAGCTATATGGGTATGCGATTCTCTTTACAGGTGCAGTGAAAAGTGATGATAGCGAAGATATAAGCAAAAGAAAAATCAGATTATTCCAGATAAATGGTGTAGACATAAATAGTTTCTACAATAAGACAGGTACCAGTGGTGGAGAATTAACTTCCTTCAGTGAGATCAAAGAGATTGTTGGGGCCGCAGTGACCCCTGCTTCTGGTGATCAACACTCACTGGAACTTGAAATAACTTCTGATAATGTTAAGTTAACTGATCAGGTAGAAGGTCAGCCCTCGGTTGTATTGGAACAAACGTTAAATCAGGTAAATAATGCTGGTAATGGGTTTGGCTTTATTGCTAGTCATATTGGACATCAATGCCACATGCTTTCTTACTTTACGATTACTGATGTGTCCATATCCGATGCTGATAAAACTCCCTATACTTGGCCTTTACTTGATTTGACGGCCAAACTTTCTAGCGAGGACCCCTATGGCTCCGTTGAGTTGAATTATACAGCACCGGAGAATGCTGAAGTAGTAATTCTTCAATATTCAACTGACAGTAACTTCCCGGAAGAGAGTACAGCTAGTATGCCCCTCGATCCGGAATCAGCTCAGACAACGGTCAATGGCTTGAAGGATAATACAAAATACTATTTTAGACTTTTGATAGGCGGAGGGGGAAATGGCGGGATTTCCAATACCGCCGATGCGACAACCCAGGAAAATCCCAACACAGCTCCGACTGCAACATCTGTAAGCATTACCGGCAAGCTTGAAGTCGGTCAAACCCTGACCGGTAATTATACTTACTCTGATGCGAACGGTGACCTGGAGGAGAAGGGGAAAGGGGGAACTACCTTCAAGTGGTACCGGGGCCAAAATCAGGATGGAACTGGCAAAGTTCCCATTGATGGGGCAACCTCTCAGACCTACACCTTAGGCATTGAGGATCAGGGCCAATACATTTTCTTTGAAGTCACCCCGGTTGCCCAAACCGGAGTTCTAAAGGGCTCACCAACGGCCAGCAACGGGCAAGGCCCAGTGATCCTGCCCTCATCCATAAATCTGGATGGGACTGTGACTGATCAGAAGACAGATGAAAAAATAGCAGAGGCCACTGTTATCCTTAAGGACCTCAGCGGCAATGAAATCGACAGAGCAAAGACTGACAAAGACGGAAAGTATTCTTTTAACAAGGTAAAATTGGGCAAATATAAGATCGTCGTGGAAAATCCCCAATACAGTACGAAGACTACAGATATTGATGTTATGCCCAATAGTTCCAATGGTACTGTCGGAGTAGATGTTTCCGGCAACTTAACCTTAACTAAAGATGTTGAATTGGTGGATTTTATTATCACCCTGGTTGCCAATCCCAGCAGTATTGTTGGAGACGGGAAGCAGACTACCACCCTCCATGCTCTGATTACCGATAAGGATAATAATCCGATTCCAGGTATTAAAGTAGACTTCAGCGCCCTTGATGGGAATTCCGCCATTGGAAGTTTCCCAGGTGGTTCTGAGGCAACTACGGATCATGAAGGAAAATGCTCTGTAGTTTATAAGTCAGCGAATTTGTCCGGAATTGAAAGCAAAACTGTTATTGTTCGGGCAGAGGTCGACGATGATATAAAGAATCTTCATGCTGCCAGTGAAATTATAGTAACCTTTGAGCCCAGCAGCATCCAAGGCATTGTTATGGATAATGCAACAGGAAAGCCTGTAGCAGGGGCTATCGTAGAGGTAGCAGAGGATTTTGATGGAGATGGCATCGTCGACTTCTACGCTAAAATGATTACCGGGTCTGACGGAAAATACAAAATTGCCGTACCCAAGGGAAATATGCCTTATAATGTGAACATTGCAAAACCTGTGATTGTAGATGGTGTACCATTGGGGGAAGTAACCTTTACTCACACCTGTATTGTCGGTGAGATTACAGGGGCAGCGAAAGAGAGCTTTGATTCTTCCAAAACCATTACCGGGGTAGCGTTGATGAAAGCCCCCGATGGCAGTGCTCATAGATTAAGTGGAAATAGCTATGAAATAGAGCTTGTCGACAGCAATCAAAACCCGGTTTCCCTTCCACCCGGTTCCAGTGCGCTAACGAGCGAGGGAATTTTCAAGGCTGATAACCTCCCACCTGGAACCTACACTATCAATTTGAAACATAATGTTGGCGGTACCGGCCAAAAGCTCACCATAGGAAAGGCCGTAGCCACTGTAACCGCTGATGGTGAGATCGTGATCAGCACAATCCTTATCGACCCCTATGGCACGGTCACGGATCGTGATACGGGACTGCCCATCAGCGGGGTAACTATGGAACTCTACTGGGCGGATACTAAACTGAATAAGGATAACGGTCGTACCCCGGGGACATTGGTCGCTTTGCCGGCTGACCCGGCTGCAACCAATAATAATGCCAATCCCCAGCCTACATCAAGCACTGGATACTATGCCTGGATGGTCATCCCTGACGGGGATTATTACATCATTGCTAAAAAATCCGGCTATTACACCTACGATAGCCGTCGGGATAAGCGCCAGGAAACCATTGGGGACAGCTGGATCAAAGATGGTATAATCCATGTGGGAACCGACATTGTCCTTTATGATCTACAGATGGAATCGCGGGACAGGGATAGAGACGATGGCGGTGGTGGCGGTTCTGCTCCGATAGGCCCTGTTACTCCTCCAATCACTCCTCCTGCAGAGAATACTTCCAACCTTGTCAATCCTCAAAATCCGGCGCTGGTTGTTCCTGCTGATCGATTGACCAAAAAGGAGATTTTGATTGCGGCGATAAACCAATACAATGAGCGGGAAAAAGCCAATGCTCAAAAAGAAAACCGTACGCCCCGGTTGATTAGTGTAGGTCATCTAAATGAAAGTGCTTACGCAATCAGCAGCAGCAACTCTTCAATTGCCGATTTTGACACCAATGGCCTTCTCAATATTTCCGGAAAAGGGTTATTTGTGATCAGGATCAGTGAAAAGGGTACCAAAAATGTTTATGAATACCAAATGGTAGCCTCTCAAGGGCTGCAAAGACTTGCCGGAGCGAACCGGGTTGATACTGCTTTAGCCATTGCCCGGGGCAGCTATTACGGTAAAGTGAAAAGTGTGGTTGTAGCCAGATCGGATGAGTTTCCTGACGCCTTAACCGGAAGTGTGCTGGCCTATAAAAAAGAAGCGCCTGTCCTGCTGGTTGGACACAGTGAAACCGATTGTCAAAAGCTTATAGAATACCTAAAAGGCTATCTGGAGCCCCAGGGAACGGTGTATATCCTGGGAGGAACCAGGGCGGTAAGCCAATATGTGGAAGACAGTGTAAAAGACAATGGCTTCAGCAATATCATACGCTTGGGCGGGGCGGATCGCTATGGAACGGCTGCCAGGATCTCCGAGCATCTGGACGTTACCCAAGGCAGACCGGTGGTCATTGCTTCAGGGCAAAGCTTCCCGGATTCCCTGTCCGTAAGCAGTATTGCTGCGGCACAACAATTCCCTCTTCTTATCGTTAACCCCAATTCTATACCGGATGAGATCAGGGAAGAATTACTCCAGCGGAACCCCAGTAAGGTGTATATCATTGGCCTGCAAGGGGCGGTCAGCGATGGAGTCAGAGATGAAGTGGCACAGCTTACCGGGCTGGGACAAGAGAACATCGTTCGGATTGGCGGACAGGATCGTTATGCAAGTACCCTGGCCGTTGCCCAATACTTCGACCCAAGCGGACGGGGAGTAAGCATAGCAACTGGTCGGGATTTCCCGGATGCTTTGGCCGGAAGTGTTTATTCAGCCAAATTGAAAGATCCTCTAATCTTGGTAGGGGAGACCCTAAGTACCGATCTCAAAAATTATCTAAAGGTAAGAAAACCTTCTGATATTGTAATTTTTGGTGGACAGGGGGCTGTCAGTCCTGCTATAGAGGAGCAACTCAAGAGTTTGGTAGAGTAGTGCCTTAGAAAAAACGATTCGTATTGATTCCCAGCAAATAAATAGTCATGTGAGATGGGCATCATAAATAGGAATTACTATTTATGATGCTTTCTTTTTTAGTGCAATTTGGACGGCCTTTTTTAGCTTGCCTGATACTTGACAATCAAGAATGAGAGCGGTACTATAATATCATAAATCGTTAGCACTCATTGAGGTCGAGTGCTAACAAAGAAAAAACGAAGGTGGAAAGGTGGTTATGTTGATGCAGATGGACGAGCGAAAAAAGAAGATCCTGCGGGCTATCGTTCAGGATTATGTAAATACTGCTGAGCCGGTTGGTTCAAGGACCATCGCCCGGAAATTTGATTTAGGCATCTCGCCGGCCACCATTCGTAACGAAATGTCCGATATGGAAGAGCTGGGTCTTATCGAACAGCCTCATACTTCAGCAGGCCGCATTCCTTCGGATGCGGGTTATCGGTATTATGTGGATTGCCTCATGGAGAAATCCAATGTTACTGATGATGTAAAGGATGTTATCGAAAAGGAGACCACGAAGAGGATTGCGGAGATTCAGACTGTCATTGCTCATTCCAGCAAACTGCTTTCCGAGCTCACTCACTTGACCAGTATCGTGATAGGGCCGGACAAGGGGAAGAGTGCTTTTAATCAGATACACTTCCTTCCTTATGAACCCAGCAAAGCCATCATGGTAGTGGTCAAGGAAAATGGTGTGGTGGAGAATCAAATTGTCGATATTGGAGAAAATGTAACGGCCGAGGAACTTCAGAGAATTGCCAACGTATTTAACCATAAGATGCGTGGGCATTCTATGGAAGAAGTGAAAAGGGATATGCTTCACGAGATATATAGCGAACTGACTCGTCAACGCTTCCTGATCGACAATGCTTTGGAGCTTCTTTCCGCTATTCTGAGCAATGGCCCTGAAGAATCCAATAAGGTCTATCTGGGTGGAACTCTGAACATGTTGAACCAACCTGAATTCCGGGATGTGGAAAAGATCAAAAACCTTTTCCAGATTTTTGAAGAGGGAGATCAGATCATAAAAGTGCTCCATCCCCAGAAAGAGGGTCTGGCAGTTACCATTGGTGGAGAAAATAAACTAAAGGAACTTCGGGACTGTAGTATTATTACAGGGACCTATTGGATTGACGGAGAGCCTTTGGGTACCATCGGTTTGATTGGACCTACCCGTATGGATTATGGGAAGGCTATAGCCATGGTGGATTATATGACAAGAACGCTCACTGAGCTTCTTACTATACGACAAAGGAACTAGGAGAGGTGGTTTCAATAATGGTGAATTGGGGCGGGAAAACCCCTCCATCGGGTCATACCGAATGGGAAAATAAGAATGCCCAAGAGTCTAAGGAAAATTTAACGGATACCGTTGAAGAAATCCTTGAAGAAGCTGTCCAGGAAGATGAAAGGGGTAATGAATCTTCCCAGGAGCAGGATGT
The DNA here is from genome assembly GCF_000384015.1 of Desulfitobacterium sp. PCE1. Taxonomy (NCBI): domain Bacteria; kingdom Bacillati; phylum Bacillota; class Clostridia; order Eubacteriales; family Desulfitobacteriaceae; genus Desulfitobacterium; species Desulfitobacterium sp. PCE1. Next base: position 3,584,475 of record NZ_KB913023.1, on the reverse strand, counting down.
TTCTTTAGAAGAAAAAGTGCTCACCCTTCAGGCGGAGCTTGACCAGACCAAGAACCAAGCGGATGAATACTATGCTCATCTTCAGCGGTTACAAGCCGAGTTCGACAACTATCGCAAGCGGACACAAAAAGAGAAAGAGGATTTTGCCAAATATGCATCGGAACGTGTCATGGAAGGGCTGCTGCCTGTATTGGACAACTTTGAACGAGCGATAGAGGCATCTAAGACCACTCAAGATATAAAGTCCTTTTCCCAAGGAGTGGAGATGATTTTCAAGCAGATGCAAAGCATTCTCGCCAAAGAAGGACTGGCGCCTATTGAGGCGGTGGGGCAGCCCTTTGACCCTAATATACACGAGGCAGTACTCCAAGTGGATTCAGAGGAACACCCGGAGAACACCGTTGTAGAGGAACTCCAAAAAGGTTATTATCTTAAAGAAAAAGTAATACGTCCTAGTATGGTTAAAGTGTCCCGCTAGGTGCGATAAGGAGGAAGTATTGAACATGGGTAAAGTGATTGGAATTGACTTAGGAACCACCAACTCTTGTGTGGCAGTTATGGAAGGCGGCGAAGCCGTTGTTATTACCAACGCGGAAGGGAATCGGACCACTCCATCTGTGGTTGGATTTTCCAAGACAGGAGAACGTTTAGCAGGTCAAGTGGCTAAGCGTCAAGCTGTTTCTAATCCGGATAAAACTGTGCTCTCTATTAAGAGACATATGGGAACGGATTACAAAGTGAAAATTGATGATAAAAACTACTCTCCCCAAGAGATTTCTGCAATGATTCTACAAAAATTGAAAGCAGATGCTGAAGCTTATCTGGGACAGACGGTCACCGAGGCCGTTATTACCGTCCCCGCTTATTTCACCGACGCCCAACGGCAAGCTACCAAAGATGCCGGAACCATCGCCGGCCTGGAGGTTAAGCGGATTATCAACGAGCCTACGGCTGCAGCTTTAGCCTATGGTTTAGACAAGCAAGAGGATCAGACCGTTCTGGTCTTTGACTTAGGGGGAGGAACCTTCGACGTGTCCCTTCTTGAGCTTTCTCAGGGAATGGTTGAGGTTAAAGCCACCAGCGGGAACAACAAGCTCGGTGGGGACGATTTTGACCAACGTCTGATTGACTATATGGCAGCAGAATTTAAAAAAGATCAAGGTGTGGATCTGACTAAAGACCGTGTTGCCCTCCAACGCTTAAAAGAAGCTGCAGAGAAAGCCAAAGTGGAGCTTTCCGGAGTGAGCACCACCAATGTGAATCTGCCCTTTATCACCATGACGGCCGAAGGACCCGCCCACTTAGATATGAATGTTTCACGGGCTAAGTTCGAGGAATTGACTGCGGATTTGGTAGAAGCGACCCTTGGACCTACTCGTCAAGCTTTAGCCGATGCTAAGCTGTCCTGGAGTGATGTGAATCAAGTCATTCTCGTAGGCGGATCCACCCGGATTCCCGCTGTACAGGAAGCCATTAAAAAGCTAAGCGGCAAGGATCCCCATAAGGGTGTTAACCCGGATGAAGTGGTATCCTTAGGTGCGGCGATTCAAGGTGGAGTTCTGGCCGGTGAAGTGAAGGATATTATTCTCGTGGACGTCACTCCATTGTCCCTGGGAATTGAAACCTTGGGCGGAGTATTTACCCGGATTATTGATCGCAACACCACAGTTCCGACCACAAAGAGCCAAGTCTTCTCTACTGCGGCAGATAGCCAGACCTCTGTGGATATCCACGTCCTCCAAGGAGAGCGTGAAATGGCGGCATATAATAAAACCTTAGGCCGGTTCCAACTTTCCGGAATCCCACCTGCTCCCCGCGGCATCCCTCAAATCGAAGTAAAATTTGATATTGATGCCAATGGTATCGTCCATGTTTCTGCTAAAGATATGGCTACAGGTAATGAGCAAAAGGTTACCATTACCGCTTCTACAGGTTTAAGTCAAGAAGAAATCGAGAAAATGAAAAAAGATGCAGAAGCCCATGCCGACGAAGATAAAAAGCGCAAAGAATTGATTGATGCTAAGAACCAAGCGGACTCTATGGTTTACCAAACTGAAAAGACCCTGAAGGACTTTGAAGGTAAGATTCCTGAAAATGAAGTAGAGCCGATCAAGAAGGCTCTTGAAGAATTAAAGGCCGCATCTGCCGGGGAAAATATCGAGTTGATCAAAGAAAAGACTGAAGGAGTAACCAAGGTGCTCTATCCCATCATAGAGAAAATGTATCAACAAACCGGTGGGGCAGCACCGGGACCGGATATGGGAGCAGACCCCGGAATGGGTAGTGCAAAAGCAGATGACAATGTAGTCGATGCCGAATATACTGAAGTAGATAAGGATCAGAAATAATCGAAAGAAGGAAAAAGTTGGGTACAGGGGTTTTCCCCTGTGCCCAATCATCATGTACTGAAGACGGATAAGACTTCAAGAGGGAGAATCAGGAGTGATGGAGGAACAACATGAAACGGGATTATTATGAAGTACTCGGAGTCTCTAAGAACGCAGACGAACAAGAAATCAAAAAGGCCTATCGAAAACTAGCCCGCCAATATCATCCCGATGTTAATCCGGGAAATAAAGAGGCTGAGGAAAAATTCAAAGAGGCAACCGAAGCCTATGATGTCTTAAGCGATTCTGAAAAACGTACTCGATATGATCAAATGGGCCATTCCGCCTTCGATCCCAACCAGCAAGGTTTTGGCGGAGATTTTGGCGGCTTTGGGGATATCTTCGATATGTTTTTTGGCGGCGGTGGTGGTCAGCGTCGGCAAGGCCCCACTCGAGGGAATGACCTTCGTTATGACTTAACCATTACTTTCGAGGAGGCTGCTTTTGGTACCGAGAAAGAAATTCAAGTTCCTCGTCAAGAGGCCTGCACGGAATGTCATGGCTCTGGTTCAGCCCCTGGAACTCATCCTACCACCTGTTCACATTGTCATGGAACAGGGCAGGTTAAGGCTACCCAACGAACCCCCTTTGGAGCGATTCAAACTGCAAGAACTTGTCCAAACTGTAATGGTTCAGGTCAATTTATATCTTCCCCATGTAAAGAATGCAGCGGAAAAGGAACCACACGGAAAGTCAAAACCATTAAAGTCAATGTCCCCGCAGGATCAGAGGATGGTCTTAACCTTCGTTTCAGCGGCAGCGGGGAAGCGGGACTGCGGGGGGGACCATACGGAGACCTTTATGTGGTCCTCAATGTCAAAGCCCATAAATTCTTTGAAAGAGAAGGGAACGACGTGTATTGCGAGATTCCCATAACCTTTGTACAGGCTGCCCTTGGGTCGGAGATCGATATTCCGACCCTGGATGGCAAAGTCAAAATGAAGATCCCCGAAGGAACTCAGACCGCCACGGTGTTCCGTCTAAGAGGTCATGGTATTCCTTATCGCCGTGGCAACGGGAGAGGGGATCAGCATGTGCGGGTGGTCGTAGCCACTCCGACTAAACTCACCGACCGCCAAAAGGAACTGCTTCGTGAGTTCGGAGAGGTTACCAGCGATCAACAACAAATGGGTAAAAAGTCCTTCTTCGAAAAGGTCAAAGAAAATATACGGGATGCCATCGATTTATAATTAAAAGGAGTTCTGAAGCATGAATTGGCGCGAAATTGCGGTAACTGTTTCATCGGCAGGAGAGGAAGCTGTTGCCGATCTTTTTTATCAGCTTGGCTGCCCTGGAGTAAGTGTGGAAGATCCGGAACTTCTGCGAAGTTATGTGGAATCCGGGAACTGGGATTACCATGATTTTGGAGAGATTGCATTAACCGGAACCTCTGTGGTAAAAGGATATTTCTGTGAAGATCACGAGCTTCAGTCCAAGCTTCAGCGACTTGATGAGGGACTGAAGGAGGTGCTTCATTGCTTTCCTGAATGGGTTCTTCAAGTGAAAGGCTTGACCGTACAAGAGGAAGATTGGGCCACCTCCTGGAAGGCTTATTTTAAGCCAGTTCGAATCGGTGAGCGTTTTTTGATCAAGCCCTCTTGGGAAGAAGTAACTCCTCAGCCTCAGGATATTGTCCTGGAGCTGGATCCTGGAATGGCCTTTGGTACGGGAACCCATGCCACGACATCTTTGTGTCTGGGGACCCTGGAAGAGAGGGTGAGACCGGATATGCGGGTCTTTGATTTGGGAACAGGATCGGGGATTCTCGCCATTGCAGCAGCAAAACTAGGCGCTCAAGTAGAGGCTATCGATTTAGACTCTGTTGCCGTTAAAGTAGCTCAAGAAAATGTGGAACTCAATCAGGTGGCTGGACGGGTCCGGGTCCAGCAAGGGGATTTGGGGACGGTATTGCATGGACAAGCCGATTTAGTGGTAGCCAATATCATTGCCGATGTCATCCTGATGCTTATCCCCGACCTAAAGCGGATCATGAGAGAGGATGGAGAATTCCTCGCTTCAGGTATTATCGAACACCGTTCTCCAGATGTGGAAGCAGGACTGCGTGAGCACGGGTTGGAAGTTCTGGAAAAGAAAGAGGATTCGGGATGGGTCCTCTTACGAGCGGGGTGGCAGGGTGCATCGCTTTAAAATATCGGAACTGGGTAGAAATGTTTTCTGGCTTAAGGGTCCCGAAAGAGAACACCTTGTCCGGGTCTTGCGTCTTGCGGTGGGTGATCAGATCATCGGCTTTGATAACTCGGGAGCAGAGTACAAAGCAGTTATCAATAAAATAGAAGACCAAAGCGTGACCTGTGGAATCATGGAACAGGATTACCCGGAAGTAGAAGCCCGAACCCAGGTCTACCTGGCAGCCGGTCTCTCTAAAGGGGAAAAGATGGAGTGGGTCATACAAAAGGGAACGGAATTAGGAATGGCCGGTTTGATTCCCCTGCGCACGAAACGGGCTGTCATGAAGCTGGAAGGGAGCAAGGCCAAAGACCGGGTGGAACGTTGGCAGAAGATCTCCAGTGAGGCATCCAAGCAATCTCATCGGGTCCGGGAACCAAAGCTCTTCCCAGTCTCTGATTGGAAAGAGCTTAAGACTCTCCTCCCGTCAACCACTCAGTGGCTTATTCCTTATGAAAGCGAGAAAACCAAGACCCTCCAATCTGTGCTCAGGAATTTCAGCCCACAGGAACCTATAGCACTCTTAATCGGGCCTGAAGGAGGCTTCGATGAATCGGAAGTACTTTGGGCCCAGGAGAATCTCCAGGCTCAAAGTGTGTCCCTGGGGCCAAGGATTCTGCGGGCAGAGACTGCGGCCATTGCGACCCTTACTCTTGTGCTGGGGCATTATGGGGATCTGGGATAACCGTTCTTCTGCTAAATCGTCAATTAATTCCTAACGGGGGTGCCAAAATGGCAGATTCCATACAGCAAAGAAATCCGTCGTCTTTAGCCGGATGCAGCGGTGATCATTTAGAGCCGCGGGCCCCCGGGGTTTGTTTTGTTACCCTTGGGTGTAAAGTGAATCAGACCGAGAGTGAAGCCTTAGGGCAACTGTTTCGGAATAATGGATATCATGTGGTGTCTTCCACGGAGAAGGCGGATGTGGTCGTGGTCAATACATGTACCGTAACAAATACGGGGGATGCTAAGTCACGGCAAACCATTCGGCGTATGGTAAAGGCTCATCCGGATGCTTTTGTGGTGGTCATGGGGTGCTATGCCCAGACTGCTCCGGGGGAGATTCTTGATATTGAAGGGGTTGACCTGGTCTTGGGAACTCAGGATCGGGGGAGAATCATGGAGCTTATTGCTCAAGTGAAGCAGGAGCAGCAGCCGAAGAACAGTGTACATGCTATTTGGGATGCTAAGACCTTTGAAGAACTGCCTCTGATCGAAGAGGAAAGCAGGACAAGGGCGACTTTAAAAATTCAGGAGGGGTGTAACAAATTTTGCACCTATTGCATTATCCCTTACGCCCGAGGGCCCGTCAGAAGCAGAATCCCTGAGAACGCCGTCACAGAAGCGGAAAAGCTGGTTGCGGCAGGTTATAAGGAGATCGTATTGACAGGAATTCATACGGGCTCTTATGGAGAAGATCTGGGAGAAAATTGGGATTTGGCCCGGTTGGTCAAAATGCTTGCTCAGGTCAAAGGGTTGCACCGCCTGCGCTTGAGCTCTATTGAACCCATGGAATTTACCCCTGAGCTCATCGATGTGATTATCAATCATCCCACGGTCTGCCCTCATCTTCATATTCCTTTGCAATGCGGCAGTGACGCCATTTTAACTCGAATGAAAAGACCCTATGCTGTCAAGGAATTTAAAGAGCTCATTCTACGGCTGAATGCTCTGCTGCCGGGGATCGCCATTACCACGGATGTGATCGTCGGTTTTCCGGGGGAGACGGAACAAAACTTCCGGGAGTCTCTGGAGACCGTTCGTTCCTGCGGCTTTTCCGGAGTTCATGTGTTTCCTTACTCCAAGCGCAAAGGAACTCCCGCTGCTAAATACCCTGATCAGATTCCCAACAAAATCAAAGAGCAGCGAGTGAAGGATCTTATGCAGGTAGCCAGAAAAAGCCAGGAAGACTATGTCCGCAGATTTATCGGGCAGACGGTGGAAGTCCTGATTGAGCGGGTCAGCCCGGAGGGAGTGGCTGCAGGTCATACGCGAAATTATATTCAGGTTCACTTACCCCCTCGGGAAGGAAAAACCTGGGCAAGCGGCGAATTGGTGAATTGTGTACTTGAAGAAAGTTTTGTGAATTAATTTAAATAAACTTCATAGTATGGTTGATTTTTTAAGGACTCCGGCAATAATAGAGGCAGAAAGAAAACCTGGCGAAGGGGAGGTTCAATAAAGAACCATATGAAAAAGGATGGCTTTTTTTTAAAAGGACGGTTTTTTAAGGCAAAGCGGTGGAAGATAGCAGGTTTTCTTTTAGTTCTCGTTATCTTGCTGGGCATTGGCTCCTTTTTAATGATGCCCGCTGTGACATTTCATGCCCCCCGCACCGTGTTCAACCGACACACTATTCCCCCCTTCGTCGCGATGGTTGAATCAGGCGGAAAGGTTGCCACCTGGAATAAGTCCAAGGGTGAAATGACGATCGAAAAGGTTGGCGACAGTATAAAGCTTCATATCGATACTGAGCAGAGTCAGGGGATTCCAATTTATATCAATGGTAGCTATGTGGGCAAATCGCCATTGAATAAGCGTCTTTTTCCTGGAAAATATGAAATTGTAGCTAAACCTCCCGGATATTTGGGATCTATCCGGTATTTGAAACTGAGCACTGAATATCCGAAAGACAAACAGGTTATCTTGCCTGTGGACCGGCACCGTTATCAGGATTATTTGGATGAAATCCTCCGTCTCGGCTATACTCCCATTAAAGTGATGGATTATTATAACAATGTTCCCATAACGGACAAAACCCTCATCTTAAGACACGATGTGGATGAATCGGCGGATTATGCCTTAGAAATGGCGGAACTGGAAAAAGCCCGGGGAATCAAAAGTTCCTACTATTTCCGGTGGCGCACCGCTGATCCGGAAGTGATCCGAAAAGTGAGGGCAATGGGCCACGAAGTGGGTCTGCACTATGAGACCCTGGCTTTTTACGCTCAGGAAATGGGCTTAAAATCGGCCGAGGACATAACTCCCACTGTCCGACAAGAACTGAGGCGACGCCTGAAATTTGAAATAGCCGAATTTGAACGGCTCCATGGAGATATATATACGATTGCCTCTCATGGAGCGGAGGAGAATAGACGGCTGAGGCTTACCAATTACCAGGCCGTTATGGAAGGGGAAAATCCCTTGGATTATGGAATTATCGGGACAGCTTATGGACCGATAATAGAAAAATTCTCTTATATGAGTGATGTCGGCGGTATCTGGGAACCGTTCCCCTATCCGGAATTAAAAAATAATAAAGGACCGTTCTACTTCCTCATCCATCCTATTCATTGGGTCTCTAGTTTTACTGAATAAAATATAGGATAAAAGAAATAACTCAATCATTAGCGAAGTGAGTAGCTTTTGCATATAAACATAAAGGGAGGGTTTTTATGTCGGAGTGCATCTTTTGTAAAATAATCAATAAGGAGATTCCCAGCCAGGTTGTTTTCGAGGATGAGTATGTGTTGGCGTTTAAGGATATTAATCCTGTAGCTCCGGTACATTTGCTTATAATTCCAAAGAAACATATGGAAAGCCTAAATGATATTGAAGTTGTGGATGAGGCCTTAATCGGGCATATTTTGATGGTGGCTAAAAAACTGGCTCAAGAGTCTGGTATAGCTGATTCAGGTTATCGTGTGGTTAACAATTGTGGTGACGATGGGGGCCAGGTGGTTAAGCATTTGCATTTCCACCTGATTGGCGGTCAGCCTTTAGGCATAAAAATTTGTTGATAAAGAAAACCCCTTAAAACATAGCCAAAACGACCTGTATGTCCGTCAGGAACTTGACGCACGCCATCTCATCCAGTATAATTATCTAGTATATCTGTACATGATCCAGTGGAGGGAGGGATAAGATAATGAGCGAAATTAAAGTCGGTAAAAACGAATCCCTGGATAGCGCACTCCGCCGGTTCAAGCGTACTTGTCAGCGTGCAGGCGTATTATCAGAGGCTCGTAAACATGAGCATTATGAAAAGCCTAGTGTTAAGCGGAAGAAGAAATCCGAAGCAGCACGTAAACGTAAGTTTAAATAAGGAGTTGCACTGAATTGTCCCTGAAAGATCGCCTCGTTGAGGATATGAAGGTTGCCATGAAGGCCAAAGAGGAGGGGAAGGTTAGACTTTCCGTCATCCGAATGACCCGGGCCGCCATTAAAAATGCTGAAATAGATAAGCAAGTGGAATTTAACGATGATCAAGTCATCGAAGTCTTAGCTAAAGAAGTCAAAATGCGTCGTGATTCGATTGAAGAGTTTTCTAAGGCGAATCGTCCCGATACAGTGAAAGCCCTGGAGGAGGAAATCTCCGTTCTCATGGAATACCTTCCTCAGCAGCTTTCTGAAGGGGAAATACGCCAGTTAGCCCAAGAGACTATTGCCGAAGTCGGTGCTCAAGGACCGAAAGATCTGGGTAAAGTCATGGGCAAGATTACTCCGAAGACAAAAGGACGCGCTGACGGCAAACTGGTTAACCAGATCGTGCGTGAACTTCTAGGATCTTAGCTCACTAAAAACCTGATTGCAAGCTTAGCAATCAGGTTTTTAACATTTTAAGGAGGTCACATGTCAGTTGAAACGGTGAAGAATTTTTTCCATATGAAGGGGAAAATAGTACCTATTCTGAAATTTGAAGATACCAGTACTGTTGCTAAAGCCGCAGAGTCCTTGGGTGTTACCCCGGGGGAAATTGCCAAGTCTCTCCTTTTACAGGTTCAGGGAGATTTTGTCATGGTGCTCATGGCAGGGGATAAAAGACTGGATAACCGAAAATTCAAGGATGCCTTCAACGGAAAACCCAAAATGCCTGCGGTAGAGCAGGTTTTGGAATTGACCGGACATCCGGTGGGAGGGGTCTGCCCTTTCGGATTAAGGCAGGAAATTCCTGTTTATTTAGATGAATCATTAAAGAAATACTCTGTAGTCTATCCGGCAGCAGGTGCCCCTGATGCAGCAGTAAAGCTGACAGTGGTAGAATTGGAAGAGCTTGTGGCAACAGGCTGGGTGAATGTGGCTCAGGATTAATCATTACCATATCGGACGCTTGATGCATAATTTATGTAAGAAGCATATGAAAGGTGGTAGCAAACCGTATGAATGGTATATACCTGGCATTAGGTGACTCATTAACGACAGGTTATGGAGTGGGGCTCAATTGTTCGTTTGCTACCTTGTATTATTCAACCTTGTTGTCCGGTTGTCCGAATCTAAGATACGAGAACCTTGGGGTTAATGGTCTGACAAGCAGCCAGTTGGTTGATGTGGTTGGACAGACTAATGTACAGCGTTTAATTTCTCAAGCCGGAATCATTACAGTGACCATAGGCTCAAACGATCTTCTTGCCCTTGGCAAAGGTTTGGTATCAGGTCGGCTGGTCAATCCGGAGCTGACTCTGCGAGACTTCCACCAAAATCTTATGTCACTGGGAGATAGGATAAGAAGTGTTAATTGTTCAGCAGTCCTCAAGATAGCAAGTATCTATAATCCTTTACCTCCCCTAGATAAACAAACCGATGCTCTCGCGTATACTTTGCTGAAAAGTGCCAACCATACGGTCACTCAAATGGCCAGACATTATAGAGGAATCGTGGTGCCGGTTGCCAAAGCATTTAAAGGCCAAGAAATGCTCCTTCTTAGCTCTGACCATATTCATCCTAATATTGCTGGACATCAAGTGATGGCTGAGCTCTTCGCACGATATTAAACTCTAATGTTAGAATTCCCTGACTAAATGGTTAGGGAATTTTTTGTATAAAAAAATGTTTTACCCTCTGAGCATGGCACGGTTTTTACAATTATTGTGTTATCGAGCCTACAACCTCGAAAAGTCTGTGAAAAAACTTCACTTCCCTTTTGCTTTTAACGCATTTTAAAGGATTTGTTCCTTATAAACTTAAAGACTTTTGAAGAGAATTCTTGTTTTTTATTGTCAATAATGAGAATTGGAGGGGTTAAAGGCAAAAAGAAGGGCTAGTGAACGAAAGTATGGGGTAAATAAGGGTTAACTAGAAATCAGGCTGAATGAGGGAAAAAATGCATACTTATGCAACTTGTTTATAGAGGCAAAAAGGAGGTAAGATTAAAGAACGTGTTATAGAACAATTAGATACAGATTCCTAAAATAAACATAAGATTGCTTGTGTTATAGTACAATAATTTTCTGGGCTGGAAAGGATGAGACGATGATGGTGGGTATGGAGCGAGGTGTTAGGATAGGAACAATGAGCCTAACGCTAGTGATGGCAATCCTCGGAATTTTCTTTCTGGGCTGGAATTTTCCGGTTGGTGATCCTTCGGGTCAATGGAATGTGGCCGGTTTTTCTTTCGATGGATTGACCGCATTCTTCCTTTTTTTGCTTTTTCTTGGGCAAGGAGTGGCATCTCTTTACGGCCTGGGCTATATGAAGGAATATGAGGAAAAAAAATCTCTTATATCCTTTTCCTTATCCTGGGTGGCCTTTCTGGGTAGTATGGCTGGGGTTTTACTTGTCAATAACGGCTTTTATTTTCTCTTCCTTTGGGAACTTATGTCTCTTTTCTCATTTTTTTTGGTGGTCTATGAACATGAGGAGACTTCCAATCGCAAAGCGGCCTTCATTTATTTTGTTATGACCCATGTGGGAACGGTCTTTTTGATTGCGGCCGTTCTGTACCTCTACAGCAAGACCGGAAGCTTTCTTTATGGGGATTGGGCCGCCATAGCCTCAGAATTAAGCCCAGGAGAAAAAAATAGTCTCTTTCTATGTTTTCTGGTGGGTTTTGGAACGAAAGCAGGGCTGGTGCCATTTCATATCTGGCTGCCCTATGCTCATCCTGTTGCCCCCTCTCCGGTATCTGCATTAATGTCCGGGGTGATGGTAAAGATCGCGCTCTATATGATCATGAGGCTGGTTTGGTTAACTCTGGCCCCCATGGAGCTATGGTGGGGCGGGCTAATGCTGGCGCTTGGAGTGCTTTCGGCTTTTATCGGGATTCTCTACGCCTGTGTGGAACGGAATGTAAAACGCTTGCTAGCCTACTCGACAGTGGAGAATATGGGTATTCTGACTATGGCCTTAGGGACGGCTATGATCGCCCAAACCTTGGGTTATACGGAATTAGTGGTCCTTGCCCTGGCTGCCTTTTTCTGGCATGGGGTTCATCATCTCCTTTTTAAGTCCAATATGTTTATGGCCGCGGGAAATATTATTCAAGCAACCCATACAAAAAAGCTTGATCAGATGGGTGGTTTACTCAAGAAAATGCCCAGAACTGGCTTATGGGCAATGGTTGGCGCTGTCGGACTTGCCGCACTCCCGCCCTTGGGAGGTTTTTGGGGGGAATGGCTGTTATTTCATGCCTTATGGAAGACTTCCATTCAAGTGGGAGGGGGACTGCTCAAGCTGATGTTGCCTTTAATTCTGACAGCTTTGGCTTTTGTCTCTGCCTTGGCTTTGGCAACCATGGTGAAATGGTTCTCCGGGGCTTTTTTGGGGCAGGCTCGGACGGCAAATGCTGAAAAGGCTCAAGAGCTGCCCTGGTCACAGACAGCATCCATGGGAAGTTCAATGATGCTAACCCTACTCATTCTGCTTTGGCCGCAAGGCCTTTTGAAACTCATGAGTGTCCCCATTCAAGTGCTAAGCTATCAAAGCTCTTCTTCATTAACCGACAGCTTAATTTCTCCGTTTTTTTCCGATTTCCTTAGCCTGATTACTCCTTATATTTTACTTCTGGGTCTTTTCTCCGGAACGCTCTATTTGTTATCAGGAGGAAAACGGAGGAGGGTAAGCGGAACCTGGAACTGCGGTGTTCCTTTAACCCCTCGTATGCAATACACAAGTTTAGGGATAACCATGCCTTTGCGGATTGTCCTGAAACGGATTTTGGCCTTTCATTCCATTATCGATAAAAAGTTTGGGGAAAACCCCTATGTATTACAGTCTTTAAAATATCGTGGCCGAACCCGTGAAATGGTGGAGGAAGCGTTCTATCGGCCTTCCATGAAACTGGTTTTGTGGTGTGCGGATCGGATTCGCATTCTGCAAACCGGCAGTATCCACACTTATCTGGCTTATATTCTGTTGACCTTAGTGGTTGTATTGATTTGGACTATGTAGGGGGGAAAGAGGATGCTGAACTTTGGAGAATGGAATGGGGGAGTAATCTTCTTTTCCATTGTGCACTTGCTCATATTTTTGCTCGCTGCTCCCTTGTTGCAGGGATGGATAAAAAAAGTAAAAGCCTTTTGGCAGATGCGTCAGGGACCATCTCTTCTCCAGCCCTATCGGGACCTTCGGAAGTATATGGGGAAAGAAGAAGTTATCTCAGAGCATGCTTCATGGATCTTCCTGGTTACTCCTTCCCTTGTCTTAGGTAGTACCTTCCTTGCCTGTTTTGTTGTTCCCGGTCCCTGGGGATGGGCACCCATCCACTCTCTGGGATCCCTTTTTTGGCTGGCGGCCAGCCTTGGTCTGGCTCGGTTTTTTCTTGCACTTGCCGGCTTGGATGCCGGAGGAACCTTTGGCGGTATGGGAAGCAGCCGTGAGGTTTTTGTAGCGGCCTTAGCGGAACCCGGATTTATTCTGAGTTTGGTCGTTCTGGCTCTGATGACGGAGACCACTTCACTCATGGGAATGATCACCGGGCTGCAGGGGATGTCCATCTTTGAGACGCCCCGAGTTCTTGCGTTATTGGCCCTTTTTATTATCGTCATCGCTGAGATGGGGAGGATTCCGGTGGATAATCCCGACACTCATCTGGAGTTGACTATGATTCATGAAGGTATGCTTCTGGACTACTCAGGTCGTTCTTTAGGCTTTTTACTTTGGGCAGAACAGCTGAAACAGCTGCTTCTGCTTCAGCTTCTGACTGTCTTGATTTTACCTGCCAATATAAATCTTATGAATCCCTCAGGCCAGGGCATCCCACTCGAGACGTTACTTATCCAGGGAATCCTCCAGATCGGCCTTATAGTTTTACTGGGTGCTTTCTTTGCCACCCTTGAAAGCATTAATGTTAAGGTTCGGCTTTTTCGGATTCCCAATATTCTAGCTATGGGTTTGGCTTCTGCTGTCCTGGCTCTGATAACTCTTTGGATTATGAAAGGAGGGATATGACATGGAAGGAACCTTGGAAAATCTTCAGCAGTTGGTGCTCTTTGCTCTTTTGGCTGTCGGTTTGTATATCGTTGGTTGTGTCAAACTGAAGAAAGTACTCGTGGGTTGGACTTGGCAGGCAGTATTTCTCGCGGCGCTTATTTTCTTGGAAGGGGTGAAGGAATCTGAGCTTGAGCTCCTTGCCATTGCTCTTCTCTCCTTATTGGTCAAAGGAGGAGTGATCCCCTGGGTGCTTAAGCGTACCGCAGATCTATCCCATACCCAATGGGTAGGTGAAGTGTTTCTGCACCGGCCCTCTTCTTTAGTGGTGGCTGCGGCCTTAACTATCCTTGCTTATGCCGTAACCCAACCGCTGCTGTCTTTAGTAGAGCCTGCTCTGCGCAATGGATTGGCTATTGCTTTTTCTTTGCTCTTTTATGGGCTGTTGCTTATGGTGATTCGCAAAGTAGCCTTGGTTCAAATGGTGGGGATTTTACTGATCGATAATGGTATCTTCCTGGTAGGTTTCCTTCTCACTAGCGGTATGCCTCTTTTAGTAGAAGTAGGAGTGATCTTCGATATTCTCATTGGGGTTTTGATCCTGGGGATCCTGGCCAAACGGATGATTCAGAAGTTCGATTCGCTGAATGTAGAGAGACTTAATTCTTTGAAAGGGTAGGAAAGCTGAATGTTTGTCCTTGTAGCTTTTATGGCAGCTCTTTGTATGCTCATCTCTTCAAGCAACCGGGTGTTGAGACTATGCAATAGTCTGGCTCTTATAGCGTTGCTTGGCTTGGTTGGAGAAATGGTCCTGCGGGTGTTCAGTCAAGGTCCTCAAAGTCTGTGGGGAGGTTTTTTTTCCTGGGATGCGTTAAGTGCCTTGCTTCTCGGAGTGATTGCGGTTATTGCTGCTTATGTGATTGTGTATTCCTTTTCATATATGGAGAAAGAGGTGGAAGAAGGAAAGATCCCCCAAAGCCGGCTGCCCTGGTATTACTTCTGGATTTGGATGTTTATCGCTACCATGCTTTGGGTGGTGAGTACTCCGAATCTGGGGCTATTGTGGGTAGGGATAGAAGGAACCACTTTGGCTACGGCCCTCCTCGTGGGGTTCTACCGGGAAAAAGCCGCTGTTGAAGCCGCTTGGAAATATATTGTTCTTTGTACGGTGGGTATCAGCTTTGCTTTATTAGGGACTATGATTCTCTATGCGGCGTCTGGGCGGATTAATGGTTATAGCCTGGCTGCTCTGGACTGGAGATGTTTAGTGGGGATGGCATCTCAGTTGGATCCAGCCTTAGTTAAGCTGGGCTGTGTCTTTGCTTTTATCGGGTATGGGGCTAAGGTTGGCTTTGTTCCCATGCATCCATGGCTGCCGGATGCCCATAGTCAGGCTCCTTCTCCGGTCAGTGCTTTATTATCCGGGGTTTTGCTTAATTGTGCTTTATATGCCATTCTGCGCTGGCATATCCTGGTCCGTCAAACAAGCCTGGGCCCGGGTTTTTCCGGGAAGCTGCTCCTTGTCTTTGGGTTGATTTCCTTAGGTGCCATGGTTGCTTTTATTCTTTTACAAAAAGATATTAAACGCCTCCTGGCTTACTCCAGTGTGGAGCATATGGGAATTATTGCTTTGGGCTTTGGACTGGATACCCCTCTTGCTGTATGGGGAGCCTCATTTCATCTCATTCTTCATGCTTTGACTAAGGCTAATCTTTTTGTGGCAGTTGGTCATCTCGTCCAGATGACGGGTACTCGTCAGATTCCCAAAATTCGGGGCGTTATGAGTTTATGGCCCTATACCGGTGGAACTCTCCTCATGGGTTTGCTGGCCATTACAGGAACACCGCCCTTTGGAACCTTCCGCTCTGAAATCAACATCATGGCCGGGCTTTTCCAGAACAATCATCCTATCTTAGGCTTTTTAACGGCCTTGTTCTTATCGGTTATCTTTGCGGGGTTCCTTTATCATTTTCTGGGGATGCTTTTTGGTACACCGGGTGAACGTCACCTGGAGGATAAGGGGGAAGGTAAGGAAGTGCTTTGGTTAGCCGTTCCCATGGTTCTGGTCCTGATTTTGGGAGTGTTTGTTCCGGAGTCTCTTGACCAGGCTTTGGGTCAGGTTGTGGAGCTAATTCTGGGAGGGGGTGGAGAGTATGGAGAATTCATTGAAATTACGCGAGTATTTTGAAGGGCGGGTACTTAAGCAACCGGAGGATTTTTCTTTGGATCTTTGGACCAAAAATGAGGGACTGGTTTGGCTGAAGTCCAATTACCTGCCCGAGGTGGTGGAGCACTTTTGGCTGGATGCCCAATCCCGTCCCGTGCTGATGACTCATATAGGAAATGATGAACGGGGCTTAGGTTATGGTTTTGTACTTTATCTACTCTTCCATTTTTCCAGCGATTTCACCCTAACTTTAGGGGTCCAGGGAATCGAAGAGAGCTTTCCTTCCTTGACCATAGTGTGCCCGGCCCTGAACTGGCCGGAACGCGAGGTAAGAGATCTGTTGGGACTTCGCCCCGAGGGACATCCCGATGACCGACCTTTGGTTCTTCATCCTGGCTGGCCCGAAGGTTTTTATCCATTGCGAAAGCTTGAGCCGGAATTATCATCAATGTCTGAGGAAAGATCCCCCGGATTCGATCCTCAACCCCTCTCTTTTACGGAGGCTAAAGGTGAAGGGACCTTCGAAATTCCGGTAGGACCTATTCATGCAGGGATTATTGAACCGGGTCATTTTCGTTTTCAAACGATCGGAGAAACCATTCTTCACCTTGATGCTCAGCTTTTTTATACTCATAAAGGGATTGAGAAACTTCTGGAAGGAAAAAGTCCTGAAGAAGGATTGGAAATCGTAGAGCGGGTCTGTGGAGTGTGTACGGTCAGTCACGCTCTTGCCTATTGTGAAGCGGTAGAGAAGCTTAAAGGGGTGCAGGTTTCCCGCCGAATATTAGGCTGGCGGACCGTGCTTGCTGAGCTGGAAAGGCTCTATAATCATGTAGGGGATATCGGCAATCTCTGCGCCGGAGTGGGCTTTGCCCTAGGTAGTGGAAATGCCTTACAGAGTAAGGAACAGCTCCAACGTCTCAACCATAAACTGTTCGGGCACCGTTTCCTGCGGGGAAATATCACTCTTGGTGGAGTTAGAAGAATCCCTGAGCAGGAGGAAACCGCCTGGCTGCAAAGGCGTCTGGCTGGGCTGGAGCGGGATTTTGAGGAATGGATTCCTTTGATTCTGGAGCATGATGGGTTTCGTCAGAGAGCTATTGCCACCGGAGTACTAAGTAAACAAAGTGCTCTGGACTTAGGAGTTACCGGTCCGGCGGCTCGTGCCTCAGGAATCTCACAGGACTGGAGGGAACGTCACGCTCATCTTTTGTATGGGGAGCTGAAGGTGGAGCCTCAGGTGGAGCAGGAGGGGGATGTCTGGGCCCGACTTATGGTCCGGGTACGGGAAGTGAAACAAAGCTTTGCTTTGCTTGCCAAGCTTCTGGAAGGAGATTATTTACACGATTCTTTAGAACCATGTTTACCGCCGGCCGCTTATTCTTTCGCTTGGGGCTGTGCTGAATCTCCCCGGGGAACGGATGTCGTCTGGCTGATGCTGGATGACGAAGGGAAAATTTATCGCTGTCGGATTCGCTCCGCTTCCTATGCCAATTGGCCTGCTGTTCCTCTGGCTGTTCTGGGGAATATTGTTCCGGATTTTCCGTTGATTAATAAGAGTTTTGAACTATGCTACAGCTGCTGTGACCGTTAGGATGGAGGAGTAGAACTATGTTGAATTTACTGAAACGAAGCTTGAAGATGGGACGCTTAACTGAAAAAAAGTTAGAGCAGAATGAAGCCTATCTCCGTTCCCTCCATCAATCCTGGCATATCCGGCATCTGGATTGCGGTTCATGTAATGGCTGTGACTGGGAAATGTCTGCTCTCCTCAACCCCATCTATGACCTGCAGCGTTTTGGTTTTGATTTTGTAGCCTCCCCGCGCCATGCGGATATTCTAATGTGTACCGGCCCCATGTCCGCTCATCTGATTCAGGCAGCGCTGGCGACCCAGGAAGGGACCCCAAATCCCAAACGGATTATTGCGGTAGGGGATTGTGCCATCGATGGGGGTGTGTTTAAAGGAGCCTATGCAGCTCATGATGGGGTGGGAGAGGTTTTAACCATGGATATCAGTGTTCCGGGATGCCCGCCTTCCCCTGACGATCTGTTGAAGGTCTTGTTTCAGTTAAGGAGAAAAGATTGAGATGTCTTAACCTAATCGGTCATGAACTTTTGCCTGCTTTGTCCTTCAAGCTTGGACTATTTGGCCTCCTTCCTTCATAAACATGGTTTAGAAGGGAGGAGGTTATTTATGTTGGATAAACTCACTAAAAATATAGGGGAAGCGCTGGATTTTCCCCCGGATGTTGCCGGAAATGGACCGCGTATTACCGTTACCGGTCGTCAGGAAGTTCTTGTGGAAAATTACATGGAAATCGTCGAGTTTACTCCAGAAGAGATTCTTTTACATACAACAGAAGGTCAATTAAGGATTACCGGAAAAGAACTCGTTCTCAAGACGGTGTTAGCAACGGAACTGCGGATTGTCGGAGAATTTATAGCTTTGGCCTATTTGGGAGTTTAAATTCTTTTTACACTATAGAGGAGGGGACTCCAAATGATTTCCAGATTCCAAGAATTTTTGCAAGGTCGTGTTCTTTTTGTAGCCCGGGGAGACCACCTTCCCCGATTTATTAATGAAGGGATACGTCAGGGAATCGTGTTTTTTAAGACTCAGCGCTCAGAAAAGGGCGTGAGAGCCCAAGTGAAAATTCAGGACTTTCATCGCCTAAGACGCCCTGCTCGAATGACTCATACCCGAGTGCGTATTGTGGCAAAATACGGGTGGCCTTTTATAGCTGCACGATGGTGGCGCCGGAAGTTTTTATTAGCCGGTATAATGGCCATTGGCATAGCGCTGGCTATTTTTTCCCAGATGATTCTTTCTATTTCCGTGTCAGGGAATACGACGATTTCCAGCCAAGAAATCTTTGACCGCGCCGAAAAGTATGGACTGAAAACGTGGACATGGCAGGATTCGGTGGATTTGAATGAGGTTGCCAAACTGTTGGTCGAAGAATTCCCGGATGCCGCCTGGGTTGGAATCAGCAGACATGGTACCCGTGTGGAGATTAAAGTGGTACAAAAGGTCCGCCCTCAGGTTCCGGGTGAAGCTGGGAATTTGGTGGCAAGCAAGGCAGGACTCGTCCAGCAAGTCATGGTAATCCAGGGGACTCCGCTGGTTCATGAAGGAGAAATTGTTAAGCCGGGGCAAGTGTTGATTCAAGCACCGAAAATTATTCAGAATCCCAGTGCTAAACCGCGGACGGATCGCCAGCTTCAACAAAAGGATTATATTCCTGAAACGGTTCCTGCGGCCAAAGGTTTTGTACGTGGTAGGGTTTGGTACAGTGCCGAAGCTGTGGTACCTTATTATGAAGAACGAATCATCGAGAGCGGAAATGCTGCCAAGGGATGGGGTATAAAATTCGGTGCACGAGTCATAATGGTAACAACACCGGAATCACCTTTCCCCCTAGTCAATGAGGAAGTTCAATATCATGGAATAACCTTATGGAGGAATTGGCGGCTTCCTGTCGAAATAGTATCCGTACAGTATAATGAACTGCAAAAGAAGCAGATTGAACGAAATGAAGCTGAAGCTCGCCAAGCTGCAGAGGAATTGGCACGGACGGAAGTCCATAAGAAGATTTCTCCAGGGGCCCATATTCTGGAGGAAAAAGTTCGTGTCTTGGAAAATGCCGATGGCGAGTGCGTGCGCATTGAAGTAGAGTCGTATGAAGATTTAGCGGTTTACCCAGAGGAATAATTGATGTAAGGAGTTTTAGCACCAGGGGGCGAAAAATTGACGAAAGAATCAAAGATGTATTTGCAAAATGCCACCGAAGCAATGAACTTGCTCGGAGCGGAAGATGCTCATTTGAAAGTATTGGAGAAACACTTGGGGACACGGCTGGTGGTGCGAGGAGAAGAAATGACCATTACCGGAAGTGCCGATGAGGTTGAAAAGACGGAGGTTGTGATTAAGGAGTTGCTGGACATGGTCCGGCAAGGGCACCTTTTGACTCCTGCAGGGGTTTCTTATGTTATTTCCCAAGTGGAAGAAGGCCATGGAAAAGGAATGGCCGATGCTCTCTCTAAGGTCATCGCCACCACTCACAGGGGGCGTCCCATCAAGGCAAAGACGTTGGGTCAGGCAAAGTATCTTGAAGCATTAGAAAAACATTCCATTGTCTTCGGAATCGGGCCAGCGGGTACGGGAAAGACCTATTTAGCTGTAGTGATGGCAGTGTTAGCTCTGCGTGCCAAGGAGATTAACCGCATCGTCCTGACGCGGCCAGCGGTTGAGGCCGGGGAAAAACTTGGTTTTTTGCCCGGTGATCTGCAGGAAAAAGTGGATCCTTATTTAAGGCCTCTCTATGATGCTCTTTATGACTTGCTTGGACCGGAGACGACCCAACGCTATGTTGAGAAGGGAACTATTGAAATTGCTCCTTTAGCCTATATGCGGGGCCGCACTCTGGATGATTCTTTTATGATTTTGGACGAAGCTCAGAACACTACTCCTGAACAGATGAAGATGTTCCTGACCCGTCTGGGGTATGGATCCCACGCCGTGGTGACAGGGGATGTGACTCAAGTGGATTTGCCCCGGGGTCATTATTCCGGCTTAAAAGAGGTCCAAAATATCCTCAAAGGTATACCGGATATTTCTTTTCATTACTTTACGGCTGCCGATGTAGTACGCAATCCTCTCGTTCAGAAAATCATTCAGGCTTATGAAAAGGCCGAAGAAAATTTGGAACCAGGTCAGTGAAAGAAGGATGCGTTTGAACATTCGTAGATTAGGCTCCTTAAAGCTTTTTTCTAATATAAGCACCACTTGGCGATATATCATTGCACTGGTGGTGTGCTTTGTGCTGTTTATAGGAATTTTATCTTCAGGGCTCTTTGTCTCCAAGCTCAATCTTGAGCTGGGGGATCCCAGCCCTCAGCTGGTGACGGCTCCTTATGAAAAAAATATCGAGGATTTGAAAAAGTACTACCAAGACCAAGAAGAGGCAGCCAATGCAGTTAAGCCGGTCTATAAGCACGATGAGGAATATCTGACAAGCATTGCTCGTGATTTAAGTACTGCCTTTATCGCTTTGGAGGAAGCAATAACCAGCAATGAGGATGAGGCGAGCATACTGAAAACATTGCGTCAGACGGCTCCTTTTAACACTTTGTCTCAGGAAGTGCTCCAAGGGCTTTTAAATTCTTCCTCTGAGCTTTTAGACGAAAAAGAACAAAGAGCCACGGAGATTATTTTTGGTAATGCCCGTAAAGATGAAACTGGAGCACGCAATCCTGAGGATGTTCCAACCTTGCGTCAACATATTAAGCGGGATATTGATGATGCTCCTTTTCCTAACGAGTTTAAGCTTTTTCTTAAAGAGTTCGTGGATGTAAAGATCACTCAGCCGACTTTAGAGGAAGATAGCGAAGCTACAGAGAGTTTAAGACAGAATGCGCGGGCTTCGGTGCGGCTGGAAGTGCACCGTTATAAAGCCCAGCAGAAGATCGTCGGACCGGGAGAAATCGTAGATGAGAAAATAATGCAAGTGCTTGCGGCCTACGGATTGGTTGAAAATCGGTCTCCTTGGCGCTCCGTCGCCGGTATCGCCCTGATTGTCTTGGCCGGTATGGCGACCATGATCTTCTATGCTTATCAATATCGCAAAAATGTCTCGGATATGACCAAGAAATTAGTGCTCATTGGCTTAATGATGTTCCTGGTCCTGGCTATGGGGAAGGGTGTAATCTCCCTGAATCTCGGGGATGCAGAATATAATGCCATGACCGGTATCTTGATCCCCGTGGCTTGGGCAACCATGACTATTGCTATTTTAGTGGATGTGGAGATTGCCTATCTTTCGGCAGCACTTTTGTCTGTGTTTGTCGGTTTGCTGGCTGACCCCACTATGTCGTCCGCCACGGGCTGGCAGATTTCTCTTATTGCCTTGTTTGGGGGCTTCATAGGTGTTCATAGTGTCTCCCTGTTAAGCCAGCGTTCCGATTTGGCTCGGGCAGGGCTTTATATCGCAGCCTTCAATGTGATTACGGCAAGTTGTATTGCCTTAGTGTCAGGTACGCGAATATCTACTTGGCTGGTCAGCATAGGTTTGGGGATTGTGAATGGGGTCTTTTCTTCAGTGCTTGCGGTAGGAACTCTTCATTGGTTTGAGACCGGGTTTGGAATTACCTCGGCAGTACGCTTACTGGAGCTTTCGAACCCCAATCGTCCCTTGTTAAAGCGGCTTTTGATGGAGGCTCCAGGTACCTATCATCATAGTGTGCTGGTGGGTAACCTCGCAGAAGCCGCAGCAGAAGAGGTTCAGGCCAACGCTATCCTGGTTCGGGTAGGAGCCTTATATCACGACATCGGCAAGCTGAAACGGCCCTATTTCTTTATTGAGAATCAATTCGCTCAAGATAACCCTCATGATAAAATAGCCCCGACTCTCAGTGCTTTGATCATCACTTCCCATATCAAAGATGGGCTGGAGATGGCCAAGGAAGAAAATCTACCTCAGGTCCTGCAGGACATTATCGCTCAACACCATGGGGATAGTGTGGTCAGCTTTTTCTACCATAAAGCTATGGAGGATAACGCCAATGTTCCCGAAGAGGCCTTTCACTACGAAGGGCCAAAGCCCCAGACCAAAGAGGCTGCTCTGGTTCTTCTGGCAGATAGTGTGGAAGCGGCAGTTCGTGCTATGAAACAGCCCACACCGGGACGGGTTGAAGGATTGGTTCGTAAGATTATCAAGGACAAGCTTAACGATGATCAGCTCAGTCAATGTAACTTGACCTTCCAGGATTTAGATAAGATCGCCACATCCTTTGTCCGGGTTCTGAGCGGCATCTTCCATTCCCGGGTAGAGTATCCCGATATGCAACCCAGACAACTGCCGGAGACTGATAAGATCGGGGAAGTCGGGGGCAGGGAGGAAGGAGAACTTCCTGCAGAAAAAGGACACGCTGCGAAAGAAATCGAAAAAACGGATAATTCGTAACGGAAGGGGGTGAGGGGTCGCTTATGCGGCTCCACACCAATGAATTTGGATATTAATTGGGAGGAAGAATCCATTCCTGAAGATGATCGCGGGGAACTTATAGGTCTTTTGGAGCAAGGAATTGAAAAGGCCATCCGCTTATCCAATGGGCCGGAAGAGGCTGAAGTCAGCCTGACCTTAGTGAATGATGCCAGAATCCATGAACTGAATAGGGATTACCGTGGAGTGGATCGGCCAACAGATGTTTTGTCCTTTGCCCTACAAGAGGAAACGGAAGATGAACCGGATATCCTGGATTACGAGGACGATCTTCTTGGAGATATTATCATTTCGGTGGAGCGGGCAAGAAATCAGGCTACTGATTATGGACACTCCTTTGAACGGGAGCTGGTCTATTTAGCGGTCCATGGAACTCTTCATCTCCTGGGCTATGATCATATGGAAGAAGAGGAAAAAGGGAAAATGCGTCAGCAAGAAGAAGCCGTAATGAGCCAAATCGGTCTTCTGCGTTAAGCTGGTAAAGGAAGATGACTATGGGCCAATATCATAAGAAGCATTCTAACTGGGAAAGCTTTGGCAATGCTTTTAACGGGATTCTTTATAACTGCAAAACTCAGAGACATTTTCGCTTTCATCTATTCGCCGGAGCTTTAGTCCTTCTGGCCGCCGCTTGGCTGGGACTGGACCGCTGGGAATGGGGGATTTTATTGCTGACCATCAGCAGCGTCATGGCAGCAGAAGCTTTTAATACAGCTGTGGAACTTGCGGTTGATTTAGCAGAGCCTGACTTCAACCCCCAGGCCGGCTTGGCCAAGGATGTAGCGGCCGGTGCGGTCTTGATCACGGCTATCGTGGCGGTTGCTGTCGGGATCGTTATTTTTGGGCCTCGTTTGGTTGGCTTTCTTGGGCTGAGTTGAAAAAGCTGTCAGAAGCGGGGGCTTTGGGGATTTTCGGGATTCACCGGATGTCTCCAGGATTTTGCTTTACACCGGTCGCTCAATAAGCTGCGCGGACAAAACTAACGCGAAAAGCCCTCCGCTCCGTCGGGACGCCGCCCAAATCGCTCCCTTTTGTAAAGCAAAATCCTTGGGCTGCTTTTCGGGTCTGAGCAAGTGGGGCGTTGTGGGAGCTGTTGTGGGGCAAGCGTCTTATCCGAGCCACTTTTTCCGTCTTTGCCGACGCCGCTTGAACGGCATGGTCAGCTACTCGGAGAATGGCTCTGAAGATGCCCCCTGGAATTCCTTAATAGGTCTCAGGACCTTAAGGAAAAGCTGAAAGAGACCCAAGAGCTAAGCTGAAGGAGCCCCGTAAGCAGTAGCTTTACGCACAAAAGGGAACGGCTTTAGTGGAGGGGCGGTCGGGTTAAGGTCGCTTTCTTAACGTAGCGGAGCCACGGTTAACATGCAGAAAGCAGCGGGGTTTGGCGGGAGCTGTTAAGAAAGCGAGTGAACCAGCCCCGGAGCTACAGAGTGACCGTTGTGCGTAAAGCTATGCGACCCGGACAAGATCCCAGATCCAAGATCGAAGCAAACGAAAGGAGACCCTATGGACTTACTACAACAAATTCCTCCAGAGCTCATCGAAGAGCTAATTCGCCGGGCCCAAGAAGCCTATAAAAACGCCTATGTTCCTTATTCCCACTATCCCGTAGGAGCTGCTACCCTGTGGGAATCCGGGCGTATCATAGCCGGATGTAATGTGGAGAATGCCAGCTATGGCTTGACCATCTGCGCTGAGCGCAATTCTGTTTTCCATGCTGCCTATCATGGGGAGCGCCGCTTGAGGGCAGTGGCAGTTGCGGTGCCGACGGACGTATTTCCTTCCCCCTGCGGTGCCTGCCGTCAGGTATTACGGGAGTTTTCTCAAGATTGTTTGGTTATTTTAGTCAATGGAAAAGGACAAACTAAGATGACTCGCTTGAACACTTTACTTCCCGATTCCTTTGGCCCCGAATTTTTAGGTTAAGCGTTTGCTTGGCCTTTTCTAATACCTTTGCCAAGTTAGTTATAAGCCTATTAAGGCTATCGAATATTGAACATTGAGGAAGTGAGCAAATTTGCACGGTGCTGAACCCAATAAAGATTTTCGCTCGGGATTTGTCACAGTGGTTGGCCGTCCTAACGCTGGAAAATCTACATTACTTAACCAACTTTTAGGACAGAAGATCTTAATCATGTCCGATAAGCCTCAAACTACTCGGAACAAGATTCACTGTATCCTGACGGAAGAAAGAGGACAGATCGTTTTTCTGGATACACCCGGAATCCACAAGCCTAAGCACAAATTAGGAGAGTTTATGGTGGATTCGGCTCTGGAATCTCTTCGGGAAGTGGATCTTATCTTGTACATGGTGGATACGACTGCTGATTTCGGTACCGGTGAGGAATATATATTAGAAAATCTCAAGCAAGTAAAAACGCCCTGCATTCTGTTGTTGAATAAAATTGATCTGATTGAAAAAGATAAATTATTAAAGCTTATTAAAGACTATTCTGCCCTAAAAGATTTTCTGGCGATTATTCCTATTTCGGCTAAAACAGGGGAGAATAAGGACGAATTATTGAAGGTAATTTTCAAAGAAATGCCTCAAGGGCCTATGTATTACCCCGAAGATGAAGTCACCGACCAACCGGAACGCTTTATCATGGCGGAGCTTGTGAGGGAAAAGGTGCTTCAGCTTACACGAGACGAAGTTCCTCATTCCATTGCTGTAGTGGTGGAGAGTGTGGAAGAAAAGAAAACCTTAATCAAGGTCCGTGCCCTTATCGTGGTAGAGCGGGACTCCCAAAAAGGAATTATCATCGGTCAAGGGGGAAGCCTCCTCAAAGAAATCGGGCGATTAGCTCGCCAAGATATTGAGACTTTGCTGGGCAGTAAGGTTTTTCTGGAACTCTTTGTCAAGGTTGAGAAAGATTGGCGTAATCGGGGAAGAAGCCTTCGCGAATTCGGATATTCGGATCGGAGTTAGAACGAGGCTGATAATGATATGTGTTTTGGGAGACAATTGGAAAGGATGAGGACAATGAACTTAGCAGGTATGATTGATCATACACTTCTCAAACCGGAGGCTACTGAAAAAGACATCGTAAACCTATGCCATGAAGCCAAGCAGCACAAATTTGCGACAGTATGCATTAATCCGGCCTATATCTGTACTGCCGCCAAGCTTTTGCACGGCAGCGGCGTAGGAGTGGCCACAGTTATCGGCTTTCCTCTTGGAGCAACCATGACGGAGATTAAAGTTCAAGAGATTTTCGCGGCCAAAGCTCATGGTGCCCGGGAAGTGGATATAGTGATGAATATAGGCTGGGCAAAATCCGGAAATTGGGAAGCCGTGGAAAAGGATATAACACGGACTGTCGAAGGGGCCCATTCCTGTGGTGTCATAACAAAGATCATTATCGAGACTTCTTTGCTTACTGAAGATGAGAAACAAAAAGCTGCTGAGATCGTTAAAGCATCAGGGGCAGATTATATCAAAACTTCCACAGGCTTTGCCGGTGGCGGAGCCACCGTGGAAGATGTACGCAATCTAAAAGCCTGGGTGGGTCAATCCGTTAAAGTGAAGGCTTCAGGCGGAATACGTTCCCGTGATAGTGCTTTAAAGATGGTGGAGGCCGGAGCTGATCGCTTGGGAACAAGTTCCGGAGTACAAATAATCAGCGGCTGATATGATAATGGCTTCCTTTCACTTTTGTATAAGAACAGGATATTTACAAAGACTATGAGGTGAAGATGTGGGAGTTTACCACGCCGATGCTTTGGTGATTCGAAGCCGGGAGTATGGAGAATCGGACCGTCTACTCACTTTATTTTCAAGAGAATACGGGAAAATCCAGGCTGTTGCAAAAGGGGTGCGTAAACCTAAAAGCCGCCAAAGAGCTGGGGCTCAGTTGTTTACCTATGCGGAATACCTGCTACATAAGGGAAAATCACTGGATACCGTCAATCAGGCCAGCCCCAAGGAGAGCTTTCCTCATTTGTGGACGGACTTAGAAATGAGTATGGCAGCTACGGCAATGGCAGAGCTTCTTGATCTGGCAACCCTTCCCGGGCAACCCCATCCGGAACTCTTCACCCTCACTTTTTCTAGTTTATTCCTTGTGGAAAGCTGTGAACCGTCTTTAGTGCAGTGTGCCTATGCTTTAAAACTAATGAATTATCTCGGTTATCGCCCTCGCTTTATGGAATGTGCCGAGTGTGGGCAAAGGGTTCAAGGGGAGCGGTTATTATTTAGCCCAGATGCTGGCGGAGTGGTTTGTCGACAATGCCAAACTCAAGGAAGTCCCTCCATCATCGGAAGATGGGTTAGTGGGGGAAGTCTTGGGCTAATGCGTCAACTTCTTCAAGGAGAGCTGGAAAAATTGAACCGACTGCGCTGGAACCAATGGAGCAAAAAAGAAATTCTTGATACCTCACAATATTTTTGCGAACAAACCTTAGATAAACAATTGAGGTCTTGGAGTATGGGGAGCCGCTTGGTCAACGTGGGACAAAACCCAAGCGGAAAGGATGATTTAGATGAGCGAAGAGATGTGGACGGAACTTGAGAAAGTTGACATTCTATGTGATCGGTTAAATCTAAGCTATGAAGAAGCGCGCCGCGCTTTGCTAAGGTCCAACGGGGATGTGATTCAAGCTCTGGCGGATTGCGAAAGAGAGAAGGCCCTCGAAGATGGAACGGTAGGGAAGATGTGGAATGGCACAAAGAATCGATTCAACAAGCTATGGCAAACCCAGGTTAAGCTTAAGCATAATGACCGTACAGTATTCAGTATTTCCGCCCCTCTTGGTATTGCCATAGGGTATATGGTATGGAAACGGCCGACTTTGCGGGTACTCGGCTTGGCGGGAGCGGCAATGGCGGCTGTGCAAAATTATGAACTGGAACTGGAGTCCATGATGGATGATAACGAGTTTGAACCCTATTATCATGCATCCTATCCCATGAACTTTCATGAAAATGAAGCAGGCCTCCAATAAGAAAAAGACTTCGGAGAAAGATACTCTCCGAAGTCTTTTCTATATCCTAATTCCTATTTATCTAACCTGGAAAGGCCCCAAGAAGGGGAAGAAACAGAAGAGTTACTGAAAGTTCTCACTTTCTTTATTGTCTAAATTATTTGACAATTCACAAATGCTATGGCAGAATAGAAAATATATTTTTTCGTTATTAAAAATAAATCTAAATTTTCACAGGAGTGATGTTTAAAAATTCACATAAAGCTTTCTTTTTTAGCGATAAAGATTCTACCTTAGTGAGAGAAATTAATATACAGCTAAAGTAGGGTCTTACGTAATTTTTTGTTTCGGCAAAAGCCGGAACAATTGTAATAATAAGAGGGGGAGAGTAAATGGAAGTAACTCGTCGTGGGTTCCTTAAGCTTTCTGGGGCATCTCTATTTGCTTTGGCTTCCGGTCTTGGATTTGATCCACAGATCGCGCAAGCCCAGGGATTCAGCCTTAGAATTGAAGGAACTACAAAAATTCCAAGCATCTGCCATTTCTGTTCCGGCGGATGCGGCTTGCTGCTTCATATTAAAGATGAGAAGCTCGTTTATCTGGATGGAGACCCAGATAATCCGGTGAACTCCGGTACCCTGTGCCCGAAAGGTGCCAGTCTGGGTCATGTCGCCAACGCGACGGACCGGGTCACAAAGCCGAGATACAGAGCTCCTGGAACCAACGATTGGCAGGAAATTTCCTGGGATGACGCGATTAATAAGATTGCCTCAAAGATCAAAGAAGTTCGTGACACGACCTGGATGGCTACGGAAGAAATCGGCGGTACGACTTATGCCGTAAATCGCGCCGAGGGCATTGCCGTTTTAGGCTCAGCGGAAGTGGATAATGAAGAGTCTTACCTGATCAAGAAGCTGTCCGAGCTCATCGGAACACCCTATAACGAACACCAGGCTCGGATATGACACGCTCCCACGGTGGCAAGTTTGTCACCTTCATTTGGCCGCGGAGCTATGACCAACTCATGGACGGATATGCAAAACACGAAATGCTTCCTGATTGCGGGCAGCAACTGTGCAGAGAACCATCCCATAGCCATGCGTTGGATCAATAAGGCAAAAGAAAACGGCGCCAAGGTGATCGTGGTGGATCCACGGTTTACCCGTACCGCCTCACAAGCAGATATTTTTGCCCAGGTTCGTCCCGGAGCAGATATTGCTTATTTAAATGCAATTATCAATTATATTTTAGAGAACAAACTCTATGATGAAGACTATGTACTCAACCATACCAATGCGCTGTACAAGATCAGCAAAGACTTTAAATTTGCCGATGGACTGTTTTCCGGATTTGATCCCGAGACCAAAAAGTACAATTTTGATAGCTGGGCTTATGAGCTCAATGCTGAAAATAAACCGGTGATAGCCGAAAGTCTGGATGATCCTGATTGCGTATTTGGCAAACTTAAAGAGCATTTTTCTCGTTATACTCTGGAAGTAGGAGCTGATATCAGCGGTATACCTGCTGAAAAAATTAAAGAAATCGCTGATACCTTCTGCAATACCAGACCGGGTAGTATTCTTTATGCACTGGGCATGACCCAACACACCACCGGTGTTCAGGGAATCCGCAGCTACGCGATCATCCAGTTGCTTTTGGGTAACGTAGGTAAAGCGGGCAGCGGCATCCAAGCCTTGCGTGGTGAGCCCAATGTTCAAGGCTCTACCGATATGGCCAATCTCTTTAATAACCTGCCGGGTTATCTGGGGGCTCCAGTTCATACGGATAAAGATCTGCGCAGTTATCTGGTTCGCAACGGATCGGCTTTTGAAAGGCATATTGTCTCTCAACTCAAAGCTTGGTTTGGTGAAAATGCTACCAAAGAAAATGATTATTGCTTTAATTATCTGCCTAAGTACAACTCGGGCAAGAATTACAGCATGGTGAAACTTTGGGAGGCTATCAATGGCGGACAGTTTAAGATGCTGCTTAATTTTGGCTCGAACTCCATGGTATCCATCCCTAACCGGCAAATCGTCCGTGAGGGTTTGGCTAAGCTGGATATGCTGGTTGTGGCGGATGTTTACGAGATTGAAACCGCCCAATTCTGGCGTGAAAAGGATCCGACAACAGGTGAGCTTTTAGTCGATCCTGCTAAAATCAATACAGAAGTCATACTCCTTCCGGCAGCTTTTGTTTATGAAAAAGGGGGTACTTTATCCAACTCCGGTCGCTGGATCCAGTGGAAGGATGCGGCTCTGAAGCCTCCTGGCGAAGCTAAACCCGACTTGGATATACTGGACCATATCTACCACAAACTCAAGGAGCTCTATGCCGGCAGTACCGATCCTAAAGATGAACCCATTCTCAAGGCTCGTTGGGACTATGGTCATGAAGCGGATCCATTGAAAGTTCTCCAGGAAATCAGTGGTTATGATGAAACAACCGGTAAAGTGCTGCCTACTTTGGCTGATTATTTAAAAGCTCCCATCGGATCAGTCTCATCAGGCTGCTGGATTTATGCAGGTGTTACAGGTAACGGCAATCTTGCTGCCCGTCGTGATAACAGCGATCCTTCCGGGCTCGGATTATACCGCAACTGGAGTTTCTCCTGGCCGGGTAACATCCGAATCCTCTATAACCGTGCTTCCTGCGATATGAATGGTCAACCCCTTGATGAGAATCTCAAGCTGATTTGGTGGGATTCCGCCAAGAATTCCTGGGAAGGCCATGACGGTCCTGATGTACCTGACAAAACCAAAGGGCCGGATACCCCGGAAGGAAAACAGGTTTTTCGCATGAATCCAGAAGGAATAGGCCGCTTATTCACTGCGAAATATTTCAGTGGAATTCCTGCCACACCCTCTGTGGATGGTTTGCCGCACATTGGTGTCAGACCAGCCGGTCAATGTAACGATGGTCCGTTGCCGGAGTTCTATGAGCCGGTGGAAAGTCCGACGGTCAATGTTCTTCATCCGGAGGTAAGCTCTAATCCCACAGTGCCGATCCCGAACTTCCTTCCCGGTGTCACGAACCATGGAACCAAAGAGGATTACCCCTATGTTTTGACAACCTACGCCTTAGTTGAACATTTCTGCGCCGGCGGGATCACTAGAAATATTCCGATGCTCAACGAGCTGATGCCACAACCTTTCGCAGAGATCAGCAAAAATCTGGCCCAAAAGATTGGGGTTAAAGAAGGGGACATGGTAGAAGTTTCTTCTGCCCGGGGTAAAGTCCAAGTTGTTGCTCTGGTAACGGACAGAATTCAGACCTTAAAGATCAACGGCCAGGATTCCGAAACCATTGGTATGCCTTGGAGTTGGGGTTTTGCGACACTTAGTCCTGGACCAAGTGCCAACAACCTGACCATTGGCGCCATCGATCCTACTGCAGGCACACCGGAATATAAGTGCTGTCTGGTCAACATAAGGAGGGCGTAGACAAATGAGTAAAAAAATGATTTTAGTCGACACCTCTAAGTGTACGGGCTGTAAAGCCTGTTCCGCGGCCTGCAAGGAATGGAATGAGCTGCCGGCTGTTAAAACATCACTGGTTAAAAGTTATCAGTCAACCAAAGATTTTGATTATAACACTTACACCTATATTGCCTTCGATGAAAAGTACGAAAACAATAAAATGCTTTGGATGATGCGTAAAGCTCAATGTTTCCATTGTGCCGATGCAGCCTGTTTGAAGGCATGTTCTTCTGAAGCTATATCCAAAACAGAGACCGGATTTACGGTCATTGACAAGGACAAATGCATCGGCTGTGGATACTGTGTGACCAACTGCCCCTTCGACATTCCCAGAGTGGACCAGGCGACGCAAAAAGCTTCGAAATGTACCGGTTGTTGGGAACGTGTAGAAAATGGCCTTGAGCCTGCCTGCGTTGCCATTTGCCAGCCGGGAACCCTTACTTTTGGGGATGATGCCGAGATGATGCAAAAGGCTGAACAGCGTTTGGCTGAGTTAAAGCAGAATTATCCCAAGGCTAATATCTATGGCAAGGATATCGTAGGAGGAACGCTTTACAAATATATTCTCCTGGATAGTCCGGAGTCCTATGGCTTGCCGGTAAATCCTACGGTTCCCTTTACCCTGACCCTTTGGAAAGATATCGCCCGCCCATTGGGTGCGATTGCTTGCGGAGGTGCAGCTGCAGCCGTTCTTGTTGGAACTTTGGTCAATGTGGCTAAAGGCAATTACAGCAAAGAACATTTTGCAGATGATGACCGCCACGGGAAAGGAGGGGCACTATAATGGCACAAAACTCCAAACAAGTCCCTGAGGGAAAAGTTCTGAGATTCACCGGGGGGGAGCGATTCAGTCACTGGGTTCACGCGTCTTCCTTCCTGATTCTTCTCTTTACAGGTTTAGCCGTTCTGTCTGTGACGTTTCGGCCGGTTATGGCAATTGTTGGAGGTATCGAAAACGCACGCATGATTCATCGCGTCGTTGCCGTAATCTTTGTGGTCGTTGTAGGGCTGAAGTTCTTTATCGGTGACACGAAACATCACTGGCAATGGATTCGTTCCGTCTTTACCTGGACTAAGGCCGATGTCATGCACGTAAAGGCTTTTGCAACTGAATTCTTCGGCGGGCATGGTAATTACCCGCCCCAGGCAAAGTATAATGGCGGCGAAAAAATCAATTCTCTATTTACAATTTTCGGATCCATCTTTATTGCCATAAGCGGGTTTATTATGTGGTTCCCCCAGTTCTTCCCCATTTCTCTGGTGCGTATAGCCTATCCTGTTCATGACCTGGCCATGATTTTTATGACTACTGCTTTAATTGGGCATCTCTATCTTGCCTTGTTGCACCCGGAATCACGGGTTGCTTTGCAGGGTATGCTTAAGGGTTATGTACCCAAAGGTTTTGCTAAGTCCCATCATGGCGCTTGGTATGAGGAAATTCAAAAACAAGAAAAAGCCGGAAAATAGACCGGTCAAACTATAATTCCAATTATTGAAATTAATGATTCTAGTCTGTTGTAAACCTGATTCCTGGTTTTGGGTTAAGGGTTTGCAACAGACTTCCTTTAGGAGGAGAAATTGTGCAGACAAATAATCTGAATACTGAATTGGAAGAACAGCATTTGGCTGCAGTAAAAGACAACTATCTGAAATTACAGGCGGAAATAAAGCTTTGGCAGCGAGAGCAGGCTCCCGGAGCAGTGGCTGAGTTCCAGCTTGCCTCTGCCTCGCCGTTTTTTACTTTGGATAGTTTGCCCGAAGAAAGCATCATCGATTTGTGGCAAAGACTCAATCGAGTTGCAGACGAACCACAGGAAAAAGCTGACTTGCGCATCCTCCTGGATAAATTTAAGAATGGCGAGCCGCTGGTTAATCCAGCTGCTGCCCGATTGCAACTAGCCCTGGCAGGTGTTGCCCGGATGATCTGCCAACACTTAGTTCCGAACCCCGGAGAAGCGAATCAACCCTTTGGAACCTGTCCGGTCTGCGGAGAAAAACATTTTATGACCCTTTTGGCTCCGCCTGTAGGGAAGCGCTACCAGCAATGCCTCGTCTGTGGTTATCAGAGACCTGTTAATGCTTCCGGCTGTGCATGCTGCGGCAGCATGGAGGCCAAAAAACAGACATACCTTAAATCCGAACAGTATCCTGGGATTGAGGTGGCCGTCTGTTCTGACTGCGGCTCGTATTTCAAACAGGTGGATCTGAGAGAATTAAGTGTCGAAGATCTGGTCTGGGAGGATATACGGACGATGCCTCTCAACTATGCTGCTGAAAAATGGCTTGCCGGACAGAATGGATGGAATTAGAAAGATTTATAAGAATTTAAATTGCCTATTTGAAAATCATACCATGTATGATATATAATACAGTATGGGAATGGATGGATCCCGGTGGGTTCCGCGGACTTCAAATCCGTTGTCGGGTGGGTGATCCGGCCGAGGTAGGTTCGACTCCTACACATTCCCGCCATGTAATTTAACCAAGAATAGATAAATAGCCCGGAATACTATAGTTGCGATTTGCGGACATGATAAATGCAGTGTGCTTTCTGCTCAATTCATGTCCCTTTCCTATGAGGAGGCACTGTTTTTGGAGAATGATTTAGAATTATTAAAGGCGCTGAGAACCATCGCTCCCATGAATGAAATCCTAGATGACCTTGAAGTTGCGGCTTTGACGGACAGGATTGGAAAAACCGTGCTCAGCGAAACACTAAAGCAGGTAATCGACGACTATCGAAAACAGTTGCTTGAGGACAAATTCTTCATGACATCCATGTCTCTTCTACCTCGGCAGGAACTCACATCATATTTGATTCAGAAGCTCAAAGAAAAGCTCAGCGAACAGAGAAACACAGGCTTACAAAAGTTGATTAATGCCACAGGAATTGTGCTTCATACCAATTTGGGCAGAGCCCCCCTGCCTGGTTCCGCTATTGGCTTAATTCAAGAAGTCAATGAAGGTTACAGCAACCTGGAGTTCGATCTTGAAAGCGGCAGCAGAGGCTCCCGTCACGCACATATTGAGTCCCTGATTACCCGTTTAACCGGCGCTGAAAGTGCTATGGTAGTCAACAATAATGCTGCTGCAGTATTTATAAGTCTCCATACCTTGGCAAGCCGGCGGGAAGTCATTATTTCCAGAGGCCAACTGGTGGAAATCGGCGGAAGCTTCCGCATACCGGATATTATCGCCTCCAGCGGCTGTGCCATGATCGAAGTTGGCACAACGAACAAAACAAAAGTGCATGATTATGCCGAGGCTGTTTCCGAAAATACGGCTGTATTGTTAAAAGTTCACACCAGCAATTATAAAATCTCCGGCTTCACTGAAGAAGTTCCTCTTCAGGATTTAGTACAGTTGGGCAGAGAAAAAAATGTACTGGTGTTGGAGGATTTGGGCAGCGGCTGCCTTTATGATCTGACCAAAATCGGACTGCATCATGAACCGACCGTGCAGGAAGTCATCGCCGGCGGCGTGGATCTCGTCACGTTTAGCGGGGATAAATTGCTGGGCGGTCCTCAGATTGGTGTCATTGCCGGCAAAAAGGCATTGATTGATAAAATTAAGAAGAATCCTTTTGCCCGCATTGTCCGCTGCGATAAAAGTTCCATCGCGGCCTTGGCTGAGGTGCTGAGACTCTATATGAATCCTGAAAAAGCGATTGAGCAGATCCCGGCTTTAAACATGCTGGCATTAAAAGAAGAAGAGTTACTGCTCAGAGCACAGGAGTTGGAGCGACAGCTCCATGCTGCGCTGAATGAGCGATGCCAAACGGATATCGTAGATGTTTATGATGAAGCAGGGGGCGGTTCTTTGCCGGATGTCCTGTTAAAAGGCAAGGCGGTATCCTTAACAATTGACGATTTATCTGCAAACCAGCTGCAGGATCTTCTCAGAAAAGGGTCGACCCCGATTATTTGCAGGATTATTAAGGACAAAGTCCTGCTGAATGTTCGAACGATATCAGAAAAGGAATTTCCCCTTATTACGCAAACCTTGCAGAGCATCGTGGGGTGAATCAATGAAAAAGATTGTATTAGGAACTGCTGGGCATATCGACCACGGCAAAACATCCTTAGTGAGAAAACTGACCGGTATTGATACAGATCGTCTCGATGAAGAGAAACGCCGGGGCATGACCATTGAACTGGGCTTTGCCTCATTGACTTTGCCCTCAGGCCAGAATGTCTCCATTATTGATGTTCCTGGGCATGAGAAATTCGTGAAGACGATGGTGGCTGGTGCTACGGGTATCGATCTCGTCATGCTGGTCATTGCTGCTGATGAGGGAATTATGCCACAAACTAAGGAACATCTTGATATTTTAAACCTGCTCAATGTTAAGACCGGTGTTATCGCCTTAACAAAAACGGATCTTGTCGACGATGAGTGGTTGGAAATGATCCTTGAAGATATTCAAAACACACTGCAGGGGACAACTCTGGAAGAAAGCCCTATTGTCCATGTATCCTCCGTAACCGGCGAAGGGATTCCTCAACTGATGGAAACCTTGGATCAGCTCGCTCTTAAGGTACAGGTAAAAGAAGGTCAAGAACTATTTCGGCTGCCTATTGACAGGATATTTTCTATGGCAGGTCATGGGACTGTCGTAACTGGAACGATAACCAGCGGAATTGTCAACAAAGGAGAGACTCTGGCAGTCTATCCTTCAGGATTCACCGCAAGGGTCAAGGGAATTCAAGTCCATAATAGCGGTGTGGATGAAGCGATCGCCGGAGATCGGTGTGCCCTGAATCTCACCGGGATCGAAAAATCAGAAATCCAGCGAGGCGACACCATTGCCCGTGAAGGAACACTGAACCCGATCTGGATTGCGGACGCTCTGATTTATATTGTTAAAGGCAAAGGTAGTTTGGTACATAATCAAAGGGTCCATGTTCACACGGGAACCAAGGAGGTTCTGGCCAGGGTCAGACTCTTGGGAACGGATGAAATCGCTGAGGGGAGCAAAGGCTATGGTCAGCTGCGTTTCGAAGAACCGGTAGTCGTACTGCGTAAAGATCGGTTTATTATCCGCAGTTATTCACCGGCAGTTACCATTGGTGGTGGCTGGATCTTGTATCATGCCACGAAGAACAGACAGCGGTTTTCCCAAGAAAGCATGAATGCCATGGCCATCGGTGAAAATGGCACCTTGGAAGAGTTAATCTCCTTAGTATTAAATTCCTCGGAAAAACCTCTCAGCTCAGAGGAGCTATGGCGAGGGCTGAATACAGATCGGATTAAATTACAGGAAACCCTGGATAGGGAAGTTGTATCGGGAAAATTAATTATATTAAAAGAAACTCATAAATATTTAAGCCTTAACCAATATGAAAAATACTTCAATAAAATAACATCTGCATTTAGGAAAATGTATCAAAAATATCCCTATCGCTATCAAATCGATAAGGAAGAACTAAAAAGCGGAGCTTTTTCCGGGATAGATCCCAAAGATTTTGCCGCATTGCTAAATTATTTTGTTTTCAATCATCGTTTGCTCACGGATGGAAATTATCTGTCTGAACTTGACGGAAAAGCCTTGGCAAGAATCCGGGCATCAAAGGAAGTAGCCCTGATTGAAACGACGTTTTTGAACTATGGCATTAATGCCGGAAGTATTCTGCAGGTTTCAAAAGATGGTAGTATAAAAATAGGCGACATTGAGGAAATAGTGAAATTCCTGCAAAAATCAGGTAGACTTTTTGATCTGGGGCAAGGAATCTTTGTCCATAAAGAGGCCTTCCAAAAGGTCTACCAAACCGTTCGCTCCTTAATGGATGTCAAAGGGAGCGTCAGTGTGATCGAAGTCAGGGATTCATTGAATATTGGCAGAAAAGCCGTCATTGCTTATTTGGAGTATTTCGATAGTGTTAAAATTACACTAAGAAAAGAAGATCAGCGTATACCGGGAATTCATTATCATGACTTCTTAGGAGAGCTTTCAGTTTAGCCTGATCTATTTTCTTAGGAATTATGAGCTGGGGCTCATGAGATTCAAAAGACTTCGAAGAGATGTTCTCCTCGAAGTCTTTTAATTCTATAAAACTATATGACTGAATTTGTCACAAGAGCTTTGTATTGCTCTTCGGTCAGGTCACAATGATAGAAAAGTTTATAGTATCTGGCTGTTTCTTTGTAAAGATCATATTGAGCTTGTTCAGGATAGAGCAGCTGAGTTATCCAAATCATGCCAATATAGCGATTGACTGAAGGGGGATTACCCATCCAATTATAGGGGCCCAGTGGAACCTGATAATACTTGCCGTTTTTAATGGCTTTTAATTCCTGCCAGGTTTTATCCTCAGACACTTTACTGTATATACTGTTCGGCGCAAAAACGATCACATCAGGATCCCATAAGATGATTTGCTCCATATCCACGGGGTTGCCGTCGCCTTTACTGGAGATATCATCGACAACGGCTACATTATTGCTTACTTGATCGAGGATTTCAGCGTGAAAAGAGCCCTTTGCCAGGACATTCAGGCCATTTTCGCCGACACAATAGACCAAATCGGCCTTTTCTTCTTCCCCAACCTTGGCCATAATATCCTGAGTTTCCTTAAACACTTCTTCACAATACTGGGCAAGAATTTCAGCCTCTGCCTCTTTATTGAGCAGCTTGCCTAAAGTCCTGTAGGCCTCGGGCATCGTTTCTGTTGTGGCTTCGATATGGACCGTGGGAATCCCCACTTGGTTCATTATATTGTCCATATCTTCGACAATGCTTGACTTGGATTCGCCGATGTCGATAATGATCTGAGGATCGGCCTTAGCGATTTCTTCAAGGTTAAGGTCGCCTTTGCCATAAAACTGCCCCAGTACAGGAAGGTTGAAATATTTTGGGTCCAGATATTGCTTGGCCGAAGGATCCCACTTGCCGGCTAAGCCTACAAACTGGTCGGCGGCTAAAGGAAAGAGCACGATTTGAGCCAGGGTGCCTGAGGCCGCAACTCGGGTAATGTTGGCAGGAATTTCGACAGTCCGTCCGGCAGAATCAGTAAAGCTGATCAATTCACCTTTGGGAAGTTCTGCCGGATTTGAGGTTGCAGGAACAGATGGGTTGTTGTTAGGGGTGTTTGCGTTCGTGCCGCAAGCGGTGGTAAACGTTAATAGAAGTGAAATGGCCAAGAGCATTGAGATGAGTTTTTTTCTCATAATGTGAAGTAATGCCTCCTTTTTTTAAATAGTTTAAGAGCAGTGCTCACGGAGATGATCCGTTTTAACGATGCCCTTAGGAATACAGACCCTTACCTGATCTTCATAGAAACTTTGAATCTCTACATCCACCCCGTAAAGGGTTTTGATCAGGTTTTCCGAATATATTTTATTAGGTTGTCCATAGGCGAGAACTTTGCCTTCCTTCATAGCTAATACCTTGTCGGAAAAGAGAAAGGTCTGATCGGGATTGTGGGTCGATTGAACAACAGTGTATCCGTCCTTTGCCAGAGCCTTTATCTGGTTTTGAACCCGGATTTGATTACCAAAATCCAAGTTTGCAGTCGGTTCGTCAAGAATAAGTATTTTAGCTTCCTGGACCAATGCACGGGCAATGAGCACAAGCTGTCTTTCCCCGCCGCTTATCTGGGTATAGCCTCTATGTTTAAGATGGGTGATTTCTAGCCTATCCAGAGCTGCCTCAGCAAGCTGAATTTGTCTTTTTCCAGGTTTGGAAAGGGTGGATATCTGTATGGTAGTTCCCATAAGCACCATGTCAAACACGCTGTAATTAAATGAGGGGTAATGAGATTGAGGGATATAGGCTACATATCTTGCCATTTCCTTTATCCCCATTTTTTTTATATCCAGGTTATTCAGAGAAACCTGCCCCTTGTACCCATGAAGCAAACCGAGTATGCAGCGAAAAAGCGTGCTTTTCCCTACTCCATTTGGGCCTAAAATTGATAACAGCTCATTGTCCTCTGCTGAGAAACTAATATCATTGAGGATGAGCTGTTCATCATAGCCAAAACTAAGGTTGGATACTTCGATACTCAATAGCTCTCCCCCTTTCGGGTGATAAGGTAGATGAAGAAGGGAGCTCCGATAAAAGCGGTAAGAATCCCCAGAGGAATTTCTGTGGTGAGAAGGTTTCGGGAAAAGTTGTCGACGATAAGGAGAAAGATTGCTCCCAAAAGCATAGAGGCAGGCATTAATATAGTATAGTTATTCCCCACAAGTTTTCTGGTAAGATGGGGAATGACCAAACCTACCCAACCGATCATACCGCTTACAGAAACGCTGGCCGCCGTAACAAAAGTAGCACAGATGATGACAAGCAAGCGAATTTGTTTGGCATTGACTCCTATTGTCTTAGCCTCATCATCACCAAGGGTAAGAATGTTTAACCGCCAGCGGAGGAGAAGCAAAGGAGTTAATCCGATGGCCATAGGAATAATAGCAAAAGTAATATCACTCAATTTCGCCCCGGATAAGCTGCCCATAAGCCAATATGTAATTGCCGGAAGTTGATCATTGGGGTCGGCGACTAACTTAATAAAAGATGTACCTGCCGAAAAAAGCGAGCTCACCATAATTCCTGCCAAGATCAGGCCAAGTATGTTTTTTCCTTTGGCGCGCTTACTGATAAAATAAACTATGGCCACCGTAAGGAGGCTGAAAGAAAATGCACTCAGGGCGATTAGGGTGCTGCTTGTATGATTAAGAATAGCTAGGGCAGCACCAAAGGCTGCTCCTGCTGAGGCTCCCAGAATATCCGGAGAGGCCATAGGGTTTTGGAAAACGCCCTGATAGGCAGCGCCGGCAGCAGATAGACAGCACCCCACTAAACAAGCCAAAAGAATCCGGGGTAAACGAATGTTTATTAATACAATCTCCAGACGGTCGGCCCAAAATTGTTCGATAGGAAAGACCTTGGAAAATAGAATCCCAAACAATTCCTTTGGCGGAATGGGGTAACGGCCAAGCTGAAAAGAGATAAGTATAGTAATCAGAAGAATCATACCAAGACCCATGACGATAGAGATGCCTTGTCCTGCTTGCTTCATTTCTTTACCGCCTTTAAATATGCTAAGATTTAGTGTTTAATAATTTGATTTAAATATTGGGGGTTTTCGGCGTTTAGTAAAATTATACAAGTATAAATAATTTAAGTCAATGAATATAAATGGACTTAAACCTGTACAAACAAATTGAAAAAGGTAGAAATTGAATTTAGTTAGTTGTAAAATATAAGCAAGATTCATTTATATATATTTCTCTTTGGTGATATCTAGTTGTGTTTGGTCGTGTTGGTTACAACCTTTTTATTACGGTTATGCCCATGATTGAGGAGGTAATTCTGTGAAACTAATTAATGTGGCAGGGCCCCCGTCTTCGGGAAAGACTTCGGTCATCTTAAGGCTGGTTGAGTCTATGAAAGAAAAAGGGAGAATCGGAGTCGTAAAATTTGACTGTTTAACTTCTTTTGATAACTTGAGCTATGAAGAAGCAGGGATCCCCGTGCAGATCGGTTTTTCGGGAAAAATCTGTCCGGATCATTTCTTTGTCAGCAATATTGAAGATGCTGTTCAATGGGGGATGCAATCGGGTTTCGAGATGCTTATAACGGAAAGTGCAGGGTTATGCAACCGTTGTTCACCATATATAAAGGGTATCCTATCCGTTTGTGTTATCGATAATCTTTCGGGTATCAATACCCCTCGCAAAATAGGGCCTATGCTGAAGTACGCAGATATTGTGGTGGTAACCAAAGGAGATATTGTCTCTCAGGCAGAGCGGGAGGTTTTTGCTTTCAATATTACTCAGGTTAATCCCACGGCGCAGATTGTATTTGTTAATGGAATCACTGGACAAGGGGCGTTTATACTTTCCAAGCATCTGCAACAGGCACGGGACATTGGAACTACACGGGATATGAAATTACGGTTCACGACACCAGCGGCAGTCTGTTCCTATTGCACAGGTGAGACAAGGATCGGGGAATCCTATCAGATGGGAATGATGAAGAAAATGGAGTTTGGAAAACGATGAAAAGTAATGATTTTGTTCAACTGGTCCACAGCAAAAGCCTGGGGGATGTGCTGATGGAGTACCCTATTGGGGCTGACTTTCTGGTCAATCTGCGTTTGGACGGTATTGCCAAAGAACTCCCCTTGCTTGAAGCATTACAGGAGGCAGATGAGGAAATTCTTGTGGAATTCGGGTTGGAATCTTTTGAAGTCGTGCAAAGCTTTTGCCAATTTCTCGAGACCTTTTCACTGAGGGGAAGTGCCCGGGAGGCCATTTCATCATTGACAATTCACGGAGGATACAACAAATTAAAAGAACCTGAAGCAATTAGTCTCACCATTTATCCCGGAGAAATTATCAGTATTGTGGGTCCCACCGGATCGGGAAAAAGCAGGCTGCTCAATGATATTGAATGCCTGGCTCAAGGGGATACCCCTACAGGCAGAATAATTCGGATCAATGGGTCTGAGCTGGATGATTCTCAACGCTTTGAGATGGAGGGGAAACTGGTGGCCCAGCTGTCTCAGAACATGAACTTCGTTATGGATTTAACGGTCCGTGAGTTTTTAGTAATGCATGCGAAGAGCAGGATGACACCCCATGCGGAGGATGTGATTCGGAGATGCTTTCAGTGTGCTAATGATCTGGCGGGGGAGAAGTTTTCAGAGGAAACAAAGGTAACTCAACTCAGTGGGGGTCAGTCAAGGGCGCTGATGATTGCTGATACTGCTTTTATCAGCGAGTCTCCCATTGTACTGATTGACGAAATTGAAAACGCAGGAATCGATAGGAAGCAGGCAATTACCCTTTTGGCTAACCGGGAAAAAGTTATTTTAGTATCCACCCATGATCCCCTCTTAGCCTTGAGTGCGGATAAACGCATTGTCATTAAAGACGGTGGAATCGCTAAAATCATCGATACCACGGAGGAAGAAAGGGAGAGTCTCAAAACCATAGAGAAACTGGATAATGTTTTGGGCGAATTAAGAAACCGCTTGCGTTCAGGAGATTATATTGCTGAGTTGCCGGCTTGGACTGTTAACTGAGAAAAGATGAGACCATTGTGAAAGGAAGGCAGACTATGTGGGAAATCTATGATGCCATGATTAACGGGATTCCGGAGGACTACCTGGTCGATGAGCTGATATGCGGAACGACCCATTCCATGATTCGCAGCGGGGATGGTGGGGGGCTCGGTCCCAATCGTCTCTATGAAACGAGAATGCCTATGCTTACGCAAAACTTATTAGGCCTTCCTCTGCGAGAGATAGCTGCTTGTGTTAAGTCATGGAATTATATTGAAGCTTCTATTGGTTTGGCGGCGATCAACGCTTATTACAATAATCCTCAAGTGGCCAGAGAAAATGGTGTAGTATTCTCGGACGCCAAAAGAGTTGAGGATCGCATGAATGACCCATTTATTATGTCTCAGAATGAAGTGAAGGGCAAAAAGGTAGGAGTGGTGGGGCATTTCCCCCATCTGGAAAGCCTTCTGGAGCCGATCTGCGATCTTTCTATTTTGGAGTGGAGTCCGGAGGAAGGGGATTATCCCATGCCGGCAAGTGAATTTATTCTTCCGGAGTGTGACTATGTCTATATTACTTGTGCTTCTGTAGTGGATAAGACGTTGCCGAGGCTTCTTGAATTGTCAAAAAACGCAAAACGAACCACTTTGGTAGGGCCGGGGACCCCTCTGGCACCGAAACTCTTTGAGTATGGGCTTCAAGAACTTTCGGGATTTATGATTAAAGATAATACCCGGGCTT
Organism: Desulfitobacterium sp. PCE1; assembly: GCF_000384015.1. Classification (NCBI taxonomy): domain Bacteria; kingdom Bacillati; phylum Bacillota; class Clostridia; order Eubacteriales; family Desulfitobacteriaceae; genus Desulfitobacterium; species Desulfitobacterium sp. PCE1. Next base: position 3,541,498 of record NZ_KB913023.1, on the reverse strand, counting down.
TTAGAATCGTAGCCGGGGCTGAAAAAGTGAAGATATATACTACGGGACAGAAGGTGACGATAAAAAAATAAGCAGGGAGGGGCATGGATGAATTTCGAATGGAATGAAAATACAGTGAGATGGTATGAAGATGCTGAAAGGCATACCGGCTTTTTCAAGAATATCGCTGAGTTGGTGGGGCCTAAATTGGCAGAGTACTCTACTTTATGTGATATTGGCTGTGGAATAGGGATGGTCGATTTAGAACTAAGCAGATATATTGACCACATTACCTGCATAGACATTCATCCTTATGCTATTGAGACCCTTAAGAAAAGCATTCAGACAAGAAATCTTACCAACATTACCCCTTTAACGATGGATTGCAACTCCATTGAGGAGTGCTGGGATGTTATTTTCATCAGCTTCTTTGGCAGCCGTGAGCTGGAACAATTTTTGTCACACTGCAAAAAGCTCATTGCGGTGGTGGGTAGAAAGAGTCAAGCTGAGCTCTATCCCGAAAAGTATCGGAGATTCCAGAAAAACACGGCTAAAGAGGTTGAGGAAGAATTAATCCGCAAAGGAATACCCTATTCTCTCACCGAAACCGTCTTTGAGTTTGGCCAGCCCTTTCGGTCTGAAGAAGAGGCCCGGAATTTTGTTAGGACCCAATCCCATAATATCAGTCCTCATGATTTGGAGAATTTTATAACAGAGCGCCTTGTTGCAATAGGAAAAGGAGAATTTTCCCTCTATCTTCCGCGCCAAAAGCCCATAGGGGTATTTGAAATTGAAGGGAAACTATAAAGGCTATGCACATCTTTTTGACCGGTGAGATTCAAGTGGGTAAAAGTACGATCATTGATAAAACACTGAGGATTTGCAATGTAGCATACGACGGTTTCAGAACCTACTTTGGCCCCGACAGAGGTTCTCCGAACCAGCGGCTTTATATGACTTCTGCTTCGGGAGAGCAGGTTTATCAGGAAGAGAATGTTATAGTCCGTTTTCGGGAAGAGGGTCTTCCACAAGTCCTTACGGAGCGGTTCGATGGTTATGGTGCTGAGCTTATTCGTTTAGCCAGAATCAAAGCTCAACTCATTGTGATGGATGAATGCGGCAGTCTGGAACGCAATGCTTTTGCCTTTCAAGAGGAAATTTTGGAGGCCATAGTAGGTTCTGTTCCTATACTTGGTGTGATAAAGCAGGCTAGCAACGGTTGGACAGATCAGATAAGGTATCATCAAAACGTAAAGCTGATTTCTGTGAACGAGGAAAACCGAGATGCCTTGCCGGAATACATAGCTTCACATTTGCTTCGGTACTTTTAATTCAATCTATCTCTTCAATAATTTGAAGCCTATTGAGACGTGACTAAAATCAATATATAATAAATCATAATATGGAGTAGTTTGTTCTAGTTAGTTTTGATCGAGAAGAAGTTTATAATTGTCTCCGAGCCGAAGCGACCTAAAGAGTAATCCATGGTTGGTCGGCCAGGGCGATACGCCCTCGGGTATACCCAGAAATGGATATGCCTTCACGTTTGAAAAGGAGGTGGATTCCCAATGAAGATAGCGATTATAGGCGGATATAATTTCGAGAGACATAGCAAATCCATAGGCAAGTTAAATAACATAGAATTGCGCTTCCATGATGGTGTGCCGAGAAGGAACAACAAAAAACTGTTGGAAAACATCATAAAAGGCGCAGATTGTGTGATTATCGTGCAAATGGTTTGCTCCCATCTCAGCATGTGGGATGCAAAAGATGTAGCTAGAAAGTGTAATAAGAAAGTATATTACTCCCAAGCTAAGGGGCTTGCCTCAGTTTTGAGTTTGATTGAAAAAGAAAATGAGATCAATACAGCATAGATTGACAAAACGATTAAGCCGTACTATAATTATTTCCAAATTAAATTTTTTCGTGCGATGATGAGAGGAAGATCCGTGTATCCCTTAAGCGAGTTTGGAAGAGGTGGAAGCCAAACGGGTAAGCGAATCAGGGCACTTGGAGTGCGTGTTAAAGAAGGAGGATCTCTTGGCTTTCCATGAGATCAAACAGGGTGGAACCGCGGGAAGAATACTCTCGTCCCTGTAGCAGAAGTGCTACGGGGGCGAGAGTTTTTTGACATATTAGCTGCCATGTCTCTTTTATGGGGCAGCTTGTCCTTCATCTGCAACCCTCGGGCGCTTCCAATGCGGCTTCAGTTTAATAAATCCAAAAAAATTAAAACAGGAGGTTAATCATGAAATTTCAGGACATGATTCTTTCCCTGAACCAATTTTGGGGGGAGCAAGGATGCATCATTGCCCAGCCTTATGATATGGAAAAAGGTGCCGGAACCTTTAATCCCAACACTTTTTTGCGTGCCTTAGGGCCTGAACCCTGGAAAGTGGCTTATATCGAGCCTTCCCGTCGTCCTACAGATGGACGCTATGGAGAAAATCCCAACCGTTTACAGCATTATTTTCAATACCAAGTCATTATTAAACCTTCACCGGATAATATTCAAGAGCTCTATCTGCAAAGTCTGGAACGCTTGGGAATTAACCCCAAGGAGCATGATATTCGCTTTGTCGAAGATAACTGGGAATCCCCTACTCTTGGGGCTTGGGGGTTAGGTTGGGAAGTCTGGCTGGATGGCATGGAAGTCACTCAGTTCACCTACTTTCAACAATGCGGGGGGATTGACTGCAAACCGGTTTGCGCTGAGATTACCTATGGTCTTGAGCGTTTAGCTATGACTATTCAAAACAAAGAGAGTGTTTATGATATTGAGTATGTGGGAGATATCACCTATGGAGATATCTATCTTCAAAATGAAATCGATTATTCCCATTACAATTTTGAGGCAGCCGATGTGGAAGCCCTTCAAACTTGGTTTGATATGTATGAGAAGGAAGCCGTTCAGATCGTAGAGAAAGGGCTGGTTCTTCCTGCTTACGATTATGTCCTCAAATGCTCCCACACTTTCAACCTCCTGGATGCTCGCGGGGCCATCAGTGTGACGGAGCGGACGGGCTATATTGCCAGGGTGCGGAATTTAGCTCGTCTTTGCGCTCATGCCTACGTCGAGCAACGTGAAAAATTAGGATACCCCTTACTCAAAGGTCAATCTGGAAAGGAGGCCGAATAAGATGGCTAAAGATTTTCTGCTAGAGATCGGTACGGAAGAAATCCCGGCGAAATTCGCCCCCGGTGTGCGGAACCAACTTCGGGAGCAAGTTCAGAAATATTGTCAGGAGCTGCGCCTGGATTATCAAGATCTGAAGGTCTACACTACACCCCGGCGTTTTGCTGTGCTTATTCAAGGCCTGGCCGAAAAACAAACAGACTTTACGGCAGAAGTCAAAGGGCCTGCAGTCAAGGCAGCTTATGATGCCGCAGGAAATCCCACTAAAGCGGCTCAAGGCTTTGCCCGTGGGCAAGGGGTGGAAACCAAGGATCTTTTTGTACTGGAATTAAACGGAGTGCCCTATGTCTATGCCCGGAAATCTGAGATTGGCCGGCCCACCTTTCAATTACTCCCCAAGCTTTGCTCAGATCTGATCACCGGACTTCATTTTCCCAAGCCCATGCGCTGGGCCGACCTGGAGTTCCGTTTTGCCCGTCCGATCCGTTGGATTGTCGCTTTATTTGGGAGTGAGGTCATTCCCTTTGAGTTTGTGGGATTGGAATCCGGAAAAGTCTCCCGGGGGCATCGTACTTTAGGGGGGGCTGTAACCCTGAACACCCCGGCAGAATATGTGGAAAAAATGCAACAAGCCTTTGTTATGGCGGATCCGGAGCAGCGTCGTCAATCCGTATTGGAACAAATCCATGCCCTCGCCGAAAAAGTAGGCGGAGAAGTAGAAAAGGATGAAGATCTTTTAGATGAAGTAACCCATATCATTGAATATCCGACCGCCCTGCTCGGTGAAGTGGCTCAGAACTATATGCATCTTCCGGAGCCTGTTATCACCACTCCTATGAAAGAACATCAACGCTATTTTCCCATCCGGGATAAGGAAGGGAAGTTGCTTCCCTATTTCATTACCGTACGCAATGGGGATGATTATGCCCTGGAGAAAGTAAAGGCCGGGAATGAGAAAGTTCTCAAAGCCCGCTTGGAAGACGCAGCCTTCTATTATCGTGAAGATCAAAAAACACCTCTTGCCGAGTTAGTCGAAAAGCTGGATAAGGTCACCTACCATGAGAAATTAGGCAGTGTCCGCCAGCGGGTCGACCGGGTTCGTGCTCTTTCCAGGGAGATTGCAGCACTATTAGGCATGGAAGAAGAAAAACAAGCTTTGACTGAACGGACCGCTCTTCTGGCCAAAGCGGACCTGGTAACGTTGATGGTCTATGATTTCCCTGAGCTCCAGGGTATCATGGGAGCGGATTATGCTCGCATCAGCGGTGAAAAGCCTGAAATCTGCACAGGGATTCTCGAACATTATCAGCCGCGTTTTGCCGGAGATGAATTGCCGAAATCCTACACCGGGCAAATCGTCAGTGTGGCAGATAAGCTGGATGCTATCGTGGGCGCCTTTGGAATCGGGATTCAGCCTACAGGATCTCAGGACCCCTATGCCTTGAGGCGCCAAGCTCAAGGGGTAGTAGGGATCATTCTGGAAGCAGGTTGGGATATTCCATTGGAACGGCTTATTACTACCTCTTATGTGAGCTTTGTTTATCAAGGAATACATCTTCTCCCTTTGGTCGACCTTCAAAGCGCTCTGCAGGATTTCTTCCAACAACGGCTACGTTTTGTTCTTCAGGAGCAAGGGGTGCGCTACGATACTCTTGATGCTGTCCTTGCTCATGGCAGTAATCATATAACAAGAGCGGCAAAGAAGGTCCAAGTTCTGGCAGAAAAACGGGAAACAGCGGGATTTGTTCCCTACTCCCAAGCCTATATTCGCTGCTTAAACCTCAGCAAAAAGGCTCAAACCCAGCCTTTGGATACTAAGGCTCTTGTCGATCCTACAGAAATTGCCCTGGCTGCAGGTCTCGCCCAGAGAAAGGAAGCCTTCGCCGCTCTGATTGAAAAAGGTGAATATGAACAAGCCTATGCTCTGGCCTCCGAACTCATCCCTATGATTGAAGCACTATTTAACGCCGTCATGATCATGGTGGATGATGAAGCCCTCAAGCAAGCTCGTTTAGCCCTCCTCAGCCAATGCGTCACCATTCTCGGTTGCCTGGGGGATCTCAGCCTCTTAGCTTAATTGAATAAATCATCTTCGGCGTTTTTGCATAATTCCAGCAGAGCGCCGTTATTTTTTTTTCAATTGGATAATATAAGTTGAAGGAAATAGAAAAAATGTGTGGAATATTTATCTGTATTATGTGAATTAGTATGTCACATTCGACCTGTATAACGAATATATGGTTACACGAGTGAGAGATGAAGAGGTGAAAAGGGTTGGAGTTTACGGAACGTCAAGCAAGAATTGTAGAAATCGTAAAGAATTCAAGCCCAATTACCGGGGAACAAATCGCTGCAAAGCTTGATTTGACACGAGCGACCCTGCGTCCTGACCTGACAATTTTAACGATGGCAGGTGTTCTCGAAGCCCGACCGAGGGTGGGATATTTTTATAAAGACAAAAAGAAAACATCGCCCTATATGGAACGACTTCGCCAGCTTCGGGTGGGAGACTTCAAATCCCTTCCTATATCTATCCGGGAAAACATCAGTATTTATGATGCTATAGTGACGATGTTTACACAGAATGTAGGAAGTCTAACCGTTGTTGGGGAAGGCCAAACTTTAAGAGGAATGGTGTCCCGGAAAGATTTGCTTAAGTCTGCCTTAGGTAAAACTGATCTTCAACAGGTTCCCGTGAGTATCATTATGACCCGGATGCCCAATATTATTATGACCACAGCGGATGAACCGGTACTAGAAGCAGCGAGGAAGTTAACTCTGCACCAGATTGACACATTGCCTGTTGTGGAAGCCTTTATAGACGAAAAAGGCGAGGAGCGCTATGAAGTCATCGGCCGTTTTACCAAGACGAACGTCACGAAATTATTTGTACAGATTGGGTCATTAGGTGCTCAATAAAGCTCCTTTTTGACCTAAATAATTGACCTTGGAGGTGTGAAGTGGCTAAGGAAATGCCTGTTATATACATAATCTCAGATGCTTTGGGTGAGACAGCTGAATACGTCAGCCGGGCAGCGGCAGCTCAATTTTCAGGGATTCGAACCAAAATTCGCAAGGTCCCCTATGTGCAGGATGAAGTTCATGTGGACGAAATCCTCGAAGAAGCTATGAAAGAGCAAGCGATTATTGCTTATACCCTTGTAGTAAAAAAACTTCGGAATTATTTAGAAGAAAAAGCCAAAGACTATGGATTGCATACAGTGGACATTCTCGGTCCCTTAATTAAAATCCTTGCTGATCAGACCGGCCTTTTGCCAAGCTATACCCCCAATGTGACTCATATATTGGATGAACAGTATTTCCGTAAAGTCGATGCCATTGAATTTGCGGTGAAATATGATGATGGCAAGGATCCGCGGGGAGTGCTCTTAGCAGATGTGGTACTTATCGGAGTTTCCCGGACATCAAAAACTCCCTTAAGCATGTATCTGGCCCATAAAGGAATCAAGGCAGCTAATATACCTCTGGTTCCTGAAGTTTCTCCTCCGCAGGAGCTTTTTAGAATTCCATCCCAAAAAGTAATCGGTTTGACCTTGAAGCCTGATCTATTGAATCAGATTCGAACGGAACGGCTGAGAACCTTAGGATTAGGATCTGGTGCGGATTATGCGAATTATGAACGTATCGTGGAAGAATTGGAATATGCCCGGGGAATTATGCGTAAAGTAGGTTGCCCGGTCATTGATGCCACCGGCAAGGCTATTGAAGAGACGGCATCAAGAATATTAGAGATATTGTATAAGGGGGAGCGAAATGTCTAAGAAGTTTGTTTATTTATTCCGTGAAGGCCAGGCTTCCATGCGAGATTTATTAGGAGGTAAGGGTGCTAATCTGGCAGAGATGACCAATATTGGGTTGCCCGTACCTCCAGGGTTTACCATTACTACAGAAGCATGCAATGATTACTATGCTGGAGGCCGCAACTTTCCGGAAGGGCTGTGGGAACAGATTGGTCCGGCCTTAGCGGATATCGAAAATGCCACAGGCAAGACATTCGGAGATAAAGACAATCCTCTCTTGGTCTCCGTTCGTTCCGGAGCAAAATTCTCTATGCCCGGTATGATGGATACTATTCTTAACCTCGGACTTAATGATGATACAGTAGAGGGTCTTGCTACTTCCACCCAGAATGAACGCTTTGCTTATGATAGCTATCGGCGTTTTATTCAAATGTTCGGAGATGTTGTTCTTGAAGTGGAGCATCATGAATTTGAGAAAATTTTGGAAGATGCCAAGGAAAAGCAAAGCGTACATTATGACTCGGAGCTTACGGCAGAGAGTCTTAAAGGAGTTGTAGCAGGGTATAAAAAGCTCATACAACGCCGTACAGGAAGTCCTTTTCCTTTAGATCCCATGAAACAGCTGGAACAGGCTATTTTAGCCGTATTCCGTTCCTGGAACAATGATCGTGCCAATGTGTATCGGCGAATCAATGGGATTCCAGATGACATCGGTACCGCAGTCAATGTGCAATCCATGGTCTTCGGAAACATGGGCAATGACTCAGGTACAGGAGTAGCTTTCACCCGCAACCCATCCACGGGAGAGAGAGCCCTTTATGGAGAATATCTTATGAATGCTCAGGGTGAGGATGTGGTAGCAGGTATCCGTACTCCTCAACCTATCAAAAGCCTCGAAGATGAGAACAAAGCGATCTATGCCCAATTTGTAGAGACTTCCAATAGCCTGGAAGCCCATTACCGGGATATGCAGGATATTGAATTTACCATTGAACGGGGACGGCTCTATATCCTCCAGACACGGAATGGGAAACGTACTGCTCCTGCAGCTATCCGCGTTGCTGTGGAGCTTTGTCGGGAAGGGGTTATCTCTAAGGAAGAAGCCATTGCCCGGATTGAGCCTGGTCAATTAGGCCAATTGCTCCATCGCCGCATGGACAGTGAGGCCAAATTAGAGGTTATCGCCAAAGGGCTTCCTGCTTCGCCGGGGGCAGCATCCGGCAAAATCATTTTTGATGCCGATGATGCTGAGCGTCTGGGTCACGCAGGGGAAAAGGTCCTCTTGGTTCGGACAGAGACTACACCGGACGATATCCATGGGATCCTGGCAGCTCAAGGGATTTTGACCAGCCGGGGGGGCATGACTAGCCATGCCGCAGTGGTTGCCCGTCATATGGGTAAACCTGCAGTATGTGGCTGTGAGGCACTAAGGATTGATTATACTCATAATACGGTAACCATTGATGGTGTCACTTACCCGGAAGGAACTTTGTTCTCTATTGATGGGGCAACAGGTCGTGTTATTAAGGGAGAGGTCCCCATGATTGACCCTGAGCTCAGCGAAGAGTTCAAGGAATTATTGGGCTGGGCTGATGAGATTCGCACACTTAAGGTCCTGGCCAACGCGGATAACCCCCGTGATGCACAAAAAGCCCGGGATTTCGGAGCACAGGGCATCGGACTTTGTCGGACTGAGCATATGTTTATGGACCCGGCCCGCATACCCATTGTTCAAGATATGATTCTCGCCCAGACCCTACCGGAAAGAGAGGAAGCTTTAGCTAAACTCCTTCCTATGCAGGAAGAAGATTTCTATGGGATTCTAAAAGTCATGGCAGGATTCCCGGTAACCATCCGTCTTCTTGATCCTCCCCTCCATGAGTTTCTCCCCAATGTAGAAGAGTTGGTGGTGGATATCACCAAGCTGAAAATGAAGGGAGATCATGAAGAAGAGCTTTATGAAAAAGAAGCCCTCTTAAGAAAAGTTCGTGCTCTATCCGAAATGAACCCCATGCTGGGGCATCGGGGCTGCCGTCTGGGAATCACCTTCCCTGAGATCTATGCCATGCAGGCACGGGCGATTTTCCAAGCATCTGCACGTCTTGTCAAAGAAGGCTATGAGATTTATCCTGAGGTTATGATTCCTCTTGTTATCCATGTCAAGGAACTTGCGAAGCTCCGCAAGGTCACCGAGGAGGCGGCCCAAGCCGTCATGGCGGAACAAGGAGTAACCTTCTCTTACACAATTGGCACCATGATTGAAGTGCCCCGGGCTGCCCTAACCGCAGATGAAGTGGCCACAGCTGCCGACTTCTTCTCCTTCGGTACCAATGACCTGACACAGACTACCCTGGGCTTCTCCCGGGATGATGCCGAAGGTAAATTCCTTCCGGCTTATCTGGAGCAGAATATCCTCGAGAACAACCCCTTTGCCGTTCTCGATCGCAATGGAGTAGGCAAGCTCATGAAAATGGGAGTAAAACTTGGCCGGGAGGCCAATCCTGACCTAAAAGTGGGAATCTGCGGTGAGCATGGGGGAGATCCCTCATCCATCGAATTCTGCCATCAAATCGGTCTGAACTATGTGTCTTGTTCTCCCTTCCGGGTGCCCATTGCCCGTTTGGCCGCCGCACAAGCCGTTGTAATCAACAAAGACTAATCGAAGTAGGGCTGAAAATAGGCTGGTCAAAGATAGTAAAGCCTTTTCTACCCAAGATTAAGAGACTTATAATAAAATAAGCAAGGGTATTACTTCTTAATGATCTTAAGAAATAATACCCTGTTTTTGAATCAACTGCATTGTAATTATTCTTTATTTTTCAGGAATTTAGTATCCGATCCGCTTGGTTGACAATGAAGTGACCGTATCGGGCAATAACTCGATCTTAGCTTGCTTTGAAAACGTTTGAAGCCCCTAATTCAAAAACCATTTTTCAGCTTCTTCTTTACTTTCATACATTCTAAAATGATTGCCTTTATTTGTTTCCATGACCATCTCTTTAAATCTGCCTTTTTGAATTGTTTCTTGAGGGATAATAACAGCAGCTTTTATACCATAGTTTATAAATTTTTGAATAATATTACCAGCTATTTTGGTTTTAAGTTTGAAGAAGTCTTCTGATAAGGCTGCATAGTGTATCATAAGCACATGTGTCTCATGCTCCCAGCATAAAGCCACCAGATTAAGTGCATCATTCTCAGTACTTAATGGTTCAGTAGTAGAAATCAGTTCAATATATTTTTTATTCTCTATTTCTCTAATTTGATAGTTCATTTTATCTTTTTCCTCCACAGTTTCATTTTCAAACAACTTCTGACGGGTTCCACGGATCCAATTAAGTTCATTATTATAGGTTGAAATAATGTTCTCTGAAATCATCTCCCATATTAAACTTTCCCTAGTGTTTCTATTAGGAGAATGAATTGAACGTCTGTATTTCTCCTGCTGCATAATCAATTGCGATTTGATTTCATTTTCATATTTTGTGAGAATTTCACTTAATTCCTGATTACTTAACATGTCTGACCAGGCAAGTTGTACCAAGAACGTTTTTTTAATTTCAGGAGCCTCTGGTGATGATATAACCCACTCTTTTAGTTCTTTAAGTCCTTCTTCAGTTATGGTATATATTTTTTTTGAAGGAGAGTTATCCTGATGAATCACTTTACTTGTAACAAGCTCCTCATCTTCCATACTAATAAGAGCTTTGTAAACTTGATTATTATTACCAGACCAGTACATGAAGGAGGAATCCTCAAAGATCTTTTTTAGTTCATATCCTGTTGAAGGCTTCCAACTAAGTATACCTAATATTGCTGATTTAATTGACATTGAGCGCACCTCTTTTAATAATAACATAGGTTAACGATAACATATGTTATTACAGTTGTCAATTTAGGAAATTTATTTGCCATGTTGTTGATATCAATGATTACAAAAGTGCTCAGTGATGTGAAAAAGGAGATTAGTCTATTTAGATAGCTGTGGCCTAGGCCCTCTTGTTATTGTCAAATGGTTATAATAGTTTTGGATAATGGGGATAATGTTCAATTAGTTGAATCGGGAGGGCCTGTTGGTTGTGCAGCAATAGGACATATCAGTTATAATTGATGACAAAGGGGGTGCTGTAATGTCAAAAGAATCTGCTCAAACAGGTTCTTCTTTATACATTTGGGCAATATTCATTCGATGATTAAGACCTTAGGTCGTGGTGGTCTTAAATGGAGAGGAACCTTTTATTCTTTAGAAGAATTGAAAAAACAACCTTTTATAAATGATCAAAAATATAAAGAAACTATATGATGAATTTACAGTAGGCGTGCTCAACCCCAGCTCTGACTGGAAGCACGTGGCATGATTCCGACAAAGTCCCTCCACCCGATACACAGGATGTTGAAAAGGAGAAAGAATGATGAGCGACGGAGCGGTTTTTTGGCTGATTGCTCTTGCTTTGTTTGGATTTCCTGCCATTGTACAGCTGCTGCTGTGCGTACTAGCAAAATCGAGAATAATAAAGATGGCACCTTCTGTTTTCGTCGGCATCACATGGATTGTTTGTGTGTTGGGTTCGTATAATGTCATTGATTTGCCGCAAACTTCAACACTAGCGAACGGTGGCTTTATAGCTTTTTATGACTATACAGTGATTGCGATGATAGGAATTGCCGTACTTCTTGGAATCGGGTTCGCGTGGCTTTCGTATGGCGTAATTATGTGGGCGAAAAAGAAGGCTTAGCTCGATTTAAAGTAATAAGGTATTGGAACTTGTTTTAAATTAAAGTTCCAGTACCTTATTTTTATAACTTATATTGCACACCAGTTTCGCCAAGGACAACTATTTTTCCAAGCGATTCTCTTTGTTAAGAATATGTTAATAAATTGTGATGAATTTGTTAATTGGTTTAATGGTCTATATTTTTTATAATTTTAATGAAGAGGTCCAGGCAGAATAGGACACCACGAGAGACTTTGAGAAAGGAGGTAAGCTATGAATAGCGGAGTGGAGCAAGAAAAAACCGGTGTCCCAAGCGGAAAAACTAAAAGAATATCCAAACTATCTCTAATCGTAGGTCTTTTTATAGGATTGTTCTCAATAGTCATTATTGGAGTTCAAGGAGTGCATGCTGTTACAAAAGATTCAAGTTTTTGTGTCTCTTGTCATGTTATGGAGCCTGTTTATGGGACTTGGAGCCATTCATCCCACCGGGAAATAGCCGGTTGTAACGAGTGTCATACGGATCAAACCAACTATGTGACCAAGACCTATACAAAGGTTACGGCAGGAGTTCAGCACCTTTACCACAATACATTCAGTGACCTGCCGGACAGTATTCGCATCGCAGAAAAGAATACGGAAATGGTACAGAATAACTGCTTAAGATGCCATCAAGACGTGGTAAGGAATGTTAATATGGATTCCAGTCGACGATGTTTTGATTGTCACCGCTATACCCCTCATAGCAACTATCGATAGAGAAAGGAAGGTAAAATTGTGAGAAAAGGTAAAATACTCATAGGATTGCTGGCTGCAATGGCCATCAGCATAGCCGCGGTTGGTTGTTCATCGAAAACCACGCAGCCTGTTGCTTTTCGGGCTGATATCGCTCCTGGAACCTTATCTGTAGACGAGTATGCCAAGTATTATCCTAAACAATATGATACATTCGTCAAAACAAAAGAAATGTCCAATGAAGGCAGTAAGTATGGCGGCTCCGAAGAATTTGACAAGCTGACCCAGTGGCCTTTCTTAAAAGAGATTTTTGCTGGGTATGGGTTTGCTATTGAATACAATGAAGATCGTGGCCATGCCTACACCATTGAAGACGTCACCAAAATCAAACGTATTAATGAAAAAAGTATTGCTTCTTGCTGGACCTGTAAATCTGCCAATGTAGCCGGTATCGTAGAAGAAATGGGTGATGCCTATTATGGAGCCAATTTCCATGATTTGAAGGGTAAAATGACGGAAGGCATTACTTGTGCCAATTGTCATGATCCTCAGACCATGAATTTGGTCATTGTCCAGCCCCCTTTACGGGACGCTCTTACTCGTTTGGGCAAGGATCCTGATAACCTGACTACCCAAGAACTTCGCACCATGGTATGTGCACAATGTCACGTTGAGTATTATTTCGCAGGAGATAAGAAAATTGTCACCTTCCCTTGGGATAAAGGTCTTACCCCCAATGATGTCTTGGCTTATTATGAAGAAATAGGTTTCTCCGACTGGAAACATCCGAAAGCCGGTGTCGGTGAAATCAAGGCCCAGCACCCTGAATACGAAACCTTCATGGGCAGCACTCACGCTGAAGCCGGTTTATCCTGCGCGGATTGCCATATGCCTTACACCATGAACGGCGGAGAGAAAATCTCTTCGCACTGGTGGACCAGCCCTCTTAAGCATATGAACGAGAGCTGCATGACTTGTCATCGAGAAGGCGAAGAAAAACTCAAAGAAAGAGTATTCTATACTCAGGACAAAGTCGCCGATATGATGGGTAAAGTAGGAAATATCAATGTCGAAGCGATTGAAGCCATTGCTGAAGCTGATGCTAAGGGCGCTAATCAGGATGTTCTCAACGAGGCCCGTGCATTGCAACGTAAGGGTCAATTCTTAGTGGATTGGGTCGGAGCAGAGAACTCCATGGGCTTCCATAATCCTCAGTTAACCATGGAAACTCTGAATACATCCATGGACTATGCTTACCAGGCCATCAGCAAGGCTACAGAAGCTGTAACCGGTGTCGCAACTCCTAAGTGGGATGTCAAGGCACCTAAAACCAACACAGAAACAATGAAAATAATGCATGAGAAGGAAAGTGCTCCTAAGTCATAAGCAGAATCACTGGATACCCTTTAGAAAATGCCTTCGCTACCCAAAATGTGGTAGCGAAGGTTTTTGTTTATTTTTACACATTGAATATTTTCGCTATCGTTATTATAATTAAGCGTAGTTATACATCTCGTCTATGAAAACTTAAATAAGAATATTGAGATTCTGAGCCAAAAGGGTTACAATCTATATAGATAAAGATATCGATAATTCAAAATTATTGTGCATCAAAATGTTGAGGCCCTTAAAGGTGGTGATAATTTTGCTTGACGAAGAAAAAGGCCTTTACAGCATTGGTACCGTAGCGGAGCTAATTGAGGAGCATCCTGAAACCTTAAGAGTGTGGGAGAGAAATGGTTTAATTCACCCTAACCGGGATAAGTATCAAAGAAAATATTCAAATAACGATCTCTTGCGTTTAAAATTCATTAAGTTTCTTATGAATGAAAAGGGGTTGAATATTGCTGGAGTAAAGCAGATCACGTCTATGTATTCCTGTTGGTACAATCGAAATTGCAAAGGTGGAGGGATGAGAAGCAGTTCCACACCCATTAATGAATCCAAACCTTGTTGGAAGGTTGAAGGGACTTATTGTTTTATAGCTAGTGATAAAAGTGAGCTTTGCAGTACTTGTGAAATGTTAAAGACTTGCGCCAGCTCTTCAGATGGCAAATAGCTTGAAGAGCAGATTGCTTTTTGCCCGGAATCTCAATAAGAACATTGAATTTATATAAATAATAATAATTAGAAATTGAGCTTGCTCTTTTTTCTTTGAGAACCGCACCAGGGTTCTCTTTTTTTACGTCCGGTATTATCCCTTCAATTCAAGGCAAAATGATGATATAATGTATGCAGAATTTTCAGACTTCTAATGAGGCAGGTCTGTATTTGAATGAAATTTACTTAATAAGGAGTGATAGAATATGCTCCTCGAGGAAGGTACTAATACGCGGTTTGCTTATTTGAAGCTGGGCGATACTATAGCCAAGGCAGTGCGAATTTTTCTTGATTTAAAGATCGCCATAATTCCGGTGCTAGATCAAAACGGAAGACTGCTGAGCATTTTCAGCAGAAGCAGTCTCTACCGTGCTGTCCTAAACGGCGCAACATCCAAGGACGTTGTAGACCCTTATCTCATTACCAATGTGATTAGTATTTCTGACGATCTTTCCGATGAGCAGTTGGCAAGTTTTGTAAAAGTAAGTTCCGTAGGTTCAGTTCCGGTCCTGGATAGAGAAGGAAAGGTTATTGGACTCTTATGTAAGGCCAACATGGTGGTGACTTTATTTAAACATTCCGAACTTCTTAATGTTCAATTAAAAGCTATCTTGGATTCAATGCACAATGGTGTCATTGCCGTAGACGGTAGAGGCTGTATCACCCATATCAGTATAGGTGCGAGGCGGATCCTGGGTATAGATTCCGCTTCTTTGATGGGAAAGCCATTCCACGGTTTATTGCCCAATTTGGATATTACCCCTTCCCTTGTCCATGGTGTCGTTCAAATCGGGAAAAAATATAGATGCCGCAATGTGACTATGGTGGTGAATATGACCCCGCTGAATATTGAAGGAAGTATCGAAGGGGCCATCGTGATCTTCCAGGATCTCACGGATTTAGAGCATACGGCAAAGGAGTTAGAAACCGTTAAAGCTTTGAATAAAACCTTTGATACGGTACTCAACATCATTCGTGACGGCATCGTTGTGATTGACGAAAGAGGAAAAACAACCCTTGTCAATCAAGCTATGGCCAATTTTTTAACCCTTCCTCCGGATAAAATCATAGGAAGGCCTATTACGGAGATTTTGGCGTCAAGTCGTTTGCATCATGTAGCCAGTACCGGATTATCCGAATCCAGTGAAGTTCTGACCATACAAGGAAAGCCAATCATTGTTTCCAGTTCACCCATCATAAAAGAAGGAAATGTGGTCGGCGCTGTAGGGAAAGCCGTATTTCCTCACCTTGCCGAGGCCCAGGAGTTGGCGGAAAAGGTACGCTGTTTAGAACATAAAGTCTCGTTTTTTCAGGAAGAATTGCAAAAGAATATGACCGCTCAAACAATCATGAAAGATATGATAGCTGAAAGTCCGCAAATGAAAAGGCTTAAAGATGAAATATCCATTGTTGCTTCCAGCAGCTCAACGGTTTTAATTACTGGTGAAAGTGGAACTGGCAAAGAAGTTGTAGCCCATGCAGTCCATCTTTGCAGTGAACGTTACCAAGGCCCTTTTATTAAAGTAAATTGCGCAGCTATTCCTGAGAGTCTTATGGAAGCAGAGATGTTTGGTTATGAGGGGGGGGCCTTTACAGGTGCCTCCAGGAGTGGTAAGCCCGGACGTATTGAGCGGGCTGATGGAGGGACCCTTTTCTTGGATGAGATTGGGGAAATGCCCCTGGCTCTGCAAGCTAAGTTATTACGAGTATTGCAGGATCGCGAAGTGGAACGATTAGGAAGTACTGAAAGTATAAAAGTCAATGTACGGATTTTAGCAGCCACGAATAAAAAGCTAATTAATGCTATTGCTAATGCTGAGTTCCGATCGGATCTCTACTATCGGTTAAATGTCATTAATCTACATATACCTCCCCTCAGGGAACGTCTTGAGGATATTAAACCCTTAACTCATTTTTTCATTACCAAATTCAACACTATACTGAAAGCTAATGTAATGGGTATAACCAATAACGCTATGGCTGCATTACTTAACTACTCCTGGCCGGGAAACATTCGTGAATTGGAAAATGTGGTGGAACGGGCAGTCAATTACGCTCCCAGCGGTTTAATTGAGCTGCTGCATCTGCCCCATAATATAATTAGCTGTAATCCGCCTATGATCCATGCTGAGAATGACGGAATACGTCATCAGGATAAAATTGGCCAGATTGAGCGGGAGATGATTATGGCGGCGCTTGAAAAAGCAGGGGGCAATAAGACGAAAGCTGCAAAGCTTCTAAACCTTAGTCGGTCGAGACTTTATGATAAATTAAATAAATATAACCTGAGGCCTTAGATGCGTGTTCAACCTGCAGAAGCGTCCTGAAAGCGGTCAATTTCCCGACAGATATGTCCGCTTTCAGGACGCTTTGTGGTCTGGTGCCCTTGATGCCTTTCATATTACTAACATAATTTTGAACTCTTATTTGAAATAAAGCCTGAGTATTAAACTTCTTAGCCAGCCATTGGCACAGAAATTGCTATAATAATCAGAATATTATAAATACCATTCAAAGGAGGGCAGTGAGGTAGTATGACCCGAAAGGGTTGATTTGAGGGGGAGATATAAAAAATGTTAAGAAGTAAGGAAGACTTAACCCATCAACAAGCGTTGGATTTGCTTGAGGATTTTGCCAAGCGCTGGTTGGCTCATGACGGACTTTGGTTTCAGTCCATAGAACGAGAAAGAGGGATTGGAGAAGCAATCCATCATGACATTGAGGCTTGGCGGCATTTCACAGTAGTCGAAGCAAAGCGTATTCAGGAGTTCTTGAAGCTGCCTCCTCAGGGTGGGCTTGACGCTCTTGAGCGGGCCTTAGCTTTTCGGCTGTACGCATTTCTTAATCAACAGACGATAGAACGGCCGGATGAAAAAACATTGATTTTTAAAATGACGGATTGTCGGGTTCAAAGTGCTCGAAGAAGAAAACAGTTGCCTGATTTTCCGTGTAAGCCAGTGGGTGAGGTAGAGTACTCCTTATTTGCCGCCACCATCGACCCGCGAATCTCAACCCGTTGTTTAGCTTGCCCTCCAGATCAGGATTCTCGGGACTATTACTGTGGTTGGGAATTTACCTTGGTGGAAAATGAATGAGATCATCACAGGAAGAAGGTGAGAGAATATGAAAGGGCTTTTGCTGGCCTATACCGGTAATGGCAAAGGGAAGACCACAGCGGCTTTAGGGCTGAGTCTCAGGGCCTTGGGGCACGATCAGAAGGTGAGCTTTTTACAATTTATGAAAGGAAGCAAAAATTACGGAGAGGTGAAGATCTCTGAGAAGCTCCCCAACTTAACCTTGGTACAGACCGGTAGGGATTGTTTTGTTTCCTATGAAAATCCCGATCCGGTGGATATTGCCATGGCCCATGAAGGGCTGGAGATTTTATCCCAATGGTTTAAAGAGGATCGCTTTGACCTGATTGTTGCGGATGAACTTTTGGTCGCCTTAGACTTTAAATTGGTCACAGTTCAAGAAGTCATGGAACTCTTGGAAAAGCGTCCCCCGCGTTTGCACCTCGTCTTAACCGGACGCTATGCGCCGGATGAAATTCTAGCCATTGCCGATACAGTAACAATCATGCAGGAGCATCGGCATGCATATCAACAAGGGGTTGAGGCAAAGGAAGGGATGGAATTTTGAAAACCCACGATTATGAGCTTTGGTTGGAACGCCTTTGGAAAGGGGAGCGGCGTGCTGCAGCCCGGCTTATTTCTCAAGTCGAGAATAACCGGGGACGAATCGAAATTATGTGTCAAATCCTTCCGAGGACTGGCCAGCGCATGATACTTGGTATAACCGGGCCGCCGGGTGCCGGTAAAAGTTCCTTAGTCGGAGCCATGACCCATCTCTATCGGGATCAAAAGGAGAAAGTCGGCATTGTTGCGGTTGATCCAAGCAGCCCCTATTCGGGAGGAGCCATTCTGGGGGATCGGATTCGTATGCAATCCCATAGCACAGACCCCGGGGTGTTCATACGAAGTATGGGTACCCGGGGACATTTAGGCGGTGTGGCCCGCTCCACGGGGGATGTCTTAAGAATATTGGAAGCTGCCGGATATGAACGCCTTCTTCTGGAGACTGTGGGCGTTGGACAATCAGAATTAGAAATTATGGAACTGGCGGATACGGTCATTGTGGTCTTGAATCCAGGAACGGGAGATGGAATCCAGGCTATCAAAGCCGGGATTATGGAAATTGCAGATGTTTTTGTCGTCAATAAGGCCGATTTACCGGGAGCTGAACACCTTAAAAATGATATTGAAATGGTTCTGGACCTCAATGGGGAAAAACCCTGGCGTCCGCCTGTCATCCTGACCAGTGTCCTTGACCAGCGGGGACTCTCCGAACTTCGCGATCAAATCGCGCTTCACCAGAACTACCTGATCCAATCCGGAAAAAATCTCGTGCGCCGTAAACAGGCCTTTGCACAAGAAGTTTGGTATCATTGGGAAGAACTTGCCAGGCAGTCCTTTGCTATAGCTTGGGAGAATTTACGAAATGCTGAGAAGGACCTGGAACAGGAAAATCCGTATCGGCTGGCCGAGAAAATTTGGGCATCTATAGTTACTGAAGAAATAGTAAAGCATGTTTCCTTTTCAAAATAGGTTGATAGAGATAAGGGTGGAAGGGTTAAGGAGTGATTCTGAAAAAGGTTAGGTGAATCAATATGAACGATGATTTTTTGCGTTGGCAAAAATCCTACCAAGAGCAGAAAGAGCGTAAAGGGCCTTTTATGACCGTATCCAGTGTCCCTATCGATCCTCTTTATACTCCAGATAACACTCCGGAAATTGCTTTTATGAAAGATATTGGTTACCCGGGTGAGTACCCCTATACCCGTGGCGTTCGCACCAATATGTATCGGGGAAGACTTTGGACTATGCGGCAATTCGCCGGTTTTGCCACAGCGGTTGAATCCAATCAGCGTTATAAATTCCTGCTCAGCCAGGGTCAAACGGGTTTAAGTGTTGCTTTTGATATGCCAACGATTATGGGCTACGATTCCGATCATCCCCGGGCTTATGGTGAAGTGGGCAGGGTCGGAGTAGCCATCGACTCCCTTCAGGACATGGAAACCTTATTTAAGGATATTCCCCTGGATAAAGTCAGCACTTCCATGACAACCAATGCTCCGGCATCCATCTTATGGTCCATGTATATTGTGGCCGCAGAAAAACAAGGGGTTCCTGCGCACAAACTTACCGGAACAATCCAGAATGATATCTTAAAAGAATATATCGCACAAAAATCCTGGATTTTTCCACCTGAACCGTCCCTCCGTTTGATCACGGATATTTTTGCCTTTGCCCGTGACTATGTTCCAAAATGGAATACCATTAGTATCAGCGGATACCACATCCGGGAAGCCGGTGCCACAGCTCTCCAGGAACTGGCTTTTACTTTGGCGGATGGCTTCGCTTATGTGGAAGCAGGTATTAAAGCGGGGCTGAATGTTGATGATTTTGCACCCCGACTCTCCTTCTTTTTTAATTCCCACACTGACTTTTTTGAAGAAATAGCGAAGTATCGGGCTGCCCGGCGAATTTGGGCCCGGCATATGAAAGAAAAATATAAAGCTGAAAAAGAGAGAAGCCTTCTTCTTCGTTTTCATACCCAGACTGCAGGGTGCTCCCTCACAGCACAACAACCCGAGAATAATATTATTCGTACAGCTTATCAAGCAATGGCAGCGGTCCTGGGAGGGACCCAGTCCCTGCATACCAACTCTATGGATGAAGTGCTTGCCCTGCCTACGGAAAAAGCCGTGCAGATCGCTTTGCGAACTCAACAGGTTCTGGCTTATGAGACAGGTATCGTCAATACCATTGATCCCTTAGCAGGCTCCTATTTTGTTGAAGCTTTAACCAATCAAATGGAAGAGGGAGCTGAGGAATACTTCCGAAAGATTGAAGAACGGGGAGGAGTGCTCGCAGCCATTGGGCAGAACTTCTTCCAGCAGGAAATAGCAGATGCGGCCTATCGCTATCAAAAAGAAATTGAAAATAAATCTCGGATCATCGTCGGTGTCAACGAGTTCCAAACTCAAGAAAACCATGAGATGGAACTCTTAAAAATTGATCCGGAAATCGAAAGAAGTCAGGCACAGCGGGTTAAGGAATTGAGGGCGGGCCGTGATAATCTACATGTTATGAATACTCTTGATGCCTTAAAAGAATCGGCTCAGGGTTCGGATAATCTTATACCGAAAATCATGGATGCCGTTCGTGCTTATGCTACGGAAGGGGAAATCGTCGCCGTTCTCAAGGAGGTTTTTGGAGAGTACAAAGAGCAGTCTGTATTTTAGGAGAATAAGGGAGGGTCAATCGTGGAACAAGCGCGTATTCGTGTTTTGGTGGGTAAACCAGGTTTAGATGGTCATGACCGGGGCGCGAAAGTCATCGCCCGGGCTTTACGTGATGGGGGGATGGAAGTCATCTATTCTGGGCTCCATCAAACCTCAGAAGAAATCGTGGAGGCGGCGATTCAAGAAGATGTGGATGTCATCGGACTGAGTATACTATCCGGATCCCATATGACAGTCTTTCCAAGAGTTAAAGAGCTTCTCAAAGAACAAAATGCTGAAGATATTATAGTCATGGGTGGAGGGACCCTGCCTGAAGAAGATATTGAAGCTTTAATTAAGGGAGGATATGCCGAAGCCCTTTTCACCCCCGGTACACCGACAACAGATATTATCCAGTGGATAAAAAATAGAGTCTACTCTAAAGGAATATAATATAAATCCCGGTCAACTATGAATTTAGAAACTGTCCCGAAAGCAGACACATTCGAACACATCTGTCTGCTTTCGGGACGTTTTTTTCATGCTGCTCTTACAACTTTTATTAATTCTTATCCTTCTGAAGTATTGTGAATAAATATTTTAGCTGGCTGACCTTTTGGCGCAATCCTTGATCTTATCTTTATCTGCTAAATAGTGTGGTGCATGTCCTTTTAATTAAGAACAAATAAAGATAAGTCTTGGCATGTTATTTGCTAAATATTCAAAATATTTAAACGTATTAATGCTGAAAGACAATAAAGGAGGGATTTGTAAATCAGCACATTTGCTTAACAAATTACCAGGCACACCTTTGCAATAAGTGCGCAAAAATGGAGGGTAAAAATGAAAACGATCATGGTCATTGGTGCTGGACAGATGGGTGGCGGGATAGCCCAGGTGGCTGCCCAGGCCGGCTATTCCCTAATTCTTAATGACATTAAGGAAGAATTCGTAACCCGCGGGTTGAGCATTATTGAGAAAAACCTCAAGCGAAGTGTTGAAAAAGGAAAGCTTGAGGTTACGGAATCCAGGGCAATTTTAGAACGCTTATCAAAATCTACCTCTCTGCAGGATGCTGCTTCCGCTGACCTGGTCATTGAGGCAGCAGTAGAAAATGTGGCGATCAAAAGTCAAATCTTTACCCAGCTCGATGGCATTTGTCCGGAGCATACCATTCTGGCAACGAATACCTCATCTCTCCCGATTACGGAGATTGCCGCTTTTACTCAACGTCCGGATCGAGTCATCGGAATGCATTTTATGAACCCGGTCCCGGTGATGAAGCTGGTTGAAATCATCCGTGGTCTAGCCACAAGTGATGAGGTCTATACAACCATTAAAGACTTAAGCCTGGAAATGGGGAAAACCCCTGTGGAAGTAAACGACGCTCCGGGTTTTGTCGCCAACCGAATCCTGATTCCTATGATCAATGAGGCTGTCTACACACTCTATGAAGGAATAGCTACTGTTGAAGATATTGATCAGGTGATGAAGTTGGGTATGAATCACCCCATGGGCCCCTTGGCCTTAGCCGATTTAATCGGACTGGACACGGTGTTGTCCATCGCGGAGGTTCTTCATGAAGGGTTAGGGGACAAATATCGTCCATGTCCTCTTCTCCGCAAATACGTAAAAGCCGGTTGGTACGGCCGGAAATCGGGTCGCGGTTTTTACACATACCAATAAAAAGAAAAGATTCCGTTTAAGCCGGTGGCAGGGGAGGAGTAAATCATGTCGGCCAAAGTCGTTCAAAGCCTGGAATTGATCAGGAAAAAATATTACAAAGACGCCAAAATCAGTGCTTATGGAGAAAGAAAACCGGATTATTCAACCATGGGAAGGAAAATTGAGAACACCTATGCCAAACAGCGGGAAGTCGTATGTGTAGAAGCGGCAAGAACACCTTACGGCAAATTATCGGGAGCCCTGGAGGAGTATGATGCAGCTCAATTAGGGGCCCTTGCCATCAAGGAGGTTCTCCGCCGGACGGAGGGAAAAGTTGCCCCCGGGGATGTGGATTACGTCATTATGGGGCATGTGGTGCAGGCAGGGAGCGGTCAGGTACCCAGCCGTCAGGCGACACTTTTGGCCGGATTGCCGGAGCATGTCCCTTCGATTACGGTCAATAAGGTATGTTCTTCAGGTGTTAAAACCATCGACCTGGGTGCTCAAATGATTGCCTTAGGAAGGGCGGAGATTGTCATTGCCGGCGGGCAGGAGAGTATGAGCAATATCCCTTTCGCATTGCCAGATATGCGCAAAGGGAAGAAGATGGGTTTGCCCAAGGCGGACTGTGTGGATTTAATGGTCCATGACGGGCTCTGGGATTCCTTTTATGATCGTCATATGGCCATTCACGGCTCCGAAGTGGCCGACGAATTCGGCTACAGCCGTGAAGATCAAGATGAATGGGCACTGCATTCCCAACGAGCGGCCTCGGAGGCGATTGCATCCGGAAAACTGGATGAGGAGATTTTCCCGGTGGCTATTAGAAGAGGTAGGGAAGTCTTGGAAAAGGATGAAGGACCCCGTGCCAATACCACAAGGGAAGGGTTAGCCAAACTTGGCCCTGTCTTTGACCATATTAGTGCCGTAACCGGAAAATCAGGCAGCGTAACCGCCGGCAATGCGCCCGGAACCAATGATGGCGGAGATGTGTGTCTCCTGATGAGCCGGGCTAAGGCGGAGGAACTTGGCCTCAAACCCCTGTTCACCATCGTTGACTATGCTGAAGTATCACAGCCGACAAAAGATATTGCTACGGTACCGGGCCTTTCCATAAAGAAAGTGCTGGAGCAAAATAATCTGACCCTGGATGATATGAAGCTCATAGAGATCAATGAAGCTTTTGCCGCAGTGGCTTTGGTAAGCGCCCGCAGTATTCTTGGTATGACCAAGGAGGAAATGTTTGCCAAGGTTAATGTCAATGGGGGGGCAATTGCCTACGGCCATCCTATTGGTGCCACAGGAGCCCGGATTGTGATGACCTTAGCCTATGAACTGAAGCGCCGGGGCGGGGGCTACGGGGTATGCGGTATCTGTGCGGGCAATGCCCAAGGGGATGCCATGCTTATCCGTGTCGATCCCGATTAAGGTCAAGATGGAGAACACTTGGAGTAAGGGAATAAAGATCAGATAAATTGAGGGATGGAGCCGATGAGAAATGGAATTTGAATTAAGCAGTGAAACCTTGATGCTCAGAGATATGGTCAGGAAATTTGCGCAGAACCAACTGGCGCCACTTGCCCCTGAATTGGATAAATCTCATGAATTTCCGATGGATACATGGAATAAAATGAGGGAATTAGGACTTACGGGCTTTCCAGTTCCGGAGGAGTGGGGCGGCGGCGGGGGTTCTTATTTAGACTTCGCCATTATCGTTGAAGAACTCGCCAAGGCATGTGCTTCAACTGCAGTTATTACAAGTGTTCATACTGGATTGGGCTGTATGAGTATGTACCTTTATGGCAGTCAGACCTTAAAAGAAAAGTATCTATCAAGACTGGCTGCAGGGGAGATTATCGGCGCTTATGCACTGACCGAGGCCAATGCCGGATCCGATGCCGGGGCTTTAAAATGCAGAGCGGAGGATAAGGGCGATCATTTTCTAGTCAATGGCAGCAAAATTTTTATTACCAATGGAAGTGTAGCAACAACTTTTTGTACTTTCGTCAAGACGGATCCGACTCAGCCTAAGGGCAAAGGGATTACCTGTCTGATTATTGAGAGGGATACTCCGGGATTCACCATGAGTAAGCCTGTAGATAAAATGGGGATGCATGGTTCACCGACCGTGGAGTTGAACTTCGATAATGTAAAAGTTCCCAAGGAAAATGTCTTGGGTGAAATTGATAATGGGTTTGCTGTAGCCATGGGACTGCTGGCCGGAGGGCGGATCACCATTGGTGCTCAGGGATTAGGGATCGCTGAAGGCGCTCTTGACTATACCATCAATTACATCAAGGAGAGAGAACAATTTGATAAACCTCTTGCCGCCAATCAAGGAGTCCAGTTTATGATTGCGGATATGGCAACAAAAATTGATGCGGCTAAACTCCTTATCTATAGGGCTGCCTGGCTCAAAGATCAGAAAGAACCTCATAACAAAGAGGCATCTATGGCCAAACTCTTTGCCACAGACGTTGCTATGGAAGTCACGACCAACTGCGTGCAATTGCTTGGCGGATATGGTTACTGTTCCGAATACCCGGTTGAACGCATGATGAGAGATGCCAAGATTACGCAAATTTATGAAGGATCCAATCAGATCCAACGGATGATTATCGGTCGTGAAGTCATCGGCCGTTTTTGAGGAATAGAAAGATAATAATAAGGGGGGTATTCTTCTATGGCAAGGCCAAAAATTGTCAGCCTGGCGGAAGCCATCGGACAAATCAATGATGGGGATATGTTAACCTTTGGAGGCTTTACGGTTTGGCGTCGCCCTATGGCGGCCATCTATGAGCTGATCCGTCAGAAAAAAAGGAACCTTCATCTGATGGAGGTCAACGGCGGAACCCATGATGACATGCTGGTTGGGGCAGGATGCGTCGGTGTATGGGAGTCCAGTTGGTGCGGTCATGAACTCTATGGTAAATTTGGCGGCAATCTGGCCCGGAAAATTGAAAATAAGGAAATATTCTACGAAGACTGGGCCCATATTCATGCTTTATATCGCTTGGCCGCCGGCGCAAAGGGAGTTCCCTTTTTGCCCACCTATTCGGCAATGGGCAGCGATATACTCAATCCTGAGAATGATAATCTCGGGAAAGCCGGTCTCCGGGATGGGTCTAACCGCCATATCGGAAAACACAAAGTTATTACTTATAACGAGCCCTTTAATAACTCGGAAATCCTCCTAATCCCCGCGGCACATCCGGACTGGTGTATTACCCATGTTCAGATGGTGGGGCAGGAAGGAACCGTTCGGGTTGATGGATTGCGATTCAGTGACGAAGAAGCGATCAAGGCGTCGAAGCACAATATTATTATCGCTGAGCAAGTGGTTCCTGAGGAATATTTACGGCGTGAGCCGACCCGCAATATGCTCCCGGGCTATTTCGTGGATTATATCGTCGAATTGCCATGGGGTGCTCATCCCACAGGACTATACGGCGCCTATGAACCCGATGGTCCCTTCATCAGCAATTTCTTTAAATCCACCCGTACCCAGGAAGGGTTCGACCAATGGGCCGAGGAATGGGTCTTCGGGATAAAAGATCACCAGGAATATCTAAGTAAACTGGGGATTACACGTCTCGAAGCCCTACGGGCTAATCCTGCTTTGGGTTATTCCTCAACACTGAAAAGGGGGTAAGATCATGGAGAGCAAGAAAAGTTATTCGAAAATCGGGGAGTTCAAGCCTATGGATCTTTTGGCTTGCGCGGCAGCCCGTGAGGTTAAAGATGGTGAAGTTGTTTTTGCGGGAACAGGGTTGCCTATGTTAGCCATCATGTTAGCTCAAAAAACCCAGGCACCTACTTCGGTCTGTATTTATGAATCCGGTTCCATCGATGGTCGTCCCATCGACTTACCCACTTCGGTCGCCGATGCCCGCTGCAGTTATCAGGCTGCTGTGGCCGATGGCCTGATGGACGCCTTCGGGCAGCTTCAATCGGGAAGAACCGATCTGGCTTACCTGGGGGGAGCGGAGGTTGATATGTACGGCAATGTGAATACCACCTTTATGGGCGGCCCCACGGGGAAACGCCTTACAGGGAGTGGCGGCAACACGGATATTCATTCCTTAGCCAAAAGAAGTGTATTGATTATGCCCCAGATCAATCAGAAGCGCCGCTTTGTGGAAAAGGTGAGTTATATTACTTCTCCTGGATGGCGATTTCCCCATGGGCCCAATCGAGAGTGGGTTCATAAAAAAGAAGTGTATGGATCTGCTTTTCGAGGCGGACCGGCTGCGGTTATCTCCGACATGGGAGTGTATCGTTTTGATGAAGAGGGTGTGATGTATCTGGATACCGTTCACCCTGGTTTTACCCCTGAGGATTGCCGTGATAATTGTTGTTTCGAGCTGAACATCTCCAGGGTTAGTGGGGAGACCCTTACTCCCACTTATGAAGAGCTGGACCTTCTGCACAAGGTAATCGACCCCGAAGGAATTATCATAAAATAACAGCTGAAAAGTGCACCCCAAATGTCAGTATCGCATTTGGCGGTGCACTTTTTTGCATAATTTTTTTGACCATATAGTCATTTTGATAATATAAAATTTTTAATTTAATTAATAGATTATTTTACTTTCATCTAATAGATACTCGTTGATTTTTTTTGAATTATAGACATAGATATGTGTCTTGGTTTTTTTGATAATTTTTTCTTTTTCTAACCCGGTAATAAGCCGATTGCATGTGGTGAGATGGATGAAGAGCAAGTCGGCAATTTGCTGCTGAGTTAAATCGCATTCAATAATGTGATGACCATTCCTATCGGGAGTATTGATACGGCATAATTTGTCCAGCCAAGTAAGGAATCTTTGACTGGAGGATAAACAAGCGGTGTTCATCAGGCGATGGCATAACGTGGCGTAAAACATGTGGACTACATATAAAAGGTCATCCATGATTTGCCGATCTTGCTCCATGAGGTCAAATAGCTGTTTTTTCGTAAAAGAAATAATGACAGAGTTTTCCACAGCGATAAATCTTAGCCTATCTCCCGCTATAGAAGCAAATCCGCGGTATTCCGATTGAAAGACGTTGCCTGCCTCGCGGGTGGCGATGACTAATGAAGAACCATCAGTGCGTAGAAAGCAGATATTGATTTTACCACTTAAAATATAGTAAAGATAGGGATCCTCTTCATTATTGCAGATGCTATTGATGAATTCACCCTGAAATAGCTTATGGCTTTTACCGAGATGAAGGTATTGATTAAAATTCAGCGGTCGTATGGAATAACTCGGCATTAAAATTGAACTATAATCCCTGGGTGTGCCCAATTCGATCGACTTCCTTTCATTCGTCTATGAAAATAATCGGATGCCTAAAGGTTTTTTTAGTATAGGATAAACGCGCTATATAGCCATCTTGTAAATTCCGGATTATTCCGTACCTATATATTAGCACAGAATATATTGTTATAGTTAACTCAATCACAAACTTCCGAGTTATTGAAAGGAGGGCAGAAACATTAAAAAGTAAGAGTAGATAAAAGTGGCTAAAGGGAGGGAAAAATCTTGGCAAACCTTGCAATGCTGTTAGACATGACTCGATGTGCAGGTTGTTATGGATGTGTGGTATCGTGCAAAATGGAAAATGGCTCAAGACCAGGAGTCAACTATAATGGAGTTCAGCCCTTAGAATGGGGCGAATATCCCAATGCGAATCAAAGATTTCTCTTAACTTTGTGTAATCATTGTGAGGATCCGGAATGTGTTTCTGTGTGTCCTGCAGGGGCAACGACCAAGTCAGATAACGGAGCGGTTCTGGTCGACCACGAAAAATGTATCGGATGTGGAATGTGCGTCAGCGCTTGTCCCTATGGACAACGGCAGCTCGTGAAAAAAGACGAGACCAGTTTTCCAGGGGAAATTGCCCCGTATGAAGAGGAAAGTGTAAAACGGTTAAATGTAGTAGAAAAATGTACCTACTGTAACCAGCGGGTATCACAAGGCCTGATGCCCGCTTGTGTGCAAAACTGTCCGGGCAAATGCCGGATTTTCGGTGATGTGGCAGACCCGGAAAGTGAAATATCGAAATACATTACAACCCATAATGCCATCAAAGTTCAGGGGACCAGCACGTATTACGTGATACCGGAGAATATGGATGAAGCTCTGTTGCCAGCGGCTTATATCGCAAGTGCCAATGCACCGGTAGCGCCTCCTGAAGAGGATAAGTCTTCTTCCAGTGGTATTATAACCGGCGTGGCAGTTGCTACTGTAGCAGCGGTGGCCGTCGGAGTCGGAGTTGGTGTTGCGAAGTCAAGATCAGGCAAAGGAGGAGATGATAATAATGGCTAAGAATATTTCGAGACGTACGTTCCTGAAAGGGAGTGCTGCCCTAACCGGTGCAGCTGCTTTGGGAAGTGCTTTTAATATTTATCATCCTGAAGGAGCCTTTGCTGCTGAAGATAGTCCCTTATCCTATGGATACTCTTATTGTGATATGTGTAATCACACCCCCAAATGCGGTATCAAGGCTACGCTAAAGGAAGGTAAGATAATCCGCATAGAGTCCCGGGAAAATTACCCGAATGGGCGGCTTTGCGCCAAAGGGGTCTCAAGCATACAGGAGCTATACGATCCAGAGCGCTTACTCCACCCGGTGATTCGTACCAATCCTAAAGGATCCCCTGATCCCGGCTGGAAGCAGATCAGCTGGGAAGAAGCTTATGAGACCATTGCTAAGAAGTTTAACGGGATCAAGGCCCAGGATGGTGCGGATAAAGTCATGTTTTATTGTGGAGATCCCAAGGAGCCCCGCTCGGCTGTGCAGAGATTAGCCTATACTTTTGGCTCACCCAACTATGGAAATGAAAGCTCCACCTGTTTCAGAGCGGAGGCGATGGCCGGATTCCTCACCATGGGCAAGGTTTCTATGGGAACAGACCCCGGTCCCAAGACCAGGACTTGCTTAATTTGGTCGTTAAACCCTGCCTGGTCTTTGCCCACTCGGTTCGGTAAGCTCTGTGATGCCAAAGCCAATGGAACCCAATTTATCGTTGTGGATCCCCGGGTGACCCCGACGGTCAGCAGCCTTGCGGATATACATTTACAGTTGCGTCCCGGGACCGACGGAGCCCTGGCTCTGGGGATTGCGCATGTGATGCTGAGGGATGGCTATTATGATCAAGGATTTGTAGAAAAATGGACTCACGGCTTTACGGAATTCGCTGAGTATGTCAAAGAATTTACTCCGGAAAAAACCGAAGAAATCACTTGGGTACCCAAAGAAAAGATTGAAGCGGCAGCGAAGATGTTTGGCCAGGAAACCCCAGGTACCTGGATAGGGAGTGCTTCTCCCACGGTTCATAGCACAAACGGAACTCAAAATACCAGAGCCATTCTTTCGGTGGTTGCTCTTTCGGGGAATATCGATGCTGAGGGCGGCCTGGAAATGCCCGATGGACTTCCTTTTGACTTATTTGCAGGCAATCCGGCATTTAATCGGGAAACGGATTTATTCCAACAGATCAAAGAGAAGAGAGCAGACAAGGAAGATTTTCCAGTGTGGGCTCACTTTGTGAATGATATGCAAGTAAATCGTTTCCCGGAATACGTGGACCAAGGTAAAATTAAAGCCATGTTCATGGTCGGAGGTAACGCCATGATGTGGCCGCAGACAAAACTTTACCAGCAGGCCCTGGAAAAGATGGAATTTACCGTAGCAGCAGACTACTATATCCGTCCCATGACCCATAATACTATGGATATGGTTCTGCCGGCGGCCATGTGTTTTGAAAGAATGGCCCCCTTTGCCATCTTCGGCCGTACAATCTATTTCCGGGAGCCCATTGTTAAACCTATGGGAGAATCTCGTTCCGACTGGCAGATCTGTTTTGAATTAGGTACCAAGCTGGGTTATGGGAAAGAGTTCTTTAATGGAAGTGAAGAAGAAGGCCTGGAGGAACTGCTGAGAATTACTAAGTTGGGCATCACCTTGAAGGATTTGCGGGCGAATCCGGAGGGTTTAACCATTCCTCCTAAGGAACCAAATTCCTTTAAAAAATATGAAAGTGGGAAATTCCGGCCCGATGGAAAAACCGGGTTTCCTACGACCAGCGGGAAGTTTGAATTTACTTCAGAAATCCTTAGAAAATATCAATTCGATACCTTACCCACATATAAGGAACCGGTGGACAGTCCGAACAGCAACCCTGAATTGGCAAAAGAATTTCCCCTTATTCTTAACACAGGCTCACGCATTCCCTACTACACCCACTCCAAGTTAAGGCATATGCCTTGGTTGAATCAGTTCATGCCGGAGCCCATCGTGCGTATGAATAAAGTGGACGCAACGGCTCGGGGTCTTAAAGATGGGGATGATGTGAAACTTTCCACCAAGTTTGGTGAGCTGCAATTCAAGCTTGAAGTGACCAATATTATTCTGCCTGGAATGATTGATGTATTCCATGGGTGGGAAAAAGCCGATATCAATCTCTTGATTGCCCGTGATTTTGACCCGATTTCAGGATTCCCTCCCTATAAAGAAGGATTATGTCAGGTTTCCAAAGGATAAAGAGCAATATACTAGAAAAACTGCCGACCAAGTCATTGGGCGGCAGTTTTTTTTAGTCTGTTCTGAATTAAGCTGTTTAACGCCAGAATATTAAGTGATAATTGGCGATAAAAATGATTTTAGCCATATATGTATGGTAATATGACAGAAAGAAAGAGACGCTGGAAGTTTTTATTCTATTGATGAGGGGGAAGGGATCTTGATCGAAACAATGATAAAGGCGGCGCAATCCCTAGAAAATACTCTTATAGCCACACGAAGAGAGCTTCATAGGTATCCGGAATTGGCCTTACAGGAATATAAAACAGCACGATACATTGCGGAAAAACTCCGATCATTTGGTTGTGAAGTGACTGAAAATGTAGCGAAAACCGGAGTTGTGGGACTTCTTAAAGGAGGACAACCAGGAAAGACCTTAGCCATTCGCGCGGATATGGATGCCTTGCCCATAGAAGAGGAAACAGGTCATGAGTTCTGCTCTATGACTAAAGGAGTTATGCATGCCTGCGGTCATGATGCCCATGTAGCCGTTGTTTTGGGAGCCGCAGAGATCCTTTCAAGCATGAGAAACTCGTTTATGGGCAATATCAAGTTGATTTTTCAGCCCAGTGAAGAATCTCCCAACGGAGGAGCAGATGTGATGATCCATGAAGGAGTGATGGAAGCTCCTCAAGTCGATGCGGCAATATCCCTTCATGTGTATCCTGGGCTGACCACGGGTCAGATTGGATACAAAGAAGGGCCCTTCTTTGCCTCGGTGGCCTTCTTTGATATCGAAATTATCGGTAAAGGCGGCCATGGGGCTATGCCTCACCACTCCGTCAATCCTATCCTTATAGCCGCAGAGTGCATACAAGCTCTGCAGACCATTTCCTCAGCAAGAGTGGATCCCATTGAACCTTTTGTGTTAACTATTGGATCCATACATGGGGGTCAGAAGTCCAATATTATCCCTGAGAGAGTACGCATGGAAGGGAGTGTTCGCTGTTTTGGGGATGAATTGATGGACAAGACAGCCAAGACCATGGAAAATATGCTTCGTTCGATTACGACAGCTCATGGAGCCACTTTTACGCTGGAGTTCCGTGCAGAAGTCAAGACGTTGATAAACGATAAAGGAATGATCGAGCTCATCAAGGAAGCCAGTGAAGAAATCGTCGGAAAAGAGAATACGATAGCTGTCCCTCCGGTTTTATTAGGTGATGATTTTGCTTCTTTCAGCCAGCTAGTGCCCTCTGCGTACGTGTATTTGGGTGTTGGCTTTCCAGGGCAGCAGAACTACCCCCTTCACCACCCGAAATTTAATTTAGCTGAGCAGGCTTTGCCTATAGGGGCAGCCTTGCTCAGCTGCACTGCTCTTAAATTTATGAGTAAGTAAGATAAGGGATAAAGTTGATATAAATATAAAGGAAGCAAGCCGAAAATAGAGTGTACTGAAAGCAAAGTGACACAGGACAATGATAATTGTTTCTGTGTCACTTTTTGTAGATATCTTTCATAGCCCGGGCTACAGTAATCCGGCTGACCCCTGTAATGAGTGCCAAATCTTCTTGGGTGATGAGATTCATGTCCACATCTAATTTCTGAAGGGACTTATAGATAAAGGCGACTTTCTCCGGCCCGCTTTTAGAGCGAAGAAATGCCCAGTGGGAAAGATTGTTGGTATGGTCCAAAGTAAGATTCTTCATCAAAGCTTGGGCGAATTCCCGGTTTTCGTTAAAAAGTTTCTCAATGAAATGAATAGGAAAATTGCATCGTATGACATCCGTCAGCGAAAGAGTATGAGTTACTGGAAATTGAAGCCTTTCAAATAAGAGATGAGTACCTAAGATCTCTCCTTTTTTGACTAATTGTATGCCTTCTTGAGAACCGTCTTCCGAAATAGTAAAGGTAAAGAGAACTCCTTTGACAATAATCTCAAGATTGGCATTCTCAGGATTAACCACTTGAATTTGTTTGGCCTTCTGATAGGTGATTGTAGCATGAGCACATAGGCGCTCCCGGGTTTTGAGATCCAAGGATTGACAGAAGGGGTTATTTATGCATTCTTTCATGATGAGCTCCTTGTTAAGGATTAAAGTACATTGACTCAGCTTGAGGAAGTTAGATTCATTTATGTGAAAAAAATTACTTTAAGCTATTATATCATAAGGTATT
The DNA here is from genome assembly GCF_000384015.1 of Desulfitobacterium sp. PCE1. Taxonomy (NCBI): domain Bacteria; kingdom Bacillati; phylum Bacillota; class Clostridia; order Eubacteriales; family Desulfitobacteriaceae; genus Desulfitobacterium; species Desulfitobacterium sp. PCE1. The sequence continues at coordinate 3,508,432 of NZ_KB913023.1, read as the reverse complement.
TGCTCGTTTTGTATCAAATGAGATAGGACATTGTATCATTTGATATGTATCTGGTATCAAATGAGATAGAAGTCAGAAGCACGGACCTGTTACAATCAAAATGCATTCGTGATAAAAAGTTTAAATACAAAGTATTCTGCGCTTTAATAAATAAGGGGGTAAGCACATGGACACAAAGGAAAATTCCAGACTGAATCCGAAACTGTCACGCCGTACTTTTGTTAAGGCTTCTGCAGCTACTGCTGTAACTGTAGGAGCGGTGGCAGGAAGCCCTTGGGGACCCGCTATGACAGCCTTGGCTGAAGGAGAGAAGGTTAGCACCACTGAAAGCAGTGAGGAGAGAATCTTCAGTGGAGCTTGTCGGGGCAACTGTGCCGGGGGCTGCTTTTTAAATATTCACGTACGTAATGGGAAGGTTGTACGGACCTCAATGCGGGAAATGCCCAATCCGGATTACAATCGGATCTGCGTTAAAGGGTTGACCCATCTCCAAAGAATCTATCATAAGGACCGCTTGAAATATCCCATGAAGCGGGTCGGTGAACGAGGTGCCGGTCAATGGGAGCGTATTACATGGGATGAAGCGATCACGACTATAGCGAATAAGTGGAAAGAGTATCAAGAAGAGTATGGTAAAGAAGCTTTTGCGATTTACTGGGGCTCAGGAAATTACGGAGTTTTGAGCGGTCAAGGGATGGGGTGTACCACCAATCGCTTGCTTAATGTTACGGGTGCATCCAATATCTCTATGACTGTCGATGCTGCCCATGGCCATAGTGCGGGTAACGCCCTTGGGTGGGGACCGAACTTCACCCTTAATGAACTGGCCGACCTTAAGAATGCTAAAACCATCCTTTGCTGGGGTGCTAACCCGGTCATTTCACAGCAGCAAAGTGCCCATTTTTTGATGGAAGCCAAGGAAAACGGAACGACGTTCATCGTTATTGATCCGATCTACAATATTACTGCCTCCAAGGCGGATAAGTTCGTCCCGGTGCGCCCTGGCACAGACGGAGCATTGGCTTTGGGTATGATGAATATCGTGATAAGAGAAAACTGGATTGATGTCCCCTTTTTGAAAGCTTCCACTGTAGCTCCTTTCCTGGTTAAAGAAGCTGATGGTCAATATTTGCGCCTTAGCGATTTAGGCCCGCTCGCTGAAGGGCAAACGGACGCTATTGTTGTGCGTAGTGCCGATGGAAAGGTGGGACTTCCTCAAGAGATTACCGATCCGGTTATTGAAGGCTCCTTTGAGATCAATGGTTATAAAGTCGATACGGCCTATACTTTGCTTCTTCAGCGTGTTGCGGAATACCCTCCTGAGAAAGCCGCAGAGATCTGTAATATTTCCGTCAACCAAATTGAAGAAATCACTAAAATTTACGCCACCAACAAGCCTTCAACAATTTATCAATATTTCGGTATTGATCACTATGTCAACGGTCACTATAGCATCTTTGATATTTACGCGCTTGCCATGATTACAGGAAATTTGGGTAAATCCGGAGCTGCCTGCGGCATGGGCGAAACCTTGGGGATTAATTTTACCAATCTGGCAGGTACTCTTTTTCCCGCCGGTGCCACAGGTCCATCCCTGACTATGTCAGCCACGCAAATGGATTTTGTAATGAATGAGCATAAGTATGGTAACAAGGATGTTAATGTGAAAGGCATCTATATTACCAATGCCAATGTAGTTTCTAACAGTGCTGAGAGAAAATACACCTTGGATTGGCTCAATAAAATGGAGTTCATCGCTGTGGCAGATATGAACATGAATGAAACTGCTCAGTATGCAGATATCTTATTGCCTGTGTCCCATTGGTTTGAGCAAGAGGAAGCATTTTGCAACTACAGCACTCACCCTTATGTGATCTTTCAGGAAAAGGCTATTGATCCTTTATATGAATGTAAATCGGATTTCGAAATCAACAAACTTATTGCACAAAAGCTGGGGTATGGAGAGCAGTTTAATATGACTGAGATGGAATACCTGGATTTGTGGCTTAATAACGATGAAGCCAGAAGATTAGGAATTACTCTGAAGAACCTTAAGGAAAAGAAAATTCTTAAGTGCCTGCCTGGTGAAATGTATATTAATGGTGAAAACGGCGTGTTTGGCACTCCCACGGGCCGTGCCCAGTTCTATGTGGAAAGTCCTGCCCCAAATATGAACTATGGCCAGGAATGGGATATAGAAAAAGAACGCTTACCCTATTGGGAGCCGCCTAATGAAGTATGGCATGAGAACCCATTGGTTAAAAAATATCCCTTTACGATGATTTCTGATCATGTCCGTTTCCGCACCCATACCCAATGGTGGGATGTACCCGTATTGCTGGAACTTGATCCTGAGCCTATCCTTAAAATTAATTCGGAAGATGCCGCACACTATGGCATTAGGACCAATGATATAGTTAAGATCTATAATGACCGGGGCTATGTCGTTATGAAAGCGGCAATCAATGATGGGTTGCCCAAAGGGGTCCTGACAGCACCAAAGGGCTGGGAAAAAGATCAATTCATCGAAGGACATTTTGCTGACTTAAGCTCTCGGGTGGTCAATAAAGTCTGTGCCAACAGTGCCTTCTTTGACGTCTTAGTTGCCATTGAAAAGTTATAGAGGAGGAATGAGATAATGCGTTATGCCATGGCAATCGATTTAAAACGCTGCGTAGGCTGTCATACCTGTTCCGTAGCATGTAAAATGGCCAACAATCTGCCCAACGAAATTTGGTGGAACCGGATCCTCACCGTGGGTGGGGAGGCTATGGATACGGCAGCCGGTACCTTTCCCAATAATACCCTGGAATATCTGCCGGTGAATTGCCAGCACTGTGACAACCCGGCCTGTGTGAAAGCCTGCCCAGTTGGTGCTACCTATAAACGGAAAGAAGATGGACTGGTCATTCAAGACTATGATAAATGCATTGGCTGCCGTTACTGTATGGTGGCTTGCCCTTATAGCGGCGTTCGTCAATTTAACTGGAAAAAGCCGGACTATTACGTGGACTTTGCGATAGGGGATGCCAACATCACCCCCCATCAATACAATACCGTATCCAAATGCACCTTCTGTGTTCATCGACTGGCTGAAGGGAAAAGACCGGCCTGCATGGAGCTATGCATCGGTCGAGCCCGCTACTTTGGGGACCTTGATGATCCGGAAAGTGAAGTAAGCAAAGCGCTCCAAGGTCGCAGTTATTTCCACTTGCTCGAAGAAAAGGGTACCAAGCCCAATATTTACTATTTAACTTAAGGGGGTGCGAATATGGCACTTGTAACCAATACCAAGAAATCGACTTCAATAAATCGATGGAATATTATTTTCGCTGCCTTAGCTGCCCTGGGGGGCGTATGCTGGGGACTCCAGCTTACCAAAGGATTGCAGATGACTAACCTGGGCGTAAACACTATGTGGGGTCTTTATATCGTTGGCTTCATGATCTTCACGGGAGTTGCGGCGGGAAGTCTGCTCTTTGCTGCTGTGCCTTATCTGTTTAAACTGGATGAGTTTAAGCCGTATACCCCAATTGCTTCATACCTGGGGGCGGTGTCCAGTATCGTCGCCGCATCCCTCTTTATCGTCGTGGACATCGGAAATCCAGAGCGGGCCTGGCTCTTTGTCACCAGCGGGAACCTCACTTCCCCCATGTTTTGGGACTTTCTCATGCTGGCTTCCTATATGGTGATTTCAATAATCTTCACTCGTCAGCTCATTCAAGTTAAGGAAGGCAAGAAAGAGGAAGCCGGAGTTAAGTTCATCGCTTGGATCGCCTTCGCCGCAGGGATTCTGGTCACGGTAACCTCTTTTGTCTTCTGCTTCCAAATCGCTCGCCCTTTATGGAACACCCCGGTTCAACCCTTATCTTTTCTTGCTGCAGCTTTAGTGGCGGCGCTATCGGTACTGATGATCTTAGCCACTCTCTTAAATAGAAGCGGTTATTTGCAAATGCCGGTGAACTTATTGGGCAAAATGGGTAAAGCAGCTGCAGTGCTTTTGTGTATCGAACTTATCATTGTGGTAGGGGAGGCTCTCATTGGTCTCTACCCTGGCGGTGGAGAAGAGTATGCCGCCTTCAGCTGGCTGGTTTTCGGCAAGGGAGCCATAGGTTTCTGGCTAGAGTTAGTGGCTTTGGCGGCTGCCATCCTGCTTTTGGCCAAGCAAGGTGATGCAGGGAAGGCAGGCGGTATCGTTGCGGGTGCAGTCATTGCCTTAATCGCTATCTATCTGATCAAATCCAACCTGTTACAAGCCCAATTGTTCAATCCTCTGCTAACTTATGCCGGACCGCCGGTTTATGGGGGAACATCAGGACCTTATGTTCCCAGTTTGATCGAAATCGGATTGTCATTAGGTATTGTTTCCTTAGGGGCTCTGCTCATGAATTTGGGATTAAGTAAATTAAAGCTGTAAGCTCTTGAAATTCTTTGGATAAAAGTATAGAATTCATATATAAATACTATTTTTTATTCTTTTGGAATTTAAGAGAAAGCTAAAGGTGCACAGGGGCAACCAAGGACTTCGCCGCTCTGGGATGTATAGGTAAGGATGGGTGGGTCGGGCTTTCTGTATGTAATTAAAGGAGTTATGCATATGGCCTACAACTTTGATGAATACATCAATCGCTCCGGAACTGAAAGCCTCAAATGGGACGGTTTTGAGAATCGTTTTCCTGGCCTGGATGCCAAGGGCTGTATCCCAATGTGGGTTGCTGATACGGATTTTCGAGTTCCTCAAGAAGTGATTGACGCCATCGTAACGAAAGCCCAATTTGGCATCTTTGGTTATCCGAAAGCCAAGGGAGCGTCCTTCGATAATGCCGTAATAAATTGGATTTACAAGCGCCATGGCTGGCAGCTTATGCCGGAGTGGATTGTCCCTACGGCTGGGATCGTTCCGGCAGTTACCTACGCCATTCAAGCTTTGACCGATGAAGGAGAGGGAGTTTTGATCCAACCGCCGGTCTATTATCCCTTCAAGCAAACCATAGAGTTAAATAAACGGAAAACCATAGAAAACCCTTTGCGTTTAAATGAAGAAACCGGCCAATATGAAATTGATTTTGAAGATTTGGAGATGAAGCTTAAAGATCCTAATACCAAGATATTTATCCTCTGTAATCCTCACAATCCCGTGGGCAGAGTTTGGTCTGTAGAGGATCTGACCAAAATAGGCGAACTATGCCTTGAGTACGGAGTTATAATATTCTCCGATGAGATCCACTCTGATCTTGTTTTAAAAGATAACAAGCATATTCCCCTGGGCATGCTGAATCCTCATATTAATCAGAATGTGATTACAGCCTATTCCCCGAGCAAAACATTTAATCTGGCGGGCCTGCAAGCCTCAGCCATCATTCTCCCCAATAAGGAGATACGCAAAAAATACCTCAGGCAATTGGACCTTAATCAAGTGAATGGCTTGAATGCTTTCGCTGGTATTGCCTTAGAAGCTGCCTACAATTATGGGGAAGGGTATCGGAGAGAGTTCCTTGCTCATGTGGAGAGTAATATTGATTATGCTTTGGATTATGTGGATAAGCATCTGAACGGAGTTCGGATCATTAAACCCCAGGGGACCTATCTGGTCTGGTTTGACTTCCGTGGCACAGGCATGTCTGCTGATGAGATCGATGCCTTCATTATTGAAAAAGCTAAGGTTGCTGTGGACTTAGGCCGTTGGTTCGGAGAAGAGGGAGCCGGTTTCCTGCGTTTCAATTTTGCCTGTCACCGTTCCATATTGGCCAAAGCCCTTGAACAGATCAAAGACGCCCTTTAAATCAAAAAGACATGAGCCAGAGGCTTCGGCCTCTGGCTTATATATTAAGAAATAATTGTGCTTTCAATGGGGTGACACTGCTATTTTTAAATACACTGTTATTTATAGGGTATACCAGTGGCCAGAGAAGAACAAAGATTAGGCAGTGAGTTAATTCGGAATATGAAATACTCAACAGATGTTGCATTGATACCTTTTTATATTTAAAGGGGGGCTTAAAAATGTGTGAACAACCATTGTATTTGCGTCCGATAGAAGACGGGGACATTGCTTTACTGGAAAAATGGCTGAATAAACCATATATTCTGCGCTGGTACGAAGATCCGGCAGCATGGATTGATGAGATTGAGCAAAGAAACGGTTCCTTCGCTTTTATCAATCATTTTATTGTGATGGATGGCAGCAGGTCAATTGGCTTCTGCCAATATTATGACTGCTATAAAGCGGGAGAAGAGTGATATTCTGTCAGCAACCCTAATCAAACATACAGCATCGATTATTTGATTGGCGAAGAAGCCTATCTTCGGAAAGGATACGGGAAACGCGTGATCAATTTGCTAATGGAGCATATTCACGCAAATACACAGGCAAAAGAGATCATCGTGAAGCCAGATGAAGATAATCCGGCCTCCTGTAAGGCGCTGACTTCGTGCGGTTTTCAATATGATAAAGCTGCCGCTTACTACAAACAGGGATTTGAGAAAGACTATATTTAAACCCCAAACAGGTCTGTCCCAAATACGAAGGCGCATTCGTATTTGGGACAGGTTCGCACTATAGTTTATATTTCTTCAGTTTAACATCAAGCTCTTGGGTAATTTTATCCAATTTACGGGTAACTTCATTCATCTCCTCCAATATGGATAGCTGGCTGCTGGCTGCGGCAGCTATCTCCTCACTTGAAGCAGCAGCCTCTTTCGTAACGGCGGAAATATTCTCAATAACATTCAGGACTTCATTGCGATGATTCTGAATAGAGATCATTCCTTGATGGATCATTTCAATTTTTGAACTTATTGATTCAGTTGCCTCAGTTATATTTTGAAAAGCATCATTCGTATGTAGGACAGCTTCATTCTGTTCCTGGGAGACGGCCTGAACCCGCTGCATGGAAGCTATAGTCAGTGTTGACTGATTTTGAATGGTGTGTACCAAGCTGCCAATTTCTACAGTGGACACCTTGCTCTGTTCAGCTAATTTCCTGATTTCCTCGGCCACTACGGCAAACCCCCGCCCGGATTCACCGGCTCGGGCTGCTTCAATCGCTGCATTTAAGGCCAGCAAGTTGGTTTGTTCAGCAATACCTTCCACGGACTCCAGAAGCTGTTCAATATTCTTAGTGGAGTTCGTCAGACTCTCGATGGTTTGATAAATCTGTGCCAGCGCCTCATTGGTTTCCAGGGATTTTTTCTGAAGAAGGCTGACAGACCGAAGCCCAATCCCGTTCAGTTCATTGATGTCTTTCGTATCATTGCTTACTCCGCTGAAACGATCCGATAATAATTCGATTTCCTGGGAGAGGTTTTCCATTTTCTCTACTCCATGCTGAACCTCATCCGCCTGCATAGAGGCACCCTTGGCAATTTCTTCAATGGATTCGGAAATCTGTCCGACTGAGCATAAGGCTTCTTCAGCTTTGTCTCTGGTTTCTTTCGAAATTTGAATGATAGAAAGAAAAACCTCTACAAAACTCCGAATCAAATTCCGAATGTCTTCAATAATATCATTAAAAGATGAAGAGATTTTGCCGATAAAGCCAAGATCCTTAAATTCCGCCAGGCTGGAATAATCCCCTTCTTTGAACTGGAGGATTTGTTTTTCAAATTTGACTAACAATTTTTTGTTGGCAAAGCTTGTGAAAATGGAAATGATGCCGTAACCCACTATACCTATCAGCAGAAGCAAAGGGATCATGTACCAAATACCAAGAATTCTCCAAAGGATAAGCCCTAAACTTAGGCTCAATAAGAGGTTGACAATGAATGAGATGAATTTAAAATTTCCTATCAATTTTTTGTAATTCAATTTTAAATCCCCTTTCATATTTCCTTACTTAATAAACACCTGTATCGCAGATAATGAACCTACGGCATCTTTCTGATTTTTTGCCAACATAATATGAATGGAAGTGCCAAATAAAGCACCCAGGGTAATTCTGGATAATATTGACGGCGAATAGTTGTCTCTATCCCTCGTTTGAGAGAGATCCTTCATAATGTATTCTTCAATTAAGGCCGTTGAGTCATCGAAAAGCTGACGAAGGGGTTCCTTAAAGGTATCGGACCAAAGGGCCATGCTGGTCATATCAAAGAGCATCTTGATCAATCCCGGATTCTTTAAAAGCGCGTCCTGAAAATACTCTATCAGGTATGCTGTTTTCTCATCCGCTGATTTGCCCTGCTTTAATTTATCTTCTATTTCCTGCAAATAGTGCTGTGCTAAAACCCTAATAACCCCGATGAATAAGCCCTCTTTATTTTTATAGTAATAATTGACCTGACTTAACACAACACCTGCCTCATCAGCTATATCACGCAGGGAAACACTGGCATATCCCTTTGTGGATATACATTGAATTGCTGCATTGAGTATTTTTTCAGACTGACCAATTTCTTTTTTATCATTCATAGCTTTCGCTCCTCAGATTAAACTTTAGTTCGGACGTTCGTACGAATTTATATTACCATGAAGCTATCAGTGAGTCAATTCGGCAAAAAACGGGTGTCGGGGCTTAAAATTAAGTCCAGACACCCGTTTTTAAATTCAACTTTTTAAGTGTTCCGTCTGTATACAGGCTTAGCGCAAAGTCAATTTTTCTTATAGATATCCTTCATGGCTCTGGCGACAGTGATTCTGCTGACTCCGGCGATGAGGGCCAAATCATCCTGAGTAATCATAGTCATATCGATATCCAAGTCCTGGAGCAATTCATAAACTTGCTGAACCTTTTCCGTGCCATTCTTGGAACGCATACTGACCCAACGAGTGAGATTATTCATCATATCGAGAAGGTTTTCCGTCAGAGCTTGGGCAAAGTCCCTGTTTTCGTGGTAAAGCTTCTCCGCAACCTTAATGGGAATGCTGCATTTATGCACCTCAGTGAGAGTCATTAAATTATATTCGGGAATGGCCAGTCGATCAAAGAAATGGCGAGTGCCCAGAACATCGCCCTTTTTGATAAGATGTATAAATTCCTGGCTCCCGTCTTCCAATAAATTAAAAGTAAAGAGCACTCCCTTATGGATAATCTCTAAACGCGGATTTCCCAAATCCGTAGATTGAATTTGCCGAGGCATTTGCACAATAAAAGTGGAGTTTTCACAGAGGTAAGCTCGGGTACCCGAATCCAAAGCATCACAGAAAGGATTGCCTTCACACTGTTTTTTCATCCCAACACCTGCATTGCTTTAATATTAGGCAGATGAATCTGCTATCGAAGAATAAATAGAGGAACGGTCTGTGGCAAAGCTCTTATGGACTGGAAATAGCTTTGTGAAATCTACGTTTTACATGACGATGTTTAATCTGTAGTATGCACCCAGTTTGAACTTATCATAACATATCCTTAATCCAATTAATCAATCAAATGATACAATTCCGTGTATCATTTGAAATAGTAAGATATAGCAAATGAAAAGTCAGAAACTATCAGATGGTATCGAAGGCTATTTCCTTCCTTGATAAAATATACACAAACAATCATTTTATGTGGGAGGGAGCAAAATGGCTCAAGAAAAGAGTAGACTTAACCCTGATCTGTCCCGCCGTACATTTCTTAAAGCTTCGGCAGCAACTGCGGCAACGGTCAGTGTTGTGGCAGCCAATCCCTGGAGTTCGGCCATGACTGCTTTAGCGGAAGAGGAAAACACCGATAGGGCCACCATCAATGATGAGCAAATCTTTAGCGGTGCCTGCCGCGGCAATTGTGCCGGCGGATGCTTTTTGAACATTCATGTCCGCAACGGTAAAGTGGTAAGAACTTCTGCCAGGGAAATGCCCAATCCGGAGTACAACCGGATCTGTGTTAAAGGCTTAACCCATGTGCAACGAATCTATAGTAAAGACCGCCTCAAATATCCCATGAAACGTGCCGGGGAGCGCGGAGAAGGGAAATGGGAACAGATCACCTGGGATGAAGCGATCAATACCATCACCGAGAAATGGAAAAGGTACCAGGACCAGTATGGCAAATATGCTTTTGGCGTGATGTGGAGCTCAGGAAGCTACGCCACATTAAGCGGTGCAGGGATTGGCAGTGCTATGAATCGTCTGCAAAATGCCAATGGAGCCCTGAATATTACGGCGGCGGTGGACATGGCACGGGGACAAGGGACAAAACCGGCTCTCGGTCAAGGAACCTTTGTTACGGCGAATGAACCGGCAGACCTGAAGAATTCCAAAACCATTTTCTGTTGGGGAGCGAACCCTGTGGGAGCTCAGCAACAAAGCACGCACTTTTTCCTGGAAGCCAAAGAAAAAGGGGCAAAGATTGTAGTCATTGACCCCAATTTCAATGCTTTGGCTGCCAAAGCGGACATCTTTGTCCCCGTACGACCTGGTTCCGATGCCGCTTTAGCGCTGGGTATGATGAATATTGTGGTCAGAGAAAATTGGGTGGATGAGCCCTTTTTGAAGAAATCTTCAGGAGCACCTTTCCTGGTTAAGGAATCCGATGGGAAGTTCCTTCATCAAAGTGATTTAGGCATTACCCTTGCTGAAGGGCAAAAAGATCAGCCCATCGTTTGGGATGCCCTGACCAACACTTATGGGGCAGTCAATGCCGTTGAAGACCCGGCCCTGCGGGGAACCTATACAATCAATGGTATTAAAGTAACCACTGCTTATGAATTGCTTTTGACGCGCATTGCGGAATACCCACCGGAAAAAGCGGCAGAAATCTGCAATATTTCCGTGGAGCAGATCGAGGAAATCACGAAACTCTACGCGACCAATAAACCTTCTGCAATCTATGAATTTTTCGGCATAGACCACTATGTCAATGGCCATTACGGTTATTTTGCCATGGCTGTGTTGGCTATTCTCACAGGGAACCTGGGCAAATCCGGAGCCTTCTGCGGCATGGGCGAAAACCTGGCCACCGACTGGATCAATATGGCGGGCACCATGTTCCCGAACGGGGCAAAGCCTTCCCTTTCCGTACCGGTGAATATGTTAACTGAAGTATTGGAAACCAAGATGTACGGTGAAACTCCCATCGATCTCAAAGGGATATATTTTACCCATGTCAATCAAGTGGGTAATGGTGCTGAGCGTAAAGCCACCCTGGAAGTCATGAAAAAGCTGGAATTCATCGTCGTTGCCGATATGAACATGAACGAAACGGCACAGTACGCGGATATATTATTGCCGGTAGCCCATTGGTTCGAAGTGGATGATGTCTTTGTTAACTATAGCACCCATCCTTATGCCATTTTGCAGGAGAAGGCCATCGACCCCCTCTATGAATGTAAATCTGATTATGAAATCTACAAATTGCTGGCCGATAAGCTGGGCTGCGGTGATGCCTTTGACATGGATGAAGAGGGCTATATGAAGCTCTGGATGGATACTGACGGAGCAAGAAAATTAGGAATAACTTTAGAAAATCTTAAAAAGGAAAAAGTTCTCAGAGCTTTACCTGGAGATCCCTATATTTATGCTGAAGGAGGGGTTTTCGCTACTCCTTCCGGAAGAGCGCAGATTTACAACGAAAGCCCGGCCCCCAATAATAACTATGGTCAGACTTTTGATGTGACTAAAGAACAGCTTCCCTATTTTGAGCCTCCTTACGAAGCATGGCATGAAAACCCTCTCCATGAAAAATATCCTTTCACGATGATTCAGGATAAGGGAAGATGGCGGACTCACTCCCAATGGTGGGATGTCCCCATCTTAAAGGAATTAAGCCCGGAACCTTTTGTCAGAATCAATCCTTCCGATGCTGCCGCCCGGAATATTAAGACCGGCGACATCGTCAAGCTCTATAATGACCGGGGCTATGTCAAAATCAAAGCCGTTGTGGACCGGGGGATTCAACCGGGAGTGTTGAGCCTGCCTAAAGGTCGGGAAAAGCATGAATTCATTGAGGGACATTATCAGGATCTGACATCCAGAGTCATGAATAGTGTCTGTGCCAACAGTGCCTTTTTTGATGTATTGGTTCAAGTGGAGAAAGCTTAAGAGGAGGAATGAAATATGCATTATGCCATGGCAATTGATTTGAAACGCTGCGTAGGCTGTCATACCTGCTCGGTAGCATGTAAAATGGCTAACAACCTGCCCAATGAGATCTGGTGGAACCGCATCCTTACCGTCGGTGGGGAGGCCATGGATACAGCGGCAGGCACTTACCCCAACAATACCTTGGAATACCTGCCGGTAAATTGCCAACACTGTGATAATCCAGCTTGTGTTAAAGCCTGTCCGGTAGGAGCCACCTATAAGCGGGAGGAAGACGGAATCGTCATCCAGGACTATGATAAATGCATCGGTTGCCGGTATTGCATGGTAGCTTGCCCCTATAGCGGAGTGCGTCAGTTCAACTGGAAAAAACCAGAGTACCGTGTGGATTTTGCTGTGGGTGATGTCAATACAACCCCACATCAATATAATACAGTCTCCAAGTGCACTTTTTGCGTCCACCGACTGGCGGAAGGGAAAAAACCGGCCTGTATGGAGTTATGTATTGGCCGTGCCCGCTACTTTGGGGATATCGACGACCCGGAAAGCGATGTCAGCAAGGCGATTAAGGGCCGGAGCTATTTCCACTTGCTCGAAGAAAAAGGCACCAAGCCGAATGTCTATTATTTAACTTAAGGGGGTGTGAAGTATGGCAGTGCAAACAAATACCACCGTAAAAAACACCAAACAGACCTCGTCAAATCTGTGGAACATTATCTTCGCAGCCTTTGCCGTCCTCGGTGCAGTCTGCTGGGGACTGCAACTGACCCAAGGTCTACAAGTGACCAACCTTGGTGTGAACACTATGTGGGGCCTCTATATCGTGGGCTTTATGATCTTCACAGGGGTTGCTGCCGGAAGCCTGCTCTTCGCAGCAGTACCTTATCTCTTTAAACTCAATGAATTCAAACCCTATACCCGGATTGCTTCCTATCTGGGAGCAGTCTCCAGTATCGTAGCCGCCTCCTTGTTCATCATCGTGGACATCGGTAACCCGGAACGGGCCTGGCTGTTCATTACCAGCGGCAACTTGACCTCTCCCATGTTCTGGGACTTCCTCATGCTGGCCTCTTATATGGTCATTTCCATCATCTTTACCCGTCAGCTGATACTGGTCCATGAAGGGAAAAAGGATGAAGCTTCAGTGAAGCCTGTTGCCATAATTGCCTTTATCGCCGGAATTTTGGTCACGGTGACCTCCTTCGTCTTCTGTTTCCAAATTGCCCGTCCTCTCTGGAATACCCCGGTACAGCCCCTATCCTTCCTGATCGCCGCCTTAGTGGCAGCCCTGTCTGTGCAAATGATTCTGGCCACCCTTTTAAAAAGAAGTGGTTACATCCAAATGCCGGTGAAACTACTGGGCAAGATGGGGAAAGTGGCTGCCGTGCTCTTATGTATCGAACTCATCGTAGTGGTGGGGGAAGTCTTCATTGGCCTTTACCCCGGCGGCGGAGAAGAATATGCTGCCTTCCATTGGCTGGTGTTTGGTGAAGGAGCTTTAGGCTTCTGGGTGGAGTTGGTGGCTCTAATCGCAGCCATCGTGCTCCTGTCTAAACCAGGAACATCAGGGAAGGCAGGGAGCATTGTTGCAGGTGCAGTACTGGCCCTGGTTGCCATCTACCTTATTAAGTCGAATCTCCTCCAGGCCCAATTATTTAACCCTCTCATCACTTATGCCGGACCACCGGTATATGGCGGAACAACAGGTCCCTATGTACCCAGTTTGATCGAAATAGGTTTATCTTTGGGCATCGTCGCACTGGGAGCATTGCTTCTGAATTTGGGTTTGAGCAAGTTGAACCTCGGGGTAAATGCCCGGAAGTAGGAATAGGGGAGATGCATTTAACTAAAGCTCGGGAGCAATCCCGAGCTTCAAATATCTAGTTAATCGGAAAGCATAAACCAGCAGGCATAAGGCGACTATGGCTACTGCTTCGCACAAGCCAATCTTCTCTGTAGTGTTTTTTCGGGACAAAACTCCATAAGTATTCCTGACAGCTTTATCGGGAGCCTTATTATAAAATTATTGAGAGCTAGATAAAAATGAATAACACTAAATCAGAAGAGAATGAAATGTGAAACGTATATCAAATGATATAGAAGAATCCATTAGAGCTTTGTTAAAATGAAAATAAGTAGAGGTCAAGAAAAAGGAGAAAAAAATGAGTAATAACGTTCAGGTACAAGATGTTATGACTGCTTTTGCAATTTCAGATTTTTATCAAATGCTCTCTATTTCCCTGCGGCTTCCCAATCATGAACTGGCTGAGGCCATGCTGGATGGGAGCTATGGACAAGATGCGGTAAACATTCTTGAGGAGCTTTCCTGCAGTCAGGAAGATATAGCGAAGATGAGAGAGGCCTTAAACGCCCTTATCTCTGCAGAGGAAGATGCTACAACCCTTTTAATCCGGATGAGGAGAGAGTATACAAGACTGTTTGATGATCCGAAGAAACCTGCACTTAGCATTTATGAAACCCTTTTTCTCCATAATCCCGAAGAAGCCAATGGGGGAGTCATGCTCTTTATGAGTCCGGCAGCTCTTGACGCGGAACGCTGTTACCGGGAAGCCGGAGTCAGAGTGGTAAAGCAGTCTGCAGAACCGGCAGATCATATGGCCACAGAGCTGGAATTTATGATGTATCTCTATGCCAGGAAGGGTAAGGCCCTCCAAGAGCAAAACGCTGAAGAAATAACCCGAATTGAAAAGCAGATCAAAGGGTTTGAAGAGCTCCATCTTAAAAAGTGGGGCCAGGAATTTTTTGAGATGTTGCGAACTGAGACAAATGAGGCAACTTATCTCGCAGTGGCTCAATTGGCTTTGCTGGGGTTAACAAAAATTATACAGGTGTAAAGAAGAAGTTGTTCCGAATTTTGTGATGAGGAGTGGGAGGCATGCTTTTTAATCACGGTGCTCATGTGCAAGTTGACACAAAGCGATGTTTGAATCAGCGGCACAATGGTGTGGAATGCAACCATTGTGTTTCCCATTGTCCAGGACAAGCATTAATTTTATCTGATCACCAAATTTATCTCATTCAAGATCAATGCCTGGGTTGCGGGCTGTGCTTCTCGGATTGCCCTACTCAGGTCTTTAGTTCCACGCAATGGGATGAGACGACGATAAGCTCAGACGTGGAAGAGCAAGGGGCAAAATCCACCCAGATTTTCTGCGGTTATCATCCCGCCCCCTATCTTAGTAAAGAGGAAAAGGACAAAGGGGCGGTGCAGGTTCACACCTGCTTAAGTGCAATTTCCAAAGGAATGTGGTATGAATTGGGGTTACTCACCGGGGTGGAGCTGCGCCTGGATGAATGCCAGAATTGCCCCATGAAAGATTGCCTGGAGCGCATGAAGTTTGCTGTAGAAACGGCTATGGAATGGTTGTCAGCTTCCGGGCATACCCCCGACTTCTCCCTGATTTACACGGCAGAGAAGGCGAAGAAGAAAAAGAAACTCCAAGCTGTATCCTCAGGCTTGAAAGTAACTTCCCGCCGTGATCTTTTTCTAACCTTGATGGGCCGGAAACCTGGGAGCGAGCTCATGGCCAAAGAGAAAAAAGCACCCCCCGGCAGTGATGAAAGGGCGAAAAGGGCCAGAATCAATGTCCTGCCTGATTGGCAGAAGCGTCTGGAAGATAGTTACTCCAGTCACTTTCAAGAGGGGGGAAGCCCAGCCTATTGGCCATCTATCCAAATGAGTATGGAATGTGTTAACTGTGGGATGTGTGCCCGGTATTGTCCTACGCAAGCCTTGAAGATTCGAGTGGAAGTGAAGGAATGTATTCATGACTTTACCAGTGGGCACTGCTTAGATTGCCGCATATGCATGCTGTCTTGTCCTACGCGCTCTATTCTCCGGGATCGACAACCCAATGCTCAGCCTTACAAGGAGCAGTCCATATTTAAAGCTCCGGTCGGAAAATGTAGGATTTGTGAAGCGGAAACCATCACTAGTCAGGATGATCTGTGTTACTGGTGTAAGGAAGAGCCTTCTGAAGAGGATATACTCTCAGATGTTCGCAAAAAACTATTCGGAAAGTTAGTGTAAAACAATGTTTAATACTCAATTCAATAAAGCAAAAGGGAAGACAGGCGTCATTGTTTTCGCCTGCCTTCTCTTGCTCATGACATTTATTTATCAACAGGGTACCAATAAGCAGGATCTCTTGGGTCTTTTGCAGCAAGGAGAACCGTCGGCAAGCCAGTTTAAAGAGGTGGAGGGCGCCTATAAGAGCTATGCCTTATATAACCAGGAGGGGACATTTTTAAGTTATGGGGTGATTTCCAGCGCTTCCGGTTATGGCGGGCCGATCACTATGCTAACCATAGTGAGTGAGGAAGGAAAGATTGCCAATGCGGTACTATTGGATGATTCCGAAACTCCTCTTTATCTAAAGAAGGTCCTGGTAGCCGGTTATCCGGAAAATTTTCTGGGGAAAACGGTCTCCGAACCCTTAGAAGCCCATGAAGATATCGATATTGTCAGTGGAGCCACACGAACTGCTAAAGGGATGATGCTGGCCGTTGAAAAAGGGATGTACCAAGTGGGAGAAAATCACCTGGGATTAAAGGTTCCCCCGTTAAAAACCTTCCATTTTCAATGGCAGGATGGTCTCGTCGTTCTTATGCTGGCTCTTGCCATTCTCGCTTCCTCCCGCAATATGAAGAAGCTTAGACCCTGGATATTGGTAGCAGCGGTCTTTGTTTTAGGGTTCATGGAGAACGTTTCCTTGACCATCGGCAATTATATGAGTATTATCGCTCTCAAGATGCCGACTTTTTCAGAACGTCCCATCTGGTATGTAATGGTCATCGGGGTGTTCCTGATTACGTTGTTTTGGGGCAGAAATTTTTACTGTTCCTGGCTCTGCCCCTTCGGAGCTGTTCAAGAAGGAATCTATAGGGCCTTGAACTTAGCCAACTATCATCCGCATCCCAGGCTCGTTACGATAGCCCGAAAAAGCCGCTGGTTCTTTCTCTGGCTGGCTGCATTATTGGCTTTATTGTTAAACAACCCGGGGATAGCCAGCTATGAACCGTTTTCAGTGTTCTTTGATGCTGACGGCAACACTTCTCAGTGGATTATTATGGGGATCATCTTGCTCTTCTCCATTTTTATCCTCCGCTTTTGGTGTCGTTGCTTTTGTCCTGTAGGCGCATTTTTGGATTTCACAGCCCTGTGCAAACGAAAGGCCAGCGCTATTTTAGGACGGAAATCTATCCCCTCCAAATCAGATAAAAGGGAAGAGGGGTGCCCAGGACAGTGTGCCGGCTGCCTAAAAGAAGAAGCGCAGCAAACGTCTCTGTTGATTTCATCGGATAAGATCCTGGCCGCCGGAATTGGCGTCTTATGGATACTGATTATTGGAGCTTTGTTGCAAAACATCGGATTATTTTAAAAGATAGATGTTTCCTTGCGTAATAAATTACACGGATTTTTTATAGGTTATATTTATGTCCAGACCTCATGCTATAATATAAGAGATTGACCCAGCCTCAAAGGAGGAGTGAGTATGGCGGAAAATATTCGGATCCGTACAGAAAGAGAAGAATGGGAGCGACTTTCACCTCATGCTGCTAAAAGCAGTGAGGCTAAACGATCGCGGGAAGAAGCGGAGTGTGACATTCGGACCAAGTTCCAAAGGGATCGGGATCGTATTTTGCACAGTAAGCCTTTTCGCCGGCTTAAGCATAAGACGCAAGTTTATATTGCACCTGCGGGGGATCATTACCGGACGCGGATGACCCACAGCCTGGAAGTCTCACAGATTTCCCGCACCATTGGCAGAGGTTTGCGCTTAAATGAAGACCTCATCGAAGCCATTTCCCTCGGGCATGATGTGGGGCATACTCCCTTTGGCCATGTGGGAGAGGAGGCCATCGTCAAACTTATCGGAGGTTTTGAACATAATGAGCAATCCGTTCGCATCCTCACAGTTCTCTCTGGGGAGGGAAAAGGGCTGAATCTGACCCAGGAAGTTCTGGATGGGGTGCTTCATCATACAGGAAAAGGAATCCCCTATACCCTCGAGGGGCAGATCGTCAAGACAGGGGATCGTATTGCCTATCTTTGTCACGATTATGATGATGCCTTACGGGCAGAGCTCATTCACAAAGGAGAGCTCCCCGAGAAGGTGGTGTCTACTTTGGGGGATAATCCCAGCCGCATGATCACCACTATGGTGGTGGACATGATCGAAAGTTCACAGAATCAAACCTCTATCCAACAATCTCGCCCTGTTACAGAGGCTATGCAGGAGTTTCGACTGTTTATGTTTGAACGAGTCTATAACAGCGAGGCCCTCCGTGAAGAGCGGCGTAAAGGTGAATACGTTGTCCAGGCTTTATTCCATTATTATATGAAAAACCTACAGTTTCTCCCTCAGGAATACCTTGTTTGGGCTGATGGAGATGCGGTCAAAGCCGTGGTGGACTATATCTCCGGGCTAACCGATAATTATGCCATTGATCTCTTTCAAAACTTCCTAGTTCCCAGACATTAAGAATTTATGCAAAAATAATCAAGGGTCTGTCGCCGTAAGACAGACCTTTTTTATGGAAAAAGAGCATCGCCAACTACTTTAAAAAAGTAGTTTATGCGACACTCCCTTAAACATTCTTTAATATGTCTTTGTTGATGGATAATAGTAAGAACCTTTTATTTTAGGATTAAACTCTCATTGGCCGTTACAGGGGTTGAAGTATCCAAACCGCCGAGAATAGCAGCCTTCAGTTCCCCTTCTAAAAGGAATTCTACAGAGTCCACATCCTTAAGGGTGGTTAAGGAGTTGACGATGCTGTAAAGGACCATCTGTTCTCCTGTGGCGCCCCCCTCAAAATTTTCTCTGAAGGAATTGGACAGATTAATGGTGGCGACACCGTCTTTAATCTTAACATCCAGAAGTTTTGTTTCTTTGGGGAGGGGAGCCACCAAACCCGAAGGGGGATTCGCGAACTCTTTGAACATCTCAGCAATGACTTCCTCGCTCGATTTTTTTGCAACGTTTACCGTCCGGTCAGTTGGGACCAGCCCTGTCGCATCCGATGTAGGGAAATACATCGTAACCTCCACAGTCTCCGTAGGAGCCGGTTCAACTGGGTCAGGGTTTTGGGGATCTGTTACATTGGCAGGAGGGGGAGAGGGAGGAGTATTCTTCGTGGTGTCATCGGATCCACAGCCTACTAAGCCAAAGGTTAAAAAGAATATGGAAAATGCGATAATCAAAGAGCGGAATTTAGCGTTACACATAGGATCGTCCACCTTTCTGAGTCATTTTTTAGTTTAGCATAATGTTGTGACTTGACTCATCTATGTATAAAAATTAGCCATTAATTCATTTTAGCACGAAAAGAAGAGGAGGAAAAGCGATCAGCCGCGGCTGGCGGTAAGAAGGAAAGAAAAAGTCGAAATGAAGGAGGAAATAGTTAAGGAAGGTAGAATAATATTTATAGACCCTAAATATATCTAGAATATATATTGTACACCAAAAAAGTCTGATTTTAAAGAAAGATTTTATAGAAAACTTGGCTGGTGGCAAGCCTCTGGCGCAGACAGCTGCCTAGTTGCACTTATGCAGGAGGAAAGTATGCAACGAAGTTATGCTTTACGAAAGTGAAAAAGAGGATTCTTGAGTTTTTTGGCGAAACAATAAATGTATTATTATCTTGACAATCTGTCAAAAATATGGCATAGGGGTGGCGAATTACAATCAGTGGACTATAGAATTCCTGAGGAAATCGTTGAAGAAGTCAGATTGCGTTCCGATATCGTGGATACAATTTCCGAATATGTACGACTTCAACGGAAAGGGAAGAATTACCTAGGCCTCTGTCCGTTTCATTCGGAAAAGACCCCGAGTTTTACGGTAACCCCGGATAAACAGATTTTTTATTGCTTCGGTTGCCATACGGGTGGTAATGTATTTTCTTTTTTAATGAAAAAAGAAAACTGGAATTTTGTCGAAACGGTGGAGCATTTAGCTCAAAAACACGGTATTGTTCTCCCGGAGAAAGAGCTTTCACCCCGTGAGAAAGAACAACAAACCCGTCGACGTCGTTGGGAAGAGATTCACGATTGGGCAACGGGTTATTTTCATGAAGTCCTATTGCATAAACCTGAAGGAGAGCCTGGAAGGCTGTACTTTAAGCAGCGAGGGATAGATGAAGAGACCATAAAGCAATTTCGTTTAGGGTATGCTCCCGAACGATGGGACGGACTGATTGAGGCACTCAGTGCCCGGGGAGTAAACCCCCAGGAGTTGGCTCAAGCCGGACTTGCCTTGGAACGAGACCATTCGGAAGGGAAATCCCGCGGCTTCTATGACCGTTTCCGGAAAAGGGTAATCTTTGCAATACTTGACTCGCGTCAAAAGACCATTGGCTTTGGAGGGCGAGTTTTAGATAATTCTACACCAAAATATCTGAATTCACCAGAGACTGCTTTTTTTAACAAGGGACATCATTTATATGGAATGCACCGAGCTCACCAGGGGATCCGGGAACACGGATTCGCTCTTCTGGCAGAAGGTTACATGGATGTTATCGCCTTACAAAAAGCAGGCTTCAAAAACGCAGTAGCCTCTTTGGGAACAGCCTTAACCCGGGATCAGGCAAAATTGATCCATCGCTACACTGGGCGGGTAGTGATCGTTTATGATTCGGATCAGGCTGGAACTCAAGCAACACTTCGAGCGGGTGAACTATTGCGGGATATGGGTTTTCGGGTAGATATCTTAAGTCTGTCCGGAGCTAAGGACCCGGATGAATACCTAAAAACCTTCGGAGTGGAAGAATTTAATAAAGCGTTAGCTCAGGCAGAGCCCTATATTCAGTTTAAATATCAGGTCCATGTCAAGACGAAACCAACTCTATCGGCTCCGGAGAAAGCAGAATTGGTCCGTGAATTAGCCTCGGATATTATAAAAGTGCAAAGTCCTGTGGAGCGGGAAGGGTATGAGCGGTTTCTGAGTCTGGAGTTGGGTTTAACTTTAGATAGGGTTCAAGCGGAAATTGCAGGATTTGACCGAAAACCTTCGAAAAGGGCCTCTGAAGAGGAATTATTTCCTAACAAACAGGATATTTCTGTAAAAAAAAGGGATAATATCAATAGGTGTGCAAATCCGACTCAAACTGGAGCATCAGTACCTGATGGAGTGATTCGAGCTGAGCAAGTTCTGTTACGTCTTTTGCTTGAACAATTGATTCCTGTCTCAGAATTCAAGGAACAATTCGAAGAGGGATTTTGGAAGGTAGCTTATCATCAGCAGATATTTGATTATATTGAAAAAGCACGCTGTATTGGAAAAGGAGCTATGCCCAGTATGGAATCCGACGCTTTGCAAAGCAAGGTTGCCCAACTCATGCTGGAAGATATGGAGCTATCTAATCCAGAACGACTTTTCCATGATTGTATTAAACAGATTCGTTCGATAAATGAAGAAGAAACTGTGGAAGAGCTTCAGGCTCGAATGGTTGAATTAGAAAAATCCGGCGATTTGACAGGTGCTTTAGCCCTGTTAAAAGAGATAGGAGAGCGGTTGAGAAGTGGCGAAAAGTAAGGTCATGAGCACACAGAAAAATGAAACCAAGAAGGGAGGGGAATCTATGAATGATGACCAATTAAAGGTCGATGCGGTGAAAGAACTGATACAAAAAGGCCAGAAAAAAGGTTCTTTGACCTACCGGGAGATCATGGATACCCTCCAAGGAATTGAGCTCACAGCCGAACAGATTGACGAAGTGTATGAACAGATCGGCCGGATGGGGATTGATATCATTCCTGAAGCGGGTGAAGTGGAAGCATTGGAAAAGGCCACTGATGAAATCCCCGACGATGTGGATGACCCTGATGCTGAGGAAGAGGTGGATGTGGATGTGGATCTTTCCATTCCCGAAGGGGTAGGGATTGATGATCCTGTCCGTATGTACCTTAAAGAGATTGGTCGAGTTCCCCTTCTTACGGCAGAAGAGGAGATTGAACTGGCCAAACGCATGGAACAAGGGGACGAAAGTGCTAAACGCCGTTTGGCAGAAGCCAATTTGCGTCTTGTTGTCAGCATCGCCAAACGTTATGTAGGCCGGGGGATGCTTTTCCTGGATTTGATTCAGGAAGGTAACCTGGGACTGATTAAGGCTGTGGAAAAATTTGATTATGTAAAAGGCTTTAAGTTCTCAACCTATGCCACATGGTGGATTCGCCAGGCTATTACTCGAGCTATTGCCGATCAGGCAAGAACTATTCGAATTCCTGTGCATATGGTAGAAACCATCAATAAGCTGATTCGGGTATCACGCCAGCTCCTGCAGGAATTAGGACGTGAACCAACCCCCGAGGAAATTGCTGTTCAAATGGATATTTCAGTAGAACGGGTCCGGGAAATTATGAAGATTGCCCAAGAGCCGGTATCCTTAGAGACGCCCATTGGAGAAGAAGAAGATTCCCACTTAGGGGACTTCATTCCTGATGAGGATGCCCCGGCGCCCTCGGAGGCGGCTTCCTTTATCCTGTTAAAAGAACAGCTGGAGGAAGTATTAGAGACTCTGACTCCCCGGGAAGAGAAGGTTCTGCGTTTGCGTTTTGGTCTTGATGACGGTCGTACCCGGACTTTGGAGGAAGTAGGCCAGGAATTCGGCGTAACTCGGGAACGGATTCGTCAGATTGAGGCCAAAGCCCTGCGGAAACTTCGTCATCCCAGCCGCAGCAAGAAGCTTAAGGATTACCTTGAATAAGAACCAAGGGGATAGGTCAAAGGCTTCTCACTATTTAGAACAAAAAAACATCAAATATAAGCTTGACTAGCTAATACGAATCTCGTATAATAAACTCTGCAAAGGGCATTCCTCGATAGCTCAATGGTGGAGCAACCGGCTGTTAACCGGTAGGTTGCAGGTTCGAGTCCTGCTCGGGGAGCCATTTTTTTATTGGGCCTATAGCTCAGCGGTAGAGCGGCCGGCTCATAACCGGTTGGTCCCAGGTTCGAATCCTGGTGGGCCCACCACTATAACAATGGCCCGTTGGTCAAGCGGCCTAAGACACCGCCCTTTCACGGCGGTAACACGGGTTCGAATCCCGTACGGGTCACCACTTAAGAACGAATGTAGCGAGATGTATTAAGCATCTCGCTATTTTTGTTGAAAGGAGTTAACCTATGGCTGTTTCCGTAAATTTGGGACCACGCCTTCAATGTGTGGCGGCATTTGTTCCTGAAGGTTCCCGGCTAGGGGATATCGGGACCGATCATGCTTATTTACCGATTTTCCTATGGGAGAATAAAAAGATTATAAAGGCTGTGGCAGTGGATGTTCATGAGGGACCTTATCGCTCCGCTTGCTCAGCTATCGAAAGCCGAGGGTTGCAATCGGTCATTGATGTCCGGTATGGAGATGGATTAAAGTCCATTCAGGTAGGGGAAGTGGATACTCTCACTTTAGCCGGAATGGGCGGGAATACGATGCTGGAGATTTTTGCCGCCCGGCCGGAAGTTTTGTCTCAGGTTAATGACCTCATTCTCCAACCTCAAGGAGCTGAGGGGAAAGTGCGCCTGACCTTGCTGCAAGCAGGCTGGCAGATGAAGCAAGAAGAGTATGTAGCTGAAGAAGGCCGAATCTATGGGGTGATGCATTTCTCGCGTCGGGAAGGATATGCCTTGGAGGAGCTGCAGCGCAAAGTACAAAAGTGGCAGGATCGGGTTTGTGAGGCGTTGGGTGATTCCCAGTGGAGTGAAAGCCTTCTTACAAAGTGGATCTGGGAATTTGGTCCCCTTGCTTTAGATTCTCCCAGTGAAGAACTTAGAGTGCTTATACTGGAGCAGATACAAACACTGCGGAGAACTAACCATGAAATGCAAAAGTCCAACCAGGAGAAAGTGCAAAAGCGCATTCAGGAGTACGTCATGTCCATCAAAGTATTGGAGGAGTTGGAAAAATGCCTGTTTCCGTTGGTTTAATTGCTCAAACCATTGAAAAGATTGCCCCCAAGGCTTGGGCTGAGGAATGGGACAATGTAGGGCTGTTGGTGGGGGATTTTGCTGCCCCTGTAGAGCGAATTCTGGTAACCCTGGATGCTACTCCGGAAGTCCTGCAGGAAGCCCGGGAAAAGGATGTACAACTGATCATAGCCCATCATCCCATCCTGTTTAGAGCCCTGAAAAATCTCCGCTCTGACAATCAAGGAGCAAGATTACCTATCCAAATGATTCAATCGGGAATCGCCTACTATGCAGCCCATACTAATTTGGACCAATCTTCCTTGTCCTCCAGCTGGAGTCTGGGAAGGGCTTTAGAGCTGGAAAAGATGGAGCATTTTAAAATATCACATACAGAAAAGCTTGTTAAATTGGTTGCCTTCATTCCTAAAGACCATGCCGAGGAGGTTCGCCAGGCTCTCGTGAAAGCAGGGGTTGGGGAAGGGATCACAGACGGCCCCCATGCTTCTGAGTATGCCGAGTGCTTC
Source organism: Desulfitobacterium sp. PCE1 (assembly GCF_000384015.1). NCBI lineage: Bacteria > Bacillati > Bacillota > Clostridia > Eubacteriales > Desulfitobacteriaceae > Desulfitobacterium > Desulfitobacterium sp. PCE1. The sequence goes on along the minus strand of NZ_KB913023.1, from coordinate 3,484,016 downwards.
TTTGCCGGAGAAGGAACGGGAATGTTCCGGCCTCTGGGAGAGGCTCAGCCCATCATCGGTGAGATTGGCGAACTGACGCGAGTAGAGGAGATAAGGCTGGAGAGCATTATCCCTGAGCACCGCATAGACCGCGTGGTGAAAGCTTTGAAAAAAGCACACCCTTACGAGGAGCCCGCTTATGATTTAATCCCTCTCTATAACACGGGAGCAAGCCGGGGCTATGGTATTATGGGTTATTTAAAAGAGCCCGAGAGTCTGGGTAGTTTTTCTCTTAAACTCCCTACGAATTTAAAAAAACTTGCTCCTATCTCCTTGGCAGAGGAACCTACCGTACGCATTTCTGGAAGTCCTGAGCAGATTCTTCGCAAAATAGCCATTGTCAATGGGAGCGGAGGGAGCTTTATCTCCAAAGCACTATTCAAAGGGGTCGACCTCTTGATCACCGGAGATGTGGGTCATCATGAAGCGTTAGATGCTCTTGAAGCAGGACTGTCCATCATGGATATGGGGCACTTCTGGGGTGAAATCCCTATGGTGAAGGCCTTGGCAGAGTATTTAAAAGGGGAAAAAGCTTTGGCAGAGGTTGAAGTGATCATCAGTGAAAAAATGAAAAATCCATGGAGAACGCTGAATACTTAGATTTTGTAAAGGCATTTCTATTGTTAAATAGAAGTGTTTTTTTTAACTCGAAAATCTTCTGTAATTGCTTATAACTAAAAAGAAATAAATAGCAAAATGCGAAGCATTCTATCAGCAAGAAAAGAGGGATTATTCTGAATATAAATTATTGACACACAAAGTCTTTTGTTGTAGAATAATGTCGTAAGGAAGTCGAAGTTATTCCAAATGTTATAAAAAGAAAAGCAGTATTGTCTGGGTATTTTTAATAGAGTGATTGGAATCACGGATTTAAATACGAAAGCATGCTAAAGTGTAATTACTGAAAATTTCCTTTAATAACAATTCATTGTTTTCACTGCATTAAGTATATGGAATGGAAATATAAGGGGGACTACATTATGAGCCGTACAGAATTTTTACGTCTAGAACGGGACCGCATTTTGAAACAACTCTCTCAAGGTCCCGAGAATAAAGCAAAGTTGCTTACATCTCTGATGGATATTGATGCTGAAATGGAACAAATGCGTCAACCACAAAAGAGTTTTGCCAAAAGCTAAGTAGGTTGGAAATCAATCCATTTAAATCTATTTGACCAAAAGGTCAGAATCAAGTAAGATAGTTAAGCAAAGCCAATTGGATGGTCGCGGAAGTAAGAACCGAAAGGTTGCTTCTGAGGAAAGTCCGGGCTCCATAGGGCAAGGTGCTGGGTAACACCCAGTGGGAGAAATCCTAAGGACAGTGCAACAGAGATATACCGCCGATAGCGGAAGTTGGTCCCTGAGACTGACTTTTCGAGTAGGTAAGGGTGGAAAGGTGAGGTAAGAGCTCACCGGCAGCCTGGTGACAGGCTGGCCCTGCAAACCCCACTTGGAGCAAGACCGAATAGGGAGACTATGAAACGGCCCGTTTTTGTCTCCGGGTAAGGTCGCTTGAGGCCGTTGGTAACAACGGTCCTAGATAGATGATCATCACCTTCTGAAAGGAAGGTACAGAACCCGGCTTACAGATTGGCTTTGCACTGCATTTTGACCGATGAGTTTAAAAACTTTCGAAAATAGTCCTCTTCGTGAGATTTCACGCTGGAGGGCTTTTTTGTATTGGCATGCTTGATTGGCATGCTTAATTGGTATGGGTATAAATATTAAGGCGCAGAAGTTTAGGTCTTGAATAGATCCACGCCAGCGGGAGAAAGCTATGTGCAACTATCTTTCTGGAAGGTGTAATTAATATGAAAGCAATCGTCTATGAAGGAGTTCGAGATGTGAAGGTCAAGAATGTAGGGGACCCGGAAATACAAAAACCCGACGACATCATTGTCAAGGTTACATCCACAGCCATATGCGGCTCGGATCTCCATCTTATTCATGGTATGGTCCCTAATATGCCTGAGGGATTTGTCCTTGGCCATGAGACCATGGGTATCGTGGAAGAGGTAGGCAAGGATGTCTATAAGGTCAAAAAAGGAGAACGGGTCATCGTTCCTTTTCCTATCGCATGCGGGCATTGTTGGTACTGTGAGCATGACCTATGGAGTCAATGTGATAACGCGAACCCGGAAGTGGAATCGGGAGCGTATTTTGGCTATAGCAGCACCTTTGGGGGTTATGATGGAGGACAGGCAGAGTATCTGAGAGTTCCTTATGCTAACGTGGGACCCAGGGTGGTTCCGGAGGAGTTAACCGACGAGCAGGTCCTCTTCTTAACAGATATCCTACCGACCTCTTACTGGGGAGTGGAAATCGGTGGGGTAAAAAAGGGTGATACAGTGGTAGTTCTGGGGTGTGGACCGGTAGGTCTATTGACTATCAAATGGGCCATTTTCCAGGGGGCCAAACGAGTCATTGCTGTGGATCACATTAGCTACCGGTTGGATCATGCCTATAGGCATTACGGGGTGGAGACTATTAACTTTGAGGACCACGACAACACTGGAGAGTATATTAAGGAGATAACTCGCGGAGGTGCGGATGTGGTTATCGACTGTGTGGGTATGGATGGAAAAGCATCCACCCTAGAGAAAATCGAGACCTTGCTTAAACTCCAGGGGGGATCTAAATCTGCCATTGAGATTGCCACTCAAGCGGTAAGAAAAGGCGGGACCGTAGCTTTGGTAGGTGTCTATGGGTCAAAGTACAATCTATTTCCTCTAGGGGATTTCTTCTCCAGGAATATCACCTTGAAGATGGGGCAATGTCCGGCTCACTCCTATGTGGATTCTATCTTGGGATTAATCAAAACAGGCCGATTCGATGCAACGGATATCATTACTCATCGGCTTTCTTTGGATAAAGGAGAACATGCTTATGAGATTTTTGATGAGAAAAAGGATAACTGTATTAAAGTTGTGTTGAAACCATAGGAATGGAGATTTAACTCAAAAGCTTAATATAAAAAGGGACGGACCAAAGTTTTTTTGCTTTGAGCCGTCCTTGATTTTTACTTAACCTCAATCTTATCTACATCCACGGCATGGTCAGCGACCACGACTAAACCTGCGTTGCCTTTAAGGCTGGGGTCATTGACCACAGTATAAGGCTTGCTGTGCTTGCGAGCGATTTTTATATATTTATCACGATATCTATAAGCCAAATCCCCGTTAAGGAGAAGGCGTATGGCACGAGGGTCCTTAAGCGCTTCCTCGATTTCGGGATAGACATGATTATCCTCCACTTGGTTTTTCGTCAGCAACCGTATTATCCGTTCGCGGAACTGACCAAGGTGCTGCACTTTCTCATGCTGTTTGAGTTCAGGCGTTCCGTGCAGGCCCACCATAAGACGTTGTTCGAGTTCGCTTTGCTTCTCACTCATACATAGATCCCCCCTTACACAGGATAAATAACCTTCTATAGAGTGCCCTGATTATCCTTCTTCTATAGGAAATCTAAATGATGGATTCAGAAATCTTGCGATGGACTTTAGCCAGACGGCTATTGCGAAGGTAGAGAAGAAAGTCTGCCGAGACCATAAGAAGGTTCAGTATATAAAGGTAGATGACCAGATCATACTGGTAAAAGAGCTTGTGCAGGATGCCTGCGATATAACCGAAGATGATGATAACGAGAAAGAAAGGGCTTTTTCCTTCCATGGACCGGGATATATAGGATTTGTAAATGGAAAAAGGCCATGCGGCTCCAAAACTAAGGAGCATAAGGGCTTCAAAGATACTCACACAAACGCCTCCTAGGGGAATAGTATGCAGTTCATGCTTATTTTCATAGAACTCATTCTTAAATTATACACTTGTTCCAGAGAACTGTCTCCGGAATTTAGATATTCGAAATATTGCGAACCTTCCTGAAAACCTATATTCTATTGTCAAAGTGGGAATGACAGGTTTACACTTAAAAAAGATAGTGCGCACATATTGCATAAATGATGGCAAGAGCATGCAATACTTAAGAGGTGTAAGGAGGGAATTTCTATGAAGATCAGCACTACGGCACAGGCAGGGGCACTGGAATCCAACGATGTATTGGTGACAGTGATGCCCAATGACCAAGGTGGAGTTCAAATTCAATTAGAAACCAAACGAGTCATCTTCAAGCAATTCGGTAAACAAATCGAGGAAGTTGTGCGAGGCAAGGTGTCTGAAATGGATGTGGATGATGTCATCATTAAAGTCCAGGACAAAGGCGCTTTGAACTATACCATTCGGGCACGAGTTCAGACGGCTTTGGAAAGGGCGCTTGCTTCTGGAACGCGTGATTAATTTTTATAGCCTGATTTTGAAACGATGTTTAGCTTAGCTTTTTAGGGTTTTCTTATGAAGGGAGACGCTTTTAATGATGAAGAGAAGAAGAAGCCTTTTGATACTATCCGGAAACAGTCCGAAAAGCATGCAGGATGCACCTGTGTTTGAACCTGATGTGGTTTTGTTCGATTTGGAAGAAAGAGTCCTTCCCCAAGAAAAGGATAGTGCCCGTCATCTGGTCAGAGAAGCACTCAGCTTCTTGGACTACTCTAAGGTCGAGGTCATGGTCCGGATCAATCCTCTGGACACAGAAGAAGGGCAAAAGGATATGGAGAGTATCCCCCGGGTAAAGCCGGGGGCGCTGGTTATCCCTAAGGCCAATCCGGAAATCATCCGACAAGTGGATAGTATACTTGCGGCTATAGAAAGTGAAGAGGGATTTCTTAAGGGTGGTATTGAATTGATTCCTGTCCTGGAAACGGCTCTTGGTATAGAGACTATGAACACCCTTATCAGGATTTCTCCCCGGGTTACCGGGGTATGGCTTAATGCCGAGGGTCTCATGGCCGAGTTTGGAGCAAAACGCACAAAAGAAGGGGATGAACTTCTTTATGTCCGTGGCCGAGTGGGCATCGCCTGCCGGGCAGCTGGTATCCATGCCATCGATACCTGTTTTACTGATAGCAATGATAACGAGGGTTTGGAGAAGGATGCCTTAACGGCGAAAAGACTGGGCTTTACAGGCAAATTAGCCCTGGATGGCCGCCAGATTGATACCCTGAATACCATCTTCTGATACAAAAGGATCTAGAGAAGGGAAGAAAATGCTATGAAGAATAACCTTGGAAGAGAGATCCCGGATTACATAGAAGGCTACGGAACAGTCAGACCATTCATGGGGGCCTTTGCCAATTATGGTGAACGGGCTAAGGCTTCAGTGACTTTGCGCTCGGTTAAACCCGGCGAGAAGAAGCTGCTGGCCACTATTGAAGAAGCTCTGGATAAAGTGGGAATCCAGGATGGGATGACTGTATCCTTTCATCATCATTTAAGAAATGGGGATTATGTCCTTAACCAGGTAATGGCTGCTATCGCCAAACGTGGAGTCAAAGATATCCATGTGGCGGCAACAGGGATTTTCCCTATTCACGAGCCCCTTGTGGAGTATATAAAAAAGGGAATCGTGACTAAGATTTCCGTCAACTATATTTCCCCTGGGCCTGTGGCTAAAGCTATTTCCCAGGGTTTCCTGCAAAAGCCCGCCGTGTTTATGAGCCATGGAGGACGTCCCCGGGCGATTGAAAGCGGGGACCTTCATATTGATGTAGCCTTTATTGCAGCTCCCACAGCCGACGCCTATGGAAATATCAATGGAGTGGGCGGACCTGCCGCTTGTGGTACCTTATCCTACGCTGTGGCCGATGCCTTCTTTGCGGATAAGGTCGTGGCGGTTACCGATCATTTAGCTCCATACCCGGCCTGTCCTATTGAGATTACCCAAGACTTTGTCGATTATGTGGTCCAGGTGGATTCCATCGGTGATGCCAATGGCATCGTCTCGGGAACTCTTACCGTGACCAAAGATCCTGTGGGGCTGCGGATTGCCAAAATGGCCGCTCAACTTATCAATGAAGCCGGGTATATCCAAAATGAAATGTCCTTCCAAACAGGAGCCGGTGGGACATCCTTAGCTGTAGCTGCTGAAGTACGCAAATTCATGAAGGAAAAGAAGGTGGTCGGGTCCTTTGCTGCCGGCGGAATCACAGGCTATATCGTAGACATGCTTAACGAAGGGCTGTTTCGAAACCTTTTCGATGTGCAATGCTTTGATCTGAAAGCAGTGGCATCCTATCGGGAAAATCCTCGCCATCAGGCCATGTCCGGTTCGCTCTATGGGAATCCTCATGACAAAGGAGCCATCGTTAATAACCTGGATATCATGATCTTAGGAGCCACAGAGATCGACACGGACTTTAATGTGAATGTGGTTACCGGCTCCGATGGGATCATCATGGGAGCTTCCGGGGGGCATAACGACACAGCAGCGGGCTCCAAGATCGCCATTATCGTAACTAATCTGACCAAGGGGCGGCTGCCGGTAATTAAAGATAGAGTCACGACAGTGACCACCCCTGGGGAAACCATTGATGTCTTAGTGACAGAGCGTGGTATTGCCATCAATCCCAGACGAACCGATCTTTTGGAAAAACTCAAGGATAGCAAACTTCCCATCATAACTATTGAGGAACTCAAGAAAATATCGGAAAGGCTGACAGGGGTTCCTGAAACTATCGAGTTCACTGAGCGGGTGGTGGCTGTGGTGGAATACCGTGATGGGACAGTCATTGACGTGGTAAGAGAACCCAAAGATTAAAGGAAAAAAATCAACAACTCTGGGTGGAAATGCAAGTTGCATCGCCCCGGTGAATAGGATATTATTATCTTAACGAAGGGTCGACAAAGTGCTAACAAGCACTGATATTGACTGGAGTTAGTCTTTCTAAAAAAGACTTAAAGATTCAAAAAGAATTGGAAAACTGAATACGTACTCCAAACTCCCGAGATTTACCTAAAAGAGAGAAAAAACGGTATAAGGGGCGTGTGCATTATGAAATTTCAAGACATGGGACGAAGCGCGCGTATTGAACTGGCGAAGATGGCGAAGCAATTGGGGATGAAGTATATCGGCTATAATCCCACAGCCCAGCAGGTGTCGCTGGAGTACAAAGGTAAAGGGGTTACTTACCATGTGGATGAGTTGGTTGCAGCCTACCAACAATCCAATCATATGACTTCATGAAAACTTAAATTATAATACAAAAAAGGGACTCTAAAAGTCCCTTTTTACGTGCAAATTAAAAGGCGCATACGGTTTTCAGCTCTTTTCACAATTAGCCATGAGCAAGCATGGGCTGTTGCATTAAATAAGCTGATTTGCGTTTGCGCCTCAAATGCATATTAATAGGCATACGTTTAACATTGTATGTGGTGGAGAAGGTAACAGGAAGTGGACGATAGGGTTCGACCACATCCAGGGCACGTGCTTCCTCAAAGGCACGGTACTCCTGCCAATGGGCATAGAATTCCTCCTTGCTTACATCGCATACCTCCCCTCCTGTCAGCTGGAAGAGATAACGATCGTTATCGGGGTCTTGGACATAACAGATGATAAGATTGTCGTGGAAGTACAATAGAAATCCCACCTTCCTCTTAGTTTTAGTTAGCCTTTTGACCAATTATTCCTCTCTTGGTTTTAACATTAGTTTAACAAACTATTAATGAATTGAAAAGTGAAATATCCGACAAAATCAACCCACCCTTGAGCACTGTCCACTCGTAAGATTAAACTTCCGGGAAGAAAACTTCAAATAAACGGATTTATACTCGATTCCTGACGAACGATTTTTTTAAAAACCCCTGTGTCATCCCGAAAGAGTATCACTACCTTCAGATGACACAGGGGTAAATTCAATAGCTGCTTTCCCGCAGGTTTTGCACACGACTCAATAATTTATGCTGCAACGGCATCCTATTCAGTTATAATGGGATAGTGTTTGTTTATACCTTTACTTGCTTTTCGTAGAAGAATGAGGAGATCAGCTTAAAGCCTAGATGGTTCATACCAAAGAGATGTTCCGTGCTTCCGGTGAAGAGAATTCCTCCCGGATTCAAGGAGTTAGCGAACTTACGATAGAGCATGTCTTTGGCCTCTTCAGTAAAGTAAATGACCACATTGCGGCAGGCCAGAAGATCGAAGCCTGAATCAAAGCGATCGGTGAGAAGGTTTTGCCGTTGGAAGGTTACAGAGCGTTTGACCTGTTCCTTGATTTGGTAGCCGCCATCCACAGGAGTAAAATACTTCTTGATAATCTCCGGGGGAGTACTGGCGAAATCAGCTTCCTTATAAATGCCTTTTTTCGCTTGCTCCAGGACATTGACATCAATATCAGAAGCCAAAATACTGAAACGAGCCTGAGGGAAGTACTCCATTAATGTAATGGCCATGGTATAAGGTTCCTGCCCGCTGGAACATCCTGCGCTCCAGATTTTTAAGGAGGGCTTCTTCTCAAGAAGCTTCGGGAGAATCACTTCTCTTAAGGTCTTCCATTGGTTGGTGTCCCGGAAAAACTGGGTGACATTGATGGTTAAATGTTTAAAAAAGGCGTCATACAATTCCTTATCCTGATCCAATGCCTTAATGAAGTCCGGGAAGGTCTTGTAACTATGTGAGGTCATAAAGCTCCTGATACGCCGCTCCATTTGATTTTGCTTATAAAAATTAAGATCGAGCCCGCTTTTCGGGTGGAAAGCTTTGATAAACCACTCATAAGTATTGGTATCTAAGTTTGCCAAGGAAGCACCTCTTTTCATCTCTATTAGCCTATTTAAATTCTAACTTTAAGCATAAAGAAGGAATTTTGCCCGGTCAAGATGAATCATCCAAATAGGTCAATGATAAGTCCGCGAATTTCATCGATTTGATTAAGAATCTCTAAAGGCTTAGCCTGTGTATCCAGTACTTTCTGCCCGAGTTCTTCAAGGGCTTTATCAATATCGTTGATTCGTGAGAGAACCTTGGGCCGTCCTTGGAAATCCCAAAAGGATTCTTCAGAGACCCGACGGCTTTGCCCGAAGGTTGAGCGTAAAAAGGATTTGACCAACTCTTTAAAATCAGATAAATCTCGCAGGGAGAAGCTTTCGGCCAATTGCTGGCCCTTCTTCTCCAGGCGGGTCAAAAACTCCTGAAGCTCCTGACCTTGCAGCTTCCGAGTCTGGCTCATAATTTGATTGAAATCCAGCTCCCCTTTTTGGGATGAGGGGCTGGGGCGGGTCAGGGACTCGGGTTGTTGAGCTCCGTTAATTCGTATAGGCATTGCCATTCCCCCTGTAAAAGACTTGAAAGGACGCTGTACATGCAAACACGACGCTTTTTTTTGAAAATGTTATTTGGTCTTGGAGCCTTTACTTTACCATGGATTGGCTTTGACAACAAGTTAAAAGCAGCTATTGAACCCTTAATGAAGCAACCCAGAGCCAAGCTCTATGTGGTCCCGCCGGAAGCTCAAACGATTTATGAGTATTTCCAATCGGCAAGCCTCAGCAAAACAGCCATGGATGATATCCTCGCTTTGAGTTCTCCGGAGATGGAGGGCAGACGGACCGGTCAAGCCGGAGAGGGAAGAGCTTCCCAATATTTGTCCAGGGAACTGAGCATGCTGGGCCTGAAGCCCATGGGAGATAGCAATAAGAGCTTTGCCCATGCCTTTACGATTCATGAAGTTAAGGAAACTATGGTAGGTAACCGCTTAACCTTTGCTGTGGGTAACCCTGACACTCTCCGGGCTCCCAGCCTGAACATTCTTGGCGGCCTTAAGGGGGAAACGGAGGAGATTATCCTGGTTTCGGCCCATTATGATCACCTGGGAATTTTTGAAGGACAGTTGTATCCGGGGGCCAATGACAACGCTTCCGGAGTGGGCTGTGTCCTTGATGTGATTAGACGGCTGGTTCGGGAGAAGGCGGCTCCCAAAAAGACTTTGGTCTTTGCCTTCTGGAGCGGCGAAGAGATGGGCTTTTTGGGTTCTAAAGCGTTTGTAAGGAATCCCAGTTTTCCCTTAGATAGAATAAAGGCCGTTATCAACGTAGATACCATTGGTAACGGCATGATTGGAAATTTCGGTCTTTGGGCGGATGATAAAGCCAAGATAGCTGCTGAGGCTGTTCAAAAGGCGGCCGCTGAGGTAGGAGCCAGTGCGATGATAGTTCAAAGCAATGGTCATAACAGCGACCAAATCACCTTTGCCAAAGCGGGTATCCCCGCGGTGACCCTTCTGGCTCGGGAGTGGTTGGAGAATAATCACACCACCCAGGATACGATTGGGATAGTTAAAAGAGAACAGGTTCAGCTGGCTACGGAAATCGTGTATCGAGCGGTCAAGAGCCTTGCTTTTTAGAAGTCTAATTTGACGGAGTTGCGGATGTTCCTGAGGTCGGATCGGCTGCCAGGGACTGTCCGGGCTCCGTTAAATCATATTTGGAGCGGAGGATGACCAGGTCGACGCGACGATTTCTTGCCCGGCCGGCTTCGGTGTTATTTGATGTGATAGGACGGTACTCCCCATAACCGGTAGCGGAGAGCTGTTCGGCAGGGATGATCTCCTGCATGATGCGAACCACGTTGGTGGCCCGTAGTACGGAAAGCTCCCAGTTGCTGGGGAACCGGCCGGTGTTAATGGGAAGATTATCCGTATGTCCTTCTACTTTAATGTAGTTTGGAGCCGAGGCCAGGACGTTGTTGATTTTATCGAGGATTTCCCGAGCTTTGGGGGTGATTTCCGCAGCTCCGCTCTCGAAAAGGAGGGTATCCTGAATACTAATGACCAGCCCGCGCTCTTCAATGGAGGAGACCAGCTTAGCCTCGATACCATTGTCTGAAGCAAATTTATCCAGCTTTTGCTTAATGGCTTCAATAGTCATATTCTCCATATCGGTACCGTCACCTTTGCCATTTCCTTCGCCATTCTCGGGCCCTTTTCCTTCCTTCGGCTTGTTGACGGGGTAAGTTTCAATCAGGTTCGGCCCGGAGGGAGAGGTGCCGATTTCTATCTGAGCAGGGGTGCCTCCACCTAAAGCGATGCTGAGGGACTCAGCGATGGCTTGGAATTTATTCGCATCCACCTGGCTCATGGAATACATAACTACAAAGAAAATCATGAGCAGAGTGATGAGGTCCGAATAGGTCAGGAGCCAGCGTTCGGAACTATCTTTTTCAGGTTCTTCAGTTCGTTTTCTCGCCATGTGTTCACCTTAATTCTATACTATGTTTGGTTACAGTGTTATTCTGAGCTTATGCGAAAGTTCTTTCCCCTGACTCATTTCGTGGGATCGCCGGCTCAGGCATATTACCAAGATGGGTTTTTAACTTTTCTTTGAGAATAGAGGGGTTTTCCCCGGCTTGAATGGAGAGAATCCCATCCATAATCATTTCCATAGAGGCTACTTCGATTTTATCCTTTTGCTTGAGTTTTGTGGCAATGGGTAGATAGAGAAGGTTGGCAAAGCATACACCATACAAGGTTGCCAAAAATGCTCCTGCGATGGATTTAGAGAGGGACTCCGGGTCCGTAAGATTACCTAAGACGTGGACCAATCCCATGACAGTACCGATAATCCCGAGGGTGGGGCTATAACCCCCTGCGGCTTCGAAGACGGAGATGCCGACTTTATGGCGTTTTTCCATCACGGCAATATTGGATTCAAGGATTTCCCTGGTAATATCCGGATCCGTGCCGTCGATGACCAGCTGCATCCCCTGACGTGTAAAACGATCCTCCACCTCTTCAAGCTCTTGCTCAAGACTGAGCAGACCTTCACGACGGGCCTTTTCGGCAAAGCGAATGAGAGTCTCATAAGCTTCTATCGTGCCATAGCTTTTATCAGTAAAAGCAATCTTCATCCAAGTGGGAAATTTCTTCATTTCCTTCAAGGGAAAACTGGCAAAGACTGCTCCGAAGGTGCCGCCGAAAACAATAATGGCCGGAGGGAGAAGAAAGAGCGCGCTGATATGCCCCCCTTCGAGGAGAAAGCCCAGAATTAATGCTCCAAAACCGATGAGAATCCCTAATAATGTTGAAATGTCCATCATACTTGGCCGGTGCTTACTCTTAAAGACACAATAAACTAAAGTACCGGCTACCCCCTTTGCTAAGATTTTTGCATAGAAATTTTTAGGTAAAAAAAGACACCATTCTATTTATCGAAAAAAAAGGCATAAAACTTTATAGGGCTAAAGGCCTATAACATAAGAATAAGTACGCTTTAAGATGTCGTCCGAGTCGATGTTATTGTTATATATTATTATAGTAGAAAAGGTAGTGGACTCGTCAAGGCCAAGGCCCAAATTTCCAAGCGCTTGGAAATTTGGGCAAGTCCGATTTGCGGTCGGTCTTAATCTGGTAAAAGGAAACACAAAATTATCTGGGTCAAGGGATAGCCTTGATATTCGGAGAAAAATGGAGAAATTCTAATGCTGATGAATATAATCCTGCTAAATAACCTCTCATCTTTCCGGAGAGAATGTCGATAACAAAGATAAGATAGTGTGTACGGGAGTGAATTCGAAATGAAAATAGATGGAACGTCAATGTCCTCGATCGGTAGTATCCAAGCGACCAACCGAGTGGCATCCATCGCTAAAAAAGCTGCAATACCTGGTCAGGAACAAGACGGCATCAAAGTCTCCGACAAGGGACAGCTCTATCAAAATCTTTTACAGAAAGTCAAGGAGATTCCTGAAGTTCGTGAAGAACGGATTCGAGAAATTACAGAGCAGATCAATAAAGGTGAATTCAAGATCGATGCGCAGTCCATTGCCGGTAAGCTGCTCGGTCAAGAATGATCCGCATTCTTTGCCCCAAAAGGAGGTTTTATTGTGCCTGATATTAAGCAGTTGAATGAAAACTTAAAGCAACAAGCGTCTCTCTATAAAGAACTCAAGCATTATGCTCAGATGAAGCAACAGGCACTGCTCAAAAACGATCTCCATGAGATTGAAGCCACGACAATTCAGGAAGAGCAGCTTCTTCTCGAAGCCTCCCGTCTGGAAAAGGAGCGGCTTCTATGGGCAGAGCAGATCGCCCAGCACTTAGGGAAAGCTCCCGAAAGCATTACTTTAAAAGAATTAGCAGAACGTTTTCCGGAACTGACCGATGTTAAGACTGAATTGGAAAACGTTGTGATGAATTTGAAAGAAGTCAATGAACTCAATAATCAACTTCTTAAGCAGGCCATGAAAGTGATCGACCTAACCCTTAGCGTGATTACCGCACAACCCAGCGGCAGTACCTATAACCGCCCTGGGGGGAAAGAGAGCGAAGCGAAGACGGTTCACTTTCTCGATCGAAATATTTAGAGGAGGATTCGTATGCGCTCCACATTTTCTGGTTTAGAGTTAGCGAGGCGGGCACTGGAATCTCAGCAGATCGCTTTGGATACCACAGGGCATAATATTGCCAACGCCAATACCAAAGGCTATACCCGCCAAGTGGTTAATTTGCAGGCAACATTATCCGACAGAATCCCCGGCATGGGGAACTACTTGAGCATTGGTACAGGGGTCACCGTCAAAAGCATCGAGCGGGCCCGGGATATTTTTATCGATCGGCAATTCCGTTGGGAGAATTCCAAATACTCCTATTGGGCAGCCCGTGAAAATACCCTGATGAAGATCGAAGGGCTTCTTAATGAACCTTCGGATAACAGTTTAAGCAATGATTTGACTCAATTTTGGAATTCTTGGAGTGTGCTTGCCAATAATCCGGAAAACTTAGGCGCCCGTTCCGTCATTTTAGAAAGAGCGGCCACTCTCGCCGACACCCTCCATCATATCGACCAACAGATTACCGAGTTGCAAAAAAGCCTCGACTCCAGCGTGCGAGTCCAGATCGGCCAGATTAATAACTATGCCAAGCAAATCCAGGAACTAAACCATCAGATTAAGAAAGTCCAAGTCTCCGGGGACAATCCCAATGACCTGTTGGATCAACGGGACGCCTTGGTGGATGAGCTTTCCAAGCTGGTCAATGTCCGGGTTGTGGAAAGCCGGGATCCTAACTTTACAGATCGAGAGGTCAATATCTTTAAGCTCTATATCGGTAATGAAAAAGCAACCGACCAGATCCTTGTCGATGATACGAAGGCCTATCAGCTGGCGACACCTGAGGCGGCCGGAGCGGATGGGGAGCCTTTTGCTGAAGTAAAATGGGGTGCGGGACATCCTTTAGCCGGTGCTTCCGTTAATTTGGGTGAAGGCTCGGGAGAGCTCCATTCCAGCATCTTATTGCGGGGTTCCGGATTTGATTATGATACCGCTAACGGTGATACTAAAGCCACTGCTCACCTCGCTTATTTGCGGGATCAGTATAACCAGCTGGCCAAAGGTATTGCTGAAGCGGTGAATGCAATTCATAAGACAGGGATAGATAGGGATAATAATTCTGGTCTCGATTTTTTCGATACCAGTGTAGGAACGATCACTGCCGCTAATATTAAAGTGAATGCAGCACTGATAAGTGATCCCTGGAAAATCGCCACCGGAAAAGTTACACAAGATGAAAACGGGAACCCGGTGGGAGCTTATGGTAACGGAGAAGTTGCTAAAGCTATTAGTTCTCTGTCCACAGGCTGGACCGGGCTTGCTGGTTTGACAGACCCTGTGACCGGGGCTCCTATAACAACTCCGCCCCCTCCTCCTTTATCGGCAGCTTCTATTGGTGATTATTATGGGGCAGCTCTTGCCGAGCTGGGGGTCGATGCCCAGCAAGCGACCCGGATGAAGGAAGGCCAGGCAGTCCTTGTCACTCATATGTATAATCAACGGGAATCCGTGGTCGGAGTAAACATGGATGAGGAAATCACAAATCTGGTCAAATTCCAGAAGAGTTACACTGCGGCAGCGCGGATCGTGACCATGCTGGACAGTATGCTGGATACTATCGTCAATGGAATGGGTATTACCCGTTAGAATAAGAAAGGGCGGTGAACCGCTTTGCGAATTTCCAATAATATGCTTTCCCGCAATCTGCTCCTAAATCTCCAGGCGGCACAAGGTCGCTTGGATAAACTGCAGAATCAGTTGTCATCAGGACAAAAGATTAACCGCCCCTCCGATGATCCTGTGGGGACGGAGAATTCGCTGCGCTTTAAAAGTAACATTTCCTACCTGAACCAACTGAAGGCCAATGCCAAGGAGGGCATAGCCTATATGGATACGACAGATGATACTATGGGTGAGATGAGCCTTATGATCCAACGGGCTAAAGAGTTGGCCATTCATGCTATGAATACATCCACGGTGAATGATGAGGACCGCAAAAAGATCGCCATTGAAATCGATCAAATCCGGGAGCATGTCATCGAGTTAGCCAATACCAAAGTAGGTACCAAATATATTTTTGGCGGGACAGCCAATGTGGAACCCTTTCCCAAAGGAGCTACCGGATGGCAAGGCTCCGATGATACGAAGAAATTCCAGGTAGGCAGTGATTTAAGTATCGAAGTCTCGGTCAATGGGAATGATTTATTTGGAGCAGGCTGGGAATATCTCGAAAAGACCCCTTCCACCGATCCTCCCACCTATGAGTACAAGAAGACCGGTGCTTCAGGCATTGCCATGTTTGATACTCTGGCCCAATTGAGCAAAGCTCTGAACGAATCAAACATCTTTGGAGTGGATGATGGCACAGGGACGGAAGAAGACGGCGTACAGGTCTTAATCGCTAAAATGGAACTTCAAGCGGATCACATCTCTGATGTACGCGCTCAACTGGGTGCACGGCAAAATCGTATGGATTCGGTCTATACCCAGCTGGATTCCACCGCTGCCAATCTTGGAGATTCACTCGCTACCGTTCTTTACGCCGATATCGCGGAGACTCTGGTGAACTTTAAGACCCAGGACAGCGTTTATCAGGCTGCCCTCTCTGTGGGAACGAAGATTATTCAGCCCTCCCTGGCAGATTTCCTGAGGTAAACCAGGACTCGGATAAATTCAAATAAATGGTATAGATGATAAAAAGCGACAGCTTAAGGGGGTGTTGCCGGATGCTCCGACTCAGCATGAGGAGTTACCCCATTCGCTTGGAGTATACGATACAGAATGCCCGGTTAGATATGAAGAAACATCTTCCCATGGTTGAGATGGAGAACATCCGTCCCCAGCTGCAGATCAGCCAACCAGCCGGAAAATTGACCATTGACAGTACGGAATATTATCATTCCATAGGCATCAAAACCAGGGCTGCCCTTTCCCAGGAAAACTACGATCGCGGGAGGAAAGCTGCATTGGAAGGTATCGCCGCCATCGTGGAAAAGGGAAACCGTCTGGCGCAGATCAGTAATCCTGCCACCAATGCCATCGCCGACATGGCTTTTGAATCCTGTTTTGCGGAAAAAGGCGAGCTCAGCTTTGAGCCCATCGTCCCCCCCTCTGTCCGCTATGAAGCCAGCCCGGCTCAGATCGAAGTCATTCCGGGCAAAATTAACTACAACCTGGTGAGGGGAAAAGTAGATGCGGATTACCGGCCCGGAAAGGTGAACATCCAGGTGACTCAGTATCCCAGACTTGATATTTCCGTAGTAGATGTTAAAGTGTAGCAGTCATTTTCTGCATATATTGCAACCTTATTTCCAAGGAGGAAACGAAATGAAGATAGAATCCACACGATTTGGAACCCTTGAAGTGGCCCCTGAGCAGATCATTCATTTTCCTCATGGAATTCCAGGCTTTCTCGACGAGAAAGCCTTTGTCCATTTACCCCATGATGAAAATAGTCCTTTTTCCTTCCTTCAATCCACTGCAGAAGCGGATTTGTCCTTTCTGCTGGTTGATCCCTTCCCCTTTATTCCGGAGTATGAGTTTGTCCTTGATGATGAGCTTGTCGGGGAATTGGAACTTTCGGAAGAAAACCCTCCTCAGGTTTTTCTGATTGGCACCGTAAGAGAAAAGATAACCGACATGACAGTCAATCTCTTGGCTCCCATCGTTGTCAATAGGGATAAGGGTATCGGTAGACAAATTATTCTGGATAAAACGGAGTATTCCGTCCGCCACAAGCTTTTTCCTGAGGCCCAAGCTCAGGGAACTCCTGAAGGAGGCGAGTAAGATGCTGGCACTCACCCGTAAAGCAGGAGAGCGCATCGTGATCGGTGATAACATCGTCGTAACCGTCGTCGCTATTAAAGGGGACAGTATCCGCCTCACCATTGATGCCCCGAAAGAGATCAAAATCTACCGGGGTGAGATCTATGACGCTATCGCGGCTGAGAATAAAGAGGCCGCTATCCCTGCAGATCTGTCGGAACTAACTGTTTTAAAGGGGTTTCACATCAAAAAGTAGATTAATAGAGGGGAATTCAGGCAATCGCCTGAATTCCCCTCTTAAGTATTGCTCTTGTTTTGCCGATAATCTATATAAAGAATTTTGTGACAAAAGGAGAGAGGATAGGCATATGGATATGACTGTAGTAAAACAACCCCCGGTTCAAGCAACTGCGAATAACTATGCGGCGAATCCGGAGATTGCAAAACCCGATGATCTGGCGTTGAATAAACCCACGGCGGCCAATAAATCGGAAGCTGGGAAAAACCAATCCCAACCTGGGGATAAGGGTAAGGAAGAACTTACTCGTGAGGATGCTAATAGATTGACCGAACGTCTGAATCAATTTATCGTAACTATTGATTCGGATTTGCAATTTGAATTACATGAAGAAACTCAGCGACTGATTGTTAAATTTATCAACAAAAAGGATAATCAGGTTATCAAGGAATTCCCCCCCCATGAATTGCTGGACACTTTGGCAGCCATCCGGGATTATGTGGGACTGCTTTTGGATAAGAAAGTATGAAGTGGTGATAAAGATTTAGAAATAAGGGCTTAATATCGAGAAAACGAAAGATAAATCGAGTAATAACAGTAATACAAGCGATTATCGTCCGCAAATCGTCCTAAGTAAAATCCTTAAATCTTACGATATAAAAGATAAGCAGGAAAAGTAGAATACTTCTCCCCTACCGGCCGGAGGGCAGAAGTTCTATACCCCGCACTAGTGAAAATGCACGGGCAAGGATGCCCGGCATCATAATCAAGGAGGAATACACTTATGATTATTAACCACAATATGTCGGCTATCAACACCTATCGTCAATTGACCACCAACAATACCAATAACGCCAAATCTTTGGAAAAGCTCTCTTCCGGTCTCCGTATCAACCGTGCCGGTGACGATGCTGCCGGTCTGGCTATCTCCGAAAAAATGCGCGGCCAAATCCGTGGCTTGGACCAAGCTCAGCGGAATGCCCAAGACTCCATCTCTCTTATTCAAACCGCTGAAGGTGCTTTGAATGAAACCCACAGCATTCTCCAACGGATGCGTGAGCTGGCTGTTCAAGCTTCCAATGATACAAACTCCACCACCGACCGTGATGAGATCCAAAAGGAAATCAACCAATTAACAGATGAGATCGATCGTATCGCTAACACTACTGAGTTCAATACTCAGAAGCTGTTAAATGGTGACAAAAAAGGTTTGGTTGCAGCTGCAGATGCTAAAGCTGAAATCGAATTGAATACGAAAGCCGATATAAAAATTGATACGGTTACAGCTAGTGCCGCAGCAAGTGCAACGATTATTATTACGCGTACGAATAGTTCTTCTACTGGTTTTGTAGGCACTGATTTCACCATCGGTGATCCTTCTACGACAGGAGCTACTTCGGCAGACGGAATAAAAATTACTTTAGATAATGGTACAGAAGTTACCTTAACAGGTGATGATTTGTCTAAGCTTGCTGTTGGAGAGAGCGTTACAATTAGCATTAAGAAAGCAGTGGACGCAAATAACAATGTGGAAGATGCTTTCAGCATGCAGATTGGCGCTAATAGCGGACAAAATATTCTTGTAGGTATGAACTCCATGAAAGCCGATGACATCGGAGTGCGTGGTTCAGATGGCAAGGCCCTTGATGTAAGTGATTATAAGAATGCAACAGCGGCCATTAAGACTATTAACAATGCCATCGAACTAGTATCCGCGGAGCGCTCTAAGCTAGGGGCTGTACAAAATCGCTTGGAGCACACCATTAACAACCTGGGAACATCCTCTGAAAACTTAACCGCTGCTGAGTCCCGTATCCGTGACGTAGATATGGCGAAGGAAATGATGAACTTCCAGAAGAACAACATTCTTTCACAAGCTGCTCAAGCGATGCTGGCTCAGGCCAATCAACAACCTCAAGGTGTTCTTCAGCTTCTCCGCTAATTTTAATTAAGCAAACCTTTAGAGGCCAGAGTTTTTATCTGGCCTCTTCTTATAGAGAAAGAGGATTTGGACGATGAGACTATCCGCATGCATGATTGCTAAAGATGAAGAAAAAAATATTGCCAGATGCATTGAAAGCTATAGAGATGTGGTAGATGAGATTGTCGTAGTAGATACCGGTTCTACGGATAAAACTATAGAAATAGCCGAAGCCTTGGGTGCAAAAGTCTATCATTATCAATGGAATAATCATTTTGCCGATGCAAAGAACTATGCTTTGGATCGAGCTAAGGGAGATTGGATCATTTTTTTGGATGCGGATGAATATTTTGTTAAGGATACAGCCCTAAATATTATCCCTTTAATTCGACGTTTGCCTTCCCAGTATAAAGCAATTGCCTGCAAAATGAAAAATATCGACTATACCAATGGTAAACTATTGGATGAAATAACCCATATAAGGATTTTTCGCCGAGATAGAAATATCCGCTATAAAAACAGCATTCATGAATGCCTGTTCTATAAAGTGAAAAATAAAACTATAGAGGCATTCCTTGCCGATGAAAAGGAACTGCTTATTCATCATGAAGGTTATTCTCTTAGTGACCGAGGAAAAAAGTCCAAAAGGAATTTGGAACTTCTTCTCCAGCAACTGGATAAGGCTTTGGAAGGCCCGTCAATATACCACTATATTAGCGATTGCTATTTTGGCATGGAAGATTGGGAGCAATCTATTAAATACGCCAAGATGTTTATCGACAGTGGTGCCAGATTAGTGGGCTATAATGTAAAACCCCGTCAGAATATTATTGACTCTATGCTGCGCTTAAAGTGCAATGCTGATGATATTCTTAAAGAGATTTATGTAGGTATCAATGAGTTTCCGCACCATCCGTCGTTTCACTTTTATTTGGCCAATATGCTGTATGATTTGAAAAAATATGATGAAGCCTATAAAAAATATGAAAAAACTTTACAGTTGCAGAAGGATTATAGGGATATAGAAATTAACTCTATCATGCCAAATCTTCCCCATATATATTATTATATGGGGGTCATCGCATCCCATAGAAATGATAATGAGGATGCATTTAATCGTTTCGTGGGGTCTTTAAGACTGGAAAAAACACGTCAGCCCGACTGCTTGCGCCGGCTTTTGCATATAATAAAAGATTTTCCTGATGAAGATATTATCTTATTGTTGAATAGCCTTTATAATAAGGATGATAAAGAGGATCTGGATTTTATCGTTTCCACTTTAACGGAGATTCCTCTTCCTAAAGTGCTTGCCTATTATTCAGCTTTGCGCATAAAGAAATATGGCAGTGATGATTTGACTGTGGTTTACATGCTTTTGGCCAACAGCCAGTATGATAAAACCTTTGACGTTGCTCAAAAGTGCCTGCTTGAGGATCCGAAAAACAAAGCTTTTGAAAAAATAGCATTAATATCTGCACTTATGAGTGGACGCAGAGAATATCTTAACTGGGTAGAAACAAATGCTTCTGAGCCCATACAGCGTTTTGTAAAAAGAATGATTAAGCATGAGATACCCGCATTTTCTCAGGAAGATAAGGAAGAATATTTAAATTTTATTATTCATCTATACCTTTTTGGAAATAAGGAAGTACTTAATAGAGGGATTCAACTGGCTAAGTACTTCAGTAATAAAATTATTTATGCGGAATTAGGGAACATTTTCTTTAAGCAGGAGTGTTATACCGAGGCGGTAGAACTATACCAACAATATATTAATCTGGAAGAAATGAAGAAAGAGGAGCTAATCAACCAGATCTATGCTAAAGGTATTTGTTGGTATAAGCTGCGGGAATATGAGAAGGCGGCAGCTTCATTGATAGAGGCCTATGAACGGGGATATAGACAAAATGATATCTATGAGTTTCTTCGCTGGAGTGTGGACAAATTTCCAAGTGGAAATAGCTTGGAGGAACGCTATTTGGAGATAATACTCAAGCCCTAGTGCCTTCAAAATAAAACATTATAAACAAAAGCATTAGTTCTGAATGAGGTAAATTTTTGTAAGCGAGTGACATGAAATGAAAGTTGTTATTTTAGCAGGCGGATTTGGCACGCGAATCAGTGAAGAAAGCCATTTGAAGCCTAAACCAATGATTGAGATCGGGGATGCCCCTATTTTGTGGCATATAATGAAGTATTACTCCTATTATGGATTTAATGATTTCATAGTATGCTGTGGATATAAGGGGTATGTGATTAAGGAGTATTTTGCTGACTACTATTTGCATAGGTCCGATGTAACTTTTGATTTTTCACAAAACAATGAAATGACAATTCACAGTAATGTCGCAGAACCTTGGCGAGTTACCGTTGTGGATACGGGATTAAAAGCACAGACTGGAGCAAGAATCAAACGAATTCAGAAGTATATAAACGACGAAGCTTTCATGATGACTTACGGCGACGGGGTTTCCGACGTTAATATAAATGAACTTCTTGAATTTCATAAGAGCCACGGGAAAATTGCAACCATGACAGCAATCCAGCCGGGCGGCCGTTTTGGAGTTCTGGATATTGACGAACATCAGTCGGTTCAGAAATTCTCCGAAAAGGCCAAAGAGGACGGGGGCTGGATCAATGGTGGATTTATGATCTTGGAACCGCAGGCGTTCGACTATCTGGATGATTCAGAAGATCTGATATTCGAGCGCAAGCCATTGGAAAAGTTAGCGATGGATGGAAATCTGTTGGCATATAAGCATAAAGGGTTCTGGCAATGCTTGGATACGCTTAGAGATAAGGGCAGATTGGAATATTTGTGGAATTCCGGGGATGCGCCGTGGAAGATTTGGGAGGATAAAAAAGTGCTATGAAAAGAGAAGGGATTTAAGATATGCCTGCAATCAGCGTAATTATGCTGACATATAACCGTGAAAACCTCGTTGGACGAGCAATTGAGAGTATACTTTGTCAAACATTCCGCGATTTCGAGTTTATTTTGGTCGATAATGGCTCAATAGACGATAGTGGGGTAATCTGTGATAGCTATGCTGAAAAGGACAAGCGTGTTAGGGTTATTCATCGTAAGCGTGGAAATATAGGTAGTGGTCGTAACATTGGTCTGGATGCGACAAAGGGTAAGTACATAGCGTTCATTGACGACGACGATTACGCGGAACCGGATTTCTTGGAGTTTCTCTATAATCTCGTGAGCGAGAACGATGCGGATGTTTCTATTTGCGGTGCGGCAGACAAAGCGTTTAACGAGAAGCTCGTAATGACCCCCGAAGAAGCCCTAATTGAACTGATGTGGCGCAAACGCTACAATATGGCCTTTCCGACAAAAATGTTCAAACGTATTCTTGTGGAGGATTTGCGGTTCTCCGAGGGAGATAAATATGACGACATTGCCTTGATGTATAAACTGCTGGCGAAGCCGAAGCGGGTTGCGTATCATGGCTTGCCGAAGTACACATTCTATCGGCATCCAGGCAACAACTCTGCATGGACGACTAATCATACTCTGCTGACGAGGGAAACTCTTGACGAATATCTTAGAACTTACCGTGAGCGAACGGAATGGCTGAGTGAACTGTTTCCTAACAGTGCGGCAGTATTTCGGTACTTCGAGTGGTCGTTTATGATTTCAATGATTGAAAAGATTAACCGTTATAAGCTGTCGGAGTGCGACGAGCTGCTGGATACGATGAAGGCCGAGTTGAAAGCACATAGAGATGAATTTCTGAACAGCGGTTATGCTCAGCAATTCGAGAAGGAATGGACGGAACAATATATTAAATTTACCTGATTTAAGGGGAGTGTGATTATGCTCTATCGTGTATCTTTGGATGTCACCCACAGATGTAATCTAAAGTGTAAGCTATGTGCAATACACGCACCGTACTTTAAAGATGCTTGGCATCCTTCACTTGACTTCTTAAAAGAATCAATTGACCGGATTTTTGAGTTGACACCTACGCTTAACAGACTTATCCTTGCCGGTGGAGAACCACTAGTGCGTAAGGATCTCTGGCAAATTCTTGAGCACTGCCTCAATTATACTGATAATGTGGAAAACCGATTTGAGGTGATTACAAATGGTTCAATATTACCTCCTCATGAACTTTTGGAAGTATCGAAAAAGTTTGGCAATAAGATTTACTATATAGTTGACTATTATGGTGAGGAGTTGTCGCCAAAGTTACGGGAGTTTGGAGAACTCCTTAAGCAAAATGAAACTCCCCATGAACTGAGAGATTACCATGATGACCCACATTGTGGTGGTTGGGTGGATTTTGGCGACTTTTCACATAAGCGTGATTTGAACGGAGCAAAGGAATTGTACGCAAAATGCAGTCATCCGCAGAAACTGAATCTTTGTGTTAAGGTGTTTAACGGCAGGGTAGATCCATGCTCTCAAT
Organism: Desulfitobacterium sp. PCE1; assembly: GCF_000384015.1. Classification (NCBI taxonomy): domain Bacteria; kingdom Bacillati; phylum Bacillota; class Clostridia; order Eubacteriales; family Desulfitobacteriaceae; genus Desulfitobacterium; species Desulfitobacterium sp. PCE1. Next base: position 3,460,484 of record NZ_KB913023.1, on the reverse strand, counting down.
CGATGCATGCTATGAGGTTGGGGCTTTTCGATTCTCCTGAAGAGTATTTTGATCTCTTTGACGATTCCGTCAGTTTAGAGGAGAAACAGCATAAAATAGAAAGCTGGTACTCCGTAGATAATTTTACCGCATGCCAATATTGTGACGGTATGTGTGATGACAGTGTCCGTTTTCTTCCAGCGGAGCAACTTACAAACGAGGAACTTGAGCAACTCAGAAAATAAAAGAGAGTGAAAATTATGCCTGATAGTTTTGTAGCTTTACAGAAGCGTCTCCGCGGCCGTAAACTAGTTATTTATGGCATCGGTCTAATTGGTTTTGAGGCCTTGACTATTATTGAGCTTATAGGGAATATGCGGGTGGATTCTTTCGCTGACCGTAAAGCGGATACAGTTAATTTTGCTTTCGGAAGAACAGTAATAAGCAAGCATTCTCTCTCGCCAAAAGAGCATTATTGTGTCATTGCGCCTCCGAATTACTTTTCTCAAATTGCGACTGAACTTAATGAAATCGGCTATTCGAAAAATGACGACTATTGTTCTTACAGTGAACTTCGAAATAGTGGTGTTGTATTTGACGGAGTGCCTTTGGGGAAGCACACTAACGGTTTTTCTGCGTATGCGGATTGTTTGGGTCATACCACCAAGGACTACATTGAATCCATTGGAAGTTTTTGCTCGATAAATAAAACGGCATTTATGGGTGCAGATCATAATTTTTTACTCAGCACTTCACATGAAGTCTTTCGACTTAATAAATTAGGCAAACAGCGGATGCCGGGCGGAGCAGCGGTCAGTGCGAACCGAGTTTCAATTGGCAGCGATGTTTGGATAGGTGCTAATACTTTCATCAATGCATCCAAAGTGAAGACAATCGGCGATGGTGCAGTTATTGCGACAGGGGCAGTGGTGATTGAGGATGTTCCACCATACGCTATTGTAGCCGGTGTACCCGCAAAAGTTAAAAAATATCGTTTTTCTCCGGAGCAAATTGATATTTTATTACGGGTAAGATGGTGGGAATGGTCAGACGACGATATTGCCTCTCACTCTGACCTGTTTTACGATTATAGTTTATTTTTTGAAAGATACAAGATGTATGGAAAGGATAAATAAATATGAAAGCACCTTCCTTTGACGTAAATCGCAGTTGCTTAGGTGAAATACTCCCCTTAAACACTCCGTTCAGACTTATATTGGATTCAAGTGAGGCGTGCAATTTCAAATGTACATATTGCTTTCGTTCAGTATCGCCTTCCGAAACTTGGGGATATGCTGTAGACAATGGAATTATGTCAATGGAAACGTTTGGAAGGGCCGTGCAGCAAATTCTGAAGTTTCCGGAAGCCCCACGAGTAATTTCATTGTCTGGAATGGGGGAACCGCTGTGCAACAAGAATATTCCGTTAATGGCAAAAAGACTGAAGGAACTTGGAATAACAAGTAAAATCGAGATTCACACCAATGCCTCTTTGCTCACTCAAGAAAGCGCAAAAGTAATTGCATCATGCGGTATCGATAAAGTCGTTGTTTCTCTTCAAGGTCTCGATGCTGAAGCCTATAAAAAAGTTTGTGCGTTTAATCTTAACTTTGATACGTTCTATAAGAATTTAGAAATTTTATATAAAAACAAGACCAATAACCTGGAAGTTAATATAAAAATTGTTGATGAGGCATTACGCGATGCCAAGGAAGAGGAAAAATTTTACGCGATGTTTTCTCCGATAGCTGATAAGACATTTATTGAGAATACGATAGCTCTTTGGCAGGAGCAAATTGTTTATGACGAAACATCAAACAATAAATCCAACAAATTTGGTGAGGATTTTGGGGAGATCATATGTTGTCCAATAACATTTTTAAATTTGACCATATCTCCCGGTGGCGATATATACCCTTGTTGCGTAATTGACCCGCCGTTTTCTCTTGGTAATGTAAAGGATACAGAGCTGACGGAAGCATGGAACAGTTCTCGTCGAAAAGATTTTCTGCGCAGTACTTTAATAAATGGGCGTAAAAGCCACAAACGCTGTGAAACATGCTATTTCCCCAAGGGTTATGTCAAGACTGAGGCGGATATAATTGATGGATATCGTCAGAACATTTTGGAAAGGATAGACTAATTATGAGATACGCTAATTTGCGAGACCATATTTCAAATAGTATCAATTTTGGAGATTACTTGCAATTTATGGCTATTCAATCACTTTATGATCGAATGGGTATTTCCTCAAGTGATGTTTCGTACATTGGTGGCGCCGATGTTGCAACGTATCGTGGTGAGAAATTGGTGCTGCCATTAAATTTTATTTCTTCGATCATCGTCCGAGACAATAAAATTGCAGTATCGAGTGATATTATTCCTGTCTTCCTTGGGTTTTCGCTAAGCAGTGTTATTGACGAGCTTATCCCAGAAAGATTCTTCTCTATAGATGAAAATCTGGCTTATTTTCGCAAATTTGCACCAATTGGCTGCCGAGACCAATACACATATGATATCTTCAACTCACTTAAAATACCTGCATATTTGAATGGTTGCCTGACCGCAACGTTTCCAAAACGCGAAATAATGAAAAACGAAACCAAAGTTATCTTTGCCGATGCTCCAATGGCTTTAAAAAAGTTTATACCAAAAAGATTGTTTGATAACTGCGAGTTTACTACTCAGCAAGCCTATTTTTCGGATGAGGATCTGAAAGAATCAACAAAAATATTTGATTTTGTCCGAGAACACTACAACTATTATAAACAAAATGCCTCGCTGATTGTAACGTCGCGTCTTCATGTCGCGATTCCATGTGCGGCTATGGGTATTCCCGTTGTTTTTGCAAAAGATTTTATAGACCAAAGATTTTCTTGGGCCGAAAAACTCATTCCTCTGTATTCCGCCGAACAATATAAAGAAATTAACTGGGACCCCAAACCTGCTGAATACGAACCCGTAAAACAAAAAATAGCGTCTTTGGCCATATCTCGGGTTAAAGGTGTAGCTCAATCTATTTCGACAAATAGTGACTATATAGAATATGACGAAAAAACTGCTAAAGAAATAACGGATTATTATTTTAAGCGAAACAAAGTTCTTTATTATGACAGCCATTCTGTTACCCACAAAAATATATCGCGGCTGGAACTAGCTTTAGATGCACTGACGCAACCGGAAAATACAATAAAGTATGCTCTATGGGGGGCAAATAAGAATTTAGGCTTCTGGATTGATTTTATATCCTCAAAATATCCTACAACTGTTCTGACTGCTATAATTGACAGTTACAAAACAGGATATTGGGAAGGTTTTCCGATACATAAGCCAGACTATCTGCGTGAATATAAGCCGTATGTAATTGTTACCGCTGTTAGTGCAACGAGTTATGCAACCCGGTTTTTGGAGGGAATTGGATACAAACCTGAAGAGTATTTGGTCGTTGCCGATGAGTTTATAACTGAACGTGAAGACCAGGAGGCATTATCATAATATGACAAGGAAAGTAATATTTCGTACATTTGTATTCCGCGGTGGCAATGTACTATGTCAGGCGACTGAAAGCCTATTGAAGCAGACGTATTCCAATTTTGCTTGGCATGTTCTGGATATTTCCGGAAATGGGCTAAATAAAGAACTCTTGAGTAAATATAACGATAGCCGGATTATTTACGTGGATTTGAGCTCTTCCCATACACGTAAGGAAATTATACCCAGTACATATTTAGAAAAAATACTTGAAATCTATAGTGATGACGATTATTTTGCCGTTCTTGATGCTGATGATATCTACACTCCTAATTTTGTTGAAAAAATGCTAAATTATATGGAGGATAACAATCTTGATGCTGCTGCATGCGGTAGTGACTTTATTGATATGCAAAGCGGCAAACTTCATGATATTCGCATACTCAAGCAAAACTTAATTTGGGAAAGTTCTGCTGATTTTCAAAGGTATTTCACAACATATTACCAGTTTATGCGTACGGTCTGGGGTAAAATTTTTAAATTGTCGTGTCTTCGAAAGTGTGATTTCGGTGAAAAAAGGGTGTATGGTAATGACACGCTTTTTACGATGGAAGCGTTTCGGAATGCTAAGAGAGTGGGAATCCTTGCCGAATCATTGCATAAATACTATATGTCACAAAAATCCGTTTCTTATCACTTCGACCCAATTCGCATCCCATCTGATAGCATACTATACGATGCTGCGTTGAAATACTTGAGGTCGAAGTGTGGCGTAGTTACTCCTTTCAATGAAGATTTCCTGTTAGCCGTGTATATGAACGCCATCAAAGACACCTTGAACGTTCTGTTAAACGCAAAAATTAGTCTTTCAGAAAAATTGGATGGCTTATGTAAGATATTTACTAGCAACCAAATGAAGCAGCTTGCAGCGCGCGAAGATTTTGGGACGTATATCATGGAGGGGGCTTACATGCGGAAACAGCGACAGGAGCTGTTTTCTGATGTCGCAAACTGGCTCCTCGCCTTGAATGAGGTGCCGGACGAGCAAGTTGAGAGTTTCGTTGATGTCGGCGAATTCGTCTGTGCCGCCGCCCAATATGCTGATGGATGGATAGTTTTTAAAAAGCTGCGAATGTGCTTCTTTATCGGACAAGAACGTTGGGATGATATGGTGATAGATTTGACCGAACTGGAAGAGTTGTTACCAAATGATGAGGAGATATTAGAGTTCAGGAAAAAGTTGAACTCACTGTCCCCTAGTGTTGATATATAATCAACGTACATTTTGCTACACTCTGAAAATGAAAAATAAAAAAATATAGGGACCTTGAACATCAATATCAATCGTAAACTACCTTCTACATCTATCTGATAGAGAGCTTAGACTTATAGCAAAGGTCTCTTATTTTTAGTTTTGTGTTTTTATCCTTAAGTTTTACTTAGATTAATTCGATAATCCTTATAGAGGAAGTTCAACAGTTAGGCTTAGTGTACCAAGCGGGTAAAGATAAATATTGAAGTGTAAGGGAGGACTATATATGGCAATACGTACCTATGGTTTAAGCGGTTCTGGCATGGATGTGGATCAAATGGTTAGAGACATCATGTCTGCCCGTCGGGAGCAATACGATAAACTCTGGCAAAAGAAAACTCAGCTGGAGTGGAAAAAAACCGATTATAATACCATGTACAACACAATACAGAACTTCCGAAATACCACGGCTTTTAACTATCGGCTGTCCAGCACCACAATCCCCAAGACCGTGACATCATCGGCGGAGAGCATTGTTACCGCTACAGCCAATGCCGACGCGGCCAATGTAAGTCGCAGTATCAACGTGATCAATCTGGCGGAGGGAGCGAAAATCACCAGTGGGCAAATAGGCTCAGGAGCTATTAAAGACAGCCTGGTTTCTCAGCTTAATCTGGCGGAGGGAAAGTTTAACCTGGTGATCAGCGATGGTGTTGGAAAGGAAACCATAGAAGTGGATCCAACCAAAAGCATCTATGACTTTGTCAGTGACTTGAACAAATCAGGTTTGAAGATTAGAGCCAGCTATGACGCTGCCCTGGATCGCTTTCAGATAAGCACGACAGGAACAGGGAAGGATGTGGCTATTGATTTTGGAGAGACAACGGATCCTGCCGGTATAGATTTTCTTACCGATAAGTTAAAGCTAGATATTGCGAGGGTAGAGGGTAAAGATGCTAAGGTCGAACTAGATGGCGCTGAAATTACCCATTCCGGCAACACCTTTACCGCCTTTGGCGTGACCTATACTCTGAAAGCAAAAGGCGAGGCTAACATCCATGTCTCGGCCGATAATGGGAAAGCCGTATCTGCGGTCAAGGATTTCATTGAACAATACAACAGCTTGCTGGAAACGATCAATAAGGAACTGAATGAGGCAAAATATAAAAGTTACATGCCCTTAACCAATGAAATGAAGGGTGCACTGGGCGATTCTCAGATTACTCAGTGGGAAGATATGGCGAGAAGCGGCCTTCTGCGCAATGATTCTACTCTGCAGTCCTTGATCTATAGGCTGCGCAATGATATAGCGAGTCCTATCAGTGGAATTGCGGGCAAATACAATTCTTTATCTTCTATAGGTGTGACCACAGGAAAGGATTATCTGGAAGGCGGCAAGCTTTATCTTGATGAAACCAAGTTGAAGGAAGCTCTGGAAGCCGACCCGGATATTGTGAACAAACTGTTTGGTTCTTCCGGAGAGGATCGGAGTACCCAAGGGGTAGCGGTACGCCTCTATGATAGCTTGAAATCAGCTATGGATAACATTAAGGAAACAGCAGGCGTCACCAGTACCATTAAAGGTGATACGGAAAGTACTCTGGCAAAGCAAATTCGCGATTATGAAGATAGTTTAGATCGCATGAACGACCGCCTTGCCCAAATGGAAGAACGCTACTATAAACAATTTAATGCTATGGAATTAGCTTTGAGCAAGTTAAGCCAACAAAGTAACTGGCTGGCGAATATGTTTAGCAGTGGAAATTAAAAGGGAGTGAAAATATGTTGAATTCCCAAATGGCGGCCGCTTACAAAAACCAGCAGATCATGACGGCTTCCCCGGAGCAGTTAACCTTGTTGCTTTATAACGGCGCCTTAAGATTCCTTAACGAGAGCATCCAGGCCCTGGAAAGCGGCGATAAGGAAAAATCTCACCACTCCAACCTCCGCGTGCAAGCGATTATTCGCGAATTCATGGATACCTTGGATATGAATTATGAGATCGCCAAGAATTGGACAGCTCTTTATGAGTATATCGAGCACTGCTTAATTGAAGGCAATATAAAAAAAGACGTACAGCAGCTGCGTAACGCTAAAGAAATCCTGGAAGATATGCGCAATACCTGGCAGGAAGCCATGAAGCTGGCCCGACAAGACAAAGTGGCCGGGGTTTAGAGGAGGAAACAGGGTATGACTGAGAAAACTCCGGAATCCTTATGGCAGGACTACCTTTTTCTCACCAAAGAAATGCTGAAATTTCTTGACAAACAGGATATGGAGCTGTTCCATGATTTGATGAACCAGCGGGAACGGATGCAGACTCTCATTGAGGAGACTCCGGACCAAGGTTTCAGAAGTTCCCCTGAGGGGAGAAAGCTCCTGACTGAGATCCAGGGGGAAGACCAAATCCTCATGAGTCACTTTCAAGCGACTCATAGTAAAGCAAAACACCATCATCAAGTAGCGGAAGCCTACTCAGGTGGGAACCAGCGTCCTGTGAACCACAGAAACTGGGTGCGCTAACCTGACTACCCAGTCCAGTGCTGGAAGGAGGAATTCTCATGATCGTTATTGAGCCAATTCAGCCTAATAATCAGAAGACCATGATGCCTGTGGATGCCTATCCTGGTCAAAAACTGGAACGATCTCAAGAAATACCCCGGCCGGTTGTCGAGCGTAAGAATGAGATTCCCAATGCCCGGGAAGAGATTCCCCGTGAGGAAGTTGAGAAGGCAGTGGATAAATTGAACCGCTTTATGGGCCTGATCAATAAAGGAATGCGGTTCGAGGTTCATGAAGAGGACGCGGAGGAGATCCTGGTGCGGATCGTGGACCAGGACTCGGAGCAGGTTCTTAAGGAATCCACGCCGAAATGGGTGATGGAGCTGCTCCATAATCTAACCGATGTTGCCGGATTATTTGTCGATCAAAGAGTTTAACAGGTTCATTGTTAAAATGCCTCAATCCTTGGTGTTCTAAAGGATTGAGGCGCTTTTTGTGTCTGTTGTGCCATCGAATAAGGGCTCCGTCAGGACATACTTTCGGAAAGCTCAAAGCAGTATAATCTAATCACTTAGTTGTTCTTTTTCAAATACTGGTTGAATACATTATTATGATATAGCTGCATTGTAAACTTCGTATTATTTCTTCGTAAATTCCATGTGTGACTCTTTCAGTTATCCATAAAATCCCAATTAATATTAGGTATCGTCATCATAATAATAGTCGAAAGCAAAAAACACTTCGCTTTTCGGAGTGTTTTTTGCTTGGCTGGGAGAAATTAGGATGAAAGTCCTATATAAACAGGACACGTTTATAAGTAAAATAGAATTTGTATTCCAAAGAAAATGTAGTAATGTTTTATTTACACTTGGATTAAGGGAATGTTAGTATAATTAAAGCGGAAAAAAAGATATATTTGGGAAAAGCAAAGATTTCTTGATAGACTCCTTGCTTGGAGGAATTACAAAAAGCGTGGCGAATAAAGAACAATGGATGCCTCTGCCCATGGGGCTTCCACCGATTACATAACGGAATTGGGTATAGTGTTTGGCTTATTTTTTCGCATATCTGAAAGTCATATCTGCGGTGCACTGAGGCAACCGGCGACTTCAGTCAGGTTTTTCCGTGTACAATGAAGAAGCAAAAGTTAGGGGTGGAGCTGCATATGAGCCAGGAAGATAATCAAAACTTGGGAGTCGATTTGGGAGAATTTCTGGATTTTTATCTTCTCGATTCACAAGAGCAAATTGAAAAGCTTGCAGCGGGTTTGCTGCAACTTGAGAAAGAAGGCAATAATGTCGGGCTGATTAATGATCTCTTTCGTTCTGCACATAGTTTAAAAGGAGCCTCCGGAACCATGGGGTTTACTTCCATAGTAGCATTGACTCATTCTGCTGAGGATTTACTGGATCGGCTGCGTCAAGGCAAGATGGAAGTTTCACTCTCCATGGTTGACGTTCTTTTAGCGGTTACGGACCGTGTCAAAGAAATGTTAGGCCAGGTGGAAAAGCGAGAGGAAATCACCGTCGAGTATCAAGACTTGGTGGATGAAATGCGGGCACTCATGGATGGCAGAACCCCGACCGCGGTTAAAGAAGACAGTGACAGCCGGAATGAGGGCTCTGCTTCAGCCACGAATTATACGCGGGTAGATTTTCAACTGTCTGATGAAGTAGCGGAACAGGTTGAAGATTCTCAGGATATGGGACATGGAGTGTATCAAATCGATATTAGATTTGCTCCCAATACTTTGATGAAAGCAGTCCGCGCGGTCATGGCGGTGCAACGGATGGAGAATCTGGGTAAAGTAGTCAAACTTCGTCCCAGCGTGGAAGAACTGGAAGTGGGCGGACAAGACGGATTTGCGATGCTGATTTTATCCGATGATCCCCCTGAAGAGATTCGTTCGGAAATTCTCTTGGTCTCCGAGCTGGCAGAGGTAGAGATTCATCCTTACCTCATGGGTGAGGCGATTAATAGTCCTGTTATCGAAGAAGTGGCGGCTGCAGCTCAGGCGGCTGAACTACTCCCGGTTGTGGAACCGACTCCTTCCCAGCCTGTGCAGCCCGAGGTAAAGCCTGTTCAAGAAACACCGGTCAAGGTGGTAGCACCGCCTTCCAATAAGCCTGCTGCCAGCAACGGAAACAATGCTGCCGTAGATGGGAACAATCAAGTACATACGATTCGGGTCGATACTGTGCGTATGGATAATCTGATCAATTTGGTGGGCGAGATGGTGATTACTCGTACTCGCCTGGTTCAAATCGGCCAGGAGCTTAAGGAACAGTATCGCATGGATGCTTTAGTGAATAATCTTAATGAGACTACAGTGTATCTTGGGCGCTTGATGAGCGATTTGCAGGAAAGTGCTATGCGTTTGCGCATGGTTCCTATCGGCACTGTATTCAGCCGTTTCCCCCGTTTAGTTCGCGATCTCGCCCGTAAGACTCAAAAGGAGATGGAACTGGTCCTCCGGGGGGAAGACACAGAGTTGGATAAGACGGTAGTGGAAGTCATCGGCGATCCCTTAATGCATTTAATCCGCAACTCCGTGGATCATGGCATTGAGACTCCGGAGGAACGCCGGGCAGCCGGTAAACCGGAAGTGGGCACCATCACCTTGGATGCCTATCATGAAGGGAATCATATCGCCATACTGATTTCCGATGATGGAAAAGGCTTGGATCTGAACAAGATTTACGAAAAGGCTCTCAGCCGTGGGCTGGTTAGTGAAAGGGAAGGCCTCTCGGATCGGGATATTGCCAATTTAATTTTTATGCCGGGATTTAGTACAGCGGACAAAGTGACGGATATTTCCGGTCGGGGCGTGGGCATGGATGTGGTTAAAAAGGCCTTGAATAATTTGGGCGGAATGATCGACATTACTACCCGCCAGGGTCAAGGGACCACCTTTACCATTCGTCTTCCCTTAACCTTAGCTATTATCCAAGCCTTATTGGTTGAAGTGGGTACAGAGATTTATGCTGTTCCCCTATCCTCTGTCTTAGAGACCTTGCTGGTTGAGAGCAAAGACATCAAGAATGTGGGCGGATTGCCCATGGTTCAGCTTCGTGGTAACACCCTTCCCCTCATCTCACTTCGGGACAAATTCGCACTTCCTGCACCTGAGGCAGAAGCTGAAGAAGTCTTTGTGGTGGTAGTAGGGCTGGGAGATAAGGCTCTGGGTCTGATTGTGGACGGGTTGCGCGGTCAGCAGGAAGTAGTGATTAAATCTTTAGGCGACTTCTTGAATAACTTACCGGGTATTGCCGGAGCAACGATCCTAGGGGATGGAAAAGTTACCTTGATTCTTGATATCGGGAGTTTGATTCAGGATATCCTTGTAGCAAGGAAAGGCTAAATATGACTACGTAACTTGGTATTAGAATATAATGGTACATCTGATTATAGAGGAGGAGACTAGGATGGCGGAAGAACAATTAGTGACATTCGGTCTGGGTTCAGAAGAATTTGGTGTAGATATTATGTGTGTACAGGAAATTATTCGTATTCCTCCCATCACCCGAGTGCCTAAGGCCCCGGAATATGTGGAAGGGGTCATCAATCTGCGGGGCAATGTTATTCCTGTGGTGAGCCTACGGACCCGTTTTGGGATGGAACGTGTGGAAGAAAGCGATTTAAGCCGGATTATTGTCCTTCAAGTACAGAATAAAGTTTTTGGGATTCGGGTGGATGCTGTGACAGAAGTTCTGCGTTTGGATACCGAGTCCATTGAGCCGCCACCGCCTGTCGCCTTAGGGATGGACTCACATTTTATCCGCGGAGTAGGCAAGATAGGAGAACGGTTACTGATTCTTCTCAACCTCGATCATATCATGGGTGGAGAGATGAATCATGAATCAGCCTAAATCCCCAATCACCGTTTTGATTGTGGATGACTCACCCTTTATGCGCTTAACTTTGCAAAAAATATTAAGTCAGGATCCGGATATTAAGGTGCTGGATACGGCTCGGGATGGCAAAGAGGGGATTGAAAAGCTACAAGTTCTTCGCCCTCAAGTGGTGACCATGGATATTGAGATGCCTCAGATCGACGGACTCCAGGCATTGAGTGAAATCATGCGTTGGCAGCCTACCCCTGTCATTATCCTCAGCGCTTTGACCACAGAGGGAGCCCAGGCCAGTGTTAAAGCCTTAGAAGCCGGAGCCTTCGATGTGGTTGCCAAACCCTCCGGGGGACCGGGTGCAGATATCCAAGCTTTAGCTCGGGATTTAATCGACAAAGTTAAAGCTGCTGCTCAAGTGGATCCGGGACGATTAAATAAAAAAGGATCCGTAAGCAGAACTCCGACGAACCCAGGAAGCCGGCCGGCCTGGACAGCTGGAACCGCTGGTGAAAATGTTCCTCGTGCCGGTACGAGTACTTATCAGAGTCCTCCCCAAGGATTATCATCCCCAGGGAATGCGGGTTCTATCTTAGGAAATCCGAAAGGACGCTCCCTGGATGGCGGAGAGGGCTTGCCCAGATATCCTGTCGAGATTGTCGCGATTGGTACCTCCACCGGAGGGCCATCCGCTTTGCAAGCTGTATTAACCCAGCTTCCAGGTAATTTTCCGGTACCGGTGCTGGTGGCACAGCACATGCCTCCTGGCTTTACCGCCCCCTTGGCCCAGCGCCTTAATGGGATGTCCCCCCTCACCATACGAGAAGGGGTTCATGGGGAGGTTTTGAAAGCAGGAACCATCTATTTTGCTCCCGCCGGTAAGCAGATGCAGGTTCAAAGCCGTGGCTCTCAGCTCTTTCTACATATCGGCGATGAATCTCCGATTACCACCCTCTATCATCCATCGGTGGATGTGATGTTTCTGTCCTTAGCGAAAGAGGTAGGTAAAGGTACCCTGGGTGTGGTCATGACCGGAATGGGAAATGACGGGCTCAGGGGAATGCGGGAGATCAAGGAACGGGGAGGCTATGCTATCGCAGAAGCTGAAGAGACTTGTGTAGTTTATGGTATGCCCCGGGCCATTGTGGATGCAGGATTAGCCAACCGGGTGGTTCCTTTGGGGGAGATCGCCCGGCATATTGTTGAATGTGTGCAAAGGAGGTAACGACCATGGGTATTTTCGGGTCGATGGATATTAGTGCTTCAGGATTAACCGCTCAGCGGTTGCGCCTGGACGTCATATCCAATAATATTGCCAATATCAATACCACACGAACAGGACAGGTAACCGAAGCAGGAAACCAAATCCCTTATCAGCGTCAGATGGTTGTGTTTAAAGCAAGGGGTACGGAGTCAAGTTTTGCTGAGACTTTGAATCAAGCTTTGCAGGGCAGAAATGTAAGTTCCGCTGCTTTACTTCAGGGGCAATCCACTCAGGGTGCCACCGGCAACGGTGTAGAAGTTCAGGCGATTGCCGGAGATACCTTGCCATTTCGATTTGAGTATAATCCGGAATCCCCGGATGCCGCGCAAACTCCTGAAGACGGGATTCCCGCCGGTTATGTGCGCTTGCCCAATGTGAATATCGTTACCGAAATGGTGGATATGATTTCGGCTTCTCGGGCCTATGAAGCCAATGTTACAGCATTGAACGCTTCCAAATCCATGATGAGCAGAGCTCTTGAGATTGGGAAGGGGTGATTAATCCATGGCTATTAATCCAATTGTTCCTGTCAATCCTTTAATGATGAACCAAACCATGAATTCCATCCAGGAGAATAATCCTGTCGGGGATAAAGGGTCTCAAGTTCCTGCCGGGGCAGGTAAAGTGGGGGCTGATTTTAGGCAGTTTTTGCAGGAAGCCCTTCATAAAGTAGACAATCTTCAAAAGGAAGCCGATGTGGCCAGTCTCGGCTTAGCCACCGGACAAATTCAGGATCTTCATACTGCGGTGCTTGCTATAGAGAAGGCCGGTCTTTCGTTATCCTTAACTGTGGAAGTTCGCAATCGGGCTTTAGATGCCTATCATGAAGTCATGAGGATGCAAATATAATCTATGTACATTAATTTATGTACATATGTTAATACGGTTTTCCATGAAGGAAATTTGGGGTCTAAGATGAGTTAATATATAAAAATATTATCTATTTATGAGGGTTCTATTAACGGATAATTAATGTTTGAGGAAAGGAGGAGCGATGTTGAATTTTTCGTGGGCTGAAATCAAAAAATCAATTCTTGAATTTTGGGGCAAACTCTCTCGCCCACAGAAGGTCATTACCGTTGCCGCTCCTCTGGCAGTAGCAATTGCACTGATATCATTGCTTTATTGGGCAAGCCACCCCAGCTATGTAGCCATTTTTACGGAATTGACAGATATCAAAGCCGGAGAAATCACTTCGGAATTAGAAGACTTGAAGGTTAATTATAAATTAGGAAGTAATGGTTCTGCTATTTTGGTTCCTGAAAAAGAGGCGGCGGCGATTCGCCTGAAGCTGGCTAATGCAGGTCTGCCTAAGGGGAGCCAGTTTAGCTGGAGTGAGAGCTTAGACAAGACGCGCGTCGGGGAGACGGAATCCGACCGGCGGCTGCGTTACAACCTCGGTTTACAAACTGAGCTGGAGACCACCCTGAAGACCTTAAGCAGTGTCAAGGACGCCCGGGTCCATTTGGTCATACCTGAAGAGACCTTGTTTATTGAGCAACAGGAAGATACTAGGGCAGCAGTAACTCTGACCCTTAAAGAAGGCAGCTCCATTAGTGAAGATCAGATCCGGGGGATCGCCAATTTATTGGCCGCTTCGGTGAAGGGTTTAAAATTTGAAAATGTGACCATCGTGGATTCCAATGGAAATACTCTTTCCGATGTTCTGAACGAAGACAGTCAGCCGGGAAAAATGACCGCTACCCAAATTCAGCTTAAGCAGCTTACAGAGGAAAATATTCGTAAATCTGTGCAAAGTATGTTGGATAAAGCATTTAGTGCAGGAAAAACCATCGTCAGGGCTAATGCCACCTTAAACTTTGATCAAGTTACTACAGACACTGTAACTCATGGTCCCGGCGCAGTGCTCAGTGAATCCCATACCACAGAAACGACGACCAATACCTCACCCGGAGGAACAGCTCCGGGAGTCAACACCAATGTGCCGGGCTATTTGGCGCCGGACGGGACATGGATTACTTCATCCTCCGAAAAAACTTCGGACACTATTAATCATCAAGTGGATACGACCCAGGAACAACGGATTAAAAACCAAGGAGACATCGGACGCCTCACTGTTTCCGTGCTCCTGGATGCTGACAGCATAAGTGAAGATCAGATAGAGCAGATCGAAGCCATCGTCGCTTCCGCTGCCGGAATTGATCGTAATCGCGGAGATGAGATTCAAGTGGCTGCTTTGCCTTTTGATAAGACAGGTGCCCTGGAGCAAGAGCAGGCATTGGCGGAAGCAGCTCGTAAAGAACAAATGCGTACCTATATCGAATGGGGTGTAGGGGCACTTTTAGCCTTAGGGTTCATATTGGTTCTTTTCCGTATGCGCTCCAAACGCAAGCAAGATTCAGAGTCCATGGGGCTTGGTCAAGAGCTTCAGCCTGTTCCACTGGCAGCAGCCGAAGAGCTTCTTCTTGCTCAGCAGGAAGCTGAGAGGGAAGTCGAGCTTAAGCTTGCCCAACAAAAGCAGAAGTCTGCTGAAGAAATTCAGCGCCAGAAGATCAAGGAATCTGTGGATATCTATGTGCAGAATAATCCTGATGAAGTGGCACGTCTTGTTAAAACTTGGTTAGCGGAGGAAAAGTAAGATGACCCAGCAGCTTACTGGAATTCAGAAAACGGCCATCCTTATGATTGCATTAGGGCCAGAAAAATCAGCGAAGGTGGTACAGCATTTAGCGGAGAATGAAATCGAACAGCTGACGCTGGAAATGGCCAATGTACGTAAGATTTCATCAGAACAGCGGGATAAGGTCATAGACGAGTTTTATCAGATGTGTGTGGCCAATGATTATATCGCTCAGGGTGGTATTGATTACGCCCGGGAGGTTTTGGAGCGGGCACTCGGTGAGCAGCGGGCCTTTGAGATCATCACACGTCTCTCTTCTTCCTTGAAGATGCGTCCTTTTGATTTAGTACGACGCACAGACCCCAAACAATTGCTTTCTTTTATCCAAGGAGAGCATCCCCAAACCATCGCCCTGATTATGACTCATTTACCGCCGGATAAAGCGGCCATTCTCTTATCAAGCCTACCCCAGGAAAGACAAGCGGATGTAACCAAGCGGATTGCCTTAATGGGAAGAACAAGTCCTGAGGTCTTAAAAGAGATTGAGAAGATACTTGAACGCAAAATATCCAGTCTCGCTCCTACGGATTACACCACATCCGGTGGGATTCAAAGTGTGGTGGATATTCTTAACCGCAGCGATCCCAGCACCTTGAAGGTAGTCATGGATTCTCTGGAAGTGGATGATCCCGAACTGGCTGAACAGGTTAAACGTCAGATGTTTGTCTTTGAAGACATTGTTATGCTGGATGACCGGGGAATTCAGCTGGTGCTTCGTGAAGTGGATATGAAAGACCTGGCCCTTTCCCTTAAGGGCTCCAATCCGGAAGTGGGACAAAAGATCATGGCCAATATGTCATCCCGGGCATCCCAAAACTTGCGGGAGGATATGGAATTTATGGGTCCAGTCCGCTTAAGAGATGTAGAAGAAGCCCAACAGCGTATCGTTAAAGTAATTCGCCGACTCGAGGAAACAGGTGCAATCGTCATTTCAAGAGGTGGCAGTGATGAGATTATATACTAGGTCGAGAGTGGTCAAAAGCCATACCGTAGAGGTCAGCATGCCCTGTATCGTGGAATCTCAGACGGAGGTCTTTCAATTCCTAAGCAATCGTCTTTCCGTAGTTCGTGATCGGAATGAAAGTCTATCTCAGGGAGAGGAATTTCCCCGGCTTGAAGGGGAGGAAAAATGGGAACCTTCAGCCGCCGCGATCCATGACGAAGACGAAGCCTTGACAAAGGCTCGACTTGAGCAGGAAGCCAGAGCTAAGGAAACCCTTGCCGAGGCTGAAGCCCTCCGTGCTCAGGCTCAAACAGAACTTGAAAAGGCCCAGGAAGAAACCGTTAAGATTCTGGAAAGAGCACGAGTGGAAGGGGAAGAAGCTGCTCTGAAGCTTCGCGAGGAAGTCTCTCACCAGGCTTATGAAGAAGGGCTCGCCCAGGGATTAGCCCAAGGGCTTCAGGAAGGCATAGCTCAGGGAAAACAGGAAGCTGAACAGATGAAGATAGAAGCCCGGAACATCCTTGCCCTTGCTCAAAGGGCTGCTCATGAGGAATGGAGTAAAGTGGATGGAACACTGCTCCAGATGGCTTTGAAGGTTGCTGAGAGAATTCTTCGTGTCCATATTCTGGAGCACCCCAAGCAGTTGCTTCAGCGTATTCGTGCCCTGTCCCTGCTCCCCGAAGAGCGGGAGGGGTGGAAGCTCCATGTATCCACCGCGGACTACCAGTGGCTCTCCCAATGTTCAGAAGAAATCAACATCCCCCTTTTGGAGGATCAAACCTTAACCTCTGGAGACTGTTTCCTCGAATGCACCGAAGGTATTTTTGATGCTCGTGTAGAGGCTCAGCTGGAACGCTGTGAACAACTCCTGAGAGAGGAGCTAAGGCATGACCGATTGGAATAATCTGCTTCATAGAATAGATGATTTGGATTTGATCGTCTCTCATGGCCGGGTGGCCAAAATCGTGGGGCTGATGATTGAATCCGACGGTCCTCGTGTCAGTGTGGGAGAATACTGTAAGATCCATACCCAGCAGGGAAAAGAAATTCCGGCTGAAGTGGTAGGCTTTCGCAATTCCACCACCCTGCTGATGCCTCTAGCTGAATTAGAAGGAATCGCTCCGGGGGATCGGGTGGTTCCTCAACAACATAAGCTGGAAGTCGGAGTCGGGCAGGCCCTTCTGGGTAGAATTCTCGATGGACTGGGCCGGCCTTTGGATGGGCGTCCTATGGTTACTCATAAGGATTATCCATTGCAAAATTCTCCTCCCAGTGCTTTTCTAAGACCAAGAATTCGCGACCCTCTCAGTGTGGGGGTTCGCACGGTGGATGGGATGCTAACCATTGGCAGAGGACAGAGAATTGGGATTTTCGCTGGTTCAGGAGTGGGTAAAAGTACCCTGCTGGGAATGATGGCAAGGAATACCACAGCTGATGTGAATGTCATTGCTCTGGTTGGAGAACGGGGAAGAGAACTTCGGGACTTTATCGAGAAGGATCTCGGCGAAGAGGGCTTAGAGCGTTCCGTACTCGTGGTAGCAACCTCTGACCAACCCGCCTTGGTTCGCCTCAAGGCTGCTTTCACAGCCACGGCCATCGCCGAATACTTCCGGGATCAAGGCCAGGATGTACTCTTAATGATGGATTCCGTGACCCGCTTTGCCATGGCTCAACGGGAAGTGGGGTTGACCACCGGGGAACCGCCGGCAACCCGTGGCTATCCGCCTTCAGTATTTGCTTTGCTGCCCAAACTTCTTGAGCGCTCCGGCATGAGCGAGGTCGGAAGCATTACAGGGATTTACACAGTCCTTGTGGATGGGGACGATCATAACGAACCTATCGCCGATACAGTCCGTGGAATCCTGGACGGACATATCGTCCTAACCCGGGAATTAGCCATGCAGAACCATTATCCGGCCATTGATACGCTCCAATCCGTAAGCCGGGTCATGAATGATATTATCTCACCGGAACATAAAGAGCTGGCCGGAAAACTCCGGGAGCATCTTGCTATCTATCATGATGCTAAGGATTTAATTGACATCGGAGCCTATGTGGCAGGGAGCAACCCCCGTATCGATGCCGCAATCCAGCATATAGAAGGAATCAATGGTTTCCTCCGTCAGGACGTGGAGGAGAAAGTCTCCTTCGACGAAATGATCCAGCAACTTCATCAGGCCCTTATGTAAGATAAGGAGGCGATCCGATTGGCCAAATTCAGATTTCGCCTCGAAGCAGCTCTTAGGCTCGCCGAACGCAGCCTCGAAGAACAGCAGCGGCTCCTTGCTCAGGAAATCCAAAAGCTGTCCTCTCTCCAAAAGGCCTGTCAAAACCAGGAAAAAGTGTGGCAGTTTGCTTTGCAAGGTCAAGAGGAGGCGTGCAGAACCTCGCCTCAGGATCTAAGTCTATGGCAGATTTTTAGTCAAAAGCAAATTGAACTTCTACGGCAAATAGAAAAGGAAGTTTCCCAACAGGAGTGGGTGGTCGCTCAGCAGCGGCAAAGGCTCCTTGAAGCCCATCAGGATGCCGAGAAGTTGAAGAAATTGAAGGAAAAACAAAGGGTAGTATTCAACCTTAAGGAACAGCGGCGTGAACAAGCTGTCCTGGATGAAGCAGGCCAAATAATTTTTGGACGGAGGAATAGCTTATGATCGAAGTCACCCGCATCAATGGCAAAAGGTTGGTTCTTAATTCAGACCTGATCGAAAGCATGGAAGCAACCCCGGATACGGTTATTACCTTAACGGGAGGAAATAAATACGTTGTCACTGAAACAACAGAGGAGCTCATTCGCAGAGTGACGGAATATAAGAGGCATTGTCATCCGTTATTTCGGGAAGAAGGGGAGATATCAGAGTAATGGACCGTAAGTTAATTATTACAATTTTTATCGCGGGATTTTTGGGATCTACTATTGGTGTCGTTGGAACACTGGGTGCCCAGAAAATATTCTTCTCAGAAAGCCCTACACATCAAGGAGTAATAAAAAAGGAAGAAGGCCCGGTGATACCTGTTGGAGAATTTACCGTCAATCTCCGGGGAGGAGCCTTCCTTAAGACTGCTATAGCACTCGAAGGGATGAACGAAAAATCGGAAGCAGCGATCACGGCCAAGGATGCCTTTATCAAGGACCGGATTAATACCGTTCTTTCCAGTAAAACACTAGAGGATATGCAACCAGAGGTTCGTGAAGATCTGAAATTCGAGCTGATTAACCAACTTAATGAAGTAACAGGCAATCAGGTTCAGAGCATTTTCTTCTTATCCTTTGTTTATCAGTAAATACTTACCCCGGAAATGCTGCTCACCAGCGAAAAATACTATGATTTATAACCTAACTGCTTTAATATAAAAACATAAAAATAAGAATGTTTGGAGAGGGGGGATCTTATGGGAGAGGTATTGTCACAGGAAGAAATTGATGCCTTACTGAACGCGCTTTCTGATGGACAAGTGGATGCTGAGGAAATTAAAACAACAAAAGTACAAAAGAAAGTCCGAGTTTACGATTTTAGACGACCGAACAAATTCTCCAAAGATCAGATTCACTCCCTCCAGAATATTTATGAGAATTATTGCCGGTCATTGACGACTTACTTATCGGGACATCTTCATTCTATTATTGAGACTAAGGTGAGCTCCATTGAGCAAATAACCTATGATGAGTTTATTCGTTCCCTGCCTAATCCGACAATCCTCAGTTTATATGCTCTGAATCCCTTGGAAGGGACTCTTCTGATGGAGATGAGTCCGGCACTGGCCTTTGCTATCATTGACCGGCTGCTGGGCGGGCAAGGACAAGGTTCGGAGAAGAATCGGGATCTGACAGAGATTGAACGGACGATCATTTCCCATCGAGCGGAACAGATGATTACCTTAATTGGGGAGGCTTGGACTGAGGTTCTTCCTACTGAGCCGGAATATATGGTCTTAGAAACCAATCCTCAGTTTACTCAGATTGTTGCGCCCAATGAAATGATTATCCTTGTCACCTTAGAGGTTAAGGTCGGCGAAATGGTAGGAATGGTCAATATGTGCCTGCCTTATCTGGTACTGGAGCCTGTCTTGGATAAACTCAGTACATTATTCCTTTTTTCTACTCAGTCCAAAGTAACCTCGAAAGAACAGGTCAACGCTATTCGCAGGAAAATTGAATGGGCGAAAGTGGATATGACCACCATGCTGGGACATTCGGAGATTTTAGTTCGTGACCTCTTGGAATTGGCACCAGGGGATGTTATCCCGCTGATGCAAAACGTTAAAGAAGCGCTCCCTGTTTACGTTGGGAATTTTAGAAAGTTTAAAGGAATTCCTGGTCTGCATGGGGAACATCTCGCTGTTCAAATAACAGAAATCGTTGAGGAAGGAAGGGATCAGGATGGGTAACGGGATGCTTTCCCAGGAAGAAATCGATGCCCTGCTGGGAGGGAATCTTGAGACGGATCCCCCAGCGGAAAATGAACCCAAAGTAGAGTTTAGCGATATGGAAAAGGATGCCATAGGAGAAATAGCCAATATCTCCATGGGAACTGCAGCGACAACCCTTTCCCAGCTCTTGGGAAAGAAAGTTGAAATCACCACCCCCAAGGTGGATATGGCAAGTGCGGAGCAAATCCGCAAGGATTATCCGATTCCCTCGGTCATCGTCGATGTCCGGTATAAAGCGGGGATTGAAGGATCTAATCTTCTCATTCTCTCCCAACGGGATGGGGCAGTCATTGTGGATCTGATGATGGGAGGAACAGGTGAAAACCCGCCTTCAGAACTCTCAGAGCTTGGAATCAGCGGTATTGCCGAAGCTATGAATCAGATGATGGGTTCGGCGGCGACCTCCATGTCTACCATGTTTAATTCCGTCGTGGATATCACCCCACCCCAGTTAGTCTTAAATGATATGTCTCCCAAAGATGATGATATCATTACCAATGTGCTCCAATCCCACGAAGAACTCGTCAGAATTTCCTTTAGGATGGTCGTGGAAGATGTCATTGACAGCATTTTAGTTCAAGTGATTCCGATTCATGTGGCGAAGGGAATGGTTAATAAGCTTCTCGGAACAATGGGTGGAACCGGTTCCAAACCAGAAGCAAAGCTCACTCCTCCTCCTCGGGTGGAACAACCCCAGGCGCCCAACACCGGCTATGCCCAACCCACGGCACCAATCCCCGGTCCTTCTATGCCGTCACCACAAGGAGCCTATGGAAACCAACCTCCTCAAGTTCCTTACATACCTCAGCCTCAGCCGGAGTATCCTCAGCAACAACAAGGATATGGCGGACCTGCCTATGGACAAAATCAAGGAGGTTACTACGCTTCAGGATATGGGGCTCCCCCGACATCGGTACAACCGGCTCAATTCGTCCCCTTAAGGCCTGCTGATCCCATTCACGGGCAAGAGAATCTCGAGCTTATTCTGGATGTCCCCTTACAGGTCAGTGTAGAGTTAGGGAAAGCTAAGAAAACCATCAAGGAAATCCTTGAATTAGGACCCGGATCGGTTATTGAGTTGGATCGCCTGGCTGGGGAACCGGTGGATATGATCGTCAATGGTAAGCTTGTGGCAAAATGTGAAGTTGTGGTCATCAATGAGACCTTTGGGATACGCATTACGGATATTATACAGCCCAGTGAACGTATGACTAAGGCCATTGGACTTTAGAAGAATTCAGGAAAGATTAAGATTTATTCCGTTTTTATTAAGGAGGAAAAATTGTGGGTGCTAATGTTTTAATTGTTGATGATGCTGCATTTATGCGGATGATGGTCAAGGATATCTTAACAAAGAACGGCTTCACAGTGGTTGGCGAGGCTGAGAATGGGGCTGTGGCCGTCGATAAATTTGCTGAGCTGACTCCAGATTTGGTCATCATGGATATCACCATGCCTGAGATGGATGGACTACAGGCCGTTCGTGAGATTCGCAAGCGCGACCCTCAAGCCAAGATCATTATGTGCAGTGCCATGGGCCAGCAAGCGATGGTTATCGATGCCATTCAATCCGGCGCCAAGGACTTTATTGTGAAACCCTTCCAAGCAGATCGGGTGGTTGAGGCTGTAAAAAAGGCGCTGAAGTAAAATGCCAAAAATAGATAATACCACGCCCTATCCAGACACAATTCCTGCTTCCGCAGATCTGTCAGGAGCCGA
This sequence comes from Desulfitobacterium sp. PCE1, assembly GCF_000384015.1. Classification (NCBI taxonomy): domain Bacteria; kingdom Bacillati; phylum Bacillota; class Clostridia; order Eubacteriales; family Desulfitobacteriaceae; genus Desulfitobacterium; species Desulfitobacterium sp. PCE1. The sequence continues at coordinate 3,438,440 of NZ_KB913023.1, read as the reverse complement.
TCCTTCCTACTGGGGGGGGATCATAGGGACGATTCTTGTCTTTCTCCTTATTCTGGTGGTTGCTTTATGGGTCATCCGCAAAATGAACCAGGCTTCTTTCCGGGGCATGCAGGCGCCTTGGGCGAGAGTTCTGGATCGGCAAATGCTCAATACCAGCCAATCTCTCTATCTGGTGGAAATTGCGGGAAAGCTCCAGATCCTGGGGGGAACGGATCATCATTTGACGAAGATCGATGAGATCGATGACCCTGAGCTGGCGGCTGAGATCCTGGATGAGCTTGCCCACCGGCCCACTGAGCGTGTGGAGGGCATTCTATCCGGAATTGCCCAGCGCACCTTTGGCGGTAAACGGCGCCGGGGGAAAGAACCCTTTGCCGATGAGCTTGAACGTTTGCTTGAGGAGGTGGACCAATGATAGCCACCGTGAAGGCATTGGGTTCAGCAAAGAAGCGAAACCTAAAAGCTTTGCTGCTGTTCTTCTTGATTTTGGGCGGAATACTGGTGAATACGGATTCAGTTTTGGCCGCAGGATTAACCCTTGATTTCGGGACGACAACGGCTGAGCAAACCAGTTCAACCCTGCAAATCCTGCTTTTATTGACCATACTCTCCATCGCTCCGGCGATTCTTGTTCTGATGACCTCTTTTACCCGGACGATTATTGTGCTCTCCTTTGTACGCAATGCCCTTGGTACACAGCAGCTGCCGCCGAATCAGGTGATTATTGGGCTTTCATTATTTTTAACCTTTTTCGTCATGGCACCCACTTGGAATGAGATCAATACCCAGGCTCTTCAGCCCTATATGCAAAATCAAATGACTCAGGCAGAAGCTCTGCAGCAAGCGGAAGCCCCTTTAAGGCAATTTATGTTTGAGCAGACCCGGGAAAAAGATCTCAAGCTTTTCGTCGGTCTGGCCAGAATGGAACAGCCTCAGACTTATGGGGATATCCCCACCTATGTCCTCATTCCTGCTTTTGTAATCAGTGAGTTAAAGACAGCTTTTCAGATGGGCTTTGCAATCTTTATCCCCTTTATGGTGATCGATATGTTGGTGGCTTCTGTTCTCATGTCCATGGGTATGATGATGCTTCCCCCCATGATGGTTTCATTGCCCTTTAAGATTCTTTTGTTTGTTTTGGTGGACGGTTGGCATCTTGTAGTCCAGTCACTTGTCACAAGCTTCTACTAACCTAAGGATGTGTATTGATGAATCAAAGTGACGTACTTTATCTGGCCAAAGAAGCCTTGATGACAGCCTTGATGATTGGGGGTCCTGTACTGGGTGTGAGCTTGCTTGTGGGTTTAATGGTCAGTGTGTTTCAGGCCATGACTCAGATTCAAGAGCAGACCCTCACCTTTATTCCCAAAATCCTGGCCATCGCTCTTGTCATGCTTTTATTGGGCCCGTGGATGCTTAATGTGATTACAGGTTTTACTACCAATCTCTTTAACGATCTGGCTATTTTTGGTAAATATTAATCATCTCGGAGGAGTGACATGGGCTTAGCAGAATTTTTGCAATGGAATCTCACGTTGTTCCTCCTTATTCTCTCACGTTGGGCAGGCATGATTATGCTGGCCCCGGTGTTTGGAGCCCGCGGAGTTCCTGCCATGGTCAAGTTGGGCTTGGCGGTAAGTATTTCGCTCATCCTCTATCCGATCATCATGGCCGGCGGACCGCAGATTCCCAGCGAAACACTGCCCTATGCGGCACTATTAATCAAAGAGATTGTGGTTGGCCTTGTGATCGGTTTTGTCATTTATGCCATTACTGCCGTGTTAGAAGGAGCAGGTCAATTGATTGACATGCAGATGGGCTTTAATATGAGCGGAGCCATCGACCCGATTTTTGGTGTGCAAAGCGCTATGATGGGTAATTTTCAAATGATTTTGGCCATTATGCTGCTCCTTGCCACCAACTCCCACCATTATCTTATTGCGGCCATGGTCAAGAGCTATACTTATGTCCCTATTAATCCGGGGGCTCTCCCTCAAGGACTTAATTATTATATCTTTCTCATTCGGGAAATCTTCACCTTGTCGGTACAACTGGCTCTCCCCGTCATAGGTGCGTTGGTTCTGACGGATATCGGTGTGGGACTCTTGATGCGCACTGTGCCCCAGATGAATATTTTTACGGTCATCTTTCCAGTAAAAATCATCTTTGGTTTTATCATTCTTTTTTTGGGAATCGGTTTTTTTGGAGAAACAGTCAACATGCTCTTTGGGCGGGCCATGACCTGGCTCTTAGAGTTGTATAAAGGGTGGCAAGGAACATGAGTGAAAAAACGTTTCAGGCCACGCCCAGGCGAAGGCAGGAAGCACGTAAGAAAGGCCAGGTCTTCAAGAGTACGGAAATGGTTTCCGCACTCATGCTGGTCAGCTTTATTGGGCTGTTAAAGTACTATGTACCCACCATGGTGGAAAAGGTTACCCAAATCTTTCCTTATGTCTATGGGCTCTCTACTGAATGGACGGCCCGCTCCATTTCCAGCCTGATGGTGGATCTTCTCTGGCTGGGTATACAGATTGTAGCTCCTTTGTTAGTAGTGGGTGCTGTCGTCGCCACCGGCGCCAATTACCTTCAGGTACGCTCCCTTTTTACTGTGGAGCCCTTAAAGCCCCAATTGAGCCGAATTAGCCCGATTAGCGGCGCTAAACGGATGTTTGGGGTGAAAGCCTGGGTGGAACTTCTCAAGTCCCTGCTCAAAGTCACTTTTATAGGCTATTTCCTCTACGCCACCATCCGGGATAATTTCGAAGTCTTTCCGACAATGGCTCGTTTCACAGTAGGCCAAGGGGCAGTCTTTATCGGCGGATTAATCATCAACCTGGGCTGGAAAATCGCCTTATCCTTCTTCATCATTGCGGCCATCGATTTTCTCTATCAGTGGTGGGATTATGAGAAAAATCTTAAGATGTCCCACGAAGAGTTGAAGCAGGAATATAAGCAAACGGAAGGGAATCCTCAGCTTAAAGGGGAGATTAAAAGAAAACAAAGGGCCATGTCCATGCGCCGTATGATGCAGGATTTAAAAACTGCCGATGTGGTGGTGACCAACCCCACCCACTATGCTGTAGCCCTGCGTTATGACCCCAAAGAAAGTTCGGCCCCGGTCGTGGTGGCCAAAGGTGCCGACGAAATCGCCCAACGGATTAAGCAGCTGGCCAAAGAATATGGGATTGTAACGATGGAAAATAAGCCGCTGGCCCGGGCCCTTTTCGCGCAAGCGGAAATAGGTCAGGCTGTGCCTGCGGATCTCTATAAAGCCGTGGCGGAGGTCCTCGCCTTCGTGTACCGGCTTAAGCGCAAGAAATATACCGGGTAAGAAAGGAGGAATCCACTCATGGCCACAAACGTAAGCCGCCGCTGGTACAGCAACATTGACGTCCTCGCAGCTATTTTCATCGTCTCCATTGTTGTCATGATGGTTGTACCCATTCCTCCACTGATGTTAGATATTCTATTGACCATTAGCATTTCTGCCGCCGTACTTACTTTGATGATTGCGGTCTTTACCAAAGACCCTTTGGAATTTTCGGTGCTTCCTTCCTTGATTCTGATTTTAACCCTGTTTCGTCTCTCCCTTAATGTGTCCACCACCCGCTTAATTCTCTCAAATGGTCATGCCGGTGAAGTCATTCAGCAGTTCGGCGAGTTTGTCGTCAAAGGCAGCGCTGTGGTCGGCTTTATCATCTTTGCCATTTTGGTCGTCGTGAACTTCATTGTTATTACCAAGGGTTCGGAACGGGTATCTGAAGTAGGGGCCCGCTTCACCTTGGATGCAATGCCGGGGAAGCAAATGAGCATTGATGCCGACCTGAATGCAGGGATGATTACCGAAGTGCAAGCCCGAGACCGCCGCAAGAAGATTCAAGCTGAAGCTGATTTTTATGGGGCCATGGATGGAGCCAGTAAGTTCGTCAAAGGAGATGCCATCGCTGCCATTATCATCCTCTTTATTAATATTATCGGAGGATTTGTTACCGGGGTCGTTATACGGGACATGGACATGATGGAAGCCTTGCATACCTATACTCTTTTGACCATTGGGGATGGACTTGTAACACAAATTCCAGCCCTTTTGATGTCTACAGCCACAGGTTTGGTGGTCACTCGGGCAGCTTCAGAAACCAACTTAGGTGAGGACCTCTCCCGACAACTTTTTCACACCCCGAAAGCTCTCTACATAACCGCAGGGGTAGCCTTAATCCTCGCTCTATTTGGACTTCCTCTCTTGCCCTTACTTATTGTTGCCATTGTTCTTGTGGTGCTGGGAAGGGTTATGGATAAAGGCAGTCAAAAAGCAGTGGTGGAAGAGTCCGCGGCGGCGCGGGAAACAGCTATTGAAGAAAGTAAAAAGCCGGAGAATGTCCTTAACCTTTTAAATGTGGATAATATGGAGCTGGAACTGGGATATGCCCTTATCGCCTTAGTTGATGTCCAGCAAGGGGGCGATCTCTTAGACCGTATCGTCTTGATCCGGAGACAGGTGGCCAGCGAACTGGGCTTTATCGTTCCGGTAATTCGCGTCCGGGATAATATGAATCTGCAACCCAATCAGTATTCAATTAAAATTCGCGGTGCCGAGGTGGCCGGGGGAGAAATTTTGGCCGATCACTATCTTGCCATGAGCAGCGGCCTGGGAGATGATACTATTCCGGGCATACCCACAAAGGAGCCTGCCTTTGGGCTGGACGCCAAGTGGATTAATGCCGTTTATAGAGAAGAAGTGGAGATGAATGGCGGGACTGTGGTGGATGCTCCTACAGTCTTAGCGACTCATTTGACAGAAGTCATTAAGAGCAATGCCTGGGAAATCTTAAGCCGTCAGGATGTCAAAACCCTTCTGGATCATGCTCGTGAGCAAGCACCGGCTGCGGTGGATGATGCTATGGAGCATTTGAATCTGGGACATTTACAGAAGATCCTCTCAAATTTGCTGAGAGAACGGGTTTCCGTCCGGGATATGGTGACCGTCCTGGAGACTTTAGCCGATTATGCCTCATCCACAAAGGATTTGGATCGCTTAACTGAGTATGTTCGTCAGTCCTTAGCCCGACAAATTGTCCAGCCTCTCCTGGGAATGGACAAACAATTGCCGGTGCTTACCCTGGAGCCGAAGCTGGAACAGCAGATTCTGGATAGTATTCAGCCTTCGGATTTCGGGAGCTATCTGACTCTGGATCCTCGTGTGTTGCAGGAACTTATGCAATCCTTAGTCCGGGAAATAGAAAAAATGGCCTTTAAAGGATATAACCCTATCTTGGTCTGTGCTCCGGTCGTGAGGATTAATCTAAAACGGGTTACGGAGCGTCAGTTACCACAGCTCATTGTTTTATCTTATAACGAGCTTGTTCATGGTGTACAAGTTCAGGCAGTAGGGATGGTGACGACTGGAAATGCGAGTTAAACGATTTGTTGGAGATACAGTGGCCGAGACCATGGGCAAGGTGAAGAAGGAATTGGGAGCCGATGCTGTCATCCTTCAGACACGGCAATTCAAGGAAGGCGGGTTGTTAGGGCTTTTCGGTAAGCCCAAAGTGGAAGTTATGGCTGCCATTGAAGAGGAACCTGTGAACAAAAAACAAGTTCCTGTGAAATCTTTATACCCGTCGAATCCATATACAGTCCGGAAAGAAGCCCCTTTGGCGCATAATGAAGAAAAAGAGATTTACCCACATCGGTTCGTTGAGAGCATTCCTACAGAAAGAACTCCCAGAGCTGAGGTAAGCACTCTCAAAAATGGAGAAGTCAACACCTTAGAAGTAGAACTTCAATCCATGCGTAAATTACTGGAGAGCATGAACCGCCAAATTGAAGGTTTGGATGGTGAACAGGGAGTATGGCCCGTACCCCTGCAAAAATGGGCCGATATGCTCAAAGAGCGGGGAATAAACCCAAAGTTAATCAAGAGACTTCTTCGCTCAGTCCAGCAAAATGTTCGTGAAGAAGACTGGGTTGAGGACCATCGGGTCAGATCCTGTATAAAAGAAGCCGTGCGTCAGATTTGCGGAAATACGGCGGCTATTCAGCCAGGAGTCCGTAAACCACGGATAGTTGCCTTAGTCGGACCCACAGGGGTAGGAAAAACCACCACCATCGGAAAACTAGCAGCGGGCTTTAGTATCGTGGATAAACGGCGAGTTGCTCTGATCACTGCAGATACCTATCGGGTCGCTGCCGTGGAGCAGCTGAAAACCTTTGGGGAGATTATTGGGGTACCTGTAGAGGTGGTCATGACTCCCTCCGGACTGCGGGAAGCCATCCAACGCCATGAGGATAAGGAACTTATTTTTATTGATACGGCGGGGCGTAGTCCTCATCATGATCTTCATATGTCAGAATTGAAAGCGTTTCTAGAGAAGGCTCAGCCGGAATTAACCATGCTCGTCATGAGTGCCGCCACTCAGGCTCCGGATCTGGCCAAGATTTACGAACGCTTCGAAGCGTTGACGACTCATCTGATTTTTACCAAGATGGATGAAACAATCAGCGGGGGGACCATTCTTAATCTTTTGGAAAGAACAGACCTGCCTGTTGCATATATTACCAATGGGCAAAATGTTCCTGATGATATAGAAGTTGCGACCCCAGAGCGTCTGACTCGGTATATTCTGGGGGAGGGGGATCGACGTGAATGACCAGGCAAAAGTATTGAAGCGTATCGCCTCTCGACATAAATCGAACTCTACCTCGAACCCGAATTCCCAACAAGGTCTTCGTGTATTTGCAGTGACCAGCGGCAAGGGTGGAGTAGGGAAGACCAATTTCAGTGTGAATTTGGGCTTGGCATTAATCGATTTAGGCTATCGGGTCATCCTTTTGGATGGTGATCTGGGACTTGCGAACCTGGATATAGCTTGTGGCGTTACTCCCCGTTATACTTTTGAGCATCTTCTCAATGGTGAAAAGGATATTGAGGAAATCCTTATCTATGGCCCTAAAGGGATAGGAATATTACCGGGGGGCTCAGGGGTCCAGGATCTGGCTAACATTGAGAGGGATCGGTTGGAAGAGGTAGTTAGAAATCTGGGACGCTTAGAAGGCTTGGCTGATATTATTATCATCGATACAGGCGCAGGTTTAGGATATACTGTACTCAATTTCCTGAGGGCGGCGGATGATATCATCTTGATCACCACTCCAGAGCCAACCTCTTTAACCGATGCATACGGTCTGCTGAAGGCTTTGCAGAAGGTTAAGGATAATTTCACTGTCAATGTGGTAGTGAATCGGGTGCAAAAGGAGTCGGATGCTAAGGACACCTATGAGCGCCTGGAAAGTGCTGCGAAACGGTTCCTGAATGCTTCGGTCAATTTGTTAGGATGGGTCTATGAGGACATGTCCGTGGGCAGAGCCATTATGAAACAAGAACCCATCGGGGTCTCCTATCCTCGAAGTACGGCCTATCAATGTATCCAATGGATTGCCAGCTCGGTGTCGGGACTTTATCTTAGTCCACCGAGACAAGCGGGGGGAATTCGTGGCTTTTTGACCAATCTTTTACGGACTTTTTAAATACTCTGCTTTCACAATTTTGCTTAGGGGGTGAGGACAGTGCAATATCTCGATAAATTAGTTTCCGGATTAGCCATTGAGTTGCACGTTCCAGAGAGCGACTATCAGGGGAATTACAAAACACATATCGATGAAGTCGGCAAAACACGCATATCCGTATATGCACCCCATCAGCAAGGAATGATCATTCCCCTGCAAGAGGGTACTCTTGTAGAAGTTACCTTTTGGGATGAAGTGGCTTCATACTCTTTCAATTCCTCCATTCTTCAGCGTATCGCGGTACCCATACCGGTGTTTGTCCTGAAGATGCCGGAAAGTATTAAAAGGGTCCAAAGGAGGAACTATGTTCGAATTCCTGCCTTTTTTCCCATAACCTATCAAGTGGTGGAAAAAGAAGGTTTAGGGGATATACAAAAGGGGAGTATGTTGGATCTAAGCGGTGGAGGAATGCGTTTCCAATCCAAGGTCAAGCTGGAGAAAGGCACCATCCTCTATGCCTATCTTGAATTTCCCTTTGGTACTATAGGGACTCCGGGTCGGGTATGTCGGATGGAGGCTATCGAAGATACCAAGTTCTTTTCCGTGTCCGTAGATTTCTATCAAATTTCCGAACGAGATCGCGATCGCATCATACGATGTGTTTTTGATATTCAAAGAGACCTGCGTAAGAAAGGATTGATCTAAATTATGGAAATCGATCAAATGCAATTGGATGCATTGCGTGAGATTGGAAATATTGGCTCCGGACATGCTGCTACAGCATTATCCACCATGCTTAACCGCCGAATTGAAATGTCCATTCCTGAGGTTAGAGCGATAGAATTTGAGAATGCTCCCACGGTGATCGGTCATCTGGAGATTCCTCAAGCTGTTATCTACGTTAAGGTCGAAGGGGATGCCCCTGGTAAAGCGGTGTTTTTCTTTCCCTTGGAAAGCGCTGAAATATTGGTACAAGCCTTATTCGGTTCCAATGAACCCTTTAATCTCTTTGATAATGAGATGGCTCAATCTGCCCTTAAAGAGATAGGGAATATTATGGTGAGCTCCTTCCTCATCGCCATAACTGAATTTTCGGGAATCCCCCTTCTGCCTTCGGTACCTGCCTTAGCAGTGGATATGGTGGGGGCGATTTTTGATGCGATTCTTCTGGAAGACGGAATACTTGAGGATACGGTTCTCTTTATTAATACTCAGCTTTCCGGAATACCGCAAATTGAAGGAAAGTTCGTTTTCTTACCAGATGAGGGATCGTTGAGAAAGTTGCTGGGAGCTTTGGGACTATGAGCAATGTAATTAGTGTTGGAATGGCTGATTTAAAAACGACAAAAGCACCTAATATTTTAATGACAGCAGGATTAGGTTCTTGTATTGGTATATGCATTCATGACCCCATTCAAAAGGTGGGGGGCATGGCGCATATTATGCTGCCCACTGCTGGGAGTGCCAATGGCGGAAATCCTGCCAAATATGCTGATACGGCTATGGATGTTCTGGTAACGGAGATTCTCCGTTTAGGTGCCTCTAAATCACGCCTGCGTGCCAAAATGGCCGGAGGCGCTCAAATGTTTTCCTTCCCAGGGAAGCCTCCTGTCTTAAAGATCGGGGATCGTAATGCTGAACAAGTGATTATAGAGTTAAAGCGCCTGGGGATCCCTCTCCTTGTCTCTGATGTGGGGGGAAGTTTTGGACGGACCATTCATTTTGATGTCGGCACAGGGGACCTTAAGGTTCGGACCATTAACCACGGCGAAAAGGTGATTTAGTAGATGATGGATAAATTACGTCTCTGGGCATGGTATTTTGCACTTGTCGTTTCAGCTGTCTTAGCACTGATTAGTTTCTATACAGGGGAAAGCCTTATCCACGTTGTCCTCAGTGCCATTATTGGCTTTACCCTTATTTATGGCATCAGTATAGCCAGCATAACGATTTTTGAAAAGACCGGCATTGAAATGGATCCGGGTAAGTTGGGCGGCCTTTTAGACATTGCCGTAGGACAGGAAGATGACTTGGATTTGGGCGACCTGGAGCAAGAGGCCCGGAATTTAGAAGGAATGGGTCCTGAACAGGCTCTCTATACGAAAAGCGGCCAAATTCCCCCTGCCAGAGCCGGTCAATTGAATCAGGAATTTGCTGAAGGGGAGCCCAGTGTTGAGAAGCAGGCAGAAATAGTGAGAAGAATGGGTTGGGGAGAGTAGATGATTGTAAGGGAGGGGGGCCAACAAGATGTCGAATCCTTATGAAGCGGCCAATCGAGGATCATGGAGAACCGAGCAAATCGAAATGTATTTGTCGCTAGTCAAGCGTATCGCCGGTCGGTTGGCTATTTCCTTACCTCAACATGTGGATGAAGACGATTTAATCGGCTATGGTGTGTTTGGATTGCTGGATGCTTTAGATCGGTTTGACCCCGTCCGGGGAGTGAAATTTGAAACCTATGCTACCCTGAGAATCCGGGGAGCTATTATCGATGGTTTGCGGACTATGGACTGGGTACCTCATTCAGCTCGGCAGAAAATTAAACGCATCCAGGATGCTTTTACTGAAGTGGAAGCACAGCATGGTCGTCCTGCCCGCAACGAAGAGGTGGCGGCCTTACTGAAGATGGATCTGCGGGATTTGGAAGTCGCTGTACATCAAGGGCAAATGCTGACCTTGACTTCGCTTGATGAAGTGGCTGTTGGTGAGGAAGGAGAAGTCCATACCCCCAGGACACAATTGACGGACCCCATAGCCCAGGAAGCCTTCCAGGAAGTCGAACTCAATGAACAAAAAAAGATACTGGCTGACGCCGTCGAAAAGCTCCCTGAGAAGGAAAAGCTTGTCGTGGCCTTGTATTATCAGGAGGATCTCACCCTGAAAGAAATCGCAGTCATTATGAAGCTTTCGGAATCAAGAATATCTCAGCTTCATTCCCAAGCTATACTACGCTTAAGGGGACGCCTCAGTCGCCAAAAAAAGAATTTGTTCTAACCTAAAGTTCCGAGGAACTTTTGTCGATAACCTATATAGATTCAGTATAGTGGAGGTGATGCCATGACAGGAATTAATGCCCTATCCACGAGGGGAGCCATCACAAGCACTGAAGATGGAGCTTCCTTCACAGGTAGTTCACTGCCAGGTGCAGACTCAGCTGCGATGATGTTTGCAGCAATCTTTGGCGGTTGGCTTAACCAAATTGGACAGGGACAAGACTCTGGCAACCAGAGTAATGAACCGGCAGGCAAGGATGCCAATTCCGGACGTCACGCCTTATTGGGTTTGGATGGGTTACAAGGACTTATGGGGATACTTCAAGGAAACGGAGGTTTCCAAGGGGAAGGGGAACAGGGAGCCGATTCGGAGCAACTGAAGATTCTTCTGACTCAGCTCGATGCCCTACGGAGTCAAACGCCCTCATCAAATTCTTCAGGCATAGTAGAGGATGTACAGCTGTCAGGGATGACAGAACAGCCTCAGGGGAAGGCTTCCCCCCAGTCGGAGTTGGATTTATATAAAAACGTGATATCCAATTTACTTAAAGAAATGTCAGGGGAAATGAGGATTAAATCACCGAATCAGGCGGAGTTTAATCCTTTAGATCAGCAGAAATCGGAAATTGCTGTGCAACGCTATAACAGTGGTTTATTTATCCCTATGGATGAAGAAGCACAAGCAACAAAGGCAATGACGGATTCTGCAAAGACACAAGAACATAGTTCTGTCGAGGTTAATCAAGGCACATTGCTTGCTGCCTTATTAGGTAAGTCAAAGCCCGGTTCCGGTGAGACAGGATCAGATGAGAACCTGGTTAAGCATAGGACAGGTAATGGACTTGAAGGGGCAGGGAAGAACCCGGAAATTAGTACGCTTCTAAAACAAGATGAAGCAAAGAACACAGCAATGCATGGCGTACTGGAAGAAAAGCCGGCAGAAGGCGAATCCCTCCTTTTAAAAGAGAGAGTTACTAAAGGGCTTCAAGAAAATGAACGTCCTGCGGAATTGAGCAAGGCGAATAAATCTACCATTCAAGATGTTGCGGCAGGCAATCTAACCCATCAAGCCAAAGATATCGCTCAAGTTCAAGGGAAAGTTGCCGACAAGAGCAATCAGCCCATATGGGCCCAAGTGGCTCGAGACATCTTTGACAAGGCTTATCTGGCTCGTCCCCAACTTCGCGAATTGACCATCCAATTGCACCCTGCCCATTTAGGAGCAATTAATATCTCCATGAGTTGGGATGAGGGACAAGTTCATCTGCGCATGGTGGCTTCGGATGGGGGAACAGGACAGATCCTCCAGCAGAATCTGTCTGAACTGAGAGACAATCTGACTCAGCTAGGCATCCAATGCGGACAGATGGAGATGGGCTTGGGAGAGCAAAAAGAAGGTGCTCAGGAGCATCAGGGCCGGGAAGGTTCAGGCCGCTCTCAGGAGAGCGGGGATGACGCTTTAGAGTCGCTTAATAGTGAAGAGCTTGAGAGAATACTGGGTAATGATGAAGTGATCCCAGGCGCTAATCGGATTAATATCAAGGCCTAGGAGGGAACTATGGGGAATACAGTAGATACAAATTATAAGGGTTATAGTAAATACTCCTCCACCTCAGAATCCAAGCAAAGCAATGCAGTCTCTAACGCTACAAAAGATGTTCTGGGTAAGGATGATTTTCTAAAGCTGTTGGTTGCTGAACTAACGAACCAGGATCCTCTTTCGCCTATGGATAACAAAGATATGATTACCCAGATGGCTCAGTTTAGTTCACTGGAGCAAATGAATAATATGTCCAAAACTATGGAAAATCTGACCGCTGGCTTTACGGCATTGTTTCAGAATTCTTTGCTCAGTCAAGGAGCCGCTTTAATCGGCAAGCACGTAGAGGGAATGAATCTTGAAGGAACCGGCTTTGTGAATGGGATCGTCGAATCCGTTCAATGGCTGAATGGCAATCCTCAGTTGATACTGCGTTTAGAGGATGGGAGCAAGGCTGCTGTAGAGATGAACGAAATCACCTTTGTGACGGACCCTAAGGAGAAGGATCCTGTGCCTGATCCGGATAAAGAAGAGGATGATACTTCTAAGGATGATATTCCCAAAGATTAACGCGGATGTTAATGGAACGAAAAAGTTTAAATAAAAGAAATGGGGGAATACCTCGATGCTACGTTCTTTGTATTCAGCTATCTCAGGTTTAAAAAACCACCAGATAAAAATGGACGTGATCGGCAATAACATTGCCAATGTCAATACCACAGGCTTTAAGCGCAGCCGTGTCACCTTCTCCACCATGCTGAGCCAAACCATGAAGGGTGCCGGCTCTCCCTCAGCGAATCAAGGGGGAACTAACCCCGCCCAGATCGGCCTGGGTTCCATGGTGAGTTCCATCGACCAGATCATGACTCCCGGAAGCTCACAGAACACAGGCAAAAGTACGGATGCCATGATCCAAGGAAGAGGCTTCTTTGTCTTTAGGAATGCAGGACAGATCGTTTATGGCCGGGCCGGTGCTTTCTCTCAGGATCAAAATGGCTACCTTATTGATCCGGGGACAGGGGCCTTCGTTTTGGGCCAAATGTGGGGAGCTAATGACAGGGAGGTTCTCGAATGGGGAAGCACACCTTTGACACCCTTAAGGTTCAATATAGGCTCATACCCTCCTGAACCTGAGGGGAAAAAGATTGATATTAATCTCGGAGATTTTGTGCAGAACGGAAGCAACTATGAATATGTCAATCCGGCATTAATCGGTGCTTCAGCAACAGTTCCCACTGGTGGAACTCTTGATCCTACGACGGGAAAAATAACCTTTACTGCGGCTCCGACGGGTACTGGGACGCCTCCCGTTGTTAGTATTACCAACATTGACTATGATAAGCTTACCCTTACGCCGGGGGATTTTGTGCAAAAGGGAAATGTTTATGTCTATGAGAATCCGGACTTAGTCGGTGCTACACTAGGTGCGATAACAGGAGGCTCCTTTGATCCAAAAACGGGAACAATAACCTTGAATGCGGCTCCGCCATCTGCCGGTGTTGCGATTACCGGTGTAGATGGGAGACTCCGGGCAAAATTAGATGAAGTCACTATAGATGGCAACGGTATTATTACCGGGATATACAGCAATGGCAAAGGATCTGCGTCCCGTCGTATCGGTCAGCTGGCCATTGCTAACTTTGCCAATGACGCTGGCTTGCAGAACGTAGGTAACAATTTCTATTCGGCTACCAACAACTCCGGTATAGCAGACATCGGTGCTGCCGGAACAGCGGGACGGGGAAATATTATCCCCAATTCCGTAGAGATGTCCAATGTGGATCTCTCTCAGGAGTTTACAGATATGATCGTCACCCAGCGGGGATTCCAGGCCAATTCCCGGGTAATCACCGTATCCGATTCCCTGCTTCAGGAACTGATCGACCTTAAACGCTAATCATACGCCTAGGACTTAGGTATAAGGGTAAAGCCTTATACCCAAGTCCTTTTCGGCATTTCTTTTCTGAGAGGAGGCGCAGGATTTGCGCATTTTGAATACGGCGGCTACCGGGGTCCGGGCTCAGCAGACAGCTTTGGATATACTGGGCAATAATATGGCTAATGTCAATACGCCGGGATATAAGGCTCAGCGGGTGAATTTCGCCGAAGCTTTGGCTGCGGAAATGCGGCCGGCTGAACGTGAATTTAACGGACAGCCTGTGGGAGAGCGGATCGATGTGGGGGCCGGTGTGATTTATCCGGCTATAAGTACGGATTATCGGCAGGGAATCATCCGGGAGACGGAGAACCCCTTTGATCTGGCTATTGACGGGGAAGGCTTCTTCCCTGTGCGGACAGCTAATGGGGAGAGCCGCTATACCCGGGTGGGAAACTTTGAGCTGGACGGTCAAGGCAAATTGGTTAATTCCGACGGCTATATTTTGGAAGTAAAGATTCCAGCCGACGCTATGGATTTGTATGTTGATGAGACAGGCAATATCACGGGATTTATCGATGAAGAGGAAAGAGTGTTGGGTCGGGTTGTGGTCAATGACCCGGAAGGAGAAGGGTATCCGGTAGGGCCGATTGATATGGATGAATTGGGCCGTCCCTTGGATTGGAATGGAGATATTTTACCCACAGCCTTTGCCGTTCCGGAAGGGGCTGAAGACATCCAGATCAGCACGGAGGGCGTTCTTAGTGCCACCATCGATGGCAACCGGGAGATCCTTGGACAAATCAATATAATTACCTTTGCTAATCCGGAAGGGTTAGTCAGGGACGGGGATAATCTCTATTTTGCTCCCGACGCGGCCGGGGTGACCGGGGACGAATTGGTTGGTGCGCCGGGCAGCCAAGTGGAAGAACGGACCTTGGGTAAGCTCAAGACCCAATCCTTGGAGCAATCCAATGTGAACCTTGCTTCAGCCATGACGGAGATGATCCAGGTGCAGAGAGCCTATCAGCTCAATGCTCGTATGATTACCAACGGGGACCAAATGTGGAGCATGGCTAACTCCTTAAGGAGGTAAATTAGATGTCGGATTGGTTGAATACACCGGTTATGAGTATTTTGGAAAAGAGCCTTGATGCGTCCAGTCTGAGGTATAAAGTCCTGGCGAATAATGTTGCCAATGTGGATACCCCGGATTTTAAACGTTCTGATGTGGATTTTGACCTGCTTCTTGGCGAAGCTATGGGTCAGACTAGAGAGGAACTTCCCCTTAAAGTGACATCAGAGCGCCATCTCCAAAAACCTGGATTTAATTCCAGTGGGGTTGTGCAAGATCAAGGAACGACCTATCGAAACGACGGCAATAATGTGGATATCGATAAGGAAATGGTCAATGTGGCTGAAAATGGGATTTATTATAATTCCGTCACCCGGGCAATTTCTGCTCAATTGTCCCATCTGCGTACCGTGATCACCCAAAAGTAAAACGATTTGTGCTATAGAAAGATGATGAAGGTGACGATCCATGATTAAAGGATTATATACAGGGGCAGCGGGAATGCTTGCTGCTCAAACCCAAAGCGAGATTATCGCGGATAACGTCGCAAATATCAGGACTCCGGGTTATAAAAGGGAGGAGTCCAGCAATAAAGCCTTTCCCGAAATGCTTATGATGAGAACAAGCACGCAAAACGAAATCCCGGGCAATACACTAATCGGTGGTATAGGTACCGGGGTTGTCGTCGATCAGGTTACTCGGATGAATGTTCAGGGAGTTCTGCAAACTACGGGCATCCCTACAGATCTGGCCATCATTGCGGAGGAAGCTTTCTTGGTGGTGGATACCCCTAACGGTGAGCGCTATACCCGTAATGGACAGCTGCAACTGAATTCTGAAGGAATTCTGCAAACAGCCGATGGCTATCCTGTTCTTGGTGAAGAGGGACCTATTGGACCGTTAAGTAAGGATTTCCAAGTGGATGCTCAGGGGAGAATTACCGATCAGGGAGTCACTATAGATCGCTTGCGATTGGTGCAACTCCCGGCGGTCGGCCTTCTTCGTGAAGGGCAGTCCCTGTATGCCTCTAATCAGCCGGTACAAGAGTTTGCCGGTAATGAGGCCGTGCTTCAGGGTACTCTGGAGGGCTCCAATGTGAATTTGCCAAGCCAAATGGTTAAGATGATCACGGTAATGAGAGCCTATGAAGCCAATCAAAAGGTGATCCAAACCCATGATGCAACTTTAGAAAAGGCTGTTAATGAAATTGGTAGAATTGTATAAAGTGAGGAAGTGGCTATCATGGGAAATCAAGTGGTCATATTCGGACTAGGCCAGGAAGAGTATGGAATGCCCATTGAGATCGTCAGAGAAATTACCCGGTTGGGGGATATTCGCCCGATTCCCAAGGCACCCGACTGTGTCAAGGGATTAATCAATCTGCGGGGGTCGGCGATTCCATTGATTGATTTACATGTTCGTTTTGGTGTGGAAAAGAGCCGGACCGTTGCCAAGGACGCGGAAGCCGCCAAGGAAGACTTTGCCTTGATTACAGAAGTCAATGGCGAGCTGGTGGGATTTGCGGTCGACCAGGTGAGAGAGGTTCGTATCTTAGACAATATAGCACCGCCGCCTCCCTTAGTGACAGCTCCATTTATTGGCGGTATCGTGAATCTTCCCGACCGTATTATCATGGTGTTGATTCCTGACAAGATTTTAGACAAAGATGAGCTTGAGGGAATTGCTAAGCTCGTTTGATATCAGGAGGGGATAATCAGTGAATACGGCAGAACTATTGCTGCTTTACCAGCTTCAAAGCATGAATCAGGCCTGGCAGGATACTTCAAGGAGTGAGTTTGGAAACAAGGATGGCTCCCAAGCCCTCCTCTTTGCCACATTGCTCCAGTCCGCCCTTTCAGGAAATGATGGCTTCGGCTCCAGCTCAGGATTAGCATTGGAAGCTTTTGCCGGACAAGAATTAGGGTCCGGTTCTGAGCAAGGGTCTCAGTCAACTGAGAATTCACAACTTCTTGCCGCAATGTTACTCGGAAATCTTTTTTCCGGAAAGGATTCTCTTTTATCTGAAAATCTTCTCTCATCCATGAGCCTTACCGGAATGGGGCAAAATTCATGGACCTCTTCGACTTCGGCATATAATCCTTACTCCGGTATAATGAACTCTCTCCAAGTGAACTCCTTAAGTTCTCAGCGGAGTTCGGATTACCGTGCTGATCAGCCGGCCATGGAACAGCTTATCGCGGAAGCAGGTCAGCGGCATGGGATTGATACGAACCTGATTCGGCAGGTGGTCATGGCCGAATCCAGTTTTAACCCCAATGCGGTGTCCTCAGCGGGAGCTATGGGTTTAATGCAGCTGATGCCTGGTACGGCAAAGACTTATGGCGTGACGGATCCTTTTGATCCGGCCCAGAATCTTGATGGGGGTACCCGTTTTTTAAAGGATTTGTTGGAGAGATTTAAGGGAAATATCGCCTTTGCTCTAGCGGGCTACAATGCAGGTCCAGGGGCGGTGGATAAATACAACGGGATTCCGCCTTATAAAGAAACGCAAAATTACGTAAAAAAAATACTCTCTGCACTAGGAAAAGTAGATACACAAGCATAAAAAAATCAGGCGCATGTACATCATGCGACCTGATTTTTTTTACTATCAGAAAGTATAAGCTTGCGCTATATACTTTCTAAGCATAAGGGCAACCAACGACTCCGCCTCACTGGAGGTATGCATTAAAGGCTCAGCGAAGCCGGGTTTTCTTTAATACTAATCACTGCTGCTCTCATTGGTTTAAAGAGTAACGCTCGTCACGAAGAGATGGTGAGGGAATTTTTATACTTTTATAGCCGAGTAAATAGATAGAAATTATTATATTTTTTCTAAAACCTATTGACTTGGTTAAAAGTCCCTATTAGAATTTAACAAAATCTATAGGAATACTATATATTAGTAAATCTAAGGGGGAAGTAAAAGTGGAAAAATTCGAGAACCTGAAAGCAAAATCTGTGGCCTGGAAAAAATTCGGCACAGGCGTCCTGATTGCGGCGTTGATTGTTGCTCTGACCGGCTGCGGCGGCAACGCGACACCTGCCGATACAGCCGCCGGTAGCAAACCGCCGGTGTCCCTGCTTAATGTCTCCTATGATCCTACCCGTGAGCTTTATCAGGAATACAATACGGCTTTCAGCAAGTACTGGAAAGAGAAAACCGGCCAGGATGTGACCATCCAGCAGTCCCATGGCGGCTCGGGCAGTCAGGCCAGAACGGTTATTGACGGCAATGAAGCGGATGTGGTCACTTTGGCGCTGGCCTATGATATCGACTCCATCAACTCTCAAAAGGGCCAGATCAATCCGGAATGGCAAAAACGTCTGCCCGACAATTCGACGCCCTACACCTCTACCATCGTCTTTCTGGTGAAGAAGGGCAACCCTAAAAACATTAAGGACTGGGATGACCTGGTGCAGCCGGAAGTATCCGTGATCACTCCCAACCCGAAAACCTCCGGGGGTGCTCGTTGGAATTACCTGGCGGCCTGGGCCTATGCCTTGGAACACAATAATAATGACGCTCAAAAAGCCAAAGAATTTATTGAAGCCCTCTATAAAAACGTACCGGTACTGGATTCAGGGGCCCGGGGCTCCACCACAACCTTTGTGGAGCGGGGGATCGGTGACGTGCTGCTGGCCTGGGAAAATGAGGCCTTCCTCTCCTTGAGGGAATTCGGGGAGGATAAATTTGAAATTGTGGTTCCTACCCTCAGCATCCTGGCTGAGCCGCCGGTAACGGTAGTGGATTCCGTGGTGGACAAGAAAGGCACCCGGGAAGTGGCGGAAGCTTATCTGGACTATCTCTACAGTGATGAAGGCCAGGAAATCGCCGCCAAGAACTTCTACCGACCCAGAAATGAAGCTGTGGCCCAAAAATATGCCGATCAGTTCCCCCAAATCAATCTCATCACGATTGATGATGTGTTCGGTGGCTGGGCCAAAGCCCAGCAGGAGCATTTCGCCGACGGCGGTGTCTTTGATCAAATTTATGTAGAAAAATAAGCTTAAGGTGGTTCCGGACCAGGAGTCCGGAACCGGCCTATCCTGTTTGATGAGGTGAAACCATGCGGACATCATTCTCCCGCTTCAGTCTGAAACACTACAGTGTCCTTCCGGGATTCGGGATCACCATGGGTTTGTCTTTGATGTATCTCAGCTTCCTGGTCTTCATCCCCATCACCATGGTGTTCCTGAACAGCTCTCAGCTGGGTTGGGGGAAATTCATGGAGATTGTCCTATCAGCCAGAGTCCTGGCCTCCCTGAAGGTATCCTTCGGCGCTTCCTTTTTGGCGGCCGCCGTCAACGCGGTCTTCGGACTGCTGTTGGCCTGGGTTCTGGAACGGTATACCTTTCCGGGCAAGAAAATCGTCGATGGCTTGATCGATCTGCCCTTTGCGCTGCCTACGGCAGTGGCAGGTATTTCCCTGACCACTCTTTATGCCCCTAATGGCTGGATCGGCCGGCTCTTTGAGCCCCTGGGACTGAAAATCGCCTATACCCCTTTGGGAATTACCATCGCCCTGATTTTTATCAGCCTGCCCTTTGTGGTGAGGACAGTTCAGCCGGTTCTGCAGGGCATGGACCGGGAAGTGGAAGAAGCGGCAGCCTGTTTGGGAGCCACCAGGTTTCAGACCTTCCGCAAAGTGATTTTACCGGTTCTGCTGCCGGCGGTTATCACCGGCTTCGCCCTGGCTTTTGCCCGCTCTCTGGGGGAATATGGTTCGGTGGTCTTTATTTCCGGCAATATGCCCATGTATACGGAAATCACCCCTCTGCTGATCCGGACCAAGCTGGAACAGTACGATTATGCCGGTGGTACGGCCATCGCCGCCGTGATGCTGGTGATCTCCTTTCTCATGCTGCTGGTGATCAATCTCATTCAGTGGTGGGCGGGCAACCGGGATAAAGGCTGATAAGGAGAGAGAAGGATGAAGAGTAATAAGAACGGGATTCAGTGGCTGCTGACCGGCATTGCTTTGTTGTTTTTTATCACCATGCTGATTTTGCCCCTGATCCTGGTGTTCACCAGGGCTTTTGAAAAGGGGGCGGGAGTCTACCTGGCCGCTATTCAGGACCCGATGGCCCTGAAAGCCATTCAGCTGACCCTGTTGACCGTGGGAATCGCGGTACCTGTCAATACAGTTTTTGGCTTGGTAGCCGCCTGGGCAGTGGCCAAATTTCAGTTTAAAGGCAAAAATCTGCTCCTGACCCTGATTGATCTGCCCTTTGCCATTTCCCCCGTGGTTGCAGGCCTGATCTTCGTGCTGCTGTTCAGCACCACTCATGGCCTGCTGGCTCCGTTTTTGACGGCCTGGGGACTGAAGATCATTTTTGCCCCCCCTGGGATTATTTTGGCGACCTTGTTTGTCACCCTGCCTTTCGTGGCCCGGGAGTTGATTCCGCTGATGGAGGCCCAGGGAACAGCAGAAGAGGAAGCGGCTTTGACCCTGGGGGCCAGCGGCTGGCAGACCTTTCTGCGCATTACCCTGCCCAATATCAAATGGGCTCTGCTTTATGGCATCATTCTGACGGCAGCCAGAGCGGCCGGGGAATTCGGGGCGGTCTCTGTGGTCTCCGGACATATCCGGGGACTGACCAATACCATGTCCCTCCATGTGGAGATCCTGTATAACGAATATCAGTTTTCCGCTGCTTTTGCGGTAGCCACCCTGTTAACCGTGATCGCCATCATCAACCTCCTGGTGAAAAATATTGCCGGCTGGAAAATCAAACGGATGGAGGAAAAATCATGAGTATCGAAGTTTGCCAGGTCAGCAAGACCTTTGATTCTTTTACGGCTTTGCATGAACTCAATCTGAAGATCAATACTGGAGAGCTGGTGGCTCTGCTCGGCCCTTCCGGTTCCGGCAAAACCACCCTGCTTCGGATTATCGCTGGCCTGGAACCTCCGAACACCGGCAGCATTATTTTTGACGGAGAGGACAATACGGAGAAAAGCACCCAGGACCGCAAAGTGGGCTTTGTGTTTCAGCATTATGCCCTTTTTAAAAACATGACCGTCTTTGAAAATATCGCCTTTGGCTTAAAGGTTCGACCGGCCAAGCTCCGCCCCGGCAACGAAGTGATTCGCCAAAAGGTTCAGGAACTGCTGGCTCTGGTGAAGATGGAGGAACTGGCTAACCGCTATCCGGCTCAGCTTTCCGGAGGTCAGCGCCAAAGAATCGCCTTGGCCCGGGCTCTCGCGGTGGAGCCCAAGGTTTTATTGCTGGATGAACCCTTCGGAGCCCTGGATGCCAAAGTCCGCAAAGACCTGCGGCGCTGGCTGAGAAAGCTCCATAACGAATATCCGATCACCAGTGTCTTTGTGACTCACGATCAGGAGGAAGCCCTGGATGTGGCCGACCGCATCGTCATTCTCAATGAGGGAAAGATCGAGCAGATCGGAACCCCGGAAGAGGTTTATGACAACCCGGCCAATCCCTTTGTCTACAACTTCTTGGGCAATGTCAATTTGTTTCACGGCCGGATGCACGACGGCAAAGTGGAGCTGGGCTCCCTGCAACTGGAGGCACCGGAGCATGCCGGAACCGGCACGACTGATGTTGTCAGCTATATCCGCCCCCATGATATTGAAATTTGCCTGGAGGATGAAGGACAAGGCTTTATTGCCGCTGAGATTTTTTTTATCCGGGCGGTGGGACCCATCGTCAACCTGGAGCTGAAGCGCTTGGATAACGAGGAGTATATCGAAGTGGAAATCAGCAAAGAGGTTTATAGAAGCCTGGAGCTGAGGGCCAAGCAGAAAGTCTATCTCCGGCCTCGGGATTTCAAGGTGTATGTTCCTGAAGATTATGTTATTTGATATCTCAAATGACATACCTCAGATGTGTCATCTGAAGCGGGTGCACCCTATATTTTTATGATGACTTGTTGCTAATTCGGTTAAAAGTTCTGGAGAAAAGAGATGAGGACAGGAGTGCTGATTTATAAAGATGTTTTAAGCAGCCTGAGTCCGGAAGCTAAAAAGATATTGGGCCTGATCATGCATAAGGGAGCGATGACTAAAAGTCAGCTGGCCAAAGTGGCGGGATTAAAACTTACCACCTTGAACCGGATGATGCTCCCTCTGGAGAAGGCGGATCTCATTGTCCGCACGGAAACCGGTGAGTCCACCGGCGGTCGGAAACCGGTCATCTATGATGTAAATTCCCGCCGATATTATGTGATCGGGATTGATATTTCCCGTCTCTACTCCCAAGTTGTTCTGACCAATCTGAAAATGGAGCTTCTGGAGAAAGATCGCTTTGATATGGACCGAAACTCTTCCCCGGAAGCCACCCTGAACCGGATTCTGGACTGGGTGGGAAGGGTTCTGGAAAAGCGGGAGCACGGATATGTGATCGGCGTTGGGATCGGTACGGTGGGGCCTTTGGACCGCAAAAGCGGCATCATCCTCAACCCGGAAAACTTTGAGGCCCAGGGTTGGGAGAATATCCCCCTCAAAGCCATCATGGAAGAACGAACGGGCTTGCCGGTCATAATCGATAACGGCGCCAACGCAGCGGTTCTGGCAGAAACCCGTTACGGAAGAGGCAAAGGGATGAAAAGTGTGATCTATCTGAACTGCGGGGTGGGAATCCGAACCGGTGTCATCTCCTCAGGAACCCTGGTCAGGACAATCAACGATGCGGATGATACCTTTGCCCATATAGTGATCGATGTAAATGGCAGACCGTGTCGTTGCGGCAATCAGGGCTGCGTTGAGCGCTACTCCTCGATTTACGCTATTATGGAAGCCTTTGCAGAGGAAATGGCCCAAGGAAGGGACCGTCGGAATCCCAATGCCGACCTCCCGGTCTCCTACCTGGAGCTCTGCCGGGAGGCTGAGGAGAATGATACCACCGCCCGGCAAGTGCTGCAAAATGCCGCTGTACGGATGGGTACGGGTTTGGCTAATTTCATCCAGTTGCTCAATCCAGGACTTGTGGTTCTGAGCGGGCCCCTCATTTTGCATTCCAAGCTCTTCTATGAGGTCTGTGTGGAAGCCGCCAAGCGAAAAAGATATTGGGATAAAGGGGGGCACTTGGTGTTCAGCCGAGGCGGAGCCTTTGAGGAGAATGCCATCTCCATCGGTGCGGCCGCTTTGGTGATGGAGCATTATTTGGAACCGGAGGCTCTCGGGTGAAGGGCCGGGCAGCTTTATGATTGTCTTTCACAGTAGGCAGTCATGCTGCGGGGCGGCACCCGCAGAGGATGAAAAGTGTTGTCCGGGTCGTGTCGCTTTACGCACATCGCTCACTCAGCAGCTCCAGGGCTGGTCAACTCGCTTTCTTAACAGCTCTGCCAAACCTCCAGGTAATACCTGATGTGAACCATGGCTTCGCAACGTTAAGAAAGCCTCGTTAACCCTACCGCCCCTCCGCTAAAATTGTTCGCTCCTGTTCGTTAAGCTACGCTTGCGGGTTTTCTCGTGTAAAGACTCCCCTACCACAGACAGTGCGGACTGAGGATGGGGGAATACAGAAAGAGAGAAGGAGAAATGAAATGGACAGACTGGATCATAATTTGGATCTGAATGAAATAAACCGAGCCTTTGCCGGTGAAGATCCCCGCAGGCTTTTGGCCCATGTAGTGGAAAAAATCGGTCCGGCGCGGATTGCTCTTGCTTCCAGCCTTTCCATCGAAGATCAGGTGCTGACCCAGATGCTGCTGAAGATCGATGCCCGGGCCCGGATCTTCTTTATCGATACAGGCCGGAATTTTCAGCAGACTTATGATCTGATGGAAGAGACCATGGGTCGCTATGAGTTTCATTATGAGGTGTACGCGCCGGAGAATTCGGAGCTGGAGCCGTTTCTAGCGGAATATGGCCCCAACGCTTTTTATGACAGGGTCGAACTGCGCCAAAAATGTTGTGAGCTGAGAAAAGTCAGGTCCTTGCAGCGGGTCCTATCAACCGTAGATGGCTGGATTTGCGGGCTGCGCAGGGAGCAGAGCCCCACCCGCCAGGAAATCGATTTGCTGGAATGGGATTCTCACCACGCTATCTATAAAGTGAATCCTCTGGCCGCCTGGAGCGAAGAGCAGGTTTGGGCTTATATCCGCCGGGAAAACATTCCCTACAGCTCCCTGTACAACAAAGGTTTCCGCAGCATCGGCTGTCAGCCCTGTACCCGGGCGGTGGCTCCTGGGGCGGATGTACGCAGCGGAAGATGGTGGTGGGAAGAGCCGGGAAAAAAGGAATGCGGGCTGCATCCAGTGGACATCCAGTCCTTAGATCAGACCCTGAACCCGTCGCAAAGGAGGAAAAAAAGCCATGAACCATCTTGATAAACTGGAGGCTCAGAGTGTCTATATCCTGAGAGAGGCTTACCGGGAATTTAAAAATATCTGTATGCTCTGGTCCATCGGCAAGGACAGCACCGTCCTGTTATGGCTGGCCCGCAAGGCTTTTTTCGGGCATGTACCCATTCCCCTGGTGCATATTGACACCCACTATAAAATACCGGAGATGATCCGTTACCGGGACGAATTGGCCCGGCAATGGCATCTGACCATGATTTACGGGGAGAACAAAGAGGCCTTGGACGCGGGCAGGACTTTTCCGGACGGGAAAACGGACCGGATCAGCTGCTGTCAGGCGCTGAAAACGGAGGCCTTGAAAAATACCCTTTCCGGGGAGTGGCCCCGCTATATTCTGGATCTAGAAACCGGCAAATATCGGCCCGATCTTAACCGGGAAAAGTACACCGGGGTGATTGTGGGGGTACGGGCGGATGAAGAAGGAAGTCGTTCCAAAGAGCGGTATTTCTCCCCCCGGGATAAGGAAAATGACTGGGATGTAGGGGATCAGCCCCCGGAATTCTGGAATCAGTTCAAAACCGATTTTGCCCCCGGCACCCATATCCGGATCCATCCCCTTCTGGACTGGACGGAGCTGAATGTCTGGGAATATATCGAGCAGGAGAAGATCCCGGTGACATCTCTTTATTTTGATCAGGGGCAGGGCAAACGCTACCGTTCCCTGGGCTGTTATCCCTGCACCTTACCGGTGGAATCCCCGGCCCGCAATGTGGAAGAAATTATTGAGGAGCTGCGCAGCGGCAAGTTTGCCAACATCGCCGAACGGTCGGGACGGGCCCAGGATAAGGATGACGGGGGCGGGCTGGAAACCTTGCGGAGAGGCGGGTATATGTAAGATGGACAACAGAGAACAGATGAACATCGTTATTGTAGGCCATGTGGACCACGGCAAAAGCACGGTTATCGGCAGGCTGCTGGCGGATACCGGTTCCCTTCCCGAGGGCAAGCTGGAAGCGGTACAGGAATATTGCCGCAAGAATGCCCGGCCCTTTGAGTATGCCTTTCTACTGGATGCTTTAAAAGACGAACAGGCTCAGGGGATTACCATCGATACGGCCCGTAGTTTTTTTAAAACCGGCAAAAGGGACTATATCATCATTGACGCCCCCGGGCATATCGAATTCCTGAAAAATATGGTGACGGGAGCTTCCCGAGCGGAGGCCGCCCTGCTGGTCATCGACGCCAAGGAAGGAATCCGGGAAAACTCCAAACGCCACGGCCATATTGCGGCTATGCTGGGCATCCGCCAGGTGGTGGTGCTGGTCAATAAAATGGATCTGGTGGATTTTGACCGGCAGGCGTTTGAGACTATCCGCCGGGAATTCGGTGAATTTTTGCATAAGCTCAACATCCAGCCGGTTAATTTTATTCCCCTCAGCGCCTTTAACGGAGACAATATCGCGGTTCGCTCCCAGCGCACTACGTGGTATGAAGGGCCGACAATCCTGGAACAGCTTGACAGCCTGAACAACCGCAAAGGCAACCAGGAACTCCCTTTCCGGATGCCAGTTCAGGATATATATAAATTTACTGCGGCCGGAGATGACCGGCGCATTGTGGCCGGGACGATCCTCAGCGGCACCATCCACAGCGGGGATGAAGTGGTCTTTCTCCCCTCCCGGAAGAGAAGCGTGATCCAGAGCATAGAGGGATTTAATGTCCCTCATCGGGATATGGCCTATGCCGATGAGGCTGTGGGGCTGACTCTCAAGACCCAGATTTATATCAAACCCGGGGAATTGATGGTCAAAGCCCAGGATAAACAGCCCCTGGTGGGGTCCCGTTTTAAGGCCAATATCTTTTGGGTGGGCAAAGCACCCCTGATTAAAAACAAAACCTATAAGCTGAAAATCGGCACCCTGAAGATCGGGGTGAAGATGGTGGAAATCCTCAACATCATTGACGCGGCGGAGTTGAATATCGACACCTTCAAAGATCAGGCGGAAAAGCATGATGTGGCGGAATGTATTTTTGAGACCGCCAAGCCTATAGCTTTTGATCCGGTGGCGGAAATGGAGCAGACCGGGCGCTTCGTGATTGTGGATAATTACGAAATCTCCGGCGGAGGAATTATCCTGGAGCAGGCTGATGACGACCGCAGCAGTCTGCAGGAGCATGTGCGGCAGCGGGAGACCCAATGGGAAAAAGGGCTGATTCAGCCGGCACAGCGGGCGGGGGTCTATGGACATAAAGCCAAGTTCATCGTCCTGACCTCCGGCAGTGCCGACCATGCCCCAGTGATCGAAACCATAGCCCGGGAACTGGAACAAACCCTCTTCCGGCTTAATTACAAAGCCTATTATCTAGGGGTCAGAAATCTTCTGCACGGTTTGGCGGCGGAAGAGACAGTAAAAGACTGGAGCAGGGACCGGGAGATTAGGCAGGTAGGTGAACTGGCCAGAATTCTCACCGACTCCGGGCAGATCTTTATCACCACGGTCTTTAATTTGGATGATGATGAAGCGGAAAAATTAAAGCTGCTTAATCAGCCCAGTGAGATTCTGGTCATCAACATCGGGGAATCACCATTCTATTCTTTTCAGCCGGATGCCAGCCTTGAGGTGGAGGGGGCTGTGGCGGCCGTGGGCGGCCTTTTGCAGAAGCAGGAGATTATTTTGGATTATTATTTGTAGGGTTTCTACGGCTTTTTCACGGGTCATTTTCAGAGTAGTCGGTCATGCCGCGGGGCGGCAAAAGCATTTTGATCAAAAAAGATGTAGTAGAAGTAGAGGAGATCATTTTAGAAAAAGAGTTTAATTTATGCGAGGAGGAGTAAGCTGTGGCAGAGGTTGATTACAAGGCTCTGAAAAAAGGCGGCTTTATGCAGCAGGTCCAAAAGGACCATTTTGCTCTGCGGCTGCACATCGTGGGCGGTCAGATCCCAGCGGGACAGTTGCAGAAAGTAACGGAGGTTGCCCAAAAATACGGGCAGGGTTATATCCATATGACCTCAAGGCAGAGTATCGAAATTCCTTTTATCCGGCTAGAAGACGTGGAGGCTGTGATAAACGAGCTGAAGAGCGTCGGGCTGGAACCCGGTGCCTCCGGCCCCCGGGTCAGGACGGTTACAGCCTGCCAGGGAGCGGCGATCTGTCCCAGTGGTCTGATCGACACCACCCGCTTGGCTAAGGAGTTGGATAACCGCTATTTTGCCAGAGGACTTCCCCATAAATTCAAGCTGGGAGTTACAGGTTGCGGTAATAATTGCCTGAAGGCGGAGGAAAACGATCTGGGTATCAAAGGAGGAGTCAGACCCCGATGGCAGCAGGACCTGTGCATTTATTGTGGTTTATGCCAGGCGGTTTGCCTGGCCAAAGCCATTGAGGTTCGGAAGGAAGATAAGGCCCTCAGCCTGGATCGCGACTTGTGCACCTATTGCGGCAAATGCGTCAAGTCCTGCCCCACTTTGGCCTGGGGGGGAGAACGGGGATTCCTGCTTTTCTTTGGCGGACTGTTCGGCAACCGGATTGCTATTGGTAAGCGCATCCTGCCTCTGGTCATTGCCGAGGAGCATCTTTACCAGGTGATCGACAAAACCTTAGAATTTTTCCAGACTTACGGCAAACCAAGGGAGCGGTTCAGAAATACCCTGGATAGAGTAGGCTGGGAAACCTTTACTAAAGAGCTGGAGGGATTAGGCCTTGAACACTAAAAAAGCGGATCTGACGGTGGATATCACCGGCGTGGTCCTGCCCGATCAGCCAAGCTAACATCAGCTCCGATCAAGAGCGTGCATTTGAAAATTCGGCTGTTTGAGATTAACTAAGCTAGCTTAGAAGATCTAAAAGAGTCGGATTTTGCTTTTGATAAAGGTCGGGACTACATGCTGGAGTATACGAAATGAACGTATCAAAGCCTCAGTGTAGTAGGCCCATTTGGGGTACCCTGGCAAGCTAGCTTAGTCAATTTCAAAACAGCTGATTTTAACCCAAAGGATTTTTGCAATAATTTTTAGATTGTAAAAGTTGTTTCTATCACATATAATAATAGTGAAAATAAGAATATTTAATGCTTGCGTAGATAGAGATAAGCAAGATTTTCCTTCAAAATGAACATAAAGGAGGAAAAGGGATGAAAGCAGAGTGGATTGAATTAAGTGAGGAATGTCAGTCTACCCCATGGATTCTAAATCGTTATCTGTCAAAAAATCACAGCCTAAAAAGACATTCTCAACGGGTGTCCTCCTTATGCCAAAGTATGGGGCGAGTTTTAGAATTAAGTGAAGAAGAAGCTGCCCAGCTGGAAAAAGCGGCTCTGCTCCATGATATTGGCAAAGCCTTCATTGATTCCAGTATTATTGATAAACCGGGTCAGCTCAATGAAGAGGAATGGGTGGAGGTCAAAGGCCACCCCGGGAAAGGTTTTGACATACTTTGTGCTTTTGGGGATATGGAAGTCACAGCACCGCTTATTCTGGCACATCATGAGCGCTGGGATGGGAGAGGTTATCCCCGAGGACTAAAAGGGGAAGAAATCCCCTTCTTGACCAGGATAATCTCCATCGCAGATACATATGACGCTATGACCAGTTCACGCAGCTATCGGAAGCCCTTATCAAAACGTAAAGCCATTGAAGAATTGAGACGCAATGCAGGAACGCAATTTGATCCTGATCTGGTACATATCTTCATTAATAAAGTTGTCGTGGGTGAAAGAGAGAGAGTCCGATAAGAAAAATATAGAGTGAAATATGAAGTTCATAGGCTTTAACTAGTGAAAAACCGATCATATCAATGATCGGTTTTTTTGCACGACAATAATCGGATAAGAAGTATTGTTTGACCTTAAATGAAAGAGAATTTATAATAACTCTAATGGAAGAACTTTCTGTCGTAGGGGGAACAATGGTAAATTATTATCAGTATTTATGGAAGACGACGTGGATTGAGGCTTTAGGGATTCTTGTGCTGGGCTTATTTATCTTAATTCAATATACTTGGAAGGTCTATGCCAAGGCACAGAATCCGTTACGACCCCTGGATAAATGGATGCTGGCGTTCAAAGGTATAGGGTGGCTCCTCATCTTCGGGACTTATCTTCTCATCTTCAATACCAGCGAGCCGGATTGGTTTGCTAAGCCTGTTCAGGTGCAGGGGGAGATACAAGGGAAGAGCATGGTTTCCAACAGCCGTTATCCCTATAATGTTGAGATTGAATGGGATTCAGGAAGAGAGGTATTCCATTTAGATCCTTATACATACCAAGAGCTGAAAACCGGTCAAAGAGTAAATGTGACTTTTCTCCCCCATCGTATGCAGGTGATATCCTGCGAAATCCTTCCGCCCGATGAGGATGAGAATGAAAAAAAGCTGCTGAATCCAGTCAAAAGAATGGAGGGGGATTATGATATCTGAAGTCTACTTTACCAGTATGAAAATCAATCAGGGTCAAAGCCTGCTGACTAAACTCGAAAAGCTAATCAATCGGTCAGGAATCTTGCAAGGAATTGAGAAGAATGACATGGTCGCCATCAAGGTGCATTTTGGAGAACGGGGTAATTTAGCTTATATCAGACCACAGTTTATGCGGAGAGTCGTGGATCAGGTTAAAAAAAGAGGCGGCCGCCCATTTTTAACCGATGCCAACACTCTCTATGTAGGATCCCGGTCCAATGCCGTTGACCATTTGGAAACAGCCATAGAAAACGGCTTTGATTATTCTGTAGTGGGGGCCCCCCTGGTGATTGCCGATGGACTGAACGGGAAAGACTATGTATCGGTACCTGTGAATTTGAAGCATTTTCAAGAGGTTAAGATCGGGAGCGCTGCGGTCCATGCGGATGCCCTCATTGCTGTCTCTCACTTTAAAGGCCATGAAGCCACAGGCTTTGGGGGAACATTGAAAAATCTTGGGATGGGGTTGGGCAGCCGGGCCGGTAAACAACAACAACATTCGGATATCCTGCCTAAAGTCAATGAGGAGCGCTGTACAGCTTGTGGAAAGTGCAGAAACTGGTGCCCTGCCTCCGCTATTACCGTCGAAAGCAAAGCCCGGATCGACGCCAATCTTTGTATCGGTTGTGGGGAATGTGCAGTTACCTGTACCTTCAAAGCCATCGCTGTCAATTGGAAGACGACACCGGATGTGATCCAGGAGAAGATTGTAGAGTATACAGTGGGTGCCTTAAAAGGGAAGGAAGGAAAGACGGGGTTCATTACCTTTGTTAATAATGTCTCACCCCTATGCGATTGCGTGAGCTGGAATGATGTCCCCATCGTTCAGGATATCGGTATACTTGCTTCCAATGACCCTGTAGCTATCGATCAAGCGGCCGTTGACCTTGTGAACCAAGCTCATGGGAATCCCCATTCTGTTTTGGGTGAGCGTCATCATGAGACAGACAAGTTCCGCGTGATTCATCCCGAAGTGGATTGGTCTGTTCAACTGGAGTACGGAGAAAGGATAGGCTTAGGGTCACGTCAATACAAGCTTATTACATTGGATTAAATGCAAAGACTGCAGGCAGAACTACCCAATACTTGTAAAAATCTACAAAATATTCTCGCCTTTTAGCAACACAGAAGTGTCGTAATATGATATCATAAGAAATAAACTAGTGATAAGACTGGAAAGGAGAGGTGGGGTAATGCGTATTCAAAAAGTCAATGAAAATACAATCCGCATCTTCATCTCCTTTGCCGAACTTGCCGACAGAGATATTACTATGGCAGATTTATTTCAACGTTCGCAAAGAAGTGAGCAGCTGTTTTGGGAGTTAATCTCTCAGGCAAGGGAAGAAGTGGAGTTTAACCTGGATCAGCCCTTTTGGATACAGGCCACGGCGTCATCCAATGAAGAATTCGTGATTACTGTAATCAAACAAGAAGATACAGCAGAGACCTCAACAAAAGAAAAGGAAAACAAACGACCAAGTCGTTCCAAGGTGATGGAGTGGGTGTATGCATTTGCCGATATTGAGGATGTTTTAGCTGTTGTTCAGCGTATTCCCGATTTTTCCCGTGTGCGTTCCAGCCTTTTTGAATTTGATGGGGAATATTATCTTACGGTCAGTCATCTGGGTACGGGTAAGAAAAAACAAGTGGCAGAGGCTTTATTTGACGAGTATGGCGAGCTTGTGGATGTAGCTAAGCTCTTCCTGGAAGAGCACGGAAAAGTTATATTGAAAGAGCGCGCTCTGCAAACCTTAAAAACCCATTTTAAGTTTTAATTTGTAATGTATAAAAGGAAGTCTGGGGACTTCCTTTTTCCATGCACATCCTATGTAATTCTAATCGGATTTAAGCATAAAGTTGTTAATGACTTTTCTAAGGGTAAATTATGTGACATAATGGGAATGTATTGAAAATAATTCAGGAATATTCTGCAAGCAATGGGAACAGACAGCTTTTCCTTTGAAATTTTGTAAGGGAGATGTAGCGTTACAGAAAATACAGTGCTGAACTTCTTTTTGGCGCTTAAAGGTATCAAAGAAGAGGAGTGCCCCTTGATTGGGATTGTTTTTTTGTTCTTTGGTATTTTGAAGTGGCAGAAGACTAGAATGCATTAATACTCGTACCTCCTGTTTAACGATATTGCTATAATATGCTATATCGGGTGTCGAAATCCTAAAAAGCCTGCGGGAAGATTATTAGAGATTCGGTCGGGAAATAGATAGTGTTTGCTATGAGTAAAGGACAGGAAATAAGAGTACAAAGCCTGGTTAAAACAATTGTTCAAGGATCAAGGGATTAAAGTATTTGAAAAAATCAGTCCAATAATGCCGAATAAAAGGTATAATAAGTTGTAAGATGAGATTTTTTTATTAACTACTTGTGGAGTGATATTGTGCAAAAAAAATCTGCTTTCAAAAAATCGGCTTTCAGGAGATTAGGTTTAGCCCTAGTGGTTATGGTACTACTCGTAGGAGGAATCCTTCTTGGCTTCAGTGAATTCAGCATGTCCAAATCGAAACCCCTGCCAGGTAATCAAGCGCTGACGGAAGAGGAGCTTAAAAATCGTATCAGTGTCCTTTTAATTGGTGCAGATCAGCGTCCCGGAGAAAAATCATTCAATACTGACACGATCATACTGGCTACGATTGATCCCAAAAGCGCTCGGGTCAGTTTGTTGTCCATTCCTCGCGATACTCGTGTTTCTATACCAGGGCACAAAGATATTAAGATTAATGGGGTAGCACCTTTGACGGATTTGGAAAACCTGGTGGATGTGGTTTCCGATCTGGTAGGCATACCTATCTCCGGCTATATTCAAACGAATTTTAATGGTTTCAAGAAAATTATCGATACTCTAGGCGGAATCACCGTGGATGTAGAGAAGAATATGTATTATGAGACCGGAGATGATGAAGACGGCTATATTAATCTAAAAAAAGGTCTTCAGAAATTGGATGGCTCCAAGGCTTTGCAGTACGCACGTTTCCGCAATGATGCCTTAGGAGATATCTCACGCACCGCCCGGCAGCAGGTTGTTCTCAAGGCTGTAGCCGGGGAAATGCTCAAGCTGAGCACCCTGCCCAAGCTGCCTTGGCTTATTCCACAGTTGAATGAAGCAGTCAATACTAACCTTCAGTTAGGAGATATGCTTAAGATTGCCAAGACCGCTGTTAAATTTAAAGATGTGGAAATCCACACTCAGACCTTACCGGGGAGTTTCCATGATATGAATGGTATCAGTTATTGGGATGTGGATCCTGAAGAAGTGAGAGAGGTGGTTAGCAATCTTCTTCGGGGCATCACTACGGATAAGGTCATCGGGGACACGATTATCGACTTGCTTAAACCTATAGAACCCAGTAAAGAACCCGGCAAAGAGCCCCCTTTGCCCCAAGTGCCGGGAAATGCTAATGATCCGAATGGACAGGAGTCTCCCGATTATCACGAAACCAACCCTGATAATGAGGCTGAGAAGCCCGTGGATGACGGTATAGATGATGCATCCGGAAAGAAACCGGGAGTTGAATCAGGAGAAGGTTCGGGAGAACAATCAGGAATACCTGAAGAACCCAAAGCACCAGGGGGATCAGGTCATAATTCAACACAGGAATAGGTCGCAAAGATAGTGAGGAAAAAATCTTAAAGGATGAGTGAGGTGACGGATATGTCGGATATAACAGATAATTATCCATCGAATGTCTGCCCCGTCTTCTGGAAACCAGAAGACAATAAATTTCTCATCAGAGTAGGAGATTCTGTCAAATTTGTTGTGCCTTTTCCCCAAGGGGGTATGCTTTACCATAAAGGCGAAAGTCAAGAAACTGCTTTTAAAGTGGATGACGGTGACATCCTTGAGTTTTATCCGAAGTTCTTTCAGGGAGAGTTGACTTGGGAGATCGAAGTTCGGGACCAAGGATTGAGTGCGGTCGCTAAGGTGAGTCATCTGGAGCCAGGATTCTATGCTCTTCCAGAGACCCTCCCCGATAGCATTACCCTTCGCTTGCAGGACCTCCTGATCTGGCAGGATGGCAAGCCCCAAGGCATATACTGGGATCAAACGAAGCTCCAGGGAGACCTCCTGGCTCAAGGGATCGTTTATGGGGTTTTGCCGGGGGTATGGCAGAGCATTTCTAAGGTGCAAGGAAGAGGAGAAGTGGTCATTGCCCAAGGGAAGCCGCCTACCTTATCTGTTGACGCGCGGCTGATTGACTTGTTAGAGAGCAAAAAACCCGAAGTCAAAGAAGAACAGCGGGTTGACTATTTTGCATCAAAGTTAAAATTAGTTCATGAAGGGCAGGCTTTAGCCAGGAAAATTCCTGGTGTACCGGGGGTTCCGGGGAAGAATGTAAGAGGGCAGGAGATACCGCCACCAAGGCCTAAGGATTTTCAATTTAAACTGAAAAAGAATGTCCGATTATCGGAGGATGGGCTGGAAGTTCTGGCCACGGCGCCTGGATTACCACTTCGCATGGATGAACTGACTTTTGGCGTGGAGCCCGCTTATGTTCTGAATCAGGATGTGGATTTGGCTGTGGGCAGTATTGAATTTCCGGGGGATGTATTTATTTCAGGAGATGTCCATGATGGGCTGCATATTTTCTCCGGGGGAAAGGTGGAAATTCGTGGCTCCACCTCCCGGGCAGAGATTCGGGCAGAGAAGGGACTGTTCATTTATCGCAATGCTTTGGCGGGCAAGCTGGTCGTTGGAGCGCGATATGTGGTCCGCTCCAAGCTTCTTCATGATTTACAAGCCCTTCATGATGATTTATTAGCTTGTTTAATGATTACGGATGATTTTGTTAATTCACCTCATGGCAGGAATTTGAAGGCGGGTCAGTGTCTCAAATTGATTATTGAACGCAGGTTCCCTGATTTGCCCAAGATGGCTAACGAACTTGAAAAATTCCTTTTATCCACCAAGGATGAACTGATTCAGCAAGATTTAATCATTTCTGTTCGCACGGCCAAGCATTTTTTAAGCGGTTTAGGGCCTCTTGACCCTCAAGCTCTTCCTCTTCTTGGACGAGTAAGTCAGGCTTTAGAACAAATCATCGGTAATATTACCCTGGATGTTCCGGAAAAGCTTGAATGTCATGTGGACTATGTTCAAGGTGCTTTAATTGAGTGTGCGGGTAATTTTTTCTGCAGAAAAGGAACCTACAACTCGATTATTCAAGCCGCCGGGGACATTAGTATCGAAGGGGTTTGTCGGGGGGGAAGGATTATTTCCGGAGGGAATGTTGAAATCAAAGAACTGGGAGGATCCGGAATTACTGCTACGACCGTACAATTCCCAGGAACTAAACGGTTAAAAGTGGGCTATTGTTATGCTAATGTAGTTATTGTTGTGGATAAGGAGATCATAACTATTGACGAGCCTTATAAATCCCTCGAGATTTACCGTGAGCATGGCAGGGTGGAAATTGAGCGGTTAAAGGGTTAAAATGCCACGGATGGAATCTCTAAAAGGGGTGGAAGTTATGGAAACAATGATTTCTCTGGAACGGGCCTTGGAGGTTGTCCTCCAGCGGGTAAAGGCCCTTGGGGTTGAAAAAGTGGGTTTAGGACAGGCCTATAACCGAGTGATAGCAGCTGATGTTCAAGCGCCAATGGATATGCCGCCTTTCGATCGTTCTCCCTTGGATGGGTATGCTTATTGCGCTCAGCCAACAGACAAAGCTCCCTTGACCCTCAATATCGTCAGTGAGATTCCTGCCGGGACATGGTCTGAGCGGGAAATTCAGCTTGGGGAATGTGCCCGGATTTTTACCGGGTCACCACTTCCTAAGGGTGCGAATTGCGTGGTAAAACAGGAAGATACGGAACGCCTGGGAGACCGAGTGAGAATCAATCAACCTGTTGCCCCTCAAGCCAATGTAGTCTATCAAGGGGAAGAAACAAAATGCGGTGATATCGTTTTAAAAGTAGGGGACTACCTTTCTCCTGCCGCCGTAGGGTTATTAGCTTCCTTAGGTGTTGAGGCGGTTGAAGTGTATCGCCGTCCCAAAGTAGGAATTCTGTCCACGGGCTCAGAGCTCCGGGATGTGGGCAGTCCATTGCCTCCAGGGAAAATCTATAACAGCAATACTTATACCCTCAAAGGCCTTCTCCTGGAAGCGGGATGTGAGGTGAAGGTAGCCCCCTTTGTGGAGGATGATTTGGGGGAGACCATTGAGGCTTTAAAGACTTTGGAAGACACGGATCTTGTGGTTACTACCGGAGGAGCTTCAGTGGGCGAATACGATCTCATCCGCGATGCCTTGGCAGGTGTGGGCTGTGAACTCCTCTTCTGGAAGGTTAACTTTAAACCTGGAACCCCTGTGGCCCTTGGAGTCAAGGGGGAAAGGCTATATTTCTCTTTATCGGGAAATCCCGCGGCGGCGGTAGTGAATTACGAACTCTTAGTCCGCCCTGCCCTGCGCAAACTTATGGGCAGAACATCTCATGAACGGGTTTTTCCCGTCTATATGGACGGTGATTTTGGGAAATCCGGCAAACAGAGAAGATTCTTACGGGCTCGGGCTGTCTTTCGCAACGGGGAGATATGGGCGGATCCCAGCTTTGCTCAAGGTTCCGGCGTCCTCCGCTCAATGAGGGGAAGCCATCTCCTGGTGGATGTTCCTGGTGGACATGGACCGGTTCAAAAGGGCGAGCGCCTGCAAGGCCGCTGGATTGCTTCATGGGAGGAAGATTAAATGATTCCAGTGGTATCGATCGTCGGGCAACGCTCGAACTCAGGTAAAACCACCTTGCTGGTTAAGCTCTTAAAAGAAGCCAAAAACCGGGGCTGGAGAGTTGCCGCAGTTAAGCATGATGTTCATGGATTTGAGATGGATAAGCCGGGGAAAGATACTTGGCGGTTTGCCCAGGCAGGGGCGGATGTGGTCGCCATATCGTCCCCGGAAAAAATGGCTATCCTTGAAAAAGTCCAAGAGGAGCAGACCTTGGCGCAAGTACTGGAGCGCATAAATAATGTAGATCTCATTTTTACTGAGGGGTATAAGCACGGGAATCAGCCTCGGATAGAGGTTTTTCGCTCAGAGGTCCATCAGGAGCTCCTATCCAAGCCGGAGCAGCTGATCGCCATTGCCAGTGACGTCCAATTTGAGCTGGGGGTACCTTGCTTCGACTTGGATGATGCCCGGGGAATCTGTGATTTTCTGGCAAGTAAATATGGATTAAAGTGAGACAGGGAAGGTCCTGTCTCACTTTTTTTGGAGGGGCTGACCATGCCGCTCAAGAGGCGTCGGCAGAGGGGGAAAAGGCTCGCAGAGGTCGTGTAGCTGAATGCAGAGTAGGCGCAGGTCGTGTAGCTATACGCACAACGCTCACTCCATAGCTCCGGGGCTGGTCCACTCGCTTTCTTAACAGCCGAGCCAAACCCCGCTGTTTTCTGCATGCTAACCGGTGGCTCGTCTAAGTTAAGAAAGCCTCGTTGACAAGACCGCCCCTCCGCTAAATCCGTTCGCTTTTGTGCGTAAAGCTACGCTTGCGGGCCTCCTTTCAGCACTGTTTTGGGTCCTGGGGCCTTTTGTGAGGAATTCCTAGGGTCATCTTCAGGGTCCTTCTTAAGGTAGCCGACCCTGCCGCTCAAGCGGCGTCGGTAAAGACGGAAAAAGCGGCTCGGGTCAGGCGACTTGCCCCACATCTCCCACAACGTCCCGCTTGCTCAAACCCGAAAAACAGCCCAAGGATTTTGCTTTACAAAAGGAAGCGAATTTAAGCGAGCGGAAACAAAACTTCGCGAAAAGCACGCAGCGGAGTCGGGTTGGAAACAGGACGTTTCCAACCGCCCATTGAGAACAAGTGCGAAAGCAGTGCTTTCGAGGAGCGATTTGGGCGGGGACCCGACGGAGCGGAGAGCTTGAGCGTTAGTTTTGTCCGCGCAGCTTATGGAGCGACCGGTGTAAAGCAAAATCCTGGAGATTTAGCGTATCCGCTCCAAAAGCCGAGCCGCCAGAGGCAGAAAAGGCATGGCAATGAGAGAAGACAGCACATTGAAAAGGGTATGGGCATTGGCGACCTGGAGGCTGACAGGTCCTCCGATCCATTGAAAAAAAAGAGCAAGAGGTGTTAGGAAGGGAAAGAAAAGAAGTGCGCCGAAGAGGTTTAAAAGGACGTGGAAAAGGGCTACACGTTGGGCTGCCCGGTTAGTGGCTAATGAAGCTATGACGGCTGTAAAGCAGGTGCCGATATTGGCTCCGAATACGAAGGCAATGGCTGTAGGAAGAGTAATCCAACCATCTGAAGCCAGAATCATGACAATCCCGGTGGTGGCTGATGAGGAATGGAGGACGGCGGAAAGCAGAGTACCTGCGATAATGCCTTGGAAGTGATGATCTCCCAGTTGATGGAGTAATTCCTGCACCCTCTCTACCTCGGCTAAAGGAGCCATACCGCTTTCCAAAAGATTTAAAGCAAGAAAGAGAAAAGCTAAACCTAAGCAGGAGAGGGCAAGATAACGCCAGCGATGGGGAAAGAAAAGATAGCCTAGCCCACCAATCAAAAGGGCATAGGGTATCAGGGGTTCCAAGGGTAGGGCCAGAAGCTGGGTGGTCACGGTTGTGCCGATATTGCTTCCTAAAATCAACCCTAAGGCGTTTCGAAAGGAAATAAGGCCGGAATCCACAAAAGAGACGGCCATAACTGTCAGGGCAGTACTGGATTGAAGAGCAGCCGTGGCAAGGGTTCCGCTCCAGAAGCCCCGCCAGGGGGTGGCGGTCATTTGATGGAGAAGATCGCGGAAGGTGTCTCCGGCAAAGGCTTGAAGTCCGTAACGCAGAATATGCATACCATAAAGCAGAAAAGCAAGTCCCAGGATTAAGGCAAGGAGAATGGTCAACATCGCGGCCTCTCCTTTCTTTTATAGCTTACCTCCATCCGCCCCCGCACAGGCGCTCCCTAAAAGTATATGGGTAAATTTCGTGGTCCAGAACAGGAGCATCTCTTCCAGTAGGAGCGTAAATTAACCCAAGGGGTGATGGTATGCTCATTCGCCAAGGGACGGTAAAGGATTGGCCATTTATGTATGAATTGGCTAAGAAAGTTATTCCTGTGAATATTTCTCCATGGCGTCAACAGCCCATGGAAGAAACAATGAAGTACCGAATAAAAATGTTGAAAAACTTTTGGACATGGATCCAACAAAGTAACTCCAAAGTGTTTATTGCCGAGATGGACCCAGGAAAGCCGGCAGGCTTTTTGGTCCTTTATCCAGATGCTCAGGAAGAGCTGACGGGGTTACATCAGGGATGGGTTATGGATATTGCAGTTCTCGAAGAATACCGTAACCATGGAATCGGAAAGGTTTTGATGGAGGAAGCGGAAGCCTATTGCCGGGAGAAAGGTATTCAATATCTTGGTTTAGCAGTAAGTTCTCACAACGTCCAGGCCTTAAGGCTTTATCAGAACCTGGGTTTTGCAGAAGAGCGTAAGCTTATGGTTAAGGTTCTAAAGGACTAAACAGAAAAAATGCAGGGAAATTATTAGACTTCCCTGCATTTTACTGGTTTTGCTAAAGAAAACCCGATAGCACTGAGAATAAAAAAAGCTTGCGACCATGAGCCGCAAGTGAAGTAAAAGAGAGGAGTGGGGATAAAAAATAATTGGAAAACGTGAGACTACTTAAAGTGTTTCCCAGGAAATTTGCCAATATACATGCCGGTTGAAATTTTCTGGTAGAGAAAAGTATTTCTCAGAATTATCATTATGAAGATTATGTTCATGAAGGAGAGTGGTATAATAGAGAAAAGTTTGTTAATGGAGGAATAGTGTGGATCGGAAAGAAATATCAGAAATTGTGCAAAAGATCCTGCATGACACTCAAGCCCAGGAAGGTAGTTATTGCATTATCCGTGCCCAATCGAGGCGTGAATGGTCCCTAAGACTTAACAATGGGCGTTTTGAAAGAGTGTCTACCGCCAGAGAAAGCGGAATCGGGGTCCAAGCCTTTACTTCGGAAGGAGCCTCAGGATTTGCCTCAGTGAATTCGTTGACGGTGGAGGCCGGAAGGGAGGCAATGAAGCGGGCAATTTCTCTTGCTGAGCATAACGCAAGGCTCGGAGCAGAATTAAACCGCGCCATCTATAGCGCATCCCCTTTAAAAGCTGAAGGCCCAAATCCAGCCAAACTGGAGTTTGACCATTTCTCTTTAACAGAATTGCAAGAACAGGTTATGTTTTTACATAAGCGCTTGCTGAGCCGAAGTTCAGAAAACTCCTGGCAGACCAGTTATCGTCAAGTGGAGGATATCTGGTGTATCGGACGAACCGATGGAACCTTAGTCTCCTATGTCGTTCCACGGGCAGTGCTTATGCACCAGGGGACAGTTAGGGTGCAGGGACGGGCTAAAAACACTCTTGTTCAACGAAGCGGCGTGGATGCTGGTCTTCTCCTTTTAGAAAAAGAAGATTCCAGCCTGGAGAAAAGAGGAATTGAACGAGGGGATTTTGCCAAGAAGGTTTGTGTGGCGCCGAATTTGCCAAGCGGACATTATCCTTTGATTATTGACTATGGCTTGGCAAAGGGATTAGCCCATGAAGCCTTTGGACATGCTGTGGAATCGGATCATATGAAGGAGTCCGTGCTGGGGGAAAAAGGGAAGTTGAAGAAAGGTCTGCAAGTAGCTCGCCCCGGTGTACATATTATCGACGGTCCCTTAGAGGGGGATTGGGCTTATCAGCCTTTTTCCGCTAATGGTCTGGTGCGGGAAACCGTTGAGATCGTAAAAGATGGTGTGCTGCAAGCAGGCCTCGGTGATATATTTTCTGCTCAAGAGGCTGGAATGCCTGTCTCAGGGGCGGGGAGAGCGGAAAGCTATGGACATATTCCTCTCCCAAGGATGACCAATATCCGGTTGCTGGTGGATGATGTTCTTCCCTTAGCCCATACCTCCGGTTTGATGGAAGAGGTCTCCCAAGTGCGCCGGACTCTGATGGAGGCAGGTGAACTTCAAAAGGAAGGAA
Source organism: Desulfitobacterium sp. PCE1 (assembly GCF_000384015.1). Lineage (NCBI taxonomy): Bacteria > Bacillati > Bacillota > Clostridia > Eubacteriales > Desulfitobacteriaceae > Desulfitobacterium > Desulfitobacterium sp. PCE1. The sequence continues at coordinate 3,397,766 of NZ_KB913023.1, read as the reverse complement.
AGCATCTCTTGCTTTTAGGGTACCGGGGAGGTCAGGTTAACCCTAAAACCGGTGATTTTGTCTTCCAATGTGACGGAATCATCGATGTTGCTGATCCCAATTTAGCCATCTACCAGCCCAGCATTTTTAGTGGCAAGATTCTCTCGGCTCTGCAAGCGATTCGTGCAGGAGTGGGCGGGGGATGCTATGACGCGATTGGAACATGCGGCAAAGGAGGACAATCGGTTCCCTCCAGCGGAGGAAGTCACCGCTATCTTCTTCTCGATCGGGACGAAAATGTTACTTTGGGAGGAGAGCAATGATGAAACTTGTGACACAGCTTGAGGGATTCCTCCAAAAGGCAAAAAGGACCCCCGTAAAAGATGAACTAAGAATCCGGGATTGGAGATTCATGGTCCAAGAGGCCAAGCTCATATCCCTGGGAATTAAAGAAAACTCACCGGGCAGTGTCTATACTCCTCCGAGCAACCGTCAGGGAGAGAGTGGAGAAGTCTATATTATCTGGGAAGATGGACGATTGACCCAGGCTCAGGTTCAGGCCCCTCCCCCACATGAGGGCAGTGCATATTGGCAGAATCAGCTGGAGGAGTGGCGTCAGGCTTCTTACGAAGATCCTGAGGGAGCAGACATCCCAACCCCCGAGCCTTTGCCATTAGTTACTGTAGAGGATCGGGAAATAGAGAGGATCTTGGCTGGAGAGGATAGAATTCTATTCGAGCAACTGGCCAGGCTGTTAGGGGATACTCCGTCGGGAGTTCATCTCAATGCCGGTCTTCAAGCAGGTTGGGGGTATCGGCACAATCGGAATTCCCAGGGCTTGGCTGTCAGCTACCAGCAGTCCCAATATACACTTTCTTATTCTTTTGATAGTTTGGTCGGAACAGGATTTGCTAAACGCAGGCTGATTCGTCCTGAAGAATGGGATACACTTTGGAAACGGACCCTTGGCTATTATGAGGCATTGCAGAAGGAGTCCTTCGGGATTAATGACCAAACGGTGGTGGTATTTTCGCCAAGCGTTGTAGGGGATCTCTTTGGACAATTTATCTACCCAAATCTTATGGGACAAAGCATCCTGGAAGGTCAAAGTTCTTTTAAAGTCGAAGATTTCAGAGATCATAAGATGATTTTTCATGAGGATTTGAGCCTCTATGTGGATCCTCTTCGCCCCTTTGAATGGAGTTCCTATCTTTTGACACCTGAGGGAGTGCCGGCTAAGAAAACGGTACTGATTCAGCAGGGAAGCCTGCAAAGCCCCATACTGCGGCTGAAGGATGCAAAGGCTTGGGGAGCACCTCCAACCGGTGTTTCCTATGGAACTTCAGGTCTCTATCTTAAGTCCTCTCGGGAGAAGCCCTGGGGAGAGGTCCTTGACCGTATTGACGATGGAATTCTTATCCTCTCAGTCTTAGGGATGCACACCCAGAACAGTGTCTCAGGGGATTATTCCCTCAGTGCCCCGCAAAGCCTGCGTATCCGGGAAGGAAAAATTGTTGGCAAGAGGGATGTGAAGCTCAACGGGAACTTTTTTAAGGATCTGGCTTGTGCTGAGACCATCCTGGGGAAAGCGGAGATTGAGCTGAAGCCTTATCTTGTGGTGAAGACTGGGGTTCAGAATAGTTAAACGGAGGACCAAGGGATGTTAGATATGCACGTACACCTTACCGGCCACGCAGACCGCTTGGCAACTGCCGGGAATATACGGGAGTTTCTGGACCAAGCCCGGAGGATGGGCCTGAAACAGATAGGCTTTGCAGACCATGACTATTATTATAAAGATCTGAATCTGCCACTGATACGGGAAGTGGCTGAAGAGTATCCTGATCTGAAGGTTGCCATCGGCTTGGAAGTGGATTATCGACCGTCGGATGAAGGCAAAATCAAAAACCTTCTGGAGCAATTTCCTTTTGATTTTGTCATTGGCTCTGTTCATGAGATGAATGGATGGGTTTTTGATTTTCCCGAGGAAGAAGCTGTCCATCATCAGAAAGATCCGGACAGGATGTATAAGGAATATTTTCATTGGGTAGAGATGGCGGCTGCCAGCGATCTCTTTACCACCATTGGTCATTTCGATCTCATAAAACTCTTTGGAGTCCGGCCCCAGACGGATATCCTTCGTTTAGCAGATGCTGCATTGGAGCAGATTCAAAAAAAGGGACTGGTCATCGAGCTTAATACGGCTGGACGTTATAAACCGGTAGGAGAATATTATCCTGAGGTAAAAATAATTCAAGAGATTAAGCGTCGGGGAATTCCCATGACACTGGGCTCAGATGCCCATGGAGCAGAATATGTAGGACGTGATTTGGAGAGAGCCGCTCAACTTCTGAAAAATCTGGGGATAAAAGATATAATCGGATTCAATCATGGACAAAAGGAATATTACCCGCTGTGAAAACCGATCGGCAGCAGTGGGCGAAATGGGGCAAGGAGCCTCCCCTGTTTCGGAATGGCAGAAAGGAAATCATGTATGTACAGTAATGAAATTCGACAGCTTCTCAATGATTTGGCGTGGGTCGATGATATAAGCTATTACCATAGCTTAAGGGTAGGCTATCTTATGAGCCGCTTTGGGGAGGTGGACATAGGAAAGCAGTTTGTAAAGCAGGCTTGGGTTACTCGAAATGAATTTGTAGCGGCAGGACTTTTGCATGATATCTCCAAAATCCGCTGGCCCAAAGAAATACTTCTTTCAGGTGAAAGCCTAAAAGACATCGAGCGGGAGATGCTGCTCAAGGTATGGGGCTATATGATCGAGCATCCTCTCGTCTCAGAAGAGATAGTTATGGACTATTATAAAAAGACCGGCAATCGCTTCTGGGAGAGAATTGCTAAAGGAGTGGTATCCCATCACGAGAACTATTCCGGAGGCGGCTATCCCTATCGCCTGAAAGGCACAGAGATACCGCTATTGGCACGGGGGCTGCGGGTTTTTGACCATTATGTCACGGATATTGAGGTCCGCCGGCATAAAAATAAATCTCAGGACCCCGGAGCAGTTATTAAAGAGATGCGGTCAGCGTTAGGAATACATTTTGATCCCTATTGGGGTGAAAAAATATTGGACTATTTGGAGACCATTTCCGTCCTTCCCGGTAATCTCGACGAATGGTTCGATGAGGAATTAAAGAAGAATTTTTAGCCACGGTGAATTCTCGGATAGAAATCCTGATCCTAAGCCAAACTATGGAAAACATATGATCAGGATAGGTGAGAGTGTATGCCGTGGATGGAATTGTCCTTAAATCCCTTGCGGGATTGGGATGAAGAAGGCCTGACCGATTGGGCTGAAGCCTTGGGGGCGTTTTTAACGGAGCGGGGAAAGGAAATAAAAACCTCCTTACAGCTGCTCCCTGGATATCAGATTCTTCGCATGGGGGAAGAAGAAGAGGCGGGGGAGCTTCTGATTAGTTCTTCGGAACGATTAATCGTCATGATGGGATTATCTGTCAAGAATTCTGCTGAGCGTGAATTCGCCGAGATGGTCACCCGATTTGCTCGACAAATGGGAGCTATGGCTTTGCGAGCTCCGATAAACTATGTTGCTGAAAAGGAGTTTTGGCGAGGGCTCGGTGCTTGGGATGTTCAGGAACCTATTCTTTTGCGGGAAGAGGTTCAAAGAGAAAGAGTAGGGGTAGAGCCCTTATATAAACAAAGTTTGCTAGTGACTTACAAAGATAAACCAGCACTATGTTTGGAGCCGATTTTTTGTACGGCTCGCCCCAATGGTCCTGTAAGTTTGGCAGCCCGAAGGCTGGAAAAGCTTTTTGGCGGGGGGCGTCCTATAGGATTTGCCAGCCGGGTATCGGCCTATTCACCCTGGGAATTCGAAAGAAGGAAATGGGATGATCTTCTGGCTTACAGCCGCCTTAAGGCCTATGAAGTGCTGGAGCAGCTCATTATCCAAAGCCTTCCCATGGAGTATCCTGCCCCTTTTAATGGCTAGGCGCAGGATTTTAAAAGGGGAATATTGAATATTAAGGTTAAAGAGGAACAGGAGAGGGGTTGGGAAGATGTCTATTTATGAGACAGCCCAGCAATTGGCTCTACAAATCAAAGAATCCGATGAGTATCGTGACTTTATAGTCGCAAAAGAGTCGATGAAAGCTGATGAAGGCCAATACAAAATGATTCGCGATTTCCAGATGAAGCAATTTGAAATCCAACAAGCACAGCTTTTTCAACTGGACATTTCACAGGGTAAGCAGCAGGAGCTTGAGCGCTTATATAGTTTATTAAGTCTTAATCCGGCGGCTCGGGAGTACTTAGAGGCGGAATTTCGTATATCACGGATGATCAATGATGTACAGAAAATCATCGGAGAAGCCATCATCGATGTCTTGCCCATAGGCTTTGATGACAATGATCAACCCCAAATATTGGCTTAAAAAAGAAGATTAATTGCGAATCATAAAAATCCGTAAATTCCTTTGGGGAGTTACGGATTTTTCACTAAGGCAAATTAAAAGTAAAAGTTTCACGATGAAGTTTCTGAATTTTCATAATGTTGGTTTCGTGCTATGATAGGAACATGGAGGAGGAGAACTCATGAAATTGGATATTTCGCTGGATCAATTTGAAGAGGAATTGACAAAACAAGGCTATATAACGGAGAAAGAGGACCGAATCGCTCTTACAGCCTATTTAGCCGCCCAACTGGAAAAACCAATTCTGGTCGCCGGGCCCCCTGGTGTGGGAAAAACGGAAATTGCAAAAGTGTTGAGTCAGGTGTTTTCGGCTCCTCTCATTCGTCTCCAATGCTATGAGGGGCTGGATGAGAACAAAGCTCTTTATGAATGGAATTACCAAAGACAGCTGCTCAGAATTCAGATGAAAGAGGAGAGCCTAAAGGAAGAGGATTTATTTGGGCTGGATTATCTCTTGCCCCGTCCCCTTTTGCAAGGGCTAATGAGCGATGAGCTTACCATTCTGCTTATTGATGAGATCGACAAGACCGATGCAGAATTTGAGGCGTTTTTACTGGAAGTCTTAGGTGAATTCCAGGTAACTATTCCCGAAATGGGAACGGTCAGAGCCCGAAAGCGTCCCTTTGTGATTCTAACTACCAATGGTGAACGGGAATTATCTGACGCTCTCAAACGGCGCTGTATTTTTCTCTATGTCAATCCTCCCACAGTGGAGAAGGAAGTTCGAATTCTTCGTGCCAAATATCCGGAGTTGCCGGATAAGTTGGCCTTTCAAGTGGCTAAGGCAGTCAGTATTCTTCGGGAAAAGCTGGCTTTGCAAAAAATTCCTTCCATTGCCGAGACCATGGATTGGGCTAAAGCCTTATTGGTCATGGGAAAAACTGACCTTGACCCTACCTGGGTGGATGCTACCCTGAATCTGCTTCTCAAAAGCAAGGAAGATCTGGAACTTTTCTATCGTGAGATGGGAGCAGAGCGGCTCCTTTGGGAGACGAAAGGAATGTAAGGAGGGGCCCTGAGTGCAACGAAGCGAACTGGATCGTCATCTGCTGGAGTTTATTGGTCTTCTTCGTGAAGGGGGCATCTCGGTCAATCTCACTGAGGTTCAGGATGCATTGCAAGGATTAACTCTCATCGGGATGGAAGATAAGTCCCGGGTGGAGGGGATTTTGCAGAGCACTTTAGTAAAGTCTGTGAATCAGCTTCCTTGGTTCCATGAGGTCTTCCGCGTGTTTTTTGCGCCACCTGAGGCTAAGTCGACCTGGCAAAAGGAAGCTCAAGAGAAGGTGGAGAGTTGGGAAAAAGGAGTGGCTCAGAGTCGGGAAGAATTGCGTTTCCAGGGGGAAGAGCTGAAGTTTTCCGATGAACAGCTGGCAACGTATATGAATCTTCCGGAAGAGGAAAAAGAGCGGCTGAAGCAGTTTCTTGAACGTTCGGAAGAGGGCACGAGAAATGGGATGCAGCTGGATCACTCTTTTCAACCCATGGTGGAAAAAATGCTCCACGGCTCCCTGGAATACTGGAAGCGCAAGCTGGGGGAAGATTTTCCGATGTCACCTCCGGGGCAGGAAGGATTATTGAGCGAAGCCCAGCGGGCCATGCGCCAAAAGGAGATGCATTACCTGACCAAGGACTTGAAGGATATACCCCCTGAGGAATGGCCAGAGGTCAGTAAACTAATTCGGCGCCTATCCCGCAGGCTTGCTTCCCAGGTCTCCCGCAGACTGGGACAGGGAAAACGAGGAAGCCTGGATATGCGGCGCACCGTTCGGGAAAACCTGCGTTACGGAGGAGTATTATTAAAGCAAAGTTATCGTAAACGGCGCAAAGGAAAGCCTAAATTTGTGCTGGTTTGTGATATGTCGGGATCCATGCTGAAATACACGGAGTTTATTTTGCAATTTGTCTATGGCTTAACCAGCTTAGTTTCTGGAATTGAGACCTATGTCTTTGCCAATCATTTAGTTAATATTACTTCCAAACTAAGAGGTGCCCAAACCTTTCAAGGGATGCTTAATACTTCAATGACGGACCTGGTGGGGGAATTTGGCGGGGGTACTAATTTTGCAGTGTCCCTGGAGGAACTTCACGAGCATTATGGGAGTTCCCTTAACCGCCGAACCGTTCTCTTTATCCTCAGTGATGCTCAGACTCTCGAGGGGGAGAAGGCTGCTTTAAATTTGAAGAAGACCCGCGGCAAGGTTAGGGAAATCATCTGGTTGAACACCTTACCTGAGAAACGGTGGAAAGATGTCAAAACCATAGAGCTTTTCCGACCCTATTGCCAAATGTTTGAATGTAATACTTTAGGTCATTTGCAGGATATCCTGAAGAAATCGCCGGGGTTTGTTTAAAGACTGGATTTGTGAGGCATACTATAGGTATAAACACATCGTTCATAAGCTCACAAACTAGGAGGTTAGTCAGGGTGTTAGAAAAATGTCGTTCCTGCGGATTTGAACATGAAGATTTGGACAGAGTACTTTTTCGGAGAAATCATGTCAGCAATCGGATGCTGCCCTATTGTGCCCAGTGCATGAGGAGACTGTATCAGGTTCCTTATCGGCCGGATCGGGATCTGTAAGATTCTGATTGTTTGGGATATTAGAAAAAGAATATGTTCTTCTTGTGCTGGACAAAATATTAAATTACATATTGCCTAACTTTCTTTCTTTATGTTATAGTGACAATTGAGAATGGGGAGAAAGGGGTTGTATACAATGGCATATGTAATTAATTCTGAGTGCATCAGCTGTGGAGCTTGTGAGGCAGAATGTCCGGTAGGTGCTATCAGTGCCGGAGATGATCTTTACGTCATTGATGCCGATACTTGCACTGATTGTGGTTCTTGTGCTGGAGTTTGCCCAACTGGCGCTCCAAATCCAGCTTAACTCATGTTCTAAAAAAGGGAGTCCCAAAAGACTCCCTTTTTAATTGGCTTTCTAAAGCCCAATGAAGACACGATCATGTATACACAGAAATAATCTTGGTTCAAGATACTCCCTTTATCCCTTTGCTAAGACAAAAAATCAAAACAGCATTCCATCCTGTTGTATGTACCAAACAACTTAATAGGACTAAAGTCCTATTTTAATCAAATATTTCGTTTTTTGTATTGACAGTCTCTATTTTTTTTACTAGACTGAAAGTAATAATCATTTTAAAATGCAAGGAGATGAGTTTATGACTGCCATCGAAATTCTTAAGCAGCTAAAGGACAAAGGGGTACGTTTTACGCCCCAGCGTCAAGCTATTTTAGAGTTTCTTTTGGGTACGGATACTCATCCGACAGCTGAGGAGATCTATCATCATGTCAAGGCGAAATTTCCCGGTGTAAGCTTGGGAACCATATATAATACCTTAAACATGCTGAAAGAACATGGGCATATCTTGGAGCTTTCCTACGGAGATATGTCAAGCCGTTTTGATGGGAATCCTAGCAATCACTATCATGTGGCGTGTACTGAGTGTGGGAAAATTGTCGATTTCCATCGCCCCCTGCTGGAGTTGGAGAGAGAAGTAGAATCCCATACAGGCTTCCAAGTCCATGGACACCGTCTGGAGTTCTATGGGGTATGTCCCGAATGTGCAGTACGCGACGTAAAAAAGATGAATTAAGAGAAGGTATTAATTAAAGTCTGGTCATTGATCGGGCTTTTTTTATTTTACAGATTTTTCTTAATAACGATTCTTTGAAGGAATTTAACAGATTGCCTAGAAATTAAAAACGAACAAAATGAAAGGTTCACACCGACTATGTTTAATAGACGTCTTTACTTATTGGTTTTGACTTTTGCTATAGCTCTGGGGCTATTGATTTGGAATTGGAATTCTACCCCCGGGGTTTTCCTGAAATCCTCCTCTTCCTTAGCTAGTGTCGGACGATGGGAAATGGACCTAGGGGGGCAGTGGAAGATGTATCCTTCCTTGCGTCAAGCCTGGATGACAGAGACGGAGCAGGAAGGGAAGGGGATCGACTCGCCCATCACGGGTGGGGGATATGGTTATCTTCCTTCAAGCAAGGAATTTGAGGTTGCGCTGAAAAACTTTAAAATTCCGGCTGAGTGGAATGCCCGAAGTCTTATACTCCAGATCAATGGGGTATATGGCCATTGTGATGTTTATCTTAACGGGATGGAAAGCAGCCAGCGAATTGGCAGTGTAGTCAGCGAGGGCGGGAGTGGGCGACTCCAAATTCCCATTACAGCGTTAAACTATGGCCAAGATAATCTGCTGCTGCTTGAGCTTACGGCACCTTCTTCTCAGAAAACCACTTTTTTGGGATCCGGCTATCCGGACAAAGGCAGGATTACAGGGGGTATTTCTTTACAGGCAGTCATGGAGACCAGTATTGAAAACCCCCGTACTCAAGTGACTTGGGAGGAGCATATTGCTCAGGTTCAAGTAGATTTTCAGCTGAGTCATCATGGGTTCTCCGAATATGGACCATGGACTGTTCAGGGTGTGATTTCAGATGGCTCTGCAGAGATTGCTCAAGCCATAACTCAAGTTCATTCCGATGAAAGCTCTGTACAGCCTGTGAGCCTTACCTTTCAGGTTCCTGATGGGCATCCCTGGACTCCGGAAGACCCTTATCTATACCAAGTGTATTTGACCGTTAGCAACACGAAAGGGGATCGTGACGATATTGCCTTTGCTTTAGGTCTTGCCTCCTTGGAGTATCGGGAAGGACTATTTCTTTTAAATGGGAAGGAGCTGCCCATCAAAGGGTTGGCCCTGTCTCCGGAAAAGGAATATGAACTGAGAAATCGCGGCGATGTTGCGGACTGGCTAAACGAATGTAAGACCCAAGGCTATAATCTCATCTATTTTCTCGGACATCGTCCGGATGAGTATTGGCTGCAGGAGGCAGATCGGGCAGGGATAGGACTGTGGGTAGAGTTGCCCGGCAGTGCCATGGTCCCAGCTCAGCGCCTTCCCGAGCCTAAGGTGTGGGAGGAATGGACAAAAGTATCCAGCCTTCACCCATCAGTGTGGGCTTATACTTCCGGAATTGGCTTGGAATATAATTCCCAGTCCTTGGTAAGGGCCTATGAGGAGGAAGTGCGGTCCATAACTGCTCCAATACCCGCATTCAATTTGAATTTGACAGATGGAGACTCGATTGTTGGACCTTGGGGAGAAATCGAGCAACCCAAGGAGGTCCAAGAGCTTCGAGAGGGATTATGGCCGGAAGAAAAGTGGGTCAGTATTATTTGGGCTGTCCTTTTGGTCATCGTAGCATGGTCAAATTTGGCAGCGGTGAATTGGCGTTACAAAGAGCTCCATAATAAAAAGCCCAAACGAGCCTTGCGTAAGGCATGGTTCTGGCAAGGCTTTGCTATGGTGACCCGGCAAATGACCCTGGCCGGTATACTGACAGCCCTTCTTTTTAACACTAAGGCGCCCTGGGCTCAATGGATTCCCAATCAATGGCCTTTATGGGAAGGAATAAAGCTTCAATCCCCTTGGTTGATCTGGTTGATTATGGGCAGTTTGTTTACTTTATTGCGTTTGCTTCAAGTGGGCGTGGTGGCACCACACATGCCTGGAACCCCTGATACAAAAGGTCTGGCAGCATGGCTGGAAAGAAGATACTTCTGGAATTGGACGGTTGGTGTGTTGTGGGCATTGCAATCCTGGGGGATACCCCGCGCCGTACCTATCTTAGTCTATATGGGTTTTAATCTTCTTTTCCTCCCTCTAAAAGTCCGGGATGTACATCGTATTGGCGGTGGCTATGCCGCTTTTCTATGGGTACCGGGTATCATTTTCTTGATATTTGGTGTGGTAGCGGCTTTCCGCTGGGAAGATATCTTTTATGCTATACAAATAGTCCAGCAATCCCATTGGCTGAAGCTGATCTTGTTTGGCAGCTGAAAGGGGGCCGAAAGCTGATTCTCCAGGATTTTGCTTTCGGCGTTCACTCCATAAGCTGCGCGGAGCAATCTAATCGCTCAAGACCTCCGCTCTGTCGGGTGCCCACCCAAATCGCTCCTCGAAAGCACTGCTTTCGCACTTGTTCTCAATGGGCGGTTGGAAACGTCCTGTTTCCAACCCGACTCCGCTGCAGTCTTTCGCGAAGATTGCTTACCTGCTCGCTTAGAATTCGTTCTCTGCCTTAAAGCAAAATCCTTGGGCTGCCTTTCGGGTCTGAGTGGCATGACCGGCTGCTCCGCAAGATGGGTTTCCACAGACACCACAGACATAAAAAGTTGAACAAGTCAGCAAAATAAGTTATAATAAATCCGACCATTTTAGTGAGAATTGTAAGAGGGAGCTAGGAGGTTTTGGCATTGATCACTAAGGACATGACAGTGGGTCAGGTTTTACGCAGCTATCCCCAGACTGTACAGACCTTTCTGGAATTAGGCATGCATTGTTTAGGATGCCCTTCATCCACGATGGAAAGTATTGAAGGAGCGGCGCTCACCCATGGAAAGAAACCGGATGAATTGGTAGAGAGGTTAAACCAAGCGATTGCATCAAATTAATATAGATTAGTCTAGATGGAATAGGAGAGCCTATTTTGTGTTGTACAGAATAGGTTCTTTTTGTAGGAAAGACTGAGGGAAGTTTGGGATAGCAACTAAAAATATTCAGAAATTTTAGTCTATTGGAGGAAAAATAAAATTCAACGAGAATCATTTAGACAAAAGAATAAGAAAAGTCTGGGATAAAATCACAGACCTAGGGGGGGTATCTCAAATGAGCCTTGCGATGAATGGCTCCAAGGATTTGAAACAGGTTAGTCTTTTTAAGTACATCGGGCAGACCTTGAAGGTTGTGATTCCTTCGGTCGTCTTGATTGCAGCTGTGATTCAATTTATTCTAAAATTACCTCAGTTTGAAATGTTAGTGGTTTCTGGGGGGTATCTGATAGCAGGTCTGGGAATTGCTGTGGCGGCCTCTTTTCGGAATTATAATCGTTTTTTAAAGCCTATTCAGCAGATGGAAATTGGGATATTGCATGTGGCAGAAGGTGAACTCAATACCCAGATTCAGGTTACCAGTGTGGACATGGCAGCAGTGGCCAATGCCTTTAATACCATGACCAGGAACTTCCGGGAGATTATTCACAAGATCAGAACCATGGCCAATGAATGGGTTGAAGCTATCGATGAACTTTCCGCAAACTCAGAGGAGATAGCGGCTAAGAATGAAGAAGTCAACCTACATATAGCGGGAATGTCCAATGGAATGGCTCAGCAAACCATGATTGTCTCCCAGGCCATGGATTCCTTCAGGGGTCTGAGGAATACCATTCAGATTATTGCAGAGCGGGCCAATTCTGTGTCCCAGGAAGCGGGCATCTCCCAGGGAAATGCCGAAAAAGGCTTAGAAGGTCTATCAGGGATTGTTAAGGCTATGCAAGATACCAATACCACGGTGGATGAAGCTTCCGGGAGTATTAAAAAATTGGATGAACAATCCCAGCAAATCGTGTCTATTACAGCGACTATCGCCTCCATCGCGCGCCAGACGAATCTTTTGGCACTCAATGCCGCCATCGAAGCAGCCAGGGCCGGTGAGCATGGCCGGGGTTTTGCTGTTGTGGCGGATGAGATTCGTAAGTTAGCGGAAGGGGTATCGGTCTCTACCGATGAGGTAGCCGAGATCACCAATGGTATCCAGGAAACCATTACGGCCACGGTGGATGCGATGAATTTAGCCGACTCGAAAGTGGAAAACTCATTACAACTGACCTTAGAAGCCCGGCAGGCATTAGAAATTATTGTGAAGTCCACCAAACAGGTGTCCAGTGATATTTCAGAAATTGCCGTTTCCGGTGAGCAAATCTTAAGCTATATGGAGGGGGTTTCCAGTCAATCCCAGCAAGTGGAACATATTGCGGCAGAGGCTGAAGCATCCACCAAGGAGATCGAACAGGCTTCCGCAGAGGTTGCCGCTAGTATGCAAAATATTGCCGGGGCTGCCCAAAGTTTGGTAAGTATGGCTATGGAACTCAGGGAACAGGTCGTCCGTTTTAAGGTATAGGGAGGAAGAATAAATGCAACACTATCAGGTTGGCATCTTAGGCGGAGGCCCCGGGGGTTATGTCTGTGCCTTACGCGCTGCCCAGCTTGGCTTATCCGTCGTTTTAGTTGAAGGAGAACGTCTTGGGGGAACCTGTTTGAACAAAGGGTGCATCCCCACCAAGACCCTAGTTAAAAGTGCGGAACTCTGGCGGGAAATAAAACATGCTGAAGAATTTGGTATTAATCTTGGGGATAGAGGAATCCATTACCCCCAAATTGCGGCAAGAAAGAATCAAGTGGTCAATACCTTAGTAAGCGGGATAGAGCAGCTGATGAAGGCCAAAAAAATCACAGTACTTAAGGGCTGGGGAGAAGTAAGAGAAGCCCATCGAATTGAGGTCACTACCGAAACGGAAAAGATTGAACTTCATGTGGAGAATTTGGTTTTGGCCACGGGATCTCTTCCAGCAAGGATTCCCGTACCGGGGGTGGACCTTCCCGGGGTGGTAACCAGCGAAGAAATTCTCGAACAGGAAAATCTACCGGATAGCCTGGTCATCATTGGTGGTGGTGTCATCGGTTTGGAATTTGCGTCCATTTACCATGAATTTGGAGTTAAGGTTAGTGTGGTAGAAATGCTTCCTTCCCTTCTTCCGAATATTGATGAAGAAATACCCAAACGCTTAACCCCCTTACTAAAAAGAAGTGGGCTGGAGATTCTGACCAAAGCTTCTGTAAGAGAGATCAATTCTAAAGAAGACGGTCTGGTGGTTACGGTAGAAGATGGAAAAGGATTGAAGGAACTCCCGGCCCAGCAGGTGCTCTTGGCCACCGGCAGAAGGCCAAATCTGCGCGGCATCCATACGGATGCCTTAGGACTTGAACTGGACCGGGGAGCCATTAAAGTTAACTCCCAGATGCAAACCTCAGTTCCCAAGGTGTATGCGCTTGGAGATGTGGTGGGGGGAGCAATGCTTGCCCATGTTGCCTCCATGCAGGGTATGGTAGCAGCTGAGCATATTGCGGGGCATCAGGCCAGTATGGAAGGGCGTACAATACCCAGTGCCATCTTCACCTATCCGGAGATTGCCACCGTAGGTGAGACGGAACAAGCCTTAAAGGCCTCAGGAAAACCCTATAAGGTCAGTAAATTTCCTTTCAGCGCCAATGGCAAGGCCTTAGCTCTTGGGGAAATAATGGGGCTAGTGAAGCTGTTGGCTGATGAAGATGGAATCGTGTTAGGTGCCAGCATTATGGGGCCTCAGGCCAGCAGCCTGATTCAGGAATGCGTTCTGGCAGTGGAGAAAAAAATAAAGGCCGAAGACTTGGCTAAGATCATCCACGCTCATCCCACCTTACCGGAGGCAATTATGGAGGCCGCTCATGGGATCGTGGAAAAGCCTCTTCACTTAGCCTAAGAAAGCACATATACAAAAAGTATCGGATCAAAATACGGATTGAGGAGTATAGGATGTGGGCATAGCCCCCTGACTATACTCTTTTAATTTTTCTAAGTAATAGGGATCGAGAAATATCCGAACGAAAGAAAAAAACTGTGGACTAATGTTCGGGGTTGAAGTATAATACATTCATCAAATTAAATGCTGTTGGAAGTCTTTTCTTGACGAAAAATGGCAAAGATAACACTAAAACAGGAGGAATCAGAGTGGAAAATTTCTTCAAACTTAAGGAAAGCGGCTCCAATGTCCGTACGGAGATCGTTGCCGGAATCACTACATTTTTCGCAATGGCCTACATCATCATGGTCAATCCGGCTATGCTCTCTCAAGCGGGTATGCCTTGGGGCGCAGTATTCCTGGCTACAATTGTTGCATCCGTCATCGGTACTTTAGTCATGGGCTTATTCGCTAATGTCCCTTACGCTCAAGCACCTGGTATGGGTCTTAACGCTTTCTTTGTTTTTACTGTGGTTTTTGGTATTGGTTTTACTTGGCAAGAAGCACTGGCTATGGTTTTCTTATGCGGTCTTATTAATATTTTAATTACAGTGACAAGCATTCGGAAAAAAATTATTACTTCCATTCCTTTAAGTCTGCAAAACGCTATCGGCGGCGGTATTGGTATTTTTATTGCTTATATTGGAATCAAGAACGCCGGCTTGCTTTCTTTTACCTCCGACCCTGGAAACTATATTCAATTGGGTGAAGGCGGAACTGTGATCGCGAACTCCAGTGCCGTTCCGGCTCTTGTTACTTTAAATTCTCCTTCCGTACTTCTGGCTCTCTTAGGACTTGTTCTTACGGTTATCTTGCTTGTTCGCAATGTTAAGGGCGCTATTTTGATTGGTATTATTGCTACCACTTTGGTAGGTATTCCTTTAGGCATTACTCATATGGGATCCTCCATGAGCTTCAGCGATGCCCTTGCTGAATTGCCTCAAACCTTTATGGCAGCCTTTGGAAATCCGGGATTAGTTTCCCTCTTCAGCGATCCCGCTAAGATTCCTCTCGTTTTGGTCACTATTTTTGCCTTCAGTTTATCCGATGTTTTTGATACGATTGGAACCTTTATTGGAACCGGCCGCAGTTCAGGGATTTTCTCTGAAGCTGATCTGAAAGCCATGGAAACCAGCAAAGGCTTCAGCTCCAAAATGGACAAGGCCCTCTTTGCCGACGCTATCGCTACCTCGGTAGGTTCCCTCTTCGGGACATCCAATACAACCACTTATGTGGAGAGCGCAGCCGGTATCGGCGCCGGCGGACGGACCGGATTGACCAGCATTGTGGTGGCTGTTCTCTTTGCAGCAAGTGCTTTCCTGGCACCGGTGGTCAGCGCGGTTCCCAGTGTGGCCACGGCACCCGCTTTGATCATCGTTGGTATCATGATGCTTTCTTCCTTTAAGGAGATTAAATGGGGAGATCTAAGCGAAGCCATTCCTGTTTTCTTTGCCGGTATCTTCATGGCTTTTTGTTACAGCATCTCCTATGGTATTGCGGCAGGCTTTATTTTCTATTGCATCGTCAAGGTGTTCAAAGGGGAAGCCAAAAAGATCAGTCCGGTATTGTGGATCGCCACTTTGCTCTTTGTCCTTAACTTTGTGCTTTTAGCGAGAATTTAATTACCGGAATTTAATTATTGTGAAAAGAGGGGATAGGTACCGTTATTCAAATAAGTTAATTTGAATAATAGGACTTGTCCCCCCTTTTCGTTTTCTCTGCTCTTATGCAAATTTCCAAACGTTTGGAAATTTGCATAAGAGCTTTTCTCGTTTTCAATAGGACTTTCTTCCCTATTTTCGATTTTCTCAAAAAAAGCTCTTGCAGTAAGAAGGAAAATCCTTATAAATGGAGAATAAGTGGGGTAAAGTGGGTTGAAGTGGGGCGAAGTGACGCGCTTGTGGGGTGACAAAGTATGTTCATGGGGGAATACCTCCATACGATCGATGGAAAAGGCCGGCTGATTGTACCGGCAAAATTCCGGGAAGCCTTAGGGGAGCGATTTATCGCCACCAAAGGCTTAGATCACTGTCTCTTTGTCTACCCATTAGACGAATGGAAAATTCTCGAAGAGAAATTACGGGCCTTACCTTTTACTCAACCTGATGCACGAGCTTTTGTCCGTTTCTTTTTTTCCGGGGCTACTGAATGTGAGTTGGATAAGCAAGGGAGAATTCTTTTGCCGGCTAACTTACGGGAATATGCTCAACTTGATAAGGATGCGGTGTTGGTGGGAGTCTCCTCTCGTGTGGAGATTTGGAGTCAAGCCCTTTGGGCAGACTATTCCCGTCAGGCTGAAGATGCTTATGCCAGTGCTGCAGAATCTTTGGTGAACCTGGGAATATAGAGAAGGGGTCGAATAGTTTGGAATTTCATCATGTCACAGTTTTGCTCAAGGAAACGGTGGACGGGGTTGTCAAGGATCCTTCGGGAACCTATGTGGACTGCACCTTAGGGGGAGCAGGGCATAGTGCTTTCTTATTAGGGATGCTGAGTGAAAAGGGAAAGCTGGTGGGATTCGATCAGGATCCCTTAGCTATAAAAAACGCTCAGGATGAATTTAAGGGAGACCCTCGGGTTCACCTTGTTAATCGCAATTTCGAGAGTTTGGAGGAATCTCTTAAGTCCCTGGAACTTCTTCCTGTTCAAGGCATTCTTTTTGATCTGGGAGTATCTTCCCCCCAACTGGATGAGGCTGAACGTGGGTTCAGCTATATGCAGGATGCGGAATTGGATATGCGGATGAATCCTCAGAATCCACTGTCTGCGAAGGTTCTGGTCAATGAAGGGAAGGCTGAAGAACTGGCTGAGATTCTCTGGAAATACGGAGAGGAAAAATGGTCCAAACGCATTGTTGAATTTATTGTGGAGGCCCGTAAACAGAAACCTATCGAAACCACGGGCGAATTAGTGGAACTTATCAAAAAGGCGATTCCGGCAGGGGCACGCCGAGAGGGGCCTCATCCCGCTAAGAGAACCTTTCAGGCCCTGCGCATAGCCGTCAACGATGAGCTGGGAGTCTTGGAGAGAGCTCTGGACCAAGTGATACGCTGTCTGGCTCCTGGGGGAAGGGTAGGAGTCATAACCTTCCACTCTTTGGAGGACCGGATCGTCAAAGAAAAGATGAATTCCTGGTTAGGCCGCTGCACTTGCCCACCGGTCTTCCCGGTTTGCCAATGCGGCGCTAAGGCGATGGCTCGTTTAGTCCATCGCAAACCGATTCTGCCCAGTCCCCAAGAGGTTGATGCCAATCCTCGGGCACGCAGTGCCAAGCTAAGGATTGCGGAAAAACTTTGATTCTAAAGAGAATGGAGGAGGAATACCTTTGGTATTAGCGCAGGAAAAAATTGAATGGGAGCAGCCCATAGAGAAACAACCCCGCAAAGCAAAAAAGCCTGTCCATAGGAAAAAGCCTCGTTCTCATTGGAAAAGTGTACTTATCCTGAGTTTAGTGGTTGCCGCATCGACAGTCTTTGCCGCGGAAACCATTAATCTGACGGTGGTCAAAGGAGCGCAA
The DNA here is from genome assembly GCF_000384015.1 of Desulfitobacterium sp. PCE1. NCBI lineage: Bacteria > Bacillati > Bacillota > Clostridia > Eubacteriales > Desulfitobacteriaceae > Desulfitobacterium > Desulfitobacterium sp. PCE1. The sequence continues at coordinate 3,380,383 of NZ_KB913023.1, read as the reverse complement.
ATCCGGGCGACCCAGAAGGAGATTGCCGACCTGAAGGCAAACAATGATCTTCTGCAAGCCCAAGTGGATAAATTGCGATCGGTAAGCCGGATTGAAAGTGCTGCACTTGCCATGGGCATGGAAAAACCTGCGGGAACGGTCTATGTGGCTGGAACCTTGCCTGTCGCCAAGATTGAAATGGGCGTCCAGTCAACACCGGCCAAAGAGGAAGAGGTCGTTAAGGAACCTTCCGCATTGGAACAGATTTCGCAGAAATTTACAAGCTTTTTTGCTTCCACACAACGATAAATAATAAAAGGCGGTAGAGTTCGCGGTGACGCCCTAGAATAGGGGGTGGGACGATGAGTCCTTATGTTGTCATGCGCAAACGTATCGCCTTTCTTTTTTTCTGTGTCAGTGCCTTTTTGGTAGTGCTGATCGTACGACTGGCTTTTGTACAGCTGGCTCAGGGTGCAATTTTAAGTGATAAGGCTGATGAAAGCCATTATCGGGGAGTCCCTGTAGCGGCCAAGCGGGGAAATGTTGAAGATCGCAATGGAGAGGTCCTGGCCATGAGTGTCAGTACTGAGACCGTGTATGCTGTTCCTGCCCAAGTCCGCTCTTCAGGAAGAGGGGAAGAGATCGCTCGTGCTTTATCCGGTCTATTGGAAATGGAGCCAGAACAGGTGCTGGAAAGGATAACCAAGCGTTCTGCTTTGGAGTATGTTAAGAAGAGAGTTACGGCGGAGGTGGCGGCTCAAGTTCGGGCCTTAGAACTGCCTGGGATTGGAATTACTGAGGATAGTGTGCGTTATTACCCCAATGGCACTTTAGCTGCCCATATTATTGGGTTTGCGGGGATTGACAACCAGGGGTTAGAAGGAATAGAGTTGACTAGGGATTCTGAGTTGAACGGAGTCCCGGGTGCAGTGTTGACAGAGTTTGCTGCCAATGGTATTCCCTTGCCCTTTGCTAATCAGATGTATGTTTCCCCTAAGAATGGAAATACGGTACGCCTGACAATCGATAAAAATATTCAGGCCTTTGCGGAGCGTGAACTCCAGAAGCTGATGTCCGGCCAAGGGGATAATATGAATGGCCAAGTCCCCAAGAGCGCCTCCATCCTGGTTATGGATCCCAATACCGGGCAAGTCCTGGCACTTGCCTCCGCGCCTACCTATGATCCTAATTATTACAATAACTATGACCAGAGTACTCGGCGCAATATTGCTATTCAAAATGGCTATGAACCAGGGTCTACTTTTAAGATCATCACTTTGGCAGCTGCCCTTGAGGAAAAAAAGATCCATCCCCAGGAAGGGTTTTTCGATCCGGGAGGAGTGACCATCCTGGGTAAGACCGTTCATTGCTGGAAGCGTGGAGGTCATGGCAGCCAGACCTTCACTCAGGTGGTTGAAAATTCCTGCAACCCAGGGTTTGTCGCCATGGGTCAGCGTTTAGGTATGGATAAATTCTATGAATATCTGTATAACTTCGGCTTTGGAAAGAAAACGGGAATCGAAATGTCCGGTGAGGCGGTGGGCATTTTAGCCGGTAAAAAGAGAGCCACTGCTTTGGATCTTGCCACTATGTCCATTGGGCAAACCAATAATGTAACGGCCATTCAGCTGCTTACAGCGGTTTCCGCAGTGGCTAATGGCGGGACGCTAATGAAGCCTCAACTGGTTAAAGAGATCGTCGGGCCTACCGGGAAAGTGGTGGAGTCCTTTGAACCTCAGGAAGTACGACGTGTTATTAGTGAGAATACCTCGAAAACTGCCCGGCAGATGCTGGAGTCCGTGGTCACCAACGGCACAGGGTATCGGGCCTTTTTGCCCGGATATCGGGTAGCAGGTAAGACCGGAACCGCCCAAAAAGTCGCCAATGGAGCGTACATACAAGGGGAGTATATTGCTTCCTTTATGGCCTTTGCCCCGGCTGATAATCCCAAGCTGGCCATCCTGTGCGTCATCGATGGTGTCCCCTTTTACGGGGGATCTGTTGCGGCTCCGCCGGTAAGAGGAGTGCTGCAGGATTCTTTAAAATATTTAGGGGTGGAAATGGATCTGAAAGCCCCCTTGACTCTGGGTAAACCCCGCTTGGATATGCAGATACCACCCGTAAAAAAAGCGGTAACGGTTCCTTCTGTTCTTGGGCTGCCCCTTGCCGAGGCCGAGAAATCCCTGAGGCAAGCCGGCTTTACCGTCCTAACGGAAGGCAGTGGGCAGGTTGTTCTGGATCAAATTCCTCATGGGGATTCTAAAGTGGAAGAAGGCTCTTCTGTGCTGCTTTATCTTGGCTCAGAGGCGGGAGCTCCTACTTCAGGAAACTGGTGGGCTGTGGAAGAAGAAGTGGATATTGACATAGAAGCCATGCTGCAAATGCCCTGGCGGCAGCCCTTGATCGAATGATTGCAATAGATTTTAACTGTCTATAATAGAGTTGAAAGGTAGTGATGAGGGTGAAGTCTGTTCGCAAAAGACTCTCAGAAATTATACCCGGAATTGAAATCACGAATACTGTTGGAGATCAAGAAACCCTGATCCAGGGAATGGTTATGGATTCACGCCAGGTTCAACCCGGAGACCTCTATGCTTGTGTACCCGGAATGAATGTTGACGGCCATGATTTTGCGGTCCAAGCCATTGCCAAAGGAGCAGTCGCTTTACTGGTGGAACGGATTCTCCCTCTTGATATTCCTCAACTCCAAGTAAACAATGTGCGGGAGGTGATGGGGTATCTCGCAGCCAATCTTTATGATCACCCTGCCGGCAAACTGGAAGTGGTGGGGGTAACAGGTACTAACGGAAAAACAACAATCACACATCTTGTGGAGCATATTGCCGCAAGGGAAGGAAAAAAGGTGGGCTTAATCGGTACTTTAGGAGCCCGCATCGCGGGAAGAGAGCTGCCGGGAAGCCGGACCACCCCGGAGGCTATTGATCTCCAGAAGCTTCTGAGGGAAATGGTGGACGAAGGGGTTCAATATGCCGTCATGGAAGTCTCTTCCCATGCCTTAGTCTTAGGACGGGTTAAAGGATGTGAATTTGACGCAGGTATTTTCAGCAATTTGACACAAGATCATTTGGATTATCATAAAACAATGGAGGAGTACCTTCAGGCTAAGGCCATACTTTTCAGCGGCCTTACAGGGGCCAAAGAGCCTAAGGTGGGGGTTATCAACGGGGATGACCCGGCTGGGTCGACCTTAATCCGGCTTTCTGCCGCTCCTGTGGTGACCTATGGGGTCAAAGCCGAACATTTGGATTATCGGGCGGAGGACATCCAGTTGACTGCCGATGGGGTGAAATTCACGGTTCGTTTTAAGGGACAATCGGTGCAGGTGGAGTACTCAACTCCTGGAATGTTCAGTGTTTACAATGCTCTGGCGGCTTTTGCCTGGGGAGTGGAGAGCGGAAGAAGTCCCCAACAGGTTCGCGAAGCCCTGGCATCGGTCCTTGGAGTCCCAGGACGCTTTGAAAGCGTGCGGATGGGGCAGCCTTTTCAAGTCATTGTCGATTATGCCCATACTCCGGATGGGCTGGAGAATGTCTGTAAGACAGCTCAGGAGTTTACTCAGGGACGCCTGATTACAGTATTTGGCTGCGGCGGGGATCGGGATAAAGGCAAACGGCCTCAGATGGGAGCCATTGCCGAGGAGCTCAGCGACCATGTGATTGTAACTTCAGATAATCCCCGTACCGAGGATCCCCGGCAGATTATCCGGGACATTTTAGAAGGGATTGAAGGGATCGATTATACCGCTAATGTGAACCGCCGGGAGGCGATCGAATGCGCCTGCCTTCTTGCCAAGGAAGGGGATACAGTGCTGATTGCCGGAAAAGGTCATGAAGATTATCAGATCATCGGCAAAGACGTGTTCCCCTTCGATGATCGGGAAGTAGCTCGGGAAGCCTTAAGGAGGCTCGGTTATGTGGGATAGCCAAAGGATTGCGGATTTGCTCCAAGGGGAATTGCTGGGCGACTTCCGGGTCCAGGCCCGTGGCTGCGCGATCGACAGCCGGGAGGTTAGAGAAGGAAATATCTTCTTTGCCTTATTGGGGGAAAAGGTGGATGGACATGATTATATTGAGGGGGCCTGGGATAAAGGCGCCTCAGTAGTTATTGGCGAGAAAGAGCGGCTGCAGCTTCGCCAGGAAGTCCGGGTTCCTGAGGGTAAAGCCCTTATCCAAGTGGGGTCCGGCCTTATCGCTATGCAAACTTTGGCTCAGGCCTGGCGCAAGGAGCTGGGGGCAAAAGTCGTTGCCATCACAGGGAGCAATGGAAAAACCACGACAAAAGATATGGTTGCGGCGGTATTAGGTGAAAAATACTGTGTGCATAGAAATTTAGAAAATCAAAATAATGAATTGGGTCTTCCTATGACCATTTTGAACGCGACCGAGAATACGGAAGTTCTTATTTTAGAGATGGGCATGCGTGGATTGGGGCAAATCGCTTTTTTATGTGATATAGCCCATCCAGATATCGGTGTAATAACCAACATTGGCACAACCCATATGGAGCTTTTAGGCACACAAGAAAATATCGCACGGGCTAAGTGGGAGTTAATCGAAGCCCTTCCTGAGACAGGGAATGCTGTCCTGAACGGGGAAGATGAGTGGAGTGTGAAACTAGCCAAGCATGACTCTCATCAGGCCTTCTTCTATGGCCTGGAAGGAAAATTCCACAAACCCGATCTGCGGGGAACGGATCTTACTCCCTTCGGCACCCTCGGAACCCGCTTCCAGGCAGAGCTTGAAAAGAACAGTTTTTCTTCAGGGAGCCCTTTGAGTTCGGGGAAAGCTGTGGAAAGGCTGGACACTTTACCGGTTACAGTTCATCTGCCTCTGCCGGGAGAGCACAATGTGCTGGATGCTTTGTCAGCACTTAGTGTAGGAGTTCTCTTGAATGTACCCTTGCAAGAGGGGTGCAAGGGTCTGGCTGCCATGGAGTTATCCAGGATGCGCCTGGAGCTTCATCCGGGAATAGGCAATAGCACCTTAATCAGTGATGTCTATAACGCTAATCCAACATCCATGAAAGCATCCCTGGAAGTATTACGGGAAAGAGGAGGGGTATCCACTCTTGCTATATTAGGAGAGATGTATGAACTCGGGGAAGCCAGCCGGGAGGGGCATTATGAAGTAGGGCAGGCGGTAGCCGACCTGGGAATCTCAGAACTGATCACCGTTGGCATACTTGCTGAGGAGATTGCCCGGGGAGCCCAGGAAAAGGGGTTATCACTCCAAAGGATTCATTCCTTTCCTGACCGCGAGGGGGCTATAAAAAAAGCCCAAGAGATACTTGCGGGTTTAAACCAAGGCACTTGGGTCTTAATCAAAGCCTCTCGTGGTATGAAAATGGAAGAAGTGACAAGGGCACTTCGCAAAGGTTAAGAGTAAAGGAAGGAATTAATCCATGTCAGAACGCATATTTTTGGCTGCTGCTTTAGCGCTGATTATCACTTTAATACTTGGACCATTGATGATTCCCGTTTTACGGGTGTTGAAATTTGGCCAAACTATACGTGAGGAAGGCCCCAAGCGGCATTTAGCTAAGGCTGGAACTCCCACCATGGGTGGCATTATCTTTTTAGTGGGAATTGTGGTTAGTGCTCTGGTCATGGCGGAAAAACCCACGTCTCTGGAAATGGTCATGGTGATTAGTGCCATGCTGGGATATGGTCTTATCGGTTTTATCGATGATTTTATCAAAGTGGTGATGCACCGCTCCTTAGGGCTGAGAGCATACCAAAAGTTAATTGGCCAAATCGCCTTGGCTTTTCTCTTGACCTGGGCAGCCAATCGCTTCCTGGGGCGAGGGACTGATCTTGTTATTCCCTTTACCTCGATTCACTTGGAATTAGGTTTGTTATACTATCCCTTTGTCGCTTTCATTATCGTGGGGATTACCAATGCCGTTAATCTGACGGATGGACTGGACGGTTTAGCGGCAGGTGCTACGACATTCAGTATGCTAAGCTATATCGGTATCGCTTGGCTGGCAGCTTCCCAAGGGGGCAGAGTGGCTATATTAGCCTATGAATCCGATCTTGCTGTCTTTGCGGCAGCTGTAGTCGGGGGTTGTCTGGGCTTTCTTCGTTTTAATAAAAATCCGGCCCGGGTCTTTATGGGTGATACGGGCTCCTTGGCCTTGGGGGGAGCGTTAGTCGGATTAGCTGTGCTAACCAAGACTGAGCTTATTCTCTTGGTTATTGGCGGGGTTTATGTGGTTGAGGCGATTTCCGTGATCTTACAGGTCATTTCCTATCAGACCACGGGTAAGCGAATCTTCCGCATGAGCCCATTGCATCACCATTTTGAACTGGGCGGTTGGAGTGAGCGGAAGGTCGTCATGGTTTTTTGGCTGGCCTCTATTCTTTGCGGTGTCCTTGGGGTAATAGCCTATATGGCTGGAATGTTCTAGGAGCACCGGCTATTATACCGCGATGCATAATCCCTATGACTTTTCCAAGAAGGTGAAAGAATGAATTTGAAAGAAAAAAAAGTACTTGTGGTTGGTGCTGGAAGAAGTGGATTAGCGGCGGTTAAAAGGCTGAAGGCCCTAGGCGCACGAGTCACCTTAACAGATCAACAGGAGCCGGGCCAACTCAGCGGCATCTCAGAATTGGGCTTGCAGGATGGACAACTTGTTTTGGGTCATATCCCTCAATGGCATGAAGTAGAAGCTGAAGTGATTGTCCTCTCACCAGGAGTGTCCCCAAAACTTCCTTTTATTCAAGAAGGGATTGCTCAAGGTGCTTTGATTTGGAGTGAAGTGGAGCTTGCCCTGAGGGATCACCCGGCTTTCAAGATCGGGGTGACGGGAACCAATGGGAAAACCACCACCACGACATTGATTGGAGAACTGGCCAAACGGACTGGAAAACCCACTCTGGTCGCCGGCAATATCGGTGTTGCCTTAAGCGATCAGGTAGAGGAACTAGGTGAGGAAGGTATTATTGTTGCTGAACTTTCCAGTTTTCAGTTGGAACTGGTGGACAGTCTGCGTATGAACGTGGGGATTCTCCTCAATGTTACCCCTGACCATTTGGATCGCCATGGAACCTTAGAGAATTATCTGGCAGCCAAAACCCGGATATTTGAGAATCAGAGACAATCAGATTGTGCCATTTTAAATTGGGATGATGACAAGGTTCGTGAACTGGCTCCTCATTTAAAAGCCAGGGTGGTCTTCTTTAGTCCCACTTCCCTTTTGGAAGAGGGATATGGAGTTCGAGGGGATGAGATCGTTCTCGCCGAAGGGGGGGGAATCACTCCCATCATCAGTCGGGGTGAACTTCAGTTAAGGGGTAATCATAATTTGGAAAATATTATGGCTTCTATCGCTGCTGTAAGGGAGCTGGGACTTTCTTGGGAGGAAATCTCTGAAGGTTTACGGGAGTTTAAAGGGGTTGAGCACCGCCAGGAAGTGGTAGGGACCTATGAGGGGATACTTTTTATTAACGACTCGAAAGGAACCAATCCTGACGCAGCGGAGAAGGCCTTATATGCCTTTGAGGAACCGATCATTCTCATTGCCGGGGGTAAAAACAAAGGCCTGGATTTCCATGATTTTATGAGAACGGTTAAGAAACAGGTGAAAAGCCTTGTACTTGTCGGATCGGCGGCGGTAGAGATGGAGGAAGCGGCCAAAGATGTAGGAATTCAGGATTACATACGGGCTAAGACCTTTGAAGAGGCTGTGGAGCTTGCTATTGCTGAAGGGGAGCCTGGGGATGTGGTTCTCCTCTCGCCGGCTTGTACAAGTTGGGATATGTTTAAGAGTTATGAAGAAAGAGGGGAATTCTTTAAGGAGTTAGTGCGTAGGCATTATAGGGAACCCATTTAAATTTTCAAAGGGGGAACTAGACAATGCCAAGACGCCGTCGCCCTGATCTGGTCTTACTCGGAGCAATCCTGGCGCTCCTTACGATAGGAATCGTAATGGTGTACAGTTCCAGCGCCGTTAAAGGATATGTGATGTATGACGATCCCTATCACTTTCTGAAAATGGAGGTGATGTGGGTTGTCTTCGGATTAGTGGCGATGGTTCTGGCCATGAACCTGGATTTGAACCTTTTGCGCCGCTGGGCAAAGCCTGCCCTTCTTATCGCCATTGTCTTATTGATTATGGTTAAAATTCCCGGGATCGGGCGTAGAGTAAATGGTGCTGACCGCTGGATTGGTCTTGGACCTTTATCCATTCAGCCTTCTGAAGTGATTAAACTGGCCATGGTTTTGGTCATGGCCAGCATATTAGCCATTGATCCTCATAAGATTAAGTCCTTTCGGCGTGGTCTACTTCCCGTGTTGGGGCTTTTAGGCCTTGTAGCGGGGCTGATTATGCTCCAGCCTGATTTGGGAACAACCCTTGTTATCGCCGGGACGACTTTCTTTATGCTCATTGCCGCAGGTGCCAGAGCAAGCCATATTATTGCTTTAGGATGCTCTGGTGTGGGTTTGGTTGTTGCCGCTATTGCAGCGGAACCCTATCGGATGAATCGCATCTTCGCCTTTCTGGATCCTTGGGTGGACCCCTCGGGAAAGGGATATCAAACGATTCAGGCCTTGCTCGCTCTGGGGCCGGGTGGGCTTTTTGGCTTAGGTCTTGGGCAAAGCAAGCAGAAATTTCTCTATCTCCCGGAGAATCACACGGATTTTATCTTCGCTATGATCGGGGAGGAACTGGGCTTTGTAGGAGCCACCATCGTGATTCTGCTTTTTTTTCTACTGGCCTGGCGAGGCTTCCGAGTGGCTATGGGGGCGCCGGATGCCTTCACTGGCTTTCTGGCGGTGGGGCTTACGGGGATGGTGTGCATACAGGCTATGATTAATATGGGTGTTGTCAGCGGAGTGCTTCCTGTTACGGGAATAACCCTACCCTTCCTGAGCTATGGAGGGACGTCCCTGGTCTTTACCATGCTGGGGGTGGGGGTGCTTTTGAATATTTCGCGGGAGTCGCGGTAGGGTCGCTTTGGGCAGGTTTGCAGAGTTTGTGCAAGAGGAGCTTCGCAGGAAGTTGTGCAAGAGAGTTGCGTTACAGACGCTCAGTAATTACGTTCGCAGAGCAAACTAAGGGCTAAGCTGCTTTCCGCAAGTGGCGGGATGCCGCCCTAAATCGCTCCTGCTCAATAGGGCGCGGGTCACGTCCGTGTGACCCGTCCTGCTGTCTGGGGTGCAGTTTAGCCCAAGTTTGCTGACTGCTCCCGTAAAAACCTCGCTTACTGTAATCGCAACTCGCTTCGCAGGATAAGGTGGCTGGGGAGTGGGGTCTTGCTGGGTAGGGCTTCGCTGGAAGTTGTGCAAGGGAGTTGCGTTACAGACGCTCGGGGTTACGGTCGCAGAGCAAACCAAGGGCTCAACTGCTTTTTGCATGTAGCGGGATGCCCGCCTAAATCGCTCCTGCTCTGTAGGCGGCGGGTCACGTCCCTGTGACCCGTCCCGCAGTCTGGGGTGCAGTTCAGCCCAAGTTTGCTGACTGCTCCCGTAAAAACCTCGCTTACTGTAATCGCAACTCGCTTCGCAGGATAAGGTGGCTGGGAGTGGGTCTTGCTGGGTAGGGCTTCGCAAGAAATTGTGCAAGGGAGTTGCGTTACAGACGCTCGGGGGTTACGGTCGCAGAGCAAACCAAGGGCTCAACTGCTTTTTGCATGTAGCGGGATGCCCGCCTAAATCGCTCCTGCTCTGTAGGCGGCGGGTCACGTCCCTGTGACCCGTCCCGCAGTCTGGGGTGTAGTTCAGCCCAAGTTTGCTGACTGCTCCCGTAAAAACCTCGCTTACCGTAATCGCAACTCGCTTCGCAGATGAGACCGGCTGGGGAGAGTCTCAAGAAGCACGCCTACACATATACTTATAAGTGAGACCCAAGGATTTTGCTAGACACAGGGAACGCCTTCAAAGCAAGCGGAAACCAATCTTCGCGAAAAGACTGCAGCGGAGTCGGGTTGGAAACAGGACGTTTCCAACCAGCCATTGAGAACAAGTGCGAAAGCAGTGCTTTCGAGGAGCGAATTGGCTGGGCACCCGACGGAGCGGAGGTCTTGAGCGATTAGATTGGTCCGCGCAGCTTATAGAGTGACCGCGTAAAGCAAAATCCTGGAGACCATCACTTCAAAGCAATGCCTGAAAAACGAAAGAAATGCCTGAAATACGAAAGTAATACCCAAAACAGGCTAATAAAACACCGCGAAAAACACTTAAGCAATCCAGATAAACTCACCAAAGACGAAGGGAGCTGAATTCCATGCGCGTGATTGTAACAGGTGGAGGAACGGGGGGCCATATCTATCCGGCTCTTGCCATCGCCAAGGGGATTCTCGCCCACCAACCGGATGCTGAAATTCTTTACATAGGTACTCGGGAAGGGATGGAAGCGCGCCTGGTTCCTGAAGCCGGGATTGAATTTGCAGGGGTTTCCGGACAAGGGCTCCCCCGCAAACTCAGCCTGGAGACCCTCAAGGTCGGGGGAAAGAGCTTCAAAGCTCTGTGGGAGACCAAACAAATTCTCAAAAAGTTCAAACCGGATCTTGTGGTAGGAACGGGGGGATATGTATCGGGGCCGGTGGTTTTGACAGCGGCCTTATTTGGGATTCCGACATTGCTTCATGAGCAGAACGCCCTTCCAGGAATTACCAACAAGATTCTTACCCGTTTTGTGCGTAAAGTCATGGTAACCTTTCCGGAGAGCATTGCTCATTTTGGCGTAGGCCAGAAGTTGATTTTGACGGGCTTGCCGGTTCGTCCTGAGATAGGGAGACTATCCCGGAAGAAGGGGGCGGAATGTTTAGGATTGCGCTCTGATTGTTTGACTCTCCTTGTAACAGGGGGAAGCCGGGGTGCCCGCAGTATCAATCAAGCCATGCCTACAGTGCTTAAGCATTTGGCAGGCAGAAGAGATGTCCAAGTAATTTGGGCCACCGGCAAGGCTACCTATCAGGAAACCCTGGAGAGTTTAAAGGCCCAGGGGATTCAGTGGCAAAGAGAAAATTGGCGGGTGCTTGAATACCTGAAAGATATGCCTGAAGCGTTGGCTTGTGCCGATCTGTTTGTGGGGCGAGCCGGTGCAACGACCTTAGCTGAGATCATGGTGGCGGGTAAACCGGGGCTTCTTATACCTTATCCTTTTGCAGCTGAAAACCATCAGGAGTTTAATGCCCGGGCTTTAGAGAAAGAGGGCGCCGCCCGTGTTATTCTGGATAAAGATTTAACCGGTGATAAGCTCTGGGCGTTGGTAAAAGAACTTACTGAAAAGCCTGAAAAGCTGCAAAAGATGGCTCAGGCTGCACAGGGTCTGGGCCAGCCTGATGCACTCAATAAGATCGTCAAAGTCTGCATGGATACGGCATGGAAATAATCCTCTCCCTTTCACACCTTCTGACTGGGCTGCATAACATATGACAGTCAGAAAGAAGGGAGTGGGTTTGCTTTGTGGCCAAAGCGGAAAATATTACTTCTCGTTCCCCAAAATAGGGATGGATGGCAAGGAATTCTTTCTCTGTTGAATGTCCTACATAGAGATGTTATAGTCAGAGAAACATCACCTGAAGCCATAGTTGATTGGGCAGATAGAACAATCCCGGGTCTGGAGGAGGAACTGTATGATGTATCCGATGTGGGACCCACAGAAATTTTCTATTGGCCTGGTATCCCTCAGGAGGATCCTTACCGACAATGGGGCCTCTCCCGGGGACTTATCCAAACGGAGCTTACAGAATTCCTACATAGGTATTGGGAAGAAGAAATTGTACTTCCGGTGAATCCAAAGTTAGGTGATAATGAACCTTTTTTGTGGAGAATATTAGACTGTGCCGGGTTTGAGCCTTCATTATTGTGGCAGACCAAGGAAGGTCAATGGGAGGCTCGCATCAATAACGGCCTTCATTGGATCATCCCTGAAAGCTGGTTTACAGAGTGTTGGGGCCATGAGATGTTTGGGCGCCGCCCGAAGCTGGTTCTAGCCGAAAGCTGTTGGGTTCGTCAGGGGGATCAGGTGGAGTTCTATTCCGATAAAGACCGATTCGAGTATCTGGGGGAAATTACCCCTTGTGCGGATAAAGCTCTGGATGATGCTGTGTATACAGTAATGCTTCAAGCACTCCAACTCGGGGTTCCCTGGAGAAGTATTCGGCGTGCCTATGATATGATGAACATAAGGTGGTATACCAATGATATGGCAAGGGATGAGTGGACAGGTCGAGCACCGGTACCCTCTGAAGAAATTGAATACCTGGCGGATAGGGGGGTTGGCTGAAACCGTCTGTTGGCCGGAAAATGAGGAAGAGCTCAGGGAGATTTGGCTTAAATGTCAGGAACAAGGAATACCTTTTCGTTTATTTGGCCGGGGCTCCAATGTTCTGTTTCCGGATGAAGGATTAACCGGGGTAACAGTGATTAGCACGGGCCTAGCTCAGTCCGCATGGGACTCTGAACGAGTCAGAGTGGGGGCGGGATACTCTTTGGCCCGGCTATCTCAAGAAGCTGCGGATCGCGGCTTGACCGGATTGGAGTTTGCCCGGGGAATTCCGGGCACAGTGGGTGGAGCTGTCGTTATGAATGCAGGAGCTCATGGAGGAAGCATCCAGGATATCCTGGAGGAGGTCAAAATTCTCACTCCACAGGGAGAATTGCAGCGACTTGCTAAACAAGAGATACAGTTCGGCTATAGAGAGTGTTCCTTACGGGACCAGGTCATCATCCTGGAGGGGATTTTTTGCCTAAAATCCGGAGATCCGGATGTGATTCAGGCAACTATGAGTGAGAACCTGGCTAAGCGAAAAGCTGCCCAGCCCTTAGAACTGCCCAATGCAGGAAGTGTGTTTCGGAATCCTCCCGGAGATTCGGCTGGACGTTTAATCGAGAAAGCCGGTTGGAAGGGAAAGAGATTAGGTGGGGCTCAGGTATCCTTAAAGCATGGGAATTTTATAGTGAACCAAGGAGATGCTACAGCCCACGATGTATTAGCCTTGATACGAGAGATTCAAAAGGATGTTCATCATCAATTCGGCGTTGAGTTAAAGACTGAGGTGCGGTATATCCCACCCAGCTAAGAGGGAGGAATCTTTCATGGCGATGGATCGGTATGTCATTACCGGAAAACAACAGTTGGAAGGTAGACTGCGCAATAGTGGAGCTAAAAACGCATCCTTACCTTTATTGGCAGCTTCTTTGCTGGTTTCGGGAAAGACCACTTTATTGGACATTCCCCATTTAGCAGATATCGGGAATATGATCGAAGTGCTTGAATACCTAGGTGCTCGTGTGGATGCTCAGCAAGAAGCCTTACTTGTAGATGCTTCAGACCTGGCCCGCTGTGAAGTGGATGAAGGGCTTATGCGTCAAATGAGAGCCTCCAATCTCATCCTAGGTCCCATCCTGGCTCGTAATGGCCGGGTGCGGATATCCAAACCGGGTGGATGTGCCATTGGCTCACGGCCCATGGATCAACATATCAAAGGACTGCAGGAATTGGGTGTCAAGGTCAAGGAAAAGCATGGCTATATCGAGGCTTGGGCGGATCAGCTCAAAGGGGCTAAAATCTATTTGGATCTCCCCAGTGTAGGAGCCACAGAAAATCTCATGATGACAGCTGTCCTTGCCAAAGGAACCACCACCATCTATAATGCAGCCAGGGAACCGGAGATTATCGATCTTCAGAATTTCCTTAACAAGATGGGGGCGAAAATCCGCGGTGCAGGAATGGATGTCCTGCGCATCGAGGGAGTGAGCAAGCTCTATCCTGTGGAGCATACGGTGATACCCGACCGGATCGAAGCGGGAACCCATATGGTAGCCGCTGTCATGACCCAAGGGGATATTGAAATCAGCAATGTGATTCCTGAGCATTTGGAACCTGTGACGGCTAAACTCCTTCAAGCAGGAGCGGAGATCATCATTGGGGATGACACTATTCGGGTCAAGGGCAATAGGAGAATTAAGGGAGTGGATTGCAAAACCATGCCTCATCCCGGTTTTCCAACGGATATGCAGCCTCAATTCATGGCGCTGCTCTCTACGGCTGAGGGAACCAGCGTTATTACTGAAACCATCTTTGAAAACCGTTTTCAGCATGTGGATGAACTTCGCCGCATGGGAGCCCAAATTACTGTGGAGGGGAGAACGGCTATTATCCGCGGTGTGGAAAGTCTGGAGGGCGCTTTTGTTGAGGCTACGGACCTGCGGGCGGGAGCTGCTCTTTTCCTGGCGGCCTTAGCTGCGGAAGAAGCAACTGTGCTGGAAAAAGTAGGGCATATAGATCGTGGCTACGATAATCTGGAGGAAAAATACCGCAGTGTGGGTGCCAAGCTAAAGCGGGTTAAATCCTAGAGTGTTGAAATCAAGGGCTTTTGAAAAGAAAGACATGACAGAGAGGATGGTATTCGATATACTGAGAGCTGGGGGGCGTGACCATGGAGCCTAGGAAATCGACTACATCCTTTCTCTATATTTCAATACTTCTTATACTATCCGTTGTAGGGATAAGCTTTTTTTTACAGTCCAGCTATTTTAACATTGAAGCAATAAGCATTGAGGGGCTAAAAGAAATCCCTCTCAATGAAATTGAACGTTTGACTACGGATGTAACAGGACAAAATCTTATTATGTTGGATCAAAGACAGCTTGAACAAAAGGTTCTGCTTCACCCTCTGGTGGAGTCGGTAGAATTTAAAAAGAAGTTCCCCAACCGCTTGGTTCTGGAGGTCAAGGAGCGTACTCCTGTAGCTCTGGTGCTTGTCAACTCAGGGGTAGTTGAGGTGGATGGCAAAGGGATTTATCTCCGTCGTCTGGAGGGATGGCCAGAGCAAAGCTATCCGGTTATCAATGGGGTGGCCCTTCCTGATACAGCAGGTCCCGGGCAGGAATTGGATCTCCCCGGACTTAGGGCGGCCCTTACTTTGCTAGGACAAGCTCCTCAGGAGTTAGAGCCTTGGATCGGAGAAATCTACGTTAATCCTATCCAACAGATGATCCTTTTTTTGACGGATGGAGTGGAAGTCCGTTTAGGCAAGGCCGATGCCTGGACAGAAAAACTTAAGTCCCTTTATACCCTGATCAATGATGAGGGGTATAAGTCCTTTAAGAATGGGGTAAGGTATATCGACTTTACAGCTGCTAAGCCTGTTATCGGCCGTTGATGAGGAGGAATTTCTTACATGTGGTTACCGTTTTTAGGTCTGATTCTTGGACTGGCTATCGGCTGGTTCAGCCCGTTTTCCGTGCCGGTTGAGTACTCAAAGTACCTCTCAGTGGCTATTTTAGCGGCTCTGGACTCTGTATTGGGGGGTATTCGTGCTAACCAGGAAAACCATTTTGACTCTGTCGTTTTTCTTTCGGGTTTCTTTACCAACATTTTGCTGGCCGGAATCCTTGCTTATGTGGGAGACCGAATTGGGGTGGACCTATTTCTGGCAGCTGTGGTGGCGTTTGGAGTCCGATTGTTTAATAACTTAGCTATTATTCGCAGGCATTTGATTAAAAGATAGAGATTGAGAACGATAAAAGGATTTCTTGGCGATAATCTGTGAACATTTGGGTTTATGGATAATATTTCATGTTAAAAAAATTAAAGTGAAAAGAAGGATAATATGCCTGTCCATAGAATTTATCACTGGTATGAGACTGTTTTGAACTGCGGGGTTGTATATGAGGGATAAAAGGTTTTTTAATATAAGCGAGGGGGTCGTCAGCTAAATGCTTGAATTCGATATGGACTTTAATCAATTCGCTCAGATTAAGGTGATTGGGGTCGGCGGCGGGGGAAACAACGCTGTCAACCGCATGATTACGGCAGGTTTAAAAGGTGTGGATTTTGTAGCGGTGAATACCGATGCTCAGGCGATCAACCTCTCGCGGGCCGGACAGAAGGTCCAAATTGGCAATAAATTAACTAAAGGCCTTGGTGCAGGAGCTAATCCTGAAGTCGGCTCAAAAGCGGCTGAAGAAAGCCGGGAAGAATTAATTAGTGTCCTGAAAGGTGCCGATATGGTCTTTGTCACTGCCGGAATGGGCGGAGGTACTGGAACCGGGGCGGCCCCTATTGTAGCTGAAATCGCTAAGGAATTAGGTGCTCTGACGGTTGGAGTGGTGACACGTCCCTTTTCTTTTGAGGGCAGAAAGCGGGCCATGCAGGCTGAAAAAGGGATCGCTGAGCTCAAAAGCAAAGTCGATACCTTGATCACGATTCCCAACGATCGCTTGCTTCAAGTCGTGGACAAACATACCGCTCTTCATGAAGCCTTCCGGATCGCCGATGATGTATTGCGTCAAGGGGTTCAGGGGATTTCGGATTTGATTGCCGTTCCCGGACTGATTAATTTGGATTTTGCCGATGTGAAGACCATTATGCGCAACACCGGTTCAGCCTTGATGGGAATCGGCGGGGCGACGGGTGAGAATAGAGCGGCGGATGCGGCGCGGAAAGCTATTTCCAGTCCTTTGCTTGAGACCTCCATTGAAGGGGCTCAAGGGGTTCTGCTGAATATCACCGGAGGTCAGAATCTGACCTTGTTTGAAGTCAATGAGGCCTCTGAGATCATTGCTGAAGCCGCAGATCCTGAAGCTAATATTATTTTTGGTGCAGTGATCGATGAAAGCCTGAAGGAAGAGATTCGGGTGACGGTCATTGCTACCGGATTTGACCAACAAAAGTCCGCTACCAGTACCTTAAGAGGAAGTGCCAATGAAGCGATTCGCCCTGTAGCGGCAACATCTGAGGATCTTGATATTCCGGAGTTCTTACGTCGCAGACGTTAATTAATTTAATGAAATACATTGAAGCCAGGCTTTGATTGCTTAATGAGTATGCAAAGCCTGGCCTTTTATTATTGGCTCTCCAGGTCTTTTTCGGGGCAGGGTCGGCCTCCATGCCGTGCAGTAGCACATTTGCCGCAGCACAAGAAAAGGATGAAAAGTTTTTGCTCGGGTTGTGTAGCTTTACGCACAACGCGAACTCCATAGCTCCGGGGCTGGTTAACTCGCTTTCTTAACAGCTCCGCCAAACCTCCAGGTAATACTTGATGTGAACCGGTGGCTCCGCAACGTTAAGAAAGCCTCGTTAACCTGACCGCCCCTCCGCTTAAAGAAAGCTTGGCTTATGGTGAGTGAAGCGAAGCAGAAGCCTTAGCTGCCTTATACACAGTGAAATCCGTCCGCTTTTGTGCGTAAAGCTACGCTTGCGGGTCCCTTTTCAGCATTTTTTTTGGGGTCCTGGGGCCTTTTGCGAGGATTTTCCGGGGTTATCTTCAGGCATTTTCCCAGAGTAGCCGACTATGCCGCTCAAGCGGCGGTAAAGACGGAAAAAGCGGCTCGGGGCAGGCAACTTGCCCAGCATTTCTCACAACGCCCCGCCTGCTCAAACTCGAAAAACAGCCCAGGGATTTTGATTTACAGCAGAGAACGGATTTAAGCGAGCGGAAACAAAATTTCGCGAAAAGCACGCAGCGGAGAAAGGTTGGAAACAGGATGTTTCCAACCCGCCATTGAGCAGGAGCGATTTGGCGGGGCACCTTTCGGAGTGGAGGGCTTAAGCGTTAGTTTTGTCCGCGCAGCTTATGGAGCGAACGGTGTAAATCAAAATCCTGGAGAATCAGCTTTCAGAGCTTTCCGGAGTTTTTTCGGAGCAGGCTGCACTGTAAGTGGTTATCTTGCGTGCGAACAGTTGATAAAAATCGTACGATGATATACAATTATCGTACGAGGTGAGAATAAAATGGACGATAAGAAAGAAGGAAATACGAAAAAGGCGAGCGACGCGATTACAGCCACGGAGCTTAAAAGCAATCTGGGAATGTACTTGGATTATGTTATGAACGAAAATGAGGAAGTGGTGATCACCAAAAACGGCAAAAAAGCTGTGCGTCTTACCCCTTACATCACAGATGCCGACCGTTATTTCCTCATGAAAGAAAAGGCCCTGGACTACCAGTACGGCGGCAAAAAGGTCTCCTATGATGAATTTATGGAGATTTATGAGAAAAGCGAGCTGCGCATGGAATTTATCAATGGGGAAATCGTGCTGTTAAGTTCGCCAAGCACCCTTCATCAGGAAATCTCGGGAAACTTGCATGTTGAGTTTAAAGGGTATCTTAAAGGGAAACCCTGCAAGGTGTTCTATGCCCCTTTCGATGTGCATTTCCGCAAAGAGGGGTTCAAAGATCCCGATGTGATGCAGCCGGACTTGTTCATTGCCTGCGATGTGGCTGAGACCACCAATGAAAAAGGGCGCTATATGGGCACGCCGGTTCTGGTGGTGGAGATTCTCTCCCCCAGCACCCGTTCCAGGGATATGGTGGATAAGCTGAACACCTTTATGATTTCCGGGGTCCGGGAGTTCTGGATTGTCGATCCTGTCCAGGAAATTGTTCTGGTTTATGGCTTTAAAGACTTGGATATTGATCATTTTATGACCTACCGGAAACAGGACGCGGTTCGGTCCTGCTGGTTTCCTGATCTGGAGATTGTGGGGACTGAAATCTTCCCTTAAACCCTTGAAACGAACTTTGGCAACAGCGTGTTCTCCAATGAGATGGTCTGAAGCGACCGATTGGAGGGCATGCTGTTTTTGTCCATGGGCATGATTCTTGAAAGGGAGATGGACTGATTAGGACGATATTATCATAAAAGGCTTGCCGAAGAGCACAAGATCGTCATAGTACTCTTTGTTTAGAGCAAATTAACGCTTTTATTATATTTGGAAAATTCAAATAATTCTTTGACACTAACACTATTCGGCGTTATGATGATAATGTCGTGTGCTCCTTTTTCCCTCCATAGTGGACATAGACAGCAAAGGACATAATTTCTGCGCAATTGGTCGGCAGCAATATTATGAAATAAAGAATCAAGCCAATGAATCAAATTGATTCATCAGCCGGAGGGGGAGTAAGCGGTTGAAAATCCTCCACCTAAAATTAGGGACTAAAATCGCAATGCTCTCATTCCTGCTCGTTCTTTTATCCGTTTTTCTGGCAGGAGTGATTATTGTCAACCAAATTTCGGATAAGATGGAGAAAGAAATAGGACATCGAGCGATGGCTATTGCCCGAACGGTTGCCCAGTTAAGTGAGGTACAAGAAAATCTTAGCAAGTCTGAGGGTTCGAAAGTAATTCAACCTCTTGCCGAACGGATCCGTCTGGCCACAGGGGTTGAATATATCGTAATTTTTAATATGGAAAAGACAAGATATTCTCATCCTTATTTAGATCGCATTGGCACTGTCTTTAACGATGGAGATGAAGAGCTTTCTTTACAAAGAAAGGAATATCTCTCCCAAGCTGTAGGAGTACTGGGACCGTCGATTCGTGCTTTTGTACCTGTCCTGGCTGATGAAGGGACCCGTCAGGTAGGGGTTGTTGCGGTTGGAATTCTTGTACCTACCATCCGGGAAATCATCAGTACCATCAAAACTGAACTCTATTCTTCGATTCTGATAGGGTTAATTCTGGGGGGACTGGGTTCATTTTATTTGGCCAGCAATATTAAGAAGAATATGTTTTCCCTTGAACCCAACGAGATCGCGCGGATGCTGGAAGAAAGAGTGGCAATTTTCCAGGCTATGGATGATGGGGTTGTAGCCCTTGATATAGAGAACCGCATTACTGTAATTAATGAAAAAGCGTGCCGGATTGTAGGAATTTCTGAAAAGGAGGTAGGATGCCGCTTAAAAGAACTTCCTGCCTTTAATGCCTTAAACGATTTATTGGTGGCAAATGATCCTACGGAGACCACAGAGCTTATCTTAAATAATACTTGGGTTTTCGTGGATTTTTTGCCGGTCAGAGTCAAGGAGCAGATAGTTGGAAGGGTCATCACCCTTAAAGAAAAAACTGAAGTACGCAAAATGGCGGAGGAATTAACTGGAGTAAAAACCTTTATTGAAGCGCTGAGGGTACAGAATCATGAATCCCTGAATAAATTGCATACCATTGCCGGGTTGATACAGTTAGGGAAAGCTGATCAAGCCATGGATTATATTTATAGAGTGACTGAGGAGCAACAGGAGGTTACAAGATTCCTGAGCAGTAAGATTAGGTACCCTAACGTTGCAGGCTTGCTCTTAGGAAAGTATAATCGCGGCAAAGAGCTGAAAGTCGATGTTTTATTTGATCCGGACTCGAATTTGAGTGAATTGCCGGAGGGCTTTGACAGCAGCACGTTGACCATTATTCTGGGAAATTTACTGGAGAATGCCATGGAAGCGGTGGTGGGAAGTAAGTTAAGCGAAGTGCACTGTCGGATTAAGTATGAACACCATGAATTGGTATTGAGTGTAGAGGATACCGGGCCGGGGATTTCCTCAGAAAATCAAGCAAAAATTTATCAATGGGGATTTTCAACCAAAGGGAATGGCAATAGGGGAATTGGCCTATCACTGGTTAAGCAGACAGTAGATTTGTTAGGTGGGACCATAGAGCTGGAGTCGGGTAAATGGGGGACACGTTTTGGGGTTAGAATTCCATTGAATAAAATTCAAGCGTGATCACACTGAGGTCTTTTAGGAGAGGTTCAAAAGGAGGCCATAATCAATGAATCTGATTGACTTGATCCTAGTTGAAGACGATCCGATGGTAATGGAAGTAAATGAAGGGTTTATAAAGAGAATTGGAGGGTTTCGAATTTGTGGTAAAGCCAGAACCGGAAAAAAAGCGTTGGAAATTATTCGGAATTTGAGACCGCGTTTAGTAATTCTCGATATCTATTTACCGGACCTCAACGGAATTCAAATCCTTAAAGAGATCCGCCAACTGGGTATACCTACCGATATCATCCTGATTACAGCGGCCCAGGACGTGGCAACGGTCCAGGCTGGGCTGCGCTTCGGTGTGGTGGATTACATTATCAAACCTTTTAAATATGAGCGAATCCATACTGCACTCAACAATTATTACTCCTACGCAGAGCAGCTGCAAGATCGCTGGGAGATAAATCAGGAGGATTTGGACCGTTTGATCAAAATTTATCCCCATCAGGATACCCTTGCCAATAGAAGTCGGGAAGAGTTACCCAAAGGCTTGCGCGAAATTACCTTGCAGCAAGTTTATAATTTTCTTAAAGAAACCCCGATCGGACTATCGGCAGAGGAAGTGGCGGAAGGGGTTGGGCTGGCGCGGGTAACAGCCCGCAGATACCTGGAATATCTTGAAAAAATGGACCGGGTATTATTGGAAACTCAATATGGGGCAGTGGGCAGGCCCATCAACAAATATAAAATTGTACTTTAGGGTGCATTTTTTTATTTTTACAGACCAATAAGACCATAAATATCAAAAGGACCAAAAGGTTGTTAATTATCAGAAAATATAATAAATTAACAATATTCAGATAAAATGGATCAACAGAGGTACAATGTATGGCTAGAAATAGCTGGCTCTTTATTTTAAGTATGGTTGTTCTTTTATTGGCCGGATGTGGTACCAGAGTTATTGATGGTCAGCAAGTGGATAAAAAGGATAAGATCATCATCAAGTTTTCTCACGTCGTTGAGGAGAACACTCCCAAAGGTTTAGCCGCCATACGTTTTGCCAATCTGGTCAGGGAACGATCTAAGGGCTCTATTGAAGTTCAGGTATTTCCAAATTCTCAATTGTTTAAAGATGGTGAAGAATTTGAGGCCTTGAGCAGAGGGGATGTGCAGATGATCGCTCCCACCACTTCAAAAGTTGCCCAATTATTTCCCCAGTGGCAAATCTGGGATCTTCCCTATCTGTTTGATGATCTAGACAGTGTTCATCAAATAATGGATGGGCCTTTGGGCAGGACCTTGCTTGAACAATTACGCCAGAAAAGTATGAAGGGACTGGCTATGTGGGATAACGGCTTCAAACAATTGACCAATAACGATCATCCTATCACTAAGCCCAGTGATTTACAAGGGTTATGTTTTCGGATCATGTCTCAGGGAATCCTGGAAGAACAATTTCATTACTTTGGCGCCGACACCCTCTATCTACCCTTCAATGATGTTTATCACTCTTTGGAAGAAGGGCGGGCTCAAGGCCAGGAAAATACGATCTCTAATATTTATACGAAGAACTTTGACCAGGTACAGAGTTATTTAACCCTCAGTCAACACGGCTTTATGGGGTATGCGGTCATAGTCAATGAAGAATTCTGGAATCAGCTGCCATCTCAGGCTCGGGAACTCCTGGAGACAACCTTGGCTGAAGTGACACTGTGGGAAAGAGATATCGCCAAAAAGTTGAACGATGAACAATTAAGTGAACTGCAAAAACGCAATAAAATCAAGATATACACCTTGGATAGTCAGGAGAAAAGGTTTTGGAAAGAGGATTTTGCTTTGGTTTATGCAAAATTTGTCCAAGAAAACGGCGCAGACTTTCTTAATGATGTGAAACAATCCATTGACTTGGCTGGGAATAGGTAAACGATGAGGTTTAAGGAGGTGGGACCGGATTGGGATGAAGTTACAATTTTAAAAATAAGGCAAGGGGGTGAAACTTCTATCTTCGAGGGGTTAATGTCTACAAACTAGATTAGATGAGGAGAGGGTTTAAATGAGAAAACCAATTTGGCGGTCATTAATGGCTTTTGTTTTAATTCTTGGACTTTTAGTCACCCTCGGTGGTTGTGGAAGTCAGAATGCCGCAGGATCAGCGGATGTGATTAAAGTGGGGATTATTCTGCCCTTAACCGGTAGTGAGGCCACTTTCGGCAATATGGAAAAGAATGCTTTTGAAATGGCATATGAAGAACTAAAAGCTGCGGGTAAAACAACGATAGGCGGTAAGGACATTCAGCTCTTGTTTGAAGATGATCAGGGAAAGCAGGATATGGCCAAGTCTGCAACGGAGAAACTTGTCAACCAGGACAAAGTCGTAATGATAAGCGGTGCTTACAGCAGTGCTTCTACTAACGTTATTGCCGGCGCGGCCCAGTCGATGAACATACCTTTACTTGTCACTACGGGATCAGCGGATGACATCACCAAAAAGGGCTGGGAATGGGTTTTCAGGGGTGCTGCCGCTCCAGCCAGTAAATACACGGTTGCTCTTTGGGAGATGCTTGATCAGGTCATAAAGCCAAAGACGGCTGCTATTATTTACGAAAGCACAGATTTCGGTAAGTCATCTGCCACAGGCTTCAGGGCCGAAGCAGAAAAAAGAGGGATAGAAATCGTCTATGATCAACCCTATGAGGCTGGAGCGATAGATTTTAAGCCCATGCTGGCTAAGGTTAAAACGACTAACCCCGATATGGTTTTTGCGGTCTCCTATCTGATGGATGCTTCCATGATCGTCAAACAATCCAAGGAACTGGATTTTAACACGAAATTGGTAGTAGGGGGCGGTGCTGGCTATACCCTGCCTGAATTCAGGGAAAATGCGGGTGAGGCTTCGGAATATATTGCCTCCAGCACTCTGTGGGTACCTAGTGTAACCTGGCCGGGAGCAAAGGAATTCTTTGATAACTATGTGAAGAAATATGGAAAAGAACCTGATTATCATGGCGCACAGGCTTATGCAACCATGCATATCATTGTGGATGCTCTTAACAGGGCTCAAGAGCTTAGCAATACAGGGATTCAAAAAGCTCTTAAAGAAACGGATCTGATGACAGTTATGGGTCCAATCAAGTTTGAAGACTGGGAAGGCTATACCAATCAAAACAGACCCTATACTTATGTAGTGCAATGGCAGAAGGGCAAGTTGGAAGTAATCTGGCCCGAAGATGTTAAATCGGCTCCCCTTGTCTATCCGGTGCCTAACTGGGGAGAGAGGTAATAATTCTTTAGTATAGTATAGTAATGGAGCAAATAGAAGAAGTCTGATCTTCTTCTATTTGCCCCCTTGGATCAACGCAGAATATCTCGCATTGTATTGGGGGTAGTTATAATGGTTTTATTCGGCCAATCCGTTATCTCCGGTGTCCTGCTAGGGTCTATGTATGCTTTGATTGCGCTGGGAATGACTTTAATTATGGGAGTCATGAAAATAATCAACCTTGCTCACGGAGCTATTGTCATGGTAGGGATGTACGTTACCTATGTTTGTTTTCATCAATTTGGTCTTGATCCTTATCTGGGGATGTTCGCGGCAATGATCGTAGCATTTTTGTTAGGCTGCATCATCCAGAAGTATATGATTAATATCTTGGTTAAGGTTGAATCGATCCTTCCCCAGAATCAGGTTTTACTAACCATTGGGATAATGCTGGTTTTAACCGAAATTGCCCGGCTCATCTTTACATCAGACTATCGGTCAATAGCCACAGGCTATTCATCAAAAACCGTTTTTATAGCGGATATGTCAATCAGTGTGCCAATGCTCATTGGATTTTTTATTGCTATAGCGTTTACCACACTCCTACATCTGTTTTTGACTAAAACAGATTTGGGTAAATCTATCAGAGCCACGGCTCAGGACCGGGATGCTGCGGTCTACATGGGAGTCAACTCTTCAAAGATTACAGTAATTACCTTTGGTATTGGCTCGGCTTTGGCGGCAGCTGGGGGGTCCTTGTTATTACCGATCTTTTATTTATATCCGGATGTGGGGCAGCTGTTTAATGCCAAGTCTTTTATAATAACCATTTTGGGAGGAATGGGCAGTACCATGGGTGCCATAGTTGGAGCTATAATCCTCGGTACTGCGGAATCATTGGGTGCAACGTATATTTCTATGGGGTACAAAGATTTAGTCGGCCTGATCATGTTTATTCTAGTTCTGTTATTTTTGCCAGGTGGCTTAAAAAGCTTTATCAGGAGGTGAGCGGGATATGAAAAACAAAAAGTTGCTATTGACAATTATAGCTCTTATCGCAGCGCTGGCGGTTCCATTGATTATTAAAGCCCCTTACCAATTGCATATGGTGATTTTAATCCTTATTTGGGCGACGATTGGTACAGCCTGGAATTTGCTCGGTGGATATGGGGGGCAGGTTTCCTTTGGCCACGCGGCATTCTTTGGGATAGGTGCTTATTCCGCAGGAATGCTGAACCTCTATTTGGAGGTATCCCCTTGGTGGGGTCTGCTGTTGGGACCTATCGCGGCTACCATGATCGCTTATCCAATTGGCTTGATTTGTTTCCGGCTGAGAGGCCCTTACTTTGCACTGGCCATGCTGGCCTTGGGTGAAATCTTTAGAATTCTATTTACTAACCTGTCGGTAACCAACGGTGCTCAAGGGATACTGATTATGCCGGAAATTACTTCAAAAGTTTTCTATTATTACATAGGCTTAGCAATTTTGGCTTTAACGATTATGACCACTTACAAGATTGTTAACTCTAAAATAGGCTATTATCTGGTTTCCATAAGGGAAGACCAGGATGCAGCAACTTCTCTGGGAATTCCGACGACGACCTATAAAATAATTGCCCTCCTACCCAGTGCCTTTTTTACAGGATTGGTTGGAGCGTTTTATATGAATTATGTATCTTTTATAGATCCGAAAATTGCGTTTAATTTAGTCAACGTCTCAATTATGATAATTCTGGTTGTTATGCTGGGGGGGCCTGCCACAACCTGGGGACCTACTATTGGCGCAGCAATTTATATAATTTTGGGAGAACTGTTTCGCGCAACCCTTGGAGCGGCTAATGTTCTGGTCTTTGGAATGCTTGTGTGCATAATCATCATGTTTATGCCTAATGGGATTATCGGGGCACTCACCAACCTTGGGCGACTATTGAGGCAAAAGAAGGGCTGGCCGGGAGGGACTAAACATGAGTCTATTTGAAGCAAAAAACATTGTTAAGCGATTTGGGGGCGTAGCCGCCGTTAATAACCTGAGTTTCACGGTTGAAAAGGGAGAAATCTTAGGGATTATTGGTCCTAATGGTGCCGGCAAAACAACCGTCTTCAATCTTATCAGTTGTTTTTTTCCCCCTTCTTCAGGAGAAATATACTTCAAAGAGAAAAGGATTGACCAGGTGCCGGCCCATGATATATGCGACCTAGGAATAGGGAGAACATTTCAAGTTGTTAAACCCTTAAAACGGATGACCGTGCAGGAAAATGTTATGGTAGGAGCATTTCTACGCACCAATAGCACGGCAAAAGCAAAAAGCAAGGCTGAGGAGATCGTGGATTTCTGTGGACTGACTAAGTTTAAAGATTATGAAGCGAAAAGCTTGCCCTTAGCACTGCGCAAAAGGCTGGAAATTGCCAGGGCCCTGGCCACGGAACCGGAATTGCTTATGCTTGATGAAACCTGTGCAGGCCTAAATCCGAGGGAGTCAGAAGAGGCAATAGCCATCATCAAAAAGATCCGAGATTCGGGAATGACAATAATCATCATCGAACACATCATGAAGGTGATGATGGGTATCTCTGACCGCATTTTGGCTATAAACTTCGGCAGCCAAATCACGATTGGAAAACCGCAGGAGGTAGCGAGTCATCCTGAGGTAATTAAAGCATATTTAGGTGATGATCATGCTTAAAGTAAAGAGCCTTAATGCATCCTACAAAGATCTGCAGGTTTTATGGGATGTTTCCTTTGAAGTCAGAAAAGGGGAGTTTGTGGTACTTCTTGGTGCCAATGGAGCTGGTAAAACAACCATTTTAAACACAATCTCGGGAATCGTAACCAATAAAAGCGGAGTTATAGAGTTTATGGGCACAGATATTGCCAAATTGCCTGGCTACAAAGTTGCTGCTCAAGGAATTATTCATGTCCCTGAAGGACGGCGTCTTTTTCCGGAAATGACCGTAAAAGAGAATTTGGAAATGGGATCGCTATTTCCTGAGGCTAAAGCCAAACGTAAAGAGACCATAAAAAAAGTCTTTGACTTATTTCCAATTTTACAGGAAAAGCAAAACCAGGAAGCGGGGAATCTCAGCGGTGGCCAGCAACAGATGCTTGCTATAGGCAGAGGATTAATGGCTTTGCCGAATTTACTTATCCTGGATGAACCCTCCCTTGGGCTTTCGCCGGTGTTGGTAAGCCAGATTTTCGATATAGTAAAAGAAATCAATCAACAGGGTGTCACTGTTCTGCTGGTCGAGCAGAATGTGGCCAAGACTTTAAGCATGTGCGACCGGGCCTATGTTTTGGAGAACGGCAGGGTAATCATGGAAGGTCAGGGTCAGGAACTATTGAACAATGAACATATCAAAGAAGCATATTTAGGAATATAACAAGTCATTTGTTTAAGGTAAGGTCGTGTTGGACTAATCTGAGGATTGTATTATGGTATGGCTTTGGGGGTGGAACATTGAGTTGCCTGGCAATTCAATGTTCCACCCCTTTTAGCAATTTTGGCGTCTGTCGATTATCCTCAAGCCCCTATGTCGCTATTGCAGCACCATCGGATGATGGAAATTATTAACCTGCTGAAGTTTGCTTAACCGCGATTATGCGTCACCAGTCGCAATAGTTTTCCTAAATATTCCCACCTATTACGACAGCTTTTATTCACCATCTTCGGTATAATTTGGGAGAGATGGTTGAAAGGGCTGCAATGAGTCATGGAGAGGTATTTGGATCTTGATCTTTTAGTGAATGGGAGTATGGATGCCTTGCTCTTAATCCTCGCTGCCCGACTATCGAATCTTCCCTTTCGAGGCAAGAGAATTGCGGCGGGAGTAATCGCTGGAGAAATTCCGGTCATTCTATCTGCCTATGTTCCAGCCTCGTTGCTTTTTGATTTGAGCAAATATTTTATTCCTTGGCTGATGGTTTGGCTGGCCTATCCCTATCGGGGATTTAGGCTATATTTCAAGACTCTCCTGATATTTTGGGTCTTATCAGCCGGACTGGGTGGGCTTGTCTACGCCTTATGGGGCTGGATCAGCTTCGACGGCAGGATAGGGGGTTCTTTGCGGATTGGGCTGAAGAATCTTTGGATTTTGCCCTTGGTTGCAGGATTATGGTGGTTTACTCAAAAAGCGTGGCATCAAATTCTAGGTTCAGCGGCCCGGCAACAATCCTTTATCTATGACCTTGAGATTGATATGGGTAAAGGGAATTCCTTCAGGGTGAAAGCCTTGCTGGATACGGGGAATCAATTGCGGGATCCTTTGACCGGGTACCCAGTAATTTTAGTCGAAGAGGAAGCAGCGGTCGCCGGGATGCCGGAAGAGCTGCTCCCGGTTTTGCAAGGAGCCTGGCGGGATCTGGACGATCCCTGGCCTTGGCTTTGGCAGTCCGATTCTTTGTGGATTAAACAATGTGCCTTTATCCCTTACCAGGGAGTAGGGCATAGAAGCTGGCTTCTGGGTATCCGGCCCCAAAGGGTGGTTTGTACATCCTTGCCGGAACCGAAAGAAATGAAAGCAACCTTAGCTTTCGTGCAGCAGGTTCTTAGTCCGGATAGAGCCTATCAGGCCTTGCTGCACTCAGAGCATGTTCGAGGAGCGGAGGAAAGCTGATGAGAAGGATAGTAGAACGTTTCAAATTATGGGTATTGAAAATTAAATCAATGATTATAGCCAAGTTTACCGATTGGCGGGAAATCTATTATGTAGGGAGCAGTGAAGCCCTGCCTCCCCCCCTGAGCACGGATGAAGAGGGGGAATTATTAGAACGCCTTGAACGGGGGGATGTGAGTGTCCGAGATATCCTCATCGAAAGAAACCTGCGTTTGGTGGTGTATATTGCCCGCAAATTCGAGAATACGGGGGTAGGTATAGAGGATCTGGTCTCCATTGGAACCATTGGGCTGATCAAAGCGGTCAACACCTTTGATCCTCAGAAAAAAATTAAGCTGGCTACCTATGCTTCACGCTGCATCGAAAATGAAATCCTTATGCATTTGCGCCGCAATAACAAGACGAGAACCGAGGTATCCTTTGATGAGCCTTTAAATATTGATTGGGACGGCAATGAGCTCTTACTTTCTGATGTATTGGGGACGGAAAACGATATTATTTCCCGTCCGCTGGAAGAGAAGGTGGACCGTCAGCTTTTGCATTTGGCTATGGCCAGACTGACGGATCGGGAAAAACTGATTATGGAATTGCGCTTTGGTTTGGACAATGGTGAGGAAAAAACCCAGAAGGAAGTTGCCGATCGGCTGGGGATATCCCAATCCTATATTTCTCGGCTGGAAAAACGGATTATTCGTCGCTTGAGGAAAGAATTTATCCGTTTGGAATAAGTTTCAACTCCATCGGGCATACTCTTCCAAGAATAAAGGAAACTTGCTTCAGTGGAGTTTTAGACTCTATCTGAGCTTAGTTGACTTATCCTCACAGAGGAGAAATCGGCTTGGAGGGTGCTCAAATGGCTTTAAACAAAGTAGAAATCTGTGGAGTGAACACCTCAAAATTGCCTGTTCTTAGTAGCGCAAAAATGAAGGAATTGTTTGTTGCCTATCAAAGCGGGGAAAAAGAAGCTCGGGAGAAGTTGATTTATGGTAATTTAAGATTGGTTCTCAGTGTGATTCAGAGATTCACCAATCGCGGAGAGTATGTGGATGATCTCTTTCAGGTAGGTTGTATCGGTTTGATGAAGGCTATTGATAATTTTGATCTAAGCCAGAATGTCAAGTTCTCGACCTACGCTGTCCCGATGATTATCGGAGAGATTCGCAGGTATTTAAGGGACAATAACCCGATTCGGGTCAGCCGCTCCCTTAGGGATATCGCTTATAAGGCGCTCCAAGTCCGGGATCAGCTGGTTAATGAGTGTTCCCGGGAACCAACGGTGTCGGAAATTGCGGCTAAACTCACTCTTCCCCGGGAAGAAGTGATTTTTGCTCTGGATGCTATTCAGGAACCCATCTCTCTGTTCGAGCCCATCTATCATGATGGGGGAGATCCCATTTTCGTGATGGACCAGATCGGGGATGAGAAGCACTCCGATAACAGTTGGCTGGAGGGAATTGCCGTACGGGAAGCCCTGCGGCGTCTGAGTGAACGGGAGAAACTTATTTTGTCTCTGCGCTTTTTCCATGGCAAGACTCAGATGGAAGTAGCCGATGAGATCGGGATATCTCAAGCCCAGGTTTCCCGTTTGGAGAAGGCGGCTCTGGGGCATATGCGCAAGTATGTCTGAAGGGGCGCCGGCACCAGCAGGGGGTGAAACGTACCTGCATTGAGGCAAACGGAGTCCTGAAAAAGACTCGAAAATAGTGGCCTAATGACCTGACCTGAGCAATATATGTTAATTTTAAGGAAGAATAGCAGCCATAGTATAAACCCTCTTTCCATGGAATATATATGGAGAGAGGGGAGGTATAGTGGATGCGGATCTCTGAGCTGCGCTTACTGGATATAGTTAATATTAAAGACGGTCGCCGGTTAGGTCCTATTAAAGACCTGGATCTGGACCTTGAACGCGGTTCCATTAAAGGGATCGTAGTGCAGGGCGCCTCCCGGAGCTGGGGTTTCTTTGGGGGACGGACGGAGGATATCCTTGTTCCCTGGGAGCGGGTTAAAAAAATCGGGGTGGATGTCATTTTAGTGGATGCGACGGATTTGCCGGAGTTCAATTCCCTGGTGGACGACCGTCGGTAATGGCAATAGACATCTGTAGAGATAGAGAAAGCCTTCTGAAGGGCAATGCAGCCTTCAGAAGGCTTAAATCGTATAAAGATAGGACTTTTGGGGAGTACATCCCCCCGGAACTTTATGGTATAGTTAAAATTGAGAATCGTATGGGGGTAATTCGATGACTTGGAGTTGGCGTCAGGGAAAAGGCCTAACCTATCTTACCATTCCCTGCTGGGAAGCGGAGGGGATTCAGATTGGGTTTTCTACACGCTGGGGAGGGGTAAGCTTATCACCCTATGCCAGCCTGAACCTGGGGCTCCATGTTGGGGATGCTCCCGATAAAGTACAGATCAATCGTGATTTATGGTTTAAGGAATGGGATGTTCATCCATCCCAGGTTGCTGTTGGGGAACAAGTCCATGGAACAAGGATTCACCAGGTTAAAGAAGAGGACGGGGGACGAGGAAGCGAGTCCCTGGATAGCGCGATTGTCGGGGTCGATGGATTGTACACGATGTGCCATACCGGCCTGATGGCCTTTTTTGCGGACTGCGTTCCTGTGTTCTTTTACCATCCCCGCCTTCAATCTGTAGGAATTGCTCATGCCGGATGGAAAGGAACTTCGAGGAAGATCGTTGGTCAGATCCTGGAGGAATTTCAACGCCTGGGAGGGGAACCCGATGAGACTTGGGCAGCTATCGGACCAAGTATTGGGCCCTGCTGTTATGAAGTGGATGAACGGGTTATTGACGAGTTTGCCAAAAACTTTACCCAGATGCCTTTTATAAGACCAGGCAGAAGTGGACATGCACTACTGGACATAAAGGCTGCCAATGAGATGGTGTTGAGGGAAGCGGGGATACCCCGGGAAAGGCTATGGATAGCCCGGGAGTGTACAGCATGTCATACGGACTCTTTCTTTTCTCATCGCCTTGAGGGTCCACATACAGGACGGATGGCAGGTTGGATTCGCCGGTTACCGAAAAGGGAGGAATAATTGTGGCCGTAATTTTGGTGGTTGATGATGAAGAACCAATTCAAGAACTACTTAAATTTAACCTTGAAAAAGAAGGCTACCAGGTATTGATCGCTTCGGACGGTTCTGAAGCATTACATATCCTTGAGGAGAAACAACCGGAGCTTTTAGTCCTTGATATTATGCTTCCTGGCATAAGCGGTCTTGAGGTATTGAATCAAATCCGCAAGATGCCCAGATTTGCCGATCTGCCGGTCATTATGCTGACAGCAAAAGGGGAAGAGATAGATAAAGTATTGGGGCTGGAGATCGGAGCCGATGATTATATTACGAAACCCTTTAGCCCGCGGGAGCTCGTGGCAAGAATCCGGGCAAGGCTGCGGCGGATAAAGCCTTCCGAAGAGAACAACGATATCGTTCGGCAGGATCTGCATATTGATTTGGACCGTTTTCGAGTATCCGTTCGAGGACAGCACATAGAATTAACTCCGAAAGAATTTGAATTACTGCGTGTCCTGGCGGCCTATCCTGGGAAAGTCTACACCCGGGATGAGCTTCTTGAACGAATTTGGGGATATGAATATGCTGGAGATACGCGAACAGTGGATGTCCATGTGCGGCATCTCAGACTAAAAATCGAAAAAGACCCTTCTAATCCTGAATATATCGAAACATTGCGCGGTATTGGGTATCGTTTGAAAGGATAGAACATGAAGATTAAGTGGCTTGTGTTAGGTCTTTATCTGTTGGTTAATTCCCTTTCAATACTGCTTTTCTGGCTGGGTGCTCAAGTACAAACAGGGATTCGTATGGATATCGATGTTTTGGCGATAGTTTTGGCGATTCTTCTCCCCGGGGGAATAATTTTCTTCTTTGCTTCCCAATTTGAAAGGCGAATCCGAAAAATTAATGATGCGATTGCAGGGATTCTTCAAGAGGAGTTTCGGCCAGCCCATCATCCAGAGGATTCCGATGAATTAGGAACCCTATCGAGAGCGATTACTAACTTGGGTCAGCAAGTCAATCTCAGCATGTTGAACAATCGACAAGAAGCTCAGAAGATCCAGGCCATTCTTGCCGGTATGCAGGAAGGAGTTATTTCCCTGGACCATGTGGGACGTATTGTATTGCTCAATCGTGCGGCCGAAAGGCTTTTCGGCAGAGAGCAGGAGGCTGTCCGGGATAAACACTTTAGTGAATTATACGGGTTTGAGGAGCTGGAAGACCTTGTGACTCAAGCTTTGGAAAAGGGTATCTCCGGCCAAATCGAGCTGGTTACCGATTCCAAGCTTATTATTCGGGCACAGGTCAGTCCTATAACCGGAGAGAAGGTCCGCTCTCAGGGGGCAGTGATTGTGTGCTATGACATTACGGAAATTCGCCGCCTGGAGCTGCTTCGGACGGAGTTTGTCGGTAATGTATCCCATGAGCTGAGAACCCCTTTAACCTCGATTAAGGGCTTTGTAGAAACTCTGCTGGATGGGGCGTCGGACGTGCCTCACTTGCGGGAGCGTTTTTTAAATATCATCCATAAGGAGACGTTGCGCTTACAGCGATTGGTGGATGAGTTGCTCACTCTTTCCCGAATCGAAAATCAACGACAGGACTCGGGTCAGGGCATGAGCAAAGTCCAAGAGGCTTATGAGAAGATACGTCCGGTGATTGAGCCTTATGCTGAGGCCAAAAAAATCGAGCTGGAAATTAAAATCCCCAGAGATCTGCCGGAAGTTGGTATAGGAATAGATTTATTAAGCCAGGTACTTCTCAACCTTATGGAAAATGCTGTAAAATATACAGTGAAAGGAAAAGTGTGGTTACATGCTTTTCATGATGACGGAAAGATTTTATTAGAATTCGGCGATACAGGATGTGGGATTCCAGAAGGGGACCTGCCCCGGATCTTTGAACGCTTTTACCGAGTGGATAAGGCCCGCTCCCGGGAACAAGGGGGAACAGGGCTGGGCTTAAGTATCGTCAAGCATATCGTCGAAGGAGTCAAAGGAAAAATTACGGTGGCCTCTGAACTGGGGTCAGGCTCGGTATTTATCTGCGAATTACCAACGGGAAATGGAGAGAAAAAGAATGAAGAGGAGTCCAAGGAGGGGAATTTATAAGGTTATTCGAGTGTTTGGCGTAGGAGTTTTTCTTCTTCTTCTCCTAGGTTCTCTAGGATGGGTTTACCGTTCCAGCTTCCTAACGGGATCACTTAAGGTTGATATAGCAAGGCAGGGGAGTATTGAACATCTCCAGACCGTTTCAGCAGTTTTTGCTAATGAAGAGGTCTTGCTTAAAGCGCCTGGTGCAGGAACACCGGAGTTTTTGGTTAAGGAAGGGGAAAGAGTACGCAAGGGGGACCTTATCGCCAGAATTCAGTCCGGAGGGCTGGCATTGGGACAGGAGACCTCTCCTTCGGCTCATCCCATCTATGCACCCAGTGGTGGGATTGTATTTTCCGTGATTGATGGCTTGGAAACTTATTTGACACCGGAAAATCTGTTGGCTATGGATGTGGGTAAAATTCTTCAACCAACCCAGGATTTATCCACAGCTCAGGAAGACCAGGAGGTACAACCCCCTCAGAACAGCGGCAACGTTGCAGCAGGGAGAGTCATCGGTAAGATCGTCAATAATCTCAAGCCTACAGTGGCGGTGATTAAGGTTGATCCAGATGAGTATGAGGTGGGGAAGAGCATTAAGTTGATCATCAATGATCAGAGCTACAATGCTAAGATTTTGCGGCTCTTGGATGAACCCCATGGTTTGGTTGTCCAATTTAACCAATATATCAATGGGACCAGCCGACAGAGGCTTCAGGATATTTCCCTTGTACAAAGGCCCCCAGTCAGCGGAGTGCTTATTCCTAAGAGCAGTTTATGGATTAAAGGGGAAGAGCAAGGGGTCTATATCGTTAAGGAAGGGGCAATTCAGTACCGTAAGGTAAAAATCCTGGACCAAAACGACCAGGTCATTTGTGTTGAGAACTTGCCCCATGGAATTCCCGTCATCACCAATCCCCGGATGGGGATAGACGGGTTAATCATGAATCTAAAAAATGTTTCTCAATCCTGACCTATATTATAAAATAGGCAGGAAACAAGCCTTCTTTGTAGAATTGAAACAAGATGGACGGTGTAAGAAATGGATATATTTGGAAATCTATCTGCTGTACAGCAGAGGATTCATCAGGCTGCCGTGAAAAGCGGCCGGGATCCATCCGCAATAAAACTACTGGCAGTAAGTAAAACGATGAGCGTCGGGACAGTTGAAAAGGCGTATGAAGCAGGACAGCGGTTTTTCGCCGAGAACAGAGTTCAAGAGTGGCAGGATAAGGTAATACAACTTCCGAAGGATTGTGAATGGCATTTAATCGGACGTTTGCAAACCAATAAGGTAAAGTATCTTGACGAGAGGGTCACCCTTATTCACTCCCTGGACAGGCTTAGCCTGTTAGAAACTCTGGAAAGTCAAGGAGCTCAGCGGAATATTGTCTGGCCCACACTTGTCCAGGTTAATATTGCCCGGGACTCCCAAAAGGCAGGATTGCTGGAAGAGGAAGTGGAGGATTTCCTGACGGAGGCAGCAGGCTATAAGCATATTCGGGTGTATGGATTGATGACCATCGGGGCATTAAATGCTTCACCTGAGGACACTCAAGGCTTTTTCCGGCAACTTCGTCTGCTCAAGGAGCGGCTGGAGAAGAAGACCCTGCCTCATGTGAACCTCAAAGAACTATCCATGGGGATGAGTCAGGATTTTGAGTGGGCCATTCAAGAAGGGTCCACTATAATCCGGGTAGGAAGACAAATCTTTGGAGAACGAATAGATACCACCAATGAGTATATTAAAGGAGGTCGATGAACAATGGCTAAGTTATTTGACAAAGTTATTGGTATTATGGGTTTCGCGGATGAAGACTATGAGGACGATTATTTCGAAGAAGAAGAGGAGAAGGAAGAGATTCGCGAAGAGACCAGAGGGAGCGGCAGCCGCAAAGGAGCCCAGGTGGTCAGTATTCATACTCAAAAACAAATCAAAGTGGTGGTCATAGAACCTCAGGCTTTTGAAGACTCTCAAAACATCGCCGATCAATTAAAGAACCGCCGTCCAGTTATCGTCAACCTGGAAAATGCCGAGCGCAATTTGGCCAAGCGGATTGTGGATTTTGTCAGCGGTGCTACTTATGCTTTAGGTGGTAATATGCAAAAAGTCGGCAATGGCATCTTTCTCTTTGTGCCCAACAATGTGGATATCTCCGGAGAGATGAAAGATGATTTTAAAGAGAAGGGCTTCTTCTGGTCTCTCACAAAATAAGGAGTGATTATTATACTTTTCGTTTATCAAGTCACGGATACGGTTCTGATGATCCTTATGTACGCTATTATTCTGCGTGCTTTGTTATCCTGGATTCCCAATTTGCCCTATAATGCTTTTGTGCGTATGCTCTACGATATTACGGAGCCGCTGTTAAAGCCCTTTCGGCGTTTTCAGTTCGGGGGGGGAGGCTTCTCCATCGATATTTCGCCGATTCTTGCCTATTTTGCGATCATGATTATTCGCTCCGCTCTGCTGCCGGGATTATTCAGACTTTTAATGATGAGGTAGGGGTGGTTATCCTATGGGATATGGTATTGATCGCAGTGTCCTGAGTTTTTGGACAGAAAAGGAGAAAAAACTGGAAGGGGCTCATTTGCTGGATTTGTGTAATGAGGCTCTGAAAAAGGCAAAGCCGGTATGGACTCCTTTTCTCGGACAGGCTTTGGGCAATTGGCTGGAGGGGATTCTGCGGCGGGAAGGTCTTGCTTTTCGACCGGAGGGTGGCTTTCCCGATTCAGAAAGAGTGCGGTTTCTCATCGGAGAGGATGCTGATGTCCTGGATAACATCCCCAGTGAGATCCGAACTTTGCGGGCGACCCCGGTTGATCCCCGGGGCAAGCTTGAACATCGGCAGGTTTTAGGTTCATTAATAGGTTTGGGCCTGAAACGGGAAGTTGTCGGGGATATACGTTTCACTGAACACAGTTGCCTTGTTGCCGTTGCCCAAGATATTTCCGATTTTCTTCTTAGCCAATGGGATAAGGCGGGAAGGGAACGGATTCGTGTGGAGGCCGTGGAGGGAGATGTAGAGGTTTCGGTGGAACAGGGGAAAGAGCGGCGTATTACAGCCGCATCTTCTCGTATTGATGCGGTGGCTTCTAGCGGTTTTAATGTTTCCCGCACTGTGCTTCAGGAGCTTATTCAACAGGGGAAAGTTAAACGGAATGATCTGCTGGTTTCCAAAGCTGATATGGAAGTGAAGCCTGGGGATATTCTATCCTGCCGCGGTTATGGCCGTATGCGTTTAATCGAGTTTCAAGAGACCCGCAAGGGGAGAATTGCATGGAACATCATACTTTATACACCTCATAAGCACTAAGAGGAGGATAATTATGGCATTAACTCCCATCGATATTCAAAATAAAGAGTTCCGCAAAGGGGTTCGCGGCTATAACACCGAGGAAGTGAATAAGTTCTTAGAAAGCGTCAGTAAAGAATTCGAGGGAGTCTATGCTGAGAATTTTGAGCTGAGAGACAAAGTTCAGCGTCTGGAAGCGGAGTTAAAGCAGTATAGGCAGTTGGAGTCCACTTTGCAGCAAACCATGGTGTTGGCTCAACAGACTGCCGATGATGTGAAGCAAGCGGCACGGCATGAGGCTGAGCTCCTCGTGAAGGAAGCTGAACAAGAGAAAGCTAAGCGCATGAACGAGGCTCAGAAGAAGCTTGATCAAGTGAACGAGGAGATTGAAGGGCTACAAAAGCGCCGGGAAATGATACGCACCCAATTGAAATCCTTTTTGCTCGCCCAACTTGACTTAGCGGAAGCTTTTGAAAAAGATCGTGTTTCTTGAATGCTTGCGAAACAATGAGTGATTGTGCTAGAATTAAATCTAGACATTTTTTGCACTTAAAAAGTATAAGTGCAACTAAGGCTTTTGCCTGCGCCTATGCAGGCTTGGCACAAGCCAAGTTTTCTTTAAAGGGGAAGAAGATTTCGCATGAAGTGCATTTTGTATTCGGAGCTTGGCTCCGACTTTCTTGTGCAGGGATTAGGATTACATGAAGAGGAGCAAGGTTCTTTCACAGGGAAGTTAGGTCGCCACGAAATAGAGATAACCTCTTCGCCGGACTCTTTGAAGAATCAAGAGGAAGTACAGGTCATCTATATTGGTAAAGCGGAACCTGGTCCTTATCGAGACGGAGACATCCTCATGGCTGGGAGCGATGACTTATTGGACCGTGCCTTTCATGCTTTGGATGAAATGGAGCAGCGTGGTGTGGTCGTCGGTTTATCCTCTGAGGCAGACTCCTATCAACTAAACTTAAACAGGGATGATCTCAATCAAACAACCCTGGCTTGGAAAGAGAAGAAAGTTCCCGTTCTTTGCCTGTTTATGAGAGAGCCAGTTGATTTGGAAGGTCAGGCCAAACTTGTAACCATCATTCGTAAGGTGTTAAATGATTAAGCACCCATCCTTTTTGGGCATTATATTCTATAAGTATCATTCATAAACTCTAAACAATTTTCATATAGAACAGCGTTGATAAGGACTGTCCTTGCTGGAACCTCTAAAGCGAGCAGGAAATGGTGAAAGCCTGTGAGGAAAATCAAGGAGTATCCCCTTAGAGTGAAGTGCTGAAATAAGAGTAAGCTTTCCGCCTAGTCCCCGTTAAAGGACCTCCGAGTGGCCATGGAATATGGCAACAAGGGTGGTACCGCGAGTGATATCCCGTCCCTTTTTTGGGTGCGGGATTTTTTATATCCACCGGATTCCCATGGCTTATGGATGCGGTGGGGTGGCGCCGGCAGAGGATGAAAGGTAAAGCTGCTGGGGTGAACGTACACCTCTAAGGCCGCGTATAGCAAGGAACAAAGACTAAGATTGGGAGGAATTTTGATTATGGATTACCGGAATACACTGAATTTGCCTGAGACAGACTTCCCCATGCGGGGAAACCTGCCTCAGCGGGAACCGGAAATTTTGCAGAAATGGGAAGAGGAAGATATCTATGCAACGGTGCAAAAAGCCCGGGCAGGACGGCCGAAGTTTGTTCTTCACGATGGCCCTCCTTACGCCAATGGTGATATTCACCTTGGCCATGCTTTGAATAAAGTGATTAAAGATATTATTGTCAAATACAAAACCATGGCGGGTTTCGATGCCCCCTATGTTCCAGGTTGGGATACTCATGGTCTGCCTATCGAGCAGCAGGTGATTAAGAAATTAGGTGTTAATCGCCATTCTGTTTCTGTCGTGGAATTTCGCCGGATGTGTAAAGAGTATGCCAAAAAATACATCGGTATTCAGAGGGAGCAGTTCAAACGGCTAGGTGTCCGGGGAGATTGGAAAAATCCATATATAACTCTGGAAAAAGAGTATGAAGCTGCACAAATCGGAGTCTTTGGCAAAATGGCGCGCAAGAAGTACATCTATAAAGGATTAAAACCGGTGTATTGGTGCCCCTCTTGTGAGACGGCTCTGGCAGAAGCGGAGATCGAATACGCTGAGAAGACTTCCGATGCCATCTATGTCAAGTTCCCTGTTAAGGAAGGGAAAGGGGTCCTTACGGATGAAAACACTTTTGTCATCATCTGGACCACTACTCCTTGGACTTTGCCCGCTAACCTGGCCATCACCTTGCATGGGGAGTTCAGTTATGCTCAGGTTCAAGTGGAGAAGGAGCATTGGATCGTCGCGGAAGGGATGCTGGAGAGCTTGCGTTCCCTTTGGCAGCTTGAGCTCCCTGTGGAAAAGCGTTTCGTAGGCAAAGAGCTGGAAGGTGTTATCTGTAAGCATCCTTTCATTGAGCGGGATTCTGTACTCATTCTGGGTGAACATGTTACCCTGGAAGCAGGAACAGGCTGCGTTCACACCGCTCCCGGACATGGGGAAGATGACTTTAATGTCGGTAAAGAATATGGGCTTCCCGTACTTTGCCCTGTGGATCATCAAGGGAAGTTCACCGCTGAAGGCGGGGCCTATGCGGGCATGAAGGTGGACAAAGCGAACCCGGTTATTATCGAAGATCTAAGAAGTCTCAATGCCTTGGTTCATGAGGATAAAATAAAGCATAGCTATGCCCATTGCTGGCGTTGTAATAACCCCATTATCTATCGGGCCACAGAACAATGGTTTGCTTCCATCGACGGATTCCGCAAAGCGGCCCTCGAGGAAATCGACAAGGTTCAGTGGATTCCTTCCTGGGGCAAGGACCGTATCTATAACATGGTAGCTGACCGGGGAGACTGGTGTATCTCCCGGCAACGGACCTGGGGTGTTCCCATTCCCATTTTCTACTGTGAAGATTGCGGGAAAGAGATCATTACCGATGAGACCATTGCTAAGGTTCAGGATATCTTCCGTGAGGAAGGGTCCGACGCCTGGTTTGCCCGTCCCGCTGCAGAGCTTTTGCCTGAAGGATTCACCTGTCCCTGCGGAGGTAAAACCTTCCGCAAAGAGACAGATATCATGGATGTTTGGTTCGACTCCGGAACCAGCCATACCAGCGTCTTGATGGAACGGAAGGAGCTCACCTGGCCCGCCGACCTGTATATGGAAGGCTCGGACCAACACCGGGGCTGGTTTAATTCTTCCTTGTCCACAGCGGTAGCCGCTTATGGAAAAGCTCCTTATAAGGCAGTTCTAACCCATGGCTTCCTGGTGGACGAAAAAGGACGCAAAATGTCCAAGTCCCTGGGCAATGGAGTGGACCCACTGCAGGTAACTAAGGAGATGGGGGCGGATATCTTAAGACTCTGGGTGTGCGCCGCCGATTATAAGAACGATGTAGCGGTATCACCACGGATTATGAAACAGATGTCCGAAGCCTACCGCAAGATTCGCAACACCTTAAGATTTTTGCTGAGCAACCTTAATGATTTCGATCCGACCAAGGACCGGGTGGATTATAAGGATTTGCCGGAGATTGACCGCTGGGCCTTGCTGCAGCTGGGTAAAGTTACCGAGCGGGTGCTGCAGGGGTATGAAAAATACGAATTCCACTGGGTTTACCATACGGTGCATAACTTCTGTGCCGTAGAACTAAGTGCCATTTATCTGGATATCGTTAAAGACCGTCTTTATGTGGAAGGAAAGAATTCTACCCTGCGCCGTGCTTCCCAGACCGTACTCTATGACGTTCTGAATGCTCTGGTACGCTTGATTGCACCGGTGCTGACCTATACGGCGGATGAGATCTGGTCTTATGTTCCAGGGGTGCCCGCCGGTTCCCCTATTCAAACTGAGGAAATGCCAAAGGTTGATCCTCAGTGGATGGATGAAGCGCTGGAGCAAAAATGGGAAACCCTGTTGGCGGTTCGCTCAGAAGTAACGAAGGCCTTGGAAAAAGCCCGTCAGGATAAATTGATCAACCATCCTTTGACAGCTCAAGTAGATCTGTATCCCAATGCTAAACTGGAAGGATTCTTAAGAGATATTCCCAATCTGTCGGAAATCTTCATCGTATCAGCAGTTCAAATCCATAGCGGAGGAGAAGATAAACCTGAGGGTGTCATCATGGCAGAAGACTTGGAGGATTTCGGTATAGCTGTGAATTCAGCAGCAGGGGAAAAGTGTGAACGCTGCTGGATTTACGATACGGGTGTTGGAGAGAATCAAGAACATCCTAGTCTATGCCCCCGCTGTGCTTCCGTTGTAAGCCATCTCTAATAATAGCCTTTCTTTAATATTTCTACTTTTAAGACTTGGGCGGTACAATCCGCTCAAGTCTTATCTATGCTATCGGAACTTTCGTGGCACCGGTCGAGTTTTGTTTAATGTATCTAAAAGGATAACGTTTATTATTAA
Organism: Desulfitobacterium sp. PCE1; assembly: GCF_000384015.1. Classification (NCBI taxonomy): domain Bacteria; kingdom Bacillati; phylum Bacillota; class Clostridia; order Eubacteriales; family Desulfitobacteriaceae; genus Desulfitobacterium; species Desulfitobacterium sp. PCE1. The sequence goes on along the minus strand of NZ_KB913023.1, from coordinate 3,339,188 downwards.
GGTAAAATCCATGGACAATAGTTTGAATACTTAGTATTATATTTAGTAATGAAAAGCAATGGGTTTATTTACATAATTTTTAGGATCAGGTACTAAATTTCACTTGATGTTTTCTTCTAAAATTTTGAAAAATTATTGACCTGCAGAGGTGGGAGTGAAGAGAATGAGACTTACAGAGAATCTGGCCAACCGGATCGTCGACTTGATTTATTCTGAGAGTGGGTTTCATGGAATTGTCTGTGACACGTCAGGGACCATTATTGCAGATTCAGCTAAACAACGGGTAGGCGTTGCCCATGCAGGTGCAAGGCGGATCATGACGACTTCTATCCAAGAAATCAGAATTACTGCGGAAGATGAAATTAATTCTCAAGGAAAACAGCGGGAAGGCTTGAATATTGCCATTTTACTCGATGATGAAAAGCTGGGGACCTTTGGAGTGGCCGGACCCTTGGAGATTGTTAGTCCTGTGGCGAAGGTTGCAGCTGCGATGATTGCTTTTTTACTTCGGGATGAAGAGCTGAAAGAAATTCTCAAGGATCATGTGGAGCGGATGGGAGAGGCCCTGGAACAGGCGGCTGGGGCCATACAGGAAATGGCGGCCTCTTCTCAAGAGGTGGCAAGTGTGAGTCAGACTGTAGCCACGGTAGCTCAGAATGCCAAGCAGCATGTCAAGGCCACAGAAGGTGTCACCGAATTTATTCGCCGGGTGTCGAAGCAGACCAATCTCTTAGGGCTTAATGCGGCTATTGAAGCGGCCCGCGCGGGAGAACAAGGAAAAGGATTCTCCGTGGTCGCCGGTGAAGTGCGCAAGCTTGCAGATGAAAGCAATCGCTCAGCTAATGAAATCAATGATTTGCTGATGACCTTTCAGGATACCATGGAAGAGATTGTCGATGGTGTGTTTCAAAACAATGTTATAGCTCAAGAACAGGCAAAAGCCACTCAGGAGATTGCTCAGATGGTGGAGGAGCTGCAACAGGTCGGCACTGAATTAAACGATCTCGCCCACAGGCTGTAAGGGATTAATTTGTACCTTTTATTATTTTGTGGAAATGGAATATTTGTGTAGACGAAAATCGGTTTGCTGACTATAATAAAAGCAGGTAAAAATACATAAGGTTCGAATGATCCCAGTAGGAGAGACTCAGTATCATGAGCGCCGAAGGAGAAACTTCCTGAATGTCGCCTGTTCAGAAGGGGAAACTCTCAGGCAAAAGTACTGCTGGAAGACGGAACTCTGGAGAGCTTCTCAGAAGAGAACACCAAAGGGGTAGCCCTAAACAAAGGGTAAATCTCTCAGGTCAAAGGACAGAGGTAGCGCGACGTGCTATTCCTCTGTTTTTTTATTTTGCACTATCAGAATGAACAGCCAAGTTTTCTTTATCTATGTTTCATTAATGTTTTTTCCGGTTTTGGTTAATACTCAATTCTAGGGAGGTGTCCTAAGTGACGAATCTAAAAAGAACACCACTGTATGAAAAGCATCAGCAACTAGGAGCAAAGCTCATCGATTTTGGCGGCTGGGAAATGCCGGTCCAATACGCCGGAGTCCTTGAGGAGCACAAGACGGTGCGCAGTAAAGCGGGGCTTTTTGATGTCTCTCACATGGGTGAGGTGGAGTTAAAGGGAAAGGATAGCCTTGCTTTCTTGCAGTACATACTTACCAACGATGTCTCACGGATTCAGGATAACCAAATTCAATATTCTCCTATGTGCGCTCCAGATGGGGGTGTCGTGGATGATTTACTGGTGTACCGCTATAGTCAGGAACATTTTTTAATTGTGGTCAATGCCTCCAACACGGATAAGGATTTTGCTTGGATGCAGGATAAAGCTCAGGGCTTTGAGATACATCTGGAAAATCGCTCTGAGGATTTTGCCCAGCTGGCATTGCAAGGCCCCTTGGCGGAGAAAATCCTCCAAAAGCTTACGAGGTTGGATTTATCTCAAATAAAGTACTATTGGTTTACACATGGGGAAGTGGATGGAGTCCTTTGCCTGATCTCCAGAACAGGGTATACCGGGGAAGACGGCTTTGAAGTTTACCTCCCTCCTGATCATGCTCCCCGGATGTGGGATAGAATCCTCGCAGTCGGGGCAGAGGAGGGAGTTCAACCCATCGGTCTTGGCGCCCGGGATACTCTTCGTTTTGAAGCCCGGCTGCCCTTATATGGAAATGAGCTCGGCTCGGATATTACACCGTTGGAGGCTGGACTGGGATTTTTTGTTAGGTTGGAAAAGGAACATTTTGTTGGCAAGGAGGCATTATCAGCGCAAAAGGAGAAGGGAATTCCGAGAAAGTTGGTAGGTCTGGAAATGATCGAACGTGGAATAGCCCGCTCCCATTATCCCCTTCAGAAAGTAGGAAAAGAAATCGGCTTTATTACCTCAGGCTCTTTTTCACCGACTCTAAACAAAAACATTGCCCTTGGGCTGATTCCCCCGGAGTATGCTCAAATCGGGGAAACCTTGGATGTCATCATCCGTGGGAAAGCCGTCAAAGCCCGGATTATTCCCTCTCAGTTCTACAAGCGGTAGGGTCAAGGGGAGTACCTTGGGAATTTCTATAAAACAATCAAATGGGGTTAAGAGACCTGTTCCTTTTCCCCGCAAAATAAGGAGGATGATAGTATGAATCCAGTAGAATTAAAGTACAGCAAATCTCATGAGTGGGCTAAGGTGGAAGGGAATACCGTGACTTTGGGGATTACGGCCCATGCCCAGGACAGCTTAGGTGATGTGGTCTTTGTAGAACTGCCTGATAACGATACCACTGTGGTGGCCGGAGAGGCTTTTGGAACCGTTGAATCCGTTAAAGCAGTGTCCGATCTTATTGCCCCGATTGGTGGCAGGGTTGTTGAATATAATGAAGAGGTTCTGGATTCTCCTGAACTCTTGAATAATGATCCTTATGGCGAGGGATGGCTGGTCAAAGTGGAAGTGGATGATCTGAAAGTATTGGAGCAGTTATTATCTGCCGCAGAATATGAGGCGTTTCTAGCGGAGGAGGGCCAATAAATGAATTATGTGCCGAACACGGTGGACCAGCAGGAACAAATCCTCACCCGGATTGGAGTAGGCTCCCTTGAAGAGCTTTTTGCGGATATCCCGGAAAGCGTTCGGCGCCAAGCTCAATTGAAGATTCGGGAGGGACTATCGGAGCTTGAACTGGTAAAATACTTCAGCAAGCTGGCTGCGGAGAATAAAACCGTAGAAGAGTATACCTCTTACTTGGGTGCGGGGGCTTATGAGCACTTTATCCCCAGCTATGTGGATCAGCTCTTACTGCGCTCGGAGTTCTATACGGCCTATACCCCTTATCAGCCGGAGATCAGTCAAGGGACCTTGCAGGCTATCTATGAGTTCCAGACTCTTGTCTGTGAGCTGACGGGTATGGACGGTGCCAATGCTTCCATGTATGACGGGGCGTCGGCCCTTGCTGAAGCAGCTTTAATGAGCTGTGATGCCACCCGAAGAAAGAAAGTCCTGGTACCCCAAACGATTCACCCGGAATACCGGGAGGTACTCCAGACCTATCTTCTTCCCCGAGGGGTAGAAATCCTTGAGGTCCCTTATGGGGAGGGGGCCGTGGATCTTGAAGCTTTAGAAAAAGTACTGAATACTGAGGTGGCGGCTGTCCTTCTCCAAAGTCCTAATTTCTTTGGTACCATAGAAAAGGCCCAAGAGATTGGCGAAATGGCACATGCCAAGGGGGCGCTTTTTGTCATGGTGGTTAACCCCGTGTCTTTGGGATTGCTTAAATCTCCAGGGGAGCTGGGGGCGGATATTGTGGTCGGTGAGGGTCAGCCCTTTGGCAATCCCCTGAATTTCGGCGGCCCTTATCTGGGGTTCCTGGCTTGTCGGGAAAAATATGTACGCCGGATGCCCGGGCGGATCGTAGGTGCCACCAAAGACAAAAACGGCAAGAAGGGCTATGTCCTCACTCTGCAAGCCCGGGAACAGCATATCCGCCGGGAAAAGGCGGCATCCAACATCTGTTCCAACGAGGCTCTTTGTGCCTTGGCCTTTACCATCCATCTCTCAGGATTGGGAAAACAGGGATTAAAAGAAATGGCAAGACTTAATCTGCAGAAGGCCCATTATGGGGCCCGGGAGATTAGCAAGCTCCCCGGTATGAGCCTTGCTTTCCAGAGTCCTTTTTTTCATGAGTTTGTGGTCAAGACTGAGATCAGTCCCCGGAAAATCAATGAAGTGCTTTTAAGCCATAAGATCATTGGCGGTCTTGAACTTTCCCGCTTCTACCCCGAACTGGATCATCATCTTCTCTTCTGTGTAACAGAAACAAAGGCTAAAGAAGATATCGACAGGCTTGTGGCCAGAATGGGGGAGATAAAATGAGAGCCTTAGAACCGCTGATCTTTGAACTAAGCAGGGAAGGGCGGACGGGAGTAAGCCTGCCCTCCTGTGATGTGCCGGAAATTCCTCTGGAGGATTTGATTCCTCAAGAGTTTTTAAGAGATAAGGAACCTGAACTGCCGGAGATCTCTGAGGTGGATGTGGTCCGCCATTTCACCCGGCTGTCTTCCTTCAATCATGGGGTGGATACAGGGTTTTATCCTTTAGGTTCCTGCACCATGAAATACAATCCCAAGGTGAATGAGAAACTGGCCCGATTGCCGGGCTTTAGTCAGATTCATCCCTATCAGCCGGAAGAATTGACCCAAGGTGCCTTGGGCTTAATGGTCGAACTCCAGGAGGAACTTGCCGAGATTACAGGCATGGATGCCTTTACCTTGCAGCCTGCTGCAGGGGCCCATGGGGAGATGACTGGAATTCTCATCATCAAAGCCTACCATGAGCATCGTCAGGATGTTAAACGCAAAAAAGTCATTGTTCCCGATTCCGCTCATGGGACCAACCCGGCAACAGCGGCCATGGCCGGATATGAAATCGTTCAGGTGCCCAGCAATAAGCGGGGAGGAGTGGACATCGAGGCTTTACGCCAGGTCGCCAACGATGAAGTGGCCGCCTTGATGCTGACCAACCCCAATACCCTGGGATTATTTGATGAAAACATCCTGGAAATCGCCCAAATCATCCACGATGTGGGGGGCCTGATCTATTATGACGGAGCCAATGCCAACGCCATCATGGGGATAGCCCGTCCTGGCGATATGGGTTTTGATGTGGTTCATCTTAACCTGCACAAGACCTTTTCCACTCCCCATGGCGGAGGGGGACCAGGAGCAGGGCCGGTGGGGGTGAAGGAATTTCTCGCTCCCTATCTGCCCAAACCTGTGGTGGCTCGGACGCCTGGGGGCCAATATACCTTGGATGCCCACCGTCCTCTCTCCATTGGCCGGGTAAGAGCTTTCCAGGCTAATTTCGGAGTATTGGTGAGAGCCTATGCCTATATCCGGGCTCTGGGCGGGGAGGGGCTGACTGCTGCATCCCACAATGCTGTCCTCAATGCCAACTTCCTTATGAGCATTTTGAAGGAGCATTATCACCTACCCTATGATCGGGTGTGCATGCATGAGTTTATTATCACCCCCAAAAATCTGAAGGATTATGGAATCCATACCTTGGATATTGCCAAGCGGCTTCTGGATTATGGTTATCATCCCCCTACGATTTACTTCCCCCTCATTGTGGAAGAGGCGATGATGATTGAGCCCACAGAGACGGAGAGCATGGAGACTCTGGAGGAATTTGCCAGGGTGATGATCCAAATCGCTGAAGAAGTGAAGCAAGATGCGGAAAAGGTGAAAAATGCTCCCTACGATACCCTGGTGACCCGTTTGGATGAAACGGGAGCTGCCCGCAAGCCTGATTTGCGCTGGCGGAAGTCCCAGTAAGGAATTCGTGAGCAATAAAAAAACTATTGTGTTGATGAAGAAGATCTCCCTGCCGTTTTTCGGCGGGAGATCTTTTTTGGTAAATGGCCCTTTTCTTTTTAACAGGACGGGTGCTTGAATAAAGAGCGAGGTAGGTCATTAGTCCTGCTTCGTTTAGGTCCCTAGGGAAAATCTAACATCTTCACATAATGTGACAAAATTAGCCAAAAACAAGATGCTATACTGGCTTAAACTACATAGAGAACCCCATTCCAACAGTCTGGGCACAAGTGGGTTGGGTTTAAGGCCTTTTTTTATCAGAATCGACACATTGTTGTCACGATAAACGTGGAGGAGGAAGAGAAATGCGTACAAGAACCACAAAGAAAATCCTCAGCTTAGTGATTGCCATCATCTTTTTCATCAACGGTATCTTCACCGATGTTGCCCTAGCCCAAAGCGGCAGCGAAGGAAACAAAAAAGGAAACTACTATGGCCGTACCTTACCGGCCAAAGAAAAAATCAAAAACATACCGCCTCAGAAAGGAAAGACGAAAAAGCCCTTTAAAGAACCAAAAGAACTGAAACAGGATCCCCCCTATGAGCACCGTTTCAGCAAGGAGCAAGAGAAAATCAGCCGCAGAACAGCCAACAGCAAAACATTCAACGATCAGCAAGGGGAGGCCACCACCTTTGTCTTCATGGACAAAATCCATTTTCTCAATGAATCAGGCACCTATCAGGATGTGGACAACACCCTCGTGCCTGCAGACCAAAACAAAAAAGGGAGCAAAGGAAAACCGGCGGGTGTGAACGACTCTCCCGCAAACCAGAGCTATGAAAACAAAGCCAATGACTTCAAAGCCTCCTTTCCCGCGAGGCTTAGCAAAGGACACCCCCTCAACGTCAGCTCCGCCGGGGCCTCCCTCGAGCTGATCCCGCTGGAAGGGGACTTCCAAAACAGCACCATTCAAGGCAATACCATCCTCTATCACGATGTCTACGATGGCATAGACTACCGCTATACCGTTCTGAACACCAGGATCAAAGAAGATATTATCTTCAACAACTATGTGGATAAAACTACATTCAGCATGTCCGTAAAAACAGAAGGCCTTACCCTTAGAGAAGAAAATGGTGCTATCTACGGCTATGAAAAAGGGAGCCACGACGCCTCTTGGGTGTTCCCGGCTCCCTATTTAATTGATGCCTCCGGCACCATCTCGACCAACGTCCAGATGCACCTGGAGAAAAAGCTCTTTACCAGCGACCAAATCATCATTACGATGGATCAAGATTGGCTCGCCGCCCCGGAGAGGGCCTATCCGGTAATCCTTGACCCGACCCTCACTATCGGCGCGGCAGCCATCCAAGATACCTGCGTTGAAGAAGGCTCTCCGGCACTCTATACCGATAATAGCTTTTCCTACATCGGTTTCGATGACGGAATCACCAGCGGCAACATAGCTAACCATCAAAGTGCTCATTTAAGAACAAGAACCTTTCTTAAATTTAACCTCCCCACCCTAGACGAAGACCAAACGATCACCTCCGCCCAATTCAATATATATAAATACACCGCTTGGAGTGACGAACCCCGCACTGTAGAACTGCATCAAGTCAAAGAACCCTTTTCGATCACCGGTCTCACCTGGCTTAATCAGCCCCAAGAGACCGCATGGGCCGCAGAGACCACCATCACCGGCACGACCGGCTACTACCAATGGGATATAACCGGACTTCTTAACACGTGGTACAGCGGTACACCCAACGAGGGCATCGTTCTCCGCTACACCGAAGAAATGAAGCAGGCTGAAGTATTCTATTCAGCCGATGCCGCAGGCAACCCCACCCCTTACCTTGAATTCACCTATGAAGACCAAGGCAGCATCGATCCGAATCTCCCCTTAGAAAAACCATCCATCCAGCTCAGACCCTTTACCGCAGCCAATAACAATGGCTTGCTTCAGTTTGTCGGTCTGACTGCCGACGGAATGGCCCAACCAGACGCTACCGTCGATTATTACACCGTCGGGAGCGGTGGGGGATTATCCGGCAGCGCCCAAGCCGCCAAGGACTACCTTTATCCTAATTTTAGGCCCGAAACCCTCGCCGAACTCCAAGCCCTGATCGCCCAGGGCGGCTCATATAACCACTACCCAGGCCAAGAGAGCAACTGGCAAACCAGCTTTTGGCGACTCCCTGAACAGGACACACTCTACCATATTGAAGCCACCTTCACCGACAAAGAAGGAAAGATCAGCGGGGTGGGCATCAGTGACCCCTTCCAGATCTATCAGGCCAAAGCCAAAGATCTGCTGCCCCGCGTCGCCCACTTTTATGGTGTGGAAAAACGTCAGCTCATGCAAGATAACAACATGAAAGACGACCTGCTCACCGAGAACAACCTCATCTTCATCCGCGCCCCAAAGCAAAACCAAGGGAAACCCTATACCCCGAAAGACCTTACCGATGCTGATAAAAGGCGCATCGACGACCTCCTCGCCGGACGGGCCAAGAATTGTGAATTCGGCTTTGAACCGATCAACCTCCTCACCGGCAACTTTTACTATAGCGCCACAGATGTCAGTATCCCCGATTTCGGCGGCCCCTTCCAGATCAGCCGAGACTATAACTCAAAAATGATGACCCGGCGCGGCCCCTTCGGCCAAGGCTGGACCTCCATCCTCAGCCAAGCCATCGCAACTCTGGCTGACGGCTCCCTCGCTTACCTGCGCAGCGACGGCAGTGCCATCACCTTCAGCAAAAAAAACGATGGGACTTACAAAGCCCCGCCCGGTGAAATCTACACCTTAGAGAAAACCGAAACCGGCTTTCGCCTCAAACAAAAAGATCAAACCACCTTCTCCTTTGCCCGCTCCGGCCTTCTCACCGGCATCGAAGACCCGCGGGGCAATAAGACCTTCCTCACCTATGATGAGGAAGATTTCCTCACCCTGATCACCTCCCCATCCGGCAAAGATTTCCCAGTCAGCATGGACTCCGAAGGACGCATCACCTCCATCACCCTCCCCAACCGGAGCACCCTTTCCTACACCTATGACCCAGCCGGCAACCTGGTCACTTTCCAAGATGCTGATGGCGAACAGACCCACTACCACTATGATGAGCAAGGGCGGATGCTCTCCTTTACCGATCCCAATGGTAACCCAGTAATCCACAACAGCTATGACGAAGACAACCGCATCACCGCCCAAACCGACGCCAACGGCCAGAAAAGCCGGATCATCTACCATGAGGGCTATAACGAAACCATTGACAATAACGGCAACAAAACCACCTACACTTATGACGAACACTACCGCACCAGCCAAATCATGAAACCGGATGGAACAAGGGAAGCTTACACCTATGATGAGGACAACAACCTCAAAACCTACCAAGATCCCCTTGGCCGGATCACTACCTACAGCTATAATCAGCGGGGTAACCGCGTCGAGGAAAGACGCTGGGACGGCTTAAGGCAATTCTACCGCTATGATGCTCAGAACAATCTCACCTCACTCACCGATTTTAACGGCTACACCACTGAGTTTGCCTATGACGCTCAGGGCGACCTCCTAAAGCGCACCACTCCGGACGGCAGCTTGACGGAGTATACATACAACGCCCAAGGTCAAATCACGAGCATCAAAGATCCTGAAGGCTACATCACCCGCTATGACTACCGCGGTGCCGATCTCAGCCAAGTGATCGATCCCTTGGGCCATACCTACCAGTACTGGTATAACCCCCTCGGTCAACCCGTCACCCTCATCGATCCGGAAAGCAACCTCACCCGGTTCGCCTATGATCCCAGAGGAAAACTTCTCAATACCCTGCTCCCTGACCAGAGTATCCATCGCTACAGCTATGATCCTAATGGCAACAACACCGCCATGACCGACCCTAACCAAAATGTAGTCCTTTTCAGCTATGACAACATGGGCCGTTTAACGACTGTCCAAGATCCTTTAGGTAATCTCACCGAATATACCTATGACCGTAATGGCAACAAAATCAAGGAAACCGATCCGTTAGGCTACATAATAAGGTACACCTATGACTCCCTCAATCGCCTGATCACAATCACCGACCAGGACCACGGCGTGACCCATTTCGAGCGCGATGCTCTCGGACGCCTCCTCGCGGTCACCGATCCGCGGGGTTACCGCAGCACCATTGCTTATGACGACCGAGTGGACAAACCGCAAACCATCACCACCCCCCTCGGACAAACCTCCAGCTATACCTACGATGCCCTTGGCAATCTTCTCCAAACCACCCACCCCGATGGCACCTCCCAGCATTATCGCTATGACTCCCTGCGGCGGCCCATCGAAATCACGGACATCAGCGGTGTCAAAACCAGTCTCCATTATGATCGCCTGGGCCGGGTTACGAGTGTCGAGGACAGCCTCGGCAGGGATTACCACTACAGCTATGATCCGAATGGCAACCTGCTCCAAAGCACGGATCCCTTAGGCTATAGGGTCAATTATACCTACAATGCCCAAGGTCTGCCCTTAAGCCGCACCAATGAGGAAGGTCAGACCACCGCCTATCGGTATACCAGCCTGAATGCTGTGGCCGAACTCATCGAACCAGGCGGCGCTAAACACTCCTTCATTTACGATCCCAGCGGCAACTTACGTACCCACACCGATGCCTTAGGTCACACCACCACCTACATCTATGACCCCCTCAATCGCCTCGCAGCAATCCAGGATCCCCTGGCCAATATAACCCAATTTCAGTATGATCCCGCCGGCAATCTCCACGCCCGGATCGATGCCCTTGGCAACACCACCACCTATGCCTACAACGGGCGCGGCCTCGCCATCAAGGCCACCGATGCCCTCGGCAATGTGAGCCAATTCCACTACGATGCTAGCGGCAACCGTACCGAACAGATCGACCCGGCAGAGGGCCGCTATGAGTGGACTTATGACGCCATGAACCGTCTCACCGGCACCACCGATCCCCTGGGACTCCACACAGTTTTCGACTATGATAAGATGAACCGTCTTGTGCGCCAGGAAGACAACGGCGGCAACCTGAGGCACCTCGCCTATGATCCCTTCGGCCGCCCCCGTGAGGAGCAAGATGTTCTTGGCCGCAGCACCACCTACGGTTATGACCTGGCCGGCAACCTCACCACCCTTACTGAAGTGGATGGCAATACCACCATCTTGGACTATGACCCGAAAGGCCGTCTGAGAACCGTCACCGACCCGGAAGGGAAAGTCACCTCCCTCACCTATGATGGGTTGGACCGGATCACAGGCAAACTGGAACCAGGAGGTAGGAATACTCTCTACCGCTATGACCCGGCCGGTAACCTGATCGAGGAGCAAAACCCCCTCGGGGCTCTTCAGCGCTATAGCTATGACCTCAACCATAACTTAATCGAATCCCAAAACGCCAGGGGATTCAGCGAGACCTATACCTACGACCCCCTGGACCGGCCCATCACCTCCACTGATGAACGCGGAAACCAGGCCAGCTTTGCCTATGATCCAAACCATAACCTGATCCGGCACACCGATGCCTTAGGCAACATCACCCAGTATGCCTATGACCCCCTGGACCGCCCCATCATGGAGGTCGATGCCCTCGGCTTTGACAGTCATTACGACTACGACAGACTGGGACAACTCATCACCTTTACCGATGCCCGGGATAACCAGACCCATTACGAGTACAACCGGCATGGCATGCTCACTAATACCCTCGACGCCCTTCAGGGCGTGACGGCTTACCAGTATGATCTGAACGACAATCTCCTCGCCTTCATCGATCCCCTGGGAGCCGAGACCCGATTCACCTATGATCCTGTCCACCGTTTAACCTCAGTTACTGATCCGGAGCACTATAGCCGTTATTTCAGCTACGATGCCAAGGGGAACCTGGAGCAGGAATTCGACTCCGCCGGTAACATCAGAACCTCTACCTATGACATCATGCACCGGCAGCTCAGCGCCCGGAATACCGCCGGGCATCTCACCGACTACAGCTATGACACCCTAGGCAACCTACAAGCGGTGACCTTGCCTAACGGCAATACCACCACCTATGACTACGATCTGCTGGGCCGACTTACCCAGGTCACCGACCCGGAAGAGAAAGTCACTCAACTGAGTTATGACATCCTCGGCAACACCGAACGCATTGTCCATCCCGGGAATCAGGAGGTTCACTATACCTATGACCCGGCCAATAACCTGGACAGCACAACCAATCCCTTAGGGGAAACCACCCGCTACGGCTACAACAAGAACAACCTGCCCGAATCCAGCACCGATCCCTTGGGGCACCAAACGAGTTACCGCTATAACCCTCTCAACTTACTCCAGGAGGTCGCAGATCCCCTCGGGAATACGACCAGCTTTGCCTATGACCCCAATACCAACCTCGCAGCCCTCACCGATCCTAACGGACATACCACCGGCTATGGCTATGACCCCTTAAACCGGCTGACCCAAGTGACGAGTCCGCTCGGCCATAGCACCCGCTACGGCTATGACCCGGCCGACAATCTCATCTCGGCCACCGATGGGAATGACCACACCAATAATTATACCTACAATCTTAGGCATGAACTCACCTCCCTGACCAATCCTCTGGGGGAACAGGACAGCTACACCTATAACCCGGTGGGGACCCTGCAAAGCCATACCGATCCCAAGGGCACCACCACGAACTATAGCTATGACATCCTTAACCGTTTAATAGGCAAGACCTATACAAAACCCCACCCCCCGGAAGGTATCCCAGCCGAGAGTGAAACACCCCCTGCCGGCGGCACGGGGGAGGGCAGCGAAAGCACCGCTGATGAAGACGCAGCTGAAGACAGTGAAGATGTTGAGTATGAGTACAACCTTATGGGCAGCCGGGTCAGCCTGTTTGGTCCAGAGGGAGTCACTGACTACGAGTATGACTTCATGGAGCGCTTAATCTATGTCAGCTCTCCCGCCGCCGAAGAAGTGAGCTATGACTATGATGAACTGGGCCGTAAGGCCAGGGTCATCTATCCGGACGGTGAGGCTGTCGAGTACCGCTATGATCTGCTGAACCGTATGGTCTCCGTCACCGACTGGCAGGGGCAGGAAACCACCACTACCTATGATGCCGACGGCAGGCGTACGGAAACCAAACTTCCGAACGGTATCCAAGTCCGTTATACCTATGATGCCGCCCACAGGCTGCTCAAGCTGGAAAATATCGGTGCCCAGGGCAAATTGATCTCCAGCTTCACTTACACCTATGACCCGAAAGGGAACATTCTCACCGAAACCCAAAACCAATCCGGGTCGGTATATAAGCGCACCTACACCTATGACGCCTCGGATCAAGTCATCGCTTTCAGTGAAGAAAAAGACCATGAACGAAGGCTCTACACCTATAGTTATGACCGGGCCGGCAACCGCCTGAGTCAGGAGATCCAAGGGGGAAATGACAGCAAACGCTTTGCCTACCAGTACAATGAGGCGGATGAACTGATCACGAAAACCCAAGGGGATGGGGGCAACCGGATCCGTTATACCTATGACCCTAATGGGAACCTGATCCAGGCGACCACTCAGGGGAACCAAAGCACCACTTATTTCTATGACAGTGAAAACCGGCTGATTCAGATCACTGAACACCAGGGCAAAATCCAGACCTTTGGCTATGACAGCGATGGAAACAGGCTCTACAAAACGGTAGGCGTAGAGTATGAAGGCTATGAGGCCGGGAGCTATGAAGCTGAAAGCGAAGAGGAGAAGATCAGTTCTCTGATGCCGCCTTTAGCCGCCAATTTTGGCCTGTTCGGGCTGCAGAAATTCATTGCGGCGAATGATAAGGGCAACAATGGCAACAACGGCAATAGCGGTAACAACGGTAACAACGGTAACAAAGACAATAACGGAAACAGCAGCAACAGTGGCAACAGCGGAGACAAAAGCAATAACGGAAGCAACGGCAATAGTGGGAACAAAGGAAACGGTGGCAATACCAAAGTCCATGATGATGGCAGTGATAAAGTCAAGGGTGGGGACAGCGGAAAGCATCTCGGGTGGTATAAAACCAAGCAGGATGCTAAAGAAAAGCCGGGCAACCCAGGATTACACCTGAGTTGGTACAAACAAGCGGAAAAACCCAAGGGACCTAAAGATCCGAATCACCCGAATAACCCCAATAATCCCAAAGATCCCGATGATCCGACCGATCCCGATAATCCCGACAACCCAAACCCAGATAAACCCTTGAACAAGCCCGATGCCTATGAGGTCATTAACTATTTCAACGACCTCTCTGTGGAACACACTCAAGTCTTAATGACGACGGATAAAGAAGGGGTGTACAGAGGAGTTTACACCTATGGTCTCGAAAGAATAGCAGAACGTGATCTGGCAGCGGTGGAAGGAGTGGTCAATGATCCCCTCTATTACCTGTATGACGGATGGGGCAGTGTGACCCAGCTCATTAATTATGCCGGACACGTGCGGGATAAATACCGCTATGACGCTTATGGCATGCCGATGCCCGGCGGAAAAGTGGGTCCGAACACCCGGCTGTTCAACAATCCTTACGGTTATAATGGTGAAGCCCATGAACAGGAGTCCGGCTTCCAGTACTTAAGGGCCAGGTATTATGACCCTGATGTGGGCCGCTTCATGAGCAGGGACAGCTATCTGGGGAATGTGATGGAGCCGTTGACCTTGAACCGCTATGCCTATGTAAGCAATAATCCAGTGATGTATGCTGATCCAAGTGGTCATATGCGTGAAGCAGGGGATAGCAGCGGGGTCATCGCGATAAAGCAGGGCAAATATAAGCCCCTTGAGTATACTGTAACGCCAGGGGATACCTTAGGAGCGATAGCGCCTAAACATGGCACAACGGTTAATACATTGGTTCGGATGAACAACATTGCTGACCCCAATAGGATCTATGTTGGGCAGAAGATAAAGATCCCAGATCCTAGTGCAGGGAGTCGCGGGGAATATGTCGAAGAAAAGACTGCCGGGAGGCAGGATTATAACAAGGTAGAGTGTCTTGAAATTGAAATTCCTGGTCCTCAGGGGACGGGTAATAGTAAAATTGATTTAAATCCAATGCCGGAAATTACTCATTCAAAAGTGAATGCAGAAAAATATATTGGTAATATTGACTGGAATAAAATAATTGGACTTGATTTGTTTACAAAGATTTATAGTCCTGATGAAATTAGTAAATTTCCAAAAGAAATAACCTATAAAAGTGGTGATTATTCATATACGTATGTACTTACTTTAAGCCATCCAACTGTAGGTCTTTTGGGTGGCATGGAAATGGAGGAAGTAGACCAATATAGTTATCAGCTTGCTTTAACTAATGAACCTCAAGTGAAGATAGGGATTATTGATGTAACTGGATTTGGTAAAGGGGGGAAGTTAACTGGTAAGGGCGCGGGCAGTACGGGTCGTACAGTGGCTAATAATCTTAATGAGCAATTAGTTATGAAACAAGTAAAGTCCAATCCACTGAATGGAGCGACAAAAGTACCAATTGAGTTAAAGGATACTCGATGGCCAGCTACTGATGGATGGGTTAAAATGCAGAATGTAGTAGAAACTTCTGAAGGAAAAATTACTATACATTTTAATTACAATACAAATACTGGTGCAACAGCGGATTTTAAATTTAAATAAAGTAGGTGATTATTATAGCTGTTCTTTCAATTGAACGAATATGGGAGGATGTTGACTTCTTTGAAATTGAGGTCATAGCGCAATCAGAAATTATTAGCGCAAGTGTCAGAAGCTATACAACAGTAGCATCAATCAATGAACTTGCTTTGCGGTTGGCAACTTTCCCCCAAAAAATTGATGACAGATACATTTGGGAAAATGGCGATAAAGGAGATGACTCGACACCATATGTATCTCTTGAGTTTTGGTGCGAAGACAAACTCGGTCACATTGTTATTGAGGTCTATATGGAATTAGATGACGGGGCTTCATATAACAAGCATAATTGTTGTTTCTTTGTCAAGACTGAGGCAGGATTATTAAATAGTTTTGGTAAATCTCTTGTCCTTCTAAATGAACAGGGAATCGGCCAAAAAATAACTCTTTAATTATGGGTAAAGGGTTTAATGGAACTATTCTATTTCACACATAATATTGACTGATTAGAGTTACAATTAAGCCATAGGGGTCAGGGATGACCCCTATGTGAACCTTAATAAATGCGGATTTACGCAAACTATAACCCCTATTGTGACCCCAACGCCGTAATTCCGATCCCGAATAAAATCCTTCCTCCGACCCGCATTGCGGGGCGGTGTGGGCCGGAGCGGGGGCGCTCTGCGACCCCGCTCCTTTAACCTGCTTGGTTTTCGACCCCTAGGTCCACCATGGTTCAGGCTGATTATTTGGGCTTTTGTTTCTCCCGCAAAAGGCGGCCAAATTCGTTTTCAAAGTGCCGAAGGTAAGTTAATCCTACCCCTGCTGTCAGAAGCGGACACAGGGGCATACAATCGCTCACGTTGCTGACATATAGA
This sequence comes from Desulfitobacterium sp. PCE1, assembly GCF_000384015.1. Classification (NCBI taxonomy): domain Bacteria; kingdom Bacillati; phylum Bacillota; class Clostridia; order Eubacteriales; family Desulfitobacteriaceae; genus Desulfitobacterium; species Desulfitobacterium sp. PCE1. The sequence continues at coordinate 3,322,856 of NZ_KB913023.1, read as the reverse complement.
TTGCAGTTGCTGATGCATCAGATATAAACGACAAATACGCAGCCTCAATAGATTGCTGGTAACGAACATATACACTGGATTGTATCCCATGGTTCATGGTGAACCATGGATTTACAGGAAATCTACTCTATGGTAAAATTTGCGTCAGTGGGGGGTATAAGGGGGGACGAAAATCCTCCGTTTTTTCTTTTCTGCATTTGATGCTTTTCACCTTACCGGAGAAATGACTTGCAATAGCTTTCAGACAGAGTTAACATCACACACCAAAGCAAATAACCTGTTTGAAACTGTGAGTCTTGTGGTAGATAGGCTGTCGCGCCCTTGCCCGTTCTGAGAACGAAGGCTATCATCTGAGGTTGCCGGTACTCGGACTTTATGTGGATGGCAGGACAAAAGAAGGGATGATATGCAGAGAAGGGAAAATTACCTCTATGTCGGTATGGACTTGCATAAGGACACCCATACCGCTGTTCTGGTGAATTGCTAGAACGAAAAATTAGATGTAATTGTCATCGAAAACAAGCCCAGCGAGTTTAATAAGCTAGTAAAACGAGTAAATAAAACTGCTGTAAAACTAGGCTTGGCTCCGATCTACGGTTTGGAAAACGCCTATGGCTATGGCAGGAGCCTTGCTGTTTGGCTCATTGAAAAAGGCTATATGATGAAGGATGTTAATCCGTCCCTGGCTTATGATCAACGCAAAAGCGCGCCCATGATGAAGAAAAATGATGAGCACGACGCTTACTGTGTGGCAACGGTGCTGATTAACCAGCTTCACACCCTGCCTGACGCAAAGCCGGAGGACAATCATTGGACACTGTCCCAGCTGGTTAATTGCCAGGACACCCTTGTCAAAGATGGCATTCGGCTGAAAAATGGTTTACATGAGCAGGTTTCTGTTGCTTATCCAAGCTACCATAGATTTTTTTGTGATATTGACCGGAAGACGGCGCTGTATTTTTGGAAACACTATCCGTCACCCATCTATCTGCAGAATAAACCCGTTGATGAACTGTTTGAAGAATTTAAAGCGATTGCTTCCAATACAATGAAACGTAAGATTGAATTAATATTTGAATGTGTCCATCATGATGGTGATACGATACGGGAATACCAGGAATCAAGGGATTTTATCACCCAAAGCCTTGCCCGTTGTCTTGAGCAGCAAAAGGAAGAAATAGCCCTGGTCGATTGTGAAATCGAAAAGATGCTGAGGGATTTTGACTATCAACTGACAACCATACCGGGTGTCAGCATTGCCACACAAGCAAGCTGATTGCCGAAATCGGTGACATACGCCGTTTTGCAAATGTTGATAAACTGGCTCGTTATGCAGGAATTGCACCCATCAAGTATAGTTCCGCCGGCAAAGGCAAGGAGCAAAGCTCAAAACAAGGTAACCGTGAGCTGCACGGATTATTTTACTTTCTGGCGGTATCCATGGTCACGGTTCCCAAGACAGGAAAACCAAATCAGCCTATATTTTACTCCTATTATCAGCGTAAAATCAGCGAAGGTAAGACGAAACCCCAGGCGTTGGTCTGTATTATGCGCCGATTAGTAAACATTGTTTATGGCATGATGAAAAACTAGACGGGGTATCGTCCCCTTTGTGGTTGAGGATCATGTTGTAGAAGAACAATAATGATCGTTATAGCACAGCATTGAAATTATGCCATAATTTTTAAATTGAATACGGATTCCCAGCCTTAATCTGAGATATAGATTCTTCCACCTGAGGGTGCGGGTAAGAGTGAAACTAAAGCATTACAGACATACTATCCACCAAATAACGGCTTCTTAAAAGATCCAGTAAAGACCACATTGAGTCCTGGCACGAAAATTGATAGATATGGCTATCCGTCTGGATATTATGCATCGCCAGTAGGAACCCCTGCAGAGATGCGTGCTCTGGTACCGGGCTCCTTAGAAAAACCATATACGGTTTATGAAGTAATCAAACCGGTTGATACTTTATCTGGTCAAGCAATGCCATGGTTCGGTCAACCAGGGTTAGGAACTCAGTATAAATTTACCCAATCCATTGAAAACATGCTCAAGCAGGACATAATAAAGGAGGTGGGTAAATAACATGACAAAAAAAGAATTAATTAAACTTTTAGAAAAAGATAATATTCCTAAAAACAGCTACAGCTTAGATGGAGGACTTCCAAATGATAGATTGTGCTTAGATAAGACTCATTCGGGATGGGTGGTCTACTATACTGAGATGGGTGAAAAATACGAAGAAATTGGTTTCGCTTCCGAAGAAGATGCGTGTGAATATTTTTATAGACGTATAAGAGAAATGACCGGACGAAAATGACAGAATAAACAAATACCAAAGGACCTTCGAAGTTCATCTTCGGAGGCCCTTTTTCTCGTAAAGGATCTGACCCCCTCATAATTCGACAAAACTCGAAAGAATAGCAGAACGTGTCTGGCAGCAGTTGAAGGAGTTCTCAATACTTGATTTTTTGCAAGATAGATTTGAGCAAAATCGGTTTTGTTTTCGTACAGCATGTAATGTCCCAAGAAACTTTGGGAAATGCTAAGAAAAACCCTTAAGCTAAAGTAGCAATTTTCAGATACAGATTTTTGCCGAATTGTGGAGTATAATTAATCAATGTGTAGATGAGGAGACTCGTAAAATTTAAGCCAGGAGGTTATTATAATGCAAACCTTTAAAGTTCCCGTAGGAATTTCCAATCGACATGTTCATCTTTCAGAAGAACATATCGAAATTTTATTTGGTGCCGGACATCAATTGACTCGGACCAAGGATTTATCCCAGCCCGGTCAGTTTGCCAGTGAAGAAATGGTGACCTTGGTCGGTCCTAAGGGCTCCATGCCCAATGTGCGGGTGCTTGGACCGGCACGCAAAGCGACTCAAGTGGAGCTGGCGGCTACGGACACCTTTAAGCTTGGCGTCAAACCCCCGGTGCGGGATTCGGGAGATCTTTCAGGAACCCCTGGGCTGGAGCTGGTAGGCCCTGCCGGAAAAGTGCAGATTGAAGCCGGAACCATTATTGCAGCTCGTCATATTCATATGACTCCGGAAGATGCTGAGAAATACGGTTTAAAAGATGGGGACCATGTCAAGGTCCAGGTCAATGGACCACGGGCTGGTGTTTTTGAACGAGTATTGATTCGAGTTAACCCCAATTATGCCTTGGACATGCATGTGGATACAGATGAGGGTAATGCCTTTGGTTTAAAAAACGGGGATTTGCTGGACGCTATTATTGAATAAGAGAGTATTTATCTTAAAAGGGCTGCAGTGGGTATCACACTGCGGTCTTTTTTTACCCTATCAGAAAGCATAAAGGTTTAGGACAGTAAGTACGAGAGTAGTGCTTTCGCGGTGCCTGCCGAGTTTTGTTTAATGATGAGGTCGGAAAGGGAAGATTGGTTTAGGTTAAGAAAATAGTGTATTATAGTATATTAAGAGATTTAAGAAGACGAAGGATCTAGGGATAAGGGGGGATTGTCATGCCTGAAGGGGTAAAACTCAAGGTCGCCGTGGTGGGAGGGGGTGCCGCCGGCTTGTTGGCAGCGGTAATCGCTGGGCAGGAAGGGGCCGAGGTCTCCATACTGGAAAGGAACCAAAGAGTAGGCAAGAAAATCCTGACCACGGGCAATGGGCGTTGTAACTTAACCAATATGGATTTGCATAGTTCACATTATCATGGCCAAAATCCAAAATTTGCTTATAGTGCTTTACAAAGCTTCGATAATCACCGAGCCATAGATTTCTTTGAGCGATTGGGTATTGCTCATAAGGTTGAGGAGGAGGGGAAGGTCTTTCCTTTTTCCAATCAAGCCTCCAGCGTTTTGGATGTTTTGCGCTATGAAGTGGAACGCTTGGGGATCGAGACGATTACCGAATCCGAAGTGAAAGAGATTCACAAGGTGAGCCAAGGCTTTGAATTGGTCCTCAAGGAGGGAAAGAGGCATTTTGCTCATCGGGTTATCCTGGCTGCCGGAGGTAAGGCTGCTCCCAATCTAGGCTCCAATGGCAGTGGCTATGCTTTGGCCGAGAAGCTGGGGCATCGTGTTGTGGAACCTTTTCCCGCTTTAGTCCAACTTAAACTGGAGTCCCCTTTCCTCAAGCAGATTAAAGGGATTAAATTTGATGGAGAGGCGGAAGTGCTGGTCAAGGGGAAAACTTTGGCCAAAGCCCAGGGGGAAATCTTATTTACGGAATATGGGATTTCCGGGCCCCCGATTTTCCAATTAAGTCGGACGGCTGCCGAAAAACTCAGGATGAAGAATGAAGTCTGGCTTAAAGTGGTGCTCCTCCCCGCTTGGTCCAGGGAAAGGCTTGACCAGTATCTGCGCAAGCGGTGGGAGGATTCTCCGGAAAAGAGCGTGCATTTCAGCTTTGTCGGCTTCATCAATAAGCAGTTGGTCCCCGTGGTCCTCAAACAGGTTGGCATTGAAGATATAAATAAGCCGGTGTCTGCTTTGACCTCCCGGGAAAAGGAAGGTATTTTGCACCTGCTTCAAGACTGGCGTTTTCAGGTCACCGGCACCAACAGTTGGACGGCTGCCCAGGTCACTGCCGGGGGTGTTGATGTTCGTGATATCAACCCCGGGACCATGGAATCCAAACTTGTGCCAGGGCTTTATTTTGCCGGAGAGATCCTGGATATTGATGGAGACTGTGGGGGCTATAACCTGCAATGGGCTTGGTCCTCCGGCTATGTGGCGGGGAAGAATGCAGCCGGCGGATGATGGAAGGTGGTGCGGGAAGATGATGATAAAATCCATTGCCAACCCGGAGATTTTTAAATTCATGGATACAGATCAAAAGCAATTCTATTATGGTGCATGTCAGCGCTGGTATCCTACGACTTGGCAGCGCCTTTCCGGCTGTGGTCCTTGCACTGCGTCCAATATCATGTATTATCTTACCCACACCGGGCCTTCTCCTCAGGAGGGTTTTCAGAGCCGCAATGAATGGGTGGCTCTGATGCAGGAGTTGTGGAAGTATGTTACCCCTTCCCTCAAAGGGGTGAATAAAATGAGTATGCTTTATGAGCCTTCGGTGGCATTTGCTCAGACCAAGGGGATTTCTCTTGAAGTGAAGCGCTGTGAGGTGCCTGAGGAGATGCAGCGCCGACCATCACTGGCAGAGGTGGTGGATTTTTTGGCTGAAGCCTTGGACCAGGACGCTCCGGTTGCTTTTCTCAACTGGTGCAATGGCGAGGTGAAAAACCTGGACCGCTGGCACTGGGTCAATATAATTCAACTGGAGTTCGATGAGGAAAAGAAGAAAGTCTATGGAACGCTTTTGGACGAAGGCCGAATAAAGAAGATTGATCTCGCTTTGTGGTTGGAAACCAGCACATTGGGTGGGGGATTTGTTTATTTTAGGAAAGCAGGGAGCCTTTAGGCTCCTTTTTTCACTGATTTCTTTCTTTATGCCTGCTTAAGAAATGGATATAATAATGCTGTTGGGTTGTCTCTTTTATGGTAAGATGAGAGGGCATCAGTAAGAAAAATTGAGAAATTCAATGAGGAGAGAGCTATGAGTAGTGATTTCAGTTCCCGTTCAACCCAAAAGCGAAATTGGAAGATATGGTGGGAATTAATTCGCCCCCATACCTTGACCGCCGCTACAGTTCCGGTTCTGCTGGGATCGGTTCTGGCCTTGCTTGAGGGGAAGACTCATCTCCTGCTTTTTGCAGCCATGATGATTGCCAGTCTGCTCATTCAAGCAGCGACGAATCTTTTTAACGAATACTACGATTATAAACGGGGATTGGATACGGAGAAATCTGTAGGCATTGGCGGGGGTATCGTACGCCATGGTATGGCTCCCGGCCTGATTATGACCCTTGCTCTAAGTATGTATGGAATCTCGGTGCTGCTGGGAGTCTATATCTGTGCTTCCACCTCCTGGTGGCTGGCGGCGGTGGGGTCCGTATGTATGCTAATGGGTTATCTTTATACAGGGGGTCCTTATCCTATTTCTTATACTCCTTTGGGGGAGTTGTTTTCCGGTTTATTTATGGGCTTTTTGATTATTCTGATTGCCTTTTTCATCCAGACCGGTTATGTCTCAAGTACTGCTGCTTTAGTGGCGGTTCCCAGCGGTATTTTAGTGGGCCTTATTAATCTGAGCAATAATCTGAGGGACCGGGATGGGGATAAGGCCAATGGACGCAGAACCATTCCTGTCCTATTGGGACCGGAAAAGACTATCGTATTTATGGGGATTATGTTTGCTGTTGCTTATCTCTGGATAGTGGGGCTTGTGGCAGTCCGGCTTATTACCCCGTGGGCTCTTTTGGCTTTACTGAGTATTCCTAAAGCGGCGCAAACGGCGAAAGGATTTGTAGGGAAGGTGGAACCGATTACCATGATGCCTGCTATGAAAGCCAGCGGACAGACCAATACCTTTTTTGGTTTGCTCTTGGCGCTGGGGTTATTGGTGGGGTATTTTCTCTAAGATTAAACTGACTTTTAATGAAGATACTGCCCGCCTAAGGCGGGTTTTCTTTCACTATTTTTTACGGAGCAATGGGCTGGAAGGTTTGGTAAAACCTTGGCGTATATTGATTTTGTGCTCAGCGTTAAGTGAGGGATAGAAAAGAGAGGAGGGGAAAGATTATGAAGGTGCTGGATCAAAAAATAGGTATTTTCTCCTGGTTTGGGTTCGTCCTTCCCTTTGAGGAAAGAATCGCTCTGATACAAGAAACGGGTTTTACAGGAACCTCTCTCTGGTGGGAGGATGAGGAGGAGCCCTTTCCTATGCCCAAGGAACGGATGCCGGCCTTAGTACGGGAAAGGGGATTAATCCTGGAGAATATTCATGTACCCTGGTGTGATGCCAATGCCCTATGGTCCGATGATAAAGCTTTGCGCAGGGCGATCATAACCAAGCATAAGCAATGGCTAGAGGATTGTGCACGGTTTGAGATTCCTTTGCTGGTTATGCATTTATGCGATGGGGAAAATCCGCCGGAGCCCAATGAGTATGGGTTGGAAAGTATGGGAGAGCTGGCAAAGGCTGCGGAGGAACAAGGAGTCCGGATTGCCGTGGAAAATACCCGCCGTAGGGATAGTGTAGAGTATGTTCTTCGGCATATTTCGTCCCGGGCTCTGGGTTTTTGTTTTGACAGCTCTCATCATAGGCTGACGGATCAGGAGGATTTTCATCTTCTCAGATCCTTCGGAGACCGCCTCCTGACCACTCATCTGTCCGACAATGATGGATTAAAGGATCGCCATTGGCTGCCCGGCCATGGAGTGATTGATTGGGTTAAAGTCGCCGGGGCCTTCCCGAGGGGGTATAAGGATTTTCTGACCTTGGAGGTATACCCTACTCCTTGGGAAGTACAAGAGACACCCGAGGAGTTTCTGGTGAGGGCTTATGAGAGAATTGCGGGAGTCAGAACTTTGCTTGAAAAGAATTCAAAACCTATCATGAGTGGTCCCGTTGCACTGCTTGATATATAGATGCTGCGGCTATAACCGTGATGAAAGGAAGGGGAAAATGATATGAAGAAACGTGACATTAAAAAAATGGTCCGCGGACAGAGAGAAACAGACGGCGCAGGCGTCCGTCTCATCCGTGTGCTGGGGAGCCGGGATGTGGAAGATTTTGATCCATTTCTTATGCTGGATTCCTTTGACTCGACGGACCCCTTGGATTATATAGCGGGGTTCCCTACCCATCCCCACAGGGGGATGGAGACCATCACCTATCTGATTTCAGGGGAAATCGAGCATGAAGACAGTCTGGGCAACAAGGACACCATTCATGCCGGTGAAAGTCAGTGGATGACAGCCGGCAGCGGCATTATGCATCAGGAAATGCCCAGGGAAGCCGGCAGAATGCTGGGATTACAGCTGTGGCTGAACCTGCCCCGGGGGGAAAAAATGGCTCCGCCCGCCTATTTGTCCATCACACAGGATATGATGGGCAAGGTACAAAAAGACGGGGCGGAGATCCGCGTCCTGTCGGGTCGCTTTGGAGAAGCCGTCGGAGTGACACCAAACCATATTCCGGCTTCTATCTATGATGTTTCTCTTGCTAAAGGGGGAGAGATTGAAATTCCCACGAACCTGGAGGAAACAGTGTTTATCTTTCTGATTGAGGGAGATGCCTCCATTAACGGAGAGTCGGTTTTATCCAAAACGGCCCTTCTGTTCGGGGAGGGGGACTATATTTCAGTATCCGCTCCTCCGGAATCTGAGCTGAGGTTCATTTTCTTTTCGGCCAAACCCCTGCGTGAGCCCATCGCCTGGGGTGGCCCTATTGTGATGAATACCCGGGAGGAACTGGAGCATGCTTTTGTGGAGCTGCGTAACGGGTCTTTTATAAAACATAACTAAAGGAATTTGCAGTATCCACATCCAGTTTATTCACGAAAGGCAAAAGCCGGTAAACCTCAGAGTTTGCCGGCTTTTCTCGTATCCGGATATTCAGCTTCATAGCAGCAAAAGTTAAAGAGAATTCCTTTTATAAGCAGAATTCAGTGTAATTTATTTTCACCTGGGGAACACTGATTTTGAAACCATGTGAGGTGAAGAAAGTTGACGGCCTCCGAAGAGGAAATGAGACATTCAAAAGAAGAAGCAGAGCGCGTTGATGAAGCTCTGGATGAAGCCCGGGCGCGAAATGCTGAGCCAACCGATTGGGAGGATCTGCGGGATAAGGTAACGGAGCTTTACTTGGTTCTGGAAAGGATCAATCTCACAGACTATATCGCCTATCTCAACAATCCCCGCAGACTTCTTTGGCTTAATTTTGGGGTCGGGCTAGTTAAAGGCTTAGGAGGTGCGATTGGGGCCACCCTCTTACTGGGCCTGTTAGTGATGTTTTTAAAGCGTCTGGTTCTACTCAATATTCCCGTTATCGGGGGAGTCATCGGCGAGATTGTCAAGATCGTCAATGCTCATAATGGATCTTAGACAAGGAGGAGACTTAGCATGGATACCACGAAGTACGCGCAGCTTATTGAACAACTGAAAAAGGATAAACAAGAAGCCATGGAAACAGCTCAGGAAGTGATTACGGGAGATATGAGAGAATCCATAGCCGAACTCTCCTTAATCGACAACCATCCGGCGGATATTGCCACTGAGGTTTATGAGCGCTCAAGAGATGTGGCCATCCGTGACCGTCTCCACCACCGCATCCAGGCTATTGATTCTGCTCTTCAGCGTTATGAGGAGGGGAAGTATGGCCTGTGTGAGCATTGTCAGAAAGAGATTCCCATGGGAAGGCTTGAAGCTTTGCCCTTTACTACGGTCTGTACTGAATGCAGCCGTCTTGAGGAAAAAGAAGAACAGCACTCCCTGCATCGGGACCCTGTGGAAGATGAATATCTCAACATGCCCTTCTCCAGGACGTTTAATGATGGCACGGATCGGGTGGGCTTTGATGGGGAAGATTCCTGGCAGGCCGTGGCCCGCTTTGGCACCTCGGATTCCCCGCAGGATTTGGGAACCAATCGGGATTTGAGTGATCCCAATACATTTTATGAAGATGGGGATGAAGTCATCGGTGCCGTACAGGCTGTGGAAACTCTCGATGTAGAACTGGAGCCCGGGTATGCCAATACAGTGTATTATGGGAAAAAGCACGGCCGGACATAGTCCTTATCATGATTGCCCCATCCTGCCCTCCTATGATAATATAGACTGAGCAAATAGAAGTTCTGGGAGGGTAATCGCTTGCTGATATGGATAACGATTGGGGTTGTTTGGTTTATTGACCGTGTGTTAAAGGTTTTAATTCAAGGGAATTTTACCCTCGGCGAATCGGTGGTTGTTATCCCTGACTTTTTTCATTTGACGTATGTCTTAAATCCGGGAGCCGCTTTCGGATTACTGCCGGGCCGGACCTGGATTTTTATCCCAACAGCCATTATTGTATGCATCGGGATTGTTTATGCCCAATTTAAGATACCCCGGCAAGAATGGCTGATGCGTTTGACCTTAGGGTTAATTGGAGGAGGTGCTCTGGGTAATCTCTATGACCGCTTGTTTATTGGCAAGGTCGTGGATTATCTTGATTTCCAAATCTGGCCCTTCGTGTTTAACTTTGCCGACAGTGCCATCGTCGTCGGTGTGGGGTTATTGATGATTAAGATGTTTCTTGAGGAACAAAAGGTACATAAAAGGACCTAATTGAAAAAAATGGGGATAGAACAGGGGATAACTATGGAGTGGGAAGGGTTAAATACTGGATTGGACGCTGAAGAACTGGAACTGGAGTTAGAGATCCAGGATAGGGATGACCAGGAATCGGAACCAAAGATGGAGTTTGAGCTTGCCGAAGGAACCCGCTTGGATGTGGGGGTTACGGAAGTGGTGGGTAAAAGCCGCTCTTTTATCCAGGGATTAATCGAGGATGGCCATGTCTTGGTCAACGGGGCCTCCAAAAAGTCCAATTATAAGGTGCGGACAAAGGATAAGATTACGGTGATCCTTCCTCCTCCCAAAGAATTGCAGGTGGAAGCAGAGGATATTCCTCTGGAAATCCTCTATGAAGATGAGGATGTATTGGTCGTGAACAAACCCCAGGGGATGGTGGTTCATCCGGCGCCGGGGGCATGGACCAAGACCTTGGTGAATGCCCTGCTTTACCATTGCCGGAATCTCTCCGGAATCAATGGAGTATTGCGCCCTGGGATTGTCCATCGTATTGACAAGGATACCTCTGGGCTTTTGGTCGTGGCAAAAAATGACTTGGCCCATCAAGGATTAGCTGAGCAGATCAAAGCCCACAGTATGGCCCGCCGGTATCTGGCCATTGTTCACGGAGTCGTGTTCGAGCCCTCGGGAACGGTGGAAGCTCCCATCGGCAGAGATCCTGCCGATCGCAAAAAGATGGCGGTGGTTTTTCAGAATGCCAAAGAGGCTGTGACCCATTATAAAGTCCTGGAGAGGTTCCGGGATTTTACCCTGATTGAAGCCCGGCTGGAAACAGGGAGGACCCACCAGATTCGGGTTCATATGGCCTATCTTAAGCATCCCGTTCTGGGAGATCCTCTTTACGGGCCCCGGAAGAACCCTTTTGGCTTACAGGGTCAGATGCTCCATGCCCAACTTTTAGGGTTTCAGCATCCGCGAACCGGGGAATATATGGAGTTCAGTGCTCCTCCTTCCGAGCTGCTCCAAAAGGTTTTGGAGGGGATTCGCAGGGATGGCCTTATTTCTTGATCAGGCTAAGATGCGGGAAAAAGGGTTTATTGACTAAAATGGCTTAATTGCTTAGAATATTATGCCAATTTATTCGGACATTGACAGGGGACAAAATCTAATATAGACTAAATTCAATGAAGCCTTTAAAAAGGTCCCGTGAGACACAGAAGGCAGGAAGAAGTAGGGTAAACTGTCTGCTGTGGTGGGCAGTTTTTTTGCACTGTCAGAAAGTATAAGCTTGCGCTATATACTTTCTAAGCATAAGTGCAACCAGCGACTTCGCTTCCGGGACGCGTGAATTTGAAGTTGGCGAAGTTGGGTTTTCTTTATATATGCCGAAAGGAGTGCAACCCTTTGGAAGGAATCACAAAGAGCAAGATCCTTGATGTGGATGGAATTCGTAGGGCAATCACCCGGATAGCTCATGAAATCGTCGAGAAAAATAAAGGAACCGACGGGGTGGTCCTGGTGGGGATTCGCCGCCGGGGTGTACCTCTGGCCGAGCGGATTCAGCAGAAGATCGAGGAATTTGAAGGGGTTAAGCTTCCTTTAGGAATCCTGGATATCACCTTATATCGGGATGATTTGAGCCGGATCGATGTTCAGCCTGTGGTTCATCAGACCGAGGTACCCTTTACCATTGAAGGGAAAACGGTCATCCTGGTGGATGATGTTCTCTATACCGGGCGCACGGCCCGAGCGGCCCTGGATGCCACCATGGATTTAGGACGAGCGGAAAAAATACAACTAGCCGTCCTCGTGGACCGGGGACATCGGGAACTCCCGATCCGTGCGGATTATGTGGGGAAAAATCTTCCCACTTCAAGCCGTGAGATTGTCTCCGTCTGCATTAAGGAGATCGATGAGACGGAAGAGGTCCTTTTGCTGGAGCGTGTGGATAAATAAAATCCATAGAAGCTGTCCTTTAAGAGCATGAAGCTCAAACTTCATAGACACCCTTTAAGAGCTTTCCAGAGAGTGAGCCAAGGGTAGAGAATGCTGGATACGTGTATCCTTATATCCTCTTGCCTTTGGCAAGGGGATTTTTTGTAACTATGAAGGGTATAAGAACCACGGATTCGTTCAAGGTAATAAAAAGGATAAGGGGAGAAAGAATATGGGCTGGTCACGTAAAGATTTACTGCATATTGAAGATTTAAAACCTGAGGAAATTCAACTCATTCTCAATACTGCCAAACCCATGAAAGACATCATGTCCCGGGCGGTAAAAAAATTGCCTACCTTCCGGGGGAAATCGGTCTACAATCTGTTTTTTGAATCCTCAACCCGCACCCGGACTTCTTTCGAGACAGCGGCGAAGATTCTCGGCGCCGATACCACCAGTCTGGCGGTGGCTCAAAGCAGTCTGAATAAAGGGGAGACCTTGCTGGATACGGTGAGAACCTTGCAGGCCATGAAACCGGATATCGTGGTCATCCGTCACTCCAGTTCCGGGGCGGCCCAGTTTCTGGCGAAAGAGCTCAAGGCCGGTGTAATCAATGCCGGGGATGGACAGCATGAGCACCCCACCCAAGCCCTGCTGGATGTGTATACTATGCAGGAGCGCCTGGGCAGTGTGGAAGGGCGCAAGATTCTCCTTGTGGGGGATATTCTGCACTCCCGGGTGGCCCGCAGCAATGTCTGGGCTTTGCGGAATTTAGGGGCGGAAGTGGTTCTGGTGGGACCGCCCACCTTGCTCCCCCCTGAGATCCACTCCTGGGGAGTGAAGACAACCTTTAATCTGGATGAGGAACTGCCCGGAACCGATGTGATCATGGCCTTGCGCCTGCAGCTGGAGCGCCAGCAATCAGGACTGCTCCCCAGCTTAAGAGAATACTCACAGCTCTATGGAATTACGGCGGAACGGGTCAAAAAGACGGACAAACAGACCTTGATCATGCATCCCGGTCCGGTGAACCGCGGGGTAGAGATCGAGAGCAGTATCGTCAATTCCAGCCAATCGGTGATTGAGGAGCAGGTGACCAACGGCGTCGCGGTCAGAATGGCTATTATGTACTTATTGATGGGAGGGGGAACCGGTTATGTGGTGGATTAAAAATGCTCAGGTTATTGATCCTGCTCAGAACATTTCCGATATCCGGGATGTCTTGATCGGAGAGGGGAAGATTCTCGAGCTTAAACAAGGAATCACCGAGGCCGAAGCCAAAGCAAAATCCGGAGGAACAGAGTGGCAGGAGATTGAGGCCGGGGGATGCTATCTTTTTCCCGGATTGATCGATGTTCACACTCATTTGCGGGAACCGGGCAGAGAGGACAAGGAAGATATCGCCAGCGGCTCCCGGGCAGCCGTCCGGGGAGGATTCACCACCATATTGGCGATGCCCAATACCACTCCGGTACTGGATCAAAAAGCCCTTATCGAATATGTGGTGAACCAAGGAAAAAAAGTTGGTTTAGCCAGGATTCATCCCATCGCAGCCATAACCAAGGGCCAGGAGGGGAAAGAACTGGTGGAGATGGTGGAGTTGGCCGCTGCGGGGGCGGTGGGCTTTTCCGACGATGGAAGAGGAGTTCAGCGGGGGGAAATGATGCGCCTGGCTCTGGAGTATGCCAAACTGACGTCCTGTCCAGTCATCAGTCATTGCGAAGATGAGAGCCTGGCCCATAAGGGAGTGATGCACCGGGGAATAGTCAGTACCCGTCTGGGCTTAAGAGGAATTCCCAGCAGCTCGGAAAGCGTCATGGTGGCCCGGGATCTTCTCCTTGCTGAGGAAAGCAGAGGGAAGCTCCACTTGGCCCATATCTCTGCTAAGGAGAGCGTGGACCTTATTCGTGAAGCCAAAAAGAGGGGGGTGGATGTAAGTGCTGAGGTCAATCCTCATCATTTACTCTATACCGATGAAGCCATTGCCCGGACCCCCTATAGCACATCCTATAAAGTCAATCCTCCCCTGCGCACGGAAGAGGATCGGCAGGCACTCATCGAAGGCTTGCTGGATGGGACGATTGATATGCTGGCTACGGACCATGCCCCCCACACTTGGGAAGAGAAGACCAATCCCTTTGATGAGGCTCCTTTCGGAATTTCCGGTTTAGAGACTGCTTTGGCCGCAATTTGGCAAGAGCTGGTGATCACCGGCATTCTTCCGCAAGAACTCCTGATTAAAGCCTGGAGCATGAATCCTGCTCAGCGTTTCAATCTGTCGGGGGGAACCTTAAAAGTCGGCGCACCGGCGGATCTCATTCTTTTTGACCCTGAGCACACAGAGCTCATCGATACGGATTATCTGGCCTCAAAAGGTAAGAACACTCCTTTCCTGGGGCAGAGACTGAAAGGATTCCCCATCAAGGTCTGGGTGGACGGATGCTTGGTTCATGAAATCTAGGGAACCGAAGGGAGAAAAAGGAGGACTTAGAATGGCGTTTCTTGTATTGCAAGATGGTACTACTTTTGAAGGTGAAGGATTCGGAGCCTGGCCGACAGATAATACTATGGAGACCCAAGCAGGGGAAGTGGTGTTTAACACCTCCATGTCAGGGTATCAGGAAATGATCACGGATCTTTCCTGTACAGGTCAGATTCTTGTCCTGACTCATCCTCAGATCGGGAATTACGGATGGCATGATGAAGAAAATGAAGCAGATAAAATTCTCCTTAAAGGGTTGGTGGTTCGGGAGCTCTCCCAGGGAGAGGGCAGCGGACATAAGGATCGTTCCCTGGAAGAGTTTTGTAGACTGCATAAGATCTGGGGACTAAAAGGAATCGATACCCGGGCCTTGACCCGCCATATCCGCAACCAGGGCACCCTCCCGGGTGTCTTTGCCCAGACCCGGGAGCAAGGAATGAACTATTGGGGGGAGTATGCCGACAACCTCCAACATAGGGAGAAGGAGCCCCATTGGGTTTATCAGGCCACCATCAAAGAAAGTTATGAGATTCCGGGGAGTGGTCCCTATGTAGCGGTTCTCGATTGCGGGGGAAAGCGCAATATTCTCCGCACCCTGCAGCAGAGAGGATTAAGAATTCGTGTCTTTCCCGCCTGGAGCAGTGCGGAGGAGATTTTAGCCACCTCCCCCAAGGGAGTATTTATAAGCAATGGACCAGGAGACCCCAGCGGACTGTCCGAGATCATTCAGACTGCCCGAGCACTGCTTCCTGAGCTGCCGATGATGGGGATCTGCCTTGGTCATCAGATTCTAGCCTTAGCTGCCGGGGGAAAAACCTATAAACTGCCCTTTGGGCACCGGGGAGGGAATCATCCCGTCCAGGATCTGCGCACAGGCAAAACCACTATGACGGCTCAGAATCACGGCTATGCCATTGCAGAGGATTCTTTGGCAGGGACAGGGTTCCAAGTCATTCTGCGCAATTTGAATGATGGAACGGTAGAAGGGATGGAGCATACCCGGTATCCCATTTTCTCCGTTCAGTATCACCCGGAGGGAGCACCGGGGCCGGAAGAGAACAAAGAACTTTTTGAACGCTTTTTTGCCGCTGTCGGAGCTTGAACCGATATCTGAAGGACTTGGGAAAGGGGAGGAACGTATGAAGAATAAAAAATGGAATAAAGTGCTGGTGATCGGTTCCGGTCCTATCGTCATTGGGCAAGCCGCCGAATTTGATTATGCAGGAACCCAGGCTTGCCGGGCTTTGCAGGAAGAAGGGGTGGAGGTGGTTCTGGTGAATTCCAATCCGGCCACCATCATGACGGACCAGGAAGTGGCGGACCGGATCTATATCGAACCCCTGACCAGCGAATTTTTGGAGAGGATTATTGAAAGAGAACGACCTGACGGCATCATTCCCACCATGGGGGGCCAAACCGGTCTGAATCTGGCCTTCCAGCTGGCGGAAAAAGGGATTCTACAGCGCTGCGGAGTTCAGCTGATGGGAACCTCCCTGGAAAGCATCACGAAGGCAGAGGATCGGGAACATTTCCGCAGTCTGATGAGGGAGCTCGGGGAACCGGTTCCTCCCAGTGTCATCGTATCCGACCTGGAGGGAGCCCTTAGTTTTGCCGAGGAGATCGGGTATCCCGTGATCGTCCGCCCTGCTTATACTCTGGGAGGGACTGGGGGGGGCATTGCCCATCATCGGGAGGAGCTCAGGGAAATCTCCAAAAGCGGTTTGCAGGCCAGTCTCATTGGTCAGATTCTTGTGGAAAAAAGCGTGGCAGGCTGGAAAGAAATTGAATATGAAGTGTTAAGAGATGGGCAAGGGAATTGCATCACCATCTGCAATATGGAGAATATGGACCCGGTAGGGGTGCATACGGGGGACAGCATCGTTGTAGCTCCCTGTCAAACCCTTACAGACCGGGAGATTCAAGCCTTGCGCACTTCTGCCCGTAGAATCGTGGAAGCTTTGGGGATTGAAGGGGGATGCAATGTCCAATATGCCTTGCATCCGGAACGGTTGGAGTATGTGGTCATTGAAGTAAATCCCCGGCTGAGCCGCTCCAGTGCCCTGGCTTCCAAGGCGACGGGCTACCCCATTGCCAAAGTGGCCGCCAAGATCGCTCTGGGATATACCCTTCCGGAGCTGACCAATGCCGTCACCGGCAAAACCACCGCCTGCTTTGAACCGGCTTTGGATTATGTCGTGGTCAAAATCCCCCGCTGGCCTTTTGATAAATTCTCCGATGCCGACCGCCGTCTGGGAACCCAGATGAAAGCCACGGGTGAGGTCATGGGCCTGGGTCGGAATCTGGAGACCGCCCTGCAAAAGGCTGTCCGTTCTTTGGAGATCAAAGCCTTTGGCCTCCTTCTCCCGGAATTCCAGGAGCTCTCCGATGAAGAGATACTGGAGCGCTGCCGGAAGCCTGATGATCAATTGCTGTTTATTCTGGCGGAAGGGTTGAGAAGAGGGCTAAGCCTTGAACAGATCCAGCAGGCCAGCCGTTGGAATCTTTACTTCCTCACAGCCATTCAACGGATTGTCAGGATGAGTAAAACTCTGCAGTCCTCCCCTTGGGATGAGGATCTTTTGTTGAAAGCAAAGAGAATGGGCTTTGCGGATCGGGAGCTTGCTCGTCTCTGGCAGACCACGGAAAAAGAGATTTATGCCTACCGGCAGGAAAAAGGCCTGCACCCGGTCTTTAAAATGGTGGATACCTGTGCCGGTGAATTTGAGGCGTTAACACCCTACTTCTACTCCAGCTATGACCAGGAAAACGAGGGGATACCCTCCAGGAACCGCAAGGTGGTGGTCTTAGGCTCCGGCCCCATTCGAATCGGGCAAGGGATTGAATTCGATTATTGCTCCGTTCACTCCGTCCTGGCCCTGAAAAAAGCCGGTGTGGAGACCATTATCATCAATAACAATCCGGAGACTGTCTCTACGGATTTTGATACAGCGGACCGTCTTTATTTTGAACCTTTAACCTTGGAGGATGTCTCAGCCGTCCTGGACCGGGAGCAGCCGGAGGGAGTCATCGTCCAATTCGGCGGCCAAACGGCTATCGGCCTGGCGAAGCCCTTAGCAGAGAGGGGATATAAGATCCTGGGCACCGGCATTGAAGATATCGATCGGGCTGAAGAGCGGGGGCAATTCGATGAGGTGCTCCATACCATCGGCGCCAAGCGGCCGAAAGGGGGCCAGGCTTCTTCCTTGGCAGAGGCCAGAAAAGTGGCGGCCCGCATCGGCTATCCCCTGATGGTTCGCCCCTCCTTCGTCCTGGGAGGCCGGGCCATGGAGATTGTCTACTCCTCTTCCGAACTGGAAAAGGTAGTGAACCGGGCCATGGCGGATTTTCCCGGTCAGGAGTTATGGATGGACCAGTACCTGGTGGGGACGGAGGTCGAGGTGGATGCCATCTCCGACGGAAACAATGTCAGCCTGCCCGGAATTATGGAGCATCTGGAACGGGCCGGGGTTCACTCCGGGGACTCCATCGCCGTCTACCCTCCTTTGACTTTATCCGAATCTTTGATCGAGCGGATTACCCTGCTGACTACTGAAATCGCACGGGCCTTGAATGTTGTAGGCCTTCTCAATATTCAATACGTTATCTTCCAGGATGAAGTGTATGTGATTGAGGTCAACCCCCGCTCCAGCCGTACGGTTCCCTTTATCAGCAAAGTGACCGGACTGCCCATTGTGGATTATGCCACCGATGTCATCCTTGGGAAGACTCTGACGAAATTAAAGCTGCCCTTGGGGTTGTGGCCTGTCCCGGAACGGGTGGCGGTAAAAGTCCCCGTGTTTTCCTTCTCCAAGCTGCAACGGGTGGAACCTTCCCTGGGCCCGGAGATGAAGTCCACCGGGGAAGTGATGGGAGTGGACCGGACCTATGAAAAAGCTCTCTACAAGGCCCTCTTGGCGGGAGGATTCAATATGTCCGCTCATGGCAGCTTACTGGTGACCTTAGCGGATCGGGATAAGCAGGAGGGCATTCCCTTAGTCAAGAAGTTTGCCGACCTGGGCTTCCGCATCTTAGCCACGGAAGGAACAGCGAACATCCTCCGGGAAGAGGGGATTCAGGTTGCTCCGGTGGCCAAGCTCCATCAAGGCTCCACGGAAATTACCGATGCCATCCGGCAGGGTGTGATTCAATGTGTCCTCAATACCACCACCCACAATAAAAAGCAGGAAAGCGATGGCTTTGCCATACGCCGTACGGCGGTGGAGCAAGGAATTCCCTGCTTTACCAGCCTGGATACGGCTTCAGCCTGGGTTCATGTACTGAGGTCCTTTCTGCCTAGTTTGATGTCACTTAAGTAAGGGTGGGGGGAGCTGGGGCAGTAAGGGTATGAAAAGCGTTGTCCGGGGCGGGTAGCTTTACGCACAACGCTCTCTCCATAGCTCCGGGGCTGGTCAACTGGCTTTCTTAACAGCTTCGCCAAACCTCTGGGTAATACCTGATGTGAACCGGTGGCTGCGCAACGTTAAGAAAGCGGCTTTGACCCGACCGCCCCTCCGCTAAATCCGTTCGCTTTTGTGCGTAAAGCTACGCTTGCGGGTCCCTTTTAGCTTTTGCTTTGGGTCTTTCTCAGAGTTCTGAAAAGATACTTGAAAAACCACCCAAGGATTTTGCTTTAAGGCAGAGAACGGATTCTAAGCGAGCAGGTAAGCAATCTTCGCGAAAAGACTGCAGCGGAGTCGGGTTGGAAACAGGACGTTTCCAACCGCCCATTGAGCAGGAGCGATTTGGGCGGGAACCCGACGCAGCGGAGGTCTTGAGCGATTAGATTGCTCCGCGCAGCTTACGGAGTGAACGCCGAAAGCAAAATCCTGGAGAGATTTAGCTTTCAATGCTTGCGGACCTTTTTCAAGAAAATAGTTTTAGATAATAAAAATGGAAAACTGGATTCGGATGAGTAAAATGCCGGAAAGGACGGGATAGAAATGCTGGATAAGGCTCAAGTCGTTTCTCACCAAATCATGGGTGATCCTCGCTATAAGATCATGAAACTGGTTCTTCGGACCGACATTGCCCGGGAAGGGCAGCCGGGACAATTCATTCACGTACAGGTTTCTACAGGATTGGATCCTCTTTTGCGCCGCCCCATCAGTATTGCCGATATTGACAGGGAAGCTCGGGAACTGACCCTGCTCTATCGGATTAAGGGGAAGGGCACGGAGTTATTAGCCCAGGCAAGGGTGGGGGAAAGCTTAAGTCTGATGGGCCCTCTGGGTCATGGCTTTACCCTGCCTGAGCAAGGAGCGCTTATCCTGGTTGCCGGCGGGATCGGAGTCTTTCCTCTTCTCCCGTTAGCCAAAGCGGCCCGGAAGAGGAATATTCCTGTGCGTTTGTATTGGGGCGGGGAAGATGAAGGTTTCTTTGCCGGTGCTGGGCTTGGGCTTTGGCAGGATGCCGGCGTCCCGGTTTTCCTGAGTTCGATGGACGGAAGTGTCGGCGCTAAGGGCAATGTTTTGGACCTCATCCGTAAGGACTCCGCAGGTTCGGGAACTGGCCAAGGGTCTGAGACTTCAGTGGCTGCCTGTGGTCCCCAGGTGATGATGAAGGCTGTCAGCGAGTACTTTTTGCATAGCGGAGCCGCTGTGGAAGTTTCTCTGGAAGAACGGATGGGCTGTGCGGTAGGAGCTTGCTTGGGCTGTGTGTGCACCTTAAAGGATGAGATCAGCGGCAGGATTCGCAGAGGAAAGGTATGTCAGGATGGACCGGTTTTCCAAGGGAAGGAGGTGCTCTGGGATGATGAACAATGAGATGGCAAAGGTTAATTTGGAAGTGAACTTAGGACCTTTAACCTTGAGAAATCCTGTGCTCACCTGTTCAGGAACTTATGGCTTCGGGGAAGAATATGCTCCCTATTGTCCCGTTGACAAATTGGGTGGAATTACTCTCAAGGGGCTTACCCCGGAGCCTCGTTTAGGGAATCCTTTACCGCGATTGGCGGAGACCCCGGCAGGAATGCTCAATTCGGTGGGTCTGGAAAACCCCGGCCTCAAAGAATTTCTCCACTCCTACCTTCCTAAAGTGCGGAAGCTGCCCACGACGGTCATTGCCAATATTTCTGGATTTTCCTTACAGGACTATGAAATGATGGCCGGTGCTTTTCAATCCGGTTCGGGAATCGATGCCCTGGAGGTCAATATCTCCTGCCCCAATGTGAAGCATGGGGGAATGCATTTCGGCACCCACCCGGAGAGTGCTGAAGAAGTGATTGCATTGGTCAAAGGGAAGACGGATCTCCCTGTCATTGCCAAGCTGTCTCCTAATGTGACGGATATTGTGGAGATGGCCAAAGCAGTGGAACGAGGGGGTGCAGATATCATCTCTATGATCAATACTCTGCTGGGAATGAGCATTGATATTGAACGCCGCCGCCCTCTCCTAGCCAATAAGGTGGGCGGACTGTCGGGGCCGGCCATTCGCCCGGTGGCTGTGAGGATGGTGTGGCAGGTGGCTCAGGCTGTGGATATTCCCATCATCGGCATGGGAGGAATACTCACCTGGCAGGATGCGGTGGAATTTATGCTGGCAGGGGCCAAGGCAGTCAGCATCGGCACAGGGAATTTTGTGAATCCCCTCGCTCCCTTGGAAGTCATAGAGGGGATCGAGGAGTATTGCCGCCGTCTGGGCTTTGCTTCGGTGGAAGAAATAGTGGGGCTGGCTCTATAGTTTGGAGGGGGCGAATATAGCCCTTTCAGGTCGTGATGCAGGCAACTCTCAGATAAGAGAAAGGAAGATGGAAATGATGCTGGAAAGAACGGTGTCGGAGAACAATAAGAAGGTCATGGTGGCCATGGATGTGGATAGCTGGGAAAAGGCTTTAGCCCTGGCCGACCAACTTCAGGGGAGCGGCTGCTGGCTTAAAGTGGGGATGGAGCTCTATAATGCTGCAGGAGCCGGCATTATCCGGGAGCTGAAGGAGAAAGGCTTCCCCATCTTCTTGGACCTGAAGCTTCATGATATCCCCAATACCGTGGAAAGCGCCGTGCGGGTTCTGGCCGGGTATGGTGCCGACATGCTTACCATCCACTGCAGCGGTGGTTATGATATGATGGCCCGGGCGGTCCAGGTCACCCATGAAGTCAAGGAGCAAAGGAACGCCGAGGAACGGATGAAGATTATCGGCATTACGGTCTTGACCAGTCTTGATGAAGGGAGACTGCAGAAGGACTTGGGAGTGGGCAGAGCCTTGCAGGATCAGGTAGTCGCTCTTGCCGAACTGGGGCAAAAGGCAGGTATTGACGGGGTGGTGGCCTCAGCTCAAGAAAGCTTAATCCTTCGCCAACATTTAGGGCCGGATTTCTTGGTCATTACTCCGGGGATTCGCCCCAAAGGCAGTGAAACTCATGATCAGGCCCGTACCCTTACCCCCAAGGAAGCTCTGGAGGCCGGAAGCTCCTATCTGGTGGTGGGCAGACCCATCACCCAGGCGCCGAATCCGCGGCAGGCTTTGGAGCAGCTTTGGGATTAAGGCTTTATAATAGAAATATAAGTTCATTGGCTGGAAAGGAGTTTATGATCTATGACAGTATCGAATACATCCCTATCCCCGGAAGAGGTTTTAAACCTATTCAAAGAAAGTGAAGCCTTATTGGAAGGGCATTTTCGACTGACCTCAGGGAGACATAGCCGTCAATATATGCAATGCGCCAAAGTTCTGCAATATCCTCATCATGCAGCCCGCTTGGGAGAAGCGTTAGCGGAGTCCTTCCGGGACCAGGGGATTGACCTGGTGATCGGGCCGGCAATGGGAGGGATTTTGGTCGCTCATGAAGTAGGCAAAGCTTTAGGAACCATGGCCATTTTTACCGAACGGGAGAATGGAGAAATGAAACTGCGGCGGGGATTTGAACTCCAACCGGGTATGAAGGTCCTCGTGGTGGAAGATGTGATCACTACCGGAGGATCGGTCCGGGAGGTTATAGAGGTGGTCAAATCCTATGGGGCAGAACCCGTGGGAGTAGGGGTGCTTGTGAATCGGAGCGGTGGAAAAGCTGACTTCGGAGTACCCTTGGCCTCCTTGCTGGAGATTGAAATTGAATCCTTCGACCCTGAAAACTGTCCTCTTTGTGCCCAGGGGGTTCCGGCTATCAAACCGGGAAGCCGGGCTGTGCCGACGGGGAAATAAGAGCTTTTCCATTGGATTAGCTGAGATTTTTAATACACTATAAATGCTCTCCCTGAGGCAGCAGGTTTTTTATGACCTGTCTACCTAAGGAGAGCATACTTATTTAAGGCGGTCTTCCCGAAAAGAGGAGTGAGGGCTCCGGTGTCAAATAGTATACATAGAGGTTTTACAATCAGGGCGATACTGAAGAAGCATGGGAAAAGGAAGGAAAATGAATTTAGAGATTTATTTTAAACCTTTGCGGGAACCGGTTGTGTTGCCAATTCATTATAATTATTTGGTACAAGCAGCGTTATACAATTCCATTGACCAGGAGCTAGCGGCCTTTTTGCATGAAAAAGGCTATAGCGACGGAACCCGCGCATTTAAGCTGTTTTGTTTTTCTTTAATACAAGGCACGTACCAAATGGATAGGGTGAAAAAAACCATTGCCTTTGAAGGAGAGATAAAGCTTACAGTATCATCTCCTTTACAAGATTTTTGTCAGTCATTGGTCAATGTCTTGCTTACCAAAGGGGTTATGCGTTTAGGTGCGCAGGAACTGGAGATTGATAGGATAAATGTTCGCCAATATGAGGTGCGGCAAAATAAAGTAATGGTTAGAACACTTTCCCCGGTAGTATTATACAGTACGCTCCTTAGACCGGATGGCAGAAAATATACGGTGTATTTCCAACCGGGGGAGACGGATTATACCCGTTTATTCAATGAAAATCTTCGCAAGAAATATCGGGCTCTTTACGGAACTGGAGAACCGGAAGGGGAGGTGGAGATCAGACCTATTGGAACGCAAAGGATGAAGATTATTAATTATAAGAACACGGTAATTAAAGGTTACGCCGGTAAGCTGCTTTTAATTGGGCCAAAAGAGTTGCTTCAGCTGGCCGTTGATGGAGGAATAGGAAGTAAGAACAGTCAGGGGTTCGGATGTGTGGTGGTTCTAGACGGTTAATAAAAATGTCGTCGATGTGCAATAAGGTAAAAAAGCCTGGAGAGCGACGACAGGAGATAGGGCTTAATAAGCGGCCTGAGGTAAAAATGCTAATTTATAGAACTTTAGACGCTTGCCGTAATTGCTGATTTTATGCGGGTAAAATGGGTTTTTAGCTTACCTATGAGGAATTGAAACAATCGATATTTTTCAACATCCGTTACTCTATATTGGTTTTTAGCTTACCTATAAGGAATGAAACATGGAGTATCATAGTAACACCATCCAAAGCTTTTTATTTACTGATAGAGGTAGGATTACCGTAATGCCTGCGGTAATCCCTCCGGGGTGGAAAAAATGGCGCATGGATATTGCGGTAAAAAGGTGTTCTACGACAGGCTAAGATTAATATTAGGATTTTGAGCAAAGATTTGGGGTATGGGGGATTCTTATGGAGTTATTGGCTAAACCAGGTGTTGGTGGAATCATTGAGCACACTTTGAATGAAGTTCATTATATTTTACTTCAAGAGCGATATAAAGATGATGCCCCATTAGAATCAGGCATGATAGAAATCCCGGCTGGCAAGATTCGCGAATTCGAAAATATCTTTGATTGCTTAAGACGTGAAATATTTGAAGAGACCGGCCTTGAGGTAACGGAAATTGAAGGGGAACATGAATCAATTATCATAGAAATGAATGGCTATAAAGTAGTGACCTATACACCTTTTGCGTGTTCTCAAAATATTAAGGGTGATTACCCGATAATGGTAGAGACATTTATATGCAGAGTGCAAGGAAATATTATTACTCAAAGTAATGAAACAAAGAATGTTCGCTGGGTTTCGCTTGAAACTTTGAAAGAAATGATGTTGAAACACGAGGGCTGTTTTTATCCTATGCATATAACAACTTTAAAGAGATACATAATTTACAGGGAATCGCGGAGATAGTTTATTACTGTGAAAAGGAATAACTAAATTCTTATGTATTGTGTTACCGCCCGTCGTATAACACGAGGATTCCCGCGAGGGTGCGGTTAAGAGAGTTTATCGGGTGAGCCGCACCACATGTCCTCTGTTACAAGACTTGCAGTTTGGGGTTGTTAAGGAGAAGCAAGTCTTGCGCCAGCCCTGCGGGACGGACACGTCGGGAATCCCGGGGACGTTATACGATAGCCCAAAGGGTTTATTGTTATGGAAAAATACGGTATAATATGCTTGGGGGTGATAATAATGCAAGTGATTAACTATATTATGGCGAAGCGTGACCAAATTGTATCAATCGCATCTCACTACAAATTTTCTAATGTTAGACTATTTGGCTCAGTACTTAGAGAAGAAGAGAAGGCAGAAAGTGATATAGACTTTTTGGTTGAGTGTAGCGATGATTGTTCTTTATTTGATCTTATTTCACTTAAATATGATCTTGAGGAGATCCTAGGAAGAAAGATAGATGTTGTCACTCAGGATTCTATTCATTGGACATTAAAAGACAAGATTTTTCAGGAGGCTAGGCCTATATGAAAGATGACAAGGTCTTTCTTCACAATATTCTGGAGAGCATCATAAAGATTGAAACATATACGAACTCTGGAAAAGACAAATTCATGACATCAGGAATTATCCAGGATGCGGTTATTCGAAATCTTGAAATTATTGGGGAAGCGACAAAAAGAATTTCGCAAGAACTTAAAGAACAAACCCCTGAAATCCCATGGAGACAAATGGCTGGCCTTCGTGATGTATTAATACATGACTACATGGGGATTGCCTAAAAATTGTATGGAATGTGGTACAAAATGAGTTGCCACAGATCAAAATAAATATTATAGAACTACTGGATTAAGCACTGGACAACTTTGTTCAGTGCATGTTCGCATTTAGGGCTGGGCAATCGTATAACAGCGAATTCCCTAAAGCTGAGAGGATATGAATGTAGTAACCAGACTTCGGGAATTCACGAAACGTAGGTGAAATCACAATACACTAATACTCAAGACTACAAAGGATTCTTTGCCTAAATATGTCAGGTGACCGAGCTTATGTAGATCTCGATGACGTTGCATGTATTTTAGATGCAAGAAGGTTAAGTCAGCCGGGGCAAAAAAGTTGAAAAAATAATATTTACGGAGGTTCGGGAAAGGCAATATGTACCCTGAAAGATTAACCTAAGTGCACTGGGAAAACTAAATAAAGTTGTTGCAGCCCTGGAGTAAAGCATGATTAAGTTCTCTGAGTATTTCCTTGGGATTAGCTTTAACATAGATAAGGAGGATTTTATGATTGAGCTCGCTTTTAGTCAAAGTTCTGCCGGCGGGCTAAAAATAGCAAAATAAATGAAACAGGAAGATCATATAAGCAACGCGTCCTTCGTTCTTGGTGCCACCGGGAAAGAACGGCAAGAAGCAAGGAAGACACATAATTGCGCTGGCATAGCTATAGAAGGCAGTCCGATGGATATAGAGGCGCTGACCCTTGCTTTGGATATTGGCGATATTTCGGATATGGATACTGGCGTGAACGTGCACCAAAAGCTGCTTGACGAGCTGTTTGCAGAGTTCCCCGGAGTGCCTGACGGAATAGGGGAAACCAATAAGCATGCTTTGGTACGGCTTCAGGAAGTGAAAGCGACGCAGGAGCCTATCCGTATGTGGGTCTGTGCCAGTAATCCGGAGGAATTATGCGGGTTGTATTATGCCTGTCATTTGTTGGTCGATGCCCTGGCCCCTCTTTCTGTTGTGCGTGTACCGGAGCAAATTGAAAAAGATAATGGTATTATCAGCTATCACAGCACAAGAGATATAGTCCCGGAAGCATTCGGTGCTTACACTGCCTGTGAGGAACCTATAAGCGAATTACGCCGCAGGGTCTATGCAAATACCTGGGTGGGCTTGGTCCATGAAAATGCCCCGCTGCGTGCTGTAATTAACGGAAGCCTCATGGGTCTACCTAAAGATTTTTATGATTTTGCGTTGCGGGCTAACATGCCTGACGGAAAATTCAAGGTTGCCCAGTTAATTGGTAAAACATTAGGGCAAATTCCGGGTGTCGGAGACAGGTGGCTATTCCTACGGGTAAAAGCTATGCTGGAATCAGGGGAATTAATTAGGGTTTCAGCGGCAACAGAAGATTATCCCTATTCAGAAGTTGTAAAACGAAACTTTGCATATCGGCAATAACATATCTACTGACAAAGAAACCACCGCCTATTCGATGACTTTCGGTTTCATCAGAGATTGATCGCGGTTGTGACTGCGTTAAAAAGTGCGAAATACATCTTTTATAGTCGCCATGATGCTCACCTCACCTTATGGTTACCCTCTATAGTTAGTTAAATATGCTCCGGAATCGGAACAAAGAAAGGTATAATGTTGCGGGGACAAAATAGACGTAGACTTTTTTGGGATTTCTGAACTCAAACCCGGCTTTATCTATCGATCATAAGATTAAAATGGAATAGAATAGGTGCCAGAGGATGATTCAGTTGTTATAAATATGTTATTATATGTTAAGAACGGCACGCTACTTGGAGTAGAAAACAATAGGGTCGGAGAAAGGGAGAAACTCTAATCATTTAAAATTGTCGTCGATGTGCAGTAAGGTAAAAATACCCGGGGACCGACGACAAGGGATATGGCTTAACCAAGCGTTTTGTGGAGAAATAACTTTTTTTGGATTTGTTGTGCCTAGCCATGACTACTGATTTTGTGCGGGTGAAATGGGTTCTTAGCTTACCTATAAGGAATTGAAACGTAAATCAACATGTTTTATGGACTTAGTATCAATGGTTCTTAGCTTACCTATAAGGAATTAAAACTCCAGTTGCCGCTTTAATCGGCCATTTGTGACATGTTGAAATCATATAACGAAGTAAGAAAGCCTATTGATCTGCTGCTAGAACATTTGGTAGCCATGGCATCCAAACTAAATAGCTAAAGAGAATTCCTCTACTTAATGTTCCGCTTGACAATTACATACTGGAATCTTAGGCTGTTTCTAACCAGCGATCTAAAAAGGACGTAGTAAGCCGACGCCGTAAACCCACAGGACGTTAGCTGAGATGGCTAAGTAAAATTTTGGAGTGCGATATATTGCGAATAATGAAAGCAGTCATTGATTGCATACTCTGATGAGTCAGGAAATACTGGGTTAAATATCTTCGATTTAGCTTAACCCTTTTTCTGGACAGGAACAATTCTATCGGAAGTAGATATTGACTCACAAAATAAACAGTTTTTTGAAGAATGTAGTAATGCTTTAGGAGGTTGTTGGGGCATGGTTTAGTCTTCAATATCCTAAGTATTGGCCCATCAGTAAAAAAATGTACATTTACTGAGATAACGGGACTTAGTTTTGAAGAATGAGTTAAAACAAGAACACTATTTTTAAATATCTGGGACTAATAATGATTTGGTAAGTCTTAGCCCAACTCAAGTAATTAGTAGGGCTTGGTACAGGACCATGAAGTAGAGTTATAACTCGCTATACAACCCTTTATCAATTGAGCAGTGATTTCATAACAATGGAGGACAAAAAATGGCTGGTAAGAAAGGCATTCCGATTTTGATCGAAAAAGAGGGACAATTAATGGCGGTCGTTAGTACAAAGGGGGATCCCAACGAGGTAATGGAAAAGGCCATGCAAGCACTATTTGGTTCGGTCTACGGGTTGAAGTTTCAACTGAAGAAACAAGGGATTGAGTTTAAAGTAGGGAAGTTAATTGGCCGGTGGCCAGATGCTCATTTGGTGCCTAAAGACCAGTGGACTGGAATATGGGGACTGCCGGTTCCTCAAGGAACAACAGAATTGCCCCAAAAAAGTGCGGAGTTCCCAGTTCGATTGGAACATTGGGATTATGGTACAGTAGCCGAGATTCTACATATTGGTCCATACACAGAGGAAGGGCCTACTATACAAACATTACACACCTTTATTGAAGAAAGCGGATACGAAATTGTCGGTGTTCATGAGGAGGAGTACCTAACAAAACCGACCTCAAAAGTGGTGAAAACGGTAATTCGTTATCCGGTTAAGCAAAAATCTTAAGCGGCTGGGCATTTTATAATTTGACAATCCATAATGCGGCATTCACGAAACCAGAGGAAGATGCATGTTGCTAGGATGCTTCGTGAATACCTAGAACGTAGTTTGAAATCACTTAGATGAACAGGAGTTGTACTATGAGTGAGATAATTATCAGAAACCTAAGCGAGGAATCGATGGAAGAAACAGTGAAATTTATCTCATCCTGTCAGACTGTTGATGAGAGTTTTATTGCATGGCTTGGCTATTCACCTGAAGAAATCAAATCACAACTAATGAACATTACTCCATCGTTTACAGAAAGTTGTTTGATAGCCATAGACAGAGGCGTAATCTGTGGTTTCTTAGGAATTTATGTATCGGAAGAACAGTCTGTCCTTAGATTATTGGGGCCGTATGTTTCCACGCAAAAAAGCTGGACTGAGATTGCTTTAAAGCTGTTATCTGTCTTTAAGGCTAAAATACCAAAAAATATTAATCTGGCAAAGGTAGCTTTTTATGATGCAAATGTGAACTGCAAACGAGTGTATGAAGCAAACTATTTTAATGTATATAATGCAGAAAAGACTTTGATAATGGATAAAAAAAGTTTGATTAGTGCATTAGAAGTGAGCAGTCAGAAGATAAATGTTCGTTATTATAAATCAAGTGATTTTGACGATTTTATTAAACTCCATCCTAGAACCGCCTATTTTACCGGGCCAGAGGTAATTAGTAGGTTAAACCAGTATAATCAGTTGATTGTAGCTGAGGCGGACAATCATGTAATTGGATATGTTTATTTCGAAATGCTTATATCGGATGGATATGCAGAAATCTGTTTCTTAAATGTTTCTTCTGAATTTAGAAGCAGGGGAATCGGTTCACAATTAATTAACCGAGTGATCATAGAAGCATTTAAATATGATTGGGTTAACCACATTCAGATATCAGTTCGTGTGAACAACAAAGAGGCAGAGCGACTCTATACTAGAATAGGTTTTGAAGAGAAAAACGTAATAATAGCCTTACAAAGGGATTTGAAAGTATACCCTTGGGGCGATTTTACATAATAGAGTATTCCCGACAAAGGAGGGAGTGACTGGTGGAAAATTTGCAGGCACTACTTAAAGAAACTAACGTTCCATTTGAATTGATCAATCATGATATAGAAATCCGTACTGCCCAGGAAGGGGCTGCATATTTCAAAATTAACGTTGGACAAACTGCACCAACACTAATACTCAAGACCGACAAAGGCTTCTTTGCCTTAATTATGTCAGGTGACCGAGCTCATGTAGATCTCGATGAAGTTGCGAGGATTTTAGGATGCAAGAAGGTCAAGTTAGCCGGGGCAAGAGAAGTTGAAAAAGTAACTGGTTGTACCGTAGGAAGTGTCTCAATGGTGGGACATAATTTACCTTGTATCATTGATAAGCGATTATTTCAATACTCCAACATTTACGGAGGTTCAGGAAAGGCAACATGTACCTTGAAAATTAACCCAAATGCACTGGGAAAGCTAAATAAAATTGTTGCAACCCTGGAGTAAAGCATGATTAAGTTCACAGAATAGTTCTGGAAAGTAGTCGGCGATTTAGATTACAGATTTGAGACTATCAGACGCATGAATAATCATGATCTGAAGCATTACCCGGAAGATGAAGTCCGGAGGGGCTTATTGCTCTTCCGGACTTCATCTTGCTGACTTGATTCTTTTATATTCAAAATAAGTTAAGACAATCATGATAGCATCAAAAAGAGAAAGCAGTATGAGAAAAATAGACTGAGTAAACGTATAACGGTATATCTGATAAGCTATAAAAAGAATTAGAGAGGTGATAGTAAGCGGATACGCCCACAACTTTCTACGCCACAGCAAAAAAACCAGAATGCACTTTATAAGCCCATGAGACATCAAGTAAAACACAGTAAAATGCTGCGCACTTACCGAAAAATTGTTACTTAAGCTAAGCAGAAAATTAGCTACCCTATCCCTTGGATCTTCCAATAACTCATGCTTAGTCAAAAAATGCGCTAAGAAATTCAGTCTACCCGGTGTGAGAAATAACATGAACACTCCACCAATGATCTCCGCCAATCCATGAATGCCTTTTAGAAGCAGCCCGATTTCAAAGCTTACATGAACTATATCTTTTTGCCTGTAAACATGGTTTTTCATTGATACCTCCATTTTGGTGGTAGTATTTGCCGTAAAGTACTTATTTATAACGGAACCTTTCCTGTATTAATTCGATTCCGTTCACAAATAAATAGCATCCCTGTAGGATTTAGAGGCGCTTATGAAATCCTGCTATGCTAATTACATCGGGATAGACAAACGAATTTCTGTCATGCCTAATATTGACAGGTAAAAAGGCAAGGAATATAATGACTTTAGAATCAATGACTTTGGAGTCAATAAAATATGAAAAAAAGCAACCGTCAACTGCAAAAAGAGCAGACGAAAGAGACCCTTTTAAACGCGGCGTACCAGCTATTCTCCAAGCAGGGCATCATGAATACCCGTATGTCCGACATTGCCCAGGCGGCAGGAGTATCTCACGGTACGGTATTCGCTCATTTTCAGACCCAGGAAATGCTGATCACGGAAGTGATCGAAACCTATGGAGAGAAAATTGCCCTGCATACTCATGAGGCGGCAAGTACCTGTGAGCATATGGAAGAACTCCTGGCAGCACATTTGACCGGAATTGGGGAATTCGAACTCTTTTATACCAGGCTGGTAATCGAAAACCGATTGTTGCCGCCTGGGGCAAGGGATGTTTGGATTTCCATTCAGTCCGCTATCTCTTTTCACTTCAGTCAGGTTGCTCAGCGGGAAATAGGGACGGGTCAAAGTATCGACCTTCCCCTTTACTTCCTCTTCAATACCTGGATAGGGTTGGTCCATCATTATTTGGCCAACGGAGATTTGTTTGCCCCGGAAGGCAATGTGGTCGGCCGTTACGGTGATACTTTGGTGGATAATTATGTGAAGATGATTCGCAGGGGATAAGGGTGAGGAAGGCGGGTGGGGCCTTGTACGATCTCATTCAGGTCGTGCCCACCCCTCGGTTCCCGCTTTGGAAGCAATAAATGTTTAACTGAGGAAGTTGAGTAAGGAGGATTGACGATGAAAACCTGTATTGCCTGCGGTATGCCCATGACGAAAGCCGCCGACTATGCTTTAGGAGACGAGAACAAAGAGTACTGCCTCTATTGCGCAAGGCCCGACGGCTCGATGCAGTCTTATCCGGAGAAAGTGGAGGGGATGACTGATTTTCTTACCCGCACTCAAGGTCTGGACAAAGAAGCGGCCCGGCAGATGGCTATCCGTACCCTGGCCAAACTCCCAGCATGGAAAGATCGGGAAATAACCTCTTGTTAGACCGGATGGGCTTGCAAGGACATTCCAAACCCCGTGTTTTAGACAGACACGGGGTTTGGTGTGCAAGACGGTAGAAAAAGAATTTCATCGTTTCATTCTCTTACGCGTAGCTTTGATCAAAAAATCATCCAATTTGCTTATATACCCGGCATGCACATGAGGATCGGGTTTCTCTTTTTGTGGAGGTTTAAGGTAAAGGATTATGTGAAAAAAATTAAAAAAATAAGTCAGATTAACTTTTCAAATAATAATGTTTGAACGAAGCAAAACATGACGCCAAAGAAAATTTGTTAATAAACAGACTAAATAAAGATCTCTCTGTACTCAATACTCCTATGGCTTCAGGCCTGGGCTAGTGTTTCCTCCAGTTTACCTGCCTCCGCCAGCGGGTTGCTTTTGGGATCCACGCGCACCCATACCAGCAAGTAGAAAAGGGGTCCCTTTTCGGTGCGGTCAATATACAGCAGCCGCCCACCCGTGCAGCTTGCAAAGACATACCCCTGCGCCTCCGCGTATTCCAGCAGAGGGGAGATGTCCTGCGGGCTCAGCGAGAAGAGGTCCCGCGTGGTGATACAGGTGCGGATGAAGCGGCCTCCGGGCTGGTAGTAGGAGCGGCCGCCCAGAGGAAGCTGGAATTTTTCTACATAATGGATGAGTGCGCCCAAGCCAATCTGGATGTCGTAAAGATCTAGCCCTTTTCTGCTGTTCAGTTCCTCCAGCGGTATGGTCGCGGACACATAGGTAAAGGGAAACTGCTTCACCCACTGCTCCATTCCGCGGTTCGGGAGAAAGCCCTCTTTTCGGTTAATCGTGGCCACCGCCCAGGTTGGCGGACCTTCGAATTCCTCCACCTTATTCAGAATCCGCACGCCGCAGCTTGCGTAGATCCGGGTTTCATGCATGCGTGAAAGTTCAAGACGAATCATCTCCATATCACGCTTCAACTCCGCTTCCCGGTCTGCCAAAAGCTTGTTGTACTCGCCGATGCTGTCGTAGGAATCCCGTATGGATTCAAGCTGCATACCATAGGTGCGCATTTCCCTGGTCAGCAGCGCCGTAAGTGCATCGTTTACAGTGTAGTCGTAATATCCGTTTTCCCTCACCTTCGGATTCAGCAGTCCGATCTCCCGGTAATGCCGGATGGTTTCCGGCGTTACGCCAATGCAATCCGCAAATTTTCGAATGGTGACTTTCATGAATATTTTCACCTCCGGGTATTGACTCTGTGGTCGCCCCATAGTATACCATGAATTTCACAAAGTCGTATAGTATATACGGCTAAAATTAGGAGGTAGAAGATGAAAAAGACAAAGGTTATCTCAATTCTATCGGTTTTCCTGTGCTTGACGCTGGGGCTGTCGGGTTGTACCGCCGCTCCTGCCGGTGCGGGAAGCTCGGCCCAGGGGGGGATCGTCCCCGGCGACTACCTAGGCGTGGGCAACGGTCGTAACGGCCCGATCGTGGTTAAGGTCACACTCGGGAAGGACAGCATCGACGCCATTAAAGTTGTAAGTGAAAAAGAGACACACAACACCGGTTCCGTACCCATCAAGCAGTACCCTGATCTGATCGTGCAGAATCAGACTTTGGATCTCGATATTGTAAGCGGGGCGACAGTCAGTAGCGCTGCCTTCCTGAACGCTGTCAGGAATGCGATCACCCAGGCGGGTGGCGATCCTGCCCAGTTCACTGGTAAAGTTATCGCCGATGTGCCCCATGAAGACACCACTGCGGATGTGGTGGTGGTTGGAGCCGGTGGCGCCGGCATGACCGCCGCGATAAGCGCGGCGAATGAGGGAAAGAAAGTCATCCTGCTGGAGAAGCTTGGCCTTGTGGGCGGTACCTCTAATTACTCCGTTGAGAGCTTCGGCGCGGTGGGAGATAAAACCCATATCGCGTTGGGCAGCGATGTGACCGCAGAGGAACAAGCGGCAATATTAACAAAGCAAAACCCCAACGGAACGGCGGAGGCCTTCAGCGTACTGACCCATAACAATGGTGCGGCGGCAGACTGGCTGCGCAGTATCGGCGCACAATTGACGGTGGCAAGCGGTCAGGTCAGCTCCACTTCGGCCCGCGAGGTGGGCGAATTTGGCAACACGATTGTATCGGCGCTCAAGGCAGAATGTGAAAAGACCGGCGTGGACGTGCGGGTCAACAGCAAAGCCACTGAGCTGGTTATGAAGGATGGCGTCGTGGACGGCGTCAAGGTTTCCACTAAGCAGGGTGACTACACCATTTCCGCTAAGGCGGTGGTCATCGCTTCCGGTGGATTTGCAGCCAACAACGACATGGTTGCCGAATATGCCCCCACTTTGAAGGGTTATAAGAGTTCCCCTTCCCCCGGAGGTACAGGAGACGGTCATCTGATGGCTCAAGCTGCGGGCGCGGACCTGAAGAACATGGATTATATTCGCGTTAACTTCACCTATACCACGGCAGAGAACGGCTACTACTATTATATGGGCAGCCTGTTCAACACCGGTGCGATTTTCGTGAACAAGGACGGCCAGCGTTTTGTGAACGACCAGGGTGCGTATGGAGTAGGTCCTCAGGTCGTTCAACAGGGTGGCAGTGGTTGGGCGATCTTCGACAATTCCCTTGTCGAGGGTGTTAAGGATGTGCGCGAGTACGAGAAGCTGGGCCTCTTCGTAAGTGCGAACACGATTGAAGAACTTGCGGACAAAATCGGTGTGAACAAGGAGAACCTCGTGAAGACGATCAACAATTACAAGGGTTATGTGGCTAACGGCAAGGACGAGGAGTTTGGCCGCGCTATGCTGAACATGACCTTTGATGAAGCACCGTTCTATGCTGCTCCCATGACCTGCCGCATACAGGGTACATTTGGAGGAATTAACACGGATGTGAATACACAGGTGCTTAAAACAGATGGAAACGCTATTCCCGGATTGTTCGCCGCAGGTGAATGCGCTAACGATGGGACTTGGGGCGCCAACCCGGCCGCCGTCAACGTCGTGTTTGGCCGTATTGCGGGCCAGAACGCCGCTGCGTACGTCAAATAACACCGGAATCACCTGATTTCATTTTGCAACGCAAAAAAGTACAGGGCAAGTCCAGCGTATGGCTAGGCTTGCCCTGTGACTTTAGCATTATATCGGCGCCACCGTTTACTCGGTGGCTTTTGGTTTTTCATCAGCAGAAATGGGCAAAATAGTTAAAGAACTATCCTGGGTTTCAATATACTCACTTTCCCCATCGCGTTGTGCATCCTGAAGATGATTAATCGCAGTTGTAACTGCGTTAAAAAGTGCGAAATACATTTTTTTATAATCCGCCATGGTGATCCCCTTTTGCTCCGTTATCGGAGCAATTATAACATAGGTTACCCTCTATAATCAAGGTAAATATGCTCCGAAATTGGAACAAGGAAAGGTTTAGAGCTATGGGACAAAACATCAAAGCGGATAAAAGTATTGGCGATAATATTCGCAAATGGAGAAACGCCAAGGGTATGACTCAGGAAGAGCTTTCAGCCCAATTACAGATACATGGCTGTGATATTTCCCGGGGAACACTGGCGAAAATCGAGGCCGGTATCAGGCATATTTCTTTGGATGAGTTACATGCCATAAAGACAATTTTGGAGATTACTTACGACGATTTTTTTATGAGGTAAAAAAAGATGGAATAGGTATGTGATCTATTAATTAATACCTAACAGAGATGAGAAGGTGAAAAAGATAAAAGAATACCAGCTATCGAATGGAATTAAGAACCCTTGCCATGGGATAACGGCCCATGTCGCCATCGTTTTCATAATAAAAAACTATAGCCTTTCCAATACAAACGATTGGAGAGGCTATATTATATAAATAAACCTAAAAATATCGAGAAATGGAATTTTTTATCATTTTCTTTAGGGGCAATACTTAATCTAAATGATACCGCATTGAAAATTATAAGTCTAGTATTTTTTGAATTTCCTTCTATACTTTAGATTGTAAATTCAAAGGGATAAAGGAGATTAATTATGTTTAATCAAAAGGAAAGTGATGAAAGAGAGTATTTAGGTGAAGTACAGAGAAAGCTCAAAACAGCGCTGGAACACATGAAAGAAACAATAGACCATTACTCCAGAGAAATATTAGAGACTAAGCGGTATATCTATGAAAATCAACTTGACCTTGCTGAAAAAGCGGCGAATAGAATCGCTGTTCATGATAGCGTTACCTTCGGAGAAAAAGCTATCAAAGAAAGAGGGAAGCTTCAAAAATTAATACAATCTCCCTATTTTGGAAGAATTGATTTTGCTGAGACAAAAGAAGGTAAAGGAGATCCATTCTATATTGGAGTGCATGCTTTTGCTGATCCCGCGACATCTCACAACATCATTTTCGACTGGCGAGCACCTATCTCAAGTATGTTTTATGATTTTGAGATTGGCCCGGCTTTTTATGTGGCTCCTGTTGGAAAAATTGATGGAGTGCTGACCCTAAAGCGGCAATACAGAATCAGACAAACTCAAATGGAGTATATGATTGAAAGCTCTCTGAATATTGGCGACGAAATTTTGCAAAAGGAATTAAGCCAGAATTCCGATGACAAAATGAAAAACATTGTAGCAACCATCCAAAGGGAGCAAAACGCTATCATTAGAAATGACAGTGCAAAAGTCCTGATCCTACAGGGGGCAGCAGGTTCCGGAAAGACCTCTATAGCATTGCATCGGGTCGCGTTTTTACTGTATCGCTACAAAGAGACTTTAACATCAAAGGATCTCCTGATTATTTCTCCTAATAAAGTATTCGGCAACTACATCTCCAATGTTTTGCCGGAATTAGGAGAAGAGAATATGGCAGAAATAAGTTTTGATGATATTGCCACGAGCATGCTTGGAAAGTATCACTATCAGAGTTTTTCTGAACAAGTAGAAAGCTTATTAGCGGATGAGGATGCCGAAGCAATTGCCAGAATTGAGTTTAAGGCGACAAACCTCTTTGTAGAGCAGCTCCAATCGTATTTGGAATATGCTGACGAAAACTATTTTGTTCCCACCGATCTGGCCCTCGGAAGTTTTTTTGTTTCCAAAGAAACCCTGCTTTCTAACTATCATGCTCTGAAAAGGCTGCCTATGAAGAAGCGGTTGCGTAAAATAGCAGACGATTTAATAGAAAAATACAAGAGACATACGAATAAAAAGATGGACGCCGCAATTTCCCGCCAAATAAGAGACAGCATACAAAAAATGTTTCAATTTACCGATACGCTTTTGCTGTATCAAAATTTTTACCGCTACCTCGGTCGGGATGATTTGTTCCGTTTTATCCGTAAAAATACGTTGGAGTTTTGCGATGTCTATCCCTTCATTTATGTGAAAATGTATTTTGAAGGAGAAGAACAGGATTACAAAAGTATACAGCACTTGTTGGTTGATGAAATGCAGGATTATACGCCTATCCAATATGCCGTTTTAGCGAAACTATTTTCCTGTAAAATGACCATTTTGGGCGACAGCTATCAAAGCGTAAATCCTTACAGTTCATCCTCCGCGGAAAAGATTCAGCCGTACTTTGCCGGATGTGATTGTATGGAATTGTGCAGGAGCTACCGTTCAACCATTGAAATTACCGGATTTACCCAAAAAATTTTAGAAAACAAAAAACTAATTCCCATTGAACGGCATGGTGACAAACCAACAATAACAGTATGTCAAACTCAGAAGGAACAGTTGGGCAAGATACGGCATTTGATTGAGCAATTCAGACAATCCGCACAGGCCTCCTTGGGTATTATCTGCAAATCACAGAAACAGGCAAGGCTGCTTTTTGAACAACTTCATACCGCTTATGACACTATGATTCTATTGAGTTTTGGCAGCAGCGAATTTCAAGATGGCATCGTCATCACTTCTGTACACATGTCGAAAGGACTTGAATTTGATCAGGTGATCGTGCCCGATGTTTCCGATGATCTTTATAAAACACAATTAGACCGGAGTCTATTATATATTGCCTGCACAAGAGCCATGCACAAATTAGATTTAACTTGTTGTGGCAAAAAAACGAAGTTTTTGAACTAAAACTGGTCTGCTACCTTCTGGCATTATCAATAGAATAAAGCCTTCGTTAAAGCGGGACAGCCGCCTAAGTTCGTAGGTATGGATGTTGTTCCATCATCCCCCCGCCGCAGCCTGGCTGGATTCGAAAGTGCATTCGAATCCAGGACAGGCTGTTTCATATTAAAGGAACAATTCTAAAGGCGAATGGGCTCAGATTACCACCGAAAATCATACTATAGTAGAGTATTAATCAAGTAACTCTAAAGGAGGTGAGTGACGTGGAATGGGTCTTGGCTATTCCACATGAACAGGCGTTCAAAAGAATAGAGGAACCTTGGGGCGGAGCAAAAACAAGTTACCTAACAGGGGTAAAAGAGATTCTGGAAGCAAAATACGGCCCGATAAGCTTTACGAGGCTTTATTTCGGTGAGGAATTCTGCGAAAGGGCGTTATCGACAGGGAAGGCTTTGGAAAAGGCGATTAGTACGGCTGAAGAACGTGGATGGGGATTTACTTACGTCACCCCCTATGTGACAGAGACTGGGCTGACTAAAGTCCAGCAGCTGCTGGACATCCTAGCGCAAACAAAACCTGAGGCTGAGGTTGTGATTAATGACTGGGGTGTGCTTGATTGGGTGACGGAGCATCATCCCACCCTTACTCCTGTTTTAGGCCGACTGATGAATAAAATTATCCGGGACCCCCGGATGCCGGATTCCTTGCGAAATTCGCCGGATCAAACTGTGATTCACAAGTTCCAGACCAGCTACCTGGCAGGAGGAGAGATGAAGGGCTTGCTTGATCAGTATCAGGTAGGACGGGTGGAACTGGATTATCCCCCTCAGGGGCTGGACCCAAATCTGCCGACTTGGGGTTATGACATCTCTTTATATATCCCTTATGGCGTGATTATGACAGGCCGGATTTGCCTGATGCAATCGTGGGGATTGGATGCCAAGGAAAAGTTCAAGACGACCGGGTCGTGTCCGCAGAAATGCAGGTTAGGTTGGCTGGAAATGTCCGACCTCAGTGGTCGGGTTAAGAAAGATAAGGACTGGCAAATTATGCAGAAGGGAAACACCGTTTTTTATCGTCAGAACAAAGGATTCCTGGCTGAAATCCTGACTGAGGCGGAAAAGATCGGGGTCAACCGGATGATTTTCCAGCCGGAGCCAATCTAATCGGAGTCATTAATCGATCAGGGAGGTGTACGATGAACATCCTGGCACCGGTAAGTTCCGTAAAGGAAGCGGAACGATTAATTGCACATGGCGCCGACGAACTTTATTGTGGAATAGGGCTTGGGGCATTGAAGAATAAGCCGGGGAACACCCAGCGGGAAATCTGGATCAATCGCCGCGAATCGGGTAACGCCAACATCCCCGACCTGGAAAGCTTGTCTCTGCTGGTTGACTTCGCCCATGCCCAAGGGAAAAAGGTATACCTGACGTTGAATCAACCGGGCTATGCCCAAGATCTCTATGAGGAGATTCTGGCTTTCGCAAGAGAGATCAAGAGGAGCTGCAAGGTGGATGCTTTTATTGTTGCGGATCCGGGGCTGATCCGGATGCTGATCGAGAAGGAACCGGATATCGTGATTCATGTCAGCAGCCTGGCCGGCGTTTTAAACAGCTCCGCGGTCCTGTTCTTTAAGAAGCTGGGTGTCAAACGAATCGTTTTTCCCCGTTATCTGGAGGCGAAGACACTTAAGAAGATCATTGACAGGGCGGGGGAAGATCTGGAATATGAAGTTTTTATCCTCAACGACGGTTGTATGTTTGAGGAATCCCACTGCCATGTCAGTCATCAATTTGGCGGCGCCTTCTGTCATAATCCGGCCTGGCGGTATAAGCTGATCCCGCCGGAAGAGGGCGGGGCTTTAGAGACATGGAAGTTAAGGAGCTTAAAAATTTCCGGGGAGACCTTTGAGCGCAATGTGGGTGATTTGAAAAGGTGGCAATGGATCGGGATTAGGAACAGCGGTGGGTATTTCGGAGTAAAATATCCGCTGGGCATGTGCGGTCTGTGCACCTTGCCCGAATATCGGGACATGGGGATAACCTCCTTGAAAATTGTGGGCAGGGAGGCCTCCCTGCGCAAGAAAGTCAAGAGCGTCGAACTGTTAAAGAAAGTATTGGCCTATCAAAGCGAAGGGCATATGCCCGATGAAGTGCGCGATTATGCCAGGACGAATAAGGGAGCCAGGATACTTTGCGAGAGCGGGTATATGTGTTATGAGCGTTAACTATCCTCATCTTCGCGGCAGACCAGATACTATTTATCCTGGCGAGAAAATTAGGGTCAGATAAGAATTATAAAAACAGCCCTCACTGTTTGAGTGAGGGCTGATTTACTATATTGGTTTATTGAAAACTCTGACCGATATCCGAGCTTTGTCCAGATTGTTGAGAACTCTGTCCTGTCTGCATTGAGCTTTGACCCATCTGCATTGAACCTTGTGCTCCTTGTTGTGATGACTGAGAGGTTTGAGGGTTTTGCGAGATATTTTGAAGTTGAGATTGAGCTTGCTCGATAAAGGATGCCATTTGATCTAGAGCATTCATCGATTGGATGGATTGACTAGCTTGATTTAAAGCTTGCGAAGCTGACTGAACAGATTGTTGAAGCTTGCTTAGATTTTGCTGTTGTTCCTGTTTTGATTGATTTTTAAATTGATTCATTTCATCAAATAACTGCGTTAATTGCTGCTGTCCTTGCCCTTGGGCTGAAGATGTATTTTGAGACCCCATGCCAGACTGTAAGCTAGAAATAGACTGCTGCATTTTACTAAACTGATCTTTTAAAGCACTTAGCTCCTCTGCAATTTCCATCTCCACTTTTACCCCAGTAAGACTTTCTAACCCTGTCATCTGCTTTTTAGTGCTCATTTTTACCCTCCTAAGTAATTGTTTTTCAATCTTCAATTATCATGTCCTAAAAATAAAAATATATGTTGAACAAACTTATTACCTCAACTTTTTTATCATAATTGTCACCTACCTATAGGTTGTGACATAAATATTCCCTGGAGATTGGATGATTATTAAACCACAAATATCCAATCCCAGGGCTTATTTTTATTGGCCTTATAGAAATTTTGTCATCACCCACTTTCGTCCATTGACAATGGTGATAGAATTGTAGTATTGACGCTTTATTCGACGGATAGTGGGCGTTTTGACTACACTTTAGCGGAGGACTACCTATGAAGTTCAGAAACATGAGGAAAATCTGGCAACAGGATTGGCGAAGAATTTCGCGCAACCCTGTTGCTATTATTATCGTCGCCGGAATATGCCTGCTTCCCTCCTTATACGCCTGGGTCAACATACAGGCTTCCTGGAACATCTACGAAAATACCGGTTCGATTCCGGTCGCCATTGTCAACAATGACCAGGCCACCACCTTTCGGGACAAGGAAATCCACATTGGCAGAGATGTGGTGGAGGAGCTGAAAGGAAACGACAAAATCGACTGGCAGTTTGTTAACGAACGGCAGGCCGATTTGGGCCTGGCGGACGGTACTTATTTTGCCGCCATTATCTTTCCGGAGGATTTCTCCGCAAAATTCACGACCATGTTTTCCGGCAACCCGGAAAAGCCGAAAATCCTTTATAAAGTCGATACTAAGATCAATCCCGTTGCAGGAAAAATAACGGAATCCGCCAAAAATACACTGGTGGAAGAAATCACCCAGAATTTTGTATTCACCCTTAACGAATCGATTTTTGCCATTCTCAATCCAGTGGGAAAAGATGCCGATACCAATTTACAGGACATTATAAAAATGAAGGATGCCATCGTAGGGCTGAACAACCACCTGCCCCTTGTGACCACGACGATGAACGCCCTGCACGACAATTCCGGCAACCTAAACCAGCTCCTGACCAGTATGAACGCAGCCTGGCCCCTGGTCGAAAG
This sequence comes from Desulfitobacterium sp. PCE1, assembly GCF_000384015.1. Lineage (NCBI taxonomy): Bacteria > Bacillati > Bacillota > Clostridia > Eubacteriales > Desulfitobacteriaceae > Desulfitobacterium > Desulfitobacterium sp. PCE1. Next base: position 3,280,897 of record NZ_KB913023.1, on the reverse strand, counting down.
CGGACTGAACACAGTCAGCCAAACCGCTGTCAGCCAGCAGGAGCTTTCCCGCTCCACACAGCAGCGGCTGAACAGCTCCCTGGATTATATGGATACCAATCTGGCCTACATCCATACCTCCAGCCAGCGTGCCCACGCCCTGTTCCTGGAGTTGAACCTTGCGGTTTCGGAAGGAAATACCACAAAGATGAACACCGCATTCTACGATTTGGACGCCTTACTGCGTTCCATGGAAGACTCCGTGGGCGCGACCTCCACTTATCTGAGCCGTTACCAAAGAATCGACTGGAGCTCCGATACGAAAAATGCGGTGGCCAGGCTGACCTCCCTGAAAACCTCTCTGACCAACATGAAACAACAATTGATTGAGGTACAAAAAAATCTAAAGCAGTTTTCTGCTGATTCCGAAGAGCTTTCCGAATATCTGGACCGCACTTTTCCTCAGCTGGAGGAGCAAATCAACACCATCGATTCCTCCATCAGCAGCGCCATCGCAGCTCTGGAATCTGTGAACCAGTCCCTTTCCTCCGAGCAAATCACCGCCTTGATTGAAAGCCTTCGCGCCTTGCAGAACTCCGGCCTTAAGGATGGGGTTCTTGACTCCCTGGAGTCCCTGCAAGCCATTCAGAAAAACACAGGCGCGGCCCTTGAATCGGCCAATAAAGCCATCGATTCGGTGATTCAGTCCATCGATACCGTCCTGCCCAAAATGGATGCCGCCATAAACGTTTTGAACACCACCCAAAAGGCAGACGACATCAAAAAGCAAGAGCTGAGTCGGATGATCAACACCTTGAACCAGATCGATGCCAACCTGGGTGATATCCGGCAAAAGCTATCCGATATCCAGAACGAAGCCGGTGAAGCCGCGGCTCTCATCAAAGAAAAGGCCGACACCCTCCAGAATGATCTCTATCAGATCGAAAGCCGGACCAACGAAGCCCTGACCGATTATCATAACAGCATCCGCGGGGATTTGAACACCATCGGCACCCGCCTGGTCACCTCCGCCGACAACGCTGCCGCCCTGGCCCTATCCGCCCAGAAGCTGGGAGGGGAAATTGGGAGCATGATGCAAACCGCCCAGGAGGGCGCCCAGCTCACCTCGGAAATAAGCGGCAAGCTGCAGAACAAGCTTGTGGAATTCCGGGGCGTCATCGCAAGCCTGGGCGGCAAGCTGGAGTTGGTCAATAACAATGACATCGTCCAAATCATTTCCATTCTGCAAAGCAACCCGGAATTTATGGGCAGCTTTCTTTCCTCACCCTTCGAGCAGAAAACCGAATCCATTTATCCCATTCCCAACTACGGGTCCAGTATGACTCCAATCTATACCACCCTGGCCCTTTGGGTGGGGTGTCTGATTCTGAATTCCCTCCTCAGGACAGAGGTTGCTCCCTTTGAGGGCTCCGAAACCCTGACCCTGCGGGAAAAGCATTTTGGCAAAATGATGACCTTTTGCTCCATGGCGGTCATTCAAGGCCTGATTGTCGCCCTGGGCGACATCCTGCTCTTAAAAGTCCATGTGGTCAACGCCTTTCTCTTTGTCTGTGTGGCCGTCTTCTCTTCCGTAGTGTTCTGCATCATTACCTATACCCTATTTTCCACCTTAGGCAACGGCGGCAAAGCCCTGGCCATTATCTATATGATCTTTCAGCTGGCCGGCAGCGGAGGGAGCTATCCTATACAGGTCGACCCCGCCATTTTCAGGGTGTTTCAGCCCCTTTTCCCCTTTGCCTATACAGTGGGCGGCTTCCGGGAAGCCATCGCCGGCCCCCTGGTCAATGCCGTAATGCTGGATTTTGTGGTGCTGGGCCTATTTGCCTTTGTCTTTTTAATCAGCGGCTATTATCTTATCAATCTGCTTCATCCCCGGGTCCACCGTTTTGAGAAAAAATTCGAAAGCTCTGGTTTAGGAGAGTAAGGAGGGCGAACAATGAAGGGATCCAAAGGAACATTCTTTCAGAAAGTCGGGCATACCCTGCAGCATATCGCCCGGCATAGAATCCACCCCGTCTTTCTGATTTTTCGCAGGGATATCAAGACAATTAAAAACAACCGGGCCGCACTGGCGATTATTGTGCTCCTGTGCCTGCTGCCCTCTTTATACGCCTGGGTGAATATTTACGCCTGCTGGGACCCCTATGCCAATACCGGAAATCTGCCGGTGGCCATTGTCAACAACGATGAAGGGACGGTAATGAACGGGGAAATTATCAATGTAGGCGAAAAGGTGATGGAGGAGCTCAAGGAAAATCGATCCATCGGCTGGCAGTTCGTGGACGAATGGCAGGCCAACTATGGCCTGAATGAAGGCCAGTACTATGCGATGATTGAAATTCCCCGCAACTTTTCCGAACGCCTGACGAGCCTGGCCACCCCCACTCCCCAAAAGCCCGTGGTCACGTACCGGGTCAATGAAAAGCTCAATGCCATTGCCGCCAAAATCACTAATGTGGCAAAAGATCGCCTGATGGAGAGCATAGAGAGCAGCTTTACCAAAACAGTGAATGAAAAAGCTATGGAAATGATCAAAACAGGGACCGACAATCACGAGATCAGCCGCTCCGTACTCCAGGATCTGCAAAGCACTTTGCAAGAAGCGGACGGGGACATCGCCGCGGCCAAGCAACATATCGACAAAGCAGGGGAAAACGCCGCCAGCTTTCAAAACTATTTATTAGAAGCTGCGGCCTTTTCGCCCACCTTGACCGACCAAATCAACAGCTTACAGCAAATCACTGCCGCAGGCGGGTCCCTGGCCCAAAAGACCGACCGCACCATGCAGACCATCGCTAACAACATCAGCAGCGATTTAAGCCGGGTCCAGGAGCTGAATCGGCAGAATCAGGAGCTGATCGGCAGGCTGAAGAACATCAACGACACGACCCTCGATGAAAACACCAAAAGCCTTCTCCAGCAAAATATCGTGCTCTGTTCTTCACTGCATATCCTGATTCAGGCGGATATCTCCTCCTTAAGCGATCTGAACGCCACCTATCATTTAAACGCCCTGACCCTGCTGATCGATTCCCTGCGTTATGCAGACCGTTTGGTTGCCGCGCAACAAACAGCTATGATACAGATCCTGGATGGGCAAAACAGCACGGCCAAGGAAGCTGCCGCCCAGGCACTGGAGACCCTTTCCCAGCTCAGCGCCGAACTGAATCAGCTCGCCCAGAATCTGTCCGCCTCCTATGCCGCCCAGGGACTGCCCCTCTTACAGGGTCTGGGGGATAAAGTCGCCCAATCCCTGGACAATACCAGCGGGCTGGTGGGTTCCGCTCTGGCTATCGTTCCCCAACTGGACGCCTTGTCCGTCTTTGCCGCAGCGTCCAGCGGACTGGCCGCCCAGCAAAGTGCCCAGATGATGAACCGGCTCACCGATCTCCAGGAGGATCTTGATACCATCCTGGCGGAAATCAACAGCATTTCCTCAGAGGATCTCGACGCCCTGGACAACATCATCCAGAACCATTCCTCAGAAATCGCCGAGTTCGTCTCCTCCCCCCTGGACGTTGAACAGGTGGAAATCTATCAGGGCGGGACCTTTGGCGAAGGCCTTACCCCCTTTTATACCGTATTGGCGATCTGGGTAGGGGTCCTGCTGCTTTGTGCCTTTTTAACCGTTCACTGCAATGATCTGGAGAACCACAAGCTGAACCTGAAACAAAAGCATTTTGGAAAAATGACCCTGTTTTTGATCTTATCCCTCATTCAGTCCACCATCATCACCTTGGGAGATGTCTTCATCCTGGGGGTCAAACCGGCCGACTTTGGCTTGATGATGTTTTTCAGTATTTTGTGCTCCATCACCTTTGTAGTCATCATCTTTACCCTGGTTTCCTTATTCGGCAATGTGGGCAAAGCCATTGTGGTCATCATTATGGTCTTTCAGATTGCCGGCGCAGGCGGAATTTACCCCATCCAGACCAACCCCCGCATCTTTGGGCTCCTCCATCCCCTGTGGCCCTTTACTTACGGCATCAACGGCTTTCGTGAAGCCATTGCAGGTTCCAATTGGGCAAGCGTGCGCTTGAATGCCTCCGCTCTGCTGGGCTTCATTCTCGTCTTTTTGCCCCTGGCCGCTTTAAAAAAGCCCTTCCATAAGATCGGTGAATTTCTGGAGAAAAAATATAAAGAAGCCGGAATTTAAACAATCCGCCGCGTCCCAACAGGATGCGGCGGATCGTTTTTTATCGTCATAAGTGCATAGAGCCGGATTATTTGAGACACACTAGCAATGCTGTGGGTTATAACCCTCCCTATAGGGGAACCCCTCGATAAAACCCAGAATATGAGGTAGGGACGATGACAAAGAAAAAGCAATGGGTATTAAATGGAATTATTTTTACTCTTTTCTTTAGTTTTTGGTTGCTTTCCGATGGGGCGGTGGTCCTTGCTCAAACCAATTGCAATCAATGCCATGCCAATGTCGCCAATGATCTAAAAAGCTCCGTCCACAGCTCCTTGAGCTGCACAAGCTGTCACAGCGATGTAACGGCTTACCCTCACCCGTCAGGAGTACATGTGGACAAAAAGAAAAGCGTTGAATTATGCACCACCTGTCATACCGGGCGGGTAGCGGACAGTTATCAGCATAGTTTCCATGGCAAAGGGGTGTTCCTGGGAAGCCAACGGTCCGCCAGCTGTGTGGACTGCCACAGTGCTCATGAAGTTCTGGGTCAGGATAATCCTAATTCTCAAGTGGCCAAGGAGAATATTCCCCAGACCTGTGCCCGATGTCATAAAAATCCTTCCCCAGGCTTTACAGAAGGAGCGGAGCATTTCCAGCTTACGGCCATGGGCCCCGGAAAACCCATGTATTATACGGCTAAGTTTTTTGTTTGGCTGACTATAATTGCGATGACCTTACTGGTGATTCACATTGAAATGCAGTTGTACCGAGAATTACGAATCATCCTACAAAATCGCAAGAGGAGGTAATCCCGTGGGCCATGAACAAGTTTACCAGCGCTTTGATATTCACCAGCGCATCCAGCATATAGGAATGTTCACCAGTTTTATGATCCTCACTATAACCGGCTTGCCTATAAAATTCGAACAAAGCAAACTATCTCAGGGAGTAGTCTCCTTATTTGGCGGCTTTGACACGATGTTTTATGTCCATCTGCTGGGAGGAGCGCTGATGATCGTGGTAAGCATTTACCACTTGATTTACCTTGTATTAGTACCATTAGGCGGGAAAAAGAAATCCTGGGCTATTATGCCCAACTGGAAAGACTTCAGGGATTTGGCCCATAATCTTTCCTATTTCTTAGGGTTCAGAAAGAACCCCGCCCGCTTTGACCGCTATTCCTATAAAGAAAAATTCGACTACTGGGCAGTATTTTGGGGGATGCTCATCATGGGAGGATCCGGTTTGATGATGTGGTACCCTCAATTCTTCACTTTATTTTTGCCTCGTTGGGTCATTGATTCATCACGTTATGCCCATACGGATGAAGCCATCTTAGCCATTAGTGCTATTTTCATCTGGCATTTTTACAATGTCCATTTTAACAATAGATCCTTCCCCATGAGCAAGGTCTGGTATGTAGGCAATCTCACCCGGGAGGAGATGGAGGAGGATCATCCTGTGGAGCTGGAAAGAATTGAAAGAGAACGGGATGTACTGGATAAGGGTCAATCTAAGGAGTGAATGCAGTGGGAGAGTCAAAATTTAAAAACAGCATTACCTTGATAGTTGTTGAAATGATTGTTTATGCGGCGGCCCTTGCCGTGATTCTTAATTGGGCATTTCATTCCGCTATTTAGCAAGGTATGGCAAAAAGCCCGCAGGTTCCATTTGGATCCTGCGGGCTTTTACGTTCTTACTCGTTCTTGTTGAAGGTAGCTTAAGGCATTTCCTCCCCTTCGCTGGCCAGCAAACGTTCCACAATCTCCTCTTGCGGAGTCAAATAAAGAGTCCAATTCTTATCATAGATGACCATACCGGGTTTAGCGGCATTGGGTTTTTTTATGTTCTTAACATGAGTATAATCCACCGGAACCAAAGTGGAGCCCTTGGCCTGACTGAAATGGATGGCCAGGGCGGCCGCTTCCTCTAAAGTAGCATCATCGGGGAACTCTTCACCCTCCTCAAGGGGAATCAGCACATGAGAGCCAGGGATGTTTTTGGTATGGAGCCAGAGGTCTTGGGGGCGGCCTTTTTTAAGGGTCAGCCAATCATTTTGACGATTATTTTTACCCACAAGGATGGGGCGGTTTTGACTGGATAGATAGATTTTGGGCTGAGGGGATTCTGCTTTAGGGTCCTGTTTATTCCCCTTGGCATTCTTGCTGCTTTGTCCCTTACTATGTTTAGAATTCTTGCCGTTCTTCTTGTTTTTGCCGGGATTATTTTTTTCTTCCCCGGCCAAGGATTTGCCATGGTGTTTGCCGGACAAGTAATTCTCATCGATCAGTTCCTTATGAACCTCATCCAGCTCGGAGGGTGCAGAGGCTTGCTCCAGGCTTAAAAGAACGGAATGAAGATAAGTGATCTCCTCCTCGACGGCGTCTTTCAGAGGAGTTGTTTTTTGAATGGTGGCTTTCGCCTTATTGTAAAGCCGGTAATAACGTTGGGAGTTTTCAATGCCCGTGAGCTGAGGGTCCAGTGGAATCGTCACTTGGGGCAGAGATTCCTCATTATAATCCTCCGCCACAATTTCCCTCATCCCCAGTTCAAGACGGTAGAGGTTCGCTGTGAGCAGCTCCCCCCAGCGTTGGTATCTCAACCCCTTGGCTGCCGTGGCCAGGGTATCCTCATAGATGCCCTTTTTCTTGTTCAGATGCTGGAGCTGCTCTTGAAGGATTTTCCGCAGGGAACCCCTTTTGGCCTCTAAAGAATTGTTGGAGGCTTTGCTCTGATAAAAGCTCTCCACGGCCTCAGCCAGAGAGGTGAAGCACTGAGTAGGAAGGCCCTGATACTGCTGGAAAGGCAGAATCGTAAAAGCTGTAGGGAGAGAGTTGGGGCGGGTTGGATTAACTCCCCTCTGATAATAGAGGGTGGGTTCTAAGGGAGGAGTATGAGCTGGGTTAGCTAAAAGGGTATAGGCCTGGAAAATCCGGGATAGATCAATATCACCACATTGATCAAGGGAAATCGTCTGTTCCAATCCGGTCCGAGTTAAGATTTCCCGGGCCAGTTCCGGGCTGATCCCTGCATAGTACCTGACCAGCAAATCTATAACCTTTTCGCCAAGACCATCCTGGAAGAGGATATTTCGCCAATCTTCTTCTGTCCCCAGGGGATCCGCCTTTCCTTGAGAAGGAGGAGCAATATATAGGCGCCCGGGCAGAACCTCGCGATGACGGCTTAGGGCATGGGAATAGCGTTTTAGCCCGTCGAGGATAGCCCCGCTTTGAGGATCCACTAAAATAAGATTGCTATGCTTGCCCATGATCTCGAGATAAAGATAAAAGGTTGCTAAATCTCCATACTCGTTATAGTTTTGCACAGTGAGGAGTACGATCCGTTCCAACCCCAACTGCTCCAGAGCAAGGATTTTACCCCCCTCGATGTGTTTGCGCAGGATCATGCAGAACATGGGGGGAGAAGGAGGGTTTTTCTTGTTTTTTTGGGAAAGATGAAGCCGGGCTCCTGTGGCTGAGATGTTCAGCAGGAGTCGGTAGGACTGGCCCTGGCTGCGCAGTTGAAGATGGATTTCCTCTTTCTCCGGTTGGGTGATTTTATCTATTCGGGCCCCCTCCAGTTTGGGAGCTAATTCATGAACTAAATGATGTAAGGTAATGCCATCTAAGGCCATAGTTGTCTCCTCTCTATAGCGAAAAGTTCTATTTAAAGTTGTCCATAGTATAACACAAATCTTGGGTATTTTTCCTTCTCCTCCTGAATAAGCATGTACAAAAAGGTTGGACAACAGTCCAAAGGAGGACGATAGAGAAATGCGGCAGCAAGCATGGCATGTTTTGCCCTGGCTGGATGTGGTTAAGGCCTTGGAGGTGCATCCTGGGAAAGGATTGAACCTTAAGGAGGTTAACCGGCGGCTGGGCGAAGTGGGAAGGAATATTCTGGAGACCAAAAAAGGGGTTCATCCTGTCTTTCTCTTTCTCGGACAATTCAAGGATTTTATGGTGCTGGTTCTTTTGGCTGCGACCATTGTCTCCGCTCTCTTAGGGGAAATCGCCGATGCAGTGACGATTATGGCCATCCTGGTACTCAATGCAGTTCTGGGATTTATCCAGGAATTTCGGGCAGAGCGCTCTATTGAATCCTTAAAATCCTTAACGGCTCCGGAAGCCCGGGTCTTGCGGGATGGCCTGGAAAGCAGGATTCCTGCGGCGGATCTTGTTCCCGGGGATATCGTTCTCTTGGAGGCTGGGGATCGGATTCCCGCCGATATCCGCTGGATTCAGGCAGTGAATGTGGAAGTAGAAGAGTCCGCCCTAACCGGAGAATCCCATCCGGTGGCCAAGCGGGTGGCTCCCTTGACCGATGAACTGACCCCCATGGCTGATCGGGTGAATATGGGTTATATGGGTACCTCCTTAGTCAGCGGCCGGGGGGCCGGCGTCGTGGTCGCCACAGGAATGGAGACGGAAATGGGCGTCATCGCCGGGATGATCCAGAGTGTAGAAGAGGAAGAAACTCCTCTGCAAAAACGTCTGGCTCAGCTGGGCAAATATTTAGTCGTCATCAGTATTATCGTCTGTGGTATTGTGGTTCTGACCGGAGTCCTGCGGGGGGAAGGCTTCTATAAGATGTTTTTGGCCGGAGTCTCCCTGGCTGTAGCAGCCATCCCGGAAGGGTTGCCTGCTATTGTAACCGTGGCCCTGGCCATTGGGGTACAAAGGATGGTTAAACGCAAGGCCATTATCCGCAAGCTGCCTGCCGTGGAGACTCTGGGTTGTGCTACGGTCATCTGTTCCGATAAAACCGGGACCCTCACTCAAAATGAGATGACCGTCCGCCAAATCTATACGGATCGGAAAATGATCTCGGTAACCGGACAGGGCTATGATCCCAAAGGGGACTTTCATGGGGCGGATCCCGCCAAGGAAAAAAGCCCCCTGCAGGTCGCCCTGAAGATCGCCTCCTTATGCAATAATTCCTCCCTGAACCGTAAGGGGGTTCAGGTGGCAGGAATGTTCCGGGCAGCGGGCAAGGAGTCCCCCTGGGGAATTGAAGGAGACCCTACGGAAGGCGCTCTGCTGGTTGCCGCAGCCAAGGCGGGGATCTGGAGGGAAACCCTGGAACGTAAGGAAGAACGGGTTGGGGAGATTCCCTTTGACTCGGATCGCAAGCGCATGAGCGTCATCTATAAGGGGAAACGGGAAAAGAAGGCCTATGTCAAGGGCGCTCCCGATGAGATCCTGAGGCGCTGCCGGAGTGAGCTGACTTCCGAGGGCATTGTGGAATTAAATGAGATCAGAAGAAGGGCTATCCTCAAAGCCAATGATGAGATGGCCAAAAAAGCCTTAAGAGTACTGGCCTTAGCCGAGAAGCCCTTGCAGGAAAACGAACGGATCGATGAGCGGGTAGAGGAAGATCTGATTTTCGTGGGATTGATGGGGATGATTGATCCTCCGCGGGCAAGTGCGGCCAAAGCCATCAAAGTATGCCGCAAAGCCGGAATTAAGCCGGTCATGATTACCGGGGATCACCGTCTTACAGCGGAGGCTGTGGCCAGGGAACTGGGAATTCTCAAAGGAAATGCTGATGTAATACTCACCGGCTCCGATCTGGACCGGATGTCCGATGAAGAGCTGGAAAAGGAAGTCATGAATGTCTCCGTCTACGCCCGTGTCACCCCCAAGGATAAGCTGAGGATTGTCCGGGCTCTTAAAAAGAACGATCAAGTGGTGGCCATGACAGGGGATGGGGTGAATGATGCTCCCGCCGTCAAAGAGGCGGATATCGGGGTCTCCATGGGCAAGACGGGGACCGACGTGACCAAGGAAGCCTCGGCTATGGTCCTGGCAGACGATAATTTCGCTACCATTGTGGCCGCTGTGGAAGAAGGCCGGGCCATCTACGATAATATCCGCAAGTTTATCCGCTATTTGCTCTCCTGCAATATCGGGGAAGTCCTGGTGATGTTCTTAGCGGCTTTAGTGGGGTTGCCTTTACCTTTGCTGGCCATCCAGATTCTCTGGGTCAATCTGGTCACCGATGGGTTGCCGGCCATGGCTTTGGGAGTGGACGGCATGGACAAAGATATTATGAATCGCCGACCAAGAGATCCGGGAGAGAGCATCTTTGCCCGGGGTTTAGCCCGGAAGATATTGATCCGCGGTACAATCATTGGCTTAGGAACACTGCTTGTCTTTGTCATCGCTCTCTTTATGGGTGTGACTATGCTGGCGGCCCGAACCATGGCTTTTACCACTCTGGTCTTCTCCCAGCTCTTCCACGTCTTCGATTGCAAATCCGAGACCCGGGGTATTTTTGAGGTGGGAATCTTCTCCAATCCTTATCTGGTGGCGGCAGTGATCGGCTCGACCCTTATGCAGCTCAGTGTCATCTACATCGCCCCTCTGCAGGCCATTTTTAAAACCACGGCCTTAACGGGTTGGCAATGGGCATTGATCTTGCTGGTAGCCGGCGGCCCCTCGATTTTGATCGGCTTGTATCGCTTAATACGCAATGCGTGGCGGGGCAAAGAGATCATGGTGAGCGGAAAATAGGTGCGAAATAGATATGGGCAATAGTTTTTTGAGTCCGGGTGGAGCATTCTCCTATCCGGCCTCTTTTTTTCTCTAAATACTATACTTTCATCAATTTTTATTATCTATTGATATTTTCTATACATATTCACCCTACTATAGATTTTATAGCGCCATGTTAATAAGTATTGCGTAGGTAAAAGCTCGTCTTTATGATATAAGAAGATAAAGTATTTAAAAAGTATCAGAAAATGTAAGAGAAAGGCGGTTTAAACATGAGTGAAATTCAGCTGCCTAGCCAATTTGAAAGCTTTGCTGAAGCGCGGAAGCAAGGTTTCATTGCGGTCAAGAATTTAAAAGAGCAGGGGAAAAAAGTAGCGGGAGTGTTCTGTACCTATGCGCCGGTGGAAATTGTCCTGGCTGCGGGGGCCGTGCCCGTCGGGCTTTGCGCGTTCAGTGATGAAACCATCCCCGAAGCTGAGAAAGTACTGCCCAGAAACCTCTGTCCTCTGGTCAAGTCCAGCTATGGCTTTGCCATCACCGACAAATGTCCCTATATGTATTTTTCCGATCTGATGATCGGTGAAACTACCTGCGACGGTAAGAAAAAAATGTATGAGCTTTTGGGGGAAATCAAAAACCTCCATGTCATGCAGCTCCCTCAGACGCAAAATGACGAGGCGTCCCAAGAACTGTGGCATAAGGAAGTTCTGCGCCTGAAGGAAAGAATTGAGCAGGATTTTGGAGTGACCATAACCGATGAGGATATCAGAAAGGCCATTAAGATAAAAAATGAGGAGCGCAAGCTCTTAAAGGAATTCTATGAGCTCAGCAAAGCCTGCCCTCCTCCGATCACGGGGGCTGAGCAGCTTAAAGTGCTCTACGGCTCCCAGTTCAAGTTCGATCCGGAAACCAAAAACCGGGAGATCAGGGAAGCCATCGACAAAGTCAAGGCGGATCAGGAACAGGGTGTGGAGAATGTTTCCCCCTCTGCGAAAAGAATCCTGATCACAGGCTGTCCTCTGGCCGGGGTCACCGAGAAAGTGGTTAAAGCCATCGAGGAATCCGGCGGCGTTGTGGTAGGCTATGAAAACTGTATCGGGATCAAGCCCGTTGAGCGCCTGGTTGACGAAACCATCGATCCTTACCAAGCCATTGCCGACCGCTATCTGCAGATCGGGTGCTCCGTCATGACCCCCAACAACAACCGCTTGGAGATGCTAAGCCGGCTGGTCAAAGAATTCAAGGTGGACGGGGTTGTGGAAATGACCCTCCAGGCCTGCCATACCTACAACCTGGAAACCGCTCAGATCCGAAAGCACATGCAAAAAGAAGAGATGCCCTTTATCAGCGTCGAGACCGACTATTCCACTTCAGACGCCGCCCAGCTTAAAACCCGGCTGGCTGCGTTTATCGAGATGCTCTCGTGAAAAAGATCTTTGTAGGTATTGATTCCGGCTCCACCATGTGTAAATCCGTTGTCATGAGCGGGGAGCGGATCATCGATACTCTCGCGGTAAAAACCGGATGGAACCCCCAAACTTCCGCTGAGGAAAGCTTAGCCATCTTACGGGAAAGAAATGGTCTGGACAGCCAGGAAATCTCTGTTGCGGCGACAGGGTATGGCCGGGAAGCGATTGATTTTGCGGACTATACCATGACGGAAATCACCTGCCACGCATTCGGCGGTGTTTATCTTATGCCGGATATTCAGGGCATCATCGATATCGGCGGCCAGGACAGCAAGGTCATTCAGATTCAGGGCGGGAAACCGGTCAACTTTCTGATGAACGATAAATGCGCCGCCGGGACGGGCCGCTTTTTAAAAATGGCTTGTGATATCCTGGAGATTCCCCTGGAACAGATCGATGAATTTACCGATCCCCACCAGGCGGTTCCCATTAACAGCATGTGTACGGTTTTTGCGGAGTCGGAGATTATCGGGCTGCTGGCCATGCAGAAAGACCGGGCCCAAATCATGGCTGGGGTTCTCCAATCCATTGCCCGGAAAATACAGCAGCAGGCAGGGAGAATCGAGTTCACAGCGGATCAGCCCATTCTGATGACCGGCGGGCTGTCCCGCTCCGGGCTGCTCATGGACACTATAGCCCGGCATATTGGCTATGAGGTTAAATCCTGTCCTCATGCTGTGTATGCTGGTGCTATCGGGGCCTGCCTCTCTGCCGCCCAAAAATCCCAAAATTCTAAAACAAGGGGAGGGTGACCGGCTTGATATATTTTGACAATAGTGCGACAACCCTCATCAAGCCGCCGGAAGTGGGTGAAGCAGTAGCTTACGCCATCCATCATTTTGGCAATGCCAGCCGCTCCTTTTACGATGCCGCTATGACAGCCAGCCGGGAAATCTACAGGACCAGAGTGGCCATCGCGGATTTGGTCGGTTCTGAGGAGCCCCTGAATATAGCCTTTACCTCTTCCTCCACCGAGAGCCTTAATCTGGTGATCGGCGGCCTCGTGAAACAGGAGGATGCCGTCATTACCACCGTAACGGAGCATAATTCCGTCTTAAGGCCCCTCTATCTCAAAGGGTGTCGGCTGGATTTCATCGATTGTGATGAGGACGGGGTTTTACAGCTGGATGCCTTTGCGGAGCTGATCCGGCCGGAAACCCGCTTTCTGATCTGCACCCACGGGTCCAATGTTACGGGCAATATTACAGAGGTTAAAAAGCTGTATGACCTCTGCCAGGCTCATGACTTGATCATGATTCTGGATGTTTCCCAGACTATGGGACTGATCCCGGTCACCGGGGAGATGGCCGATGTGCTGTGCTTTACAGGCCACAAGGGTCTGTTCGGACCTCAGGGCACGGGGGGGATCATTGTCAACGGCCGGCTCCCTTTTGAGATTGTCAAGACCGGGGGAGCGGGGGTGCACAGCTTTGAGATGTTCCAGGACAAAGACATGCCCGATCTGTTTGAGGCCGGTACCCTGAACAGTCATAGCCTTTACGGCCTGCAAAAAGGGGTGGAGTTTATTCTCAGTATAGGGATAGATGGGATTCAAAGCAGGGAAAATCGCTTAACTCAATTGTTTGTCGATGGTATCAAGGAGATTAAAGACCTCAGGCTTTACGGGGACTTTTCCGGAAGGGACAGGTTGCCGGTTGTTTCCCTGAATATGGGCAGGATTCCGGCTGACCATCTGGCCGGATTACTTTGGGAAAAATACGGGATCGCCACTCGGGCCGGAAGCCATTGCGCTCCCCTACTCCACCAAAGGTTTGGAACCATGGAAACGGGGATGGTCCGCTTTTCCTTTTCTTACTTCAATACCGAGGAAGAAATTGAAATCGGGTGCAGGGCCCTGAAAACTATTGCGGAAGTGTATGGTTGACAATATGGAATATATCATTACCTTCAAAAACACCAACTGGGCGATAAAATCGGAACACTATCTGCTGGAAGAAAACCTGCAGGTGAAAGTGATGCCGCTGCCGACCCAAATCAGCGCCGGCTGCGGAATCTGCCTGCGGATACCTGCGACGGAAATTCAGACCGCTTTGGATATCCTCTCGGCTAAAGAGGTTGAGGACGTAGGTCTTTATACAAGGGTTGAGAAGGATCGTGGCTATAGCTACGGCGAAGTCACCGACCGATAATGTGCTGAATATCCTGTTCCATGATGACCGATTTTGAGTTTTTGACAGGCCTAAAGGGCCTGTCTGTTTTTTTATATCCCTTTCGAAAAGACAGTTAATTTCTTTGGCATCACTACATTGGTTTAAGGGCTTCACAGTTATGCAGGCGTGCTTTTCTTAAAAAAGGGTTTTTATCCAGAGTGCAGAATACCTAAAAGAAACCACGAATATTAACTATTTTCAGTGGACTATTCAAGGCAAGAGGAGGACCATCATGTTTGAAGTATTGGTAGGAACTGTTTGGGCAGATCATATTGATGCACTATCCTATATCGTAGTGGGGTTATTGGCGATTTTCACGGTGTCCTTAATCATAAAAAAGGTCTTCAAATTAGCCCTCATCTTTACTTTAATTACGATTATGGCTTATTATATGGTACCGGATCTATTTGCTTCCTTTGTCCTTCCCTAAGCAAGAGGACCAAGGATAAGGGATAAGGAGTTGATGTTTAGCTATGGAAATCGTAAAAATGCATGGCCTGGGCAATGATTTTGTGTTTATAGATCACTTTGTGAGCGCCCCTGCAGAAACCCTTGATTATCCGGAGCTGTCCCGTAAGCTTTGTCACCGTCAGTTCGGGGTAGGCGGGGATGGGCTCATTGTCGTCCTCCCTTCGGAAAAGGCTGACGCCAGGATGCGTATCTTTAATTCGGATGGCTCAGAGCCGGAGATGTGCGGCAATGGCATTCGGTGTTTTGCCCGTTATATCTATGATCAAGGTCATGTGACCAAGAACCCCCTCCAGGTGGAGACCTTAGCCGGGATTCTAACGCTGCATCTTACCGTCGAAGGAGATAAAGTCACTGGGGTTCGGGTGGATATGGGCGAGCCGATCCTAAAGCCGGAACAGGTTCCGGTACTCATCCTGGGTGAGTCTGTGGTGGGGGCCAAGCTCAGTATGGATGGGCAGGAATTCGAGTTTACAGCGGTGTCCATGGGAAACCCCCATTGCGTCATTTTTGTCGAAGATTACGAAACCCTTGATTTTGAGCGTATGGGTCCAGCTATTGAAAAACATCCTCTCTTTCCCCGCAAGACCAATGTAGAATTTATCATAGTTAACAGCCCCAAGGAATTAACCATGAAGGTATGGGAGCGGGGATCGGGCCCGACCCTGGCCTGTGGAACGGGAGCCTGTGCTTCTGCCGTAGCCGCCGTCCTCAATGGCAAAACCGAGCGGAGTGTGACGGTTCATTTGCCAGGAGGAGACCTGCAGATCGAATGGGGAGAAGATAACCGGGTGTATATGACCGGACCGGCGGCCTATGTATTTAAAGGGGTCCTGCTTGAGGATGCCCTTAATTAAGAACAAAGACGTTTGTCATTGAATGATAGCAAAAGATGGACTGCTTCCTTGAGATGAGGCGGTCCATCTTTAAGTTGCGGATGATTTTGTCCCCAGTGTTGATTCCGGCTTCTTTTGCTGCACATTATATAAGGAAAGCTACATTACAATTCACTATCAAAAAAGTACCTTAAATTGTTTTTCTGAACTTTAATAGCTATAATAAATTTAAAATGTGAAAAAGAAAGTTGGTCTGGAAATGGCAAACAGCATGACAGGCTTTGGACGCGGGGAAGCTTCCGGTTACGGTTACCAATTTACTATTGAGTTAAAAGCGGTCAATCATCGCTTTTTCGAGACGTCGGTACGAATGCCCCGCCATCTGAATAGTTTGGAAGATAGAATACGGAAAATCCTCCAAAGCAAAATTAACCGCGGACGAATTGATGTCTTTGTTAATGTGAAGGAAACAGAAGAAAAAAAGAGATTGGTGAAGGTTGACAAAGATTTAGCCCTGTCGTATGATAAGACACTGAAGGAACTCGCTTTAGCTCTAAGTACAACCTATGAGACGGATATTTATCGTTTAGCCGCCTTGCCCGAGGTTTTTTCCGTAGAGGATACGGATATTGACCTTGAACTCATTTGGGAACCTTTAGGCCGTGCTGTTACAGAAGCCTTGGATGGATTCGTAGCCATGAGGAAGGTAGAAGGGGAAGGGCTGGCGGAAGATCTTTTGAGTCGTTTACATACCATCATGCTGGCTAAAGATGACATAGCAGGATATTCCGACACCATTGTCATAGATTATCAAACCCGCTTACAGGAAAGGATTGAGGTCCTTCTAGGGGATAAAGTCATCCTTGATGAAGCTCGCCTGGCTAATGAAGTGGCTTTTTTTGCAGATAGAGTATCCATTACCGAAGAGTTGGTTCGTCTGCAGAGCCATATTGACCAATGCCGGGAAGCTCTGAAAAGTTCTGAACCCGTCGGGCGTAAACTGGATTTTCTGGTTCAAGAAATGAATCGGGAAATCAATACCATTGGCTCGAAGGCTAATAATTTAAACATTACTCAGCATGTTGTTCAGATGAAAAGTGAATTAGAGAAGATCAGGGAACAAGTTCAAAATCTAGAATAATTGGAGGGTTAAGTTTTGGACATTAAATTGATTAACATTGGGTTTGGCAATATCGTATCCGCCAATCGCATTATCTCCATTGTCAGCCCAGAGTCGGCTCCTATCAAACGGATTATTCAGGAAGCACGGGATGCGGGAATGCTGATCGATGCCACTTATGGCCGCAGAACCCGGGCCGTGATTATCTGTGACAGCCATCACGTGATTCTATCAGCAGTTCAACCGGAAACCGTAGCCCATCGCCTCTCCGCGAAAGAAGCCAGCAACACTGCCGAAGACCCAGCTGATTAAGGGGGAGCATCGTGGAACAGAATCATGGATTATTGATTGTTCTATCCGGTCCTTCCGGGGCAGGAAAAGGAACCCTTTGCCAGGAGCTGTTAAGACAGATACCTCAGGTGAAGTATTCCGTGTCGGCTACGACACGCCAGCCTCGTCCTGGTGAAGTGGATGGATTGCATTATTATTTTCGAAGCCGGGAAGAATTTCAAACCATGATCGAACAGGATCAACTTTTGGAATGGGCTGAGTTTTGCGGTAATTATTATGGAACCCCGCAATTCGCCGTGGAACAAGCCATTCAAGCTGGGAATGATGTCATTCTGGAGATTGAAATTCAAGGGGCCTTACAAGTTAAGAAACGCTTTCCACAAGGGGTGTTTATTTTCGTCGTGCCGCCGTCCATGGATGAACTTTCTCAGCGTATCCATAAACGCGGTACCGAATCCGAGGAAGTTATCCAAAAACGGCTGCAGACTGCTGCTCGGGAACTGGAATATGTGAGCGAGTATGATTATGTGGTCGTGAATGATGAAATTCCTCTGGCAGTAGATAAACTGAAGAGCATTCTTCTTGCTGAGAAATGTCGTGTCAAAAGAAAACCTTATGTATTTCAGGGGGTGTAACCATGAAACAGCCTTCTCTCGATATTTTGTTGAGCAAAGTGGATAGTAAATATACCTTGGTGCTGGCAGCAGCAAAAAGAGCCCGTACCCTAATGGAAGATCCGGAGTTTGAAGTGAATTACCGTGGAGCTAAGCCGGTAAGTCTTGCTTTTGATGAGATTGCCAAAGGCAAATATCATTTCGAATTGACCCGTGAGGGAATAAAATAATGTTGCGGGGCAAGAAAATCCTTGTGGGGATTACGGGTGGTATTGCATCTTATAAAGCAGCGGATGTGGTGAGCCGTCTCCGTAAGCAGGGCGCAACAGTGTATGTGGCGATGACTAAGGGGGCGACTGAATTTATTGCCCCCTTAACCCTGAGGACCCTTTCCGGTCATCCGGTCTATGTGGAGATGTTCGAAGAGCCCAAGGTGTGGAACGTTGAGCATATCGCTTTGGCGGAAGCCGTCGATGCCGTATTGGTTGCCCCGGCCACGGCTAATCTATTGGCTAAAATGACTGTGGGACTCGCCGATGATTTTCTCTCTACTGTCCTGCTGGCAACTAAGGCCCCTATCTTTGTGGCTCCAGCTATGAATCATAATATGTATCATCATCCCACTACCCAAGAAAACCTGAAGCGGTTGCAGGAACGTTCCGTGCGGATTCTTGGACCGGCAACAGGCTTTCAGGCCTGCGGTACGGATGGAGATGGCCGTATGAGTGAGCCCCAAGATCTTGTGGAGGCTTTGCAGAGCTTTTTTGCCACATCAGGATTATTGGCGGGCAAAAAAGCCCTGGTCACAGCCGGTGGAACCCAGGAACCCCTTGACCCGGTTCGCTATCTGGGCAATCGTTCTTCAGGCAGGATGGGTTTTGCTGTGGCTGAAGCCTTAAGGGAGGCCGGTGCGGAAACCATCCTCGTATCCGCTCCTAACGAATTGCCGACCCCACCGGGAGTGAGGCGAATCGCCGTGATGACAGCTGAAGAAATGCATGCAGCCGTCATGGACGAATTTGCTCATATGGATATTGTCGTCAAAGCGGCGGCCGTTGCCGATTATCGACCCCTAGCCAATGCCGAACAAAAAATTAAAAAAGACGGGTCAAGTCTTACTCTGGAGCTTGTACCCACTCCCGACATTTTGGCGGAATGCGGCAAGAAGAAAGAACGCCAATTTCTTGTGGGCTTTGCCGCTGAGACGGAAAAGCTTTACGAGCACGCTCAAGCCAAAATGCAGCGCAAAAATGTGGACATGCTGGTAGCAAATGACGTAACCAAACCTGGAGCTGGATTTGGCAGCCCTACGAATATCGTGAGCTTGCTTTTCCCGAATGGAAAAAAAATCGATCTGCCCCAAATGAATAAATTAGACGTAGCTCGGCGGCTGGTTCAGGAGATTGCTGAGCGCCTTAGTGAAAAGGAGTGACTTCATTGGTAAGAAAATTATTTACCTCCGAATCGGTCACGGAAGGACATCCTGATAAGATCTGCGACCAGATTTCCGATGCCATCTTGGATGCCATCTTTGCTAAAGACCCCAATGCCCGGGTCGCTTGTGAGACTTCGGTTACCACCGGCCTGGTTTTGGTCAGTGGCGAAATCACGACCAATTGCTATGTGGATATCCCTAGTACGGTAAGACAAGCCATCCGTGAAATCGGTTATACCCGGGCCAAATATGGCTTTGATGCGGATACCTGTGCCGTTCTCACTTCTATCGGGGAGCAGTCCGCCGACATCGCTTTAGGAGTGGACAAGGCTCTGGAAGCGAAAAACGGAGAAATGAGTGAAGAAGAAATCGAAGCCATTGGTGCCGGAGACCAAGGGATGATGTTTGGCTACGCTACCAATGAAACGGAAAGCTATATGCCTCTTCCTATTGACCTGGCTCACCGCCTGGCCCGCCGCTTGAGCGAAGTACGCAAGTCGGATATCCTGGATTATCTGCGTCCTGACGGCAAGACTCAGGTGACGGTAGAGTATGAGGACAATCGTCCCGTCCGTATCGATACCATCGTGATCTCCACCCAGCATCACCCGGAAGCCACCCAGGAGCGGATTCGCCGGGATCTGCTGGAGCATGTGGTATTTCCCGTGGTTCCGGCAGAGTTGCTGGACGAAAACACACGCTATTTTATTAACCCCACAGGCCGTTTTGTCATCGGTGGTCCCCAAGGGGATGCCGGCTTGACCGGTCGCAAGATCATCGTTGATACTTATGGCGGTATGGCTCGCCATGGGGGCGGAGCTTTCTCAGGCAAGGACCCCACAAAAGTTGACCGCTCTGCGGCTTACGCAGCCCGGTATGTAGCGAAAAACGTGGTGGCGGCCGGTCTGGCTGATCGCTGCGAAATCCAGTTGGCTTATGCCATCGGGGTAGCTCATCCCGTATCTGTTCAGGTGGAAACCTTCGGGACAGCTAAGATTGATGAAGAAAAAATCGGGGAATTGGTCAAAGCTAATTTTGACCTCCGTCCCGCTGGGATCATTAAGACCTTGGATCTGCGCCGTCCTATCTATCATCAAACGGCTGCCTATGGCCATTTTGGCCGTACCGATCTGGACCTGCCTTGGGAAAAGACCGATAAGGTAGATGCGCTGCGGGAGCAAGCCGGCTTATAGAGTATAAAGTTCAGAAGCAGATGGATAAGGCCGGAGGATTGTTTCAATTGGAACAATCCTTCGGCCTTGATTAGTTTAGAAGATAGAATAAACTCTTTATTTTTGGAATCTTAATCTTCTGAATAAAAAGATTCCTATGAAAATCAATATAAATAGTAAAGCCAGAATTGAAATTTTCGCTTTCACCAAAATCCCTCCTTCTTAATAGATTATCATGCTGTAAACTTAATGCATCCAGCTTTTTGGAATAGAAAAGATTTTGACTTGACATTATAACATTTTCGGCTAAACTGAATTCAGTAGGTTTTAACAATTTAAGGATTTCAGGTGCCCTTCGCCAAGAAGGGAGAATAGGGAACCGGGTGCAATTCCCGGACGGACCCGCCACTGTAAAGAGGAGTCTCAGCGTTGGATGCCACTGGGTAACTGGGAAGGCAGCAATGAGACAATGACTCGAAGTCAGGAGACCTGCCTGGAGCCGGGAACACATGAAGTTTGGTAAAGTTCATGGTCATTTTGCTTTGTCTGAAAGGAAAAGCGAGGTGGCTATGGACTTTTTATTTTTGCAGAAAAACTATTTGGAGAGGAGAGTTGAATGGATTGGGGTATCAGGGAAGAGATGTTGAGGTGGTTTCTTTGAATGATACGCAATACCTTGTCGCAGCTTGCGACTCATGCGGTGCTATTGGTGAGAAAGAGCTGGATGTGGTCAAAGTTCCCTGGAGGATTACCGGCAGGTTGACGGCCCGGGTAGCCTTAATGGAAGTACTCGCAGTTGGAGCGGTTCCCCAGATGATGAGCATTGCCATTGCCAATGACCCCATACCCGCAGGGGAAGAAATAATGAAGGGGGTGAGAGAAGAGCTAAGGGCTTTGAACCTGATGTCCCTGCCTACGGCTATCAGCACAGAAAAGAATATGCCTACAAAACAAACGGGCTTAGGAATCACGGCCATCGGGCTTTGCGATCAAGATAAACTTCGCATTGGTAGATCCAAGCCGGGCAATAGCCTGTTTTGCCTGGGACTTCCTAAAGTGGGAACTGAGGCGGCTAACCCGGAAGATCCGGACATTCTGCAGGGGGTACATGTCGTTAAATTGCTTAGTGTCCCTGGAGTGTACGACATTATTCCAGTAGGCTCCCAGGGGATAAGGGGTGAAGCCGAAGCCCTTGCCAGGTCTATTGGTGCCCGGTTTATTAAAAATTCCCGATGTGAACTTGATATCCATAAATCAGCAGGACCTTCAACCTGTCTCATTTATACGGCATCAGAGGATATTGAATTAGGGGATTTTGGCAAGATACCCAACCATAAAATTGGCAGATTGGAAGAGGATGGAGGTGGAGGTCTCCAAACAGGAAATGAAGACTAAAATCCAAGAGAAATGTTAGCGGAAAGATTCAAATTAATGAAAGAAATGAAGGAGAGAATAACAATGATTGAGCCGGCAAAGAAAACAACGGTCCAAAAATCAGCTCAAAATATCAGACGAATTGCGATCATGGCGGTCTTTATCGCCTTGAGTGCGGTAGGAGCCTTGATTAAAATTCCCAGCCCACTGGGGACAGTGGCCTTAGATTCTGCTCCGGGTTTTTTCAGCGCTTTAGCCTTTGGCGGTCTCGAAGGCAGTATCGTTATTGCCATAGGCCATCTGCTGACCTCAGCGGTGGTCGGTTTTCCGCTGGGAATTCCTATGCATTTGGTCATCGCCATAGAAATGGCTGTCTTTGCGTTGATTTATCGCCTTGTCAATAAGAAAATCGGTTTGATTCCCGCTGTTATCATAACCTCCCTCCTCAATGGTGTGGTGGCTGCCTTTTCGGTCTTCCCCATAGGCGGTATGGGTGCTGTTTTAGGGTTAATGCCTTTTCTTTTATTGGGATCGGTATTGAATGTTGCGGTATCTGCTTTAGCCTATAAGGCACTTAAAGGAAGCCGACTGATCTAAAGGGGTGTTAGGGTGAAGCCAGTAATTGAATTAAGGGATGTCTCTTATCGCTATCCACGGTCAGAAGTCGAGAGTTTAAAACAAGTCAGCCTGGCAGTGAAAAAAGGAAAATTCATTGCTTTGATGGGTCCCACGGGAGCGGGGAAAACAACCTTAAGCTTGTGTCTGAATGGATTGATTCCCCAATTTCTGCAAGGTGAGATGCGGGGAGAGGTAATCGTTGGGGGTAAAGAGACTGATAAGATTCGGGTGCAGGAATTGGCCAAGCAGGTAGGGCTTGTACTGCAGGATGCAGAAAGTCAGATCGTCGGGCGAACCGTCGGGGAAGACGTGGCCTTTGGCCCCCGCAATTTCGGTATCTCTATGCAGGAGATTCAGCAAAGGGTTGCCCAAGCCCTGGCCCAAGTTCGGCTGAACGGCTATGATGAGCGCTCTACGGCGGAGTTATCGGGTGGAGAAAAACAAAGGCTGGTGATCGCCGGGGTGCTGGCCCTGGAGCCGGAAATACTGGTAATGGATGAACCGGCCTCCGAGCTGGATCCGGAAGGACGGTTCGAGATCTATCGGACCTTGGATGATCTCTGTCGTGAGGGTGAGCGGACGATTCTTGTCATTGAACATTCCAGTGAAGAAATCCTGCAAAGAGCCGATGAAGTCATTGTACTTAATCGCGGGAAAATTGCATGGCAAGGGGCACCGGAAGAGCTTTTTCGCAATATACCCCTTTTGCGGGAATTCGGGATAAAACCTCTTCCCGTCAGCTTATTAGGCTGGAACTTTTTGGAGAGAGGATGGATTGAATTCGAAGATGTTCCTTTAGATGTGGCCGGGGCGGAATCCTTGATCCGCAATTTGGTAAGGAAGAAAAATGCCCAGGGCAGAATAGCCTCCTTGGTTAAGCCCATAGAGAGAAAAGAAGTTCATCAAGAGGGAAGGGTGGAGGAGGGTCCCCGGAGTTCACCGTTGATTCAGGTTAAACAGCTTGTTCACCAATTTACATCAGGACAACTGGGTGTGCGGGGAATTGATCTCACTATTCAAAAGGGAGAATTTGTAGCACTGGTTGGTTCCAACGGAGCCGGAAAAACCACTTTAGCAAAACATATCAATGGCTTGCTTAAACCCACAGAGGGAGAAGTTCTCGTCAAGGGCCTGAATACGAAAGACTATGACACGGCTCAGTTAGCCCAAACCATTGGCTATGTGTTTCAGAACCCGGATCACCAGATCTTTTCCGTCTCAGTGGAGAAAGAGATAGAGTTTGGGCTGAAGAACGCCGGTTTTACCGGGACGGAGATGGAAAAGCGGATCGCTCAGGCTTTGGAATTAACCGGCCTGGAAAAGTACCGTCAGGTTCATCCTTATACCCTAGGTAAAGGGGAACGGCAGTTCATCGCTGTGGCTTCCGTTTTAGCCCTTACCCCGGAAATTCTCGTGATTGATGAACCGACGACAGGTCTTGATTGGGTGGGGGTGGAGAAAATCATGAAATTACTTCAGCAACTCCACAGAAAGGGGACAACCATTCTTATGATCAGTCATGATATGGACAGTGTTGCAGACTATGCAGAACGGGTTGTCCTTTTGCAGGAGGGTCAGGTTATAATTGATGCCCCTCCTTGGGAGGCCTTTGCAGATGAGTCTATCCTCCGGCAGGCGGCAGTTCTTCCTCCCCAATTATGTGTCTTAAATCAAAGACTGAAAGATTTAGGCTATCAGGCGAAATCGGCTGAAGAATTCAGACGGATAGTGTTTCATAGTATTGAGGAGGGGGAGAGGAAACCTTGTTGATAGACTATTTGCCAGGGGACTCTCTGCTTCACCGTCTCCATATTCGTACCAAAGTATTTGGTTTTCTAGTGGTTATTATCTGGTGCTTTCTCTTTCAAAATCCTCTCTACAACTTGTGCTTTTTGCTTGGTATCCTCGTATTTGCGCTTCAAAGCAAAATCTCCTATAAGAAAGTTTGGCAGATGATTCGGCCTTTAATGCCCATCTGTCTCTTTCTGCTTCTTTTTACAGGAATAACATATCCTCCGGAAAGATTTCAAAGAGAAATAAGTCAAGTCATTCTTTTCTCCATAGCCAATGAGGGGCAGGTTGCATTGTCCGTGGGAGGGTTTTTAACGGGAGTTAATTACATCTGCCGCCTGCTTATTATGGTGCTGGGGTCTTCAATTCTGACCTTAACGACGCCGCTGGATGAATTTATGCAGTTTTTGAATCAGCTTAGAGTTCCGGCGGAAATAACCTTTATGATCACGACGGCCTTGCGGTTTATTCCCACTCTGGATAAAAAAAGATTGTTTATTATCGAAGCTCAAAGGGCCCGGGGCGCAAGGATCAATGATAAAAGCAGTATGGGACGGATAAAAACTTATCTTTTGATTATGGTCCCCTTATTTGTAAATTCCATTTTGATTGCCGAGGATCTGGCAAAAGGTATGCTAAACCGTGGTTATGGATATAGATCCTTTATGACCCCAATACGTGAATGCCCTTTGACAGCAAAGGATTACTGGGTTCTATGGGCTCTTCTGTTATTCTTAGGTGGCGGACTGTATATGCGGATCGGCTTAAACTCAGGGGTACTATGAATAAGAACGAAGTATCTAAATAATGGGCAACTCGGCTATCTTATATAAGACAGAAAACTTGATTTGTGATATAGTTAAATTAACTATTATAAACGAGCGACTTTTAGTAGCAACTATTTGCAGATAACTGGTTGGACCTCCCTTAAAGCAGCTTTAAGGCTCTTTAAAACGACGTTTAAAGATATTGCACTCCGACCACAATCGTAAATCCATGGAATGTAATTTAGGAAATATGAGGAGGAGAAAGCAAATGCGTATTGCGCACGGAAATCTTTGTCGTAATGTTGTTGACCAGAATTTGACTCGGCACTCTGAAGAAACAAAAAGAGAGCGTATTCTCTCAGCTGTAAAACAACAACAATCAGCCGAAGAAGCCATGGCAGAACAGAAAAATCAGCAAGAAGCCTATCTGGAGGCAATGAATCAGCAAATGAAAATTTCTGGGGAGCAGATGAAAGGAGAAAAAGAAAAGCTGAAAATTTTGCTGACCTGCTTGGAGATTTCAAGACGGCTAGCAGGGGGAGACAAAGTCCCGCAGGCAGATCATCAGTATTTAATGAAACATGATTCGGCCCTTTATGCCAGGTCAATTTTGATGCGTTTTCCCAAGCACAATCCTCATGAGTATAAACAGCTTTCTGAGGATAGTGGGTGCCGGGACGAGCTGCAAATCGGCAGTTTAGACGGGAATGCAAGCTACCAAGGGTTAAAGGATGTCCTGGTACAGTGCGGTGGTGCCGTGCTTGATGTAACTGTGTAAGGCACGATTTTCCCTGAATCGTAGTCAAATCCTAAGTAAAAACAAGTGCAAAAATAGTAAAAATTGATTGAATATTTCATATTGACAAATATTTTTGACGTGTTAATATAAAGGCAGAAAACATCTTTTTATTTTGCCCCAAGCTGTATATACAGGTATATGTAGCTTGCGGATGATTAAAAATATTAAGGGAGTGAAAAGGATGCTGGATTTAAATGCATTGACACAAGCCATTGGGGATCTGGATGAAGGACAAGTGGTAAGCTTATTAGAGGAGTTTGTTGAATCCAAGCCCAGTATGGCTGATGCAAACCAAGTCGTTGCGGCCTGTCAAAAAGGGATGAGCATCGTAGGAGATTTTTATGAAAAGAAGGAATACTACGTTGGTGACCTTATTTTCGCCGGTGAGCTTTTAAGCCAGGCATTTGACATTTTGAAACCTGTGATTGGCGGAGACAATACCCAGAAGGTTGGCAGCATCGTCGTGGGTACAGTTCAGGGAGATATGCACGATATTGGCAAAAACATTTTTGCAAGCATGGTCGAGGCAGCAGGCTTTGATGTCTATGATCTTGGCATCGATGTAGAACCTGCCGTTTTTGTGGAAAAGGTAAAAGAGTTGAAAGCAGAAGTATTGGGCATGAGCGGGGTGCTTACCCTGGCCATTGACTCTATGAAAGCAACAGTCGAAGCCTTGGAAGCAGCAGGAATACGGGACCAGGTGAAGGTTATCATCGGCGGCAACCCTGTCACTGAGGAGGCATGCAAACAAATCGGAGCCGATATGTTTACTACCAATGCCGCCGAGGGAGTAAAAATATGTCAGAGGTGGGTGGAATAACATGTCTGATAGAATGGCTGAAAGAACACAATTATTTACCGATCTGATCGATGGAAAAATTCCTAAGCGGGTTCCGATCATGGGATCCTTTGCTCATGAGTTTGCTATTCAATATGCCGGTATGGATTTAAAAGAGGTCCAATGGGATACGACCAATTTAGAAGCTAGCTTTGAGAAAGTGTGTGAAGACTTCTATTCCGACCTCTTGCCTGTTTCAGCTTTCAGAATGCCCTCATTTTACAAAATATTAGGCTCAAGAAACTTTGTCATGGGTTCCAATGGTTTTCTGCAGCATCCGGATGTAGAAGGGCTTAAAGTAGAAGATTATGATGATTTTATTGCTTCCCCCTATAATTGTATCCTGGAAAAAGTATTGCCCAATTTGTATTCTGAGCTGGATACGGATCCTGTCACCCGCTCCCTTGTCATGGCGAAGGCCTTTAAAGCCTATACCGACGAAAATAACAATCTGTTTAGGATTTATGGGAATTTGATCGGTAAATTTAATTACGGTACGGTATCCTTTTTTGCCGGTTTTTGCGAAGCTCCTTTTGATATTCTGACCGACCAGTTAAGAGGTTTTAAAAATATTTCATTGGATGTAAGGCGGATTCCCGATAAGGTTGAGGCTGCTGTCAATGCTGCCACTCCTTTGATGATCAAAATGGGAACTCATGCTGTCCCAAATAAGTACAACGCTACCTTCATTCCCTTACACATGGCTCCCTATCTTAGAGGGAAAGATTTTGACAGATTCTACTGGCCTAGCTTCAAGAAATTGGTGGAAGGTCTGGCCGAAAAAGGTATGAGATCCTATTTGTTTGTTGAGCAGGATTGGATGCGCTACATTGACTATTTGGCCGAGCTTCCCGAAGGAACCGTTATGACCTTTGAGTATGGCGATCCGAAGCTTGTTAAGGAAAAGTTAGGCAAAAAGCATATTATCGGTGGTTTCTATCCCCTTACCCTTCTAAAAACAGGGACAAAGCAGGAATGCATCGATAAAGCGAAAGAACTTATCGACATCTTAGCCCCAGGCGGCGGATATTACTTTGCCTTTGACAAAGTAATCATCACCGCTGACAGCGTAAATATTGATAATACCAGAGCTGTTTTGGATTATGTAGCCAATAATGCCAATTATTAAGGAGGAGGCACTTTATGGACACCAATTACTATAAAACATGGGAAGAATATCTGGCCGGTCATCCGGAAATCGATGAGCAAGAAGCTCAGGTGATGGCACCTAAAATGCAGAGTTACGAGGATATGATGTTCGGCTTTATTATGTTCCTCTGCGCTTAAAGTATTACTATAAAAGACAAAGGGGCTGTCGCGAAACAGCCCCTCTTGTAACAAAAGGAGACTTAGCTATGATAATTATCGGAGAAAAAATTAACGGTACCATTCCCAGTGTAAAAAATGCGATTGCCGAGCGGGATGAAGAATTCATTCGTAACCTGGCCATCAAACAAACAGAAGCAGGGGCACATTTTCTGGATGTATGTGCCAGCACAGCGCCGGAATACGAAGTCGAAACCTTGATCTGGCTGATGAATATCGTTCAGGATACGGTCGATACTCCCTTGTGTATAGATAGCCCCAATGCCGCAGTGATTAAAGAAGTCTTCAAGTACGCCCGGCGTCCCGGATTGATTAACTCCGTCTCAGAGGAAGGGGATAAATGCGAGGTTATTTTCCCTTTAATTGAAGGTACAGAGTGGCAGGTTGTAGCCCTGACCTGTGATAACAAAGGAATTCCTTCCGATATTGAGACACGGGTGGACATTACGAAAAAGATTGTGGAAAAGGCCCAAAAGCATGGCATTACTCCTGACCGGATCCACCTTGATCCACTGGTATTGGCCTTGTCCGCTGACAATAAATCTTTATTGAACTTTACCGAGACTCTAAAATTAGTTAAAGAGTTGTATCCTACGATTAAAGTAACTTCCGGATTAAGCAATATTTCCTTCGGCATGCCCCTGCGGAAAGTGGTCAATCAAGGCTTTTTAACCATCGCTCTTTATGCAGGAATGGATTCTGCCATTCTCGATCCCACCAACCGGGATATGATGGCTACTCTTATGGCAACTGAAGCCCTGCTGGGTCAGGACCGCCTCTGCAGAAACTTCGCCAATGCTTTCAGAAAGAATAAAATTGGCCCAATCAAAGAATAAATGGGGAGGGTGTATGGTTAAGGATATCGAAGGAGGCACGGTGCTGATTGCCTGTAAAATGCTTCAGTACGAAATAATGAAAGCCATAGAAGAGGTCGGCTGCCAATATCCCATCATCTGGATGGATTCCGAATATCATACAGACCCTAATGGTTTAAGAACTAAGCTCCAGGAGGAAATCGACAAGCTTAAAGACAATACCACCACCATTCTCTTAGCCTATGGCTGCTGCGGCAATGGTACCGTAGGATTGAAGGCTACCACCGGGGAGTTGATCATTCCACGGACTGAAGATTGTATTTCAATGCTGATGAGTCAATGCGGCCAATCTTATTTGAGACCCAAAGCCACCTATTTTATGACAAAGGGTTGGTTGGAAGGGACCCACAGCATGGCACAAGAAATAGAGCACGCCGTCAAACGCTATGGGCCGGAACGGGCCAAAAAGATCTTTGAGCAGATGTTCAGGCACTATAAGTATTTAATGCTTATCGATACGAAATCCTATACTATTGAAGAATGTTTGGATGAAGTCAAAGTGTTGGCCGAAAGGCTTAATTTAGAACTGACTTTTGCCCAAGGGGATATATGGTTTTTAAGAAGACTGCTTTCGGGGAATATTGATCAGGATTTTTGCGTCATTCCCAAAGGTGAGACAGTAAGTCAACAGGATTTTGCTTGCTGTGACCAAGATCTCCCTCGACAGCCCTTTTGATCTGAAGGTATTTATGGAAGACGAAGTTGCCTATGAATTGACAAACAATTGAGTGAGAAATAAGATAATTACTGAGAATACTTCTGTGATATACCTGTCAGGGAGGGTGTAATGAAAGATTTTGGCAATACTGAAGAACTCTTGATCGATTATGTGGAACAACTCGAAGAAAAGAAAGTCTTTGAGCTTGCCAACCATGCATTAGAACAAGGGATGAATCCTTTGGACTTGGTCAACTTAATCATTGAAGGTATGGGCCGGGTAGGAAAGCGTTACGAAGATAAGGATTATTATATCGCTGACTTGATCATGGCAGGCATTATTTTTCGGGAAGTTTTGGGACTGAAGCCAATGACATCATACTTCAGCAGCCATCACAAAAAGAAAAGCGGCAAAGTTCTGATTGGTACTGTCAA
This sequence comes from Desulfitobacterium sp. PCE1, assembly GCF_000384015.1. Classification (NCBI taxonomy): domain Bacteria; kingdom Bacillati; phylum Bacillota; class Clostridia; order Eubacteriales; family Desulfitobacteriaceae; genus Desulfitobacterium; species Desulfitobacterium sp. PCE1. The sequence continues at coordinate 3,251,206 of NZ_KB913023.1, read as the reverse complement.
AGACGATATCCATGATATTGGGAAAGAAATTTTCAGGGCTTTGTTAGAGACTCATGGTTTTGAAGTCTTGGATCTTGGTGTGGATGTATCTGGCGAAACTTTCGTAAAAAAAGCTCAGGAGTTTAAGCCTGATATTATTGGACTGAGCGGAGTCTTAACCAGTACCCTTGGTCAGATGAAACAGGTCGTTGACATTTTAGCCAGTGCAGGGCTTAAAGATAAAGTCAAGATTATTGCCGGAGCAAATTACCTCAACGCCGATGGCTGCAGTTATATAGGTGCTGACGCTTTTGCCACCGATGCATCAAAAGGGATTGAAATATGTTTGGAATGGATGAAAGATTCCAATCAGGTGGGAGAACCGGAAGATGATTAATCCCGTCTATCTTCATATTGTGGAAGAAATCAAACAGAAAATAAATAGCGGATATTTGAAACCGGGGGATGCTGTCGCTTCAGAAAACGCTCTCGGCAAAGAATACGGGGCCAGCAGGATGACAGTCAGAAAAGGGCTGGCGATTTTGGCGAAGGATGGATATATTTATTCCATTCCCGGCAAGGGCAGCTTTGTGCAAAAGCCAGAGTTGAATAAATACACCATTTACTATGACGAGATGAAAAACTCCATCAACACGGTAGACCGATCCCGTCTGCTGGAAGTCAATATTATCATGCCCGATGAAAAGCTGGCAGGGGAACTGCAGATAACCCGCAATAAAAATGTGATTGTGATTCGCAGATTGTTTTTTACCGAGGGTAAACCCGTCGCCTATGATATTAAATATCTGCCCTACTCTAAAGGGATGCCTATTGTGGAAGAGGAGATTGAACAAGCTACTTTTCCGGAAATGGTTTCGGGTAATGTGTCCTCTTTTTCTCTAAAAAAAGAACTGACCATTTATGCCCGGACGCCTGATGAAGAAATTAAGAACTACTTGAATATTCATAATGATTTGGCGCTGTTGGTTATTGAACAACGAATCCATAATGAAGAGAATAAGCCTATTGGCTTTTGCGTGACCTATTTTCGCGGAGATTATATTAAATTAATGGGCAGAAGTGAGTAGACTTGGTAAACCTGATAAGCTGCATCAATCTACGATGCAGTTTTATCTTTACACTATCTGAATGTATAAGTTTTTATCTGTGGGTGCATAGGGAGGAGGCATTGTTCTTGAAAAACCTTAGGATCATATTCCAACCTGGAGCAATCAGCGTACCGGTGACAGCCGGCACCACCATCATGGAAGCCATGAACCAGTCGGGGCTGGGAGAGGATTTCCCTTGCGGAGGAAGGGGAAAATGCGGAAAGTGCCGGGTAAAGGTTATAGAGGGCCTGGAGGATTTCACTGCCATCGATAAAGACCGCCTGACAAGCCAGGAGTTAGACGAAGGCATTCGGCTGGCTTGTATTACAAAAATAAATAGGGATATGATGGTAGAAATTCAAAGTCCCAAACAGTTGCAACACAATATTTTGAGTCATTCTGCGGACAAACAGTTTCATATTCATCCCCATCTATCGAAAGTGTTTTCGGAAATCGCCCAACCCTCTCTCAGTGAGCATAAGTCGGATTGGCAGCGATTAAAGGAAAGCCTGGCAGGGCATGGCTGCAGTGTGCAAGATTTGCAGGCTCCTCTCCCCCTGCTCCGTCAGTTGCCGGAGAGGATCAGGGAGTCGGATAACCGGGTGACGAGCGTAGTTTATGGTTCTCAACTATTGGGGATAGAACCGGGCGATACAGGGTTGACCATGTTGGGGATGGCTTTCGATATCGGGACGACGACGATTGTAGGATATTTGATGGATTTAAATTCAGGCAAAGAGCTTGAAGTCGTATCTACCCTTAATCCTCAGGCTCAATATGGTGGGGATGTCATATCCCGAATAACCTTTGCAGGGAAAGAAGAGAAGGGTCTGGATGCCCTGCATAAGGCGGTAACAGAGGCTATGAACAGGCTTATCGGAGAAGCTGCTGACAAGGTAGGGGCCGGCAGAAATCAAATTTATGGAGTTTCTGTTGCAGCCAATACAACAATACATCACCTTTTCCTGGGTATAAATCCTCGAACCATTGGGATGTCACCCTATGTTTCGGCCATTAACCAGGGACTGGTAGTGGATCCTGCGGACTTGGGACTGGAAATCAATGGCGCCGGTCGGGTTTTCGTCCTACCCAATATTGCAGGATTTGTGGGTGCAGACACTACCGCTGTTTTATTAGCTACAGAGCTGGAAAAAAGTGATCACGTTACCCTCGTGCTAGATATTGGTACGAATGGAGAGATTGTCTTAGGTTCAAAGAACCGGATGGTTGCTTGTTCAGCAGCGGCCGGTCCGGCTTTTGAAGGGGCCCAGATAACAAACGGAATGAGGGGCGCCGATGGAGCTATTGATCATATCTCATTTGGGGACGGTTTGGAATATACCGTCATCGGCAACGGGCGCCCTATAGGAATCTGTGGTTCTGCTCTCCTCGACGGAGTAGCAGGATTTGTAGAATTGGGCATGATCAATAAACGGGGTAAGTTCTTAGAGCCTGAAAAGCTCACAGATCCCAGAGCCCTTAAATTAATGGATAGACTCGTTAAATATGAAGGAGCCTTAGCTTTTCAACTGGTTGAAGCAGGGCAAACCCGACATGGCAGACCGATTATGATTACTCAAAACGATATTCGCGAGCTTCAGCTGGCTAAAGGGGCCATTGCAGCTGGTGTGAGGATTTTGCAGGAGGCCATGGGCATTGAGTGTAATGATATTCAAGAAGTTCTGCTGGCCGGGGCTTTCGGAAATTATCTAAATCCCCATAGTGCGTGTGTCATAGGCTTGATTCCCCGCGAGCTGGAGAACAGGATCAAGACGATCGGCAACGCGGCAGGGAATGGAGCGAAAATCGCCTTGCTTTCTGCACAGGAATTTTCCCGGGCTGAAGATCTTGCCGGGGCGGTTTCCTTTGTTGAACTGGGCAGTTATCCAGGATTTAATACTATTTTTGCGGAGAATACCTACTTTAAGTTGGATTGAGGGGCGGAGGATGATATGGCAGAAACAGGACCCTTTGAGGCTCTGATGCCGGAGGTAACTATAGAAGAACTATTTGCTGCCCAGGGAGCAGACCTGAGCAAACGCTCACCCAAACAGGAAATGGTCGATTTAAATAGGAAACTATTGGAGGAAGCTAAGGGATTAGCAAGGGTAAGAATCATCTGGCAGGAAGTCAAAGTGATCGGTTCGGGGAAGCAGGAACTCTATCTAGAGGACGGACTTACTTTTAAGGGGAGTCTATTACCTAAAGTGCTAGGCTCGGCAGATGGTGTGGTTTTGTTTGCTATGACCATCGGTGAGACTATTGATGAAAGAGTAAAGGACTATACCCATCGAGGTAAAACCTTGGAAGCCTTTATCCTGGATGCAGCCGGATCGGCGATCATGGCCAAAGCGGCCTATCATTCGATCTCCGAAATCGAGAGGCTCTATAAGGAAAAACAGCTTGACACGACGTTTTCCTTAGGGCCGGGACATTCCTACTGGAAAGGACTCGAAGATGTAAGGTCCATTATCGATTACCTGAAAGGGGAGCGGATTGGTATCAGCCTTACAGACTCCAACCTCATGCTTCCCAAAAAATCCATAGCTATGGTTATGGGAGTAGGAAGCAATTTACCGGACTTCAAGGGTAAAATCCATTGCGATTTTTGCCATCTTAAGGGAAATTGTACTATGAGGGAACTAGGTTCCAATAATTGCTGATTGCAGTCGTGTTTATGAGAACCGGTTCGCTGAGAGCTGTTTCTTTTTACTCGTAAAGAGAACCCTGGTCGCTTAATAAGTGGTCAGGGTTCTTCATTCTGGCCAGGTTTAACTAGATGAGGCCGCCTTGTTCGCCAATTTCTTGACGCAGCTGTTCAAACTGCGATTCATCTACAATAGCCGCCAGTAAGATATCTCGGCCGGAAACGGCTGTACCGCCCCCGTCACTCATACCGCTGGCTGAAGTATCTGCTGCGGTCAGAGGACCTACATCGCCGCTTATATCCCCCAGAGTCAAATCGGATAAGCTTCCGATTTGGCCTGTGACCGGATTCATCAGATGATCTGCAGCACCCTCAGGGAATTTATGGATTCTATCGATTTGAACATCTTTAATACCCATGCGTTTAATGTGGTTGGCAATAACTTCAGCCTGTTCTACCGTATTGAAATAAGCCAGAATGTTTCTTTCCGCCATGTTTCAAACTCCTTTCAAAATACCCCGAGTTTTTCAATAAATTTTAGTTTTTCAAAGGTATCATCCGCTGTTCCGGGTATTTCTATTCCCGTTTCTTTTGTTTTTAGCTAAAGATGATGGGGGAGGGAACGCTCCACTTGAACATGGCGGTCTTGGATCTATATAAAAAACCTATAGTGCATTAGTATCTGATAGCAATTTTCAATTTGACGCATCGAAATGTGTGCGATTATAATCGAATGTGTGATAATTGTGAAAATTAAAGAGAATGAAAGAGGAGGAAACTACCCAACTATGAGAAAATTGCTATCCCTAACAATGTGCCTGATCATGGCAATCTCCCTGCTGGCAGGCTGTAGCCAGGCTTCAGCTCCCGTTGGTGGTTCTGCTGCAGGCGGCGGTTCCGTTGCTTCTGACCGTGCAGACGCAGCGATCAATTGGCAGTACAAGACTGCCGACGAGACTAAGGCCATGCTGGATACAAAGGAGAGCATCATCATTCTGGACAGCCGCCCGGATGACATGTATACGAAAGGCCATATTCCCGGTGCCTACCATGTGCCCAGCTATCCCGTGGATACTCAGGAGCTTGAAAAGGTGCTGAAAGACGCGGTGCCCAATCTCCAGGGTGATGACCCCATCGTGATAGTCTGCAAGACCGGCAATAAGGGGGCTAAACGGGCTATTTCCGTGTTACAGGACGAGGGCATTGCGGCCGAGCGTCTATTTATTCTGGAGGGCGGCGGTGAGGGGTGGAAATTCCCTGAGTATACGTCCACCGTCAACGATTCTGTCGTTCCCAAGTAGGTCGCCTCTGTGGTGACCACACTATTCACCGGCTGGTACATCGTCGATCTTCAGTAGATAAAGACTGAATGGGCAGTGAAGATGTGATTTTTGCAGATGTCCGGAGAGAGAATTCGATGCGGCGAAGGGCTGCCAGGGGACTATTGCTCCCCCTGGCAGCCTTTAGCACATTGTGCCCGGCGGAGGTTCTTGCCCACCATAGAAATGGGGTGATGTCAATGAACGAACAAAGACGGCCAAAAAAATATGCGAAGTGGATTGTTTTGGCAGCCATTGTCCTGGCGGTAATTGTCTGCCTTATTGTGCCTTCCCTTAGGACCGGGCTTGGCTCAGTCTTCGCCTTGCTTTCCTCAATGGATGTCAACCGGGTAGTGAAGTACATCCGCTCCTTCGGTCTTTGGGCTGCCGCCATTTCCTTCTGCCTGATGATCCTCCAGTCCGTTGCTGCCCCTATTCCTGCCTTCCTGATTACCTTTGCCAACGCCATCATCTTCGGCTGGTGGCAGGGGGCCATACTCTCCTGGTCCAGCGCCATGGCCGGAGCGGCAATCTGCTTTTGGCTTGCCCGATTTCTGGGGCGGGATGCGGTGGAAAAGCTGGCCTCCAGGACGGCGCTGAGCAGCGTGGATGTATTTTTCGAGCAGTACGGAAAGCATACTATTCTTATCTGCCGCCTGCTCCCCTTCGTCTCCTTCGATTTGGTGAGCTATGCTGCGGGGCTGACAGGCATGAACTTTTGGGGTTTTTTCCTGGCTACGGGCATCGGGCAGCTTCCAGCCACTATTGTGTACTCCTATGTGGGGGGCATGCTCACCGGAGGGGCCAAACTCTTCGTCACCGCCCTTATGATCCTCTTCGCCCTCACGGTCTTAGTCTACCTGTTCAGGAAAATCTATCATGACCGGAAGAAAAAAACCGCGGATGGGAAGTAGGAAACCTTGGGCCTTCCTGGGTTTGGTAGCGTTGGTGTTAATCGGCAACTCTATCTTCGGCTGGTCGGAGTATCTGGCTAACCAGGAGGATCTGCCCGTTATGCGGCGCGCTCTGGAGGATAACTTAGCCTTGGCCCTTTTGATCTACGGGGCCCTCACCGTGGCCGGTTGTGTGCTGCTGGCTCTGCCAGGGGTGACCTTTGCTATTGCGGCAGGGTTGCTCTTTGGTCCTGTGTGGGGCACCTTGGCCTGCTGGTTGGCCGTGACCTTGGGCGCCTGCCTGTCTTTTCTGGTAGGGCGCTACTTCCTTAAGGATGCCCTGAAGCCTAAGCTGGCAAAGAACAGATATCTCAACCACCTGCTCTTTACGGGGGCGGGGAGGAGCGATGTATTTTTGCTGGCGATCACCCGGCTGGTACCGGTCTTTCCCTATAATCTGCAAAATTTTGCCTATGGCATCACCGACATTAGATTTCTGCCCTACGCCCTATACTCGGCGCTTTTCATGCTGCCGGGCACTGCGGCCTATACCGTAGGGGCGGCGGGGATGGCCAGTCCGGAGAGGCGGGGCCCCTATCTAATACTCGCTGGGGCATTGCTGGCCGTTGTGCTGGCCACATCTTTCATATTAAAAAAGAAGGGGCTGAAGGAGTGAATACGGGACTGCTCATGACTCTGTTGGAAAAGAGCCATTATCCCTTCCGCAATTACCCTCAAGAGTCCTGTACCACCCTGCTCTTTTCAGGGTGCAGCTTCCCTTCCCAGTTCCCCAGGACTATGGATGCACTGGCGGTGTTGTGCCGGGAGCATGGGGTGGGCGTGGCCTACGATTGCTGCGGCAAGCCGGTGGCGGAGCTGAAGCGGGAGCGGGACGCGGTGCGGATCACGCAAGGCATGACTAAGCGGCTAGAGCGGCTGGGCGTAGGTGAGGTAGTCTGTCTGTGTCCCAACTGCATGGAATATCTCGGTGAAACTCTGGATTTGCCGGTGATTAGTGTCTACGCTCTGCTTTCCCGCTGGGGTTACGCCTGCCAAGGTCTGCCCCCGTCTGGGGTCGTCTTTCGCCCCTGTCCCGATCGGAAGGAGGGGCGTATTCTGGAGGAGATCAGTGAACTGTTGCCTCTGGAGGGCCTGCGTACCATGGAGAGAGTTCCCTGCTGCGGCCTGCGGGGGGATATCGCCATCCATGGCCCGGCGGCGGGAGACAAGCTGTGTGCCTTAGCGAAGGAGCAAGCGGCGGGGGAGACTATTTATACCTACTGTGCTTCTTGCTCCGGACAGTTCCAGCGCCACGGCTGCGGCCAAGTGCGCCATCTCCTCTCCCCCTTGCTGGGAGTAGAGGAGGAGCCGGATGCCGCCCGCGCCCTTTTAAACCGGGCGCGAAGAAAATTCAGGAAATAAAGGAGAAATGCACTATGGCAACCTATTATGAGGCAAAGGATCTGGAGAAATTCGGCACTATGGGGGAGTGCGCCCCCGAGCTATGGGAGAAATTCATGGGCTATTATAGTGCGGTCTTTGCCGAGGGGAACCTGACAGCCAGGGAGAAGTCTCTCATCGCCTTGGCCGTGGCCACAGCTGTCCAGTGCCCCTACTGCATCGACTCCTATACTCAGGACTGCCTGTCCAAGGGGGTCACAGAGGAACAGATGACCGAGGCTATCCATGTGGCCTGCGCTATTCGGGGCGGAGCCAGCCTGGTCCATGGAGTACAGATGAAAAATATCGTGAAGAAATTGGAACTGTAAGCCATGGGTGATGCGAGACTGGAAAGGCTGGACTGCATCCCGGCTTTTGAGACCAAATTTGAGGACAAAGCTCTGATGGATACCGCCGAGCAGCTTTCGGTGCTGCAAATCAACGTAGGAAAGAGGTGTAACCTGGCCTGCAAGCATTGCCACGTGGAGGCCGGACCCAACCGGACCGAGGTGATGAGCCGGGAGGTGATGGAAGCCTGCCTGCGCCTCTTGGATGAGAATTCCTTCGAGACGGTGGACATCACCGGCGGGGCCCCCGAACTCAATCCCCACTTCCGCTGGTTTGTGGGTGAGTGCGCCAAGCGGTGCTCTCATGTTATCGTGCGCACTAACCTGATCATCCTATTGGAAGAAGGGTATACCGACCTGCCGGGATTCTACCGGGATCACCGCGTGAACGTGGTCTGTTCCCTACCCCATTACACCGCCAAGAGCACCGACCGTATGCGGGGAGATCAGGTCTTCCGACGATCCATCGAGGCCATAAAACGGCTGAATGCGGTGGGCTACGGCAAAGACCCGGGGTTAGTCCTTAATCTGGTCCATAACCCGGGCGGGGCCTTTCTACCCCCGTCCCAGACCGCTATGGAGGCGGAATACAAGGAACACCTGCTGCGGGAGTACGGGGTGGTCTTCAACCATCTGTTCACCATTACCAATAACCCCATCGGTCGCTTCGGGGCCTTCCTGGAGCGCTCCGGCAACCTGGAGGACTACATGCTCAAACTCCACGGAGCCTTTAACGCCGGAACCCTGGAGGGCATGATGTGCCGCTTCCAGGTGTCAGTGGGGTGGGACGGCAGGCTCTACAATTGCGACTTTAACCAGGCGGCGGATGTTCCTGCGGCAGGCGGCGCCACGATCTTCGACTGGACGGGCAAGCCCATCGCGAAGCACAAAATTCGCTTTGGAAAACACTGCTACGCCTGTACGGCGGGACAGGGCTCCAGCTGCGGCGGAGCTACGGAAAGGGTATGATCTCCGTTATCATCCCGGTTTATAACGAGGTACATGCCCTGCCCAACCTTTTATCCTCCTTGGATAGACTGGAGGGGGAGTATGAGGTGTTGTTTTCCGACGGGGGGAGCACCGACGGTACTTTGGAGCTGCTGGCGGGCCGCCGAATGATAACCGGGGCCAAAGGGCGGGGGGCCCAGTGTAACCGGGCTGCAGCCGAGGCTCAGGGGGATGTGTTTTTCTTTCTCCACTGTGACAGCACCATCCCTGCCGACGCTCTCTTCCACATTCGGGCTGCTGTGGACAGGGGAGCGAGGTGGGGCTGTCTCACCCTTCGGTTTGACGACACCGGTTTTGCCTACCGGTTCGGGGGGTACATGTCCAACCTGCGGGTGCGCTGGGGGCACATCGCCTTCGGAGATCAGGGGATCTTTATGACCCGCGCCCTTTTTGAGCAAGTAGAGGGCTTTCCGGAGCTGCCTATTATGGAAGATTATGAGCTCTCCCTGCGGCTGAAGGGAATGAAGGTATTTCCGGTGCAGGTAAAGAGCCGGATAATAACCTCATCCCGGCGTTTCCATGAGGGAGGGGTTTTCCGGGTGACTTGGGACATGCAGCGGCTGCGGGCTATGTACCGCCGGGGCGTGGACATCGGGACCATCAGCCAGGCGTATCGCGATGTGAGGAAAAGCAATGAGTAAAGGTGCGCTGATTTTGTTTACGAGGATAACCGTACCGGGCAGGGTGAAGACCAGGCTGATGCCCTTTTTAAGCGGAGCGGAATGTGCCGCCCTGCAGAAGGCCATGACCCTGGACACGGCCCATACCCTTTCCTCCCTGGACCGGGAACTTTTCATCTTTTACTCGGATGAGGGGCCGGTTGGGCTACTGGATGGACTGCCGGAGAAGGCGCACCTGTATCCTCAGGACGGGGCAGATTTGGGAGAACGGATGCACAATGCCCTGGACACTGTACTGGCCCTTGGTCATAAAAATTGCCTGCTTCTGGGCTCCGATCTGCCCCTCCTCGACGCTGAGGACGTGGAAAAAGCGGGCCGAATGCTGGGGGAAAACGATATTGTATTTTGCCCCTCAACCGATGGAGGGTACTGGCTGGTGGGGATGCACACGCCCTTCCGCCCCGTCTTCCAGGGGCAGCGGTACGGCACCGGCAGCGTTCTGACCGACGCTATGGCCTGCTGCGCTGCGCACGGCTTACGTGTAGGATTGGGGCCGGTCCGGCGGGATTTGGATACGCCGGAGGATCTGGCATGGCTCCAGGCGGTGAAGGCCGCCAATCCACAGGCAAAAGGACGGGTTATGGATTGGCTGCAGGCATGGAAGGCCGGTCGATAAGAATCACTAACCTGGATATGTTGCCATAGGTATTTTTCTATAAATAAGAGTGACATCACGCAAAGACGCAAAAAAGCACGGTGTACCCGTGCTTTCTATCTTAGACTTACCAAGCGGCAACAATGCCATCAGTTCGCGGTTCAGTGGCGCCGAATAATACATTGTTTTCATGACGCCAAATGATCTGTCCTCGTCCAAAGAGCCCGGTATTCGCGCTCCACTCGATCTCATGGCCCATACGGCTGAGGCCATCTCCGATATGAAAGGGGAGGGAACGCTCGACCTGAACATGGCGGTCTTTGACCCAAAGGAAACGTGGGGCATCTAAAGCGGCTTGGGGATTCAAATTAAAGTCGATGGTATTCATAAGAACTTGTACATGTCCTTGGGGTTGCATGAATCCTCCCATGACGCCAAAGGGTCCCACTGCTTTTCCATCTTTGGTGAGGAATCCGGGGATAATCGTATGATAGGGGCGTTTACCTGGTTCTAAGAAATTAACATGGTGTGGATCAAGAGAAAAATTATTTCCTCTATTATGCAAGCTAATGCCTGTTCCGGGAACTACGAGTCCTGATCCGAAATCCATATAATTGCTCTGAATCATGGAAACCATGTTGCCTTCATCATCGGCTGTAGCTAAATAAACTGTTCCCCCTTTAGGTGGGGTGCCCGGCTCTGGGAGAAGGGCAGTCTTGCCGATAAGCTTGCGGCGTTCCATGGCATATCCTTCTGAAAGAAGATCGCTGATTTTAACTTCCATGCTCCGAGGATCTGCTATATATTTTCGTCCATCCATATAAGCCAGTTTAATGGCTTCGATCTGCTTATGATAAGTGTCCAGGGTGTCCTTAGCGGAAAATTCAAATCCTTTAAGAATGTTAAGAGCCATGAGGGCTACTAAGCCATGACCATTAGGGGGAATTTCCCAGACATCATAGCCTCTGTAATTTACATTAATGGGATCCACCCAGAGGGGTTGATACTCTTCCAGATCCCTTTTGCGGAGATAGCCGCCGTATTTTTGGGAGAAGGCAACCATCTGATCCGCTAGGTCTCCCTTATAAAAGGCTTGGGCCTTACTTTCAGCAATCTGGGCTAGAGTACGAGCATGGTCAGGGGAACGCCACACCTCGCCGATGAAGGGGGCACGTCCTTGGGGAGCAAAGGTCTTAAACCAGGATTCATACTCTTCCCCCTTGAGATCTTTGGAATATTTCTCGTAAACTATTTGCCAATTCTGACCAAGCACAGGAGAGACAGGATAGCCCTTCTCCGCATAATCTATGGCCGGTTTGAGAACTTCACTCAGAGGCAGCCGGCCAAAGCGTTCCGATAAGGCAGCCCAAGCCGCAGGTGCTCCCGGAACCGTCACGGGAATCCAACCGTATTGGGGCATTTCCTTATGCCCGGCTTTAATGAGATCGTGACCGGAGAGGGAAGCAGGGGCTGTCCCGCTGGCATTCAGTCCATGAAGCTGGCCTTTGGTCCAGACGAGAGCAAAAGCATCGCCGCCGATGCCGTTGGATGTGGGCTCAACCACTGTTAAACAAGCAGCAGTAGCAATGGCCGCATCAATGGCATTTCCGCCCTTTTTAAGGATGTCCAGACCGGCCTGAGCGGCCAGTGCTTGGGAAGTCGCTACCATTCCCCGGTTCGCATAACTTAAGGATCGCTTTGAAGGATAAGGATGATACAAGGGATCGTAAAGCATGATAACCTCCTATTTCTACTATGATTATTACAGGGTAAAGTCTAAGCTCGTTATTCTTAGTGAAAAGGAGCTTATATAGGGGATTGTTGCTTACAGCAAGTTATAGCCCCATCATATCATTGATTAGGAGCTAAGGAAATCCCCTGAGTTTCTTATCATCTGCTGGTGCCGTCAGCAGCATGAAATTCTGAAAGATGAGAAAAAGCACGCCGGCTCAAACCAACGCGCTTTCGTCTTAGTGCTTAATCGTAAATTCCTTAAGCGATTTCTTTTTTATTTTCGGCCGCTTCATCCTTCTCTTCACGGAGAACCAGATTGAGGATAATCCCTGCTAAAGTGGCATAAGCTACACCATGGCTGGAGACTCCGATTCCCACGGCAAAGATGACAGAAGCGATAATTAAGTTCTTGTTCTTAGAGAAATCCACTCGAGCTTCAATCAGGGTGCGAAGACCGGTGACTCCGATCATACCAAAGAGATAAAGGGATACGCCACCCATAACCGCTGTGGGGATGGACATAATCAAAGCCTGAAGAGGATTGACAAAACTCAGGATAATAGCGATAAAGGCTGCTACCCAGATATTGAAAGTGCTATAGACACGGGTGACCGCCAGTACACCGATGTTTTCACCGTAAGTGGTCACCGGAGGGCCGCCTAAGAAGCTGGCGATTCCGGTGGCAAGACCATTACCCAGTAAGACTCGGTTGAATCCTGGCTTCTCGATGGGATCCGAATGGGTGATATTTCCCAGGACAATCATATGACCTAAATCTTCAATAATGGTGACAAAAGCCAGGGGAGCAAACATAAAAAGTGCGGCTTTATCTAAGGCAGGAGCCTGCCAGGTGTCGAAGTTAACCGGGGAGGCAATGATGTCATTAAGAGAAGCCGTCACTCCGGTGAAGTCTACTAAACCGGCAAAGGCAGCGACAATATAGCCGACGACGATTCCGGTGAGAATCGGAATAATCTTTAAGAAACCTTTGGCGTAGATACTCAGAAAAGCGGTAACTGCTAGAGTAAAGATAGCAATATACCAGTTATTGGCGGACATATCAGCAGCTACCGGGGTTAAGCTTAAGCCGATAATAGCGACGACAGGACCGGCGACCACCGGGGGAACGATTTTATGAACCCAGGAACTTCCAAAGTAACTCATAAGTGCAAACAAAAGGACATAAATAATTCCGATGGTAAGGGCGCCGCCCATAGCAGCGGCTAAATTGTTTTGATCCTTAACGAAATAAGTTAAGGAGGCAATGTAAGCAAAGGATGAGCCGAGATAAGCAGGGACTTGACTTTTGGTCAAAAGAAGAAAGACGATGGTTCCAATCCCTGAGGAGAGAAGTGCGATCGCCGGACTTAATCCGGTGAGGAAGGGGACCAGTACTGTGGCTCCGAACATAGCAAAAACATGTTGTAATCCGAGGGGTATCGTTTGGGCAAGAGAGAGTCTTTCATGAATCTGAACTTCTCTAATCATGGATCATCCTCCTTTTAGTTGAAAACAAAAAACCTCTTCCTTGCCCGCAAGCAAGAAAGAGGTGTCCATGCACATAGTTCATGGTACGCCATTTCCTTCTTAGCCTCACGGGACTAATTTAAAGGTCACGGAATATTTACCTTGTTTAGAGCATAGCATAAGTAAAATTAGTTTGGCAAGAGTTTTTTGGGATGATGTTCTTAGAAAGAAGATTAAGTTATTATTTCGTCTATTCTGTAAGTTTACAGACGTAAAATAGCGAAACGAAGAGAATATTAGTCCATAAAAAAGCAGGACTCTTTTTCTTTTCAGAGAATTAATTTCTAATTGAGCTGATATAAACTAGGAGGTATGGTTTTATGATTGTCACAACAACCCCTAATATTGATGGTCGCAAGATTCAAAGCTATCATGGAATTGTCACGGGCGAAGCTATTATGGGTGCTAACATAGTGCGGGATGTGTTTGCAAGCATCACTGATATTATTGGCGGCCGTTCAGGAGCCTATGAAGAAAAACTTCATGATGCTCGTGAAATAGCCCTAAAGGAAATGGAACAAAATGCTGCGCGTATGGGAGCCAACGCTGTGGTCGGTGTGGATATCGACTATGAAGTGGTCGGTCAAAGTGGAAGCATGCTTATGGTGAGCGTCTCAGGAACAGCTGTTACCGTGGTGTGAACGAAGCTATAGTTTGGGATTTTGAGGGATGTTGGAAAAGCCGGCATCCCTTTTTGGATTGTGTTCATTGAGTAAGGTTTTAGGTATTTATCAGCTTTTATGATAAAATTAAGACTTAAGAAAGAATTAAGGAGGCGATGAAAGTGCATTATGCAGAAGTTCTTGTGGATGTGGCCAATCGTCGCCTCGATCAAGTGTTTCACTATCAGATTCCTGAGGGGATATCTCTCAAAAGAGGGATGAGGGTCCTTGTGCCTTTGCAATATCGTCAAGTCCAAGGAGTAGTGGTCCGACTAACGGAGCAGTTACCCCAGGATATGGTCAACCCAACCCTAAAACCTATTTTGGGGATTGTTGACACGACGAATGTAGTGCCTGAAGACCTTATGGATTTGGCTCTGTGGCTGGCGGAGACGACGATCTGCTCCATCGCCCAAAGCCTTCATACCGTTTGGCCCCTTCTTAAGGGTAAGGTGGAAGAGTATGTCCTTCCCCTTGCCTCGCAAGAGGATGAAGATGTTAAGACTTTAAAAATTCTGGATTCTGAGACCTATCAAGCTTTAGCGGTTCTCTTTCGGTCGCGGAATAAGGCCTTGCCCTTAAGTACTTATCTTAAGCGTTCCGGATTATCCAAGACTCAAGTAGAACAACTGGCCAAGCAAGGCTGGATCAAACTGGAGTCCCGCTTTACATCGGGTGTTCCCCGAAGCGTTCAGACTGCTCTTACTTCCAAAGAGAGGGTTTTTAATGGGGTAGAGGATATAGAATCAATGAACGGTACTCCTCATGAGGCCTATGTCAAATTTGATGCTCACAAAGCGTCGGATTGCCGCTGGGAACTCACTCCGGAACAAGCGAAAGTGTGCGGAAAGGTTACCAAGGCACTGGAAAAACAGCGATATGAAACCCTTCTTTTGCATGGGGTAACCGGCAGCGGAAAGACAGAGGTCTATCAGAGGCTGATTGGGGAAGTATTGGCAAAAGGTGGTTCAGCCATTTTACTGGTTCCTGAGATTTCTTTAACTTCTCAGATCGCCCGCTATTTCCAAGAGCAATTCGGAGAGCAGTTAATTGTACTCCACTCAGGATTACAAGTCGGGGAAAAGGCCAAGGCCTGGCAGGATATTCTCCAGGGTAAAATCAGGGTTGTTATTGGGGCCCGTTCAGCGGTTTTTGCTCCTTTGCCTAATTTGCGCCTGATCATATTGGATGAAGAGCATGAGGGCGCTTACCGCCAAGAGGAAAATCCCAAATACCATGCGCGCAATGTGGCCCGTAAACGGATGGAACAACTTCAGGGAGTGGTACTCTTGGGAAGCGCTACCCCTTCCCTGGAAGCCTATGCCGCAGCTCAGACCGGTAAAGTTCCTTTGCTTGTGATGGAAAATCGGGTCAACCAACGTCCCCTTCCTCCTGTAGAAGTAGTGGATATGCGGGAGGAATTGATTAAAGGGAATCGCAGTATGTTTTCCTTCGCCCTTCAGGACAAATTAAAAAGGACTTTGGAGCGGGGAGAACAGTGCATGTTGTTCTTAAACCGCCGCGGTTACTCTACCTTTGTGGTGTGCCGGGAATGTGGTTATGTGATTCGCTGTCATGACTGTGATATAGCTCTGACTTACCACAGTCAAGGCAATATTATGCGTTGTCATTATTGTAATCATGAAGAGATTCCTCCCCGTACTTGCCCCGAATGCGGCAGTCGCTATATTCGTTTTTTTGGGCAAGGGACTCAGCGGGTGGAAGATGAGATTAAAGGGCTTTACCCTGCAGCACGAATCCTCCGTTTGGATTTTGATACCACCCGATCCAAAGATGCCTATGAGGACATCCTGGGAAAATTCCGCCGGCAGGAGGCGGATATTCTTGTGGGTACGCAAATGATGGCCAAGGGGCTTGATTTTCCTAATGTCACTTTAGTGGGAGTTGTGGCAGCTGATCAAATGCTGAATATGCCGGATTTTCGGGCCAGGGAGAGAACCTTCCAGCTCCTAACCCAAGTGGCCGGTCGGGCCGGCCGCAGTCAAAAGCCCGGGCAGGTCGTAATTCAGACCTACGCCCCCGAAGACAGGGCGATTATTCAAGCCTCGCAGCATAATTTTAAGGGATTCTTTTGGGAAGAGATCGGCTATCGGAAGGCGAGAAATTACCCTCCCTTTACTCATGTCATTCGGGTGACCCTTATTCATGAAAAGGAAGAAAGAGTGGTAAAAGGGGCTCATAGCTTAGCAAGCTGTTTAAAACTAGGAATGGTATCCGACGAAAATGGGAATACTTCCCTAGATATTCTCGGCCCTGCTCCGGCTGTGATGCCTCGCCTTAAAAATCACTTTCGCTGGCAGGTCTCGGTCAAAGGAAAATCGATGGATGCATTACGTGAATTCTTGCATGAAGGTGTCCAACGTTTTGCACGAGATTCCATCAGTTCGGGAATTCAACTGAATATCGAAGTGGATCCATTAAGTATGTAAGACACTGTCGAATACTATGGACATGTAATATAATGATGATAAGCGAGAAGAAAGGGGAAATCGTGAAATGGCGATTTATCAGGTTGTAGAAATCGGTTCTGAAGTGTTGCGGGAGAAAGCTGTTCCTGTAAAAGAGATAACACCCAATATTGAAAAGCTTTTAGATAATATGTTGGAGACACTCTATGATGCCAATGGGGTGGGCCTGGCAGCCCCCCAAGTGGGAGTCTCAAAACGTGTCGTCGTCATCGATGTAGGAGAAGGCCCCATGGAATTAATCAATCCTGTCATCATCGAAAAAGAGGGAGAAGACCTTGATGATGAAGGATGCTTAAGCATCCCCGGTGTAACCGGTCAGGTAGCCCGGGCAGCCAAAGTCAAAGTAGAAGCTCTCAATCGCAAGGGAGAACTCCAGGTCATTGAAGGGGAAGGGCTCTTGGCCCGCTGCCTGCAGCATGAAATCGACCATTTGGAAGGGATACTCTTCGTCGACAAAGCGAAGAAAACCTATCGCAGGTAAATACTCCTTGGAGGATACTGGAGGAGCCTTTCACGCTGCTGATAGTGAATGAAAAGCTTGCTCGGGTCGTGTAGCTTTACGCACATCGCTTACTCAATAGCTCCTGGGCTGGTCAACTCACTTTCTTAACAGCCGAGCCAAACCTCTGGGTAATACCTGATGTGAACCGGTGGCTCGACTAAGTTAAGAAAGCCTCGTTAACCTGACCGCCCCTCCGCTAAAACCGTTCGCTCTTGTGCGTAAAGCTACACTTGCGGGTCATTGGGGTTACTATTTTAGTCTTTTTTCAGGCCTTTATTAAAATAGCCTTCGAAAAACTTCCTGAAAACATCCTGAAAAGATGCCAAAAAAGATACTTGAAAGACCACCCAAGGATTTTGCCTTACAAGAGTAAGCGAATTTAAGCGAGCGGAAACAAAACTTCGCGAAAAGCACGCAGCGGAGTCGGGTTGGAAACAGGACGTTTCCAACCCTGCTATGAGGCAGGAGCCGATTTAGCAGGGTCCCCGATGGAGCGGAGTGCTTGAGCGTTAGTTTTGTCCGCGCAGCTTATGGAGCGAACGGCGTAAAGCAAAATCCTGGAGAATTAGCTTTCAAATTATAAACTTTAGAACGACTTGAAACCTTCGAACTTTCAATACATAGTTAGGAGCAATCACTATGCGACTCGTTTTCATGGGAACGCCGGACTTCGCCGTTCCAACCCTCCAAGCCCTAGCGGCTCACGGTCACGACGTGGTGGGAGTTTTTACCCAGCCGGATCGTCCTTCCGGCCGGGGAAAGAACCTGAAGCCCAGCCCGGTTAAAGTAGCCGCCCAAAGCCTGGGGCTTGCTGTTTATCAGCCTCACAAAGTAAAAAGCCCCGAGGGCCTGGAATCCTTGAAGGAACTGGCCCCGGAGGTCATCATCGTGGTGGCCTATGGACAAATATTATCCAAAGAAATTTTAGAATTGCCCCTTTACGGCTGCATCAATGTCCATGCCTCCCTTTTGCCGGATTGGCGCGGTGCCGCACCCATTCATTGGTCTGTCCTTGAGGGAGATCAAAAGACCGGCGTTACGACTATGCAGATGGATGAAGGGCTGGACACGGGGGATATGCTCCTAAAGGCCGAGCATCCGATTGGAGAGGATACCACCACCGGGGAACTTCATGACGCTCTGGCTCAAGCCGGCGCTCAGCTTTTAATCACTACTTTGGAGCAGCTCCAAAAGGGAGAATTGCCCAGAACACCTCAAAAGGGGCCCGTACGTTATGCCTCCCTGCTCACCCGGGAGCACGAGAAGATCAACTGGGCGCGCGGTGCTCAAGCTATTCATAATCAAATTCGCGGACTGAATCCTTGGCCCGGTTCCTATACTACCTTTAGAGGAGAAACGGTCAAAGTATGGAAGTCAACCGTCTCTGCAGAAGAAAAAGGATATGATTTTAAACTGGGTGAAATTATAGAATGTAACTCTCAGGGCCTGCTCGTTCAGACCGGGGAAGGGTTGATCCGGATTACTGAGGTGCAGCCTGCAGGGAAGAAGCCCATGCCGGCCCGGGACTTTTTCTTAGGTCGTCATGGACAGGTGGGAGAGGGTTTCTCGTGAAGGATGGACAAAGGATGAATAAAATGACCGCGAGAGCCTTGGCTGTACAGATTCTCCAGCGTATAGAGGAAGAAAAAGCTTATGCCAATCTGGTAATGCAAAAGTCTCTTCACGATTTAAACGATCCTCGAGAACGTCAATTGACCACTCTCCTGGTCAATGGGACTTTAAAAAGTCGCCTCACCCTGGATTATGCTTTAAGGCGTCACCTTCGCAAACCTTTATCTCAATTACCCCATGAGGTACGTTGGATTCTCAGAATCAGTACCTTTCAAATTCTCTACCTTTCTAGGATTCCCGAAGCTGTGGCCATCAACGAAGGAGTAGAATTGACCAAAAAGCATCAGGGCAAGTACACATCCTTAGTGAACAGTGTATTACGGAGAGTTTTCGAAAGCAGTTGGGATATTTCCTGGCCTAGCAAGGAGAGGGAGCCCATACGTTATCTCTCCCTGCGCTATTCTCATCCCGAGTGGATGGTGAAGCGCTGGTTGAAACGATATGGGATGACAGATACTGAAGCCTTATGCCAAGCCAATAATGAGCCCGCACCTGTTTGGATCCGTACCAATACCCTGAAGATTTCTCGAGAAGGCTTACAAGAAAGGCTGGAGAGAGAAGGCGTAAAGGTGACCCTTGGGGAACGGGTTCCGGAAAGCCTGGTAATAGAAGAATTCGGATCCCTGGATAAACTGCCCAGCTTTCAAGAAGGGCTCTTTACCGTTCAGGATGAAAGCTCTCAATTGATTGCCCATGTTTTGAATCCCCAAGCCGGGCAAAAGGTTTTGGATGCCTGCGGTGCCCCGGGAGGGAAAACCACCCACCTGGCCCAAAGGATGGAGAATAGGGGCGAAATTCTCGCTTTTGATATCCATCCCCATAAGGTGAAACTTATCGAGGATCTGTCCGCACGCCTGGGAATTACTATCATTCACCCCCAGGCAGGGGATGCCCGGGAACTGGCAGGGGTAGAGGATTCTTCCTACCATAAAGTGTTGGTGGATGCGCCTTGTTCAGGGCTTGGGGTAATTCGTCGCCGGGCAGATATGCGCTGGAATAAGGAAGAGGAAGAAATTAAGGCCTTACCTGAGTTGCAATTAGCACTATTGGAGAGGGCGGCTCAATGCGTTGCTCTAGGTGGAGAGCTAGTCTATTCTACCTGTACTATTGAGCCTGAGGAAAATTTCGAAGTGGTTAAGGCTTTTCGTGCCAAATACCCCGAGTTTACTCCCGTTAATCTCGCCGAGGATTTTCCTTATTCCTTAAAATCTGAACAAGATATTAAACAAGCCGCCAAGGGGTTTCTGCAGATTTTGCCCCATAAACAGGGTATGGATGGCTTTTTCTTAGCGAAATTTCGCCGAGGTGAAGTTTAGGTGGAAAGATTTGGGTGAATACTATGAAGAGAATGGATTGCCGAGATTTGAATCAAAGGGAATTAACCCGGCATTGTGTAGAGCTGGGACTGCCGGAATTCCGGGGACGCCAAGTGTTTCAATGGGTCCAGCAGAAAGCTGTTCAAGACTGGGAAGAGATCAGGAACATCGGAGCAGGGGATCGGCAAAAGCTGCAAGAAGGCCTCTTCCTACAACCTTTGAGGAAAGTCAAGGAACAGATCTCTCAAGATGGTACTCGAAAATTCCTCTTCCGTTGTACTGATGGCGAAACTATCGAGTGTGTGTTGATGGACTATGATCGTCGGAAGAACAGAGATCGCCACACGGTCTGCGTTTCTACCCAGATCGGTTGCGCTGTGGGCTGTGCCTTCTGTGCTACCGGACTAGGGGGATTGCGGAGAAACTTAAGCCCTGGGGAGATCTTGGGTCAGGTTTTGGACATCACCTACATCATGCGTCAAGAGGATCCGGATTTTCAGGTCACGAATATTGTCTTTATGGGCATGGGAGAGCCTTTATTAAATTATGATGCGGTCCTCAAAGCCATCGAACTGCTAAATGATCGGTCGGGTCAAGGGATTGGGATGAGACGAATGACCATCTCCACCAGCGGGGTAGCACCAAAAATCCGGCAACTGGCCAAAGATAACCCTCAAGTAGGGTTGGCGGTTTCTCTGCATAGTGCCTATGACAAGACTCGGGATCAACTCATTCCTATGAATCGCAGGTATCCTTTAGCAGAACTTATGGAAGCCTGTGAAGAATATACTCATTTGACGAACCGTCGCATCACTTTCGAGATGGCCTTAATTTCCGGTCAGGCGACCCCGGAAGCCGCTGAAGAAGCAGGACATCTCTTAAAAGGACAATTAGCCCATGTGAATCTCATTCCGGTCAATCCTGTAGCAGGAACTGGAATGGCCCGGCCTACTCCCAAGGAGATTCAGAAGTTTGCTCAGATTTTAGAGAGTATGGGAATCCCCGTTTCTGTTCGTGAAGAAAAAGGAACGGATATCGATGCAGCCTGCGGCCAATTAAGACGGCAATTGGAGTGTGAGCAAAATGAACCTACTGGCCCGTTTTGAAGAAGTAGCTGAAAGTTTGTTTACGGGTATGTTTAAAAAGAATAATAATTCCCGACTGCAACCTGTTGAATTGGCTAAAGAACTGGTTCGCATCATGCAGAAAAACAAGCAGGTGAGCATTTCCCAAGTCTATGTGCCCAATGTCTATCGGGTTTTTCTCCACTCCAATGATTGGAGTCCTTTTGCTAATTTTGGGGATGCTTTTTTGATTGAGCTTTCCAAATATCTGTATGCAGAGGGAAAGAAAAGTGGCTTTACTTTTTTAAGTAAGCCCTCGATCGAACTCCACTCCGATGATACAGTGAAACCCCATGAAATGTTCATTGAAGTGGATTTTGACGATTCCATCGAGGTCTTTTGGGAAGACGATGACGAGTACGAAGAAGAGTCTCAGGAATCCAGCGAGTCTTCGGATTGGCGGGATCAGACCAATATCTTTCAAGGGGAGCTTCCTTATGATCTCCGAAATTCCTATGAACAGAGCAGGAAAATTCGTTATGTCCTCGAAATAATTCAGGGACCGGACTCTGGAAAAACTTTCCCTTTGGAGGAAGAGAACATCCATATCGGACGGCATGGTCAATGTGAAATCGTCTTGCAGGACCCTGAGGTATCGCGGAGGCATCTCAAGCTCAGCGGCGGAGGAGAAGACTGGGTGATTGATGACTTAGGCAGTACCAATGGAACTTGGCTTAATGGGCAGAGGATTGCTAAGCAAAAAATAGGCTTAGGGGACCGGGTTGAAATAGGGCAAACGGTCTTCATCCTACGCCACCGATAAACTGCCTGCTTTAGGAATAGAGGTTAGTAGAGCGCGGAGGTTTCTATGCAAGGAATTTTAGTACTGGGAAGGATACTTTTCATTGGATTAATTTATCTCTTTCTTTTTCGTATTCTTACGGCCTTATTAGCGGATTTGCAGGTTAAGGGGTTAATTCGCAAGGGGGAAAAGGATTTTGGGCGCTTTGAAGTGCTCTCAGGGGGAGAGCACTTGCCTAAAGGCCGTGTGTTTCGAATTGACCAAAAAGGCCTGAAAATAGGCCGTGGGAAGAATAACGATGTGGTTTTAGCCGATCACTTCGCTTCCATGGACCATGTCCTGGTACGTCATCATAAAGGGGTGACGACCCTGGAGGATTTAGGAAGCACCAACGGAACCTGGGTCAATGGAGAGCGGATCTACTCCCCGGTTCAACTGGTTGCTGGAGATTATGTGAAAATTGGAAGTATTACCTTCCAATATTCGAGGTGGCAAAATGAGAGTTCTAAGCTTTAGTGAAACAGGCTGTGTGCGCAAAAATAACGAGGATGCCTACCTGATTCTGCCGGAGTACGGCGTGTATGCAGTAGCCGACGGTATGGGAGGGCATCTTGCGGGAGAAGTAGCAGC
Organism: Desulfitobacterium sp. PCE1; assembly: GCF_000384015.1. Taxonomy (NCBI): domain Bacteria; kingdom Bacillati; phylum Bacillota; class Clostridia; order Eubacteriales; family Desulfitobacteriaceae; genus Desulfitobacterium; species Desulfitobacterium sp. PCE1. The sequence goes on along the minus strand of NZ_KB913023.1, from coordinate 3,228,831 downwards.
ACGGACAGCACTTGATGAATTGACCAAGAGTGCTCCACATTTAGTGGACCAAGGGGATGACGAGTTGGAGAATCAAGTCAGGGAGATTTTGATTCGAGCCAACCGGGAAGTGTATATGAGCTCTACCCGGAACCCTGCTACTGAAGGAATGGGCACGACTTTGACGGTCCTGGTCTTTAGAGAAAGTAAGGTCGTCCTTGCCCATGTAGGGGATAGTAGAGCCTATGTATGGCGCAATGAGCAATTGGTTCAGCTGACCCGTGATCACTCTTTAGTGAGTGAGCTGGTCCGTCTGGGACAGATTTCTTCGGAAGAGGCGGATAGCCATCCCAAGCGCCATATGCTGGTAAGAGCGGTGGGAGCCGGATGGGACGTAGAGGTTGACTCCCAATCCCTGGACTTTCAGGCGGGAGATGTCTTTTTTCTCTGTACGGATGGGGTATCCAATGTGATGAGTGATCGGGAGTTAGAAGAGGAGTTCTTGCAGAAATGTTCGTGGGAAGAGCACCTGGAGCGCATTTATCAGCTGATCATAGAACGAGGTGCACCCGATAATTTTACAGCGCTATGCTGTATTGCGGAGTGACAAAATGAAAAGGGTCTGGATATTACGTTTATTAATCTTAAGTGTCCTCTGGGTCGGATTGGGTGTCTTGACCTTAGATGGTAAAACCAACGAGCAAATCCTTTGGCAGGCAGGGGTTTTTTCACTGTTGCTCTTAATCGGTGCAGCTTTGGAAAAGCTTGTGGCCTATAAAGGGGATCCCTACCTGTTGCCGACAGTTCAGCTTATTCTCGTGATTGGACTGGTCTTTATAACGCGAATACGGCCGGCCTCTGCCTTGAAACAATTCTGGTGGGCTTGTCTGGGGCTGTTTATTTTTTATTGCGTTCTCTATGCCCTGCGGGATTATCGAGCCTTAGGGCGTTTTCGTTATCTTTCTGGTTTAGGCGCTGTGGTCCTGTTACTGATCACCCTGCTTTTTGGGATTACCCAAGGGGGAGCAACCAGTTGGCTGCATATCGGGGGCATGAGCTTTGAATCAGAGGAATTAGTTAAGGTGGCTATGCTCATCTTCTTCGCTTCGTATTTGAGTGAGCATGAGGAGGTTCTGCGGGTTGGGACAGTACAAATCGGCCGGCTTTCTTTGCCGGACTGGCGGACCCTTGGACCCTTTTTGGTCATGGGAGGATTTTCTCTCCTCTTGTTAGCCGCTCAAAAGAGTTTAGGTACAGCCCTGGTGTTCTATTCCCTGTATATGTTGGTTCTCTATGTGGTGACAGAGCGGGTCCTTTATCTCGGTGTTGCTCTGCCTGTCTTCTTATGTACAGGAACTTTAGGATATTTTCTTTTTGGGCATGTTCGAGTTCGTGTTGCCACCTGGCTCAATCCCTGGAGTGATCCCAGTGGTGGAGGATATCAAATTGCTCAATCCCTCTTTGCCATTGCCGGAGGGAAGATTCTGGGGACCGGCCTGGGCAATGGTATCGGAGCTTCTCAGGTGCCTGCTGCCAGCACGGATTTTATTTTTTCCATCATTGCGGAAGAACTTGGATTTGCCGGTGCTATGGCCTTATTGGTGCTCTTTTTGGTAGTGGTTTTGCGGGCATTTCATATTAGTATTCAAGCGACAGACCGCTTTGGCCAGATTTTAGCGGCAGGTATCGGAATTCTGGTGGGGACGGAAGCCATCATTATCCTGGCCGGAGTCACCAAGCTCTTGCCTTTAACGGGAATCCCCCTGCCTTGGGTTAGTTATGGAGGGAGCTCCCTGCTTATTCATTTTTTGCTTCTCGGAATTTTAGCCAATATTTCTCATGCGGAAGCGACAGGTCCTTCGCATATCAAGAATAAGGGAAGGGAGTATGCCGCATGAAAAAGGGCTTAAGAAATGTAGCCATAGGATTCTCCTTAAGCATCATTGGCCTAAGCTTTGGTCTTGTCTATTGGCAAGTGGTACGTTCGACGGAATTGATGGATAACCCTGCCAATCGCCGGCTTATTCTTATGGAGCAGCGGGTGGTTAGGGGAGGAATTTTCGACAGAAATGGCGAAGTATTGGCTCAGACTGAAGTGAATGAAGACAAAAAAACTCGAATTTACCCTAAAGGTGAAGCTTTAGAGCCCCTTATAGGTTATGCGACTCTGCTCCGTGGTTCGGCCGGATTGGAGGCTTATCTCGGAGATTGGCTTTTAGGGATCAAAGATGCTACGGCACAACAGACCCTGGAGCAGGTATTCCAGCTTCCCCGCCGGGGCAATGATGTGGTCCTTACTTTGGATTATGGTTTGCAAAAGATTGCCTATGAAGGCTTAAAAGGAAAGATTGGTTCGGCGGTGGCCATCAACCCTCGCAATGGGGAAGTCCTGGCCCTAGTCAGTCAGCCGAGTTTTGACGGAAATAAAATAGATGAGAACTGGGAGAACATCAGTAAGAATCCGGGGAGTCCCTTTTTAAATCATGCCTTTGCTCTTTATACACCAGGGTCCACTTTAAAGGTCATGACTTCTGCGGCACTCCTGCGGGCAGGAATCGATACAAGCGATCTCTATCATTGTACAGGTACAGCGGTGATCAATGGACAAGTGATCCGTGAACAAAATGACAAAGCCCATGGCTGGGTGAATTATAACCTCGCTTTGGCTGAGTCCTGCAATACCTATTTTGCATCCTTTGGTGTGGAAGCGGGAGATAAGGTTTTTCTGGAAGCGGCCAAATCCTTCGGGTTTGGCCAGGAGATACCTTTCGAATTGCCGGTGAAGCGCAGTACCTTGACCAATGAAGAAGCGGTGCCTCACCGCATGGATGATAATCTGCTGGCGGCCAGTGCTTTCGGGCAGGGAGAAGTCTTGGTTTCACCCTTCCATATGGCCCTGATTACAGCAGGCATCGCCAACGAAGGGGTGATTATGAAACCCCACATTGTGGAACAGGTGATGGATGAGGACCAGAATGTACTCTATAGGAAGAAACCCGAGCCCTGGTTAACCCCTCTCTCTTCTCAAGAAGCGGAAAGGATTAAAAGTGCCATGATCACGGCTGTTAATGAGGGGACAGCGGCTCCTGGCGGAATTGTTGGGTTTCAGGTAGCCGCCAAAACGGGTTCGGCTGAACCGGGAGGAAATGTTAGGACCCATGCTTGGTATATTGCTTTTGCTCCGGCGGAACATCCCCAGATCGCTGTAGCAGTCCTTGTCGAGAATGGGGGTACCGGGGGAGGGGCTTCAGCGCCTATTGCCCGAGCAATCATTGAGACCGCATTAAGGCAGAAAGCAGGTGATAACTCGTGAGCAAAATTTTGAGTAATCGCTATGAAATAATCGAAAAAATAGGATCCGGTGGCATGGCCATTGTCTACAAAGCTAAGGATCTTTTATTGAACAGGATCGTCACCATTAAAATTCTCCGTGAGCAATTTACGGCAGATGAGGAATTCGTTCGCCGTTTTCGGAGAGAGGCACAGTCGGCAGCCAGTTTGTCCCATACCAATATCGTATCCATCTATGATGTAGGCAAGGATGGAGAGACGGAATACATCGTCATGGAGTATATTGAAGGGCAGAACCTGAAGGATATTATTCGCAATTATGCGCCCTTATCCACAGAACAGACTTTGGATCTGGGCATGCAGATTGCTGAAGCCATTCGTCATGCCCATGAGCATCATATCATTCATCGGGATATTAAACCTCATAATATTCTTGTTACAGAGGATGGACGGATTAAGGTCACGGATTTTGGAATTGCCCGGGCTGTTTCAGCGGCAACCATGACCCATACTGGAGATATTGTAGGTTCGGTCCATTATCTTTCACCGGAACAGGCCAGGGGAGTTCAGACCAATGAGCAATCCGATGTTTATTCCCTAGGGATTATTCTCTATGAACTTTTGACGGGCAAGGTGCCTTATGATGGGGAGACCCCGATTTCCATTGCCCTCAAGCATTTGCAGGAATTAGCCGTCCCTCCCAGCAAGCTGAACGCCAGGGTCAGCCCTGCTCTAGAGAATCTGGTGATGAGAGCCATTGCCAAATCTCCGGATCAGCGTTATGCCACGGCCAAAGATTTATTGCAGGATCTTCGCAAAGTTCAGGCCGGCTTGCCTGTGGACAAGACAGTCGATGAGGACCAGGACTTGGAAAGCACCCGGGTTCATCGCTCCTTAAGCGCGGGGGTGAACTCCGCTTTAGCTTCCGAGGAAAAAGAAGCAGGCCGGAAAAAAACCAAGGTCCCACTATTTCGTAAACGCTGGCCATGGGTAGCTTTGCTTGCCTTTGTCCTGATCATGGGGGGAGGCTGGGCTGTTTTCTCGCAATGGTTTAATGTAGGGACCACCACAGTTCCTCCGTTGGTGGGAAAAACAATTCAGGATGCAGCTTATTTTGCTGAACGAAACGGTTTATACTTAGACCCGAACACTCAGGAAGAATACAATGATGAAGTGGAGAAGGGGAAGATTACGCGCACTGACCCTGAAGAGGGTGCCGTTGTAAAAAAAGAACGGGGCATCAAGGTCTGGGTGAGCTTAGGCTCTAAGCCGGTGATATTCCCCAATTTTAAAACCGGAAACACCACTCGGGAAGCGGCCCTTAATACTTTAGAAAGTATGGGTTTCAAAAAAGAAAACATCTCTGTCCAGGAGGATCAAAACTCTTCCCAGCCGAAAGATATTGTGGTGGGGCAGGATCCTGCTCCCGGTGTAGAATGGTTTAAAAATGGTTTAGTCAGCTTAACCGTCAGCGCTGGAAAAGTGGACAAACCGACGCCTTTGCCCAGCGTTATTGGACAATCATCGGATCACGCTCAAGCGATTTTAAAGCAATATGAATTGGTCGTGGTATTGGGAGATAGTGTGAATTCTACCGAATACCCCCCGGATGTGGTGATGGATACTGTTCCGAGACCGGGTGAACTGGTTAATAAAGGGGATACCGTCAAGATCATCATCTCCCGGGGCCCGGGGCCGATAGCCTTTAATCCAGTCGTTTTGGGTCATGTAGCCAAGCTGGATAAATTTAATCCATAGATGTAGTAAAAAATAAAGTGCCAGGACTCTTTTAGAAGGGGTAAAAATGAACGCATGATTTCTGGAATATTACTCAAGGGATACAGTGGATTTTATTATGTGTTTGCGGAAGGCCGGGTATGGGAATGTTCCCTGCGCGGTCGCTTTCGCATTCGCAATCAAGAATTTCTGCCGGGAGACCGGGTGAAGATTTTACCGGGAACAGGGAATAAAGGAACGATTGAAGAAGTGGAGACTCGCCGTAACTCCTTGGTTAGGCCGACCATAGCCAATGTGGATCAGGCCTTTCTTGTCTTTGCCTGTGTGTCTCCTACGCCTGATCTGAACTTGCTCGATCGGCTCATCGTTCAAGTTGCAGCATCTCAGATTAAACCCATTATCATATTAAATAAAATCGACTTAGGGAGCCTGGAGGAAAAAAACACTGCGGGAAATACCTTTCCGGCAGATGGGTTGGATTTCTATCGGGAGCTGGGATATGAGCTGGTCAAGGTGTCCACAAAGACCGGGGAAGGATTGGCTGAATTGCAAGAGCATATTAACGGCAAGGTGAACGTTCTGGCAGGTCCTTCCGGTGTAGGGAAGTCCAGCCTTGTGAATGCCTTATCCCCCGGCTTGGAACTAAAAACCGGGGATGTCAGCCGCAAGCTGAAACGCGGCCGTCATACGACCCGCCATGTGGAACTTATGGTTTGCGGGGAAGGGCTGTTGGCCGATACCCCTGGGTTCTCTTCTCTCTATCTTCCCCATATGAAGCGGGAAGAACTGACGGATTATTTCAGGGAGTTTCAGGATGCAGGAGAATGCCGCTTTGCGGATTGCCAGCATCATAAGGAGCCGAATTGCGCAGTAAAAGCTGCGATGGAAGCAGGAGAAATTCAACAATCCCGCTATGAACACTATTGTCAGTTTTTAGAGGAAGTTATTGCAGCTGAGAGGAGATATTAGGATGATAAAAATTGCACCATCCATTTTATCGGCAGACTTTGCCCGTTTAGGGGATCAAGTCGCCTTAGTAGAGAAAGCAGGGGCTGAGGTCTTACATATTGATGTGATGGATGGGCATTTTGTCCCCAACATTACGATTGGTCCTTTAGTGGTTAAAGCTCTGCGGCCTCATTCTAAGATGCGCTTCGATGTTCATTTAATGATTGAGAATCCGGAACGCTATATTGAGGAATTTGCTAAAGCCGGGGCGGATCATATTACTGTACATTTGGAAGCAACGCCTCATATCCATCGTGCTATCCAACAGATTAAGGGATTGGGTCTTACCGCAGGGGTTTCCATTAATCCGGCTACACCTCTGGATGGGCTTAAGTACATCCTCGATGAATTGGATATGGTTTTGATTATGAGCGTTAATCCGGGCTTTGGGGGGCAGAAGTTTATCCCCGCGGTTCTTCCCAAGATCGAAATTCTTCATCGGCATCTCGATCAGATGCAATCTTCCTGCGCAATTGAGGTAGATGGAGGAATCAATCTTGACACGGCTCCTGCTGTGGTCAAAGCCGGGGCCAATGTCCTGGTTGCCGGGGCGGCGGTATTTGCCCATCCTGATCCAGCCCGAGCAGTTCAAGACCTCCGGGAAGCCGCCCAAGGTTATAAGGGGTGACGTAAGGTGAGAATTGCCGTAGTAGCCAATGGAGAATGGGATCAGGAATGGGGTAAACGGGAGCTGGCTTCTTATGACCGGCTTATCGCGGCGGACGGTGGGGGGAATCATATCGTCCAAGCGGACTATATTCCGGATGCTTTGGTCGGTGATCTCGATTCCACTGAGCCTGAGACCATGGAAATCTGTCGTAAAAAGGGAACTGCTATCCTTAGCTATCCCGCCGAAAAAGATGAGACAGACCTGGAGCTGGCTTTGGAGTATGCTGCCAAACTAATTGAGCAGGAGGAAAAGGCAGGATCGCAAGACCAGGAGATCAAAGAGATCTTTCTGCTGGGGGCAATTGGAGGGCGAATCGATCATTTGTTGGGGAATCTCTTTCTTTTGCGGGGCTTCTTAAAAAGAGGATTTCGGATTCGCATGAAAGGGCCTGATCAAGAGCTTTGGCTCTTGGAGGGGCAAGGAAAATTGATAGGGAAAAAAGGGCAAAAAGTATCGGTTATACCTGTGACGGAAAAGGCCGTCGTGCGGACCGAGGGCCTCTATTATCCTCTTTATCAAGAGATTTTGTATCAAGAATCTCCCCGAGGGATAAGCAATGTTTTTTTGGGGGAAGATGCAATAGTAGAAGTCTCGGAAGGAACGGCTCTGATCGTCATGTTGAGCCCTGATAACATAAGATGATTCGTGGGTTTTAATTCGGTCCATCCATAGTGATCAATGGACAAAGAACTTGTGTTTACGAATAAAGCAATTGTGTTGAATGAGGTTGATAGAAAAGATGAACAACAAATATTCAGATGAATTATGGCTGGGCACCCTGGGAAATGGAGAGGTTCGCTGGGTTGCCGTAGGGATGACCAACACTGTGGAAGAGGCGGCTAACCGCCATCACACAACACCTGTAGCCACCGCGGCATTAGGACGGCTTATGGGAGCATCCTTGCTCCTGGCCAGCTCGATGAAAGCAGAGGAGGCCATTACCTTACGGCTTCTTGGGGATGGCCCTTTGGGAGGGGTGGTTGCCGTAGGCAACCCTCAAGGAGAGGTTCGAGGCTATGTTCAGGAACCTCAGGTGGAGCTCCCTTTAAACTCTAAAGGGAAACTGGATGTATCCGGTGCCGTAGGTGCCGGAGAATTTGTGGTAAGCCGCAGCCTGGCCAATGGGGAAAGCTATACAGGGATGGTTCCCTTGGTCAGTGGAGAAATTGCCGATGATTTGGTTCATTATCTGCTTAATTCTGAGCAGGTACGATCCGCCGCCCTTCTGGGCGTGATGGTAGGGAAGGATTCCCATGTGGCTGGAGCTGCCGGAATGCTGTTCCAATTATTACCGAATGCCTCTGAAGAGAGTGTCCAAGCTCTGGAAGCACTGCTGGCTCGGATTCAAGGTATCAGTCAAATTGCTGCAGACAGTACCACTATGGAAGAATTAGTCCGGGAGCTCATAGGAGATCTGGACTATCGTGTTCTGGAAAAAAGGCCGGTGCAATACAAATGCACCTGCTCCAAAGAACGGGTAAGCGAGACATTGATCAGTATCGGGAAAGAAGGCTTTGAAGAACTTCTCGAGGACAAACAGGCTGAGCTCGTGTGCCATTTCTGCAATGAGCATTACCGTTTCAACGAAGAGGATCTGCGTGAGCTTTATGAGCAGGTGAAGTAGAGCCTATACGATGGTGGCATCAAAGGCCCGGGTCGTGTAGCTTTACGCACAACACTTACTCCATAGCTTCAGGGCTGGTGAACAAGCTTTCTTAACAGCTACGCCAAACCTCTGGGTAATACCTGATGTGAACCGGTGGCTCCGCTACGTTAAGAAAGCTTTGTTGACCCGGCCGCCCTTCCGCTAAATCCGTTCGCTTTTGTACGTAAAGCTACACTTATGGGTCCTTGCCGGTTCTGTTTTTGGGGTCTTTTCGAAGGAGCTGCACCGCTCAAACTCGAAAGGCAGCCCAAGGATTTTGCTTTACAGAAGAGAGCGGATTTAAGCGAGCGGAAACAAAACTTCGCGAAAAGCATGCAGCGGAGAAAGGTTGGAAACAGGACGTTTCCAACCCGCCATTAAGCAGGAGCGATTTGGCGGGGCACCTTTCGGAGCGGAGGGCTTGAGCGTTAGTTTTGTCCGCGCAGCTTATGGAGCGACCGGTGTAAAGCAAAATCCTGGAGAATTAGCTTATAGGATCTTTTTGGGGGCAAGCTAAAAGGAAAAGAGCCCGAGTTTCCTCGGGCTCTAAAAAACTAAAGCTGATACCGTTATAACGATATCAGCCAAGTTTACAATATATGTGATGGAATTGAGACATTATACTGCACGTTGAACTTTACCGGAACGTAAGCATCTGGTGCAAACACTGATCCGGGTCGGAGTGCCGTTGACGATGGCGTGAACCCTTTGCAGGTTAGGTTTCCAAGTCCGCTTTGTCCGGATATGGGAGTGGCTGACCTGAATACCTGAAGCAACCCCTTTTCCGCAAATAGCACATACATTAGCCATGCTCTTACCTCCTTTACACCGGAAATGATACCTATGTATTCTATCAAATGTTTACTGGATTGGCAAGGTTTTTCCGAACCTTTTCGTTGAAAGATAGTTAAATCTTTTTTACCGGCTTTATTTTCCTGAAATATATCCAAAAACTGTACAAGTTGAATATAATAAAAACGTAGATATAATATTAATTGCGTATTAGCATAATTTTCTTTGAACATTTCATTAATACTTGGTAAAATAGTGACGATATGGACACATGCCGATAAAGGGAGGTCCTTGTATATGGGTAAAGAGATTAATAATAATTTGGGGAAAATCGATATCTCTGAAGAGGTTATTGCGACGATAGCCGGCGCTGCTGCAGTCGAATGTTATGGTCTTGTGGGGATGGCTTCCCGAAAATCTTCGGATAAGTTCTCCGAGCTCCTGGGCCGCGAAAATTTAGCCCGTGGAGTTGTCGTATCCATCGATGATAATCAGGTCGTCATTGATTTGTATATTATTGTAGGTTATGGAGTTAAGATTTCTGAGGTGGCTGCCAATGTTATAGAAAGGGTTCGCTATACCACTGAAAATCTAACCGGCCTAAAGGTAGCGCAAGTCAATGTCAATGTCCAAGGTGTCCGTGTCTTGGAATAGGTTCTGAAGAGTAGGGGGATTATTTTGAATGGAGATATAGGCAATATGATTACAGGACAACAGTGGAAACAAATGATGCGCTCCGGTGCGAGAGCATTGGAACGTAAGAAGCATGATGTGGATGCATTGAATGTTTTCCCCGTACCTGATGGCGATACCGGAACGAATATGAATTTTACGATTCAATCGGCTGTGAAGGATGCCGATAAGACTTCGGGGGCGACCATAGCTGAAGTCGCTGCTGCAGTCTCTATGGGTTCCCTGATGGGCGCTCGTGGGAACTCCGGGGTTATTTTATCCCAGCTTCTGCGGGGTATTGCTAAAGGTCTTGAGGGGCATAAACAAGCCGGCGGGCAGCAAATCGCCCAGGCATTACAGATGGGTGTAGACACTGCCTATAAAGCCGTAATGAAACCTGTTGAGGGAACTATTCTGACGGTAGCCCGGGAAGTGGCGAAAGGGGCACAAAGCAGCGCCAAACAAGGCTCAGATCCTTTGAAGGTTCTGAAGGATGCCTATATGCGCGGACAGCTTACCCTGGAGAAAACACCGGATATGCTTCCCACCTTGAAGCAAGCCGGGGTGGTGGACGCTGGAGGGCAAGGGTTTCTCATTATATTGAGTGGTTGGATTGCAGCACTGGAAGGCCAGGAAATTGAAGAGGAAGAAGTTCTCTCCGCTCCACAAGCTGAACCCCAAATGATGCGGGGAATTACTGCAGTAGAGGATCTGGAGTTCCCATATTGTACGGAATTCTTAGTTAAAGGCAAGAACCTCCAAGTTGAAAAAATCCGTGAAGACTTAATGGCGCGTGGAGATTCCCTTTTGGTTGTAGGCACAGAAGAAGTGGTAAAGATTCACGTTCATGTCAAGAATCCTGGACAGATTTCGGATTATGCCATCCGATGGGGATCCCTTCATGAGGTAGCGATTCATAATATGTTAGCCCAAAATGAAGCGATGGCCCATGCTCAAAAGATGGAAGAAATTCCGGAGGAAAACCTGGAAAGAACCGGTCAAGAGCAAGAACCTGGCCCCAGGGAAGAGAAAGAGCACGGTATCGTGGCGGTAGCCATGGGTGAAGGGATTGCAGAGGTCTTTAAAAGCTTAGGTGTGGATGAAGTCATTTTTGGTGGCCAAACTATGAATCCCAGCACGGAGAATTTAGTGGAAGCGGTTCGCAAGGTTCCCGCTAAAAATGTTTATATATTGCCTAACAACGGCAATATCGTGATGGCTGCCCGCCAAGTTCAAGATATTGTTACAGATCGCAATGTGTTTATTATCCCGACCAAATCCATCCCTCAGGGTATTTCCGCCTTAGTCAATTATAATCCTTATGGTGAGGCTGATGAGAATGCCAGGAATATGGAAGAGGGGCTGTCCCTGATCAAATCAGGAGAAGTCACTTATGCCGTCCGGGATTCTCAGTTCGGTGACTTAGAGATCAAAGCAGGGGATATCCTGGGCCTGATTGAAGATATTATCCAAGTTACGGGAAAAGAACGCCTTCAGGTCGCCCAAGAGACCTTGAGCAAAATGAATTGGAAAGAACATGATTTGCTTACGGTTTTCTACGGTGAAGACGTTTCCGAAGAACAAGCTGAAGAGCTTAGAGCATGGATTGAAGCTGAAGCTCCCCATATCGAGCTGGAGCTTTATCCCGGCCATCAACCCCTGTATTATTATATTTTCGGGGTAGAATAATAGGCAATGAACAATACCCTCCGGAGCCATCCGGAGGGGTTTTTACAATGAAGACCAAGACGATGAGTAGGGAGAGATTGCTATGGGACGGAGTACCGTTTTTGATTTGATCGGCCCGGTTATGGTCGGTCCCTCCAGCTCACATACTGCAGGAGCGGTACGGCTGGGGGCCATGGCCAGAAAGATATGCGGCGGTCAGATCATTGAAGCTGTGTTAACCCTTCATGGCTCCTTTGCGGAGACCGGCAAGGGGCACGGGACAAATCTCGCTTTAGCTGCCGGACTTTTAGGAATGCATACGGACGACGAAAGGATCCCCCAAGCCTTAGAGATTGCTAAAGAGCAGGGAATCGCCGTTAGTTTTAATACGGGAGACTTGGGAGATGTGCATCCCAATACTGTCAAGATCAGGTTAAAAGCCAAGGCGGGACAAGAGGTGGAAGTCGTGGGTTCCTCCATAGGCGGCGGCCGGATAATCATTGGCGGAATTGATCAATTTAAGGTAGAGATCATGGGGGATTATCATACCTTAGTGGTTCTGCAAAAAGATCTGCCCGGTGTGGTAGCCCAGGTCACTTCCTTGATCGCCTCAACTCAGATCAATATCGCCCAAATGCGAGTTTCCAGAGAGAAAAAAGGGGCTCACGCTCTGATGATTATTGAGACGGATCAAGCCATCGATCCGGCAGCCTTGGCTCTGATCAAAAAGCTTCCGGCTGTGAACCAGGCCATGGCTATAGAACCCCTGGAATAATGGTATTCAGATCAATCCTTGTTTTTATACAAATAACTAACTACCGAAGGGTGTAATTAGGAGGGAAGTTCATGCGTTCCACCATGGATTATCTAGCCCTGGCTGAAGAAGAAGGGAAGACGCTTGGCGAAATCGTCTTGAAGGAGCAAGCTGAAGAGGCAGAGAAAAGTCAGGATGAGTTAAGAAAAAGAATGGCCGTCAATCTTCAGGTTATGAGGGAAGCTGTTCAAAGCGGACTGACGGGAGAAAGAAAGTCCTTATCAGGATTGGTGGGCGGAGAAGCCCTTAAAGTAGAAACTTTGCGTCGTTCCGGAAAGAGCTTAATCGGAGAGCGGGTCAATGGAGCTATCGCCAGAGCCTTAGCGGTGGTGGAGGTCAATGCCAGTATGGGTAAAATCGTGGCATCTCCTACGGCCGGGTCCTGTGGTGTACTTCCGGCAGTACTTCTAACTGCTGAGGAAGCCCTTGGATATTCCGAGGAAGAAGTGGTGACGGCCCTTTTTTGTGCTGCCGGAATCGGCATGATCATTGCCGACCGGGCCAATGTCTCAGGAGCGGAAGGTGGGTGCCAGGCCGAGATCGGCTCCGCTGCGGGAATGGCCGCAGCGGCAGCGGCAGAATTGGCAGGGGGGAGCCCCAAAGCTTGTGTCCACGCTGCAGCCATAGCTATCAAATCCTTCCTAGGTCTGGTTTGTGACCCTGTAGCCGGTCTTGTGGAAGTCCCCTGTGTCAAACGCAATGCTACCGCAGCCACAGTGGCTCTTACCGCAGCGGAGATGGCTCTGGCTGGAATAGAAAGTGCGATTCCTTTAGACGAAGTCATTGATGCCATGAACGAAATCGGTAAAAGTATGCCCTGTTCTCTCCGGGAAACGGCTCAGGGAGGATTAGCCATCACCCCAACCGGGCAAAGAATTCAGGCGGAATTCTTATGATCGGAAACCAAGGAAAAATAGTCCTGAATCATCTCCAACGAGCGATTGCCGCAGAAGAAAAACAAGGCTGCTGCAATACGGGAGTCATCGGTGGATTTCATCTCTTTTTAAAAGGGATTCTCAGTCGCTTGGAGCAATTGGAGAAGGACGGAGATTTTAATGTACTTAAGGATATTACCAACCACTATAAGGACTGGAGCCCTTTACAGCGCCGTCAGGCTTTAGCCCATCTTCGCCGCTTTATCGAAGAACATGAGGAATTAGAGGCTCAAGGCCAAGCTCCTCCGGTTTATGATTCCTTGAAACCTGTAAACCTGGAATATGGCGGGCCAGGCATATCTAAACAACCGCAACAACCGAAGCCATCGGATATCCCCCCTGCCTCCGAGCCCCCCGGCTCCGATAAAAAAGAGAGACTCACCAGGCCCACTCCACCCCGCTCTTTGCAGTTTCTTAAAGGAGTGGGGCCGGAACGGGCGAAGCTCCTGGCCCAAATCGGTTTACATACGGTAAAGGATCTCTTTTTTTATTTTCCCCGTCGTTATGAAGACAGAAGTTTGCGCCGTATTGGGGAACTTAAGGATGGAGAATTCGCATCCGTTGCTGGAAAAGTAGTGGCCGGGCAAATCGCCAGGGGTAAGATGAAGGTGGTTAAGCTCAGCATTGAGCAGGATGGCCGCTTAGTCTACGGAGTCTGGTTTAACCAAACCTATATCCTCAAACAATTCCCCGTAGGAACGCCCGTTATTGTTACGGGAAAGGTCCGGTGGCAGCAGCGGGTTCCTGAAATCCAGGCTACCGATATTCAAAAGGCGGGAGCAGCACAGCCGGCGGGTATCGTTCCCGTCTATTCCGAAACAGCCCGGCTTTCCTCCAAAGTGATACGAAGCATTGTTCAGGGAGTTTTAGATCAGGCTCCGGAGCTGTTTCCCGAGTTTTTACCTCCAGAGGAAGGAAAACGATGGGTTCTCCGTGCCCAGGCCTATCAAGAGATTCATTTTCCCCGGTCCCTCCACAGTTTGGGTCAGGCACGTGAACGATTGGTTTTTGAAGAGGTCCTTTTTCTGCAACTGGCCGTCGCACGCTTAAGAGCTGGGGTACAAAGGGAAAACAGCCCTCAGCTCAAGGGCGGAGAGAGCTTGGTTCAGAAGTTTTTCGCGAACTTGCCCTTTGAACTGACCCATGCCCAAAAGCGGGTAATTGAAGAAATCTTTCGGGATATGGCCAATACACAGGGTATGGCCCGTCTGGTCCAGGGAGATGTGGGCTCAGGCAAGACGGCAGTGGCTATGGCAGCCTTATTGATGGCTGTAGGTTCAGGCTACCAGGGTGCTATGATGGCTCCCACTGAGATTTTAGCCTTACAGCATTACCAATCTCTGGAGGCTGCCTTTAACCCCCTTGGGCTTCATGTTGTTTGCCTTTTGGGCAGTCAGACCAAAAGTGAAAGGGATAAGATTCTTGCCGAAATAGCCTACGGCAAAGCTCATGTCATCGTCGGAACTCATGCATTAATCCAAGAAAGTGTTCAATTTCACTCCCTGGGATTAGCCATTACCGATGAACAGCATCGTTTTGGAGTGAAGCAGAGAACTTCCCTCCAGACCAAAGGTGAGAATCCTCACGTCCTGGTTCTTACCGCCACTCCGATTCCCCGGACATTGGCCCTGACCCTCTATGGCGATCTCCAGCTCTCCGCTTTGGATGAAATGCCCCAGGGCCGTAAGCCCATCATGACGCGAAAATTAACGGAACGGGGTCGGTCAAGCCTGGAAAAGTTTATGGAAGAGCAGATGGAAAAGGGCCGACAAATCTATGTGGTATGTCCTCTCGTGGAAGAATCGGAAAACGTAGATCTGATTTCGGCTACAGAGCGGTTTGAATCCTTGCAGGAGCGGTTCCCTAACCGCCGGATAAGTTTGCTTCACGGCCGTATGAAAGGGGTTCAAAAAGAAGAGATCATGGCGGCCTTCCAGAAAGGGGAAGTAGATATCCTGGTCTCCACTACTGTGGTGGAAGTGGGAGTCAATGTTCCCAATGCTACCGTGATGGTCATCGAAGGAGCGGAACGCTTTGGTTTAGCCCAGTTGCACCAGCTCAGAGGAAGAGTGGGCAGGGGCGGGGAGCAGTCCTATTGTTTCCTCTTGTCCGATGCGAAAAGCAGCCGCCGTCTCGATGTTCTTTGTGAGACTCAGGATGGCTTTAAGATTGCCGAAGAAGACTTAAAGATCCGGGGAGCAGGAGAATTGCTGGGGACAAGGCAGCATGGGATTATGGAATTACGTCTGGCAGATTTGTCCCGTGATGGGCGTCTTGTGGAACAGGCTTATCAATTGGCACAAAAAGTTCTCGCCCACCCTGACAGCTATCCCAGAGTATGGCAAGAATGCGATCAATTTTTTTCTTTAGAAGACATTGGTCTTCATTAAATTCCAGCTTCACCAGCTATTGTCGGGAATATTATGACCTTCTTAGAAGATAATAAAAGTAAAGTGAAGTAAATTGATTAGGGCGGCGATGTAGGTCTGCCCTAAAATTAAAGAAAATAAGAGGAGGGCTTACGTATGGCAGATACCAAACAAACAAATCAACCTGTACTCAGTGCTGCTTTAGAGCAATTCAAGTATGAAGTGGCTCAGGAAATCGGCATCGCAAATCGTAAGCATAAGAAGTTCCCTAATACCTAATAGTATGGATTCAGCAAAAGAGAGCGAAGTTATCGCTCTCTTCTTGTTATTGCATATACATCTGATATTCCTCGACGCTGATACCGGGATGGAGGCTCATGCCTAAAGCTCCGGCGATAATGCGGGCGGTGGTCTCAATCAGGGAATCGATTTCTTTGGGAGTGACCATGAGATTGTTGTGATAGGGATACAGAGCTTTTTCCAGAATCTGCTCAAAGGATTTGGGGCTGAATTCTTTGTAAAGCCGGTAAAGAGATGGACTGGTCTTTAACTCATCCAGAAGGGATTCCAGACAATTGTTGGCGATGATCGCAGCATTCATGACAGTAGGAAGACCGATGGCGATGACTCGGCAACCTAAGGTCTCTTCATTGATTCCTGTGCGGCGATTCCCTACACCGGCACCCGGCGAAATTCCCGTATCGGAGATTTGGATGCTCGTCCCGATGCGTTCCAGGGAGCCTGCGGCTAAAGCATCGATGGCGATCACCAGATCGGGCTTAACATGTTCCACGATGCCGCGAATGATTTCGGCTGTTTCGATGCCGGTGATACCCAGAACTCCGGGAGCTATAGCGCTGACTTTCCGCAGTTTGCCCCGCAGTTCTTCCGGTGTATAATTAAATAAATGACGAGTTACAAGACTTTTATCAATAACTTGAGGACCTAAAGCATCGGGAGTGGCATTCCAATTGCCCAAGCCGACTAAGAGAATGCTGGCCTCTTCGGGTAAGTTCATTAACTCAGAAAGTTTATCGGAGAGGGTCTTGGTAATATCCTGGTGGATTAAGTAATTGTTGTCATGAACCTCCGGGACATCGATGGTGATATAGGTTCCTTTAGGACGTCCCATTTCCTGAATCCCTTGCTCATTCAAAATTTTAATCGTTGTCACAGTGGCATGTTCAAGTTCTTCTTTCTCCATGCTCACACCCGGTATCTCGGTTTCCGCATCTCCCCTCAATAATTCATGGGCTTCAACGGCCAGATCGATATTAACATTAAAGGCGCGAAGTAGATCTGCTTTTTCCAAAATAATATCCTCCTTAAATTTCAATATCCGTTAAAGAAAACCCGGCTTCGCCGAGCCTTTAACCCATACCTCCAGTGAAGCGAAGTCGTTGGTTGCCCTTATGCTTAGAAAGTATATAACGCAAGTTTATACTTTCTGATAGTGTAAAAAAAATCACTGGCCCTCGCGACCAGTGACCAATGAGGAGAAAACGAAAGGAAGAACTGGATGGGGGAAAGGTCCCGAATTAAAAATCTCGACGACCAATTTTAGTATTTACAGCAAAAATGCTTTTATTCAAGATTTTTAGGGAAGAATTTAGAAGATTGTGTTATACTTATGCTGAAATAAAATTGATACTTTCTGTACAACCCCACTCGAACGGAGTGAAGACTATATGCGGATTATTGCCGGATATTACCGTGGGCAGCGTCTGAAAACTGTTCCCGGAATGAACACCCGGCCAACAGCCGACAAGATTAAGGGAGCTATTTTCAATGTGCTGCGGGAAAAAATCGCAGGTGCCCGAGTCTTGGATTTGTTCTCAGGCACGGGAAATTTAGCTCTGGAAGCCTTGTCGCGGGGGGCAAAAGAAGCGGTACTGATTGAAAAAAGCCACACGGCGCAACACATTATTCGTGAGAATATTGAACATATGGGGGTAGAAAATGCCAGGCTCGTAACTATGGATGCCTTTACTTATCTTGAGCAGCATGGAGAAGAGGTCTTTGATTTGATTTTTGTTGACCCGCCATACCATCGAGGCCTGGCGGAGAAAGCCATAAAGCTTTTGGCGGAGCCTTGCCGGCTTACCTACTCGGGTGTGATCATCGTCGAAACGGCAAAGGATGAAAATCTGGAGAGTTACGAACCCTTTGAAATTAAAAAAACAGGGGAATACGGAGATACAAAGATCTGGTATCTGCAAAGAATGGAATGAACAGATTGGAGAGGATAGCCTTGGAAAATGATGTATTAGCATTACTTGATGAATTAGAAGAAATCGTGGATCGGGGAACGAAGATCCCGATGACCGGAAAAGTATTGGTAGATGATAATGTGGTTTTTGATTTGATTGATCGGGTAAGAGCCGCTCTTCCTGAGGAGCTTCAGAACGCCAAATGGGTATTGTCGGAAAGACAAAAGATCATAGATGAGGCTCAATCGGAAGCGGAGCGACTGCTGGAACGTGGAAAAACTTACATAGAGAAAATGGCTGAAGAGAGCGAGGTTGTGAAGCAAGCTCAAGTTTACGCTGAAGATATTGCCCGTCAAGCCCAGGTTTATGCTAAAGAAGTTAAATTAGGTGCCATTCAGTACACCGATGAAATGCTCCTCCAAGTGGAACAAAATGTGGCTGAGACGCTGCAGGCAGTCCGCCGCAATCGGGAGGAACTGCGGAATCTGGCCAAACGTGATCAAAGGGAAAAGCCGAACGATAAAGGAAATTCAGCTCAGGTGGAGTCTTGACTCCCGATAGTTCCGGTGGAACTATCGCACTTGTTTCTGAAGCCTAGTTTCGTATATCCTCACAGAGGACAAAGCCGCAGAGGCAAGAGAATAAGGGATACCTAAGGGTACCCTTTTTCAGGCTAGAGTATGTGCATTTTATTACAAATGTGATATCATGGAAATTAGAAGTTATTTCAGTGAATAAAAGACTCGGATTCCCAGGCTGAGCAGCAAGAAGAAGAGCATAATTCCACAGAAAACCCAAGAGCTCATTTGCCAGGTCTCCATGAACCCAGAGGGACCGGGAGCGAGGTGTAGATCAAAGACAGGGATCTTCATAAGATTTAAGAACAACTGGCTTAAAACCAAAGCGAGGATGGAGTGAAGGATCCTTCCTATGACAAAGGGCAGCAGCCGTAAACCCGCAGTACCGGTAAAGCTGGCGACCTGGGCAAAGGTGGATAACCCTCCCCATCCCAAAACGGCAGCAAGAAGTCCAACCTTGAGATTAAGGCTGGAAAAGGAGTCTATAACTGAACGACAGCCTAAGGTTGCCTCCAACACTCCGTTCATCAAAGCTGAGACTTCCTGGCTGGTAATCAAGCCGCCGGATAGCCAATGGATGAAGATGCCGATGCAATGAGTTATGTGATAGGTTTCAAGCATATTCACCAGTACAGAGAAAAAAACAATAAAACCTCCCACCACAAGGATGGTATTGACACTTTGACGTACTGCATCCCCGAACATTTGACCAAAAGGCCGTGAATCCTGACCTTGAGCTTTTCTTAACTCTATAAAGGCTCGGCTGAGGGAGGCAGAAGCAGGCGAGGGGGATGCTTTCTGAGCTCCGTAAAAGCGAAAGAGAATGCCTACCAAGAGGTTGCCTAAGTAAACGGATCCTACCAAGACGATTCCCAATTCCGGCTTTAACAGCATACTTGAAGCCACAGCTCCAAACATGAATCCTGGGCTGGGGTTGCAGGTAAAGGTTAAGAGCCGCTCCCCTTCTATTTGGGTGAGAGCATTTTCCTTGCACAGTCTTGTCGTAAGGATCGCCCCGATGGGGATACCAGAGGTGAGGCTCATAGCTACCACAAAGGAAGCCTGACCGGGTAAACGGAATACCGGACGCATTAAAGGCTCCATCAATACTCCCATGAAGTGAACAAAGCCGGAAGCAAGAAGGAGTTCAGAAAGAATAAAGAAGGGCAGCAGTGCAGGAAGTACGTAATGCCACCATAAGGAAAGACCATCCGCTGCCGAACGAACCACTTCTTGTGGGTAATAGAACATTCCTAGGGCTAAAAGAAAAAAGGGAATAACCCGAAAGATAGAAGCCATATCTCACCCGCCCTTCCACATAAATATATATGGAGAAAGGAGGTCTATTAGAAGAAGTTTTGATCACAGGGGGGGTGGCTATGGCCAAAGGCTTAGTTCTGGGAGCAGGGGGAGCACGGGGGTTGGCGCACCTGGGTTTTTTGCAGGTCCTGGAAGAAGAATCCGTCAAGGTAGATTATATCGTGGGGTGCAGCATCGGTGCTGTATTTGGCGCCCTTTGGGCAGCGGGGACGGATCTCTACCGGTTGGAGCAGCTCATTACTTACCAGGGTTTTAGTAAGATGCTTTTGGATCTTTCCGTATCTCGGGATGGCCTCATTAAAGGAGAAAAAATCCTTGAGGCTATGCGCCTTTTAACCAAGAACCTAACCTTTGAAGAGCTGAAGACTCCCTTGGCTATTGTCGCTACGGATATTGAAACAGGGGAAGGGATTGTTTTTAGGGAAGGCAGTATAGCTCATGCTGTGCGGGCCAGCATCTCCATTCCTGGTGTCTTCAAACCTTATCCCTATCAAGGCCGGCTCTTTGTGGATGGGGCTGTAAAAAACCGTTTGCCCATTCAAGTGGTTAAGGACATGGGAGCAGAGAAAGTATTGGCAGTGGATGTAAAGAAGGGGCTTTCCACGAAGCTTAATACGGCAATGGATGTCATGCTGCAAGCTCTTGAAATCTTAGAGGAAGAGGCTTTCAGCACTCAAAAAGAAAAGGCTGATGTACTGATACAGCCCGAAGTCGGTCATATAGGCGTTTTGCAATTTGATTTGGCCGCAGAGGCCATTGCCTTGGGAAGAACTGCAGCAAAGTCGAAACTTTTTGAAATTGTTCGAAATTTCCACTGACTATTGAAATGCAAGCGAATTATGTTAAACTTATTAGGGTGTTTTCCACTACGTGGATAAGTCAACTAGGCATCAGATGGAATTGAAACTCCACCAGATGCAAGTTTCCTTTATCGTGTGATGATATAAAGAGAGATTCACACGAATTTGTATTATTTTTTAAAAAAACAAAAGAAAAAGTCTCTTTCTGGGTAAAATGAAAAAGAAGAACTTTGCCTAGAGTAAAAGCTCTTTTCAGACGATGTGAGTTAGGGCGAAAAAAGACAAAGAAAAGAGACAAAAGAAAAAATGGGTGGAAAAGAAAAATAGGGGGTAATCAATAGTGAAGATTCTTGTTATTAACTGTGGGAGTTCCTCGCTGAAATATCAATTATTGGACATGGATACTCAAACACCGATCGCAAAAGGTTTAGTGGAGCGGATCGGACTTCCGGGTGCAGTGCTGACACACCGTCCGGCTGATGGGGAAAAAGAAATCATCACTGCGGAAATTCCTAATCATACGGTAGCTATTCAAATGGTTCTGGATGCCTTAGTGAATCCTGAATATGGGGTAGTGAAAAGTCTTGAGGAAATCGGTTCCGTGGGTCACCGTGTGGTTCATGGCGGTGAAAAATTTGCCAGTTCCGTATTGATTACGGATGAAGTCATGCAAGCTCTCGAAGAGTGCATCGAATTGGCACCTCTTCACAATCCCCCCAATATTGCAGGAATTGAGGCCTGTCAAAAATTAATGCCGGGAGTGCCTCAAGTGGCAGTCTTTGATACTGCCTTTCACCAAACCATGCCCCCTCATGCCTACCTCTACGGATTGCCCTATGAACTTTATGAAAAGTACAAAATCCGTAAATATGGTTTTCATGGGACTTCACATAAATATGTAAGTCAACGGGCAGCAAAACTCCTCAATCGTCCAGTTGAAGGTTTGAATCTGATTAGCTGTCACTTAGGTAACGGATCTTCTATTACCGCTATTAAAGATGGTAAATCCATTGAAACTTCTATGGGTTTTACCCCTTTGGAAGGCTTAATGATGGGGACTCGCTCCGGGGACTTAGATCCGGCCATTGTTTCCTTCATCCAACAAAAAGAAAACTTGTCATCAGATGAAGTCAACGATTTCCTGAATAAGAAATGCGGAGTGCTTGGTCTTTCCGGAGTGAGCAGTGATTTTAGAGATATTGAACAAGCTCGTGATCAAGGAAACTACCGTGCCGCCTTAGCGCTTGATGTCTTTGCTCATGATGTGAAAAAATATATCGGCTCCTATGCGGCCGTCTTAGGTGGGGTAGACGCCATTATCTTTACTGCCGGTTTAGGTGAAAATTCCGCGGAGATGCGGGAAGCAGTCGTGGATGGCCTTCAATACCTCGGTGCCAAACTGGATCTGGAAAAGAATAAAGTCCGTGGGCAAGAAACTGATATTTCCACACCTGAGGCAACCTGTCGTGTACTCGTCATTCCTACGAATGAAGAGCTGATGATTGCTTTGGACACTTTGGATATTGTTAAGAAGGGGTAAGGAGTTTTCCTTGACAAAGAAAATCCTGCAAATTATAATAATGGTTGTGTATTGGAGTGGTCATTGTGAATATTAATGTCGCTCAAATTCGCCGTGATGAAAATGGAACTGCTCATTTTGATTTAAAGGAAGATTTTTCGGCCTTTGAATCTGAACTTGAGGGGGTGGATTTTGTCGCTCCTGTACACGTTCAACTTCAGGTGAACAACACGGGGAAATCTTTGGTTGTTAATGGGTCGATTGAGACTGAGATTAAGGCTCAGTGTGGCTGCTGTCTCGAACCTTTTCACTATCAGATCCATCAGGATTATGAGGATGAATGGGTCTTCGCTCCCCAAGCTACGGAAGAGCAATTGGAGACGGCGCTGATTTTCCATAAGGATGAGATCGAACTCACAGAGCATATTCTTGAGCAAATCGTGTTGGCCTTGCCAATGAGGTTTATCTGTTCTTCCGAGTGTAAAGGGTTGTGTCCTGTTTGCGGTGCGAATCTTAATGTAAAATCTTGCGAGTGTATCCAGGATAACATTGATCCGCGTTTTGCTGCACTGGCCAACTGGTCTCGTGAAGATTGATTATTCGAAAGTTTAAAGGGGGTGTAATCAATGGGTGTTGCTCAACATCGCCAATCCAAATCCAGAGTACGTAAACGCCGGGCTATGTGGAAGTTAACTGCACCAAACCACATCGAATGCCCCCAATGCCATAAACCTAAAATGCCTCATCATGTTTGCCCAAGCTGCGGTTTTTATAAAGCCAAAGAAGTTATTTCCATGGGTGAATAAGGTAAAAAGAGAGAAGCCAAGTGGGCTTCTTTTTTTTACTATCAGAAAATATAAAGCAACAAGTGCGAAGGCAGTGCCTTCGTGGCGAAGCCGGGTTTTCTTTAGTATTTTGTGTCGTTTTTCTTCTAATTTTAAAGTATCATGATTCGTAGAAGGGTTGCTGCTTGTCATCAGAATCAACCTAAGATATAATATTAGTACCAGGTCGTAAAATAATAAAAGTTGGTGGTATTATGACAAGACATCATAAACATGAACGCCATCAAGCGTTACGAGAGGAAATTGAAAAGAATCCATTTTCTACAGATGAAGAGCTTGCCAGGCATTTTGGGGTAAGCGTCTCCACAATTCGTTTGGACCGGACGGAACTCAATATCCCTGAGCTTCGGGAACGGACTCGCGCTGTCGCTCATGAAGCTTATGACACCCTAAAGTCTTTAGGAGAAGCTGAGCTGGTTGGGGAGCTCCGGGAGCTTCATATTGGAGAATCTGGTTCCACCCTACTTAAGATTGAAGAATCCATGGTTTTAAGCAAAGCACGAGTCACTCGGGGACATCATTTGTTTGCTCAGGCCAATTCCCTGGCTATTGCCCTTGTGGATGCAGAGATTGTGGTCACAGGAAGCGTGGATATGAAGTTTTTACGTCCAGTTCGTTATGGAGAAATGGTCTTGGCTGAGGGAAAAGTCCTGCGGAGCAAAGGGAATAAGTACTGGGTTGAGATTACATCCCATGTGAACCAAGACATTGTTTTGACCGGGACTTGGGTAGTTTTTGCCGTCGAAAAGCCCTTGGAAGTGTAAGAAGGGAGAGTTCATATGATAAGAATCGCTGTAGACGCCATGGGAGGGGATCATGCCCCGGGAGAGATTGTCAAAGGAGCATTGCGAAGTATAGAATATTTTGATATAGAGATCATTTTAGTCGGGCAACCTGAGCTTATCAAGGAATTTCTGCCTCAGGGTGAATTGCCGGCTAAGGTGCGCATCAAGGAAGCCGCTGAGGTGGTAGGAATGGATGAGCATCCGGCTCAAGCCGTGCGCAGAAAAAAGGATTCCTCCATCGTTGTGGCCACCCGTTTAGTGAAAGAGGGAGAAGCTGATGCTTTGGTGAGTGCAGGAAGCACAGGGGCGCAAATGGCGGCGTCCTTACTTGGTTTGGGCCGCATCAAAGGGATTGATCGACCGGCCATCGTGACCGTGCTGCCTACATTAGAAGGAGGAAAGCTCCTGCTTGATGTGGGGGCCAATCCCGACGCCAAACCGGAACATCTCCTCCAGTACGCTATGATGGGAAGCATTTATGCGGAGAGCATCCTGGGTATCGAAAATCCCAAAGTGGGGCTTTTAAATATTGGAACGGAAGAGACCAAAGGGAATGAACTGACCCAAGCCGCCTATCTCCTCCTCCAAAAAGCTCCCTTAAATTTTATCGGGAATGTGGAAGGCCGGGCTATACCTTACGGTCAGGCGGCGGATGTGGTAGTCTGCGAAGGATTCGTTGGGAATGTGGTATTAAAGACCACCGAAGGATTGGCTGGAGCGCTCTTTCAACTGATTAAAGAGAAAATAACCTCCACACCCCTGCGTAAACTGGGGGCTTTGGCCATTAAACCCGGGTTAAAAGAAATCGCCAAAATGATGGATTATGCGGAATATGGAGGGGCCCCCCTGCTTGGAGTTAATGGCATCAGCATTATTTCCCATGGCAGTTCTAACGAGAAGGCCATATTTAATGCTATCCGCGTAGCTAAAGAATGTATTGAGAGCGGTTTTATTGAGGAGATCAGGAAAGAATTGCCACGATTTACCGTCCCACAGGAGTAGGCTGCTGATAGATTATTGTACTCAGGAAAGAAGGAAGCATCATGATTAGTGTAGGAATCGTGGGCACAGGTTCATATGTACCCGACAAGGTTTTAACGAATTTTGATCTGGAACAAATGGTAGATACCAATGACGAATGGATTGTCAGCAGGACGGGGATTAAGGAACGGCATATCGTGGATCCTGAGACTCCGGTCTCTGAGCTTTGCTATCAGGCGGCATTGCGGGCCTTGGAGGATGCAAAACTACCTCCGGAAGAGCTGGATTTAATTATCATCGCTACCATAACTCCAGATTTTACTTTTCCGGCTACAGCCTGTATTGTTGCTGAACGTCTCGGAGCAAAAAAGGCTGCAGGCTTTGACATGCAGGCTGCCTGTACGGGATTTTTGTACGGAGTAGCTACTGCCGCTCAATTTATTGCTTCCGGTATCTATAAAAATGCCCTGGTGATTGGCGGCGAAACCTTAAGCAAGATTTTGAACTGGGAAGACCGGGGAACCTGCATCCTGTTTGGGGACGGAGCCGGTGCGGCAGTTTTGCAGCAAGTGGAAGAGGGTTATGGATTCTTAGGCTATGATCTGGGTATGGATGGTTCGGGGGGCAGCCTTTTAGCTATGCCGGGAGGTGGCTCCATGCACCCTGCCTCCATAGAAACAGTGGAAAAGAAAATGCATACCATCCATATGGCTGGAAGTGAAGTGTTCAAATTTGCCGTCCGCGTTATGGGTGAGACCGCTTTAAAAGCTCTGGAAAAAGCAGGTTTAGGGATCGGGGATGTGGATTGCCTTATTCCTCATCAGGCCAATACCCGCATTGTGGATTCGGCAATCAAACGCCTGGGTATTGATTCTAAGAAAGTGATTGTCAATCTGGACAGATATGGGAATATGTCCGCGGCTTCGATTCCTGTGGCCCTGGATGAAGCGGCACGGAGCGGACGTTTAAACTATGGAGATATTATGGTAATGGTGGGCTTTGGCGGAGGACTAACCTGGGGAGCCGCCGTAGTCAAGTGGTCCAAGAGAGGGGTTTAGTCAGTGATAAAAACAAAAATTTGTGATCTCATCGGCATTGAGTATCCTATTTTTCAAGGAGGGATGGCTTGGACAGCCACAGGAGAACTTGCTGCGGCGGTGTCGGAAGCAGGGGGCTTAGGAATCATCGGCGCCGGGCAAGCTCCTGCAGATTGGCTGCGCCAGGAAATCCATAAGATTAAAAAGGTAACCGGCAAGCCTTATGGTGTCAATGTAATGCTCATGTCTCCTTTTGTAGATGATGTGATGCAAGTGATTGTGGAGGAGCGGGTTCCTGTCATTACTACGGGAGCGGGCAATCCAGGAAAATACATTCCCATGCTCAAAGAGGTGGGAACGAAAATAATCCCGGTAGTGGCTTCTGTGGCTTTGGCCAAACGCTTGGAAAAAGCGGGGGTCGATGCTCTGATCGCTGAAGGCATGGAATCCGGGGGCCATATTGGTGAGATCAGCACACTTCCTTTGGTACCTCAGGTGGTGGATGCCGTAAGTATTCCTATCGTTGCCGCCGGGGGAATTTACGACGGACGGGGAATGGTGGCGGCCTTAGCTCTAGGTGCAGAGGGGGTACAGATGGGAACCCGTTTCATGTGTGCGGAAGAGTGTACCATTTCCCCTAAGGTCAAAGAAATGATACTCAAGGCCAAGGATCGGGACACTGTCATTACAGGGCGCTCCACGGGCCACCCTGTCCGCTGCCTGGGCAATAAATTAACCCGGGAATTCGAGCAATTGGAAAAAACGGGAACGGCTCCGGACGTTCTGGAAAAAATGGGTGCAGGAAAGCTGCGCTTGGCCATGGTGGAAGGAGATACCCAGAACGGGTCCGTGATGTCCGGGCAAATCGCCGGAGCGGTTCATAAGATTGAACCGGCGGCTGATATTGTTCAGGATGTGATGCGGGGGGCTGAGCGGGAGCTCGCACGGCTCAGTCAGCGGTTTGGGAGATAGTTCTATCTGGGCGTTTGAGTCGGAATCTCTAGGATTCTCCGGGATTCTCCAGGATTTTGCTTTCGGCGTTCACTCCATAAGCCGCGCGGAGCAATCTAATCGCTCAAGACCTCCGCTCCGTCGGGACGCCGCCCAAATCGCTCCTCGAAAGCACTGCTTTCGCACTTGTTCTCAATGGGCGGTTGGAAACGTCCTGTTTCCAACCCGACTCCGCTGCAGTCTTTCGCGAAGATTGCTTACCTGCTCGCTTAGAATCCGTTCTCTGCCTTAAAGCAAAATCCCTGGGCTGCCTTTCGGGCTTGAGCGGCGCGGATG
>NZ_KB913023.1:3080028-3201789 GCF_000384015.1 Desulfitobacterium sp. PCE1 | reverse complement strand
GCTAAATCTCCAGGATTTTGCTTTCGGCGTTCACTCCATAAGCTGCGCGGAGCAATCTAATCGCTCAAGACTTCCGCTCCGTCGGGTGCCCGCCCAAATCGCTCCTGCTCAATGGGCGGTTGGAAACGTCCTGTTTCCAACCCGACTCCGCTGCAGTCTTTTCGCGAAGATTGCTTACCTGCTCGCTTAAATTCGTTCTCTGCCTTAAAGCAAAATCCTTGGGTCTGTCTTATTAGGTTAGCGGCTTTTCGGGCGGGAGAGAGTCTGAGCTCTTCTGTTAGACACTAAAGACCCGACAGCGTAGCTTTTCGCACAATAGTGAACGATTTACACGGAGGGGCGGCTGGATGAACGAGGCTTTCTTAACGTAGCGGAGCCACCGGTTAACATCAGGTATTACCCGGAGGTTTGGCGCAGCTGTTAAGAAAGCGAGTGCACCAGCCCTGGAGTGTTTGAGTGAACGATGTGCGAAAAGCTACGTGACCCGAGCAAAAACCAAAGAAGTACACGCCCAAACAATAACCCCAAAAGCAAACTCAAGGGTGAAAGGAGCAAAAGGATTTGGCCAAAATAGCATGCATTTTCCCTGGCCAAGGCTCCCAATATGTAGGAATGGGCAAAGAACTCTTTGCCACCTCTTGGGGGAAAGAAGTGTTTGAGACTGGACAGCGTGTTCTTGGGGAAGAATTTATACAGATCCTTCTCGAAGGGCCGGAAGAAGAATTGAAAAAAACCGCCAATACCCAGCCTGCCATCCTGCTGACCAGTGTGGCGGCCTGGCGGGGGCTACAGGAGGCAGGGATTCGCCCTGATTACTTTGCCGGTCATAGCTTGGGTGAGTATTCAGCTTACGTGGCGGCAGGGAGTATTTCCCTTGAAGATGCCTTAAAGATTGTGCGCCGCCGGGGAGAATTGATGCAGGCGGCGGTCCCTGAGGGCAAAGGAGCCATGGCGGCCGTTCTCGGCTTGGAGAATGTTAAGGTTGAGGAAGCATGTCGAAAGGCACGGGAGGAAGGAAATTGGGTCGTTGGAGCGGCTAATTATAATTCTCCGGGGCAGGTCGTGATCTCCGGAGAAAGTTCTGGGGTACAGAAAGCTTGTCACTATGCCAAAGACCTTGGGGCAAAACGGGCCATGCCTTTAGCGGTCAGCGGACCTTTTCACTCTCCTTTGATGGAGAAAGCTGCTAAGGATTTGCGCCCGGTACTTGAAGCCGTGAATTGGCGGGAACCCAGTGCTCCTGTGATCTCCAACATTGATGCGGAAGAGGTTAAGGAGAGAAGGAGTATTGTGGAGAGTCTGGTGAGACAAGTCAGCGGGGCGGTGCTTTGGGAGCAATCCATTCGCTACCTGGGAGAACAAGGAGTAGATACCTTTATTGAACTGGGTCCGGGGAAGGTTTTATCGGGACTGGTTAAGAAAATTCTCCCCAGTGTAACCCTGATGAATGCTGAAGATTTATCTTCTCTGGAAAAGCTACTTGCATATTTAAAGGAGAGTAGATAAAATGTTGCTGGATAATAGTGTAGCCATTGTCACGGGAGGAAGTCGCGGCATTGGACGTGCCATTGCCTTGGAACTGGCTCGTGCAGGGGCTAAAGTGGTGGTGAACTATGCCGGACATGGGGAAAAAGCAGAAGAGACCCTTCGTCTCATTCAGGAGTTGGGCGGAGAAGCTTGTGCGGTTCAGGCTGATGTAAGCAAGGTTGAAGATGTGGAACGACTGATTCAGACCACCCTTAAAACCTACGGAAAAGTCGATATCCTGGTCAATAATGCGGGAATTACCCGTGACACCTTGCTGCTGCGTATGAAGGAAACGGATTGGGATGCGGTCCTCGATACGAACCTCAAAGGAGTCTTCCTATGCACCAAGGCTGTCAGCAAGTCCATGATGAAGCAGCGATCCGGAGTCATTATCAATATCTCCTCAGTGGTAGGTATTAGCGGTAATGCAGGGCAAGCAAATTACTCTGCGGCAAAAGCAGGAATCATCGGCTTTACCAAATCCATTGCCAGAGAGTTGGGCTCCCGTGGGATTCGGGTTAATGCCGTAGCTCCGGGGTATATTTCTACAGATATGACGGAATCCTTAGGAGAAGAGGTCAAGGATCAGGTCATGACCCAGATTCCTCTGGGCAGAATGGGTCAACCTGAGGATATAGCCAAGACGGTAGTCTTTTTGGCTTCACCGGCAGCTTCATACATCACTGGGCAAACCCTAGCCGTAGATGGCGGCATGGCTATGTAATTTTTCATCAAGCATTGAGAGGAGGTGAACAGGCAGCATGGGCGTTTTTGACAAAGTGAAATCTATCGTAGTGGATCAACTTGGGGTAGAAGAAGATGAAATTACATTACAAACCACCTTCGCAGATCTGAATGCGGATTCGTTGGATATCGTTGAACTTATTATGGCTCTTGAAGAAGAATTTGATCTTGATATTCCGGATGAAGATGCGGAGAAAATTCGTACTGTAGGTGATGCAGTAAATTACATCAAGGAAAACCAATAATCCTGAGTACATAGAGAGTCCCGTAGAATGCTGCGGGACTTTCTTTAAAGCCTTATTCTTTTCAATTCAAGAGGGTGAATTAGAAGCTAATTTTAGGATCAGGTCCTAATTTGTAGACCCTGATCTCTGTCTCTTGTACTGAAAGGTTTAGTATAGAAGAATGACATTAAGCATTCGATGAGGAAGATACTGGTATCATAATGCTTTAGATTTGATTGGAGGAACTTAAGTGAAGATTCCAGAACTGCGCCTTGCCCATCATATCGCCAAGATGCCCATTATTCAAGGAGGGATGGCCGTTAGAGTATCCATGGCTCCTTTGGCAGCGGCAGTTGCAGAGGAAGGCGGAATCGGTTTGATTGCCGGAAGCGGTTTAAGTATTGAGGAGTTAAAACAAGAAATCAGGGAAGCAAGGAAGCGCACGAAGGGGATTATCGGGGTTAATATTATGTTTGCAGTGCGTGAGTTTGCTCAGCTTGTCAAAGCAGCCTTTGATGAAAAGATTGATCTGCTGGTTTCCGGGGCGGGTTTCTCCCGGGATATGTTTACCTGGGGCCAGGAAGCGGGAGTTCCTGTGGTTCCCATCGTATCTTCAGCGAAGCTGGCACGCTTATCTGAAAGGCTCGGTGCAGCAGCGGTGATTGTGGAAGGAAATGAAGCAGGGGGACATTTAGGAACGGAACGCTCCATGCGGGAGATTCTCCCTGAAGTTAAGGAGGCCGTGAAGATCCCCGTCATTGGAGCGGGGGGAGTCATGGATGGCAACGATGTAGTGGAGGTTCTGCGCTTAGGGGCTGACGGAGTGCAAATGGGAACCCGCTTTGCTCTCAGTGTCGAGAGCAGTGCCGCTCCTGAATGGAAGCAGCATCTCATCGACGCTCAGGAAGAGGATATAGTCATCCTTCATAGCCCTGTGGGTTTGCCGGGACGGGGAATCCGCAATCCCTTTACGGATGCCTTGGCAGAAGGAAAGGATGTCCGGCGTATAGGCTGTGATCAATGTCTAAAGCATTGTGAGCGGAACTTTTGCATTATGGAGCGTTTAATCAAAGCTCAGCAAGGGGATATGAAAGAAGGTCTTGTGTTCTCAGGCGCCCATTTTTCCCGAATCAAAGAAGTTTTATCGGTTCATGAAATTTTTGAAGATATTCGTGAACAAATACTCCGGGCCTAAACAAGAGATGGGTTTATTTTTTCCGATAGTGCGATTAAAGGAGGATAAAGATGGAAAAGAAGCGAGCGGTTATTACAGGAATGGGAGTGGTTTCCCCGGTCGGGAATAACCTTGAAAAATTCTGGGACAGCTTAATTAGAGGACAATCAGGAATTGATGTTGTTACTCGCTTTGATGTGGGAGACATGCCCACCAAGGTGGCAGCCGAAATTAAGGATTTTGAACCTACGGATTGGTTGGATCGCAAAGAAAGTCGGCATATGGATCGCTTTACCCAATTGGCTATGGCTGCGGCTAAAATGGCCGTCCAGGATTCCGGGTTAAATCTGGAGCAAGTGAATAAGGAACGAGCCAGCTGCATTGTGGGAACCGGAGTGGGCGGGGTCGCGACCCTGGAACAACAGAAAGAGGTCCTCATGAATAAGGGGCCGGGGAGAATCAGTCCCTTCTTTGTTCCCATGCTGATCTCCAATATGGCAGCAGGTCATATTTCCATTGAATTTGGTTTCCAGGGTTCCAGCTTAAGCGTTGTCACGGCTTGTGCCTCGGCGACCAATGCTATCGGAGAGGCCATGCGTCTTATCGAGCATGGCTATGCCGATGTAGTTGTTTGCGGTGGAACGGAAGCGCCCATTGTCCCCTTGGCCTTTGCGGGTTTCTGTGCCATGAAGGCCATGTCCACAGAGAAGGAAAACCCCAAGGAAGCATGCCGTCCTTTCGATGCCAGAAGGTCGGGGTTTGTCATGGGTGAAGGAGCGGGAATCCTTGTGCTGGAGTCCCTTGAGCATGCCCAAAAGCGTCAGGCCAGGATTTATGCAGAGATTTCAGGATATGGAAGCACCTGCGATGCCTATCATATCACTTCCCCGGCACCGGGAGGAACAGGGGCCATCCAATCCATGAAGGCAGCTTTGGCAGGGGCCAAGGTATTGCCGGAAGAAGTGGATTATATCAATGCTCACGGCACGGGAACCCAGGCCAACGATTCTGCAGAAACAGCGGCTATTAAAGCTCTCTTTGGTGAAGCTGCTCAAAAAGTTGCCATCAGTTCCACCAAGTCTATGACAGGGCATCTCTTAGGAGCGGCTGGAGCTATCGAAGCCATTGCCTGCGCTTTGACGATTAAGAATGGTATGATTCCACCCACCATGAACTACGGGGAACCTGACCCGGATTGCGATTTAGATTATGTCCCGAATACCGCGCGGAAAAAAGAAGTTCAAGTTGCTTTATCAAATACCTTTGGTTTTGGAGGACATAATGCTACAATTGTATTAAAACGTTTTTGATGAGTAAGGAGTATGACGGTGGAAAAGAAACATCAGGGTACAGCAAAAACAACGAAGCATAATCTTCATGGGAATAAACGCCATAAGTATCATGCGGATACCGTGAAACGGATTCCTACAGGAATTGGCTTAGCGAAACGATTGGAGTTGGACGATCCCCCCAATCGCTTGTTCACTACTGCTTTGACCCACCCTTCGTACTTGTTTGAAAATCCACAATCCGGTCTGGAAAACAATCAAAGACTGGAGTTTCTGGGTGATGCCATCTTGGATTTTGTGGTAGCGGAATATCTTTACTTGAGTTATCCGGAGCGACCTGAAGGAGAATTGACGAAGATGCGGGCTGCGGTGGTGAATGAGAGCACCTTGGCCCGCACCGCTAAGAAGATTCGGCTGGGGGAAGAATTGCTCCTGGGTAAAGGAGAACAAGTCTCAGGTGGCAGGGAGAGGCCTTCCATCCTAGCGGATGCCTGGGAGGCCATAGTTGGAGCTGTTTATCTGCAGTATGGCTTCCAAGAGGCCAGGCGGGTGGTTCTGACCTTGCTGAAGGAGGAAATCGCTGAGGTGGCCCAAGGGAACTACGGCGATTACAAGACCATGCTTCAGGAGAAAGCTCAGCGGGAAGAGATGGAAGTGACCTATCGAATCCTTGCCGAAGAAGGTCCGGATCACAATAAGCGTTTTACAGCCGGGGTATTCCTTCAGGGGAATCTACGGGGTAAAGGGATCGGTCGGACTAAAAAGGAAGCGGAACAACGGGCAGCCCAGCAAGTCTTAGATGAGCTAGGGGGGGAGAAACATGGCTAAGGCCGATACTCTCCCTGTTTTCTTGAAATCCATTACAATCCAAGGGTTTAAGTCCTTTGCGGACCGAGTGAAGCTGGAATTGGGGCATGGCCTGAGTGTGGTGGTCGGTCCTAATGGGAGCGGGAAAAGCAATGTAGCCGATGCCATTCGCTGGGTATTGGGGGAACAGAGTGCCAAGAACCTCCGGGGCAGCAAGATGGAGGATATCATTTTTTCCGGAAGCAGTGCCAGGCGCCCCGTGGGGATGGCCGAAGTCTCTCTGTTTTTTGATAACTCCACAGGGATCTTTCCTCTGGAATATCAGGAAGTGATCATCACCCGCCGAGTCTATCGGGATGGCGAAGGGCAGTATTTTATCAATCGCTCCCCCTGCCGGCTTAAGGACATACATGAGCTTTTTATGGATACCGGTGCGGGAAAAGAAGGTTTTTCCATTATTGGTCAAGGCCGGGTAGAGGAGCTTCTCAATCAGCGCTCCGAAGATCGGCGGACTTTGATCGAAGAGGCTTCAGGAATAACCAAATACCGCATGCGCAAACGGGAAGCACTTAAACGTTTGGATGAAACGGAACGCAATTTAGAACGGATCAGGGATATCCTGGCAGAAATCGAAGGGCAGTTAGGACCTTTGGAAGAGCAAGCCGCCATTGCCAAAGAAGCTGTAGAATTAACCACAGAACAAAAGGCTTTGGAGATTGAGGTGGTGGCCTTTGATCTGAAAGAAGTTCGGAATAAGCTTGCCTCAGCGGTACAAGAAACGGAAGAGCTTCAATTGGCTATCGCTGCGGCAGTAGCTGATTTAGGCCAAAAGGAAAGTGAGATTCTCAGCAATAAAGTGAAGCTTAATCTTCTCGATGAGCACATCCAGAAGCAGCAGGAGACCACCTACCAATTGGATCAAGGGGTCAATGAAATCATCCAGGAACTGCGGCTCCGCCAGGAGAGGGAAGGTTATCTCGGTGAGCAAATAAACCGTGTCACCACGGAACTATCCACTTACGATGAGAAGGTTCGCCAGAGTGCAGAGCAACTCAGAGCCTTGGAGGATAGAAAATCTCTCTTACATAAGACCTTGGACCAGGCCAATCAAAAGTTAGCCGAGGATGAACAATGCTTAGCTGAGGCTAAAGCAAGAAATGGCTTAGAGGAAATCGAAACCCTCAGAGGTAATCTCTCCCATCTGCAAAGTAAGCTTGCCGAGTCCACCACAGGATTAAGCCGCATTACCCATCAGTTGGATACCTTGAACTCAACCCATCAGCAGTTGATTAAAGAAAAAGGGGCTAAAGAAACCGGTCTGCTTTCCTATGAGCAACAGGAAGACCATGTCCAGGAGCAGATCAAAGCTCAGGAAGGGATACAGAAGGATATCCTGCGCAAAGCAGAGAGGATGCACCAGGAGATAGCCCAGCTCCGTGAACAAAGCAAAACAGAACAGAAGGAGCTTCTGGAGCTTAATCGGGAGTTGGAGAAAAAATCAGCCCGCTATCATGTCCTTAAGAACCTTGAAGACTCTTTGGAAGGTTATCAACGAGGTGTCCGGGAGCTTATGCTGGCTAAGAAAAAGAACATTCCTTCTTGCGGAGACCTCTGTGGAACCCTGGCTGATCTCCTTCAGGTTGAAGAGCGTTATGAGGTAGCCATAGAGGTTGCACTGGGGGCAGGAATTCAAAATATCGTGACCGAAACGGAACGAGGTGCTAAGGAAGCCGTTCATTATCTGAAAAGCCGCAATCTGGGTCGAGCCACCTTTTTACCCCTGGATGTGATTCAAGGGGGGACAACCAATGTGGCGAAAGAGGCCGCTCAGGACCCCGGTTTCATCGGTGTGGCGGTGGATCTCATCGCCTTTCAGGAAAGATATCGCAAGGCTTTCGAATCCCAATTGGGGAGAACCCTCATCGTTACAGATATGGAGGCAGCTACCCGGGTAGCGCGAGCTTCGGGCTATCGGGCCCGCATCGTGACTCTGGAGGGGGAACAGGTTCACCCAGGCGGGTCCCTGACCGGGGGGAGCTTGCAAAGGAAGGGCTCCAACATCTTAGGGCGTTCCCGGGAAATAGAAGAGCTCCGGAAAGAGTGCGAAGAGAGAGGTACCCGGCAGAGAGAACTTGAAGTCAAGGCGGGGACTCTCAGCGCCCAGATCCGGAAAGCTGAGGAAAGCCTTAAAGGCCTTATGGGTGAAGAGCAGGAGCTTAAATCCGCTATGGCGGTGCTGAGAACTCAAGAGGCTAATCTTCGGGAGCAGATGCAAAGGATTCGCGATGAAATAACCGCCCTAACCATCCGTATGGCAGGGATAGAGCAGGAACGGAATGACCTGCAAAGTCATAAAACCCTTGGGGAAGGGGAGCAAAGCAAGCTTGCGGAAAGCATCAAAGAAGCTCAAGGGGCCTTGGTTTTACAAGAAGAGAAGAATCAAAAAGCCGGCCAGGAGATGGAACTCCTGCAAGAAAGACTGACCCAAACCAAAGTACAGGCAGCCAAGTGGGAGCAGGAGCTGAAACAGGCGGCGGAGCGCTTGGAGCAGGATCAGGCCCTTTTGGCGGAGAATCGGCATCTTTTGGAGCGCAAGCGCAAGGATCTAAAGGATTTGGAAGAGGGCAAAGCCCGTCTGGCCTTCGAACAGGAAGAATGGGAGAGCCGCCGCAGGGAAGCGGGAGAGCAGCTACAGCAAGCCCAGGAAGTTCTCATCGCTTTGCGCAAAGAGCGGGAAGTTCTGTCCAAGGAGCTGATGGACCAGGAAGGCCTCGCCCAAAAGAAAAGACAGGAGCAGCAAGCTCTGGAACAAAAGCTGCATAACCTGGAGCTGAAGACCGCTCGCTGGGAT
Source organism: Desulfitobacterium sp. PCE1 (assembly GCF_000384015.1). Taxonomy (NCBI): domain Bacteria; kingdom Bacillati; phylum Bacillota; class Clostridia; order Eubacteriales; family Desulfitobacteriaceae; genus Desulfitobacterium; species Desulfitobacterium sp. PCE1. The sequence goes on along the minus strand of NZ_KB913023.1, from coordinate 3,193,173 downwards.
GCCGAATGGGAAACAGGGTCCAAGCGTTTGCTGGAAGAATTCGCTCTGACCTGGGATGAGGCTCAAACCTACCAAAGTGAAAGAAACCGCGCCGAGCTGGCGGCCAGAGTCCAGGAGATCAAACTAAGGATGGAACTGCTGGGCCCTGTGAACCAAGCAGCCATTGAAGAATATCCTAAGCTCCAGGAGCGCTACGATTTTCTATCGGTGCAAGGGCAGGATCTTGAAGAGGCCAATGATTCCCTCCATCAACTCATTGCCGAACTGGATAAGACCATGTCGGAACGCTTTGAAGAAGGATTTATAGCCGTGAACGAAGCCTTTAAAGTGGTCTTCAAAGAGCTGTTCAACGGGGGCTATGCGGAGCTTCGCTTAGTGGACCCGGCTAATCTCCTTGATACGGGGGTAGAAATCATCGCCCAGCCCCCGGGGAAAAAGCCTCAGCTTCTTTCCCTCCTCTCCGGAGGGGAGCGGGCCCTGACCGCCATCGGCCTGCTCTTCGCCTTACTGAAGGTGAAGCCTAGCCCCTTCTGTATCCTCGATGAAATCGAGGCTTCCCTGGATGATACCAATGTCAGCCGCTTTGCTCAATACATCCACCGCTTGGCGGACTCCACCCAGTTCCTGGTCATTTCTCACCGCAAAGGAACCATGGAAGCAGCCGATGTTCTCTATGGCATTACCATGGAGGAGTCCGGTGTATCTAAGCTGCTGTCTGTTCAGCTGGAAGGCCAGGACAAGGATACCCAGACGGCTTGAGATGATTGCGGAAGTTTGAATAAGCTAAAATAGACCTAATGATATAGACTAAATAGAAAAAGGATACTTCTCTTTTAAAGGGAGGTATCCTTTGGTTTTTAGCTATTCGGGGAGTATAGGCTTGTGGGTGCATAAGGGCATATCCTTGAGATAAACGTGAAATAACCCCTAAAAGCAACGACGGATCAACTGCAAAGCAAAAATTTTAGCCCTAGTCAAGTGAGGGGGCTTTTGCTATCATAAATTGTGTGGATAATTCTAAATTTTCAGTCTCTATGCGATAGAGGGAGGAGGTGTTAGTACATTGGGACCTTGGAGGAATTCATTTGCACCGAGTTTTCTGAGTAAAATAGTATTAGATCACAAGAATCCTAAACATTAAAAAACAGGGTATTTAATATATAACCCGATTTTCTGGCAATATGCTAATGTCTTATCTGTTAACACAAAGATTGATCACCTGTCCTGAAGTAGGCTAGTAGGTCTTTTTAGGAGTTGTTCCATTTTGTGTGGGGCCAAATACCTTATGGAACTGATTAAGGAGAATGTAATGTGAAAAAGAATAAGTTTTTTTTTATTACTGTGCTGGTTTTGAGTCTAATGCTTTTAAGTTTAACAATATTAAAAGCGCCTGATTACATAAATGAAATTAAGCCATATCTAGATATTATGCACAAATTAAATTTAGAATATGGTTTAGAAGGTGACTCAAAAATAAGACTGGTTCAAGGTGAAGAACAAAATTTCTATTCTCATGTTAAGAATATGTCTTTAAATGATTATGAGCAAAGTTTACGTGATGCCTATGAGCAAGCGCTCCGTATTCCTACAGTGATAAAATCAGACCCAAACTTTAGCATTGAATATGGCTATTATTTATCTGACAACTATTCATTTGATAATGAAATTAAAGAAGGTAAAAGGATTGCCGCAAAAAAGATAAGCCATGGCCTCCTAAACTTCTCTGCCTACCCTAAATAAAATTTCAAAAAACTCCTTAGGAATGAACGCAATGATGATGGCGATTTCTGTTTTTTGCCTTTTCTCACTGATTCTAAGGCGGCGGTTTTTGTTAAGCAAGATAATGATAAACGATTTTAGCCTTTTGAGGCAGTAAAAATAGCGAATCGAAGGCATGAAGATATGGTGAGTGAATTTATTAGATCCTCATTAACTTTAACCAGTAAAGAATACCCAAGAATTTTGTTGGTAAAGATAAAATAGGTATCCTCCCAAAAAAGGAGATACCTATTCTTTGGTCAATAAATAGTTTTTTGTATCAGATTCCTGGCACTAAATAACTTTTATTCCGTTATTTATAATTTCTCTTACAAACGGATTATTCACAGTAAATTCGTGTAGGGAAAAGGGGTGAGGTTCTATTCTATTGTCGATGTTTCGTCTTAACTTCATTAACATATGTGTATCCTCAATAATATCACCTGAAAAGCCTTCAGCAACTACAGCGACATCAATGTCACTATCTTGCCGATTTTTGCCATTTGCATAAGAACCAAAAAGATAGACGCTATGCAAGTCCAAATGTTTTTTGAGGTTGGCTGCATACTTGAAAATAATTGCATTTAGTTGCTCTCTAGTATCGAAATCAGCCATAATCTCAGCTCCTTAATCTCTGTTATCCTTTCTTCGGTGTATGTATCTGTGCACTTCTTATAGAAAGTTTGTTGGTAATCAGGATATCTGGTACTTATGTTAAAAGTTGTTATAAGGTCAAGTAAATCTTCCCTTGTATTATCTGTAGATAGCCCCTGCTTTGTTTGCTAGTAAAAGCAAATTATGAGTTCGTGGCACGTTTTCTTCAGCAACATTTTTAACGAATAACGCTTTGAGAAGTTTTTCTATAACTAAATGTCCAAGGAATAGACTCCAGTGATAATCTTTACTTTTGAACAAATTCATCATTGTAAGATAGTCTTTATCTGATGAATCTCTCCAATAGTTAATAATATCTTCCGCCTGCATCGTTCACCACCCCCATACTTAATATAAGTATAACATAAAACTTTAATATTGTAATTATTTCCAGAACAAAGCGAAATGAAAACCTCTACTGGTAAACTTAATCCCGTCCACTACGATAAAATCGTCTCCCTTGGACTCTATATAGGCTAATCTATAGGCAGCCTTGAGTTTGCCAATTTCGAATGCTTGCTCAATCATGTCTTCTACATCCTCGGCATAAGGTTTGTCCGGCTTGATATGTATATGTGTAAAAGCAAATCCCGATCGATAGTAAAGGAATAGTCGCCATTACATTTGTATTCATTTAGTACCCTCTTCAGCTTAAATTGATTATTTAATTAGGCATAATAGGAATTTCCTTACAATGATAACTTTCTATGCCGTTTTTATGCCCAAAGGGGAAGTATATGCTCCTGATGGTCTTTGCTCTTTAAATTCATGGTATAATCTGTAATGAGAATGTTTTTGAGAATGGCCTGCATCGTTCCTGAAAGGAGTGGGATTTATGTCCCTGCCGCTTTACAGACAGATATCCAATCACCTTTTCGGTACATCTTGTATGGTTTTTGCTGCTCCCTTTGATTTGAGAATCCCTGAAAGAGAAGGATGAAGATGTTGCTTCTGTGGTACAGTCTGATCCAGTTGTAATATGTGAGAAGGCGGAGTTAAAAATCAACAATCTAGAGTAATCATAGCTTTTAAAAACTTTATAAGCAGGAGGGAAAAATGCCTTACATTAAAGTTCAAGGGAAAGATATTTTTTACCGGCAAAACGATAAAGCTATTTCCCACAGACCGACCATCTTATGTGTGCATGGTGCCGGCGGAACTGGAGAGAAGTGGGCAAATCAACTATCCGGTATCAAGGATTATCATCTTATTGCTCTCGACCTTCCTGGCCATGGACTTTCGGAAGGAGAAGCGATTAATTCCATACAGAGTTATAAGGAATATATCTGGGAATTTGCCCAAGCCATAGAGTTAAAATCTTTTGTCATCACGGGGCATTCCATGGGTGGCGCGATTGCCATGCAGTTTGCTTTAGACTATCCGGATTGGTTAAAAGGCCTGATCATTGTTGACAGCGGCGGAAGATTGAGGGTGAACCCTGTGATGCTGGAAAGCTTGTCACGGGGAGAACATCTGCTGGAGAGTGTTCAATTCAGCTATTCTCCTAAGGCTGCTGCAAAGATTCTGGAAGATGCTGCTGAAGAAATGAAAGCTGTGTCAACTCAGGTTTTATTGGCAGATTTCCAAGCCTGCGATAATTTTAATGTAATAGAGAGTGTTCAGCGGATTAATCTGCCTACTTTAGTTATTTGCGGGCAGGAGGATAGAATGACGCCGGTTAAGTATTCTGAATACCTTGCTCAGCAAATACCTCAGGCATCACTTGCGCTCATTCCAGATGCCGGTCATATGTCCATGATTGAACAGCCGGAAGCAGTCAATGAGGCTATCATGGAATTCATGCACACTCTATAGTAGAGCTTTTTTGTCAATTCTTGTACATACTCGACATCAATAAACAAAGCGAGATTTGCAGGAACTAAGACGACGAATCCATCAAAAGGCGAAGGCTGAACCTACGCACCGCTTTTGGGTATTATTCACCCACATCACCAAGATGAGCACCCTGCATCAAAACTACAAAATAAAACAGAGTCCTGAATGTCACCTCCGGTCATTCAGGACTCTGTTTGCCTGGGAAAATTTTATAGCTTACTTATCAATTGAACCAAGTTCTCTTTTATTCTTTTGATCTCCTCGACCGGCTCTCCGCCCAGATCAAAGAGGGCTTTTCCATCCAGGTCAGCATCCATAATCTCTCGGCTGAAAGTGACATGGCCCAGCAGAGGAAAATCACTCAGAGCCTCCCGCACAAACTCCAAATCCTTAGCACTCCTCACTTTGCTTGCCACCACAAAAACTCTTTCGATTCCCAGATCATGGGCCAGCTCCTGAATTTGACGTGCCGTCTGAACACTCCGCCGCCCCGGCTCGACCACCACGATCAAGGCATCCACCGCACCTGCCGTTCCCCGGCCCAAATGCTCAATGCCGGCTTCCATGTCCATGATGACCACTTCGTCTCTCTGCACTAAAAGGTGCTGCATCAGCCGCTTGATGAGGGTGTGTTCCGGGCAAACACATCCTGATCCGCCCTGCTCCACCGTGCCCATCAAGAGCAGCTTAACACCTTCATGCTCAACACAAAACTGCTCCGGCAAATCATCCACCTTAGGGTTGAGGATGAAAAAGGTGCCATAACCACCATCTGCCCCCGTCCGCTCTTCAGCCAGTGCCTTCATCTTGGCGAAAGGAGTAATGCCCCGGTAGTTTTCCTCAGGAATACCCAGAGAGGAAGCCAGGTTAGCATCAGGATCTGCATCCACCGCCAATACCCGGTAACCATCAGATGCCAATAGGCGAGCCAATGTTCCGGAAAGGGTTGTCTTTCCGACACCGCCTTTGCCTGTTACCGCTATTTTCATGACTTAACCCCCTGTTTGTTGTTTCTATAGATTTAATCCGGCCCGCTTCTCCTGAATCACGGCGAATAATTTCTTGGCCGCCTCTTCGGGATCAGTCTCAACGATAAAATAGCCCCCCGTAATATCCTTGATCTTCTCTGTCAATACTTCTGTGACCACCTGGGACCCCAGGACTTGAGGAACAGTTCCCAGATGAGTGGGCAGGCCTAAGGCTACGGCCCAGGTGCCGATGGCTACCGCTTTTTCCGACATCGCTTCAGGAGCGGAGGCCACCAGTGGCAAGCGATCCAGATCAACCCCCAGCTTTTGCGCTATGGCGACAGCTACGGAAACGGCACGGGTATTGTCTACGCATGATCCCATGTGGAGAACCAGAGGCAGAGGCCCATTCAAACCATTGGCCTGGCCGATGGCTGTCAGGACAGCTTTCAATCCATCCCCCGCATATTCCATGGTTGCTTCCTGGGTCATCAGTCCATGCTTAGCCAAAGCACCTGCTCCACAGCCTGTTGCTAAAAGAAGAACATTATCGGCTGCCAACCGTTTGGCCAGCTCAACAAAGTTTCGATCCTGTAGGGTGTTGGTGCTGTTGCAGCCGGCAAATAGACAGATCCCTTGAATATTGCCATTCACAATATTGTCCAATAAAGGTTTAAGAGGATCGTGAGCATCAAGCTGACTCAGGGCTCCGACCACCGCTTCGGCGCTGAAACCGACGATCGCCTTTTCTTTAACCTGAGGGATATTCACCCGCTTGGGATCCCGACGCTGGTAAGCTTCCACAGCCAGCTCCAGGATTTTTTTAGCGGACTCTATGGCAGTCTCCGTCTCGAACTGAATATGGGTAGCACCCGGGATTTTTGTGGTAGGCATAGTGGTGATGAGCTGAGTATGGAAACACTGGGCAATCGCTCCCAGGGAAGGCATAATACACTGAACATCCACCACCATGGCTTCCAAAGCGCCTGTTAGAATAGGCATCTCCTGGGAGAGATAGTTGGTCGCCAGGGGCACACCATGACGTACCATCACTTCATTCCCGGTACAGCATACGCCAACGACATTAAATCCACCTGGTGCTCCGGCTTGCTTAGCCAAGTCATTCATCATAGCCGCTGCATCGCACACCATCTCACTGAGCAGGGGATTATGCCCATGGACGGCAATATTAATGGCATCTTCCTTAATGACGCCCAGGTTGGCCTCGGTCACTGTGGGTGTAGGGGTTCCGAAGAGAGCATCGGAAAGCTCGGTCGAAATATACATTCCCGTATAATCGGCTACCGCTCCTTTTACTCCTCCCAGAAGAATATTCACCGGATCGGCATCACAGCCCACATGAGTCCGGCTCATAATCTCAGCAACGGTAGCATCGATATTGTGAGGCATGACATCCCATTGTTTTAATTTGGCCGCCCGCTCTTCAGTCATAGTCAATTCTGCCCAGCGGCACGGAACTTTAGAATTCTGACGGGAGTAATCCTCCAGGGACACTTCAGCCACTTCTTTGGTCAATTCACGAATGCTTTTTCCTTCGCAATCGATCCCCAGCCTTTGGGCGATTCTTTTCAACTTTTCTTCATCCTTAATCTTATAGGCGGGGGCATTTCCTTTTCCGACCTCCTGCATGGTCAGGGCAATATGGCGGCCGTGGTCGGAGTGAGAGGCTGCTCCGGCAGCAATGCCGCGGATCAAATTGCGGGCCACGATGGTATGAGCATCTGCGCCGCAAATTCCTCGTTGGGCTCCATTGCCAAAGGGATCGACCCGGCAGGGACCTTTCCAGCAAATGCGGCAGCAAACACCCATTTTGCCAAAACCGCACTGAGGTTGCTGATCTTTATGGCGATCCCAAACGGTTTGGATCTTCTCTTTTTCGGCCACAGGCAGCAGTTGCTGCACTGCTTCGTCGATGGAAAATCTTAAATTCATGATCCTTTCCTCCTTTAGTCTACGACACTCTGCATTCGCTATTCCTTTATAAGCTGAGCGAAAGGGCTTTTGTCGGGCAGGCCTGAATGCAAGCACAGCCTTCTGCTTTAATTTCTTTATTCCGGCTAAAACACAGGTCACATTTGAGGGCTTTGGTCCGGTTGTTCTTTCTTCCATCCGATCTTTCGACCACTTCCGTCGTCATGGTGATTGAATCGAAGGGGCAGGCCTTGGCACAAAGCTTGCAACCAATACAAGTTTCCCGATTAAGCTTGACGATCCCCTCTTCCTGATACAGTGAGCCGTTCGGGCAAACCTTAACACAAGGAGCATCCTCACACTGACGGCATTGAGCGATCACCACTGTGGTTCCTTGCTGGAGGACACGCATGCGCGGCTTAAGCTTCATTTGACCAGAAGCCGCTCCTTCGATCTCACATCCTGCATGGGCCAGCCCACAAGCCAGTTCACAGCTTTTGCAGGCTAAACAACGGCTAAGATCAGCATGGATGAAACGGTCTTTTTCGTTAGACATAAAGCAACACCTCCTCATCTCTGCCCTTTCATCGATAGAAAGGGTAAATTATGTCGATTTCATCGTACCATGTATGATTACAGAATTATGTCAATTAGCAGACAAAGGAGAGTGAATTTTCACTCTCCTTTGTCTATAAAAACTATTCTATTGGCTGCTTGGTTTCAGCTTATCATTCTTTATCGAGCATCTTCTTTAACATGTCCATGTCTTTAATAATAAGAGTTCGCCTATTCACTTTCAGCAATATGCCGCTCCTGTAAAAATCGTTGAGCAGAAAGGATACGGTCTGGCGGGTTGTTCCCAAAATTGTTGATATATCCTCCACATTTAACCCCAACTCCAGCTGAATTCCCTCATCCACTTGACACCCCTTATCTTTGGCTGCATTCATTAAAAATTCAGCTAATCGAGTGTGGGCTTCCTGAAAGACCAGGCCATTAATAATGGTAATAGAGTTTTTCAAAAGGTCTCCCAATACTTTAATCATAATCAGAGAAAATTGAGGATAGCGGGTGATCATCTCGCCAAATTTTTTAGTCTCAGCCACCCACAATACAGTGTCATTATCCAAAGCCTGGGTAAAGGCTCTGGTATGCATGGAGAAGATATCCCCTTTTTCTAAAATAGATAGGGTAAACTCCTTATCTTCATAAGATAAAAAAACCCGTACCCGCCCGTTTTCAACGAGCATGACTAAATTCTCTTCATGATTAGGAAAAGAGATGATCTGCTTCTTTTGGAAAGCCCGCTCTTGAAATATGGATAATAAATCACTGTATTCCGGTGACCTCAAAGCCTTTATCAAATCAATATCTGTCAATTTCATTCTGGCAGGCATGATGATCCACCTTTCGCTGTTAGTTTCCTAATTTCCCCTATTATAACTAGCGCACTATGAACATACAAGCCCCCTCATAATTCGACAGATTATACATATAGAGTGGCAATAGAACGAAAAAGCGCGTCCGCGTTTTACGACAAAGGACTCGCTTTTCGTTGAAGTGCGCTGTATCCATCAGTTTTCCACTCTCTCATCCAGACATTTAAGCAGAAACTTTCTCAGATTTTTTCGATACTCCCCATGCACATCCTTATCAATGTTAACCAGTAGATCCAGCTCATAGGTCAGTTCCTTGAATGCTTTTTCCAGAGCTTCAAATTTAAAAGCGACTCGATGAGTGGCGTTTTTAATTTGGACGGCGGTAAGATCGGTCCTCAACTTCTGATTGTTTTTGAAGAGCTGGCTCTCTTTGAGTTTACTGTTCTCGGCTGTCTTTTTCGCCACATCCTGTTCCAGATTTTGTTTTTCCTTTTCCAGCTCCTCTGTTCTGAGCTTCAGCCCATCGCGCTCTTTTTTCAGCTGGTTGTTTTTCTCCTTTTCACTCTCCAGAGCTTCCTGTAGCTCCCTATTCTCCTGCTCGGCTTCCTCTTTTTCCTGCTTGGCCTGCCCCCGCTCCTTGATGGCCCTCTGTAGCTGGCGCACGGACATATTTTCTATATCCAGTTCGGCGATGAACTCTGCCCGCTCTTCTTCCGGAACATCCAGAAGGGCTAAAGCCTGGGAGTAGGATAGAATCTGCAACGTTGATGATTCTTCATCTTCCCCCTCCGGGGAGCCCCACCTTGTGTGCCCGTACTCTCGGGCGACTTTCATATACCTCTCTGCCGTAAACTGGGAATAATTCACATGTTCTTGCAGCCATTTTCCCCAATCCCCATAAGGAAGAAGGGATTTGGCCTCGATCAGCCGCCGGCCTATTTCCACAGCAAAGGTTAACTGGATTCTCCCTCTGGATTCTTTATAGCTGTTGATCTCTGCCGCGATAATCTGCGGAGTACGTTCGCTTACCAAATCACTCATGACAATCCCTTCCCGGGTTTTTACTATAGTATATGGATTTGTCCCAATTGGGTGACAACTTGTAACACCCAGGGAAGGGACTAAAATAAATAAAAGTAGTGCGAAAGGAAGTGAATGGGGAAGTTTAGGCGGATTTCCAGGATTGACTTATATTTCTTACACATGTAGTATATAATTATCTTACAAGTGTAAGAAATGTTGTGATATACTTGTAAACTACTTTGTAATAGATTGTTGGAGGTGCGTATCTTGAAGGCAATTCCTCAAATTTCAGAGGCAGAACTGGAAGTAATGAAAATACTATGGGAGCTGAAAAGCTGCACCAGCGCTCAGATCATAGAAAGATTAGCGGAAGTATCGGACTGGAAACCCAAGACCATCCATACTTTGATTACCCGGCTGGTCTCGAAAGAGGCGGTCAGCGCCGTAAAGATCGATGGTAAATCCTATCTCTATTCACCTAATGTCAGTGAAGAGGAATATAAAAGCTATGCGAATAAATCCTTTTTACACAAGCTCTATAATGGTTCACTGAATCTCATGCTAGCCAGCTTTATTAAAGAGCAGCATCTATCCAAAAGAGAGATAGAAGAACTTAAAAAGATGTTAGATGAGGAGATGTAAACATGGAAGCTGTCTTTAAGATAGTTTTAACAACATCCTTCTATGCCGGTATTGTCGGGATGGTCATACTCCTTGTTAAAAACGTGTTGAAAGATAAACTCAATCCCCGATGGCATTATTTGCTGTGGATAGTCCTGCTGGTCAAGTTAATTCTTCCGTTCGGCCCGGAAAGCGCGTTGAGCTTATATAATTTTCTTGAACCGCTGTCTCAGGAAATCAAATTTTTCGACCTGCCGGAAACGGTCGGAGATGCAAGCACTTTTTGGTCGGAGGGGGCTCAAACCGGGAATGAACTGCCTGGGCCCCCGACCAAAGGGTCCGTTGCTTCAGCTCAGGATTTCAGTACATATGCTGCGGATGTACTTCCTATCATTTGGCTTTCAGGGCTGGCTTTTATGCTTGTATGGCTGATCTATGCTAATGTTTCCTTTGCCGGAAAGCTAAAGACCCATGCCAAGCCGGCACCCCCCGCTGTTCAGGCCCTTTTAGAGAAATGCAAAACAAAGGCTAAAGTAAAAGGGGATATCGCTGTCCTTATCCAGGATATCGTAAAAGCGCCTTCCTTAATCGGCATTTTTAAACCAAGGATCTTGCTGACTCCGGATATATTACGCCTGAATGAACAGGATATTTCCTATATCATGCTGCATGAGCTTACCCATTACAGGAGAAAGGATGTATGGGTTAACCACCTTCTGCTTACCCTGCAAATCATTCATTGGTTTAACCCTGTTATTTGGTACTGTTTCATGCGCATCCGCCAGGACATGGAAGTTGCGGCAGATGAGCGTGTTTTAAGCTTATTGAGCGTAAACGAGCATAAGGAGTATGGGAAAGCCCTGCTAGCGGTTCTGGAAAAGATCAATACAAAAACGACATTAATGCCAAGGCTGGTGGGTATGGCCGATGACAGAAAAAATATCGAAAGAAGGATCAAGATGATTAAAATGGCTGACTTTTTTAACCGTAATCGGCCAAGGATCGTCCTCACCGGCATTCTCTGTGTGGTACTTTTAGCCGGTCTTTTGTGGACATCGGCTTCAGTTCAAGCAACGCCTTATGAGATCGGTGATTATACCTTTGAAACACCGGCGGACTGGGAAGTAACCGGGAGTGGGACGGAATTGTTCTTCAGCAAAGATCATCATCCCTTGGGGGGTGTTCAGATCTTAAATTACGACCCCGATCAGCCCCTTCCTGTCCCCAACCATTCTCTTACCAAGAGTAAACGGGAACTTCCGGGACTGATCACAAAAGGCATCTTAATGAACTTTGAGCTGACGCAGAGTGCAGCCTCCGGGGATAATACCGTGCTTGACGAAAAACACCTGTATTTGATCTTTGCTCAGGATCAAAGGGTCTACGATTTTTATGTCAGCACGGCATATAGCGACGAAGCTGAACTGATCAAAATCGGCCAAAGCATTAAGTTAAAACCAAAAAGCGCAGCCCAGGAGAACAACGCAGACGTCATATCACAAAATTTAGAGGATCAGCTCGCAACGGGTCAATCCATCGAGGAAGCTGTAAGTCTTGCTGTTAAAGGGCAGGGGAAGGGATACCTTCAGGGAGAGGTCCTGACCGAAGGCCATAAGATAGTTGAAGTCGAAGAAAAGGACGGGACAGTGATTGCCTATACTGTAGCCAGCGTCGGGTGGTTTGGTTTTGAAAACGGTATCTTTACCGGAACCAGCGGCAGCGGAGCTATTCCCACCGTTATGACCTTTGCCAGGAATTCGAATGGGGAATACAGCCTGCTGGAATATAAGGAGGCCATGGATGGTAAAGGGTATACGGAGTCCATCAAAAGGAATTTTCCGCAAAGATTATGGGATAACGTACTCTCCGCTGAACATTATCCTGAATTAGCAGTGCAAAAAGAAGCACAGGCTAAGCAGTATCTGCAAAGTATCGGCAGGGATGCCCAAGTAAGCCTGGGATATGTGGAGAAAAAACTGGTTGATATTAACGTAGAAGCTTCCAATAAACTGTTTGCCGAGCTTACCAAATGGGATCCCGAGCTGAATCGCTTTCCTTACTGGATCGGGACGAAAGAATACCTTGATCAAGGAGAGCGGTTTATCTATGAAACATCTCAGAATAAAACCAGTGACGGGTATGATCTTATAACCTTTCGCAAGAGTAAAGAAGATGGCAAGATAGAACTGGAGTATCAGTATAAAATTGTCGGGAACGAACTGACACTGGTTTTTCTGCAGAGTACTCCGCAGCTTAAACCATAGTCCATCCTCCAATAGGACAAATATCTAAAAGGTTTTGCGCTTTCTAAGTTAAAAAGCTCTCCTGATTGAGATAAAGGCAGCAATTTATAGCTTTCTTTCCAACAAGCCTTTTCTGTTGAGCAGAAGTTCATCTGATGTCAGATGGATGAGAAGTTCCTCTATCGCCGAAATGCTCGCCAAAACACAGATAATGTACATCAATACATCTGTATGAGAAAAAGAAAGTAATAATGGAAATAGAAATAAGACCAAACCGGTGGCTTTATTTCCATAAGTATGAAGACTTGCAAAACTGTTATATTTTATCTGGGCAACAATCATTGCTGCCAATCGAATGACGCCAATAAAAATAACCCACAGGAGAATAGCTGCTTCCGGGTTTATGATTGGCAAAAGTATAACGAGCAATATACCCACCATGACTAGATCGGCTAGGGAATCAATCTTTGCGCCAAGGTTGCTTGTGGTTCCTGTCTTTCTGGCAATAAAACCATCGAGCATATCGCTGAATCCACAGGCAATATAAATGACGTAAAAGCTCAGGCTCAATGGCTCTACGAAAAGCAAACCAAAGGAAAGTAATATCCTGCTTAATGATAGCCAATTTGGCATTGATTTCATGGGGTACCTCGCCGCAGCTCCGCAATCAAGGAAGCCATTCGCTCATCGATAGAGTTCATCAAACCACCGCCTTGAGTGTATTATGCTGTATATAACACACTATTGCAAAATAATATTCAAATGCTGCAAAAGTTTATTTTTCTAAGGAAACCCCAGACTGTTATGAAGATTTCGCTCAGTTTGAGATCTTATCTCTTTGGAGTGCAATCTTGATCTTGCTTAATGATTTTAAGAAATTGCAAAATATTCTTATAATAGATATAATTAAGCTGTTACTTATCAGAGTGCGACACTAGTTGATGACTATTTTAGCAATATAAAATGAGGAGTGAGAGAATTGGAATGGTTGACACTAAGCATCAATGGGCGTGAAGTCAGCGTACCAAAGGGAACGACCGTGCTGGAAGCTTGCCGGATGCATGATATCCCGATTCCTACGTTGTGCCACGACCCGGAGCTTACCCCTGCCGGAGCCTGCCGCTTGTGTGTCGTTCAGATTGAGGGAATGCGCAATCTACCGCCATCCTGTGTCACCCAGGCGACTCAGGGCATGGTGGTTCATACCCAAAATGAAAAGGTACGAGAAGCGCGCAAAACCATTTTAGAACTCTTGGTGGCCAATCATCCTTTGGATTGTATGACCTGCCAGAAAATGGGGGATTGTTCCTTGGCCGAGTATGCCTATGAGTACGGCGTAAAGGGTGAAAAATACCAGGGGGAGAAGCGTCAACTTCCCATCGAAGATTCCAACCCCTATATTTTGCGGGATCTGAACAAATGCATTCTATGCGGAAAGTGTATTGCTACCTGTGAAGCTGTGGAGGAAAGAGGTATCATCGGATTCGCCTATCGTGGTTTTCAGGCCAAGGTGGCTACCTTTATGGATACCGACCTGAAGGATTCAACCTGTGTCTACTGTAACCGCTGTGTAGCAATTTGTCCGGTTGGGGCTTTAATTGACAGAAACACACTGGGTAAAGGCAGAGCATGGGAGATCCGGAAAGAAGAAGTCACTTGCACCTTCTGTGAATCAGGCTGTAAATTCGAAATCAATTCCAAGGATGGCAAAGTCATCGGAGTCACTGCCAAATCAGCGTCCAGTGGACGGCCTCTTTGCCTCAAAGGACGGATTGGTTCTGATTTCCGTTATAACCCCGAGCGTAAAGAAAAACCCTTTGTCAATAAGGATGGAGAGTTTGTCCAAATTACCTGGGCGGAATTCCTCGGACTGGGGAATATTGCTGAGAAGCTCGCCTTGCTGGCGGAGTAACATGTCGGTTGTTTGATACTGTTGACAGCATGATATCCACCTTTATGCAGACGGCGACTGGCAGATGCCAGAAGCCGTCTTGTTGTTCGTGCACCATATGGCGGGGAACAATGGACATCCCGAGGGGGGAAGGATACGACACCGGTCAATTCGGTACATCCGGACTACCAACCGGACTGTGTTTTTATGTTCCATTTTTATTAGAAAAAGAGGTTGAAGTTGACAACACAAGAGGGGAGAAAGCTTGAGTGGTTTGCACTGGAGAACAAGGTCATAAGGCAAACTATCCCAGACATATAGTAGTAGAAAGGGATCAAGTCCTGGAGGTGAGGAGGGTGCTGTCCCCGAGCCTGGAAGATTACTTGGAAGAAATCTACCGTTTTTCCTTGGAAAATAGTGTAGTAAGAGTAACGGATATCAGTAAGAAGCTTGGCGTATCTCTGCCCTCGGTGTCCAAGGCCCTTCATAAACTAAACAATCAGGGCTATATCAATTATCGCCGTTACGGTGAAATTGTCCTTACGGATCAGGGGTGTCTGAAAGGCAGTTACTTGGTGGAGAGAAACCAAATGCTGCAAGAGTTTCTGTCCTTGATTCAAAGTCAATGTGATATTCCCGCTGAGACGGAAGCTATAGAGCACTATATATCCGATTCTACGATACAGTCCCTACGTCGGTTGATTACTTTTTTTAAGGAAAACCCAACCTGCTATGAAGCCTTCATTCGGTTTGAGTGTGATCAGAATTAAAGATAACCCTAACGACGAATTCGCGGGGCCGTTTTCTACCTGAGCTGTAGAGAACGGCTCCTTTGTTGTTCCCCGGGAAGTGTGGTTAGATTTTATTCTTGGCAAGGCAGAGTTTCCTTGCTATCCAAGTCACACTTTATTTTCATCTTTAATACAGTATAAAAAAACATAATTCACCTGAAAAAAGGAATTGGTTAAAAAGTTAACTCAGTCTAACACTGAAGGGAGTTGTGACTCATGGATTCACTATCGCTTATTCCTCTATCTACCCTTAAGCAAGGAGAGAAAGCTTATGTAGTCGATCTTGAACTGGATGGTTTATTAAGACGTAGAGTACTTGATTTGGGCATCGTTCCCGGAACCTCCCTCCAATGCGTGGGAACCGCCCCAGCGGGGGACCCTATTGCTTACTTAGTTCGCGGAACAGTGATTGCTCTCAGAAGTAAGGATGCGAAGTCAATCCGAGTAAATTCAACCTTAGTATAAAGGGCCAAGTCTACCGTTGTGGTGAATATGGATGTCTATGGAGAGTGAGTACAATGAATTTAAAAGGAAGAATCCAGAGAGAAAGCTTTGGTATAAGCAATGCGGAAAACCAATGGATTATTGCTTTAGCCGGAAACCCCAATGTGGGTAAAAGCACAGTGTTTAACGCTTTAACCGGTCTGCGCCAACACACCGGTAACTGGCCGGGAAAAACAGTGAACAATGCCCAGGGTTACTTTACTTATCGGGATCAAAGCTTCATGCTCGTTGATTTACCGGGTACTTATTCCCTTCTGGCTCATAGTGTTGAAGAAGAAATCGCCCGGGACTTTATTTGCTTTGGTCAGCCGGATGCCACGGTGGTGGTTTTGGATGCCACCTCCTTGGAGCGCAATCTCAATCTAGCCCTGCAGATTATGGAGATCACCCCCCGGATCATTGTCTGTGTCAACTTAATGGATGAGGCCCGCAAAAGAGGAATCATCATCGATTTTGATGCTTTGCAGAAGGAGCTTGGGGTACCGGTGGTAGCCACGGCGGCCCGGCTCAATCAAGGGCTTGAGGAATTGCAAAAAGCAATTTTTGATATTGCAGTGAGAAACCAAGCGACTCAGCCCATGCAAATTGTCTATTCTGAGGATGTGGAGCGAGCCATTCAGCTCCTCCAGCCCAAGATTGAAAAAGTAGGTATGGGTAATGTTCTCAGTCCGCGCTGGCTCGCCCTTCGGCTTTTGGATAGCGATCCTGCCTTCCTTGAAGAGATCGGTCGTTTCGTTTCATTGAATGAAGATAAAGAGGATAACCCCCAGAGCAAGGGGGGGAAGGTAGCGTTATGAGCAGTATCAATCCGGATCCTTTATTAAAACTCTATAGAGATTCAGAAACGATCAGGGAAGATTTCGGCCACTCCATCACAGATCGTGTGGTTATCGATATTTTTGCGTATTCGGAAAAACTGGCCAATCGAGTGGTCTATCGTGAAAAAGTGCAGGCAAGCTCGTGGAGGGAAAGCATCGATAAGATTGTCATTTCCAGAACCTTTGGTTACCCAATCATGCTGGGTCTTCTCGGGTTAATCTTTTGGATTACTATCGTGGGGGCTAATCTTCCCTCCCAACTCCTGGCTACGGTACTTTTCGCTTTCCAGGATCTTCTTACCCAAGGTTTTAATACCTTAGGTGCCCCGGCCTGGCTCCATGGTTTCCTGGTGTTGGGGATGTATCGTACACTAGCTTGGGTGGTTTCAGTGATGCTGCCGCCTATGGCTATCTTCTTTCCCCTGTTTACCCTCCTGGAGGATTTGGGCTATCTGCCTAGAGTGGCATTTAATCTGGATAATATGTTCAAGAAGGCCAGGGCTTGCGGCAAGCAATGCTTAACGATGTGTATGGGCTTCGGCTGCAATGCGGCAGGTGTGGTATCCACCCGGATTATCGATTCCCCAAGGGAGAGACTGATTGCTATTCTAACCAATAATTTCGTTCCCTGTAATGGACGTTTTCCGACCCTCATTGCCATTGCCTCGATCTTTGCAGCGGGTATGGCAGCCTTTTCCCAGTCTCTTTTGGCGGCAGGTTCGGTCATTTTAATGGTGCTTCTGGGTATCTTGGTCACCTTTGCGGTGTCCTGGGGGTTGTCCGTGACCCTCTTAAAAGGAGAACCTTCCTCCATGGTTCTGGAACTGCCCCCCTATCGCCGGCCAAAAATACGCGCCGTCCTTTATCGCTCCATGCTGGACCGTACTTTATTTGTTTTACGCCGGGCGGTTATTGTGGCAGCCCCTGCAGGAGCCTTGACCTGGACTTTGGCCAATATCACCGTAGGGGATGCAAGCGTTCTTACCCATATTGCAGCGTTCCTTGATCCGGTGGCTAGAGCAATCGGGCTGGACGGTTTTATTCTCATGGCCTTTATCTTAGGGATACCGGCCAATGAAATCGTGATCCCGGTCCTCCTGATGAGCTATTTGGCTACCGGACAATTAACAGATTTCAGCAGTCTGGCGGAGTTGAAAGAGGTACTCTTAGCCAATGGCTGGACTTGGCTTACAGCTCTGAACACCATGCTCTTCTCCCTATTGCATTGGCCCTGTGCCACCACCCTCCTTAGTATGTATAAAGAGACCGGAAGTAAAAAATGGACCGCCCTGGGCTTTTTTCTCCCCACGATTATTGCCTTTGCAGTATGTTTTGTCCTGGCTCAGATTGTTTATGGATTGGGGCTCGTTTAATAGAGTATGGGTGAGTTCTTCAATCCGCTTAAGAGCTGGAGTAAGTGCTGTATTTAGTGGTAATAAGAAGCTAAGATAATGAAGAGTTATATTCCATTTTGTTGGAATATAACTCTTTTTAATTTAAACTGGATTAGTTTGAGAGCCTGACCAGATTGTGATACAATAGCGTCAAAGGTGTGCCTATGTATAAGGAGGAAGTCCAGGTGGCTGGTTTTTTTACGAAATTAAAAGAAGGATTGACAAAAACTCGGGATCAGTTTGTTACTAAAGTCGAAGAAATTTTAACAGGAAAACGGAAAATTGATGAAGAGCTTTACGAAGAACTTGAAGAAGTATTGATTCGCTCCGATGTGGGAGTGAATACTTCCTTTGAGCTGGTTGAAGGGTTACGCAAAGAGGTCAAGAAAAGAAAATTACAGGAGGCCGAAGAGTTAAAGGTTGTTCTCAAAGAACTTATTGCTGAGCTGCTGGGGCAAGAAGAATCCATGAATTGGGCAGAACGCGGTCCCAGCATCTTTCTGGTGGTTGGTGTCAATGGTGTGGGAAAAACCACGACTATCGGCAAATTAGCTCATTATTTCCAAAGTGAAGGGAAAAAAGTTATTTTGGCTGCCGGAGATACCTTTCGGGCAGCGGCCATTGATCAGCTTGAGGTTTGGGGACAGCGGGCCGGTGTGGAAGTGGTTAAACAGAAAGAGGGAGCAGACCCTGCGGCGGTAGCCTATGATGCTCTCCAGGCGGCGAAGTCCCGGGGAGCGGATCTGGTCATTATGGATACTGCCGGCCGACTACATAATAAAGTCAATCTAATGGAAGAACTGCGCAAGGTTAAACGGGTCATTGAACGGGAAATTCCCGGAGCACCTCATGAAGTTCTCCTCGTGCTTGATGCGACAACGGGGCAGAATGCTCTCCAGCAAGCCAAGCTTTTTCAGGAAGTCGCCGGTGTGACGGGAATTGTTCTCACGAAACTGGATGGTACTGCCAAGGGCGGAGTGGTCCTGGGCATTCAAGGTGAAGTCAATATCCCGGTGAAATGGATCGGAGTAGGGGAAGGGATGGAGGATTTACGTCCCTTTGTTCCACAAGACTTTGCCAATGCTCTTTTTGACCAACCTCAGGATGAGGAGGAAGAGATCTGAATACCTTCGCATTGATCGGCGGAACAGGATTAGAGAATGTTGCTCTGCTGGATTTCCGCACAGAAAGCATCGATACCCCTTATGGAAGGGTATCCGTGGATATCGGGCGCTTTGGGACTCATGATGATCCGATTGTTTTCATGAGCCGTCATGGCAAAGGGCATACGGTGCCTCCCCATTTGGTCAATTATCGGGCCAATCTATGGGCTTTAAAAGACCTTGGTGTCCGTAAAATCATTGCCACGGCTGCTGTGGGCTCCCTTTCCTCCCGGTTCAAATTGGGAGATATTGTGCTTTTGGATCAATTTCTTGACTTTACCAAGAGTCGTCCCCAGACCTTTTATGAAGGGGGAGAGCAGGGCGTACTCCATGTGGATATGACAGAACCCTATTGTAAGTCTGTACAAGCAGTCATTCGTGAAGCTGGTGAGTCCCTGGGTGTGTCATTGGAGGACGGGGCTACATATGTATGTACAGAGGGGCCGCGCTTTGAGACCCCGGCTGAAATCAGGATGTACCAAATTCTCGGCGGAGAATGCGTAGGGATGACCAGCGTGCCCGAAGTTATTTTGGCCAGAGAATGCGGTATGTGCTATGCTTCGATTGGAATGGTTACCAATGAAGCGGCAGGAATAGCCAATCACCCCTTAACCCATAAAGAAGTCGTTGAAAGTTTGCAAGCTGCCGGAAAGACGGTAGCCGGGTTAATACAAGAAGCATTTCGGATACTTCTCCACGAACAGGATTGCCGGTGTCAAATGGGTAATGCAGAGGTCGGTAAGTTTTAGAAAGGCGGTACGAAGGTGAAAGCATTAGAGTGGATGGGGGATTCCCTGAAAATATTGGATCAGACCCGTTTACCTGTAGAAGTTAATTATCGGATGGCTACAACCTATGAGGAAGTGGCGGAGGCCATTGAGAAAATGGAAGTTCGGGGTGCTCCGGCTATTGGTGCAGCAGCTGCCTATGGATATGCCTTGGGAGCGATGGGTTACTCTGGTGAGCCGGAAGGCTTGCAAAGCCATATGGAAAAAGTTCAGCACCGTTTGGCAGGGACCCGTCCTACAGCGGTCAATCTTTTTTGGGCCCTGCGCCGTATGGAGGATCGGCTCAGGGATCAGCATGGGGTCAAGGAACTGTCGGAAATCCGCAAAGCGTTGGTGGGAGAAGCGGAAAGCATAGCTGAGGACGATCGTCGTGTCAATCGTTTAATAGGAGAACATGGGAACACCATCGTGACCGCTGAAGCCAGCATTCTTACCCATTGCAATGCAGGTGCTTTAGCCACGGTGGAGTATGGTACTGCCCTTGGGGTGATACGTGCCGCACAGCAGGCGGGGAAGAAAGTTCATGTCTACGCAGGTGAGACCCGGCCCTTCTTGCAGGGGGCCCGTTTAACAGCCTTTGAATTGATGAATGATCAGATTCCCGTGACACTCATTGCGGATAATATGGCTGGGTTTTTAATGCAGCAGGGTAAAATTGATTTGGTCATTGTGGGTGCGGATCGTATCGCAGCCAACGGAGATACGGCCAATAAAATAGGCACTTACTCCTTAGCCGTATTGGCTCATGCCCATGGAATACCTTTCTATGTGGCGGCCCCCACTTCGACTATTGATCTGAAAGTCCCTGGCGGGCAGGATATTCCCATTGAAGAAAGACATCCTAAGGAGTTAAGAGAGGTTTTTGGGGTTCAGGTTGCCCCGATGGAAGTTCCTGTCTATAATCCTGCTTTTGATGTGACCCCTTCGAAATTGATTACTGGAATTATCACGGAAAAGGGTATCGTATCTTCCCCTTACTCTGTGAATTTATTAAAGATGATGGTGCGCTCTTAATGCTCAAAAAGAAAATCCTTGAAATTGGTCAAAAAATAGCTCAAAGTGGTATGGTTGCCGGTACTTGGGGGAACATCTCCGCCTGGGATGCCCCTCAGAATGGGTATTGGATTACTCCCAGCGGGATGGATTATTTCATCCTAAAGGAAGAGGATCTGGTACTGCTGAGTCTGGACAGCACTGTGCTGGAGGGAAAGCGCAAGCCTTCCTCGGAGCTGCTGCTCCATGGGGAGATTTATAAACAGCGGCCTGATGTTAAGGGAATTGTGCACACTCATTCCTCATTTGCCACAGCCCATGCCGTATCCCGGATTCCCCTCCCTGGGATTGTGGAGGATTTGATCATGATTGCAGGAGGTCAGGTGGAGGTCGCCCACTATGATTTACCCGGCACGCTGGAGCTTGCTCTTAGTGCTGTGCAGGCACTGGAGGACAAGAATGCTGTCTTTCTTGCCAATCATGGCTTGGTTGGGGTTGGTTATTCTCTGGAGGAAGCTTTTAAGGTATGTCAAGTCGTGGAAAAAAGCGCTCAGATTCATATTATGTCCCGGCTGTTAGGTGAACCGGCAGTGTTAAGCCATGAGGATATTCAACTCATGCGCCGCACCTATCAAGAAAGCTATGGGCAATGAACCGGGTAGATTAGACCTCCAAAGGATTGGGGGTCTAAATCATTGGTTGTTAAGGAGTGATATTTATGTCCAAAATTCTCATTCGCGCTATGGTATTGCCCATGACCGGACCGGAGGATTTCTATCCCGAGGGGGAAATAGGGATTGAAAATGATCGGATTCTTTTCGTTGGGGAGAAGGGCTCTGCTCCGGAGGGCTTTATTCCTGATCAGATCATAGATTTGCCTGAAGATGTGGTCATGCCGGGACTCATTAATACTCATACCCATGCAGCAATGACCATGTTGAGAAGTTATGCTGATGATTTGCCTTTGATGCCTTGGCTGCATACGAAGATTTGGCCTTTTGAGGATAAACTATCCGATGAAGATATCTATTGGGGAACATTGCTGGCTCTGGGAGAAATGATCCAATCAGGAACCACCACCATGCTGGATATGTATGCTTCTATGGAACAGGTGGCGAAAGCCGTTTTGGAAGCCGGAACCCGAGGGGTTTTATCACGGGGAATGATTGGCAACGCTCCCAATGGGGAAAGGGCTTTTGCTGAGAACATAGACTTGGTGAAGAATTATCATGGTTCCGGTAACGGACGGATTCAGGTTATGTTTGGTCCTCATGCTCCTTATACTTGTTCCGGGGAGTATCTGCAGCGGGTCAAGAGGGAAGCGGATCGTCTTGGGGTGGGGATTCACATTCATGTGGCGGAGACAGAGGACGAGATAAAAACCATACGAGAGCAATACGGCAAGACTCCGGTACAATGGCTGGAAGAGCTGGGCTTATTCGGAGGGCATGTGGTTGCCGCCCATTGTGTTCACTTGACCGAGGAAGATCAGGAGATTATGGCCAAAAGGAATGTTTTTGTTGCCCATAACCCCGAAAGCAATATGAAATTAAACAGCGGCACGGCGCCGATTCCCGAACTCCGTTCACGGGGAGTTGTGGTTGGATTAGGGACGGATGGAACTTCCAGCAATAATAATCTGGATATGTTTGGGGAAATGCGCTCAGCGGCATTTCAGCAGAAGCTCTTAAAAGGTGCCACCGCTATGCCTGCCTATGAGGTGTTGCATATGGCCACCGTGGACGGGGCGCGGGCTTTGGGGCTTTCTGACTTGGGTAAGCTGGCACCGGGCTATAAAGCGGATTTAATCTCCATCAATTTTGATCAGCCTCATTTTTATCCGAGGTTCTCCATTCCCGCCCATTTGGTCTATGTAGCCCATGCCGGGGATGTACGTACAGTCATGGTGGATGGCAAAATCCTTATGCAGGAACGCCGGCTCATGACAATGGATATCAAACGGGTTTGTCATGAGGTGGAAAAGCGGGCCAAGGAGATAGCGCAAGGCTTGTAGTCTTTTTTAATTCTATAAAATAAAACTTTCCTTCATTAATATAGGCGCAAAATTCTTGAAATAGGAAAAGAGAAAAAATATGCGAAAAATATGTTTGAAGAGAAAGTAAAATTACTTGACAAAGCAGGAAATATACCCTAAAATAGCGCAGTAAAGTAAAAATCCTTTACGGGAGGCTTTTTGCATTGGAACGATTTGCAAAAATGGCATTACTGGCGGATTTTTATGGTCCTCTTTTAACTCCCAAGCAGGGGAGGATTTGGGATCTCCATTATGAGCAGGATTTCTCTTTGGTGGAGATTGCTGAACTTGAGAATATCAGTCGGCAAGCAGTCTATGATTTGTTAAAGAGGACGGAAAAGATCTTGCAGGGGTATGAGGATAAGCTGGGCTTGATTCATCGCTTTGTGGACGAGCAGCATAAATTATCCGAAGTCTATCAATTAGTGCAGGAATTCGAGCAAAAGGATTTTTCCAACGAGAAAGCCTGGGAACGGCATCAATCCATAAGTCAAAAGATTGATGAAATGTATAGGGATATTGAAGCTTCCTAGTCTTAGATCGGGTCCGGAAAGTGAGGGCTGGTATGTTTCAAGGCCTAAGTGAAAAATTACAAGAAACGTTTAAACGGTTAAAAAGCAAAGGCAAGCTCACGGAAGCGGATGTCAATGAAGCCATGCGTGAAGTCCGTATGGCCTTGTTGGAAGCCGATGTGAACTTTAAAGTGGTTAAGGATTTTGTCGCCAAAGTCAAGGAACGTTCGATTGGACAGGAGGTTCTCGAATCTCTCTCCCCTGGACAGCAGGTGATTAAGATTGTTAACGAGGAAATGGTAGCCTTAATGGGCGGCGTTTCCAGTAAGATAAATATTTCATCCAAGCCTCCCACGATCATTATGCTGGTGGGCTTGCAAGGGGCCGGTAAGACGACCCATGGTGCTAAGCTGGCCAATATGTTAAAGAAGCAAGGGAAACATCCTTTGTTGGTCGCCTGTGACATTTATCGTCCGGCAGCTATCAAACAGCTTCAAGTCCTTGGTGAACAAATCAAGGTTCCTGTGTTTTCATTAGGCCAGGAAAACCCTGTAGAGATCGCTGCTGCCAGCCTTCAGCACGCCAACAGTCAAGGCTTGGATGTGGTGATCATCGATACTGCAGGCCGGCTGCATATTAATGAAGAGCTTATGGGGGAACTCAGAGATATTAAGGCCTCTGTGAAGCCTCACGAAATCCTGCTGGTGGTCGATGCCATGACCGGGCAGGATGCCGTGAATGTAGCAGAAAGCTTCCACAACGAGCTTGGGGTGGATGGAATCATCCTGACCAAACTGGATGGGGATACTCGTGGGGGAGCGGCTCTCTCCGTGAAAGCCGTAACCGGTTGCCCGATTAAATTTGCCGGTATCGGGGAAAAGATGGATGCTATCGAACCCTTTTTCCCGGAACGAATGGCTTCCCGTATTTTGGGAATGGGAGATGTCCTGACCCTGATTGAAAAGGCTCAGGAAGCTTTTGACGAGAAGCAGGCCCGGGAAATGGAGCAGAAGCTTCGCAAGCAGGAATTTACCTTGGACGATTTCCTGGACCAGATGCAGCAGCTTAAGAAGATGGGGCCGCTAAATTCCCTGCTGGAAATGATACCCGGTGTCGGGAAGCAGATGAAAGATGTTCAGGTCGATGAAAAAGATATGGCCCATGTCGAAGCCATTATTCATTCCATGACTCCCGAAGAGCGCAGAAAACCCGCCCTGATTAAGGATTCCAGAAAGCGCCGCATCGCTAAAGGAAGCGGGACCAGTGTTCAGGAGGTAGGGCGCTTGCTGAAGCAGTTCGAGCAGATGCAAAAGATGATGAAGCAGTTTGCCGGCGGTTCAGGTATGGGGATGATGGGCAAGGGCAAAAAGGGTAAAAAAGGGAAGAAAATAGGTTTTCCTTTCCCTTTTAAATAATTTTCTAGTTCTACTTATCTTTCCGAAAGGTGATAAGTATCCTGGTGAGGAGGTGAAAAACATGGCAACAAAAATTCGTCTTCGCCGCATGGGTGCTAAGAAGAATCCTTTCTACCGTTTAATCGTTGCGGATTCTAGTTCTCCACGCGATGGTCGTTTCATTGAGGAGATTGGCTTCTATGATCCTACGAAACAACCGGAAGTCCTGAATATTGATGAAGAAAAAGTAATGAAATGGTTAGCAACTGGTGCTCAACCTTCAGATACAGCGAAGTCTCTTCTTCGTAAAGCTGGGGTTCTCGCTAAGTACCATGAGTCCAAGAAGTAATTGGATTGTTGGGGGTGTTCCTGTGAAGGAACTCGTAGAAGTTCTTGCGAAAGCTTTAGTCGATCACCCGGATCAAGTGTTGGTTGCTCAATCGGAAACGGAGAAATCCGTTCACCTGCAGCTCACCGTTGCTCCGGAGGATATGGGCAAAGTGATTGGTAAGCAGGGAAGGATTGCTAACGCTATACGCACGTTAGTAAAAGCTGCTGCGGTCAAAGATGGCCGTAGAGTGCATGTTGACATTGATCAGTGATGTGTTGAGAAGGGCCTTGAGCCCTTTTTGACGTTAGGTGCTTCTGCTTTTTAGATTTGGGTAGGGGTGTATCAGAATACTGGGGCGTGTAGCTTTACGCACAACGGTCACTTCATAGCTCCGGGGCTGGTTCACTCGCTTTCTTAACAGCTCAGCCAAACCTCTGGGTAATACCTGAAGTGAACCAGTGGCTGAGCTATGTTAAGAAAGCCTCGTTCACCTGGCCGCCCCTCCGCTTAAAGAAAGCTTGGCTTATGGTGAGTGAAGCGAATCAGAAGCCTTAGCTGCCTTATACACAGTGAAATCCGTTCCCTTTTGTGCCTAAAGCTACACTCGCGGGTCTTGCTTAGTCTTCTTTCGGGCTTCACCTAAGCCTTTCCCGAGCGGGTCGCCGACCATGCCGCAAGCGGCGTCGGCAAGGCTGAACAAGCGGCCCAAGCCAAAATTCACAACACCCCGCCCGCTCAAACCTAAGAAGCAGCTCAAGGATTTTGCTTTCAGGCAGAGAACGGATTTAAGCGAGCAGGAAAGCAATCTTCGCGAAAAGACAGCAGCGGAGTCGGGTTGGAAACAGGACGTTTCCAACCGCCCATTGAGCAGGAGCGATTTGGGCGGGCACCCGACGGAGCGGAGGTCTTGAGCGATTAGATTGCTCCACGCAGCTTATGGAGTGAACGCCGAAAGCAAAATCCTGGAGAATTTAGTTTTTGCGCTTTTTAAAGTACTTTCCTCAAAGAAGGAGTAATGTCTTTTATGGATGAGGTTTTAATCGGTGAAGTCATAAAGCCCCATGGGGTTCAAGGGGAAATCAAAGTGTATCCCATTACGGATAATCCCAAGCGGTTCAAGAAGCTTAAGGAAGTTATCCTGGTGCAGAATCAGGAGCGGCGTTGCTTGAAGGTTCTTAATGCCAAAGTCCATCAATCGGAAGTGTACCTGACTTTGGAAGGGGTTAATACCAGAGATGAGGCAGACGTCCTAAGAGGATGGGCGGTAAAAACGGACCGCGACCAGGTTCCCCCTCTTAAAGAAGGCTGGTATTACTTCGAACTGGAGGGTATGCAAGTCTATGAGGGAGAGGCTTTATTAGGGACCTTGACCCAGGTGATTCAAACGGGGGCTAATGATGTTTATCTTGTTAAGGGGGATAAAGGGGAGATCTGCGTGCCGGCTTTGAAGACGGTAGTGAAGCATGTGGATGTAGCCGGAAAGCGGATGGATGTAGAGCTGCCCTCCGGACTGATTGATGGTGACGAAATACGATGATGAAGTTTACCGTGTTAACCCTATTTCCGGAGATGTTTGCACCTGTTCATGAGAGTATTTTGAAACGTGCTCAAGCAGCACACCTCATTGATGTGAGTTTGATTAATTTTCGGGATTACGCTGCAAGTAAGCATAAGAATGTGGATGATGTTCCTTATGGTGGAGGAGCGGGGATGGTGCTCAAGCCGGAGCCTCTCTTTGCTGCTCTGCGGGATTTGCCGCCCTGCGACCGTCGACGGCGGGTTGTTTTGCTCTCTCCTCAAGGGGAAGTGTTTCAGCAGCAGAAGGCCAAAGAATGGAGCAGGTTGGATGAGCTGGTCTTTATTTGCGGTCACTATGAGGGATTTGACGAACGTATTCGCAGTCTTGCTGATGAAGAGGTTTCTTTGGGGGATTTCGTTCTGACGGGAGGAGAACTGGCAGCCATGGTGATGATGGATGCAGTGGCTCGTTTATTGCCCGGCGTGCTGGGGGAAAAGGCATCGGCTGAGGAAGATTCCCATAGCGAGGGGCTTTTGGAATACCCTCAGTATACTCGTCCCCCCTTGTTTGAGGGGATGGAGGTTCCAGACATTCTTTTATCCGGTCATCATCGGCGTATTGAGGATTGGCGAAGAAAGGAATCCCTGCGTCGTACTTTCTTAAAGCGCCCTGATTTGTTCGCCAAGGTAGAATTTCAAGCGGGAGATTTTAATTTATTAGAGGAACTGATTCATGAGCATCCCGAACTGGGGAAAGAACGTTCTCGCTGGGAACATTTAAGGCCCAAGCCCAAAAAACGCAGACAGAAGAAGTCTGAATTTAATGGGACTGAGAATGCAGAATAAGGAGGAACCATCATGGGCGATTTGTACGTCGCATTGCTTCATGCTCCAGTCTATAATAAAAACATGGAAACCATCGCGACCTCCATCACCAATTTGGATATTCATGACATCGCTCGCAGTGCCACTACATACGGAGTGAAGCGCTACTATATTATCCATCCCGCTGAAGCTCAAAGAGCCTTAGCTCAGCGGATTATGGGGTATTGGCAGGAGGGCTTTGGTGCAGAATATAATCCCAATCGCCAGGAAGCCTTTGCCCGGGTTAAATTGGCTAGAGAACTTGCCGAGGTTGAAGAGGAGATTTTTAAGGAACAAGGGAGAAAGCCTTTGAAAATAGCCACGGATGCCCGGCGATATCCCAATACCTTAGGTTATGCTGCCGTACGGGATAAGATCGAGAATGGGGAGGAACCTTTGCTGTTGCTCTTCGGCACAGGCTGGGGGCTGCTCAGGGAAGTTATGGAGGATTGTGATATCATCCTTGAACCTATCTATGGGCCTGGTGAATGGAATCATCTTTCCGTTCGTTCAGCAGCAGCTATTATTCTCGATCGTTTAAGGGGACATTAAGGGAATTTTAAAAGCCCTCAAATAGTGATCTAATGACCTACTAGCGTAGCTTTACGCACAAAAGCGAACGGATTTCACTGTATATAAGGCAGCTAAGGCTTCTGATTCGCTTCACTCACCATAAGCCAAGCTTTCTTTAAGCGGAGGGGCGGTCGGGTCAATGAGGCTTTCTTAACGTAGCGCAGCCACGGTTCACATGCAGAAAACAGCGGGGTTTGGCGACGAAAGTGTCCAGTGGACAGTTTCGCTCAAGGCGGCACTCCTCAAAGAACACTTATCCGCCGCAGATGCTGTTAAGAGAGCAAGTTGGTCAGCCCCGGAGCTATGGAGTGAGTGTTGTGCGTAAAGCTACTCGACCCAAATAATATTTTGTGATTTTTAAAGTTGCATACAGCTTATTGTTTATGATACAATATCACGGTAAAACGGATGGTCCGCTCACTGTGAAAAGCATGGTGCTTAAACATCGGCTCAGTGTATGAACATCTATGCAAGGAAGGGGGGAATCAATAATGGATTTTATTCGCATGATTGAAGAAGAGCAAATGAAAAAAGATCTTCCTGCCTTCCGTCCTGGAGATACTGTACGTGTCCATGTAAAAGTTGTCGAGGGTTCTCGGGAACGTATCCAGGCTTTTGAAGGGGTTGTTATCAAGATGAAAGGCGGCGGTCTTCGTCGGTCTTTCACAGTGCGTCGGGTAACCTATGGTGTAGGAGTAGAGCGGTCTTTCCCGCTGCATTCTCCTCGAATTGACCGTATTGAGGTGGTACGCCGTGGTGTTGTACGCCGTGCCAAACTCTACTACCTACGTGGACTTTCAGGTAAAGCTGCGCGGATTCGCGACCGTCGCTAGCAATAAGATGGGCCGGAGCTATCCGGCCCTTTTATTTATAGATAGGGGAAGACATTAGTAAAAAAACCATTCGTTTTGTCTTAAAAACGCTGTATGCTCCTTAAAATTTCTGTTCATACTAGTGAAGAGTTTGAAATAGGGAGGAGAAAAACAGTGAGGAATAAGACAAAAATCGGATGGTTAATCTGGGTCCTTGCAGCAGTCGTCATTTGTGCTGCTCTTTTACGTTTATTTGTACTTCAGCCCTATACTATTTCTTCAAATTCTATGGAGCCTACTTTGCTTCCAGGGGATAGAATTCTCGTGAATCGTTTTGCTTACCAATACGGAGCACCCGCTCGGGGAGATATTGTGGTTTTTGCCTATCCGAAAGATACCAGCCGTACTTTCGTCAAGCGGGTCATTGCAGTGGAGGGTGAGACTGTTGAGCTCAAAGGGAATCAAGTCTATGTCAACGGATCACTGATTCAGGAACCTTATCTGAAGCAAGGGGATCATTCACCCTTTGAACCCGAAACGATCCCTGCTGAAAATATCTTTGTTTTAGGCGACAACCGTCGGGAGAGCGGTGATTCAAGAGAATGGGGAGTTTTGCCGAAAAGTTATATCATAGGGAAAGCTTGGTTTGTTTATAGTCCGCTCCAAAGATTTAAGTTTTTTTGGTAGACGGTAGATAAGAAGGTGTTTCGTTGAGTATTCAGTGGTTTCCCGGCCATATGGCCAAAGCAAAGCGGTTGTTAGTGGAACAGCTGCGTTGGGTGGATGTGGTCATCGAATTGGGAGATGCCCGTTTGCCAGAAAGCAGCAGAAACCCTCTGCTGCAAGAGATGTTGGGGGATAAGCCTAAAATCGTTATACTGAACAAGGTGGATTTGGCTGATCCTTATTGGACGGAGATCTGGACACGTAAACTTCGTCAGTCCAGCCCGGTATTGGCAGTAAGCGCAACCGGCGGTGCCGGGGTGGGCAAAATTGTTCCTGAAGTCGAGCGGCTCATGGCCCATAAAATAGAGAAATGGACGGCCAAAGGAATTCGTGCCCGCAGTATCCGGGTGATGATCGCGGGAATACCCAATTGTGGAAAATCCTCTCTGGTGAATAATCTCATAGGAAGTGCAAAAGCTAAAACAGGGAATAAACCGGGAGTGACCCGGGGCAATCAATGGATTCGCATTCACGACAGGGTGGAATTGCTCGATACGCCGGGATTGCTTTGGCCGAAGTTCGAAGACCCAGAAGTGGGCAGAAAATTAGGTGCTGTAGGCGCTATCCGGGATGAGGTTTTAAATCTTGAGGAGCTGTCCCTTTGGGTATTGGAGCATTTAAAGGAGAATTATCCGGAGGCTTTAAAACGATACACTGAAGATGTCCAAGGTTTGGATCTGGAAGGGATTGGACGAAAGAGGGGCTGTTTGGTTAAAGGGGGACAGGTGGATACCCTGAAAGCGGCTCAGATTTTTATAAGGGAATTTCGGGCAGGATCTTTAGGGAAGTTTACTTTAGATCGTACGCCGAAATAATTGATGATACTATCCAAAAGAAATTTTTGAAGAGATTAGGAAAGAGGAAAAATACGTTGAAGGCAATATCTCGAATGAGTATTCGTGAAGTGAGTGAGGTTCTCAATACTGAACCTTCGGAGGAACTTCTTAAAGCCTGTGCTCAGGACTCACGTCAAGGTATACAGAATCTGATTGCTCGTTATTATAAGGAGTGGGAAGCTCGTCAAGTCGAAGAAGAACGCATCGAAGCGTTATTAATGGAAGAGAAACAGTTGTGGAGCAGCGGGTATTTACATATAGCCGGGATTGATGAAGCGGGGAGAGGTCCTCTGGCCGGCCCCGTCGTGGCAGCTACCTGCATTCTCCCTGCCAAATTTAATTTGCCCGGACTCAACGATTCCAAAAAGTTGACCGAGAGCAGACGGGAAAAACTGTTCCAACAGATAAAAGAGCAAGCTATCGGGTATGCTGTCGGCAGTGCGGAACCTGCCGAGATCGATGGATTGAATATACTTCAGGCCACCAAATTGGCCATGAAGAGAGCCGTGGAAAGTTTAAAAGTGCGTCCCCATTTTTTATTGATTGATGCCTTGGAATTACCAGGTTTCAAGATACCCCAAAAAGGCATCGTGGACGGAGATGCCTTAAGTGCCAGTATAGCGGCCGCATCCATTTTGGCAAAAGTCTCAAGGGATCGCTTAATGAGTGAACTGGACAAGGTTTATCCTGAGTATGGATTTGCCAAAAACAAAGGCTATGGTACCAGAGAACATCTTATGGCTCTGCGCCGTTATGGAGTGAGTCCCATTCATCGAAGGAGCTTTGCGCCGGTTCAACAGCAACTGGATATCGTTTGAAAATACTTATAATTTGCATTCAAGATATTAGACATACATAAATGTTGACTATTCATAAACAAATATGGCACAATGAGTTTGGCTTATGGGAAATATATTTTTTATATGAAGGGGGGTAGGGAGATGTCAGATAACTTTGCTGCTGTGGGGATTGCTCTTGTGGTAGCAATTGCCATCAACTTAATTATGATGTTGATGCCAAAACTCTTAGCTCCAAAAAAACCGGTTCCTGAAAAGTTAACACCCTATGAAGGCGGTAACGTGACCATAGGAAGGACCTGGTTGGGTTTCAAAAGCAATTATTTTCTTTATGCTCTTGTTTTTACAGCTTTTGATGTAGAAACGGTATTCCTGTTTCCATGGGCGTTGTCGTTCCGACAACTTGGAACCTTCGCTTTTATTGAAATGTTCGTATTCATTGTCATTCTCTTAGTTGGTTTCTGGTATGCTTGGAAGGAAGGTGCATTAGAGTGGATGTAGCAAAAGAGAAAGAACTCCGCGAAGCCGAAGCTCTTATGGAAAAAAACATGCTGCTCACCAGTGTTGATAAAATTCTGAACTGGGGACGGGGGCATTCTTTTTGGCCGGTAACCTTCGGTTTAGCTTGCTGTGCTATCGAAATGATGGCTGCAGGTGGTCCGCGTGTTGACATCTCTCGTTTTGGGTATGAGGTCTTCCGGGCGTCACCTCGCCATGCCGATGTCATGATTGTCGCTGGAACATGTACTCGCAAAATGGCTCCTCTTCTGCGGATGATTTATGACCAGATGCCTGAACCGAAATGGGTTATTGCTATGGGCAGCTGTGCCGCTGCAGGTGGTCCTTTTGCGGATTCCTATTCCATGTTGACAGGTGTGGACAAAGTAGTCCCTGTCGATGTCTATATTCCTGGCTGCCCTCCACGGCCGGAGTCCTTAGTATATGGGTTGCTTCAACTTCAACATAAGGTGAATCACCCAGACAAGGTGAGGTTATTGAAACATGGGAAATAATGAAGTATTAAAAAAACGTGTGGATGATTTAGCATCCCGGGTCGGCGGAACCGTCGAAGAGATGCTCGATACTTTAGTGCTTACCGTTAAGGCACCTTATATTACGGAAACCTTAACGGCAGCAAAAAGCTTCGAAGAAGTGCCTTGTGACTTTCTCCACGACATTGGGGGAGTGGATAAGTTAGACCACTTCGAAGTGGTATATCAATTAAACAGTTTGCGCGGACCACAAAAACTCAGAGTCAAAGCGATTGTAGATCGCGACAATCCAGTGATTGATTCCGTAACCCGACTTTGGGCAGGTGCCGATTTCATGGAGCGGGAAGCTTATGATATGTTTGGCATTCAATTCAAAGGGCATCCCAATCTGAAACGGATTTATATGTGGGATGACTTCGAAGGGTTTCCACTTCGCAAAGATTATGTCACAGAGCCTGCGGAAGTTCGAAATGTTATGCGCGTGCGCAGGGAAGATGATTAAGGGGGTAGAGCCATGTCTGATATATACAATGAAGGAACAGAAGAACTCCTTTTAAACATGGGCCCCCAACATCCGAGTATGCACGGCGTATTTCGTATGATTGTTCGTTTACAGGGGGAAACTGTTACCGGTATTGAACCTAAGATTGGTTATTTGCATCGCGGGTTGGAGAAGATCGCAGAAAGCCGTACCTATCCGCAATTTATTCCCTATACCGATCGTTTGGATTATCTGGCCTCACCTCATAATAATCTGGCCTATGTCCAAACTGTTGAAAAATTAATGGGCCTTGAGATTCCGGAGAGAGCGGAATACCTCAGGATTATTTTAGCCGAGTTGGCTCGTATCGCCAGCCACCAGGTATTCATCGCCAGTTCCGCCTTGGATATGGCAGGATGGACGGCTTGGGGATATCCTTTCCGGGATCGGGAGAGAATCCTTGATCTGTTTGAAATGATAGCAGGCAGTCGTTTGACTGTGAATTGCATGCGGATTGGCGGAGTCAGTGCAGAGCCTCCCGCAGAATTCTGGCCTGCTTTGGAATCCTTCCTGGATGATATGCCGGAAAAGATTGAGGAGTATTTTAACATTTATATGGGCAATGAAATTGCCCAGGCACGGATGAAAAAGATAGGTATTCTCACCAAGGAGGCTGCAGAGAATCTTTGCATCACGGGTCCGGCTTTACGGGCTTCCGGTGTCCAATATGATGTACGGAAGGCTGAGCCTTATGGGATTTATGATCGCTTTGATTTTGAAGTTCCGGTGCTTTACGGTTGCGATAACTATGATCGCAATCTGATCCGTTTCATGGAGATGAACGAAAGCCTTAAGATCATTCGCCAAGCGATCAGGGATATCCCTGAGGGTCCGATTATGGCTAAAGTGCCTAAAATTATTAAACCACCGGTCGGTGAAGTCTATCATCGCGTGGAAAATCCCAAAGGTGAACTCGGTTTCTATATCGTAAGTAATGGAACACCGAAACCTGAGCGGGTTAAGATTCGGGCCGGCGCCTTCGTCAACCTTCAATGTTTAAGTGAAATTGGTGTGGGCACCTATATTCAAGATCTTATCGCAAGCTTTGCATCCTTGGATGCAGTACTTGGTGAAGTGGATAAGTAATACTCTCAACGAGGGGAGAAGAAGATGGAAGCTATACGTGCTTTAAATGAGTTGCCACAAAATATTGCGGATGCCATCCGTGGTTTGTTTGCGGATCCGAATTCGATTTGGGCAGACTTAACCATGACCTTAATCGGGATGATACTTATCATCGTAGTGATCGTCATTTCAGCGCTTTTACTGATTGTTCTCGAACGTAAAATTGCTGGTTGGGGATCCCAGCGTCCCGGTCCAAACCGCTTAGGTCCACGTGGATGGTTTCAAACGATTGCCGATGCTCTGAAGTTGCTGGGTAAAGAAGATCTTGTGCCCGCAAACGCGGATCGGTTTATGTTTAGGATTGCTCCTATGTTTATATTTGGTATTCCCATTTTGACCTTGACCATCATTCCCTTTGGTTATGCCATGACCGTTATCGATCTGGAACTGGGTGTGTTTTTCTATCTGGGAATTACCTCGATATCCACTCTTGCCCTGTTAATGGCAGGATGGAGTTCCAACAATAAGTATTCATTGCTGGGTGGTATGCGTGCTGTTGCACAGATGATCAGTTACGAGATCCCCTTGATCTTCTCACTTCTTGGGGTTGTCATGCTGACTCAGACCTTTAATTTAACGAAAATCGTGGAAGCACAGGCGACATTGCCCTTTATTTTCTTACAGCCTTTAGCATTTATAATCTTTTTGATTTGCGGACAAGCGGAAGTCAACAGGGCGCCATTCGACCTTTTAGAAGCTGACCAGGAAATCATCGCCGGACCCTTTACGGAGTACACAGGATTGCGCTGGGGATTATTCTACCTTGGTGAGTACGCTAATCTTGTAGCTATGTGCGCATTAGCAACCACCGTATTCCTTGGTGGCTGGCAAGGGCCGGCAGTTTTACCGGGCTGGGCTTGGTTCTGGTTAAAAGTAGGTCTCTTGATCTTTGTCTCCATGTGGGTTCGTTGGACGTTCCCGCGGATTCGGATTGACCACTTAATGCATTTGGCCTGGAAGGTCTTGTTACCGCTCGCGCTTCTCAACATCTTGTTGACGGGTTTGGGGATTTACATCTATCAACTCGTGATTGGAGGGTGACAGAGTGTTAGGTAAAGGATTATTAACGGGAATGGGCATCGTACTCAAGAAGATGCTCGGACCAAACGTCACAGAGTTCTATCCTGAGGTCATGCCGGATCTTCCCAAGGCCGTTCGCAGCTCGATGGGACTGGAACCGGAAAAATGCATTTCCTGCACATTGTGTGCTTTGGCCTGTCCGAACAAGGTCATTACTTTAACCAGTGAAAAGGATGAAAACAATAAAAAAGTTCTTAAATCCTATCACATGGATGTGGGACGTTGTTTGTTCTGCGGCCTATGCACGGAAGCATGTCCGACGGATGCACTGACAGTGACCCAAGAGTTTGAGAACTCCGTCTTCTATCCCGAGGATTTATATTGGGACATGATTGAGCGTTCGAAGCGTAATCGGAAGGAGGGCAACGAATGAGTACTATGGCGACGATTGTATTTTTCATTTTCGCCATAATCGCCGTGGCTTCAGCATGGGGAGTTGTCACCTCGAAAAATATTGTACACAGTGCCTTTTTCTTGGCTCTTTCCTTTGCTGGAGTTGCCGTCCTGTATGTTCTCTTAAATGCTGAGTATCTTGCAGCAGTTCAACTTTTAGTTTATGCAGGAGCAATTTCGATTATGGTTATCTTTGCAGTCATGCTGACCTTAAGGGGCGATGTGGCTGTAAGCAGCCCTGTTACAAAAAAATGGACCCAAGGGGCTTTGGTGGGTTCCCTTGTCTTTATTGTTTTGGCCTTGGTTATTCTGACCAACAGTGATTGGCGAATTCTTGCCATGCCTGCACTTGCGGGAGGGACTACAGTGGAGCTCTCCAAGCTGCTCTTGACATGGTATATGGTACCTTTTGAAGCAGCTGCCATCCTTATTACAGTAGCATTGATTGGGGCAGTGATTATCGCGAAAGGAGGGCATGAAAGCAAATGAGTATAAGCGTTGGGCTTGGATCCTATCTTTTGGTTGGAGCGATGCTTTTTTGCCTGGGGCTCTACGGAGTTTTCGTGAAGCGAAACATCATTGCCATTCTCATGTCCGTTGAATTGATGCTTAACGCAGTGAATATTAACTTCATTGCTTTTAGTCGGTTTGCCCCCTGGGCTAGTCCCGGGACAAATCCCCTCATTGGACAGGTGGCCGCAATCTTTGTTATCGTTGTTGCTGCAGCGGAAATTGCCGTGGGATTGGCGTTGGTTATCGCCATTTACCGCAATCGCCGTACCACGAATGTGGATGAATTCAACTGGTTGAAGTGGTAGAGAGTCTATGGAGAGGTAGGTGTTCAAGGAAATGAATGATCTTTTTCAATGGGCATGGTTGATTCCCTTTTTGCCCTTCCTGTCGTTTCTACTCATCGCCTTAGTCACAAAGCGATCCAAAAGACTGTCCTCCACCATTTCTATTTTGGCGATTCTTACTTCGTTTGGATTGTCCATAGCTATCGGTCTTGGTGTAATTCAGTCTGGCTCGCAAGTCGTTGAAAACCCCGTGTTGACCACTGTGAACTGGCTCAGCATCGGCGGACTTCATATTGACTTTGGAACACTCATTGATCCTATGAGTGCGATGATGTTATTTGTAGTGACCTTGGTTGCATCCATGGTTCAGATTTACTCCATCGGATATATGCATGGAGACCCCGGTTTTTCACGTTATTATGCCTTTCAATCTTTATTCGCAGCTTCCATGCTGGGCATGGTTTTAGCAACAAACCTTTTGCAATTGTTTATCTTCTGGGAGCTCGTAGGACTATGCTCTTATCTGCTCATCGGATTCTGGTTCTTTAAGGTGTCCGCCCGGGAAGCGGCCAAGAAGGCCTTCATTACCACCCGTGTCGGGGACTTTGGCTTGCTCTTGGGAATTCTCTTCCTCTATAACCAATTCGGTACCTTGGATTTTTATGGTCCTGGTTCCTTATCCGTTCAAATGGCGACCAACTTCCAGGATTTTGCCCTGATCGGCGGAGTAAGTTATCTTACCATCATGGCAATTTTGGTCTTCATCGGGCCTGTTGGGAAATCCGGTCAGTTCCCCTTACACGTCTGGCTGCCTGATGCCATGGAAGGTCCTACACCCGTCAGCGCCTTGATCCACGCTGCAACCATGGTTGTAGCCGGGGTCTATTTGGTCGCACGGATGTTCTTCCTCTTTGATAACGCGTCTCCTTTTGCTCTGCAGCTGGTGGCAGGAATGGGTGCCTTTACGGCAATTTTTGCGGCCACCATTGCCATTGCGCAGGACGATATCAAACGGATCTTGGCTTATTCAACTTTAAGCCAATTGGGGTATATGATGTTCGCCCTTGGTGTCGGCTCCTTAACCGCCTCCATGTTCCACCTGATGACCCATGCCTTCTTTAAGGCCTTAATGTTCTTAGGAGCAGGTTCTGTCATTCATGCCCTGCATGAAAAGCAAAACATCTGGGATATGGGTGGACTTTGGAAGAAGATGCCGATTACAGGCACGACCTTCTTCATTGGGGTCTTGGCTATCGCCGGTATTCCGCCTTTTGCCGGATTCTTCTCCAAAGATGAAATTCTTGCCGCCGCATTGCATAATGGTCATCCTATCATCTTTGCAGTAGGCTTGTTTACCGCCTTCCTGACCGCCTTCTATATGAGCCGTCTCTTCTTTGTGGCCTTCATGGGTAAAGAGAAGCCGGAAAATCATCCTCACGAATCTCCTTGGGTGATGACCTTGCCTTTGATCATCCTGGCCTTCTTCAGCGTGGTCGGCGGATGGGTTGCCTTGCCTGAGCATGGTTTTGGTTTCTTCGTTCGTTACGGCGCGTTCCACCCTCATGCTATGGATTGGCTTGTTGCCTCTGTTTCTATTATCGCAGGAGTATTGGGGATCGGTTTGGCCTACATCACTTATGTGACCCGGGCTATTAAAGCTGAAAATGTGGTTGCCCGTTTCCCTGGTGTCTATAAGCTTCTTAAAAACAAGTACTATATCGACGAAATCTATCTCTGGTTCATTCATAAGGTTATGGATGGCGTTGTAGCCAAAGTACTTTATTGGTTTGACCTCTATATTATCGATGGTATTGTTAACGGGTTGGCAGCGGTTACCCGGGGTTCGGGCCGCGTCTTACGCCGGACCACCACTGGTCAGCTGCAAACCTATGCTTTGGTATTCTTCTTTGCTATAGTCGTAATCTATCTTGTCTTCGCCTTGGGAGAGGGACAGCTTTCGGCGCTTAATCCCGCAGCTATGCTAGGAGGTGTTAAGTAATGTCGACTTTGGCACTTCAGCCTGAAGTGGGCTCCTTTATTCTGCCATTCGCACTGTTAGCACCCATTCTGGCAGCACTGCTTATTGTGTTCCTGCCCAAAGAGGAAGGAAAGACGATTAAACTGGTGGCAGCTCTGGGTACCCTCACTTCATTGTTACTTTCTCTCTATGTATTCTTTGCCTATGACCGCTCCTTAGCAGGCATGCAGTTTAATCTCACGATTCCGCTGATTCCGGATATCGGTGTTAATCTGGCTTTCGGGGTGGACGGCATTAGTATTCCTATGCTCTTACTCACGAACCTCATCGGCTTTACTGCCGTGTATTCCTCTTGGAACATCGACAATCGTGTCAAAGAGTTCTTCGTTCTTCTCCTGATCCTGATTGCCGGGGTTATGGGAACCTTCATTGCCCGCGACCTGTTTATCTTCTTCCTTTTCTATGAAATCGTGGTTATTCCCATTTATATCATGGTTATCATCTGGGGAAGTACAAAACGGGTGACCAAAGAGTATGCAGGGATGAAGCTGACCATCTACCTGTTGATCGGATCCGCTTTATTGCTGGTGGCTATGGTTTCCCTTTGGGTCAATGCTACCAACCAGCTGGCCGCCCTGGGCCAGGGGCCGACCTTTATGTTCGATGAGCTGGCAAAGCTTCAGTATGACCAGACCTTCCAGATCATTTGCTTCGGTCTTTTAACGTTAGGCTTTGGTTCGCTGATTTCTATGTTCCCCTTCCATTCATGGTCTCCTGACGGTTATGCCGGCGCTCCTACAGCGGTCAGTATGATTCACGCCGGAGTCTTGAAGAAGATCGGGGGTTACGGTTTAATTCGCCTGGGACTTATGGTGTTCCCCTTGGGTGCAAAATTCTGGGCGCCGGTGATTGCCGTCTTAGCGGTGATTAACGTTCTCTATGCAGCCTTCATCGCTTTAGCACAGAAAGACCTCAAATATGTGGTCGGATATTCTTCCGTAAGCCATATGGGTTATGTTCTGATTGCCGTGGCGGCACTTAATATAACCAGTATCAATGGCGCAGTGGCCATGATGTTTGCGCACGGCGTGATGTCAGCCCTCTTCTTCTCCATGATCGGATTTATCTATGAGAAGACCCATACCCGCAATATTGCGGAACTGGGCGGGCTTGCCCATCAGATGCCACGCCTGGCCGTAGGTTTCTTACTGGCAGGTATGGCTGGCCTGGGATTGCCCGGCACAGTGAACTTTATCGGTGAATTTACGATCTTCATTGGAACGGTTAAGGTATTGCCGGTCCATGCGATAGTTGGTATCGCCGGGATTATCTTCACAGCGGTTTATTCCCTCCGACTTATTGCCAATGTCCTCTTCGGACCTCGCCGTAAGGAATGGGATCATCTGAAAGACCTGCGCGGTCCTGAGCTTGTTCCTTTGGTTGTTCTGGTCTTTGTCATCATCATCACTGGTGTGTTCCCGAACACCGTACTGCAATTGATTGACACCGGGGTCCAATCCTCAGGGTTAGCCAAGGTGCTTGAAGCTGTGACTCAGGCGAAGATGGGAGGGTTGTTCTAATGGTGAGTTTCGAATTATCTTTACTCTCAACGGAAATCATTATGGCAGTCCTTGGCCTTGGCTTATTCGCAGTAGGATTAATCCTTCCCCGCGGGTCAAGACAGGGAATGTTCCCTCTTACCTTATTCGCCCTCTTGGGAACCCTTGCTTATGCCGTCTATGATTTCTTCTATGGTGGAAATGCGGCGTTCCTGCAAGGAATGTATATGCATGACCAGTTTGCAGGCTTTTTTAAGATTCTTTTCGTCATTGCGGCATTCCTTGTGGTGCTCTCAACGAAAGACTATGTGGCTAAATTCCAGGCTCATCGTGGAGAGTTCTATCCCTTATTGCTCATAGCCACTTTGGGCATGATGCTCATGGCTGGAGCAGGGGATCTTATCACCATGTATGTAGGCTTAGAGATGATGACCATAACCTTCTATATTCTCGTAGCCTACCATCCCAATGATCCAAAATCCTCAGAAGCCGGTATTAAGTATTTAGTTCTTGGAGCCGCTTCCTCGGCAGTGCTTCTCTATGGTATCAGCCTTATCTATGGACTCACCGGCTCCACCCAGATGCACTCGGTGGCCATGACCTTGGGTGCGGAAGCGAATCCGGTGACCATTCTGGCTACCGTGATGATGCTGGCCGGTTTTGGCTTTAAGATTAGTTTGGTTCCTTTCCATATGTGGGCGCCGGATATTTATGAAGGGGCACCTGCTCCGATTACCGCCTTCTTAGCTACTGCTTCCAAAGCTGCCGGTTTCGCAGCCCTGATCAGATTCTATGTCTTAATGATGTACAATCACTCCATGGGTGAAGCTGGGCTCATTCTGCTTCTTGTTCTGGCTGCTTTAACCATGATCATCGGAAACTTGATGGCCTTCCCGCAAAAGAACATCCAACGTTTGATGGCTTATTCAGGGATTGCCCAAGCAGGTTATGTCATTGTTGGTGTTATCGCAGTCTCCATTGCCAGCACGGCAGCCCAAGGGGGCGTCGATCCGGTCAGTGCTTTTCTGGACGGGATTAAAGGGGTATTGTTCTACCTGATGATTTATGTCTTTGCCAACTTAGGGGCCTTCGCGGTGATTACCCACGTGGCCCAATCTCAGGGCAGCACAGAGATTAAGGACTATGCAGGTTTAGCTAAACGCTCCCCGCTGTCCGCCGCAGTTCTCACCTTATCCGTTCTTTCTTTGGCTGGGATTCCTCCCTTGGCAGGATTTGTAGGTAAATTCTACCTCTTCTCAGCTGTCGTCAACCAAGGTCATGTCTGGATAGCGGTGATTGGTTTTGTGATGAGTATGATTTCCGTCTACTACTATTTATCGATTGTTAAGGTCATGTATCTAGGCGATGGGGAAGGATTACCTGAAGTACCGGTTCGTGGTGCTGCCAAATTTGGTATGGTATTCTCTATGATCATTACCATTGTCTTAGGTATTTATCCCACACCTCTGGCTCAAATGGCGATTACAGCCGCTACGAGCCTGGTAAAATAGAATCCGTGGATGTCAATTGTTCTTTGGAGAGTCTCAGCTTAGGCTGGGGCTCTTTTCTTTGTAGATTCAACAGTTACCGTCTTGCTCTTCTTAGGGCACTCTGCGTGGTATGACCGTTTACTCTGAAAAAGATTTACAAGCTAAGTCTCCAAGATTTTGCTTTACACCGTTCGCTCCATAAGCTGCGCGGACAAAACTAACGCTCCAGCCCTGGAGCTATGGAGAGAGCGTTGTGCGCAAAGCTACACGGCCCGGATAACATTTTTCCTCCTTTGCACCTACCCGAACAAGAGGGAAGGGGACAAAGAACCTTGTTGTGTGTTAGAATATGTAAATAGCAGATAAGCGAAAAAACCTTAGGGAACTAAGGAAATCAAAGGGGAGCTGTCGGTGAGCGAAAGTCGGCAAGCATTAGGAAAATATGGAGAGGAACTTGCTGTAAAGCATATTAAGCAGGCTGGACTTACTGTTCGGGAATGCAATTATCGCTGTCCTTTAGGGGAAATGGATATTATCGCTCAAGACGGGGAAACGATTGTTTTTATTGAAGTTCGGACTCGTTCCACCGGAAGACAGGGATGGGGGGAAGAGAGCATTACCTCTAAGAAGCGTGAGAGACTTTATCGTATTGCTACTCATTATTTAAACTATAGGAAGTATAAAGAGTGGCCTTCTTTACGCTTTGACATAATTGCCATACGTTCCCAAGACCGGGAAGGCAGTCAGCCGGATATTATCTGGATCCGTAGCATTTAAATAATATTGATAAATCCACATTCTGAAAAGAGTGGCCCTATATGCCCGCAAGCGTAGCTTTACGCACAGGAGACCACGCCCGAAGGTACGGATGTGGGGAAAGCTACACGACCCGAGCAAACGTATTACATTGGAATCAGATCTCTTATTTGTTATAAAGTAGAGGTATGATAAAATGCAGATATAAGACAATATTGGAGGGGAGACAGCTATGAATCCCATTTTAGTAATCGATGATGAAGAACGCATACGTCATTTGGTTCGCATGTATTTGGAACGGGAAGGCTATGAGGTGGATGAGGCGGGAAACGGACGGGAAGCTTTGGAAAAAATCCAGAAACGGGATTATGCCCTGCTTATCGTTGATTTAATGATGCCTGAGATAGATGGTTGGAAGGTATGCCGGGATGTAAGAGAGAAATCCGATATCCCTATCATCATGCTTACTGCCCGAGGGGAAGAGTTTGATCGAGTGCTGGGTTTTGAATTGGGCGCAGATGATTATCTGGTAAAGCCATTTAGTACCAAGGAGCTTGTGGCACGAGTAAAAGCCCTTTTAAGGCGTTCCCGGGGGAATACTGCCATAAGTTCTTCGGATTTAG
The DNA here is from genome assembly GCF_000384015.1 of Desulfitobacterium sp. PCE1. Classification (NCBI taxonomy): domain Bacteria; kingdom Bacillati; phylum Bacillota; class Clostridia; order Eubacteriales; family Desulfitobacteriaceae; genus Desulfitobacterium; species Desulfitobacterium sp. PCE1. The sequence continues at coordinate 3,150,685 of NZ_KB913023.1, read as the reverse complement.
TCTTTGGTTCCCTTAAGATTGAAAAGGAGAAGCATCGGGTGTCTATTGAGGATGAACAAATTCCTTTTACCCCAAGGGAATTTGAACTTCTTTACTTTTTAGCGAAAAACCCCAGCCGGGTGTTTTCCAGAGAACAGCTTATGGAGACTGTATGGGGCTATGACTTCTACGGGGATGCCCGTACAGTGGATACACATGTGAAAAAAATCCGCGAAAAGCTGGCGGATCCTAAGGTAAGAAGTATGCTGGCTACGGTATGGGGAGTGGGCTATAAATTCGATCCTGAAGCAGTCAATGAATAGGTTAAGTCTTCACTTGAAAAGAGGAGAAAAAATTGAAGTTTGATCTTCGTCCACGAAGTATCAGTATAAAATTATGGGCTGCCATTACCGCTTTAATCCTAGTGGTATTAGGTGGATTAGGGATAACAATCACTTTGCTTTTCGGTGATTTTTATTTCCAACAAACATTGGATACTTTGGGAAATGAAGTTAAGGAAATATCTCACTATCTCGGGGAGCAGCCTAACTGGTCTCAGCGCTTATTTGCCATTGATGAGATCCGTCTTTCCTCGGATACCCAGATGGTTGTCATTGACCGTTACAGTGAAATCATTGCCATCAAAGGTGGGAATGTAGCGGCAAGCTTCGGAACCAACGACCGTATCGGTTGGGGTGACGTTTCAGGGGAGATGAGCTGGCTTATCCGCTCTTTATACCCTTCGGATTTCTTATCTAGAACGGATATTGCCGAGGTCTTGGCGGGAAAGGTTATAACGATTAAGGCTATCCCCAGGAATCAGACGGGACAAGCAATGCTGATCGCTGCGGCCCCCATAGGGACCCCAAGTGAGGCTATTGTGGTGTTGGGGACATCGCCGGCCCCTGTTCAAGATAGTATTAATGCTTTTCGACGGATGACTTTATACGTATCTCTGGCAGCTGTGGTGTTGGCTACCCTGGTAAGCTTAGTTTTCGCAAGACAAGTGACGAGGCCCTTAGCTCTGATGCAAAAAGGGGCCAGCCAAATGGCTAACGGGGACTTTCAGCCCATCACCGGAGTGAGAAGCCGTGATGAGTTGGGTGAACTTGCCGATGTCTTAAACTCTATGGGAGAAAGCCTGAAGAACCATATGACTTGGCTATCCGAGGAGAGAAACCTCCTCCTGGGTATTGTAGAAGGGATCAGCGATGGCGTCATTATGCTGGATGCGGGTGGGGAGATTCTCTACACCAATGAACCTGCTAAAGCCCTTTGGCAAGGGTCGGGGCCGGACGAAGAGTCCCCGGAGCGGAAAGAAGCCCTTATGACTTTTTTACGGGAGTTCATGGAGGATGTTGAGATCGATAACAAGATCCATTTCAACTTGGATACCCAAGTGCTTCAAGTGGCTATGGCAACAACCCAATTTGAAGATGGAAAGCAAGGCTATGTTGCTGTACTGCGGGATATTACCGCATCCTTAAGGGCTGAAAAAGAGCGGCGGGATTTTATGGCCAGTGTCACTCATGAATTACGAACCCCCCTTCACTTGATTCAAGGATATTTAGAGGCTATTCAAGATGGAGTAATAGCCGAAGAGGAGCAAGCGGAAAACATTGATTTGGTGTTGGAAGAGGCTAAACGTTTAGCGAAATTAGTCATGGAACTCCAGGAGTTGGACCGCTTTGACAACTGGAAGAATTTTGAGAAGAAAGAAATTGACTTGGCTAGTTTTCTCCAAGAGTTGCACTATCGCTTTCAAGGACGGGCAGAAGAGTTAGGAATTCATTTAGAGATGGATAATGGTACAGGAGTCATCCATGCCAACCGAGATCGTTTGCTCCAAGTCTTTATCAATCTCATAGAAAATGCGTTCCGGCACACTCCTAAGGGGAAAAGTGTCAACATTAGAATCATTGACTATGGGGAGCATATTCAGTTTAATGTAGAAGATCAAGGAGAGGGAATTCCTCCTCAAGCCCTTCCCCATATTTTTGATCGATTCTATAGGGTGGATAAATCCCGCTCGCGGAAAGAAGGAGGTATGGGCTTAGGCTTATCCATTGTTATGCTGATCGTTGAGGCCCATAATGGGGAGATTAAAGTTGAAAGCGAGGTCGGAAAAGGTACAACCTTCAAAGTGATACTTCCCAAATAAATGAACTTTATTGGAGGGATAGTTTCTGTGCGAATAGAGCAACTCCAGCATATTATTGAAATTAATAATAAAAGGTCCATATCGGAAGCGGCGAAAACTTTCTTTATGGGCCAGCCTCAGCTTAGCCACTCCATGAAGAACCTGGAAGATGAGTTAGGATATAAGATATTTCGGCGCAATCGAGCAGGTTTAATTCCAACCTGTCAAGGGAAGGAAGTTGTCGGACTGGCTCGTGAAATAATTAATAATATGGAGGAACTTAAGTCTCTGGCAAGTGGCAAAGCCAACCTAACCGGAAATCTCAGTCTGACTCTTGCGCCGGGAGTTTTCAACTCATATGCCAGCTGTTTGATAACTGGTTTCAACGGAAAATACCCTAATATTAATCTAATGATTACAGAGGATATAGACACTGCAATCATTGAAAAGGTTGCCACGGGAACATGTCTAATGGGGGTCACGGTGTGGACCAGCAATTATGATGAGACCATGCGAAGGCTCCTTGATGGAAGTGATATAGCCTATGAAGAAATTATTCAGGATGACCTGAGCTTGATTGTCGGTAATCAGCATCCATTAGCAGATAAAGAGATCATAAGATTGTCCGATTTGGAAGGAATGACTTTTGTGGATTATTGCGGCAGATATCGTAATTTGCTACGAATTTGTGGGATCAATACGACTAAGAGTCAATTCCTGATTGTTTATAACCGAGAGGTCATGAAAATGATCATCGCAAAAAATCAGGGAATCGCTCTGTTTCCTCGTTTTTTCTTTTATAATGATTTGTTTTTTGAACAAGGGTTGTTGAACTATCGTACTATCGAGAAAGGAAAAGATGAAATCAAAATGAAAATGTATCTCATCTATTCCAGAACTAAACCTTTGTCGCATTCTGCGCGGCAATTAAAGAAGATGCTCACCGAAACAATTGTCGGCAACTATAGTTAAGGAGAAAATTCATCCATGCGTATAGAACAGCTTGACCAAATCATAAAGATTCACGAACATGGATCTCTATCCAAGGCTGCTAATTCACTGTTTATCAGCCAACCCTCATTAAGCGTATCCGTCAGCCGGCTGGAAGAGGAACTGGGCCTGAAAATCTTTGAACGCAGTAATACAGGTGTGCTGCCTACAGAGCAGGGAGAAGTTGCCTTGGAATTGGCAAAAAATATTGTGGGATTAAGCGAAAAGATTAAAGAAATTATGGATGGAAGAAAGGTCCTAATCCGTAATCTTCAGATGGCTATACCGGGAGCCTTCGCTAATGCCATAGCCCCGGATCTACTGCTGAGGTTTCACGCTCTTTATCCTGAGGTTAATCTGCATATTCATGAGACACCCTATTATGAAATTGTGGAGCGCATGGATAAGGGAGCATACTCCATAGGCGTCATACCCTGCGGACAAGAGGGCAAAAAGGATTTGCTCAAGCAGCTTAAAGACGTTGAAATTGAATGCGAGATTATCTCCGGCGGTCAGGCCAAATTATTGCTTTTCTTAAGCAGCAAGAACCCTTTGGCAGATAGAGAACGGATTAGCTTCTCTGATATTAAGTCGATGAAAATGATTTCATATAAAACAAACTATATTCAAACTTCGCGAAACTTAGGATATCCTTTCAATAAGCCAATTGTTGTTGAAGACATTGAGCTGCTTAAAAAGCTGATCGGTGCGGACTTCGGGTTTTCCATTTTTCCAGAGATTTTATCCTTCAACGATTTATATATGAGCAGTGGAATGATTAAAGCTATACCCATGCCGGAGTTAAGTGAGCAGTGGGATATTTTCATCTTATACTACCCTAACGAATCTTTATCATCTATCGAAAGAGAGTTGCTTGCTCTGGTCAAAGAGCTGATTCAGGATAACCTAATTAGTCAGATAGAATAGAGGTTGGAATTTAATATGGGTATGCAATATATGCACGAGTAAGTGCATATATTTTTTTTCACATACCTGGCATAACAAAACCTATATTATGCAAAGCCCTAGCAATATCCTACAATAAAGTCAGCCAATTGGTCCATCAGTTTTACTTATTTTTATGGCTCACAGAAAAGCCTTGAAGGAGGAATTGTGAAAGTACTGTCTTTCTTCTTTGCCCCCGAACCTATACTTTCAATTTTTAGGCTGACTATGTAAAGGATGTGGAAATGTATGAGTGTAGAATTTAACCAAGGTAAGGAAATTTCACTTACCGATGGGCCAAAAGTAAAGAAACCCAATAACTATTTCGATGGATTGGCTGTGTCCAAACAGCATCTGTTTTTATTTGTCATCATTGTTTTGTCATACTTTTTCGAGCAAATGGACAATAACAATTTTGCCTTTATTGCTCCTGCTCTTGTTGGTGGAGGGTTTTTCCAACAAAATCAAATCGCCACAATTACCTCAACTTATTTTCTGGGCATGACCCTTGGAGGATTCCTGGGAGGATTTATTTCTGATGCTATCGGCCGTCGCAAGACTTTTTTGTTAGCTATGCTGATCTTCTCTTCTATGTCTATCCTTAACGGCTTAACCAGCAACTTTTCCGTCTTCGTATTCGCCAGAGCGGCAACGGGATTCGGTATCTTCATGATGATGGTTACCTCAATTGCTTATATCGCGGAAATGGCTCCTGGAGAAAGTCGGGGTAAATGGCAAAGCTTGACCGCCGCCGGAGGGTTTATGGCTATGCCGGCCATCGGATTTATTTCCAGAGCGATTATTCCTACAAGTCCGGAAGCTTGGCGGATTATTTTCTATCTGGGTGGCTTAGGCTTTATAAGCTTCGTACTGGGTCTTAAATATCTTAAAGAATCTCCACGTTGGCTGGTAAGCAAAGGCAGAATCGCTGAAGCTGAGAAAATCGTCGAAGAACTCAGTGGCGTAGCAGTCGATTTAACAGAGGCTGCCAAGCATACTCCGCCAAAAGTAAGCTTTGTTGAACAGTTTTCAGGAATGTTCAAAGGGAAGTATCTAAAACGCACTCTTATTTTGCTGGGCTTTGGTATTCCTATCAATATTGCCAGCTTTGCCACATCTGTCTGGACACCAACCCTCCTCACCATGAAAGGGTTTACCCTCGAACAGAGCTTAACCATTGGTACTGCCTTTATGCTGGGTGGCCCGGTGGGACTGTTCCTCTCTTCACCCTTCTCAGATAAAGGCGGTCGGAAGATTCCTATAGCCGTAGGTGTTTTAGCAGGTGCTATCATGACCGTAATCTTTGCCGGCCTGGGCAATACCTATATGGTCGTTATGATTGTGGCATTTATGTTAAACGCTTTAGGTATGGGTACCGGATTTATCGCCATGGCGTATGTTCCTGAACATTTTCCGACCAAAATGCGCAATACCGCCGTGGGTATCGTCAATGCCTGCCAACGTCTCGGTGTATCGGCTTCTCAACTTTTTATTCCCCTCATCATGGCAGGATACGGCTTTAAAGGTTTATATCTTGGTATTGCCTCCTTAATGACATTCTCAGGCTTGTTCGTTCTTGCCTTAGGGGCACGTACGGGTGGAAAAGCACTAGAAGAAATTGACTAAAGTACGCAATTGCAATAAGGAGTGTTGAATGATGAATCCGATCAAAAGTGAACAAATTCCCCATATTATCCATAGGCAAAAGGATTTGGAAGAAGCTTTTTTAGCTGAATTCTCAGCGGGCCATTATACGCTGGCTGACCCACTGGTTGAACTCAATCCCTATGAGATTTGCCCCTTAACGGCCATGATATTATTTGAAACACCGGTATCCACTGAGGCCACGATTATCGTTCGTGGAAAAGAGCATCCTGGAGATATCCGGCATACATTTCCTGCTAATAAGAAGCATATTCTACCGATTTATGGGCTTTATGCAGATTACGAAAATAAGGTTGAAATCGTCCTGGCTAATGGACAGAGGAATATGGTAACCATCAAAACCGGGCCCCTTCATCCTGATGTTCCGGTAGCCACCTCGATTAAGACTACTTCTGAATACATGGGAAATAATCTGATGTTCCTGACGGCGGCTATGAAAGCTATGCCTGTAGGCTATGACTATGCAGGTGAGGTTCGCTGGTATGCTACGAGAAATTTCGCCTTTGACCTCAAGCGTATACCTAATGGCCATATTCTTATTGGAACTGAACGTTTGGTGAAAATGCCTTATTTCACCACAGGCCTTTATGAAATGGCCTTTAGCGGGAAAATATTCAAGGAATACCGTCTGCCCAGCGGATACCATCATGATCAATTCGTAATGGAGGATGGCAACATCCTGGTTCTCACCTTTGATTTTTACTCCGGTACGGTTGAGGATATGTGTGTGCTGCTGGATGCCGAAACAGGGGAAATTCTGAAATCCTGGGACTATAAAAAGGTCTTGCCACAGGATGTAGCCGGTTCCGGAAGTCAAGATGCTCACGACTGGTTTCACAATAATGCCGTTTGGTATGATAGGAAGACCAACAGCCTAAGTTTATCCGGTCGTCACCAAGACGCAGTGATCAATATTGATTATGAAACAGGGGAGTTAAACTGGATCATTGGGGACCCTGAAGGGTGGCCTCAGGACATGGTGGATCAATACTTCTTTACCCCGGTTGGGGAAGGGGAGTTCGACTGGCAGTATGAGCAGCATGCTTGTGTTGTTTTGCCCGATGGAGATATCATGCTTTTTGACAATGGTCACTTCAGAGCAAAAAACAAAGAAAACTACTTGCCCAACAGCCAGAATTTCAGCCGTGGTGTAAGATACCGTATTGATACTGAAAAGATGACCATAGAACAAGTATGGCAATATGGGAAAGAACGGGGCGCTGAATTTTTCTCACCTTACATTTGCAATGTTGAGTATTATGATGAAGGTCACTATCTGGTTCACTCCGGTGGTATTGGCTATGAAAACGGCGAAACCTGCGAAGGTATGGCGGTTATGAAGGTATTACAACCGGAGTTTAAGGATAATGTGTACACCTTTAATTCCATTACCTGTGAGCTCAAAGATGATGTGCTCATGTATGAATTACAAGTACCTGCCAATTGTTACCGGGCGGAAAAACTACCCCTCTACTATGCCTACGAAACTGCTGAATTGGGTGCGGGAGAAATACTTGGCAATTTAGTTGAGACCCAAGAGACAAAAATGAAGATTAAGGCTGTGGAGACAGGTGAAAGGGTGCCGGATCATTATGAAGCATCCATCACAGAAGAAGAGGATCGAATTCTCTTGAATGCCATCTTTGACGCTGGGGAACTGGCTCAGTTACTCTTGGTGGATGGAGACGGCGGGGTAAAAAGATATCCTATCAATACCGTACCTCAGGCATTTCAAGCTATGTGCGTGGGGACGTTCCAAAAAGCAGACCCTCGTAACATTGATGTTTATATCAATAAGACCGGATTATCCGGAAAGTATCAGGTTAAGCTCATTGCTGAAGAAAAGCTCTATGAGACCGGAGTTACCATTACGGCTTAAGCATAATAATAGCAAAGCAAACGGCTGGAGAGCAGGGAAATGCCCTATTCTCCAGCCGTTTCTGACTTGTTTTATATAGCAGGATCAGTATGCAGTAGGGCGGTCCAAGGTTCGGTATTGAAGGGCTTCGGCGAGATGAAGAGGAAAGATATTCTCCTTACTATCTAAATCAGCAATGGTACGGGCAACCCGCAGTATTCTATCGTGGCTGCGAGCGCTTAGGTGCTGGCGGTCGAACACATTACGAAGAAGCTGTTCCCCAGTGGAGTCAAGACTACAGAAAGCGGATGTTTCCCCAGCACTCATCTCCGCATTAGTTCTGCTCTCCCCTAGACGGGCCCATTGGCGTCGGCGTGCCTTGAGAACACGGTTTTGAACATTCACTGAGGTCTCACTCTCCGAATACCGGTGAAGGTCATCAAACTCCACCCGGGGAACTTCAATGTGAAGATCGAAGCGATCCAGTAAGGGGCCGGATATCCGATTGCGATAATTACTGATTTGACGTGGCGTACAGATACAGGCTCGCTTAGGATCCCCGTGCCATCCGCAGGGGCAGGGATTCATGCTGGAAACAAGGCTCAGGCGTGCGGGGTATTTGACACTGCCCCGCTGGCGGGTTAAAGTAAGCTCACGGTCTTCTAAGGGTTGGCGCAGAGATTCCAGAACTTCTCGCGAAAACTCCGGTAACTCGTCCAAGAAAAGCACCCCATGATTTGCCAGTATTAGTTCGCCTGGCTTAAGATCACGGCCCCCTCCGAGGATTCCCGCAGCTGTTGCCGAATGATGAGGCTGGCGAAAGGGTCTCGCTTGAATAAGCTGTCCATTATGACCTAGCAAACCCGCAATGCTATAAATCTTTGTAACTTCTAGGCTCTCTGCTCTAGTTAAAGGAGGTAAAATTCCCGCATAGGCCTTAGCCAGCATAGTTTTTCCTGAGCCAGGTGAACCAATAAGCAGAAGGTTATGTCCACCGGCGGCCGCAATCTCTAAAGCCCTTTTGGCTTGCTGTTGACCCCGTATAGAACTTAAATCTATAGTATTATCCGAAGAAATCTCGATAGTGGGGTGGAGTGATTTTGCATGGGTACTACTAAAGAGCAGATCAGTCTTTAAAGAATTCACTAACTGAGCTAGATTATCTACGGAGCCGCTCTTAATCTCATCAATGAGATTTGCCTCAAGAAGGTTCTCTGGAGGAACGATGAGGGCATATTCAGAGTGTTGGGCTAAAGATACAGCCATAGCGAGAATTCCTGGGACTGGCCGTAGCTGTCCTTCTAAAGATAATTCCCCGACAAAGACATCATTAGTCAGGCTCTTAGGTGAACATTGCCCTGTCGCGGCAAGTATGCCGATGGCAATGGGTAAATCTAGACCTGAACCATCTTTTTTAAGGTCTGCCGGAGCCAAATTTACCGTAATGCGCTGTAAAGGGAAATCAAAGCCCGAATTTTTGATAGCCGAGCGAACACGCTCTCGTGACTCACGGACTGCCGTATTGGGAAGCCCAACGATATCAAACCCAGGCAGACCGTTGGACACATCCACTTCCACCCGAATTAAGTGTGCCTGAATTCCAGAGACTGCCATCCCATGAACAGAAGCAAACAAACAAATCCCTCCTATAGAAGGAAGAATTCGACAGAGATCTGTATTTTCCTTCCATTTGGTCACGATGCATCACTATGTTCAGCATGGTATAGGAAACTTTCATCAGGTGGAGTTTTACTCTCGATAGTTCCGGTGAAATATCGTACTTGTTACTGAAGTTTAGTTGACGTATCCTCGCAGTGGACAGGATCATATCATCATAGGCTATGGGTCGGATCTTTTCTGGGGATAAAGCTACCGACTTCTTTAATGAATCTTTTGACTTTTTCCGTCCTTATGCTGAGGTGCTTCTTCAACTCCCGTTAAGACATCTACGGCATAGGGGTTGGTTTGTTGGATAACCTCGGAGATATTCTTTGGAGTCAACCCTCCAGCTAAGATCAGCGGGAGGGTGCTTTCTTTTTGCAGTGTCTAAATAGGGAATAATCCACCTTTACTCCGGTACCTACTGGCTTCGACTTGGTATAAGAGTCAACTAAGAGTGCAGATAAGCTGGTTTGTGCTAAGCTGCGAGCCGCGATAAGCGGGTCATCTATTTCAAAATCACATTTGCCTTCCTGATCGAGGCGCAAGGCCTTGATCACCTGAATTCCCTGTAAATTCAGCTCTTGGGCTAATTCTTTTACTTCTTGAAGGGTTTGGGTGCTGTGCAGTTGGATAATATGAGGACGCGTTTCCTTGGCTACTTTAAGAATATGCTCTGAAGTACCTCCCACCACTGCCACAGTGCTGACAAAGGGAGGCACTTTGTGCATCAGTTCCTTTGCCTTGTCCACAGTTAGATTCCAAGGTACGTTAACGGGATACTCCACGACAAAACCAAGCCCATGTACTCCCGCCTGAACACAGCACCGGATATCCCCTTCATTCATCAGGCCGCAAATCTTTACTCTAGTCATCACGCTCTCCTTAAGTTATTAAACTTCCGATACATTGCCACTGAGTCCTGTGCCTTGAGAATAGCAGTTCCGATTAAGGCACAATGAGCACCGGCTTTGCTAGCGCGTAAAGCCTCCTCGGGGGAAGAAATCGAACTTTCACTGACCACCAAGGCTCCTTGAGGAGCGAAACGAGTGAGTCGTTCCGTTCTATCTACACACCATCATCCGTCTCCCACTGTGTGATATATAACCCATTGAGGGTATTTCTACTTTGTATGGGGAGGTGTTGCCTGGGGGTAGGAATGGGTTAAGAATGCATGGGATAAAGGTTCTCACGGAAGGCGGGTGTAGGAGTGGTTGACCTGTTTTAAGAAGATGGTTAGGTGCTTCTGTCTTGCGCAGGGGGAAATTTGTTATTTTTCAGTACCTGTGTCGTTGGCTCCCTCTTTCTACTCTTTTCCTCAGTAGTGTCAGCTAGTGAGCAAAATAGAGGTGATTGGTCTCACCGGGTTTTGGAGAGCATTATTTTTCATTTTGAATTTCAATCATAATGGAATAGGTAAAAGGAGTATCAGCATATCTTAATTGGATTTCTAAGTTTACCATTCGGATGTAAATGTGGCCCATAACCCCTTTTGACTGCTAGATTTATAAACCGCCTCGGATAGTGTAGCTTCCGGCAATTTAGAGTTGATGCAGAGCAAGGATGGCAGTAGTTCGTTCGTCTACAGCCGGTCAGTGTAGTCTCGTGCCAAGTCTGAGCGTAGTTCAGCGTGTCGCAGAAGACCTCAATAACTGCTTTTTCAGAGTTGGCTTAGGGTGTATGCCATATGGTGTACCTCCTCGGCAATCTTTAGGGTTAATAAAATATCGGCATAGCATCCATCTTTAGTTTTAGAAAACCTAACTTTCGAGGGAAGCAAGTTTTTTCCCCTGTTAGCAAATCCAACTAATGTCATAGCCCATTCTGATAATTCAACTGGGAGACGATAACATCTTGGTTCATGTGTTTCCACAACTGTCACCAGGGGTATCATTTCCTTGCTAAAACCGACCGATAAAACATTGCAGATGCGTTGACCATTTGTAATTCTGAGCAGTGGTTGTTTTTTTATATCGAAGTAGACCTTAGCTCCTCTTTGATTCAAAAAGTATTCACTAGGAGTTTTGTCGATAGGATCAATTGGCAGTTTGTTCCCCATTCTCTGAAAGTAGTCCTCCAAGCATTTACAAGCATAAGTATTGAAAAACTCGCCTTGCATATCCATATTGCTTGCATTAATGTCCTTTGTAAATTCAAAATGGTTCATAAATCCCAAAAAGGCAATAAAGACAATTAAGTCGTCTCTGTAAATCCCTGAATATACTTTATACCATGCTTTATCCAAAGCTACTATTACCGAATGCATTTTTTTATAAAGGTTTAATTGACGTTCATAAATTTCAAACCAGCTTTTATTTAGAATTTTCTTTTTAATTCCTTCATCTTGAGAGTTATAGTGTAAGGCATTATTCAATGCTTTCAGCAGTTTTGAAATTATACCGGCCAACATATCAGCAATACGAATTCCAAGAGAATTAACCGAATTTTCTTCAGTAACATTTCCTAGGCCTACTCGTTGCGCTGCTTTCGAGGTATTCTCATTCCCGCCTTCTTTATCTACAATTAACGAATAATCATTAATCGTGTTCTCATACAAGTATTTTTTTAAGCCAATAAAAGCAAAAAGCAATGTCGTAATTCCAATCAATAGTTTTGACTGTTTGGATATCGTCTAAAAGTATAAGGATTTGCTTAAAGGTCTCATTCTCTTTTTCCTTTAATTTAATGTTTGATTTGTTTTGCTCAATTTTGTTTCCAAAAAACACCTTCAGCGAACTTAAAAGATCGGCGGTATTATCGAAAATGCCTTCAAGTATTTCTTTTGGTTGGTACTCTAACAAAGACTTTACGATTGAGTATCTAAAAGCATCCATATCAGCAAATACGGTGTTTTGATAGTTTTCAAACAACTGCGAAATAAGATATTCGACTTTGCTTATGACTGCTAAATAGATGAGAGTTTTCTCATAGAATATGGATAAAAAATCTTCTAATAAACCAATATTGGAACTATTCAAAGAGGCAAAGCCATTTTTCAACTGACCTTGTTTGATGGTGGTGCTTTTTAATTCACCTTTTGATTGTCTGTGTTTATATTTTTCTTCAAATGCAGCATATCTTCCAAACAATTCTGTTTCATTCTTCGAGTGCCAGCCAACAACCACAGCAATAAAATTGTCGTAGTAGTTATCCGCAGTTATTGTGTTGTGATTAATCTTTCTACTATGCTCTGATTCGTCATAGTAGAAATTATGTTTACTCATCGGTTGCCTCCTTTAGTAAATCATCATTTAGGACCTTGAACCTTGAGAATTGAATAACTGCCTCTTCCAACTCCGTAACGGCTTCCGACAGATGTAATCGTCCGTGGTAAAGGTACAAACGGCGGGTAACGAGTTATTAAAGCAAACCTGCAGGTTATTTTGTCGACAGCCAAGTGTCTGCGTTTAGGTATCCGGTTCATGGAGCGGGGGGGGGGTTCCCAGGACACGTTAGTTGAAAAAATCCTCAGTAATATCCAGGGGCAATAATAAACTGTCTACCTCACATTAGTCATTACTTGCTTCTTCTATAACACTGGATAAAATTAGTTTGTACAATTGAGGTAAATCTTTAAAGTATCGTAATTCTGTACGATTAGTAATTGTCCCATATCATTAATAAAATAGAATTAGCCCCGCATATCACTCCATCTTAACTCAGGAGCTGTGCGGGGTTATTGTTTTTCTAGGAAATTCCTAACCTCTGCATGGCCTGATCACTTTTTTCCACAAATACTTTACCTATCCTACTTGCCATCAATGACTGCAAAAATATGCCTGTCGAACTTGATAAAGCTAGGATTATAAGCCAATGTGGTTTATTCAGAACCAGAATACCTATAACAGGCAATATAGTGAATAGTATCCACACTACTAGACTAGAGCGTTTATGCTTTCCAGTTAGAATACAGGCTATTATTCCTAGAGTTAATGAAGCCATTATTAAAACACTTAGTTCGAAACTCCAGACCATATTCCTTATAAGAAGAGAACTGCCGATAAAAAGAACCCATGTAAATACCTGACATCTTAAGAAGCTTGAACAATGGGCTCCCCCCGTAAAAATCCTCAAGGCAAGGGCGGATAGCATAATTAATGCTGTATAAACCGCCGTTCCCAGAAAGAGAGAAACCCCTACCGTTAGGATGAATTCTATTCCCAGTCCCAACACTAAAGCTAGCCCATATTCCACCTTAGCCTTTTCTACTGCCTCTATCTGTGAATCTTTCAACAAATTCATGGTCATTTGATGTGCCATTCGCTCCAAATCAAACATATCCTCACCCCTCAAATTCCATTGCCCAACCCTGTTTCACAATAGGATCATACATCCAGTCCCCATAAAGTTTTAAATAGGGTCAAGGCGACGAACAGATCACTTTTTCAAGGCGATTGGTCTATCGCGACCGATGCTAAATATAACCAGGACAGGTGCTCAATTCTTCACCGTGATGCCTGCTTTACCTAACCGAAATATTCAGGTGGACATTATCAGCAAGTTCAAACAGATAAATCCCTTATAGGGATTGTTTGCTAACCGGACTCAAATTACCTGTAGAAAGTTCCGGGCTAACTTGTAATAAATACCTGAAAATAATGCGCAAAAGAGATAACACCATTAATAAGCCACGTCACTATTTGCCTGCCGTGGTCTTCCCCATTACTACTGATTTGATTTCTTTAAAATGAGTCAAAAAGGATTCTCGTCCTTAACTTTATCGCAACCTAGAAGGTAGATGCTATACTCCGTACCGTAGTCGGGAGACCGAGGACCTCAAACCTAGGCAAGCCATTGTATAGTTCCCTATCAGAATAATTTGCGATCTTCTGTCGAAAAATGGGAAATTTGCCAATAGTAGATTCCTTTTGTGATAAAATCATATTATCGTTGATATAACAAATTGTCTATAAAAATTACATGTTTCTTGCCTAGTTATCTATTTAGGTGCGCAATAGAGGTGGATAAGGATGATTATTGGAATTGTCGAAGATGAGCGTTTGTTTCAGGAAGAACTAGTAAGATATCTACATGAATTCATGGATATTAATGAAATCGTAGTATTTGATAGTGGAGAAGACTTATTAACACGGATTGATAGCCTCAATTTAGATATTCTCTTTTTAGATATTGGTTTACCGGGTATTTCAGGAATCAAAGTAGCAGAACAGGTTAGGCGGGACTTTCCTTTTCTGGACATTATATTTATCACTGCAGATGGTAGCCATATAAAAGAGGCCTTCCAACTTTACGCCTCGGACTATATCGATAAGCCCTTAAATATAGACAGGTTGCGCAGCACTTTATTAAGGATAAAACGAAGAATTAATGATTCTGGTAAGAAAATTGAGATAAAGACTGAGGAAGGAATAATCCTTCTCAATCAAAATGAGATCTATTGGGTGGAGGCACTTTCAAAGAAATCACAGATTCATATGAAGAGCAATTCTCATACTTGTCTTCACTCCTTAAAAGAAGTGGAAGGCCAACTTGATAAAAAGTTCTTTTGTAGAACTAGTCGATCCGATCTTGTAAACCTTAGATTCATTGAATCTATTCAACCATCTACACGCGATATGTTCAGAATATTCTTTAAAGATAAGGACTACCAAGCTTACCTGCAAAAAGGTAGATATCAAGAATTAAGAAAAAGAATTAAGGATTTAAATAGTTAAGATTTAAGAGTGGAGGTGAGCGAAATTTTTGAAGTAATTGTTTTCTCAGTACCTGAAGCTGTTGTGATATTTATGTTGGCTTCGAGTATTAGCGGAAGAAAGTTATCGCTCCGACGTTTAATCATTATAAGTATTTTTTTCGGCTTTATAGCTTTTTTTACTCGATCAGTGCTTGGAAACTACATCCTTAACATACTTTGCTCTTGTATATTTATTGTTCTTTTACTTAAGATCATGGGGGCTTATGGATTATTCGATGCCATTACAACAGGCCTTATGGCTATTTCGATTTATCTTGCTATAGAATTCATTAATGTGAAGATTTTGCTGATGGTAACCGGTATTGAACCTATAAATTTAAGTAAAGATTTAAGATTAAGGTTGTCATGGTTTATGCCTCAGCTCCTGGTTACAGGGGGATTATCCTTTATTATACGATATTTTGTAAATTCCCGTTCCATTAATAAGTTAAGGAATAGAGGAAATGATCATGAAAACCAATATCTATAAAACAGCTATTGCCTTTTTTATGGTCCAATCAGTCCTTATCGTAATAATATTGAATAATAACTATATGAAAGATCATGCCTATCTTCAGTCCTCTTTGTCAGAATGGGTTGAGTTGTTGTTAGGATTAGTCATCGTTTTAATGAACCTAGGTGCTGTGATAATCGCTAGAATACTATATCTTAGTGGAATAGAGGCAGAGCAATTAAAGACAACGGCATTAAAATACAACCATATACTCACACAGAATCGGATCTATCGACAGCATCATCATGACTTAAAAAATCATCTGACTGTCATACTTGGTCTTTTGAATCAAGGGAAATTGATTGAGCTAAGAGAGTATTTACAGTCTTATTTGAACACTGTTAATGATGCTTTACTTAGAACTAACTCGGGCTTGGATGAATTGGACATCCTGCTCTCGGCAAAGATACAGGATGCCAAACGCAATGAAACGGAAGTGAAACTAATTATCCGAGATCCTATTCAATGCAGCAGTAAAAAGGTTTTAGATTTGGTAACGATTGTCGGGAATGTGGTAGATAATACTCTTGAAGCTATAAAGTGCCTTGAACCTTCTCAACGCGAAGTTACTTGGTCCATTCGCAAAGATCCCGTGGATTATATATTTGAGTTTTCGAATCCATTGCTTCTGGCCAATCAAACCGCCAAAGGGGACTTCTTCGAGGAAGGCTTTAGCACGAAAGGGGAAGACAGGGGTCATGGGCTGTCAATGACTAAGAAACTAACGGAAAAGATGGAAGGAACCATCACGATAGATACATCCAAGGGAGAGTTTAAAGTGATCATTGAAATTCCTAGACATAAGCTGGAGAGGTAAAGGTATTTGATTGATTTGATGAACATCAAAAAAGTGTTGATCAAGATAGTGAAACCCGGATATATCCTGCACCAAGTGGGGTATAGTCCGGGTACTTATATTATAAGGCTTTTTTAAAGGGAAAAGCTAATTAATTTGAAAGCTTAGTGCAGTTTCGTTCCTCAAAATGACACTTTCATTCCTATTTTGCCAATTGGTAGATTTTTTTGTGGTATATTTTCTGTAAGAGGATCCTCTAGGAAACTATAGGAAAGGAGTTGATTAATATGAAATCGGGCAAGGGTTTGTTTGTATCGTTACTCTCATTTTTGGGAGCTTTCGCTCTCGTAACCCCAACTTGTCTGGGATGGTTCTATGAGCCGAAAAGGCCGGAAGAGCTAGGATGAAAGATGTAAAATTTTCCTATAGATGTGTAACGAAAACCCTCCTTTTTTCGTTTACTTGATTGAAGGGATAAAAAACTCCTTATTATCCCAAGATATCAATCCTTTTGTAAAGGAGGGAAGTATAGTCTTTAAAATTTAATATTCATATTCAAGGTATAGAAACCTGGGGTTCTGCCCTAAACCCCGTCCTCGCTGGAGGGCAGCCGTTCATAGCTGATCGGAAGACTAAAGGATATTAGGATAGTCAGATGTCAAGGGCCTCCGATAAACGTGTTTTGCTCGTTCTAACACAGGCCAACTGTAATGACAATTTAAAAATTCATAAAATTTGTTTACAAAAAAAGGAGGAAATAATCATGAAAAAAGCTATTGTTGCTTTGATAACGTTACTACTTTTGCTTTCACCGTCATCGTTAATAGCGGCGCAAGATGATAAGCAACCTGGTGTAGAAAAACCAAAAACGAAATACGAAGTCGCAGAAAAATTATACAAAGAGTATAACATTACGCCTCCAAGCTATTATGTGCCGCCTGCAGATAGCTATGTAGAAATGGATCAAAAGGCCTTGGATGAATTTGAACGACTTATGAGAGATGGATATGAACGAAATAAAAAAGTTAAAATTGAAAATGAAAAGAAAATTAAAGCACTTGAAGCTCTAGACGGTGTTAAGCAGATTACTGTCCCTGTAATGATTGGACCGAATGGCGAAATAACCGCTGGTAATAGTGAAATAACTTCTGATTTTGGGATACTCGCACAAAAAGCGTGGAAAGGTCAAGGAGAATTAACTTATGCTCAATTACTTGCTGAAGCGACTGTAGATAACAGTAATGGATATTGGAGGTTCTTTACAAACACATTTAGGGTAACAGGAATTGTGCAATATTGGCCTTACACGTACCAAAATACTAGTGCTTGGAAATACACATTTATGGATTATGATGAGACCTGCGCAGTATCTTTCAAAACAGATATTTATCTTTCTAATAGTTACCATGATACAATAACAGAGTACGTAGAGTTTTATGCGTATTAGGTCTAAGGAATCCCTCCAAACAAAAGCATATCCAATACATTGAGTCGAAGAGTGTAACAAAATGTAAATGACCGTCGGAATCAAGAGTATATACGCTGTGCACCACCTTTGATCCTGAAGGTCTGGATGTATCCCGAACTCCGTGTAACATCCAAAATTGATGTAAAATAAGGTGAATACTTTATGGGAGCAATAGTTTAAATAGGCTATCGCTCCCTTTGTCTGGGTTGTCAATTAAAGATCCGAAATGAGACTTGATATAGGGGGTGGTGGATGCAAGAACGAAAGAGGCTTACCTCAAAGGAATCCATTATTTGAGCCATATCCCGCGACCCATTGAAGCCGCCGCCTCAGTGTCCCATGTAAAGCTACCTCAGAGCGAGTTCTTAACTAAAGCATTCCAACTGGTGACAATATCCTCACATCAAAGTTTTAGAAAAATAGGAATTTTATCAATTTAATGGTACAATAATATAAAACCCCAGCATAGAATGGAAGTGTGAGTAATAAACTTACTCTTAATGGTAATTAATCTCTGTTATGCTATTGATTGCACCGAGGAGGTGATTCGTCATGAAAAGGACATTTGTTATTTTGATAACATTACTACTTCTGCTTATCCCGACATTTTTAATAGCGGAGGAAGAGAAGAAAGCGGATGTAGAAAAACCAAAAACGATGTACGAAGTCGCACAAAAATTATATAAAGAGTATAACATTACGCCTCCAAGCGATTATGTGCCGCCTGCGGATAGCTATGTAGAAATGGATCAAAAGGCCTTGGATGAATTTGAACGACTTATGAGAGATGGATATGAACGAAATAAAAAAGTTAAAATTGAAAATGAAAAGAAAATTAAAGCAATTGAAGCTCTAGATGGTGTTAAGTGGATTACTGGCTCTATCCCCATAGTTACTGTTAAAGTTCTAGACGATGGTAGCTGGATTATTCTCTCTATTGAAGAAACTGAGCTAATACCAAGGCCGGAAACTGACACGATAGAATAACCTGTTTTTGTGAATAAAATAAGCTTTTAGTGACCGCCGTAATGGAGGGTAAGCAGAATGCTGCACCACTTCTGATTACGGCGCTTTGTTTTTTGTTGCACTTGACCCCAGGGCATATATTTAATTGACTCCCAAGCCTCCATATTTGACCTCTATGCAGCCTTTCATGCGGGCTGTGGCTGGCCCGTTTGGATTTACCCGTAATTTTGCCCTGGCTATGATGAGTTAAAGGACACTTTATTGAAAACATGCATCCCACTCCGGCCCGCTGCAGCCAGCCGGGCGGAGACGCCGGCCAGCCAGAACTAGATACATAAAAGTATCTCATACATGCCGCCCGGGCGTCGGCGCCTGAAGGCCGCCTGGGATACAAATAAAAAGGGCGTGTCCCAAAAGTTAATTTAAAATGTTGAGCGACACGCTCCTTTTTATCATGGACAGATAAGAAAACACCTAAAATGCAGGCTTATATCGCCACTTTAGCCCTGATCTGGGCACAACAAAGCAAGGGAAGTCTTTCCCCTTGTGGATAACTTTTTGGGTTTGATCAGGCTGCCTTAGGGATATGTAAATGTTCTCCGCAGCGCCTGGCTTGGGTTTTGTTGTGGAGTTTGTTTATGTTGAATGCCATAGCCAGTAAAAGAAGCTCTGTCTGTACTTTTACCCGGCCGCGCAGAAGAAAACGGCGAAAACCCATATCCTGTTTCAAAACACCGAAGGCTCCCTCGACCTGAATTGAGCAGTTTATCCGTAAAAGAATACCTTCGTCGGTATTGATACGGGCTTGCATTTCCTGACGCTGTCTCTGAAAGTTTTTAGAAACATGAAGGTTTTTGCTTCGTTCCTCCAGGGGTATTTTGCTTGCGCCTTTAATACATTTTGTCTTGTGTGGACATCCGTCACAGTTGGTACAGGAATATACGGTGGTCACGAGGGTGCGTCCGGCTTTAGACTTGCTTTTTTTTCTCATATGCGGCTTGGATGGGATGACCCGCGTGGCAGATGTAGCTGTCATTTTCAGCATCATATGGCATATTCTCCCGTTTGCCGATGTCACTCTTGTATTTTTTAGTCTTAGCCTGCTCATGGTTGGCAGGTTTGATGAAGGCCAGTTGTCCGTTCTCCTCGCACCAGGTGTAGTTATCTTCGCTCTCAAAGCCTGCTTCCGCCACCGGCTTGGTGTAGCCAAGAGGGAGGAGCTTTTCCATCATTGGGATGAATGTATCTATATCACTGCGGGCTTGGGAGATCATCGCAGCGACGATGTACTCGGCGTCTACCGCCAAGGTGACATTGTAGCCAGGCTTTGGCTGCCCGTTTTTCATGTGATCCCCTTTCATCCGCATGAATGTGGCGTCTCTGTCTGTCTTGGAAAAGCTGTTGCGCTCACCAAAGCTGTGGTTGTAGTCGTCATATTTTTTCTGGCGGGCCAGGCAAATTCAAAATTCAGTCTATCAAGCTTATATTTAGGCATCCGCTCTCCACTCTCCCAAGCTCTAAGGGTTCTTACATTAACTCCAAGAAATTTTGCATACTCCGATAGGGTCATCCCACGCATTAGACGTGCTCTTTTTATTTGTTCCGGAAGTGTTTTTTTAGGCAGTAGATCAAAAGCAGCCAACTTATAAAAAGGGACCTCTAAAACAGCCCCTAGGGTTTTCAGTGTTGATAGCAAAGGATTGACCTTATTATGCTCTATACCCAGTATCGTTACTTCGCTTAATCCGCTTGCTCTTACTAAATCTGCTATTGTCATTCTCTTAGCAAGTCTTGCTTTCCGAACACGAGATCCCGTTGTATTCCCGAGTATAACTGTTCCAGTTTGTCGTGGTGGCAAAGTTTCCTTCTTATTATATAACGCTCAATATTGTAAACTACACGGGCAGGGATTCATGCTGGCGACAATACTTAGCCGGGCAGGATATTTGACACTGCCCTGCTGCCGGGTCAGGGTCAATTCCCGGTCTTCTAAAGGTTGACGCAGAGATTCGAGGACTTCCCGGGAAAACTCCGGCAATTCATCCAGGAAAAGTACGCCGTGATTGGCCAGAATGAGTTCGCCGGGTTTAAGAGCACGGCCACCGCCAAGAATCCCTGCTGCAGTTGCCGAATGGTGGGGCTGGCGAAAGGGTCTTGATTGAATAAGCTGCCCGTTATGGCCCAATAAACCGGCGATACTGTAGATTTTAGTAACTTCAAGGCTCTCAGTTCGCGTCAAAGAAGGGAGGATTCCCGCATAGGCTTTGGCGAGCATGGTTTTGCCTGAGCCGGGAGAACCCATAAGCAGGATATTATGTCCCCCGGCAGCGGCAATTTCCAAAGCTCTTTTCGCTTGCTGCTGACCTCGGATGGAGCATAAATCCAGGGTTTCCTCAGAAGGCTGCTCAATGGGGGAAGAATCGGTTAAAGGAAACGATGCTGTGAAGGGGGAAGAAAAGAGCTCCTCGGTATGGAGTGCACTCACCAATTGAACAAGGTTTTCTGCTGAGCCGCTTTTGATTTCTTCAATAAGATTGGCCTCGAGGAAGTTCTCATGAGGAACAATCAAGGCGTAGGAGGAGAGTTGGGCTAAGGAAACGGCCATTGCAAGAACTCCGGATACCGGCCGTAGTTGTCCTTCTAAAGAAAGCTCTCCGACGAATACCATCCCGGTGAGTTTTTCCAGAGGACATTGTCCTGTAGCGGCCAGTATACCGACGGCAATAGGTAAATCCAACCCTGATCCATCCTTTTTTATATCGGCAGGGGCTAAATTAACCGTAATACGCTGCAAAGGGAAATTAAACCCCGAATTTTTGATGGCTGAGCGAACACGTTCCCGAGATTCCCGTACGGCAATGTTGGGAAGCCCGACGATAGCAAAATCAGGCAAGCCGTTGGATACATCCACTTCCACCCGAATTAAATGAGCCTGAATTCCAGATACGGCCATGCCATGAACAGAAGCAAACATCAAATCCCTCCCATAGAAGGAAGAATTCGACAAATACCTATATTTTCCTTCCAGAATCGCTTGCAAATTTTTGTCTATGGAGGGGGAGGCAGCCCCGGGTGGAAAAGAAATATGCTCCTCCATCTGTAGTGGTTTTTAATAACCGGACTACATTGGGGAGCATTGATTTTTTTATTTTATCCGTTTAAGATAGGCGGTTTCCATTTGCAGGATGTCAATCTTGGCTTCGATTCGCTCCAGCGAGCGAGAAACATTTTGATTGATATCTTTTTGTACTTCTCTGGCGTCAAATAAAGCCGCAATTTTCTTCGTTAAACCTTCTTCCATGCGAGTTTGTGATTGTTTGAGGCTGGAGATGTCCTCTTTCATAGAGGAAATATCTATTTTCATGGAAGAGATATCTTGGTCCATACGAGCTTGTGATTGCTTAAGGTTGGAGATATCCTCTTTCATAGAGGAAATATCCATTTTCATGGAAGAGATATCTTGGTCCATACGGGCTTGTGATTGTTTAAGACCGGAGATATCCATTTTCATAATGTCGATATCGATCTTCATAGTATCGATATCTGCCTTCATGGCATCGATATCTACCTTCATAGTGGAGATGTCAAGCTTCATAGTGTTGATGTCAGCCTGCATTACCTCTTGGTTGATAGCTAAAGTGTCTATACTTTTAGTGAGTGTACTCAGCTGCTGGATTACTAATTCCTGAAATTGACTATTATCCAATAAATCAATCCTCCTTATCAACTGGGTATCTCTTTAATTTACTCTTCTTGATAATCATATAAGACAAGCTTTGGGTTGTAAAGTGCAAAAAAAACAATTCCTGGAACGATATTAGGAAGTAATAATTTGGTAGCATGCGGTATTTTTTAGGGGCAGGAAGTGAGATGGATGAGTCGAATAGTTATTAATAGTGGAGTTATGCTCTTAGGCTATTATTAATTAGCTTGAGACTAAATAGATAGGGTGTGTATGAACATTGGTGGTCCAGTTAGAAACTCTAAGGGATAAAAATCCTGGTCCAGAGCCGCAAAAGAAGAATACGATAAAAGCAATTGCACAATTAGTCCGTCCTCGGCAATGGGTTAAGAATTCCTTTGTCTTCATTGGCTTGTTGTTCACGCAAAACCTTAGCCAACATTTGATTATTAAGGTCATCATTGCCGCGGTGGCCTTTTGTCTTGTCTCCAGCGCAGTCTATGTGATGAATGACTTTGTGGATCGAAGATATGATCGGAATCATCCGATTAAGTGTAAGCGCCCTCTCGCATCAAATCGGGTTACTCTTCCTGTAGCAGGCTCGATTTGTGCTCTGTTTCTTTTGGGGGGAATCCTCTTAGGTTTGCATGTATCTAAAATCGCCGTAGGAATTCTTGTTTTGTATGTTGCCCAGAATATAGCTTATACGAAAGGGCTTAAACGAATTGTTCTCATCGATGTGTTTATTATTGCTCTGGGGTTTATGATGAGGATTCTCATGGGAACTTGGGGAGTGGGAATTCCCCCTTCTGAGTGGCTCTTATTGTGTGGCTTTATGGTGGCTCTTTTTATGGGCTTTGGGAAACGGTGTTCTGAGTTGAACGAATTGAACGCAGATGCCGGACTGCATCGGCCTGTTCTGGAACGATACAGCTCCGGGTTCTTAAATCAATTGCTTGGTATTACGGCCGGTGGGGTTATTTTTACCTATAGCTTATATACCCTGGATTCTGCAACTGTGGCACTTCATCATACCTCTGCTCTCATTTATACAGTGCCCTTTGTTATCTATGGCATTTTCCGCTATCTCTATCTTATTCATGAGGGGGAAGCGGGAGATCCGTCGAAGCTTGTCACAAAGGATGGACATCTGATTGCGGTCGTTATTCTTTGGGTTCTGTGCGTATTGTGGATCCTAAAGCTTCATGATCTAGTATTAGGGGTGTTTTGATGTATCGGATTCTACTTTTTGGTTTGTTAGTTGATGTGCTCTGGGTCATTCTGGTACAAACGGTACCTTTTTCAGATTTCTCATATTATCACCGATTAGCGACTCAAATTGCCAATGGCGGCCCATGGGGCGATACCTATACCTCTGTGGGTTATCCGATTTTTCTGGGGCTCTTTTATAAGCTGTTCGGGAGTTCGATCTGGGTTGCCAAATTTTTAAATATTGCCCTGAGTACAGTAAATAATATCCTTGCCTATTTTCTGCTTAAAAAAATGTCCGTCCCTGCAGAGGTGCGGAATAAATGCCTTTTGCTCTTTGTCTTGTTCCCGATGAATGTTTATTATAACAGTTTAGTGGCTTCAGAAATTCTCTTTACCACAGGGCTGCTCTCTGTTCTATTACTCTATTTTTCCAATCTCCGTTGGAAGTATTTTTGGATTGGAGTATTGACGGGACTCAATGCAATGATCAAGCCGTTCTTTCCTGCCTTTGTCCTGGCCATCTTCTTGGTTGAGATTTTGAGCAAAAGGAATTTCCGGCAGAGTCTAAAACGGTCCGGAATCGTGCTTCTGGTGGCCCTCATCGTGCTATCGCCCTGGCTCTATCGAAATTCTAAGATGTTCGGTGAGTTTTGCTATATTTCAAATAATAGCGGCATAGTTCTCTATATTAATAACAACTCCCAGAATAAAGTGGGCGGTTGGATGCCCGCCGAGGATGTAGAAAATTCTGTGGTCAAAACCCCCGCCTATCAAGAGGCAAATCCCCTTGAAAGGAATAAAATGCTTAGTGCGGCGGCTAAAGAGTGGATCGTAGGACATCCCTTAGAATTTCTTATCTTGGGAATGAAGCGGCTTGCCCGTACCTTTCTACTCGTCGGGGATATCAATTATGCCTTTCATGGAACGGCACTCGCATTGCCAAGTATTCAGATGTTTCTTGCTGCTCCGGGGAGCAGTTGGGTACCGTTTTTCATCTTCCTGACTTCTGAGCTAGTACGGGCCCCTGTTTTCTTCCTGGGCTGTATCGGAATACTAAGTTATTCCTGGCGAGTTTTGAGAGGGGCTGTCTTCTCAGGCAGGCCGGAACAAAGAAGAATTAACAAAGAAAAGCTGACCCTCTTGATTACATTCTTTATGTTTGCCGGCGTGTATTTTATCACAGAGGGGCAGAGCCGTTACGCCTATCCAACGGTGATTATTCTAATCTATTTTGCCCTTTGGCGGGTGTATCAATGGAAAGATAAGATGGAGGAATAATATGTTAGGGCAGATTATCATCTCGGTTATGCTTGGGGCGCTCGGCCAAATCCTCGTAAAAATCGGAGCTAAGAATCTTGAACTGGACTTTTCACCCGAGAATTTACTTAGAAGCCTCGGCATGATTATCCAGAACTTCCCGGTCATGTCAGGGTTGTTTCTTTACGGAATAAGCTTCTTATTGTGGATTAAAGTGTTGAGTAAGACGGAGTTAAGCTATGCATACCCTTTCGTCAGTCTTGGCTATATTTTTATCATGGCGTTTTCAGTGATCGTCTTTAAAGAGAATATTTCCTTTTATCGAGTGCTGGGAACTGCGCTGGTCATTGTCGGTGTCTTTTTCATTTCAAGGAGTTAAAAAGAGGCTTAAGAAAAGAAATATGCTCCTCCATCTGTAGTTGTTTTACGAATCGGACTACGTTGGGGGAGCATTATTTTTTTACGTTATCCGCTTAAGATAAACGGTTTCAGTTGAACATATAAGACGAGCTTCAGACTGTAAAGGGAAACGGTAGCATTTCGCAAGAAAAATAGCAATTGACAAAATAGGATAGGGGGGTATACTATATCTTCAGGAGGTGGACACCAATGGAGGAAAAAATAAAGCATTGTCCAGCTTGTCATGACTCAAATGATCAGGAAAGTGAAAGACTAAGCCATCATAGTGAAAGAACCATTCGTGAGTTGATCAATCGGATGAATCGGATCGAAGGTCAGATTCGCGGCATCAAAGGAATGATTGAGAATCACGCCTATTGTGATGATGTATTAAATCAGATTGCTTCAGCTCAGGCTGCGTTAAATGGTGTATCCAAACTTCTTTTAGAAAAACATATGAAATCCTGTGTTCTCGAGCAGATCCAAGAGGGTAACGATCAGGTCCTTGATGAGTTGGTCAAAACCATTTACAGAATGATGAAATAAGGGGTATCAAGGACTTAAGAGCGGGATAGAAGCCGAGGAGGCGTTACAATGAGTAAAAAGAGCAAAATAATTAAAGTGACCGGCATGACCTGTGAGCATTGCGTTCGTCGGGTGAAGAAAGCCCTTGAGAGTTTACCTGAGCTGGAAAATGTAGAGGTCTCTCTGGAGAAAGAATCGGCCAGCTTTGACTGGGCAGGGGAAATCCTAAACATGGAAAAGGCGAAAGAGGTCATTGAAGAAGCGGGCTATGCGGTGATAGAGGCCGAAGAGGAAACGCGGCAAAAGGAACTCAAGGTTCATGGTATGACCTGTGAGCATTGCGTCCGAAGAGTCAAAAAAGCTCTGGAGAGTCTCCCGGAAGTGACCGATGTCGAAGTCTCATTAGGGGAGTCTCAAGCCAGCTTTCGTTATAATCCGGCTATAACCACAGATGCACACATTAAGGAGGCTATCCAGGAGGCGGGATACACTACAGAGTCCACAGAATCCACTGAAGCCCCCGTGCCGGACACCCAAAAATCGAAAAGCACTGCACAACGGTCCATCAACGGGACAAAACAACTCAAGATAACAGGTATGACCTGTGCTAATTGTGCTCTGACTATTGAAAAAGGAATGGCAAAGCTGCCGGGGGTCAAATCCGCTACGGTCAATTTTGCCTCAGAGAAACTTTCCTTAGACTATGATCCCTCACTTCTTGATGAAAAAACTATTCTTGAGAAGGTCAAAGATTTGGGTTATGGGGCATACATGGAAAGCAATGAAGGGAAAGCCCAATTTAAAGTGAGCGGTATGACCTGTGCTAATTGTGCTCTGACCATTGAAAAGAAATTGCGCAACACTCCGGGTGTTCAGACCGTAGCCGTTAATTTTGCTACAGAAAGTGTCACCACAGACTATGATCCCGCCGTGACTAACCTGGAGACGATTTATGAGCAGATCAGGGATGCAGGCTATACCCCGATCGAGAATAAGGAAGAGTTTCATGAAGATAACCATGTGAAATCCCAGCGGAACTGGGTCATCTTTAGTGCGTTGTTATCCGCTCCCTTAATGCCTATGATGTTCATGCCCATGACTCCTGGCATGATGTATACCATGTTCTTCCTGGCAACTGTCGTTCAATTTACGGCAGGCTGGACATTTTATCGGGGAGCTTATCATGCCCTGAAAAATCGCTCCACAAATATGGACGTTTTGGTCGCGATGGGGATTACGGCTGCTTATGCTTATAGTGTGATGACAACCTTCCCCCATATTTTCTTTGAGGGGCCCACATTCTTTGATACATCAGCTCTCTTAATCACCTTTGTACGTTTTGGTAAATATTTAGAAGCAAAAGCCAAGGGACGTGCCGGACAGGCCTTAAAACGCCTCCTTGAGCTCCAGGCGGATAGAGCCCGCTTATTTATTGATGGAGAAGAAAAAGAGGTCCCTGCTTCCAGTGTCAGGATCGGGGATGTGGTCCTGGTGAAGCCCGGGGAAAAGATTCCTGTGGACGGGGTGATCCTCGAAGGGCAAGCCAGTATTGATGAGTCCATGATTACGGGAGAATCCATACCGGTTGATAAGGGTATCGGTGAAAATGTAGTCGGTGCAACCATCAACCGTTCGGGAAGCATTAAGGTCTCCACCACAAAGACAGGTAAAGACAGTGTCCTTTCTGGAATTATCAAAATGGTGGAGGATGCGCAAGGGGTTAAGCCTGCTATTCAGCGTTTGGCTGATAAGATATCCAATGTCTTTGTGCCCGTGGTAGTAGCTATTTCGATCCTGACCTTCATCATCTGGTATGTATTCCTGGACAGCACCTTTGTCTTCGCTTTTACTGCGGCCATTGCAGTCTTGGTCATAGCCTGCCCCTGTGCTTTAGGTTTGGCAACCCCCACGGCCATTATGGTGGGAAGCGGCGTCGGTTTAAACCGGGGTATACTTTTCAAATCAGCAGCCGTACTTGAAGGAATAGCCAAAGTGGGGGCCATTGGCTTTGACAAAACAGGCACTTTAACCAAAGGGAAACCTGAAGTAACTCATCTCATTTCCTATGAAGGATATTCACAAAAGGACCTGCTCAGGATCGCTGCGGCAGGAGAGAACCCTTCCATCCATCCCTTAGCTCAAGCCATCGTCCAAAGAGCCAAAGATGAAGGGATCGAAGTGGCAGACGTTCAGGATTACCATGAAGAAAGCGGTCATGGGACGATCTGCTCTTACCAAGGTAAAAAATTGCTCATCGGCAATAGAAAGTTAATGATGAAAGAGAATGTTCCCACCGAAGGGGTAGAGAACGATTTTCAGGAATTGGCCAACGAAGGAAAAACTACCAGCTTTGTAGCCTATGATGGAAAAATCATTGGGATCATCGCCTTGGCGGATGTCTTAAAAGAGAGTACGAAAGAAGCGATTAAACGCTTGCATGGTTTAGGAATTAAGACCTTCATGATTACCGGGGATAATAAGAAAGTCGCCACCGTCATTGGCAATGAGGTGGGCATTGACGAAGTGATTGCGGAGATCCTTCCCCAGGATAAAATTGAGATTATCAAGAGATATCAAAACGATGGACTAAAAGTAGCCATGGTCGGGGATGGGATTAATGATGCCCCCGCCTTAGCTCAAGCCGACATCGGTATCGCTATCGGCTCAGGCACGGATGTGGCCAAAGAAACCGGGGATGTGGTTCTGGTGCGCAATGATCTCCTGGACGTGGAGCGTGCTATTCGTCTTGGCCGCAAAACCCTTACCAAAATCAAGCAGAATTTATTCTGGGCTCTCATCTACAATACACTGGGAATCCCTATTGCTGCCGGAGTGCTTTTCCCTATCACCGGAGAGCTCTTACCCCCTGAATGGGCCGGTCTGGCGATGGCCTTTTCCTCGGTGTCTGTAGTGACCAGTTCCCTGTTGCTCTCAAGGTATAGTAAGGTATTGGCCAATTAAAAATTTGTTGTTTTTCTCCTTCTACGAGTTGGAGGAATAGATAAAGGGAGGTAAGAACCATGAATCAAACATTAAAAGTTACCGGAATGACCTGCAATCATTGCAAAGCTCATGTGGAAAAAGCGTTGCTGAAAGTTGGCGGAGTCCAACAAGTGGAGGTGAATTTAGAAAAAGGAGAGGCAGTTGTTGCCGGATCAGCCGGCCGTGAAGACCTGATCAAGGCTGTGGAAGACGCCGGTTACAGCGCTGATTGAACGAGACTTCTTTCAGTGATAATGCATGTTTTGAAACGGGATTTGCCATACTAAGATTGAAGAATACGAACCTTAATGAGGTGAGAATTATGGCATTAATTCCTAATGATCCCTTCCGGATGCTCAATCACTATTGGGATGAAATGGAGCGTAATTATCTTAGAGGCCGTGGCAAAGAGGAGCTTTCACAGTTTCTCTATCGGGTCGATGTGGAAGAAACATCGGACCAGGTGTATGTGACGGCAGAGATTCCAGGCCTTGAGAAGAAAGAGGATCTTCATATTGAGATTAACGAAAATCTTCTGACCATCAGCGGTGAGGTCAAACGGGCTGCCACGGCAGTTGAGAGAGCTTCTCACCGCACAGAGAGATATTACGGAAAGTTCAGCAGAACCCTCACCCTTCCCGCGGTGGTAAAAGCGGATGGCTCTCATGCCAGCTATAAAAATGGGATTTTGGAATTGTCTTTTCTCAAGGATCGTCACCCGGCAGCCCGCACTATAGAAGTAGATTTTCATTAAGCTTGATATTTAGAAAGGGATTAACTCCAAAGAGTTAATCCCTTTACCGTCCCTTGTCTTAGGACAAACGACCAGACATATTGCGTTCGGCAATTTCAATTGCTTTTTTGACCATGTTGCCACAATCCCGAGATGAAACCCCACTGAACCCTTCCTGCTTTAAGGTATCCGAAAATCCAAGCTCTTGAGCTATCTGTTGCTTAAGGTTATCTGACATAGTACTACGACGTCTGGACATTTGGATTCCTCCTTTCACCTTAGGGAAATTCAATCTCCTTGCTATTTAAGCAAGTAACACTAGTTTGCATCGCTTCCCTTAACTTTATGTGTGACGAAGGAGCTATTGTTATGCCGGAAAAGGAATAAATAGTTAGATAAAGTCAGAAAAACTGTTATGATATACCCAACACCTACAAGGTAATGAGAAAAGGAGGAATAGATTTGCCACTTTTATTCGGGACTGCTGGGGTTCCCTTATCAGCCAAGGAACGGTCCACAGAAGCAGGGGTCAAACGGGTTAGGGAGCTTCAACTGGATGCCATGG
The DNA here is from genome assembly GCF_000384015.1 of Desulfitobacterium sp. PCE1. Taxonomy (NCBI): domain Bacteria; kingdom Bacillati; phylum Bacillota; class Clostridia; order Eubacteriales; family Desulfitobacteriaceae; genus Desulfitobacterium; species Desulfitobacterium sp. PCE1. The sequence continues at coordinate 3,120,655 of NZ_KB913023.1, read as the reverse complement.
AAGTAGAGTTTGTCCAAGGGGTCCGCATGAGGGAAGAGAAGGCCCAAAAGATTGCCAAAATAGCTGTGGAAGAGAAGGTTGCCCTAAGCTGTCATGGCCCTTATTGGATTAATTTTAATTCTCAGGAACCTGAAAAAGTAGCAGCCAGCCGGGACCGTCTTTTGCATAGTGCACGAATAAGCAAAATCTTAGGTGTAAGAAGTGTGATATTTCATCCCGCTTTTTATCATCAAGATGATCCTCAAGTGGTCTTGGAAAGGACAGCTGGGGAACTTATGATTGTTCGAGAGATTCTGGACACAGAAGATAATGATGTCATACTGCGACCGGAGACAACGGGAAAGCCCTCGCAGCTGGGCACGCTTCAGGAGGTTTTGACCTTAGCACAAGTAGTGCCTGGGGTTTTACCCTGTATTGATATAAGTCACCTTCATGCCCGCAGCAATGGGGGGATCAATACCTATGATGAATTTTGTCAAGTCCTGGAGGCTGCGGCAGAAACCTTAGGGGACCGCTGGGTTAAAAATGCTCATTTTCATGTTTCCGGGATTGAATATGGTGCCAAGGGAGAGAAAAAGCACCTTATCCTTGATCAATCCGATTTGCGCTATCCCGAGCTATTAAAGGCATTTCATACCTTTGGTATGGAAGGATTGGTGATTTGTGAAAGCCCCAATCTCGAAGAGGATGCTCTTCTATTGCAAGCTACTTATCACGAGATGGGATGAGTAGGATCCCCAGGCTTCCTTATTCTGTACGCAACGCTTCTACGGCATCCTTTCGAGAGGCCAGCCGAGCGGGAATATGACCGCCTAATACAGTAATTACGGTACTGAGGATGATTAAGAGGACAGCATGGTCCAGCCTTAACTGGGATGCATTGGTAAGGCCGGTAGATTTATGGATAGCTTGATTGATAGGGAATGTACATGACCAGGCTACCACAATGCCGAGGACACCGGAAAAAACTCCGAGAATAAAAGTTTCAGCATCAAATACTCTTGTAATATCCTTCTTTCTTGCGCCCAGTGCTTTCAAAATACCGATTTCTTTAGTCCGCTCCAAAACACTGGTATAGGTAATGATACTGATCATAATCATACTGACCACCAAAGAAATAGCGGCGAAGGCAATAAGGACCAGGGTGATACCATCCATAATCCCTTTAGTCAAATCTGAAAGGGTCCCAGCCAAATCGGTATAAGTAATGACATCCGCTTCATCTTTTCCTACATTATAGTGCTCAATATATTTGATGACCTCATCCTTGGCGTCAAAGTTTTTAGGAAAGACCATGATCATATAGGGAGAGGGGTCGCCCCCTAAATAAGCAAGCAGGAGTTCCTTAGTATTTTCATCGATCTTCTCTCGGGATAAGACATTATAATCAGCATCTCTTTGGGCTATCACAATGTCGGAATCCATAGCGTTATCGATAACTTTTTGGGATAGCTGATCATCATAAGCGATCCCGGATGCCAACATAGACATACTGGTTCCGGCTTTGGGACGAACTACACCGGAAATTTTAATGGTAAAACCATTTGCAGAGGTATAGTTTTTTTCATAAGCATTGGCAGGGAGATAAGTTCCGAAGGGGGTTTTCGCGTAGAAGTCGTTATTATGGATCACTCTATACTCTGTTCCTACAACATCGGAGAAGGCCAGGCGGTCATTTCCTTCCCCATCAAACCCTAAATCCCCCAGGGTGCCCTTTTCGATTTGATTTTGGCTATTGAGTACCAATACCACATCGGTGAAGTTTTTAGGATATTCTCCTGCCAGTAACTCATAATTATCTACCAGGTAACTATTATTTCCTGAAACGGCACTGGGAAAGGAAGACAGGCCGACTGAACTTGAGGAGGTCATATTACCTGAGGGTGGCCCATTGCTCAAGGTGATAGGAAGGTACTTATCCTCCATCTTCCGTAAAAGGTTCATTTGGACCACTCGGGTATAACCAATACTGCCAACAATATCCGGTGAGACATTTTCCAAGTAGTTGATAAATTCCGGGGAAAGATCGTTTTTATGAGTAATGATATTTTTGCTGGAATCTATGACAATAATTTCGTTAGTATTGGAATTGGCATTGGTACCATAGATCCGATCCCGAATTTCTAGGGTCATATTATTCAGATCGTTGGCATTCATCTGTTGAGTTTCCTGGGAAATAATAATAGGAAACTCAGCCATGGCATCGAATTGGAATTCGTCAATTTCTGAACGAAAGCCCGTGGATAAGCTTAAGATAATGGCAATCCCGATAATACCGATACTGGAAGCAAGGGCGGTGAGAAAAGTGCGCCCTTTTTTGGTCCATAAATTCCGGAAGGATAGGTTAAGAGCGGTCAAGAAGCCCATTCCAGTTTTCTTGAGGTGAAAATCCTCGGGGTGGGCGGGGATTCCATAAGGATTGGTATCGTCAATAATCTTGCCGTCGGAAAACCGGATGATGCGATCCGCGTAAGTTTTGGCCAGCTGGGGATTGTGGGTGACCATAATCACCAACCGATCCTTGGACACCTCTTTGATCAAATCCATAATCTGAACACTGGTAGTACTATCCAAAGCCCCTGTGGGTTCATCGCACAAAAGAATTTCCGGATCATTGGCAAGGGCTCGTGCTATAGCTACCCTTTGCATCTGTCCGCCGGAGAGCTGGTTAGGCTTTTTATGCAGATGCTCCTTTAGTCCTACTTTTTCTAGGATTTCCAGAGCCTTTTTATGCTTTGCCTGCTTGGAAACGCCGCTTAAAGTCATGCCCATTTCCACATTGGCCACGATACTGATATGTGAAATCAGATTATAGCTTTGGAAGACAAAGCCCACTGAATTATTGCGATAGGCATCCCATTCGTATTCTTTAAAGGCTTTGGTGCTTTTGCCTTTTATAATTAAGTCCCCTGAATCGTAATGATCCAGTCCGCCAATAATGTTTAAGCAGGTGGTTTTTCCGGAGCCGCTGGTACCCAATATAGCCACAAACTCTTTATCTCTAAAGGAAACGTTTATGCCATCGAGAGCCTTTGTTTCGATATCTCCTACCCGATAGATTTTTTTGATTTCTTTAAGCTCAAGCATGATAGCCTCCTCAAGAGTATACATAATGGGTCTCATGGGTATTTTCTCTTTTACTTATGTTTTTAATGCAGAGACGGGCTAAGTTTCTTTACAGGTAAGGAGGAAAAACAAAGGTCTGAAAAGAATATCACAGGGAAGAGCAAGTTGACTTTAGGGAGGATGAGGAATGAATTATTCAGCCGCTTATGATGTTGCTTTAGAGAAATTCCGCAAAGCGACCCTTGAGGAAATATCAGAGTACTCCGGTTACCCCATAGATGGGAATAGGATAAAGATAATATTCCTAGGTCAAAGATTTGATGTTGAATACCCATCCGGTCAATTTTATGCTGAGGCAACACTGAATGAGGAGATTTCTGTTCCCACTCAGATATTAATTCTTCATTATTTAGTAAACCGCTCACCTGCTATTCAGACCGGGCAATTAATATCTTATAAAGAATTACCGGGGGGAAGTATCTATATACAACCCTTTACGAATCGCGCCATTAATCCTTTGGTTAAGACCTTTGGCTCCCAACGGTCAGATCTTATTAAGGTGGCCGGCACTTTGGGAGGAGAAGAAGTTTCCCTGGGGGACGCTGCCGTGGTCCTCAATGTATTTCCAAAAGTCCCCATAACCTTGGTTGTCTGGGAGGCTGATGATGAGTTTCCTGCCTCAGGAAATATTCTTTTTGACAACTCAGCCGGCACGATTCTCCCGACAGAGGATTATGCAGTCTTAGCAAGCCAGGTAGTGTTTACTCTGCGGAAGTTAGCATCTAAATAAATCGAGTGTGGCAGAAGATTAAGGACAGCAAGGCTAGGAAAACATGAGTAAATCCATGGGTTAAATGATAATTGGTTTTATTAAAAATATTAAATTAATGCCTTGACATAGTTTTAACATGCTTATATAATTGCAAATGTAATCCGGATTATGAAAATTTATCGAACTTGTTGCAGATTTTTGTCTAAACAAGTGTTTTTTTTGGCCAGATACTTGTTGTGACAAATGTAGTAGATGCAAATATTGGAGTGACAATAGTTAGCCTATGCAACTAGCTTTGCACTAATCCAATAATCTATGATGGCAATCGAGTTCATATCACTGTAGGTTCACATCACCGTGTTTTATGCTAAAATACATTCTTTCACAGAGAGACTCATTTATGGGTCATAGAGTAGAAGAGATATTTCTTCACAGGAGGAGTTTCTTTTTATTGTTAGTCTTTAGCTTAATAAGCTGAAATGAAAAAAATTGTACGTTCTCGAGATTAGGGAGGAAAAAAAGAGATGAAAAAGATTTTGGGTGTTGTACTTTCTTTGGGTTTAGTTATTGGACTTGCTGGTTGTTCAAGCCAAGCTCCTGCAGCCGCTCCTGCTTCAACTCCGGAGCCCATCAAAATGGGCCGCGTTGATGCAGCAGCTCATGGTACCAATGCGGTAGCCATTGCTGTTGTTGCAGTTCAAGGGGACAAGATTGTTGGTGTATCACTTGATGAGTATCAATTCATGCCTGCTGATAAGGCTAAAGGTCTTGCTAATTCTGAAGGCCTGGCTGCAAAGAACTATAAGGATCCTGCTCAAGTTCTTGCTTCCAAAATTGACAACAATGAGTACTACAGCGCTAACATGAAGGAAAAAGCCGGATCTACCGTTGCCTATGCTGACAACTTCAACGCTATCGTAGAATTCTGCGAAGGAAAAACCATCTCCGAATTAGAAGGAACCCTTTCGTCTACTCCTGCAGAAAAGATGCCTGTTGATACTGTATCCGGTTCTACTTTAGCTGACACTGCCGGCTATATCAAAGCGATTGTAGATGCTGCGAAAGCTGCAAAGTAATTTAACTTATATTAGAATATTTAAGTAGTAAAGAGTGCCCGTAACCTGAAAAGGTAGAGTGGGGCACTCTTTTTTTGCACTGTCAGAAAGTATAAACTTACGTTATATACTTTCTAAGCATAAGAGCAACTAGGCAGCCGCCTTTGCCAGAGGCTTGGCGCCAGCCAAGTTTTCTTTAGAGTTTTTGCATAATTCCTTGATAAGGGTTTGTTGCCTTTTGATGGATGGAATGCCAATAATCTAAGTCATTAACATCGAATGAACTTTAATCTCCGGCTTACAATAAAGCTTGAGGAGGTGTATTTCATGCATACCGTATGGAAAGGTTCAATTAGTTTCGGCTTAGTCAATGTTCCGGTCAAAATGCATGCCGCCACAGAAACTCATGAATTTCACTTTAACTATTTACATAAAGACTGTCATAATCGACTTCGCTATATCAAGAAATGCCCCCATTGTGAAGTAGAAGTAGCTGCCGAAAATATAGTTAAAGGTTATGAATATGAGAAGGATCATTATGTCATTATGGAGGAGGAAGACTTAGCGACCCTGGAAGCCCCCATGAGCCGCTCCATTGATATACTGGATTTTATCGATCTTAGTGATATTGACCCGGTCTACTATCAAAAATCCTATTACTTAAGCCCGGAAGAGACGGCTCATAAAGCCTATAAATTACTTTGTCAAGCTATGTCCGACACTGGGAAAGTGGCAATAGCTAAATTGACTATGCGCTCCAAACAACATCTCGCTTGTCTCAGGGTGATTGATCAAAATGTTATGGTCTTAGAAACAATGTACTATCCGGCGGAAATTAGACATTTGGAGTCAAGTTGGGATAATGTATCTCCTACGGACACGGAGATTGCCATGGCTCGTCAGCTCATTGAGAATTTAGCGGCTCCTTTTGAACCCGAGAAATACCGGGATGAATTGCGGGAGCAAGTGAAAGAGCTCATCGAGAAAAAAGTGTCCGGAGAAACTTATCAGGTTAGCACTGCGCCGGAACCAGGAAAGGTCATCGATTTAATGGAGGCTCTACGGGCAAGCATTGCCATGACCGATCAGAAAAAAGGAAACCCTGAGAAGAAAAATAAAGGAGCAGAGGGTTCCCCTGATCAAAAGAAGTCCAAGACTAAAAGTAAAGAGACCACAAAGAAGCCTTTGGACGGAACCGAGGAACCGGGGCCGGCAGTTCAGGCAGAAGAAGAAAAACCAGCTAAATCCACATTAACCCCCCGGGGGCGGCGCAAGGAAAGGGGAGCATAATTAAGAGTTTACCTGGGGAGGTTTTCGGAAAAGATTAGAAACAGTTGGGGATTTGAGCAAAGTCAGGCAGGAAAAAAATGATTTTGCGAGAATACTTCATTATTTTCAATAATAGTATAAAATTCGACATAGCTCGACGCAGGAAAAAATCCCCAAAGTCGCGAATTGATGGACGGGGGAGGGTTGGCCTATGGGGAAAGAGAGTTTAAAGGAAACAATAAAGGATATATTATTAGAAGAAAAACTTATCCGAGCTATGCTACATACCATACAGGGCGTAGGAAGCGGCAGACTGCGCCAGCTGATTGCCCGCTTCGGGAGCGCCTTAAACGCTTTGCAGCAAATCGAAGGGAGCCAAGAGCTACAAGATGAGCACTGGCTGCAGCAGATTGTGCAAAAGAGTAAAGAGATCCATCCTGCGGATATTCTGGAGTCCTTACATGATCATGGAATAAAGTTGGTCATTCCTGAAGAAGAGGGTTATCCGGATTTGCTGCGTCAATTGACGGATGTTCCGCCGCTGCTCTATTACAAAGGGACCTTACCCGTCGGGCAGGAAGCTCTGGCCATTGTCGGGGCTCGTAAAGCTACTCCTTATGGGAGAGCTGCAGCTGAATCACTGGCCAAAGAAGTCGCCGGACAGGGGATTATTGTGGTTAGCGGGTTAGCCAGGGGCATCGATACCGCTGCTCATCGGGGAGCACTGGCCGGAAGGGGAATAACCTGGGCGGTCATGGGCTGTGGATTGAAGCATATGTATCCTCCGGAAAATCAAAAGCTCGCTGAAGAAATAATGGCAAAGGGTGGTGCTTTATGGAGTGAATTTGCCCCGGGGATGCCTCCTGAACCTCAATTATTTCCAGCACGCAATCGCTTGATCAGCGGAATGTCCAGAGGGGTCGTGGTTGTGGAAGCCGCCCTGAAAAGTGGAGCCTTAATCACTGTGGACTTCGCTCTGGAGCAAGGCCGTGAAGTTTTTGCAGTACCTGGACCTATTTTCAGTCAGATGAGCAAAGGGCCTAACCATCTTATTCGGCAAGGTGCCAAGCTGGTGGAAGGTTTTGAAGATGTATGTACAGAGATTCCTTCCTTTGCCGGAGCAGGTCATATGACCAATCCCTCTGCAGATAGAGATACGGTGTCAGCGGACATCGGGAAGCAGGAAGATCAACGGGGAATAAGCTGCGAGCAGCAACAGATTCTGAACCAATTAAGTGATATCCCCACTCATATTGATCAGATTACGATGAATTCAGAGGTTCCCCCTGAGCAAATTCCCTTAGCCTTGCTTGAACTCCAACTTGCCGGCCGCATCGAACAACTACCGGGTCAATTTTATGTATTAGCTTATAAGTGCTAGACATACTATGGAAAAGAAGATAATATTAGGCTAGTTTACTTATAACCACTCAAGCTAAAGTGATTCAAGATTTTGAAAATTCGGGCTTGTAATATACATTGTGAAAGCAAAATAAGACGTTAAGATTTCTTGAGGTGATGTATGGCTAAAACACTAGTGATCGTTGAATCTCCGGCTAAGGCTAAATCCATAAGCAAATTTTTGAGCAATAATTATACAGTCAAAGCGTCCATGGGACATTTGCGGGATTTGCCTAAAAGCCAAATGGGAGTTGACGTAGACAAAGATTTTGAACCCAAATATATAGCTATCCGTGGACGAGGAGATTTAATTAAAGAGCTTCGCGCTGCCGCCAAGTCTGCCAATAAAGTTCTTCTGGCCTCTGACCCTGACCGCGAAGGGGAAGCTATTGCTTGGCATTTAGGCCACCTGCTTGGGTTGGATCTATCAGAGAAGTGCCGTATTGAATTCCATGAGATTACAAAACCAGCCATCACGGCAGCGATTAAACATCCCCGTCAGATTGATTCCAGCAAAGTAGATGCCCAACAAGCCCGTCGTGTCTTAGATCGTTTGGTGGGGTACCAGTTGAGTCCGTTCCTTTGGAGAAAAGTGAAAAAGGGCTTAAGTGCCGGGCGGGTTCAATCGGTTGCCGTCCGTTTAATCTGTGATCGGGAAGAAGAGATACGGGAGTTTATTCCGGAAGAGTACTGGACATTGACCGCTTCCTTGAAAAGTGAGGGAGGGGTATTTTCTGCTAAGCTTGCCAGGAAAGGGGATCACAAGATCACCATTGCTTCGGAAGAAGAGATGAAGAAGGTTCTCCAAGAACTGGCCGACCAGTCATACCGGGTTAAAGATGTTCGTACCAGGGAGAAAAAGAAACAACCATCCCCTCCCTTTACCACCAGCAGCCTGCAACAGGAAGCTCATCGCAAGCTGAATATGTCACCCAAAAGGACCATGATGCTGGCCCAACAGCTCTACGAAGGGATAGAGCTGGGTAAAGCAGGAGGTATAGGTTTAATTACCTATATGCGTACCGACTCCGTGAGGATTTCGGAAATTGCTCAGGAGGAAGCCAAGGATTTTATTGTGGATCACTATGGGGAGGATTATTACCCGCCGGAACCACGTCAATTTAAAAGCAAAGGCCGGGCCCAAGAGGCTCATGAGGCCGTTCGCCCTACTTCCATATTGAGAACCCCGGACTCCATGAAGGAATTCTTGTCCCGGGATCAACTTCGTCTTTACCGATTAATCTGGGACCGTTTCTTAGCAAGCCAAATGAGCGCGGCTATCCTTGATACGTTAACCGTTGAAGTAGAAGCCGGTGAGTACCTGTTTCGTGCTAACGCTTCCACGGTGCGTTTTCCTGGATATCTTGCCGTTTACGAAGATGGACAGGATGAGAATGAGGACCAACAAGAAGGGACCCTCGCGGCCAATATTCAGCCCCATGAGAGTCTTAGTGCCGTTCATCTCCAAGAGAAGCAGCATTTTACAGAACCGCCTCCTAAGTATACGGAAGCTTCCTTGGTGCGAAAAATGGAGGAGGAGGGAATTGGCCGGCCCAGTACCTATGCCCCTACTATCGAAACGATCCAATCACGGGGCTATGTGGCTAAAGAAGGAAAACAGCTTTCTCCTACAGAATTGGGAGAAATCGTCATCTCCATTCTAACAGAGTATTTTCCGGAAATTGTGGATTTGGAATTTACCGCAAATATGGAGAAAAGGCTGGATGATATTGAAGAAGGGGCTTTACCCTGGAAAGCCGTCATTCGGGAATTCTATGGCCCCTTTGCGGAATCCTTAGAGGAAGCCGATCAGCTTATGGGTAAAGTACAAATCGAAGATAAGGTATCGGAGGAAATCTGTGAAAACTGCGGACGTAACATGGTGATCAAAATGGGACGTTATGGCAAATTTCTGGCTTGCCCAGGCTTCCCCGAATGCCGTAATACAAAGCCTTTGTTGGAAGAGGTCGGAAGGTCATGCCCCGATTGCGGGAACCCGCTTGTTATCCGGCGCAGCAAAAAGGGCAGAAAATTCTATGGCTGCAGCACTTATCCGGAATGTGAATTCGTATCCTGGGAGTTGCCGGCACCGGAACCCTGTCCAAAATGCGGAGGATTAATGGTGGTTAAAACCTCGAAGCAAGGGAAAAAATATGTCTGTACGAATTCCGAATGCCGTTTTGACAAGCAAGTAGAGGAGCAAGCAGAATAATATGTCAGCCATTACAGTGATCGGGGCAGGTCTGGCCGGAGCGGAAGCCGCCTGGCAGATTGCCCGACAAGGAATAGAAGTTGAGCTTTATGAAATGAGGCCGGTGAAAATGACACCGGCCCATCATACAGAGCATTTTGCCGAATTGGTCTGCAGTAATTCTCTTAAAGGGGCAGGATTGGATAACGCAGCCGGACTGTTAAAAGAAGAGATGCGCCGGCTGGATTCGTTACTCATGAGAGCAGCAGACCGGTACGCTGTACCTGCGGGAGGCGCTCTAGCCGTTGACCGTGAGAAATTTTCTCAAGAAATAACAAAAATTCTCGAAGAGCATCCCCTGATCCAAGTTCACCGGGAAGAGGTCAAGTCACTTCCCCCATCGGGTATTGCTGTGATTGCCTCAGGGCCATTGACCTCGGAGGATTTAGCGCTGGACATCCAGAAGGTGACAGGTGAGGATGCCCTTTCCTTTTACGATGCTGCAGCTCCCATCGTTACCTTAGAGTCGATTAATATGGAAAAAGCCTTCTGGGCCTCTCGTTATGATAAAGGGGACCCAGATTATTTGAATTGTCCCATGACTGAAGAAGAATACAAAATTTTTTACAACGAACTCATCAAGGCCGAGACGGCTGAAGTCAAAGGCTTTGAAAAAGGTAAAATCTTTGAAGGCTGTATGCCCGTCGAGGTCATGGCAGCCCGGGGAGAGCAAACCCTGACCTTTGGCCCTCTTAAACCCGTAGGCCTTATCGATGCACGCACTGGCAAACGATCCTATGCTGTTGTACAGCTCCGCAAAGAAAACCGCGCAGGGACCCTTTTTAATTTGGTGGGTTTCCAAACCCATCTCAAATGGGGAGAGCAGCAACGGGTTTTCCGTCTTATTCCAGGCTTAGAAAATGCCGAATTCGTCCGTTTCGGAGTCATGCATCGCAATACCTTCTTAAATGCCCCCAAAGTATTAAAGGCCGACTACAGCCTCCAAAAATCGCCCAATCTCTTTTTTGCCGGTCAAATCACCGGAGTAGAAGGCTATGTAGAATCTACAGCCAGCGGCTTAGTGGCAGGTCTCAACGCCGTTCGCCGCCTCAAGAACCTGCCCACCCTTATTTTCCCACAGGAAACAGCCCTTGGCTCTCTGGCTCGCCATTTAGAAGGATCCCCCAGCGTGGACTTCCAACCTATGAGCATCAACTACGGTCTTCTCCCACCTCTAGAGGTCCGTATCAAAGCTAAAAAGGAGAAAAACGCAAAAATCTCCGCACGGGCTTTAGCGAAGCTGGAGGAGTTCAAAGCAGCGGAGGGGCTTAATTAAGCGAAAGCAAACTCTCCAGGATTATATTTTCCACGTTCACTCTATAGTCTGCGCGGACCGAACTAATCGCTCAGGCTCTTCGCGAAGTTCGGTATCCGCTCGCCTAAAGCTGTTCTCTTTCGGAAAGCATAATCCTTGGGTGGGTTTTCAAGCATTTGTTCGAGTATCTTATGAGGACGTGAAAAGGACCCGCAAGCGTAGCTTTGCGCACAAAAGCGAACGGATTTAGCGGAGGGGCGGTCGGGTCAACGAGGCTTTCTTAACATAGCGCAGCCACGGTTCGCATGCAGAAAGCAGCGGGGTTTGGCGTAGCTGTTAAGAAAGCGAGTTGACCAGCCCTGGAGCTACGGAGAGAGCGTTGTGCGCAAAGCTACACGACCCGGCCAAAGTTTTCATTCTAAAAACGAAGAGGTGAGAATGCACCATGCAAGCCGATCATGCCCTCAGCTTATTCGACGGCCACCTTAAAACCCAAAACCGATCTGAGCATACGCTCATAGCTTACCATAATGACCTCATCCAATTCTTTGATTTCGCCGCCCGGGAGTTAGGCGAAGAACCGGAAAAAATAACCGTCGATCAGGTGGATATATACATCGTTCGCAGTTTCCTTGGGGAAATGACGGACCGGGGCCTGGAGAGAAAAAGCATGGCCCGCAAACTTTCTGCCTTGAGAGCCTTTTTTAAATTCCTATGCCGGGAAGGAATCCTGCAGAAAAATCCTATTCAGCGCATAGCCACCCCTAAGTTAGGAAGGAAGCTGCCCCACTTTCTCTCGATAGAAGAACTGGATAAACTAATTCGCACTCCTGACTGCACCACACTGCTGGGGGCGCGGGATCAGGTGATCCTGGAATTGCTCTACGGATCCGGCTTACGGGTCAGCGAGCTGGCCGATCTTAATCGTCAGGATATCGATGAGGGGACTTCCCTTCTTCGGGTTCGCGGAAAAGGAAATAAAGAGAGAATCGTTCCCTTAACCCATTACGCCCTGGAAGCCGCCCGGAAGTATCTGAACATGAGAGAGGATGAACAAGAGGCGTTACTCTTGAATTACCAGGGATCGCGGTTATCCGTTCGTTCCATACGCCGGATTCTCGATGGATTGGCGCTGGAGGCTGGGTTATCACAACACCTTCATCCCCATATGCTTCGTCACTCCTTTGCCACCCATTTACTTGATGGCGGAGCTGATCTTCGCAGCGTCCAGGAGCTATTGGGGCATGCCAAGCTCTCCTCTACCCAGATCTATACTCATTTAACGAAGGAACGATTACGGGAAATCTATGAGCAAAGTCATCCCCGGGCAAAGAAAATGTAAGGGGCTTGTAAATTTTCACAAAAAGACAACAATTGTACACAACTTCCCTTGACACTTACCCAATAATTCTGTAAACTGCCGATATAAGGAGGTATTCCTATGTTCCATGCAACGACCATCGTTGCCGTAAAAAAGGATAACCAGGTAGCAATGGCTGGTGATGGCCAGGTTACTATGGGCCAGGCAACTGTTATGAAGCATAAAGCAAGAAAAGTGCGCCGACTGTTCCACGGCAAAGTTCTTGCCGGGTTCGCTGGTTCCGTTGCCGATGCTTTTACACTCTTCGAGAAATTTGAAAATAAGCTTGAGGAATACCAAGGAAATCTCCAACGAGCTGCTGTAGAGCTTGCCAAAGACTGGCGGATGGATAAGGCACTTCGCAATCTTGAAGCTCTGCTCATTGTAGCAGATAAACAAAGCATGCTCTTAATTTCAGGCTCTGGTGAGGTCATCGAACCTGATGATGGAATAGCGGCGATTGGCTCCGGTGGTAACTATGCTTTAGCAGCAGCCCGGGCATTGGTTAAAAATACAGATCTCCAACCTGCACAGCTTGTTCAAGAGGCTATGGAGGTTGCTTCGTCTATTTGCGTATATACCAATGACCAAATTATTGTTGAAGAACTGTAAGGAGGGGAGCCAATGGAACAACTTACACCACGGGAAACTGTCCGGGAACTGGATCGATATATCGTAGGTCAAAACCAAGCTAAACGGTCAGTAGCAATAGCTCTCCGTAATCGCTTCAGAAGGAGCTTGCTTTCCGAAGGGATGCAAGAAGAAGTTCTCCCTAAGAATATTCTCATGATAGGCCCCACAGGGGTTGGGAAAACTGAGATTGCCAGACGCCTGGCCAAACTGGTACGAGCTCCTTTTCTTAAAGTGGAAGCCACAAAGTTTACGGAAGTGGGCTATGTGGGCAGAGATGTTGAATCCATCATCCGTGATTTAGTGGAAATTTCTTTGCGCATGGTTAAGACGGAGAAGATGGAAGAGGTGGAGATTCAGGCTGCACAAGCTGCGGAAAAGCGCCTTGAAGCCCTACTCGTTCCAGGGAAACGCCAGGAAAATAATTCGTCAAACCCTTTCCAATTTTTGTTTAACCAAGGACAAGAAAAAGATGAGACGGTAACTCCCGAGATTGAAAGAGATCGGTCGTTTATACGTGAACGCTTGCGCAGTGGAGAACTTGATGATCAAGTCATCGAGGTTGAGGTAGAGGACAACCAACCCCTTCTCCCTGATTTTTTAGGAACCGGCATGGAAATTAATACAAATCTTCAGGATATGATGGCAGGAATGCTTCCCAAAAAGCGGCATAAACGGAAAGTTACAGTCAGAGAGGCTCGTCGTATCCTAACCACTGAAGAGGCACAGAAGCTCATTGATCATGATGAAGCTGTTCAAGAAGCGATTCGCCGGGCAGAACAAGAAGGGATGGTTTTCCTCGACGAAATCGATAAGATTGCCGGAAGAGAGGGAGCTTCGGGTCCCGATGTATCCAGGGGAGGCGTCCAGAGGGACATACTGCCTATTGTGGAAGGCTCCACGATTAACACAAAGTACGGACCCGTAAAGACCGATCACATCCTGTTTATAGCAGCCGGTGCATTTCACGTGGCCAAACCATCGGACCTTATTCCCGAGCTTCAGGGGCGCTTTCCCATCCGGGTTGAACTGGAATCCCTGAGCATTGAGGATTTTAAACGGATTCTGACTGAGCCCCAATCCTCGTTAATTAAGCAGTACAGTGCCCTGCTGGAAACCGAAGGGATAAAGGTCGAGTTTACAGAGAATGCTATTGATGAATTAGCAAAAGTTGCCTACGAAGTGAATTCCAACACAGAAAACATCGGGGCCAGAAGACTTCATACCATCGTGGAAAGAGTCTTGGAGGAATTGTCCTTCGAAGCCTCGGAGCTGCCTGAAGATTATACGGTTACGATTAATCGGGAATATATTCAACACCGGCTTGGAAATATCGTAAGGAATCAGGATCTTTCCAGGTATATCCTTTAACAGGGAATTTGAATCAGGGTTTAAATAATAGGAGGAATTTTCGCAATGAAAAACTTATTGGAAAAAACAAGAGGTATCAGTAAATTAATCCAGAAGGCTGCCGGACATCCAGTAGACTTCGATGAAATGGCCAATGTGCTCAGTGAATCCATTCAGTCCAACTGCTATATCGTAGGACGTCGTGGCAAGATTCTGGGCTATAGCTTTATGCCTAATTTTGGCTGCAACACCATGGAAGACATCGTTGTTCATACCGAGCGTTTTCCTGAAAGCTATAATGAAGGATTATTAAAGGTAACAGAAACTCGGTCCAATACAACTCAAGTAGCCAACGGATGCGTATTTAACGAAAAAGAGCGTTGTCATTTCAACAATAAAATTACCACGATTGTCCCGATTCTCGGAGGCGGAGAACGCGTGGGAACATTAGTATTGGCAAAATTCGATCAGGATTTCAGCGAAGCAGATTTAATCCTTGCTGAATACGGAGCTACAGTAGTTGGTATGGAAATCCTGCGGATAAAAGCTGAGCGGGCAGAAGAAGAAGCCCGGAAGAAAGCGGCTGTCCAAATCGCTGTAGGCACCTTGTCTTATTCAGAATTGGAAGCTGTAGAGCATATCTTTGCCGAACTGGGAGGCGGGGATGGATTACTGGTTGCCAGCAAGATCGCCGACCGTGTGGGAATTACCCGTTCCGTCATTGTCAACGCCTTAAGAAAATTTGAATCCGCCGGTGTGATTGAATCCAAATCTTTAGGGATGAAAGGGACCTACATCCGCGTATTGAATGATTATCTCCTGGAAGAGCTGGACAAAATCAGCCACAATAAATAATCCCTGTAAACACAAAGGTGGAGGGATCTCGATGGAAGAACAGGTTTATTCCTATCAAGTGAAGCCTTTGCTGATTCCCGGGGGACTATATCTCGTCATTGCCCCACTTGCTTTAGCTGGTCTGCACTACGGATTAAAGATTTCGGCTTTGGAAACGAATATACTGCGGGTTATCTATGGTCTTACCGCTCTGGGGATTGTCGCCGTATGTGTTTATGGACGGAGCAAGAGTTTTCGGATCAGTGACAATCAGTTAGTCTTTGGTTCTCTGAGGGGAGAGTACAGCCTCTCCCCTGCTGAGATTCGCCGAATTGCCCTTTTTACGACCAAGCAAGGCAAGGAAATCGTTCAGATCAAAACCAAAAAACAAGATTATTATCTCAGCGATCTCTATTTTCCTTTTCCGGAACTGATGACAGAGTTGGAGCAGTACATCAAAGAGAATGAAATTCGGACAAACTTTTCCTGTGCATAAGCTTTTTGTTGCATTGGAGTTCCAACTATGATATCCTATTCGCAGTGTGAAATGACTACACACGCAGAGGGATGGCGGCTTAAGTTCCCTGAGATCAGGGTAAGCCAAAAGATGAACCTGCGGAGGAAAAAAACAAGAAAGGAGGTGCAACACAATGGCTGTAATTTCTATGAAGCAATTACTAGAAGCCGGTGTTCACTTCGGTCATCAAACTCGTCGTTGGAATCCTAAAATGGCTCGTTACATTTTTACGGAGCGCAATGGTATCTATATCATTGACCTGCAAAAAACCGTAAGAAAGGTAGAAGAAGCCTACAATTACGTGCGGAATTTAGCGGCAGATGGCGGTACTGTTTTGTTTGTCGGTACTAAGAAGCAAGCCCAGGAGTCAGTGAAAGAAGAAGCTGAACGCTGCGGTATGTATTATGTCAATGAGCGTTGGCTCGGCGGCATGATGACCAACTTCCAAACCATTCAAAAGCGTGTTAACCGTCTTCGTGAATTGGAAAAGATGGAAGCTGAAGGAGTATTCGAAGTTCTTCCTAAAAAGGAAGTTGCTTCACTTCGCCATGAAATGGAGAAGTTGGAGAGATTCTTAGGCGGAATCAAGAACATGAAAAGACTTCCGGATGCTTTGTTCGTTGTGGATCCACGTAAAGAGCGGATCGCTGTGGCTGAAGCCCATCGCTTGAACATTCCTATCGTTGGTATTGTGGATACGAACTGTGATCCTGATGAAATCGACGTGGTCATTCCAGCGAATGATGACGCAATTCGTGCAGTGAAGCTCTTAACAGGTCGTATAGCGGATGCCATCATTGAGGGACAACAAGGAAGCGATGAAGCTGAAGAAGCAGCAGAAGAAGCTGCTGAAGAAGTCGTTGCTGAATAATTATCCCCCATACGGGTAAATGTGGATTAAGTAGAGGGGCAGGGTGAAGAAGGGTTGGTTAAGCTTCCCGGATGCTCATCCTGCTCCTTTTCTGTAATGTCCTGTCGAAAGAAATACATACAAATGTTTGGAGGGTTTTAACATGGCAGAAGTTAGTGCAGCTCAAGTAAAAGAGCTCCGTGAACGTACCGGAGCCGGAATGATGGATTGTAAAAAAGCTCTTAACGAAGTCGGTGGCGATATGGATAAAGCGATTGATTTCCTTCGTGAAAAAGGTCTCGCTGCTGCAGCCAAGAAAGAAGGACGCATCGCAGCCGAAGGAATCGTTGAAGCCTATATTCATGGCGGCGGAAGAATCGGCGTCATGCTCGAAATCAACTGTGAAACAGATTTCGTGGCCAATACGGATGATTTCAAACAATTTGCCAGAGATATCGCTTTGCAAATTGCTGCGGCAAAGCCCCTTTACCTTTCGAAAGCGGATGTTCCTGAAGAGGAACTGGAGCATGAAAAGAATATTCTCAGAGCTCAGGCTCTAAATGAAGGAAAACCCGAGAAGATCGTTGATAAGATGGTCGAAGGAAGGATCTCCAAATACTATAAAGAAGTATGTCTGCTTGAGCAAGAATTTGTGAAAGATCCGGATAAGACCATTAATGATCTCGTACTTGAAAAGACTGCTAAGATCGGAGAACGTATCGTGATTCGTCGCTTTACTCGCTATGAAATGGGCGAAGGGATCGAGAAACGTCAAGAAGACTTTGCTGCAGAAGTTATGAAAGAAATGAACCGCTAAGGTAAGCAATTAGAGGACACTTAGGTGTTCTCTTTTTAGAATAGCGAAGAGGATTATTTTTCGTTATGTAGAAATATGTATTTGGAGGTTCAGCAATGGAAACACCACGATATCGCCGGGTTATCTTAAAACTTAGCGGAGAAGCGTTAGCCGGGAATCAGGGCTTTGGTATTGCTCATGATATGCTTGTAGCCGTTGCAGAACAAGTTGTTGAAATCCAGAAGCTTGGAGTAGAAGTGGCCTTAGTGGTTGGTGGTGGAAACATCTGGAGAGGAATTGCGGGAAGCAATCAAGGGATGGACCGGGCCAATGCGGATTATATGGGAATGCTTGCCACGGTAATGAACGCTTTAGCGTTGCAGGATGCCTTGGAAAAGGCTGGTGCGGCTACTCGTGTCTTGTCCGCTATTGAGATGAGACAAGTGGCGGAACCTTATATTAGAAGACGGGCCATCCGCCACCTTGAAAAAGGACGCATTGTTATTTTTGCGGCTGGGACCGGAAACCCTTATTTCTCAACGGATACCACGGCAGCACTGCGTGCTGCGGAGATTGAAGCCGAAGCCATCCTTATGGCCAAACGTGTGGATGGAGTTTATGATTGTGATCCCCTGAAAAATCCTGAAGCTAAGAAATATGACAGACTGACCTTCCTAGATGTTCTTAGCCAGGGATTGGGCGTTATGGACTCTACAGCAGCTTCATTGTGTATGGACAATAATATTCCTCTTATCGTGTTTGACCTAAACAAAAAGGGTAATATCCTAAAAGGAATCATGGGTGAATCCATTGGAACCTATGTAGGGAGGGATAAATAATGATTAATGACGTTTTAAAAGAAGCAGAAGACCGTATGGTCAAAGCAGTGGAAGCGCTAAAAAGAGAATATTCTACGATTCGTGCAGGGCGGGCCAATCCCAACATGCTGGATAAGATCACCGTGGAGTACTACGGGACCCAAACTCCAGTGAACCAGCTGGCCAATATTTCAGTTCCGGAGCCTCGCATGCTTGCGATTCAGCCCTGGGATAAATCCAGTCTGCCCATGATCGAGAAAGCGATTTTGAAATCTGATTTAGGATTGAATCCCTCAAGCGATGGTGCAGTTATTCGTCTAATCATTCCTCAGTTAACCGCTGAACGAAGAACAGAAATCGTAAAGACTGTGAAGAAAAAAGCTGAGGAATCCCGGGTTGCAGTACGCAACATCCGCCGGGACTGCAATGACGACCTTAAGAAACTGGAAAAAGACCATACGGCTTCAGAAGATGAAGTCAAACGGGCTCAGGATGATGTACAAAAGATGACCGATAAATTCGTAAAAGAAATTGATCGTATTATGGGTATAAAGGAAAAGGAAATCATGGAAGTTTGATTTCCAGTGGATTTGACCCCCTTTAAACATAAGGGGGTCTTTACCCTCTTTAAGGTCTGCCCATTGGAGGTATGGAAATGTGGCATAGATTTTGGGACAAAAAAGAGAAAAGCAAAACCTTAGTCGATCAGCTGGATAAGAATAATTTGCCGCGGCATATAGCTATTATCATGGATGGGAATGGCCGCTGGGCTCAGAAGCGAGGCTTACCCCGAGCGGTAGGTCATAAGGCCGGCGTCGAAGCACTGAGGGATATTGTTAAGGCTTGTTCAAATCTTGGCATTAAGGTCTTAACGGTTTACGCTTTCTCCACCGAAAACTGGAGTAGACCCAAAGATGAAGTCAATATTTTAATGAATCTATTAATCGATTACTTACGACGTGAATTGGATGAACTCCACCAGAATAAGGTGTGCATACAAATGATTGGCAATATGGAACAGCTCCCTTCGGAAGCGCAAAAAGAATTAAAGCGCTCTTTTAAAAAAACAGAGAACAATAGGGGGCTTATTCTCAATCTAGCCATAAATTATGGTGGACGTGCAGAAATAACTTCAGCAGTACGGCGGCTCTGTGAAGAAGTCATGAAGAAAGAGTTGACACCTGAAGAAATTACGGGAGAAGTTATCTCACAACATCTGTTTACATCAGGATTACCTGATCCGGATTTACTCATTCGGACTTCGGGGGAGTTGCGTGTAAGTAATTTTTTATTATGGCAGATTGCTTACACCGAGATTGTTGTCACAGAATGTTTGTGGCCTGATTTTAATCCGGATCAACTGATTGAAGCGCTTCTGGAGTTTCAGAAGCGGGAGCGTCGTTTTGGCGGGTTGAACAAGCGGTAAGGAGTATCATATGCTGACAAGAACACTAAGCGCCTTGGTTTTTGTCCCTATTATATTGGGATTGACATATTTGGGAGGGGTATATACTGCTTTACTTGTGACGACGGTTTCCCTCATAGCGCTTAAGGAAGCTCTGGCCATTGGTGAAAAATTAGGATTTAAAGCATGGACTATAAGTTCGGGTATCTTTTCCATGGTATGGCTATACCTGATGTTTGCGGGCGAAACCCAATGGAAATTTCCTTTAATGATTGCATGGCTTTTGTTTGCTATGGGAAGAATGGCTTTAGGGTATCCCAGGGTTAATTTGGGAGAAGCAGGGTATAATTGTTTTGCTCCGATTTACACTGTGGTGCTGTTTTCTCATCTCTATCTTATCCGAGGATTCTCTGAAGGAATAGCTTGGGCAATTCTCACTTTTATTTTGGTATGGGCTACGGACACTTTTGCATACCTTATAGGGAGAGTCATGGGGAAGCGCTTACTTGCCCCTCACGTCAGTCCCAAAAAGACCATAGAGGGTTCCTTAGGGGGACTGGTTTTTTGTATTCTAAGCGGCATCCTGGCGTGGAAAATTATTGGCGGCGCCCCTTTTATAGCGTACATTGTTTTAAGCATTGTCGTAGCTGTCAGTGCTCAGATTGGTGACCTGTTCGAATCCGCCCTGAAACGCAGTGCAAACATTAAAGATTCAGGGAAGGTTATTCCAGGACATGGGGGAATTCTCGACCGCTTTGATAGTCTTTTATTTGTGATACCCATTATGTATTATTGGGCATTATTTGTGAGGTGATTCTGTGAATCTTCAGGAGGAACCGAAGCTTAAACAAAATATTAATCGCTTAGCGGTTATTACCTTTATTTTGGTGCTGCTCAAAGTTATTACATTTTTCTTTGTGGAGTTTATGCCTGTTTTCAGCCGGGTTATGAGTCAACTCCTTGCTGCGCTTTTACCTTTCATTATTGCTTTTTTCATTGCCCTTTTGCTGGAACCTTTGGTCATACGATTTATGCGCGGATTAAAGGCAAGCAGACCCATCGCCGCAATTTTGGCCTTAGTTCTTGCTATTTTTGGAATTGGCAGTATCGTCTTTTTGATTATAGCCCGTCTCTATACAGAGCTGTCTGACCTGGGTCATTCTTTCCCCAGCTACGGATATTTGGTGACTTTTTTTAACAACATTCTCGACACAGTCGACAACTTTATCCAGCTCAATCCTCAAGTCCAAATTTCCATCAATAATGCCACTCAGGGACTCATTGACTCGTTGCAGGGCTGGGCTCTCGCGGGCAGCAAGATTCTTTTGAATTTCATTTCCGCCTTGCCGGGAGTTTTTGTGGTCTTAGTCGTATCCATCGTTGCCACCTTCTTTATGAGTGCCAGTTACCCGGGAGTCAAGAATTTTTTCAGCAACCTGATCCCTCGAAAGTGGAAGCCCAGTGCCCATTCCGTAAGCCGGGATCTGGGGGCTGCGGTGGTTGGATTCGTTCGGGCGGAAGCCATACTTGTTTCTGTAACCGGCCTTATTTTGACTTTAGGATTAGTATGGATGGGTAACCCCTATGCCTTCACCATTGGTTTTATTTCTGTCTTTTTAGATTTATTGCCCATCGTCGGAACAGGGATGATTTTTGTCCCTTGGATTGTTGGTTTGTTTATTTTGGGTTCGGTATCTGAGGGCATTAAGCTCTTAATCATATATTTGATAGCCATGGTCGTAAGGCAAATTATTGAACCTAAAATCATGTCCCAAAATATTGGGATTCATCCCTTGGCCACCATTATTTCCATGTATGTTGGTTTGAAATTATTGGGTGCTTTTGGTTTGATTTTAGGACCGGGTTTAGTGATTATCTATGAAGCATTAAGAAAAGCAGGCTTTTTTGGAAAATAAGAAGGTAGTGAGCGCGTGAAGAGATTGACAATTCTAGGCTCTACGGGGTCTATTGGAACACAAACCCTGGATATTGTGCGTCAGAATCCGGAGAAATTAGAAGTTTTTGCTTTGGCGGCAGGGAAGAATGTCAAGGAAATTGAACTCCAAGCCCGGGAGTTCAGGCCCCAGATCATTGGGCTGATGGAGGAAAAGGCTGCTCTGGAGTTAAAGCATAGGATAGCAGACCTGGACATTGAAGTGGTTCATGGAATGGAGGGGCTCCTGCGAACGGTTACAGATGAAGTGCCGGATACGGTGGTAACTGCTATCAGCGGACGGATTGGTTTAGAACCTACCCTGGAAGCTTTGCAGACGGGAAAAGATATTGCCTTAGCCAATAAAGAAACTTTGGTTGCCGCCGGCGAGTTGGTTATGGAGACAGCCAGAAGGCTGGGTAGAGCTATTCTTCCGGTGGATAGTGAGCATTCTGCGATCTTCCAATGTATGGAAAGTGATTCGCGTACCCTGGAGAAGATCATACTTACCGCTTCCGGCGGTCCTTTCCGGGGATGGTCTGAAGAACAGTTGAAAGAAGTCACTCCGGAAAGAGCTCTCCAGCACCCTAATTGGGCTATGGGAGCAAAGATAACCATTGATTCAGCGACCATGATGAATAAAGGTTTAGAAGTTATCGAGGCTCATCACCTCTTCAATATGGAGTATGAGCAGATCGAGGTATTGATTCATCCCCAAAGTGTGATTCATTCTATGGTCCAATACTGTGACGGGAGTGTCCTGGCCCAATTGGGGAGACCGGATATGCGTTTGCCTATCCAGTATGCCTTAGCTTACCCGACCCGCTGGCCTAATCCATTGGAACGGCTTGATCTGCGGGGAAAGAGCTTAACCTTTTTTGATCCGGAGGATTATGATTTTCCTGCCTTGAAGCTTGCCTATGCTTGTGGAAAACGGGGAGGGACTTTGCCGGCTGTTATGAATGCTGCCAATGAAGTTGCGGTTCATGCCTTTTTATCACGCAGGGTGTCCTATCCGGAAATCATCGCCTTGGTGGATAAGGTTTGCTGGGAACATGATGTGTTAGATGCTACAGATTTGGAAACCATACTTAATGCGGATCATTGGGCGCGTGTTCGCACGGAAGAGCTCATCCTTTCGAATAAGACAAGGCATAGTTGAAGATAGATTGGTATAAGATTAAGAGAAACATGAGCAAGGACACCATTCATAGTGGAAGAATGGAGGAGGGTTTAGTTTGGTAAGTGCTATAGCTGTGGTATTTGCTTTCGGGCTGCTGGTTATGATTCATGAACTCGGTCATTTTATTGTGGCCCGTTTAAATGGCATTAAGGTGTTGGAGTTTGCTTTTGGATTTGGGCCGAAGATCATCGGTTTTAAAGGCAAAGAAACTGCTTACTCCCTAAGGCTGGTTCCTTTAGGTGGCTTTGTAAAGCTTTATGGAATGGATGCTGAGACAGACGAAAATGGGAACCAGGTTTTAGCCCCTACCACAGATCCGCGCAGCTTCAATAACAAAAAAGTATGGCAGCGCATGTCGGTTATCGCCGCAGGACCCATTATGAATTTAGTCTTGGCTATATTTTTATTCATGATTGTCTTTGCCTATTTTGGCATCGCCACAGCAACCAATACCAATGTCGTAGGTTCGTTGATTCAAGGAATGCCTGCTCAGGCCGCCGGGATTGAACCCGGGGATAAAATTGTTTCGGTCAATGGAGTCGAGACTTCTACTTGGACGGATTTAACCCAAGCGATTCATATTAAGCCTGAGCAAGAGGTTGTTCTTGTGGTTGAGCATCAAGGAATGCAAAGAGCCCTAACCATAACGACCCAGAAAGACCCCACCTCAGGAAACGGTCTGGTGGGGATCAGTCCGGAGGTTACCTATCAGAAGACGAGTTTACTGGAAGCGGCACGCTATGGGCTGGAACAGACCATTAATTTCACTCGTTTGATCTTAGTCACCTTAGCTCAGATGATTACAGGTGAGACGAAGGCTGAATTGGGAGGACCGGTAGCCATTGTTCAAGCCATCGATCAAAGTGCTGAGTCAGGCTGGGAGAATTATTTAGGATTTATCGGGATATTGAGTATTCAACTGGGCCTCCTTAATCTTTTTCCCATTCCAGCCCTTGATGGAAGCCACCTGGTCTTTTTGCTGATCGAGGGACTGAGGGGTAAACCTATGAACCCCGAACGACAAAACTTTATTCATTTTCTGGGCTTCATTTTCTTAATGTGCTTAATGTTGGCAGTCACTTATCAAGATATTTTAAAACTCTTTTCAGGCAAAGGATAAGGAGGCCTCAATGTGGAGCGCAAGATGACGAAAACCGTAAGGATTGGAGATGTAACCATAGGGGGAGGAGCTCCTATCGTCGTCCAATCTATGACCAATACAGATACCCGGGACATCTCCAGTACCCTGGCTCAGATTAACGCCTTGGCCAAAGCTGGGTGTGAGGTGGTACGGCTGGCCGTGCTGGATCGGGATGCGGGCCATGCTCTCAGAGACATTGCCTTGAAGAGCGAGCTTCCCGTCATCGCCGACATCCATTTCGATTATCAGCTGGCTTTGCTGGCTATCGAACAAGGTGTTCACGGGTTAAGACTGAATCCGGGCAATATCGGCGCACGCTGGAAGGTGCAGGAGGTTGTCCGGGCCTGTAAGGAAAGAGAGATACCTATTCGGATCGGGGTTAATGCCGGTTCACTGGAAAAAGAAATCCTGGAAAAATATCAGGGAGTCACCCCTGAAGGAATGGTGGAAAGTGCCTTAGGGCATATACATTTGCTTGAAGAAGAAGGCTATGACAAAATCAAAGTCTCCTTAAAGGCTTCCCATGTCCCCTTGATGCTTGAAGCTTACCGCAAAATGGCGGAAAGGGTGGATTATCCCCTTCATATAGGAGTCACTGAGGCAGGAACGGTTCGTTCCGGAGTGGTAAAATCTGCGGTAGGTATCGGCAGTCTCTTAGCCGAAGGGATAGGAGATACCCTGCGTGTATCCCTTACCGTGGATCCTGTTCAAGAGATTCCTGTAGCTTTGGAAATTTTGAAAGTTCTTGGGTTAAGAAACCGGGGAGTAGAGCTGATCAGCTGTCCGACCTGCGGCCGTACTCAGGTGAATCTCGCTGAATTAGCTGAGAAGGTTGAGGACAAGCTCTCCAATCTTCCTCCGCTGGATCGCCCCTTGAAAGTTGCAGTTATGGGGTGTGCGGTCAATGGACCCGGAGAAGCCCGGGAAGCGGATTTTGGTATTGCTGGCGGCAAAGGAATGGGCTTGCTCTTTAAAAAAGGGGATATTGTCGCCCGTTTATCTGAAGAAGAACTATTGCCCGCCTTACTCCATGAAATCGAAAATTATGTGAAACAGTATGGAAAGGAGCAACACTAATGCGTGTAAGCCAAATCCTTAATCCCACCCTGCGGGAAGTTCCTGCTGAGGCGGAAGTGGTTAGTCATCAGTTGCTGGTTAGAGCAGGATTAATCCGTAAATCCGCTGCCGGTATCTATACCTACTTGCCTCTGGGCTTGCGTGTATTGCGCAAAATTGAACAAATAGTCCGGGAAGAAATGGATGTTAAGGGAGGTCAAGAAGTCCTGCTCCCGATTATTCAGCCTGCCGAGCTCTGGCGTGAGAGCGGTCGCTGGGATTTATACGGACAGGAGCTGATGCGTCTTAATGACCGCCACAATCGGGAATTCTGCCTGGGACCGACTCATGAAGAAATCATTACTGATCTGGTACGGGGAGAAATCCGTTCCTATAAACAGTTGCCCTTGCTTCTGTATCAGATTCAAAATAAATACCGGGATGAGCGGCGTCCCCGCTTTGGCTTAATGCGGGGACGGGAATTTATCATGAAGGATCTTTATTCCTTTGACCGGGATGAGGCAGGCTTAGCTGAAAGCTATAAGAAAATGTATGATGCTTACACCCAGGTCTTTACCCGTTGCGGTTTAACCTTCCGCCCTGTAGAGGCAGATGCCGGAGCCATCGGCGGTACGGGGGGCACTCATGAATTTATGGTCTTGGCTGAATCTGGAGAAGCGGCCGTCGTCTATTGTCCTGATTGTGATTACGCTGCCAATGTGGAGAAGGCTGAATGTAAGCCCGCTCCTGTTGCCGGCGATACTCCTGCCGGTGCTTACCGTAGTGTGGATACTCCTAATGCAAAGACCATTGAACAGGTGGCTGAATTCTTAGGAGTTCCCCAAAATGAATTGGTGAAGTCCCTTCTTTATCAGGGAGACGATAAGCTCTTCTTGGTTCTGGTGCGGGGAGACCGGGAAATCAATGAAATCAAAGTGAATAATGCACTTGGTCCCTTTATCAATCTGCAGTTGGCCGGTCCTGAGGCGGTTCAGAAAAAACTTGGCTGTGAGCCCGGCTTTGTAGGCCCTATCGGTATTCCCAAAGACTTGATGGTGGTTGCCGATTTGGAAGTACCTTTGATGGCTAAGGCTGTTTGCGGTGCCAATGCTGAGGACAAGCACTATGTGGATGCTGTACCGGAGAAGGATTTCCGCATCGATCAGGTTCTTGACCTGCGCATGGTGGAAGCCGGGGAGCCCTGTCCCAAATGCGGCAGCCCTCTCCAAGAAGCACGGGGCATTGAAGTGGGTCAAGTCTTTAAACTGGGTACCAAATACTCCAAAGCTCTCAATGCCGTATTCCTGGATGAGAACGGGGCCGAGCATCCCTGTGTCATGGGGTGCTATGGTATCGGAGTCAGCCGTACCATGGCTGCGGCTATTGAACAAAACAATGATAAGGATGGAATCATCTGGCCCATCCCCATCGCTCCTTATCATGTGATCGTCGTTCCTGTCAATATGAAAGATGAGCAAGTCCGCGAGACGGGCGAGAATTTATACCAGGAGCTGCTGAAACTCGGTGTGGAAGCCGTCCTGGATGATCGGGACGAGAGGCCGGGAGTCAAGTTCAAAGACGCTGACCTGGTAGGCTATCCTCTGAGAGTTACAGTAGGGAGCAAGACTTTGGCCAATGGAGAAGTCGAGCTTCGGGATCGCAAGACAGGGGAAGTTCAGCTGGTGAAAGTGGGAGAGCTGGCAAGCCGTGTCCAGGGAATGATTGGTGAAGCCTTAAGGGTTAAGTAAAGATAGGTAGAATGACTATAACTCGACCGGGAATGCCGTAAAAAGCA
Source organism: Desulfitobacterium sp. PCE1 (assembly GCF_000384015.1). Classification (NCBI taxonomy): domain Bacteria; kingdom Bacillati; phylum Bacillota; class Clostridia; order Eubacteriales; family Desulfitobacteriaceae; genus Desulfitobacterium; species Desulfitobacterium sp. PCE1. The sequence goes on along the minus strand of NZ_KB913023.1, from coordinate 3,093,918 downwards.
TCTCCCGGTTTGTTTTTGCATCCATCCATTGAATAAGAAATCGTCCGTTATTTGTACATGATCAGATTTACGGCTTGCTCATAATCATACTTGAATGGAAAATAGAGGGATTTATGTTTGCGTGAAGAATATTAGGAACAGCTGACGATTTTTGTTGATAAGGTGGTGGAGAGAAACATGAGCAGATTGTTTGCTGTCATAATGGTCTTGTTTTTTGGAATTATGGGGACATTATTTAATAACACACATCATCCTTCAGGGCGAACTATTGAGGAAGCAATAGAAAGATCCGGGAGAGAAGTTGTGTCGATCCTCCATAGTGAGAAAGTAAATGACGGAGAAGTAGTGTTCTATCATAAAGGAATTAATGACGGGAATGCTCACAGCGTAGCGGCTGGATATGTCCAAAAGACCAACAGCGGCTGGAAATGGGTATTCGGCGGAGAACATACTGGAATAGATGAAGTAACAGCTCAATACTTTCCCTCTACGAAAGGATACGTGAAAAGCCCTTTTCCCTTAGCGTATGGTGAAATTCTTAGAGGGGATATCGTTAGTATCGGGGTCCTAACAAAGAATTCAGACATAGAAAAGAAAGCGCGCATTGTCAGCAATGAAAAAGGCAAGGTATGGTTTGTCTTATTGAATTCTTCGGAAGGAATATTAAGTAAAATCATAGGTTACAACCAGGTGGGCGAAATAATTTTTTCAAGTGAATATGTTGAACCATAAAGTGAGACCTACAATTTAGGCTTAGAGTGATATGGGGATCAGAAGGCAGCGGGCTATTCTTTCGCTGCCTTGACTATTATAAAAAACGATAAAGTTTTTCATGGGAACAAACAGTCCCTATTGCAAGAATATATGTTCTGTTATATTCTTATAATTGGGGGGGACGGATATGGATGTATTTGATAAACTTACTATTTTGACAGACTCAGCAAAATATGATGTGGCTTGCACTTCCAGTGGGGTCGAGCGTAAGGGTAGGTCAGGCAGCATTGGGAATACGGTAGCGGCCGGGATCTGTCATAGCTTTGCCGCAGACGGTCGGTGTATAACCCTTCTTAAAGTGCTGCTGACCAATATCTGTGTCTACGACTGTAAATATTGTATCAATCGCAGTTCCAATGATGTTCCCAGAGCTGCCTTTACTCCCCGGGAGCTTGCCGAGCTGACGATTAATTTTTACCGTCGCAATTATATTGAGGGGTTATTTTTGAGTTCGGCGGTCATTAAAAATTCGAACTATACGTCCGAACTACTGATTAAGACTTTGGAACTTTTGCGTCATGAGTATCGGTTTGCCGGATATATTCATGTTAAGGCCATTCCCGGTACAGATAATGAGATTTTAACCCGACTGGGCTATCTGGCGGACCGGGTCAGCGTCAATATCGAACTCCCATCCCAGGAGAGCCTGAAGCTTTTGGCTCCCGATAAGAGCAAGGAAGCTATTCTCCGGCCTATGGGTCTCATCAAAGGTAAAATAACGGAAAATACTACGGATCTGATCAAATACCGCCATGCTCCGAAGTTTGTCCCGGCAGGTCAAAGTACCCAGCTCATCGTTGGCGCCACACCGGATACCGATTATAAGATACTGACCCTGGCAGAAGGGCTGTATAAAAAATATCAACTGAAACGAGTCTTTTTCTCGGCTTACATACCGGTTGCCGAACACAGTCTGTTGCCGGCAGTTTCGGCAAAACCACCCCTGTTGAGAGAGCATCGCCTTTATCAAGCAGATTGGCTCCTGCGGTTCTACGGTTTTGAAGCCCGGGAACTATTGGATGAAGGTCATCAAAATTTTAATCTACATGTTGATCCCAAATGCAACTGGGCCCTTAATCATCTGGACCAGTTCCCCGTCGAGATCAATCAAGCCCCTTATGAAATGCTCCTGCGGGTACCGGGAATTGGTGTAACCAGTGCCCGCCGGATTTTGCGGGCACGGAAAATAGCCCATCTCGATTTTGCGGGGTTGAAAAAGCTGGGCGTTGTTCTTAAGCGTGCTCAGTATTTTATTCTCTGCAAAGGAAAAACCCTGGAGGGGCTTAAGGTAACTCCTCATAACGTGATGCAAGCCCTGATGTCCGAGCGGGTCATCGCCAGTCTTCCCTCCCAGGCACCCCAGCAACTGGCCCTGTTCGAGGAGCCACCCATTTCCCGAGAGGATGTGATTCAGTGTTTGACGGGGCAACTTTAGTCTACAAATACGACGGAAGCTTTGAAGGACTCATGTGCTGTGTCTTCACAAGCTATGAGGAGAAGGAAATCCCCCTCGACATTCTCCCGCCGGAGGGCCAGCCTGGCCTCTTTGATACCCTTAAGACTATTGAGACGGACCCTCAAAAGGCTCAGCGCGTGTATGATTCTATCCCCATCAAAATTTCTCTGGAAGCACAAGAACTGGTGAGACTTGGTTTCTTGACCTGTGCCCCGCAAAAGGAACGGCTGATTTTTCTTTTTCTAAGGCTGGGGTACAAGGTAGGAGGGAATGTCATGGGGATGCTGACTGATGAGCATGTCAACGCATTGCAAAAAGCGGTACAGAACTTAACCTTTGAAAGCCACCGCTATAAAGGGTTCGTCCGGTTTTCAATTTATAACGAAGCCTTGGTCGCCATGATTGAACCCCAAAATTTCGTTTTACCTCTCTTGGCCGCTCACTTCTCAAGCCGTTACCCCAATGAAGTCTTTATGATTTTTGACAAGACTCATAAGGCCGCACTAATCCATCAAGCGGGCAGAGCGGAAATCGTGGATGTTGAGGATTGGGAATTGCCGGAGCCGGAAGAAAGCGAAGTAGAATACCGCCGCCTCTGGCAGCAGTTCTACAAGACCATTGCCATTGAAAGCAGGGATAATCCCCGCTGTCGTATGAATTTCATGCCCAAACGCTTTTGGAAGCATCTGACGGAGTTTTATCCTGAGCAGAAAGTTAAGGCAAGAGAATCTAAAGATGGCAAACCCAAAGGAGAAAACCCCGTCTATGAGGAGGCGGCAATGCTCTCTGGTAGCAAACTAAGTGATAATAGGTGGCTGCAGGAAGGGCGAAATTTCCAAGCGCTTGGAAATTTGAAGCCTTAACCCATGGCAGAACTAATTTTGAATATCAAATTTGTGCTTCCAAATGTTGCATCGATGCACCATTTTTATTATTCTCTGAGGAGAAGAAGGGGATGCGATACATTCTTGACAACTGAAAGCCTGCTGTGTATAATGTGCTCAAAAATAATAAGTAGTTTTCTAGGGTTCCGCAGTTCGCTGGCCTGGTCCGAGAGTAAACGACAGCCTACGGCTGTATCACGGAGGGATAAAAGCCCGGGAGAATAGCTGCAATAATGCAGCTTATTTTCCCGGGTTTTATTATTTTTTTTGCTAATACTTAAAAAGGAGGGGATAGATATGAACAAAATCTGGGCATCTGTTGTGATTGCCGCTTTCTTTGAAGTATGTTGGGTGATTGGGCTGAAGCATGCGGAGGGTATTTGGGAATGGGGAGGGACATTGATTGCCATAATCATCAGTTTTTACTTGATGATTATGGCTGGGCGTAATATTGCCGTTGGCACGGTATATGCCGTCTTCGTCGGACTTGGAACAGCGGGAACCGTATTGGCGGAAATTCTACTGTTCAATGCACCTGTTATACCTGCTAAACTCGCCTTAATTGTGCTGCTGCTCAGTGGAGTGGTCAGTCTCAAGCTGCTAAGCAACCAGAAAGAGAAGGAGGTGCGATGATATGGACTGGCTATACCTCATAATTGCAGGTGTTTTCGAGATGATGGGAGTTGCAATGATTAACAAGCTGCACAAGGACCACAATTGGAAGGCGCTTGCCCTACTGGTCACCGGCTTTGGCCTAAGTTTTATTTTTCTGGCGCTTGCTATGAAAACTTTGCCGATGGGAACAGCCTATGCGGTGTGGACAGGAATTGGGGCTTCGGGAGGAGCGATACTAGGGATGTTGATATATGGTGAACCACGGAATTTACCAAGGATTATTTCTATCGCCGTTGTGCTTGGCTCTGCTGTTGGATTAAAATTGATCAGTTAGTACGGTTTCCTAGGGAGTCAGTATTTCCTTTCTTGGGTTGGCTGCCCATTTGGCATAATGAGATAATTTAAGAGCTGAATAAGCAAAAGCTGGTCTTTCTTATATAAGGAAGACCGGTTTTTGCTAATGGGATATAAGTAAAGTTATTTTCACGTTTAAAAGATGTGGTTTGAATAGAAACATCCTAGGTGATGTATTATATATTATCTGATGATCCCGATAGTAATTTGATTTTATGAGGGGAACATATATTGATTTGGTTCTTTTTAACTAAAAACAGTTCAGCGGAGGTTAGATGATGAAGCATCTTTTGACAGCATTGATTATCTTATCCTGTTTACTTTTGAGCAATGGATGTTCCCACATACAAAACCTTGGTCGATCAGATCATAGCGAAAGGTCCCAGGCAGAGTCCTCTGCTCCCAATAATGCTGTGAACATTTCGGATGATAATTTATCTGTCAGCCAGTCAAAGAATACAGATGTTTCGGAAACCCCTCAAAAGGATCAAATAGAGAAAGGAAGTCCCATGATTGAACAATCGTTAAGCGCATTTCCTGCTGATGGGATACCTGTGCTCATGTATCATTCCATCAGTACCATCCCTGGAAATAATTTAGGGGTTCCTGTTGCCCAATTCACTGAGGAAATGAAGTGGTTAAAATCCCGTAACTATTCCGCCCTATCACTGGAAGAATTTTACCAAGCTTTGATACATGAAAAACCAGTTCCTCTCAAACCGATTCTGATTACGTTTGATGATGGATATTTGGATAATTATCAAGATGCCTGGCCGATTTTACAAGAGAATGGTTTCCGGGCGACTTTTTTTATCATAACTGATTCAGTTGGTCCCGGAATGATGAACTGGGAGCAAATTCGTGTTCTTGCAGATCAAGGAAACAGCATCGGAAGTCATACGAGAACCCATCCAGATCTAACAATTCTTTCATCTAATCAACTTGAAAAAGAGCTTGCCTTATCAAAAAAAGAGATAGAAAGCTATGTGGGCAGAAATATTAATGCTTTGTGCTTTCCCTCGGGCAATTACAATGATAAAACACTTGAAATAATGCCCCGCCTGGGATATAAGCTCGGCTTTACAACTAAACCTGGAAAAGTCCATTTAGGGGATAAACCTTTAGCCTTAAAAAGAGTCCGCATTCCCGGCGGCATGTCCTTTGATGCTTTTAAAAGCTTGTTTCCATAAAGTGATGTCGGTTTTTCATGCCTGAATCAGTATTCATAGAAATGACTTCCGAAGGAAAACTTAAGGGAGTCATTGTCGTTTTTATTCTAAAGGTGAAAAATCTGTAATGCAGAGAAAGTAATTCGCTCCGGTAGAAAACTGATTCTTGGAAATGAAAGAAAAACAAGCTGCTGAGCTCTGAGGAATTAAAGAAACTCTGAAGTTTTTTACATAAACTATCAATTTTAGGAAGGAAATAGCTATTTTTTGGCGAATGCATAACATTAAATGGTATTAAAAGAAAATTAAAGGAGGGATCATATGAGGGGCAAAAAAAGACTTATTCCATTAGTTTTATTCGTAATAATATTTTTATCTATTCCCTTAGGAGCGTTTGCTGCTTTTGATGATTACGGCTATAACCCACAAGGAAGAATGTTTAAAGGGACTTTAGAAAATTGGGAGGCTTTTCTTTATAACCAACCGGCTGTTTCTTGGGATCCTAAAGCAACCGATGTCATCTTTTTGGAAAGAAAGTGGGATAAGCTTTTTGATCCAATGTTAAGGGGCGATATCCCCCTTCCTGGTGCTTGGCAAAAGGCAAAATTATGGCAGTATTTATCTGGTGAGCAAGCAGGATGGACTTGGCATCAAGAGCTGGAGGTAGTTTATTCACCAAATCAACCGATAGCTGGTGCTATGGAACTTACGGCCAATGAAATGGGGATTCCAGGTTTTTATTGTGTAACATTTAAAGAGTGGCAGACTGGCCCGAAGGGACAAAAAGTGGTAATAGACGATCTTTCAGTGAATTCAAGTATCATACAAAAGGCGCTTAAATTTACAAAATAGCTGTTAGAACTATGGGTTACTAGATGTAGTACGAGAGTACACAGTGACAAGCCAATCAATTCTTTTCCTTCAAAATCGAAATGTCTATGAATGGAAATGCCTCTATATATGCTATAAAAGATTAAAATTGTTTTGTTGCGATTTGGTCGTTCAATGCGTACCAAATCTTTTTTATACGGCTATCAATAATTTGGAAGCAATTTAAGGGCATATTTATATTCTTGTAATATAGACGGGATGGATGGAAGATTAAATTCTGGGATAGCCCTTATTGAACGTCGATCCTATAGCCGATATATAATAGTAACTTTAGATGAACTAAAAATTTGCTGGAAAGGTCAGCAGATACCTATCTTGATTATATAATGATCCAGAAAAATAACGAGCCAGTTTTATGCTTAGCAATACTTAGCTTTAACCCAGATTTATCCTTGATAAAGGTTATTGGGGATGAGAATGAACCAATTTATAAAGAAGTAGGCACTAATCCGTCCCTTTCAGTCATTGAAATGAAATTTCCTATTTCAAATATAGATTACTCTTTCCGGAAAAATGTGGAGTTACTCCAGTTATTGGGCTAGATATATATGCTATTTTTAGCAAATGTCATTCAATTCAAATCTCTCTTTTTTGGTTGTTACTCCAGATAGAATTCCAGTAAATGTACTCCCTGGCGTAATAGTTATTGTGTTAGGAGTTTTTTTAAAGGGAAGAAACTGAAAAACTAGATTCTTCCATATTTTTCTGCCTGGGTATTTGATTATTCAGCTATCAGAGTCGAGATTTCTATGCTAATATTAATTGGTAAATATAATCTTCCAAAGTCCTATTAAAATTAATAAGAAGGAAGTGCATAACTGGAATGAATAAAAAGATTTCATCTCTTATACTTATTCTAATGTGTACACTGGTTCTCGCAGCCTGTTCTACGGGGACGACTAACTTAAGCCAAGGAAAAAGTCCCGAACAGATCGTTGAGGAATCCTTTGCAAAGTGGTATGGGCTTAAGAGCTATGATATGGACATGGTTATGACTATGAAGTTTTCTGTGGGAGAAGAGGTTCTGGATATGTCCATGACAGGAAAAGGAGCCGTGTTTCAAAACCCTATGAAAATGAAAATGGTCATGGAGGCCAATATTCCCGGAATGGATCAAAAAATGACTTTAGAGCAGTATGTAGTGCAAAATGAGCAAAAAATGGCTATCTATCAGAATATCGAGAACAACTGGCAAAAGATCATTTTCGATGATCCTGCAATGACGGAAAAGATGTACATGGACCCCAAAGATAACCTTAAATTGTTTATGGACCATCTTGTTTCGGCAGAAATCCTTGGGGAAGAAAAAATCGGTGAGAAGGATACATTAAAGATAAAGCTAGTGGCTTCAGGGGATATCTTTGACCAGATCTTTCAAGAAACAGCTGGCAATACGCTCGGCGTAGGGAATGGTCTTATCAATCCGGATGTCTTTTCCCAAATAGGAGATATGGTTTATACAATCTGGGTTGATAAAGTTACCCTTGATACGCTGAAGTGTCAGATGGATCTATCCGAAAATATGAGAAACTTAGGTAAAGCTCTAGCCGAAGACCCGAAGTTGCCTTTAGAGATAAAAGACATCTTCTCCGATGCAGAAATATTTATGGAATACACGATCTTAAACCAAAATAGCGCCCAGGACTTCACTATTCCTGAGGAAGCTATGAATGCCCCGGAGGTAGAATTACCAACTGCTTAAAGAAATTATCGAATCATTTCAAATAGCTTGCACAATTCCCTGGTATGTGCTATAGTTTAAAGAAGAGAAATTCTATTGCAGCCGAAGAGGAGTGGGTCTTGAACCCACTCTTTCCTTTGTTTTGTATAACACATTAAAACCCTCGCAACACTAGTCATAGTGGTTATTAAAAATAATAGGAGGATGGCTATGGGAGAATCCATCATGGAACAAGTTGAGGCGATCATTGCACCTGTTATAACCGAACAAGGCCTTGAGCTGGTTGATGTCGAATATGTTAAGGAAGGTGCACATTGGTATCTCCGCATTTATATCGATAAAGAGGGCGGGGTTGATATCGACGATTGCACGAATGTCAGCCATTTGGTAAGCGAGGTATTGGATAAGCATGACCCTATAGCTCAAGCTTATATGCTTGAAGTCTCTTCGCCGGGATTAGAGCGCCCTCTGAAGAAGGATGAAGATTTTGAACGCTTCACAGGAAAACTTGTACGGGTCCTGACTAAAGAAGCTTATCACGGATATAAAGAGTTTACTGGTTATTTAGTCGGTTTAATTGAAGACGACATCGTTTTGGAATATGAAAAGGAAAGAATGGCTATTCCCAGATCGATAGTGGATAAAGCACATTTGACCTTTGAATTCTAGGTTTGACTATGTTTTGGAACATAATATAAGGGGGAAGAATAAAAAATGAATATGGAGTTCATTGAGGCCCTCCATGAATTGGAGAAGGAACGGGGGATCTCAGCGGATATTCTGTTTGAAGCTATTGAAGCTGCTCTAATATCTGCTTACAAGAAAAATTTTGCTTCGTTACAGAATGTCCGGGTACATATCGACCGTATGACCGGAGAGTTCAAGGTTTTTGCCCGGAAAAACGTGGTGGATGAGGTCGAAGACTCACGGACTCAGGTAAGTCTGGAAGAAGCACGGAAGATTGACCCTAACTATGCCATTGATGATGTGGTGGAATACGAAGTCACGCCTCGTGAATTTGGGCGGATTGCTGCTCAGACTGCTAAACAAGTGGTGGTGCAAAGAATTCGTGAAGCTGAGCGGGGCATGATTTACGATGAATATATCAACCGGGAAGGGGATATCGTTACCGGAGTTGTTCAGCGCTATGATCAGAAAAATGTCATTGTCGACTTAGGTAAGGTTGAAGCTATTCTGACAGCACAAGAACAAATCCCTGGTGAGACCTATCAACCCTTTGAGCGAATTAAAACTTTTGTAGTGGAAGTCAAAAAGACAACCAAAGGGCCTCAGGTTATGCTATCCCGTACTCACCCTGGGCTGATTAAACGTTTGTTTGAACTGGAAGTGCCGGAAATCCATGACGGCCTGGTTGAGATTAAGGGAGTGTCCCGGGAGGCGGGAGCTCGCTCTAAAATCGCTGTGTATTCCCGGGATCCCAATGTGGACCCTGTGGGTGCTTGCGTAGGCCCTAAAGGCAGCCGTGTTCAAACCATTGTTACCGAGCTGAAGGGTGAAAAGATTGATATCGTAAATTTTTCCACAGATCCCGAAGAATTTGTGGCTAATGCACTCTCCCCTGCCAAAGTTGTCGGTGTGTACCCTAAGCCCAATGAGAAAGTTGCTTTGGTCGTAGTTCCTGACTATCAATTATCCCTGGCTATCGGTAAAGAAGGTCAAAACGCACGTTTAGCTGCGAAGTTGACCAATTGGAAGATTGACATTAAAAGTGAATCTCAGGCCTTGGCTCAAAATCTCATTCCCGAGAAGAATGAGGAGCTGGGAGAGTTCGAAGAGTATGATGAATTCGCGGATTATGCAGAATATGAAGAGTATGAAGACTATAATGAATATGAAGAGTATAGCGAATACGATGAAGAATATGAAGAGAATGCAGAATACGATGAAACCTCATACGATGAGAACTATGATGATGAGCTGGTTTATGATGAAAATTCCGAGTACGAAGACTTCGATAATTACGAAAAAGAGGAACTTCCATACGAAGAGGGCGAAGAATACGAAGTAACATCAGGCAATGCAGGGTCTGACAAGGAAGACTATACCCTCGCAGAGTCAGAGAGCAAGGAAGAAAAACTGACGGAACGGGATCGGGCCATGATGAAGTACTTTGATGCTGATGAGAAAAACAGCCGCAAGGAGAAGAAGAAGAAAGCCAAAGGTAAAAGGTAGGTGAGTGCTATGAAGACACGCAAAATTCCGCTAAGAATGTGTTTGGGCTGTCAAGAAATGAAGCCGAAAAAGGAGCTCATTCGCGTAGTCCGCACACCAGAGGGAGCTGTGGAGCTTGACCCCACTGGTAAACGGAATGGCCGTGGCGCATACATTTGCCCGCAAGTCGAGTGTTTTAAAGCAGCAGTAAAGGGTAAGCGATTCCAAAAAGCCCTGGAAATTGAATTGGCTCCTCAAGTGGTTGAGGAACTGGAAAGGAAGTTGGGTGGGGAGTGTTAGAACGAATCTACTCTCTCTTAGGATTAGCCCGAAGGGCGGGAAAGATTACCTCCGGAGAGTCACAGATAGAGGTTATGTTAAAGAAAGGGAAGGGATTTCTCCTCATTTTGGCCGAAGACGCTCCGGGAACCCATAAAAAATATGGGAAATGGGCGGAAGACCTTCGCTTGCCTGTTTTGATACTTGGGACTAAACAAGACTTGGGGATCGCCGTCGGGCTCTCTCCAAGATCAACGATTTTGGTTATGGACGAAGGATTTGCCAAGGCCATACTAAAGATAAGGAGTTGACGCCTGGAAAGATAATGTGCGCTGAATATGTGGGGGTGGTATTTTGAGTATACGTGTTCATGAATTAGCAAAGGAATTAAATTTAAGCAGTAAAGAAGTGATGAGTCGCCTGGAAAGTATAGGTGTCGATGTAAAGAACCATTTGAGTGCTGTCGAAGATCATGAGGCCAATCGTCTTCGGACTCGAAATCAAAAGCCGCAGGGCAAAGAGCAGGTTGTGGAACCTAAAAAAAGTATTCCGACACAAGAAAGTAAAAGCTTAGCTCAAGGTTCAGTTGAAGGGAATCATGATAAATCTCAAAGCTCACAAGTGGAAAGTTCCCGAGTAGAAGGGGAAGGACATCCCCAAGGACAACGGCCTATGGGAGATCGTCCTCAAGGACAAAGACCGATGGGAGATCGTCCCCAAGGACAACGGCCTATGGGAGATCGCCCTCAAGGACAACGGCCTATGGGAGATCGTCCTCAAGGACAAAGACCCATGGGAGATCGCCCTCAAGGACAGCGGCCGATGGGAGATCGTCCTCAAGGACAACGACCGATGGGAGACCGTCCTCAAGGACAACGACCGATGGGAGACCGTCCTCAAGGACAAAGACCGATGGGAGACCGTCCTCAAGGACAACGGCCTATGGGAGACCGTCCCCAAGGACCAAGACCGATGGGAGACCGTCCTCAAGGACCAAGACCGATGGGAGATCGTCCTCAAGGACAAAGACCGATGGGAGATCGTCCTCAAGGACAAAGACCGATGGGAGATCGTCCTCAAGGACAAAGACCGATGGGAGATCGTCCTCAAGGACAGCGGCCGATGGGAGATCGTCCTTATGGACAACGACCGATGGGAGACCGTCCTCAAGGGCAACGTCCCATGGGAGACCGTCCTCAAGGGCAACGTCCTATGGGAGATCGTCCTCAAGGACCAAGACCTATGGGAGATCGTCCTTATGGGCAACGACCGATGGGAGACCGTCCTCAAGGACAAAGACCGATGGGAGATCGTCCTCAAGGACAAAGACCGATGGGAGATCGTCCTCAAGGACAAAGACCACCTCAAAGACCACCTGCAACTCCCAGTGCACCAGCGGTAGAGCAACCGCCTAAGCGTCAAATCGGTGAAAAGAAGAAAACACCAGATCGGCCTTTTGAACGCAAAAAAGAGATGGAAAAAGAGATGCGTTCACCACGAAATAATAAACGGAATATGAAACCAGCGCCACGTGAAATACGTGATACTGCGCCAAAGCATATTGTTATTCCGGAAACTTTAACAGTTCAGGATTTGGCATCGAGAATGAGTCGTAAATCCGGAGAAGTGATTAAAAAGCTGATGGATTTAGGAGTCATGGCAACGATCAATCAAGAGATTGATTCTGAAACTGCCACCATCATTGCGGGAGAAATGGGAGTAACGGTAGAGGTTAAGGTAGAGAAACCAATTACTGTGATCGAAGAGATTGAAGACGATCCAGCTGAACTGCGGCCACGTCCTCCGGTTGTCACGGTCATGGGCCATGTTGACCATGGTAAAACGTCACTCCTTGATGCTATACGGACAACCAAGGTCACTGCATCGGAAGCGGGTGGTATCACTCAGCATATTGGTGCTTATCAGGTAGAAATTAATGGACAAAAGATCACCTTCCTTGATACCCCGGGCCATGAAGCGTTTACAGCAATGCGTGCCCGCGGGGCTCAAGTTACGGATATTGCCATTCTTGTTGTCGCTGCAGATGACGGCGTGATGCCCCAAACGATTGAAGCTATCAACCATGCCAAGGCGGCGGATGTACCGATTATTGTAGCAATCAACAAAATTGATAAAGAAGAATCTAACCCGGATCGGGTTAAGCAGGAATTGACCGAATATGGACTGGTCGTTGAAGAATGGGGTGGCGACACCATCGCGGTGCCTGTCTCGGCAAAAGCCCGCATGAATATTGAACAGCTCTTAGAGATGGTTCTGCTTGTTGCAGAAATTAAAGAGCTTAAGGCTAACCCCAATCGAAGTGCTACCGGAACAGTGATTGAAGCCGAATTGGATAAAGGAAAAGGACCTGTGGCTACAGTCCTCGTCTCCAAAGGAAACCTAAATGTTGGAGATATTATTCTCGCAGGATCCGCCTTTGGCCGCATCCGTGCCATGGTGGATGACAAAGGACGCCGTGTTAAGAAAGCCGGCCCATCCACTCCTGTCGAGGTACAGGGGTTAAATGAGGTCCCCATAGCCGGTCAAGTCTTTAATGTAGTTGACGACGAGAAACATGCCCGTCAGATTGCTGAAGCGCGTGCTAACGAGCGGAAGGCTGAAGAAGTGCGGCAGACGACTAAAGTCAGCTTAGAAGACCTCTTTGATCGGATTAAAGAAGGGGAAGTAAAAGAGCTGAATGTTATTATCAAGGCTGATGTTCAGGGATCCATTGAAGCTCTGAAGCAATCGCTCCTCCGCCTATCCACCAGCGAAGTCCGAGTCAACCCGATTCATGGAGGGGTTGGGGCGATTACGGAGACAGACATCATGCTTGCTGCGGCTTCCAATGCCATCATCATTGGGTTTAATGTCCGCCCCGATGCCAATACCAAAGCAACGGCAGAACTGCAAGGGGTAGATATGCGTCTCTATCGGGTCATCTATGATGCGATTGAGGATGTCAAAGCGGCTATGACAGGCATGTTGGATCCTGATTTCAAGGAAGTGGTACAAGGCCGGGCCGAAGTTCGCCAAGTCTTTAAAGTTCCCAAAGTTGGAGCTGTCGGCGGATCCTATGTTCTCAACGGCAAGATTACAAGACACTCCAAAGTCCGCGTCATTCGTGATGGCATAGTCATTCATGAAGGAGATCTGGAATCCCTGAGACGTTTCAAGGACGATGCCAAAGAAGTTGTGGAAGGCTATGAATGCGGTATTGGAGTAGCAAACTTCAACGATATTAAAGAGGGAGACATTATAGAGGCCTTTATCATGGAAGAAGTGAAACGAGAACTATAATTCACCCCTATGGAGGGAGACCACATGGCTAAACATCGTTCGAATAGGCTCGCAGAGACCTTAAAACAAGAAATATCCCAGTTGATTCGAGAGGAGCTCAAGGACCCTAGGATTGGCTTTGTTACCGTGACCAGTGTCGAAGTAGCCGATGACCTTGGCAGTGCTAAAGTCTATATAAGTGTTTTGGGTGACTCTCAGCAGGCTAAGGATTCATTGGATGCCTTAAAAAAGGCAGCGGGCTTCGTACGCAGCGAAATCGGTAAAAGGGTGCGCTTAAGGCATGCTCCTGAGATCGTGTTCAAATATGATACTTCC
>NZ_KB913023.1:3057692-3079928 GCF_000384015.1 Desulfitobacterium sp. PCE1 | reverse complement strand
GGGCGGAAGACCTTCGCTTGCCTGTTTTGATACTTGGGACTAAACAAGACTTGGGGATCGCCGTCGGGCTCTCTCCAAGATCAACGATTTTGGTTATGGACGAAGGATTTGCCAAGGCCATACTAAAGATAAGGAGTTGACGCCTGGAAAGATAATGTGCGCTGAATATGTGGGGGTGGTATTTTGAGTATACGTGTTCATGAATTAGCAAAGGAATTAAATTTAAGCAGTAAAGAAGTGATGAGTCGCCTGGAAAGTATAGGTGTCGATGTAAAGAACCATTTGAGTGCTGTCGAAGATCATGAGGCCAATCGTCTTCGGACTCGAAATCAAAAGCCGCAGGGCAAAGAGCAGGTTGTGGAACCTAAAAAAAGTATTCCGACACAAGAAAGTAAAAGCTTAGCTCAAGGTTCAGTTGAAGGGAATCATGATAAATCTCAAAGCTCACAAGTGGAAAGTTCCCGAGTAGAAGGGGAAGGACATCCCCAAGGACAACGGCCTATGGGAGATCGTCCTCAAGGACAAAGACCGATGGGAGATCGTCCCCAAGGACAACGGCCTATGGGAGATCGCCCTCAAGGACAACGGCCTATGGGAGATCGTCCTCAAGGACAAAGACCCATGGGAGATCGCCCTCAAGGACAGCGGCCGATGGGAGATCGTCCTCAAGGACAACGACCGATGGGAGACCGTCCTCAAGGACAACGACCGATGGGAGACCGTCCTCAAGGACAAAGACCGATGGGAGACCGTCCTCAAGGACAACGGCCTATGGGAGACCGTCCCCAAGGACCAAGACCGATGGGAGACCGTCCTCAAGGACAAAGACCGATGGGAGATCGTCCTCAAGGACAAAGACCGATGGGAGATCGTCCTCAAGGACAAAGACCGATGGGAGATCGTCCTCAAGGACAAAGACCACCTCAAAGACCACCTGCAACTCCCAGTGCACCAGCGGTAGAGCAACCGCCTAAGCGTCAAATCGGTGAAAAGAAGAAAACACCAGATCGGCCTTTTGAACGCAAAAAAGAGATGGAAAAAGAGATGCGTTCACCACGAAATAATAAACGGAATATGAAACCAGCGCCACGTGAAATACGTGATACTGCGCCAAAGCATATTGTTATTCCGGAAACTTTAACAGTTCAGGATTTGGCATCGAGAATGAGTCGTAAATCCGGAGAAGTGATTAAAAAGCTGATGGATTTAGGAGTCATGGCAACGATCAATCAAGAGATTGATTCTGAAACTGCCACCATCATTGCGGGAGAAATGGGAGTAACGGTAGAGGTTAAGGTAGAGAAACCAATTACTGTGATCGAAGAGATTGAAGACGATCCAGCTGAACTGCGGCCACGTCCTCCGGTTGTCACGGTCATGGGCCATGTTGACCATGGTAAAACGTCACTCCTTGATGCTATACGGACAACCAAGGTCACTGCATCGGAAGCGGGTGGTATCACTCAGCATATTGGTGCTTATCAGGTAGAAATTAATGGACAAAAGATCACCTTCCTTGATACCCCGGGCCATGAAGCGTTTACAGCAATGCGTGCCCGCGGGGCTCAAGTTACGGATATTGCCATTCTTGTTGTCGCTGCAGATGACGGCGTGATGCCCCAAACGATTGAAGCTATCAACCATGCCAAGGCGGCGGATGTACCGATTATTGTAGCAATCAACAAAATTGATAAAGAAGAATCTAACCCGGATCGGGTTAAGCAGGAATTGACCGAATATGGACTGGTCGTTGAAGAATGGGGTGGCGACACCATCGCGGTGCCTGTCTCGGCAAAAGCCCGCATGAATATTGAACAGCTCTTAGAGATGGTTCTGCTTGTTGCAGAAATTAAAGAGCTTAAGGCTAACCCCAATCGAAGTGCTACCGGAACAGTGATTGAAGCCGAATTGGATAAAGGAAAAGGACCTGTGGCTACAGTCCTCGTCTCCAAAGGAAACCTAAATGTTGGAGATATTATTCTCGCAGGATCCGCCTTTGGCCGCATCCGTGCCATGGTGGATGACAAAGGACGCCGTGTTAAGAAAGCCGGCCCATCCACTCCTGTCGAGGTACAGGGGTTAAATGAGGTCCCCATAGCCGGTCAAGTCTTTAATGTAGTTGACGACGAGAAACATGCCCGTCAGATTGCTGAAGCGCGTGCTAACGAGCGGAAGGCTGAAGAAGTGCGGCAGACGACTAAAGTCAGCTTAGAAGACCTCTTTGATCGGATTAAAGAAGGGGAAGTAAAAGAGCTGAATGTTATTATCAAGGCTGATGTTCAGGGATCCATTGAAGCTCTGAAGCAATCGCTCCTCCGCCTATCCACCAGCGAAGTCCGAGTCAACCCGATTCATGGAGGGGTTGGGGCGATTACGGAGACAGACATCATGCTTGCTGCGGCTTCCAATGCCATCATCATTGGGTTTAATGTCCGCCCCGATGCCAATACCAAAGCAACGGCAGAACTGCAAGGGGTAGATATGCGTCTCTATCGGGTCATCTATGATGCGATTGAGGATGTCAAAGCGGCTATGACAGGCATGTTGGATCCTGATTTCAAGGAAGTGGTACAAGGCCGGGCCGAAGTTCGCCAAGTCTTTAAAGTTCCCAAAGTTGGAGCTGTCGGCGGATCCTATGTTCTCAACGGCAAGATTACAAGACACTCCAAAGTCCGCGTCATTCGTGATGGCATAGTCATTCATGAAGGAGATCTGGAATCCCTGAGACGTTTCAAGGACGATGCCAAAGAAGTTGTGGAAGGCTATGAATGCGGTATTGGAGTAGCAAACTTCAACGATATTAAAGAGGGAGACATTATAGAGGCCTTTATCATGGAAGAAGTGAAACGAGAACTATAATTCACCCCTATGGAGGGAGACCACATGGCTAAACATCGTTCGAATAGGCTCGCAGAGACCTTAAAACAAGAAATATCCCAGTTGATTCGAGAGGAGCTCAAGGACCCTAGGATTGGCTTTGTTACCGTGACCAGTGTCGAAGTAGCCGATGACCTTGGCAGTGCTAAAGTCTATATAAGTGTTTTGGGTGACTCTCAGCAGGCTAAGGATTCATTGGATGCCTTAAAAAAGGCAGCGGGCTTCGTACGCAGCGAAATCGGTAAAAGGGTGCGCTTAAGGCATGCTCCTGAGATCGTGTTCAAATATGATACTTCCATCGAGCATGGTGCCCATATTGCCCAATTGCTCCGGGGAGTAAAGCATGAGGAACAAAAAGACGAGGGCGAATCCCATGATGAATAGTGTTATCAATCAAATGGCAGAGGAATTGAGAAAAGCGCCTAAAGTGGCGCTTTTCTCCCATGTATCCCCGGACGGAGATTGTATAGGATCAATGTTGGGAATTGGCTTGGCTTTAGAGGCTTTGGGGAAAGAAGTAGCTATGATTAACCCGGACCCGATTCCACGAAATTTAAGTTTTTTGCCCGGTGTTGATAAGATCGCAAGATCAATGCCTAATCCTCTCCCTGAAACCCTGCTCTTTGTGGATTGCGCAGATTTACAACGAGTTCAATTGCAAAGGGAAGATCTGCCTGCGGAGGCCGTAATCCTAAATTTGGACCACCACATTTCCAATCAGAATTTTGGCAAGATTAATTGGGTGGATAGCCATGCTGCAGCCAGTGGTGAACTTGCCTATGCTTTAATACGCCGGCTTAATGTGGAGTTAACTCTGGAAATCGCGGCGAATCTCTATACAGCATTGTTGACGGATACCGGGTGCTTTAAGTATTCCAATACCACGTCGAAGACTCATCAGATTGCAGGTGAGCTTATCGACGCCGGTATAAACTTAGGTGATATACATCATTTCGTTTTTGACCAAACCCCTATGGTTAAGTTAGAATTATTGCGCCGTGGCTTAAACCAATTGCAGATTTTTGCAGAGGGGCAAATAGGGATGATGACCTTAAGGAAACGAGATTTTGAGGAAAGCGGTGCTGAGGAGAGTTTAAGCGAAGGACTGATCGATCACGCCCGGACCATAGAAGGGGTGGAAGTGGCAGTCTTATTTAAAGAATCGAAACCCGATATCATACGTGTAAGCCTCCGCTCTAATCGCTGGTTGGATGTTAACAGAATTGCCGATAGTTTTGGTGGTGGGGGGCATAAACGGGCAGCGGGCTGTACCTTGCATGTTTCCCTGGAAGAAGCAAAACAGATGGTTCGACAATCCATTGAGGAGGAGCTCAAACTTGGACGGAGTCATTAATGTACTTAAACCCTCAGGGATGACTTCTTCTGACGTGGTGGTTCGTTTAAGGAGAATTTTGAACACCCGGAAGATTGGGCATACGGGAACATTGGATCCCGAAGTAACGGGAGTATTGCCGATTTGTGTGGGGAAAGCAACACGCTTGGCTGAATATATCACCAATCAAGGGAAATCATACCGTTGTGAGATGACCTTTGGAATTATCACAGATACCCAGGATGCTTCTGGAGAAATTCTGAACAAGGCACCGGCTCATGTGAGTGCTGAGGATTTTCAACACATCATCCCCCAGTACCTTGGTTCGATCCGGCAGATTCCTCCCATGTTTTCTGCTGTAAAGCATCAAGGGAAACGTCTTTATGAATTAGCCCGTCAAGGTCTGGAAGTTGAAAGAAAATCCCGGGAGATACACATTGATCATTTGCAGCTCATGGAATGGATAGCGGGGGAATACCCTAAGGCCATTTTTGAAGTGGACTGTTCAAAGGGCACATACGTGCGGACCTTGTGCCATGATATGGGGCAGACTTTAGGGTGTGGGGCACATATGTCTGATCTGGTCCGCCTCCGTTCTGGACCCTTTCGTATTCAGGAGAGTCTGTCCTTGGAGGCCATTCAAAGCTTTATGGAGCAGGATGATCATTCATTCTTGATTCCTTTCACTCAAGTACTGGACTTACCTCGGGTTATCTTGCCACCTCAGCGAGCTTTGGCTTTTCGCAATGGACTTTCCACCTCGAAAAGTCAAGTTGAAGAAGGGGCTAAGACGGATGAGGGGTGTGAGGTTCAAGTCTTTAGTGAAGGAAATTTCTTAGGTATAGGTATTTGGAGAGAGCAGGCCCTCTGTCCTTACAAAGTTTTTTAACCATAAAGAAAACCCGGTTTCGCTACGAAGACACTGTCTTCGCACTTGTTGTCTTAAACGCATGCTCGGAAATGAAGCGAAGCCGCTGGTTGCCCTTATGCTTAGAAAGTATAGTGCGCAAGCTTATACTTTCTGACAGTATAAAAAATAGAGTTAGTGCTGAGGGAAAGTTAGGTGGGGAACTATGCAAATCATTCGAGAATTACCGTCAACCCCTGAGACCCAATGCGTATTGGCTTTAGGGAATTTTGACGGGGTGCATCTGGGACATCAACGCTTGCTTAAAAGCGGTTTGGAACAAGCTGCTCAAAAAGGTGTGGACCTTGCCGTTCTTCTTTTCGAGCCTCATCCCTTGAAGCTGCTTTTTCCGGAACGAGTCATCGGCTTCTTAACCACTCAAAAAGAGCAGATGCGGTTGTTTTCCGAAATCGGTGTTGATCGGGTTTATTTGGTACCCTTTACCAAGGAAATGGCCGATACTTCTCCAGAAGGGTTTGTTAGAGATATACTTGTAAAGCTTGGCGTCGTTCATATTGTTGTCGGCTTCAACTATTCCTTTGGTGCCTTGGGAAAAGGGACTGCGGAGGACCTTCAGCGTTATGGACAAGACTATGGCTTTGGGGTGAGTGTGCTCCAGCCCCAGACTTTTAAGGGCAAGGTCATCTCTTCGACAGCCGTTCGCAAGGCTTTGCTTAATGGGGATGCCGTCCAAGCCAAGAAGCTGTTGGGCCGGACCTATAAGCTTGTGGGAACCGTGGTCGAAGGAGAAAAACGTGGCCATGACTTAGGGTATCCTACCGCAAACTTAAGGATTTATGAAGATTTGATTATTCCCAAACGGGGAGTCTATGCCGTATGGGCTGAGATCGAGGGACGCCTTGTCCATGGTATGATGAATATTGGCATGAAGCCCACGTTTCATGAGGAATATGCCCTTACTGTAGAAATTCATTTTTTTGATTTTAGTGGAGATCTTTATGGCATGGAATTAGCAATATGCTGCGAAGAGAAGATTCGTGATGAAAGAAAATTCAATGGCCTTGACGAACTGAAGGGGCAGCTTGATCGGGATGCCTTAAAAGTTAAGCAAGTACTGGAAGGAATCTTCAGAAACCCTATTCAAGCAGTAAATGGCCATTAAATTCCTTTACAAATAGGAATTTTTCTAGTAAAATACATGAGAACCGCTCGCTCGGGCTTGCGTTCTCCGTCGCAATTCTGGGCAGTAGGCGATTTTTATAATTATTGGAGGTAGACACCCATGATGACACCGGAAAAGAAAAAAGAAATTATTGCGAAATTCCAACAACACGAAGGAGATACAGGTTCTCCCGAAGTACAAATCGCGTTGCTCACTGAGCGCATTACCTATTTGACTGAGCACTTCAAGACCCATAAGAAGGATCATCATTCCCGCCGTGGTCTTTTGAAGATGGTTGGACAACGCCGTGCTCTGCTCAACTATCTGAAAGATATGGACTTCAATCGCTATCGTAAAATTGTTTCTGATCTCGGCTTACGCCGTTAATTTTGTCCACAGAACGCTATAATATGGAGAGAAAAGAGAGGCAGACTATTTCTGTCTCTCTTTTTTGCACTGTCAGAAAATATAAACTTACGCACTATACTTTCTAAGCATAAGGGCAACCAAAGACGACCCTTTCGCTGCGGCTCAGCAAAATCAGGTTTTCTTTATATAATTAGTTTTTTTAATCTAAATGCAGGAAATAATAACAATATGTCGAAGATGAATCAAGTTAAGAAGAAAATAGTTGGAGAGAATTTAAGGAGGTTCCATTGTGACACAGGAAGTATTTGAACGTTCGATCCAGGTCGGCGGCAGGACAATGACCTTCCAAACCGGGAAAATCGGTAAGCAAGCAGGCGGTGCCATTTTCTGCCGGTATGGAGATACCGTTGTTTCAGCATTTGCTACTGGAAGTGCTCAACCAAGGGAAGGTATTGATTTTTTTCCGTTGACCGTTGAATTTGAAGAAAGACTCTATGCCGTCGGGAAAATTCCCGGAGGCTTTATTAAGAGGGAGGGGCGCCCCAGTGAGAAGGCTATTTTGTCTGCGCGCCTCATCGACCGGCCGATTCGGCCTCTTTTCCCCGAGGGTTATCGCAACGATGTACAAGTCGTTGCTCAAGTCATGTCGGTAGATCAGGATTGTGCCTCCGACATTACAGGGATTAATGCAGCTTCGGCTGCGCTGACGATTTCCAATGTTCCTTTCGAAGGACCGGTAGCTGCAGTTACCGTAGGGTTAATCGGCGATGAGTTTATCATTAACCCCACAGTTGAACAATCCGAAAAAAGCGTCATGCATCTTACCGTTGCCGGGACCAAAGATGCTGTGATGATGGTAGAAGCTGGAGCGCAAGAGGTACCTGAAACTCAAATGCTGGAAGCCATTATGTTTGGTCACCGCGAAATTCAACGTATTGCGGAGTTTATCGAGAACTACCGCCGCGAAGCTCTAGAAAGAAATTTAGCAAAACCCAAACAAGAAGTCGTGATGCAGCAGATATCGGAAGACATTGTCCGGGTGGTCAAAGAATTTGCCTATGACAAAATGGATCAGGCAGTTCGCACCGAAGAAAAGAAAGCAAGGGAAGAAGCCATCCGACAAGTTAAGGAAGAAGCTTTAGCCCATTTCGCAGAGCAATATCCTGAAGATCTGAAAGCCATTGATAGAACTCTGGAAGACTTCGTACATAAGATTGTTCGCCGCTTAATCACTGTAGAACACATTCGACCCGATGGACGCGCTTTAGATGAGATTCGTCCCATCAGTATCGAAGTCGGACTGTTGCCCAGAACTCATGGTACCGGCCTGTTTACCCGGGGACAAACCCAAGTGCTCACGGTGGCGACTTTGGGAGCCGTTGGTGATGAACAGATTCTTGACGGGTTAGGTCTCGAAGAGTCCAAGCGCTATATGCATCATTATAATTTCCCACCTTACAGCGTAGGGGAAACTCGTCCTATGCGCGGACCTGGCCGTCGGGAAATTGGTCATGGAGCTTTAGCAGAACGGGCCCTTCTCCCCGTAATTCCTAATGAAAACGACTTCCCCTATACCCTTCGTCTGGTTTCTGAGGTTCTTGAATCCAATGGATCCAGTTCAATGGCATCAGTCTGCGGCAGCACTCTGTCTTTGATGGACGCCGGGGTGCCTATTAAATCCCCTGTGGCCGGGATAGCCATGGGCTTGATCAGCGAGGAAAATCATATCGCTATTCTTTCGGACATTCAGGGACTGGAAGACCATGATGGGGATATGGATTTCAAAGTGGCAGGAACAAGTCAAGGTGTAACAGCTTTGCAGATGGATATAAAAATCAAAGGGGTGTCCCAGGAGATCTTGGAGAGAGCCCTTACTCAAGCGAAAGAAGGACGTCTGTTTATTCTTGATAAAATGCTCTCCGTGATTGAAAAACCACGACCAGAGCTTTCACCCTATGCCCCAAGAATCATTACGGCATCCATTCACCCAGATAAGATTCGTGAGGTTATTGGACCTGGCGGAAAGACTATTAAGAAGATCATTGATGAAACCGGTGTTAAGATCGACATTGAAGATGATGGCCGTGTCTTTATTTCTGCAGTAGATGGGGAGGCCGGTGAGAACGCACTTAAGATCATCCAGGCCCTCACTCAAGAGGTTGAAGTAGGCCGTATTTATAATGGCCGGGTAACCCGGGTTATGGACTTCGGAGCCTTCGTAGAGGTCATTCCTGGTGTTCTGGGATTAAGCGGTAAAGAAGGATTGGTTCATATTTCCCAACTGGCTCACGGGCGGGTTGAGAAAGTAGAGGATGTGGTGAAACTGGGAGATGAAATCCTGGTTAAGGCTACAGGCATTGACAAGCAAGGTCGTTTGAATCTTTCCCGGAAGGAAGCACTGCCCAATCCTAATCCCAATGGAAATACGGCTAATAAAAAACCCAAGGAATAATTAAAGAAGAATAGCCTGAATTATTCTGCATTCGTCCCCCCTTGCATAAATCTAAATGGAAGGGGGTAGACGAATGTATGTTTTTAAAGTTCCATTTAAGACCTTAAAGCTTCTCGGGCTTGTTCTCGTATTAGCTCTTGGCATACTCATAGAACAAAGAGTGGTGGTGATTGTGGCACATCTTCCCACCCCCATAGACCAAGTCAAAACCGAGAAAAAAGTCATGGCTTTAACCATTAACGTGGACTGGGGCGGAGAATTTCTGCCCGGTATTCTGGATGCTTTAGATAAATATAATGGAAAAGCAACCTTTTTCCTTACGGGACGCTGGGCCCAAAATAATCCGGAAATGGTGAAAGAGATCCAGGCCCGTGGCCATGCCATAGAGAATCATGGCTATTCCCATCCTCATCCAGACCAAATATCCATCAGTGCCAATCAGGAAGAAATTCTTAAGACGGAAAAGATCGTCCAGGAAATTACCGGAACCAAGACCAAGTATTATGCACCGCCCTATGGCGAAAAAGGAGCCTCAGGGCTTAAAGCCGCAGAAAACCTTGGCTATACTACCATCCTTTGGACCTTGGATACGGTGGATTGGCGTCCGGAAAGCACACCGGAGATTATTACCAAGCGCATTGTGGATCCGGCTGTACGCTTTGGTATTAAGCCCACCCGGGAAGGAGCCATTGTATTAATGCATCCCAAAGAGAACACAGTGAAAGCTTTGCCGAATATTTTAAGCCGGCTCGCCAATGAAGGATTCCAATTCATTACTGTAAATGAACTGATAACATTGGAAGGAGTCGGAGATACTACCTCATAGACTTTAATGTGAGGTGGTAGAATGTTCAGGCAAAAATGGATGCAGGCCGGGGTTTGCGTTCTTATTTCACTATCTTTAAATACGGCTCCAGTGTATGCACAAACCATGGACACGCATCAAGAGCCAATACCGACACCGTCGTTAAAAATTACTGCTGATGCAGCGGTACTTATGGACGCAGCAACAGGAGATATACTCTATGATAAAAATGCTCATAAACAGAGGCCGCCGGCCAGCACCACAAAAATTATAACGGCTATTCTCGGACTGGAGCTGGGAAAACCTGATGAACTTGTAGTGGTAAGCGAAAAAGCCGCTTCTGTAGGCGAATCCACCATTCATCTGGACCCCGGGGAAAAGATTCTGCTTTACGAACTGGTTACAGGGGCTATGGTTAAATCAGGCAATGATGCCTGCGTGGCTATCGGAGAACATATAGCGGGTACTGAAGAACATTTTATTCGATTAATGAACCAAAAAGCGTTCCTTCTCGGAGCGAGAAATACAAAGTTTGAAAACACCAACGGCCTACCTGGCAAAAATCATGTCTCAACAGCCTATGATTTGGCTTTAATGGCTCGTTATGGGCTGCAGATTCCAGCGTTTACCTCGATTACTCGCTTGAAGGAAACAGAAATTCATTTTATTGAACCTGATTTTTTTATGAACTTAAAAAATACCAATAGACTATTATGGAGTTACCCTTATAGCGATGGAGTTAAGACGGGGACAACCAATGCCGCCGGAAAATGTTTAGTAGCAGCCGCGACGAAGGACGGTCGGCAGCTCATTGCCGTTGTTCTCCATGCTCCCAACCGTTTCGGAGATGCACAAAAGCTTTTGGAATGGGGTTTTGACGAAACAGAAACACTGAATATTATACAAGCCGGAGAAACCATCGAGTTTCCCGCTAAAAATACAGAACCTGTCAAAGCGTTTGCTCAGAATCCGGTTGACATCAGTATTTTAAAGAAAGATAAGGAAAAACTTGAAAAGAAAATTGTTTGGACAAGGGATGAGAGTCTCCCTATTAATGCCGGCGAGGTCTTAGGAGCATATGAGGTGTGGCTGAACGGAGGAAAGTTAAGCAGCACCCCACTCTATGCCGAAAGTCCTGTCAAGCAAAAGGGGAGATTAACGAATCTCTTAGAGGGGAAGTGAAAGATATGTATCAAAAAACTGTATTACCAAACGGAGTTCGCATTATCACAGAGGAAATCGATCATGTACGCTCAGTAGCGGTAGGAGTATGGGTAGGTGCTGGTTCCCGGGACGAGAAAGAAGGATATGAGGGGATATCCCATTTTATAGAGCACATGTTTTTTAAAGGAACAAAAAACCGCACCGCTCGCGATATCGCTGAATCTTTAGAGGCTGTGGGGGGACAGCTCAATGCCTTTACCACGAAAGAATATACTTGCTACTACGCGAAGGTTCTGGATGAAGATATGGATCTAGCTATGGATGTACTTAATGATATGTTTTTTGAGTCTCTCTTCGATGAAAATGAAATAGAAAAAGAAAAGAAAGTGGTCATTGAAGAGATAAAAATGTATGAGGATTCTCCCGATGAGCTTATTCATGATTTGTTTTCCGATTACGTCTGGAATGACCATCCCTTGGGAAGGCCCATATTAGGAACCGAGGAGAGCGTTAAAGGACTAAGCCGTGAAAAAATCCTGACCTTTATGGATCATCATTATGCTCCTGATAATCTGGTTATTGCCGTGGCCGGCAAAATCAAGCATGATGAGGTCTTGAAAAAGCTTGCTCCCTTATATGGGGAATTTAAACGGGGAGGAAGACGGATCTTGGAAGGGACTCCCAAGGGGCAGCAGGTTCAGGAAATGATCCCGAAAGATACGGAACAAATGCACCTCATCCTGGGAGTTCCCGGTCTAGGGCAAGAAGATGAGGATATTTATCCCATGCACATCTTCAATAATATCTTGGGGGGAGGCTTAAGTTCCCGTTTGTTCCAGGAGATCAGAGAACAGCGGGGGATGGCCTATACGGTGTTCTCTTATCATTCCACTTATGTGGATACCGGCTTGTTTGCTATTTATGCAGGAACCACACCCTCAAATTCCCAAGAAGTTGTGGAATGCGCTCTCGCTGAGATTTTAGACATTAAGAAGAATGGTATCTCACAATCAGAGCTGGATCGGACCAAGTCTCAGATTAAGGGCGGACTTTACTTAGGATTAGAATCAGCAAACAGCAGGATGAGTCGTTTAGGCAAGACGGAATTGACCTATAATCGGGTTGTTTCTCCCGAAGAAGTGGTTGAAAAGCTGGAACGCGTTACCGTCGAGGATACGAAGAGAGTGGTAAACCGTCTGTGGAAGCGGGATAAGATAAGCCTTCTCATGTTAGGGCCGGCAGGGAATGAAGTGAACATAGAAGCATTGTTGGATAAAATAGGCTGGACCGAAGAATAAGGCAATGTTTATTAGGAGAGGAAAAGCAAATTGAATTCGCTTAAAGTAAAAATAGCTTACGTCAGGAGAGATAAGGCCCCAAATCTTCCGCAATACGCAACGCCGGGAGCAGCGGGTGTGGATTTACAAGCCTCTCTGGATCAGGATCTACTCATCAACCCGGGGCAGATCGTTAAAATACCTACTGGGCTGGCCATAGAGCTGCCTCATAAAGGTGTGGGGGCCTTTGTTTTTGCCCGAAGTGGTTTAGCCTCTAAGTATGGTTTGGCGTTAGCCAACGGGGTGGGCGTCGTCGATTCAGATTATCGGGGTGAGATTCTGGTTGCAGTTATCAATCAGGGCCCGGAACCTTTTGTTGTGAAGGACGGGGATCGGGTTGCACAAATGGTTTTTCTCCCTGTATTCATTGGAGAATTTTACTTGGTGGATCAATTAGACGAGACCGACCGAGGCCAAGGTGGCTTTGGCTCAACAGGTGTTTCATAAGTCGTTGGTTGTAAAGAGTTCTAGGGCTCATGAACTTGTCATACACATCCCATAGAGGAGGTATGCCATGCAAGCCCTAGGACTCTTTTTACTTACCACTGGAATCCTTGTATCTCTTCGCTCCAGGTGCTATCTGCTTATGTGGCGATCAGAGAGTAAGCCCAGTCTGTTATCGGCAGCCATAACCCAGCTTGTAGGTACTGCAGGGGGAATTTATCTCTCTTTGGAGCTATTGTTTTCTTTTTTGAAGATTCCGGAGGACTGGTGGAATCCTTCAGCTTTTGTTGTCGAGCCACTTGCCGTTATTTCGCTAGTCTTAGCCATTGTACAGCCCTTTATGGTCCAATTGTGGCTGAAGATTAAAAAATAAGGAGGAGTAACTATGCTTCTTAGTGACTTAGCCGGTAAAGAAATTATTAATTTATTTGACGGAGCGAAACTAGGACTGGTGGGTGATGCGGATTTAGCGATTACGGCAAGCGGAGCGATTGAAGCCATTATACTTACTTCCCGTTCCGGCTTTTCAGGGTTTTGGGGAAATAATGAAAGAGATAGAGATATCTTAGTCATTCCCTGGGATGTCATTAAGAAGGTAGGGTCTGAAGTCATTATTGTGGACATGAGTAATAGAACAGAGCGTATTAATAAATATTCTGTTTGACATGAATACGTTAATTAACTAAAATAGTAAAAAAGGTAAAGCAACCCCGAAATGCCTGTGGCAGCGGGGTTGTTAGTGTAGTGACAGGTTCACTTTCAGCTCAGCATGTCGCTACACTAGCTATCGTTGGGTCTCTTGGGAGGGTTATAGATGAAGAAGATTCGTGTTTTTGTTTCTGGAGCCGGAGGGAAAATGGGAAAAGAAGTGGTTCGCACTATCCTCGGCCAGGAAGATATGCAGCTTGTGGGTGCTTCGGATGCACGCCAACAAGGTAAGGATATAGGAGAGATTCTTGCCACTGCTCCCCTAGGGATTGAGATAACCGGCCCTCTGGAAGGTGTGCATCTTAAGGAGAGTCGGGCAGATGTCTTGGTGGATTTTACCAATCCTCAGTCCGTATTGAAAAATACAAAATGTGCTTTATTGGCCGGAGTTGTTCCCATCTTAGGGACCACGGGCTTAGATGAAGCCGATATCGCGGAAATCAGTGATCTTGTGGATCAGACTAAAGTGGGAGCCTTTATTGCACCGAACTTTGCCATTGGTGCTATACTCATGATGCGCTTTGCCCAAGAAGCGGCAAAGTACTTTCCCAATGTAGAGATTATTGAGCTGCATCATGACCAAAAGCTGGATGCACCTTCTGGAACGGCTCTCAAAACTGTAGAGTGGATATCGGAAGTGAGAAAGCCCCTGGTACAGGGTCATCCCAATGAGTACGAAAAGATCAAGGGGTCACGGGGCGGTGATGTAGATGGAATTCATATCCACTCTGTCCGTCTGCCCGGATTTATAGCTCATCAGGAAGTGATTTTTGGCGGCCTTGGACAAGCCTTGACGATCCGCCATGATGCCCTCTCCCGGGAAACCTATATGCCCGGGGTTATGTTAGCTATTCGCAAAGGGAGCCAACTCTCAAATTTGGTAATAGGCTTAGAGAATTTCCTCGAATAGGAATCATCATCGGGGAACCGCATTCTATCTTTCCTCATATACTGGATAGTAGTCATGGGACACAGTCTCAAAGGGGGCTTAAAGATGAGTGCGGGTCTAACTGGAATTCGAGTCGCTGTAATTGGAGGGGATGACCGAGAAATTTATATGATTTCGGAGCTTCAAAAGCTAGGGGCCTACATAGTCGGGGTCGGATTTGAAAAAGCAGATTCCATCCAAGGAGTTACACTTCTTTCTTCGCCGCTGGAAGCGGTAGAGAAGGCAGACGTCTTGCTTTTTCCAATGTACGGTACCGATGAACATGGGGGTGTCAGAGCTAAGTATTCCGATACGCCTATTGTGCTGAATAAGGAGCTGTTAAAAGCAGCTTCACCCAAGGTGCCGCTTTTTATCGGGTGGGCACGCCCTGCCCTAAAATCAGCGGCGGAAATGCTGGGAATTCAAATTGTCGAGACGGCTAACCTTGACCAACTTGCTATTCTCAACTCCATTCCTTCTGCAGAAGGTGCTATCCAAATGGCCATGGAGGCCTCGCCCATCACAATCCACGGCAGTGAGAGCTTTGTTCTCGGCCTGGGACGATGTGGCTGGACTCTTGCCCGGACATTAAAAGGGATGGGGGCTCATGTTACTGGAGTAGCCCGCAAACCTGCGGATCTGGCCAGGGCATTGGAAATGGGTTTGGAAGCGGTCCATTTTGCTGATTTGGAAGACAGGATCGGGAAGGCGGAGCTTATTTTCAACACCGTTCCCAATCTGATTCTGGACAAAGTCATGTTGGAACAAGTGAATCATGAGGCTGTCATTATCGATATCGCTTCACTTCCCGGCGGCACGGATTTTGAATGGGCAAAGGCTTTAGGCATCAAGGCAATACTCGCTCCTGGTTTACCCGGTAAGGTTGCTCCCAAAGCAGCAGGAAAAATCCTTGCTCAAGTCTACCCGCAACTTATTCTTCGCCACCTGACCACAAATAGTATTTCTTTAAAGTTTTGAAGTGGAGGTGACGAAGGCATGAAATTTGACGGGTTAAAGATTGGTTTTGCTGTAACGGGTTCACATTGTACCTTGCATGAAATCACTGAGGTCATGCGTAAGATGGTTGAAGAAGGAGCGGACTTAACTCCCATTATCTCCTATGCTGTGGACAGCATGGACACTCGATTTGGCAAAGCAGAGGATTGGAAGATCAAATTCGAAGAAATAACCCAGAAAGAGGTTATTCATACCATACCGGATGCTGAACCCATCGGGCCGCAGAAAAAGTTTGACTGCCTGCTCATTGCACCGTGTACAGGTAACACACTGGCAAAGTTAGCAAATGGCATTACGGACACTCCGGTACTTATGGCGGCAAAAGCACATCTTCGTAACCAGCGGCCTTTGGTAATAGCCATCTCAACTAATGACGGCCTGGGATTGAACGCTCGGAATATTGGGACACTTTTATGTACAAAAAATATATTTCTCGTTCCATTTGGGCAGGATAGCCCGGCTACAAAAGCGAATTCATTAGTAGCCCATATGGATAAAATTCCGGATACAGTCCTTATGGCTTGTGAGGGGAGACAAATTCAGCCCATATTGGTTGATTATCACTAAAACTCAGACTGATCAGTTATATGGATATGGTGCTGTGCGTTTAGGCTTAGCACCATATTCCTAGTTACTGATCCAGGATATTAAGGAGGAACATTTATGCCGAATGTTGCAATTGTTGGAGCTACAGGTGCGGTTGGACAAGAGTTCTTGAAGATCCTTGTGGAAAGGAATTTCCCTGTGGGAGAATTACGCTTATTAGCTACAAAGCGTTCCGCAGGCAAAAAAATTCTTTGGCAAGGCAGGGAAATCGAGGTTCAAGAAACGACCCATGACAGCTTTAAAGGTATCGATATAGCATTATTTGCTGGAGGATCATCCAGTACAGAATATGCTCCCTCTGCAGTTAAAAGTGGAGCAGTAGTCATCGATAACAGCAGTGCTTATCGTCTTGATCCGGAGGTCCCTCTGGTCGTACCCGAAGTCAATCCGGAAGATGTAAAATGGCATAAGGGGATCATCGCTAATCCTAACTGCTCCACAATCATCATGGCAGTCGCCTTGAAGCCTGTTTTTGATTTAGCTGGAATCAAAAGGGTGGTGGTGTCAACGTATCAAGCCGTTTCCGGAGCAGGTCGTGAGGGGATCGAAGAATTAGAAGGCCAGGTTCGCGACTGGGTGCAGGGGAAGGAATTGAAGAACCAGACATTTCCTTATCAAATTGCCTTTAACCTGATTCCCAGGATTGATGTATTCCAAGAAGGGGATTACACTAAAGAAGAGTGGAAGATGGTTAAGGAGACCCAGAAGATTTTCCATGTGGACAATATGCCGATTACGGCAACCACAGTCCGAGTTCCTGTTTTAAGAAGCCACTCCGAATCCATTAACATAGAGACAGAGCGAAGTGTTGATTTGGAGGAGGTCAAAGCGGCCTTCCGAAAGGCTCCAGGAATTATTGTTGAGGATAATCCGGCAGAAGATCGCTATCCGATGCCTTGGTTTACTTCAGATACCGATGAAGTCTATATAGGCCGTATCCGTAAAGATTTCTCCATTGAAAATGGAATCAATCTTTGGGTTGTGGGCGACCAGATTCGTAAAGGAGCTGCAACCAATACGATACAGATTGCCGAATTATTATTATAGTCATGTTGTGAGCACTGTAGGGAAGAGTGTGGGGACAGATAGAAGGATCCATTAAAATTTTGAAGCACAAGGAATAGTGCCTTTATATAAGTGAATAAAATAATTGAAATCATAATGTGAGGCGACAGGAGGAGTTCAGGTGCGTGTTTTGGTCCAAAAGTTTGGGGGAACTTCAGTATCCAGTGCTGAACGTCGTGCCCAGGTTGCCGCAAAAGTTTCTGAAGCAGTGCGGGAGGGGTATTCACCTGTTGTCGTAGTCTCTGCGATTGGGCGCAGCGGCGATCCCTACGCCACAGATACCTTTATTAACCTGGTCAATGGTATTACCCTCGAATCGCCTAAGCGGGAAATGGATCTTTTGATGAGCTGTGGGGAAATCATATCGGGTGTGGTATTGACCAGTACCCTTAAGAACATAGGGCTCGATGTGGTCCTCTTAACCGGAGGTCAAGCAGGAATTATAACCAATGATTGTTATGGAGATGCCCGCATCATCCGCGTGGAGCCGAAAGCGATCCTTGATCATCTCAGTGAAGGTAGGGTTGTGGTGGTTACCGGTTTTCAAGGGATTACCGAAGACGGCCAGGTTACCACATTAGGTCGTGGGGGAAGTGATACCACTGCTTCAGCACTGGGTGTCGCTTTAAATGCTGAGGCCATCGATATTTATACTGATGTGGAAGGTATTATGACTGCCGATCCTCGCATTGTTGAGGATGCCCGTATCTTAGACGTAGTGACCTATAATGAGATCTGTCATTTGGCTCATCAGGGAGCTAAGGTCATTCATCCCCGTGCGGTTGAAATTGCTATGCAACGAAATATCCCCATCTGGATCAAATGTGCATTTTCCGATGCCCGGGGGACATTGGTAACCAGCATACAACCCGATATGGGAGCTGGAACAGATATTACGGGGGACCGAACGATTACGGGGATTGCTCATACACCCAATGTGACTCAGATTCAAGTACCTACTCATGATGCACCCAATATGCTGCAAGTCGATAAGCAGATCTTTAAGGGTATGGCTTTAGCGGATATTAGTGTCGACTTTATAAGTGTTCAACCTGAGAGTGTGCTTTACACCGTACCAGATGACTTAGCTCAAAAAGCTATAAAGATTCTTGAAAATTTAGGATTCAAGCCTACAGCGGTTCCGGGATGCGCCAAAGTCTCCATTGTTGGTGCGGGAATCGCAGGAGTTCCCGGTGTTATGGCCGACATGGTGGAGGCCTTATCTGATGCAGGCGTCCGTATTTTACAGTCAGCAGACTCTCACACAACCATATGGGTACTTGTCAATAAAGAAGATATGGTCCCGGCAGTGCAAGCACTTCACAAGAAGTTTCTTCTGAGTGCCTGTTAAAAAACGAGCAAATGAGGAGTTGAGAGAGATATGGCTTTGAATAGAATTATGACGGCAATGGTCACACCCTTTAACGACAAAATGGAAGTGAATTACCCGGAAGCCGAGAAATTAGCTCATTATCTCATAGAACATGGTTCCGATGGGATCGTTGTTTGCGGTACCACAGGTGAATCCCCTACAGTATCGGATGAAGAAAAGCTTGAACTTTTTAGAACGGTCAAGAAAGCTGTTGGGAGCAAAGCAACGGTAATAGCCGGAATTGGCTCCAATACCACGGACGGGAGCATTAACCTGGCCCGCAAAGCGGAGAAAACCGGGGTAGATGGACTCATGGCAGTGGTTCCCTACTACAACAAACCTTCACAAGAGGGATTGTATCAGCATTTTCGTGCTATCGCTGAAGCAATATCCTTGCCTTTGATGGTGTATAATATTCCCGGAAGAACATCCATTAATCTTCTTCCTGAAACAGTTCTACGGCTAAGTGAAATTCCCAACATAACATCCATTAAAGAAGCAGCCGGTTCAATGGATCAAGTCAGCGAAATGAGACGTATCTTACCGGAAGACTTCCTGATTTTTAGTGGTGACGATTCCTTGACATTACCCATGCTGGCTTTAGGTTGTGATGGAATAATCAGTGTAGCGGCTCATGTGGTCGGTGATGAAATCAAACAATTAGTTGAGGCCTGGTTTAACGGAGACCCACAGACTGCCCTTCAATGGCATCTAAAGCTCATGCCGATGTTCAAAGGAGTGTTTGTCACCACCAATCCAGTTCCTGTTAAATATCTTTTAAAGAAAGTAGGAATCAATGCAGGAGGGGTAAAACTTCCCCTTGTCTGTGCTGCTCCAGAAGAAGAAGCCTTCTTGGATGATCTCTATCAAAAAATCAAGGGATAAAAAAGGCTAAAGATAAACTTCATTGAAAAACAAGTGTATAAATTTTAAGAGGCAGAAATTCAACATTTTTTGGTTGAGTTTCTGTTTTTTCTGTCTCTTGTCTTTCTTTACGTAACGAGTTATAATAAAGTGACTGTATTGTGCGGTGAGTTTCATATTTGTTTGCGGAATATCAGCGAGTACCAGGGGCGTTGTATTCGTTTGTTATTTCGAATCTTTTTGTTTTCATTTTCGGGTGGAAGCAAATTAACAAGATCCATGAAAAAAAGGCACAAATAGTTTTCTGAAAAGGAAAAATATGGTGGAGGTGTAGAATTTTGCCAAAAGAACATAAGGTTCAGATCATACCTTTAGGCGGTTTAGGCGAGATCGGTAAAAATATGACCGTGATTCGCTACGATAATCAAATGATCGTTATAGATGCGGGGTTGGCATTTCCCGAAGATGAGATGCTGGGGATAGATATAGTCATCCCGGATTATTCTTATCTATTGGAACATAAAGAAATGGTTCAAGGAATCTTAGTCACCCATGGTCATGAAGACCATATTGGTGCACTGCCTTATCTTCTTAAAGACCTGGATGCCCCTATTTTTGCCACACGCTTAACTCTGGGGTTGATTCAATCCAAATTAAAAGAAGGAAATCTAGATAGTATCAAAGCAACGGTAGTTCGTCCTAGAGATACTGTTAAACTTGGAGTTTTTAAAGTCGAGTTTATGAGTGTGAATCATAGCATTCCGGATGCTGTAGCGCTAGCGATACATACTCCTATGGGTACGATCATTCATACTGGGGATTTCAAAGTGGACCATACTCCTGTCATGGGTGAAAAAATTGATATTCATAAGTTTGCCGAACTCGGAGACAAAGGGGTCCTTTGCTTGCTGTCCGACAGTACCAATGTGGAACGGCCTGGTTTTACCATGTCTGAACGCAGCGTGGGACACATGTTTGAGGAAGCATTTAATAGTGCAAAAGACAGAATAATCATTGCTAGCTTTGCGACCAATGTGCACAGGCTTCAGCAAGTGATTACAGCAGCATACCATACCAACCGTAAGGTTGCTGTCGTTGGCCGGAGTATGGTTAACACTGTAGCTATAGCCTCAGAGTTGGGTTATTTGGATATACCTGAGGGCACTCTGGTCGATGTGGATGAAGTTATAAATTTGCCGGGCAATCAAGCCTGTATTCTAACCACAGGCAGTCAGGGAGAGCCTATGTCGGCTCTAACCCGAATGGCGATGAGCGACCATCGGCGTATTGAAATTCAACCTGGCGATACGGTCATCATATCTGCAAACCCTATCCCCGGCAACGAAAAATCAGTATCAAAAACCATTGACCTTTTGTTTAAGCTCGGTGCCAATGTGATTTACGAGTCTTTCCAAGGTATGCATGTTTCTGGACATGCCAGTCAGGAAGAACTTAAACTCATGCTCAATATGACTCGCCCTCAATACTTTATTCCTGTTCATGGTGAATATCGTATGCTTATTAAGCATGCTAAGCTGGCTGAACAGCTGGGAATTCCCAGAGAGAACACCTTTGTTGCTGATAATGGTACGATTATTGAGTTTACGCGCCATGGGGCAAGTATCGCAGGGAAAGTCTCCGCTGGGAAGGTCTTAATTGATGGACTTGGAGTCGGTGATGTCGGTAATATTGTGCTGCGGGATCGCAAACAGCTTTCTCAAGATGGAATCTTAATCGTGGTTATGACCATTAGCCGTAGTACCGGAGCTGTCGTAGCAGGCCCTGATGTAGTAACTCGTGGCTTTGTCTATGTTCGTGAATCGGAATCCATGCTTGAAGAAGCAAAAGATAAAGTAAAACAGACCATGGCTCGATTAAAGGAGAACCGTGTTACTGAGTGGGCTGTTTTGAAAGGTCAAGTTCGGGAAACCTTAAGCAAGCATTTCTACGAAAAGACACGGAGGCGCCCAATGATTCTTCCTATCATTCAGGAAGTTGAGTAGCGTGAGTGTAAATATTAGTAGTTGACCTAAGGGATCGTTCTTAGATTTTCTATAAGAATATTACCAAGTAGATTACTGAGCATAGTACAAAGGGGTATCGCAAAACTGCTTTTCAAAGTAGTCGGCGGCCCCTTTTTCATATGCTTTGTCCAGAGTCCAGTCCCGAAAAGCGACTTTACCGGTGAGCTATTTTAATTTAAGCAGCAGCATGATGGTTGCTGGACCAATGGGCGGACCCCTTTCTTGTGGAGGCTGACGAATAGTATAGTTAAAATCCGCAGATAATGATAATTCTGTTAAAAAAACTGTCGAAAAAGCTGTTGACAATATAAACATAGTCTGCTAGAATCTATAAATGTCGCCACTGAATTGCGGCGGACGAAAAAACATCCTCTTACCGAGAGGTAAGGGAATGAAAAATTAGCACTTGACGAAAGTCGCAAAAAGTGCTAAGATAAGTCTCGTTGCTGAAAACAGCAAAAAGAAAAGATGGTCTTTGGTCGCTTCCCGCCGTCCATGGCTCCAGCGACACCCAGACCGTCCATGGTCTTTGAAAACTAAACAACAAGGAACAGCCAATGACTCGTCAAATGAGTAAAGACAATTTGAGCAATCAAATTTTCTTCATAAATTTTATGGAGAGTTTGATCCTGGCTCAGGACGAACGCTGGCGGCGTGCCTAACACATGCAAGTCGAACGGACTAACGTTTAGCACTGAGTGTTCAGTGAAGTTGGTTAAAGCGAGAGCTCGAACGTAGTGAAACGAAGAGAGAGCTCCACGCATTATAAAGTGCCAACACAGTTTATTTAGAAAGAACATGAAGAACACTGAGTGCTAGACGTTAGTTAGTGGCGGACGGG
>NZ_KB913023.1:2742337-3057592 GCF_000384015.1 Desulfitobacterium sp. PCE1 | reverse complement strand
CCGCAGGGTCCTGGGAAAGTAAGTCGTTGCCAGGTAAGCGAATGGACTATGCAGTGATGCGTAGTCCATTTGAGTTATGTGGGTTATGTATGGGGAATTTGTTTAGGTATGGATTTTAGCTTTTTTCCTTACGGAAAAAACATACCGGAGGGGTACCACCCGTACGCCGGCGCCACGTAGCAGGTTTATGTGGCCGTGTGGCTTGGCCGAAATGATGTACTACATCATTTCGTATCCCGAACAGGTCAGTTAAGACCTTCAGGGCTGATGATACACTGCTACATAGACTTTCTGAGGCGCGCTACCTTAGTATCCACACGGCAGGAGTGTTCGTTTGTGGAGGCTGTGTGGCGAAAGGCTCATCCGCCTTTCGTGTTGCTGGGTAACGAAGAGACCGTCTGAATAAGATGGTCTTTTCCCTTCTGCAAAACATGCGAAGTAACTTCGTAACCTCATTCGAAAGGTTCTATATGACTTTTTACAGCGCAAAGTGAAATCTTCCTGGTTTTTAGGTTTAATTATTATAGTATTCTACGGAATAGCTCATTGGGAATCTACGAATTACCAAGACATCTTTGTACCAGGGAATGTGGATGTTACTCTATTTGGAATCATCTTCTACGCTTTGGGGCATTTATTCCATGAAAAGGATTGGTTCAATAAAGAACGAGTAGGTCGATTATTGTTGCTCGGATCTATAGCTTATTAAACAGTCTTTTTCTATTTGTATGATGAAGGCATGATTCGCTTTGGGTTAGATTTAAAGCATCGCCAGTATTATTTTTTTGGCACGGTTATTTTAACCCCTTTATCGTGTACAATAATCATAGCATTTTTAAGCAAGTTGCTTAGCCGCATTAAGGTGATTCGTAAAGTGTTGGGGTTTTTAGGGCAGGCCACCATGGAGATAATGTATCTCCATGTCATGACCGGAGTCATCATAAGTGATTTTATCCCTTTACCATGGTATTTATTTTTATTAACAGGGCTGCTCTTTCCTAGTGCCTGGTATTATATTCTGTTAAAACTCAAGGAACTAAAAAATGTTCGCAGCCACAGTTTAACAGCGGGTCATTTTAAATAAAGAAAGTTCCAACTTCTGGGCAAACCCACCCAATCGTACCCAAACAGGTTAATCTTCACTCGTTACCTTGCAAAAGAAAAAATCTAAAATATAATAAGAGGTGCTATAATAAACTAGAAGTGGTGTAATAATGAAGGATCAGATAATTCGAAAAATCCAAGGTTTGCTTTTCCCCGCCTTACTGATTATCCTATGGCAAGGTGTTAGTTATTTTGGCTGGGTTAACCCCTATCTTTTGCCTTCACCGGGTGATATTATGGGAACGCTTGCGGAACTCTTATTCACCGGGGAGATTTTTATCCATATTAAATCGAGCCTTTTTAGACTGGGAGTGGGAATGGCAATTACCATAGTACTTGCTGTTCCCCTTGGTTTGTTCATTGGGCTTTTTAGCGGAGCCCAGAGATTTATCACTCCGACTTTAGCATTTCTGCAGCAAATTCCGTCCATTGCCTGGATTCCTGTCTTTATTCTTTGGCTTGGAATAGGGGAGGGTTCTAAGATTGCGCTGATGGTCTATGCAGCCTTTTTTCCCGTCTTTATTAACACCTTATTTGGGATTCAATCCGTAGACCAGAGGTTAAAAGAAGTGGCCCAGGCCTTTAGCTTAGGCTACAGGACAAGGATCACTCATATTTATCTTCCTTCGGCGGCACCTCATTTTTTCGTTGGCATACGGTTAGGCTTCAGCAACTGTTGGCGTGCCCTTGTAGCCGCCGAAATTATTGCCTCCTCAAAGGGATTAGGCTATCTGCTGATGGAGGGAAGAAATTTAGCCCAGGCGGAGTTGATTTTTGTATCGATTTTTATTATCGGCAGTCTTGGAGCATTAATTGACTATGCTATTAAGTACCTTGAGCAAAGAGCATTGCCTTGGAATAACGCATGATAGAGGAGATAAAATGAGGCCGCTTTTAGAGATCAATGGGTTAAGGAAAGAGTTTATCACCCCCAGAACGAATATAACTGCCTTAGCAGATATATATATGACTGTAGCAAAGGGTGAGTTTGTATGTCTGGTTGGGCCCAGCGGTTGTGGGAAAACAACCTTGCTGCGTCTTATCGCGGGTTTAGAGCGTCCGACGGCTGGAACAGTGTCCGTTCTGGGCAATGAAGTCCTCGAGCCTGGCCGGCAGTGCGGGATGGTTTTTCAAGAACCACGACTCTTCCCTTGGCTTACCGTGGCTGAAAACATTGGGGTGGGGATCAAGGGAAGACTCGCGGCTTCTGATTTGCAAAAGGCAGTGAGTCATCACCTGGAGCTCATAGGCTTAATGGATTTTGCCCAGGTCTATCCCCGTGAATTATCCGGGGGTATGGCCCAAAGGGTAGCCATCGCCCGGGCCTTGGCCATTGACCCGGAAATTCTCCTTTTGGACGAACCCTTTTCAGCATTGGATGCACTGACACGAAGACGAATGCAGGATGAGATTTTACAGCTTTGGCGAGCTACAGGCAAAACCATGATCATGGTGACTCATGATATCCATGAAGCCATTCATCTCGGAGAGCGGGTCTTAGTTTTTTCGCCTTCCCCCGGCCGAATTACTCACATCTTTGATGTGGGAAAGGAGAAGAGGCTGGCGCAAACCACGGATTCCCAAAACTTGATAGACATTGAGCGAGAGATTATGAGTTGCCTGAACCCTATAAACTAAAAACACAAAGGAAAGAAGGATGATCCTTGTTAAGAAGAAGAAAACCATTGATCTATTTATTGTGTCTTTTTCTATTTTTGCTGGGAGCACAAGGCTGCAGTATAGAGAAGGGGAGCCAGCCGGAAGATCAAGGGATTCCGGCCTTAACCCAGATTAACGCATCTTACTCCACACGGCCCATTAACGTTCCTGCTATCGTTGCACTTGATCGGCTTAATTTTGAGAAGGCTTTTCAAGCAGAGGGTATCGATTTTAAATGGACTGAGATTGCGGCGGGACCGGCACAGCTTGAAGCCCTGGCTTCGAAGAGTATCGATATAAGCACCTCTATGAACTATGTTTCCGCTTTACTGGCCAAAGCCAATGGCAACGATATCCGGGTCGTTGCCGGGTATTCTCAATTTCCTGAAGGGATCGCCATCGTCGCTGGAACAGATCGGAATGTAAAAACATTGGCCGATCTAAAGGGTAAGAAAATAGCCCTGCAAAAGGGGACCATGCTCCATGAGTTCCTGATCAAGGCACTGGAAAAAGCGAACTTAAGCCCTACGGACGTGGAAATGGTGGCCATGGAATCTGTGGATGCAGCTCCTGCCTTGATGGGAGGGCAGATTGACGCAGCTATTTTGCCCGAGCCTCTCCTGACAAAAGTGATCAGTTCAGGAAAAGGAATTTTAGTTCAAAATGCCGAAGGATTTATTACCAGTCAAACTTTTATCGTCGCGCGATCAGACTTTGCCTTGAATCATCCCGAGGCGGTTAAACGCTTTATCCAACTCCATGAGGAAAGTATTCAATGGGCTGAGCAGAACAAAGAGCAGTTTTACACTATTGCCGGTGAACAGCTGAAGCTCGAACCTAAAGCAGTGGAGGCACTTTACCCGAAATTCGTGTTTTCTACTCAGATTAATTCGCAAATGATCCATGAGCTAAAGGAATCAGCACAGTTTCTCCAAAAGAATGGGTTTATCAAGTCAACAGTAAACACGGATCAATTAGTGGATGATCTGGTGGACATTTCTTTCCTATAGGTCCTGAGTTTTCATACCACTCAACCTGGACTAAGCCTTTGAGAGATGTAGATCGACCGCTTACCCTCAATTTTGAACAGGAAAAGGTCTATATTGTGCCGCTTGCGGAAATATTCTTATTATTTGAAAAGATTTGGTGTACAATATAACTAACAAGAGAGAGGGAAAAAGAGGAGTGATACTGATGAAGGTTTATGTTGTGAAATGTATGGATACCAACTTTGTCAGCTCAATAGATAAGATTTTTATTAATAAACAAGAGGCAGAAAGATATGCCGCCCTTCAAACGAAGAAATACGACTTTGTAACCTTCATGGTCACTGAATATCAGGTATTTAGTGAGGTAAGCCAGTGCAGCCTGGCAGTTTAACTTAATAAAGCAGTTTAGAGCATCATTATGCTATAAAATGGTCGAAGATAAGCAGGTCGCCTGGAATTTGACAGGTAGCCTGCTTAATTTGTATTTTCAGATTTTTATTATCTAGATAACAAGGTAATTATAAATAACTATAAAAAGAGAAGAGAGCAAATGCAGGCTCTCTTCTCTTTTTATGAAAACGTGTTTATTCGTTAGGGAAAATGAACAAACTAAGCAATGCCAAGCTAATTTTATTAATGCAAAAAGGAAAAGGGTCAAAAGGAGGAAGGTATTTTGAAATCCAAGAGAAGAATATTACTCGGACTGCTAGTGATCGCATTGGCTATTACAGTACTCATAGGCTGTAAAAACCAAAAACCTGGCCCAGGGACAGCTGTTACTCCGCCGCCAACGGGTCAACAGACGGCGCAATATGTGGGCAGTGACAGCTGCAAAACCTGCCACGCAGAATATCATACCAATTTTGAGAAATCCCATCATGCCGGTGCCTTTAAGCCTCTGTCAGATTATTCCTTAACCCAGCCCGCGGGGCAAATCAAGCTTTTTGATTCCAAAGCTACGGATAAGACGGGGAACCTCGATCTGGCCAATAAGGACCAAGTCTATGGGGTCATGATGGATCACTACGTTGTCGCCAAAGCGCCCGAAGGTTTCACAGATAAGGTATATCGTGTTGCTTCCCTCGAAAAGTCGGGAGATAAGTACGTCATCAAACCTGCGAAAGAAACGGATGTTGACAAGGATGGCAAGCCCGACTATACAGCGGAAAGCTATACATGCGGCAGTTGTCATTCACCGGGTATCGAAGTCAGTTCAAAGGACTATGGAGTATCTTGTGAATCCTGTCATGGCCCTGGAGGAAACCATGTTACCGCCACTACGAAGGCAGGGACGATGGATACAAAAGCGGCGGCCAACGCCTGCAATTCCTGTCACGAAAGCAACCCCAGCAAGAACGATAAAGGAGTATGGACAGCTAATACTCACTATGGAACACGGAACTATTTTGCCAGCAAGCATGGACAAAGCTCCATGAACTGTATGACATGTCACGAAACCCATAAACCTAATGCCAGTGGCTTGCTTCTCAAGGCGGATAAAGCTCAGGATATCTGCGCTAAGTGCCACGAAGGAAAATCCTTTGATCTTGATAAAATGATGTGGAAGAACCCCACCGATGCACGAGGACATTTTACCAAGGATCATAGCTTTGGCGCCCTTCCCTACGAAAAATTAGGCGATGATAAAAAGACGCCTGAGATTGAGATTACCAACCAGGAAGCCATCGATTTGATTACCAAGCTGCTTCCTGATACCGCTAAAAAATAAGCAGACTTTTTAATTGTTTTGTCCAATATAGGCTCCCTTGAGGTAGAAAGAGGATTCTTCCTACGATCAAGGGAGCCTTTTTATACCTATAAAACCCATGCCTTTTGGCGGTACTGCAAAATAAAATTCTGCTCCCGTTGGCAAGTTGAATAATGCATTTAAGCTGAGATTCAAGACAACTGAGAGAGAATTCCTTGTATAGATGGAAAATTCATAATATTATGATAAGAACACATATTATCGATATAGTCAGGGCTTCAGTAGAGTGAGAATAAGCAAAAGGAGTGGGGATTATGAAAGAGCCGGTCTGGTATAATTGTTATGAGGAAGGGGTACGGAAAACTCTCGAGATTGAAAACATATCCTTATACGAAATGTTCGAGCGCAGTGCTAAAAGTTTTGGACAGCGGCCGGCTATCGTTTTTGGAGGTAAGACCTGGACTTATACTGACATGGAACTGGACGTCGATCGTTTAGCCAAGGCCTTAATCAGACTTGGTGTAAAGCCCAAGGACCGGATTTCTATCAATATGCCCAACTCTGCAACCTGGATGATTAGCTTCTTTGCCATTATGAAAATTGGCGCCATTGTGGTTCAGACCAACCCCCTCTATGTCGAAAGCGAGCTGAAAGCGCTGATGAATGATTCCGGCGCGATAGGTATGATTACAGTTGCACCCCTTTATCCGAGAGTTCAGGGAATCCGTCAGGAAACCTCTCTTAAATGGGTTCTTGTGGAAGGACTAAGGGCCATGGGTATGGATGAAGGAGAAGGAACTTGTGATTTCCATACTTGCGTCAGTGATGATTCTGAGGTTGAATGGACCAAGCCGGATATTGACCCACAGACGGACATTGCCGTGTTGCAATATACCGGAGGAACCACAGGCACTTCCAAGGGTGCCATGCTCTCCCACAGCAATCTATATGCCAATGCCTATCAGATTTGGGAATGGCTTAAAGGAACACCGGGACAAGAGAAATCCTTATGTGCCATCCCCCTGTTTCATATCTATGCCTTATCCGTCTGTATGAATACTTCGATCTTTGGGGGGAGTGCAGTCATTCCTATTCCCAAATTCGATGCGGATCTCATCTTAAAATTGATTAACGATGAAAAGCCCACCCTTTATCCAGGAACGCCAACCATGTATGTGGCGTTGATTAACCATCCCAAGATTAAAGAGTTTGATGTTTCCTCCATTCGAGCATGTGTCAGCGGTTCTGCTCCCTTGCCTGTGGAAGTCGCACTGCGCTTTGGGGAATTGACCGGCGGAAAATTAGTGGAGGGCTATGGATTATCTGAGGCATCTCCTGTGACCCATATTAACCCCTTCTGCAGCGCCCGTGTCGGCTCAATTGGAACCCCTGTTTCCAATACCCAGGCCAAGATTGTGGATATAGAGATAGGGGATAAAGAACTTCCTGTAGGGGAAGTGGGAGAGCTCGCCGTAAAAGGTCCCCAGGTCATGCTGGGGTATTGGCAAAGAGAAAATGAAACCAGAGCGGTGCTGCGGGACGGATGGCTGTATACCGGTGATCTGGCCCGGATGGATGAAGATGGGTACTTTTATGTTGTTGATAGGAAAAAGGATATGATTATCACCGGCGGCTATAATGTTTATCCCCGCGAAATTGAAGAAACATTGTATGCCCATCCCTCTGTCAGAGAAGCGATATGTGCCGGGGTTCCGGATTCATACTGGGGTGAGAAAGTAAAAGCTTATGTAGTGCTTAGAGAGGCACAGCAAGTTACAGAAGAAGAACTTCTTAATTATTTGAAGAAAGAATTAGCTTCCTATAAAGTTCCTAAGCAAATTGAAATCAGGGATAATCTTCCTAAGACAGCAGTTGGTAAGGTCCTCAGAAGATTTCTGGTTGAGGAGGAAAAACAAAAACTGGAAGAACAGGCCAAGGAAGCTTGATAAAGAAAGCACGGCATGAAAGTCTAATATATTAAGCAAAAGAAGCGAGTTCAACTCGCTTCTTTTGCTTGTAAGTGCTCTCTGAGAGAGTCACCTCATTTGCATGGAGATCATGCTGGCCGTCATGATGTCCTTGCACTATTTAATTTGTTTTTACCCTTTAATATCGGTGCCTTTACCCATCTGTTCTTCAGCAAATGCCACCATCTTTTTGACCATGTTACCACCAATTTGTCCGACTTCTCGGGTGGTCATGTTGCCAAAACCTCTTTCCTGGATGTCGTCGTCCAAATGGAGCTCTTCTGCAACTTCCCATTTAAGTTGATCCAATTGTCTTTCGGATTCAGGAACCATCGGCGTTTTATTGCTCATGTAACCTGCCTCCTTTTTTATTAGAACATTTGGGAAATCTTCAAGAATCATTATTAGAATAACCCAATCAAAGAATTCTATACATAAAAATAAAAAGAGCCCAACACTTTGCTGGGCATAGAGCAGAGGGGTTAGATTGAGGAGGAGTGAAATGAGAAGGTAACTAATGTACCACACAAAATTAGATTGATGTGCATTTCACAATAAGATTGTAACCTATTTCGCAAGCTTTGGCTAGCCCTTTTTAAAATTTCCGAAAATTAAAATTATTTACTTAATACCTCTTTCGAGTGTAGAATGTATTTACATGGTTAGGTAGGACAGAAAGCGGGTAAAGTTTATGAGGACAGCTTATTTTATCCATCTCAATGGTATCGTTCAAGGTGTAGGCTTTCGACCCTATGTCTACCGTTTAGCTCAGGAAATGGGGATTAAGGGATGGGTAAATAATTCCAGTCATGGAGTCACTATTCATGCTGAGGGCCCACAAGTTCCAGCCTTCTATAGGCGCTTGCTTCAAGAGGTGCCTCCTTTAGCGAAAATTACTCATCAAGAATACCGTGAAGTGGCCTTTGCCAATTATCCAGGTTTTGAAATCCTCCAAAGCCAGGATGAAGGACAGGCTGATGTGCTCATTTCACCGGATATAGGGACCTGCGGGAATTGCTTGGCCGATCTCAGGGATCCGGATAATTTACGTTATCAATACCCCTTTACCAACTGCACCAATTGCGGTCCACGCTACACGATTATTCGAGATGTACCCTATGATCGTGTTCACACGACTATGGAAGCCTTTCCCATGTGCCCCGTCTGTGCTCAGGAATATGAAGATCCCCTGAACCGGCGCTTTCATGCTCAGCCTGTAGCTTGCTC
Source organism: Desulfitobacterium sp. PCE1 (assembly GCF_000384015.1). Classification (NCBI taxonomy): domain Bacteria; kingdom Bacillati; phylum Bacillota; class Clostridia; order Eubacteriales; family Desulfitobacteriaceae; genus Desulfitobacterium; species Desulfitobacterium sp. PCE1. The sequence goes on along the minus strand of NZ_KB913023.1, from coordinate 3,048,938 downwards.
CCGATGCGGTCCTACAGTTCAGCTTATGAATGTTCAAGGTGATATCTGCTCTGGTCTGGGTGTTGAACAAATAGCCCGGGGAGAGATTTTGGCCGTCAAGGGGTTAGGCGGATTTCACTTAGTCTGTGATGCAGGGAATCCGGAAGCTGTCCGGCGCTTACGTCAGCGTAAAGAAAGGGGAGCAAAGCCTTTTGCTTTAATGGCTCGTAACCTTGAGGTCATTCAGAGATACCTTAAGATATCGTTGAAAGAGGAAGAACTTTTAAAGAGTTCTTCGGCTCCTATTGTGATATTAGAAAGAAAAAAAGGTGATGAGGAAGGTCTGCCCTATGAGCTTGCTCCAGGACTTCATACCTTAGGAGTGATGCTTCCTTATACCCCGCTCCACGCCCTGCTTTTCGACGGACCCTTTGATTTTTTGGTTATGACCAGCGGGAATCTCAGTGGCCGTCCTCTGATTTATATCAATGAAGAAGCTGTCCGGGATCTAAAAGGGATTGCCGACTATTTTCTCCTTCATAATCGGGATATTTTTCATCCCTGTGATGATTCGGTGGTTCAGGTCATTGGGGATGAGGCTGTCTTTCATCGGCGGGCTCGCGGTTATGTTCCGCTGCCTCAAAAATGTCCAAAGGAGTTCAATGCTTCAATCCTGGGAGTGGGCGGAGAATTGAAAAATGCCTTTTGTCTGGGTGCCGGGAGCAGAGCCTTTACCAGTCAGTATATTGGAGATATGGAAGGGTACGAGAACTTTCAGCGCTTTCGTCAGGAGCTGGCATCCTTCCAAAAGGTCGTACAAATTGTTCCTGAGGTGGTAGCTTATGATGCGCATCCGAATTTCCAGACCACAAACTTTGCCTTGGCAGGTCCATGGCCTCAGAAGATAAAAGTCCAGCATCATCATGCCCACTTAGTGAGTGTCTTGGGAGAGCATGGCGTAATAGCCCCTACCTTAGGCGTGGTTTGTGATGGGACAGGCTGGGGTGAGGATCAAAAAATTTGGGGATTTGAGTTTTTAAAAGGAAATGCTGAAGGATATAGGCGTTTGGCTCATTTGGAATATCTGCCCTTGCCCGGAGGAGATACTGGGGCCAAGCATCCCTTGCGTATTGCTTATGCCTATGGGAAAGCGCTGCTCTCCGAAAAGGAATGGCTGATGACGGAGAGATTATGGGAAAGGCTCCCTGCTCATGAGCAAAAGATTCTTAATCAGCAATTAGAAAAAAAACTTCAAATCTTTGAGACATCCAGTGGAGGCCGGCTATTTGACGCTGTGAGCGCCTTGCTTGATATCTGCACGAGAGTTACCTATGAAGGGCAGGCTGCTATTGAATTAGAGAGTCAGGCTACCCAGTGGCTCTACAGAAATAGTGAAGCCGCTCTTTCTTATAGCAAAGCGTCTCCAAATGTTTGTGACCTTGAACCGCGCTATCCTTTAGAGTGGGCTAAGGATGGGGAGTGCTTAATCCTAAAGGTGAAAGAACTATATCGGGGTATTATTCAGGATGTGCTCGTGGGGAAAGACCCCGGTTTTATTGCTTATCATTTTCATGATTCCATCGCTCATGGGATTATCCGGACGGTGCTTAAGCTCCAGGAAAGTGCAGATCCCCTTGTGTTGACCGGTGGAGTCTTTCAAAATAAACTCTTAACGGAAAAGGTATTGGCGCTATGTCAAGCCTTTGCGATCCCAACCATCCGGGCCAAGGAGCTGCCGCCGGGTGATGGTGGACTGGCCTTAGGTCAAGTATTGATAGGGAATGAGAGGTGCTCATAATGTGTATAGCTATTCCTGCCCGGGTCGTATCCATAGATGAGATGCTGGCCAAAGTGGATATGATGGGCAATGAACGTATCGTCGGTACCCATTTAGTGCCTGAGGTGCAAGTAGGTGATTATGTCTTGGTTCATGCCGGGTTTGCGATTGAAATCGTTGACCAGCAGTATGCTAAGGAGACAGAAGAATTATTAATAGAGGAAGCGAATGCTCGTGAAGAATTATAATTCGGGTCAATCTGTTAAAGAAGCGGCGGAAAACTATTTAAGAGAAATCCGGGAATTAGCGGCTGTTCCCTATACCGTTATGGAGGTATGCGGAACCCATACCGTGGCTATTGCTAAGAATGCCTTGCGGGATTTGCTGCCGCCCCAGATTCGCTTGGTCTCTGGTCCCGGGTGTCCTGTATGTGTCACAGACGGCAGCGATATTGATCAGTTTCTTTATCTGGCCGCCCAGCCCAATGTCATTACCGCAACCTTTGGGGATATGATTCGGGTGCCCGGATCGAAAAAAAGTTTGCAAATGCTCCGTGGAGAAGGTGCGGATATCCGCATTGTCTATTCCACACTGGATGCTTTAGATCTTGCCCGGAAGAACCCGGACAAGGAAGTTGTATTTCTCGGGGTAGGCTTTGAGACTACAGTTCCCACGGTGTCTGTCAGCATTGAACAGGCCCAAAAAGAAGGCATCGGGAATTACAGTGTCTTATCCATGCATAAACTTGTTCCTCCTGTCCTTCGTGCTTTAGCGGAGGACGAGGAGACTGAAGTAGACGGGTTTTTAGACCCGGGTCATGCTTGTGCAATTATCGGAAGCGAAGTATTGGCCTTTATGGCTGAGGATTATGGCATGCCCGGAGTCGTTACAGGTTTTGAGGCTCTGGATATCCTGGAAGGGTTGGCCATGCTTCTCCGGCAAAGAGCCCAAGGCCGCTCGGAAATTGAAATTCAATATCATAAGATCGTAAAACCGGAAGGTAATCCTGTGGCTCAAGCTTTAATTCATAAGATCTTTGAGCCGGTTGATGCAGCATTTCGGGGACTCGGTATCATCCCTCAAGGAGGACTGGGGATTCGTAAGGAATACGAAGATTGGGACGCCGCGAGAAAATTTGATCTCCCAGAGTTTGAGAGCATAGAAATCCCTGGCTGCCGTTGCGGGAATGTCCTGAAAGGGCAGATTGCTCCCACCGAGTGCCCATTATTTGCACGGAAGTGCACCCCCTTGTCGCCTGTGGGACCTTGCATGGTTTCCTCAGAAGGGTCTTGTGCGGCCTATTACCGATATACTCAAAGGAGTGGGATGTAGATGGAGCGAATCATTATGGCCCATGGCAGTGGGGGGCGTCTAAGCCATCAATTGGTAGAGGAGATTTTTCAAAAGCATCTAAGCAATGATTTTCTTAACCAAATGAATGATGCCACTTATATACCCGGAAGTGAAAAACTAGCCATAACCACGGACTCCTTTGTAATTTCTCCTGTTTTTTTTCGAGGGGGAGATATTGGTAAGTTAGCCGTATGCGGTACCGTCAATGACCTGGCCGTATCGGGAGCTCAGCCCCGCTACCTTTCCCTGGCAGTGATCCTGGAAGAAGGATTTCTGATTGAGGATCTCGAAAGAATTGTGATGAGCATTGCTGAAACTTCTCGAAAAGCCGGTGTCCCCATCGTCTGCGGGGATACCAAGGTAGTAGAGCGCGGTAGTGCGGATAAAATCTTCATTAATACTACGGGAATAGGATCGATCCAGGAACGATGGGTAGGGCCTCAGTATATTAAACCAGGGGATTATGTCCTGATCAGCGGTACTATTGGCGATCATGGGATTTCCATTCTTGCCGATCGGGAGGGGCTGGAATTTGAGACTCCTGTCATCAGTGATTGTGCACCTTTAAATCACCTGATCGACAGCTTTTATATGCCGGGAGTGCATTGCATGCGTGACCCTACCCGGGGTGGCGTAGGGACAACCTTAAATGAGCTGGCACGTCAGGCCCATGTCAGCATCCTTCTTGAAGAAGAAAAGCTACCTCTCCATCCTGGAGTCGCAGGAGCTTGCGGAATGTTAGGATTGGACCCTCTTTATCTTGCCAATGAGGGGAAAGTGCTAGTGATCGCTTCACCGGAAGCGGTAGAAGGGGTCTTATCACAGATGAGAGCTCATCCCCTTGGTAAAGAGGCAACGGTTATAGGCAGGGTCGCAGAAGACGATCCGGGATTTGTCCTGCTCAAGACTCCTCTGGGGGGAAAACGAATTGTTGGAATGCTTGAAGGAGAGCATTTGCCAAGGATTTGCTGAAGACCATTGAGATATTAAGAGGTGTGGAGGTTTGGGATGAGAGTTGCAGTCATTGATGGACAAGGCGGAGGAATGGGGAAGCATATCGTGGAACAATTGCGCAAACGCATGCCGGATCTGGAGATATTAGCTCTCGGAACCAATGCTTTAGCCACGGGCGCCATGCTTAAAGCTGGTGCCACCGAAGGGGCTTCCGGAGAAGCTGCGATCTGCTACAACGCCCATCGGGTCGATATTATAGCAGGCTCTTTAGCCATTTCCACAGTTCATGGTCTGCTGGGTGAGATTACACCAGAGATTGCCGGAGCACTATCCTCAAGCCCGGCCCTGAAACTTCTCATACCTATTCAGAGAAGCAATACCATCATAACAGGAATTACCCGTATGCCCTTGCCCCATCATGTCGAGCAATTGGCGGATGAGGTTGAGAGAAGAATAAAAGAGTAAAAAGGAAATAAGAAAGGGAGGCCGCTGACCAAGTAGTTTTGCGGCTTCCCTTGTTGTACTTAGAAAAAGACTTGTCAACTGATTCTCCAGGATTTTGCTTTACACCGTTCGCTCCATAAGCTGCGCGGACAAAACTAACGCTCAAGCTCTCCGCTCCGAAAGGTGCCCGGCCAAATCGCTCCTGCTCAATGGCCGGTTGGAAACGTCCTGTTTCCAACCTTTCTCCGCTACATGCTTTTCGCGAAGTTTTGTTACCGCTCGCTTAAATTCGCTCACTTTTGTAAAGCAAAATCCTTGGGTTATCTTTCGGGTCTGAACAGTGCAGCTACCCGACTCGTATCGCCCTTTTCATCCTCTGCTGGTGCTACGGCAGCGGCATGACCGTCTACTCTGAAAAAGACCCCAAAAAGGGCTAAGAAAGACCCACAAGCGTAGCTTTACGCACAAGAGCGAACGGATTTAGCGGAGGGGCGGTCGGGTCAACGAGGCTTTCTTAACGCAGCGAGCCACTGGTTCACATGCAGAAAGCAGCGGGGTTTGGCAGAGCTGTTAAGAAAGCGAGTTGGCCAGCCCCGGAGCTATAGAGTGAGCGTTGTGCGTAAAGCTACACGACCCGGACAACGTTTTTTATCAGTCAGTGGGCTTCTGATCATTGTTCTTATTGTCTGGGACCGGTGTAGCACCACCTGCGGCTTCATTGGCGGTTCCTGCGCCCGGGGTTTGCCCTGCATCGGGATTGGCCGCACCGCCGGCGGTTGCACCCATGGCAAGATTAGCCTGAAGCTGAGCCTGGCGGGCAAAGTCAATTCCTTCGCCAAGGACACGAAGGGCTTCATTGGGGCTGTGGAAGCCCATGCTGTTTTCGGCGGCAATATAATCCCAGCGCCACTGGGCTTTACGGTGCAGATCCCGGGCTTTACTCATGGCATCGGCTTTGGCGTTGGGATTTTTATCGGCGGCCACGATAGCATCTATGGCATCACCCAGAGCGTTTTCAAGGATTGTCCGTGTAGCAAAGACTTTATCCTGGGTCGTGATGACCTGATTTTTCAGATAGTCCTCGCTTTGACGATGGCAAGTCTGGCAGGACTCACTAATGGTGTTCAGGGGGCTTTGAATATGGTGGGAGGAGATCTTCGAAGTTCCTTCCTTGACATAAGGCATATGGCAGTCAGCGCAAGCCACACCATTAGCGGCATGAACGCCGGTGGAACTTAGCTCATAATCGGGATGCTGGGCTTTCAGCATGGGAGCCCCGGTCTCAGCATGATTCCAATCTTTAAAGTTTATTTCTTCATAATACTTTTCTGCGTCATCGGCGGTAAGGCCATACTTCCAGGGATAAGTTACTTTCTTATTCTCATCAGCGAAATGATATTCCACATGGCACTGGGCACACACCATAGTGCGCATTTCCTGACGGCTAAGTTGGTTAGGATCAATTCCCCGCTCCTTCAGTGCATTGAGTAGAGTAACCCGGGTAATGCGCAGATTCATGGTCTCCGGGTCATGGCAATCCGCGCAGGCAATGGGGATGGTGATTTGATCTTTGAGCTGTAGGAAAGGGGTGGACCAAAAGTCATCCCCCATTTTCTCGATTAAACCGGGAACTTGAGGGCTTTTGCAGTTCCAACAGGAACTGATGGTTTTTTCGTTAACCCGCAATGTGGTGGTGACATCCTCCAGGGCATAGATATGACCCCGATCATCATTATAGTCTTCGGAGAAAGGATAACCGGCAAAAAGCCTCTTTTGGATAGGATATTTTTCAAGATGGGATTCCGGCAAAGAACCTTCGTATTTGGAGTTGCCCTTTGTCATTTCCTTCTGTTTGTTTTGGCTGGCATATTGATCAGGGTAGACCTTTCCCCAGGTCTCGGAATCAAGGGCCCCTTCCGGGATGGTGGCAGCGGTTCGAGGGGAGGGAGTGATTTCCGAAGCACAGCCAAAGACCAGCACAGATGAGACTGCTAAGAACAATGAGACAAGTAAAAAGCTTTTCCAAGGTTTTTGCATTTATGAGCCTCCTATCGAGTGAAGTGGTGTTGAAATGGTTTGTGTACCAAAGGATTGGGTACCTTGTCCGTGGGGGGTATTTCTATGACAATCAAAACATTGAGGACCATCCGCGATCCGGATGTTGGCTACCACCGCTTGATGACAGCGCAGACAATTCTTCTGAATGACATTTTGGCTCCATTCTGAAGTATGCAATACTACCGGTTGATCAAAAGCGTTTTTATAGACATCCTTCATTCCGGAATATCCTTTATAGACCAGGGAATAGGCGATATTGGAACCATGATAAAGATGACAGTCACCGCACCCCACAAGTTCTTCCCGGTGAACACTGTGCAATTGCGTTTCATAAGCTTCTTCCATGATGTGGCAAGTGGTTCCGCAATAATGAGTGGTTGAAGTGTATTCATATATGTAGGCAATAAAAAGGACAAATAGGGCCAGCGCAGGTATGCTGATCACAAGAAGTTTTTTGTATTTACGTGGTATGGGTGCCAAAAACAAAACCTCCTCTCCGTTTTTGTCTAGTATGATTAGCTAGAAGGTTTTTCATTCCCTTAAATGGCTTTACAGGCCAAAATTCTCTTGGTACAATAGGCTTTGGACTTAAACTAAGGAGGAGTCGCTGTGGCTGGACATTCGAAGTGGGCGAATATTAAACATAAAAAAGCAAAAGCTGATGCGCAAAAAGGAAAAATCTTTACAAAGCTTGGCAGGGAACTCATTGTGGCTGCTCGGGCCGGCGGTGGAGATCCTAATAATAATTTCCGATTAAAAATTGCTGTTGAAAATGCTAAATCTGCCAATATGCCTAACGACAATATACAAAGAGCAATTCAAAAAGGTGTTGGGGGCGGAGAAGGGGAAAGTTATGAAGAACTTCGCTATGAAGGCTATGGTCCAGGGGGAGTAGCTATCATGGTGGACATCATGACCGATAACCGCAACCGCACTGCCGGTGAAGTGCGTCATATCTTCTCTAAGCATGGAGGAAACCTGGGAGAAACAGGCTGCGTGAACTGGATGTTCAATGAAAAGGGCCAGTTGACAATTCTTAAAGAAGATTTAAAATTTGATGAAGATGAACTAATGCTTCTTGCTCTTGAAGCAGGGGCAGAAGATCTGCAGCAGGATGAAGAAAGTTTTATTCTCTATACAGCTCCTGATGATATGGAGGCGGTGCGGCAGGCTTTGCTCGATCAGGGAATTGAGATAGAGGAAGCGAAGATTAACCAGGTTCCGCAAAATACCATTGAGATAGCCGATATGGATCAGGCAAAGAAGCTGGTTCGTATGATGGAACTCCTGGAAGACCATGATGATTCCCAAGGAGTCTATGCAAACTTTGAGTTTGCTGATTCGATTAACGAAGAGGAACTGGACTAATTGTAACGAATTGAGAGTTCTGCGCTGTTTAATCCGCGTAGAACTCTTTTTGGTATTTCTTAAATACGCTCCCACACAAGGAATACATCGTCTTCCTGTCGAATCTTAATGAAGAGAGAAAGGAAGGCGTTTATGCTTATATTAGGTATTGATCCAGGAACCGCGATTATGGGTTATGGATTAATTGAAAAAAAGGGAAATCGTTTATTTCCCGTGGATTATGCTTGTTGGCGTACACCGGCTCATACACCCATGCCGGAGCGGCTGCTTATGCTTTACAATGAGATTGAGGGATACATAAAAGAAAAACAGCCTCACCATGTGGCTGTTGAAGAGCTCTTTTTTAACCGCAATACTACAACCGCTATTTCCGTGGGACAGGCAAGGGGAGTTGTTTTATTAGCTGCAGCTCAATTTGGCATCCCCGTCTATGAATATACCCCGTTGCAGGTTAAACAAGCTGTTGCAGGTTATGGAAGAGCGGATAAACAACAAATTCAACAGATGGTTAAAGCCCTGCTGGGCCTTCAAGCGATACCGAAACCGGATGATACTGCGGATGCTTTAGCCATTGCCATATGCCATGCCCATAGTGTGAATTTGCTCAATAGAATGGGGGGATCCCTTTGATAGGAATGCTTAGAGGAAAAGTATGGGAAGTTCAAGCGGATAAATTGATTCTGGATGTTCAGGGAGTGGGATATCAACTATCGGCCCCTCATGGACTCTTAGCCAAAGCACATTCCGGTCACGAGCTTATCGTGTATACTCATGTGATTTTGCGGGAGGATGAACTGGCTCTGTATGGTTTTTCCTCAGCGGCTGAGAAAGAACTCTTCTTATTGATGCTTTCTGTATCGGGCATTGGACCCAAGGCAGCCTTATCGATCCTGTCCACTTTAGGCACGGGTCAGACAGAGAGCGCTATCGCCAGTGAAAATATTACTCTTTTGACCAAGGTTCCCGGTATTGGCAAAAAGACGGCACAGCGCTTGATTTTAGAGCTGAAGGAGAAGTTCAAAGGCAGGGGCCTCTCCTCCGACGGGACAGAGGGCTCAGCTATCCTACCCCAAGCTGCTTCTCTTTCGGAAGCTATGGAAACTCTCCTTGCTTTAGGGTTTAGTCAGGAGGAAGCTAAGAAGGCACTCCAAGCCCTTCCGGATTCAGTCCGGGAAGCAAGTACAGAGGAGCAGGTGCGGATAGCCCTTCGATCCCTTGCGGCTTCAAAGTAAAAGGGGTGCCGGTTTTTCAGGGATTATTAACATAGAGGAGAAAAGTTATGGAAGAACGGATGATAACTCCCCAGCAGCTTCCAGGGGATCAAGAGGGAGAAGTCCTCAGACCCCATCGGCTGGCGGACTATATAGGTCAGACTAAGGTTAAGGATAATCTGCAGATTTTTATTCAAGCTGCCCTGGCCAGGGGAGAAGCTCTGGACCACGTCCTTCTCTACGGGCCGCCGGGTCTGGGCAAAACCACGCTGGCCAATATTATCGCTACGGAGATGGAGGTAAACATTCGAACCACTTCGGGACCGGCTATTGAGAGACCGGGAGATTTAGCGGCTATACTTACCTCCTTGGAACCCAGGGATGTATTGTTCATCGACGAAATTCATCGTTTAAGCCGTACCACTGAAGAAATACTCTATTCCGCCATGGAGGACGGGTGCCTGGATATTGTCATCGGCAAAGGCCCCAGTGCCCGGTCCATCCGTCTCACCTTACCGCCCTTTACCTTAGTGGGAGCAACCACACGGGCTGGACAATTAGCTTCACCTTTAAGGGATCGGTTCGGAGTCATCAGCCGTCTTGAGTTTTACGAAGTTGAAGACCTGATCAAGATCATTACCCGGGCCGCAGGAATCTTAAATCTTCAGATTACCCTGGAGGGAGCGGCGGAGATTGCCAGGAGATCGCGGGGAACCCCGCGGGTAGCCAACCGTCTCTTGAAACGGGTTCGGGATTATGCCCAGGTCTGGGAAGATGGTCTGGTTACTGAAGGATTGGCCGGCAAATCCCTGGACCGCCTTGAAGTTGATCCTGCGGGACTGGATCGCATTGACCAGAAATGCCTCCTTACCATCATTCAGATGTTCGCAGGAGGTCCTGTGGGTTTGGAAACCCTCTCGGCAACCATCGGGGAAGAGGCTGAGACTATAGAAGATGTGGTGGAACCTTATCTACTCCAACAAGGGTTTATTCAAAGGACACCCCGGGGACGAGTAGCCACTGTTCGTGCCTATCAACATCTCAATATTCCTCTAAATCCTTCATCTAAAGAAGGTGGGCAGGAGGACAGTTTATTTGATAGTGCAGACGAATAAGGTTAAGGTGCAGGAATAGATAAAACCTGAAACGGGCAATCTGTTTGAAAAGAGTTGTGAGGTGGTTGAGTTGCTGCCTTTCTCGGACAGATTGTCTTTTCCCGTCAAGAAGGTATTCTTTTTGCTTATGGTCGCTTTTGTTCTGCAGGCTGCCCCTTGTCAGGCGAAAGAAATCGACGTGGAGTTAGTATGGAAATTTAAAGAGGCCGGATGGATTAAAGTTCAGGTGGAGCAAGGAAATTATACTCTTAAAGAAGTGGATAAGGATAAGCAGATTGAGACCCCTTTTCCAGCGGGCTCTGCTCTTGAGCTTACCTGGGGAGGCTGGTCTCCCGCTCTGAAAAAGAACTATGATCCGTTTCAGATTTGGAGGGGAAAAGAGCTGGAGCTGAATCGGAAAGGGGAGTATGGGTCTTTCCTTGTTCAAACTCCGGATGGCCAACAGGTAAGCTATCGGGGGAGCCTGAGGATACGTTGGGAGGATGGCGGTTGTAAGCTTATCAATCGAGTGGAGCAGGAGGACTATCTCAAAGGAGTGGTACCCATCGAGATGAGCAATTCTTGGGCGGGCGACGGTTTAGAGGCGCTTAAAGCACAAGCTGTAGCCGCTAGAACCTATATGGTAAGAAAAACCCGCGCTACATCTCAGATTACGGATTCTCCTGATTATGATCAGGCTTATTTAGGAAGGAATGTCGAAGGTACGGCCAACCAAGCCGTAGAGGCTACGCGGGGAGAAATCATGGTGGATTCCATAACCTACCAGCCTATTGATGCCCTTTATTCTTCTCATAATGGCGGTTATACAGAACGGGCGGAAAATGTCTGGTCTAATCCGGATCCTCATTTTACCTCCCAGCCGGATCCTTTCTCCCAAGGAATCGGAGGCCCGGCCGACCGCTGGCGGTTTATTATTGGGGCGGATGTTCTGGGGCAGGCCTTCGAAATGGGTCCCATTGCCAAAATTGAACTTGACAAACTCCCTTCAGGTAGGGTAAAAAAGGTAAGTATACGGGACATTGATGGTAAGGTTCATGAGGTTGGCGGCAGGGCTTTTGTGCAGAAATTTTATCCCTATGGCCAGCCCATCACCGTCCAAGCCTTTCTGGGCAACTTATTTAATGTGCAGCAGATACCTGGTGATGAACCCCTCTTTTCTTTCGATCTGAAGGAATTGGGTGTTCCCTCCCGCCTAAGCGGGCTGGTCGATAAGCAAAAAGCCCAGGAGGTTGGCTCCGGACCCCGTTTAGGCCGTATTTTAAGCACTGCTCAGGGGATTCGGGAGTTTCCCGCTTCCTATGATGTTTTTGTTTTTAATGGCCGTGGCTGGGGGCATGGGGTGGGTATGTCCCAATGGGGAGCCTATCATATGGCTCAACGAGGATATACCTATGGGGAAATTCTGAAATTTTATTACCAGCAGATGGATTTAATCAAGTACTATTTATAGTGCACAAAGGAGAATCATTTTGAAATTAGAGGATTTCGATTTTGATCTGCCCGTGGATCGTATCGCTCAGCACCCGGTGGAACCCCGGGATTCTTCCCGCCTTATGGTTATGAATCGCTCCACCGGAGAGATTGAGCATCATGTGTTCCGGGAACTTCCCGAACTGCTCCAGGCGGGAGATGTCCTGGTGGTCAATAATACCAGGGTCATCCCCGCCCGATTGATTGGTGAAAAAGAGGATACCCAGGCAAAAATTGAGTGCTTACTCCTTACCCGCCGGGAAAAGGATGTGTGGGAGACCCTGATAAAGCCCGGCAAACGGTTAAAGGCAGGGCAGACTGTGGTATTTGGAGAAGGCCTCCTGCGGGGAGAACTTATGGAGATTTTACCCGATGGCAATCGGCTTGTGAGATTTGATTATGAGGGAGTCTTTGAATCGGTGCTCGATCAATTGGGGAATATGCCCTTGCCACCCTATATTACTGAGCAGCTGGAGGAAAAGGAGCGGTATCAAACCGTCTATGCTAAAGAAAGCGGATCCGCCGCCGCTCCCACCGCCGGTCTCCACTTTACTCCGGAATTGCTGGAGCGCTTAAAGGATAAAGGGGTGGAAATCGTTGAGATCCTGCTCCATGTGGGGCTGGGAACCTTTCGTCCGGTCAAAGTGGACAATGTGGAAGAACATGCCATGCATTCAGAATATTATCGGGTCAGCCATGAGGCGGCGGAGCGGATCAATCGCGCTAAAGGCCAAGGGCGCCGGGTTATCGCTGTGGGAACCACGGCTTCCCGAACCTTAGAATCCGTGGCTAAGGAAAATGGCCGGATCGAAGGGAAAGAAGGGTGGACCGACATTTATATCTATCCGGGCTACACCTTTAAAATTCTCGATGGCTTGATTACGAATTTTCATTTTCCCAAGTCCACCCTGGTCATGCTGGTAAGTGCTTTTGCCGGCAGGGAAGAGATTCTCAGAGCTTATCATATCGCCATCGAAGGGGGCTACCGCTTTTATAGCTTTGGCGATGCTATGATGATATTGTAATAAAGGAAGTGAACGCATTGGCAGTTCGTATAGAAATTCTCAAGGAAGATTCCCGTACCCGTGCCCGCCTCGGCAAGCTTCATACCCCTCACGGGGTGATCGAAACCCCTGTTTTCATGCCCGTGGGAACCCAGGCCACGGTAAAAACTATGACCCCTGAGGAATTAAAGGACCTGGGAGCGGGCATAATATTAAGCAATACCTATCACCTTTTTCTGCGCCCAGGTCATGAGCTCATCCGGGAGGCAGGGGGTCTTCACTCCTTTATGCATTGGGACGGGGCGATTCTTACCGATAGCGGCGGCTTTCAAGTATTCAGCCTCGGTGATTTGCGCAAAATCACTGAAGAGGGAGTGGAATTCCGTTCTCATCTGGATGGCTCAAAGAAATTTTTAAGTCCGGAAATTGCGACCCAGGTTCAGATGGCATTGGGCTCCGACATCGTTATGGCTTTTGATGAATGCACCCCTTATCCCGCCACCCGGGAATATGCCAAAGCTTCTTTGGAGCGTACCACCCGGTGGCTTAAGCGTTGCCAGGAGACCTTGACCACCACGGACCGGCAGGCCCTTTTTGGAATCGTCCAGGGAAGCATGTACGAGGACCTTCGCAAGCAAAGCGCGGCAGAAATCACAGAATTGGATTTGCCGGGTTATGCCGTAGGAGGGCTGAGTGTTGGAGAGCCTAAGGAGCTGATGTATGAAGTCCTGGATTATACGGTTCCTCTGCTGCCTAAAGATAAGCCCCGTTATTTGATGGGGGTAGGTTCGCCGGATGCCTTGATTGAAGGAGTGATGAGAGGGATTGATATGTTTGACTGCGTTCTTCCCACGCGAATAGCACGTAACGGAACCGCTCTTACCCGTTATGGAAAGCTTGTGGTAAGAAACGCTGAGTCAGCCCATGATTTTTCACCGATCGATCCCACCTGCGATTGCTACACCTGTAAAAATTACTCCCGAGCCTATTTAAGGCATTTGATCAAAGCGGATGAGATTTTGGGCTTGCGCCTGATGACGATTCATAACCTGCGTTTCTTAACCAATCTCATGGCTGAGATTCGGACTGCCATCAGAGAAGACCGCCTCCCTGAATATCGGGAGAAGTTCTTCTATGAGTACGGATATTTGAAATAATTTGCTCAATAGGCAGGATTTCTTGGACACAATGGGGAATAAGTTATTCCAGAATAATGGGAAAATATAAGGGACAAATTAAAAGGGGGACAATAAATTTATGGAAAGTGGTACAATGACACTTCTTCTTTACATGGTAGTTTTCTTTGGTATTATGTATTTCTTCATGATCCGCCCACAACAAAAACAAGCTAAGCAAAGACGAGCTATGCTGGATAGCTTGCGCGTTAATGATAAGGTCATAACCGCCGGTGGAATCTATGGGAAGATCCGTAAGGTCAAGGAAGATTCAGTGATTATTCAAATTGCTGATAAAGTGGAAATTGAAGTGACCAAGAACGGTGTGGGTTCCGTAGAAAATCGTGAAATTGTCGTGGAAAAAGAGAAGAAAGCAGATAAAAAGGATAAAGCAGAGAAAAAAGAAGAAGTGGTTGAGCAAGGGCAGACCGCTGAATAAGCAAGCTCACAAGAATGTCCGACCTAATTACGGGTACAATATAGAGGAACGAATAAGCAAGTGGAAGTATCTACTTGCTTATTTCATTGATTTTAAGAATTTAGTTTTGGTTCAAAATAAATTTTTATGTCAGGTGGGGGATGGGAGTGACCTACGAAGAACATATCCAAAGCGAATTACTGCGGTGGCAAAAGAAAATACTGCGCCCACCGGGTTTATTGGAAAAGGGATCGAAAGCAATTCAAAGTAAAGTCAATGAACTCTACCCTAAGAAATTTTTTGATACCCTGACCGTTACCATCAAAGGACTGGTTCGAGGGGTACTATTTGGTCTTGAATATATGCCCAAAGGTAAGCCCATTAAAAACGCCGATCTCATGGAAAGGGATCAGAAGGCCCTGGAATTGCTAAAGAATTATAAGCGAGTGGCGGCGGCGGAAGGCGCTGGAACAGGGGCCGGAGGAATCATACTGGGTATAGCGGATTTTCCTGCTCTGATCGCTATTAAAATGAAATTTCTTTTTGAACTTGCCCATATCTATGGTTATTCCACGGAAAGCTATAAGGAACGGTTATATCTGCTTTTTGTCTTCCAATTGGCTTTTTCCAGTCAGGAGAAACGCCCGGGGGTGTTCCATAAACTGGTCCATTGGGACGAAACAGTCAAAGACTATCCGGAACTAAAAGCCATGGAACTCTTCGATTGGGAGCAGTTCCAGGTGGAATATCGAGATGCCATTGACTTGAGAAAAATGCTTCAAATGCTGCCGGGAATCGGAGCAGTGGTCGGTGCTGTAGCCAATTATGGTTTACTGGAAGATTTGGGTCATGTGGGAATGAATTGCTACCGGTTAAGGATTCTTCAGGAAAAAGGACTTATCCAAATGGATTAGATAAGATAGAGACAAACAGTCTGGGGGGATTTTCGTGAAGCCAGTTATTATAGCTGATCTGAAAGCGGACCCAATCGTTCAGGGATATATCGAAGGGGGAAACAAAAATTTAGCAGCCATCGGATTCACAGAACACGGTCTAAGACATGTGGGCTTGGTGTCCAGTATCGCTTATAATATCCTGGAGAAATTGGGTTACTCGGAACGTGAATGCGAGCTCGCGGCGGTAGCTGCTTATCTTCACGATATTGGTAATGTGATCAATCGGGCGGGACATGCACAGTCCGGTGCGATTCTGGCCGCTCATATTCTGGAACGCCATGCCATGGCTCCTGAAGAAATCGCCATCGTCATTGGAGCGATCGGCAACCACGACGAGAGCGACGGCAATCCGGTAAGCAAAATTTCCGCAGCATTAATTTTGGCGGACAAATCCGACGTGCATCGTTCGCGGATAAGAAACCAAGAACCCGCAACCTTTGATATTCATGACCGTGTCAACTATGCAGTGGAACACTCTTTTCTGAGGGTTTATCCCGAGGATAGAATTGCCTTGGAGATTACCATCAATACCAAGATTTGTCCTGTTATGGATTATTTCGAAATATTCTTAGCCCGCATGCTCCTCTGCCGTAGGGCAGCCTATTTCCTGGGCACTCAATTTGAGCTTAAAATCAATGAAGTAAAGCTGCTTTAAAATTGACCTTTCGTTGACAGCGTGAATAGGCGAGGATTATAATTAAATCTGGCATGGGCAAGTCCCAGGTAAATATTAAGGGAGGAAAAAAGATGAAAAGGGGAAGCATCCTGAAATTAACAGCAACTATATTGCTGATCGTCATCGCGGTAGTATTCTCAATCCAACCCCTTACGGACCCGGAAAAGGGAATTTCGTTGGGACTTGATCTGCGTGGAGGAGTTCACCTTGTCCTGCAGGCTGAACCAGGTCCAGATGGTACACAAGTTACGGCCGAGGATGTTGAAAAGGCCAAAAGCATCATTGAGAGACGGGTCAATGAGATGGGATTGTCTGAGCCGGTCATTCAGACTGATTTAGATAAAAAGCGGGTTATTGTGGATTTAGCTGGAGTTCAAGATCCGGATAAAGCGGTAGAAGCTTTGAAAACCACAGCTAAATTGACGTTTAAAGATGCACAAGGGAACGTGGTTATTGAGGGATCGGATTTGAAGGATGCCCGTGCCGGGCAAGGACAATCCAGTTATGTGGTTCAACTCACCTTTTCTCCAGAAGGAACAAAGAAATTTGCTGATGTGACCAGCCGTAGTGTTGGACAGCAGATCGGCATCTATTTAGATGATCAGCTCCTGCAAAATCCTGTAGTTCAGGTACCTATTGTCAATGGCCAAGCAGAAATCACTGGGTACGCATCTCTGGAAGAAGCTGCTCAATATGCGGTTTTGCTTCGTTCCGGCGCTCTGCCTGTGAGCTTAAGTATTGCAGAGAAACGTTCCGTGGGAGCTTCACTGGGTGTAGATTCCCTGAGCAAGAGCATTAATGCCGGTATTGTGGCTTTAGGGTTTATCATTTTATTTATGTTCGTACTCTATCGCCTGCCAGGGCTTGTTGCGAATATTTCTTTAGTCGTCTTTACTTTACTCGTACTGTGGGCATTAAAGGGATTCGGTGCGGTTCTGACTTTGCCGGGGATAGCGGGGATTCTTCTTTCTATTGGTATGACGGTGGATTTAAACATCATCATCTATGAACGGATCAAGGAAGAACTGCGCCTTGGCAAATCCCTGCGCGCTTCAGTGGAAGCTGGTTTCAGCCGTGCTTTTGTGACCGTCTTTGATGCCAATATTACTACCTTATTTGCTGCGGCTACCCTCTTCTTCCTGGGCACAAGCTCCATTAAAGGATTTGCTATTACTTTGGGTATCGGTATTTTTGCCAGCCTCTTTACTGCGGTTACCTTTACTCGGATGCTTTTGCGCTGGATAGTAGCTATTAATCCACGTATGAATACTGCCTGGTTTGGCGTAAGGAGGGAAGGCTAATGTCTGAAAACAATAATCCCGGCAAGAAAACCACGGCCTCAACTCCTGCGGCTCATGCGGCAACCTATGAAGAGGTTAAAAATTCCATCCCTTTCTATTTTAATGTGGTTAAGCACCGGCACGTTTGGTTCGCAATATCTCTTATTATCCTTGCGATCAGTTTCATCTCCTTTTTCGCCCGAGGGCTGAACCTGGGGGTGGACTTTACCGGTGGGACCATGCTTGATATGAGATTCAATCAACAGGTGACCCAAGAGAAAATCACCGAGGCCATGGCCTCCGTAGGTTTGGAAGGACCGGTGCAGCTTTCCGATAATGATACCGCGGCCTTGATCCGGACCTCCGCTCTGGAAGAAGAACAGCGCAACGAACTTCTTACAGCGCTGCAGACTCAGGTAGGGGAATTAGATAGAGAATCCCTTAAGGAGGATAAGGTCGGACCGGCCATCGGTCAAGAGCTGACCAAGAACGCTTTTTTATCCCTGGCTATTGCAGCGGTCTTAATACTGGCCTATATTAGCTTCCGCTTCCAATTTGCCTATGCTGTGTCAGGTGTTTTGGGCTTACTTTATGCTGTGATCACTACAGTCGGGGTATTCTCCCTCTTTCAATGGGAAGTCGACTCTACCTTTGTGGCCGCCATCCTGACCATTTTCGGTTATGCCATCAATGATACCGTAGTTATTTTTGACCGGATCCGTGAAAACGAACCTCGCATGAAACGAGGGGACAGTTTTGAGGATATGGTGGATAAATCCATTTGGCAGATGATGGGGCGTTCGATCAAGATTGCAGTGACGGTTCTTATCTCCCTTCTATCTATATTTATCCTTGGCGGAGAATCAACCAGAGTGTTTGCTTTAGCCATGATGATCGGTGTAGTAGCAGGAGCTTATTCCTCCATCTTTAATGCCAGCCAGATCTTAGTCGAGATCAAGAAAAGGATGAAGCCGAAGAGGGGTGGTAAACCTGCCCGCGCCAAAGCATAATCCTCAAAGAAATATTAAATCCTTAATGTTTGGCAATCCAACTGTTTTTGCATAATCTAATATAAACCTAAAAATTCCGGGCTGGCTCCCGGAATTTTTATTACACGAGCAGAAAGTATGCCAATAAATTTCTTCCTTAATTTATAATATTATATAGTGCATTTTTTTAAGTTCTGTACTATAATACATTCTAAATAGAAAATAAAGGAGGAGTGGGTGTATGAGGATGTCAGGAGCTCAAGCTGTCATTGAATGCTTGAAGCAGGAAAATGTTGAAGTTGTTTTCGGATATCCTGGGGGTTCGGTTTTAACGCTTTATGATGCACTTTATGAGACTCAGTTTCCTCACATATTGACCCGACACGAACAGGGTGCAGTCCATGCTGCCGATGGGTATGCCCGATCGACCGGGAAGGTGGGAGTGTGTATTGCCACCTCAGGACCGGGAGCTACGAACTTAATTACTGGGATCGCCACAGCCTATATGGATTCCATCCCCATGGTGGCGATTACGGGTCAGGTGGCTGTTTCTCTCATCGGACGGGATTCCTTTCAGGAAGCAGATGTAACAGGAATTACCACGCCGATTACAAAGCATAACTATCTTGTTAAAGATGTCGATGAATTGCCCAGAGTGTTTAAAGAGGCTTTCCATATCGCCCGCACCGGCCGGCCCGGTCCCGTCCTTATCGATGTTGCTAAAGATGTTTTTGCTAAAGAGCTGGATTTTCATTATCCTGATAACGTCCATTTGCGGGGATATCGCCCGATTTTCGAAGGAGACTCCCAGGTCATTGCCCGGGTTGCAGAGGAACTGGGCAAAGCTCAAAGACCGCTGCTCTTTGTCGGCGGGGGAGTGAATCTGGCCGATGTTTCTCCTGCCTTAAGGGAATTGGTAGAATACACCCATACCCCTGTCATAAGCAGCCTCATGGGCTTAGGCTGTATTCCCGATAAACACCCACAACATTACGGTATGGTGGGCATGCACGGAACTTATGCAGCCAACATGGCAACCACTCATACGGATTTGCTGATCGGTCTGGGTGTGCGTTTTGACGATCGGGTTACAGGCCTTGTTGCCGATTTCGCTTCAAAGGCGAAAGTGATTCATTTTGATATCGATCCTGCTGAGGTTAATAAAAACATTATCGCCAATATACGTGTCATAGGGGACTTAAAGTGGTCTATACCGGCTCTGTTGAATCAAGTGAAAGAAAGATCTGCGGAATCATGGATGACTGCCCATATGGAATGGCAGAAACAATTGGATGAATGGCAAAAGGGCAATCCTCTGACCTATGTCCCACGGGAAGGGTTGGTTATGCCTCAGCACTTAATCCAGCAAGTCAGTCATTATGCGGCAGAGGATGCTGTGGTCGTCACGGATGTTGGGCAGCACCAAATGTGGGCCAGCCAATTTTATGAGTATAAACATCCCCGGACTCTGCTCACCTCCGGTGGTTTGGGAACCATGGGATATGGACTTCCAGCGGCTTTGGGAGCTCAAGTGGGATGTCCCGGCCGTCAGATAGTATGTTTTACAGGGGACGGCGGGTTTATGATGAACTGTCAGGAGTTATCCTCGTTGGCGGATTTGAACTTGCCTGTAAAGGTATTTATTCTTAATAATCAGGTCCTCGGTATGGTGGCCCAATGGCAGCGGATGTTCTACAATGGACATTATTCTCATTCTACCCTGAAGGGTCATACGGATTTTGTGAAATTAGCGGAAGCAATGGGTGTCGTCGGTCTAAGAGTCACGGATCCTCAGGAGGTTGACACGGCCATTCAAAAGGCTTTCGCCGTAAATGGGCCTGTAGTCGTGGAGATTCGAATTCCTGCTGACGAAAATGTACTGCCAATGGTTCCGGCAGGAGGTCGTCTTGACCAAATGATTATGGGAGGGTAAGGCATTATGAGACATACATTAGCCGTGTTGGTTGAGAACCGCCCCGGGGTATTGACTCATATCTCAGGATTAATCAGCCGGAGGGCCTTTAATATCGAAAGTATTGCTGCAGGGTATACAGAGGAACCCGATACGACGCGCATAACGGTCGTTGTTCAGGCTGATGAGCTGGAATTAGAACAGGTGGTCAACCAGCTTTCCAAACTCGTTGATGTTATTAAAATAACGAATTTAACAGAAACGGATTCCATTCAAAGAGAACTGGCTATGATTAAAGTGAAGGCCAGCAGCGAAACCCGTTCAGATATTGTGGATATTGTCGATATTTTCCGAGCTAAAATCGTCGATGTAAACCGTGAGACTATGGTTATTGAATTGACAGGAGAAGAAACCAAGATTGACGCTCTTTGTGAAGTTCTTAAAGATTACGGGATTATTGAAATTGTCCGGACTGGAAAAATCGCTTTATCAAGGGGGCCTATTCCAGCAAAACATGGATAGACCTAGAATAAAATCCCAATATAGAAAGACTTTTAAGTGGTGTGTTGGTTAAAAAGCACATCACTTTTTTATGGGTATCGGAAAAAGAGGGAGATTGAACTGCTGTAGAGAATATTCAACCAGGTGGAAAACGGGAGTTGTATTGACTCGATCATGCCCAGAGGAGTTGAGAAGGTGAATCACGTAAAGGGTAAGTTTATCCGTTTATTCTTTATTCTTGTTATTCTATCCACTCTAATTATCCCGGGATGTTCTTCAAGGTCCAGCGAAGCAGTGCCGCCAAAAGATAGGGCCAATGAGGAGATAATAAATCAAGAGCCAATAAATATGGTCAATGAAGATATTAAAACTGAAGAACCAATAGTGGAACCTGTACAAATCGAGACTATAGATCAAATCGCGGATCCCCCTGTGGAAAATAATGCTCAAGAGCTTTCACAAACTTTGAAACCGTCTATTCCTATTCTTTATTATCATTCTATTGACTATGAAGAGGGCAATGAACTAAGAGTATCTCCTGAGGAATTTGAAACTCACATGGAATTCCTCTCCCAAAACGGCTATGAAAGTATTACCCTGAATGACCTTTATCAGTATTTTTACGAAGGGAAAGTACTTCCTGAAAAGACCTTTGTCTTAACCTTTGATGATGGTTATGAAGATAATTATGCTCATGCTTTTCCTATTGCTGAAAAGTATGGGTATAGCGGAACGATTTTCATGGTGACTGGATGGATTGGGGGAACAGAATATTTAAAGGAGGAGCAATTACTGGAAATGAGCCGGGCGGGCTGGCAGATAGAAAGTCACACCATAGCCCATCCTTATTTAAATAGTCTTTCTAAAGAGCAAATCAAAGAGGAGCTTCTCACTTCAAAAAAGATTTTGGAAGAGATGCTCAGCGAGCCGAAAATTGCTTTTGCCTATCCTTATGGAGTTTATGACTCTTTAATCATTGAGTTATGCCGGGAAACGGGATATAAAATGGGACTGACCACGGACAGAGGATGGGCAGGACCGGAGGATTCTTTCCGAATTAAGCGCGTATATTGTTATGCTCAGATGGGTCTTGATGAGTTCAAAAGAAGAGTTGAAAATGCCAACTATTAAATAAAGCATCTCGAAAACAACCATATATTCTCTAAGCTGCCGATAGACCTAAAAGGATCGGCAGTTTTTATTTAGTTCATATACTAATTAAAAAAAGCAAATGGGAGATTTTGTGAATTATCGGCAGGACATCTCACATATTAATGGAGCGGCCATATCTTGTAGTGTAACCATATATTACCAACCTTGGAGGGAGATAACACTATGGAATTCGGAGCAGCTGGAGCTTGCGGACCTAGCGGGCCTAACTATTTTCAAGGAATCGCGGTGGTAGTTGTAATCATCCTTTTATTGATCGCAATGGGTATTGTGTTCTAAAAATTTTATGAATTAAAAGGAGGGTACTTTATGTACGGTTTAGGATATGGAGCAGGTTTTGGCGGCGCTGGTCTTTGCTGTGGCACTGGCGGAGGCTGGGGAGGCTGTGGCGTAGGCTGGGGCGTTGGAGTAGGAATTATTGCTATTGCAATCTTGATTCTTATCGCTTTGGGCGTAATCTTCGTCTAATCAAAAGCATGCGAAAGGCCACTTTAACAGGATCTATTGTCTTCGCTTATCGAGAGAGTGCAATTTAAGGAGGGTATCAAATGACAGGAACAAATTTGGGAGCAGGAATCGCAATCGTTGTAGTCATCATCTTACTTCTCATTGCTATGGGAATTGTATTCTAAGCAATTAACTCTAAAGTCCCCATAAGAAGCCTCCTCATTCGAGGGGGCCTTTTTTTGCACTATCAGAAAGTATATGCTTGCGCTATATACTTTCTAAGCATAAGGGCAACTAGGCAGCCGCCTTCGCCAGAGGCTTGGCGCCAGCCAAGTTTTCTTTATGATCAGACTTCTATGCAGCTTACTTGACATCCGCACCCTCATGCACCCTGGGGTCGGCAACCTTGCAATAGTGCCAAGAAAGACCGTTGGCGATAACCAACGGCCCTTCCCGGAATACTTATAATGAAGCTTATAGAAAAATAAAGGGGCAAGAAACCTACCTAAGAATAAAGAGATAATAAGCACACTTAAGAAAGCTGAGTGCCAGAGCGGTTTACCACCACCAGCGACGACGCCAAATACCCCAAGGGAATCCAAAACCGAAGCCCCACCAAGGAAAACCCCACCAACCCCACATAGCGCAATTCCTCCCTTAACAAAGATTTAAGATACAGTTTCAATACAAAATATGCTTAAATGGTTAAATATGCCAGTTGTCCAGGAATATATTTCCTATTGATTTTTTTACCATAATACGGGAGATACTAATTCAAAATGTCGTTAGAAAGGGGGATGGACCTTGGCTTTTGTGGTTCTGGTCTTGCTGGAATGGTTGCTTCTGCTGGCGGCTGCCTTGATATTCATAGGTGGAATTCGAGGAGCTTTGGCGGCCGCATTCATAATAAGTGGAATTCTCTGGTATACGCATCCGGATAATTTTTGGCTATGGGAAGTCCCCTTTATAATTGGAGTGTTCATAAGTATAGGAGCTCTTTTATATTTTGCAAAAAAAGCCCGTCAAAGCAATGTTGTGGCGGGTTTAGCTGGGGGTATAGCCAGTTTGGTGGTCTTTGGCGCTTTTTTTACCCCCATTCTTGCAGTGATAGTATGGGCTTTAATTGTAGGTACAGGGTTAATTCCTAAGATCAGGTTAAAAGAAGTGGTATGGGGAATTTCCCCGATTCTCTGGCGTGCGTTGATGGGCATCTTGTGCATTATCATCGGCAATGTTATGATTTGAAAATTCAATACATTTTGTTCTTGTCATTACTATTTAATTTTGTTATTCTGAAATAAGTTAATGTCAAAGTTTTGGACTTATCGCTGATTAGACTGTGGGACTTCTCCTGGAAGTCCTTTTTATATTTTGGTGTTAACCCCTTAAGGTCTCAATATAACATCCACAAAAGTGGAAAGGGTAAGGTATAATATTGCCTATGGAGGTGGAGCATGACAAAAAGAATATGGACAAAACCACGACCCCTTCCTGGGCTTCAAGATAGCAGCAGCTCACTCCCACAGCGCTTAGGGATTTCTCCGGTGGTTGCAGACATTTTAAGCCAGCGGGGCGTCGGGACGGAAGAAGAAATCCTGGAATTTCTAAGCCCCTCCTTACTCAATTTAAATTCCCCTTTTGCCTTTAGAGAAATGGCTAAGGCAGTTGAACGTTTAGAGCAGGCACGGGCTCAAGAAGAAAAAATCCTTATCTACGGCGATTATGATGTGGATGGGGTAACCAGTACGGCATTACTCTATAAAGTATTGACAGATTTAGGGTTTAAGGCGGTCGCCTATATTCCCAGCAGGATGGACGAAGGGTATGGATTACATAAGGATGCCGTATTAAAAGCTTCCCAAGCTGATGTTAAAGTGATCATTACCGTGGACTGTGGCATTACTGCCGTGGATGAAGTGGAGTATGCCCGGTCTCAGGGGATAGATATGATTCTTACCGATCATCATGAGCCGCCTGAAATCCTGCCCCAAGCCTATACTATCCTGAATCCGAAGGTTAAGGACTCTGGATACCCTTTTCGGGAACTCGCTGGAGTGGGAGTAGCTTTTAAGTTGGCTCAGGCCTTGTTAGAGACTTTAGATTGCGGTGGGACGGGAGCCTATGCTGTCCTGGAAATTTTAGATTTAGTAGCCTTAGGGACCATTGCGGACCTTGTCCCCTTAACCCATGAGAACCGTACCATCGTGGCCTATGGCTTACGGCAGATGGAGAATACCATTCATTTAGGACTGCGCACTCTACTTGAGGAGTGTGGTCTATGGGGGAAACCTCTTAAAGCGGGGCAGATCGCTTTTATGGTGGCGCCGCGAATTAATGCTGCCGGTCGGATGGATAGCGCCAGAGCCGGATTGGAGCTGTTGCTCACAGGCCATGAAGATCGGGCTGTCGAGTTAGCACGGTTTTTAAGCCGGGAAAACGCCTTGCGCCAGGACACAGAAAAGGATATCTTTGCAGAAGCAGTGAAGATTTTAGAGGAAGCTCCACTTCCCAGGGTTATTGTTTTATCGGGTAAGAACTGGCACCATGGGGTCATCGGAATTGTGGCTTCTCGCTTGGTGGAGCGCTATTATCGCCCCGTTTTCCTTGTCACGGAGGAAGAGGATATAGGAAAAGGGTCCGCCAGAGGGATAGGAGGCTATCATGTACTAGATGAACTGAAGGCTCAGGCAGAGCTTTTGGAGAAATTCGGTGGACATAGCCAGGCTGCCGGTTTCTCGCTGAAACCGGAGAATATCCCCCTTCTTCGCGAGGCTTTGAATCAAGCAGCTCAAAATTTCCCGGAGGATATGTTTTATGAACGGGTTCGTGTGGACCAATGCGTCCCTTTGGAGGCCCTTGATGCTTCCTTGATGCGCGATTTAGAGCATCTTGCCCCCTTCGGATTTGGTAATCCCAGTCCGGTTCTGGCCGGAAAGGATTATCCCCTCTATATGGCCGATCTAGTGGGGAAAGACCAGGCTCATTTAAAATGTATGTTCGGAACCCAAGGTGAATGGGAAGGAATAGCTTTTCGCAAAGGGGAAGAGTTAGGGAATATTTTAGGGTCTTCAACGGTGGACGTAGCTTTTGGTTTGGACTGGAATACTTTCCGAGGAACCCAGAATATCCAGCTGATGATTAAAGATATTCAACCCAAGGCCCCATGGCAGGAAGATAATGACCACTCAGCGGCTTTGCAGGAGATCGCTTTGGGACCGGAGGAAATGGCTGCAGGAAGCCCATCTTCTCAAGGCTTGAAAGTCATGGATTGGAGAGCTAAAAATCGGGAAGAATGGAGCAAAACCCTTGAAAGCTGGGGTGCTTCAGTCGCCCTTTGGGATTTTACCGGATCAGACCCTCAACGGCCTGAAACGGATCTCAAGGCAGATTGGGCTATGATTACAGGGGTTCCTTCATCGTGGAACGCAGTGAGGGAGATCATGAGGGAGACCCAAAACCAAGGTGGACAAGGCATGATCATTGCCGAGAGTAAGATTGAGGCCCTCGTCTTAAAAGAGCGAACGGGTTATTTATCTCGGGAAGATCTTGTCCAATTGTACAGAGTGTTATATGATTTGGCTATTAAGAATAATCCGTTCACCTGGCAGGTGGAGGGAATTCCCCTGTGGCAAGCCCGAACCGGCTTGAAAATCTTGGAAGAGCTGAATTTGCTCCGCTGTCTGCGCCATAGACCGGGTGCCATCCATATCGAGTGGATCCCCGCCAAGAAAAAGCTGGATTTGGAAGGGGCGCTGCGTTTTCGGAGTGCCAAAAAGCGCTGGCAGGAGACCATGGCGTTTAAAGAAGAATATTGCACTATGCCTTGGCCGGAGTTTCAGACAAGGCTGGGCCGGTACCGATAGAGAACTAAAGAATGGAAAGGTGTGAAGGCATTGGATTTTAGTGAGTATATTCGCGTCATCGATGATTTTCCCAAACCCGGTATTTCTTTTAAGGATATTACTACCCTCTTGAAAGACGGAGAAGCTTACCGAGCAGCCGTTGATGCCATTATTGAGAAAGTCAGGGAGTGTAAGCCGGATATCATTGTGGGACCGGAAGCCCGTGGCTTTTTATTGGGAGCTCCGGTAGCCTACGCCCTGGGCATTGGTTTTGTTCCCGTGCGTAAACCGGGCAAACTTCCCGGTGAGACCGTGGGAGAAACTTATGAACTTGAATATGGCAGTGATACTTTGGAAGTCCACGCCGATGCCATTCAACCGGGACAGCGGGTAGTCATTGTGGATGATTTGCTGGCTACCGGCGGAACCATTTCCGCCACGGCTCGTTTGCTTGAAAAGACCGGTGCCCAGGTGGTGGGAATGAGCTTTTTGATCGAATTAGGCTTTCTGGAAGGTCGTAAGAAGCTGGAAGGGTATAAAATATTTTCCTTGATTAAGTATTAAAGAAAAGGGCACAGGAGAGGAGCAGAATAATGTCGATTGGCGAGCTCATGGAAAAATTACATAAAGTGTCTCCGGAAGGGATCAAGCTTGTGGAAAAGGCTTATTCCTTTGCTGAAGAAGCACACCGTGGGCAGCTTCGCAATTCAGGAGAAGAATATATTCAGCATCCTCTGGAAGTGGCCAAGATTTTATCGGAACTGGAAATGGATGAGGCCACCATTGCGGCGGCATTCCTTCATGATGTAGTGGAAGATACCAAGTACACCATCGAAGATATTGAAAGAGAATTTGGCTCTCAAGTGGCTATCCTGGTCGATGGAGTGACAAAACTAGGGCGGATTGAGTACAAGAGCAAAGAAGAGCTTCAGGTTGAAAACCTGCGCAAGATGTTCTTGGCTATGGCTAAGGATATTCGGGTGATTCTGATCAAATTGGCGGATCGTCTTCACAATATGCGGACCCTGAAATTTCATTCTGAAAAAAAGCAAAAAGAGATTGCTCAGGAAACTCTGGAAATTTTTGCGCCCCTGGCTAACCGCCTGGGTATTTTTCGCATTAAATGGGAGCTGGAGGATCTCTCCTTCCGCTACTTGAAACCTCAAGAGTATTATGATTTGTCAGAAGGAATCGCTTTAAAACGGGCGGAACGGGAAGTCCAGATTAATGAAGTGATCACCCAGTTATCCAAACGCCTGACTGAAGTGGGCATCAAAGCGGATATATCAGGCCGCCCCAAGCACTTTTACAGCATCTATCGGAAAATGATTACTCAACATAGAGAGCTCAGCGAAATCTACGATCTAACGGCTGTTCGGGTTATTGTCGATTCAGTGAATGACTGTTATGGCGCTCTGGGAATCATTCATACGATGTGGAAGCCCTTGCCCGGCCGGTTTAAGGACTATATCGCCATGCCCAAACCCAATATGTATCAGTCCTTGCATACGACCTTGGTTGGGGCCCATGGAGAGCCCTTTGAGATCCAGATTCGTACCTGGGAAATGCATCGCACCGCTGAATACGGTATTGCCGCCCACTGGAAATACAAAGAGGGCGCAGGAAAACCTGTAGGTGGTAATTTTGAGCAAAAGCTTTCCTGGCTGCGCCAGCTGTTGGAGTGGCAGCATGATTCACGGGATGCCGGAGAATTCATGGAATCACTCAGAATAGACCTTTTTGCGGATACGGTTTTTGTCTTTACACCCAAGGGAGATGTGGTGGAGCTTCCCGCAGGATCCTGCCCGATTGATTTTGCTTACCGGGTTCACACGGATGTAGGACACCGTTGTGTGGGCGCGAAGATTAACAGCCGCATTGTACCTCTGGAAACCAAATTGACCAATGGCGATATTGTCGAGATTTTGACTTCAAAACAAAGCAATGGTCCCAGCCGGGATTGGTTGTCTTTCGTAAAAACATCCCAGGCCAAAAACAGAATTCGTGGGTGGTTTAAGAAGGAAAAGCGGGAAGAGAACGTTGCCCGGGGCCGGGAGGGAATCGAGCGGGAGGTACGCAAGCTTGGCTTAGATCCGACTCAAGTACTTAAATCCGATATTCTTTTGAAGATTGGTAAAGCTTACAATATAACCAGTGTGGAGGATCTCTATGCCGCCATGGGGGACGGCGCAGTTACAGTGAATAAGGTCCTTATGCGCTTAAAGGAAGACCTGACCAAGGATGAGCGGGAACGGCTTCAGTTGGAGGCCCTTCAGCAGGGAGAAGGTAAGTCTTCCAGTGGTTATGGTAAGGCGAGCCAAGGGGTAAGGGTCAAGGGAGTGGACAATATTCTCATTCGTTTTTCCCGTTGCTGTAACCCTTTACCTGGAGATGATATCGTGGGCTATATTACCCGGGGGAGAGGGGTCTCCATTCATCGCCGCGAGTGTGATAATATCAAATTTCATTCTCAGGAAGAACAAGCCCGGATGGTTGAAGTCATCTGGGATACGGAAGTCGAATCCATCTATCCGGTGGATTTGGAGATTTTCGCCTTAGACCGGCCGCGTTTGGTTACTGATGTGATGAATGTGGTAGTGGAGAGCCGAACGAATATTTTAGCGATTAATGCCCGAGTGGCTAAAGATAAGAGTACCCATATTCAATTGAGTATTGAGATTCGCAATCTTGGACATTTGTATAATGTCATGCAGAAGATTCGGCGGGTTAAGGATGTCACATCTGTGGAACGGGTACATTTAGGAGGACGTTAACTTTGCGCAGTGTTGTTCAGAGAGTGACCCAGGCCTCAGTGACTGTGGAGGGAGAAATCGTTGGCCGGATTGGAGCCGGATTGTTGGTTCTTTTCGGAGTAGGACAAGGAGATACCGTATCTGACCTGGACTGGATGGTGGATAAAATCGTCGGACTTCGACTCTTTGAAGATGAGGAAGGGAAGATGAACCGCTCTATCCAGGATGTAGGCGGGGAAATTCTCATGGTCTCTCAATTCACCCTTTATGGAGATTGTCGTAAAGGAAAACGCCCCAGCTTTTCCACAGCGGCACCTCCCGAGATGGCTAAAAACCTTTTCCAGCAGGCTGTGGAAAAAATGCGGGGCTATGGACTCCATGTGGAAACAGGGATCTTTCAGGCCGAGATGCAGGTGGCCCTGGTCAATGATGGGCCGGTAACCTTGCTTATCGATAGTGAGAAGAACTTCTAATTTTATTACCAATTATCTGAAAGTAGGAAAGTATGCTTTTGATGGAGGGATCTACATGATTGAGTGTCGTGCGGTAGGATCTATGGGGGCTAATTGTTATCTTGTGAGCTGCCCGGAAACCAAGAAGGCGGCTATCATCGACCCGGGAGCCAATGGTGCCGGGATTCAACGATGGATAGCTGAAGAAGGAGTTCAGGTGGAATATATCCTGCTTACTCATGGGCATTTTGACCATATTGGTGCCGTGGATGAATTACGTGAGCTTTATCAGGCAAAAGTAGGGATTCATAAAGAGGATGCCATTATGCTGACCAGCGGCGCTCATAATCTTTCCCGGATGTTGGGAAGATCCTATGACTATAAATCGGCAGATTTTCTGCTGGAGGATGGTCAGGTAGTGCAGGTGGGAAACCTGACCCTTACAGTGATCGCCACACCTGGACATACCCCCGGGGGAGTGTGTTTTCTGACCTCAGAAGGGCTGATCAGCGGAGATACTCTTTTTGATGGTTCCATCGGACGGACGGACTTTCCCGGTGGATCTTACCAAGAATTGATCGACTCCATTGTAAAGAAATTGCTTGTTTTGCCTGAGGACACTAAGGTATACCCGGGCCATGGACCGGAAACCACGATCGGGAGGGAAAAGCGGGATAACCCGTTTTTGCGATGAACATCATTTTAAAAAGCAATACTTTATCCCGCTCCGAATTGGAAGCGGGTCTTTCCTTAAGCCGGGCCTTTTTTCCGGAGGCCCAGGTGGAGTTTGAAGAGGAAGATAACCATCAATCAACGGTTTCAACGAATCTAAGTCGTGAAAATGATGCAGTCAATGATGAACTGGGTATTCTTCACATTGATATTCATTATCCGGATGCTCCCTGGCGAATTGAAGGGTATTTTAACTGCAAAACCGGTTCAAATTTTACTGAAGTCTCAATCACCCTCAATGAGGAACAGATAAAATTCCTTTTATCCCATCCCTATGTGGGAAAGGAAGGAAAACGAAAGCTCTTATTAAAGAGGGGGCTCCTCGCTCTTTTTTCTCAGAGAACAGGGCACACTCCCCCTTGGGGAATCCTAACGGGAATTCGCCCCAGCAAAATTCTCCATCGCTTAAAAGAGGCAGGATACCCTTTAGAAGACAGGGAGGGATCTCTGCGCGAGGTGTACGCAATCCGTGAGGATAAAGCCCAATTGCTTCAAGAAGTGGTGTCCATTCAGCAGCCTTTCCTGGAGACGATGAAGAACCATCCCATGGATGTGGCCGTCTATATCGGGATACCCTTCTGTCCTAGCCGTTGCTCCTATTGCTCCTTTCCCGCATATTCATTAAAGCAGAGCAGAGAGCCTCTAGAGCACTATTTGCAGGGGTTAGGGGAAGAGATCAGGGCGACAGGAGAATGGATGCGAACTGCAGGGCTTACGGCGGATTCCCTTTATCTGGGCGGAGGAACACCTACCATACTTACCATTGCGGAGATCCGTCGCTTGATCGCTTTAATGATGACCCATATTCCCCATAAAGAAGCCTTAGAGTTTACCGTGGAAGCAGGCCGGCCTGATACCTTGTCCCAGGAGAAGCTTTTAGCTCTCCGTGCAAGCGGGGTCAATCGATTGAGCATCAATCCTCAAACCATGCATAATCGAACGCTGCAGCGGATTGGCCGTGCCCATACAGTAGAGGATATCCTCAAAGTCTATGGACTTGCCCGTGAGATTCCCGGCTGGATCATTAATATGGACTTGATCATAGGGCTGCCTGGAGAAGGGGTTAGGGATATCCAGGAGACTTTGGAGCAGATCAAAGCGCTGGAACCGGATAATCTTACAGTTCACGCCTTAGCCATCAAACGAGGTTCCAAGGAACATGAGCAGGGCTTGACGCAGAATTTGGGCAGGGAACTGGAGGCTATGCAGGAAGTCGTTATGGCCGCTGCTCGTTCTATGGGAGCACAGCCCTATTATCTCTATCGCCAAAAGCAGATCGCCGGCAATCTGGAGAATATCGGATTTGCCAAGCCAGGCCTGGAATGCCGTTATAATATTGGAATCATGGAAGAGTACCAAGCGGTCATCGGCCTGGGAGCGGGGGCTTCCAGCAAAATTGTAAACCTGGCGGATTTTTCCCTGGTCAGTTTCCATCATCCGGCCAATTGGCAGGTTTACCTGGAGCGATGGGGAGAGACCCAAAGGAAGAGAGCGGAAGCACAAAAAATCCTTGGCTAAACTTAACTGAATCCGGCTTTTAGCTTAACATTATTATGCTATTTTAAGATTGACTAAGTCTCCGGGTGGCACCGGAGCTTGATGACCGGTTCTCCGGTCTTTTTTTTACCCTATATACAAAAGTTTAAAATTATATTTACTTAAGTTTAATAATGGATTAACATTAATAGTGTAATATTCCTTTAGCAGCTAGGAAAACGACTGAAGTCCACGGTAGTCGGTGAATTGGTAGGGGAGGGGTATTTATGCTTCATAACAGGAAAGAAAACAGGTACAAAGAGCACATTGTCAAAGCATTTTGTCCGTCTTTCTTATCCTTACTCTCTTCCGGTTTAAGGCGGGTGTCTGTTGAAAGATGTTCACAGCGCCGGGTAGCCATGTCCCGGTATCAGCATCATTATTATAAAGAATGAAAGCGAGTCTCCTGACGGTAGTTAGGACTCGCTTTCGTTTTTTATAGGGCAATCATTGCAGACAAAAGTCGGTGAGGAGGGTGATTATGTACAGCATCACTTACGGAGAGGTGACCTTCGAGGAAATGTATCAGCTGATCAGAAACTACACGGCTCACGGCAGTAAAATCGAATACAAGCTTGCCGTCGGGACGGACAGTCAGAATTTCTCCTATACCAAAGTGCCCATCACCATTGGGGTGCACAAGTTCGTCAATAATGTGGGCCGGGGCGGAATTTTCTTTTCGGAGATCAGAAAGATTATGAAAATAACCAACACCAAACAGAAAATTCTCTTTGAGACCGGCCTGAGTCTGGAGTATGCCAAAAAGCTCCAGGAACGCTTTGAGAAGGATAACATCTTCTGCGATATCGCCGTCCATGTGGATGTGGGCTGCAATGGCCCCACTGCCCAGTTCATGGATGAGGTGGTCGGCTGGGTCCAATCCTGCGGCTTCTTCTGTGAGGTTAAGCCTAACTCCTATATGGCTTCCAGTGTGGCCAACAGGCTCTCAAAATAAAACAGGGGAGGAAGGATACTATGAAGAAAACCTTTGTACTGGACACGAGCGTTTTGCTCCATGACCCCAATGCCATTTTCTGCTTTGAGGACAATGAGGTTGTCATCCCCTATGCCGTCCTGGAAGAGCTGGAGCATAAAAAAAGATCGCTGGACGATGTTGGGCGCCTGGCCCGCCAGACTATCCGTTTTCTTGATCATTTGCGCGAAAGAGGGCAACTTTCCCAGGGAGTTGACCTCCCGGAGGAAGGGAGGTTGAGAATCGAGCTCAACCATTCTTCCGGAGCCATCCTGCCCCTCTTTTCCGATCTTTCCCTGCCGGATAACCGGATCCTCGCCGTGACCCTCAATCTGGCCAATGAAGAGGAACGCCCGGTTATTCTGGTCACCAAGGATGTGGCAATGCGCGTCAAGGCGGATGCCCTGTCCATCCAGACCGAGGATTTTTATAATGATAAAATCGACTATACCCTTTTAAATGAAGAGGTTCTGATCATAAATCTCAAGGATGCCGAAGTGGCCGAACTTTACGAAAAAGGCTCGGTTTTCCTGCCGGACAAGGCAGCACCCAATAGCTGCGTCAAAGGAGTTCTTACGGATCAGACGGAAATTCTCTGGACGGAGTAGTGATGGGTACAAAGCCTCTCCGGGATGCATCCTTTCCCTCCGGACATTCCACCGCCATCTTCTGTATAGCTACCGTGCTGGTTCTGGCTATTCCCTCCTCATTCATCCTTTTCTATAGCCTCGCCTCCATCGTCGCTTTCTCCAGAGTTTATCTGGGTATGCATTATCCGTCGGACATAATGATCGGCGCAAGCCTGGGGACCATAACGGCCCTCTTGATGGGGTAGAAGCTTTGCATGTTTGGCTATATATGGCATAATAAACGTACTCAGGAATGTAATGATTAATAACAACCCTGCCCTGAACTGATTTTAGGGCAGCGGTTGTTTTTCGTATGTGATATGCGAACTTTTTTCCAGGTTAAATACTCTTACTTATAGAAAGAGAGGTGGCGAAGTGGAACAAGAGGCTATAGACAGAGTGAAACAAGCCCGAAAAGGGGATAAAGAAGCCTTGATTCAACTGATCATGAGTCGGAAGCAGGACTATTATCGTCTGGCTTATATCTATATGAAGGATCAGGAAGATGCTTTGGATGCTATGGAAGACATGATCCTCAAGGTGTTCGAAAATATCAGGGGTCTAAAGGATGAAACGGCATTTTATAGCTGGAGTAAAACTATTTTAGTTAATTGCTGCAAACAAAATTTGCGTCAAAAGAAAAAAGTTATCTTGCTCCAGGAGCTGCCTGAAGGATCCTATGAAGGGTCATTTCATGAGCATGAAGAACAAATGGCCTTTGAAGCCTATTTGACCCAATTGAAGCCACACTATCAGGAGGTTCTAAGGCTGCGATTTCTACTGGATATGGATTATCAAACCATCGCTGACCTATTAAAAATTCCCCTGGGTACAGTGAAATCAAGAATGCACACAGGGCTGCAAAAGTTAAAACAAAGGATGGAGGTGGAACAGGGATGAAGAATATTGAGGAATTATTCGAAAGGGGCAAGGCTCAAATGGATAGCACCCAAGTGCCGGATGAACTGGAAATGAGGCTGCGCTATGCCCTGGAAAAAGCGGAGCAAAAGCCCTTGTCCTTTTATCAACGCCATGCCAAACAAATGAAGATCGCCGTGGCTCTTGTCTTCGCTCTTCTTATCAGCTTTAATTATGATGTCATTGCTTCCTATGGCAAGCAACTTTTCGGCTATGATCAAGTGATGGACGGAACCCTGAGAGAGCTGAATAATCTAGGCAAAGGCCAGCTGATTGGCAAAAGCCATACCTTTCCTAATGGAGTGTCTTTGACGGTGGATTATGTGATGCTGGATGAAAACCAACTCCTTCTTTTCTACACGGTAAAGGCTCCGTCAGGAGATGCAAGTGAAGCCTTATTCCCCGTTATGTCCCTGAAGGGCTTCTTCGGAGAGAGCCGGTTTATAAGTTCTCAAGGTTTAATCAATGAAGAAGAGTCGGAGGTAAAGTATATCGCCAGCTTTGAGCCCACGTCCCTTCTGACCAGAAGGCTAACGCTCAATTTTGCCCTCAATGAACCAGGAGTAAGTACTCCTGCTGAAATCACTTTTGCCTTGGACAGAAATACAGCTATGGGGCACATTTTAAAGAAAGAGCTTAATCAAGCTATCACTGTGGATCAAACGAAACTAAAATTCCTGTCCATTGTGGCTTCCCCTACCCAAACTGTGATTAAGGGATCTGCCCAGAGCATTTTGGGCTTAGCTATAGATACCCTAAGTGGTGAGCGCTTTAGGCCAATGGATATCAATCTCCGCTTAATTGCTAATGGTGAAGCGGTAGAAGCGAAAGGGAGAGGACTGAGTACAGACATGAAAGGCATCACCTTCCAGACCAATTTTGATGCTTTGCCTGTCCCTTTAAAGGAGCTAAAGCTGGAACTGGTGAGTTTTAGTGCGGATCACGATGTAAATCAGCAGTATAACCTGAGCAGGGAGGAGAAGAATCAAGTCCTGGATATTCTCGGACAGCTAGTGGAGATTAATTCGATCGAAGCAACCAACGGTGAGACCTTGATCACCTTAACCAGTGAAGAAAGCCTGGTTCTGACCAAAGTCTATCTCCTTGCCGATGGAAAGAGGATTGCTTTAGAGGAGACCATCAATGATGACTACGAAAAAAGCTTGGACGGCACAATTAAGCACCAAAGGACTCTGCGTTTCCCAGGAACGGGAAAAGATCTCCAACTGGAGGTTCTGCGGATGACCTACAGTAAGAATTATAATAAAGTGATAGATATCCCTTTAGACTAAACTAAGGGGTGCTGGAACACCGCTCAAGGATCATCTGAGGCTTTAGGTCAAGGATGATTCTTTTTGCATCGGTTAATGATATAATAGCAGTATGAATATGGAAATATGAATTCCTATTATAAAAAAGTTTAGGAGGCATAGTGTGAAGGATCCGCAAAGCATTTACGAAAAAAGAAAACAAACCTATGAAGACTTAAGTAAGAAACAGAAGCAAACAGCGAATCAGTTAAGCAATTATCGGCTGTTTTCCTTTTTATTGGGCTTCACTGTCGCTGTTTTTCTATACCTAAAAGTCAGTGGTGTTTCAGGAATAGTGACAGGGATCCTCACTCTGGGGTTTTTCCTTTACCTTGCTGCACGCCATCGCCATGTCCGTACACAACTGCGATATTCAGAGATTCTCACCGGCCTTAATCAAAAGGGAATCCAGCGTTTACAAGGGGAATGGGTGAAGTTTAAGGAGCAGGGAGTAGAATTCAGTGAAGAAAAACACCCCTATGCCATCGACTTGGATCTTTTTGGTCAGGCGTCCATCTTTCAATGGATTAATTCTGCACAAACTCCCTTGGGAAGAGTGACCTTAAGCCAAGTTCTCAAAACTCCCTTTAAAAATCATGAAGAACTATTAAAGAGGCAGGAAGCTATCGCAGAATTAGCCCGAAATTTAGGATGGCGTCAGCGTTTTGAGACGGAAGGAGTCGTTGCATCCCAGCAGTTTCAAGCAGTGGAGCCCTTTATCCTTTGGGCTAAGGAAAGAGAAGAGGCTTATTTAAAGCCTGTCCTTAAGCTGGCCGTAACGGTTCTTCCAGCTATAACTTGCATCATGGGGGCCCTCTATGTGTTTTGGGGTGCAGTGCCCTGGCAGGTTCCCGGACTATTGGTTGCTGTCCAAATCGTTCTGCTCCAGTTGTATAATAAAGAGCGTTCCAAAGTTCTATCCATGGTCTATAAACATGAAGCCAGTCTGAAGACCTATGCCGATATGCTAAAGCAGCTTGAGAAGAAGAAATTCCGCTCAGCAGAGCTTCAGAGATTTCAGCATATTCTGCGTGATCAGAAAGGGCAATCTGCCTATGAACAGATTCAGAAGCTCTCAAAGATTGTGGAGAGAATCTCCAATCGTGAAAATGCCATGTTCATCTTTATCAATATTCTTTTACTTTGGGACTATCATTGCATGATTGCCCTTGAAGAATGGAAGAGCAAATCCGGCGGCCTCCTGAAAAGCTGGCTGGAGGTTATTGCGAGATTTGAGGAATTATCCAGCCTGGCCACCATTCCTTTTGAGAATCCGGATTGGGTATTCCCTGAGATAGTAGAAAAAAGCGCTGAACAACAACGGGGGCTGATGGCCCGTCAAATGGGTCATCCCCTCCTTACCCGTAAACGCGTGACCAATGATTTCACTCTAAAGGAACCCTCGGGGATCGCCCTCATCACCGGGTCCAATATGTCGGGAAAGAGTACTTTTTTACGCACTGTGGGGACGAATCTTCTTATTGCCTATACGGGTGCGCCGGTGTGCGCTCAGGAATTCCGCTGCTCCATTGTGGAGATATGGACCTGTATGCGTGTTAGTGATAATCTTGAGCAAAGCATTTCCTCCTTTTATGCGGAAATATTACGGATCAAGCAGATTGTGAAGGCGGCCAAAGGGAATGAACCGGTCTTCTTCTTGCTGGATGAGATTTTTAAGGGAACCAATTCCCATGACCGCCACCAGGGAGCCATCGCATTAATTCAGCAATTGCAGAAAGAAGGAGCATTAGGACTGGTATCGACCCATGATCTGGAGCTCGGTGAACTGGAGAGAGAAAGCAAGGGAAGGATCAAAAATTACCACTTTCGTGAATACTATCAGAACAAGGAAATATATTTTGATTATAAACTCAGGGGAGGAATATCCACCACACGCAATGCCTTATATCTGATTGGGCTGGCCGGGATTGAAATTGAAGATAATAAGTAATTTTTATAAATTTATTAGGATAAATGGACAAAAATAGAGGGTTTAAGGATTTAGACTTAGAATAACTAAGTATTTGGTATTATTGCAGGAAGTAAGACTGCGAACAATGGAGGAGCTCATGGATGTTTTTGTAGCTCGTCAGCCAATCCTAGACTCACAGGGACATATTCATGCTTATGAACTACTGTTCAGGGAAAGCATGGACAATTACTTTAAGAGCGGAGATGGGGACTCAGCCACAAGTTCACTGATATCCAGCAGTTTTTTTCTCATGAATTTTAATAAGCTGACCATGGGCAAGCCGGCCTTTATCAACTTTACTGCCAATTTGCTCAAGGAGGGAATGGCGACCTTACTCCCTAAGAACCAGGTGGTCATCGAGATTCTTGAAGATGTGGACCCGGATCCGGAAGTTATAGCAGCTTGTAAGAGCCTTAAAGCAAAAGGATATCAAATCGCTTTGGATGATTTTGTATTCAGGCCGGATTATCGCTCCTTGATCGAACTGGCCGATATTATTAAGGTGGATTTTCGGGCCACTCAGGGCTATGAACTGCAGGCCTTGATCAAACGATTAAATGAACTCAATATACGTTTCTTAGCTGAAAAAGTAGAAACTCTTGAGGAGTATGAGAAGGCTAAGGATTTTGGCTATGGATTGTTTCAGGGGTATTTTTTCAGCAAGCCGAATATTGTTCAGGGTAAAGACATTTCCGCAAATAAATTGAATTACTTAAGATTATTGCAGCAGGTTAATTCTCCTGATGTGAACATAGAGGAACTGGAGAAAATCATACGAGCAGATATCTCCCTTACTTACAAATTATTAAAATTTATCAATTCCTCAGCCTTTGGTCTGAACTCTCAGATTTCCTCCATCAAGCAAGCCTTAACCCTATTAGGGCCTAAAGAGGTAAAAAAATGGGCCTCCGTTATCGTGATGGGTAAAATCACCGACGGAAAACCCGATGCCCTTGCTATTCAATCCTATGTCAGAGCCAGCTTTGCAGAAAAGCTATCCCCAAAAGTCGGCTTAGTGGGCATGGGCTCCAATGCTTTCTTATTGGGACTTTTCTCCTTGATCGATGCCTGCCTGGATCGCCCCCTTGCGGAGATTCTTCAAGAGCTTCCTATCGAAGCACCTGTCAAAAACGCTCTTTTAGGGCAACCCAATGGATACTGTTATTTGCTGGATTTGATCATTGCCTATGAGCAAGGGAATTGGTCTGTAGTGAACCGATTGCTTAATAAGTTCAGTATCGAGGAAGAATGTGTTCCTGAGTATTATTTGAAAGCTTTGGAGGAAGCACATGAACTGAACCAATAAGAATACGAATCAAGAAGAGGGAACCTTCGCCTCTTGCCTCAGGGCAAGGGCGGAGGTTCTTTTGGTTATCAGTTTGCTTTAACCTTTAACTATTAATGGTACATTGTAGAATAAGGACACAGAAAAGATAGATGGGTTTGATACACTCATACCTGAGGAGGGAAGATGGATGATCAAGATCCTTTTGGTGGAGGACGATCTGCAATTACAAGAGATCATAGAGGATTATTTCACCGCAAAAAGCGCCGGTGAAATCGAACTGGTCTGTGCGGCCGACGGAGCCGACGGATTGACTCATGCTCAGGAAAAGGACTATGATCTGGTGCTGCTGGACGTTATGCTGCCGGAAGTGGATGGTTTCACGATCTGTCGGGAACTCAGGCGTCACAGCGATGTCCCCATTATGTTCCTGACGGCCCGCCAGGCGGAAGCGGACAGACTTCATGGTTATGGTCTCGGTGGTGACGACTACATGGTAAAACCCTTTTCTCTGGCGGAACTCTATGCCAAGGCCAACTCTTTGATCCGGCGGGCCAAGGGTATGATACGGGATGACCTTATGAGCGTAGGAAGAATCAGCCTCGATCCTTACAGAGGTACAGCCTCCGTAGATGGAAGAGAGGTTGAACTAGCCCCGAAGGAATATGCTCTCTTAAAGTTGCTGATGGAGAATGCCGGGAAGATTGTCACCCGGGAGACTCTGCTAGTGAGGATCTGGGGCTATGATTTTTCCGGGAGCGACCGGGTGGTGGATAACCATATCAAAAAGCTCCGGCAGACTTTGGAAGAAGGGGCGGAACAGATTAAAACCGTGGTTAAAAGCGGCTATCGTCTGGAGGAGAGGAAATGAAAAAGAAGATCTATCTGCGCACTTTTGGCTGGCTGATGGGGATTTGGTTGGTATTTATGATCGGGTTTTCAATCTTTGTCATATCTGAGGAAGAAAACAAAATCAAGGAAGAGTTTATGGAGCGTTCAAGGATCATCGGTGTCAGTGTGGATCGTATTATTAATGATTTCAATGATGTCCAAGACAATGAGGGTAAAAAGACTGCTATCCAAGAAGAACTCAGCCGAACCCTCAATTCCTTTACTTCTTATCAGGGGTATGAAGCCGCTGTTTACACTAAGGAAGGGGAGCTGATCTCCAGCACCAATGAATATTGGACCTGCCAATATACTTCCCGCCAGGAGGGAAATACCTTTTATACAGACTATGCTGTACTTGATCCCAAAAAGTGGTTCAGTACTGAAGAGATTGCAGAAATGGAGGAGTATTTGTATGGCAGGCATCATCCAATAGAGGTTGGGGATCTCCAGGGTTATGGGGTGGGCCTTGAGGGATTTTGGCTTGACGGAGCCGAGGTTATCCCGGATACGATCAGAGTAACCAAGTTTTTGGCGGGCACCTTTAATGAGCAGGGGGAGGCTACCTCCGGCAGCGGGGAAAGGTTAGAAGAACCGATCTACCGCTCCGATTATGTAGATGCCGGGGAGTTGCCCTATTATGAACATGGAGGCATACAGGGGAATATTATCTTCTATCCTGACGGGAAATTGAGACTCCGCAGCGACGAACGCCAGCTTGCCTTGCGGGAGGCCTTGCTCGATAAACATGTCTTTGAAGAAACCATTGAGGCATATTATGCTTTTTATGCGCCTGAAAATGCGGCTAACCGCGGGTTTTCGCAGCCACCGGCCCTTGAGGTCAGGGAGGGTTTCACTTACCGTTTTATCACCCCTTATCTTTACCAAGGCACGGCTAAACTCCGGGAAGTTGGCATCTCTGTCGGTGACTATTGGGTCCTGACCGCCAATGAGTTTAATAGTTTGACCGGAGCTCTGCCCATTCTTATTCCGGTCTGGGTAAGCTGTTTTCTAATCTTCAGCTTTACCGCCGGGATCCTTTCGGCTCAGACCTGGAAGACCTTCCGCAGCCGTGAGGAGCTGGAGCAACAGCGCCGGG
Source organism: Desulfitobacterium sp. PCE1 (assembly GCF_000384015.1). Taxonomy (NCBI): domain Bacteria; kingdom Bacillati; phylum Bacillota; class Clostridia; order Eubacteriales; family Desulfitobacteriaceae; genus Desulfitobacterium; species Desulfitobacterium sp. PCE1. The sequence continues at coordinate 3,008,292 of NZ_KB913023.1, read as the reverse complement.
ATATGACCAATGCCATCGCTCATGACTTAAAGACTCCTCTGGCCATTATCTCCGGCTATGCAGAGAACCTGGCTGAGAATGTCCACACGGAAAAGCGGGAGCATTATGCAGCGGGGATTCAGGAGAATGTCCGGCGCTGTGACCGTATGATCAAGGATATGCTGGAACTCTCCCGCATGGAGAGCGGCGGGGTGATTCTTGTCTTAGAAGAGGTTTCCTTACGGGAGATCACCAAGGAGATACTGTCCAGGTATGAGAATGTCTTTGTGGCAAAAGAGATTATGCTGACGGTAGATGGTACAGCTGGGATCAGGGCAGACAGGCAGCTTATAGAGCGAACCCTGGATAATTTCATCAGCAATGCCGCCGCCCATACAGCAGTGGGGGGTACGGTGAAGGTAAGCATTACGGCGGAGAGGTGGAGTATAACCAATACCGGTTCACCTATCCTGGCGGAAGAGCTTGATTCCATCTGGCGCGCCTATTATAGGCTGGATAAGTCAAGAATGGGCAGCGGTTCCGGCCTTGGATTGTCCATCGTCCGCTCGATCCTGGAGCTGCATGGCTTCAACTATGGGGCGGAAAATACGGAGGCAGGGGTGTGCTTCTGGTTTACATGGTAAAGAGTGAGGGATGAGGACTTGAGCGGTCCACGGAATATTGGTAAACTGTCCATAGATAGGATAGCTGTTAGGTGGTGGACAAATGAAAAGATTGCTTTTGATGCTTTTGCTCTTATCCTTTGCGCATTTAGCCGGCGGATGCAATGACACTATAGATACTACAGAAATCGAGCCGGCAAGCACTGCCTCTGGTCAAGAAGATCAGTATGGGCAAGGAGCTAATTCCGGGAACCCTGATCAAGCCCATCCTGATTCCGATGGGGAGGACACTGCTGCTTATGCCAGGTATCGGGGAGACTGGAAAATCAAAGTGAACCGGGATGAAGATCTCTATCGCATGACAGCTTTGATAGAGTACTATGGCTCAACGGGAATTCATATTGCGGAAGTCAATCAGCAGGAAATTCAAGGAAGTATCCACAGTGTAAAAGGAGCCCCCAGCTATCGGCAGGCTGAGGTAGCCTTTTCCGGTGTCATAGAAGAGGGCGTATTGTGCACTGCTTACGAGGATCTTGCCTGGGGATACGCCGGAACTATGGAGCTGAAATTTGAAGGGGATCATATCGTAGCTAAAATAACCAGAGATGGATTTGAGCCTTCTATGTGGGGAATACCGGAGGGAGAGTTCGTCTTCGTCAGAGCAGCAGCTACGGAGAGGGTAGAGTTGTCTGAATCAGAGAAGGCTGACCTGGAAACCTTCCTGCGTCCTACGGCAAAAGGGATCATGGAGCCGTTCGAGGAGGATGCTTTGACAGATAAGATCATGATCGATTTCGCCTGCCGAAGTCTCGCTTTGGGAATCATTGATCCCAGGGCATTTGAGGACAGGGTGGTTAGGGGAGCAGATATCGTCTTTGCGGAGTCGGTGCTGGATGATATCATCAACAGGTACTTTAACTCTGGGGTAAAAGAGCACAGAGCCTATGAAATTGGTACATACAAGAAGGGGAGATACAGTGTGCCGGCGTTGGGTGGAGTAACAGAATATCCCCAGCTGCAGCGATTGCTGAGAGATAAGGAACATCCCGATCGCTATTACGCCATAGTGGACTACCTATTGGAGTATCCGGGAGAAGGCAGAAAGCTCAACTACCAATACCTTATCAAACTTCATAAGAGCAATAACGCTAGTCATGGCTATAGTATTAAAGTCATCAAAGAGGTGGAAGATCCTATCAACTTCGCCTTGATAGATTATTAGCCTGAGAGAAAGGGGTTATGTGCTGTGAAACTAGCGGAAGCATTGATTCTGCGAGCGGATTATCAAAAAAGAATACAACAGCTGAGGAACAGGCTGGAGCATTGTGTTAAGGTTCAAGAGGGAGAAGAACCGGCGGAGAATCCTCAGGTGTTGTTAAGTGAGATTGAGGCCATCTTCAAGGAATTAACGGGGTTGATCCAAAGGATCAACAGAACTAATTGCCAGGTCAGGTTTGATGAGAAGCGGACTCTGGCCGATGCTTTAGTAGAACGGGATCTGCTGCTCAATAAGAGGGGAATTCTTGCTCAGGTTGCTGTGAATGCCTCCATCAAACATGATCGGTTCAGCCGCTCCGAGGTGAAATTTATCAGCACCATAGATGTTGCGGAGACCCAAAAGCAGGCGGACCAATTGTCGAGGGAATTCAGAGAACTGGATACCCGCATCCAGGGCATGAACTGGACTATCGATCTCATGGAATGATTATTTACAATGGAATAATTGCAGTGGTAGCTGATTTGGCAAAGGTGAGTACAAACCCACCAACTGGGCAAGTTGGATTTGATGGTAGTATTGGGGCGATACTGTGGTTCGACTCCACATTGAACAAGTTAAGCCCAGTAATGTGACACCAGTACAACTCATTGTTATTGTAACGACCGCGTACTGATTTGCGAATTCAGTGAGGGTGGGTATGGGGAAATAAAGGCATACAAAAATAAGATCGGAGTGCTCCGATCTTATTTTTGTTTTGTTGCTTTATCGATGCAGCGATCCGATTTGTTGGGGCTGGGAGTATTATCATCAGCATTAGGGGCATGGGTGCGGGTTTTGTCCGTTTGCTTGTCAGACATAATCAATGACCTCCTATCTTTGTTGTTTAGGTTTTCCCGGAAGTGCTTTGGACATGCAAACGTTTATATGATTTTTACTTTATATGAATTTCACTTTATATGATGCTCATAGTGAAAGCTTTGGCAGGGATTTTGACTACCATGATCTTTCTTTGGATAAACTGTAATAAGAAAAGGTGTAATAAGAAAACTGGTTTTGACAGATTGACAAATGTTCCTTCTCTCGTTAAGATATTGTAATATAACAGGTTTACATAATTGATATCTTGAATTTCTGAGAAACTCTTGGGAAGAGACTGTGCATCATCTCTCTACAGGGAAGGCTGGCCTGGACTGAAACCAGCCTGGGAGACGCTTAGGAGGACACCCCAGGTACAGAAAGGAAAGCGCTTGGTCTCGTTATCGGCTGCAAAAGTGGGCGGAGTAGAGATTGGAACTCTAAAAATCCGTCAATAAGGGTGGCACCACGGGAGCTCTCGTCCCTTGCTTCATGGCAAGGGAGGGGGCTTTTTATTGTTGTCATATAAGATGAAATAGATTCCAGGAAGGAGTTTAATGATATGGCTATTCAACGTCCGAAAGGAACACAGGATTTACTGCCCGGAGTAGTGGAACAATGGCAAGACCTTGAGGAGCAGATTCGGAAGATCTGTAAGGAATATGGGTATCAGGAGATCCGTACCCCTATGTTTGAAGCCACAGAGTTGTTTCAACGCGGGGTGGGTGAAACCACAGATATCGTCAATAAGGAAATGTACACCTTTCTTGATAAAGGAGATCGCTCCATTACCCTGCGCCCGGAAGGGACAGCCTCGGTATGCCGTGCTTATGTAGAGAATAAGCTCTATGGCGGTCCTCAGCCTGTAAAGCTCTACTACATTGGACCCATGTTCCGTTATGAACGTCCCCAATCGGGAAGATTTCGGCAATTTCATCAGTTTGGAGTAGAGGTCTTGGGAGCGGATAAGCCCATGGTGGATGCGGAAGTCATTACCCTGGTATGGGATTTGTACAGTCGTTTAGGGTTGAAGGGATTGGAAGTTCATGTGAACTCTGTCGGATGTCCGACCTGCCGCCCGGAGCATAAGAAAAAACTTCAGGAATTCCTGGCTCCGCGTCAAGAGCAGCTCTGTAAAGACTGTCAGTCGCGCTTTGAGAAGAATCCCTTACGGATACTGGACTGCAAGAACCCTTCCTGCCAGGAGATCACTCAGGGAGCGCCGACGACCTTGGACACCCTCTGTGATGAATGTGCGGAGCACTTTAAGGAACTTCAAAGCTTATTGAGCGCTGCCGAAGTCGACTATAAAGTCGATCCTCGCCTGGTGAGAGGATTGGATTATTATCGTAAGACCGCTTTTGAAGTGCTGGTAGAGGATATTGGCGCTCAAAGTGCCATCTGCGGAGGAGGTCGTTATGACGGCCTCGTCCAGGAGGTAGGCGGCCCCTCAACCCCCGGCATCGGTTTTGCCATGGGGATGGAGAGGGTGCTGGCGGCCCGGAAGCTTGCCCAGGCGGAACAGGAAGAGGTAGGGAAAGACTATTTGATGCTGGTGACCTTAGGGGACCAGGCTCAAAAAGAGGGCTTCGGCATCATCAGCCGTTTGCGGAAGAAGGGAATACCTGCCGGTATCGACCTGTTGGGGCGGAGTCTCAAAGCCCAGCTTAAGGCGGCAGACCGGGTTCACGCTCCCTACGCCGCTATTCTTGGCGAAGAAGAGCTTCATAAAGGAATCATTGTTTTGCGGGATCTCCGCTTGGGAGAACAAGTTGAATTACCGATTCAGGACTTTGAAGAGGATATGCTGAAGAGATATAGGGAGGATGGAAATCAATGACCTTATTAGCTAATCGAACCGAATCAGGAAGCTTAAGACTGAGCCATGCCGGAGAAGTGATTCACCTTTTAGGTTGGGTACAACGCCGCCGGGATCACGGGGGAGTTATCTTCGTAGATCTCCGCGACCGCTCAGGCTTTGTACAGGTTGTATTTAACCCCGATATGCCTGATTTTGCAGCAGCAGAACGCCTGCGTTCAGAATATGTGGTAGCTATTAAAGGAAAAGTGCGCCCGCGTCCGGAAGGAGCGACCAACCCCAATCTGGAGACCGGAGAAATTGAAGTCGTGGCTGAGTCTTTGACCATCTTAAATGGGGCAAAAACACCGCCTTTCTATATCCAGGATGATGTGGATGTGGATGAGATGGTTCGCCTTAAATATCGTTACCTTGACCTGCGTCGTCCGGAAATGCAGAAGGTCTTCAAGATTCGTCACCAAGTCACCCAAGTTATGCGGAATTTCTTCGACAGCCAGGGGTTCTATGAAATCGAGACCCCGGTGCTGATTAAATCTTCACCGGAAGGGGCCAGAGACTATCTCGTTCCCAGCCGTGTTCACCCCGGGGAATTCTATGCTTTGCCCCAATCTCCGCAGATTTTCAAGCAGCTCCTTATGGTCTCAGGCATGGAGAAATATTTCCAAATCGCCCGCTGCTTCCGCGATGAAGACTTACGGGCAGATCGTCAGCCGGAATTTACACAATTGGATGTAGAGATGTCTTTTGCAGAAGTAGAAGACATTCTGCCCATGATGGAAGAGTTGATGGTTCGTATTTTTAAAGAGACCACCGGCCGTGATATTCCTCATCCCTTCCCACGGATGACCTACAAAGAAGCCATGGAATTGTATGGCTCGGACAAACCGGACATCCGTTTTGGTATGGAAATGGTGGATGTGGCGGAATGCGTCAAAGACTCCAATTTTAAGGTCTTTACTGATACCTTGGCCAAAGGCGGACGGATTAAAGGTCTTTGTGCTAAAGGCTGTGCAGGGATGCCCCGCCGTGAGTTGGATGGCTTGGTTCAATTTGTCAGCATCTATGGCGCCAAGGGACTGGCCTATATCGTTTTGGCGGAAGAGGGAATCAAATCCCCCATCGCTAAATTCTTCACCGAAGAACAGCTTAACGACCTGATTGCCAAGCTGAAAGGAGAGACAGGGGATATCCTCTTCTTCGTGGCGGATAAGGAAGCGGTCGTCGCCGATGCTCTGGGGCATTTAAGACTGGAGTTAGGAAAACGGTTAGGACTTATACCCGAAGATGCCTTTAATTTCTTATGGGTTACAGAATTCCCACTCCTCGAGTGGGATGAAGAGGAGAAGCGCTTTATTGCCATTCACCATCCTTTCACTTCACCGATGACCGAGGATTTGCCCCTCTTAAAGACAGAACCTGGTAAAGTCAGAGCCAAGGCTTATGATATGGTTCTTAACGGAACCGAACTGGGTGGAGGAAGCATTCGCATCCATCAAAGAGAGGTTCAGGAGCAGATGTTTGACCTATTAGGCCTTACCCCTGAAGAAGCCAAGGCTAAATTTGGTTACTTGTTGGATGCCTTTGAATACGGTACTCCGCCTCATGGAGGGATTGCCTTCGGCTTAGACCGGTTGACCATGCTCTTAACGGACAAGGATACTATCCGGGATGTGATCGCTTTCCCCAAGACTCAAAGCGCATCGGATCTCATGATTCAAGCTCCATCTTCTGTTGACGAAAAACAATTGAAAGAATTACACATCAAAAGGGATATTCTGCCGGGTAAAACAAAATAATAGTAAAGATATCAGATGGAGCAATACACTCCATCTGAATTTTAAATGGCAAAACCTTTGACAAAAGAAGAGACTTTGCTTTATAATATGGGGTGTACCCCCTATGGGTATCAGAGAGGGGAACGTGTAGTGCAGGAAAACTCTGATTTAGCACAAAAAGAAGATATTATCCGGCGTTTAAAGAAAATTGAAGGCCAGGTTAAAGGTCTTCAACGTATGGTGGATAATGAAAAGTATTGTGTGGATATTCTAATTCAAGTTGCAGCAGTACGCGCAGCCATTAATAAAGTCGGCGTTTTAATCTTTGAAAACCATTCGCGGGAATGTTTGCAAAAAGCTGTGGAAGAAAACCACCAGGACGAATCCATCGATGAATTAATTACGGTTTTATCGAAATTTATTAAGTAGCTCATTATCTAATCTATGATGTTAATTCATAGTATCTAAGTTAATGCAAACGAATTTGAGGAGGGTATATTCATGGCAGGTGAAAATGTTAAGACCTTTACAGCAGCAAATTGGAATGAAGAAGTTTTGGGTTCTGACAAAGCCGTATTAGTAGACTTCTGGGCAGCTTGGTGTGGTCCATGCCGTATGGTTGCTCCGATCATTGAGGAGCTGGCAAATGAAATGGCGGGAAAGGTTGTCATCGGTAAGCTTAACGTGGATGAGGAGCCGGCAATTTCTGGTCAATACCAAGTGATGAGCATCCCCACCTTAGCTGTTTTCAAAAACGGGCAGTTGGTGGATAAAAGTGTTGGCTTCCGTGGTAAGGCCGATCTCGTCAAAATGATTGAGAAGCATGCCTAATAATTTAAGAAGCAAAAGAAATTTTTGTATCGGATAACCCAGGAAAGAAGACCAAAACGGTGCCATTCGGCACCGTTTTTAAATTAATCAGGAGTCCATTTTTCCGCGATTGCCGCGGTCCTGTCCCACTCCGGAAGGAGTAAAGAAATTCTCGCCCCGGACCTCTTCGGGTAAATACCCTTGCTCCACCCAATGACCGGGATAGTCATGAGGATAGAGATAATCTTTGCCATGGCCTAATTTTTTGGCTCCCGGATAATTAGCATCTCGAAGATGCTCAGGGACCTGACCTGTGGGATGGGAGCGGACATAGCCCGTGGCCCTGTCGATGGCCATAACGGTGCTGTTGCTCTTGGGTGCTGTGGCGATAGCCAGTACGGCCTGGGTTATAGGGATTCTAGCTTCAGGAAGCCCCACCCATTCCAGGGCATTGGCTGCCGCATGCGCTTGGAGCATCACCATAGGATCAGCCAGTCCCACATCTTCGGAGGCATGGACGATAATCCGGCGCACGATAAAGCGGGGATCTTCTCCCGATTCCAGCAGAACTGCCAGCCAATAGAGGGCTGCATCGGGGTCGGAGCCACGCATACTTTTGATAAAAGCTGAGATAATATCGTAATGATTATCGCCATTTTTATCAAAACGCATAGCTCTTTGCTGTATGGATTCTTCGGCTACAGACAAGGTAATACGACGCACTCCCTGTTCAGGAGGGGTGGTGAGTACGGCCAATTCCAAAGCGTTCAAGGCCCGCCGCAGATCCCCGTTGGCGAAATTAAGCCAATGCTCCCAAGCCTCCGGCCCAATGCTTACCGAGTAATTTCCCAGCCCTCGTTCCTTATCTGCCAGAGCTTGTGTCAAGCCGCTGCGAATATCTTCTGTCGTGAGAGGCTGGAGGCGAAAGAGGGTGGAACGGCTTAACAGAGCCGAGTTAAGCTCGAAAAAAGGATTTTCGGTGGTCGCCCCGATAAAGGTAATGGTCCCATTCTCCACTGCGGGGAGCAAGGCATCTTGTTGACCTTTATTAAAACGATGAACTTCATCACAGAAGACAAGGGTTTTCTTTCCATAGAGATGAAGCTGCTCCGTAGCCGTCTGAATGATCTCCCGGAGTTCTTTGACACCGGCAGCCACTGCATTAATGCGCACAAAGGCGGAGGAGGTTGTATTGGCGATGACTTGGGCCAGGGAGGTCTTACCTGTTCCCGGAGGTCCGTAAAGAATGAGGGAAGTGACCCGATCCGCTTCGATGGCCCGGCGGAGAAGTTTTCCCTTGCCGATGATTTCGGATTGCCCGATATACTCATCAAGGGTCCTGGGACGCATCCGCTCCGCCAGAGGGGCAACTTGATTAGGGTTAAAGGAAGCTGAAAATAAGTCCATATGAAACAATTCCTTTCTGAAAAGGCATTAACGATAAGAAGATAGAGCTTTGACCTAACCTTAGTATACTTTGTTTCTTAATTGAAGCAAAGAACCGTGAATAAGGGGTACACTAAGAAAGCCTCTACAACTCATTATAATCAAAATAGAGATATATCATAAGGGCTGTTGATGGTCATATGGAAATATATAGGTAAATGAAGAAAAACACTAAAAACCAATGATATTTCATAAAAAAATCTGAGCAATTTGCTCGGGATTGTCTTGACAAATCCCGAGTGTTTTTGTAAGATATCCATAAAAAGAGATGTTTCATATTACTTAGTGGACGATAGAATTACTGAAAAGGAGTGGGGGGTTTGAAGCTTTCTACGAAAGGCCGCTATGGTCTCACGGCCATGGTTGATCTAGCTTTAAATTCAGGCGAAGGGCCGATCTCCCTAAAAAGTATAGCTGATCGACAAGGATTGTCTGAGCACTATCTCGAGCAACTGATTTCCGGACTTCGTAAAGCCGGATTAGTGAAAAGCATTCGAGGAGCACAAGGTGGATATGTCTTGGGTAAGAAAGCAGAAAAAATTAGAATTGGCGATATTATTAGGGTTTTAGAAGGACCGATAGCACCGGTAGAGTGTGAAGCCAATGGAGATCCTGAATGCTGTCAGAAGTCGGATTATTGTGTGACGCGGACCATTCGGGAGAAGGTTCGTGACCCTATTGAAGATGTCCTGGATTCCATCAGCTTGGCCGACCTGGTTAAAGATCCTCAGACCATGAGTACGATTGCAGACTCCGGATAATGAAGCTTGCATTTTAATCAGTGAATAATCCATTAATCAAGTTTACTAGGAGGAACCACAATGCGCAGAGTATACCTTGACCATAGCGCTACAACTCCAGTCGATCCTGAAGTTGCTAAGCTCATGATGACTTATTACACAGAGAAATATGGAAATCCCTCCAGTGTTCACAGCTTTGGACGGGACGCCAAAGCAGCCTTGGAGAACGCCAGAGAGTCTGTTGCCAAGCTTCTGGGTGCACAACCTACAGAAATCACCTTTACCAGCGGCGGCACAGAGGCAGATAACCTTGCCATAATCGGAACGGCAGAGGCTCAGAGTAAAAAAGGAAAACATATCATCACTTCAGCTGTTGAACACCACGCTGTCCTGGAGACCTGTGAATTCCTGGAGAAGAATGGCTATGAGCTCACCATTGTTCCGGTGAATGAAGAAGGACTTATTGCTGTTGAAGATGTTGAAAAAGCCATTCGACCCGATACGATATTGATTACGATCATGCACGCCAATAACGAAGTGGGAACCATTCAGCCTATTGCTGAGATCGGGAAGTTAGCACGGGATAAAGGGATTGTCTTCCATGTGGATGCGGTACAATCCTTTGGCAAGATTCCCATCGATGTGGTAGCTATGAATGTGGACCTGATGACCGTATCCAGCCACAAGATTTATGGACCGAAAGGGGTAGGAGCTCTTTACATCCGCAAAGGTGTCCGGGTTATTCCCCGCATCTATGGCGGTGGCCAAGAGAAGAAACGCCGTTCCGGTACAGAAAACACTCCTGGAATCATCGGTTTTGGCAAAGCCTGTGAGATAGCTGCTCAGCGGATGGAAGAGGAAGCTGCCCGGGAAGCCAAGCTGAGAGACAGGCTTCTCGAAGGCATTATGGAAAAGATAGATTACGTGAAATTGAATGGACCTCAAGGAGAGAAACGCCTCCCTGGTATTTTGAATGTCAGCATTCAATTCATTGAAGGTGAAGCACTTCTTTTAAGCCTTGATATGATGGGCATTGCTGCTTCCAGCGGCTCAGCCTGCACCTCCGGATCTTTAGATCCCTCTCATGTCTTGCTGGCCATGGGATTGACTCACGAAATTGCTCATGGTTCCTTACGGTTCTCCTTCGGACGTCAGAGTACGGAGGAAGATGTGGATTATGTCTTAGAACAATTACCAAAAATCGTAGAACGGCTGCGGATGATGTCTCCGCTCTATGACCAGGCCAAACATAGCAAATGCAGTCAGGCAAAAGCGCAATAAAAGGAGTGAAGAGATATGTATACAGAAAAAGTAATGGATCATTTTATGAATCCCCGTAATGTGGGTGAGATTGAAAACCCTGACGGTGTCGGTGAAGTGGGTAACGCTAAATGTGGCGATATTATGCGTATTTATTTAGATGTTGATGGAGATATTATAAAAGACGTTAAATTTAAGACCTTTGGCTGTGGAGCTGCTGTAGCCACCAGCAGCATGGTCACGGAAATGGTTAAAGGCAAGACGATAGAAGAGGCTCTCAAAATTACAAATGCTGCTGTTGCCGAAGCCCTTGACGGACTTCCCCCAGCTAAGATGCATTGCTCTAACTTAGCTGCTGATGCACTGCACGAAGCTATTAAAGATTATCATCAGAAAACTTTAAAGGTATAGGGATGAGGAAATGACGCTTACCGAAAAGAAAAAGGTAGTGGTCGGTATGAGCGGCGGCGTGGACAGTTCCATGGCCGCCGCTTTGCTTAAGGAAGAAGGATATGAGGTCATCGGGATAACCCTCCAAACCATGCCCTCCGGAGGTCCTGATGATGTTGGAGGGTGCTGTTCCATTACAGCCATAGATGATGCCCGGCGGGTAGCCCACCAACTAGGTATACCTCATTATGTACTGAACTTTCGTACTATCTTTGAGGAAAATGTCATCGATTATTTTACGAATGCCTACCTCAGTGGTGAAACACCGAATCCGTGTACCATGTGCAACCGGGTAGTGCGCTGGGGAGAGTTTCTGAGGAAAGCCCGGGCTTTGGGGGCCGATTATCTGGCCACAGGTCATTATGCTAAAGTCCTCCAGGATCCCCAGACCGGACGCTACCTCATGAGCCGACCGGTGGACGTCTGGAAGGACCAAACCTATATGCTCTATACTTTGAGTCAAGACCAGCTCAAGCACACTCTGTTTCCCCTGGCAGACTATAAGAAAGAACACATCCGCGAGATGGCTGCGGAACGAGGACTACTTCGGGTCTCCCGGAAGCCTGATAGCCAGGAAATATGTTTTATTCCAGATGACGATTATGTCTCTTTCATTCGTGAGCGGTCTCCGGGGAAGATTAAGCCCGGCAATTTTGTTGACCAGAAGGGGAATATTCTGGGAAGGCATCAGGGCTTGGTCAACTATACCGTCGGCCAACGGAAAGGTTTGGGGGTAACCTTTGGTAAACCCATGTTTGTTCTCGGCTTTAATGTAGAAAGCAATGAAGTGATCTTAGGTGAGGATCAAGAGGTTTATGCACCTTCTCTTCTGGCTACGGACTTAAATTGGATAGCCATTCCTGACCTGGAGGGTCCCTTGGATGTTCAGGCAAAAATTCGTTATAAAGCACCTCTCGCTGAAGCGAAGATTATTCCTTTAAAGGATTTTGAAACACTGCCCGGAGCCATCGGTCCGGTGGTGCGGGTGGAATTTGGCACCCCTCAACGTGCTATTACTCCAGGACAAGCCGTGGTCTTTTATCAAGAGGATCTTGTCATCGGTGGCGGCAAAATTATCACAGGATCTTTTTATAAGTGAATGAATGGGCAAGTAAAATACTGGGCATAGTATCATAGAACCATAAAAGTTTCGAAGGGAGGGGAAAAATGCGACGAGCACGGGAAATCGTTGGTTTACCTGTATTATGTTTAAAAAACGGAAACCAGATTGGCTGGGTAAAGGATGTGGTTTTCGATGAAAGCAGCAGGAAAATTAGCGGTATTCTCTTGGAAAACGCTCACATTTTTCACTCCGAAAAGGGTTTGCCGCGAGAAGTTGTAGCTGCTGTTGGTAAAGATGCCTTAACTGTGAGAGACCATGTGGTTCAAAAAATTCAAGGGATTAAATGGTCGCAAAAAGTTGGCAATCAAGTTTTTACCCAAGGCGGGGAAGCAAAGGGCACGATTGAGGATGTCTTTCTTGATGATTCAGCAGAGAACATTGTGGGTTTCGAAGTTTCGGACGGCCTTTTTTCCGATCTTATGGATGGCCGTGGCGCAATTCTGCAAGCGGACGTAATGGTAGATGGGAAAGATGTCTTAATCGTTGAAGACCAGGTATCCCCCTGGGACCAGGGAAATGAAGGGGGTTCACTATCATGAATTGTCCAGTTTGTAGTGGTCGCGCTATCGGTAAGGTAGGAGTGGGTCAGTTTTATTGTTGGGATTGCTGTGTGGAATTTACCAGCTCTACGGACAAAGTCGTTATCTATGATTTAGCTGAAGACGGTTCTTTAGTAGCGTGGAATGATCCGGCAATCAACGAAGAGCTCAGTGAGGCTGTACTGGAGTAAAGAAATAAGGGAGGGATATACCTTGAGGTCAGGACAAGTTATTGGAGGAATTGTAGCAGGTAGTATCCTTGGGATGACCGTCGGTTATATGATGCGTCCAAAGAATAAAGCTATGTCTGCGATGCGTAAGGGTATGAAGATGATGAAATTCTAGTCTCTCTCCACAGTATCAACAAAGAAAATCATGTGTTTCTTGGAAAGATAAGAGCGTAAGAACGGATTGAAAGCCGGTTTACGCTCTTTTTGCATTTAGGGTATAAAACCTTTCGGAACGGGGTAAGACAATCTCAAAAGAGGGTTGGAGGAAACTATGAAGAAGGAAAAATGGCGCTGGGCTTTCCTCATTAGTATTATTTTGTTAGGATTGCTCCTGATCCTTTCAGTGCGTTCTATATTGGGCCCTTTTATCCTGGCTTTTGTCTTAGCCTATTTATTGGCTCCTGTGGTTGAGGCTTTGGTGAGGCGAGGGGTTGGACGTAAAATGTCCATCGCTTTTGTTTTTATTGGAATTCTCCTGACTCTTGCCTTGCTCATCTTTATTGTTATTCCTAAACTTTATATCGAGTTATCCAAGCTGACTCAGGTACTGCCGGAAACCATCCGGACCCTGGAGCAGGCCATTCAAGATTTCCGGGCCAATTTCAGAGCGACCGGGCTTCCCAATCAGGTGGTCAGTGTATTGGATGAACATTTGGGTGAAGGAGAATCCTTCCTTATCCATTGGTTGGAAGACTTTCTGGATAATCTGCCTAAGGCACTGACCTCGATGAGTCTTTTTATCCTGTCACCGGTTATAGCCATTTATTTATTGGCAGATTGGAATCGGCTTCGGGTAGGATTTTTGAGAATAGTTCCTCAGCGCAAGCGGGTAGCCTGGCAGAGAGTAGTTCAGGATATTAGTCATATTGTCCGCAGTTTTATCCGTGGTAACGTTATAGTAGCTTTGATTGTAGGAATTCTCTCTGGTGTCGGAGTAAAGCTGGTGGGAATGGATTATGCCTTGCTGATTGGGGTGATTTGCGGTGTCTTTGATTTGATCCCTTATTTTGGTCCCTTAATCGGTGCCGTCCCCTCGGTGCTCCTTGGCCTTATTCAATCCCCCATGATGGCCTTAAAAGTTGCCGTAGTTATCCTTATCGTTCAACAGCTTGAAAGCAGTATTATCTCACCGAAGCTCATGGGAGACAGTGTAGGACTGCATCCTTTGTGGATTATCTTTGCCCTCTTGGCAGGAGGAGAAATCGCCGGCTTTTGGGGGATGTTGTTTTCGGTCCCCTTTGCCGCAGTATTGCGGGTTATCATTCGTAATATCTACTTCTGGCTGGTTTCACCTGAGATAAAATGAGGGGATTGATCCGCACTCCGACCAACATAATGCGGTTTACCCCCTTGAACCCTCTTGTTTTATTTTGCATATTCTTGATAAAATTATATCAGAAATACGATATAAGGTGCGTGTGGACTATGATAATCAAACCATCGGCAGCATTGCGGAATGAATACTCTACGATATCAAATCTGGCAAAAGAAACAAAAGAACCTATATATATTACAAAAAATGGTGGGGGAGATTTGGTTCTCATGAGTATTGATGCTTTTGAAAAAAGGGAACAGATACAGATTTTACAGCTTCGTGCCAGGATTTACAGGCAGAACAGGAAAGAATCAGTGGAGCGGAAACCCTCAGTATTTCAGAAGCCAGAAGAAGATTAAGGGAGCGGGCAGATGAAGTATGACATTGGTTGAATGAACAAGGCTATCGGATGGTTATTTCTAAAAAGCATGCAGTGATTTATCGTAAGATTATGGATGTGATATATATTTACCATATCGCTGATACTCGGACAGAATACACGAAGTTATTTTATTGAGAGCCTGGCCGTGCGCCAAACTACTGAAATATTAACCTCCCTGTACAATTGAAGGTATAGGGAGGTTTTGGGTTTTGTGGAAGGAAGTCTCTTAATGGAGGTGGAATTATCAATTTAGGCAGAGAAGCTAAGTGTTGAAACGATTGGCAAAGGGGGAAGCCGAAATAAGCTTGAACGTCTCTACTCCCTCTATAAAGAGGAGATGTTTTATGTAGCTTATAGTAGACTAAAAGACTATCACCTGGCCCAAGGTACCCACTTATGCTGGAGAAGGGATTTATCCTTATCCGGATAGTGTGAAAGAAAATCAGTATGGTCCCTGCGGCCGGGGAAGAGACTATGTACATGGTCTATGACACTTGGATTCACGAAGGGATGAAAACCAACGAGTTTCCGGTGAAGGTGGATTATCGCTATAAGAAATAAGGACCGGTACACAAAGAATGTCCCAGAACGCGACAACGTTGTCCGTTCTGGGACAGGTTTCGAAGTGGATGATGGTGATGATTGTTTTTATGATTGAGACGAGCTGAATGATGCTACGGCTGCCCCCCATATAAGGGGGATTGGGGAATCTATAATTCATGTATAAGCGGGTGAAGTCATGTTTGTACCAAATACGAAAGGGCTTTCGTATTTGGTACGGACTGTGACTAACTCATAGACTACGGAATATCACAAAAGAAGGGTTTCTTTGATGACATTGCAAAATCCGTACAGGACGAAGTATTCTCTGGTGCGAAGAAATTTGTCTGTGCTAAAGAATAAAGGCGGTTAGCCCAGGAAATATTCAGAAACATAAAAAAGACTTCTCAAACAATAAATAGTTAAGAACTCTATTTCTAAAATGTCAAGAACTCTTGACATTTATTATTTTGCGCTCTATACTAAAAATGTCAAAGAAATTTGACATTTTTGGTTGAATGGCATGATATAGAAAGGAGTCAATTTTATGGAATTATCTGCACTAATTACTTTTGGTGTTGTCTTGCTGGTATTTATTGTTTTGGATATTGGTATGGTAGTATCATTGGTCAAACCGGGTGATGAACGCAATCAGATAATCGTATGGAAAGCCAGCACATATACCTTACTTGTAGCAGTGGGAGCAATGATTCTTGACGTCATTGAAAACCTTGTGACGGCACGGCCAGCGACGATAAACCCGTTCATCCAGTTGACAGTTACAGCCATAGTTTATTTTATTGCACTTCTGTTTTTTAAGAAAAGGCATAGTGGTTGATATGGAAAACATGATTAGGAATAGACGAAAAGAACTAGGATTGTCACAAGAGGAATTAGCCAAAAAATGTGGAGTTTCCAGACAGACAGTAAATGCGATAGAAAACAATAAATATGACCCGACATTGATGTTAGCATTTAATCTTGCAAAAGAATTAAATACAACAGTTGATGAACTTTTTAAACCCATTTAAAAGGAATTGGCAGCGCCTTATGGTACGAATCTTAGCAATTATGTAAAAGATAGAGAGAATGCCTCAACGCGACAACGTTGTCGCGTTGAGGGACCGGTTTTAGAGTGGATGATGGTGATAATTATTTTATGATTGAGATGAGCAGAAAGTTGACAAGAACCCAGGTCCTCCGCTATACTTTAGATTAATTTGTAAGATTTAAACTGATGACGGAATGAGTAATACCTAATTCCTTTGTAGAGAGGCTTTCGGAGGTGAAAGGAAGCCAAGGGATTTTGTATGAAGGCTATTCCCGAGGGCGAGGAAAAACCTTGACGAGGCATGCGTTAAATGCGATGACAGTAAACTGTCGCTAAGCGACTCATTCTGAGGAACCTCCGGATGAGTAAGCAGGGTGGTACCACGGTAATATAACCCGTCCCTGATTCAGGGGGCGGGTTTATCTTTTTTTACACTGTCAAGTATAAACTTGCGTTATATACTTTCTAAGCATAAGGGCAACCAGCGGCTTCACCTCGCTTGAGGTAGGCGTTTAAGGCACGGCGAAGCCGGGTTTTCTATGATTTTGTTCAAATTGGACGTTTAGATTATGATTCATTATTAAGGGAGGAATAATCATGTATACAGGTAACCAGCTCAGAGACATGTTCTTAAAATTCTTTGAATCCAAAGGTCATAAAATCTTACCCAGCGCATCCTTGATTCCTAAGGATGACCCCACCTTACTCCTTACCGTAGCCGGGATGGTTCCTTTTAAGCCTTATTTTATGCGCAAGGTCGAGCCACCTTTTCCTCGGGCTACCACATCACAAAAATGCGTCCGTACACCAGACCTGGAAGTAGTGGGTAAAACAGCCCGCCATCATACCTTTTTTGAAATGTTAGGGAACTTCTCCTTCGGCGATTATTTCAAATCCCAAGCCATTCCCTGGGCCTGGGAGTTTGTGACCGAGGTATTGAAGCTGCCCATCGATCAGTTGTGGATTACCGTTCATCCGGAAGATGAGGAAGCCAAGAACCTTTGGATCGAAAAGACGGGTGTTTCCCCGGAGCGGATTAAGTACGACCCGGAAAACCTATGGGCAGCCGGTCCTGTTGGACCGTGTGGGTATTGCTCGGAAATCTATGTGGATTTGGGAGAACAACGGAGCTGCGGCAAACCGGGCTGTGCCTTAGGCTGTGATTGCGACCGCTTCCTGGAGATCTGGAATCTCGTTTTTATGCAGTACAATCGGGATGAATCCGGTATGCTTACTCCACTGCCCAAGCAAAATATCGATACAGGGATGGGCCTGGAGCGGATTGCTTCCGTCATGCAAGGTGTGGCCTCCAACTTTGATACCGATTTATTCCTGCCTATCATTAATAAGGTAGCCGAGCTTTCCGGAACCCCTTACCATGATAATCCAAAAAGCGATACTGCGATGAAGGTGGTCGCCGACCATACCCGGGCTGTTTCCTTTATGCTTTCCGATGGCATCCGTCCGGGCAGCGAAGGCCGCGGATATGTGCTGCGTCGAATTCTGCGCCGGGCCATTCGCTATGCTCGTCTTTTGGGTATCGACAAACCCTTCCTGGAGCAAATCTTCCTGATCATTCAGAGAGACTACAGCCATCATTATCCCGAGCTTAAGGAAAATGAAAATTTCATCCTCAATCATTTACGCCTAGAGGAAAAAAACTTTCAAGCGACTTTAGAGCAAGGAACGCAAATTCTCCAGGAAAAAGTCAAAACCCTTCAAGAAGCCGGGGAAGCAGTTCTCAGTGGAGGGGATGCTTTCTATCTCTATGAAACCTATGGCTTCCCGGTAGAATTGACGGAAGAAATGCTCATCGAGCAAGGGATGAGCGTAGATATGGAGGCATTTAATGCTGCGGCTGAAGAGCATCGCCGTCTGGCTAAAGAGCAATCCCAGCAAATGAAGGCGGTTCAAGAAAGTGCCGCCATCTCGGAAAAAGCCAAGGCCTTGGGTACGACGCCCTTCCTGGGTTATCATGAACTGGCTGCCAACACTAAGGTGGAAGCCCTATTCCGGGATGGAGAAGAGGTTAAGGATGCCGCTGAAGGGGACGAGGTCCTGATCTTCCTAAGAGAGTCTCCTTTCTATGCGGAAAGTGGGGGGCAGATCTCAGACAGTGGCGTGATTCGCACCCAAAGGGCAGAGGCAAAGCTTATGGAAGTGAAAAAGGGTGTCACAGGTACCGTTTATCATCGCTTCCTGATCACACAGGGGGTTTTGAATACTGGAGATGAAGTAGAGGCTTTGGTGGATGAGCACCTTCGCCTGGCTACAGCCCGCCATCACAGTGCGACTCATCTTCTCCAATCAGCCCTTCGTACCGTATTGGGAGAGCATGTTCAACAAGCAGGCTCCCTGGTTACACCGGATCGTCTCCGCTTTGACTTTACCCATTTCTCTGCCTTGACTCCCGCTGAGTTACAGCGAGTAGAGGATCTTTTAAACGAGGCAGTCCTTGCCAATATGCCCGTTACAGCTGAGGAAATGAGCCTAGATGCGGCGAAAGCCAGCGGAGCCACTGCCCTTTTCGGAGAGAAATACGGGGACACCGTTCGCGTCGTCTCTATGGGAGATTACTCCATGGAGCTTTGCGGAGGAACCCATATTCATGCTACCGGAGATATCGGCCTGGTCAAGATTATCTCTGAAGGGGGTATCGGGGCGGGTTTGAGACGAATCGAGGCTGTAGCGGGAGCAGAGACTCTTAAATATATGCGTTCCCTCAATGATCAGATTCTCGATGCGTCTCAACTTCTCAAGGCTCAGCCCTCGGATCTTACCAAGCGAATCCAGGGGCTCTTAGTCCAAGTCAAGGATCTGGAGAAGGAAGTTCAGCAGCTTCATGCCAAAGTGGCAAAATCCGAAGTGGAATCTCTCCTGGAACAGGTTAAGGATATCCACGGGGTACCTGTTCTGGCGGCTAAAGTCTCCGCCCAGGATATGGACGCTCTCCGCAATACAGCGGACCTTTTAAAGGATAAGATGAAGACCGGTGTCCTCGTTCTGGGAGCAGCTGTGGAAGGAAAGGTCAACTGGGTAACCGTTGTCACCCCGACAGGTTTAAGCGGGCTTCATGCGGGGCAGATTATTAAGGAAGTGGCCAAAATCACCGGCGGTGGCGGGGGAGGCCGTCCCGATATGGCACAAGCCGGGGGAAAAGATGCGGCTAAATTAGGGGAAGCTCTTGATCAAGTTCCGGCCATTATAAAGAGCTATTTAAAATAAAAACTTTTTGACCCCGAAATAAAGGAAAATCCCTTCTTCGGAGAGAAATATTCACCTAACTGGTAAGCAAAGGGGGAACGCTAATGGATCGTTTAGAACACACTATGATGTTTAAATCTCAGGGGGGCGATATTTCACCCCAGGAAATTTTGCAGCAAGTGTATGTGGCACTGGAAGAGAAAGGATATGACCCGATTAATCAGTTGGTAGGATATTTAATGTCCGGTGATCCGGTCTATATCACAAGCCACAATCAAGCGCGCTCCCTCATACGGAAGCTGGAACGGTATGAACTTCTGGAAGAGCTTGTTCGTTCGTATCTGCAAAAGAAGTAGTTCTTGGGAAACCCTCACTTCAAGGTGAGGGTTTCTGTGCGAGGAAGTGAAGCAACTATGAAACAAGTCTCTCTGGGTTGGCATGGCCCTATGGTATCTGAAGTATGTTTTGGCAGCTTAGCCATTTCTCCTCTGCAAGGGCGTGTATCCTTTGCGGAGGGAGTGAGGGTTCTTCGCTATGCTTTAGAGCAAGGAATTGATTGGATCGATACGGCAGAAATATACGCTAATTATTCCCAGATCGCCCAAGCCCTTCAGTATCACCCGGAAGTCAGGATGGTGAGCAAGTCTTACTCGGTGACAGCTGAAGAAATGTCCGAAAGCATTGAAAGAGCAAGAAAGGAACTCAATCGGGATGTCATCGACTTTTTCCTCCTCCATGAGCAGGAAAGTGCCCTTACCCTGAAAGGACATCAGGGGGCCTGGGAGGAATTGATGAAAGCCAAAGCTGATGGAAGGGTGAAGTACATCGGTATCTCTACCCATGCTGTGGATGCGGTGAAGGCCGGTGCCCTCCTTCCAGGTATCGATGTGATTCACCCCATAGTCAACCGTCAAGGGTTAGGTATCATCGACGGTATCTTAGAGGAAATGCTGGAGGCCATCCGGTTTGCCTCTGAGCTGGGAATCGGAATCTATGCTATGAAAATCTTTGGCGGGGGGCATTTGGCGACCCATCCTGAGGAAGCCCTGGACTTTATCACTGACATTCCTTGGATCCAGGCCATGGCCTTAGGTATGTCCAGTGTAGAAGAAATAGATTTTAATCTTAACTATCTGGCAGGCCAGGAGATATCTGAAGAATTAAGACGATCCGTCACCTATAGGGAACGTAAGCTCTATATAGCGGATTGGTGTCAGGGCTGTGGCCGCTGTTGTGAAGCCTGCCCACAAAGCGCCTTATCCCTGGAGGAAGTTGTAGAAGGTGGGATGGTGCAAGCCACAGTGGAAGCCGGTCAATGTGTCCTTTGTGGGTACTGCGGAAGGGTATGCCCTCATTTTTGTCTAAAAATTGTCTAAGTCAGGGGTGAGCCAATGAGAGTTATGGGTCTGGACTTTGGTGAACGGACCATCGGAGTGGCGGTAAGTGATGCTATGCTCCTTACAGCCCAAGGGATAAAGACTATCCGAAGGTCGAAAAAGGAGCTTGAAGAGCTTAAAACGATCCTTCAGGACTATGAGGTGGACCACATTGTCCTGGGTTATCCGAAAAACATGAACGGTACTCTGGGACCTCGTGCCCAAGCCACTGAGGAATTTGCCCAAATTCTCAAAGAGGAATTCGGGTTGCCGGTCACCCTCTGGGATGAACGCTTAAGCACCATGGGGGCACAACGGTCTTTGCTGGAAGCAGATGTGTCACGAGTAAAGCGCAAGCAAGTGATCGACAAAATGGCAGCTGTTTTTATTTTGCAGGGATACCTGGATTATATAAGGCTAAAAAATGGGCAGAATAAAGGATAAGTGAAAAATCTGAAATATTCAGATGTATTTGACATTCTTCCCCTCGGGGAGTACAATGACTATATCTTTAATAAGAGGTGAATCAAATGACCGAACATAAGCATGGTCCTCATTGCGACCACGAGCATGACGTTGAAGAGTTTGACACAATCATTCTGACCGATGATGAAGGAAACGATCATGAATTTCTCCATCTCGATACGTTGGAAGTTGAAGGGTCTACATATTTTGTTTTAATGCCTATCAGTGCCGAGGAAGATGAAGAAGCTGATGAAGCCATCATCCTCAAACTTGGCAAAGATGCTGAAGGCAACGAAATGCTCCTCGACATCGAAGATGATGAAGAGTGGGAAAAAGTCGCAGATGCTTGGGAAAGCATGGAAGAAGAATAAACATAAGTTTTTGAAAGCAGTCGGGTTCGAGTTATCGAATCGACTGCTTTTTTATTTTTTTACTCAATATTTTTTGATCAAATTGCAGACCCTATAGAAAGGTAAAATAAATGATAAACTTTCTATGCTAAGGGGGAAAAACGATGAGCCTAAAGTGGAAGTGCTGTTCCTATCTTTTCTTACTGGCGTTGCTGGCCTTTACAGGCTGCACGACGAATGAAGCACGCCTGTTAAATCTTACCCCGGAAGCCGTTTCCACTGACCAAAACCAGTTTCCCCCAGGGTCACGTCTGGACGACTTGGCACTAGGGGGAATAACACCCCAGGAAGCCAAGGAGAAGATTCAGAGTTGGTCCAAGGACAAACTGGAAGAAAATCTATTCTTAGTGTACAATGAGACGGAGATTCAGTTTACTCCGGAAGAGCTTGGTATTACGCTTGATTTCGAAAGAACTTGGGAGAACCTCTCAGAGAACACCGGCAAACAGACTCACAGTGTTTTAGCCATTGATGATTTAATGGCTAATCAGGTTCTACAAGAGAAGCTTGCTGAATTTAGCCGCTCCGCTGTGGATGCCACCTTCAAAGTAGAGAACGATCAATTTAAGATTACCCCGGCCACTTCAGGGGAGGCCGTAAATGTGGACGCTTTTTTGGCTGAGGTTAAGAAAGCTTCGTTAGGTGATTTGCCCAGGAGAATCCCCATAACAAGTGTAGAGATTCCCGCTACGGTCACTACCGAGTCCTTAAAAGCGTTAGCTTTTGATGGTGTCATCGGTGAATATACCACCAAATACAATGCCGGTGATAAAAACCGTACCGCTAATCTCATAGCAGCCGCGCAGAAAATGGATAAAGTTCTTTTAAAACCCGGGGAAAGCTTTTCCTTTAATGGAACCATTGGACCGCGGACAGCGGAGACAGGTTTTAAAGACGCCTATATTGTCATCAATAATGAGTATGTCAAAGGAATCGGGGGAGGAATCTGTCAAGTATCCTCTACCTTATACAACGCTGCGCTGCTGGCGAATCTATCAATAGTGGAAAGACACCCTCATGCGGTTGTGGTTGCCTATATTCCTCTAGGCCAGGATGCTACGGTCAATTATCCCACCCTTGACTTGAAATTGCGCAATGATAGTTCATCCTATATCTATTTCCGTACCAAAGTAGAAGCGGGAAACCTCACCATTAAGATATACGGTAAAAAAACAGGAGCAAAGGTTCGCTTTGAGAAGGAGATCGAGAAGGAATTGAGTTATCATACTATACGCAAAATAGATCCTGACTTGCTTCCCGGTGCGGTGATTCAAGAACAAAGCGGAAGCAAGGGATATATCGTAAAGACCTGGAAGATTGTCACCGATGCTCAAGGTAAAGAGACGAAACAGCTCTTAAGCCGTGATAGTTATGCGCCCACCAATAGAATTCTTAAGATTGGTGCCGACTAAGGCAGATTAATAGGAGATTACACCGAGGGTCGGTATAGCCTTTAAGGGTGCAACTAATATGTAGTAGAGGAAGAGAAAGAGAGAGTGTGAAGATGGGAAGACGCTGGTTAAAAGGGTTATTCAGTACTTTATTTATTATAGTAATTCTTGCAGGGGTGGGAATTGCAGCCTGGTGGAATTGGGCTATACAACCCTACGCTGAGGAAGGAAGCAATGCAGCAGAAGTGCAGTTCATGATCGTCCCGGGAATGAATGCTTCCCAGGTAGCCCAGGAGCTGGAGCAAAAGCAGCTTATACGCAATGCTTTGGCTTTTCGCTTTTTGGCCAGTCAGCAAAATGTAGATTCCAAGCTTCTCGCCGGAGAATACCAGCTTTCTGCCCAAATGGCTCCTCAGGAAATGATCGATAAAATTCTTAAGGGACCTGCCGTGCATACTGAAAAAATAACTATCCCCGAAGGATATACCACGGCTCAGATTATTGATCTCTTTGTGAAGAACGGGCTGGGAACAAAAGATGACTATCAGAGGGTCATTGAAAGCGAGTCCTTTGGCTATTCTTTTCTTGCAGATATCCCTTCAGGGCCGCAGCGATTGGATGGGTTTCTTTTTCCTGATACCTATTTCTTTGATCCGGAGGCCAACCCCAAGGAAAATATCAATCGAATGCTTCAACGCTTTGAGCAGGAAGTAACCCCGGAAGTGATGACTAAATTAGCGGAAATGAATCTTACTCTGCGGGAGTGGGTGAATCTTGCTTCCATTGTGGAAAAGGAAGCAGGTAAGGATACGGACCGTCCGATTATTGCCGGAATCTTCCTTAACCGTCTTAAGATCGATATGGCCCTTCAGTCCTGCGCCACCATTCAATATGTATTGGGAACTCAAAAGTACATTCTCTCTCTGGAGGATATCCAGGTGGAGTCCCCCTATAATACCTATAAATACCCAGGATTACCCCCCAGTCCCATCTCCAGTCCGGGGCATGCTTCTCTGAATGCGGTGCTCAACAGTACAGCGTCGAACTATCTTTATTTCTTAGCTACCCCAAGCGGAGAAACGATTTATGCGAAAACTCATCAGGAACATTTACAGAATCAGGCTAAGTATATGAAATAGAAAATAAGAGTGATTTTGTGTTTAGAGAGAGGTTGAAGATAACCGTTATGATAGATCAAAACAGACTGAAGAAACCCGAACTCCTTGCACCGGCAGGAGATTATGAAAAATTGAAATTCGCCATCGCCTATGGAGCCGATGCGGTCTATATGGGCGGGCCTGCCTTTGGGCTTCGAGCTTATGCAGGAAATTTTACCATGGAGCAAATGGGGGAAGCTATTCGCTATACCCACGATGCCGGCCATAAGCTCTATGTGACGGTGAATATCTTTGCGCATGAGCAGGATTTTGAAGAATTGGCTGAGTATTTAAAGCAATTGGAATCATTAGGAGCCGATGGAGCCATTGTCTCAGACCCCGGCATTATCGCCCTGGCACAAGAAACAGCTCCCCGCCTTCCGCTGCACCTCAGTACTCAGATGAATAGCACCAATTCTTACAGCATGAACTTTTGGCTGAAGCAGGGAATTGAGCGGGTTGTTCTGGCCCGGGAGTTGACCATTGAAGAGATTCAAGCTGTAGGGGAGAAGGTCCCCGGGGAACTGGAAATGTTCATTCATGGAGCTATGTGCATGTCCTACTCCGGAAGATGTCTTCTGTCCAATTATCTCACCGGAAGAGATGCCAACCGAGGAGAATGTACCCAGCCTTGCCGTTGGGGATACGGTCTCGTGGAAGAAAAACGGCCCGGTCAGGTATTTCCCGTGGAGGAAGATGAGCGGGGAACCTATATATTTAACTCCCATGATCTTTGTCTGCTGCCGTATTTGCCCATGCTTAAGCCTTTAGGAATCGAAAGCTATAAGATCGAAGGCCGCATGAAGAGCATTCATTATGTATCCAGCACGGTGAAGGTTTATCGGGAGGCCATTGATACCCTTTGGGAACAGGGGGAAGAGGAGTTTGAAGGCAAACTCCCCGGCTGGCTGGAAGAGATGGATAAGGTCAGTCATCGTGATTACTCTCCGGGATTCCTCTTTGGCAAGCCTGGAGCAGAATCTCACAATATTGAGAGTTCTAATTATATCCGGGATTATGAGTTTGTAGCCTTTGGCTTAGCTTCAGATAATCGGGAACATCCCCAAATTCCGACCTCAGTCAAAGATGAATTCAGTCAGGGTTATTGGGTAGAGCAGCGTTATCATTTCAAAAAAGGGGAGATGATCGAGGTCTTCTCACCCAAGGAAGAGCCCTGGTCCTTTGAAGTCAGAGGAATCTATACGGTGGAAGGGGAAGAAGTAGATGTTGCCCGACATGCCAAGGAGATCCTCAAGCTGGAGCTGCCCAGACCGTTACCGCCTTTTGCTATCTTGAGAAGGGCGAAGAAGGATAAGAAATAGGTCCACGCTTCTGCCATGCTGAGGGTAGGGAAGTATCTAATAAATTTTTTAAGTGGGTTATAAGGTTTGGAAAGGAAATTATAAATGAATAGAGAAATACCTTATGCTGATTCTGACGTGCTTATCAAGGCTCAGGTCCCCAGATCAGAAATCCAGATGTTGGTGAAATATGTGGAAGGTCTCGGGCATTTAGGAGTGGTCACCACTACGGATCGTCAGGCCGGGGAAGTGCTGATCCAGGCGACTCAATATACCTGGCCGGATCTAAAAAAGGCTCTGGAGGCTATGCCATTTGAGATTGTCTTCAAAAATGAATAGAAAGTAAAACGAGAATGCTGAGCGATCGGATTAAAATGACCCAAAGGGTCATTTTTTGCACTATCAGAAAGTATAAACTTGCGTTATATACTTTCTAAGCATAAGGGCAACCAACGGCTTCGCCTCACTGGAGATATGGGTCAAAGGCACGGCGAAGCCGGGTTTTCTTTATTATATAAACTTGATATCATAAAAATGGGTTTGAATTAAAAAGGCCAGGCAGAAATTGGACTCCTTTTGCATAGGTATTAAAACGTAGGCGTGAAAGGAGTGGCTTAAACCATGTTGACAGAAATCCTTGTTGTCAGTGTTGCTTTAACTGTCTTGAAGGGGGTAACCCTTCTTGTCTCCTATATCAATAATAATGCTTTTCCTCATCCTCTTAATGAGCAGGATGAAACACACTACCTTAAAGTTCTCAGAGCCAGCAAAAGTCCGGAAGCTACTCTCAAAGATCTTACCAAGGCCGAGTATGCCCGGAATAAGTTGGTAGAGCATAATTTGCGGTTAGTGGCCCATTTAGTCAAGAAGTTTGATGGGACGGGGGAAGACAGTGACGATTTGATTTCTATCGGTACGATTGGCCTGATTAAAGGAATTGACACCTTTGACCCTGGGAAAGGGACGAAGCTCGCCACCTATGCGGCCCGCTGCATTGAAAATGAGATTCTCATGCACCTTAGATCCCTCAAGAAATCCCGCGGTGAAGTCTCTATCTATGATCCCATCGGTGTGGATAAAGAGGGGAACGAAATCTCGCTTATGGATGTTCTGGCGTCGGAAGGGGAGGCAATATCGGATCGGATCGAAAATGAATTTGAGCAGCGAATTCTTCTGGATAAAGTTAAAAATTTGACTCGTCGGGAGCGGCATGTTTTGCAGCTTCGCTATGGCTTAATGAACAGCCCTAGAAGAACTCAACGAGAGATAGCTAAAGCTTTGGGCATCTCCCGGTCCTATGTCTCTCGCATTGAGAAGAAAGCCATTCAGAAGTTGATGGAGCAGATGGAGGACCATGATCCGAAAAAATAAAAGAACCCGTACGTACCCGCTAGTTCTGCTTTAGTGAATGGCGGGTTCTTGATTTTTTTGGAGGAGTTTAAACCAAAAAGAAAAAAGGAAAAAAGACAAAGTGGTAGAATATTAGGAATATTCGTATAAACAAACGCCTTTAAAGGCGAAAAAGGGATTAGAGGAGGGGTTTATCCATGCATGAGGTTGTCATTGTCAGCGGTATGAGAACACCGATCGGAGATTTTAATGGAATGTTAAAGGATTTCAGGGCTGTGGATTTGGGAATTGTGGCTCTCAAAGGGGCACTGGAAAAGGCAAAGCTAGAGCCATCTCAGATCGAAGAGGTAATCGCAGGTCAGGTTTATCAAGCCGGCTGCAAAGGGAATACAGCCCGCCAGGTAGCCATGGGGGTCGGTTGCCCGGTGGAAACAGTGGCGGCAACGATCAATCAGCAATGTCCCTCCTCCATGCGGGCAATGGAGATGGTCAGCCAGGAAATTATGCTGGGCAAGATCCATATGGGGGCGGCAGTGGGGATTGAGAGCATGACCAATGTCCCTTACCTCCTCTTAAAAGCTCGGGGAGGTTATCGGATGGGTTCCGATACCCTTTATGACGGCCTATTATACGATGCCTTAATCGACGCATTCTACGACTATCACGTGGGGGTTACCGCTGAGAATCTGGCGGATCTTTATAGTATTTCCCGGGAAGAGCAGGATGAATTTGCCGTGGAAAGTCACCGGCGGGCTTGCCAGGCCATACAGGAGGGGAAGTTCAAAGAAGAGATCGTTCCTGTGGAGCTTGTGACGAAAAAAGAAACCAAAATTTTCACAGAGGATGAGCATCCGCGTTCTGATGCTACCCTGGATGGTTTAACTAAGCTAAGGCCGGCCTTTAAAAAGGAGGGAACGGTTACAGCGGGGAATGCCTCCAGTCTTAGTGACGGAGGGGCGGCCCTGATCTTAATGTCCAGGGAGAAGGCTGAAGAGTTGGGACTGAAACCCCTGGCCCGGATTGTGGCAACAGCTTCCGCCTCTGTAGATCCCAAGTTCATGGGAATCGGCGTGGTGCCCGCGGTGAAGCGCGCTTTACAGTATGCAGGGATGAGTATTGGCGATATTGATCTCTGGGAAATCAATGAAGCCTTTGCAGCCCAGGTCTTAGCCTGCAACCGCGAACTTAAGCTGGATCTGAACAAACTTAATGTCAACGGGTCGGGGGTTTCTCTCGGACATCCAGTGGGGATGACCGGTGCCCGGCTTATCTTGACCTTAATCCAAGAAATGAAACGGAGAAAGAACCAATTCGGCTGTGCTTCACTTTGTGCCGGGGGAGGGCCGGCCATGGCTGTAATTATCGAGGCATTGGCTTAAGGAGGCATTGGCTTGGGTGACAGAATATTACGGATCTTAGCCGTCAATCCTGGTTCCACCTCCACTAAAATTGGCTTATATGAAAATGAACGGTGCATTCTGGAGAAGAGTATCCGTTATAATCGCTCCAATCTGGAAGGGTTCGCCGGCATTTTAGAGCAAAAGGCAATGCGTAAGACCTTTGTCATGGATTCCCTTGAAGAAGCGGGTATACCTTTAAATTCCCTGAATGCAGTGGTGGGCCGTTGTGGAATGGTCAAGTCTGTAGAATCAGGAACCTACTTAATTAACGATAAGCTTCTTCATGATTTAAGCCATGGGGAAGCGCTGCAGCATGCTTCAAGTCTAGGGGGAATTATTGCTTATGAACTTGGTCGGAGTTTGTCCATACCGGCTTATGTAGTGGACCCTGTTACGGTGGATGAAATGATTCCCGTGGCAAGAGTTACGGGAATAAAGGATATAGCCAGAAGAAGTATCTTCCACGCCTTGAATTCCCGGTTTGTAGCCAAGCGTTTTTGTCGGGAACGGCAAAGAAAATATGAGGAATGCCACCTTATTGTCGCTCATCTTGGGGGAGGAATCACGGTGAGTGCCCATCTTAGGGGCAAAACAATCGACGTTAATGATGGTTCCGCCGGAGAAGGCCCTTTTTCCCCGGAAAGAACCGGAGGACTGCCGGTCTCAGCCATTATCAATCTCTGCTTTTCCGGTTTATATACAAAGGAGCAGCTTCTGGCCTTGGTCATGTCCAACGGTGGCATGCAAATGCTCTTAGGAACCAATGATCTCCGGGAAGCGGAAAGAAGGATCGACGATGGAGATGATGAGGCCCTATTGGTAGTGGAGGCCATGGCTTACCAAGTAGCGAAGCAAATCGGAGCTATGGCTGCTGCTCTGGAAGGAAACGTCGATGGAATCGTACTTACAGGCGGTCTGGCCTATAGTCAGCGTTTCACCCGATTAATCCGGCAACGAGTAGAAAAAATGGGCCCGGTGACTGTATACCCTGGGGAAGATGAACTTCAGGCTATGGTGGAGGGTGCCTTAGCTGTATTGATTGAGCAAGAGCAAGTTAAACACTATGGAACATAAGGAGATAGGCTATGTTTGAGCAAATTTTAAAGGAAAGCAAAAAGTCCCCCCAAAAGATTGCAGTAGCAGCCGCCCAGGACAAGGCTGTTTTGGAAGCGGTTTTTAGCGCGAAAGAGAAAGGAATTGCTCAGCCCATCCTGGTCGGGGCTGAAGGGCAGATACGCCAAATCGCTGAGGAAATGGGTGTGGATCTTGCTGATACTCCCCTTGTCCATGAACCTAATGCCATGAAGGCCGCCTTATATGCCAGCAATCTGGTCAGGGAAGGTCAAGCCAATCTATTGATGAAAGGGATACTGCAAACCGCTGAAATTCTTAAGGCTGTCCTGGATAAGGAAAAGGGCTTGAGAGAAGCTACAACCTTAAGTCATATAGCTATTATCGAGGCTGCAGGTTTTGACCGTTTATTGTTCATTACTGATGCAGGAATGAATATTGCCCCGGATCTGAAGCAAAAGGCCGATATCATCCGCAATGCGGTGACTGTAGCTAAGGCTTTGGGAGTGCAGAGGCCTAAAGTTGCGGCCATCTCTGCATTGGAAATTGTGAATCCCAATATGCCGTCTACTCTGGACGCGGCTATTCTGACCCAGATGAATCGGCGGGGGCAGATCAAGGACTGTGTGGTGGATGGACCCTTTGCTCTGGATAATGCCTTAAGCTTGGAAAGAGCGGAACATAAAGGAATCCAGGGCAGCGAAGTCGCAGGTCGCGCCGACATCATTCTGGTGCCGAATATCGAGACGGGCAACGCTATCTATAAATCAGCCACTTGTATGGCCTCTTTCCGTTCCGCAGGCATGGTCGTGGGGGCAAAAGTACCGATTATCCTGCCCAGCCGTGCGGATAATCCTGAAGCGAAATTCCTATCGATTCTGTGCGCTTCCCGTGTGGCGGCTTATTTGGCAGAACGCAAAGGGCAAGGGTGATCATAAGGAGATAGCAAGAAAACACCAGCCGTGCTTTTCTTTAAAATCGTCGACGCTGACGATTTTGAGGAAAAGCACGGCTGCTCTTATTACAGTAATGGATGCGGTGTTTTACTGAGGAGGTGCGGGCGAATAATCTTTTTTGCTTGTCAGAATTCGAAGAATAATATATATTAAAATGTAAAAGAACAGAATTATATTTTGAGATGGCTCCTGAAAGGAGAATTAAAATTGGAGACTGACTTTGATATACAGGATAAAGCGATTATTCATGCTTTGCAGGAAGATTCCTCCATTTCTAACTTAGAATTATCAAAGAAAATTGGTTTATCTCCTTCCGCATGTCTGGCACGAACGAAAAACCTGAGAGAACAAAGGGTTATCAAGCAGTATACGGCATTTGTTGATGAAAAAAAGATCGGTATTGAATTAATCGCGTTTACAATGGTGAATCTTTCCCCGCTCAACCGGGAGATTGCCAATAATTTTTTAGCTACAATTAACGAAATACCCAATGTTCTCGAATGCTATACGGTTACCGGCAGCCGGGACTTTTTATTAAAGGTGGTAGCGAAGGATATCGCAACGTTCCGGGATTTTATTATCGATACGATTATGGCCATTCCAGGGGTGGATAAAGTAGAAACCAGCATTGTCATGAATACGGACAAACGCACGCTAACCATACCCTTGGACTTGGATCAGGTAAAATAGTGGAAGAGGAGTAATCCAGAATGCAGGAAAAGAGAAAAGCCCTGAAAGCCGCCTTTCCTTATACCCTACCCGTTATGGCCGGTTATCTATTTCTCGGCATGGCCTTTGGTATTCTTTTGAATAGTAAGGGATATCACTTTGGCTGGGCCATACTTATGAGCGTTTTTATCTACGCCGGCTCCATGCAATATGTGGCCATAAACTTGCTTACCATGGCTTTCAGCCCTTTAAATGCCTTTCTTATGACTCTGATGGTTAATGCCAGACATTTATTTTACGGACTTTCCCTTTTAGGAAAATTTAGCGAAGGGGGAAAGAAAAAGCCCTATCTGATGTTTGGGCTGACGGATGAAACCTTTTCCATTCTCTGTGCCGCGAACCCTCCTCAGGGAGTGGACCGAGGGTGGTTTATGTTTTTCGTCACTTTGCTTAATCAGAGTTACTGGGTTTCTGCCTGTGCATTGGGTGGAATTTTAGGCTCCATGGTGTCCTTTAATACGAAAGGAATCGACTTTGTCATGACGGCCTTGTTTGTTGTCATCTTTCTTGAACAATGGAAATCGCAAAAGCAGCATGCACCGGCTCTGATCGGAATAGGAGCGTCAGTTTTTTGCTTATGGGTGTTTGGACCGGTAAACTTCATAATTCCTTCAATGGCTTTGATTATTGCCGTTTTTTCACTGTTCAGGAGACCTCTGGAGAGCTTGGATAAGCTTAATAGGTTCGATATTCTCGATGGGGACGACGGCACAGGAAAAGTTCTTAAGGAGGAAAACGTCGTATGATACTCACCGCTCAACAGTCACTCATTATTATCGTCGTGATCGCTCTGGGGACCTTTCTCACCAGGTCCTTGCCCTTTCTTTTATTCCCATCCGGCAGGGAAACTCCCCCTTTTATCCTTTATCTGGGGAAGGTGATTCCCTTTGCTGCCATTGCTATGCTAATCGTTTACTGTCTAAAAAATGTATCCCTCCTGACCGCCTCATATGGGCTGCCTGAAGGGATTGCAATTGGGTTTATTGTCTTGATTCATCTCTGGAAGAATAATGTGCTTCTGAGCATCGGCGGGGGAACAGTGCTCTATATGGCCTTGGTACAATTCGTATTTGTGTAAGAGGGGGTGCCGCGGCAGCATGGCCGCCTACCCTGAAAAAGACCCACCCCGGACACCGACTTTTTCACCAAAGAGAACGTAGGTCTCATAACCTAATTTCGTTTGCTCAATAATTTCCGGGTCGATCCTAACCTTATTTTCTTCGAAAAAAAGCAGAACGGTGGAGCCGCCGAACTTAAAATAGCCTTTTTCATCTCCTCGAGCCACTTTTTGATGGGGAGTGTAAGTCTGAATGATGGAGCCTACAAAGGTAGCCCCTACTTCAATGGTAAGAATATCTCCAAAATGATCAGAATGGAAAATGCTCCATTCTCTTTTGTTTTCGCAAAAAAGCTTTTCAACCTTTTGCAAGGCAACGGGATTAACTGAATAGTAAGCTCCTTTAATACGGTGAGAGGGCTCACAGATACCGCTGTCGATAAAATGAAAGCGGTGGTAATCCGTAGGGCATAGCCTCAGAATTAAGCAAGTGCCTCTATTGTATTTTAACGCCACCTCTGGGCTTTTAATCAGTTCTTGAAGGCTATAGGTAATACCTTTAACCTGAACCAAACGGTCTAAATTAATATGTTCATAAGCCAGTAATTTCCCATCCCCCAAAGAGATGAGGGAGTCCTTATGTGGGTCAATAGAGCGGGCTGAAGGTTTTAGCTTACGGTAAAAGAAATCATTAAATGAGGAAAATTCTTTTACGTTCTTCTCCGCAATGGATAAGTCCAAATCAAATTTATGGACAAAAGGATGGATTTTCCGCCGGCTGATTCGCTGATCCAGATACCAGCCATAAAAGCTGGAGCACATTTTTTTCTTGACTACCGCTTCCAGAAGTCTCATCCCTACAGGAGAGGTATAAGTCCAGCGAATCATTTTCTCTCCGGCCACTTTTTCTGTCTGATAGGTTTGGGTTTTTCGGTCATAATATTTAATCAAGCAATTTCAACTCCTATACAGGACATTTTATGATATTTTCTCAGGTTTCACCAGAGGTTAGTGAATGAATATATTGTAAAAGAACCTCGATATTTTCTAAAGCCCTATTCCATTTAGCTTGCCCAGAGTAAAACTCTGGGATATAATAAGTAAAAAATGCCATGTGGGGAGGACACTATGTTTGATCTCTTCAAACCGACTTTTCAAGCGGATTCACTGGATAGTATACCCGTGGACGTTTTGAAGAGGGATGGTATTCGCGGGCTTATTATAGATCTTGACAACACGATGACGCCCTGGAATGACTTAGAAGTTGGACCAAAAGTTGTAGCATGGTTTGAGAAACTTAAAGCGGCAGGGATTCAGGCATGTGTCGTATCCAATAATAAGCGCAAACAACGGGTGGCCGTTGTAGCGGATCGTTTAGGAATACCTTTTGTTTTTCGGGCAACGAAACCACGTCGTAAGGCTTTTCAAGCAGGAATGAATATTTTGGGGACCGGGATTTCGGATACCGCTGTTATTGGGGATCAATTGTTTACTGATATCCTGGGAGGGAATCGTATGGGAATGTATACGATTTTGGTTCTTCCCATTAATGATAAGGAATTTATCGGTACACGGTTCTTGCGCAGAATGGAGCGGGTCTTGGTCTGGTTGATGAAGCGTTATGAAACGTCGGAGCCCCATGGTACAAAGGTACGCTAAACGAGGAATTTCATGACGAAGATGACGGAATGGGAAAACCATTCCGTTGTGCTATCCAAAAGATTTGGGGGGTGTAGGCTTGGTAAAGCATTTTGCAGTGATTGGCTGCCCGATTGCTCATTCCCTATCTCCGGTGATGCATAATGCAGGATACAAGGCTTTAGACTTAGCCGCAGACTATCAAAAGTTTCAAGTAAGCCCTGAAGATTTGGGCGAGGCTGTACTTGGTCTTAAAGCCCTGGGGTTCAGCGGCTGGAATGTGACCGTCCCCCATAAAGAAGCCATCCTCCCTTTTCTGGATGAACTGACTGAGGAAGCCAGGCGGGCTGGAGCGGTGAACACCGTAAAAGTGCACAAGGGTCGGTTGATCGGCCATAATACCGACGGTTCAGGTTTTGTTCGTTCCCTGCAGGAACATATGGAGCTCGGTGAGGGCAAGAAAATTGTTCTCCTGGGGGCTGGAGGTGCTGCTAAGGGGATTGCCATGGCCCTGGCACCTTTCGGAGTCCTGCTTTGCATTATGAATCGCACTCCTGAGCGAGGGGCGGAACTGGTGGAAAAAATACGGGAGTGGGGCGGACAGGCACGCCAAGAGGTATGGGGAAGGGGAGAGTGGCTGACACAGGCGGATTGTGTTATCCAAACGACCAGCCTGGGATTAAAAAAGGAAGACTACCCTTTTTCACTGGAAGGGATACATCCAGGTACTTTGGTGGTGGATATCATCTTTAACCCCTGGGAAACTCCTTTTTTACAGTCGGCAAAAGTCTTGGGCTGCAAGATTGTCAACGGAATGGATATGCTTCTTTATCAGGGTGTCAATGCCTGGGAATTTTGGCTGGAAGATAAGGCCCCTGTAGAATCCATGAGGAAGGCTTTGCATCAGGCCTTGGCTCAGGTGTAGCAGAAGGAGCGAGCATGAATGAGGAGAAAGAGTCAGCCTAAGGACGGCCAATCTGACAAAGCAAGGGGTTTTACCCTCCTTGAGGTCCTTCTGGTCCTGACCCTTTTGGCAGGGGTAGGCTTTGTGCTTTTGGTGAAGCTCCCTGTGGAGGCGGAAAACCGTAATTTGTCTTTAGCCAGCACTCAACTCATTCAGGAACTGCGGGATGTAAGGGCAAGCGCCCTAGCCGAAAATACCTGGTATGAAATCCGCTTTTACCCAAGCAATAATACCTATCGCATTTTTAGAGAAGGTGTGTTGGAGAAAACTATCGCACTTCCGGAGAAAATTAGTTTCGCCAATCAACCGAATACTGTGCGCTTTTCAGCAGAGGGAGTCCCTATATTTCTAGGGGGGCCAATCCTAAGCGGCAGTATATTCTTAACCAATGGAAAAGACACCAGGTACGTCATTACAGCCTTGATTACGGGAAGAGTTCGGGAAGAAATCAGGTGAGGAGGTAAGGAATGCGTTATTTGACAGCAGGTGAATCTCACGGACTAAAGCTTGTAGGAATCCTCGAAGGGGTTCCCTCAGGGGCTAAGATAGATAAGGAAAAGATCGATCAAGCATTGCAAGAACGGCAAAAGGGTCCCGGCCGTGGGGGGAGAATGAAGATTGAGAAGGATCAGGTCACTATTCTTTCCGGAGTCCGGGGGGGGCTGACCACAGGTGCGCCGATAGCCTTAGAGATTATCAACCGGGACTGGTCCAATTGGGAAAAAATTATGGCCTGGGACGATGAAGCGGATTTGGAAAGTCGTAAAGTCATCACACCACGACCGGG
The DNA here is from genome assembly GCF_000384015.1 of Desulfitobacterium sp. PCE1. Lineage (NCBI taxonomy): Bacteria > Bacillati > Bacillota > Clostridia > Eubacteriales > Desulfitobacteriaceae > Desulfitobacterium > Desulfitobacterium sp. PCE1. Next base: position 2,972,880 of record NZ_KB913023.1, on the reverse strand, counting down.
TCATGCGGATTTGACGGGACATTTGAAATATCGGACAGAAGTGCGCAATGTACTGGAGCGGGCCAGTGCCCGGGAGACAGCCATGCGGGTCGCCATCGGGAATATTGCCTTGCAGATCTTGGAAGCCTTAGGGGTGGAGATGGGCGGGCAGGTCCTATCTGTCGGAAAAATCCATATGGACAGCGAGGATACCCCTGAGTATTGGGAACGGGTCCAGGCTTCCGAATGGAAGGTAGGAGATCCCAAGGGTGAAGAAGCGTTATATGCCCAATTGCAAGAGGCTCGGAACAAAGGAGAATCATTGGGGGGCATACTTCGGATCCAAGTGAAGAACCTGGTACCGGGCTTAGGCTCCTATGTCCAGTGGGATAGAAAATTGGATGGCCGGTTGGCTCAGGCTGTCTTATCTGTCCAGGCGATGAAGGGAGTATCCTTTGGCATGGGCTTTACAGCAGGCCAACGCTTTGGGTCCGAAGTCCATGATCCCATCGGTTATGACAGCGGGCGGGGGTATTACCGCTATAGCAATAATGCCGGCGGGATTGAAGGCGGAATGACCAATGGGGAACCGGTGATGATTGAAGCAGTCATGAAGCCAATCCCTACCTTATACAGTCCTTTATCAACGGTTAATCTGGAGACGAAAGAAGTCATGGAGGCCAGTGTAGAGCGCAGTGATGTGTGTGCGGTTCCTGCCGCCCTGGTGGTTCTCAAGCATGTAGTGGCTTGGGAAATACTTCAGGCTGTCCTGGAAAAATTCCCTTCCGATACATGGGATGAGCTGTATAAGGCTTGGCAGGATTATAAACGATTTGTGAGTGAGCAATAGTATGAGCAATGACTTTTCTAATAATGAGATGAACCCCTATAAAAACAATCCCCCGGAGTTAGAACCTGAGGGACCTCCACATGCCGTACCAAAGGATAATATTGTTCTTGTGGGGTTTATGGGTACCGGCAAAAGCACCGTGGGCAGGCGCTTGGCCAAACTCCTGGAACGGGAGTTTATCGATACGGATGTGGAGATCGAAAGATTAACGGAAATGACTGTATCAGAAATTTTCCGCCGGCATGGAGAAACCCGTTTTCGTTCGGAGGAGCGGCTTTTGGTGAAACGCTTGGCTGAACATAAAGGGTATGTTATTGCTACGGGGGGAGGAACCGTGTTGAATCCTGAGAATTGGCAGGATTTAGCACGAAGCGGTGTTATTATCGGCTTATATGCGCCGCTGGATGAGATCTACAAACGGATTGGTTATCGCAACGACCGCCCTCTCTTAAGAGGAGACCGCCAAGAGGTTGAACTGCTGTGGGCAAAGAGACAGCCTATTTATGACCAAGCGGATTGGACCATCGATACCACCCATAAAGGAATTGAAGAAGTGGTAGAAGAAATTTTCAGCCTATATGAAGGAGGTTTTATGAATGATGCAAGGACAGAGGATTGATGTTGTCTCTGTGAAGCCCTATCCTGTTTTCCTGGGGGCCAGGCTGGAAGATCTGGGTGAGTATCTGACCACCCGTATCGGGGCTGGGGAGCATCTTTTAGTGATTACTCATCCTAATATTGCGGCTGACTATATGGATACCTTGAAAAAAGGATTAGGTGCCTTTAGTGTAAATACTCTGATTGTACCTCAAGGTGAGGACGAAAAATCCTTGAACCGTCTCAGCGATTTAACCAGTGAAGCCATTGCTTGTGGTGCGGATCGCAAGACTGTGGTCTTGGCCTTAGGCGGAGGGGTTATTGGAGATTTAGCCGGCTTCTTTGCCAGCATGTTTATGCGGGGGATACGTTATGTTCAGATTCCCACCACTCTTCTGGCTATGGTGGATAGCAGCATCGGTGGTAAGGTCGCGGTAAATCATGCTGCAGGGAAGAACCTGCTGGGGGATTTTTACCCACCTTTGGCTGTATGGACTGATTTTAGTACATTAGAGACCTTGCCTTGGGAAGAAATGCTCAATGGCTTGGCAGAGACTATCAAGCATGCTGTCATTGCTGATGGAGAACTTCTCTCCTTTATCGAAAAACACCAGGAAGAAATCAAAGCACGGAAGCCTGAGTTGTATAAGGAATTGACTTCTCGCTCCTCAGCGGTAAAAGTCAGGCTGGTTTCTGAGGATGAGACAGAACAAGGGAAGAGGATGTTTCTTAATTACGGTCATAGCTTTGGCCATGCTCTCGAGGCTGAGATGGCCTATCAAGGGATTACGCATGGACAGGGTGTCAGCATCGGCATGGTAGCGGCTGCGCATCTGGCTCATGAACGAGGATTTATGAATAATGGGGAAGTGGAACGACTGATTAAGCTTCTCAAAGGTTTCGGTCTGCCGGTAACCATTAAGAATAAAGATCCTCAAGCATTGATCAATCTTATGGGAGCAGATAAAAAGAACTACAAAGGACAAAAAGTTCTGGTCTTACCTAAAGGGATAGGTCAAGGGATCGTGATTCGTGATGCGGATAATGAGGAAATTCTAAGAGCTTGGAATAAAGTGATTGAGTAAGAAATTTAACTTCAAACATAAAAGAAAACCACGGCTTTGCGTCGTGGTTTTTTAGTATCTCTACGGTTTAGGGTCTTTGAAAAGCCTTAAAGTCGAATAGCACTAAAATAAGTAAGAAAACCTTTGAATAAGAAAAATTCTCCCTAAATTAAAGAAAGATTGTCTAATAAGAGTTCTAAAGAAGGAATTCTTCATGGAATTGGTAGAATATTATGTTTGTATCCAAAATAGGACTAAATTACTATGGAATATAGGAGAATGGTATGATTTTATGGGGAATCAACGTAAACAGGAAGGTTTTACACTGCTTGAAGTCCTTTTGATTCTTTGTTTGATGATGGTAATTATCGGTATTGCATCACCCCGATGGAGCTCAGCTGAGAATTACACTTCTACCCAAGGAGATTTAGCCAATCGAGTGCGTATCGAAGGGGCAGTGGAGCTGTACAAATTGGATACAGGAATGTTGCCTGAAGGAATTGATGCTTTATATTCACCCCCTCCGGGAATAAAAGGCTGGCGGGGGCCTTACCTCAGACAAGATTTTGTCAAACCTACCCGTAATGGAGAAAGTTATGAACTTAATGAGCGAGGTAAAGTCATCCCATGAAAAGTTATGGTGAAAAAGGCTTTGTTCTCTTGGATGTCATCCTGGCCCTCTTTCTTTTTACCGTAGGTTTTGTGGCTTTGTATGGTTTAAGCGAGAATGCTTTGGCTGAAGCGGACCAAGCCCTTCGTCTTACGGAAGCGGCCAATCATGCTCAAAGTATCATGGAAACCTTAGGGGCGGAGTCTTGGCTCGACAACATCCATAGAGGACGCATTATTCCTGGTGGAGAAGTGGGAGGGGAAGAGGGGCTTTTCCGCTGGAAAGTTCATGCCGATTGGGACATCCCGGACGAACTTTTGAGAGTTAAGGTAGAGGTTTCCTGGCCGGAACAAGGAAATGTTCAGAGTTATGCCTTAGAAAGCCTCTATTCATTGCAATGAATCCAATAGTCCCGATTAGGCGGAGGGGCTTCGTTATGCAAAATATTCGAGGGAATCAAAAAGAGCGTTTAGACAGAATAGGACAGGATAGGGGCTTTACCTTAATAGAAGTTTTATTTGCCCTTTTAATAACCGGCATACTTTTAACTGTCGCCTTGAGGTTTTTTACGGGGAGTGGAATACCAGCCGGACCATAAAAGATAAAATGGAGGCTCATTATGCTGTGGTCACTGCCGGAAGATGGGTGAGTGATGCCATCCGCGAAGCCGAGTCGGTTCAGTGGGCCCATCTAGGAAAATGGACTCTGACAGTAACCCCCAGCGGGGAGACCTATAGTGACCAGTATTATCTTGATGATAAAGATTATGATGGGGTTAAAGATTTGTATCGTTATCATAAAGGTGCCCATAACCCCGTAGTGGGCGGGATTGTGGATTGGAATTGCACTCAAGGAGTATCAGGGTTGTGGACGATAACCTTTCAAGGAGAAATAGGGAAGCAGAAGGTTTATTGGCAGGGAAGGATCAGAGCAAGGGACGAGGTGAATTAGGGTATATTACCCTCTTAATCCTCATTCTCGTTGCCACATTTTCGTCGTATGGTTTGGAAATGTATGTGAAGGCCCATTCGGAAAATAAGATTGCCCGGCGGGAGGTGAGCTCCCGTCAGGCAATCTACGGAGCTGAAGGCGGTATTGAATGGGCTAAGGTGATGCTGGAAAAGGATCCGACCTTTATGGGAGGAGACATCAGCATCGGGGAAGGTACAGTGAAGGTTAAGGTCATAGCCAGGGAAGGAGATTATACTATAACTTCTTTGGCTCAATACGGCCGGGCCCAACGGAAGCTTAAAGTGGAACTGGAAAAGGTGGACGGGCGTTGGCTGATTACAAAGTATCAGGAGATTCACGGGAATGAATAAGATACCCCTTTGGCTGAATCGTCGCAAGAGGGCTGGAGGCCAGGAGAGTTTTCGAGAAGAGTGGAAGCAACAGACCTCCCGTGAGGGAGGATTTGGACAATATTTAATAAGTCAACAGAAAATTGACTTCGGTCAGTTGTCCAGTGCTTTACAGGAGCAAGAAAAAACAGGCGCCCGTTTGGGAGAAATTCTTGTCCGGCATAAGGCACTCGCCTTGGAGGAATTGCTCATCGAGCTTAGCAGATATCTGGGTGTCGTTAAAGTGGATTTGACTCAGGTCGATATCGACCCTGAAGTAGCCTCCCTGCTGAGTGAGCAGGCTGCATTGCGTTATGGTGCTATTCCTGTAGGACTTAAGGATAGAATTTTGCAGGTCGCCATGTTTGACCCGGGAAACCATCGTTATGTGGAGAATATTCGGATATTAACAGGTTTTGAGGTCGAGCCCCTGCTGGCAGAGGAGGCCCAGGTGGTGACGGCCATCAAGAAATATCTCACTGTGGAGAAAAGCATTGCGGAACTCACCTTAGGACAGGATGAACTATGGGGCAAAAGGAGGGGGCGGATAGATACACTTGATTCCGAGGAGGGAAAAGATGCCCCAACGATTCAGTTGGTGGATTTTCTGCTTCGGGATGCCATTATGCTGGGAGCCAGTGATATTCATTGGGAGCCGGGTGAGGTGGTAATGCGAGTGCGTTACCGGATTGATGGGAAGTTGGAAACCAAGCGTACCTTTCCCTTGGGGGTTGTCCGAAATGTGCTGGCCCGGATTAAGATTATGTCCGGCATGGACGTGGCGGAGCGGAGGCTGCCCCAAGACGGAAGAAGCAGCTTTTTTGTCAGCGGAAAAACGATTGATCTACGAGTATCCAGCCTCCCAACGGTCTATGGGGAGAAAATCGTAATACGTATTCTGGATCAGGATACGGCACAACGTTCCTTGCAATCTTTGGGGATGAGCGGATCGGTTGAAAAGAGTATTCAACGCTTAATCAAGGAGCCCCACGGAATTATCCTCGTAGTAGGTCCTACCGGCAGCGGGAAAACCACTACCCTTTATGCTTTGCTGCAAGAGCTCATTTCTGAGCAGCTTAATTTGGTCTCCATCGAAGATCCGGTGGAATATCAGTTGCCCGGAGTTGTATCTGTTCAGGTTCAGCCAAAGATTGGTCTAACCTTTGCCCAAGGGTTGCGCTCCATATTGCGACAGGATCCCGATGTAATTATGATTGGGGAAATACGAGATGAAGAGACAGCCCGCATTGCTATTGCTGCGGCCTTGACGGGCCATTTGGTTTTGTCTACCTTGCATACCAATACAGCTGCTGAAGCGTTTACCCGCCTTTTGGATATGGGTATAGAACCCTATCTGGTGGCGGCCGTTTTGAGGGGAGTTCTGTCACAACGTTTGGTTCGCCGTCTTTGTGAACATTGTAAAGAACTTTGGCGCCTGGATTCCCATGAAAAAGATGCCATGGATTTACCGGAGGGCATCCAGCAGGTATTTAGAGCAAGAGGCTGCCCTCAATGCCGGGGCACCGGTTATTCCGGACGTATCGGCATCCACGAATTACTGCTTTACCACCAGGATATCAGGGATTTGGTGTTGGAAGGTCAAGGCGCAGGGGCAATAGAAGAAAAAGCTATTGCCAATGGAATGATCCCCCTGCGCCGGGACGGGTATAGCAAAGTACAGCAGGGCTTAACAAGCCTGGAGGAAATCTGGTATTCAACCAGCGGCATAATGAGATGAGGAGAAGCCACTCAAAAAGTATACAGAGTGCGGGGAATGAGGGATGGTTTATGAGATGTCGTACCTTTGCATGGAGGGCTTTGGATCAAGAGGGGAATATACTCGAAGGGATTTGGGAAGTCCGGCAGGGGAGAGAAGTCAGAAGCCGTTTATTTGCCAAAGGATATTACCCTTTATCCATCAGCCCCCGCCGCCGCAGGCTTTTCGATATCCTCTCATACCTTGAATTCCTGAATAAGAAAAGTGATCAACTAAGGATCTGGGCAGGTATCACTCAGCACCTATCCCTTCTTTCAGGGGCTGGTCTGCCTTTGCTCAAAGCTATTAATATTTTGGAAAAGCGGAGTAAGGGACTGCGGATAACACCCTCAGCCTGGAGTGGGGCGAAAGAACAACTGGAAGCGGGTGTGGAATTATCAGAAGCCCTTGACTTCCTGATACCCCCTCCTACACCTTATATCCGGGCCATGGTTCAGGCCGGTGAACGTGCTGGCAGATTGCCGGAGATTCTCGATAATCTTTCCAGAGACCTTTTTGAGGAGCATACTTATCGTCACAGACTCAAAGGCGCCCTGGCTTATCCTCTATTCTTGCTTGTGCTGACATTAGGGTTGATTTATGTTCTAAACCGCTTGGTTTTACCTGTATATGAACAGATCTTCCTAGATATGGATGCTGAATTATCAATTCTGACTCAAGTCATATTTCAGGTCTCCCATGGTTTGCCGTTTTTGGTCCTGGGGGTGTTAATCGTGGGAATTATTTATTTTCTCGTTCTGCGCTTTCGTCGGCCGGATGATTGGAGAGAGAAACTATGGGATGCACTGAGTAAGGTACCTCTCTTTGGAAGAATATATAAGCTTAATGATTATCTGCAATTTTCTCAGGTGCTGGGGACATTACTGGAGGCAGGAATTCCACTTCTGGAGGCCTTAAAGCTGACCCAAGGGGCAGTACTCACCTCTTCTATGAAAAGAGTGGTCGGAGACCTTGAGGAAGGGGCACGGACGGGGAAGGGGCTGGCTGCTGTTCTGGTCAATCGATCCGATTTTCCTGGGGATGCGGCACAGATGCTTGAGGTAGGAGAGGAATCGGGTCAATTGAGTACAATGCTGCATCACCTAAGTCGATTGTTTCGGATGGAGCTTGAAGAGCAGATGAATAAAGTGCCCCACCTGGTGGGACCGCTGCTCGTCATGGTTTTAGCGGGAGTCATCGGCCTGGTGGCTGTCGGTGTACTATTGCCTATCTTTGATTTGGGGACGCACCTTCAATAGGGAGGAGTTTTGATAAAGGGAGAGTAGGATATGATGCACTTTGGGCAGAGAAAAAGAGGCAAAGGACAGGAGGGCTTTACCTTAATTGAAATATTAATGGTGGTCTTTATCATAGCCATACTGTCTGCAATCATCATTCCCAGGGTAAGTGCAAGTTCAGAAACAGCACGGAAGAACTCAGATATTGCTACAGGTCATCAAGTGAAGTCTGCTTTAGATCGTTATCAAGTGGAGAATGGGAGATATCCAAAATCCGCCGAAGTAACCCAAGATGGAGGGAATATTTCTATACCTGTACTTATCCCTAAATATATCGCCAAGTTGGGTGTGCACACTACACAGCAAGAAGTGTCTGAAGGGAAAAAGGGCTTTGGCATCGGAACCTTGGCTGCCGATGGGTCCATACCTGAGGGTAGCCAGACCCATCTTATTATGCTCTATCTCACTGCCGATGGATCGGCTGCGGAAGTACGAGTCTATGACGCAAACTTAACCAAGGTACTTTGGAGCTCAGCTAATTAAGCCAGCGAGCTCATTGAACTAACCTTCAGTGATACATCATTATTTCCATAATAGAAAGGACGAAGCGAGTGGGAGTTGAATTCAGTATATTATCCGGAATAGTGGGGGTGATCATCGGGAGCTTTTTAAATGTGGTGATTTATCGTGTTCCTCAAGGAAAGTCTATTGTTTTCCCCGGTTCTCATTGTGCCGCATGTGGTCATAATCTTCGCCCTTGGGAACTGGTTCCGGTTCTAAGCTTTCTCATCTTAAAGGGACGATGTGCTCAATGTCAGGAGAAGATTTCATGGCGTTATCCCTTAATTGAGGTCCTCAATGGATGTTTGTATTTTTATGCTGCTTGGCTAAACAAAAGTGGCTCATTTCTCCAGTTGGGGATCAATTTCTATTTTCTATCTGTGCTTTTAGTTCTCGCTGCTATTGATTGGGATACCTACAGTCTGCCGGATGTTTTCACTCTTCCTTTACTGGGCGTCGGCATTATGGCAGGCTTTTTTCTGCCCCAGGGTCCATCGGGGTGGGAAAGTCTGGCTACAGCTCTGGGGGTAGGTGGAGTATTTTGGATGATCACTCGGATCTATCCTGAAGGGATGGGCTTGGGGGATATAAAGCTTATTGCCGGACTGGGCGCATTTTTGGGGTTTCCGGAAGCTTTAATAGCTATTTTCATTGCTAGCTTTACAGGGTCCATAGGTGGACTTTTGATCCTATCCTTCAAAAAAAGAAGTTACAGGGATCCGATTCCTTTTGGACCTTATTTGGTATTGGGGGCTTGGATTGTGTTCTTTTGGGGACAAGATATCCTTTCTTTTTATAATTCTCTGTTTTGATATTGGTTTTTGGAGGATTTGATGCATGATGTTTGCAGATCAAGGTCGAGTCTGTGTTGAACTAACCGATCACGAACTGCGTTGGCTTTGGTATACCCAAAAAGGGAAGGACAAGTGGTCTTTTCTACCTACTCAGTTCGAGATTACCCCTCTTCCCAGAGGGTTAATAAAGCAGGGCAAGATTCTCCATCCAGACACCTTCCTGGCGATTTTACAAGGATACCTTGAGCAACGAAAGGCGGATTTCAAATTCTATCGTAGCCCAAAGATTTGTATTGGGTTACCTCTCCAGAACCAATTCATTCGTGAGTATCATTTGCCTTGGGTGAAAAAAGGAAACCGTGCCGGACTTCTTCACTATCTGGCGGAGGAAGAAATCCCTATTCCTCAAGAAGAATTGGTTTACGATTACTCCCTTGAAGAGCAAAAGGAGTCATCCCAGGGATTGAAGGTGATTTTATCAGGGATAAGGGATTCGGTTTTATCTCCGGTCATTCTTTGCTTTAGGAAAGCAGGCTTTGAGATTAACAGGGTATGCTTTTCTCAGCTGGCTTGGGGAAAGGCATTGGGGTTTGGCTCAGATGGGAATACTCTGTTTCTCCGGGAAGATGAGGGGCAGATTCAATATATCTTCTATAAAGGAAGGATACCTGAGATCGTTCGCAGCCTTCCCTTCGCCCTTCAATCCTTCGGCGAGAAAGAATGGAATCATGAGATTTATCGGATGCTGCTCTATCTTTCATCACTTCATGACCAAGTGGAGTTGAATAGAATCCTCTGGGGCCAGAACAGGGAGGCCGAAAAAACAGGAAAAAGAATAGGGGAATACCTAAAGGGCGTCGGAGGAAAAGTACCCGCCTTGCAAGGGGTGGATGAAGCTTTCTATGCTTTTTGGGGAGCGAAATCTTTCGATGCCTTTCATTCTTATGACCCGGAAAAGTACTTAACCGTATTAGGGCTGGCCCTTGAGGAGGAGAAATGGGCGCTGAATAATTTCCATAGAACCGAAAATCTAAGGAAAAAGGAACAACAGATAAAGTGGATTGCCGCAGGGGTCATGTTGCTTGTGAGTATAAGCGGTTCGGGAATGCTTGTATCCACCCGGCAGACCCTTGATAGCTTGCAGGTAGAGGCTCAACGGCTCAGTGAAATAAACACCAGCCAGGCTTGGGAGAATGAGAAGCAAACTGCCCAAAAGCAGACCTGGGATAAGATTGCGGGGAACCCCACCGCTGTGGGTCAGGGGATAAAGGAGTTAACAGCCAATGCACCTAAGGGGATTCACCTTGAACGGATTGAGATTAAAGGGCGGACTTTGTCAATACAAGGCCTTGCCACAGAATCCCTGGAGGTTCAAAGGATGTTTCAGCAACTTCAAGCATTAGGATGGGGGAAGGTCCAATTGGCAAAATATCAAACAGCAGGGGATTCAATTAGGGAGGGAATGCTGATTCAATTCGTTTTGAAGGCGGAGGGATATGATTAAAAAGAAAGAGATCATGAGGAAACACCTCCCAAAGCTCAGCCATATCGTCCTGTTAACCCTGGTGATTGTGCTCTGCCTGATTGGTGGGATATTGGTTCTTCGCCGACAAGAGGTTGGGGCTCTTCGCAAAGAGATAAGCCATATAGAAGGGCTTATCCTTCAGACTTCGGCAAAAGAGGCTGCTTCAGATCCATTGCTGATGGATGATTTGCTTGTGATCATGGATGAATGTGTTAAGGGTTTCACGGATGAAAAGCTAACGGTCTTTTCTTATCATCTTGAAGGGATTCTTGAAGGAGAGGTTAATCCATCTATTCTCCGCTTCGCATTAATTCGTTTACGGGTGCAAGGCTCGTGGGCAGAGATAGAGAGAGGATTAACCCATATTGAAACCATGCCCCGGGGTGGTATTCATGTGGAAGAAGTAGTTTTAGAAGAGAATGGGGGAGAAATTCTCCTTAAGCTCTTTTTCCTTGAACCTGACAATCTCTCTTAACCATAAGATGGGTAAGAGGGGGTGGACCCAGTGGAAGACTATCTGATTCAACCGGGAGATACCTTTTACCGGCTTGCCCAAAGATGGGGGGGAACCTGTGAGGAGTGGCAATTAGCCAATCCGGGGATGAACCCGGATTATCTGCAAATTGGCCAGAAGGTTTATCTTCCCCGATTGGCGAATCCCAGAGGGAATGAGCACTATGCTGTTATTACACCACATCAGGGAATGGAGTATTCGGGAGATCATCTTGACGAAGTGGAGATGGAAGTCGAGGGAGTAAAGTTCAGAATCAAACGGATAGGGGAAAGTAGAATTCCTCATGAAGTTCATCTTACAGTACCGAGAACCGAAATACGTAAGATTCAGCCTTATGGTGATAATGGTCCCTGTGAAGTACAGATTATGCTAAGTAATGTCAATCTCATTCATTCTCCCCGCTTAATGAGCGATCGGCCCCGCACTGAAACCCAGAATAGCGGTACAACCCAAGGTAATCAAGAGAATGCTCAGCAGAATAATAGCGGAGCGCCGGAACTTTCTCAAGTCAGGGAGCTTTACTCCGATGTGCGGCAGGATCGGCCTATTTTTTAGTCATTTGACGACCGATGGAATCCCTTGATATGGCAAAGAATAGAATATCATGACTTTTTGGGCGTATGCTAATATTCGTTTTTAGAAAATGATCTTACACCTAACCGTAGGGAGAGACCTCTGTGGTATTCTGAAAGGGAAAAAACCTTCCTTTTCGGATGTTCTGAGGGTCAATCTCTACGTTTTTTTGTCGTGGACACTGGTGGAAAGAAGAAAATTATGATAAAATTCTGGGGTGTACGGCGTGTATTAAGGAAGTGAATACTATGGGAAAGATTTGGGTGCTTCATGGCCCTAATTTGAATTTGTTGGGACGACGTGAGCCGGATAAATACGGGGTTCAGACTCTCGAAGAAATTAACAAGGAACTTATACATAAGGCTCAAACTGCAGGAATTCCTATACAGGTGGAGCAGACCAACTTCGAAGGGGAGTTAATTCAGTGGATTCATAGTATGGGACCGGATGACTTTCTGATTATTAATCCTGGAGCATGGACCCATTACAGCTACGCTGTACGGGATGCCATAACCAGCGTTCAGGTGCCGGCTATCGAGGTTCATTTATCCAATATCCATGCCCGGGAAGAATTCCGAAAGACCTCGGTCATTGCTCCTGTCTGCCGTGGACAAATTTCCGGCTTGGGTGGAAAAAGCTATAGTTTGGCCTTGGATTATGCCCTGGAGGTCTTGACACAGAATTAAAGAAAGTTCATTATATAGGAAGCTTGCTTGTTCACAAGCTTAGCCGACTTATCCTCTGTGAGGACAATTAAGAAGTAAATTTGGTTCGATTGGGATAAGCTAAACAACAATAAAAATGAATATTTAGGAGGATAATTATGATTTCATCCAATGAATTTAAGACGGGTCTAACAATCGAAGTGGACAATGATGTGTATACAATTATTGAGTTCCAGCACGTTAAGCCAGGTAAAGGTGCGGCTTTTGTAAGAACTAAATTGAAGAATGTAAAAACCGGCGGTATTATCGAGCGGAAGTTCAATGCAGGTGAAAAAGTGCCGAAGGCTCATGTGGAGCGTCGCGAAATGCAATATCTCTATAAAGATGGCGAGCATTTCGTTGCTATGGATAATGAGACCTATGAGCAAACCTCTTTGACTGAGGCTCAAATCGGTGATGGAGTAAAATATCTTAAAGAGAATATGAACTTAGGTATCCTTTTCTTCAACGGCACTGTCATTGGCGTCGACCTTCCTAACACCGTAATTCTTGAGGTTGCTCATACTGAACCCGGTGTTCGCGGCGATACAGCTACAGGCGGCTCCAAACCGGCAACTATGGAGACTGGTGCAGTGGTTCAGGTTCCTTTCTTTGTCAACGAAGGAGAAAAATTGATCATCGATACCCGCACAGGAAACTATGTCCAACGGGCTTAAGGATAGCATATCTTCATAGATTCTCGAATCATAATACCTCCTTTAGGGAACCCTTTTGTTAGAAAAGGTGTACCAGAGGGGGTTTTTATTGTATGAAGTTAAGTATTATCCCTTTAGGGGGAACCGGTGAAATCGGCAAAAATCTCTTGGTATTTGAATTTGGAGATTCCATTATTGTCATTGACGGTGGGGTTAAATTTCCCGACGATGAACTTTTAGGAATCGATCTTGTTATACCGGATATTACTTATTTAGAGAAACGGAAGAGCAAAATTCAAGGTATCTTCATTACCCATGGCCACGAAGATCATATTGGCGGTCTGCCCTTTATTCTGCCTAAATTAGAAGCCCCCGTTTACGGCACTAAGCTCACCATGGGTTTGGTTCGGGCTAAGCTAAGAGAACGTGGCGGATACCCGGAAAATTTACTGAGGATCATTAATCCAGGGGAGCCTGTTAAGATGAGGGACTTCGAGGTCGAAGCCTTTAGGGTAACCCATAGTGTACCGGATGCCGTAGGATATGGAATTCTGACTCCCATAGGACGAGTGGTATACACCGGGGATTTTAAAGTGGATTATACTCCCATTGATGGTCAGGAGATGGATTTAGGAAGGTTGGCAGCCTGGGGTCAGGAAGGAGTTTTAGCGCTGCTCTGTGATTCTACCAATGCAGAGCGCAGCGGCTCCACCATTTCAGAGAAGGTTGTGGGGAAAACTTTGAGGGATGCTTTCTCCAGGGCTGAAGGAAAAATAATTATGGCTACCTTTGCCTCCAATGTTCATCGTATACAACAAGCACTTGAGGCAGCGGCCATACTTAAGCGGAAGGTATGCGTGGTAGGCCGGAGTATGGAAGCGGTAGTGGCCACTGCCAAGGAACTAGGGTATCTCCACTTTCCTGATCCGGATATGCTGATTGATCCCGGTTCAGTGAATGAGATATCACCATCCCGTTTACTTATCCTAACCACGGGCAGCCAGGGAGAACCCTTGGCGGCTTTGACACGGATGGCTACCGGAAGTCACCGTCAGGTGAATGTTTCGGCAGGGGACACTGTAGTTATCTCAGCCACACCTGTTCCAGGGAATGAAAAACTCATTGGAAGAACGATCAATCATCTGTTCCAGATAGGAGCAGAGGTCATTACGAAGGATATGGGACTGGTTCATGTCTCCGGACACGCCAATCAAGAGGAGATTAAGCTCATCATTCGCTTAACCCGGCCGAGATTTTTAATTCCTCACCATGGTGAAGTAAGACATCAGGTGGCCTTCCGCAAGATTGGCAATCTTATGGGTTATGATGATCAAAAGATTGCCATAACTCAGATTGGAACTCGTGTTCTTCTGGATACGGATAAGATGGAATGTGCCGAACGGGTGGAATCCGGCAGCGTTTTTGTGGATGGATTGGGGATTGGTGATGTGGGGCAGATCGTCCTCAGGGATCGTCAGCAGCTCTCCCAGGATGGAGTGGTAGTGGTAGTGGCGGCACTTAGTAAAGGATCTCCTACCACATTGGTGTCAGGACCGGATATTATCTCCCGCGGCTTTACTTTTATGAAGGAGGCAGAGGAACTGGTGGAGGGGGCAAAGAAGGTTGTCGCGGCCAGTATCGAAGCTCAGATCAGCAAAGAGCGCTGGGAATGGGGAGTTCTCCGAGGGTCCATCCATGAATCCTTAAGTCAATACCTTTGGGATAAAACCCGCAGAAGGCCCATGATCCTACCTGTGCTCCTCCAGTTTTAGGAGCTATGGCTGGGAACCAAGGGAACTGATAAAGTGGTCCTCCGGACCAAGGTGCTTGTTGTGACAGCAAAGAGACTCGATGAGCCTGGATAGGCAATCGGGTCTCTTTTTTTTCCTGAAAAAGGTGACTGCCCATGGACAAGTTTTTTGGCGGGGAGTACGAAAAGCATGTCTAAAACTTTAGGTACAGACATACCTTTTTAACAAAGGGGGACAACACCGTGTCGCTGCGTTATACCTTACATTCCGCGAAACCCAATCCTGAACTCAAATCCAAATCGATAACTTTTTCTGTAAATCAGGAGAAAGAGGAAGAAAAAAAGTCCCTGGAGGATTTTGGACGTTGGTTCGGAAACAATCTCGCTCATATTTTCATGCAGATTCATGCTATGGCTTTCAAAGATATGGAAGAAATCCGCTTGCGCGTCAATCGGCCCCTTTTGATCCGGGGTCATCATAAAGAACTGTTCATTGATGGACAGGGTAGAGTTGTTGCAGCAGAAAAAGGGTATCGGGTTCAGCGGGAAGATGTTTTGCAAGCCTTGGAACGCATGACTCAAAGCTCCCTATATGCTGCCGAGGAGGAAATGAAACAGGGGTTTATCACTCTGCCTGGGGGGCATCGGGTTGGGATCACGGGTGAAGCTATCATGAAGAACGGGGAAGTACAGACTCTGAAGCATATTTCAGCTTTGAATATCCGCTTGGCCAAGGCCGTTGAAGGCAGGGCAGAGCTTATTTTACCAAAGCTTTTAACGAAAGAAGGGGCTTTGCATCATACTTTAATTCTTTCACCTCCACGAGGAGGGAAGACCACCCTGCTGAGAGATTTAATCCGAAGACTCAGCGATGGCAGTCCTGGACTAAACCTGCCGGGGCAGACTGTAGGGGTGGTAGATGAACGGAGAGAACTGGCCGGTATGTGGCAGGGGATTCCTGCTTATAACTTAGGGTGCCGTACCGATATTCTGGATGGCTGTCCCAAACGCATGGGCATCAACATGCTCATCCGCTCCATGGCTCCTCAGGTGGTGGCCGTGGATGAGCTAGGGCATCCTGAAGATGTGGAGGCTGTCTTGGATGCTTTGAGAACGGGGGTAAAAATTTTAAGTACCGCCCATGCATCCAATATGGACGAGGCATTGAAACGTCCCACCCTAAGGTCTTTGTTCGAGCTCGGGGTTTTTGAACGGGTGGTTGTACTCAGTCGCCGCCAAGGGCCCGGAACCGTGGAAGAGATTATCATTTTGGAGCAAATGCATAAGAGCCATTTAGGGATGGTAAGGGGGAATGATCTTTGATTTGGGTGGGTGCTTTTTTAATGATTATGGGTTGCGGAAGTTTAGGGCTCTATAGTGCCGCCCGCATCCGCAAAAGGCCGGTGGAATTGAGGGAGTTCCTGACGGCTCTAACCCTTCTTGATACGGAAATCTTTTGGGGGAATACTCCCTTGCCGGAGGCTTTTTCAATTTTAAAGGACAGGACGGACGGAGCATGGTCCGGGTTTTTTGCAGAATTAGCTGAACGGCTGCATAAAGGAGAAGGGGCCTATGATGCCTGGAATGCTACTATTGAACACCAAAAGAAGAATTTTTGCTTAAAGACTGAGGATTGGCAGGTGATAAAAGACGCAGGTAAAGGCCTGGGACGCTCTGATCGTCAAGAACAGCATAAGCAAATAGAGTTGGTCAAACAACAAGTTTCTCTTGTTAAAGAACATGCAGCCCAATGGTCTGAGAAACAAGCCAAGATGTGGTCCTATCTCGGATTTTTGGGGGGAGCCGCTGTAGTTCTCTTCTTAATTTAGGCAGATGAGGTGGAGAATATGGATTTTTACATGGTGATGAAAATAGCGGGAATCGGGCTTCTGGTGGGAGTTCTCGTCATGGTTCTGGAGCAGGCCAACCGCAAAGATATTGCACAGCTTACCGTTTTGGCAGGGGTTGTGGTCGTTCTCTATATTGTAGTTCAGGCTGTGGCTGACCTTTTTAACCTTGTACGCAGTGTATTTCAGATCTATTAGGGAGGTCTGAATGTGGAGATATGGCAGATTGTAGGAATTGCCTTAGTGGTAGCCATTATCGGGGTGGTTTTAAAAGAATTACGCAAAGAAATTGCCCTTCAATTGACAATATTGACCGGAGTCATTATCTTTACCCTGATTCTGGACAAAATCAAGATCGTCATCGATTTACTGCAGAATCTTGCGGATCAGGCCAATATTAGCTCTTACTACTTGATTATTGTCTTAAAAATTGTTGGGGTCGCCTATCTGGCGGAATTTGGTGCTGATATCTGTAGGGATGCGGGAGAAAAAGCCCTTGCAACTAAAATAGAGATCGCCGCCAAAGTGGGGGTCTTAGTTCTGGCGATTCCTATTATCGTAGCGATACTGGAGTCCGTTATGCGACTTGTGCCGTGAGGTGAAAAAATGCAGCGAGTAATTCTAATCTTTCTTTTCTTTTTTTTCATAGGAAATGGGACAACTCCCTCCTTGGTTTATGCTGAAGGAGAAATCACTGAACCTTCGGCAGACCTTGCCGTTCAAGTGGATCTGACAGAAGTTCGGGGATTTCTGGAGCAGATTGATCGGGATGTTCAGGAGTCTTTGCCCAATTTTTCCTTAGCTAAACTCTTTGATGACCTGCGCCAAGGTAATATTAATCTTCACCCTGTGGAGATTGGCAGAACACTGCTCGCTTTATTAGGAAAAGAGATTCTTGAGAGTGCTCCCTTAATCGGAAAGCTCTTAATTCTGGCTGTATTGACCGCTGTTCTTCAACAACTTCAATCGGCATTTAGCGGTGAAGTGGGAAAAATGGCTCAGATTCTTGCCTATTTAGTGCTGATGGGGATTGCCCTGGCCACCTTCCAAATAGCCATAAAAGTGGCCTCTGATTCCATTCAAACCATGACAGGGTTCATGCAGACCCTCCTCCCGGTCATGATGACCATGCTGGTGGCTATGGGAAATTTGACCACTGCCGCCTTATTCAAGCCTATAGTATTAGGCAGCTTGACCTTTTTGGCTACCTTAATCAAAACTGTAGCCTTACCCTTGTTCTTTTTGGCTGCAGTACTGAAACTCTTTAATCATATTTCCAACGAATTCAAACTCAGCAGACTAGCCGGCCTCCTGGAGTTTACCGGAAAATTAAGCTTAGGTATTATCCTAACCGTCTTCATTGGAGTCATGGCGGTTCAAGGGGTTACGGGAGGAGTGGCTGATGGAGTGGTTCTGCGTACAGCAAAATACTCCGCAGACCTGATCCCTGTGGTGGGTAAATTCTTTAAAGATGCAGTGGAATTGGTGGTTACTTCAGGACTCTTGTTAAAAAATGCTTTAGGGATCGTAGCCATTATCGCCCTGGCTTTAATTTGTTTAGGTCCGGTGGTTAAGCTGGTCGCCATGATTCTGGTTTTTAAAATCTCCTCGGCTTTGATTGAACCTCTTGGACAAAAGGAATTAGCGGATACCCTTCAAGAAATGTCCAAGAGTTTGATCTTTATTTTTGCATCCGTAGCCTCTGTAGCGATCATGTTCTTTATGGCCATTACCGTGGTGGTGGGGTCCGGCAATTTAACCGTAATGCTGCGGTAGGGGGGTGAGGTTTTTGGAGAGTTTACAAACTCTTGTTCGCAATTTAGCTATCATCTTGCTTTTGGCAAGCTTTCTGGAGATGCTGCTCCCTAATAAGTCCATGAAGGGCTTCGTCAAACTGGTTATGGGATTGTTTGTCATTTCGGCGATCCTTACTCCCATTACTTCATTATTGGGAATGACCATGGAGAGCACAATACCGGCTTGGACCGAAAGCTCCGCCCAGGAGTTGGCGGTTCTTGCCTCTGGGGAAGAGGGCGAGACCATCGGTACCAATGCAGTGCAAGAGCAGTACAAAGCCATCGTCGTCAACCAGATTAAAGCCTTAAGCGTCGGAATTGAGGGAGTTAAGGAGCTTCAGGTGAACGTGGATTTGGCTGAAGGCTCAAGAGGATTGACAGATATACCTCGCATCAACCGGATTATGATTCATTTGGATCCCGAGGAACAGGGAATCCAACCTATTGAAGACATTGTGATCAGCATGGATGAGCCCAAGTCGGATAAGGAGCCGGTATTGTCGGCAGCAGCTCTGGAAATCCGGGATAAAGTAGCTGTCTTTATGCAGATGCCCAGGGAACAGATCATTATAACGGAAGGGTAGATTTTCATACTGCCTGCGGCAGTGCCGGCAGTGGGTGAAAAAGCTGCTTGGGTCGTGTAGCTTTGCGCACAACGCTCACTCTATAGCTCCGGGGCTGGTCAACCCGCTTTCTTAACAGTCAAGCCAAACCTCTGGGTAATACCTGATGTGAACCGGTGGCTCGTCCAAGTTAAGAAAGCCTTGTTGACCCGACCACCCCTCCGCTAAAGCCGTTCGCCCTTGTGCGTAAAGCTACGCTTGTAGGTCTCTTTTAGCACTTCTTTAGAGCATATTTTATGAGCCTTTTTCAGATCTATTTTCTGGGTAGACTCCCATGCTGCTGCTGCAGCACCAGCAAAAGATGAGAAGTGTTATCCGGGTCAGGTAGCGTACCTATATCACACCGCTCAGACCCGAAAGGCAGCCCAAGGATTTTGCTTTACAGAAGTGAACGGATTTAAGCGAGCAGGTAAGCAATCTTTGCGAAAGACTGCAGCGGAGTCGGGTTGGAAACAGGACGTTTCCAACCGGCCATTGAGAACAAGTGCGAAAGCAGTGCTTTCGAGGAGCGATTTGGCCGGACCGAAACCCGGACGAGGGTTTCGCCCAAGCCGCCACACCACAGAGAATGACTTAACGGCGCAGGTACCGACGGAGTGGAGGTCTTGAGCGATTAGATTGCTCCGCATAGCTTATGGAGTGAACGGCGTAAAGCAAAATCCTGAAGATCCCCGCCCCGGGACCCCTGTTTCTGGAGAATCCGCTTCCAGCCAACCGGCTTGCAACTTTTTTTCGCAGTCGTTGCCCATGCTGCTGACAGCACGATCAATGATAAAAACAGAAAAGATTAGAAAGTAAGGGAGGAATAACTCATGAATCTTTTTAAAGATATCCAGCCCAAAATCCTAATTCCCGCTGTGCTCGTAGTAGCTGCGGTATGTATGCTGCTCTATAGCAAAGGTGGGGGCAGTGCGCCGGTGGTGCCCATGAATCAGGCCGTGGAGACCCGGGATCCCGTTGAAGTTACCCGAATCAGCACTTTGGAAAAAGAAATGGAGAAGAAGTTGGTACAGAACCTTCAGCAGATGTCAGGGGTTGGAAGTGTTCAAGTATCCGTAACCTTATCCTCCAGTCTTCGTTCCGATTATGCTACCAATGGCAGTGTGACCAAGAAAACGACGAAAGAGTCCGATAAAAGTGGCGGGACACGGGAGTCCACAGAGGTCACCGAAAACAATCAGCTGGTGATGCCCAACGGTGCCAGCCAACCGGTGATTGTCATGGAAGAACGGCCTAATGTTGCAGGAGTTCTGATCATTGCCGAGGGGGCCAGCGATCCGAATGTCCGGGAAAATATCCATAACGCCGTACGAACTTTATTAAATATTCCTTCCGATAAGATCAATGTTCAGCCCATGGGAGGGGTACTATGAAAATCATGACTCTGAAACGTTGGGGTGATTTAAGCAAAGGACAAAAATGGCTGCTGGTGGGAGTTGTCATGGTAGCGTTTCTGCTGCTGTACACTATTTGGCATCTGGTTCACGGCAATGAAACCTTTAGCCGTCCCACTCAAGAAAGTGTACCGGTCCAGGCACAGCCGGAAAGCCGGAGCATTTATTTTTCCTCGGAGGTGGTCAAGCCTTTGCCTCAAGGAGGGGATTATTTTGTCAATTATCGGCTGCAGCGGGAAGCTTCCCGGCAAGAGGCCAAGAATATGCTGGCTCCCCTTTTAGATTCCAGTGTTGTAAAAACAAGGGAGGAAGCCCAAGGAAAATGGCTACAGCTGAGTCACAAGATTCAAAAGGAAGAAGAGATAGAGAATCTCCTTAAAATCAGTGGAATTAAGGATGCCATCGCTGATTTTGGGAATAATGAAGTTGCAGTTATTGTCTATGCTCCCAATCTGGAAGCAGCAGAAATCAAGCTCATTCGCGACATTGTTCTTCGTGTTACCAATACTTCCAAAGATCAAATCCGAATATCTTACCGTTATTAACATCAAAAAGATTCTGTGCATGGCAGCCATGGGATTATCAAAATATAAAGTACAGAATCTTTTCGATTTGCGCATAGATCCGATCTCGAAGTATATACTGTATACTTTGGCGTGATATTGTATACTTGACGATGTTTCGTTGAAAAAGATTTACCAGTTTCATATAATAAAACATAAACCAAATTTAGAAAGAGAAAAGTGATACAGGGTATTAGAGAGAGGGGTTATGCTGGATGAAACCGGTAAAAATTACGGATACGACACTGCGTGATGCTCATCAAAGCCTTTGGGCTACCCGGATGAAGACAGAAGATATGCTCCCTATTCTAGCAGAATTGGATCAAGTGGGATATCATTCCCTTGAGGTCTGGGGCGGAGCGACTTTTGATGTGTGCCTGCGTTTTCTTGGGGAAGATCCCTGGGAAAGATTAAGAACAATAAAACAGCATGTCAAGAAAACCCCATTGCAGATGCTGTTAAGAGGGCAATCTTTAGTGGGGTATCAGCATTATCCTGATGATGTGGTTCGGGAATTTGTTCAACTGAGTGTAAAAAATGGAATTGATATTATTCGAATTTTCGATGCTTTAAATGATGTTCGCAATATGATTGTTCCCATGGAAGCGGCCAAAGCAGCCGGAGCCCATGTTCAAGCTTCCGTGGTCTATACCATCAGTCCTGTGCATACTTTGGAGCATTACCTGGAAACAGCTAAAGCCCTTGTGGATTTAGGAGCGGACTCCATTTGCATTAAGGATATGGCTGGTCTGCTGACCCCACAGCGTGGGCATAAACTCGTCAGATTGCTCAAAGAGGAACTAGGGGTCATGGTTCAGTTACATACCCATTATATCGGCGGTATGGGAACCATTGCCTATCTCAAGGCTGCCGAAGCGGGTGTGGATGTTATCGATACAGCCAGTGTTCCCTTAGCCTTCGGTGCAAGTCAACCACCCGTAGAGCTTGTGGTACGGGCGCTTCAAGAATTTGAATTCGCTCCGGAGATGAACATTCCTCAGCTCTTTACCATTGCCAATTATTTTGAGGATCTCCGCAAGAGCAGAGGCTTTGAACGGGGAATCACTCGCATTTCGGATATGCGTGTCTTTGAACACCAAGTACCCGGAGGAATGATCTCCAACCTCGTATCCCAACTGGAAGAGCAAAAAGCCCTTAATCGCATCAATGAAGTGCTTGACGAGATACCCAGTGTTAGGGCAGAATTGGGTTATCCACCCTTGGTAACGCCAACCAGCCAAATCGTGGGGACTCAAGCTGTATTGAATGTGTTGAGCGGGGCAAGATATAAATTAGTGCCTGCCGAGGTTAAGGCCTATGTCCGTGGGCTTTATGGCAGACCTCCCGCACCCGTGGATCCCGAGATCCAGAAGCTGATTATCGGAGATGAAGAAGTCCTCACTATTCGTCCTGCGGATAAATTAGAACCTGGTCTTAAAAAGGCAGAACAGGAAAGCAAAGAGTTTGCCTTATCCCGGGAGGATGTCTTGAGTTATGCCCTGTTTCCACAGGTGGCTAAAAAGTTCTTTATTGAGAGAGAGAAGGGAGTCACGGTCGCTGCTAAAAGCCCGTCGGTCCCAGTTTCGAAGGAGGATTCCAAAATGGATTTAAAAGAAATCAAAGAGCTCATAAAACTTATCGGAGACACCGATATCACAGAGTTGAACCTTGAAAGCCAAGGAGTAAAAGTCGCCATCAAAAAGGGCAGTACGGCCGTACCGGCCATGGCACTGCCTGTAATGGGAGGAACGGCCACGGAAGTCAGCCTCCAGCCTGCATCGACAGTGGTCGGTGCACCGGTGGTTAAAGCTTCCCCAGAAATTCAAAACCCTGCTGAAGCTCCTAAGAAAAACCTACAATACATCAAAGCGCCTATGGTGGGAACCTTCTATCGTTCGCCGGCTCCAGATGCTCCATCCTTTGTTGAGCTGGGACAGATGGTTAAAGAGTCCCAGACGGTATGTATTATTGAAGCCATGAAACTCATGAATGAGATAGAGGCGGAAATCAGTGGACGAATCGTAGAGATTTTGGTGGAAAACGGTCAACCGGTGGAATTCGGTCAGCCTTTGTTTGCAGTTGAATAATGAGGAGATAGGCAGCATGTTTAAAAAGATATTGATAGCGAATCGGGGAGAGATTGCCTTACGGATCATAAGGGCGTGCCGGGAAATGGATATTGAGACCGTGGCCGTCTTTTCCGAGGCTGATCGGGATGCTTTGCATGTCCGGGAAGCTGACCAGGCACTATGCATCGGTCCCCACCCTTCAGCCAGGAGTTATTTGAATATCCCCAATATCATCAGCGCTGCTGAGTTAACCGATGTGGATGCTATTCATCCCGGTTATGGGTTCTTATCGGAGAATGCACGATTTGCCGAGATTTGTGAATCCTGCGGTATCACCTTTATCGGTCCTTCGCCGAAAGCGATTGAAACCATGGGCGATAAAGCGACTGCCCGTAAGACCATGATCGAAGCCGGGGTCCCGGTGGTTCCCGGTTCCAAAGAGGTGCTTACCGATGTGGAATCCGCCTCGGTTTTGGCCAAGGAGATTGGGTATCCTGTCATGATCAAAGCCTCGGCGGGAGGCGGAGGTAAAGGGATGCGCATTGCCCAGAACCCCAAAGAACTGGCCAAATCCATTCAAGCTGCTCAAAGTGAAGCTCAGGCAGCCTTTGGCAATTCGGAGATTTACTTAGAGAAGTATGTGGAGGAACCTCGTCATATCGAGTTTCAAATTCTGGCGGACAAACATGGCAATGTGATTCATCTCGGAGAACGAGACTGCTCCCTGCAAAGGCGGAATCAAAAATTACTGGAGGAAGCTCCTTCCAGTGCCCTTACTCCCGAGCTGCGTCAAGCCATGGGAGAAGCGGCAGTAAAGGCTGCCAAAGCTGCCAATTATTCCAGTGCCGGGACCATCGAATTCCTTCTGGATAAGCACGGAAATTACTACTTCATTGAGATGAACACACGAATTCAAGTCGAGCATCCGGTGACGGAGCTTATAACCGGGATTGATCTGTTGAAAGCGCAGATCCGCGTTGCAGCCGGTGAGCCTTTAGGAATTAAACAAGAAGATGTTCAAATTCGCGGCTGGGCTATGGAATGCCGGATCAATGCAGAAAACTCAGAAAAGAACTTTATGCCCTCACCGGGGACCATCGAATTCTATCATCCTCCGGGCGGCCCGGGAGTTCGGGTGGACAGTGCTGCTTATCAGGGCTATACCATCCCACCTTATTATGACTCCATGATAGGAAAGCTGATCGTTTGGGGTGCTGATCGGGAAGAAGCCATCCAAAGAATGAAGCGTGCTTTGGAAGAGTTTTATATCGAAGGAGTTCACACCACTATTCCCTTCCATCTCAAAGTGCTGGACAATGCTTTTTTCCGTCGGGGAGAAGTGTACACAAACTTTATACAAAGGCGGATTTTAGGAGAATAGATAGTACATTCACCTTTGCCAGCATGGTATTCTTTTGTTATAATGACAAAAGATACTTATGGATTTATTAAGTGGATATGAGGTGAAAATATGGAAAAACCAGATATAGAAAATACACTGGGAACGATAAAGATTGCAGATGAAGTGGTAGAAATCATTGCCGGTCTGGCTGCTTCTCAAGTGGAAGGTGTAGCCGGCATGAGCGGTGGTCTTGTGGGAGATATCGCCCAGATGCTTGGTCGCGGCAAGAACCTCTCCAAGGGCGTTAAGGTTGAAGTTGGAGAACAGGAAGCTGCTGTCAATCTTTATCTCGTTGTGGAATATGGTGTGTCTATACCTGAGGTGTCTTTAAAGGTTCAAGAAGCCGTGAAAGAGGCTATTGAAGGTATGACCGGTCTATTAGTAGTAGAAACCAATGTCCATGTCCAGGGAGTTAATTTCCGCCCTGTTCCAGAGATTAAAGATGAAGAACTTGCTCGGTTAAAATAAGCGAATGGATTTACCCCCCCTGGTGACCAGGGGGGGTAAACAAATATAAGGTGGTGACCGATTTGATAGGGTATAGTGTTGGTGCCTTATTGGTAGTCATAGGGGGATATATTTTAGCCATAGGTACTGGGTGGAGACTTCCTTATGAACTTATATTGGATGGATTAAACTGGTTAAGAGCCAATACTTGGGAAAGCTTAATCATAGCCATCTTTATTATAGTTCTGGGAATATTGCCCTTCATAAAACCCCGAAAAAGCATAGACCATACCTTCCGCACAGTTTCCCAGTTAGGTGAAGTGCGGGTTACTGTGGATGCCATTGGGGATCTAATTGTGCGCAGTGCTCAGAGTAAAAATGGGGTGCGTCTGGTCAAGCCTTTGATTAAGCAGAGGGAAGATGGACTGGAAATTCTTCTGGACTGCCAATTTAATCCTGAAACGGTGATTACAGAGGTGTCAGAGCAACTGCAGACTCAAATCAAAGAGGATGTAGAACGTTTCACCGGAATTAAAGTTGCTGAGGTGAAAGTGTTGGTGCGCCGTTTGGATCCTGTTCAGCCCAATCGTTCCCCGCGAGTCAGGTAAGCTTTTGAACGGAGAGTAATACATAATATAGTGATCTATGACATAAATCCGTGACCTAAATTAATAATTCTAGGAGGAACCTATGAGCCGCAGATTAGCTCGGGAGACCGCATTGCAAGTTTTATTCCAGCTGGACATGACCGGGGAAAACCAAGATCTGAAGCCCACAATTCACAAATGGGCGGAGGAATTTGCTGTTCCGGAAGGAAGCATTCCTTTTGCGGAGGAACTGGTGGAAGGAACATGGACCCATAAAGAAGTGATCGATGAGAACCTGGAGAAATTATCCGAAGGCTGGTCATTATCACGCATGGCCAATGTGGATCGGAATCTTTTACGTCTTGCCAGTTATGAAATTCTCTTTCGGGAAGATATTCCCGGCCGGGTGACCATTAATGAAGCCATAGAGATTGCTAAACGCTATGGTAGTGAAGAATCCGGCAAATTCATCAATGGGATATTGGATAAGGTCGTAGAAAGCGTCAACAAAAGGGATGAAAAAGGGAATGACACTCTACCTCGGAATTGATACAAGTGCATATACCACTTCATTAGCGATTGTGGATGAGCGGGCTGAGCTGGTCTATGAAAATAGGAAGGTTTTGACCGTTCCCAAAGGTGAAAGAGGGCTCGCTCAATCGGCAGCCCTTTTTCAGCATGTTCAGAATTTGCCTCAACTGGTGACCTCGGTGCCGTCGGAATACTGGGAGAAAATCAGTGCTCTGGGAGTAAGCACTGCACCTCGTCCTCTCAGAGAGTCCTATATGCCGGTTTTTCTTCCCGGATATGGTGTGGCATCGGCTATGGCTTCTGCCCGCTGTATCCCCTTGGTTGAAACCAGTCATCAGGAAGGCCACTTGGCGGCAGGAATTGCCTCCAGCAAGCTGAAAGAATCTCATTTTCTGGCCGTTCATATTTCAGGGGGAACCACTGAGCTATTGGAAGTTCATCATGTTCAGCCGGGAAAACTCGATATACGGCTTTTAGGAGGGACAACGGATCTCCATGCCGGTCAATTCGTTGATCGGGTGGGAGTCCGTTTAGGTCTGCCCTTTCCAGCGGGCAAAGACTTGGAGGAGTTGGCCCGCAAGGCCGATCCAGAGGCAGCGGCATGGCTTCCTTCGGCTGTCAGGGGATTTGAAGTGAGTTTTTCCGGAGTGGAAACCGCTGCGCAAAGGTTAATCGATCAGGGCAAAAATCCCGCCGATGTGGCTCGAGCCGTGGAAGGGTGTATCGTTCGAACCTTAGGAAAACTACTGCGGGCAGGAATGGAAAAGACAGCATTAGCAGAAATTCTCATTGTGGGTGGTGTAGCTTCCAATCAATTCATCCGCAAAGAACTGGAAAAGAAACTTGTTAAACATGCCAACCTTCACTGGGCACAACCCGATTGGAGCCGGGATAACGCGATTGGTGTGGCAATACTTACCTTGGAAAAAGTCAGGGGACGTATAATATAGGCAGGAAATATGACAGACCATATCGAATAGTTAGAAAGTTGTTATCTTTTTGTATAGAAATTAAGGAGGAGTGCACGTGTATCGGGTAGTGAAAAGAAGGCAGCTCGCTTCAGCTCCCTGCATCGTTTTGCTGGAAGTTGAAGCCCCAGCAGTCGCAGCAAAAGTCGAACCAGGCCAATTTGTCATTGTGCGTATGGATGAACAATCTGAACGTATCCCGCTCACCGTCATGGACTTTGATCGGGAAAAGGGCACCATAACCATTGTTATTCAGGATGTAGGCTATTCCTCAGCTATGATTAACTCCATGGAGGAGGGGAGCTACTTCCTTGATTTTGTAGGTCCCCTGGGGGTTCCTTCCGAAATTGAGAATCATGGTACAGTGGTCTGCATTGGAGGAGGACTCGGCGTGGCACCGGTATACCCCATTGCCCGGGCCTTAAAAGAAGCAGGCAATAAGCTTATTTCTGTCATTGGTGCACGGAGTGCCGACATCCTTATTCTTGAAGAAGAAATGGCTGCTATCAGTGATGAGCTTGTCATTGCCACCGATGATGGGAGCAAAGGGATCAAAGGCTTTGTCACCAATGGCCTGGAGCAGATTCTTGCTCAAGGGACTAAGATCGATGCCATTTGGGCTATCGGTCCGGTGGTCATGATGCGTTCCGTAGCCAACTTTACCCGTCCCTTAGGTATCAAAACCATCGTCAGCATGAATCCCATCATGGTGGACGGTACGGGGATGTGCGGTGCATGCCGCCTTACTGTAGGGGATGAGACCAAGTTTGCCTGTGTGGATGGGCCTGAGTTTGACGGTCACCTGGTGGATTTTGATCTGGCAATGAAGCGGCTCAGTTTTTATAAAGATGAAGAAGAGCGTGCCAAAATCTCTAAAGACTGTGATTGCGGAAAGGGGGCGCAATAATAATGGCTTTAAAAGTACCCCGTCATGAAATGCCCTGCCAGGACCCAAAAGAGCGTGCTCACAATTTCAATGAAGTCGCCTTGGGATATGCTTCGGAAACTGCTATCGAAGAGGCTCAACGTTGTCTTCAATGTAAGAATCCCAAGTGTGTTCAGGGCTGCCCTGTGAATATTTCCATTCCAGAATTTATCCAAAAAATTACGGAAGAGGATTTTGAAGGAGCTGCAGCAATTATTAAGCAAAGCAGTTCCTTGCCCGCAGTGTGCGGTCGGGTCTGTCCCCAGGAGTCCCAGTGTGAGGCTAAATGTATCTTAGGGATCAAGGGTGAATCGGTGGCCATTGGCCGCCTGGAGCGCTTTGTTGCTGACTACGAAATCAGCAAAGGATGTAAAATTCCTGAGGTGGCTCCACCCAGCGGTAAGAAGGTTGCCATCATCGGTGCGGGGCCGGCAGGCTTAGCCTGTGCCGGCGATTTGGCCAAGGCTGGGCATAAAGTAACGATCTTCGAGGCGCTCCATGTCGCCGGCGGAGTTCTGATGTACGGTATTCCTGAATTCCGTCTGCCCAAAGATATTGTTCAAAACGAAATCTGTAACCTAGAACCCATGGGTGTTGAGATTCTGGTTAACCAAGTGGTGGGTAAGGTGACCTCTGTCCATGAGCTTTTGCAAAATGGCTATGATGCGGTGTTCATCGGCACAGGGGCCGGACTGCCTAATTTCTTGGGAATTCCCGGTGAAAATTTAAACGGAGTCTATTCCGCCAATGAGTTCTTAACCCGTACCAATCTTATGAAAGGGTATCGTTTCCCTGAGTACAAGACTCCGGTTAAAGTGGGCAAGAAAGTTGTTGTCTTTGGTGCCGGTAACGTAGCCATGGATGCTGCCCGTACAGCGCTGCGTTTGGGTGCGGAAGAAGTCAGCATTGTCTACCGTCGTTCCCGGGCGGAAATGCCTGCCCGTCATGAAGAGCTTGAGCACGCAGAGGAGGAAGGGGTTAAATTCCAACTTCTTACCAACCCGGTATCCATCCAAGGGGATGAAAAGGGTGCGGTCAAGTCCCTTACCTGTCTCCGCTACGAGCTGGGAGAACCGGATGCCTCCGGTCGTCGCTCTCCCGTGCCCATCCCTGGATCTGAGTTTGACATTGAAGTGGATACTGTCGTTGTCGCGATTGGGCAAGGCCCCAATCCCCTGGTCACTCAATCCACTGAAGGATTGGAACTGAACAAATGGGGCAATATCGTAGTCAATGAAGAAACCCTGGAAACCTCTATTCCCGGAGTTTTCGCAGGGGGCGATATTGTGACCGGTGCCGCTACGGTTATTCTGGCTATGGGCGCCGGCAAGAAAGCCGCTGCGGGAATTAACGCCTATCTTAAGAATAAGGGTTAATTCCAGGCAGTAGAATTCAGGCAATTCAATAGCCAAAAAATAAAGCAAGCCTCTGGAGAATCATCTCTCGAGGCTTGTTTCGTATTTTTCAACCCCCCCAATCATGGATAACCCAGGGAGATTCTTCGGTTTCTTTAATAGGAATATAATCCCAATTATCCATACCTCTTCCTTCCCAGCCTTCGGAAAAAATCACATGAAGGCACATGGATTTATAGGGGTCCTGACCGTAGTTGGTACGATAGCTGCTCGGGGGAATGTTAGCTGTGGTATATTGACCCGGATATTCGATAGACTCAATTTTTAGTGTGTAATTACCAATGTTGCCATTGTTATAAAGCTCTTGTTTATACCTGCCGATTGTTTTGTTTAACGCTTTTAAATCTCCGTTATTTAAAGCATCAATATGATCTTTGATCACTTGTTTGCTTTCTTCGATATCTTTCGTGGTAATATTTTGCTCGACTAAAGAACTATTATTTTGAGTGTTGTTTTGCATAGGGGAGCAAGCTATCACAGTGAAGGAAAAAATGAATAGGAAGGCGGCTAAAATGAGCCTTTTCATGATTAAGGATCGCTCCTTTCGATATTTAAGTAAGGATGAGAACGGAATTGCTGAATCATTCAAAACAAATTCCGTTCTCGTGATATAGTTTGATTAACTACTGAAATTAGCGCTATTAAAGGACATTTTTCTGATATAGCAATTATTTCCGCCCCATGCTGTAATAAGCTCCCAAAGGTTACGGTTATATTTATCGTATGTGTGTTGAGACACCAGTACCTGGTTATATTCCGTTGTCGAAGAATCCAAGCTGTAGGTTACAAATACTGAGTGAGCATACTCTCCAGAACTACCGCTTCTAATCTGTAAAGCATTTCCATAATAGATGCTGCTTGGTGGAAGGTTATAGTAGGGCTGATTGTTGTTTGCTCCTGTTGCTCGCGGTCCGTCTCCTGTATTTGTCGTAACATAGTTCCACAGATTGGTGGCATTTTCCCAATTAGGAACTCCTCCTCCGATTGCACCCGCTTGCCATACATTGTTAACCATTCTGACCCTATTATAGATATTATTTTTGGTCTGCGTATCATTTCCTTCAATATATCCTCCGTAACCGGCCCAAATACATTGAGAGACAAAATTGGTACAATCATTTCCGCAAGCAGTATAAAAGAACCGGTCAGATTCACCTAGTTCAGCAAATCTATGCGCCCAATTACGGGCAAGCATTCTATTAAAGGAGTATGTTGCCATAGGAGTTACTTCGTTTGTCGGCTCCGTACCATTTATTGAATTATTTTCACTGCTTAGGGGATTGCCGGAAATATATTTAGTGGTATCTCGAATGCCCTGTGACCACTCCTTTGCTGTTTTATTAATAGCATCTATTTTGCTTGTCCGGGAAGAAGTAAGCTTTTCCTCAACGGATTGTTTGAAATGATCAAATTCATGGAAATCGGATTCAATGAAAGTTATTTTATATCCATTATTTTGATTGACTAGCTTAAATCGATAATCAATATTACTCATCGAAGATTCTGCGTCCGGTGTTGTGGAATACATATAATCACAATTCATCAACAGGCTTACATTAATGGCATCTTTTGCATAAGTAATCTCCTGATAATCCAGATCAGCTTTATAAGTGGTATATCTTAATCCTACTAATTTATTCCCATCAACGAAAACCTCGTGCATTTTCTTATATAATAAGGTGTTTTCGTTCTCTTCAACCAGATCATCTGAATCGATAAGCTCAAGGGTCTGATATGATTTGAAATAATTGTCAAAATACTGGGAGATCACAGATTTGACCGCCTCTTCCGCAGATAAAGGATTTGAATTACTTGTTGCTGCCAAAGTGTTAGGCGCAATACCGAATACAAATAACACAGCTACGAGCAGGAAAGCGAAGAAGTTTCGTCTGGTTTTCATTAAAATCAACCTCTTTCCAACTAAAAGGAGTGTTAATTTGGAAATAAAACATTCCGCTTGTCAATACCAATAACTTGAACTTGTGTAATAAGCCTTCTCTACCGATGCATCATTCTGATAAACTGCCCCTGTCGAAATCAGGCGGTAATAATACCCGCTTACGACATACTTTTTTGGACTAAATACCCGCTGTTGCTGTTTGAAGTACTCGCCCAGCTTTTAACCGTTTGCCAGCTTCCATTGGTGTATTGCTGGATGCTGGCGTCTATGACGACTTTATTTATGTTGCTGCGGGCATAAAGACTGGTATCAAATTGAGCTAAACCACTGCTGGAAATGTCAAAGGAATTGGTGAATTCAGTAATATTGACCCACATTGGGCCTACTTCTGGCTCCATTGCCTGACTTGTGCTCTGAGCAAATATCTGCATAGGGGTCAGACAAAGAATAAAAAGGGACAGGGCAAGAATTACTGCTTTTCTCCTCATGGTAATCACCCCCCTTCTTTGACTTAAGCATATACTTATGCTTTCGCCTATGTCTATTTTCGCAGGGGGCGATATTGTGACCGGTGCAGCTACGATTATTCTGGCCATGGGAGCTGGAAAGAAAGCCGCTGCGGGAATTAACGCCTATCTTAAGAATAAGGGTTAATTCCAGGCAGCAGAATTCAGGCAATTGAATAGACAAAAATAAAGCAAGCCTCCGGAGAAGTGTCTCTTGAGGCTTGCTCATATTATTCAAATTCCATAATCATGGATAACCCAGGAGATTCTTTGATTTCTTTAATATAACATGGAAGCACATGGATATATACCTTTGCCTCAAAGATTGCTACGTTCTAATTAGTTAGATAAAGTACATACAAAACGCACCATATTAAAGCGCAAACAAGAGTCATAATGAAAGTTTCTATCTTGGTGCTTTTATTGTCGCGAATTTTTTTGATTGCGGTGATGAGGGTCACGGGAAAGATAAGGACTCCAACCAGGCTTCCAAGTATTGCAATTACTTCAATAATCATATTAGTAGCTAATAATGTTTCCAGTATTGGTCATTCTTACAGCCTTTTCGACCATTTTTTCAACACCTGCAGAAAATCCTATACCAAACGCAACAGGTAATGAGAGAGAAGGTTCCAGAGACAAGATAGTATGTCCGTATCCAAAAACAAACGCAGCCTCTTTAATATGGTTAGTTCCTGTTCGACTTACTGTAACTATTAAAGCTCCTTTTTTGACATAATCGCTACTACTACCATTAATACTCATTGGAAATTTTGAGTAAGCGTGACCATAAGGGTTATCTGTTGCAACAGATGCAGTCGTTGAGAATTGATAAGTAGTACCGGTATAATTATAATGGTGTAATGTACAAGACGAAAATTCAAGTGCTAAATTGATTGGTTGACCAGCGGTATCTGTACCTTGCCATCTTATGCCGACAATATCCTTAATGGCAGGCCCAGACAGTATCGGACAATTCGACCAGTCCCAACTGAACTTAATTGAAAGAGTACCAACAGTTGCCGAAATCCCCTCAACAGTACAAGTCATTGTAGCAAGGATCGCACGCAGCTCTGGCGATTTTTCAATAGGAGAACCATCATAATTTTTTATGATTTGTGCTTGCTCTTTAGTGTATCCATACTTTTCTATCAGTTCTTCTGTAGGCATCTTAGAATACTTGAGTAAAGTTTCTTCAATTAAGTTAGATTTGATGGCTTTAATGGTTTCTGTTTCATACCCCTCTTTAAGCAATTGTTCATTTGTTTTATTTCTTGTGGAAACATAGACATCATATTCGTTAACAGTAAATGTATATGGTTGTGAATTGGTGATTTTTTCATCTAAAGAATTAGTGTTTAACTCTGAACTAGAAATTTCAGTTGCTAATACAGTAGTCCCCATAGTTAAAATCAACACAAGAGACAAAACACTTGAGAGTAGTTTTTTAAACATAGATATTCCCACTTTCTTGCTGTTTAGATTTGAATTATGTTGCTAGTCTATCAAACTAAATTAACTTAATACCAATAGCTTGACCCTGTGAACGAAGTTTGCTCCATCAGCACATCATTCTGATAGACGGCTCCTGTCGAAACCAGCCGGTAATAGTATCCGCTCACGACATACCATTTTTGAGCCAGATAACCGCTGTTGGTGTTGGAAGTGCTCGTCCAGCTTTTAATCGTTTGCCAGCTTCCATTGCTGTATTGCTGGATGCTGGCCTCAATGACAACTTTGTTTACGTTGCTGCGGGCGTAAAGACTGGTATCAAATTGAGCTAAACCGCTGCTGGAAATGTCAAAGGAATTGGTGAATTCAGTAATGTGGGTCCACATGGGGCCTACTTCTGATTCTGTTGCCTGACTTGTGCTCTGAGCAAACATCTGTATTGGGGTCAGACAAAGAATTAATAGTGACAGAGCAAACGCTATTATTCTCTTCCGCATAATATCACCTCCCTTCATTGTCCTTCATACCAATTAACAAATGAGGGATGAGAAATGTTACACATATTGAACAAAACTTTCAAAAAGATTTAGGGCGATTCTTATAATGCACTAAGAGATTGGCCGGAACCTGTAAGATAAGTCCTGCATAGAGAGAGCTTAAATGGGGATGTTTTCCTCTAGTTTGGTTTTTTCCACAAGTACAAGAGGGTGTCGCAAAACGTATTTTCATCACGTTTTGCGGCACCCCCAAGGACTTTACTGTGCCTATGAAACACATATACACATTACTATTGGAGTCGGCTTAAACGATCTACTCAACATCTTCAACGCCAGCATTATTGAGCAGTTTATTCACTATTTCTTTACTGTCTTCAGCTAAAGGGTTAAAGATTTTAAAGCTACCAACGACAGTCACACCATCAAAATCATATAGCGGTACTTCGCGATATGCTGGAGCGCTCTCCAGTTTTTTGTTCCACTCCAGAGCTTCTGTTGGGTTTTTAGGTAAATCATTATTAATATCAGCCTTTTTTATATACCCTTGAACACCATTATCTCCATCTGCCAAAATTAAGTCGGGTAAGCTTAAAGAATCAGGTGCATACATCCCGGAGCCATACGTCTGGCCATTCTCGTTAATTTTATATTGAGGAACAGCAGCAGTCGTTTGAACGGTCTCGGCAAATAAAGATATTGGACCAAAACTTAACGATCCAGCTATTAGACCTATAACAAGAGCGCCTGCGATAGTTAAAGCATGAGATCTTCTTTTAATCATAACTGTTACTCCACCTCCTAATTGTGTAAATATGGGGTATAACCACTAAACTTCTCAGTATAGTCATAGCCATTATATATGTTGAAATTACCTCTTGCTCTATAGTAGTCACTATAACCGCTATACCAATCCGTTGAAGTCCCCCATGACGTAGCAGTGAGTGAGTTGTAAGACCATTCAGAAAGACTTACATAAGATCCCACCGATTGCCTATACAAATACGCACGTGCTCCCATGTAACCTGCAGGTGCTGAATTGCCGCATTCTATGCCAGCGGATCCAGCGGCATGTCCACTATCGGTAAAGACAGTTGCATCACCCCAGTAAGCGTGATTATAAATGGTTCCAAATGATGATAGTGGGCTGGATGCACTAGCTGCTAAGGCCACAGCTGAAAACGAGAGAAAAAAACCCAAAACGAAAGTAAAAAAGGTAATTCTGAATCGCTTAAACATAATTTTCTCCTTTCATAATTTATACAGGTAAGTTATCCATGAATCTGAGGTTTAATATAGATACTCACCTCCCTTCTTTGACCTAAGCATATGCTTATACTTTCTTTTATGTCTATTCTGCATCGTTTTATAATGCTGGTCTATCCTCCACATGGAGGATATTTTCGACTGTTTTCTTCCTAAATGTGCATTTTATACACGAATTGAATCAACTCAATTTGGCTTGAAACTCCTAGTTTGCTGTAAATATGTTTGAGATGAGTCCTTACTGTAGTTATTTCAATATTTAATGTAGCTGCGATTTTTTACTGCTATAGCCTTTCGCCCTTAATCGCAGTACTTCCTTTTCTCTGTAGGTCAAGCTTTGGATAACCCGGTTTTGATCAGCCGGAAAATTCATGCCTTTCCTCCTTCCTAAAACGTTACACTTTAAAAGAATTAAAACTATAGTGCTGGATGCCGGCACCAATAATGATTTTGTCCTTCATACTAATTAACAAATGAAGAAGGGAGTCTGTTACACTTATTAAGAAAAAACTTTGAAAAGATTTAAGGATAATTGTTATAAGAGTTGCCTGTTTCTTGAAGAATCTCCAAACCTGTAAATTTAAGGATATTGTGCTATAATATAATAACCTTATTGCCCTGCCCAGATCACTAAAGCTCACCCTGAAAAAGGAGGATAAACTCATGCTGATCGCTTTGGCATTCGTACATAATAAAAAAAGCCGCAGCCAGCTGGAAGTTTTATATAGAGATCATGCATCCGCTATGTATAAGGTAGCTTATCGAATCCTGAAGGATGAACATCTGGCCGAGGACGCTGTTCAGGAAGCCTTTATCAATATCGCCCGCAACCTTGATAAAACCATGGGCACCGAGTGTAACAAACCAAGAGCTTTATGCGTTATTATTGTTAGGAACTCCGCCATAAATATTTATCGGCGAAGAAAAAAACAATATAGCGTGGCTGCGGAAGAGATTGAAGAACATATCTCTGAGCCGGGCCCCAGTGTTGAGGACATCATCCTGGGCAATGAGGCTTTTACCAGAGTAACAGAACTTATCAAAGAATTACCGCCTGCTTATGCCGATATTCTTTCCCTTAAACTCTATTACCACTATAACGACGAGGAAATAGCCCGGGTGTTGAATATTACGCACGGAAGCGTCCGCACCCGGCTCCATCGGGCCCGCAAGAGTCTGCTCAAGTTATTATCCCAAGAACAGGAGGGAAGGCATCATGAGTGAACAAGAATCAGCAAAAATACTAGCCAAAGAAAAAATGCTGGAAGCCCTCCTGGAATATGCTGCGGCCTGTCATGTGGAAAATATAAACTCTGAGTATCCTCTAGAGGACGATTCCTCTTCCGAGGTCACACTTCCGCCTGATTTTGACCAGAAAATGCAGAAGCTGATTGCTAAGCATGACAGAAAGGAAACATTGACCAGGATAAAAGAACGAACCATCAGGTTCCTGCCTAAAGCAGCTGTTTTCTTGCTGGTTTTATTAGGAAGCTTTACAATCGTCGTGGCCAGTGTTCAAGCATTAAGAGTAAAGGCTTTAAATATCATTCTGGATATACAGAATCAATACACCAGTATTCAATCCACAGACAAACATAAAGGGCAAGCTAACCAGGGACATAAGCAAATTCCGCCGGATTGGCAGGGGTATGCTCCTAGCTATGTTCCTCAAGGATTTAATGTGGACAAAACAGAAAAGCGGGAGCATCTGGAAATCATTTACTACTCCAACGACCAGGGTCAAACCATCCGTTTCACCCGATATTTGAACAGCAATACCGATGTGAGAATAGATACGGAAGGCGCCGTGCTGCAAAATATTTTAATTCACGACAGAGATGCACTTTTAGCCGAAAAGCAGGGCTTGGTCAGCATTGTCTGGGAAGATGATTCATTGTTTTCCCTTATCGGAGAAGTAGACCGAGCAGAGTTGATTAAGATGGCCGAAAGTGTCAAAGAAAAATGGATGACAGAATAATCGAAAGGTTTACAAAAATACTTCACAAATTGCTTCCAAGGAGAGGGAATTCAAGTCGTAATGGAGAATAGTAAAGGGCGAACTTATATTTCATACATGAGAAAGAGAGGAGTGGGATTTCATTGGCTCAATTGTTAGACGGAAAAGAAATTTCTAAAGTCTTAAAAGAAGAGATCAAGGAAGAAGTGAAGAGGTGGAAGGAACAAGGGGTGAATCCTAAGCTGGCGGTGGTTCTCGTTGGGGACGACCCGGCCTCTGTGGTCTACGCGAAATCCAAGCAAAAAGTAAGTGACAGCTTAGGCATTGATTTTGAACTTTCCGTTTTGCCTGCCGACAGCTCAGAAGAATCCATCCTGGCCCTTATTGATTCCCTTAATGCCAATCCGGATGTTCATGGTATTATGATTGAGCTGCCCTTACCGAAGCATATCTCAAAAGAGCGTGTCATGGCAGCCGTGCGTCCTGATAAGGATGTGGACGGAGTTCATCCCATTAATCGTGGATATATCCTTAGCGGAGAAGAAGGCCTGTTCCCAGCGACTCCCGAAAGCTGTATTGAAATTATGCTCCGTTCAGGGGTTGAAATTGCCGGAAAGCATGTGGTCATCATCGGGCGGGGAGAGACGGTAGGAAAGCCTTTGGTCTTCCTAATCCTTAAACATAATGCTACTGTAACCATCTGCCATTCCCGTACTCCGGATCTGGGGGCCTTTACCCGCCAGGCAGATATCATCGTAGCAGCTGTAGGCAAAGCGAAACTCGTCAAGAAGGATATGGTAAAACCAGGTGCCATAGTCGTTGATGCCGGTATCAATGAGATCCCGGGCGGAATCTGTGGGGACGTCGATTTTGAGGAAGTTAAAGAAGTCGCCTCTCTCATTTCCCCAGTACCGGGTGGAGTAGGCTCATTAACGACTGCGTTAATCATGAAAAATGTTCTGAAGGGGATTACCTTGCAGCATAAGGAGGGTCAATAATGTCTGAGAACACAATCTGGCAATGGACAACCGCGGAATTTTTAGCACAGTCCGCCAGCGCTGCCCCCACTCCCGGTGGCGGAAGCGTGTCTGGATATGTAGGAGCTTTAGGCGCCTCCATGGTGTGCATGGTTGCAAATCTGACTGTAGGTAAAGAAAAATATAAGGATGTAGAGCCTCAAGTCCAGGTAATCTTGGAAAAAGGTGAGAAGCTGCTCCATGACCTTAAGAACGGCTTGACTCAGGATATTGAAGAATTCTCCAATTTTATGGCTGTATTGAAGCTGCCTAAGGATACGGAGGAACAAAAACAAGTGCGCTCGGCAAAAATGCAGGAAGTCTTGGTTTCAGCTACGGATACTCCCTTGGCAATTGCTCAAAACTGCTACGCAGTTTTGGAGTTGGCACAAGAACTGGCCCCCATCGGCAATAAAGGGGCCATTAGTGATGTGGGTGTGGCCGCCTATCTAGCCGAAAGCGCCCTCAAAGCAGCCATGTTCAGTGTGGATATTAATCTTCCCCAGGTCAAAGACAGCGACTATCAGGATAAGGTGAAGCTAGAGCGGGAACGCCTCTTTGCCCAAGCTGAAAGGCTTAAGAATGAGACCGTAGCTGTGGTGCAAAGCAGACTGTAGTTCTTGACGCCTAACCTTGAACTTTTGTGCGAAGTTTGGATTAAACAATGGAAGCTCTGTAATCCAGGGTTGTATATAAATGTTAGTGTTTGATTAAAAATGGGAGTGTCGTAAAACTACTTGCTTTAAGGTAGCCGACGGTGCTCCCATTTCATATCTTAACACTATCCTAAAAGAGACCAGAAAAGAGCAAAAAAGACCCGCAAGCGGCATGGCCAACTACCCTGAAAAATGACAGACGGTGATAGAAGTATGTTTATGTTTTTCTTTTGGCCATAATAGTAATATCTTTTAACCTATTTTTCCAGTGTTTTGGAGAGAAGCTTTTGCCTTTGAGAATAAAAAATATGTAACACTATGCATTTTTATAAGAGAGTAGCTTATTGACACATATTAGTTCAAGGAGTATAGTTCTAATGTAGCTTAGAATGATGGGATGTGATTAAACTGGACGCAGGAGGCCCTAGTCGAAGGAAATTGAATAGTTTATCCAAAAATAAGGGTGTGTCCGGTTTTGAAGCAAGGTTTGTGATTCAGCCGGCCACCTAAAGGGGGGGACCGGATGCTCAAAATTTGTAAAAATGATGCGGGCAATTATCAAGAATTATCTTTGAACGATCTGGTTAAAGGAGTCTGGATTCAACTTGTGAATCCGACCTCATGGGAACTCAATGCCGTAGCTGAGGCTACGGAAGTGCCCATGGATATTCTCAAAGCTGCCTTGGACGAAGAAGAACGATCACGTATTGAACTGGAAGACCATTGCATATTGGTAATTACTAATATTCCTTTGATGATTAACGAGACCAATTACGATACTCTGCCCCTGGGGATGATTGTGACAAAAGATCATATTATTACGGTCTGCTTGGAAGACAACCCAGTGTTTGCGGAGTTTAATGCCGATACTTGTCGGAGCTTTAATACGGCGAAGCGGACCCGCTTTTTATTCCAGCTCCTCTATAAATCTGCTTCCTATTATCTGAAGTACCTGCGCCAGATTAATAAGTACACGGA
The DNA here is from genome assembly GCF_000384015.1 of Desulfitobacterium sp. PCE1. Lineage (NCBI taxonomy): Bacteria > Bacillati > Bacillota > Clostridia > Eubacteriales > Desulfitobacteriaceae > Desulfitobacterium > Desulfitobacterium sp. PCE1. The sequence continues at coordinate 2,933,577 of NZ_KB913023.1, read as the reverse complement.
TCAAATTGAGATGGACCTGCGCACTTCCATGAAAAATCAGGAGATTTTTCAATTGATGGATCTGCAAAAAGGATTGACCTATTTTACGGTCTCACTTCGCTCCAATGGAGTGGTCATGGACCGTTTGATGCGTTTACGTTCCAATAGTCAAAGCCAGCACTTGATTAAGATGTATGAAGAAGATGAGGATTTGCTGGAAGATGTCATCATTGAAAACAATCAGGCGATCCAAATGGTTGAGATGTACAGCCATATTATCGTTGGTTTCTCCGATGCTTTTGCTTCGATCATCTCCAACAATCAGAATATGGTCATCAAGCTTTTGACTTCTATAACCATTATTATGGCGGTACCGACCATGTTGGCCAGCTTTTGGGGAATGAATGTTCCCGTTCCTTTTGGGGATAACCCTTACGGTTTTGGCTTGGTTACCGTGATTGCGTTTAGTATTGCCGGTATCAGTGCCTTGGCCTTGTGGAAAAAGAAAATGTTCTGATAGGGAGGGAAACCTCCCTTTTTGCTTTTACTCTATCTTGAAAAGTCGCAGGCGTCTTTGTATTATGAGTAAGAGGTGAAAATTGTGCCCAAGATTTGGACAGTTGCTGAATTAACCCGAGAAATCGGTCAGACCCTCAATGACAACCCGGATTTTATAAATTGCTGGGTCAGCGGGGAAATTTCCAATTACAAAAACCACCGTCCCTCGGGACACTGGTATTTTACCTTAAAAGATGAACATTCCAGCATTAAAGGGGTCATGTTCCGAAGCCGTGCCGAACGGGTTCGCTTCACCCCTCAAGATGGAATGAAAATCCTGGTGCGGGGAAGTATTCGCATCTATGAGCGGGATGGCACGATTCAGCTTTATGCCGAGGAGATGCAGCCCAGCGGGGTAGGTGCCCTTTATTTAGCTTTCGAACAGCTAAAGGAGCGTTTAGCCCAAGAAGGTTTATTTGCTCCGGAACGCAAAAAGGCCATTCCCCGCTACCCCCGTCGCATAGGTATTGTTACCAGCCCCACGGGAGCTGCTATTAAAGATATACTGAAGGTCATGTTTCGCCGTAATCCGCAAATTTCCTGGATTCTGGCACCTGCCGCTGTTCAAGGAGAACTTGCTCCCAGGGAAGTAGCTCAGGCTATAGCCCGGCTGAATCGGCACTCTCAAGTGGATGTGATCATTGTCGGCCGCGGCGGAGGCTCCCTGGAAGAGCTTTGGGCTTTCAATACCGAAGAGGTAGCTCGTGCCATTGCCGCATCCGGGATACCGGTGATTTCTGCAGTAGGCCATGAGACCGATGTGACCATTGCGGATATGGTGGCAGATCTGCGAGCTCCCACTCCTTCGGCTGCCGCTGAACTGGCTGTTCCTGTGTGGCTGGAATTAAAAACCGATCTCGAGCAGTTGAAGTCTCGGCTACACAGCGCCATGAACTCGCAGCTTCAGCGCAAAAGGCAGCGGTTGGACAGCTTGAAAGGAATAGGGCCCCTTTCCAATCCTTTCTGGCGTATCGACCAAAATCGCCAACGCTTGGATTCCCTCAGTGAACGTATGGAGCAAGGGATGACTAGATTTGTTTCTGATAAAAATGGTATACTAAAACTATTGACTGCGAAGCTGGATCTACTAAGTCCTTTAGCGATTTTGGGGAGGGGTTACTCCCTCACTTATGGTCCGAAAGGGAATGTTCTGCGCAGGAGTGAAGATATCAATGTGGGTCAACAGGTGCAAGTACGGCTGCAAGAAGGTATACTGACTTGCGCCGTATTAGCTAAAAGTGTTGATTCCAATTAATAAGCAGATTCTTAAAGGGGAAATACGATGGAAACAGTGAATAAAGAACTATCCTTTGAAGAGGGGATCGAGCATTTAGAGCGTATTGTACGGGAGCTAGAGCAAAAAGAAGTACCCCTTGAGCAGGCTTTGAATCTCTTTCGCCAGGGAATAGAGCTTGTTCAGAATTGCAATAACCAGCTTGATTATGCTGAAAAGCAAATGCAAATTCTCTTGGAAAATCCCAATGGGGAATTAGAAGTACGTCCGGCAGATTTTCCTGTGGAAGGATGATTTAATGTTTCAGAAGGAATTAGATGATTATGCTCGATTAGTGGACTCCTATTTGGCACGACTTCCTTGGCAGGCCGGTACCCTTACTGAAAGCATGAAGTATTCCCTTTCTGCAGGGGGCAAACGCATTCGCCCTGTTCTGGCTCTTGCGGCGGCTCATGCTGTGGGGGGTGAAGGTGAAGATATCCTTCCGGCAGTCTGTGGTTTGGAGCTTATACATACCTATTCCTTAATCCATGATGATCTTCCCGCCATGGACGATGACGATTACCGGCGGGGGAGTTTATCCAATCATAAAGTTTTCGGGGAAGGACAGGCCATTCTTGCCGGTGATGCCCTTTTAACTTATGCCTTTGAACTTCTTGCTCAACCCATGGGCGGGGTAGAGCCCCAACGTCAGCTTCGGGCCATCAGGGAAGTTGCCCAGGCAGCAGGACCTGCGGGAATGGTAGGTGGACAGGTGCTGGATTTGGAAGCTGAAGAAAAGCAGCTGAACCTTTCCGAGCTGGAGCAAGTCCATCGTCTGAAAACCGGGGCGATGCTGGTAGTTTCCGCTCGTTTAGGAGCTATTCTTGCCGGAGGAACGGAAGAGAAGATCGACGCTTTGACCCGGTACGCCCAAGCCATCGGTCTCGCTTTCCAGATTAAGGACGATATCCTCGATCTTGAAAGTGATAGCGAAACCCTGGGTAAGCCCGTTCATAGCGATCTCCGACAGCATAAATCCACCTACCCCTCTTTAATGGGACTGGAAGGCGCTAAGCTGGAATTGAAGGTAAAGACCGATGAAGCTCATGCCGCCTTGGAGGTTTTAGGAGAGCGGGCCGGCTTTCTGCACGAATTTGCTGATTATATTGCTCAGCGGAAGCATTGAGGTGAAGCATGAGCGTAATATCAGGAATTCTCGATAATATCATACTTATCTCTGCTATTATGGCCTGGTTTATTGCCCAGACCTTGAAACTTATCATCAACTTTTCCATTCATAGAACCTTTGATGTGGGCTTCCTCTTCAGCTCAGGAGGATTTCCCAGTTCACACTCCGCTACAGTGAGTGCCCTGGCCATTGGGGTTGGGAAATACTATGGATGGAGTTCGCCGATTTTTGCTATTGCTGTGATTTTTGGCATGATTGTTATGTATGATGCGGCCGGGGTACGAAGGGCAGCCGGCAAACAAGCCGAAGTGATCAATCAATTGGTTGAGGAGCTTTATCAACAAATGTCCCATCTGTCCCAAGAACGCCTTAAGGAATTAATCGGTCATACCCCTTTTGAGGTTTTTGCCGGGGCGATTGTGGGTATTATTGTCGGGGCGTTGATGTAACGGATCGATTTGGAGGGTCACTATTGGGGTATAAACGCAAGAGTTGGAAGCATATCGCCTTTGTCTTCCTGCTTAGTTTTTCATTAGCGGTCATTGCCAGCTTGGGAACCGAAATTTTAATGCGAAAAACAAATATTTTTTTAGCCCTCGTTCTTTTGCTGGTCATTATTACTATCAATATTGGTTTTGATATAATTGGGATCGCTGCCACGGCTGCCACGGAGAAGCCTCATCATGCCAAAGCGGCAAACAAGGTTCCCGGTGCACGGCAAACCGTCTTTTTAGTCCGACATGCGGATACCGTTGCCAATTTTGCCAATGATATTGTCGGCGATGTGACAGGTGCCATAAGCGGAGGGATGTCCGCCTCCATTGTCTTAGAAATCATTAGGACCTACCCTACCCTGGAAGCCCATGAGATTTGGATCAGTACCTTGCTGATTGCTCTGGTGGCCTCCGTTACAGTGACGGGAAAGGCGGCGGGTAAGACCTTTGCTATTCAAAAAGCCGACGAGATTATAGGGCAGGTGGGAAGTCTCATGGCCCGAGTTGAAGATTTAACAGGTTGGACAGTTACAGATAAAAAACGGAAGGGGGGGAAGCGTAGTGGGGATTCTCGAAGAAATTGACCAGCCCCAGGATCTAAAAGGGCTGACTTATCCCGAACTAGAACAGCTTGCCCAGGAAATCCGCACAGAAATGATTGATGTGGTCTCCTCCAATGGAGGGCATTTGGCTCCCAATCTTGGAGTCGTAGAATTAACCCTTGCCTTGCATCGCGTTTTTGACAGCCCGAAGGATAAAATCATCTGGGATGTGGGCCATCAGAGCTATGTTCATAAATTAGTCACAGGTAGACAAAAGGAATTTAAAAGCTTACGACTTTATAAAGGCCTATCCGGTTTCCCCAAACGCTGTGAAAGCCCTCATGATTGCTTTGAAACAGGTCATTCCAGCACCTCCATTTCGGCAGCTGTCGGCTTTGCTAAAGCAAGAGATCTGCGCAAAGAGAAGAATCAAGTGGTTGCTGTCATCGGTGATGGAGCTATGACCGGGGGAATGGCTTTTGAAGCATTGAACCACGCTGGTCATACCAAAACCAATATGATTGTGGTCCTCAATGATAATGAAATGGCTATCGCCCAAAATGTAGGGGCTATGTCCTCTTATCTTAACCGGTTGCGTACAGACCCACGCTATGATCGCAGCAAAGATGAGATCGAAAATCTCCTCAAGAGGATTCCGGGAATTGGTTCCAAGGTGGCCAAAGCCGCGGAGAAAGCCAAAGACAGCTTGAAGTATCTGCTGGTGCCGGGACTATTATTTGAAGAAATGGGATTTACCTATCTTGGCCCTATTAACGGTCATGATCAAATTGCTTTGGAACAGGTTCTCGAACAAGCCAAAATGGTGAAGGAACCTGTACTTGTCCATGTTTTGACTCAAAAGGGAAAGGGCTATGAGCCTTCAGAAAAAAACCCCTCCCTCTTCCATGGGGTGGGACCTTTCAATAAGGTGACAGGGGAAGTAATCAAAAAGCCGGCCCCACCTACCTATACCGAAGTCTTTGGGAAGACCCTGTGCGAGATTGCTGAAACAGATCTGCGGATTGCAGCGATTACTGCGGCCATGCCTGGTGGCACAGGCCTTAATCTCTTCGCTCAAAAATTTCCCGACCGTTTCTTTGATGTCGGAATCGCGGAACAGCATGCGGTGACCTTTTCAGCGGCCTTGGCCTTTGGGGGGATGAAGCCCGTGGTGTCCATCTATTCTACCTTTTATCAACGTGCTTATGACCAGGTTCTCCATGATGTCTGCTTGCCCCATGCCAATGTGGTCATGGCTATTGATCGTGCCGGCGTGGTCGGGGATGATGGACCGACCCATCACGGAGTTTTTGATATTTCCTTTTTAAGGGTGATACCGAATTTGGTCTTTATGGCGCCGAAGGATGAGAATGAGCTGCGCCATATGCTTTACACTTCTTTGCAACTGGACGGACCTGTCGCTTTACGTTATCCCCGTTCTGTGGGTCAAGGGGTGGAATTGACTGAAGAGCTCAAGGAACTTCCCGTGGGTAAAGCCGAGGTCATTCAAGAAGGCAAGGATATTACCCTGATTGGGATTGGTCCTATGGTGTATACCTGCATGGCCGCGGCAGTGGAGCTCCGTCACCGCGGAGTGGAAGCAACCGTCATTAATCTGCGTTATATCAATCCTTTGGATCGAGAGACGATTCTTCGCTATGCCCGGATGACCAAGCGCCTCATTACAGTCGAGGACCATATGCTGGCAGGGGGCATGGGAAGCGCCATTATAGAAGTTCTGGCTGATGAGGGATTGGCCGATGTGGTCGTCGAACGTTTAGGTTATGACGATTATGTAGATCAAGGAGCCATTTCTTTGCTGCATCAAGGGTATGGTTTATCTGTTGTTGGTATACTAAAGGCAGCGGAGCGTTTAAAGGTTTTACAGCGGATTGAGGGTAGAAGCAGTGTCTAAAGGAAAAGAACGACTGGATAGTTTGCTGGTAAAAAAGGGTCTGTCCCCAAGCCGGGAAAAAGCCAAGGCCGCCGTCATGGCCGGGCTGGTCTTCAGCCAGGGACAGCGGCTGGATAAACCGGGCTTGGAACTGGCAGAGGATACTGTCCTGGAAGTCAGGGGAGACTTGATACCCTATGTTTCCCGGGGCGGCCTCAAGCTGGAGAAGGCTCTCAAAGTATTTCCCGCATCCTTTGCCGGAGCTGTTGTAGCTGATATTGGGGCCTCTACCGGAGGGTTTACGGATTGTGCTTTGCAAAACGGTGCTCAGCGGGTCTATGCCATCGATGTAGGCTATGGTCAGTTGGATTGGAAGCTGCGCACGGATTCTCGGGTTGTCTGTATGGAACGCGTCAATGCCCGCTATCTTAAGCGGGATTCCTTGCCGGAACAGGTGGATTTTGTGGTGTCTGATGTGGCCTTTATCTCCGTCACGAAAATATTTCCGGCCATGCTGGAGATACTCAAAGAGGATGGCCAAATTATTACTCTGATTAAACCACAGTTCGAGGCGGGACGGGAGCATATCGGGAAAAAGGGAGTTGTGAAGGATCCCCAGGTTCACCAAGGGGTCTTAGTCCATGTTCTTGAAGAGGCGGAGAAAAATGGACTTAAGGTTAAAGGCTTGGATTTTTCCCCTATCCGAGGCCCAGAGGGAAATATCGAATATTTGGCTTGGTTAAACCGTGAACAGGATCATAGTTTGCCTTGGCGGGAACTGATTCCTGAGATTGTACAAGATGCTCAACTAGGAAGGTAGTGAAAAGCTGTGGATCGAGTCGGCTTATGGATTAATCGCAGTAAACCTGAAGCCATAACCTTAGCCGAGCAGATCACCCATTGGTTTGAAGAACGTGGGTGGGATGTTTATACCGATTGGGAAAAGATCACTGCTCAGGGTGTGAGTTTTCTCATCTCCTTAGGAGGAGACGGGACATTGCTCGAAGCTTCCCGGGAGGCTGCTCCTTATGCTATTCCCGTCCTAGGTGTCAATCTTGGCCGCCTGGGTTTTCTTTGTGAAATTGAACGAAATGAGATCTTTGATGCTTTAGACAAGGTCATTGATCATGAGTATAACATCCAAGAACGTCTTATGCTCACAGCAACAGTAAATGATTCAGACCAGGCTTTCTGTGTGTTAAATGATGTGGTCTTTTTAAGAGATCCTTCTTCAGCCATGGTTACCCTGCAGGCTAACCTAACGGGAGAACCCTCTGTAAGCTACCCGGCCGACGGCTTGATTGTATCCACGCCCACAGGCTCTACTGCCTATGCCCTATCCGCAGGGGGCCCCATCATGAGCCCTAACGTAGAGGCCATATTGCTGATTCCACTGGCAGCTCATTCCTTATCAGCCCGTCCCATGGTCATTTCGGCTAAGGAGAACATTGAAATTATCTTAGCCCGTGGGGAAGAGTGTATCGTCAGTTTTGACGGCTATCATCGTACGGTTGTCAAATATGGCGAAAAGGTAGTTATTAAGCGGGCTTCCATTAACGCTTTATTGATTCGCCTGGGGAAAAGGAGCTTTCCCCATGTGGTGCGGGAAAAGTTAAAGGATCGTTGGCATGAATAACCGACTTCAAGATATACAAGGATTTCTGAGGACTATTCTTAGGGCAAGTATACAACCAGGAGATATTGTCTTGGATCTCACAGCCGGCCGGGGACGGGATACTCTGTTTCTTGCCCAGCAGGTGGGAGGGTCAGGAAGGGTTTATGCCTTTGATGTTCAGGAGGTTGCCCTTCAGCAAACCAAAATACTTCTCGAGGAACATCAAGTTGAAGATCGTGTTTGTCTGTATCATTGGGATCATGGGCGGTTACTGGAAAAGGTTCAATGCCCCGTCCAAGCAGCTATGTTTAATTTGGGATACCTGCCAGGGCATAGTCAGGAGATTACCACCCAAGCCGCCTCAACCCTTGCGGCCCTGGAGGCTGTACTCCAATTGCTTCGCCAAGGCGGTGTCATCGCGCTTACGGTGTATCGCGGTCATCCCGGTGGGGTGGAAGAAGCGGCTGCAGTGGAGGAGTTCTTAAGCTGTTTACCTCGACGAAAGTACAGTGTTTTGCGGGGAGAGTATATCAATCAAGCTCTTAATGCGCCGTACTGGATTTTGGTTCAGAAGAATAAGGGGGATACTGAATGAAGACCCGTCGCCAGATGAAAATCCAAGAAATTATTAATAATCAAGTGATTCATACCCAGGAGGAGCTTGCAGAGTTATTAAGGAAGGAAGGCTTTGATGTAACCCAGGCTACCGTATCCCGTGACATCAAAGAAATGGGATTAATCAAAGTACCTACCTCAGAAGATGATTACCGGTATGCTGTTCCGGGTACGACTCAGCCTCTCAGCACACCGGATCGGTTAAAACGACGGATGAGAGAAACTGTAGTTACAATTAATGACAGCGAGAATTTAGTGGTCCTGCGGACCATTCCCGGAAATGCGCAGGCCCTTGCCAGCCTGATCGATCACAGCAATTGGGAAGAAGTGATCGGAACGGTGGCAGGGGATGATACCATTCTCTTAGTGGTAAAGCCTGCCGATGCGGTCCCCATCGTCCGGGGACGTATCGCTCAGTTCATGGAATAGGGTCATTAGCCAAAGGGGAGATGGATGGACATGTTAACAGAAATCCATGTGGAGAATTTCGCCTTGATGGAAGCGGTGCAATTATCCTTTTCCAGGGGATTGACTATTTTTTCGGGAGAAACGGGTACGGGTAAATCCATGCTTATTGATGCTCTTGGGGTATTGCTTGGGGGTAGAGCCAGCACGGATTTTATTCGCCATGGTATGGAAAAAGCTTTGGTGGAGGGAATTTTTGAAGAATGTCCCCCGGAGGTTATTGAAGGTCTGGAAGAAGCCGGTTATCTTCTTGAAGACGGCCAACTTATCCTTTCCCGTGAAATTAATCGCAGTGGCAGAAATATCTGTCGTGTTCAAGGAAGAACAGTCCCCTTAACCCTCTATCGAACCTTAGTCCAGGGTTTGGTGGATATCCACGGTCAAATGGAACACCAATCCCTGTTTAACCCGGACAGTCATCGCGGGTTACTGGATGCTTTCGGAGGAGAGAAGCAGCTGGTGCTCCTTAACCAGGTAAATCAAGCGGCCAGAGCTTATCGCACTCTTCTCCAAAGAGAGCAGCAACTTCTGCGCAGCGAAGCGGACAGAGAGCGTCGTGAAGATATTTTGCGCTATCAAATCGATGAGATCACCTTGGTCGATCCTCAACCGGATGAAGAGGACTCATTATTACAGGAAAAGAAGCGTTTGGTCAATTCGGAAAAGATCATGGGAAATATTACGGAAGTGTATGCCCTTTTATATGAGGGCAATGGGCAATCCTCCGCTTTTGATCAAATCGGACGGATAAGGAAAGCATTGCAGGAAATCCTCCGGTATGATGAGGACTGCAGCACTATGCTTGAGCCTATCGAGTCCATTTATTACATGATTGAAGATTTGGCCTCTCAAGTCATGTCTTACCGGGAAGGCTTTGACTTTGATCCTGGTCGCTTAGACCAAATCGAGGAACGCTTAATCCAATTGCAGCGTTTGCGAAAATACGGACACACGGTGCAGGAGGTTCTCCAAACCAAAGAAGAGATGTTGAAAGAGCTTCATACCATAACCCATCTCCAGGGTGAGCTTGAGGCTTTGGTCCGGGATAAGGAAAAAAGCCTCAAGGGCTATGAACAAAAAGCCAAGGTGTTATCCCAGCTCCGGGGATTTCAAGCTCAACGGTTAGCAGAAGGTTTGAAAGAAGAATGTGCTGATTTGGGGTTGGAGAAAAGCAGTTTCGAGGTTCATTTCACAGCCTTGAGTGAGCCTCAAGTCGGTGGATCCGAACAGGCTGAATTTTATTTTAGTGCCAATGTGGGGGAACCCCTTAAGCCTCTGGCCAAGGTAGCCTCGGGTGGAGAGATGTCCCGCTTAATGTTGGCCATGAAAAGCTTACTCTCGAAAATTGAAAGTGTGGGAACCTTTGTCTTTGATGAAGTGGACAGCGGTGTCGGTGGGCGTACCATTCAGAAGGTAGGAGAAAAGTTAGCCAAGATAGCCGAGGGAAAACAGGTTTTTTGTATAACCCATGCTGCTCAAGTGGCCGCTTTTGGGGATCATCATTTTGGCATTCAAAAAGAAATTATCAATGAAAGAACGCGAACCCGCATTCAACAGTTAACGGAAGAAGAGAGGATTCATGAATTGGCCCGTATGCTGGGCGGAGATGAAGAAACGATTGCTCTGGAGCATGCACGCAACCTTAGGAAAAAAATTTAATAATCTCTTATAGAAATGAACTATTATGGAGATTTTATAGAATAGAAGGTGAATTTGGCCTTCTATTTTTTTATTTGGTAATTCAGAACGGAATTGACAGGATGAAAAGAAATCGCAATGGTTAATTTATTATTAGATTCCGAAAAAAATAATTGCATAGGGAGAAAGGAAGAACATGGGGAGACAAAAAGACGGAGGGTGATAAGAGAGTGAAAACGAAGAGAGCCATGGTCTTCGCCAGTGTTCTTCTCTGTACCTTTCTCAGTCTTAATCCAACACTCCATCAGGTAGCCAGGCTTCCGGTGCTCCAAGAATCCAGTCAGAGCAATCTTCCACAACTGACGGGAGTTTTGTCCAACCTGATCGTTACAGAAGAAGTAAAAGCTGCCGAAACGGACGCGATCATGGCTGCGAATACGGGAAAGTCTGAAGTTGTTCAGGTCACTTACAAACTGTTTGGACTGATTCCCTTTAAATCCAGTGCCATTCAAGTCATGCCCCAGCTGATGCTTTTACCAGGTGGACAATCCATTGGAGTAAGCTTACAGGCTAAAGGTGTCATGGTGGTCGGTCAAGCAGCAGTACAGAACCAAGAGGGGAAATTAGTGTATCCGGCCAAAGATGCAGGAATCGAAGTGGGAGATATCATACTAAAAATTGATGGCCGCGAAATGAACAGTGATCAGGATGTAGCCAATGCCATCAATCGTGCCGGTGAAAAGCAAGGATTCTCAGAAATTCTTTTAAATCACAATGGTCAAACCACTCAAAAGCGGGTGTCAACAGTCTATTGCCCTGAAACCAATCGTCATCGGGTAGGTCTTTATGTAAGAAATGAAGCGGCGGGTGTAGGAACTTTAACCTTCTACGATCCTACAAGTCACAAATACGGAGCCTTAGGTCATGTCATCAATGATGTGGATACCAATCAAAGAATTGAGATCCTCAACGGCAATGTGGTAGCTTCCACAATCTATGCCATTGAGAAAGGGAAACGAGGACATCCCGGAGAAAAAATTGGCTCATTCGTTAACCAATCAAAATTCTCAGGCAATATCGAGAAGAACACTGTCTCTGGAATTTTTGGTTCTTTAAAAGGAGAAGTCAATAATCCCTACTTCAAAGAACCTGTTCCCGTAGGCTGGGAATCTGAGATTAAAGAAGGGCCGGCAAAAATTTACACTGTATTAGAAGGAGAACGAATTGAAGAGTATGATGTACAGATAGAGCGGATTATGAACAATCGTATGGATAGCAAAAATATGGTTATTAAAGTAACCGACCCGGAGCTTATCGAGAAGACGGGCGGGATTATTCAGGGCATGTCAGGAAGTCCTATCGTTCAAGATGGCAAAATCATTGGAGCGGTCACTCATGTTTTTGTCAATGATGCTTCCCGTGGATATGGTGTTTTCATTCAAAATATGCTTAAGGATGCCGAAATAATTGATAAAAAAGAAGTAGCATAATTAAATCTAAATCACCTTCCTTGCTTCCATTGAGATGTGTTCTCAATGGAAGTATTTCTATTTGGAGAGATTTATTAGATTTATTAGATTTATTAGATTTATTGTCGAATAATAAAACATTTGACTGAATGTTAGAAAAATTTGGGAAGTAGTCTTGAATAGTTCATTTCAAATGGTATACTGTAATAAGTTGCTTAATTTTTTCACAAAAAGTAGAAAATTAAGAACTAATTAAGCTAGGATTGTAAATTTATCTGTGTATAGCAGGAAATAAATGTACAATTGTCGAAAGACTAACCATGTTTTCGTGCAAGGGGGAGCCGTTTTTTATGCAAAAGCCCATCAGAGTTTTATTAGCCGATGATAATCGGGAGTTTGTAGAGGTTTTAAAGGAGTATATTATACGTCAACAGGATATGCAGCTGGTAGGAATTGCCTACCATGGTAATGAAGCATTGGACCTAATCTACCGTGAACAACCCGATCTGGTGGTCTTGGACATAATCATGCCCCACCTGGATGGTCTGGGAGTTTTAGAAAAACTTCAAGGAGACATTAAGAAACCCCGCGTGGTTATACTTACAGCTTTTGGCCAAGAAAGTATGACCCAAAGAGCTGTTCAACTGGGTGCGGATTATTTTATTCTAAAGCCTTTTGACTTAGAGATACTGGGCAAAAGAATCCGCCAACTCCAAGGCGTCATTCCTTTGGCCAAATATAACAATAATGAGAACTCTGGAAACGGTGCGGCTCCGGTACCTCCTATTGCTTCGGCCTCCCCTTCAGCCGTTGGTACGAATCCACGCAATCTTGAAGTGGAAGTGACCCGTATGATCCATCAGATGGGTGTACCTGCTCATGTCAAGGGCTATCAATACTTAAGAGATGCTATCGTCTGTGTGGTTCAGGATGTATCTCTCCTGGGAGCTGTGACAAAAGAGCTTTATCCAATGATTGCTGAAAAATACAATACCACTCCCAGCCGGGTGGAACGAGCTATCCGCCATGCAATTGAGCTGGCTTGGGACCGTGGCAATATCGAATTTATGAATCGCTTTTTCGGTTATACTATCAATGTGGACCGGGGTAAACCCACCAATTCCGAATTCATCGCGATGGTGGCGGATAAATTAAGAATGGCGAAAATGCTGTAAAAAAACCACCCTTTTCAATCAATAGTCCCTATTGATTGAAAAGGGTTTTTTTATGGTTAAAATAGTATGAAGTAAAAAGTTTACAACTTATATCAGGCATTTGATTGATAGTTTTAGTAAAATAGAATGGGAGTGAGGCAAATGTCAGTGCAAACCATAGAAGCCATGGCAAAATGGGTCGAGGATAATATCGCCAAGAATCCAACCTTGACAGAAATGTCGTCCTATGTGGGATATTCACCTTACTATTGCTCGGCGAAGTTCCACGAACATATCGGCATGACATATAAACAATTTCTTGCCCAGTGCAGATTGAAGGCCGCTGCACACGATCTGCTCAATACCAAAGATAAGATAACGGAAATTGCCTTCCGTTATGGTTATTCCTCGTCGGAATCCTTGACGAGGGCTTTTGCCGCCGTGTTTAAATGCTCCCCGAGTCAATTCCGGAAATCTCCGCCAGGCACATCTTTTCCTGAGCTTTAAACGGGGCAGGATTCTATTTTTTCAAGGTGGGGTGTCTTTATGTTGAATAAATTAAGCAGGAATGAAGCGTGTTGGTGTGGCAGCGGACAAAAATACAAAAAGTGTCATGCCATTCTGGATGAAAGAATAATAAGTTATGCCGCAAAAGGTTATGAGATACCGGAACGCAGTTTACTGAAAAACCCAAAGCAGATTGAGGGTATCCGCGAGAGCAGTAAGCTCAACATAGTCCTGCTGGACTATATAGAAGATTTTGTCGTTGAAGGTGTAACCACCGAAGAGCTTGACCGTCTCATATACAACAAAACAAAAGAACTGGGCGGGATACCTGCAACCCTGAACTACAAGGGATTTCAAAAAAGTGTTTGTATTTCTATCAATGAGGTGGTATGCCATGGTATCCCGTCAAGCCGGGTAAGGCTGCAAAACGGGGATATAGTCAATATTGATATTTCCACTCTATACAGGGGCTATTATTCAGATTCCTCACGCATGTTTTGTATTGGCGGAGTCTCTGATGAAAAGAGAAAACTTGTCGAGGTGGCCAAAGAATGTACGGAGCTGGGAATACGACAAGTTAAACCCTGGGGATTTCTTGGGGATGTGGGGCAAGCGGTGAATGACCATGCGAAAAAGAACGGTTACTCTGTAGTTAAAGAGATAGGGGGACATGGCATTGGCGAGAAGTTCCAGGAAGATCCATGGGTGAGCTATGTATCTAAACGAGGTACAGGAATGCTGCTTGTGCCTGGACTGGTGTTCACTGTAGAACCGATGATCAATATGGGCAAGGCAAACATAGTTCTCGACCAAAAAGATGGCTGGACAGTTTATACAGCTGATGGCAAGCCCTCTGCCCAATGGGAAAAGACGGTTCTGGTTACAGATACAGGATGCGAAGTGTTGACCTATTAAAGTGGCATATTTTGACGGTGGCTTTGAGATTAAAGCTGCCGTTTTTTGGCACTTTAATACAATATATTTTAGTCGGGCGCAGAAGAAAGAATTTCTCTTTACCGTCTATACTATTAAACAGAATACATGATACTATGATAAAAAGGGAGGGGGAAATCTTGGTGGGCTTTTCGTTAATCATGGTTTTAGGAATAGCCATAATAGTCGTTGTCTTGGTCATCGCAGGAATTGCGTTATCAGTGCGCTCACATAATCGGAATGAAGAACCAACTGAGCAAAAGGAAAGGGGAAAAGGAATGATTAAGACTGTATACACCTATTTGATATTGTTCGCTACCTTGATGATGACCATCGGGGGAAGTGTGGCGGCCTTCATGGCTGTGGCGGATTTATTGGCTCCTCAGAGTTACTATATGTCTTTCGAAGAATATAAACGGAGCCAGAGCTACGATAAAGGAATGGAAACCACGCCCCCTGCTGTGGTAAAAACTGAAGAACAGCTGAAAGCAGATTATCAGACCATGGTGAATGATGAGAAAAACAGATCTAAAGAGCGGGCTTTAAACAGCCTGATTAAGAGCTTTGGCTGGATCGTGATTCCTCTTCCTGTCTTTATTTATTATCAGCGTCGTCTAAGGCCGGAATAACAAACAGAGCGTAGATTATGAATTTCCATACAGAAATGCAGCCCAAGGGCCTTAACCAACCCTGGGCTGCTTTATTTTGTCTTACAATCCCCGGCGAGATATCTAGCACCCGCCATGATTTCATTGAAAACGTCTATGTTTGTCTCAAATACGAATGCGCGGCTGTAGCCGCGCATTTTTTGATTTGCCTAGCATGGGTGACGTAGCTAAAGTGAAAAGGGAGCATCGCCCACTATGCCATGCTCCCTCCAATATTTTTAGAAAATCACGCCTAAAGCAATAAGAATCAAGATAGCAATAGCTATAATTCCTACACCGATCCCTGAGCCGAATCCGCCGCCGCAGCAAACTGGGGTGATAGGTTGAGGGCAACATCCCCCGCCCATTCCAAAAGAACCCATTCCGTACATAGTTTTACCTCCTAAGAATTTATTTTAGAATACGATTCCTAATGCAATTAACAACAGAATGATAACCACAATAATTGCAATCCCTGCACCGAAATTAGTGCCGCCTGCGCAACCAGTGCCAAATGCCATTTTGAGTTCCTCCTTTGTGTGAAGATACTATAGCTTATGAAATCTCTTATGAATTGCCACAATATGGAAATTGATTTTTTATTCTTTTTTAAAAGAAAGAAACCAGCCCGATAACGATAGTTAACGCGCCATTGGTTCTTAGCCAAAATGCCGTCTCATGGCAGGGCATGACCTTTTTACAGACATCAATGCCCTGTAGCCGGGGATATGGAAGAATTAAAGGCTAACTATTCCTGCGAAAACTCTTGATTATAAAGCCGATTAAATCTATCCACTAAAAGCAATAACCAACAACTTTGAAGTAAACACTTTCTTGGTTGTTGGTTATTGCTATTAATTATTTTCTATGCTTTTAAACGGTAAAAATTGTGAAGAGGCGGTAATTAGATTTTTTTAATACCGCTGCTTACAAGGAGGGGAATTTTAACAAGTTCCCCTTCTTGTGTTGTAGAGCTAAAAACACAGTCCTTTTCTTCCTTGATATCTACGCTTTCCAAGCCGGCTTCATTTAACCATTTCGCCATCTGATCCGGATTAAAGCCGGACCATAGATCTCTGTTGTTTTTAACAAAAAGGTTATAATTGTGAGAGCCAAAATCGCCAATGATCAGCTGACCACCAGGCTTAAGGGTCCTGGTCATTTCTTTAATCGCTTTACCGGGATCATAAAGATGGTGAAGAACTACCAGGCAATACCCAATATCTAAAGTCTCATCTTCTAAAGGGATAGAATTTAAATCCGCAGGTAAACAATGGATATGGTGAAGACCTTTGCGCTTAAAGCGCTGTTTGGAAAAGTTAATCATATTCGGAGAAATGTCAAAGGCATAAGCCTTTTTGAGATTTGTTGAGGAGGAAGCTTTCAATGTAAATTGTCCGGTTCCTGAACCGAAATCACCAATCATATGGGGATCCTCATTTAAAACTCTGCTTAAGATAATTTGATCCAGATGACAGGGGTAAAGAGAATTTCTAAATTTATCAAAAGAGTCGGCAGAGTTATCAAAGTAATTCTTAGCCTTATGAACGATCTCCTGTTCCGGGTTCTCCGGCCAAGCATCAATGCCGAACCAACGGTATAAGACAGTGTACTCCTTAGGGGTAAAAAGACCCTTTTCCATTTTTGTGCAAGGAGCCATGATTAGTTTAATGAACCTATTTCTTGCCCGACTTAACAATGAAGTATAGGCTGACACACTTATCCCCATAATTTCAGCAGCATCGTCATAGGACAATCCCTCAATTTCACGAAGGATCAGTGCTCTTCGCTGCTCACTTTTTAATAGATTTAAAACCTTATAAATTTGTTCGGCTGTCTCCTCATTTTCAATTGCTGCCAGGGGCTTCAAAGCTATATCTTTACACTCTAGAGCATCCTTAAGCAACAGTTCACTGTTGCTAATTCTTTTGTTTTTTCGCCAATAATCATTGCAAAGATTCCTGGCTATGGTATGCAGCCAGGCAGAAATATTATGATTCGGTCTTGTACCTATATTAACAAAAGCCCGTAAAAAAGTTTCCTGTGCTAAATCCTGGGCACAATCTTCGTCTTGGGTCATCCACCGAATAAACTTATAGATACAGGGATAATACTGCATGAAAATATCATCAAATTTTAATGGCTCCTTCGTCGACTCAGCTAAATCCTTAGACATTATCCCTCACCCCTTTTAATAGACAAAATGAAAAAAGTCTAGATGAGAATGCTTACTTATATTTGTAATGTACTAATATATCTTATCCAATAAGATATGAAATTACAACAATGAGCTGCTAAACAATTGGCTTTTATTCAAAAGAAGCGGTTTTTGTCTGCGGAGGTATCATAATGAGCACACTCTGTTGCGTCCTTCATTCTTCGCCCGATATAGATTCTTATCTGCCATAGCTATCAATTCAGATACGTTTGCTACGCCAGAATCTTTAAAGATTGTCTGGATGCCTATACTGCAGGTGACAATGAGTTCTTTTCCTTTATAGTGAAAAGTACAATTTTCAATCGCTTCTCTGAGCCGATTGGCGACGCTCTTGGCGATTTTTTTTCCGCTGCCAGGCAGGCAAATGAGTATCTCGTCCCCCCCGTACCGGGCAACCCATCCACTACCCCTGCGCAGCTGCTTTTGCAGCAGGAGAGCCAGCTTCTGAAGAACTTGGTCACCTGCCATATGTCCATTTTGGTCATTGATTCTTTTAAAGTAATCAATATCTATAAAGAGAACGCTTAAAGGCTGATCCAATTCGAAAGAACTTTGCATATCGATGGGTAGCCGTTCATCAATATATCTTCGATTATAAAGCTTTGTGAGGGAGTCTGTGATAGCCATTTCCTTTATTTGATGGATAGATAAATCTTCGAAATTTCGAGATTCTGGACTGTAATGGATATTTTTCCGGATAAACTGTCTGAACTCCAGTGAATAAGGTTTATCAGCAATCAGGATGGGTATTGTTGTTACGGCAGTAACCCAATTATCAATGAAGAGAATTCCAAATGCAGCGTTTCTGGAACGGTAAAATCCATTGTCAATTTTATTATGATCATCCGGACGGAGATTTTGCTTATGATCTTTCCTTGCGCTCTCATAAATGATGTTATGGTCAATGTCTATAATGTTAATTGAGGTATTTGCCGACTCCAATGCTTGAATACTAGTTAAGGCTTCCGCTAAAGTATTAAAGACCATTTTATTCACCTTTCTTTCAGGAGTATAAGGAAATGACGCGCCTATGCGCGTCATTTTGGGAATCGGTCGATGTTATCCGCAGACTATTTTTTTTTGTCTTTCCATACACATTATATGAATATAAATTTTGATTCACAAGGTGAGTCACCATGAATAAAATCCCCTTATTTACACATTATAAATGTATCATTAAGTATTGTACATCAATAATGGATTTATGTCAATACATCAGTAATGTGTATGGTATTATTTCATACACCGATAAAATGTAGAAGGGGCGAGTCATGAAAAAATCATATGAAATAATCCGTGGGCTTCGGGAAGATAAAGATTTGAGGCAACGCGATATTGCAGAAATTATTGGAACGACACAACAGCATTATTCCCGATGTGAGCAGGGAGAATGTGATCTTCAAACCCGGGCGATTATTAAACTGGCGGATTTTTACAATGTTTCAACAGATTATCTTTTGGGCAGAACGGAATGCCAACAAGGAATTGAAGCACTGAATCAATCTCTCGTGGGAACTTACACAACCGGGCGTCTTTTGACAGAAATACTCTCCTTAAATAATATCGGACGTTGTGCAGTAGTTGAGTATATCGGACTTCAAAAACTAAAAGAGAAAATTCATAAAACCAGAGAATAGCGGTGTCATCATAGTACTTATCCTAGGCTTTCGAATTAAAACCGAAGGAACCAGTTTTTCTTCGGTTTTTACGTCTATAGAATAAAGTGAGAACGAAGCGGCGGATAGTAATTGTGTATTTGGGGGGA
The DNA here is from genome assembly GCF_000384015.1 of Desulfitobacterium sp. PCE1. Classification (NCBI taxonomy): domain Bacteria; kingdom Bacillati; phylum Bacillota; class Clostridia; order Eubacteriales; family Desulfitobacteriaceae; genus Desulfitobacterium; species Desulfitobacterium sp. PCE1. Next base: position 2,914,679 of record NZ_KB913023.1, on the reverse strand, counting down.
TAACAGGTGAAAGGTCAAAAGATTGGGCTGGCTCTGGCGATGGTTTGTTTAATCACTGTTTTGGGTTGGAATACTTACCTGGAGACGACAATAGCGGCAAGCGACGATAGAAAAGCAGAGAAGGAAATTCAGCAAGAAATACAGGTGGAACCGCTGCCCCTTGTAGGATCTTTCGATAATTTCAAAAAACTGATGGCAGAAGCTGAATCCAACACTCGGACTATAAAGATGTACAGCGGTCGCGATACGGTAGCAGCTGAGAGTGTTTTAAACGGTGATGACGGTGGGAGGGCCGGGTCTGCCGATCAAAATAGTAAGCAGAATTATTCCGGAACCAATGTCCAGGTTTGGGGCGTGGATGAGGCCGATACCGTAAAAACAGATGGAGAGTACATCTATAAGATCACCGATAATCAACTGATCGTAGCCAAAGCCTATCCTGTGGAGGAGATGGAAGTCGTTTCAGCTCTACAGTATGACGGGGAAGTCTACCCGCTGGAGATGTATGTGGATGAACAGTATCTTACTGTTATTCTTAACCAAAGCTATTACCATGGGAGAGAAATCTATCCGTCACCGGTTTCTTCTTTTCAGAACAGTGTCAAGGTCCTGGTCTATGATCTGGCCGACCGCAGCAATCTGAAACAGGTCAGAGAAATAGAGCTGGATGGCAACTATCTTTCCTCAAGAAAAATCGGCCCTATTCTCTATCTGGTCAATAATAAATACATTCCCCTCTACCGGCTGCAGGAACAGCCGGAAGCACTGACGACACCCGGATACAGAGACAGCCTGGAAGGCGGGGAAATGAAGCGGATCGGTTATGAAGAGATCTGCTATTTTCCGGGGTCCCCGCAACCGAATTACCTGCTGATTGCCGGAATTGATCTTGAGAATCTGAGTGCAAAGAAGATGGAGTTGAAAACCTATCTGGGAGCAGGCGAGAGTATCTACAGCTCCTTGGAAAATCTTTATGTGGCCGTACCTGAATATAAGTACGATCAAGACCGGCCTCTTCCGGAGCCAGCAGATACGGCAGTAAGTGATACCCCTGCTCTGTCCAGGATGATTGCGGTTATGCCGGCGGAAGTAAATACCCGTGTTTATAAATTCAACCTGCAAAATAGTGAGACGAAGTATCTGGGGATGAGCAGCGTACCCGGTAATATTTTGAACCAGTTCAGCATGGATGAGCACAACGGTTATTTCCGGATTGCCACCACCCTTCAGAAGTTTTCTATTCGGACAGGGGAGGCGGAACTGACCAATAACCTTTATATTTTGGACCAAAACATGAATCAGGCGGGAAAAATAGAAAGCATCGCTCCTGGAGAGAGGATTTACTCAGTCCGTTTCATGGGGGACAGGGGCTATATGGTCACCTTTAAAACAGTAGACCCGCTGTTCGTCCTGGACTTAAAAGACCCGAATCATCCTGCTATTCTCGGTGAACTTAAGATTCCGGGCTACAGCAATTACCTCCATCCTTATGATGAGAATCATATTATCGGTTTTGGGAAAGAAGCTGTAGAGGTGGAAGAACCTCACTGGTCGGGAGAAGGTACAGTGAAAAATGCCTATTATCTTGGCATGAAGGTGGCTCTCTTTGATGTCAGCGATGTGAACAACCCCAAAGAAAAATTCAAAGTCGAAATTGGGGACAGAGGGACAGAGTCAGAACTATTCTCGAACCATAAAGCCCTTCTTTTTGATAAAGAGAAAGGTATCCTGGCTTTTCCGGTGACGGTTTGCGATGTGGACCCGGCCATCGTAAACAAAGACGATTACCTGGCTCAGAAAGATCCGCGCCAAGCTCACGGGCAGCCGGTTTTCCAGGGAGCCTTTGTCTATAATCTTTCCGCATTGGACGGCTTTACCCTTAAAGGAATGATAACTCACCACCCCCCGGGAGCGGTGGCGAACCTCCAGCATACCGGGCGCTATGACTATAACCGGAACATTTCCCGCATCCTCTATATCGGAGATACACTTTACACCCTATCCAACGGCTATCTGAAAGCCCATGATTTAAACACCCTGGAGGAGCAGGGAGGGATAGAGATTCTCAACTGATCTCTTCCTTCCTCGGCAGTTCCGCGAGTCTTTAGTATCGATCAAATGGTGCACCGGTGCACCATTTGATCGACGGATGGGAGATTAAACATTAAAGCCGCCTTTTGAAAACTGCACCCCCAAAGTGCCAAAAGGAACACCTTCTGAGGGAGAATGATGAAAAGCTTAACTATTTGAGTTAGAATAAGATTAGGAGTAAAATGGTACCTGGGAGTGAATATTGATGAATAATAAACCTGAACCAGAAAAAGGCGGCAGAGCGGTGATTGACAAATTGGAAGAGAAATGCCTGGAAAAAGAAATCGTCTTTGCCGGGCGGATGCTGAGAATGGACCGGGACAGGGTTCGTTTGCCCAATGGTGCGGAAACCACCCGTGAAGTGGTGAGACACCCGGGGGCAGTGGGAATCTTACCCTTTAAAGGGGATGAGCTGCTTTTGGTCCGTCAATATCGTTATCCTATTCAGCAGGCTACCTTAGAGATGCCGGCGGGTAAGCTGGACCCAGGGGAAGAGCCGCTGGTCTGTGCCGAGCGGGAATTGAGAGAAGAGACGGGTTATCGCGGCACCTTGGAGCATTTGGTCAGTATTTATACGACCCCGGGCTTTACCGATGAGATCATTCATCTCTATAAGGCAACGGAATTAGTTTGGGATCCTCTGCAAGCTGATGAGGATGAATTTTTGAATGTGGTGAGTATGCCTTGGGCCCAAGCCAAAGAACAGGCTTTATCCGGTAAACTTAATGATGCCAAAACCATGCTGGCCATATTATTGTTATTAGGTAAAGAACAGTGACACGTTACTATACCGATCTCCATATTCACATCGGCCAAAGCTTAGATGGAAAACCAGTCAAGATTACTGCGGCTAAGTCCATGAATCTACCCGGCGTCATCCAGGTTGCCCGTGATATCAAAGGTCTATCCATGATCGGGATAATCGATTCCCAATCCCAAGGAGTGCGGAAGGATTTTCTTACTTTGCTTCAAGAGGGTTTACTCCGGCCTCTCGAGGGAGGAGGATATACGGCCCAAGGATTGATAATTATTCCGGGTACGGAAATCGAACTCTCTCTGGGGACGGGTTCCGCTCATTTTCTTGCTTATTTCCCTACCTTAGACCACCTGGAAAAATATATCCGTAAACTACAACCCTATGTAAAGAATTGGCAGCTTAGCTCTCAAAAAGCTCATCTGAGTGTGGAGCAATGGCTTGAAGCCGTAGCGGTTGGTGAGGGCATCTGGCTGCCTGCTCATGCTTTTACACCCCACAAAGGGATTTATGGCAATTGCTGTGAGAGCCTCCTTGATGTTTTGCCGGGAATGCCCCTGGCCTTAGAGATTGGTCTGAGCGCGGACCGGCAAATGGCGCGCTCCATCAGCGAATTGGGTAAGGTCGTGCTCTTCAGCAATTCAGATGCCCATTCTCTGCCCAAGATCGCTCGGGAGTATAATCTGCTGAATCTATCTGAGGGCTCCTTTCAAGGGCTGCAAGAGCTGGTCCATAGGATTAAAGGCGAAGTTTTAGTTAACTATGGACTGCCCCCTGTATTTGGCAAATACCACAGAACCTATTGTTTAGTCTGCGAAAAGGTCGTTGAAGGGGAGCCGCCCTTACTGGGATGTTCGACTTGCGGTGGTGGACATGTGGTCATGGGTGTGCTGGATAGATTGGTCAGTATTGCGGATGCCGAAATTCCTGCTGAACCGGATCCGCGCTATATTTACCAGCTGCCTCTTAAGGACTTGCCGGGAATCGGACCGAAAATGGTCCAACGCTTACTCCAGAGTTTTGGTACTGAAATGAATGTGCTTCATCACGTCCCTATGGAAGATTTGGTGAAGATAGCAGGAGAAAAGGCCGCGCGCTGGATATACCTTTCCCGCCAGGGAAAGCTGCATTTACAAGCAGGTGGGGGAGGAGTATTTGGCAAGGTAGTGGACATACTTTCCTAGTTTTCCGAATAGGATGTCTATAGAGGATGTCGACACATAATTTTGTGTGTTGCGAGCCATTGTGCGGCTATAGACGGGAGGCTGGAGGTATGCGTAAGCTTGGAGAGCATATCCGACAATATTGGGTGATTTATCTGGCTCTGGTCAGTGTTTATCTGGCGGGAGTCATCTTTGGAGCAGTGGGCGTGGGTGCCTTAAATAGTGGGGAAATCCAGGAACTCAGCAGTTTTCTGGACAAGCTTCTTGCCGGTCAGCCGACCACCCTTGACACTGATTTCCTTCTTCAGCTGGCCAGGGAGCAATTCATCATTATGGCCGGTATTTGGCTTCTCGGCTTAACCGTCATTGGAACGCCCTTAATCTTTCTCATCATATTTACAAGAGGATTTGTATTCGGCTTCACCTTAAGCTTCATTATTGGCATGAAAGGACTCTGGGGGTTTGGACTTGTTTTGATTTCCATACTGATTCCGGCCTTGGCGGGTATTCCCTTCCTTCTTTTGGGGGCGGGTTTGGCTACCATCTTCTCGGTAATGCTCTTAAAAGGTAAACAAGTCGGAGAATCCTTACGGCGGGAGTTTATGTATTATTCCGTGGCGACCATCCTGGTCTCTCTGGGAGCTGTCTTTATCGGTGTTTCCCAGGGATATTTCTCCATTTTGGGGGCGCGTTTCTTTAACCTCTGAGAAAAAGAATGATTTTCCAAGCGATTGATATGCCTGAAGGGTAGGAGCCGGGACAACGGACTGCCCTCCAGGCATTTTTTCTGTTATGGCCCTACCTAAATCGGCAATGTATCATAAGCAATTCTTATAAAATTTGTCGGGAAATAAACGTAAAAACATATTGATTAATGGAGTTAGCAGTGGTAAACTATGCCTAGTTAGCACTGCCTTACTATATTTTTTGTGAATTAAGGAGTGATCATAATGACAACACAAACTCTCGGTCTCCCGATTGGAAATTTAAATGGAGCCGCTTTGGTACCGGCTGCTGGCTTAATGCCATTAGCTATGGTAACCCCCGGTGAGGATGTCAAAGTCGTTTCCATTAAAGGAAGAGACAATACCAAACGCTTTTTGGAAAACTTGGGCTTTGTGGAAGGAGCGGTTATCGCTGTGGTCACGGAGCTTGCCGGTAATGTCATTGTTTCCGTTAAGGATGCCCGGGTTGCAGTAAATAAAGCCATGGCAACACGGATTCTTACGGTTAAAGCATAAATGTGAGCATAAAGAAGTTCTTTTTTAGCTCTGCAATGAAGATTCGTCAAGGACGATGAAGGAGGAACAGGAATGTCTACCCTGAAGGATGTGAAGGTAGGTCAAACGGTAAAGGTGGTAAAGCTCCACGGTCAAGGAGCTATTAAACGCCGTATTATGGACATGGGGCTGACAAAAGGCACGGAGGTATGTGTGCGCAAAGTAGCACCTTTGGGAGACCCCATCGAGCTGAATGTTCGTGGGTATGAGCTTTCCATTCGAAAAGATGATGCTGCGAATATCGAAGTTGAATACTAGGATACCTATTTTTTTTGGCCCGCAGTTAGCCTGGGCTAACTGCGAGAAGGAGGAACAATGATGCCATTGAAAATTGCACTGGCAGGTAACCCTAACAGTGGAAAGACCACCCTGTTTAATGTCCTTACGGGTTCTAATCAAACCGTAGGAAACTGGCCGGGAGTAACTGTAGAGAAAAAAGAAGGCAAGCTTAAGGGACATAAGGATGTAACCATCGTTGACCTGCCGGGAATTTATTCCCTTTCACCCTACACCCTGGAAGAGGTCGTCTCCCGGAATTATTTAATCGGTGAAAAACCGGACACTATTATTAATATTATTGATGGCTCGAATTTGGAGCGGAATTTATATCTTACAACTCAACTCATTGAAATTGGAATTCCCGTGATTGTTGCCATTAATATGATGGACATCGTCAATAAGAATGGGGATAAGATTAATACAGAAAAGCTCTCCAAAGCTCTGGGCTGTGAAATTTTCGAGATCTCGGCCATCAAAAAGATGGGAATCTCCGAATTAGCGGATAAAGCGGTAAAGACAGCACAAAACCATCGAATAAATCCTTCCCGGCTCGTTTTTCAATCGGAAATCGAAGAAGCCCTCAAGGATATTGGCAGCAAACTCCCTGGAGGTATTCCTGAGGAACAGAAGCGCTGGTATGCGGTAAAACTCTTCGAACGGGATGCAAAAATCCTTGAACAAATGACCGCTGTGGATGTGGAAGAGGTCATTGCCGCTGTAGAAGATGCTCTGGATGATGATAGTGAATCCATTATCACCAATGCCCGGTATAATTATATTTCTTCAATTATAAAAGGAAGCTACATTAAAAAGAGCTCCTCTAAAATCACTACCTCGGATAAGATCGATAAAGTGGTAACCAATCGCTGGCTGGCCCTTCCTATTTTTGCGGTCATCATGACGATGGTCTACTATATCGCCATTACGACAATCGGTGATCTTCTTACCGGATTCACCAACGATACCCTCTTTGGGGAATGGATCAGCGGGCCCCTGGCAGCTTGGATGGAAGGAATCGGTACAGCCGGTTGGTTGAACGGACTTGTAGTGGATGGGATCGTCGGCGGAGTCGGTGCGGTACTTGGCTTTGTTCCCCAGATGCTCGTTCTCTTCTTCCTCCTGGCCATTCTCGAAGAATGCGGCTATATGGCACGGATTGCCTTCATTATGGACCGGATATTCCGCCGCTTCGGTCTTTCCGGAAAATCCTTCATCCCCATGCTGGTTGGTACCGGGTGCGGGGTGCCTGGGGTTATGGCCACACGGACCATTGAAAGTGATCGCGACCGGAGAATGACCATTATGACCACCACCTTTATGCCCTGCGGTGCAAAGATGCCGATTGTGGCGTTGATTGCCGGGGCAGTATTCGGCGGTGTATGGTGGGTGGCTCCCAGCGCTTATTTTATCGGGGTTGCGGCTATCATTATTTCCGGTATTATTCTCAAAAAAACCAGTCGTTTTGCCGGAGACCCTTCTCCCTTCGTCATGGAGCTGCCGGCTTACCATATGCCCACTGCGGGAAGTGTTCTGCGCAGTACCTGGGAACGGGGCTACTCCTTTATTAAGAAAGCCGGAACCATCATCCTGTTAGCCAGCATCTTCATTTGGTTCCTGTCCTCCTTCGGTATGGTCGATGGAGCCTTCCAGATGGTTGAAGACATGGATGCCAGTATCCTGGCTGCCATCGGCGGAGTTGTGGCACCAATTTTTGCACCCCTTGGTTTCGGTACTTGGCAAAGTACGGTAGCTACTATCATGGGACTGGTTGCTAAAGAAGAGGTTGTTGGCGTGTTCGGGGTTCTCTACGGAGTGTCGGGGGATGCGCTGGGATTGGTTGAAGAAGGAGCTTTTGGCAGCCTGGGTGCAATAGCTGCTCACTTCACAGCTCTTTCCGCTTACTCCTTCTTGATCTTTAACCTCTTGTGCGCTCCTTGTTTTGCAGCTATCGGAGCCATCAAAGGGGAAATGAATGATATGAAATGGACTTGGTTTGCCATCGGATACCAAATGGTTTTTGCCTATGCCATTGCCTTCATGGTATTCCAATTCGGTTCCTTGTTCAGCGGCGCAGGGTTTACGGCGGCTACAGCAATTGCAGTCCTTGTCCTGGCGGGGCTATTGTATTTCCTCTTTAGACCCAATCGGTCTACCCCAAGAGTCAGCGGGGTTCCGATAAAAGGGTGACATCTATAAGTAAGATTTGATTCCTAGTAGTAAGAAGGTGAATGCTATGCTTGAATGGATAATATCCAATGGAGCGAATTTAATTATCGGTGCTGTTGTTCTTGCTATCGCTGCCCTGGCTGGGCTCAATGTGTACAGAACAAGAAAGAGCGGTGGATGCTCAGGATGCTCCAGCAGCTGTGGTAGCGGGAGTGAATGCAGTGTGTCCGATCATAAGCCATAATAATCAAACCAATAGCTAAATAATAATACGATGAAAGCCGCCGCTGTATATCAGTCAGCGGCTTTTTTTCACAAAGTGGACTGAATTTTGCTTGTGCAAAGGTCCCGCCGACTCTTTAGCAAAGTTTGACAGCGAACGATTGATTTTTCCGCTTAATTATACTATGCTTTTATAGAGTCGTATTATAGGAAGCTTGTATAAATAATGTAAAAAGGAGCTATAGCCATGAGTATTCAAGAATCCGGCGAGATGTATCTCGAGACTATTTATATACTTCAGAAGAAAAAAGGCGATATTCGCTCCATTGATATTGCCAATGAGCTTGGTTATACAAAGCCGAGTATAAGTCGTGCGGTAGGAATTCTTAAGAAGAATGACTATATCGAAGTAGATTCTTCCGGTGTTATTACCTTGACCGATGAGGGAGAGAGGATTGCCTCCCATATCTATGAACGTCATGATATCATCACCCGATATCTGGTCTATTTAGGTGTGGATAAGGAGACCGCAGCACAAGATGCTTGCCGTGTGGAGCACGTCATTAGTCAGGCTACCTTTGAGAAAATGAAAGAAGAGTATCACAGACGAATGAAAGAACAGAGCTAGAATAGAGTGCTATGTATGGAATAGAGGGCTGTTGCAAAATGAACTGTAAAGTTCGTTGAGCAACAGCCTTTTTTGCTCCGGGCTATTCGATATTCGGGATTTAATTCGCTAAAATAAGTATTCTTTTCTAAATTTAAGAAGGGTATTGACGTACATATCTGCCAGTGTCAGAATATTCATAATAATAGACAAATGAATGACTATTCACTTTAGAAAAGGAGAGAGAGTATGTTTGATTTCCTCTTGACCCCGGGACAAAAACTCCTCCAAGAAGAGGCGGCAAGGTTTGTCAAAGAAAAGGTGCCAAAACAGCTTATCCTGGATATGGATGAAGAAAAGGTAACCTATCCAAAAGAATACCTAATGGATTTAGGTCAAGCAAAACTTCTGGGCTTGCGCTTTGCTGAACAGTATAGTGGACGAGGCTTGCAATGGGTGGATGAAGTTTCAGTTCTCGAAGAGATCGGGGTTTTGGGTACGAGCTTGGCCTGTCTCTACTCCTTACCTTCCATCGTCGGAGAAGCGATTAATCATTTCGGCTCGGAGGTACTGAAGAACCGTTACTTAAAGCCCACTTTAGAAGGAAAACTTTACACCGCCGAAGCTTTGACTGAGCCTAGGGGAGGATCGGATTTTTTCGGAGCGACCACTTTAGCCCGGCGTGAAGGGGATTTTTATATTCTCAATGGGCAAAAGCGCTTTGTAGTGGGAGCAGAGGGTGCTGACTACTTCATGGTTTACGCCAAGACCGATCCGGAAGGACCCGCCCATCAGAGTATTAGCGCCTTTATCGTAGACCGTGGCCCTGGAGTGGAAGTGGAACATATCTATGGCTTAATGGGAACCCGCGGAGGTGGCGCAGGCCGTGTGGTTTTCAAGGATGTAAAAGTTCCCGCAGAAAACCTTCTCGGTGTGGAAAACGGGGCAGCAGATATCTTTTATCAGATGATGATCCCCGAACGATTAACCAGCGCTGCAGGAGCTTTGGGGATGGCCCGGGCTGCTCTGGAAGTAGCTTCGGATTATAGCACCAAGCGCAAAGCCTTTGGCAGAAAAATTAAAGATTTTCAAGGAGTCAATTTCAAAGTGGCTGATTCAATCACCCGCTTGGATGCCGCCCGCGCTTTGGTCTACGCTACCGCCCGGGCAGTGGACTCAGGTGTGCCGGGGAATGTGGCGCGCCGTCTGGTCTCAGAGGCGAAAAAGTTCGCAACGGACTCGGCTTGGGCTGTGGTGAATGATGCCATGCAAATCATGGGAGGGATTGGTTACACTAATATATTCCCCATCGAGCGGTTGCTGCGGGATATCCGCCTTATCATGATTTGGACCGGTACCAATGAAGTAATGAATCTTATTATTCAACATGAGTATTACAAAGAGCGTCGAGAGAATTTACAGCCCCACCGATCCTTAGAAGAGGATGCAGTGAATGCCCATTTGACAGAGGAAAAAGTATATGAGTAGCAATCTGTAACTATATAGAAGTTAGGGTCCGGGGATTAAGGGTTAGAGAGTAAGAACCATATTAATGGAGTTGGGAGGTATATCATGAGTCAGGAAAACAAAATGTCTGAATTTCCCTGGAGAGCTCAATACGACCAACAGGTTCCCCATCAGCTAAACTACCCTGAAGAGACTGTGGATGCGTTGTTCCGAAAGAGCGTGAAGAAGAATTCCAAAGATATTGCCCTAATTTATTTTAATAAAAAGATGAAATACGAAGATTTGGGTGATAAAGTTGAACGATTGGCCGGTTCTCTGCAAAAGCTGGGTATTAATCCGGGGGATCGGGTTGCCCTTTTACTGGCCAATTGTCCTCAATATGTTATTTCTTATTATGCTATTCTTAGCATTGGCGGGGTGGTTGTTCCTGTTAACCCCCTCAGCACTGAATCGGAATTATTGCATATCTTTCGGGATGCTCAGGTCAAAGTAGTCATTTGTCTGGACCTTTTGGCAGAGCGGCTGGAAAATGTGAGAGACATTTGCCACAACGCCGGAGAAACCCATTTGTTGTCGCATACCTTCTATACAGCCCTCAATGAGTACATGCCTTTTCCTCTGAAATTCCTGTATCCATTCACACGGAAGTTGTCTCCAGGAGGTAAAGCCCGCCTAAAAGTGGCTAAGAAGTTTAAGGATTTGCTGAATCAGAGCAATAGTCCTGAAATAAAGGAACATCTATCGCAAAAGGTTGATGTCCGGAAGGATGTTGCGGTCCTTATCTACACCGGCGGAACCACCGGACGTCCCAAAGGAGTTATGCTTTCTCATTATGGCTTGCTTACGAATGCTTACCAGGCTATAGCCTGGGTTGAAATGGACAGTAAGGATCGTTTGGTTACGGTTCTTCCGGCCTTTCATGGGTTTGGCATGTCTGTATGCATGAATGCTCCTCTGTTCTCAGGGGCTTCTACGATTTTGATTCCGCGCTTTGAAGCGAAGGATGTACTAAAAGCCATTCACAAACATAAGCCCACTTATTTTGCCGGAGTTCCTACGATGTATATAGGTATGATTAATTATCCCCAATTAAAACGCTATAGCCTTTCCTCCTTAATCGGGTGCTTTGTAGGAGCAGCGGCCTTGGCTCCCGAAGTAAAAAGAAGCTTCGAAGAGCTTACCGGAGCCCGGCTTATGGAGGGTTACGGTCTCACAGAAGGGGTCAATGCCCTATGCTGTAATCCTCTGCGGGGTGAAAATCGAACTGGCAGCATCGGCTTCCCCTTTTCGGATGTAAACTTTAAAATCCGGGATATCGACACAGGTGAAGAGGATCTGGCCCCCGGCGAATCTGGGGAGCTGGTTATTCAGTGTCCGGATTTAATGCTTGGCTATTATAACCGGCCGGAAGAAACAGCCTATGCGTTAAGGAATGGCTGGCTGTACACCGGGGATATTGCTACCATGGATGAGGATGGCTATTTTTATCTCGTGGACCGTAAAAAGGATATGATCATCACCGGAGGGTTCAATGTCTATCCGCGGGAAGTGGAGGATGTGCTCTATGAACACCCGGCTGTTAGGGAAGCCTGCGTTATTGGGATCAAGGACGGCTACAGCGGGGAAAAGGTGGTGGCTTTTGTCAGCCTTAAAGATGGGGCTGCAGCTACAGAACAAGATATCATCGCCTTTTGCCGTAAACACCTTGTTCCCTATAAAGTCCCTAAAACCGTAGAGTTCCGTACCGATTTACCCAAAACTGCTATTGGTAAGATTCTGCGCCGGGCATTACGGGACACTCCCCCTGCAGAAGGGGAAGGGGAGAAGAGTTCCAAGGAAGTGGCATCGACCAGATAATTTGAAAGATAGGAGGATGCCCAGATGTTGGAATGGAGTATGTCTGAAGAGAAAAGGGATTCTCTAAACTGGCTTTTAGAGGAATCCGCCCTTAAAGGCTTGAGACGCGGGACTCGCTACCCTAATCATCGTTTTTTCGGAATACTGTGTTCCTATTTTCCGGAAGAACTGATTATAGCCTTTGGCCTTGAGCCCCTGCGTCTTTTGCCGGATTCCACCAATCGGACCCCTGCGGAGCTACCCACATTTTCCTGCTCATTAGCCCGGGGGGTATTGGATATGGAATTGCAAGGTCAATGGGAGGATCTGCTGGGGGTTGGCTTCGTCCACACCTGCGATACCATGCAGTGTCTAAGCGGCATTTGGGAATTCGCCGGTAAACAAAAAACCGTGAACATGGTTCCCCCAGTTATGCTTAAAGCACCTGGGGCTAATCAATATTATCAGGAAGAGGCCAAGGGGGCCTGGGAGCAATTGAAAGAGCTGAGCGGTCATGAGCCCACAGAGGAGGAACTGCGGGAAGCCATCCGCTTATGCCGGCGCATAAGGGAAAAGGTTAGTGAGGTGGAGGAACTGCGGGGGAAATTACCCTCCCCTTTGACGGCGGCCCTCCTGCAGGCCGGACAGCTCATGCCCAAGACAATCTATGAAGAGGCCCTGGCAGAAGTGCTGCCTGAACTCCATGCAAGAGCGGAAGAGTCCTCTTCAAGAGCACGCCTCATGATTACGGGGGCCGTTCTTGAAAACGATCATTTATATGCGATGATCGAGGATTTAGGGGGAAGAGTAGTAGTGGATGACACCTGTACGGGTTACCGCCACTACTCCGGCCCCCTACTGGAGGACTCGGATAACCCCTGGTATGATCTGGTGAAGCGTTATGAGGATATGCCTCCCTGTCCCTGCAAGAACCAAAGTCTTAACGCCCGTCTGGAGTATTTGGAGAATTTAGCCTCCCAGCGGCAGGTGGAAGGAGCGGTGCTGGTCATACGCAAATATTGCGAACCCCACGCCTGGGATGCAGTCCCTTTGGCGGAGACCCTCCAAAGCCAGGGAATTCGCACTTTGGTCCTTGAATTAGAGGGAGCGGATGTAGGGGGACAGGAGAGGACCCGGCTTCAGGCGTTTTTGGAGAGTATTCTCGAGAATCGGTCTTCAATCTCGGAGGGGAGGGCGCAAAAATGACCCAGAAAGCACAGAAACGAAATTATCGCCCTCTGCGGAGTACGGATACTCTGAAAAGGACCATGAAGCGCTACTATCTTTTAACGGGATATCACCGCTATTGGGGTAAGCCTGTGGGCCGCAAGATTGCCTGGGTGACCAGCGGGGCTCCCATCGAAATTTTGCGCGCTTTTAAGATCCATCCGGCCTACCCGGAGCAATATGCCGCTATTTACAGCACCAATAAGGCCACGGCCCAGTTATGTCAGGTGGTAGAAGCTGCAGGCTATTCCCAGGATCTGTGCTCCTATGCCCGCTCCAATATCGGTGGAGTTTTACGGCCTGATCTGGCCCCTATGGGAGGAATGCCCAAACCCGATCTCCTGGTGGCCTGCAATAATATCTGTGGTACGGTATTAAAGTGGTATGAGGCTCTGGCCCGGCATTTTGAAGTTCCTTTGCTGGTGCTGGATACCCCTTACCTAACAGCGGAGATGACGGACCAAACGAAGAATTATGTCTTGGAGCAGCTCAAGGGAATGATCGTGGAGCTGGAGCGTATTACAGGCAGGGCATTGGATGAAAAAGAACTGGAAAACCAGATGAAGCTCAGCCGGGAAACCACCGATCTATGGAAAGAAGCCCGTAGAGCCTGTCAATCCCGTCCCTCCCCCCTGAATGCCCCCGATCTCTTTATCCATATGGCCCCCATCGTGGTGATGAGGGGAACCAAAGCTGGACGGGATTATTATCAACTATTTTGTGACGAGGTCAAAGAGCGGGCGGGCCTCTCCCAGGGTGCTGTGGAAAATGAGCGGATTCGTCTGGTCTGGGATAATATTGCGATTTGGCCCAAAGTATTTAGTTTTAATAAGATGTTTACGGAACGGGGAGCATGCTTTGTGACTGATACTTACAGTGGGGGATGGGCCATGGATCAAGCACCGGGAACCCCCCTGGAAAGTTTGGCCGTCACGTATACGGAGGTTTTCCTGAACCGCTCTCCGGAGTTTCGTACTAAGCAACTTGTAAAGCTCATTCAAGATTATCAGGCTGACGGCTTCGTGATGCACTCCAATCGCTCTTGCAAGCCCTATTCTTTGGTCCAGGAGGTTATTCGCAGAAGGGTCATGAAGGAGACGGGTGTTCCGGGATTAATGATCGAGGCCGATATGGCTGATCCCCGGGCCTATGCTGAAGAACCCATCCGCAATCGTGTTCAGGCATTTTTGGAGACGTTTGATTGAGGTGGGCAAAGGAAAGAGGGAAGGTATGGCCAAGATTTATGTAGGGGTCGATATCGGCTCCCTGACGGTGAAAGTCGTTCTTATAGACCAGGAATTGGAGATTATTGCTTATGACACGGCCCGGGCCGGGTATAGTGGACGGGAAGTGGCGACTCAGATGGTGGCTAAGCTACTCTCGGAGTCGGGACTTGGCCAGGGGGATGTAGAGGGGACGGTTGCTACCGGATACGGGAGGATTACTTTTCCTGCCGACCGGGAAGTGTCGGAAATCACCTGCCAAGCCCGGGGAATTCATCATCTTTTCCCCACTGCCCGAACTATTATTGATATCGGGGGACAGGACAGTAAAGTCATTCAATTGCTGCCTAATGGCAAAGTCGTGGATTTTGCCATGAATGATAAATGTGCAGCAGGAACAGGACGCTTTCTCGAAGTCATGGCCTCAGCTTTGGAGATTAGTTTGCATGAAATAGGAAGTCTTTCGGAAAAATCTCAGAATCCCACGGCCATATCCTCCTTTTGTACGGTCTTTGCGGAATCGGAAGTGATTACTCATGTATCGGCGGGAAGGCCGAAAGAAGATATTCTAGCCGGGGTCTGTGAATCCGTAGCCAGCCGTGTGGCATCCTTAGCACAGCGGATTGGCTTATTGCCGGATATTGTGTTTACCGGTGGGGTAGCCCGCAATCAAGGGGTATTGGCTGCACTCCGTCGGCAATTGAATCATCCTCTGCTGGTGTATAGTGAACCTTCTATTACTGCTGCTTTAGGAGCAGCCTTAATGGCATCAAGACAATCCTCTACTGCATAAGTTTTAGGGATTGGGGGTCGAAGTTATGCAGAGAGGTAAAAACTGGCCGGAGTTTTTCTTAACTATCGCACGGATCCTTCTCTTAATGATGTTGCTGGCAGTTATGCTACCCAAGCTGGTCACAGTATGCAGTCTCATCATCACATCTCATGGGGATAAAGATGAGAAGCCCAGCGGTAATCCTATGCGGGTTGAAGAGGAAGGCAGTATTTGGAGCGAATTTGTTATACAGCTCTTTCCCGATATAAAAAGATAGAGATTCTCCGGTTCAAACCGCAGGAAAACCTTTCCCTCTTGTAGAATTTTCTAAGCTAGGGAGGGATTGCTGTGGTTCAAACAGAAGCTTGGATTAAAAAATATTTGACATACCTTAATGTAGAACGAGGACTTTCCCCAAATACCCGAATCAGCTATGAGCGCGATCTGAAGAAATTCACAGCATTTCTTCAACAACGCGGGAAAAACTTTATATCTTGTGATGGAAATGACCTTTTCTTATTTCTTCTCCAGGAGAAGAATCAGGGGAGGTCTGCTCGCACATTGGCACGGCACCTCGCAACCCTGCGAGGTTTCTTTTCTTTCCTCCTAGGAGAGGAGATGCGGGAGGATGACCCTACTGAGTACCTAACCACTCCGAAGCTTGAGCAGCATCTGCCTCATGTTCTGTCTGAAGACTCCATTTATAAGCTTATGGGCGAAGGAGGAGAACCGGACAAAGGACGGGATAAGAATGGAAAGAGTAATGAAAGAACCGGAACTACTGACTCCCAGGGGAAGGATAA
The DNA here is from genome assembly GCF_000384015.1 of Desulfitobacterium sp. PCE1. NCBI lineage: Bacteria > Bacillati > Bacillota > Clostridia > Eubacteriales > Desulfitobacteriaceae > Desulfitobacterium > Desulfitobacterium sp. PCE1. Next base: position 2,898,789 of record NZ_KB913023.1, on the reverse strand, counting down.
AGGACTATTGATGCGTAATATTGCTATGATTGAGGTACTCTATGGTTGTGGTTTACGTGTCTCCGAATTGGTGGGCTTAAAGGTTTCGGATATCATCTTTGAGACAAGAACCTTGCGTTGCCGGGGAAAGGGGAACAAAGAGCGGATTGTACCGATAGGAGAATACGCTCTTGAGGTTTTGCAGGATTATCTGGATCATTATCGGGAGGAGCTGAAGGGCAAGAATAAAACGGAAATTCTCTTCCTTAATTCCCGAGGTACGGCTCTGACCCGGCAAGGGGTCTGGGATATCCTCAAAAAATGGGCGCAAGACCATGGCGTCAAGGAAACTATCTATCCACATAAATTCAGACATAGTTTTGCTACCCATCTCTTGGATCATGGAGCAGATTTGCGATCCGTCCAGGAAATGCTGGGGCATGCAGATATTTCAACGACCCAAATTTATACCCACCTTTCCCGTCAAAGACTTCTGGAAGTATTCCGTAGAGCTCACCCTCGGGCCGATTAATGAAATAAAGGAGGAATTACTTTTTGAAACGAGTCATCTTAATTGTTTTAGATAGCGTTGGCATAGGCGAAATGCCGGATGCCCATGAATACGGAGATATGGGGAGCAATACCTTAGGCAATATTGCCAAGGCCCGTGGAGGCCTTCATTTGCCTCATCTTCAGGAATTAGGCCTGGGTAATATTGCGCCTATCCAAGGGGTGAGTCCCAAGGCAAGCCCTAAAGGCGGGTATGGAAAAATGGCGGAAAGATCCCCGGGTAAGGATACCACCACGGGACATTGGGAAATAGCCGGCGTGGTATTGGAAAGAGCCTTCCCTACTTTTCCCCAGGGCTTTCCGGAAGATTTTATCCGAGCCTTCGAAAAGCGCATCGGTCGCCAAGTTATAGGTAATGAAGTGGCTTCCGGCACAGAGATTATTCAGAGGCTGGGACAGGAACATGTCCAAACAGGGAAACCTATCGTCTATACTTCTGCAGATTCAGTGTTTCAGATCGCAGCCCATGAAGAGGTGATCCCTTTAGAGAAGTTGTATGGAATCTGTGAGATAGCCCGTGAAATGCTGGATGGGGATTTAAGAGTAGGCCGAGTCATAGCCCGCCCCTTTTTAGGCAGCGAAGGAAACTTCTACCGGACCACCAATCGTCATGACTATGCCATTGAGCCGCCCCACAAAATCCTTCTGGATGTGGTAAAAGAAAAAGGACTTCATGTCATGGCTGTGGGAAAAATCAAAGACATTTACGCAGGTCATGGGGTCACAGACCATGTTCCCAGCAAAGGGAATAAAGATGGAGTGGATAAGACCTTAGCCTTTATCAAAAAGAAGAAGCCGGGTTTCATCATGACCAATCTGGTGGATTTTGATATGCTTTATGGTCATCGCAATGATGTGGAAAATTATGCTAAGGCCCTAGAGGAGTTTGATGGGAGATTGCCGGAAATCCTTGATTTGCTTGAAGAGGAGGATATCCTGTTCATCACCGCAGACCATGGTTGTGATCCCACCACGGAAAGTACGGACCATTCCCGGGAGTATGTCCCCTTACTGGTCTACGGAAAAAAGGTTATACCCGGAACGAATCTAGGGATCCGTCCCTCCTTTGCCGATTTGGGAGCTACCATTGCCGATTATTTAGGGACGGAAGCTCTGCATAATGGTCAGAGCTTTCTTAAAGAATTAATCTGAAATGAACTCATTCAAAAAAAGCTGACAAGGAGAAGATAACTATGATACGTGAGCAAGAATTTATGGACAAACTCAGTGAAACCCGGCGGTATATTATTGAAAAAATAAATATGGAACCCCAAATGGGGATTATCCTGGGCTCAGGATTAGGTGGTTTTGTGGAACTGATTGAAGATAAGGTGTCTATTCCTTATCAGGAGATTCCGAACTTCCCGGTTTCCACCGTTGAGGGGCATAAAGGACAATTGGTGTTTGGAAAAGTCTTGGGTAAACCTGTTGTAGCCATGCAAGGGCGCTTTCACTTCTATGAAGGGTACCCCATGCAGGAAGTGACTTTTCCCGTTCGGGTCATGCAGGTTTTGGGAGTATCCGGACTGATTGTAACGAATGCTGCCGGCGGAATTAACCCTGCTTATCGCCCAGGGGATCTGGTTTTGCTCAAGGACCATATCAATATGATGGGAGACAATCCCCTTCGCGGAGCCAATCTCAGTAACCTGGGGCCTCGTTTTCCCGACTTAAGTGAAGGTTATGATCTTGAATGGCGGCAAAAGGCTCTGACAATAGCCCGGGAGGTAGGTATCTATCCCCAGGAAGGGATCTACGCCGCTATGAGCGGTCCCAGCTATGAAAGCCCGGCTGAGATTCGTTTTCTTCGCACAGTAGGAGCCGATCTTGTGGGAATGAGCACCGTCCCCGAGGTTATCGTGGCCAACCACGGAGGAATGCGGGTTCTTGGCATTTCCTGTGTTACAAACATGGCCGCCGGAATCCTTTCCCAGCGCCTTAGCCATGCGGAGGTCATGGAGACTGCCGAGCGTATCGAGAAGCAGTTTGTACGGTTTGTGCAGGCTTTGGTTAAGGGGCTGGCGTAATCATTAGGCATTGTTTGAGGTAGGGTGCGGGTCACTTCCGTGTGATCCCCGAAAAATGAGGAGAGTAAAAAGAACTTAGGGGGCAAAGCAATGCGGGTAGTTGATATAATTAACAAAAAAAAGATAGGTCACGCCTTGACCCAAGAAGAAATAGAGCATTTCGTACAAGGTTATGTAAAGGGTGAGATTCCCGACTATCAGATATCTGCTCTTTATATGGCCATTTACTTTCAAGGGATGAATGATGAGGAAATCGCCAACTTGACCATGGCCTATGTGAACTCTGGCGAGACCATCGACTTATCCGGTATCGATGGAGTAAAAGTAGATAAGCATTCAACTGGGGGAGTGGGGGATAAGATAAGCCTAATCGTCATTCCCCTGGTTGCTTCATTAGGAATCCCTGTGGCTAAAATGAGTGGAAGAGGGTTAGGTCATACCGGCGGTACCATTGATAAACTTGAAGCGATACAAGGATTCAGAACTGCCTTAAGTACGGAGGAGTTTATCGCCAATGTGAATAACCACGGAATGGCGGTAGTGGGTCAAACAGCAAACTTAACCCCTGCCGACAAACTTACCTATGCCTTAAGAGATGTTACAGGAACCGTGGATAGTATTCCGCTCATAGCAAGTTCAATCATGAGTAAAAAGATTGCCTCTGGGGCAGATGCCATAGTTCTTGATGTTAAAGTAGGTTCGGGGGCTTTCATGAAATCCCTCGAGGAAGCCAAAAAACTTGCAGAGTGCATGGTGCAAATAGGGAAGTCATTAAAGAGAAGGACCATCGCTATAATTACAGATATGAATCAGCCTCTTGGACATGAAGTAGGGAATGCCAATGAGATAAGAGAGGTTATCGATGTTCTAGGCGGAAAAGGAGCTGAGGACGAAACAACTGTTGCTTTGACGATTGCCGCTTATATGGCTATTGCCAGTGGAAAATATCATGATTTCCAGTCAACTTATGGGGAGCTTCAGCAAGTTATTGCCTCAGGTAAGGCCATAGAGAAATTAAAGGAGCTTATCTCAATTCAAGGAGGAAATCCACAAATTGTCCATGAGCCGTGGCAACTACCGCAAGCGAAACATCATATAGAAATCCTCTCAACCCATGCGGGATATGTAAGCTATATTGACGCTGAATACATTGGGCTTGTTGCTATGCAGTTAGGGGCAGGAAGAAAGAAGAAGGACGACCCCATTGATTATGCAGCAGGGGTAACTCTTTTGAAGAAGGTCGGAGATTATGTTGACCTTAATGAACCACTATGTATTCTTCATACCAACCTTGATCATGTGGAAACGAATGTTTTAAAGGCCTATGCATTTCAAGATAGCAAGCCTGCCCCGATGGAATACATTCATGAGATCATAAAATAGTCTAAGAGTCATAGGATGAGCTGCTTTCACGTAATCTTTTAGTACCTAAAGTTAGGAGTGACTACAGATGCGTGAAAAGAAAGTGTATTCCCTGGCAGGGGAGACCACAACAGCTCATCGTTACGCTGTGGTGGGCAATGCAGACCGCTTTCTAAAACATAAACATGCCTATAAGGCTTGGGAGACCTTGAAGCTATTCGGCTGTGTCGTTCATCCCGTGGCTGAAGATTTGCCGCGCTTGGAAGGTTTTAAGGTCTATTCACGACTGTCGGCTTTGCAGGATAAGGTGGATGTGGTGGTTCCCTGTTTGAAAGCGGAATTGATTCCTGATATTATCAGTCAGGCTCAGGAATGTGGGGCCCAATTCGTTTGGTTTCAAGAACGCAACTGGACTGAAGAGTTTCAGGAACAAGCGGATGCAGCGGGAATTAAGGTGATTCAAGGCTGTATTTTGAAACATAAAATTTACCCCAAACTCTTTGGCTACCTACACCCTTGCTACTGGCATGGGTTACACTCTCCTAAGGCCCCTAAACGTCGTTAGGGACAGAGGGATAGGATTACAGAATACAAGAATAGTGTACAAACGTTCTCCAGATAATTATGGAGAACGTTTTTTGTTTTTAGTTCTTTTCAAAGAGCGTAATTTTTGGATAAATCGTCCCTTTCGATATAATTTATTTTTCTGGGGATAATAGAATAAATATGTTTCATAAGGGGGTTAAAAACGAATGCGTAAAGCACTAGCTTTGATTTTTGCCTTGGCGTTATTGGTCGGGAATCTGGTTGTTCCCCATCAGGCCTACGGTGCAGTATTAGAGACCGACGCAGTAAGTGCCATCCTTTTGGATGCTAAATCCGGTCAAATACTTTTCGAAAAAGAGATCCATAAAGAGTTGCCGCCAGCCAGTGTGACAAAATTGATGACACTGTTAGTAGCTGCCGAGGCGGTTGAATCGGGACGCGTAAGTCTCACCGATAAAGTTACAGCCAGTGAAGGTGCCAGCAGTTTAGGAGGCTCACAAATTTATCTGGAGCCGGGAGAAACTTTTTCTCTGGAAGAAATGCTGATTTCGATAGCTGTGGGCTCGGCCAACGATGCCTGTTATGCCGTAGGGGAACATATCAGCGGCACTCATGAGGCCTTTGTGGAAGAGATGAATAAGAAGGCTAAAGCGATTGGCGCCAATCATACCCACTTTGTGAATGCCTATGGTTTACCGGCAGAAGGGCATTATACCAGTGCCTATGATCTGGCCCTCATGGGGCGAGAAGCTTTAAAGTATCCCCTGATCCGTAAATTGACGAGTATGAAAGAGTACGATTTGCGCGGGGGCAAATTCAAGCTTTGGAATACCAATAAATTGCTTTGGTGGTATGAGGGAGCCGATGGATTTAAAACCGGTTGGACCAGTGAAGCCAATTATTGTCTCGCCTCTACTGTTGAACGGGATGGGTTGCGCCTTATTGCCGTAGTCATGGGAGTTCCTCAAGTGCGAGGACATTTTACTGAATCCATGAAGCTGTACAATTATGGCTTTGCTAATTTTGCCTATAAAGAATATGCTCCTGCCGGTCAGAAGCAGGGAGTCATTAAGGTTCACAAGGGAATGGAGGAAGACCTTGTAGCTGTCACAGAAAAAGCGCTGGGAGTCACCGTGCAGAAAGGAAACGACAAAAATATCTGGGCAGAGACTAAGCTCAACCCAGATGTAGAGGCACCAATAAAAGCGGGTCAAAAGGTCGGAGAAATCCTTCTCTATCGTGATAATGAAATGTTGACTTCTGTGAACCTGGTGGCGGAAAAGGATATTGAGAAAGCAGGGATTGGCAAGCAAATCATCCGTACCCTTGAAGGGGTATTTGGATTTTAATGGAGAGGATCCAGGGTTACAGATCACCTTGATGATCAGGTTCATGAAGAAATTGACGAATACGGTGCAGAGCAGCCCGCTCAATTCTTGAGATTTGGACTTGAGAAAGGTTAAGGAGTGCAGCGATCTCACTTTGAGTCTTATCTTCATAAAAACGCATCATCAGGACGAGTTTCTCACGTTCAGGGAGTTTATCCAGAACTTCTTTCAGGGCAATCTTTTCGAACCAACCGGCATCAAGCTCCTTCTCCATAGGAAGTTGATCCAGAATATAGATGGGATCGGAGTCATCTTGATAGAGAGTATCATGAATGGAGGTGGGACTTTGGACCGCTTCTAAGGCGGATACAATATCTTCTCGATCGACTCCGATATTTTCTGCGATTTCACCGATGGTAGGGTCCCGGCCCAGGGTTGCAGACAAACTTTCCCGTGATTTATTGACCTTATACACCAGCTCTTTGTAAGAGCGGGGGACCTTAACGGGATGATCGTCTCTCAAGAAACGGCGTATCTCCCCGATGATCATGGGGACGGCATAGGTTGAGAACTTTACACCATAAGTAAAGTCAAACTTGTCGATAGCCTTGATCAGGCCGATGGTGCCGATTTGAAAGAGATCCTCCAGTTCATACCCACGGTGGGAAAAACGTTGGACAAGATTGAAGATCAGCTTAAGATTGCAGTTGATCAGCCGCTCTCTGGCTTCAACATCTCCTTCCTGGGCACGATGGAGCAGATCCATCATCTCTTCATCAGATAGAAGAGGAAAGCGGGGAAGGTTCATTTCCGTTAGTCTTTGAATCATAATTCTATCCCCCCTAATGCGTGGAGGGCTGGATTTTGTCAAGTTGCTTAATCATTGTGACGGTAGTACCCTGATTGACCGCAGACTCCACCTGAAGATCATCCATGAAGGATTGCATAAAGACAAATCCCAACCCCATGCGCTCAGGATCTGTACTAAAGGCCGGTTGCATGGCTTGCTCTACATCGGGTATTCCACATCCTTCATCTTTGACAATGATTTTTAAGGCTTCGGGGTTTTGCTCGATGGTTAAATGAACCAGCTTGTCCGGATGATTGGCATAACCATGAATAATCGAATTGGAAACCGCTTCACTGACTACTACCTTAAGTTCTTCAATATCGTTGAGGGAAAGGTCCAATTGGGCGCCGACGGAGGCGATCAACATCCGGGTGATCCCCACATTTTCGGCCAGACTATAGAACTTAAGATCTAAAAGGTTTCTTTTCATACAGTTTTTCCCTTCCTTCCATCTTCCTGGTTCAGCATATCTTCAAATTGAATGATACGAGGGAGACCGGATAATTCCATAATCTTATAGATATGGGGAGGTACCCGGGTTACGATGACTTTTCCCCCCATAGGGAGAAGCTTCTTGTAGCGTCCAAGAATAACGCCAAGCCCCGAACTATCGATGAAGCTGATGCTCTCCAAATTAAGGATGACCGTCCGCACTCCACGACGTTCAATCTCATTATCTATGGCCTGGCGTAGACTTTCAGAGGTATTCATGTCAAGTTCTCCCTTTAAGGTTAAGAGCAAGGTCTGACGCTCTAGTTTTTTGTCAATAAGCAATGGTGTTCCCCCCTATTGAGTCTTCTCAAAGTTCAATTCGACGACATCCATAATTTTCCTGCCTGAGTGTAAAAAATATTTATTATAGTAAAAATATGGAAGATAAAATTAAGGCACGCATAAAAAGGGACTTCAGGATTCATACTATGTTTTAGCACTATTGACAATTATTAATTAGGGATAATGAAAGGAGTGATTTCCTTGGCTGACCAAAAACTTCGCCCCCCAACGCTCAATGTGACTCCTGAGGAATACAGCAAATTAGCAAAATCCATGACTCCAAAGCCTACGCTCGCTAAAAATATCGTCAGGGCGTTCCTTGTCGGCGGAATCATTTGCGCTTTCGGACAAATTGTCATTAATTTTTTAGTCCAAATGGGGCTGCAAAAAGACGATGCTTCGACAGCCGCAACGGCTTTTCTTATCTTATTGGGGGCACTCCTCACCGGATTAGGTGTTTATGATGAAATCGGAAGATTTGCAGGGGCCGGATCCATTGTTCCGGTCACGGGATTTGCTAACTCCATAGTGTCCCCGGCCTTGGAGTTTAAACGGGAAGGTTATGTGATGGGTGTCGGTGCCAAATTGTTTACCGTAGCAGGACCAGTATTGGTATACGGGATTGCCGCTTCGATTGCTATAGGCATAATCACCTATTTCCTGCGCTAGGGAATCGCACTTAGTATGGAAAGTAATACGAAATGGGGATGAAAAAAGAATGAACCTAAAACGTATGGGGAATCAAACCGTAGTTTTCTCGAATCCGCCCGTAATTCTCTCCTCATATTCCGTAGTTGGACCTATGGAGGGTCAAGGCCCCTTGGGTAAGTCTTTCAGTAAGGTATGGAAAGATAATATTAATGGGAATTCCTCCTGGGAAGTTGCCGAAACCAAAATGATGGAGGAAGCCTTGGAGGGAGCAGTCAAGCAATCACAAATCAATAAGGACGAGATCGATTATCTCTTGGCCGGGGATTTGTTGAATCAGCTCATTTCTTCGAATTTTGCTGCCCGAACCATGGGCATCCCTTTCATCGGTCTGTATGGAGCCTGTTCCACCATGGCTTTAAGCATGTCTGTGGGAAGCATGCTCATCGATGGGGGATTTGCCCGTAAGGCGCTTGTGGGGGTATCCAGCCATCATGATACAGCTGAACGCCAGTATCGCTTACCTACGGAGCAGGGCGGTCAACGGGCTATGAGCGCTCAATGGACTGTGACCGGGGCAGGAAGCCTCGTCCTCGGTCAGAGTGGGGAGGGGCCTCGGATCACGGCTTCCACAATCGGCAGGATTGTGGATTTCGGGGAAACAGATGCCAATAATATGGGGGCTGCGATGGCTCCGGCTGTAGCCGATACGATTCTCAATCACCTTCAGGATATGAACCGTACACCGGAGGATTATGATCTGATTATTTCCGGTGACTTAGGTTCTGTAGGATTAAATCTTGCCCAAGAAGTACTGAAAAAGTCGGGGCTTCATTTCAAAAATTTCTCGGACTGTGGAGTATTAATTTATGACAAAAGTCAGGATGTCCATGCAGGAGCCAGTGGCTGCGGCTGCTCAGCAGTGGTCTTCGCCGGACATATTCTTAAAAAAATTAAATCTGGCCAGTATAAAAGAGTCCTTCTCGTGGGGAGCGGGGCTTTACATAGCCCTACTTCCAGTCTCCAGGGAGAGTCCATACCAGGAATTGGGCACGCCGTAGTCATCGAGGCATAAAGGAGGAAAAGGAAATGTTTGAGCAGATTATTCCAGCGTTTGTGGTAGGCGGTCTGATTTGCGTAGTTGGTCAACTTCTTATGGATTTAACGAAACCCACTTTTACCCCGGCTCATGTGTTGGTAACCTTTGTCACCGGCGGAGCTGTTTTGGGTGCTCTCGGTTTATACGGGCCCTTGGTGCAATTCGCCGGAGCGGGAGCGTCGGTGCCCCTGTCAGGATTCGGTTATTCCTTAGCCAAAGGAGCAATGGATGCTGTGGGAGAAAAGGGCCTTCTGGGGGCTTTTTCAGGCGGGGTAGAGGCGACAGCCGTAGGGATCGCGGCGGCAGTCTTTTTTGGCTATTTAGTTTCCGTAACCTTTAATCCCAAGGGATAAGATAAATGCGAATTTGATCCGGCTTAAAGGACTATGGGAATTGCGTCTGGAGGAAGTAGTTTGGATAATTCAAGTGAGCGCAACCTCAAGGTAAGCAAAAATTTTCAAAAGAATCTGGACTATCTTAATCGGGAACTAGGGGTTCCCGATAGCTTTGATATCATCCTTCGGGAAATGTCCATAGGCGGGAAAAAGATTGCCATCTACTCTGTGAATGGCATGGTAAACACGGAAGTTGTCAGTATCATCCTGGATGCCCTTGTGGATCTTGAGCGGGCTGATCTCGTGGTGAACGCCCTACAGACTTTAGTGAAAGGCCGTATCGTAGGGCTGCAGGTGTCCGAAGTGGACACCATGGATAAGATCCTCTATTTCATTTTGTCCGGTCCCATGGCCATCTTCGTTGAAGGCCAGGACAAAGCTATTATCGTTGACGCGCGGAGTTTTCCGGCCCGCGCTCCCAGTGAACCGGATATTGAACGGGTTACCCGGGGGGCCAGGGATGGTTTTACGGAGACCTTGGTCTTTAATACAACCCTGATACGCCGCCGCTTACGTGATCCCAAACTTAGAATGAAATTAATGCAGGTAGGGGGGCGGTCCAAGACCGATGTCTGCGTGGCCTATATCGAAGATGTTACCAACGAAGAGCTGGTCAATGAGATATCTGAAGAAATTCAGAAGATCAAGATTGATGGAATTCCCATGGCCGAAAAAAGCGTGGAAGAATTCATTCTCGGAAGCAAGATATGGAACCCCTATCCCAGGGTTCGCTATACGGAACGACCGGATGTGGCAGCCGTTCACTTGTTAGAAGGCCATGTGGTGGTATTGGTGGATACCTCTCCTTCGGTTATGATTGCCCCGGCGACCTTTTGGTCCCATACCCAGCACGCCGAAGAGTATCGTCAGGAACCAATCGTTGGGGCCTATTTGCGGTGGATCCGTTTTATGGGCATTTTTGCAGCACTTTTCCTTTTGCCTTTATGGCTGGCCTGTGCTTTAAACCCCCACCTCCTTCCCGAATGGTTGCAATTTTTAGGGGTTGAAAAAGTAGGGAAGATCGGGCTGATTCCACAAGTGTTTTTGGCGGAATTCGGGGTGGATTTGGTCCGCATGGCTGCCATTCATACACCAGGGCCGCTGACCGTGGCACTGGGTTTAATTGCAACCTTTATGATTGGTGATGTGGCCATTAAAGTTGGACTCTTTGCTCAGGAAATTATTGTTTATCTTGCCATAGTCACGGTGGGTACCTTTGCTACTCCCAGCTATGAGCTTGCCCAAGCCAATCGCCTGGCCCGTCTGTTCCTTCTGGTCATGGTTGCCCTCAATAACTTTATCGGTTTTGCCATCGGCGTCCTAATTTTATTCTTCTTACTATGGAGGACGAAATCCTTCGGTGTTCCCTATTTATGGCCTTTATTGCCTTTGGATTTAAAAGCCCTGGGTACAGTTCTGGTGCGGTCTCCTCTGCCTATAAAAAATAAGAGACCCAGTATTCTCAAGCCGAAGGATACCATACGCCAGCCTCAAGGGCATGATGAATAAGGAGGATTCTGATGAGACTAGGGTTTCCGCGGGCTTTGTTGTACTATGAATATTACCCATTTTGGGCAGGATTTTTTTATAAATTAGGAATTGAACTGGTTACCTCCCCTCTAACCAATCGGGAGATCATGGAAATCGGCCTGAAGAAGGCTCCTGATGACACCTGTCTGCCGGTAAAGATACTGGTAGGGCATCTCACGGTCCTAAGGGGTGTGGAGGGGATATTTCTTCCCCGTCTGGTGAGTATGGAACAGAATACTTATCACTGTCCCAAAATTCTCGGGCTCCCGGAGAGCATTTTCTATGCTCTTCCCGCCGAATCCAAGGTGTATACCGTAGATATCAATTGGCGGGGAGGGAAGAGGGAGGTTATAAATAGCCTTATGGCCTTCGGGGGGGGAATTGGGTGCTCAAAAGGTCAGATAAGGGAAGCCTTTGCGGAAGCTCAGCGTTGGCAGAAAGCTTACCAGAGAATGCGTAATGCAGGGTGGTCCTTTGAAGAAAGCATGGAATGCTTTGAAGCTTTAGCAGAACCCATGAAGCTAAAGGATTTGGGATTTAGTCAAGAGGGCAGTCGCCGTCAGAAGCCTGCTGAATTTGAAGATGGGTGGTTGCTGGACCATGAAGCCCAGGCCGGCAGCCGGGAGAATCAGCCCAAGATTGCTTTAGTAGGGCATAGTTACCTGACCTATGAATCCTATGCCAATATGAACTTGTTACAGCGGCTTCGCGAAAAGGCCCAAGTATTTGTGGTAGAGAATGTGGGCTCAGCCCCCATCGAAGAACAACATAGTAAGCTCCAGAAAAAAATCTTTTGGAGTCATGCCAAGAAGATCTTCGGAGCAGGCTCAGCTTATGTGGAGGATCCGGAAATTGATGGCTTAATTTATCTTTCCTGTTTTGGTTGCGGAACGGACTCCATGACCAACGATTTACTGGCCCGCCGGGCCCGCAAGAATCAAAAGCCATACTTAGTGCTTACTTTAGATGAACACAGCGGAGAGGCAGGCTTGGTCACCCGTATCGAAGCCTTTCTTGATATGCTTGAAAGGAGGAAGGACTATGAAAGTCACCTTTCCTCATATGGGGAACGCTTGGATAGTCATTCAAGCCTTACTTGAGAATTTGGATGTGGACTATGTAGTGCCGCCGCCCAATAGCAAAGAGACACTGAACATAGGGACCCAGCTGGCACCGGAATCTTTCTGCCTTCCTCTTAAGCTGAACCTGGGGAATTTTGTCCAGGCTGCAGCCCAAGGTGCAGATACGGCTCTCATGACGGGAGGAGTTGGCCCTTGTCGCTTTGGCTATTATGGGGAGATGGAGAGGGAAATTTTACAAGAAGCGGGATATCTCTTTGATGTCATAACCCTCGAACCACCCGATGGAAGTTTATTAGGACTTGCTGAGCGAATTCGTAAACTTGCCGGTACCAAGAACACCTGGAACCGCATCCTTAAAGCCATGCTTTTCGCTTACCGAAAAAGTGTGGTCATGGATCAGATCGAAGATATGTTTCATGGTTTTCGTCCTCTTGTTAAGGCTCCCAAGGAGGCCGATCAGCTTTATGAAGAAGCTAAAGGACGGTTGGTTCAGGCTATGACGGATCAAGGGATGAAGGATGTTTTGCAATGGCTGAGGGAGCAGATGGATGATAAGAGCTCCGGAAGTGCAAAGGAGGAGGGAGAGAATCCGCTAAAAATTGCGGTCATCGGTGAAATCTATACCCTATTGGAGCCTTTTATCTCCATGGATGTGGAAAAGGAATTGGGTAACCTTGGAGCGCTGGTGGATCGTTCCCTCTATTTGTCGGGATGGGTAGGTCAGCATGTATTCCGCGGCTTGGCCCAGGGGTACCGTCCGATAAAATCCTATTACTCACTGGCCAAGCCCTACTTAAATCATTTTGTCGGGGGCCATGCCCAGGAAACCATCGGGGCTGCGATACAGTTCGCCCAAGAGGGGTATGAAGGAATCGTTCAACTCCTGCCTCTGGGCTGTATGCCAGAGATTGTAGCGTCCAGTATTTTGCCAAAGATTCAAGAAGATTATGGAATACCCATTATGACCTTAACCGTGGACGAGCATACGGGAAAAGCCGGTGTACAAACACGGATTGAAGCCTTTGTGGATCTGCTGGAGCGGTCCCGTCAAAAAGGAAGAGTGAACAGGGAGGGAGTGTTGGATCTTGCCGGTAAGTAAGTTTTTTCTTGGCGTCGATGTGGGTTCGGTCAGTACCAATATCGTGCTTCTCAATGAGGAGGGAACCATAGCCCAGACCATGTATTTGCGGACCCAGGGACGCCCCATGCATACAATTCAGGAGGGAATGCGGGAGCTTCGTGCCCGTATTGGCTCCGGTGCAGAGATTATAGGGGTGGGAACCACAGGAAGTGCCCGTCAATTAGCCGCTACCCTTTTGGGGGCCGATGTGGTAAAAAACGAAATAACAGCTCATGCTGTAGCCGCTTCCCGTATGAATACCAATGTCCAAACCATCTTAGAAATCGGCGGACAGGATTCTAAAATCATCATATTACGCAATGGGGTCGTCGTAGACTTTGCTATGAATACGGTCTGTGCAGCAGGGACCGGGTCATTTTTGGACCAGCAGGCGTCACGTTTAGGTATTCCCATCGAAGAGTTCGGGGTATTGGCCTTAAAAGCCCAACATCCCGTACGAATCGCCGGACGGTGTTCTGTTTTTGCGGAGTCGGATATGATTCACAAACAGCAGTTAGGTCATCCTCTCCCGGATATCGTAGCGGGGCTATGTCAGGCTATGGTGCGAAACTACCTTAATAATGTAGGGAAAAATAAAGAGATCCTGGGACCGGTATTTTTCCAAGGGGGTGTGGCGGCCAACCCGGGTATTCGCAGAGCCTTTGAAGAAGAGCTGGGACAAGAGGTCGTCGTACCGGAGCATTTTTCAGTCATGGGAGCCCTGGGAGCTGCTTTCCTGGCTCAAGAACGCTTCCTGAACAAAAAGGGTCCGGCCACTAACTTCCGAGGGTTAAAAATGGCTGAAAGCCACTTTAAAGCATGTAGTTTTGACTGCAAAGGCTGTAGCAATCGCTGCGAGGTGGTGGAGATCAGGCAAGAGGATAAGGTGCTGACCCGTTGGGGAGATCGCTGTGGGAAATGGTCTGTTGCGGATTCGGAGTCTTTAGAAGGGATAATGGCTGAACAGAGCCTAGCGTCTGGGTCTTACAAATATCAGATCCAGGGCAACAAGAATTAATATAGCAATCAGAATGGTCTCTAAGCCCCGGTTAGGAATGATAATTCTTGGTTCACCCCAGCCATAAGTTAAGGTATTGGGGTAAGCGAAGGCCGGAGGTTGTGCAGGGGATATCATCGGATAGGGATAAGAGGGGAGATGGGGCTGACCATGAAAAAGAGTGGGATTGCTATAAGGACAGGGGCGATGAAGGTGGGGGGAGTAATAAGCAGGATACCCCCCGGAATACCCATAAGGATATGGGGGATTGGGATAGTAATTTCTTGGGTATTCATAAGATTCCCGAGAACCGAACAGGGTGGAGTTCATAGGCTACCTCCATTCAAACCGATTTATTTGGGGTCAGCCGAATTATAAGAGAGAGTGGCTTGTGCTGAGAGAAGAGGAGTAAGCACAAGCCTTTTTCGTGCTGCACATGTTTAACCCTTATCTTGAATGAACATAATTTAGAGAGATGAGAATGACAAGGTCTTTATGTGGTATTATATTCCAAATTCCTTGGTTTGCTACCTTTAGGTGAGACAGAATAAGGATAGAGGTAAAACAAAGATAAAAAATTTCTTCCAGGGTGTATAATGCCTTACAAATTGTTTGATGCTATGGGAGGGAATTTTTATGGATATGGAGTGAGAGAAGATGGATAAAAAGAACATTAAGAATCGGCTGATTCACTTCATTCATGCTTATGGATTTAATGCTGTTTTAGGATTTGGCTTAGGAATAGCTATTGTCTTGGCTGTGTTTATGATTTCTGGAAGACCGGGGCTTTTTGATCTGGAAGCACGCAGCAGCAATATGAACCGAACTGCTTCCAAAGAGGAGAACTTGGGTAAGAATCAAGAATCCTTTGGTCTCGGTGAAGCAGGAGACTTAAAAAATACAGTGGACAAAGAAGTGCCGGAAGGAAACCTAACCGATGAAATCTCCAATGAACTTGCTCTGAAGGACCGGGTTACAGTGTTGCTTATTGGCATGGATAACCGTCCCGGGGAAGTGCTCAGCAATACGGACACTCTGATGGTGGCCAGTCTGGATCAAAAGAGTAAAAAAATGATTTTACTTTCTATTCCCCGCGATACCCAGGTTATTCTCAATAACAAAAAAGAGAAAGTCAATGCCATAGCCCGTTTGCAAAAAGGAGCAATCTCCACTCAACAGTATTTACAGGAGCTGATCGGGGCGCCTATTGACGGTTATGTCCTGACCAATTTTCAAGGATTTAAAAATATTGTGGACAGCTTAGGCGGGATTTCCCTTAATGTGGAGAAGGATATGTATTACGATACCGGAGATGAACAAGATCGTTTTATCAATCTTAAAAAGGGTATACAACGCCTCAACGGTACTCAGGCCTTGCAATATGCACGTTTTCGCAATGATGAACTTGCGGATATTTCCCGGGTTTCCCGGCAGCAGGAAGTGATAAAAGCTATTGTGGCTGAGGCCACAACCCCCCGGAATATTCCCAAGCTTCCCATCATCGTCCCCAAGATCTACCAGGCCATAGAGACCAATCTCAATCTAGGACAGATCTGGGCTTTATCCATGGCCTTTAAAAATAAAGAAACCTATGAAGTGATTAATCAAACCCTTCCGGGTCAATTCTCAGATGAAGAGGGCATCAGCTATTGGAAAGTCAGCCCAAAGGAGACTAAGGTCATTCTGAATCAGCTTTTTCAGGGTAAAACATCCCCAATTTTCGAAACGATCCAAAAGGTTAATGGACCGGCTAAGCCTCCCGTAAAAAAAGAAACCAAGCCTGAGATTGAAGCAGATAAAGTCAAAGATAAGGAGAAAGATAAAAATCAAGATAGTAAGGAAGCGCCTATAACCATGGAGGTTTTGACCACTGAAGCCAATAAAGCAGAAACACAAAGCCAGGAAAAGATCAATACAATAGAGGAAGATATAACCTTCGAGATCCTTGAATAGAATAAGTATCTTGTCATTTCCTGTAAACAAAGGTATAATATTTGAGGCGTTCCTAGATGGACACAGGATACAAAATGGAGGTTATTTGATGGAGAAGTTGTTCGAGAAGTTGAAGGAGTATTTACATATGGATACTGAGATTCCATTTGATGAATTCTCTCAATACTATAAGAGCCTGATTGAATGCTTAAATACCACGTTTGAGGAAATGGATCAAGATACCCACCTAAAAGCTCGTTATGCTTGCTCTATTGTGCAAGCCAACGCAGAATCCCGTGAAAAGAGTGAAAAGAAAAACGCTAAAGCTTATAAGAAGATCAGTGCCAAAACCGCTTTTTGGATGAATGCCATTAACTATCGGCTCATTAAAGAGGGTATGACTCAAGCTGAGATTGATCAAGCTATTGAAGCCATTAATGATAGTATTTAATACACAGGAGAAATCTACAAAGCACTTCGTTCGCGAGGTGCTTTATTTATAGGTGTTCCTTTTCTTGCTGGAGCTGCTAGGTAAATGATATAATTATGGTTAATCTTTTGTATTGAGAATGAATGATAAGGAAGTAAACATGATTGTCATATTAACCCATCGCCAAATGGATTTTGATGCGTTGGCATCCATGGTAGCTGCACAAAAGATTTTTCCAGATAGCTTTATGGTCGTGGACGGGAAATCCAACCCCTATGTTCAGGATTTTATCGCCTTGGCCAAAGACAGGCTGCCTTTTTTGCGCCCCAAAGATGTGGATTGGACCAGAGTGGAAAAGATTGTGTTGGTGGATACCCATAATTTGCAGCGGGCAGCGGGAATTAAGGAAGAGGTATTCGACCAGATACCTCTCATTGTTTATGACCATCATCCTTATTATGGCTCCCTTACTGATCAGATGCATATTGAGAGCATCGGCTCCTGTACCACCTTACTCATTGAAGAGATCAGGAAAATGGCCATACAACTCAGCCCTTTTGAGGCGACCCTTCTTGCTCTGGGTATCTATGACGATACGGGCAGTTTGCTTTTTGAGAGTACCACGGTACGGGATGTCAAAGCCGTGGCCTATCTCCTTGAACAAGGAGCGAATCTGGGGGTTGTGGCGGAATATCTTCGTAAGCCTTTAATTGAAGATCAAAAAGAACTCTTGCAGCAGCTCCTGGATAATGGAAAGACTAAGGATTTTCAAGGTCAGCCCGTCTATATTTCTTGGGCTGAAGGGGATGAATATGTAGGGGGGCTTGCCCTTTTAGCTCATCGGGTGGGAGAAATGGAAGGGGCAGAGACCTTATTTCTAGTAGTTCAGATGGAGAATCGCGTCTATCTGGTAGGCCGCTCACGAGGACGAGGGCTTGAGGTCAATCGCATCGTGCAAACTTTTGGCGGAGCGGGACACGCCCGTGCTGCTTCAGCTACAGTGAAAAATGCTTCTGTGGATGAGATTCTGAAGCAACTCGACGGTGAATTGGAACGGCAGGCTCACCGCATTAATCGGGTGAAGGATATTATGAGTTATCCGGTTAAAACCGTATCTCCGGAGATGAAACTCAGTGAGGTAGAACAAATTCTGCTGAAATATGGTCATACGGGGGTGCCGGTAGCTCAAGAAAACCAATTAGTTGGTATCATTTCCCGCCGGGATGTGGATAAAGCCATAAAACATGGCTTGGCTCATGCCCCGGTCAAAGGATTTATGACCAAGGATGTGGTGGTTGTAGATGCCGGTTCCAGCTGGGAAGATGTGCAAAGAACCATGGTCCAGCATGATATTGGCAGGGTTCCTGTTTTGGAAGATGGAAAACTAGCAGGGATCGTTTCCCGTTCCGATATCCTGCGGATTGTTCATGGCAGTGCGGTTCCCACAGAAATGTCCTTAACCCGCCATCGCAGTTTAGCTATGCGGGAAGATATCTTACACTTGTTTGAGGAGTTACCGGAGCGAATCCGCTCTTTGCTGGGATCGGCTCAACAGGTAGCCGATGAGTTAGGGTATTCCGTATTTGTGGTAGGGGGATTTGTACGGGATATTCTGCTTAAGGTGCCCACTCAGGACCTGGATTTTGTCATCGAAGGAGATGGACATGCCTTTGCCCGAGCTCTTGCCGATCAGCTTCAGGATGTTCAAGTGGTATTTCATGATCAATTCGGCACCGCTCGCTTGGATTTCTCCGACGGATCTCACCTGGATGTAGCCAGCTCACGTCGTGAGGACTATTCATCTCCCGGCGCGCTGCCTCAAGTGGAAGAATCTCGTTTGCGTGATGACATGTTCCGCAGGGACTTTACGATTAATGCCATGGCCATAGCCATTAATTCTATCCACTACGGGGAACTGGTGGATTATTATGGTGGTCTCAGAGATCTGAAACAAGGAGAAATTCGTTTTCTTCATAATCTTAGCTTCATCGAGGATCCCACTCGTATTCTCCGGGCCCTGCGCTTTGCCGGCCGTTATGGTTTTCGTCTGGCTAAAGAAACCCGTGAAGGGCTTTATACAGCTTTGGATGCAGGTGTCTTGCAGAAACTAAGTATAGAGCGATTCACTGAAGAATTCATGCATATGCTTTCTGAATTGAAATTTGGGGTCATGGGGGAATCCATGCTTCTTATGGGGGTGCTCCGCAAGTGGTTTGGAGCTGAGCTGCCCTGGGATTTTACTCATCCTAAGCTGAATCAGGAAATTTCACCGGAAAGAAAATTACTCATCTCCCTGCGCAGGATGGACAAATCCCAATTCGAAAAAGTTCAGGAAAAACTTCGTCTGCCCAGGGAAATAAAGGGGATTGCCTATAAATACTTTGACGTTATGACCGGACTGATCTCCCTGGGAATAGCGGGAGAACCTTCCGAAGCTTCTTCATATTCTAAGGAAAAGATTTCTTTAAGGAGTTTGGATCAATATCTTGAAGGTATACCGGCCATTCTCATGGAAGTTTTTCTATGGGATGAACGATTCTGCGATTCCGTAGAAACTTACGTAGAAGCAGTCAATGGCATTCATCAGACTACGGATGGAATGACTCTACGACAATGGGGAGTTAAGGAAGGACCGGATATTGGTCGCATTCTTAAAGCGGTTCGCCTTGCTTGGCTGGAAGGTAAAATACATACCGGAGAAGAAGAGAAGGAATTTGTGCTGAGTTTTTTAAAGGGTGGCTTGTCAAACCGACCGAAGGGGGAAACTACGTGTTCAACTTAACCACCATCATAGCTAATATACCTGCTTTACTTGTTGGATTTGCTTTTCATGAATATGCCCATGCTTGGGTTGCTGATCGTTTGGGAGATCCGACCCCGAGAAGTCAGGGACGATTAACCTTGAATCCCTTCGTTCATTTGGATATCTTTGGTACACTTATGGCTGTACTCTACTCCTTCGGCTGGGCTAAACCGGTCATGACCCAACCCCATTATTTCAAAGGAAATAAAGAACGGGGGAGAGTGTTGGTATCCATTGCCGGCCCTTTAGCCAATCTTTTGGCTGCATTTATCGCCATGATTCTTTGGATCATAACTTTAACCTTTATGAAGGATTCATCCTGGACGAATACAGTGTCGACAATATTCATGTCCATGGTATTTATGAATTTAGGTCTTGGGGTGTTCAATATCCTGCCTATTCCGCCTTTGGATGGCTTTTCCATCTTAAGAGGGGTTGTTCCTGGACGGTACAGCAAGGTTCTCAATACCCTGGAGACTTATGGTATGTTCATTTTGGTTATAATACTATTTACCAACTTTTTGGGAGTGGTATTACGGCCTGCTGTATCCGGCCTTTACGTCTTGTATCGTGACACCGCTTTGTTCTTGCTGTCACCTTTTATCAGTTAGGGTCAGAGAGTTTGCGCATGAAAGGTGACGCTGAAAAAGCCCCGAGAGCTAATTCTCCAGGATTTTGCTTTCGGCGTTCACTCCATAAGCTGCGCGGAACAATCTAATCGCTCAATACTTCTGCTCCGTCGGGTATCCGCCCAAATCGCTCCTCGAAAGCACTGCTTTCGCACTTGTTCTCAATGGGCGGTTGGAAACGTCCTGTTTCCAACCCGACTCCGCTGCAGTCTTTTCGCGAAGATTGCTTACCTGCTCGCTTAGAATCCGTTCTCTGCCTTAAAGCAAAATCCTTGGGCTGCCTTACGGGCTTGAGCAGCGCGATGTGGGGTAAGCTACCTGACCGGATTAGCTTTTTCATCATCTGCTGGTGCCGGCCGCGGCATGAAAGGCTACTCTGAAAAAGACCTGAGGGAGAATCGCAAAGGCCCCAGAAAAGCGCTGAAAAGGGACCCGCAAGCGTAGCTTTACGCACAGGAGCGAACGGATTTAGCGCAGGGGCGGTCGGGTCAACGAAGCTTTTTTAACGTAGCGAGCCATGGTTCACATCAGGTATTACCCAGAGGTTTGGCGTCGAAAGTGTCCGGTGGACAGTTTCGCTCAAAGCGGCACACCCCAAAGAGTACTTATCCGCTGCAGATGCTGTTAAGAAAGCGAGTTGACCAGCCCTGGAGCTATAGAGAGAGCGTTGTGCGTAAAGCTACGTGACCCGGATAAGAATTTTCATCTTTTGTTGTGCCACCCAGCGACAGAGACATTTACTAAGCAATAGAAAACCTACAATTGAAAGGAGTCTTACAAGTGAAAGGTAGAATTTTTAGTGGCATGCGTCCCACGGGGAGCTTGCATATTGGACATCTCAGTGTTATCCAAAATTGGGTTAAGTTGCAATCTGAATATCAAAGCTATTTTGGGATTGTGGATCAGCATGCTTTGACCACCGGTTATGAGGATGGTTTGGATTTTGGAACACTTATTCGGGAAATTGCCCTGGATTGGTTGAGTGTGGGAATTGATCCGGATAAGTCGGCTGTTTTCGTTCAATCCCATATTAAGGAACATGCGGAACTGCATCTCCTTTTATCCATGATTACCCCCCTTTCCTGGTTAGAGCGGGTGCCGACCTATAAGGATCAAATGCAGCAGTTAGGAAAAGAAGGGGGAAAGGACATCTCAACCTATGGCTTCCTGGGATATCCCCTCTTAATGGCTGCCGATATCTTAGTATACAAGGCTGATACTGTACCTGTAGGGGAAGATCAAATCCCTCATGTGGAGTTGTGCAGAGAGATTGCCAGACGATTTAATCACATCTATGGTCCGGTTTTTCCTGAACCGAAAGCCCTGATAGGCAAGGTTCCCCTGCTGCCCGGTGTTGATGGGCGTAAAATGAGTAAAAGCTATAACAATACCATCTCCTTAACCGCTTCCACAGAAGAAATCAAAGAAAAGGTTCAACAGATGGTGACGGATCCGGCCCGTTTGCGCAAAGATGACCCGGGTCATCCGGAGGTCTGTGTTGTCTACAAATTCCATGAGATTTATACCCCTGAAGTGGCAGAAGTTGAAGAAAACTGTCGCGGTGGCAAGATCGGCTGTGTGGCTTGTAAGCGTCATTTGGCCGAGAATCTCGATAAGCTGTTGAGTCCTTTCCGAGAGCGCCGTGCGGTGTGGGAAGAGCCGGGTAAGATTGAGAAGGTTTTAGAGCAGGGAGCTGAACAAGCTCGAAGCGTCACCCAAGTAACGATGAAAGAAGTTCGCCAAATGATGGGGCTGAAATGAACAACGGGTTATCGGTAAGTCATAGTACCAATACCGTTCCTTATGTGGAGCTGTCCGTATATCAGGGTCCCATGGATCTCCTTCTTAACCTGATTCAACAGGAAAAGGTGGATATCTACGATATTCCTATTGCCAAGATTACCGATCAATTTATCGATGCCCTGCGCCGGATGGATGATTTAGATATGGAAGTGACCAGCGAATTTCTGGTTTTGGCTGCCCAGCTTCTCCAGATTAAGTCTCGGTACTTGCTGCCAAAACCGGTTAAAGATGTTCCTGAAGAGGAGGAAGGGGATCCCCGTCAGGAATTAGTAGAACGACTCCTGGCTTACCGGGCTTTTAAACAGGCTGCTGAAACATTGGGAGAGATTCAAATATCTTCCGGCCAACGGTATTTTCGTGAGGTGGATGTTGATGAGCTGCGCAGCCAATTCACTCCGGTGGATCCCTTGGAAGGAATTCAGTTCGAAGCGTTATGGCATGCTTTTCAACGGATTGTGGAAAGGGCGGAACAGGGGGAAGAGATCAGGACAGTGGAGCCTGATGAAATCCCCATTGAAGTCATGGTGAATGATGTGTTGCGCCGGGTTATCCTACATCCTCGTGGGCTGCGCTTCAGTCAATTGATTCGGGGCACTAAACGTATGGAGATTATCGTTTCTTTTTTGGCTTTACTGGAGCTGTTGAAGTCCGGAAAAGTACACTGTGAACAAAGTTCACAAAACGAAGAGATTTTTGTGTTTCCTACAGAAAAAGCTTGGGAATTTACTGAAGGGGAGTAGATAATGCTGTTTCGGGATAGAGAAATTGCGGGAGTCGAAGCGCTGTTATTTGTTGCCGATAAACCCCTGACCAAGGAGGGTTTAGCGGAGATCCTTCAGTTGAGTATTGAGGATATTGCTGAAATACTGTATGACCTTAAGGAGCGTTACGCTGCGCCGACCAGTGGGGTTACCCTTATTGAAGTCAATGAAGGTTATAAGCTGGGAACCAAACCGGAAATGTCCGCTTATATAGAAACTCTCTACCATCAACCCTCCCAAGGACTGTCGGGAGCGGCTTTAGAGGTACTGGCCATTATCGCCTATAAGCAACCTGTCACCCGGGGGGAAGTAGATTTTATTCGGGGAGTACAATCCGATCGTGCTTTAGGAACTTTGGTGGAAAAAGGTCTTGTGAAAGATGTGGGGAGAAAAGAAGGTCCAGGCCGACCTATTCTCTATGGAACTACAGAACAGTTTCTGATTCATTTTGGACTTAAGTCCCTGGAGGAACTGCCGGATTTAAACTTTGAGAGTATGCAGGAAGCAGCCCCGGCTGAAGAGCTTGCTGAACTATTATGGGAAAAATCCTCTGAAGAGCTGCCGATGGAGACTGCGGAGCCAATGAAAGAGAATGAAAACTGTGATTAAAAGAGGGAGTGTCGCAAAACTGCGTTTTAAAGTAGTGGCGATGCTCCCTTTCAATATCCCCTGCTGCATCATGGTGTATAAATACTCCCTTTTAGGGCATTCTAAACTGTTAAGATGGCGCTCGGAGGGATAATGGTGCAGATTCTCGCTCTTCTACTTGCGATATTCATTTGGTTAATCATGATCCTATGGGTCAAAGCAGTAATAGAATTTCGTTATTCCCGCATTGAAGAAAATGATCATCTGGAAATTAATCTTTCTGCCTTAGGAGGTTTTTGGAAATTCCGAATCACCATTCCGACGATCAAACTGGAATGGGAAGAGGGACCCAAAATAGCGGCAGAGCAGGAAGCACAAGTACGTACTGGCGAAAAGCGAAAAGCCTTTCAAGAATTGAAAGTTCGCTATTTCAAAAATAGTTTTTTCTATGAGTTCTTTCCCAATATCCCTTCCCTGCTCTTGGCCTTTGATCGTCTTAAAAAGAAATTCTATCGCGGAATCCATTGTACTGAGTACGACTGGAAAATCGAATATGGTCATGAGAATCCTGCGGTTACAGCTTTGGTCTCAGGGAGTTTTTGGGCAATGCTTGGCTATTCTCTGGGAAGAATGTATAACCAAGTTACCATGGATACTCAAGAACCGCAGATTATGGTGGTGCCTCAGTTCAAGAAGCCGGGTTTTCGCTGTGATATTCAAAGCACCTTCAATCTGCGCATCGGCCATATCATGTTAATAGGAGCCAATCTTGCCGGACTCATCTTGCGCAGAATCAGAAAGTAGGGTTGAGCTAAGCCTTGCTCTTTAGACGGAAAAAGGAGAGCATTTCCTCTCCTTTAATCATGATGTTCCTTTTCTTATTCTTCAGTAATCCATTCATATCCTAAATTCTCAGTCATCGTCTTTAGATTTTTAGCCAAGATATTGATTTGGTCAGGGCTTAATCCTTTCACCATCATAGAACTCCATTCGCCGAGGATGCCTTCTAGAATGGGCAATAGTTCCCTTCCTTGTTCGGTCAGGTAAATTCGCCAAATCCTTTTGTCCTCCTCGTCCGGTTTGCGGAGGATATAGCCCTCGTTCTGCAGCTTTGTGACTGCCCGGGTTATGTTAGCCCTGTCAATGCCTAATAGGGTGGATAATCTTTCCTGTGTTACCCCATCGTCCTTCTTTAAAGCAAGTAATACGGCGTACTGCCCGCTTCCAATCTTATAAGACTGCAGTTCCTTTGAAAAATGAGCCTGTGACTGACGATATAAAATGGAGATGCAACGTCCAATGGAAACCTCTTGCTCAACTTTCGACATATGACTTCACTCCCGTTTTGCAGATGAATACACCTTATCATAAAGCCGTTATGATTACAAAAACTTAATGCATATTATTAGCGAAAAAAGACCATATTGTTATTATGAATGATTAAGTTAGAAGGGGTGGATAACTATGGGGAATCATCCCATTGAAGCTTTAATGAAAAGTGCTATGGAAAGTATCCAAGCCATGGTTGATGTAAATACGATTGTTGGCGATCCAGTTGAATCCCCAGATGGTTCAGTCATTATCCCTGTTTCCCGGGTGTGTTGCGGCTTTGCCGCGGGAGGTAGTGAGTTTGCGCCTCCTGAAGGGGAGCGAGATGAAGGAGATAAAAAAGAAAAAGCCACAGTTTTCCCCTTTGGTGGGGGTAGCGGTGCCGGGGTATCGGTACAACCTGTAGGGTTCTTAGTGGTGGGACATGGTCAAATACGTCTGCTGCCCATCGATCACAATGTGGTGATTGATCGCGTATTTGATGAGATTCCCAACTTAATGGATAAGATCTCCAATATGATGAAGAAGGACAAATCTAAGGATCAGGCAACCAAGGAAGATATAATTATCGTTGGCGAGCCTTAATCACTTAGGGTAGCAAGTAAAACCAATAACGCCGTAATATCTGCGTGCATTAAAAAACGGTAATACGAAGAGTCGTAGTTACCGTTTTTTTCTATCCCGAAAAAGGCTCCAGAAGCAACACGAAAAAGGCTATTGAGCGAGCGATGTCCATGAAAGCTTCCCCTCCTCAGGTCTAAACCCCTTCATACCGACATAGATATTTACTTAAGGAGGGGAGGACATGGTTAATGCCATCTGGTTGTTTATGCTGATTACGGGCATTATCGTGGCTGCCCTGAATGGGAGGATAGACACGATCACAGAGTCGGCGATGAAAGCAGCAGAATTGGGGGTAGAGACGGCGTTTGGTCTCATTGGGGTCATGAGCCTTTGGCTGGGACTTATGAAGCTGGCAGAGGAAGCAGGCTTCGTAAGAGCCTTAGCCCGTTTTTTTGGGCCGGTAATTCGTCGGCTTTTTCCTACCCTTAGAGAAGATAGCCCGGCCCTTGGGGCTATTATTATGAACCTGAGCGCCAATGTCTTGGGATTAGGAAATGCTGCCACACCTTTTGGGCTAAAAGCCATGCAGGAGCTGCAAAAGGAAAACCCCACCCCGGACACGGCCAGCCCTGCCATGATAACTTTTCTTGCTTTAAATACCTCTTGTATTACCTTGATTCCGGCCACCATCATAGCGGTACGACTGAAGGCTCAATCCATTAATCCCACAGAAATTATTGGTCCGACAATTTTTGCTACAGGATGTGCCATGACGATGGCCATTCTTGTCGATTTTCTGATTCGGCGGAGGTCTAGGCTATGAGTTTTATTGCAGAAATCTCCCGTTGGGCCATTCCGTTTTTACTGTTGTTCATTCCCTTGCTTGCATTTCTACGCAAGGTACCTGTGTATGAATCCTTCGTCACGGGAGCTGAAGAAGGCTTTAAAACGGGGATCAAGATTCTCCCCTTTCTTGTGGGTATGCTTGTCTCCATTCGTATTTTTGTGGATTCGGGTGCTTTAGAGATTCTCGCCAAATTATTGCAGCCTGTCTTTACTGTCTTTGGCTTGGATTCCGATCTTACAGCGATTATACCCCTGGCGATCATGCGCCCTCTAAGTGGTTCAGGGGCTTTGGGAGTAGCGACCCAATTGATCAATCAGTATGGGCCGGACTCATTCATCGGCCGCTTAGCTTCTACCCTTCAGGGGAGCACGGACACCACCTTTTTTGTTTTAACCGTCTATTTTGGTTCGGTAGGAATCAAGAAGTATCGATATGCCTTGAAGCTGGGTCTCATGGCGGATTTGATCGGGTTGATTGCTTCCATGTGGATTGTGCATAGGATGTTTTATTAAAGCCGTTCATGAGCATACTAAGGAGGATAAGGAGGCCTTAGTATGCTTTTTGTTGTGTTGCCCGCTTACAATGAAGAGGCAGGTCTTGAACTGCTGCTTGATGATATCCGAAAGGCATGTCAAGGGATTCCGACTCAGATCATTGTCGTCAATGACGCCAGCACGGATCATACCCTGGATATCGCCCAAAATTATGCACAGAGCTTTCCGGAAGTTCAGGTCCTTTCTCATCCTCAGAACAAAGGATTGGGCGGCAGTTTGATGACAGGGTTCAAACACGCCTTTGCTCAGCGTAGAATCCTAAGGAAACAATGCAGTGAATGGGTAGGTTATGATGATATTATTCTGACGATGGATGCTGATAATACACACCCGGCGGATCGGATTCCTTTTATGGTAGAACAAATTGATCAAGGGGCGGATCTGGTCGTAGCCTCACGGTATGCTCCTGGTGGCAAACAATACGGGCTGAATCCACTGCGGCAGGTTCTCTCCTGGGGAGCAGGTCAAGTCATGACCCTGTTCTTTCCAGTACCGGGACTGAAGGATTATTCATGTGGGTACCGGGCTTATCGTGCTTCTGTCTTAGAGAGCACGTACATGATCTATGGAGAAAGGCTTATTGAAAGCCGCAGTTTCGCCGGAATGGTCGAGCTTTTAGTGAAGGTGGCGGGTTATTGTAGAGAGATACGGGAGATTCCCTTCGACCTGCATTATGAGAAGAAACAAGGAAAAAGTAAAATGAAAATTATGGCCACCATAATGGGCTATTTTGCTTTAATCCTTCGCTTGAAGAAGGAAAGATGGGGTTGGGTGGAATGGGTAGGAGAATAAATGGCATCTTCGTCCTTATTTTGATTCTGGGAGCAGTGCTTCGCCTCAAAGGAGTCACGAATCCTTATCTGGATGATCAGAGCTGGCGGCAGGCAGACACAGCAAGCATGGCTTTAAATATGCTGGGACATCTGGGAGATTTTCCCGATGTCTTTTTTCCTATGCTTAATTATGATGGAGCAGGACCTCAGCCCGTGGAGCTGGAGTTTCCATTCTTACCCTATCTTCTGGCCTGGACTTGGGCCCTGTTGGGCTGGCAGGATCTATGGGGGAGATTGTGGGGGATTTGCTTTTCCCTGCTTACCCTTGGGGGAATCTATAAATTCGGCAAGTTGGCTTTATCGGAGAGAGCAGGGTTATGGGCTGCGGCTTTTTATGCCTTCATTCCCTTAACCACGTACTATGGCAGGGTGGTTATGCCGGAGCCTGTGGCCCAAGCTTTCAGTATCTGGGCTCTAGTCGCCATTTTCTCCTGGAGAAGAAACCCGACCTGGATTCGTCTGTTAGGGGCTTCAATCCTGATGTCAGGGGCTATTTTAGCTAAGCTTCCCCAATTGATGATTTTTCCGGTGGCCCTGATGCTTGGTTTTTATCCCTTTCAGAGAAGACTGGGAAAAATATTGGTCTATAGCTTTTTATCCTTACTTCTTCCTATGCTATACTATAGCTGGGTTCACCTCGGGGCAGGGGAGGCTAGTCAATTTGTTTCGGGGATCCTGTCCCACCAGGTTATGGAAGGCCCAACGGGCTATGCTGAAAAACTTTATAAAAATTTAAAATATGGATTGGGTTTGCCGATTCTCTTAGCCTTGATGGGGATAGCTCTCATGGTTCGGAAGAAAGTTCTCGGAAATGAAGTGCATCTTGGCTTGATTTTATGGTCTGGGATCAGTGGGGTTTATTTGGTAGTAGTCTGCCTTAAGATTCCCCTGGATTATTATCTGATTCCATTAGCCCTGCCTATGGTTCTGTTAACTGGTTATACCTTAGATACCTGGGGCGGAGACAGTGAAGGGAATGGGATTCCTGCTTTTGTGGTGGGAGCATTGCTTGTTGGATTGCTTTGGGTTAATCAAATTTTATATTATGAATCAAAATACCAATGGGACGAGAGACTTCTTACCCAGGCCCAGTGGATTCGTCAACATACAGAAGAAAACAGTGTTTTGATTTTAAGCGGTTCCCAACCTATGACCTTATATTATTCCCAACGCTATGGCTATCGCTTAATCCGTGATGATCTACGAGCCTGGCTTGATTTGCAGGAGCTGCCCGGAGATTATTTGGTTGCTCTTCCCGACTCTCGGGGGGAAGATTTTTGGAAACGGATAGAAAGTGCTTACACCCAGGTTGGTCCCGGTGTGTACCAGATAAAGGACCAACAATAGCTTGGGTTGGGGTAAGGTAGAACGAGAATTTATAAGTATCTAGGAGCGATCAGATTTGAAAAGAAAGAATGAACAGAGTGTTCCAAGGCAAGAAGAGCGTTTGCAAAAGGTCTTAGCCCAGGCAGGGGTCGCCTCCCGTCGGCATGCTGAAGAAATCATTTTGCAGGGGAGAGTTCAGGTCAATGAGGAGGTCGTCCAAGCCTTGGGTACTAAGGTTGTGCCCACAGACCGGATTGTTGTGGACGGCTTACCACTTCAATTGCCCCAAAAAGAATATGCCTATTATCTATTGCACAAACCCACCGGGTATATCACCAGTGTTATCGACCCTCAAGGAAGAAAAACCGTTATGGACCTCATGAAAACAGTTCCTCAGAGAGTATACCCTGTAGGTCGCTTGGATTATGATACCTCCGGACTGCTCCTTCTCACCAATGATGGGGATTTAGCTCACCGCTTAATGCATCCTTCTTATGGAGTGGAAAAGACCTACCGGGTAGAAGTGGGGGAGAAGATACCTGAACAAGTCTTAAAGCGTTTAGAAAAAGGAGTCATTCTGGAAGATGGAAAAACGGCCCCAGCCCGTGTAAAAGAAGTTTCACAAAAGGGCCGGGGCTCTGTGCCTACCTATGAGATTACGATTCATGAGGGACGGAATCGTCAAGTGCGAAGAATGTTTAAAACTATAGGTTTCCCTTTAATTGCATTAAAACGGATTCGCTTTGGTTCCCTTCAATTAGATCATAATCTGGCACCAGGGGCCTTCCGCGCCTTGTCCCAAACGGAAATCCGACAATTGCGTCAGACAGTAAAGCTTACCTAGCTAGTGAGGCATATGCAAGGCATGATCAAGTGACTTATTCCATTTCTCAATGTCCCGTCCGCCGAACTTTTGGAGGGCGTTGGCTACAGAATTGACCTTTTCCTGTCCCGTAGTAATAAGGACAAGAAAATGTCCTGTTCTTACCTCGTATTCATAGTGACGGGCACGTTCGGGACTGAGGCCATAGCTTAACAAAGCTTCCGTTAACCCTTGCCCTTGAGGGCGATGGAGCAGGTCATTGGCTAGGGGGCCGGCCACCACACATTCCCCAAGATTGGGAATATCCATAGGTGGGGCTTGAACTAACCAAGCGTTAAAGCGGTCAAAATTAATTTCCGGCGGTACAAAGGCAAGCTCGTTAGCGATCTCTTCTTTAAAATCGCCTTGATGAAGATAGCCGGCCCGAACAATGACAGAAATATAGCTATTGGCTAAGGATTCCCCTTGGATTTCTTCCACAGCTTCTTTGGTTTGCTGCGGCCCCTTAAATACGGCAAGAATAGTTCTGGTCATTTTTATCCCCCTTCATGATTTTTGTTAGTATATCCATAAACAGCATGCTTCACACAAAGAGGAGAAGGAGAATTGGAAACCTTGCCGAATTAAGTGATAAACTTAGAGTGTAAGGATCTCTTTATAATCATTATAGAAGGACTAAGCGTGGCAGGGAGATGGAGAATGAAGATTCGTATTGGAAATGAAGTGCTTACAGAACATATTCGGGCTAGAATCCGCTTGGATTTCCGTGGGGAAGGAAAGGGCGGACGCTTTATATTCGGGGGGAGAAGCAACGAGGAAGCGGCAGAACAGGCTCGTGAGCAGGAAGTCGCTTTACTACGAAATGTGCCCTTGCAGGGACTATTCCTGGAAGACATTGATGTAAGCCTTGATGTGTATAGCGTCAATGAATCCGATGGTCGACGCAAACGGGAGGTTGCTTACGCTCCTATCATCCTGACCCTAAGATTGGAGAACCTGGATGATTTACTTCCTTTCATCGTGAAACCGGAATTTCGCAAAATTGAATTCCTGAGTCCGGAGAATTTGCAGATTCACCGGCTGGATGTGGAGCGGCTTTTCTTTCGGGTAAGCCAACATATCCAAGAAGAAATTAAAAAAGCAGAATTACGCTTTCAATAAGTTACAACCCAGTTCATGAGCTGGGTTTATTTTTTTGCTCATTTAGGGGGTATGTATGATATTTTCTCAAAAATTGCTAATAATAACCCGTAAGCATGACTCTTTCAACAAGTAATCTCAAAAAAGAAAGGTGGAATTTATTCATGCCTTGGACTCAAAACTATTCCGCATTAGGGGGAAGTATAGCACTTACTGCTTTAGTTGTTTCAATTCCTATCTTTTTCCTCCTATGGGCACTGGCCATTAAACGTATGAAAGGACATATTGCGGGTATATCGACTCTGCTCATTACCCTTGTCATAGTTGTCCTTGTCTACAAGATGCCTATCTCAATTGCTCTTTCGGCAAGCTTATATGGAATTCTTTATGGGTTATGGCCGATTTCCTGGATCGTGGTTACCGCTGTGTTCTTATATAATCTAACCGTTGAGGCCGGCCAATTCGATGTTATTAAAGGCTCCATTTCCGCAATTTCGGATGACCGGCGGATTCAAGCCTTGTTGGTGGCGTTCTGCTTTGGAGCTTTCTTAGAAGGAGCCGCCGGGTTCGGTGCCCCTGTGGCTATCACAGCCTCGATTCTGATCGGCTTAGGCTTTAATCCACTCTATGCGGCAGGGATTTGCTTAATTGCCAATACGGCACCCGTAGCCTTTGGTGCCATTGGAGCACCGATTATCGCAGCGGGTGCAGTCACCGGCATGGGGGACTTTGTCATTTCCCAGGCTATAGGACGTCAGCTTCCTTTCCTATCGGTGATCATCCCTATCTATCTGATTGTGCTCATGTCCGGTTGGAAAGGAGCCAAGGAGGTTCTTCCGGCAGCTCTTGTGGCAGGGATCTCCTTCGCCATTGCCCAGTGGTGGTCTTCTAACCATCTGGGCGCCTATCTCCCGGATATTATCTCTTCTTTGTTTTCCTTGATTGCCCTGACCTTGTTCTTGCGTGTATGGAAACCTAAAAATAACTGGCGCTTTCCTCATGAAGAAGGTAAAGAAAAAAACGTGGTTACGCAAAGATTTACCGCAGGGCAAATTATTAAAGCCTGGTCGCCTTTTGCCATACTCACTGTCTTGGTCGGGATTTGGGGAACCCCTGGGTTCAAGAACTGGGCTACCAATGCAGGGCTTTATATCAATATACAGCATTGGCCGGGATTGGATGGGCTGGTCTATAAGGCGGCTCCCATTGTAGCCAAGCCGACCGTCTATGCGGCAGCTTATAAATGGGATTGGTTTTCTGCCGCTGGGACAGCCATTTTAATTTCCGCCATCATCTCCATGTTTATTCTCGGGGTTAGCCCGGGAAGAGCTTGGAAAGTCTTTGTCAAGACAATTAAGCAATTAATCTTTGCGATTATAAACATTGCCGCTGTTCTAGGGTTCGCATACTTAGCCAACTATTCAGGGCTGTCCTATACCCTGGGTCTGCTCTTTGCTTCGACAGGTTCTTTGTTCCCCTTCTTGTCTCCTGTATTAGGATGGCTGGCAGTGTTCCTTACCGGATCGGATACCTCTGCCAATGCTTTGTTTGGTAAATTGCAGCAGGTTACTGCCGAACAGATTGGGGTCAATCCGGTCTTAACCGTGGCGGCCAACAGCTCCGGCGGGGTTGTGGGCAAGATGATTTCTCCCCAATCCATTGCGGTAGCGGCGGCAGCCACATCCCTGGTGGGGAGGGAGTCGGAGCTTTTGCGGTTTACCCTGAAGCATTCCATAGTCCTTTTGCTGGTTATTTGTATCATGATTACCCTGCAGGCTTACGTGGTTCCGGGAATGATTCCCGTAATTTCAGCAGGACCATAAAGGAAAGTTCAGGTGGAGTTTTGACCCCATCTCTCAGAGGATAAAGCTTAAACAAGTTCTTAAAAATGTTATATATAATTAAACCAAGAGTATCTAGAGGGAAGGGGAGCATCTCCTTCCTTTTAGTTTGGGGAATTTTATATTGAATTCAAAATTAAAATTCTATTCGACATAATAAGTGAATTTATTCTTTTACTTGCTTTTCTATTGCAAATGATGTGAATTTAACATACAATTACGACTGGAGGTCAGACCAAAGTTACATAAAACACTTGGTCCGACCATTATAATTGGCTTTGTTGGCCTGACCATACTATGATAGGAGGAATTAAACAGAACATTATAAAAAATAAGAATATTTAAATCAAATTAAAAAAGACACATAATTTGAAAGGTGGATTAACTCATGCCATGGACACAGGATTACGCAGCACTTGGCGGTAGCCTTGGCTTAACTGCACTTGCTGTTTCAATTCCAATTGTATTTTTATTTTGGGCTTTAGCGGTAAAAGGAATGAAAGGGTATGTCGCAGGACTGATTACCCTTGCTATAACCATCGTGGACGTCATTATTGTTTATAAAATGCCGGTTACTCTGGCGCTTTCAGCGACTGCCTACGGTATGATTTATGGAATCTGGCCAATTGCCTGGATTGTTGTTACTGCAGTGTTCTTATATAATTTGACTGTAGTTTCGGGTCAATTTGAAGTTATTAAGAGTTCTATTGCCTCCATTTCCGATGACCGTCGTATTCAAGCTCTTATTGTAGCGTTCTGTTTTGGAGCGTTCTTGGAAGGTGCTGCAGGTTTCGGTGCACCCGTTGCTATTACCGGTGCTATTCTAATTGGTCTTGGCTTTGATCCTATTAAGGCGGCCGGACTTTGCTTGATTGCCAACACGGCTCCTGTTGCTTTCGGTGCTATCGGGGCCCCCATTATCACAGCGGGTGCTGTAACCGGTATGGGTGACTTTGTTATCTCCCAAGCGGTAGGTCGCCAGCTTCCTTTCCTCTCCGTCGTTATTCCTTTTTATCTCATTGTATTAATGGCTGGTTGGAAAGCCGCAAAAGAAATATGGCCAGTGATTCTTGTTACAGGGGCTTCCTTTGCAATAGCTCAATGGTGGTCTGCTAACTACTTGGGTGCATATCTTCCAGATATTATTTCTTCCTTATTCTCCTTGATTGCTACCACACTCTTCTTAAAAGTTTGGAAGCCAAAAACTACATGGCGTTTCCCTCATGAAAGAAACACCAAAGAACCAGAATACAAGAAGTATTCCGGTGGCCAAATCTTTAAAGCATGGTCTCCATTCCTTATCCTCACGGCTATGGTTACTATCTGGGGTACACCAGCGTTCAAAACATTTATCACCAAAGAATTAGGCCTTATTCTCCAATTCAAATGGCCTGGTCTTGATGGATTAATTTACAAAGCAGCTCCTATCGTTGCTAAACCTACTGTCTATGATGCAATCTTCAAATGGGACTTCTTATCTGCTGGTGGTACAGCAATTCTTATCTCTGCGATAATAAGTATGTTCGTTCTCGGAATCAAACCTTCTGTTGCAGGAAAAGTATTCATCGACACTTTGAAACAGCTCAAATTTCCTGTAATTAACATCTCTGCAGTACTTGGATTTGCTTATCTGGCAAACTATTCCGGTCTTTCCTATACATTAGGATTGGTTTGTGCATCCACTGGCCTGCTCTTCCCTGTTCTTTCCCCAGTATTAGGTTGGTTAGGTGTATTCCTCACCGGTTCCGATACATCGGCTAACGCTCTCTTTGCTAAATTACAACAAGTTACTGCTGAGCAACTTAATCTGAACCCAGTGCTCACCGTTGCAGCGAACAGCTCCGGTGGTGTAGTAGGTAAAATGATTTCTCCTCAATCCATTGCTGTTGCGGCTGCGGCTACGTCTCTAGTTGGTCGTGAGTCCGAGCTCTTCAAATTCACAGTGAAACACTCGCTGATTATGTTGGCAGCAGTCATTGTTATTATTGTTCTGCAAGCCTATGTGGTGCCTGGCATGATCCCTGTTATTGCTGATGCCGCCGCATTACTTCATTAAAATTGAATTGTATATATAGTGGACAACTTATTTCAAATAAGTTATATTAAAATTATTACGAATCAGTAATGGGAAGTAGTTAACTACTTCCCATTACTTTCTATATAGATAGAGGAGGGTATCATGGATTTAAAACCAATCAAAACGAAGAAAATATACGAAGAAATCATCGAGCAGATAAGGGTTTTGGTGGTTAAAGGGGATCTAAAACCGGGGGATCGTTTGCCATCTGAGCGGGATTTGGCAGTTCGCCTTAATGTCAGTCGTGCTTCTGTTCGAGAAGCCCTTAGTGCACTGGAAATGATGGGGCTTTTGGAGATTCGCAGTGGAGAAGGAACCTATATTAAGAAAATCAATTTAGATTCTATTGTGACACCTTTAACATGGGTTTTGAGTATGGAGAAAGATACTATTCTGGAATTACTGGAAGTTCGAAAAATGTTGGAGGGCCAAACCGTGGCTTTAGCTGCCAAAAGAGCAGCTTCTGACGATCTGAGTGAGTTGGAAGAGGCCCTGAAAGCTATGTATGACGATGTACAAACCGGTCAATTGGGGGAAGAAGCGGATCTGCGTTTTCATTACGCCATAGCCAGAGCCAGCAAAAATAAAATCCTGCTCCGACTTATGAATGCTATATCAGATACCATGCATCAATCCTTAAAAGCCAGTCGGGTGCGCCTTTATGAAGAGCATGCTACACCTGAAATCTTATATAAGGAACATGTTCTCATCGTAGATGCTATTCGGATAAAGAATGATGAACAAGCTCGTCATTATATGCTGGAGCATTTGGCGGGGGTTGAAGAACGGCTCTTGAGCTATTACTCCAGTAATAATGTCTAGGATGGTATGACCAAGTTGTAATGCTGATCCCTTATCTTTTGGGTGGTCAGTTTTTATTTTATTTAAATTATAGGTTCAGAATTGAGTAATTTATTTTAATTGACAGAAATATTGCTAGTCAATGCAGAGTTGTTCGTGATAAACTTAAGTGAGAATTGAGGGCTATCCTTAAGGAGAGAGTTAACATTGGAGCTTAAACCGATTAAGACACGTAAAATTTATGAAGAAATCGTGGAGCAAATTCGTGAACTGGTGGCTCGTGGAGAGCTTAAACCCGGCGATCGATTGCCTTCAGAGCGAGATCTGGTGGAGCGATTAAAGGTGAGTCGCGCTTCGATTCGGGAAGCCCTAAGTGCATTAGAATTGATGGGCTTGCTTGAAGTGCGTAGCGGTGAGGGAACTTTCGTCCGCAAATTGCGTTCCGAATCGGTGGTTGCGCCTTTAGCATGGATGCTCACCATGGAGAAGGGGACAGTGCTCGAATTGCTGGAGATTCGTAAGATTCTTGAGGTTCAAGCTGTAGGGATGGCTGCTGAGCGTGCCGAGGGAGAGGATTTAAGAGAATTATCCGCGGCATTAGAGCGGTTACAAGACGATTTAAACAGTCCAACCTCCGATGGCTCCTCGGACCATCGATTTCATTATGCTATTACACGTGCAACAAAGAATAAGATTATGATCCGGCTTATGGACACCATATCGGATCTTATGAAATACAGTCTTAAGACGAGTCGTTCGAAGCTGTATGAAGGAAAATATACACCTGCTCTTCTTTTTCAAGAGCATAAAAAGATTTATGAAGCTATTATGGCAAAGGATATACAAGGAGCAAAGGACTTTATGCTCGCCCACCTTACTGGGGTCGAGGAAGAAATCTTAAAAGGCTTTGATGAAGAAAATAATGCAGCAAAATCTATAAATTGATATGCTTTAGATAAGATATGAAAATATTGGGACAGAGCGTAAAAGGGCTCTGTCCTTTCTTTTCTCTGTTAAAACGTTTATACTAAGCTTGATGAAAATTTTTTTAGGGCTTTTGCAGGATAAAATAGATCAAGCGTTGTTCTAAGAGGTGAAGTAGATGCTAAACACATGTCAAATGGTCTATCATCATAAGAATTGTTTAAATACAAAAAAACCCTATGCTAAGCCTTGTCGGTTATGTATAGAGGGTTGCCCTCATCAGGCTATTTCGGAATATCGCGAAATTGATGCCAAAAAGTGTACCGAATGTGGGGTGTGTATGGCCGTTTGTCCTAGCGATGGCTTTGTGGATCGTTCGACAGACCTCCTGCATACTTACATTGAGGAAGGTGAGGAGATTACTCTCAATTGTCCTCAGGCAGCACCTTTAGGATTTGAGATCCCCTGTTTGGGGATAATTGATGGTGATCTGTGGCTTACCCTAATGCACGCCGCGAAGGAGAAGAAGGTTATCATCCATACGGGGAAATGTGCAGAGTGCCCTGATAAAAGAGCCTGTGCTTTAAGTGTGAAGAGCTTCAAAGCCATCCATGAGGATTGGCCGGATCATCCCCCGATAGTCATCCAAGTAAGTCCTGACCAACCAGAAGAAGCTGAAACACCAGGAATTGGTCAAAAAAGCAGAGCTGCCCTACCCAAAAAGCCGGCGGAAAAAAGAGGGTGGAAGCAGAAAGGTTGGGAGAAGCTCGAAAGCATATTACCTGGGTTGACAGCTGATGAAGCCTACCCAATCCCCCGTACGCGCCAATTATTAGTAAGGCGGATGGAAGGAAGTCCCCAGGACAAGATCCCAATCCCTGCTTTGCAGGTGGGAAATAAATGTACTAACTGCGGGGTTTGTGCAGCCATCTGCCCCCAAACAGCACTTGCCAAGAGAGAAAATGGAGAGGAACTAACCCTTATTTATGAACCTTATAAATGCGTCCGCTGTCAGCGCTGTGTCAATATTTGCAACCCGAAGGCCCTGGAATTTGTGCAAAAGCAACTGTCTCATCGTCACTACACGGGTAAAATTCTTCTCCATAAAGGAAGTCCTAAGCATTGTACCCGTTGTGGTAAGCAAGTATTCGATAATTCTGAACCCCCGATGTGTGTCGCTTGCGCTTCTTCCTCAAGTGATAGCATCTTTAATTCTTAGATTCCTAAAATAAATAGAAAACACGGCTAAGCCGTGTTTTCTCTGCCTATCAGTGATTTCGTTTTCGGTAGGGCAACAGTGGGAAGACTCTTTCGTGATTAATGATTGTGATGATTACAGCCACAGCCACAGCTATGGCCGTGCACATGAAGAGCGGGGGAAGCGCCATCTTGTCCGGTGGACTTTTTCTTCGCAGGTTCCCTTAAGAGTTGATTCGTTAAATGCCGAGTATGAGAAAGTGGCTGTTGCTGAACTTCCAAAGCCAGCTCGATGGTTTGGCGCAGGGTTTCATTAGGTACCCCTAAGGCTTTGGCATCCGTAACGGCTGAACGAAGGTTGGCCAGGGCATTCGTAGCTGCGGCAGCAGATATTTGTATTAATAAAGTTGTTTTTTGATCCAATTCCATAGTGACTCCTCCCGTAGTTGAATTTAAACCTAATATAGCATAAGAATGCGATAATCACAAAAACTTTAAGCAAATTTATGTTTGTACAGTCAAAGAGGATATTGAGATTCAAGGAAGGATTAAAGATGAAAGAAGAACGTGTTATTGTGGTCGGAGCAGGAGCAGCCGGACTTATGGCTGCGGGGCAAGCTGCCTTAAAGGGGGCTGAAGTTCTGCTTATCGAAAAGAAAGAACGCCCTGGACGGAAAATCGCCATTTCGGGTAAAGGACGTTGCAACCTAACCAATGCCGAGAATGTGGGAGATTTTATCCGGAATTACCCAGGCAATGGGCGTTTTCTCCATGGGATCTTAAGAGAATTTGATAATGTAAGACTTCGCGACTTCTTCTCCCATTATGGTGTTGAGACCAAAATAGAACGGGGAGGGCGAGTATTCCCTATCTCTGATGATGCCGAGCAAATCGTTGAGGCCTTGCTCAAGTATAATATGGATGCGGGAGTGGAGTTGGCTACCGGACAAACGGTGGAAGAGATACTTCTTCGTGAAGAGAAGGTCTGGGGTGTGCGTTTAGGCAATGGAAAAATCCTTGAAGGAAAGTCGGTGATCATCTGTACGGGGGGCGGTTCTTATCCAGCTACAGGCTCCACAGGAGATGGCTACAAGATGGCTCATAAGCTAGGCCATAAGGTTATCCCCCCGCGGCCATCTCTTGTTCCGTTGAGAACTCACGAAGACTGGGTGACTCAGGTTCAAGGGCTTTCCCTAAGGAATGTGGAAGCCGCTTTGTGGTATAGCGGGAAAAAGCAGCAAACAGAATTTGGAGAGATGCTTTTTACTCACTTCGGTGTCTCCGGCCCGATTATTCTTACTTTGAGCCGCTGGGCGGGAGAAGTATTGGCCCGCGGAGAAAAGGTTCACCTGACTATCAACCTCAAACCTGCCTTGACGGCAGAACAATTGGATCAGAGGGTACAAAGAGATTTTAAGAAATACTTAAATAAGCAATTCAAGAACTCACTGGATGAGATCCTCCCTAAAAGCTTGATTCCCATAATCATCCAATTGTCTAAAATCCCCCCTGAGAGAGTGGTCAATAGTATCAATAGGGAAGAAAGAAAATACCTGGTGCATTTGTTGCAAGAGCTCCCTTTATCCATCAAAGAGACCTTACCTCTAGCTGCAGCCATCGTGACGGCTGGAGGAGTGGATGTCAAAGAAATCGATCCGAAGACCATGGCTTCCAAAAAGGTCAAGGGTCTGTATTGGGCCGGAGAAGTAGTGGATGTGGATGGAGTGACAGGAGGCTATAATCTGCAAGCAGCTTTTGCCATGGGATACCGGGCTGGCCGAGGAGCGGGAGAATACGCTTTAATAAATGACTAGAATCTGCACGCTCTAAAAATAATAATCATGTCTTAGTTCTACACAGGACGCATAAACTGGTGATGAGGTGAAGTTTATGCGTCCTTTGCAATTTTTTAGTAAGAATAAGAAGCGAAATGGATTTATTCCTCGTTCCGGGAGAACCACAGCCCGTGCCAATAAACGTCGGCATAATTATTCGTCAGGTCTGCTTAAATTCGAGAAGGCTATTATTCGGGCGGTCGTTCTCTCAGCTGTCTTCTTGGTTTTAGCTCAGATGGCTTTAGGGTTAGCTAAAGATCCTGTGGATTATTATATTTCCGTGGCACAGAACGTAGAAGCGCCTTCCTTGGACAGTACGCCGGTATCAAGTACGGTCACACCGAATTTAATTCAGGAAGCGACTTCTCAAACATCCCTGATAACCCTCAAAGCTGTTCCCGCCGCACCGGTCCGCGTGATCCAAAATGGAAAAGTTCTCGGAACCTTAGCACGAGGGGAATTGGAGATCCCTGTTCAAGGAGGAATACTTCAGTTGGATGGAACCAATGTATCCGCCATTGTGCGCATACAGGTGATCAGGAAAGATTCCGCCCTGACAGAGCCTCGGCTTAATCAGACGGTTATTATCGAGCATAATGTCCAAACTTTAAGAGTCAGCCGCTAGGACATGGGATAAAAGATGTTGCTCGGTTATTGCCTGAGGCAGTTTATCTATGCTATACTAAATTATTAAAAATTAAATATTTCTAATGGTTGGGGCAAACTTTGTGAAAGCAAAGGACGCTAAAGCTATGGGTCTAAGGTCGTTGCGCAAGATCGACTAAGATCGCCAAGCTACAAGTGCTTAGAACTTCTTAGGGGAGAGTAGTTCCTTTTTGGACTACTCTCTTTTTGTATGCTTTTTTAGGAAAGGAGTGCTTACAGGACCGCGACATTATGAGTCTGTCTATCCTATTTACACATTATTATTGACTTGAGGGGGAGATCCAGTGAGTACGAAGAAAAAGACTATTAATTTTTTGCAGGAGTTTTCAATACCATTAATTCTAGGTGTTCTTATTGCACTTGTTTGGGCTAATTTAGTGCCGGAGAATTACCATCATTTTGTGCACAATGAAATTATGGGAGACCTATCCCTTCATTTCTTTGTTAATGATATTTTTATGGTGTTCTTTTTTGCTATAGCGGCTGTTGAAATCACCCAGAGCCTATTGCCTGGAGGGAGCTTAAATCCCATTAAACGGGCCGTCAACCCCTTAATGGCCACCCTTGGCGGTGTTCTGGGCCCGGCCCTTGTATTTATTGGTTTAAATGCCCTGATAGGGAGTTCCGAATTCGCTAAAGGTTGGGGCATACCTACAGCCACCGATATCGCCTTAGCTTGGTTGGTGGCAAGGGTAGTGTTTGGGGCTCATCATGCTGCCGTCTCCTTTTTATTGCTCTTGGCTATTGTCGATGATGGCATCGGTCTCATGATTATCGCCTTCTTTTACCCTGACCCCGCCAATCCGGTGGCCCCGATCTGGTTATTGCTCACTGTGGGAGGGATGCTGGTCGCTTATCTGCTTCGACGCAAAAATGTTCGGAGCTACTGGCCTTATATCGTCTTTGGGGGAGTGCTGAGTTGGGCAGGGCTTTATCTGGCTCATATTCATCCGGCTCTGGCCCTGGTTTTCATCGTTCCCTTCCTGCCCCACCCTCCCAGGGAGGAATTCGGCTTGTTTGAGGATGATCCCAAAGATCATTCTACTTTGAAAACATTTGAGCACGAGTGGAAAATTTTCGTGGATTTTGGCCTGCTTTTGTTCGGGTTAACCAATGCGGGCGTGGAGTTCTCGGAAATCAGCACCCTCACATGGCTCATTTTCATTGCCCTCTTAGGAGGAAAAACTCTGGGAATATTCCTAATGGGCTCTTTGGCAACAGTTATCGGCTTTCCCTTTCCCAAGG
The DNA here is from genome assembly GCF_000384015.1 of Desulfitobacterium sp. PCE1. Taxonomy (NCBI): domain Bacteria; kingdom Bacillati; phylum Bacillota; class Clostridia; order Eubacteriales; family Desulfitobacteriaceae; genus Desulfitobacterium; species Desulfitobacterium sp. PCE1. The sequence goes on along the minus strand of NZ_KB913023.1, from coordinate 2,857,534 downwards.
GCATGGGGTATAAAGAGCTTCTTGTGGCGGGCGTGGTAGCGGCTATGGGACTCACAGTCGCCCTGTTCGTTTCAGGCGTGGCCTTTATCGATCCGGGTCTGCAAGGAGCAGCAAAAATGGGAGCCCTCTTCAGTGCAGCTTCGGCAGTCATTGCCTTGGTCGCGGGTAAAGTGCTAGGAATTAAGAAAAGCCAAGACACTCAAGCTTAATTCTGAACCCAAATCTGTATGGTCATCCGCAATTGATTTTTCCATGCAGAACTATAGATTCGAGCTTGAAAATCGATCGGATGCATCATATAATATAATTTAATATCCAATTCAACATCTGATGTAGAGATACTAGTTGTAGGACGGTTTAGTTTTCTATTTTTCCCCCCAATTGAATAATGGAAGGATGGTAGGACGGTGGAATCAGATAATTGACACCGTAGGTGTCTTTTTTATTCTCTTTTTTAGGAAATGTACTAATGTCTAAAAGTACATAGTGTAGTACTATTAAAGATGGATAATCTAATCAAAGGAATCCCTTAAGGGAAAGGAATGAATAGAATGGTTGCAGAAAGTAAGAAAATTGCTATGGCGGCATTGCGCATGGCCATGGCCGAAAGCCGTGAAGAAGAAGCACACTTGAAGGATGGTTTTGGTCGCCACGGAATTCGTACTGTGGCTGTGGATTATGGCGGTGAGTATCTTACAGCTATTAAAAAAATCGTGGAAAGGGCCATAGTTGCCGCCAAGCGGGAAGGGGTCATTAAGGAAACCCATGGAGATGAAGGGGCTGTTGCCGGAGCCACCCGGGAAGCATTGAGTCAGATTATGCCAAAGGCTATGGGATTAAATATCGGTGGGAAAATCGGTATTGCCAGGAGAGATGAACATTTGTCGGTGGCGGTTTTCTTTGGAGTGGGCTTATTGCATCTGGATGAGGTGGCTGTGGGCCTGGGACATAGGGCGTCTCCGAAAGAAAATATGGATTAAAAGGGAGATGAAGTAATGTGACGAGGGTTCGTGGTATACGTGGCGCCATTACGATTCAAGAAAATGATGTAGAACAAATCCGTCAAGCGACACAGGAACTCTTGCAGGAGATGATGATGCGTAATTCCTTAGCGACGGAAGATATTATCAGTGCCATCTTCACCCTGACCAAGGATATCGATGTTGCATTTCCTGCCACTTTCGCACGTCAACTGGGTTGGGATAGGGTGCCTATGATCTGCCTGAATGAAATTCCTGTTTCAGGCTCGCTGCCACTATGTATTCGAGTGCTGCTTCATGTAGAGTCTTCTTTAACTCAAGAAGAAATCCACCCGGTGTACCTAAGAGATGCGGTTAACTTACGCAGAGATCTTGTGGAGTAGAGTTGTATTATGGTAGATTTTGCTCACGCTGCAAGTGAGTAATATAAACAAAAAAGTAGGATGGTAGTTAAGGAGTGGAAAATTATGATTATCGTATTAAAGCGTGGAGCCGGTGAGACAGAAGTTCAGGAAATCAATGAGCGTTTGAGCCAGGAGGGATTTAAGATTCATCTATCCCAAGGGGTAGAAAAGATTATCATTGGTGCCGTAGGAGATCGTTCGCGACTGAAGGCTCTGGACCTGGAAGCCCTGCCTTGGGTAGAAAAAGTGGTTCCCATTCTGGCACCCTATAAGCTTGTAAGTCGTGAGTTTCAGAGTGAGAATACCATCGTTAAGATAGGGGACTATGAGATTGGCGGGGACGAAATTCACGTAATGGCGGGACCCTGCAGCGTTGAAAGCCGGTCCCAGATTTTAGAGACTGCGCACGCTGTTAAAGAAGCAGGGGCTACCTTTTTGAGAGGAGGAGCTTTCAAACCCCGTACTTCTCCCTATGCTTTTCAGGGCTTGGAAGAGGATGGATTAAAACTTCTCGCCGAAGCCAGAGAAGAGACGGGGCTCCTGGTCGTAACTGAAGTAGTGGATGTGCGGGATGTGGAGCTTGTAGCCCATTATACGGATATCCTGCAAATCGGGGCCCGCAATATGCAGAACTTCTTCCTCCTTAAAGAAGTAGCCAAAACCAATAAACCCATCCTCTTGAAGCGGGGACCCTCGGCAACCCTTGAAGAATGGATGATGGCTGCAGAGTACATTATGGATGGAGGCAACTACCAAGTCATGTTCTGTGAGCGGGGGATTCGTACCTTTGAAAGCTACACCAGAAATACTCTGGATTTAAGTATGGTTCCCGCTCTTCAGTCCCTTTCCCATCTTCCGGTTATTGTTGACCCCAGTCACGGAACCGGACGTTGGAATCTGGTGCCTGCCATGACGAAAGCCGCAGTAGCGGCCGGGGCGGATGGTATCCTTGTTGAGGTGCATCCTCAGCCGGAAAAGGCCGTATCTGACGGCAAGCAATCCTTAACCCTGGCTAATTTCGCCGCCATGATGGAGGAATTGGCTGTTCTGTCGCAAGCACTGGGCAGACCGGTGAAAGGGGCTCGTCGGTAATGGAAAAAGGTCGGGAAACTGTTTTGTCCGGAGGATGGACAGGGCAAAGGCAGCCCCGTGCTTGTGTCATCGGCCTCGGCCTGATTGGAGGGTCCTGGGCAGGTGCCTTAGCAGGGCAGGGCTGGACTGTCTGCGCTGTAGAATGCAATGAAGAAAGTCTGAAAGAAGCAGAAGCCCGGGGATGGATCAAAGAGGGCTGGCAGGATATACCGGAGATCCTTGACGTGGATATGGTTATCCTGGCGACACCAATTTCCCTGCTGGCAGAAAGTTTTGCCCAGGTCGTCGGTTGTGTGCCCGCCGGCAGCCTCATCACAGATGTAGGAAGTGTAAAAATAGACATATGCCGAGCAGCCAATCAGATGAATTCGGTCTATTTTATTGGGGGTCACCCGATGACAGGATCAGAGCAGCAGGGGTTTCAAGCGGCTAAACCGAATTTATTCCAGAGTTACCCTTATGTGATTACCCCTCCCCCATCTTGTCCTCAGGAGATGGTGGAAAAGTTTTCCCAATTGGTCCAGGGACTTGGGGCAAGAATCGTCTTGCGGGAAGCTGAGGATCACGATGATGAAGTGGCCTTGATCAGCCACCTGCCTCATGTGCTGTCCCTTGCGCTGGCCTTAACTGCATCAGAAGGGAATTTAAGAGGGAAACCCCTCGAAATAGCCGGTCGGAGCTTCAGAGAAATTACGCGGCTGGTGGATAGTTCACCGGAAATGTGGAGGGATATATTGTTTTCCAACGCCTCGGCAATTCTCCGCTCCCTGGATATCTGGGAAGAAAAGGTTAAGGAGATTCGGGAGATCATTGCAGGCGCTGATGGCGAAGAGATGTTTAAAGTGTTTGAGAGGGCTCAAAGGGCCAGGAGTCAAATGCTGAACCGGAGGGAATCAGATGCAAATAAATAATGAGTCTAAAGGAATACGAATTAATCCTATTCGGCGAATTCAAGGTGAAATAGAGGTCCCTGGAGATAAGTCCATATCCCATCGGGCTGCTTTGTTCGGCGGGATGGCTCAGGGTGAAACCCATATTACGAATTTTTTGCTGGGACAGGATTGCCTAAGTACGCTGGAATGCCTGAAGACACTGGGAGTAGAATGGGAACGGCGGGATGCGGAAGTCTGGATCAGAGGCCGGGGCTTTGAGAATTGGCATGAACCCCAGGATATTTTGGATGTGGGGAATTCCGGAACCACGATGAGGATCATGTTAGGCGTCTTAGCAGGCTGCCCCTTCAGCGCGACCTTGACCGGGGATTCTTCAATCAGGTCACGACCAATGGGCCGGGTTACCCTTCCTTTGCAGGAAATGGGAGCTCGTATTCTCGGTAGGCAAGAAGGAAAATATGCCCCTTTGACCATTCAAGGCGGCCTCTTGCATGGGATTCAATTCAATTCGCCTGTTCCCTCCGCTCAGATAAAGTCCGCCATTCTTCTGGCCGGGCTGAGAGCAGAAGGAGAGACCAGGGTCACAGAACCCTTCCTTTCACGAGATCATACGGAACGAATGCTGAGGGGATTTGGAGTTGATCTAAAGAGCGAGGGCTGCACCGCAAGGGTAAAGGGTGGTGCGATCCTATCCGGACGAGAAGTAGCGGTGCCGGGGGATATTTCCTCTGCTGCATTTTTCCTGGTCCTAGGGACCGTCATTCCCCAGGGAGAGCTCCTTCTCAAGAATGTGGGGATAAATCCAACTCGAACAGGGATTTTGGATGCCCTTTGGCAAATGGGTGCAGATATCCAAGTAGAAGGGGAATGGGAAGAATGCAGTGAACCACGAGCCAATCTTCGCGTACGACCGGCCCAGCTCCATGGCATAGAGATTCAAGGCGAAATGATACCCAAGCTTATCGATGAAATTCCTGTCCTTGCAGTTGCGGCAAGTCTTGCCCAAGGTGAAACGATTATTCGTGATGCCGCTGAGCTTCGGGTCAAAGAGACGGACCGAATCCAGACGGTCGTCCAGGGTCTGCAGGATCTGGGTGCGACCATACAAGAGCTTCCCGATGGGTTGCGGATTCAAGGGGTTAAAAGCTTACGAGGGGGTTCTGCTCAGAGTCATGGAGATCATCGCCTGGCTATGGCTTGGGTGGTGGCAGGTCTGCTTTCTGAAGAAGGGGTAAGTCTGGAAGGTATAGAAGCAGCAGAGGTTTCCTTTCCTAATTTCTTGGACTTGATCCATGAGATAGCTCAATAGTGAGATTCTTAACTTAAGAATGGAATACTCCTAATAGAGTAAGAAGGACCGTTTATCCAACGAACGGTCCTTCTTTTTTTGCATCTTAGGATTATATGGATTTAGGAAACCGAATATTTTGATAATAAGTAAAATAATTAATAATTTAAAAAACTTGCACAAGTAAGAAGGATTTGACAATATAACGTCGAATTCTATCGCTCAGTGTTTTAAAATTATTTTTGGTCTAGTGGTCAGTTCGGCAGATGATATGCGTATTATTATTAAAACTTATGACTACCAGAATAGAATTAATTATTAAAATTTTTAGAAATTATTAATTTCACGAAGAAGGGAAATACACCGGTCCGTCGAATAAAGAAATTAAACAAACGTAATTTTCTGATTATTGGAAGTAGTTGGATACTTCGGAACTTGAAAGGGGGGGTGCTATAGAAAGATTTTAAAGCATAGCATTTTTATATTTATCCTAATCCAAGAACTTTATCCTAATGGACTCTAATCCTGTCCTAATCCTAATTATTCATCGAATGTCCCTTTATATAGCAATAACTTAAAGAGGGGATTAACAAAAGGAGGCGTCAACAAACAATGGCGGAGTATTTTCAAAATTATAACCCCACGGGTAATGTGTGGCTATCGACGTTCTTAGCAGCGCTGCCTATTATTGTATTACTCTATTTGCTCGCTTTACATCCGCACAAGGATAAACAAGGTAATAAGCAGCTTGGAATCTTTGCTCCCTATGCAGCTATTACTGCGGCCATAGTAGCTATTTTAGTGGCTATCTTTATGATGAAGATGCCTGTTCCAACCACTTTAGCTGCCTTTGGTTATGGTGCGTTAAGTGGCCTGTTCCCAATCGGATGGATTATCTTTGCTGCTATTTTCCTTTATAATACTACTTTAATCACAGGTAAATTTGAAATTCTCAAAAACTCTGTAGCATCTCTTTCACCTGACCGTCGTTTGCAAGCATTGCTGATTGCTTTCAGCTTTGGTGCTTTCATTGAAGGTGCTTCCGGTTTCGGTACTCCGGTTGCTGTGTCCGGTGCTATCATGGTGGGCTTGGGCTTCCGTCCGATGACAGCTGCGGTAATCTGCTTGATCGCTAATACTGCTCCTGTTGCTTGGGGAGCTATCGGTACACCAATTCTTACCTTGGGTCAAGTTACAGGAATTCCAGCTGAGCTGATCAGTATGCAAGCTGGACGTCAACTTCCTTTCTTCTCCGTTATCGTTCCTTTCTGGCTCGTTGCTACCCTCGTCTTCATGGATAAAGGATCCTGGAAAGATGTCTGGGAAGTATGGCCCGCAACCTTAGTTTCCGGCCTTTCCTTCGCTATCACCCAGTTCGCTATGTCCCAAGCTGGAAACGTTATGCTTGTCGATATCGGTTCCGGTATCGTAAGTATGGTTGTAACCGCACTCTTCTTAAAAGTATGGTCTCCCAAGAATATCATGGGTCACGAAGATGCCCATGAGAACAAAGGTGCTGCTACCCAGCTGAATAAGAAGAAGCTGGAGGTTCCCAAGCACAGCATGAAGGAACTCATCACCGCTTGGATGCCTTGGGCTTTCCTTGCTATCGCAGTATTCTTCTGGGGTATGGGTGATGTTAAGACCTTCTTGAATGGGATCTTTAATCCAAAATTCCCTGTGCCTTTCCTTGATGGAATGGTTCACCATACCGCACCGGTCGGTTCACCTGATACACCGATGGCTGCAGTCTACAGCTGGAATATCCTAACCATGGCTGGTACAGGAATTATGTTGGCTGCAATTCTTTCCAATATTTTTGTCCTGAGACTCTCTGCAGCTCAATGGGCTCAAGCCTTCAATATGACAGCTAAACGGATGGTTGTTCCCATCACCGTTATCTGCTCCGTATTAGGATTAGGTTACCTGACACGTTATGCAGGAACCGATGCTATCCTCGGTTTGGCCTTTACTAAGACAGGATCAGCCTATCCCTTCTTTGCTTCCATGCTCGGTTGGCTAGGGGTGTTCCTGACGGGTAGTGATACATCCTCCAACGCTATGTTCGGTGGACTCCAAAAAATTACTGCTGAACAGCTTGGCTTGAACCCTGTCCTCATCGTTACCGCAAACAGTACCGGTGGTGTTATGGGTAAAATGATCGATGCTCAAAGTATCGTGGTTGCTACCGTTGCTTGCTATGAGAACCATCAAGAAGGTATGGCTGCCGTTGGACCAATCTTCCGTGCAGTTATCTGGCATAGTATTGCACTAGCCGTTCTGCTCAGCGGACTGGTCTGGGCTCAAGCTTATATCTTCCCATGGATGCAGGTTACTATGTAATCTATCATGATTCATACAGGAGCATTGAGCTTCTAAAATAAAGGGGCTGTTGCATTACGAAAATAATTCGTATGCAGCAGCCCCTTTGATTATAGCAACGCTTGAGATGAGTTCTCTGCAACAGTACCCGAAAGCGGATTCTCCTGGATTTTGCTTATTCTACAGAAGAGAGCGAATTGCACGGAAGAACGGCAAGGCGGGCGATGTTTTCGCAGCGATAGCGGAGCCACTGGTTCACATCAGGTATTACCAGGAGGTTTGGCGCAGCTGCTGCGGAAACCAGGCCGCCAGCTCTGGAGCGCCTGAGCGGCGCGGATGTAGGATAAAGCTACCCGACCCGGACAACGTTTTTCATCCTCTGTTGGCACCCGAGTCTATTGGAAATTCAAAGGGGACTCTGTGGGGTAACGGATGGCTGCATCAAGATAAACATAGTCGGAATCATGTTCTTGCCGGACCATTCCAATGATGCCAGAATCTTCGATTTCATCTAAATAACCCTGAACAAAAAACTGATAAGCTTTTTCATCCCAAGGATCTGTAAATTCCCCTACCTTATTGAGATAAACAGAAAGAGGAATTCTCAATCGCTTATGAAAAACTTGAAGTGTGGTAACAGGGGCAGTATCTACAACAATTGAATCTAGAATACTCATGCTTTGACCTCCTGAGGACTTTGTTTTACAATAAGAATAGTATTGCCGTAAACCCAATTAATTAGAGGTGAGAGGAATCGAAAATCAAGAGCATGAACGGGAACAGGAGTCCCTTTTAACGAAAGAGGATGGAACTGAGATTCTACCTAGGCGCTTGACCTGGGTCGACTTATTTTATGCCCTTCTGGGAATCGTCGTCCTTTATCTTGGAGTAGGCTATGTGATGGCTTGGTTCGCCAGTTGGTGGGAATATGAGCGTATCCTGCTTTACGTCAATGGATTTATAACTCAGGGTATGTTTTTAGTCGTTATTTTAGCCATCATGAGAGTTCGCAAATGGACATGGAGTGACTTGGGATGGAAGGACGTAAAGGGCAGATATGCGGGAAATGTACTGGCTTTTTATGCCCTGACTTGGATTATTAATATTTTTTATGCAGCTTATTTATTCCAAAAAGGTTTTACACCTCCCGAAACGGATATTTATTCTAAATTATTGGGCAATGCCACGGTGGTGACCTTTTGTCTCAATCTTATCCTGGCAGGGGTCCTTGCCCCGATTATTGAAGAGACCATGTTTCGCGGGATTATCTTTGGCAGCTTGCAGACCTATATGGGCAAGTGGACTGCCGCCGGGGTAAGTGCAGCAATTTTTTCAGGTTTACATTTACAGTCTTACGGCTTTATACCGCGTTTTGTCTTGGGGATGGTCCTTGCTTATCTTGTCATGAAGCATAAGTCCATTAAGCCTGCCGTAGCTTTACATGCCGTCAATAATATTGTGGCCTTACTTTTGGTTGCCCTTTCAGAGGGATTGTTGTGATGAAACGATAAGGTACGGATTGTTGGTCAAGGGCCATTATGGTATAATAAAATGTCTTTTTAAAGTTGCCAAATTGAGGGTGTTACTATGAAAAAAAATCTTCAGATAGCTATTGATGGCCCTGCAGGTGCGGGTAAAAGTACAATTGCCAAGGCAATCGCCAAGCGCTTAGAGCTTTTTTATGTTGACACAGGGGCAATGTACAGAGCCATAGCTTACAAGGCTCTGAACCTAAATATACCGTTGAAACAGGAAGAGGACATTACAAGAATGGCCCGGCAAACGGATATCACTCTGGAGCACTCAGAGGCAAGAAGGGTGTTTTGTGATGGCTTGGATGTTACTGAAGCCATACGCAGCCCTGAAGTATCCCGTTCAGTTTCTGTGATTGCTGCCTACCCTGAAGTCAGAGAACGATTAGTAGAACTTCAACGTCAGGAAGCCGGGCGCGGAGGGGTGGTTATGGACGGCAGAGACGTCGGAACCTATGTCTTGCCTGATGCCGACCTCAAAGTATTTTTGACCGCTTCTTCTGAAGAAAGGGCCAAACGGCGCTGGCTGGAACTTCAGCAATCCGGGAAAAGACTGTCCTTAGATGAGGTGCAAAAGGACATGGAAGCCCGGGATCACCATGATCAACAGCGGGCAGTCTCTCCTTTAGTTCCGGCTTCTGATGCGATCATACTGGATACAACCGGTTTGCAGGTCGAGGAGATTGTTGAACGTATTCTTAACTTAATTAAGAATAAACCGGAGATAGGATAAAGTAAGGAGATAGGACCAATGAGCCTCTATCAGTTTTTTAGAAGATTATTTCGCCTTCAGTTTCGAGTGATGGGCTGGAAGGTTCATGGTATTGAGAATTTCCCCAAGAGCGGTCCGGTGATCATGGTCAGCAATCATGTCAGCAACTGGGATCCTGTGGTAGCGGCCTGTAGTGTTGCCCGTGATGTTTCTTTTATGGCTAAGGAGGAATTATTCGCCAACCCACTTTTGGGAGGGGTTTTCCATAGACTAGGGGCATTTCCTGTCAAACGGGGACAAGGAGATACCAGTGCCATTCGTAACTCCTTGAAGGTTCTTAAAGAAGGGAAAGTCCTTGGGCTTTTTCCCGAAGGAACCCGCTCTAAAACCGGTGAAATGCAAAAGGGTTTTCCCGGAATGATTTTATTAATGGAAAAAAGCCAAGCTCCCATAGTGCCTGTACGAGTCAATGGAACCCAAAACCTCCTTACGCGGGGATGGGGACATCTGGAAGTGATTATCGGAAAGCCCATCACTCCTGAACAACTCAAGGCGCCTGAAGGAGTTGAAAACCGCAGGGAGTGGGCCGCCGAACAAATTATGAAGGCTATTGAGGAATTAAAGGTATAATGATTTGTCCGCAAACGGACAATGAATTTTTTTTCTCGGAGAGGGCAATTTAATTCTGATGAAGGAATTTTGGGAATTATATCGAATTTTAAGCGTAATGCGAGTTAAGGAGGGGCAAACTTGAAAATCATCCGGGCGGAAAAAGCCGGATTTTGCTTTGGTGTTAAACGAGCCTTAGATATGGCAGAGCGAACTGTTCAATCTTCAAGCACCGCGTCTTTAGGACCCTTAATTCATAACAAGCAGGTTGTGGAGAAGATGGAGAGGCAAGGGGTTCGTGTGGTAGGGGAAGTGAAGGAGACTCAAGCGGGTGACACCTTGATTATTCGCTCCCACGGGGTGCCTCCGGATATCTATGATGAAGCCCAACGCTGTCAAGTCAAGGTAGTGGATGCCACTTGTCCATTTGTGCAAAAGGCTCAGCAGCTGGCTGCAGAATCCTCTCAATCCAGTCAAGTGGTAGTAGTGGGGGATCGGCAGCACCCTGAAGTCCAAGGAATCTTAGGCTGGGCCGGTGGGAGTGCCATTGCCATTGAGACCTTTGAGGAAGCCATGGAACTCCCCTTTTATGAGAAGCTTTCCGTACTTGCTCAAACAACACAACCGGCAGCTAATTTCCATGGAATTGTGGATGAGTTAAAAAAACATACCCATGAGCTCAAGGTACATAATACGATTTGCAATGCCACCGAAGAGCGACAGACCGTAGCCCGTGAATTGGCGGGTAATGTTGAGGTGATGATTGTGGTCGGAGGCAAAAACAGCGCCAACACCAGAAAATTGGCGGGGATTTGCTCAGAACGAACCCGGACCTATCTCATCGAAACAGCTGACGAATTGGAAAATAACTGGTTTACAGGGGTCGAAACCGTAGGATTAACGGCGGGGGCCTCGACACCAGATTGGATTATTGAGGAGGTTTATAAGAAGATGTCGACAATGGAAAATAACGAAACCCATGAAATGATGAATATGGAGGACTGGGCTGAAGAAATGCAAAATTTGCATCGGGGAGCCTTAGTCACAGGAACCGTAGTGAAAATCAATCACGATGAAGTATTTGTTGACTTAGGTTGGAAATCGGAAGGAGTTATCTCCTTGAAGGAACTCACCGTAGCTTCTGGCCTTCAACCCAGCGATATCGTATCCATCGGCGATAAAATCAGTGCTGTCGTCCTGCGTGTGGAGAATGAAGAAGGAAACCCTGTTCTCTCTAAACGCCGGGCTGATGAAATGGCTGCTGTGGACAAGCTGAAAGAATTGGCGGAGAGTAAAGAAGAGATTCAAGGAAAAGTGGCTGATGTGGTCAAAGGTGGTCTTATTGTTGACGTAGGTATGCGAGGCTTTGTCCCTGCCTCCCAAATTCAGCCAGGTTATGTAGAGGATTTAAATCAATTTAAAGGCCAGACTCTGCGTCTCCGGGTGATTGAGTTTGATCCGGCTAAGCGGCGTGTTGTCCTTTCCCAGAAAGAAATTCTGCAAGAAGAGCAAGCTGCTAAGAAAGAGCACCTCCTTGGGACCCTTCAGGAAGGGGATGTGGTCAGTGGCGTCGTGAAGAGACTGGCTCAGTTCGGTGCGTTTGTGGATATCGGTGGAGTTGACGGATTGCTTCATGTTTCCGATATAGCTTATACCCGGGTTAAGCATCCTTCTGAATATGTTAATGTGGGGGATGAAGTAGAAGTCCAAATCCTCAAAGTGGATAAAGATCAGGGCAAAATTTCCCTGGGTCTAAAACAATTAAAACCCAGCCCATGGGAAAGCGCTCCTGAAAAGTATGCCTTAGGCTCTTTGGTTACAGGAAAAGTGGTGCGCATAGCTCCCTTTGGAGCCTTTGTCCAATTGGAGGATGGCATTGATGCGCTGATTCATATCTCCCAGCTTTCTGAAAAACGGGTCAACAAAGTTGAAGATATAGTGAAAGTCGGTGACATGGTTCAAGCAAAGGTCATTGAATGCAAGCCGGAAGAAAAACGGATTAGCTTAAGTATCCGTGAAGCTACTGCTGAAGCACAGGCTACGGAAGATGCAGAACTTTTAGCCAGTCAGTCAGAAGCGCCTCAGGTTACTATCGGTGATATAATTCAATCTGAATCAGAATCCTAAAGGATAAAACTTGATCATTTGGCATGTATGACTTCTTGCAAGGTTGCAGGAAGTCATTTGCTGTCCATAGAATTATCCTTTGATGGAAGTTAAAGTGAGGGATCAGCAGTGCCGAAAAGACGAAAACGCTCTACTCTCGTAAAAATACCCAAACCTTTGCGTGAGGTGGATTTTTATTTATTGATATCGGTTCTTGCTATTCTGGTTTTTGGGATGGTCATGGTTCTCACGGCAGGTTCGGTTCGGGGCTACAGCGAGAGTGAGAATGTATTCTTCTATGTGGTGAGGCAGGGGAAATGGGCTTTATTGGGTGGCTTTGCAGCACTGATTATGACAAGGATTCCTTATCCTTTGCTCAAGAAATTGTCCGGTATCGGTATGGGAGTTACGTTGATCCTACTGGTCATGGTCCTTGGCTCAGATAGTGGGATTGAAGCCGGTGGCGCTTCCCGCTGGCTGCAAATCGGCCCTATAAGAGTCCAGCCTTCGGAAATTGCCAAAATAGCCATGATTCTATTTTTGACCAATTATATTGACCGATATCCGGTGAGAAGATTAAAGGATCTGATCTGGCCGGCCCTCATTCTTATTCCACTGTTTGCCTTAGTCTATAAACAACCTGATTTAGGAACGACCCTAGTCCTGGTGTTTACAGCTGCCGCTCTTTTCTGGCAGACTGAGCTGTCGACATGGTGGTTTATATTAGCCGTTCCTTGTTTTGGTGCCCCTCTTCTCTACCTGATTTATAATACTACCTACCAATGGAACCGTATTCTCGTTTGGTTGGATCCCTGGAAATATGCCTCCGGACTGGGTTATCAAATCATTAATGCGGAGATTGCTTTTGGGTCTGGGGGGATTTTCGGTGTAGGTTTGGGAAGGAGTATGCAAAAATTCGGCTACTTGCCGGAGACCTATACGGATATGATTTTTGCTTTGATCGGAGAAGAGCTGGGGTTAATTGGTACCTTATTATTAATTAGTTTGTTTGTCCTCTGTTATGGAAGGGGATTCTACATTGCAAGACAATGCCCAGACCGCTTTGGACGTTTGTTAGCTTTTGGGATTACCTTTTCCCTGGCAATTCAAACCGCTATCAATCTTTGCGTCGTCACAGGAGTATTGCCAGTAACGGGAATTACCCTGCCTTTAGTCTCCTATGGAGGGAGTTCCTTGGTGATTACTCTGGTGGAGATTGGCATCTTACTGAATATTTCCCGATATAGTAAAATATCCATGCCTCAGAGGCGCTCTTCAGCCATCTCTCCGATTGAAGGAAAGACTTTGCGGGAATAATAGGGAAAGTCAAGCATGAGGAGGCGATTGGCTTGGTTTTTCCTTTAGGAGAGTGGTTACTCCTTAGTATTGGATTTTTGGCCTGGGCAGAGTGGCCCCTTTTCCGTATCGATAGAAGCTTGAGGATTATCCCTTTGGTTTGGGTTCTCGGATGGATTGTGGAATATAGCTTTACCTTTTTCCCGCCTTGGGATTGGCACTTTCCTCGGATCTTTGTCCTCGTGGCTCTTACCTTAGTGGCCTGGAAGAAGACAGAAGAGCGAAAATACCCAGGTATCCTTTTGGCAAGCTTCTGCATAGTGGCTCAGGATTTGTTTGTGCTTAATGAACCGGGTATTTTAGCCTATGACCAGTGGCTGTTTGCGATAATTTTTGTATCCGTGGCTTTTTTCATTACCCGTGACCTTTGGAGTATGATAGCAGCTCTTTGCGGAGGGATGCTCTTGAGCATAGTCTTTACTATTTTTTTATTTGATGGAGTGGTAAGATATTATACTATCCCCAATGCCTTCCTCTGGCACTTCAGCATTGGGGCTTGCATGATAATCGCTGTTCTCAGAAAAGCCAGGGAATATTATCAAGCCAGGAAAACTTTGATTCCGATTGCTGTCCATCAGGAATCCCAATCTGATGAAGGTATTGCATATAGAAAGGATGACTAACTTGGCACAAGGTTTAGTCGTTGCGGCTGTCCATGGAGGCAGTATCGCCGAGGAGATGGAAATTGAATGTGGTGATCAGATCCTTTCCATTGATGGACAGGAGATCAAGGATATTATTGACTTTCAGTATTTAACCGCTGAAGACGAGTTTACTCTGTTGCTGGAAAAGGCTGATGGGGAGCTTTGGGAGATAGAGATTGAACGGTCCTATGGTGAAGAATTGGGTTTAGAGGTTCAGGCTGTTAGTCCCCATGGTTTAAAACTATGCAAAAACAATTGTGTTTTCTGCTTTGTAGCCCAGATGCCTAAAGGGATGAGAGGCAGCCTCTATGATAAAGATGATGATTATCGTCTTTCCTTGACCCAAGGGAGCTTTATAACTCTCTCTAACTTAGATGATGATGAATTTGAGAGGATTCTCAAGTTCCATCTCAGTCCTTTGTATATTTCGGTTCACGCTTGGGATTCTGAAACCCGGGTCCGTTTAATGAAGAATCCAAAAGCGGGTGATTTATCCTGCCAATTAAAACGGCTTGCCGAGGCGGGGATACATATTCATTCCCAAATAGTTTTGGTACCAGGTTATAATGATGGAGAAATACTTGAGCAGACCGTACGTGAGTTGGGGAACCTCCATCCATCGGTGCAATCCATCGCCGTGGTACCCGTAGGTCTGACAAAGTACCGGGTGAATCTGCCGGACTTACGCCCTTTTACCCCTGAAGAGGCCCGGGATATCTTAACCAAGGGTGAAAGCTGGCAAAGGGAATACCGCCGGCAAACGGGCCGCAGTCTGGTCTATTTTTCCGATGAATTCTATGCTTCAGCCGGGTGGGACTATCCTGCCACGGAGATCTATGATGATTTTGCCCAGTTGGAAAACGGAGTGGGCATGGCCAGCAAATTCCGCCAGGAATTTGATCATGCTCTCAAGCATCTTCCTGCTGCTGTCCCTAAACGGAAGGTACACCTGATTACCGGGGTGTCGGCTGTGCCCTTTTTTGATCATTTGATAAAAAAGTTAAGCCATATTGAAGGTTTGACGATAGAACTTCATACTATTATTAATAACTTTTTTGGACCGACGGTGACTGTGGCAGGTTTGTTGACAGCTCAGGATATTGCCAGGCATATAGGCAATATTAAAGGAGAGATTTTTTTAATTCCACGGGTTATGCTTAAAGCAGATGAAGAGGTATTCCTGGATGATCGAAGTTTGGAATGGTTGGCCGGAGAACTGCAGGGGGTGCCTTTGGTGGTTGAGAACCAGGGGAGAGCCTTTCTGGAAGCGGTGACCGGATTGGATTTGGAGGGTGAAGATTGTGAGTAAACCAGTTGTAGCTATAGTGGGAAGGCCTAATGTAGGAAAGTCTACCTTGTTTAACCGCCTGGCAGGGGGACTTGTGGCCATCGTGGAGAATCGGCCTGGTGTTACGCGGGATCGGCTCTATCGGGATTCTGAGTGGTTAGGGCGTAAGTTTACAATTATTGATACGGGAGGTATCGAATTTGTCAACGAAAATACTCCCATAACATCGCAAATGCGCCGCCAAGCAGAGATTGCTATCGAAGAGTCGGATGTGATCGTTTTTGTTATCGATGCGCAAATTTCACCGACCCCTGATGATGATATGATTGCTCAAACCTTAAGGCGATCAGGAAAACCGGTTATTTTAGCCGCTAACAAAGTGGAGAATTTTTCGAAAACGGAGCTCTATGAGTTTTACAATCTAGGTTTGGGAGAACCTATTCCTATCTCAGCAGTTCATGGAATGAATATCGGTGATTTACTGGACGAAGTGATTTCCCATTTTCCTGAGGAAATTGAGGAAGAGGTGGACCCGGATACGATCCGGATTGCCGTTATAGGCCGTCCTAATGTGGGCAAATCTTCTTTAGTGAACACCTTGCTGGGTGAAGAACGGGTGATTGTCAGCAATATTCCCGGTACCACCCGGGATGCCATCGATTCTGCCTTTGAGCATGATGGCAAGCATTATATCATTATTGATACGGCAGGTATGAGAAGAAAGGGCCGCATTGAGGAATTAACCGAACAATACAGTGTATCCCGTTCTTTGCGTGCGGTGGACCGTTCCGATGTGATTCTGATGTTGATCGATGCCGGTGAAGGAGTTACGGAGCAGGATAAGAAGATTGCCGGATACGCCCATGAGGCTGGAAAAGGGATCGTCCTGGTGGTTAATAAATGGGACCTAATTGAAAAAGATGATAAAACTATGAATCGTTTTGAAAAGGATATTCGAGAGGAATTGGGCTTTATGCAATATGCTCCGACCCTCTTTATCTCAGCCAAAACTGGGCAGCGGGTTGCTAAGCTTTTGGAGTTAGTTGATTTCGTGGCGGAGCAGAATTCTACCCGTGTAGTTACGGCCACCCTGAATACTTTAGTGAGAGAGTGGATCCATCTCAATCCTCCTCCGACGGATAAAGGGCGGCGCTTAAAGATTCTTTATGCCACTCAAGTGGGAGTGAAACCCCCCACCTTTGTCTTCTTTGTCAATGATCATGAGTTAATGCATTTCTCCTACCGCAGGTATTTGGAAAACCAGCTGCGCAGCAGCTTTGGGTTTGAAGGTTCGCCCATTCGGATGATTGTGAGACAAAAGGATGAAGAGAGGGAGTAGGGATGTGGGAATACGCGATATTTATTATCGCTTATCTGCTGGGGGCGATTCCTTTTGCTTATCTGGCAGGCCGCTATAAGGGAATTGATGTTCGAAAACATGGCAGTGGGAACATTGGCACGACCAATGCCTTCCGTTTGTTGGGGGCGAGAATCGGAGTTCTCGTCCTGTTGGGGGATGCTTTAAAAGGGGCTCTGGCTGCCTATTTAGGCTATCGTTTTTTTGGCCCTTGGGGAGGAATTACAGCCGGATTATTGGCTATGGCAGGGCACAGCTGGAATCCCTTATTTGGTTTTAAGCCCAGCGGCAAAGGAGTAGCTTCGGGTTTTGGAATCATACTCATTTTGATGCCTAAGATTACCCTCATTGCCATTGCCCTTTTTGTCTTGATTGTCTTTTTTACACGCTATGTTTCCATGGGTTCCGTGTTGGCCGCCTTAACTGTAGGAATTCTGGTTTTTCTTTTTAAGGAGCCTATTGCTTATAAGGTGTTTGCCGTGGTTGCTGTCAGTGGAGTGGTGATCCGTCATCGGACAAATATCCAAAGAGTCCTTAATGGAACAGAGAATAAGTTCAATCTGAAAAGATAGATTGGTGGGAAGGGGGATTAAATTGGCTAAAATAACCGTTTATGGCGCAGGTAGCTGGGGAACGGCCCTGGCCGTCTCCATGGGTAAAGCAGGTCATGAAGTTGCCTTATTAGGGCGAAATCTCAGTGAGATGGATCTTATGGAGCAGAGACGTGAAAACCGACCTTATTTGCCGGGAGTGGTTCTGCCCCAGACAGTAAAGCCAACAGGTGACAGCGGAGTACTTGAGGAAGCGGAGATGCTTGTGCTCAGTGTACCCTCCCATAGTGTACGGGAGACAGCGCAAAAGATAAGAGGACACCTTAAACAGGGAACCATCGTTGTGAATACAGCCAAAGGGCTGGAGGAAGGAAGTTACAAGCGGCTTTCCCAGGTGTTGACTGAAGAACTTCCCCATAACCCTGTTGTGGTCTTGTCCGGTCCGAGCCATGCTGAAGAAGTGGGAAAAGATATGCCTACCACCGTTGTGGTCGCTTCCCGGGATAGTCAAGCTGCCGAAGCGGTCCAGGATATGTTGATGACTCCTAAATTTCGTGTTTATACGAATCCAGATACCATCGGTGTAGAATTGGGAGGAGCTTTTAAAAATATTATTGCTCTGTGTGCCGGCTTTGCCGATGGCCTAGGCTATGGGGATAATACAAAGGCAGCACTCATGACCCGTGGGATTGCCGAGATTACCCGATTGGGCGTGGTCATGGGAGGGAACCCTCTGACGTTTGCCGGCTTGGCCGGGGTTGGAGATCTTATTGTGACCTGCACCAGTCAGCATAGCCGCAATCATCGGGCCGGGGTTGCTTTGGGGCAGGGTAAACCCCTGGATCAAGTCCTGAAAGAGGTCGGTATGGTGGTAGAGGGCGTTCGCACCACCCGCGTTGCCTATGAGTTAAGCCGCCAGTATGGAATCTCCATGCCTATCACAGAACAGGCTTATGATGTTCTCTTCCAGGGTACCGATCCCAAGGCGGCAGTATCAGCTCTTATGATGAGGGGTAAAAAGCACGAGATTGAAGAAGTGGCTCTCATCGCCATGGAAAATGGCTCCTACCAAGAAAACTGTCAAGATAGCCAGGATAAATAGAATCTGAACTATGGAATGTTTGAGGGAGTATCGCCAAGCTTTTAAAGAAGCAATTGGCGATGCTCCCTTTTTAAGCTTTTCATTCCTATTTTTCATTAAATGGAATATATTGCTTTAAGTTTTCATAGCAATGATAAAGGATTGGGTAGTGGATTTGGATGAATTCAACAAGGAAATTAATTTATCAGGGCAAAAAGAAATTTTGACATAATTGCCCAAGCCGGTCAATATACTTATACTGCGTAACGTGCTAGTCCAGTTATCCGGTATCCATCATCTTGTGTCAGGGAGGTGGGGGGATAAGGTGGGGGCCCTTCCCCGTTTTTGGGACAGCACTCAAAAGGGAGGGAATTTTTGTGGAAAAAGTGGACATTTTTAAAGATATTGCCGAGCGCACAGGGGGCGATATCTACCTCGGAATCGTTGGGCCAGTCCGCACTGGGAAGTCCACCTTTATCAAACGCTTCATGGACCTCCAGGTCCTGCCCAATATCATGGATGTATTTGAGCGGGAGCGGGCGAATGATGAACTTCCTCAAAGTGGTTCAGGAAGACAAATCACCACGACGGAGCCAAAATTTATTCCATCGGATGCAGTAGAAATTCTGATCAAAGACAGCATTCAAATGAAAGTTCGTTTAGTGGATTGTGTCGGCTATGCTGTGGAAGGGGCTATTGGCTACGAGTCAGAAGATGGTGAAGAGCCTCGTCTGGTTCGGACCTCCTGGAGCGATGAACCCATCCCGTTCCAAGAAGCGGCTGAGATTGGCACACGCAAAGTAATTACAGATCATTCGACTATCGGTATTGTCATTACTACAGATGGCTCCATTACCGAAATTCCCAGGGAAGCTTATGTAGAGGCTGAAGAGCGAGTCATTGAAGAGCTGAAACAGCTAGGGAAACCTTATGTGGTTGTCATGAATACTACTCGTCCTTATTCGGAAATGACCATGGAGTTAAGCAGCTCTCTCGAAGAGAAATATAATGTGCCCGTCATTCCGGTTAATTGCTTGGATATGACTCCGGAAGACATTACGCAAATTCTCGAAGAAGTTCTTTATGAGTTCCCAGTAGCGGAAGTTAATATTGAGATTCCCAAGTGGGTTGAAGAGCTGGATTCCAGCCATCCTGTCCGGGCTAGCTTCGAAGAGGCTGTTCGCCAATCCATCGAAGGCATCCGTCGTATTCGTGATATTGATATGGCTCTGGATAAATTAGGAGAATGCTCCAATGCTCAGGATGTTCTGCTTAAGCAGATGAATTTGGGAACAGGTATCGCAGAAATTGAAATGACGGCTATAGAGGGACTCTTTAAGACAGTTCTTGAGGAAATGACCGGGGTTAATGTGGAAGGGGAACATACTCTTATGAGATTGGTTCTGGACTACAGCAGGGCCAAAAAGGAATGGGATAAACTTGCCCCGGCTATTGAGGAGGTTCGTACCAATGGCTATGGTGTGGTGACCCCTCACCTTGACGAAATGTACCTTGAAGAGCCGGAACTGGTGAAATCCGGCGGACATTATGGTATTAAGCTGAAAGCCAGTGCTCCTTCCCTTCATATTCTCCGTGCAGATGTTACCACAGAGATTACTCCCTTGATTGGAACGGAGAAGCAGGCTGAGGATTTAGTTCGTTACATACTCGATGAGTTCGAATCCGATCCTAAGAAGGTATGGGAGTCCAATATCTTCGGCAAATCCTTGCATGATTTAGTCCGGGAAGGGGTTCAGACTAAGCTTTACCGGATGCCGGAGAATGCCCAACATAAGCTCCAAGACACCTTGCAAAGGATTGTCAATGACGGCAATGGTGGTCTAATCTGCATCATCATCTAATCACCAGAGGGTTCCTGCGGGAACCCTTTTTTCATGGAACCAAGGGGAGAGGTGAATGGGCTCCGTATGGTGCAAAAAAACAAATGTTGCTATAGGACGGACATTTGCTTATAATGGTCACTAATAATAATTGTATTTGAATAGTTAAAGGGTAAATGGCACACTTCACATAAAGTGAATAGAGCAAACCCTTTCTTATGTAAGAATCACTAGGGAGCGAAAGACAGTGGCAGGTCAGAACCGGAATAAAGATTTTTTAATCGTCAGTAAAGATATACTCCCTGAGGCCATCCTCAAAACCGCTCAAGCTAAGGAGCTGTTGGTCAAAGGGGATGTAAATACTATTAATGAGGCTGTGGACCGGGTCCAGCTTAGCCGCAGTGCTTTTTATAAATACAAGGATGGGGTTTTCCCATTCTATGAGGCAAGCAGGGAAAAGATCATTACCTTTTCTTTGATTTTGGAAAATACGGCAGGAGTCCTATCCAATGTATTAAATACTATTGCCCGTTTCAGGGGTAATGTACTGACGATTAATCAAGGAATCCCTCTCCAAGGGATCGCTAATGTTACCATTTCTGTAGAAAATATGGGGATGGTGGATATTCCGGAGAATTTATTATCTGCACTGGGTGAGATTCAAGGGGTTCGGAAAATAGAAGTCATCGGACAAAATTAAGGCTTATCTTGCCAACTTATGTCTTGCATTTTTCTTAAACATATGTTATTTTATATAAGTCCCTCAAATACGGGATGCAATCGGGGCGTGGCTCAGCTTGGTAGAGCGCTACCTTGGGGTGGTAGAGGTCGCACGTTCAAATCGTGTCGCTCCGACCATAAAATTCGTTAAAAGAAGTCAATCTTAAATGATTGGCTTTTTTGTGTAGGGGATAATCCTATCGGCTTCGGAGGGGCTAAAAGAAGTTCGTGGTTATGGTGAAGGCAACAGCATTTTGTTTAGAGCAGAGAATGAAGTCTACTAAGGGATGTGGTAATATAGTTATGATGTGATTAGACTAGGGAAGGATGAGTAATGTATTGAAGAGACTGGACTTTAACAAATTTGTGGAGGCAGATTTTACCTATATGCGTTTTGTTCATGTAGCCAAACAGGAGAGTCAGTTGGGAATGAGAGAGCGTATTGATAGGGAACTGGCTGTTATGATCGATGATTTGATGTCCATCAACCTAGAGTATAATAACGTGGGCAAGCAAGTCCTTGCTGTTTGGCAAGGATACTGGATGGCCATAACTGCACTGGATATAGATATAGAGGATTAATTTCTCTGTGAATCAAGCAGGTAAATAAGACATTAAAGGAGCGTGCCCGGGTAGGGCACGCTTCTTTTGGCGATTTATTAGGCTGCATGGTGTTGAGCAGTTTGCAGAGCTTTTTTCTTATTTTTACGGTGACCAAGAAGCAAGACTATGGCTATAAAGATGGCACTAAGGCTCCATTCAATGAGGGTACTTTCACCAATGAGATTCTTTACATTAGGTTCACCCACCAGCATGGTTACAGCTGTATGTGTTATGACTGCAGCGCCGATGGGGATAATGATCGGAAAGCGATTAATGGCCTTGATAACAAGAGTGCTTCCCCAGATCACGATGGGGATGCTGATGCACAGTCCGAAAATAACCAGAAAAGGACTTCCGTGTGAAGCGCCTGCTACGGCTAGAATATTATCCAGCCCCATGACAAAGTCGGCAATGATAATTGTGCGAATCGCTCCCCAGAAATTCGAAGCACTTTTCACATGATCGCCTTCTTTATCATCGGTAAGGAGGTTGTAAGCCATCCAAACCAGGAAAACACCACCGACAAACATTAAACCGGGAATCTTTAAGAGCCAGACTGCCACTAAAGTTGCTAAAGAGCGGATAAGGATAGCACCACCAGTACCAATCAGAATTACTTTCTTCTGGGACTCATGGGGCAGGTTTCGTGCAGCCATGCCGATAACAATAGCGTTATCCCCTCCAAGAACCAGGTCCATAAGTACGATGGATAGTAGAGCTGAGAAAAATTCCGGGCTAAGAAACTCCATTTCTTTACATCTTCTCTCTTATTATTTTTTGCGTTACCAGATGGTATAGGCCCTTTAACAGAGGTGGTAAAGGGGCGGCTGTAACAAAACTGAGCATTAAAAAAACCTTTACCCAAAATGGGCAAAGGTCTCGCTAACAACTGTGTTGCCAACAAAGCCGGGACTTAAGTCCGGGAATGACGACTTTGCTGTACAGCTACTCCCCTTTGAATTTTTACATAATCAGTATATCAAGGTTGAGGACAATCTTCAAGATTTCCCAAAACACTTTTGGGCTTTTTTAGTTGTTTGCCCTTAACCTTCAATCCGCTCAAGGAGATATTCCCATCTCAGGCCCAGCTAATATATCTGGTATGGCGGACTACCGTTTCAAGGAAGCCACCATTTTCCCGTATCAGGAGGAAGCTGGGTGATCCTCCGATTTTCGATTCTTAGTATCCTCAGGTTTTATGGTTTCAGATAGTTCATACTTATAACCGCTGATCATGGATGAGACAGTACCATCATCATCCAGGATATCCTGACGAAAGACCATATAGAGATGGCCAAGGAGAAAGGCGGCATAACCCCAAGCAAAAAGATGATGGATCATTCGGACTTGATTTTCGCTGCCCATGGCTGGGATCAGCCAGGAAAAAAGGCCAAGGACCCCGTCCGGCGGAGTTGCAGTAGCCCTCATGGCAAAACCGGTCAGAATCATGACCAAGCTGGCAATCCAAATGAAGACAAGATACATCAATTGGGCCATAGAGTTATGCCCGACATGGGTCGTATGTTCACGGGTTAAAAAGAGGTAGTATTTTAGGGTAGCTATAGCATCCCGCCAGAACTCTTTGCGCCAAAACCGCAGCTTTGAGTATTCATTGCCGACTATAAACCAGTACAAGCGAAAAAGAAGATTGGCTGTAAAAATATAGGCAGTAACACCATGCCAATAACGACTATTGCCCATGACAAAATTACCGACCGCTTCTCCGGGAGCTACTAGAATGGGATTGCCGATATATAGCCCGGTGACAAATAAAATCACTATGGAGACGGCATTAATCCAGTGAAAGAGTCTGACAGGCAATTGCCACACATAGATGGGAGCGCGAAGTTTTGAGGGACTCCCATAAGGTTGATAGTTTTTGGATTCAGCCATGGGGCACACATCCTTTTGTCTAGAGAACTTTTACTTTTGCTAATTTTTCTCCTGTGGGAGAGATGAGATGAGTTGCGCAAGCTAAACAGGGATCAAAGGAGTGGATGGTTCGAAGCAGTTCCAGAGGCTGATCTTGAACCGCCATAGGAGTATCCAGGAGCGAGGCTTCGTAAGGACCTTTAACTCCCTTTTCATCCCGGGGAGCAGCGTTCCAAGTAGTAGGAACCACTGCCTGATAGCTTTCCACTTTGCCATCATGGATTTTGATCCAGTGAGCCAAGGCACCACGGGGTGCTTCGGCAAAACCAACCCCTTGAGCGGTGGTCGGCCAACGACTGGGATCCCATTTCTCCGGATTGAAAGTCTGACTGTCTCCCGCTTTTATATTAGCAATCAAATCTGAGTAAAATCCGGCTAAATGGTCCACGGAAAGTTTAGCTTCCAGAGCCCTTGCCAAGGTTCTGCCCAGGGTAGAAAACAGGGCATTAACAGGCAGATCTAATCGCCGTAGAGCATCATCGACCAAACCTTTGATGGGCTTATTACCGCGGGCATACCCTACGACAAAACGGGCAAGGGGTCCTACCTCCATGGGATTTCCTTTCCAATGAGGAGTTTTGATCCAGCTGTATTTTTTATTCTCATCGAGATTATGGTAGGGAGGTCTTGGCCCGTCATAGACTGGGGCAGTTTTACCCTGCCAAGGATGCAATCCGGCCTTGGGATCGTCGTATTGGTACCAGGAGTGGCTGACGAACTCTTTGATGTGTTCGGGATCCTTCAGATCCACGTCATAGACTTTGCTCAGATCGCGGTTTAAGACGGCACCATTAGGGAAAAGGAAGGAGTCAGGCTCCCGAATATCTGTCATAGGGACACCCCCGTAACAGAGGAAATTTCCGATCCCGCCCCCCCATAAGTCCCCTTTGTAGAAGCCGGCAATAGCAAAGAGGTCGGGAAGGAGGACTTTATCCACGAAGATTTGGGCCTCATCGATTTTTGATTTGACGAGATTTAAGCGCTCCATATTGATGACATGGACATCGTTCAGGTTAATGGTGGAAGGATGGCCCCCTACACAATAATTGGGATGAGGGTTTTTTCCGCCAAAGATGGTGTGAATTTTGACAATTTCTTTTTGCCAATTAAGGGCCTCGATATAATGAGCTACTGCCAGCAAATTGGCTTCAGGAGGGAGACGATAAGCGGGATGCCCCCAATAGGCATTGGCGAAAATCCCTAACTGTCCGCTTTCAACAAGTCTCTTAACCTTATTTTGTACATCACGGAAGTAACCCTCCGAAGAGTTGGGCCAATCCGATAGGGACATGGCCAGTTCGCTGGTTGCCTTGGGATCGGCCTTCAGAGCGCTTAGAACATCGACCCAGTCAAAACCATGCAAATGGTAGAAATGAACCACATGATCATGAACCATTTGGGTAAGGGTCATGATATTGCGGATAATGTTGGCATTCTTAGGAATTCTATAGTCAAGAGCATCTTCAACAGCACGGACTGAAGCGATGGAATGAATATGGGTACATACTCCGCAGATTCTTTGGACAAAAGACCAGACATCTCTGGGATCTCGATTCTCAACGATTTTTTCAATTCCTCGAAATATGGTTCCCGAACTTAAGGCTTCAGTGATTTTGGTGCCTTCAACTACAGCTTCAATTCTCAAATGCCCTTCCACCCGGGTTAACGGATCAACAACAATTCGTGTAGCCATAGACTTCAAACCTCTCCTTATTTTTCCTGCTTCTGCCTTTTCTCACCGGTTTTTGTGACGATGGTCGCTGCGGCATGAGCCATCACTCCGATCCCCGCAGCTCCTAAGGCAGCCATCCCCACCTCGTCGGGATTTCTACCGATAGCATTATTGGGGATATCGGCCAGATGGGTATAAAAGGGTGTGCTGGTATCGTACCAGTTGTTTTCGGAACAAGCCATGCAAGGATGACCTGATTTGACAGGGAAGCTAACCCCTCCATTCCACTCGATAACAGCGCAGGCGTTGTAAGCTACGGGCCCTTTACAACCTATCTTGTAGAGGCACCAACCCTTTTTAGCTCCTTCATCATCAAACTGCTCGACGAATTGGCCGGCATCAAAGAAAGCGCGCCGGGTACATCCGTCATGAACCCGTTTGGAATAAAAAGCTTTGAGACGGCCCTGGCTGGTTAGTTCAGGAATTTCACCAAAGGTTATATAATGCACGATAGTTCCGGTGATGACTTCAGCGATGGGTGGGCAGCCGGGTACATCGATCACCGGTTTGTTTTTGACAATACGGCGGATGGGGACGGCTTCTGTAGGATTGGGGTAAGCCCCTTGAATACAGGCGTTGGTGGCACAGGAACCATAAGCAATGACTGCGGCTGCTCCATCGGCACATTCCTTGAGAAGGTCATTGGCGGTCATTCCCCCAATGGTACAATAGATTCCACCGTCTCCTAAGGTGGCGCTGCCCTCGACGACCAATACATATTTTCCATAATAGTCCTGCATGGCTTTAAGTCGGGCAGACTCAGCCTGTATTCCTGCAGCAGCTTGGATAACTTCCATATAATCCAGGGATATCATATTGAATATGAGATCGGAAATCAGCGGATGAGCACTGCGCAGAAAGGACTCGCTGCAACAAGTGCATTCCTGTAGATTTAAATAGATTACCGGAACGCGGGGTTTTGTTTCGAGAGCTTTGACTATTTTAGGGACAGATGAAGAGTCAAGTCCCAACATAGCAGCGGTCATCGTACAGAACTTTAAGAAGTCACGACGCGAAATGCCTTTGCGGCGGGCCCAGCTATAATAGGTATCTTTGTCCACGGTTATCCCTCCCTGACTCTGGAATTCAAGATATTGTTTTGCAAAAAGTGGAAAACTATACATGGTTGTATGTCCCTTGGTAAAGACCCTAAGGGAAATGAATGTGTTCAATAATGGTTTTTCCGGTAATACTAAGAAAAAGCTAACACAGTAGGGGTGAAGGGATGAGTCTTTTAATAAAAAACGGTTTGGTCTGGCTTCATGAGCAGGAGGATTTTATTAAGGCTGATATTTTCATCGAGAATAATAAAATTAAAGAGATCGGACAGGTAATCGAAGGGGAAAAGGGGGTCCCGTTTATTGATGTGCAAGAGGGTTATATTCTGCCAGGATTAATTGATTGTCATACACATCTGGGGATCATTGAGGAAGCAACAGGAAAAATCGGTGTGGACAATAATGAAATATCTGATCCCATCACCCCGAATCTTAGAGCAATCGATGCAGTCAATCCCATGGATATTGCCTTTAAGGATGCGGTTCGCAATGGAATTACCACAGTTATGTCCGGACCGGGAAGCGATAATCCGGTAGGGGGCTTAAGTATGGCCTTTAAAACCTCAGGGCGAATCATCGATCATATGATAATCAAGAATCCGGTAGGTTTAAAAGTCGCCCTGGGAGAAAACCCGCTCACCACCTATGGCCAAGATAAAAAATCACCGGTAACCCGGATGGGTACGGCATCTCTGATTCGTGAGTTATTCATGCGAACTCAGGATTATATGATCTTGAAAAAGGCGAATAAAGTGAATCAACGTGACGTCAAGCTGGAGGCTGTGATTCCGGTTTTAATGGGAGAAATCCCCTTGCGAGCCCATGCCCACCGAGCCGATGATATTATAACTGCCGTTCGCATCGCTAAAGAATTTAATATCGAAAAATTGGTTATCGAACATGGAACAGAGGCGGATCTTATTGCCGACTATTTGTTTGAAAAGAAGGTAGCGGTAGCTTTTGGTCCCATGCTGACTCCGCGCATAAAAATGGAACTCCGCAATAGAAATTATGCCTCAGCCCTTAAATTAGTGGGCTCAGGGCTAAAAGTCGCCTTAATCACAGATCATCCCTACAACTCCATCGATCAATTGAGGACCATAGCTATCTTGGCTGTAACAGAAGGACTTTCTCCAAAAGATGCATTAAAATGTCTTACGGTCAGTCCAGCCGAGATTCTGGGATGTGATGATCGCATTGGCAGAATCTCTAAAGGGTATGATGCCGATCTGGTCGTCTATGACCAAGAGCCGTTGAATATTAATGCCAAGGTTCAGCAGACGATCATTAACGGAAAGATTGTCTATTCTAAAAATAAATAAATGGATCCAACAGATAACGCCCCTAATGACCCGTAAGCGTAGCTTTACGCACAAGAGCGAAGGATTTTCACTGTGTATAAGGCAGCTAAGGTTCTGCTTCGCGTCACTCACCATAAGCCAAGCTTTCTTTAAGCGGAAGAGCGGCCGGGTTAACGAAGCTTTCTTAACGTAGCGCAGCCACCGGTTCACATCAGGTACTACCCGAAGGTTTGGCGCAGCTGTTAAGAAAGCGAGTTGACCAGCTCTGGAGCTATTAAGGGAGCGGTGTGCGTAAAGCTACCCGACCCGGACAACAACTTTCCTTCATTAATAATTAAATAACTTTCAGCCGAAAGATTTGGACTCATCCAATCGAGGAAAGCACAGTTCTTAATAATTCTCATAATATAAAAGTGAAATACTGAGGAATGCGGAGCAAACCGGAAGAGAGTTCATCTCATTCCAGATTTGGAGCAGATAAGAGGGTTTTACCGGGATAAAGTTAACTTTTTTATTGACAAGCGGCCACATTGTGCTACAATTGTTTTCGATAGGAATTTGGGTCACCGAACTGCTTTGTTCGGCTCGGATTCCTTCCATTTTGCTTTTGTAAAGGGGGCAAAGATGACAAAATGAGCAATTCTCTGGGACGTCATGTGTTGGCTGAAATCTATGGTTGCAGTTTCGAGATTCTCAATAGCCGCGAAGAAGTCGAAGCAATCATGGTCAACGCAGCCCTGGAAGCAGGCGCAGAAGTACGTGAAGTGGTATTTCATAAGTTCAGTCCGCAAGGTGTGAGTGGTGTGGTAGTCATTTCCGAATCCCATTTAGCCATTCATACATGGCCAGAACTTGGTTATGCAGCAGTAGACGTATTCACATGCGGGGATCAGGTCAATCCCTGGGATGCCTGTAATTATTTGACCGAGCAATTTAAAGCAGGTCATATGACAGCTACGGAAATGAAACGTGGACTCGTAGAAGATCCAAAAGAAGCGGTAAATCTTTAGGAGGGATATTTATTTTATTCCAGACTGAGAGAAGGCTGGCATAATAGACCTTGTGACGGGAGAGTTACAAGGTCTATTGTTTTGAATTATGGAATGTCAATATTTTCTAAGTAATTGTAGGATTATTTATATGAACTTGTAAAAAATAATGTTATTGATCGTAGGAACTGTACTAGGGGCAGGATTTTGATGTAAAGCCTCGAATATTACTTAGATTAGCCTCAAATATTAAGGAGAGATTGCCTTGTTGCTACTGACCGAACACTTCAAGGAGGAGCTTGAAGAAATAAAAAGAACCCTTAGACGTGAAATCAAGCTCAAGGCTGCAGAATTTGACGAACTTGTAGAATTGAATTTTGGTGAACTTGAGAATAACGCCTGCCCTCTTATTGTCCTTTCCGTGAGCCAGACCTTTGGAGGTGCTACACGTTCAGCTATTGGTCTAGCCACAATCTTTCAATACATATTTATGGCTGACCAGGTTCATCGCCTGATGAAGGATGATCCGGATTTAGAAGAAAGCAAACGACAATTTCCGGTACTTGTGGGGGATTTTTTGTATGGGAAATTTTTTCTAAATTTATGTAAGGAAAAAATGCTTCATTTCTTGGCACCTCTGGCTAAAATTATCGAAAGTATGAACCAAGGAGCAATAATTCGTTGGTTATCAAAGGATAAAAGAGTGAGTGAAGGCGAATACATAAAGACAATTGAGATGGAAAGAGCATCGCTAACAGGTCTTGCTGCACGGCTGGGGGCAGAACTGGCCGGCTGTTCGGTGAAGGTGCAGGAGCAATGTGAGACCATAGGATGGAATTTGGGGATTGCCTGGGCCGCATCTCAAGAACGAATTGAGGGTAAGGTGGTTGACTCTGCTCTGACTGAGGCTAGAACTATTCTCCGAGAGCTTCCTAATCTTAAAAACCACTCTTTAAATCAATTAATCGATTATATTGAAAGCAATGTGCAGGTTCAAACGCTGGAGCTGAACTATAGATAACAAAGCAGGGTTGTCTTTGTCATCAAAGTAATTCCATGCTAAAATTGAAGAGAACTTAGAAGTTGCAATCAATATAAAAATGCGCGCTGAATAAAAGTAGAAGGATTATGGGAAGGATGTGTGGGGATGCGCAGGCGGAAACGTGTTGACGAAAATATGCCGCTCATGGAGCATATTAGCGCATTACGCAAAGTTTTCTTATTTGCAGCATACGGAATCATTTTAGGTACGGTTGTCGGATGGATATACAGCGATCAGGTTTACGCATTCCTTGCCAATCCAGTGATTCAACTGGGCATAGAATTAATTACAACAACCCCCATGGAACCCATCATGGTTAAACTGAAAGTATCCATTGTAGTAGGGGTAGTCATTGCTTTGCCAATAATTATCTGGCAGATTTGGAGTTTTATTCTCCCAGCTTTAAAGCAAAATGAAAAGAAATACCTTTATATGATTGTACCTAGCTCGGTTATCTTGATGTTAGGCGGTATAGCTTTTGCTTTTTTCTTTGTAATTCCTATCGGGCTTAAATTCCTGCTTTTCACTGGCCAAGCTGTTGTAGCTTCAACTACCCTAGTGACAAAAGCTTCGTATTTATCCTTTATTATACGTTTTCTTTTAAGCTTTGGTTTGATTTTTCAACTCCCTGTTATCTTGCTGCTTTTGATTCGTATTGGCATCCTCTCCCCAGATAGCCTGGCTAGAAAAAGGAAGTATGCCTTCTTTGGAATTGTAGTGGTGACGATGCTCATTTCGCCAACGCCTGAGCTGGTGACTCAAGGTCTAATGGTTTTGCCTACATATATGCTGTATGAGGCCAGTATTTGGCTCGGTTATATTGTCGCCAGGAAACGAGAGAAGGCGCTGGAAGGATAGGGGGGTAAGAGATGAGTTTTAATGAACTTATTATATTAATGGTTATCGCCTTGGTATTATTCGGCCCAGAAGACCTTCCTGATGTGGCTCGTGCCATTGGAAAAGTCGTTTTTGAGGTTAAGAAAATTGCCGGAGATATGACAAAAGAATTTCAGGATGCTGTCAATACTCCCAGCAATGTCCTGAAGAAGACCTTAGATGATACGCTGAAGACGACCACACCTAAAAAAAGCAGCCAGGAAGAAAAAAAGGCAGCAGCAACGACGTCTTCGACGGTTGCAGCAGCTACACCTGAAGCTGAAAATCCGGCGATAGATGAGAAAGCGACACCCAATCAAGACGATGAAGAACTATTAACCTATGATGATGAGGATCCTCTTGCGGAACTCCCACAAGATATGGTGTCCTACGATAAATAGGGTGTAAGCAGGTGAACCAAGATTGAAACAACTGTGGCTTTTTAACCAAATCAATTCTGATTTGCAGAAGGTTGAAAAAGAACTTCATGCCTATATAAAAACAGATTTCCCCGTACTGGATCAGTCGGCTGTTCAACTATTGGAAGCCGGAGGGAAGCGGTTACGCCCGGCTTTTACCCTTTTAGCAGGAAAATTTTATGGCTATCCCATTAATAAACTCCTTCCTGTGGCTATGGCTTTAGAATTGATTCACATGGCGACTCTGGTTCATGATGATGTGGTGGATGCTTCAATGACACGTCGGGGACGGCCAACAGTTAAGGCAAAATGGGGAAATGTGGTTTCTATCGCTACTGGAGATTATCTATTAGCCAAAGCTTTGGAATTACTTGCTCAGATTAACCATCCTGAAGTATCAAGAATCCTTGCTGAAGTCAGTGTTGAAATGAGCCAGGGGGAAATTCAACAGATTAAAGCCTCCAATGATGTCAACCAGAACTTAAAACAATACTATTATCGTATTAAGCGCAAAACAGCCATGCTTATTTCCGCTAGCTGTAAACTGGGGGCCTTGGTGTCCTCCGCACCACGGAGAGAAGTTTGGGCTCTGGGGGCCTATGGACACGCCTTGGGTATGGCTTTTCAAATTGTCGATGATGTCTTGGATGTTACTGCTGAAGCCTCCGAACTGGGGAAACCCATCGGGGGAGATATTCGTCAAGGAATTATGACCTTACCGTTGATCCTTGCTCTGCATCAATCCAAGGATAGGGATCGGTTGCATGAATTGCTTTCCAAGCCTGAGAAGACTGAAGAAGAAGTCAGAGAGGCCATTAAATTGATTAAGGATTCCGGAGCAATTGATGACTCCATGCATTATGTGGACTTATATATAAGCAAAGCCAATTCTTATCTTCAAGAGCTTCCTAATGTACCTACCCGAAAGGCTCTCGTGGATCTGGCTTATTTTATAAAAGAACGTAAATTTTAGAGTCTAATATAGGCAAAATTTATTGCACTTGCACCTAATTTACTCAAATCATAATTAAGATCGAAAGAAGTTAGTTTGGAGCTAATGAATTTCGGTCTTTTTGTATGTATATTGGAACTTCGGGCATATCTGCTAAGGTCCCGTGCCTGGGGACAGAAGGCTTCTTTATGTAAGATAATGAAATTAATGGGTAGGCAATTATGAATTTTTAGTGAAATAATGATCAGAATGCAGAAATTACCGAAAGCTAATACTTTGCAATAAATAATTTCTATGGTATTCTTTATTACGAAGACAAGAAGCAAGTAGACCTTTATGAACTAATAAATAGATATTATATGTCGAGGCTTCTTGTGTGAAAAAATGGGTAAGTACTAGAGGGAATTAGAGAAAGGGGTTGTTCCATGTGTCAAAGCTCGATGTAAAACTAACACGTCGTACGGCTTTAAAAATCGGGGCTTTAACCGCGGCTGCTGTCGCTGTTGGTGTTCCGATGGGAAGCTTAAAAGAAACGAGTGTTAAAGCCGCAGGGACGGAGTCGGGTGAATCCAAGCAATTAGGGTTTAAGTATGATCAAACGAAATGTATTAATTGTAAGTTGTGTGCCAAAGCATGTAAAGAAACGAACAATTGGGAGCCGGGTGCTGAATGGCGGAAAGTGTATGTAGCTGAGCCGGCAAGCAATAAGGTATATCTCTCGATGAGTTGTAACCACTGTGCCGATCCGGCCTGTATGACGGTATGCCCTGTAAAAGCGTACACAAAACGGGATAAAGACGGTATCGTCGCTCATAATACGAAGAAATGTGTGGGCTGTGCTTATTGCCTCTATGCCTGTCCTTATCATGCACCGCAGTTTGTTAAGTCCGGTACCGGAGCAGTCACGAAATGCGGTTTTTGTGCTGAGATTCAGGACCAAGGGGGTAAACCTGCTTGTGTATCCTCATGTCCGACCGGTGCATTGACCTATGGGGATATTACAGAGCTGAGAAATACTCCCGGTGCTGTAGCTCCGGAAGTCAATGGTCTTCCATCAGCCAGTATCACTAATCCTTCATTAGTGATTATCCCGAAAGCTTAAGGAATAAGGAGGAGGAAAAAACATGGAGCTTCATTGGGGATGGTTAATCGTTATATATCTCTTTTTAGGTGGTTTAGGTGCCGGAGCATACCTCACTTCTTATGCTGCCGGGAGAGGTTGGTTGGGAAATTCACCTGCTTTGAAACGTGCAGGATACTTCATGGCTGCTCCCATCGTAGCCTTTGGTACATTGCTTTTAGTATTTGACTTGGGCCAAGGATTAAAGAAACCCTGGCTGCTCATTGGTCTTTTGAGGAACTTTTCCTCAGTCATGACCTGGGGTGTGTATATTCTTGCTCTCTTCATCTGTGTTGGGTTATTGGTTGCTTTCTTCGTTTGGAAGAAAAAAGAGATTCCCGGCGTTTTAGAACATGTTGGAGCACTCCTGGCTTTCTCAACTTGTGCTTACACAGGTTTGCTTGTTGCAGTGGTTGAGGCGATTCCTTTCTGGAATACCTATGTTATGCCGGTATTATTCGTTGTTTCTGCTTTTTCTACAGGTCTTTCCATTACTGTATTGGTCAGCAATATCATTGATAAAGGCGTACATTCCGATGAGTACAAGGTTTCCAAACTTCACTTCTATCTTGTCAGCATTGAAATTGTTCTTGTAGCCTTTATCTTTAGCATGGCTAATGCCGGTGGCGCAGTGAAAGCTGCTTCTGCCGCCAAAGCAATTTCCGGTGAGCTGGCTCTTTGGTTCTGGCTTTTCCTTGTGGTACTGGGACTGGTCGTGCCCCTTCTTATTTCGGCTTTTGCAGTCAAAAAGCTTGGTAGATCTGCTCATACCGGTCATGCTCTTCATGCGGCAGCGGGAAGCGGAAATACCGTAGCCTTAGAGCAAGGTCAAGGATTAGTCAATGTTCTCCTTCTCAGCGACGCTTTGGTTGTTCTGGGCGGATTTGTTCTTCGCTACGTGGTTATCTTTGCAGCCGTGCCCATTTGGAATGGCATTTTAATGTAGTTTAGAATCCGTAGATTAGGAGATAATAGGGAGGCAAAGCTCGGAGACGGATGTAGAGCTTTGCCTTCTTTTTTATAGGTATTCTTTAATATAATAAAAGGAGTTATTTTTTGTCACCTTTTGTACTTTTTGTAACTTGTTCGGGAATTCTTAATAAATTCTTTTTCAACCCTTAATAAACCCTTACCAAATCCTATGAAAACTCTAAAAGAATCGTGATTTTTCTGTGAAACAGACTTTCAACCTAGGATAACCTCAGAATATATAGTAAAATAATACATAAAATAAACCTTTGAATAATTCCAAAATCAATACTGGAGGGTATTATGAGCAATAGGTCTGATGGATTGATTGAAAAAATTTGGGACATTTTCAGCTCAATGAAAACTGGACTGGTATTACTCGGAGTCGTTGCTCTGGTCTCGGGCATTGGAACCCTTATACCACAGGAATCTCTCGATCCGGAGGGAGCGCGTGCTGTTGCTGAGATTTGGAGAACCTTAGGATTTACCAGGATTTATTCTTCACCTTGGTTTCAATTTTTATTGGGCCTACTCTGTATTAATCTTATTGTGTGTAGTGTACAGCGTTTTGGGGGAATCTATAAGTTAACATTTCATCCCAAGGCTCCCAAAGATAATTCAGGTATACCTCAGAAGATCAGTGCCAAACTATCTGGAGAGAATGAAGATGTTTTAAAGAAAAGAACTCAAGAAGTACTTAAGAAGAAAGGCTTTCGTATTACAGAGTCAGCTAACGAGGGGAAATGGAGCTTTACAGCACAAAAGCATCGTATGGGCAATTGGGGCTCCTTCATTACTCATATTTCTTTTGTGATCTTAATCATTGGAGCGCTAATTGGATCCATCTCCGGCTTTAAAGGCTATATGATGGCCGGTGAGGGAAGTGTGATTCCCATTCAAGAGATTGACATTTATAAAGGTCAAGTGAAAGAGAACTTTATGGTTAAGATTAACTCGGTGGAAGATAGAATACTCGCCAACGGAGAGAGGGATAACTGGTATACTGATCTCAGTATCATTGAATCAGGAACAGAAGTTCACCGCCAATCCATCTCTGTGAATCATCCCTTAACTTATAAAGGCATAACCTTTTATCAAACCAGCTATGCGCCGGGAGCTTTATTTACTGTGGAAATGGATGGAAAGACCTTCCCTGTGGCACTCCAGAATGGGGGCGGGTATTTTAATGCACCAGGAACCAATCTTTACCTTGTTCTTGCAGCCATGAAGGCGGGGCCTCAAGAATCCGTGATCCTTTACCAGGTTTTTGATGAGAACAAGCAGTTGGAAATGGGACAGCTCATTCCAGGAGAATCGGCGAATATCCAGGATGCCTATACGATAACCTTTGACAAAGCCACGGCATTCACAGGATTACAGGTTAAAGCGGATCCCGGAGTATGGGTTGTTTGGCTTGGGTGCGCTCTTTTAATGGTGGGATTGCTCTTATCCTTCTATTGGCGGCCTGTCCGTATAGCAGGCATTTTGGAGCCTGATCTTGATACTCAAAAGCCGTCCTTGGTTTTAGGAGCTTACACCGGAAAGCTTAACATGGGAGTAAAAGAGGAATTCGACCGTATTGCAGCTGAAATAAGGGAATAAATGATAATTTTAGGTAAAGGAGTCGATATCGTTGGGTGGATCCGTGGAAAATTGGGAAGTCATATTATTTTATATTATGGTTGGAGCTTACATAGGAAGTACCATTCTTTATTGGATCGGGATGGCCGCTAAAAAGGACTTTATCAACCATCTGGGTACATTTGCTGCCATCATCGGATTAATTGCTAATACCGGGGCGATCATTTTGCGCTGGGTGGTTACGCAAAGGCCGCCTTTAAGCAATGGTTATGAATTTATCCTTACCTTCTGTTGGGGAATTGTCATCATCTTTTTATTTGCAGAGTTCCGCTATAAGATTAAACCTCTGGGCAGTTTTGTCATGCCGGTACCCTTCTTATTGCTTATGTTTATCATCATGAAAATGGGTCCTTCAGAAAGAGTAGCGGGAGCTATTCCACCGGCCCTGAAAAGTCAGTGGTTAACCTTCCATGTGTTCACTGCTATGCTGGCCTATGGGGCCTTCGCCATATCTTTCGGTCTGGGATTAATGTACTTGCTCAAAACCAATGCCCATTCCAACGAAAAGGAAACCTGGCTCAACCGTTTCCCCCACGAAAATGTTCTGGATGAGCTGGCTTACAAAATGATTGGCTTTGCCTTCCCTATGTTGACCCTATGTATCGTTACCGGTGCTATTTGGGCTAACTATGCCTGGGGCACCTATTGGTCCTGGGACCCCAAAGAAACCTGGTCCCTCATCACTTGGATTATTTATGCAGCTTATCTCCATGCCCGGCTGATGTATGGGTGGAAGGGGAAACGGGCGGCTTGGATGGCCATCATTGGTTTTGCAGCCGTGTTGTTTACCTTCTTTGGAGTGAACTACTTGCTCCCAGGTTTGCATTCTTACGCCTAAAGAAGAGCTTGTTCATAAAAACACTTAATCGTCCCATAAAAAATTGATTCTTTTTTAGTTGGGGTTTTCGTTGTAAGATGTGATTAGAATTATTCGAGTTTTTTATCCTCACAGAGGATAAGGGTTATAAAAGGAAGCGGGGGCTGCAAGTGTCACATTATTACCCCATTTATGTTGAGATGCAGAATAAACCGGTTTTGGTTGTGGGCGGGGGAATGGTTGCTTGGCGAAAAGTGAAAACCCTGCTGGAGCATGGTGCTGTCGTTCGTATCGTATCACCTGAACTTCACCCGGAGCTACTGAAACTGGTGGATGATGTCCGATGTTTATGGAAGAAAAAAGAGTACTCTGCCGATGATTTACAGGATGAGGTGTTGGTATTTTCCTGTACCGAAATCGAGGAGGTTAACAGCGCTGTAGCCAGAAATGCCCGGGAATCTTTTCGCCTGATCAATGTGGTGGATGATCCGGAGAAATGTACTTTTATTGTCCCCTCACTATTAGAGCGTGGAGATTTAAGCATTGCTGTCTCTACGGGAGGGAGCAGCCCCATTGTAGCCCGCCAGATCCGGACCGAGCTGGAAGAGCACTACGGGGAGGCCTATAAAGATTATTTGACCTTACTGAGAAGCTGGCGTAAAGATGTGAAAGCCCAGTTGACAGCGGAGCAGAAGGAAACGTTTTGGAATCAGGTTACGGATGGAGAGGTCTTTGAGCTGATAAAAGACGGTCGGCTAGACGAGGCGAAGGGAGTAATGCAGAAGTGTTTCCAATCACTATTGGGTTGAACCACAAGACGGCTCCAGTAGAGATTCGTGAGAAAGTCAGCTTTCATCCTTCGGAGATTGATAAAGCCTTAATGGAATTGAATACTCTATCCGCCTTAAATGGGGTAGTGCTATTAAGTACCTGTAATCGTTTAGAGATTTATGCAGCCACTCCTGAGGTTGAATTGGGAGTCAGTGCGATTAAGAAATTTCTGGCGGGGCATGGGAAGCTTCAAGAAGAAGATATTAATCAATATCTTTATGTGCATACCCTTTATGATTCCGTACGGCATCTTTTTCGTGTCGTGTCCGGCTTGGATTCCATGGTTATGGGTGAGACCCAAATCTTGGGTCAGGTGGCGGATGCCTACGAAAAATCATCACAGCTTAATTTAAGCAATAAAATTATTCATGCTATTTTTCAAAATGCTTTGGCTGTAGGAAAGCGAGTCCGTTCCGAGACACAAATTGACCAGCATCCTACTTCGGTTTCCTACACAGCGGTGGAACTTGCCAGACAAACCTTTGGGGATGTGCGAGGCAAGAGTATTTTGATTTTAGGGGCAGGAGAGATGAGTGCTCTGACTGCAAAGCATCTGGTGGCCAGCGGAGCGGATGCCGTATTGGTTTCCAATCGTTCCTTGCAGCGTGCCCAAGCTTTAGCACAAGAGTTCTCAGGAAAAGCTATCCCTTATGAAGAATTGGACTCAGCCTTGGCAGAAGCAGATATTGTCATTTCGGCAACGGCCGCCACTCATTTTGTCATCCAACCGGAGCGCATGCGGCGGATTATGAAACAACGCAATAATCAATCCTTATTGCTTATTGATATCGCCGTACCCCGGGATATTCATCCCAATGTTGGAGAATTAGAAGGTGTTACTTTGTTTGACATTGACGATTTGCGAGGAGTAGTGGATGCCCATCAAAAAGCTCGGGAGGGTGCAGCCATACAGGCCGAAAAAACTCTCGAAGAAGAGATGGGGCGCTTCGTGAAGTGGCATAATTCCTTATTTGTGGTTCCCACCATTGTGGCTTTGCAGCGCCGTGGGGAAGAGATCCGCGAGATTATGCTGAAAAATACCTTGAATAAATTGGGTTCGATTGATGAGAAACAGGAGAAAATTATTCGGTCCATGGCTAACTCCATTGTGACTCATCTTTTGCATGCTCCTATTACCAACCTGAAGGAAGCAGCTAATACCAGTCAAGGCCATCTTTATTCGGAAATACTTCAAAATTTGTTTGATTTAGATGTTAATGAAATTTCGCCTCATGCAGGATGGAGTGTCCATCATGCAGCCAGTCATCATTCTAACCAAGGTTAAGGGGGAGCACATGCGAAGCATTAAAATAGGTACACGGGATAGTCAGTTGGCCCTTTGGCAAGCTGAATGGGTAAAAGGGAAACTGGAGGAGCATTACCCTGAAGGTGAGTTTGTCCTTGTCCCCATGAAAACGAAGGGGGATAAGATACTTGACGTTCCTCTTGCGAAAATCGGTGACAAGGGTCTTTTTACTAAAGAGTTAGAAGTGGGCCTTCTCAACGGGGAAATCGATTGTGCTGTTCATAGCCTCAAAGACCTTCCCACAGTCTTGCCTCAAGGATTGGAAA
Source organism: Desulfitobacterium sp. PCE1 (assembly GCF_000384015.1). NCBI lineage: Bacteria > Bacillati > Bacillota > Clostridia > Eubacteriales > Desulfitobacteriaceae > Desulfitobacterium > Desulfitobacterium sp. PCE1. The sequence continues at coordinate 2,818,904 of NZ_KB913023.1, read as the reverse complement.
TCGCCGCTTTTTGCGAGAGAGAAGAGCCGCGGGATGTTTTTCTAAGTAAAGACGGCACACCTTTAGCGGAATTACCTGCAGGTTCAGTCATCGGTACCAGCAGCTTAAGGCGTAAAGCTCAGTTACAGAATTATCGTTCGGATTTGGTTTTTGCGGACTTGCGCGGCAACCTTCAGACTCGTTGGCGGAAACTGCAGGAGTCCAATATGGCAGGAATTGTTCTGGCGGCGGCAGGGGTGAAACGCTTAGGATGGGAAGAACGGATCACAGAATATATCTCTGAAGAGATTATGCTCTCGGCAGTAGGCCAAGGAGCCATTGCTGTGGAAATTGCTTCTCATCGGGCTGAGGTTCGGGAAATGCTTGACCTGCTGAACCACCAAGATACAGAAAGAGCTGTCAAAGCAGAACGGACTCTCCTCTACCGGCTGGAAGGAGGCTGTCAGATTCCCATAGGGGCATGGGCTGTGACCGAGGGTCAACAGATTGTTCTGAAAGGAATGGTCGCTTCTTTGGACGGTCAACGCATCTTGAAGGTCTCTCTGTCGGGAGATAACCCTGAAGAGTTGGGCAGGAAAGCTGCCGATAAGCTTATTGCTCAAGGAGCGATAGAGATCCTTCAGGAGATTCGCACAACCTTCGATAATACGCAACATCAAGGATAGGAGTGTTCTGATTTGGACAAAGGATATGTATATTTGGTCGGTGCTGGGCCCGGAGATCCGAAACTCATTACTGTGAAGGGGGCGGAGTGCATCGCCAAGGCTGATGTGCTTATCTACGACCGCCTGGCTTCACGCCGGCTTTTGACCTTAGCCCGTCCTGATTGCGAGCTTATTTATGTAGGGAAATCCCCCGATCGACATACACTGCGCCAAGAGGAAATCAATGCTCTCCTGGTCCAGAAGGGTTTGGAAGGAAAAATAGTTACTCGTTTAAAAGGGGGAGACCCTTTTGTTTTTGGGCGCGGTGGAGAGGAAGCAGAGGATCTTCTTAAGGCAGGGATTCCCTTTGAGGTTGTTCCCGGTGTTACTTCGGCGATTTCTGTACCTGCCTATGCTGGTATTCCTGTGACTCATCGGGATTTAACCTCTTCCTTTGCCGTCATAACCGGTCATGAAGACCCCACTAAAAACAGTTCGGCTTTGGCCTGGGAACATTTAGCTACTGCTCACGGGACATTAATCTTTTTGATGGGTATGGAAAACCTGTCCTTGATCTCCTCCAAACTCATAGAAAATGGCCGTTCGCCTTCTACTCCCGTAGGAATTATCCAATGGGGGACCCGGCCGGAACAACGGGTGCTTGTAGGTGAACTACATAATATTGCTCAATTGGTAAAGGAAGAAGGCTTCACCAATCCCTCCATCATTATCGTGGGAGAGGTTGTTCAACTGAGGGAGAAGCTGCAATGGTTCGAAAAGAGACCCCTCTTCGGTCAGAGGGTTATTGTGACCAGAGCAAGGCATCAAGCCAGTGCCTTATCTCAAGGCATTGAGGATCTGGGCGGAGAGCCTTGGGAGTTTCCTGCGATCGAAATCGTTCCTCCCAGTGATCCCAATCGGTTGATTCACGCCATCAAGAATCTGAAACGGTTTGAATGGCTCATCTTTACCAGTGTCAATGGAGTAGAAGAATTCTTCAAAGTTCTCATGGAGCAAGGAAGGGACATTCGTGACTTGGCCGGTATGGACGTCGTCGCTATCGGTCCGGCTACCAGAGATGCTTTGGAAAAGCGATGTCTGAAGGTTTCCTTTGTTCCTGAAGAATATAGAGCGGAAAAAATAATCGAAGGTTTGGCCAGCCGGGTTCTGCCCGGTCAAAGTGTGCTCTTGGCCCGGGCCGAGGAAGCCCGGGATATTCTGCCCGAATCCCTGAAAGCTTTAGGGGCGGACATCTGGGATGTTCCTACCTACCGCACGGTTTTGGGGAACGCCAATAAGGAAGAACTCCTAAAACTTTTAGAAGAGAAGGCAGTAGCGGCTGTTACCTTTACCAGTTCTTCAACAGTGCGCAATTTCTTGCAATTAATTGATGGCAAGCAAAGCCTTTTAGAGGGGGTTAAACTCTATTCTATCGGTCCCATTACCAGCAAAACAGCTCAAGAGTGCGGGCTGAGCATTTACCGGGAAGCGAAGCAGTATACCATTAAGGGGCTTCTTGAGACACTGGCAGGGGGGAACAAGGAATGATCAGTTTAACGAAATTGCTTTTTAATACAGAATACTTTGGAGACTCTCTGCGCTACAGCAAAGGGTCAAAAGGGTCCATGCACGGAACCACTTCCGGGTCAGGGCCGGTGGTGGTATGGAACTCGACACGAACCTGCAATTTGAAATGTGCCCATTGTTATATGGAATCCGATGCCCAGAAATATCAAGGAGAATTGACTACAGAAGAGGCCAAGCGCTTTATTGATGATTTAGCCGATTTTAAAGTGCCGGTACTGCTTTTCTCAGGAGGAGAGCCATTAATTCGTCCAGACTTTTTTGAGCTGGCTGAATACGCCGCCGCCAAGGGGATTCGCCCCACCCTCTCCACCAATGGAACCTTGATCACAAGAGAAGTGGCTCAACGCATAAAAAACATTGGGGTGGGCTATGTAGGAATATCTTTAGATGGTTTACGGGAAGTCAATGATAAATTCCGCGGCAAGGAGGGGGCTTTTCAAGCCGCTATGGAGGGCATTCAGAACTGTGTTGCCGTGGGGCAGCGAGTAGGACTCCGTTTTACTATTAATAGTCATAACTATGCGGAGCTGGATAAGATCTTTGATTTTATTGAAGAAGAAAATATCGATCGGGTTTGCTTCTATCACTTGGTCTATTCCGGACGGGGCAACCAAATGATTGCAGAGGATGTCACACCTGAGCAGTCCAGGCAGGCCATGGAAACCATCATCCGGCGTACCATAGATTTTGAAGAACGGGGACTCCAAAAGGAGATTTTAACGGTGGATAATCACTGTGATGGAGTCTATCTTTACCTGCGTACCTTAAAGGAGGATCCTGAGAAGGCACAAAAGATCAAGGAACTGATCAGCATGAATGGAGGGAATCGCTCCGGGATTGCCTTCGGGGAAGTGGATCCCTTGGGATATGTGCATCCGGATCAATTTACCCAACATATCACTTTCGGCAATGTGCGGGAACGAAAATTTGGGGATATATGGACGGACCAGACCCACCCTATCCTGGCGGGGTTAAAGGATCGTAAGCCTCTTCTCAAAGGCCGTTGTGCCCGGTGTCAATACTTGAATAACTGTAATGGCAATTTCCGCACTCGTGCGGAAGCCGTCACCGGAGATTTCTGGGAATCCGACCCAGCCTGCTACTTAACCGATGAGGAGATCGGAATAGTATAAGGAAATGGAGGAGGAATGTACAATGCAACTCATCAGACGTCCCCGAAGATTAAGAAGCAGTGAAACCATACGCAAGATGGTCCGGGAGCATCATGTCCGGGTTGAGGATCTGATCTATCCCATGTTTGTTATGTTTGGGGAGAAGAAAAAGATCCCCGTTTCCTCTATGCCTGGAGTTTATAACTACTCTTTGGATGAGTATGTCGTGGCCTTAAAGGATGTAGTGGAGGCTGGAATTCCTGCAGTTTTACTCTTTGGACTACCTGAGTCCAAGGATGAAATAGGAACCGGTGCCTATGACCGCCACGGCATTGTCCAGGAAGCGGTACGCTTGACGAAAAAACATTATCCGGATCTTTATGTGATTACCGACGTCTGCCTCTGTGAATACACGGACCATGGACATTGCGGAGTCATTCAGGATGGGCAGGTTCTCAATGATCCTACCCTGAAATTGCTGGCTCAGACGGCGGTTTCCCACGCTGAAGCCGGAGCGGATATGGTGGCACCCTCAGATATGATGGATGGCCGGGTAGGGGCGATCCGGGAAGCTTTGGATGAAGCAGGCTATACTCAACTTCCAATTATGTCCTATGCGGCTAAATTCGCCTCTGCTTTCTATGGACCCTTTCGTGAGGCTGCCGGTTCGACCCCCCAATTCGGGGACCGTCGCACTTATCAGATGGACCCTGCCAATGGCAATGAAGCCATGCTTGAGACCGACCTTGATATCCAGGAGGGGGCTGATATGCTTATCATCAAGCCTGCTCTGGCCTATGGGGATATCACGTATCGGACCAAGGAGCAATTCGGGCTGCCCATAGCCGCTTATAATGTCAGTGGCGAGTACGCCATGGTCAAAGCGGCTGCAGAAAAGGGCTGGATTGATGAAAAACGGGTGGTCATGGAGAGCCTGGTCAGCATGAAACGAGCCGGAGCGGATCTCATTATTACTTACCACGCCTTAGATGCAGCACGCTGGATAAAGGAGGAACAATCATGATTGTATCTTGGAATACCACTAATGCCTGCAATATGTATTGTGATCATTGCTACCGTGATGCCGGCTGCAAGGCTGAAGAAGAGCTGAGCACTGCCGAAGCCAAGACACTCCTTGAACAGATTGCTAAGGCCGGATTTAAAATTATGATTTTTAGCGGCGGAGAGCCTCTCCTGCGCCCGGATATCGTGGAATTGGTAGCTCATGCCACCTCCTTGGGCTTGCGCCCGGTTTTCGGAACCAATGGGACTCTGATTACTGTGGATATGGCTCGCCGCTTGAAAGAAGCAGGGGCCATGGGGATGGGAATTTCCTTGGATTCCCTGCATATTGAAAAGCATAATCAGTTTCGCAAGTATCCCAGAGCCTGGGAAGAGGCAGTGCAGGGCATGCGTAATTGCCGGGAAGTGGGACTTCCTTTTCAGATTCATACCACAGTCATGGATTGGAATCGGGATGAGCTGGAAGCCATTACGGATTTTGCTGTAGCTGAGGGGGCGGTAGCCCATCATTTCTTTTTCCTGGTTCCCACTGGGCGGGCTGTATCCATTGAAGAAGAGTCCCTGCGGGCTGAGGAATATGAAGATGCCCTGACCCGTATCATGAAAAAGCAGCAAGAGGTTGATATAGAGCTTAAGCCGACCTGCGCTCCGCAGTTTATGCGGATTGCCAAGCAGATGGGTGTTAAGACCCGTTTCGGACGGGGATGCCTGGCCGGTACCTCCTACTGCATTATCAGTCCAAAGGGGCAGGTACAGCCTTGTGCCTACCTCAATATCCCCTTAGGGGATGTCCGGGAGACACCCTTTGATGAGCTTTGGAAGACTCACCCAGTTCTGAACGAATTGCGTACTTTGGATTATAAAGGGGGCTGCGGTATCTGCGGTTATAAAACCATCTGCGGCGGCTGCCGGGCCCGGGCTGCTTATTATGAAGAAGGAGATTTTATGGCAGAGGAGCCCTGGTGCCTTTATCACGGGCGTAAGGGGGGAAAATAAATGGATGCTCTTGACCGGGCTCTGCTGAATATTGTTCAAACGGATTTTCCCATTACATCACGTCCCTACGAGACTTTAGCCGGCCTTACCGGAAGCACAGAGGATGAAGCCTGGGAAAGAATACAATCCTTTCGCCAAGAGGGAATTATCCGGCGCTTAGGTGGAGTCTTTGATTCCCATCGTTTGGGATATAAAAGTACCTTGTGCGCGGCTAAAGTGCCCGAGGATAAGATTCAGATTCTAGCCGATCTGCTTATGGATATTCCCGGAGTGACTCATAATTATTTGCGTAATCATGATTATAATATTTGGTTTACCCTTATCGCCACTTCCCAGAAGGAAGTGGAAAAGGTTCTAACCACCATCAAAGGGATCATTGGCACGGAAGAGGTGTATTCTCTGCCGGCTCTCCGTCTATTTAAAATCAGTGTGGATTTTGACTTTAGTCCGGAAGATCAGGAAGAGGATAGCCGCAATTTAGAAGAATATGAGTGTTCATCAGCTAATCCACGGGGTTCTCAAAAGTTAGAACCCTACCCGGTGGATGAAGCTGATAAATTAATCATACGGGAACTGCAGGGGAATATCCCTGAGTCCTTAACTCCCTATGCAGAGATTGCCGAAAAGCTGGCTTGGCAGGAGGAGCGGGTTCTTAAACAGACTCAGCATCTGGTTAACAACCAGGTGATTAGGCGTTTTGGAGCTGTTCTCCGTCATCAAAAAGCCGGATTTACCGCCAATGCCATGGGGGTTTGGCAGGTCCCCGAGGAAAAAGCCGAATCACTCGGCAAAATTATGGCATCCTTCCGAGAAGTGAGTCATTGTTATCAAAGACCTACCCTCAAAGATTGGCCATATAATCTCTTTACCATGATCCATGCCCGTTCCCAGGAGGAATGCGGTGAGGTGATGGCCAAGATCGCTCAAGCAACGGGAATCAAAGACTATGCCATGCTCTTTAGTATTAAAGAGTTAAAAAAGAGCAGTATGCAATACTATATGGAAGAAGACGATTAGGAGGGTTTAATCTTGAGTTTTCAGGATCAACGAAGTAAGGAAGCTTTTGTCCGGGCCAATGGCGTCCTTCCAGGTGGAGTCAACTCTCCGGTAAGGGCTTTTAAATCCGTAGGGCGAGAGCCAATATTTATTGCCAAGGGACAGGGCGCGCGTCTATGGGATATTGATGGCAATTCCTATCTGGACTACGTTCTGTCCTGGGGGCCGCTGATTCTTGGTCATGCTCACCCGGCGGTAGTCGATGCTATTAAGGCTGCCGCAGAGCGAGGAACCAGTTATGGAGCGCCCACTGAGATCGAAACAGAATGTGCTGAAGAAGTGCTTAAAGCCTTCCCTTCTATGGAAATGGTCCGTATGGTTAGCTCCGGAACTGAGGCAACCATGAGTGCGCTGCGTTTAGCACGGGGAGTGACGGGACGTAACAAAATTGTTAAGTTTGAAGGGTGTTATCACGGCCATGGAGATTCCTTGCTGATCAAAGCGGGAAGTGGAGCATTGACCTTTGGGGTCCCTACTTCTCCGGGTGTACCCTCCCCTATCGCTTCAGAAACTATCGTTGCTCAATTTAACGACCTGGAAGGTCTAAAAGAGATTTTTGAGCAATGTGGGGAAGATATTGCCGGAGTAATCGTCGAGCCGGTTACCGGGAATATGGGAGTTGTTTTACCTCAACCGGGTTTTTTGGAGGGCTTGCGCTCACTGACCCGGGAATATGGCAGCTTACTTATCTTTGATGAGGTGATGACCGGCTTCCGGGTTAGTTATGGAGGGGCACAGGGCCGCTTCCAAATCGACCCGGATTTGACCTGCCTAGGTAAAATTATTGGAGGAGGTCTGCCTGTAGCAGCCTATGGCGGAAAAAGAAAGTACATGGAGCAGGTAGCTCCCAGCGGTCCTATTTATCAAGCGGGAACCTTATCCGGCAACCCGTTAGCCATGGCGGCAGGACTCATCACCTTAAGGCTCTTGCAGCAGGACGGGGTCTATGAGGGACTCGAAGAGAAAACCACCCGCTTAGCTGAAGGCTTGAAGTCCATTGCCCAAGAATTAGGGTTCCCCATTTGGGTCAACTCCGTCGGAGCCATGTTCTCTGCGTTCTTTACCAATCAACCTGTCGTGGACTTTAAGAGTGCCTGCTCTTCTGATGTTGAACTTTTTGGGTCATTCTTCAGAGGAATGCTGGAGCGAGGGGTCTACTTAGCTCCCAGTCAATATGAAGCGGTATTCCTTTCTTCCGCTCATACTGATGAAGATATTGACTATACCTTAGAACAAGCCAGGGATGTATTTAAATCCTTGGGCTAAATTGTTGAGAAAGGATTAAACGGATGGAAGGTAAGAAAATTATTCGCATGATCATATCCATAGGTTTATTCGTGGCCTTGATTACCATAATTTTTGTTTCTCAAGGACACGATCCCAATAACCCCCATGCCTCAATTCCTAAAGAAGAGTGGATCAGCGGGGAAAAGGGTCATGGATTTGCGGTTATAAATAATCAAAATCCCCAAAAGCAATGTTATCAATGTCATGAAAAACAAGGTTTGGGCGGAAAGAGCTATTGCCTATCCTGTCATGACCCATCCGGGGTGGACTATAATCTGCCGGATTAATCCAACGCCATCAACCGAATTAAGCCGCCGGTCCTCGGACCGGCGGCTTTTTGATGAGGGTGCTCTGGGATTAGGGCAGATGGGCCTGTTTAATCAGCTAATCAATTTGGATACTGTAAGAAATACAGTCACAGCCCTCTTTGCAATGGAATAATATGGTATATAATTTCGTCTGCATGGGGGTATTCTATGGATAAGGATGAACGACTTCACTATTTAGACAGTCTGGAGAAATTAAGAGGCTCAAAGGTCCTAGTATACTTCGCTTATACGCCCCTCGATGATAGCATTCTTGTCCCCTTATACGAGCAGCTCAAAGCAATCGGGCATACAGAGAAAATTGATTTACTCTTGCACAGTTATGGTGGAGCAGTAGACACCCCCTATAAGGTTGTCATGCTGATTCGTGAGTTCTGCAACGAATTTGGCGTAATCGTCCCCTTTGTAGCCAAATCTGCAGCATCCATGTTAGTCCTTGGAGCAGATGAAGTTGTTATGGGACCCGTCTCGGAGCTGGGGCCCATTGATCCGCTGATTAAGCATCCTCTTTATAAGGACCTATGGGTTCCTGTTCAGGCGATTCGTTATTGCATCGATTATCTTCAGCGCTCCATCGAAGATAATCCCAACCCTGAACTGGTTACCGGCATCATAACTCCTATGATCAATAAACTTGACCCTTGGTTGATCGGAGATTACGAAAAAGCCTTGAAGGCATCTCATCAATACGCCGAAGCCCTGTTATCCCGCTATATGTTAAAGGACAATCCTGAGCTCGTTCCTGTGGTTACCCGGGCTCTGACGGAAGGTTATTTTTCCCATGGCTATCCAATTGGACGGCAGGAGGCGAAAGAGTTGGGGCTGCGGGTGACGGAAGCTGAGGATGAGCTTTGGGATGTAATTTGGAGCTTGTATCGGGGATATGAAGAACTTTTTAGCACTAGCGATAGTGGAGAGAGAGTCTGAATTCAGGCTCTTTTTTGCTGCAAGAAAGTAATTTCACGGTGCACATTAAGAATACCCAATAAAATCATATTGAAAAAGTGGACATAATCCTGTAGGATAAGGAATGTAAAGAGAATGCGATATTATTCACGTTCTATTGAATTTATTAAAACAAATACTTGTGGTATATTAGATTATGGAGGTGTAGGATTATGTTAGTAACATTTGGTATGGTAACCCCAACTGTAATGATCATTGTTTTAATTATTGCATTGGTTCTTTTCGGGCCTGGTAAACTTCCCGAGCTCGGCAAGGCTTTAGGACGAGGAATTTCTGAATTCAAATCAGCAACCAATGGTGAAGAGAAGGAAGAAAAGAAAGAAGTTGAAAGCTAAGAGGTTGAAAGCTAAGAAGTTTAACCCTAAGGCAACTGTAGTACACTTTCTTTTCTAAGTACTGTAAATTGATGGATCAAATATGCAAAAAGCAGGCAAACCAGCTGTGAAGTGGGTGCCTGCTTTTTTTCGCTATGGGACAGGGGTGATCCCCGAAATAGCAGCTCTCGTGAACCTAAACAAAAAGAACGTGTCGCTCTACATCTACAATAAATGATTCGCGATACGTCCTTATACCTACTTTGCAAATAGTTGAGCTAATCCTAGCGCTATTACTAGTCACCATCCATTTTTAACACCTCTTCAAGTATATTCAACTTTATTATATATGCTTTAGTATGGACAAGCAAATTATTTGTTATACATTTTTATACATAATATGTATTTGTATTAAAAAGGTGAGAATCAACTAAATTCCCAACTTATCCTGTAGTAATACAATAGGCTTGGGTTATCAATTACCCATTCATATACATCATTATTGCCAATGATTTTACGATGTATTATTTGTGGTTGCGATAAATTAATTTGAGCAAAACTATCTGCATAAACACATCTCTTGACACTTCTTACCATGTTGTTAGGGACACAAAGTCTTAATATTATTCTTTCCGTTGGATTTCTTACTAAATGTCCTATAATAGGTTGCATTATTTTTGATGAATCACCTAGTTCATATTTTAACTTAAAAGTTGTAGGTTCGTTTTTTTCTAAGGGTACATCAAATATGATTTTAGCCGTAGTCAACGAGCTAGCATCCTTGCATAGTTCTACTTTATGATTATGGGGCGATTCAAGAATTGGTGAACTAATATAATCACCTGTCCAGTTATGAGAACGTTTCATTTCACTTAAGTCTTTTAGAGCAAATATATTATAATTTGAAGAATATGCGATATTTTCCCGCGTTTTAAAGTGTAATTCTGTTTCGATCTCTTTGTAAACATAATCCATTGAGAGAGAAGGGAATCTAGGTTTGAATTTATTGGAGCTATTCTTATAGATCTGAAAGGATCCTACTAACATTGCTCCTATAGAAATCCCAGCAATCAGGTACTGCCAAAACAAAACAACTTCACTATGCCATAATGAAATTATATTTGCCGCAATTAATGACCAAAGACTAATGAGAATAACCCAGATAATAGATGCAGATAAACTAGATACAATGCCAACTTTATACTCCACAGCAAATTTCTTATCTAGTTTCATTATATCCCCTCTCAGTAATACCATTTTTTGCCTAATTGGTAGAATTCGGCATATTGAAGATAATTCCTTCTTGTAATAGGAGAATTATTGATCAAAGTTTAATTGTCTATTTTCGAGCAATAGTTCAATCCCTGGAGGTTGGGCTTTTTTGGTTTTTTTAGAGTAGACCCCCATGTCGCTGCCGTAGCCCCAGCAGAGAACGAAAAAGCTGCTGGGGCGGGGTTAGGGGATGGAGGACTGGTTAAACTAAGACTAGAGTAGAATTTGAAAGCCATTAAGGAAGTGTATTTGTGGATATTGCCAAAGAAGTTTCTAATCCCCAATTGATTTATTCCTTTGTCAGAACCATATTTCCGGAGGTAAAGGCTCAGCTGAGCTTCTGGGAACAGAAAGCAGGTCGATGTCCCGACCGGGTACTTAGAGATCAAGCCCTGGCCAGTATAGCGCACAAAGAATTCCACTGTTTAGGAGGCAGCATTTATTCCCTGTATCCCGGTGTCAGGATTTCTGAGGTTATTGAGTTTGTGGTGGCGTATCAGACCATAAGCGATTATCTGGATAATCTGGTGGATGCTCTGGAGATTCAGGATGAACAAGCTTTTCGACAGCTCCATCTGGCCATGACCGAGGCTCTGGATGCAGGAACTCAGTGTTCCGACTATTATGCTTATTACCCCTATCATGAAGACGGGGGCTATTTAGTTGAATTGGTGCAGACATGTCAGAGAAGGGTTCAAAAATTGCCTTCCTACGGAGTGATTCGTCCTTTCATGATGGAACTGGCAGAGCTTTACTCGATGCTCCAAGTCACCAAACATTTGCATCCTGCTGAGCGTGAAAAGAAGATGTTATCCTGGTTAGATAAAGTAATCACCAAGTATCCGGGACTATCCGCCTGGGAGCTGGCAGCCGCTACGGGATCTACGCTGGGGACCTTTTGCCTTTTTGGCATGGCCTATGATCCCCGGCTTACGGAGAACGAGGCGAAAAAGACCAAAGAGGCCTATTTCCCATGGATTACGGGATTACATATTCTTTTGGATTATTTTATAGATCTTGAAGAAGATAGAAAGACCAACCAATTGAATTTTGTGGAGTATTATGGTTCAAAAGAAGAGCAGCAGGAACGGCTGCTGCTCTTCGTGGAGACTGCTCTTAATCGGGCCAGGTCTTTAAAATACCCTAACTTCCATGAAGCTATTATCAGAGGCTTATTGGCTATGTACCTATCCGACCAAAAAGGGAAATCCGGAGATTGCGGTCAAGTGACTCAGGAGCTAATAAGGGCGGGGGGAAGGCCTGTTAAGGTTCTGTATTGGATATGTCTTCAGCTAAGAAAAAAAGGTAGACTATGAATTACGGTAAAGGATAGTATGGGTGAGCTTTATAAGGAAGGTCTTGGATGGTGAAGGGGGAAGGGAGTTCAAAGCCTGAATGGCAGTTTGGGCGCAATGCAAGGCGGTGGCAAAGGCTTCATCCAGAGCCTCCGAGGAAATAAGAGCCTGAATAATTTTCTGAACATCCGCAGGGGATAAATTTCGGGTTTGCAGGATATCTCTAGCCCAAGGTCCATAGAGGGGCTTGTCTAAAAGATAGATGACGGGTAAAGTAATATAACCATTGGCCAGATCTGCGGCTACGGGTTTACCTGTTACTTGGGGATTTCCAGTGAAGTCCAGTATGTCGTCAATAATCTGATAAGCATAACCGAGATTCATGCCATAATGACCGAGGGCTTCGATGGCATCCTGGGATGCTCCCACACTGGCCGCGCCGGAGCAACAGCAGCTTGCCAGAAGAATTCCTGTCTTTTGGGCAATCCGTTTAAAATATTGGCTGGGTTCAACCGTTAAGTTATAGCGTTGTTCAGCCTGCTCTACTTCACCATCACACATGGATTGGATGGCGTCTACCAGATAGGACATACTCGTAAGGAGATGTTTATTGGATAAGATGCGAAAGGCCTCGGCAAATACATAGTCCCCGGCCAAAACTGCAACCTGATTCCCTTCTTGAGAATTGATCGTCGGGACACCTCGCCGCCGATCCGAGTGATCGATGACGTCATCATGAATCAGAGAAGCCATATGAATTAATTCTGCGGCTACCGCAGCATCAAGTGCTGCCGAATTGAGAGGGCCAAAACACTGGGCACTTTGTAGTGTCAAAAGGGGTCTCAATCGTTTTCCTCCCGAGGCCAGGAGCAGGAGACAGGAGTCCTTGATGGTGTGACCGGCCTTCAGGAAAGATTCCCGAAGCCGATCTTCAACAATGAGCAATTCGGGAAAAGAAATAACGGGGTTCGAAGATTGGACTTCTTCTCCCGTTAATAATTCGAGGTTTGAAGATTTTATCGTGATGGGGGCCATATCCAGAGAAGCCATGAAATCAGTCCTTTGCACTAACCTTTTCTCTAGTATTCCATGTTGACGCAAAAGGATACCTCAAAGGATTGAGATCTTGAACGTGCTCTCCTTCTGGGCTATACTGAAGAAAGAAAACGATGGATGCTTGCGGAAATACATAGTCGTTAAGGAGGAACCGGTGATGCTACAGGGAAAAACAGCTTTAATCACAGGAGGGGCTACAGGAATTGGCCGTGCAATCGCTTTAAAGCTTGCCCAAGAAGGTGTAAATATTGCTATTAATTATTCTCGTTCCCGGGAAGATGCCGAACAGACTTCCGAGGAGATCAAAAAGCTCAATGTAGCCTGCAGGATTTACCAAGCCAATGTGGCAAAGGATCAAGAGATTCGGGAAATGGTCAATGCAGTAGTCCAAGACTTTGGACAGCTGGATATTCTTGTCAATAGCGCAGGGATGACTCATTTTGTTGAACATGCCGATCTTGAAGGCATGAAAGATGAGTATTGGGACGAAATTTTTAGCGTCAATGTTAAAGGACTTTTTAATACCTGCCGTGCCGCTGCAGAAGCTTTAAAGAAGCAAAAAGGCTGTATCGTTAATATTACTTCCATCGCCGGTCTGACAGGATTGGGAAGCTCCATTGCTTACAGTGCTTCCAAAGCAGCTGCAATCAGTGTGAATAAATCCTTGGCTAGGGTCCTTGCTCCCGAAGTTCGGGTTAATTCGGTTGCCCCAGGGGTAGTCTTGACCCGATGGGTGAGCGGCAAAGAGGATCATATAACCCGGATGGCTGAGGGAACGCCCTTACAGAAGGTATGTACTCCGGAAGATGTGGCTGAAGTCGCCTATTCTTTAATCGCCCATGCAGGGTTTGTTACAGGTCAAACCTGGGTTGTGGATGGGGGCAATTTTATCTAATCTTGTTATAAGTTTTGATTATTTTTGCAGGATTAATGAGAGGATAGTATGTTCATCATAAGAGCATATATCCTTTTTTTTCGCAAACAAAAGTCCATCCCTAATCATCAAGGGATAAGGATTCCAACATACCTAAGGCTTTGGAGCAGTATTCCAGGATTTCGCGGCGGCGTACAATGCCGATAAAGATTTTTTGGTCATCCACTACCGGGATGAAGTTCTGTTCAACAGCTCGTGAGATAAGGTCTTCCATACGGGAGTTGATGGAAACCGGATAGTTTTGAATATGTTGTTCAATCTCAGTAAGTCGAATGGTATGGGTGTTTTGAAAGTCAAGACCGGGAGTATTTTTGAGCTTCCACAAGAGATCCCCTTCGGTAATCGTACCGAGGTAGTGACCCTGATCATCAATAAGGGGAATGGCTGAGTAGCGATGGAACTCCATTTTCTCTATGGCCTGACGCATGGTAGAATTGACTTTAAGGTAAATTACATCTTGCTTAGGTATTAAGAAAAAGGCAACATTCATGGTTTTGAACACCCCTCTTTATTTAACAAAAAAGATACATGGAGGATTCGACCGAGTAAGTAAGGAATTGAGATTCATTAGCCTGCCCTAGTATAGAGCAGCCTAAAATAATTTGCAAGATCTTTGTTAAGGAGAATTGATATGAAAGCAGCTTATTTGGATTGTTTTTCTGGTATCAGCGGGGATATGCTTCTAGGTGCCCTCGTTGATGCAGGATTAGATTTTAATCTTTTACAAAGAGATTTAGCAGGTCTGGATTTGGACGAATATGAACTGTATGAGCAGAAAGTAATTAAACAGGGAATCAGCGGTACCCAAGTCCATGTTCACTCCTTAGAAGGCCATGTCCACCGCAATCTGTCGGATATTCGGGAGATCATCGGCAGAAGTGTTTTGCCTGCCCAAGTCAAAGACAGAAGCCTGGAGATATTCACCCGCTTAGGGATAGCTGAAGCTAAAATCCATGGAACCGACATAGAACAGATTCATTTTCATGAAGTCGGAGCAGTCGATGCTATCGTGGATATTGTCGGTGCCGTAATAGGTTTTTGGCGTTTGGGAATTGAAAAGGTGTTCTCTTCGCCAATTCATGTGGGGAAAGGCTTTGTCAAGGCTGCACATGGGCTGTTACCTGTACCTGCCCCCGCGACTTTGGAATTATTGACCGGAGTCCCGATTTATTCGCAAGATGTTGAGGGAGAATTAGCCACCCCCACCGGAGCTGCCATAGTCACAGCTTATTGTCAGGATTTTGGTCCATTTCCGAAGATTAAAGTGGAGAGAATCGGTTACGGGGCGGGAACGAAAGATTTAATCATCCCTAACCTATTAAGGCTGACTGTGGGAGAGCTGGCCAATGAGGATAGTCAACATGAAGGGATTCGGGTAGGGGAGGCTTTAACCCTGGAAGTAAATATCGACGATATGAATCCTGAGCTTTACGATTATCTCTTTGAAAAGCTTTTCCAAGGGGGAGCCATGGATGTCTATATCCAGGATATCCAAATGAAGAAAAACCGTCCAGCCGTACTTTTGACTGTGCAAACTCCTTATCATAAACTGGAGGAAATTCGCAGGATTCTTTTTGAAGAGACGACCACTATTGGATTACGGATTTATCCTATAAAGAAATACATGCTTCCTTATGAGCTTCTTACAATTGAAACGAAGTACGGCTCAGCGCAAGTAAAGGTGGCTTTTTGGGAGGGGAGGGCCTGCACTGTGAGTCCGGAGTACGAGGATTGTCGCCGGCTTGCTCAACTAACAGGGAAACCCTTAAAGCATATCTACGAGGAGATAAAAGAGAAGGCAAAACAGGATATAATTATTACTAGATAGTAATGAGGTGGGAGTAGTCTCGATATTTTTCTTTATTCGACGAAATGTCTTATGGATTAATCGGGATAGATTCAGTAAAATAGATTTGTTAGTCTGTTTTAGTCTGTTATCAATAGAAAGGGAGTCAAATCTATGTGGAACCATCAATTGCTTAAGCTCATTGAGGATATGAGAAAAGAGCTTAATCAATTAGGTAAGAGAAAGCCTCTTACTGACCCTGAGGTTGTCGATTTAAGTCAAAAACTGGATAAGCTTCTCAATGAATATTACCTTACAGCAAAGTAATTAATAATTGATATTTTAGCCCTATCAGCGGATAGGGTTTTTTTGTACCTATCAGATCCCCAATATAGTTTTTAACAGTAACCATAGCTTCTCTATATCCTTTGCTCCATATCCTGGACTCATAGCTGTGATCTTCCAGTGGCTTTTCGGCCTCAATGTCAACAAAAATCGAGCAATATTTTTATTTTTGCGTAGAACCCATCGACCATCATTTTACTCACACTCCCTGCCTGCCCTCTATTTAATGTGTGCATATGGGGGAAGAGAAGTGTAAAAGCTCTTAGTGTAAAAGTTAATTTTGTATATATAATTTCGTAGTAAGGAAAACTTTTATAAATAGATTCAAAATTATTCTATTGACAAGTAGGTTCAGCTTTCATATAATATACATTGTTACGCGGTCGTGGCGGAACTGGCAGACGCGCTAGATTCAGGTTCTAGTGAGTGTACGCTCATGGAGGTTCAAGTCCTCTCGACCGCACCATAATGAAAATGTCGAAACCCTTGAGGAATCAAGGGTTTTTTGTTTTTATGCTTTGATTTCATTTTGCTAAATTGCGTGTCACAATTTAATGACTTCCTGAGGAGAAGATATTTCGGGACAGATTACAATTTTTAATTATTATAAATATAAATTTTTTATTAATCCTTTTATTTAGTAGTTCATTTTTTTAAAAAGCAAAAGTATAATGGTTTTAAAGCAGACGATAAAAAACTGAATGAATTGTTTTGATTCTTTGATTATGAGGCGATAGGACTAGTTAAAGGCTCATAGGACTAAAGGGAAAATATTTCGCAGTTAAAAAATAGAAGAGGATTAGAAATAATTTTGGCGAAATTGTATATACGTTTTGTTTAAATTGAGGCAAAATGGGTGTAATTGTAATACGGAAGCAGGAGTGTTGTATGCGATTAGTGAATATTGCCTATGTGGACGAAGGTGAAGTGCTTGCCCGGCCGCTGGTTAGTCCTAATGGAAAGGTCCTATTGCAGGCGGGAGTTAAACTCACCCGTAATTATATAGATAAGTTATCCCGTTTAGGGTTTGATACCATGTTTATTGAAGATGACACATTTCAGGATGTGGAGATCTATTCTGCCGTATCCACCAAGACACGTGAAATTGCATACGCATCCTTAGAAAATTTAGGCAAAAATCTTAATGAATCGCAGCTTCATGCCGTGAATCTGGATGAAGTTAAAAAGGCAGTACAAAACATCATCGCCGACCTTCTCTATAGCAAGGATATGTTGGGAAATGTTATGGAGATTCAGGGTTATGATGATTATACTTTTCATCATTCGGTGAATACCACAATTATCGCATTAATTATGGGGATATCCATGGGCTGGAATAATGGGAAACTGCTGGATCTTGGTATGGGTGTGCTCATGCATGATGTGGGTAAGATAAAAATTTCACCGGAGATTCTTAACAAGAAGGGACCTCTTACCCCTGAAGAGTTCGAAGAGATTAAGAAGCATGCTGAATATGGATTTGAGATCCTCCGCAAAAATCAGGATATTAATTTATTATCTGCACACGTCGCTCTTCAGCATCAAGAGCGTTGGGATGGCAGCGGTTATCCGAGGGGATTAAAGGGGACCCAGATTCATGAATATGGCCGCTTGGCAGCTGTCGCGGATGTTTATGAGGCGTTAACCAGCAAAAGGGTATATCGGAATGCTCTGCAGCCTTATGAGGCTTATGAATACGTTATCGCCAATTCAGATAAACTTTTTGAACCTAAAGTAGTACAAAACACCTTTTCCAAATGCATTACACCCTATCCTACAGGTTCAGGGATCCGCCTCACCAACGGCCTTCGTGGGAATGTAGTAAAGCAAAATTCCTCTTTTCCCACGCGGCCTTATGTCCGAATGACCCATGAAGGCGAGGTTCGACTCATTGCTCCAATTGATTATAACTTAGTGGAACACCCTTCCTTGCTCATCGTCGGCATAGAGAATAAGTAAAGATGAAACATAATCCAGTATAATATATTTTAAGATTTCTTGCTGAGCTTGTTCAGGGGTCTCATTTGCAACCTGAATAAGCTTTCTTTTTAAAAGAGTTTATCATATATGATGCAGTAGAAAAGTTAAGGAAGATGATTATATGAAGTTTATCTTGACTAGCAACATTAAGGACAATGACACATTGAGGCATAGTTATAACAGTTTAGCTGAGAAAACCTTTGGCCTATCCTTTGAGGAATTTTATCAGAACGGATATTGGACAGATAAATATATTCCATATTCCTTAGTTGATAATGGAAAAGTAATAGCTAATGCCTCTGTGAGTATTATAAAATTTCTGCACTATGGACAAGAAAAGCTATGCCTTCAAATCGGTACTGTAATGACAGATATTGATTATAGAAATCAGGGTTTGTCGCGCTATTTAATAGAAACCATCCTGAAGGAATGGAAAGACAAGTGCAATAGTATTTAACTTTTTGCTAATGATAGCGTTCTTGACTTTTATCCTAAATTTGGATTTGAAAAAGTCATTGAATACCAATGTAGTAGTCCAATTACTCCAACAAAAGGACATGTAAGGAAACTTGACATGGGGAGTGCAGATGATCGCGCTTTATTGAAACGATATTACGCCAAATCCAATCCATACTCCGCGCTTTCAATGGAAGACAACTATGGATTACTCATGTTTTATTGTACGTCCTTTATGAAAGACTGCATATACTTCTTGGAAGATTTCGATACTGTAATAATTGCTTCCAATGAAAATTCGGTTATAACCTGTTACGATGTTTTTGGCAGCGGTGACCACGCTCTCCTTGATGTAGTATCTAGAGTGGCAGAACATCAAATAAGCACAGTAGTTTTTGGTTTTACACCTATAGCGAATACTACTTTTAATTCTCTAGTTCTTATGGAAGAGGATACAACACTTTTTGTTTTAAAAGGAAAAGATAATTTATTTGTAAACAATCAGATGATGTTCCCTCTTTTGTCCCATGCATAATCGATGATTAATCATGCTGAACATTTTGAGGATAAATCAATACAGCCTAAAAACATCTTCCAAAGTTAAGAAAAATTTGTTATGATAGCTTTGATTATATAAAGGGTGGTGGCTTGATGTCGTCTATTCGCTAAGATAATGAACAATAAAAATTTTAGCTCTCATATCACGAGGGGTTTTTGTTGTGCTTATTTTGCGGATAGATAAAGCTTAGGCTACCTGTAATTGATTGAAAAAATTATAGGTTATTTACGCAGGGGAGCCAAGTGAACATGAATACATGTTAACTTGGTGACTGTCGCAATAATGTGAGAAACTCGCAAAGCGTTTTTCTTTATGTTAGTGTGCTATAAGCAAGCAGATAGCTCTAAGTGATAGAGTTATCTGCTTTTTTGTTGTTCAGAATGTTACTTTATTGAAATAATTTATTTTAATCAAAAGGAGAAAGATATTTAATTATGATCAGAGATTTTAAAGAAACCGATATCGAACAAATTATGAAGATATGGCTTAATACGAATATTAGGGTGCATCATTTTATCGACAGCAGCTATTGGATAAACAGCTATCCCACAGTTGAAAAAATGTTGCCGCAGGCGACTATTTATGTGTATGATTCCAGCAGTCAGATACAAGGGTTTCTTGGACTGAATGGAGATTACATTGAGGGAATTTTTGTTGATACAGAATATCAATCCAAGGGAACTGGCGGTCAACTGCTCAATTATGCCAAAGAGAGGCATAACAAACTTCTTTTGAATGTTTATCAAAGAAATGAGCGGGCAGTAAGATTCTACTTGAAAGAAGGATTCGTAATTTTGTCGGAACAGATTGAGGAGGAAACCAAAGAAAGCGATCTCACGATGGTATGGAAGCACAGTAGATTAGAGTCAAATCCAATTGAGTAAAGAAGAATTATTTAATGTTGAAGGCATATAAGGGAGGAAGCATTTTTATGAAGTTTAGTTCGGCGCGTTATGCATAGCAAAGGCTATCGCATAGCATCAAAAAATTGATACTTGTATAGCCTTTGCTCATTCCTGAACACCCAAATTAGGAGGAGCATAAATGAGCTATATCAAAGCAGCCGATGTGCTGCCCAAAGAAATAATAGATCTAATTCAAAAATATATTGACGGTGAATATGTTTATATCCCAAGAAAAGAAAGCAATCGTAAGGCATGGGGAGAAAACACCAAAGGCAAAGAGATGATTCTTTTCAGAAACATGGAGATTTACGAAAAATATACAGAAGGAATGCCGGTTGGCCATCTTTCGGAAACTTACTATTTATCACCGAAAAGCATACAGAAAATTATTGCAAAATTTAAACTGGAGAACCAGTAAACAAAGAAGCGCCATGGCGCTTCTTTGTTTCTGAAACGTCAATTCGGTTGCTCCTATGAGTAAACAGAATCTATACTATTTTATGAAAGAGTAAGTGCGCCCCAAAAGCCTGTCCCTTATTTAGGAGGAAACTAAGATGAAGAAGAAAGCTACTGTTGTAAATATCGTGAATAAACAAGTCCAAGTATTAGCGGAAGGTGAAATCATTTCCTGCCTGCTTCCTGGCTCTTTGGTCTCGAAGAAGAATGCATTGATTGTTGGTGATCAGGTTGAAATAGGACTTGCTGGGAATGATCAATATAAACTGATTCAAGTTCTGCCAAGAAAAACTGCCTTATATAGGGGAAATCGTCGTTCCACAGAAGAGAAAGTCCTGGTAGCAGCGAATGTTCAGTATCTTTTGGCGATCGTGACCGCCGATTACCTGCTCAATCAGGCAGGTTATTTGGAAGCGGCGATTATCGCCGCCAAACGAGCAGGAATTCAAGTCGGTATATTTATTAGCAAATGGGATTTAATTGGGGAAAGCAATCAGGCTCTGTTAGAAGCCAAACTGGCTCTGTATCAAACTTCCGTCGACTTCGTATTTGTAGGTTCAGCTCGTGAACGGCAAGAAGAACTAATTAAAACAGTTGAGGGAAAAACTGTGGTTGTTGTTGGTGATAGGTCTTGCGGCAAAACGTCTTTGATACATGGGAGTCTAAACAAACCATTAGAAAAAGAAGATTCCCGCTGTACTATGTCAAGCACTCATACCAGTGTTTTACAGGTTGGCTCCAGAGGAACCTTATGGATTGATACACCGGGCTTTCGCGATTTTGCCCTGCAGGAAATTTCCGCGGAGGAACGAAACGCGGTATTCCCTGAAATAGCGCAACTCATTGAAGGTTGTTATTTTAGGAACTGTACGCATGTCCACGAGGAAGGGTGCCAAGTTCTTGAGGCGCTTCGCGCGAAAAAACTCAAAAGAGAACGATATGATGCTTATCAGAAAATGGCGGATACCAGAGTCGTTACATGTACTTCCCCTAGAACTGATTATCGGCATTCAGCTTGTACAGAGAGCTTTACATGCAAGGCATGTGGGACGCTTGTTGTGCCGGAAGGTGCTGGGAGCCAGCATCGCAACCATTGCCCGAAGTGTTTATCGAGCGTACATGTAGACAATGAGCCGGGCGACCGTGCTTCCCTGTGCAAAGGAATAATGGAACCGGTCAGTGTGTGGGTGCGTAAGGGCGGTGAATGGGCGATTATTCACAGATGCCGAACGTGCGGCACTTTGAATTCGAATCGAATTGCAGCAGATGATAATCCGGCCCTGCTCATATCCATTGCAGTTAAGCCGTTGGCTATGACACCATTTCCCCTCGATAAATTGTCAATTAAAGATGGCTGCAGCGAAATTAGTTTTGGTAGATGATGAGTCCATTTCAGGTGAATATGAACAATACGGTGAAAGTGCGTTTCCAGACCATGGAAACGCACTTCCTAATTTTCAATATTGAAATGATGCTTTTTTTGTTGTATCTAAGTCAGTAATGCAGAGAGATCCTCGGCCTGATGTACGGGTTTGTGGCAGGCGTAATTTTGACATAGATAAGCGGTAACCTTGTCAGAATCCAAAGGATAATCCTTTAACCAGGGGATAAGCTCAGAAAGGGTACCATCTTCATAGAGAAGAGTAGTATAGGGACGGAATTCTTTAAAGATCATAGTCCTCATGTTCCTTAGCTCAGGCTGCTGCAGAGAGCCGGCCAGGATAATCTCCCTGCTTTCCTGGAGAGCGAACTGGATGGCTTGCAGAAAAGCGCTATATCCTGAAGGGTAAGTTGAAAGAGTGGATCTAAAAGCCATTATCTGTTCAGATGCCCTTTTCTCCAGATCCCCATCTCCAGTAAGCCGGGCAAGCCGAATCAGATTTAGGGCAGAGACGGAGTTCCCTGAGGGAGTTGCCCCATCATAGATTTCTTTCGGGCGGATCAGCAGTTCCTCAGCGTCTTTGCCTGTTAAGAAGTATCCGGTCTTTTCCGAATCCCAGAAAAGTTCATCCTGCTGACGTTGCAGCTTTAGAGCGAATTCCAGATACTCCTTTTTTCCGGAAACCTGATAAAGTTCGATGAGCCCCCAGATTAAAAAGGCATAATCATCCAAATAGCCTAAATGGGCGGAATCGCCATCCCGGTAGCGGGCCAACAGGCGTTGATTGGGGTAGAGGTTTTTTTGGATAAAATGAACGGCTTTCTCTGCTCCTTCACCGTAGGCGGGATCGCCAAGGATTTGGGCACCTTTGGCTAAGGCGGCGATCATTAATCCATTCCAGGAGGTGAGGATTTTATCATCCTTGTGAGGATGGATTCTTTTCTTGCGGACAGCAAAAAGCTTTTTCCGGGATTCTTCGAGGTGTTTCTTGAGGCTTTCAGGAGATTGATTCCATTCTGACTCCAGAGCTTCCCAATCCGTATCCAGAAGATTGGGGATATTTTCCCCTTCAAAATTGCCTGCCGGGGTGATTCCGTAGGCCTGGCAATAGAGCCGGCCTTCTTCGTCCCCAAGAATTTCGTGGATCTCCTGTGGAGCCCAGACATAGAATTTTCCTTCCACTCCTTCGGAATCCGCATCTTCTGCAGAATAAAAGCCTCCTTCCGGAGCGGTCATATCCCGGAGGACATAAGTGAAGATTTCCCGGGCCTTTTGCTCATCATGAGGGTTATGTTGGACTTGGTAGTTCTCAAGATAGGCAATGGCTAACAAGGCATTGTCATAGAGCATTTTTTCGAAATGAGGAACAAGCCAATGACGGTCCGTACTGTAGCGGGCGAAGCCAAAGCCCACATGATCATAGATCCCACCTTGTCCCATGCGCTCCAGAGTGGTACGGACCATAAGGGCGGCCTGCCGGGCCGCGGAGTCATCCCCATGGTCATGGGCATAACGCAGAAGGAAGGTTAAATTATGGGGGGTGGGGAATTTCGGTGCCCGCCCAAATCCCCCATAGTGGGGATCAAAGGACTTTTGCAAGGTTTGAAAGGCTGTGTCCAGAATCTCCTTTGCCCAAGGAATAAAATCGTCCTTCTGAGCAGGAGTCAGTGAATCCACAGAGGGCTCTTCACGAGAAGTAACAGCCTTATAGATGGCTTCAGCCGAGTCGCGAATCTTTGGCTTATCTTTTTGCCAAAGCTCTCCCAGCTGGGACAAAAGATCGAGAATTCCTGGTCTCCCGTAGCGGCTTTCTTTGGGGAAATAAGTCCCGGCATAGAAAGGCTTCCGCTCATCAGGAGTCAGAAACAGGGTCAAAGGCCATCCCCCTGAGCCAGTGAGAGCCTGACAGAATTCCATATAGATATGGTCTACATCGGGGCGCTCTTCCCGATCCACTTTAATGGGAACAAAGTAACGGTTAATGAGTTGGGCGACCTCCTCGTCTTCAAAGGATTCCCGCTCCATGACATGACACCAATGACAAGTCGCTTAGTATAGACAACTACGAATACCCAATAGATAAAAATATCGGCTTATCTTCGGCTTTTGCTTTAGCAAAAGCTTCTTCACTCCAAGGGTACCAATCGACGGGATTATAAGCGTGTTGAAGAAGATAAGGAGACTTTTCATTGTTTAATCTATTGGGTATGCTTTTAACGTTTGTCATAGGGCATCACCTCCTTGTTTTATAAATTTCTTATATTATCTCACAATGGGCAATGAATATGTTATGGCCGCTATAAAATCTTCTTAGATGATGGAATATGTGAGAAACAAGAGTAGCTACATGAGTGACAATAATGAGAATCGGAGAATTTTCTTCCGAAACGTCCGAAAAGGTCGGAGAAAAAAATTCTTACTATAACCCGGATCACGCAACGACCTAGGCCAAAGTTAACTGCATGTTGAAACTTCCAGATCCGTTCAGCTGTGCAGCCTATTGCGAGTAGAAATAATTCTGCGAAAAAAATGTGGGACTCCTAGTTAATATTGACGTTCTTCGATATGAGTCATATAATAAACATATTGATAAAAGTAGATTTGAGGTATTGATATGGAAAATAAATATCAAAATAACGCAAAAATTTTTAAAGCACTCTGCGATCCA
Source organism: Desulfitobacterium sp. PCE1 (assembly GCF_000384015.1). NCBI lineage: Bacteria > Bacillati > Bacillota > Clostridia > Eubacteriales > Desulfitobacteriaceae > Desulfitobacterium > Desulfitobacterium sp. PCE1. Next base: position 2,794,500 of record NZ_KB913023.1, on the reverse strand, counting down.
AATCGGCTCATGATTATAGAGATGTTGCAAAGTGCTGAGAGATGTGCCTGTGAAATCCTCGAGGATATGAAGGTCGGGCAATCAACCTTATCACACCACATGAAGATTCTTTGTGAATCCGGACTTGTGGATAGCCGAAGGGAAGGAAAGTGGATGTACTATTCTCTTGATAAGGAGGGATGCGAAGCTGCCAAAAATCTGTTGGATGAAATAATAAGCCAAAAGGAAAATAATAATGTAGGAGGTCGCCAATGTGAGTGTTAAAGACCCAGAGAAATTATTAATGCTAGATCACTTTCTCTTGCCAAGTCTTGCTAAGAAAAAATATAAGGAGATTGGGAAAGTTGCCCAAAATAAAAAGGTTCTCCGTCCGTCTTTAGTTCAAAACTGGATAATAGGTCCTGTGTTGATATGTACAAAGTAAAGGTTGCTTTCATCTGTGTTCATAATTCTTGCCGTTCACAGATGGCAGAAGCCCTTGGTAAAAAGATGGCTTCCGATGTATTTGAGCCCTATTCAGCGGGCACTGAAACCAAACCTTCTATCAATAAAGATGCGGTCCGAATTATAAGACAGCTTTATGATATCGATATGGAAAAGACGCAGTTTTCCAAGCTTATCCAAGATATCCCTCAACCAGATATCGTGATTACGATGGGATGTAATGTCTATTGTCCCTATGTACCCTGCAAATACCGAGAAGACTGGGGTTTGGAAGATCCAACCGGAAAAAGCGATGAAGAATTTATTCTCACGGCAAGAATAATAGAAAAAAAGGTTTTAGAACTGAAAGAACGGTTAACTAGCGGCTGAAATTAATGTCTAAGTGAGGAAGAGGTGGAGTATGTTATCCATCGAAACGAATAGAGAAATTAAGATCATGCAGACATCAACTCAATTAACCTTTCACGATAGATTGGGTTCGTGGAAGGCTCGTTGGGGTATTAACAGAATGAATTATAAAGTAGAGGCGGGGCTTTATCGTGTGGGAGACCCTAATGAGAATTCCCCGGTTCTCGTTACAGCCAATTACAAAATGAGTTTCGATAGTTTGCGGAAAGAGTTATCAGGCCTGGACACTTGGATTTTGGTTCTTGATACTAAGGGAATAAATGTATGGTGTGCTGCCGGCAAGGGGACATTTGGAACAACAGAGCTCCTTAATCGTTTAGCGATTGTGCAGCTTGATAGGGTTATTTCACATCGAACGCTTATCTTACCTCAGTTAGGAGCTCCGGGTGTAAGTGCCCATGAGATTACAAAGTATTCCGGGTTCAAGGTCATTTATGGGCCGGTGAGAGCCAAAGATTTAAAAGAGTTCATTCAAGCGGGAATGAAAGCCACGCCTGAAATGAGAAAGGTGCGATTTAGTGCGTATGATCGTCTTGTTTTAACACCGATTGAACTTGTGGGCACGTTAAAGGCATCCTTAATGATTTTTGGAATACTTTTTTTGTTAAATCTTATGGGGCTTGGGCCTTTTGGTTTGGTCGACTTTTATGGATATATGGGTGCCGTAATTATCGGCTGTGTATTGACGCCGGTATTGCTACCCTGGATTCCAGGGCGGGCCTTTGCGTGGAAAGGTTGGTTATTGGGACTGGTTTGGACTGTGTTTGTTAATGCCACTAATGGATGGCCCTATGACCCACAATACAGTATGCTTCAGGCTCTTGGGTATGTACTTGTTTTTCCTGCAGTTTCTGCATATTTAGCCATGAATTTTACTGGTTCTTCAACGTACACTTCCTTCTCAGGGGTTTTGAAAGAGATGAGGATAGCAATCCCGGCTATAATTGTATCAATTTTTATAGGTTGTGTATTGATTTTAGTCAATAGCTTTATATAAGAATTAAAGGGAGATTAAAGCATGAAGAATCAATATTTAAGAAACGTTTCAACCTTGAAATTGGAACAAAGCCTATGCACAGGCTGTGGAAAATGTATCGAAGTTTGTTCTCATCAGGTTTTTGCGATCGTTAACAGTAAATGTTCTGTTGTCAATAAAGACGGTTGCATCGAATGCGGTGCCTGTGTTAAGAACTGTCCGTTTCTTGCATTAGAGGTCAAGCCTGGCGTAGGTTGTGCTTCAGCTATTATTAAAGGTTGGTTGACTGGCACAGAACCTAGCTGCGACTGTTCTTCTGATAGTGGAAGCTGTTGTTAAGTTGATACCACAACAATTCTTAGTGAATTTACAACATTGCATGGTTGCATAAGTACTAATACTCGAAATTTATGTAGTGAGCTCCCTGCTTTTGTCTGTGAATTTCACGATCCCTGGCCCGTCGGCATATTCTGCATTAGATCAATTAAGGAAAGGGCGGGCATAGGGAGTGAATGATTTAGCAACCGAACGGACGCCGCTGGTGATAGCGGCTGAAATAAATATGATTACCCACCAAACCAAAAAAATTCTGCTTGCTAGTGCCGTTGAAATCGGCCGCCGGCTGAAAGAAGCGAAGAGCTTGGTCAAGCATGGGGAATGGGGTAAGTGGCTGGAAGAGTCGGTGAGCTATTCCCAGCAAACTGCCGGGAGACTGATGAAGCTCTATGAAGAGTATGGGTCCAGCTTCCCTGACGGATCCGACAGCTCAAATTCGTCACCAGGGGTCTGTTGACAAATGGGGTAAATCATAGCGATTAAGGACCATCAACAATAATTAACTGAGAGATTTCTCTGCAGACTTACTATCCTCAGCTTAATTTGCGGATAGGAGACAGCTGGCCTGAGCGGTGCTGTCCCATACTTCACCAATCTTTTCAGGTTCAGGGCCATTGCCGAAAAGAGGCATTGTTCCTGGACTTTCTCAATGCCTCGCTTGCGAGTGAACCTTAGATTGTGACATCGCTTTTGAAGAGCAAAATTCCCTTCACATATTACCTGCCGCTTGCGCATGACGTAGCGGTATAAGGCTGTTCCGACTAAGGCGTGATGGCGTTCCTGATCTTCTTGATAGAAATCCCGTCTGACTTCTTTGTAATTCGCCTTCCCGGCAATACATTGACTTTTCAAAGGACAGTTTTTACAATCTTCTGATCGTGTGACATAGTTTTTACCCACTCTGTAATGTGCTTTTCTTACACCTATGTAACGCAGTGTGCAGTCGTTAGGACAGATATAACGGTCATTCTGAACGTCATAGTGAAAATCCTCAATGGTAAACAGTCCTCTTTCTTTACGCCAATGGGCTGTATGACCAGGATTGACAGGGATATAGGCTCTTATTCCAAGCTGATGTAATCCATGATGAACTGCCACTGTATCATAGCCGCTATCCAATCCGGCATAGCGGAAAGGAAGTCGACATTCTTTCTTTTGGTAAGCTATCCGTTCCACACAATAGGGGGCGTCGGTCACATCCCCCGGCGTGACATGGACGTCGGTTACGATACCATAGCGGATATCTGAGCTTTGATGGCAAAGGTAGTGAAAGCCTGCCGGCTTGGGATGTCTGTGCATCCACCCGGCTTCAGGATCAGAGAGAGACTTTTTTTTAACCGTCAAGGTCATGTCTGCCTCTTCTGTTTTTTGCCGGATATGACCGCCGTGCTCGTCGTTGAGCTTGAGCCAGTAGTCATTCGGACCTTCCACAAGAAGGACTTTCTCTGCATGTCCGTTAGCGGCATTGGCTTTAATATGGGTGGAATCCATGACAACGCATTCACCGCCGATGAGTCCTGCTTCGGCGCAACGCTCAACCACGGTATTAAAGATCTCCCGAAACACTTCCGTATCCTTGAACCGGCGTCTGCGGTTTTGAGAAAAGACCGAGTGATCCGGAACCTTATCTTCTAAGTCAAGACCTAGAAACCAACGATAGGCGATATTGACGAGGATCTCTTGTTCCAGCTTCCGTTCGGAGTCTATTCCGTAGAGGTAGCCGATCAAGAGCATTTTTACAAGAACAACCGGATCAATGGAGGGTCGTCCTTTATCGCTGTATAAAGGCCTCATCATGTCATAGACAAAGCTGAAATCTATGGCTGCGTCCAGCTTGCGCAGAAAGTGCCCTTTCGGCACGAGGTCCTCCATAAAGACACAAAGCATACGGTTTTGTTTGTGTTGTTGCTCTTTCATCATTGGCGCCACCCCCTACACCATTATACCATGTCGAAGGAGATACCCTTTGATTTTCCAGGGTCCAAGGGGAGTGATGGTGAAAAACGCCGGTTTTGAGACGAGTCATCTAGATGAGTAATTTCGAAATGATCTAATCTTGAACTTACTTGTCATATCTCGATGTTGGCTGACAAGCATCTATGCTTTTGTCAACAGACCCCCAGTGTCGAATTTGACTTACACCCAGGCTCTCCTCTTGCTGAGTTTACCGGGAGAGGAGCGGGAGGAATTCATGGCCCAGAACGATGTGGCTGGCATGACGAAACAGGAGCTGCAGCAGGTCCTGAAAGACAGAGATCAGGCCAAGGTGGGGAAGGAGCAGGCCGAACAGGAAAATGAAGTACTCAAAAAAGGGCTGGAGAAGATCGACAGCGCTCTCTCCGAATTAAAAAAGGAACAGGCCAAAGCCCCAGTACAGCCTGATCATCCGGAAAATGTCCAAGGGGAAGCCCCGGCAAGCCATGCCGCTTTACCGACTCACAACCTTCAAACCGAACTGGACCCCAACGCCGCCTCTAAGTATGCGGAACGCTGCGACACCTGCTGCAAAACCATCAGCACGACCTTCTTCGAGTTGACGACGGCCCTTACCAATCTGACTCATCTTGATGCGAAGCTGAAAGAGGAAAAAAGAAAAGAAGCCCAGAAGCTGCTTGATTTCATAGCTGAGATGATTAAGGAGTGGCCGCCTGCCAAAAAGCCCCTTAAAGTTATTCGCTGATTGTGGAACCTTTCGTCAGCCCATGCCATAGTATGTTGATAGGACAGCCTAGCCTGTCACATGGGGATGAAAGGAGATGATGTTAATGCCCGTTGTTGCGGTACCATCCGGCGCGGCCCTGGTATTGGTCTATCAGACCGGCCTCAGCCCCACCGGCGCTCCGATCACCAGGCAGCGAACCCTGAGCAATATTGACTATAATGCTACGGAGCAAGCAGTCTATGAAGGGGCTCACGCCATTTTTAGCCTGTCGGAGTATACACTCCTGGACGTCTATTTCCGCAAAACTGAGGAATTGATCAACGAGGAATAAATTCAGGGTAAATTCAAGGGAAGGGAGGTGCCTCATTTGGCCGTGACCACGAGCAGAACAGGAAGGCTAACCTTCACAACCAGTGGAGGGAATACGTTCTCGATAACGGTTCCCCAGCCGCGGGAGGGTATTCAGTTGGCTGAAGCCATGAACGTCATGAATTCACTGATTGCCGGCGGGATATTCCTCACAGCACACGGCACCCTTACAGGCGTAAGGGATATAAAGGTCATCGACACAACGACGAATGACCTTTATGATCCTCCGCAAGTGTAAACGGGCAGTGCCAGCTTAAATGATGAAAGAGCGGGGGCAGGCTGAAGGAAAGCAGGATTTGCCGGCAGCTTGCGCCCCGGTCTCATCGTTTTTCCTGCACGCTGTTAATACTATGATATGAACTTTCCGCTGTTTGATCTATTAAATATTTAAAAACAGGAATAGGAGAAGCACCTTTCGGAACTTCTCCCGCTGGATTATTTCTTTTCCACCGCGACCCAGATTTCGCAGGTATAGCTGGGGTCCGTCACATTGGCCGAGGGGTAAGCCTCAAAATCCGTACCGCCGCAGGGCTGATACTCACTGGTAGGGAAAAACTCGCTGTAGATCTGCTGATAGAGCTTCTGGAACGCCTCCGGCATCTTGCCGATGCAGGGAAACACTACATAAGTGTGGGCAGGAATCTCCTCCACAGTCAAGCCGGCATCGGTGACAGGCATACCGTTGTAATGGGCACCGATGGCGTAGGGAAACTCCGTGTCACTGGCATCCTTGCCAAAGCTGGTGCCTACGATGCAGTTCGGAAAAATATTATCCTCTGGGATATACTTGCACAGCGCCGGAATGGTGCCGTCCGTGCTGCATATCTGCCAGAAACGGGAGATTTCCTCCGTCGTCAGTTCCGCCTTGCAGGAGACCTGCTTCTTTTTGCAGATGATCTGAAATGCGTCCTTGGTCTCAATTCTGTAATTCATCATGTTTCCTCCGTCTAAAATCAGTTTTACGGAAAGCGGAGAAAAGGATTTGAGCGCAGCGCCGCCCTGCTTCGCCTGCGAGGGTGATACCCCATGGAATCGGGTGAAAGCACGGCTGAAACTCTCAGGCGTATCATACCCGTACTTGAACGCGGCGTCGATTACCCGGATGCCTGACGACGCAAGCTCGTTTCCCGCAAGGGAGAGCCGCCGCATCCGAACGTAATCGCCTAACGTGAAACCACAAAGGATGCTGAAAACCCGCTGAAAATGAAAGCTGGACGAATAGGCCTGCTTCGCCGCTTCTTCATAGTCAATGGGTTCCGTAATATGGGCTTCCACATAATCCACAGCCCTCTGTATACCTGTGATCCAATTCATCGCTTCGCTTCCTTTCCGTATGAGTCCATGATAAAGGAAATTACGCTATGTTTCATGACATTCCGTGCGGTTCGATGTTGACCCACGGGTGGTAGGGAGCTTATCAGATCGGAATTTAAAAGAAAGAGATGATATAAATTTGCTCCGTGTTCACTCTATCTTTCGACAAGAAAATGATATCATAAACGCAGAGCATTGCCATGCAAATTTGTAAACTCGCAATGGACAGTCAACGTCTCATTACAATTCTACTATAGAAAAGATAATCTAGTTCGGCCTCAAAATTCATTTAGGTGATAATAAGGTCTTGACATCCGATAGACATATCTCTACAATTTAGGCAATTTACCTAAATCCAATCAAGGATTAGCCAAATGGCTAATCAAATGGAGGAGGAGCAAACTGCTCGGCAATTGGCTGCAAAAACATGTGCTGATCGAATACTCGCCATTTTTAGAAATGGTTGCCAGCCTTCATGTTTTACAGGATCCGGAACACCACCTGGGGAGACTGAACTGGGCACGGGAAACAGAGGCCTTACTTTCCCATGCTCTGAAGACTGGGAAAATCAATTTGTTCTAAACTAAATTTCCACAATATTCATGCTCTGGAAAGGAATATAACATAAGGATGACGAAATAGAGTAGTAAATAAGGTGACTTCTATTAGAAATAATGTAAAGGAGTGAAGTGTATGAGTTTATTTAAAAGGGTAAGTGACAACATCAGGGCCAATCTTAACAGCTTGCTGGATAAAGCCGAGGACCCGGAAAAAATGTTGGATCAATATCTTCGCGATATGGAAGAGGATATCGCCGATGCCGAAGTGGCTGTAGCCAAGCAATTGGCAGTGGCCTGGAAATTCAAAGCTCAGTTAGATGATGCGGTGGCACTGGTCGAGAAACGTGAAGCTCAGGCTATTGAGGCCCTGCAAAATAACCGTGAAGATCTGGCCCGCAGAGCCCTTGAGGACAAAAATATCAATAAAGCCAAGACCGAGGAATACCGCCTGCAATACGAAAACAGCAGTTCCATGGCCGAACAGCTTCGCTCTGAGTTAAAAGATATGAAAAATGAATATGAGAAGTTGCGTGTTAAGCGGGATACCCTGATAGCCAGGGCCCAAGCTGCTAAAGCACAAAAAGAAATCTATGGAGCCACGAGCGGATTGGGTAAGGACAGCACCCGGAGGAATTTTGATAGAATGGAGGATAAAGTCCTGCGTATGGAAGCTGAGGCCAAGGTCGCGGGGGATTTAAAAGAAAAAGATCTTGATCAGGAGCTGGAGTCCCTGGGCAAGGATGCCGAAATAGAAAAGGAATTGGCAGCCTTAAAGGAACGCCTTATGGCAAAAAACGAGTAAGAGCCGGAGGTTAAATAGCGAGGGGAGGGGATAGTTATGCTGGAAGTATACTGGATGTGCTTAATCGGCGGAGTACTTTTCGCCCTGGTGAGTGTCATTTTTGGTGATGTATTAGGCGATATTTTTGATGGATTATTTGATGCTCTCTCCTTCGATAACGTTGATTTTCTTCACCCCATGGTTCTGATCGGGGGAATGACCATCTTTGGTGGTTCCGGGGTGATGCTGAGCCGATATACATCCATGGAGCCCGTTCCTGTCGCCCTGCTTTCCCTGATGATTGCTATTGCCCTCTCGATAGTGGTCTATTTCGCCTATGTGAAGCCTATGAAAAACAGTGAGAATTCCACGGGTTTTTCCATGAAGGATCTTGTGGGCAAAATCGGTGAGGTAACGGTTCCTATTCCGGTGGGAGGTTATGGAGAGGTGATCCTTAAGGTTGGGGCAGGCAATACCAACCAGATCGCGGCCACTCTTGATCAGTCGGACATACCTGCCGGGACGAGAGTCGTGGTGGGGGAAACAAAAGAGGGAGTGCTCTATGTTTTTCCTTATGATAAGGAGGAGATGTAATGTTTGATTTACTGGTTATTCCTATGATTGTGCTGGGGGTCATCATAGTCCTTGGGTTGGCCTTTTGGGCCAGATATAAGACGGTAGGGCCTGATCAGGCCATGATCGTTACCGGTTCTTACCTGGGCACCAAAAATGTTCATACTGACGAATCAGGCCGCAAGATTAAAATCGTTCGTGGGGGCGGGGCCTTTATTCTGCCTGTTTTCCAGCAAGCAAAATTTATCTCTCTGCTTTCACACAAGCTTGATGTAACCACTCCGGAGGTGTACACGGAGCAGGGGGTTCCGGTTATGGCGGATGGGGTGGCTATTATCAAAATCGGCGGTTCTGTGGAAGATGTGGCTACGGCAGCCGAGCAATTTCTGAGCAAGCCCGCTCAGGCCTTAAGTCAGGAAGCCCAGGAAGTTTTGGAAGGACATCTGCGGGCGATTTTAGGGACGATGACCGTCGAGGAAGTCTACCGCAATAGAGATAAGTTTGCTCAGGAGGTCCAGGGGTCTGCAGCCAAGGATTTACGGAAAATGGGTTTGCAAATCGTATCCTTTACCATCAAAGATATCCGCGACAAAAACGGTTACCTTGAGGCCTTAGGTAAACCGAGGATTGCTATCGTCAAGAGGGATGCTGAGGTTGCGGAAGCGGAAGCAGTGCGTGACGCCCGGATTCAGAAAGCGAAAGCCGATGAAGAAGGTCAGAAGGCGGAGCTGTTGAGAGATACGAGCATCGCAGAAGCAACGAAGGAAAAAGAACTCAAAGTCGCTTCATTTAAGAGAGAACAGGATACAGCCATGGCAGAGGCCGATCAGGCCTATCATATTCAAGAGGCCCGTTCCCAACAACAGGTTACCGAAGAACAGATGAAGGTTTCTCTTGTCAAGAAAGAAAAAGAAATCGAAATCCAAGATAAAGAAATATTGCGCCGCGAGAAGCAGTATGATGCTGAAGTCAAGAAAAAGGCCGATGCCGATAGGTATGCCGTGGAGCAAGCCGCTGAAGCGGATAAAGCCAGAAGAATGCGGGAAGCCGATGCCCTTAAATACAAGATCGAGGCTGAAGCCAAGGCCAATGCCGAACAAAAACGCCTGGACGGTCTGGCCATAGCAGAGGCTGAAAAGGCTAAAGGAACTGCGGAAGCCGAAGTCGTCCGGCTTAAGGGATTAGCTGAAGCCGAGGCTAAGGAGAAACTAGCCGAAGCCTTTGAAAAATTTGGTCAGGCTGCCGTTTTGGATATTATCGTGAAGATGCTGCCCGAGTTAGCCGGAAAGATCGCCGAGCCTTTAAAAGCCATTGATAAATTGACGGTTGTCGATACCGGAACAGGGCAAGGAGCGGCTAAGTTAAGCAACTATGTCACCTCACTCATGGCAACTGCTCCGGAAATGCTCAATAATGTATCAGGAATCGATTTGGAAAAGCTGGTGAAGCAACTAACCGGTGAGGTTGTCGATTCTGTGGAGCCTGAGGATAAAAAAACAGACATGGAATAAGAGAATAGGAACGAGAACTAAAAGACACTTAGCCAAATCGGGCTAAGTGTCTTTTGCTGGATTCAGCTACTCCATCAGATCAAAAATCTCGTGCCAACGCTTTTCCAATCCTTCTTTCTCCGCATAGACCTGCTGTAATCGCTCCAGATCCCCAATATCCTGGAGCTCAAGATCCAGGGATGAGATCTTTTCCTCTAAGTCCTTGAGTTCTGATTCCAGCTCTTCGAGACGATAGTCTCGGGTCACTTTATTCTTTACAGGGAGAGATCTGCTTCCACTCTGATTAGGGATTTTCTCATTACTCCTTTCGTTAAATATATCGGTTTTGTCGGGGAGGAGGGCTCTCATTTTTTCTTCCGCATAGTCAAAGTTTCCTTCAAAATGGTGCAATACTCCGGCTTCAATCCAATACACCTTATTAAAGAGCTTATTGAGAAAGTAACGGTCATGAGAGACTGCCAGTAAGGTCCCATCATAGTTTTCCAGGGCATCTTCCAGAACTTGCAGGGAGTCGATGTCCAGATGGTTGGTGGGCTCATCAAGAATCAGCAGATTGGTATCCTGATACATCAGTTGTGCCAAGCGGAGCCTCATCCGCTCCCCGCCGCTAAGCTGAGATACTTTCTTATAGACCATGGGACCGTAAAATAGGAAGCGGGCGAGAATGCTTCTGGCCTCTCCTTCAGCCACGGGAATTTCGGCGCGGAAACTATCCAGGACTGTTTCTTCTTTAGTATCTGAGAAAACATGCTGGGATAGATAGCCGATTTTTACATTGCTCCCGATGCTCACTTTCCCTTCATCCGGACTGAGTTCCTGCAATATCAATTTAATTATAGTGGATTTTCCCGTTCCGTTTTCACCGACGATGGCAGCCCGTTGGCCAAAGGAAAGGTGGATATCAACATGGGTAAAAAGAGGTTGCTTGCCAAATCCCTTAGCTACCCCTTGGAGCAGAACCACATCCTTACCGCTTCGCTCGGACGCTTCCATCTCCAGATTTATTTTTTTACGGATAAGCTGAGGACGAGTAAGCTTTTCCATTCTTTCCAGGGCTCTTTCGATGTTTCTGGCTTGCCGATGGAGTCCTTCATTGGGGGGATTAGCGCGATTTGCCCATTCCCGTAAGCGCTTAATGGCTTCCTTCATCTTTTTGATTTTCTTTTGCTGCTCTTCGTAATCATGGAATTCTTTAAGAAGGCGTTCCTCTTTTTCTTTCACATAGCCCGTATAGTTGGTATGATAGGATGCCAGTTCGCCATCTGCTAAATCCAAGATCTTCGTTGCCACTTCATCCAGAAAAAAACGATCGTGGGAGATAACCAAGACAGTGCCCCTGTAGTTTTTGAGAAAACTACCAAGCCATTTTACGGCAAACAAGTCAAGATGATTGGTGGGTTCATCCAGTAATAAGAAATCGGGATTCCTGAGAAGGGTGAGAGCTAAGCCGACCTTGGTTTTTTCCCCTCCGCTCAGAGTCGAGAAATCCCTGGGCAGCAAGTCCCTGATGTTGAGTCCATGGGCTATTTTTTCAAGGTTAGGCGCGATTTCGTATCCGCCTTGGAGTGTGAATTGATTCAGGTAATGGCCGTAACTTTCCATGAGTTTGTTCAGTCTATCTTGGTCTTGTTCCAGAGACATGGCTTCTTCAAGCAGTCTCATCTTCTCTTCCATCTCTAAAAGTTCATCATAAGCTGTCATCAGGACCTCTTTCGCTGTTAATCCATCCTCAAAGTCCGGAATCTGCATAAGATAGCCGATCTTTAAACCTTTCTTCCAATGGATGTGCCCAGCATCAGGGTCTTCTTGACCAGCCAGCAGTTTGAATAAGGTGGTCTTGCCGCTGCCATTGGGGCCGACTAAGCCCACTCGCTCATTTTCCTGGATCTCCAAGGATATATTTGAAAAAATAATATTGCCCCCGAACATTTTGGTCATTTTATTAACACTGCATGCAATCATGGTATACCTCCGTTATTCATTTAAGATCAAAACTAAACTCCGCCGGTGCCGCCTGCGGCATGACCGGCTACCCGGAAAAAGACCCGCAAGCGTAGCTTTGCGCACAAGAGTGAACAGCTTTAGCGGAAGGGCGACCGGGTCAACAAAGTTTTCTTAACATAGCAGAGCCACTGGTTCACATCAGGTATTACCCGAAGGTTTGGCGTAGCTGTTAAGAAAGCGAGTTGACCAGCCCTGGAGCTATGGAGTGAGCGTTGTGCGTAAAGCTACCCGACCCTGGTTGGTCTTTTCATCATCTGAAAACATAAAAAAAGCTATGGAGAAGACACTGCCCCATAGCTTAAAAAAGACGTGATGATGGCACAAAAAAAGAGGAGCCTCTAAACTCCTCCATAGCCATCCTATAAATATATGAGTAAATAGGGGTAAGAGATGTTTTCGCCGTTTTAGATTTGCTATTCAATTGCTAAAAAAGGACATAGTAATCCCCTTGAAAGCAAAAGTGGCAAATTTTGCACGGTTAATATAAAGGAATTCCATTAAAAAGCCGTGCCTTAAAACAGCTTGCATCGCTACCCACCTCCTCAACAACTCATTTCTGATCTTTACTATTCTATCATATCAGGAATGATATAACTTTCAAGAGCCTGGGAAGAATGATTGAAAAATTTTAGGATATAATCAATAAAAAGGCTTGTACTACAAAAAACATTCAAAATATTAGGAAAGATGATAAAATAGACTAAAGGATAAAGAGAGACCTAAGGGAGAGGAGAGATCGTGATGGCAAAGGTTACATTTTTTCCTGGGAAAAAAACAGTTGAAATTTCTGAAGGGACGACCCTATTGGAAGCAGCCATTGCCGCAGGGATTCAATTGGAAAGTACCTGCGGAGGTAGAGGAACCTGTGGGAAATGTAAGGTGCAAGTAGAGCCGGGAAAACTGGATTCTCATAAAGACTATGGAAATAAGTTCCTGAGTGAGAGTGAGAAAGAAGAGGGATGGGTCTTAGCTTGCAAGGTCCAGGTACAGGAAGACTTAACGGTGCAGGTAAAAGATCAGCAAAAGGATGCCCATCGGCGTAAAACCGGCCTGGATCAATCCATCGATGTGGAGGTTAACCCCAGCGTTGAGAAGCATTTTCTGCAGCTTTCGAGACCCACGGTGGCTGACCAAACTCCGGATTGGGATCGTTTAGTAGCTGCCCTGCCTAATCAAGCCACCCTTTTTAACCGTCGGATTGCGGTAAATCTGCCTAATGTTTTCCGTGATGCCAATTTCCAAGTTACGGCGACAGTAGCCGGAGATTCCCTTTTAGCAGTGGAGGGAGGGGATACCACCCAGAGAAGTTATGGATTGGCCATCGATATAGGGACCACCACCACAGTGGTTTACCTTATGGATTTGAATAGTGGGAAAGCCGTGGATAGTGATGCTGTAACCAACCCTCAACGGGTATTTGGTGCCGATGTTCTTTCACGGATTACCTATGCTTCTAAAGGGCCGGAGCAATTAAAACAATTGCAGACCTTAGTCATCGAAGGTTTGAATAAAATTATCGAGGGGTTATGCAAGAATAATCAGATCCGTCGTGAAGAAATTTATCAAGCGGTCGTGGTAGGAAATACGACCATGAGCCACTTGTTTTTGGGAATTGACCCAACCTGCCTGGGCCCGGCACCCTTTATTCCGGTGTTTCGCCAGTCTGTTCAGGTGGAGGCCCTGGAGTTGGGATTAAATATACTTGAGACCGGTCATGTGGTAGTCGTTCCCAATGTGGCGGGGTATGTAGGTGCGGACACTGTAGCGGTAATGATTGCGGCAAAAGTGGATCAACTACCCGGATATACCCTGGCCGTTGATATCGGTACCAATGGAGAAATTATTCTTGCCGGCGGGAAGCGGATTCTTACCTGCTCTACGGCTGCAGGTCCAGCCTTTGAGGGAGCAGAGATCAAATACGGCATGCGGGCAGCCGATGGAGCCATCGAGCGGGTTAAAATTATCGATGATGTGGAACTGGCCGTGATCGGAAATACGAAACCCATCGGGATCTGCGGTTCAGGATTGATTGATGCCATTGCCCAAATGGCTGAAGCCGGTGTAATCTATGAAAGCGGACGGATTGTCAATGTACCGGAGGATTTGGCAAAGCTTCCCCCTAAGATTCAAGAGCGGATTCGTCAAGGGGAGGGAGGATTTGAATTTGTCATAGCCTGGGGAAAAGACAGCGGCTCAGGGGAAGATGTGGTCCTCACTCAGAAGGATATTCGGGAATTGCAACTGGCGAAAGGGGCTATTCTGGCCGGAATCAAGATTCTTATGAAAGAGATGGGAATTGGGCTGGAGCATCTGGACCGTGTACTGTTAGCCGGGGCTTTCGGGAACTATATCAGTAAGGAAAGTGCTCTGCAGATTGGTTTGCTGCCGGATGTACCCGTAGAACAGATCAAGGCGATTGGAAACGCAGCCGGCAATGGGGCAAAAATGGTCTTGTTATCGAAAGAGGAACGGAAAAAGGCTGTGACCTTAGCTGGACTTTCCGAGCATTTGGAACTGTCTACGCGAAGCGATTTCCAGGATGAATTTATTGATGCTTTGGCATTTGAAAGGTAAAACACAAAATATATCCTTGGTATGGTGTAGTGACGGGCATTGGTCCATTATTTTATCAAAGAAGAGAAACATAGTTAGAGTATTTTAGCTATGTTCCTCTTCATTTTTATTTTATACCTGGGTGGTGATCCGAGTAGGGTTCTCAAGGTTTTTTCTTGTTCACATGCTCAAGCAACCAGGGAAAAAACCACTTCATTCATAGAGGCTGAACAATTTTGGGGTTAACTAGCAAGATTAATGCATACATGCTATAATCATATAAACCAATCATCCTACGTTTGGAAAGGGGTAAAATAATTTATGGTGATTGAGAAAGCAAGCCGTTCAACCCTTGTGGATCAGGTCACGACACAGATTGAACAAATGATAGAAAGTGGTCAATGGAAAATCGGAGATAAAATCCCCGCAGAGCCGCAATTGATGGATATGTTTGAAGTCAGCAGAAACACATTGAGAGAAGGGATACAATCCTTAGTTCATGTTGGTTTACTTGAAACCCGTCAAGGTATCGGTACTACGGTAAAATCCAACAGTAATTTAGCGCTTGCCTTGGAAAAAAAGATTCGGCAAAGCGATCTTTTGGAAGCCTTAGAGGTACGTTTGGGATTTGAACGTGAAGCGGCCCAACTTGCATGCAAGAGAAGAACAGCTGAGGATTTAATACAAATGAAAATTTGTCTTGATGATTGTAAAAAGGCTGCTAAAAGTCATGATCCGTTTCAATTTGCACTGATGGATATTGCGTTTCATAAATCGATTGCTAAAGCCACACACAATAAGATGTTCAGTGAGCTGTATGAACATATCACAGATGCTTTGCAAAATTCTATTGATAGAATTATGCGTATCAAAAAACCAGCCAATTTTGAAAATGAAATTCATACAGATCTTTTTCAAGCAATTGAGGCAAGGAACTCCCAGTTGGCCTTCGAAAGTGTGACTCATTATCTGAACGATGCAATAGAAACTCTAAGTACGATAATTAATGAATAGAAGAGAATATAACATACAAGGAGAAACTATACCAATGAATCAAATAGGCATCAAACACGAAAAAAACTTATATCCCTATTCAAAAGGAACTGCACCCGTAATGCTGATAGTAGGAATTGCATTTATTGCAGCAAATCTGCGGGCACCTTTAACGTCGGTTGGGCCTTTGGTCGATTTGATTCGTGACAACTTGCATATTTCAAACACATTAGCGGGCATGATTACAACCCTCCCTCTATTTGCCTTTGCCCTGTTTTCACCTTTTGCGCCGGGATTGGCGCGTAGGTTTGGAACAAATTTGGTACTGCTTTGGTCGGTTGCCTTTCTTACAGTTGGGATTTTATTGCGTTCGTGGTCAGGAAGTTTTGGTCTATTTCTTGGGACAGCAATTCTCGGGTTGTCCATTTCTGTAGGAAATGTATTGATACCCAGCTTAATTAAAAAGGAATTCCCTGAACGTATTGGGGTTATGACGGGCGTTTATTCTGTTTCTATGAATATATTCGCAGCAATGGCCTCCGGCATCAGCATCCCCCTAGCGGTAGGATTGGGGTTGGGGTGGATGGGAGCCTTAAGAATTTGGGCTGTACTTAGCTGTCTATCTATTATCCTCTGGATTCCCCAGATGAAACGGAGAAACCGGAAAACATCAATTGTCGAGGAAACAATCGATGTCGACATCGTAACAGATACTCTTAAAATCCATGACAAACTAGATGAAATGGCAGTTGTGCAAGGATCGGTCATTGAGAAAGTGAACTTATGGAAATCACCTTTAGCCTGGCAGGTTACTTTGTATATGGGATTGCAGTCTATGGTGTTCTATTGCATGGTTGCATGGTTGCCGGATATTTTAATCAAGCAGGGCATGAATCCGAGCAAAGCCGGATGGATGCTTTCCCTCATGCAATTGGCGTTGATCCCCATTACATTTTTAGGCTCTGTCCTTGCCGGACGCAGGGCCAGCCAACGTTCATTAGTAATAATTGGGTCAACATGTGTATTAACAGGGCTTTTAGGGCTGCTTCTCGGAGGGGCAGAGCTAGCTTTCTTATGGATTATCATATTGGGTATTGGCGGAGGGTTTACCTTTAGCCTATCTATGATGTTTTTCAGCTTGCGAACGGGAAATGCGGATGAAGCGGCAAGGCTATCTGGCATGGCTCAATCCATAGGTTATCTGCTGGCTGCTTTTGGTCCGATGTTTTTCGGGTATCTGCATGATGCGACTAACAATTGGACGATGCCGCTTGTTATCCTGATTGGAGTTGCCGGTATATGTTTGCTTGCAGGATTAGGCGCATCTCGTGATCTGTATGTTAGTTCAACTGTAAGAAACAATCATCTCTCGAAGCTGTGATGCCGTAATAGTCAGATTGGTGGCGAAATGGTTCCGAGTAACCCGGCAGCATGATTAAAAAAAGAACCTATAGACATAGGCACTTTTTGCGGTGTCCATTCTATAGGTTCCTTTTTATTTACAATATTCCTTTTGGGCTAAGCGGCATTTTTTGCCGATTCCAAGACTTTTTTCTTATTTATACGATGACCAAGGTATAAAACACCGGCGATGAGGACTGCGCTTAACCCCCATTCGATGAGGGGGCTTTCTCCTATGATATTGACGACGAATTTTTCATGCACAAGCATGGTCACAGCGGTATGAGTAATAACAGCGGCTCCAATGGGAATAATCACCGGGAAGCGGTCAATAGCCTTAATGACAAGGGTACTCCCCCAAACCACGATGGGGATACTAATGAGTAAGCCGATAATAACAAGGATGGGGTGGCCATGGGCAGCACCGGCAACAGCCAGAACATTATCCAGTCCCATAACGGCATCGGCTATGATGATTGTTCGCACAGCACCCCAAAAATTTGCGGCACTTTCTACCTGTTCATCGTGTTTCTCATCGGTAAGGAGCTTAAAGGCCATCCAAACCAGGAGAAGGCCGCCGACAAACATCAACCCGGGAATCTTTAAGAGGTAAACGGCCACTAAGGTAGCTAAGGTCCGGATTAAGATAGCTCCTCCTGTGCCGGCGAAGATCACTTTTTTTTGCTGCTGTTTCGGCAGATTGCGGGCTGCCATGCCGATGACAATGGCATTATCACCGCCTAAGACCAGGTCCATAATAACGATAGATAATAATGCTTGAAAAAATTCAGGGCTGAATAACTCCATCTTGTTCTTCCTTTCATTCTTTAAGATAAGCCATAATCCTTATTATGTGTTTTCGGAGATCGTATTATTGCATCAAAAAAGACCTTCACCCCCCTAGTGGGCAAAGGTCTTGCTTACAACAACGTTGTCAACAAAGCCGGGATGTTAATCCGTAATGACGACTTTGCTGTCCAGCTACTCCCCTTTGAACCTATTACTTTTTTAGTATAGCCTATAGGTGCATTTACCGTCAAGGATAATTTTGTAAAGTTAAGCCAACCTTAGGGAGCCGATTCCCGACCATTTACCTGTTTATACATTGTGTTTTGCAATATTTTAGTATAAAATTCGAAATAAATACTCAAGGTGATATAGTATAGGTGCTCTATTTGAACTATAGGAGAGAGATAATAATGCATGTACTCATAGCCGTTGATTCATTTAAAGGAAGTTTAAGCAGCCAAAAGGCCGGAGAGGCCATTACCCTGGGAATTCAGCGGGTTTTTCCCGAAGCTACTACAGAGATTATCAGCATGGCGGATGGAGGGGAAGGAACAGTTGAAGCCATTGTCCATGCCGGTAAAGGGGAGCTGCTTAGGACCAGGGTTACCTCACCTCTTGGTGAGGAGGCAGAGGCCATAATGGGCCGGCTTCCCGATGGAACCATCGTTCTGGAAATGGCTTCAGCCTCTGGCTTGCCCATGGTCCCCCCCGACAAGAGAAATCCTCTGGTGACCACCACAAGAGGCACAGGGGACCTTATTCGTGCTGCCTTGGATTTGAAGCCCCGGGAAATTCTCATCGGTATTGGGGGCAGTGCAACCAATGATGGCGGAGCAGGAATGGCTCAGGCCCTTGGAGCAAGACTTCTTGATCGGGAAGGACAGGAACTGAGCCCCGGTGGAGGTTTCCTGGATCAGCTTGATAAAATCGATATTTCGGATCTCGATCCACGCTTAAAAGAGACAAAGATAACGGTAATGTGCGATGTGGATAATCCATTGTGCGGCCCTCGAGGAGCTTCTGTAGTTTATGGACCGCAAAAAGGAGCGACACCGGATAAGGTTGAAATTTTAGATCGGAATCTTGCTCATTTTGCTCGGAAAATCCAGGAAGATTTAGGTCTGGATTTAAAAGACGTTCCAGGAGCAGGTGCAGCCGGAGGTCTAGGGATGGGGCTTTTGGCCTTTACAGGGGCTCAACTTAAGACTGGTGTGGAAGCTGTTCTTGATACAGTAAATTTTGATAATAAACTTCAAAAAGCGGATATTGTCATCACAGGTGAAGGGCGAATCGATGGCCAGTCAATTTATGGAAAAGTACCCATGGGTGTTGCTAAACGAGCCATTAACTGCGGGAAACCCACTTTGGCCATCGTTGGTTCCATCGGTGCCGGCTCTGAAGCACTGTATGAGCATGGAATAACCTCTATCATCACTATTGTCAATGGCCCTATGACCTTAGAAGAATCTATGGAAAGAGCTTTTGATTTAACCGTTGACGCTGCGGAGCGGGGATTCCGTATCTTGAAGCTGGCTTATCCGGGGTAATCTACCCTAAAAAAGACCTGTAAGCGTAGCTTATCCTACAGAAGAGAGCGATTTGCGCGGAGGGGTGGCCAGGCGGACGATGTTTCCGCAGCGATAGCGAAGCCACAGGTTCACATCAGGTATTACCCAAAGGTTTGGTGGAGCTGCTGTGGGAACCAGGCCGCCAGCCCTGGAGCGCCTGAGCGGTGCGGATGTAGGATAAGCTACTCAGCCCTGCGACTTTTTCATCCTCTGCTGGTATCACTTTTTTTTGTGACTTAGAAATAGTTCGATTTTCAGAAAACCGGCATATATTAATTGTAGTTATACCGAGTTAATAGAAACCAAAGTCCTTCAACTTAAATCGTTAACTAATTTAAAATTAATTTGTTAAAAGAATTATCAAAATCAAAACCAATTTATTAATAGAATGTGGTAAAATATTTACTGTATAAGCCTATCATTCAAATTGCTCTTAAATGAAGGGTGAGGAGTCAGTGCAATTACAGAGAATTGAAAAGAGGGAATTTCCCGATAATAGCCCTTCGTATGCAGAGATTTTACTGACTACCATTCAAGAGATGAATCGTGAGGAAAATCTCTTGACGGCATTAGATCTCTTTACTCAGCGAAGTCTGGAGCTATTTAACTGTGATTTAGCTGCAATCTACCTTTTTGAGCAAGGAAAATACAAACTTTATTCTATCAGCTCTCGTGATGACAAGTACAGAGAAACGGTGATGTTAAGCGAATTTCCCCAGGATTTCCGGGAAACCTTTACCGAAGTCGTGGAAATGGACGAGGAATGGGTTTTGCCCTTAAGCCATTTTGACAAAACCTTAGGAGCCTTTATCCTTAAGGGTAAGCGGGCTCAGTCCAAAGATGAACGATTAACGGTTTTTGTAAAACAAGTTATTTCGATTATATCTTCTTTTATTTTTGAAAGAATGCTGAGAATTGACTCTTTAGATAGGGAACAAGCCCTTACCTTGCTATTGCGGGGAACAGAAATTCTCGTCCGTGCTGACTCAGAAGAGCAGCTTTTATCGGAAGCTGGAGAAATGGCCATGGAAATTCTGTTTTTGCCCGGAGGATTTTTTCTGTTGGAGAGTGCCGAAGGGACCTGGGAAATGCGTTCACCTTTTGGGCGGCTGAAACAAGAGATGGAATGGGATTGGCGAACTTGGGTCAGGCAATATATCTCTAAGGAGGAATGTTGTCTTAGAAATGCCAAGGTTCACTTTCTTGATATTGAAGATAATCCCTTTAAATGGGAGCGTGTGTGGATACATCCTCTCCAGACCCATAGCGGGGTAGTTGGTGAGCTTTGGCTTATGAATGCAGGTAAGCACCTCAACGACCAAAAACAAGAGATACTGGCTGCCTTTATTCGCGTAGTTGGGGTTGCTTTAGAGACGATTCGCCAGCGTGAGGAGCTTGCTCGTTTGGCCAATACGGACCGCTTGACAGGAATCCTTAATCGTCAGGGTTTCGAGCAGCGTGTTCGTGAAGAAATAGCCAGTACCCTAAGGAGAAATTCACATTTCTTATTATTGGTTCTCGATTTGGATCTGTTCAAACAACTCAATGATACAATGGGGCACCCTATGGGGGACCGGGCCCTGAAAGAAATCGCTCAAAACTTACGAGCCGCAGTACGGGAGCAGGATATTGTCGCCCGAACGGGTGGCGATGAATTTACCGTGGTGCTGACAGAGGTTTCCATGAATGACGAATCTCTGGCAGTTATTGAACGGATGAGAAAAAGCATGTGTCTTGAAATATATAATTTAGGAGTCAGTATCGGAGTTGCCGAGTTTCCGACGGAAGGCCGTAGCTATGATGATCTGTATCGTTTAGCTGATCAAAGGCTTTATAGAGGTAAAAATTTAGGGAAAGGGAATATCATAGCGGACTGACCCTCCAAGCGGAGGGGTCTTTTATTTAGTAGGGATTTCGTGGTATTCTGAAACAAGTAAGCAAGCTTCGTATATCCACACAGTGGACAACTATTGCAGAGGGTGTGACTTGAATGAAAAAATATTTACGCACAATTTTTGAATGGGGGATTTTGATCGTAGTCGCCTGGGTTTTATCCTTTGGAATTAGAACCTATATCATCGACACCCGCATTGTCCCTACCGGTTCCATGCTCCCCACTATCCAACTTCAAGATCGCTTAATCTTCGATAAGGTATTTTACAAAAGTAAACCCCTCCAGCGTGGAGATATCATTATGTTTACTGCACCAGAAGGCTCGGGAGAGCACGATGATTTGGTTAAACGTGTCATCGGTTTACCCGGGGAGACCTTGGAAGTCCGGGAGGGTAAAGTATGGATTAATGGAGAACCCCTGGAAGAACCTTATTTGAAAGAGGCTCCTGAATATGACTATGGGCCTATCCAAATTCCGGAGCAATCCTACCTTGTTTTCGGGGATAATCGCAACAACAGTAAGGATAGCCATGTCTGGGGCTTCGTTCCCGAGAAAAATATCGGAGGAAAAGTCTTAGTGCGTTATTGGCCTATGGAACGCTGGGGTTTTCTTGAGTAATGAAGGAATAATATCTTTGGGTATTATTACTATAGATTTGAGGATGGAAAGGAGAAGCTAATGAAGTACGCCAAGTGGATGAAAAATGTAGGAGAAGGATTTATCGGGGAAATGCTCAGAGCAGCCCAAAACCCCGAGATGATATCTTTTGCCGGAGGGTTACCTGCCCTTGACCTTTTTCCTACTCAGGATTTACAGGCAGCCTTCCAAAAGGTTTTTGAGGAACAGGGCAATTCCGCCTTACAGTATGCCCAGACCGCAGGATATCCGGAGTTGAGATCATGGGTTGCCTCTCAGCACAAACGCAACCAAAGACCTGCCCGGACCAGCGAGGTGATTATCACCACCGGAAGTCAGCAGGGATTGAGCCTATTAGCCCAAACTTTTTTGGATCCGGGAGATACGGTTTTCTTGGAGACGCCTACTTATTTGGGTGCTATTCAAGCTTTCGAGGGATTTCGGGCTAATTTTCAGATGATCCCCTGTGATGAGGAAGGAATCATTCCCAGTGAACTGGAGAAAGCTTTAGCTTTCACCACGCCCAAATTTCTTTACTTAATACCGAATTATCAAAATCCCTCAGGAAGAGTTATGGGGCTGGAGAGAAGAAAAGAGCTTCTCAAAGTGTCCCAAAAATATGATCTGCTTCTTATCGAGGATAATCCTTACGGAGAATTGCGTTATGAAGGAGAGGCAATCCCTCATCTGGCGGAATTGGGGGAAAATGTCATCTATCTTGGGACCTTTTCCAAGGTTTTGGCACCGGGGTTGCGGATAGGTTATGTTCTTGCCGATGAAGATATTATTATGCATCTGGAACAAACCAAAGAAGGCGTGGATCTTCATAGTAATAACTTAACTCAGAGAGCGATCTATGAATATCTGAAAAAGGATCTTTTGCCGGATCATATCCTCAAATTGCGGAAAGTTTATAATGATCGCCGTCAGGCTATGGTGGAGTCCATCCATACTTATCTGGGAGATAGAGTAGAGATGATCGTCCCCTCAGGTGGTTTATTCCTTTGGGCCAAGCTGATTGGCGTGAACAATAGCTTTGACTATGTGGAAGATATGATTCGCCAAAATGTTCTTTATGTTCCCGGAGCTCTCTTCTACGCCGATGGCCGGGTGTCCAATGAAATGCGCCTCAATTACTCCTGCTCGACACCGGAGATTATTGAAGAAGGAATGAAGCGTTTAGCCAGGGGGCTGAATAAATAGGCTTGAAAAAGCTTTACTACCTGTACTAAAACTAAGAGACCGTTGCCCAGAACTTTACAGTTCGTTGAGCAACGGCCTCTTTTGTTAATTCGGAACGGATTACGAATTTCGGACAAGTTCTAAGAAATCAGAGGGAATGCCCCCAAAAGAAAGAGCAGTTCGGAGAGTTCAATGCTGGCGCCATAAAGATCCCCGGTTAACCCTCCCAGAAGACGGGACACCTTGCGAGTGAAAAAGAGGATGAATAGGGTGGCTAGAATAAAGCCGGAAATCCCCGGCCAGTGCAGAACCCAATAGGTGAGGAAAAGGAGCAGCAAGCCTTCACCTAAGAATAACCACCGGGTTTTAAGGGAGGCTTCATGAAATCCCTGACCGAAGCCCTGGGCCCGGGCGTAAGGGAAGAAATGAACCCCAATCTGAAAAATCCAGCGGGATAGGATGGGCATGAAAAGAATGAGGTAAGGAACAAAAGGTGAGGGGAGGGCAAGGAGTCCGGCCAGGAGAGTGAATTTGAGCAGCAGGTAAACCATGGCACTTACGGCGCCGAAGGCTCCCACATGGCTGTCCTTCATAATCTCCAGCATGCGTTCAGGTGTCCGTGCTGAAAGCAATCCATCCATGCTGTCCATAAATCCATCAAGATGGATTCCCCCGGTGAGAATGAGTTCCAGGGTAAGGAGTAAAGCGGCCGTAACCAGAGGTGGGTAGTGGGGAAGGAGCAGGATGAGGGCCAGCCAGAGTGTTCCCCCCAGAATTAAGCCCACTAAGGGATAATAATGCTGGCTTTGAGTGAACTCCTCCGTGGTCACATTTTCCGGCTGTGGAAGAGGTATTCGTGTGAGAAAGGTCAGGGCGATCCATAATTTGCGCATGCTAGGAATCCTCGCGCCGCAAGGAATCCAATAAAGCCTGGCCGGTGGCTTTGATCTCCGTCGGATAACCGGCAACGACCGAATAGACCTGTTGGGCACCTTGACCGAGGATCTGGTTGGCCCTGCCGGCCAGATCCCGATACACTCTGGAAAGAGGATTATCGGGAACGATACCGTCTCCCACCTCATTGGTGACCATAATCACCTGAGGGGTAATATCCTGGGCTATATGAGCGATGGTGCGGACCTGTTCCAGAATCTCCTGCTCTATCCTATGGAGGGCTCGGGTATACTCCTGCTCAGGCAAATCATCCTCTGCCGGATAGTTGGCAAGAAGAAGATTGGTCAGCCACAGGGTCACACAGTCCACCAAGAGTACCGCCTTGTCCTGGGCATGTCGTTCCAACACCGATGAGAGGGCAAGGGGCTCTTCCACTAAGTCCCAATGGGAAGGACGCTGGTCTTGATGTTTTTTGACACGCAAAGCCATTTCCTCATCGTAGACTTGTGCTGTGGCAATGTAGATTACGGGCAGACCGGGATGGGCTGCCAGGAGCTCGGCAAAGCGGCTTTTACCGCTGCGGGCCCCGCCGGTTATGAGAACAAAATCCGACATAGTTACCTCCAATGATGCTTAGTTTTTACTGCTGACCCCTGCGGATTCAAAAGTAGCCATCTCATTGAGAATGCGGATGGAGGCATCCAGGAGATGGAAGCCGATAGCGGCCCCTGTTCCTTCTCCCAGTCTGAAATCCAGGTGCATGATGGGTTTCAGATCCAGTTCTTTCAAGGCGGTAATATGGCCAATTTCCACGGAAGAATGAGAAGGAATCAGGAAGAAGCGGGCCGTGGGGCAGAGACGTGTAGCAATGAGTGCGGCTGCCGTGGAGATTACTCCATCTAAAAGGATGGGGACACGGGAAAAGGCTGCTTGAAGAATTGCTCCAGCTAGGGCACCGATCTCTAAACCGCCTATTTTGCTGAGAACATCCATCCCATCCTGGGGATCCGGCTGATTGATTTCGATAGAACGGGCGATAACCTCTTGTTTGCGGATGAGTCCCGCATCATCCAGACCTGTTCCCCGTCCGGTAACCTCTTGGGGGGGCAAGCCCGTAATGAGAGAAATAATGGCTGCACTGGGAGTCGTATTGCCAATCCCTACTTCCCCAGTAGCCAGGACATTTACTCCGGAATCAATAGCCTGGCGGGCGATTTTAGCTCCGGTCAGCAGGGAGAGGAGAGCTTCTTTGCGGCTCATGGCGGGTCCCAGAGCCATGTTATGAGTTCCGTTCATGATGCGGTGAACCATGAGCTCAGGCGGGTCCAGAGGAAAAGCCATTCCCACATCGGTGCAGATCACATCAGCGTTGGCATGGCGAGCCAGGACATTAATCCCTGCACCGCCACTTAAAAAGTTATAGAACATCTGCGGGGTTACTTCTTGAGGGAAGGCACTGACACCTTCGGCCACCACACCATGATCTCCGGCCATGACGAGGATGGCCTTTTTTTCTACTTCCGGCCAAGGTTGCCCTTGAATCCCCCCCAATTGCTTGGCAATTGTCTCCAGGACCCCTAAACTGCCCTGAGGTTTTGTCAAGGAATCCAAGCGTGCTTGTACCGCTTCCATAGCCTGTTCGTCAAGACCGCGTATTCCCTGGATAAGATGGTTCAATGCGGCTTCACATTCCTCAAGGGAAGCAGCACCCAGGTTCTCCTGTTTAAAGAAATCATCCCATAGCTTGTCCTGTTCTAATTCGGTTTTACTCATCTTTATTCCTCTCCTTTGTAAAAAAAATAAAGTCCCGCCACTTAATAAGTGGTCGGGACTTTGCCTTCATCGCCGCTGCTTTCCAAATTCACCCATGGAAAGGCTTTATACATTCCTGGCAGGTCTCCTGGCTTGGATTCAAACGCTTTTTACCCCTTCCCGGCGTTGCCGGTGGTTATGGTTTAAGCTCATCCTACACAGTGGTGGGTCCGCACCGGAATCACACCGGTTTCCCTATTCTCCCCCCCGTGGGGGCACCAAAGAATGGTTTAATTTTTAATTAATTATAGAATACCAAAGAAGGAGAGTTTGTCAAGTAGTTGGCTTGTATTAAAAGAGAGATTCCGGTAAGATCAACCCTTTACTTAAGGAATTGAAGGATTTATGATAGTGTCTAGGAGTTGTACTAGAACACATAAGGATGTGCATTGCGTGAATAGGACAAAAATAACTCGATTATCCCTTCTTTTTGATGGAATGGTTGTGTTCCGTGGCTTAATAGGAGACCCAGTGGCGGCTTCTTGCCAGAGTCTGCTTCAGAAAATTGGGAGCAAAGAATTTGATCTTATGGAAATCTATAAAGACTACCATCATTTCTGCTCCTTAGCTACCCAGGTTCATTGGCCGGATTATCTTTGGGAACGTATTCTCCAGGATGACAATGAGCTCACCAGGCAAGCAGCCCAGGGGGGGAAGAATAGGGTATCGACCGGGCTTCGCCAACTGGCAGGGCGGGAGCTGCTGTATTTACGAGAGATCGCTGAACTGACGGCTGAAGAGATCAAGGATGCGGTTAATGCGCGGTGCGAAGAGCAGGAGATGGAAAACCTGGCTCTCTGGCAAGAAGCTCCTTTGCACCCTAAAACCTGGCCCATATGGATAAGTCTTCAGGAGATGAAGATGGGGGATGCTTATCCTACGGAAACCTATGGGCAAGAAGAAAGTTATGCTGAGGGTTATCTCCGGTCTTGGCAAAGAAGGCTGAAGCAAAGTCTGCTTCAAGGGACGGCAGAAGAAATGGTGGAGGCTCTCCTTTCTTATTATCAAACTATGGGTACAGGATTGTTTGGTCAGTGTATAGCTCTCAAATGGAGGGGCGAGACAGAAAGGCTTGAAGGGGTACGCCCCGATCCCATGCGCATAAACAAATTGATTAATCAAGAACGGGAGCAGGGAATCATCCTTCAAAACACTGAATTTTTCCTGAAAGATCTTCCGGCCAATAATGTGATTCTTTACGGCAACCGTGGGACGGGTAAATCTTCCTTGGTTAAGGCTCTATTGCAGGAATATTGTGATCAAGGACTACGTCTCGTTGAATTATCGAAAACAGATCTACAGGACTACCCTAAGATTATTCGGCTCCTGGCTAAGCAGCCTCTAAAGTTCATCTTGTTTATTGATGACCTTTCCTTTGAAGATACGGAAGGCGATTATAAGAATTTGAAGACCTTATTGGAGGGGGGCTTGGAAGGAAAGCCTCAAAATGTGCTGATTTATGCCACCTCCAATCGGCGTCATTTGATAAGAGAAACCTTTGGCGAACGCCAAGTTGATGAAGTCCACCGACGGGATAATATGGAGGAAAAGCTGTCTTTATCCGACCGCTTCGGCATTACGGTCACCTTCCCCACACCGGACCAGGAAGGATATCTGAAGATTGTCGAGAAATTAGCGGCTCAGGAAGGGCTGGCAATTCCAAGAGAGGATCTGCGGCAGCAGGCTCTGCGCTGGGTTATGAATCATAACGCCCGTTCCGGGAGAACCGCTCGTCAGTTTGTGGATTTTTTACTGGCCAAGCAAGGGATGGCGACTCATCCATAGTTTTTTCAACCGGCTCACAGGCCGGTTTTTTTATGGTGCGGTGTGCGCAAAGCTGCATAGGGGTCTGCCCCCGACACGGCAAAGGAAAGAGATTAATCCCTTCGGAAGATGCATAGTATCAGGCTGAGTGTTCATCCTAATACTAAGCTATCTATAATGGTGAAAGTGTGAAATCCATGAATGTAAAAATCTCAAGCCGCCAATCCTTTTGTACATATTTCATTATTGTCTCA
This sequence comes from Desulfitobacterium sp. PCE1, assembly GCF_000384015.1. Classification (NCBI taxonomy): domain Bacteria; kingdom Bacillati; phylum Bacillota; class Clostridia; order Eubacteriales; family Desulfitobacteriaceae; genus Desulfitobacterium; species Desulfitobacterium sp. PCE1. Next base: position 2,766,822 of record NZ_KB913023.1, on the reverse strand, counting down.
CTATCTTTAGGCATGCCCAATCTACTAATAAGAGAGTTGAGGCAGGATTTTTGGCAGGCCATCCTAGTGGCTATGGTTATAGAAGCAATGCTGGGTTTTTTCTTATATAAAATGGGGAGGAATTATATCAATCAGACGATTTTCCAGTACAGTGAGAAAATCCTCGGCAAAACCTTAGGAAAGATAAGCGTTGGAATTTTTAGCATTTACTTTATTAGTGTAGCCATCACTCTTACCCAAGCTCTTATCGACTTCTTTGGTTCGGTGGTGATGCCGGAAACTCCGAAATACGTCTTTGCTTTTTTGCTTTTACTGGTGAGTACATATGCCTGCTGTTCCGGGATTGAGGTGATTATGAGGCTCTCTGAGATTATTGCCCCTTTTGTCCTTGGCTCCTTTCTTTTTGTGACGCTGTTTAATATAGGGAATCTGGAGTTTGATAATTTGAGACCGGTTTTCCGGCACGGAATAGGTGAGATTCTAAGGGGGTCCATGCTTCCTTCTGCTTGGTTCGGAATCTGCATTATTATGGGTGTTTTAATGGCTTATCATAATAATCCTAAAGCCATGTATAAGGTAAAGCTCATGGGAGTCGGACTGGGTATTCTGGCGATCACCACGTCCATGTTCTTTGTCATTATGGTTATTGGCGTAGAAGTCAGTTCCAGGCAATTGTATTCTATCTACAATCTTGCACGCAAAGTCGATGTAGGAAACTTCATCCAAAGGACGGAAGCTTTTCAAATAGTATCGTGGACAGCGGGAGCCTTTTTAACTTTAGCTTTGTTTCACTATGCCGCTGTGGAAGGTTTAAAGCATATTTTTTCAAGCAAATCCCGTATGTTTTTGGGGATCGGCATTGCGGTGGTTATATTTGTCTTTGCTATCTTTATTAATCCTACCAGTATTGATAAAACTGTGTTTTTTAAAAATATCTTTGGAGTCTATGGTTTAACCGTCGAAATATGTGGAGTCTCTCTCCTTTATATAATTTATAGCTTAAAACAAAAATTTAAGGTATTTAAAAAGAGGTCCTCAAATGAGCGATAAGAATTCATCAGACATATCCCCCAACCTTGAAGAGAATCGAAGTCGTTTAGAAGATATCTTCAAAAACTCTGCGGATCTTTCATTTCGTGAATTGTGGTTTGACAAAACGAGCAAAGGTTTTTTGGTGTATCTTGATGGATTAGTGGATCGGCAATACATGAGTGCTTTTGTGATCAGGCCTCTCCTAGATTTTCGAAGCGCTGAGAAGAATTCGGAGCAAGCAGAGGGTTCTGAGCCAATCCTCTCTCTCAAGATTTTACACAGAGATGTCCTAAGTAATAGCTTAATTAATACTGTGAAGACCCTTGATGAAGTGGTGCGGGGGATATTATCCAGTCGAACGGCTCTTTTTTTAGAGGGAGCGGGGGAGGTTTTGCTTCTTGAGACCTTCGGTGCTGAGACCCGTAATGTTCAGCAATCGGAAACTGAGTCCACCATCCGGGGGCCCCGGGAAGGATTTGTGGAAAGAATTGAGGTGAATGCTTCTTTACTCCGACGTAAAATAAAGGACCAGCATTTACGTTTGGAAGCCATGAGCCTTGGACAAAGAACCAATACCACCATCTATGTGGCCTACATCGAAGGTATAGCTAACCCAAAGATTGTGGATGAAGTGAAGAGGCGCCTTCAATCCATTGATATTGACGGAATTCTGGAGAGCGGTTATATTGAACAACTGATTGAAGATGCTCCTCAATCAATTTTTCCTACTGTGGGAACTACAGAAAAACCCGATAAATTGACAGCAAAACTGCTAGAAGGCAGGGTAGGAATCCTGGTGGATGGAACCCCTTTTGTCATCACGGTGCCCTACCTTTTTGTGGAGGCCTTTCAAAATCCTGAAGATTATTATTCCCGGCCCTATTATGCTTCCCTGGTTCGGCTCATCCGCTACCTGGCTTTTTACTTCTCCACCACACTTCCTGCTTTCTATGTAGCTATCCAGACCTATCATCAGGAGATGGTTCCTACCAGCCTATTAATAAGTATGAGTGCCGGTCGCGAAGGAATACCATTTCCGGTGATCATCGAAGCTTTGGGTATGGGTATGGTCTACGAGATTCTTCGGGAGGCAGGCATACGTATGCCCCATACGGTGGGTCAGGCAGTAAGTATCGTAGGAGCCTTGGTCGTCGGGGAGGCAGCGGTACAGGCGGGCTTATTCAGCCAAGTTATGGTGATTCTGGTTGCCCTCACAGTTATTTCAGGGTTTCTTGTTCCGCCTATGACTGGACCAGTGTCCCTGCTGCGGTTATATTTTCTCGTGGCCACATCTTTTTTGGGAATGTTTGGCTGGCTGATGGCCCTGTTAGCCATTGTTATTCATTTGCTGTCCGTACGTTCTTTTGGCATTCCTTATCTTTCTCCTATTGTCCCAACCAATATCGGTGATTTGAAAGATGGCATGATCCGCTCCCCTCTTTGGTCCATGCTATCCCGCCCGTCCTTACTCAGTCCTTACCGGCGTCAAAGTAAAAAGGCTATGAAAAATAGCTTAAAAAAAGTAAAAGGAAGTTAAACAAAGATGATCATTCGATATATGAAGAGATGGGTAATCCTCATAGCCCTATTCCTTTTACTTTTATTGCCGGGGTGCTGGAGCCATCAAGAACTGAATGAGATCGGGGTCGTCAGTGCCATGGGATTGGACCTTAGCGAGCAAGGGAAGTTACGACTGACAGTTGAGGTCATTAATCCCCAGGCCTATACAACCAAAGGTCAACAGAGCAAAACATCCACTAGGATTCTAACCAGCGAAGGTGAGACTTTATTTGAGGTGGCACGAGATTTGATGACTAAATCAGGGGATCGGCTTTTTTACCCTCATAATCAAGTGATCGTGATTGGGGAGGATTTGGCCAGAGCCGGGCTTCTACCTGCTCTGGATTTTTTAGAACGTGACCCTGAAATCCGTTTGTTTACTTGGATTATGTTGACAGAAGGGAAGGCGGAGGAGATAATCAGAGCTCCTTCCAAAGAGTCCCTGGTTTCTGCAATGCACTTAAAACTCCTGGTTGAGGATTATAAATCCACGTCCAAAGGTATACCGAAGAACATTCTGGACTTTACCAACATGATTTACACAGAAGGAATCGAGCCTACCTTAGGGAAAATAAAGTTCTATGAAGAAAAGGGAGAACCAACCTTCCATATGATAGGAGGAGGAGCATTTAAGGAAGACAAGCTGATAGCCTGGCTGGATGCAGAGGAGGCACGAGGATATCTCTGGGTTCATAACGATATCAAAGGAGGGATCATTACAGCCCATACTATGGAAGGGGTTAAAAAGACAAATCGGGCTGAAGGTTCTTCTGGCCTTGAGGGGCGGTTATCCTTCGAGATTATACGAGCAAAGAGTCGAGTAAAACCGGTTCTGGAAGGTGAAAAGTTAAGATTTGTTATCGATATTAATGTTACCTGCAACCTAGGGGAGCGAACCGATAATAATGAAGCCGTAACTAAGGAGAATTTCAAGGAATTAGAGGCGATTCTAAGCCAAGCTGTGATAGGGGAAGTTCAAGTTGTCCTAGAAAAGGCCCAAAAGGAGCTTAATTCTGATATTCTTGGGTTTGGATTAGCGACTCAAAGGAAATATCCAGACTACTGGAATCAACACAAGGATAATTGGGAGAAAATCTTTCCCGATCTGGATGTAGAGATACTTGTTAAAGCTGTGGTTGATGATCCCGGGTCCGTTCGATAAGGATAGACGCTAAGCAAAATGTGGTATACAATGGAGAATAATAGGGTTTTACATGGAGATTCCACGAATTGACGAGGAGGAACACCTGTGTTTGAAAACGATATTCTCGTAGCCGGAGGGGATCCGGGATTTGGAGCCATTAAGCTGGATGCGGGAGATACTAAAGTATTATTCCCAGCAGTCATATGCAAAGGAAATGAACGTATTTTTTCGACCTTGGGTAGTGGCAATGTAAGCCGGGGAACCGATGAAGAAATGCAGATCAGTTCTTTGGATGTCATCGTTACCAATCACTCCACGGGAGTTTCCCGCCATTATTTTATGGGAAGCCTTGCTGAAAGCTTGAATCCCAATGAAGCACACTATTGCTGGGACGAGGATAAATCAACCGATGAAGAAGCCACTGCTTTGCTTGTTGTAGCTTTGGCTATTGCTCAAAAAGAATCTAAGGCTAATATTTATTTAGGAACAGGAGTCCCTGTCAAATACTATGCAGCCCTGAAGGACAAGTACGAGGCTGAGCTTAAGGGATCTTGGTCGGTAGCCTTTCGTTCGGGACCCTTTAAAGGTCAGACCCGTCAGCTGACCATCATCCGTTCCCGGGTCCTTCCGCAAAGTTATGGAGTATTTATTAAAGAGACCCTCAATGAATATGGAATCCCCATCAGCCCTAAGCTTTTCAATGGTTATGTGGTAGTGATCGACCCAGGTTTCAGAACCACGGATGTTGCGACCTTTTATGATGGTGTCATGCTTGATCCCCCTAATTCTTTCAGCATCGAAAAAGGGCTGAAGTGGGCTTATACCGGTGTAGCTGAGAGGTTGAAGGAAATGACCCTTAACCATGCAAACCCCATCGAAACCGACGATAAGGAATTGGACAAAGTATTCCGTGTCAATGAAGGGATGTATCCTTGGAACACTGGTGCTATTAATCTCAATCCCGTGATGCAGGAAATGCTCCAGCAATTGGGAGCAGATATTTCCCGTGAGGTCAAAAAGTCTCTGAAGCCAATGCTTGGGAAAATCCATACGGTTCTTGTGGCAGGGAAAGTAGGAGACATGGTATTTGACCATCTCCAATTTGAAAATAAAGTATTGATTGATAATCCTCAGTTCGGCAATGCCACCGGCTTTAGGATCATGGCTGCCAATTTGGTCAATAATGTTACCAAGAAAGCCAATGCCAACCCATGACCAAGAACCTTTCCTTCACTCTGAATTTTAGTGAAGAGGATGAATCTATATGGGCTTTTCTCCATACCTTTCCTCCGGATCAATGGGAGGATATACTGAAAAAAGCCCTCCATGCTTATCGTGCCGAAGGCACCAACCCGGGTCAGTGGAGTCTTGAGGGCTTGTGTGTTGTCCCTCCTGCCAAGGATTCCATGACGGAGAACCATCCTTTAGAGCATCTTTTTCAACTGATTGGAGAAGAGGAAGATGAAGTGGTGTTGGAACTTCTTAGCCGGCCGAAGCTGCAGAGTGTAGAAAGATTGGCAGAGAGGGCTCCTTCCATACCCATACCTAAGGTGGATCAGGAGCCGGTGGCGGCCAAAGAAGATGTTCTGAAATCTGCAAAAGGTCTGGCATTTCTTCTTAATCAGGTCATCGGAGAGGAAGAGGATCCCGAAGTGTTAAGTTTTTTTCTCCGCTCAGAGAATCGTAAGAAAGTTTAGCTATCCTTGTTTTTGGATAAGCTATTTAGAAACAATGCCTCTTCGTGGGGAAAGTTGTCACTTGACGGCATATTAAACTATGCTCTATAGTATATATTAAGTAATAATCGACTAGTAAATGGATTAGAGGAGAGAACATCGTGGACGACGACCCTTTACCTGCCCATGCAGTTCCATATGATAATGTCTTTGCAAGAATAGAACAGGGAAAGACAAAGCAATATGTTGCCGTTTTCCTTTGTCTTTTTTTAGGCTTGGCCTTAGCTCTTTGCCCTTACGTGGCTTTTGAACAACCCCAAACCGGACTCTGGATATTAAAATATAATTCAAGTATTAATCAGGCGCCAAGAGCTGTGATCTTCGGCGCCTTGGCTGTTTTACCCGAAAAAATCGATTTGGATAGTGTACCATTGCCCCAGATGTGGGAAATTAATAGAGGAACAACAGAGGATCCCGTCCAAAAACTGAAACACTGGATCGTGATGGTATGGTATGGGTCAACTTATGTCTATACTGATTAGACAAGTATAGAATAAAAGGAGGAGAATCCAAATCGACAGTATATTTTGGAGCATTGCAAAAGTGATTGCTGCATTGTTCCTTGTTGCCCTCAATGCATTTTTTGTGGCGGCTGAATTTTCTTTGGTTAAGGTGAGGAAGACCCGTCTTGCCGAGCTTTCGGAGACAGGATCCAGGAAAGCGACCGTGGCCCTTGATGTAACCTCTCAGCTGGATGCCTATCTTTCTGCCAGCCAACTGGGAATTACTTTAGCCTCATTGGGGCTGGGGTGGTTAGGGGAGCCGGCTATCGCTACCTTGCTTGCACCACTTTTTAAAAACTTCGTAACATGGGATGGAGTTCTGACTCACACAGTATCCGTGGTCATTGCTTTTCTCTTTATCACTTTTCTGCATATCGTCCTGGGGGAATTAGTTCCTAAATCCATTGCCATTCAAAGGGCGGAAGATACAGCCTTGTGGACTGCCGGCCCCTTAAAGACTTTCTATAAGGTCTTTTATCCGGTTATTCGTGCCCTAAATGGGATTGCCAACATGATTCTAAGACGTTGGGGGATATCTCCGGCTAATGAGGCGGACCTTGCACATACCGAGGAAGAACTGCGGATGCTTGTGGATGCCAGCCAACGTCATGGTATCTTGGATAAGATGGAAGGAAAGCTCCTGGATAACGTCTTTGAATTTTCCGATCGTGTGGTCAGCGAGGTCATGGTTCCCCGGCAAGATATGGTGTGCCTCTACATTCAGGATTCCATGGAAGAGGTCCTTGAAACAGTAAAGACAGCCGGACACACCCGCTACCCTCTCTGCGACGATGATAAGGATAATGTGATCGGACTGGTTCATATGCGGGATCTTTTGTCCCTTGCTGAATCATCGGTAAAAAATATTGGTGAATTGAAGCGGGATATCCTCATCGTCCCCGAAGGGATGCCCATTTCCCATTTAGTGCAAAAAATGCGTGTCCAAAGAACCCATCTGGCCGTTGTAGTGGATGAGTTTGGGGGGACAGCCGGTATGGTGACCATCGAGGATCTCATTGAGGAACTCGTTGGGGAAATCTATGATGAATTTGAAAGTGCGGATCAAGCAGAGATCATGAAGAGTGGAGAGGGCGAATACCTCATCAATGGCCGGGTCCTTCTTGATGATCTAACCGAGTTATTAGGTGTCGAATTCGAAGATGAGACCGTTTCCACGATAGGTGGTTTTGTCTTCAATCGGCTGGGCCGTAAACCGGTAAAAGGAGATCTGATTGATTTCATGGACTATACCTTTACTGTCATGGAAGTGGTTGGATTTAGAATCACCAGAGTTAGAACCAATCGGAGATCGGCTGTGAATGCCTCAGAAATACCTGGGGGTATTCAGGAAGATAGTGCAAAATAAGCAGCCAATCCTATTGGGTAGTTGTGGATCTGAAAGGAGTTGTCGTACTATGAATGGATTCGGAAACCAGTTAAAGACTGTTTTTCTGATGAGTTTATTAACTGTTCTTGTGATTTTGGCCGGACGTGCTATAGGTGGCACTGGCGGCATGCAAATAGCCTTTATCTTTGCGATAGTCATGAATTTTGGAAGCTATTGGTTTAGTGATAAAATGGCTCTGGCTATGACTAAATCCCAGCCTATCAGCCGTGAGCAAAGCCCCGAGCTTTATGCGATGGTGGAGAAGCTTGCCGATCAGGCCAACTTGCCTATGCCCAGGCTTTATATGACCCCATCCCCTCAGCCCAATGCTTTTGCTACCGGTCGCAATCCTAATCACGCTGCTATTGCGGTGACTCAAGGATTGATGCAGATGCTTAATCGTGAAGAGCTGGAAGGGGTATTAGCCCATGAAATGGCTCACATTAAGAATCGGGATATTCTTATCAGTACTCTGGCAGCAGTCATGGCCGGTGTCATTACAATGTTAGCCAATTGGGCTCAGTGGGCATTGATGTTCGGAGGTTTAAACGGAGATGATGAGGATGGAGCATCCGGACTGGCTGCCCTTCCCTTGATTATCTTAGGGCCTATTGCAGCGATGCTGGTCCAGATGGGAATATCCCGGTCCCGGGAATTCTTGGCCGATTCCACGGGAGCGGAGATTGCTGGGAACTCCTATGGGCTGGCCAACGCTCTTCAGAAATTGGAGAGAAGTTCGGCTGTCATCCCGATGGATGTTAACCCCTCCGCAAGTCATATGTTCATCGTCAATCCTTTGAAAGCCCGCAGAGTGGCGAATTTATTCAGCACCCATCCTCCCATTGAAGAGAGGGTAAAGCGACTTAATACTATGGAACGCCGCTAACGGGCTTTTTCATAGTAGCCAAAACTATAGCCAGCCAGGTTCAAGAGAATTCACGCTCTTGCCTGGCTGGCTATTCATGTAAACCCATCCAGAATGTTGTTGCTTTTTCCGGGTGTTCCGTTTAGAATTTAATCATGCTTAGAAGTATTATTATATATTATTGATTCGAAGAAGTAAGGGTTAACACGATTTGAGAGGTAAGGGATGGATTGTGAAAATTTTAATTGTTGATGATTCGGTCTTTTCCCAAAAGGTCAATGCCCAGTATATTAAACTGTTTTTGAAGGATGCGGAGATCACCTTTGCCAATGACGGCCTGGAAGGGCTTGAACGGTATAAAGCTCTTCAGCCCGATTATGTGTTTTTGGACTTATTAATGCCTAAGCTCCATGGGAGAGAGCTCCTTAATCTTATCAAACACTATGATCATGACGCTAAGATCGTTGTTGTCTCTGCGGATATTCAAAAAAATGTCCGGGAAGAAATAAATCAATATGATATATTGCAATTTATTAATAAGCCTTTTAATGAAGAAAAGGCAAAGGTAATATGCGAGTTAATAAGGAATGATTATGATGGGCGAGGATAAATCGTTAAAATTTGATATTTTGAATGAGTTATTCAACATTAGCGTGGGGCAGGCCGCAAGTTTGCTATCGGAAATGATTAATCGGACCTTGATATTAAATGTTCCCAGTATTGAGATCATCGATATTAAGGACAACAGCGCCGATGTGGATGCTTTTTTGCCCATGGATGTTGATGGCACTTTGATGGTCTCTTCAATCTGCTTTGAGAATAAATTAACAGGCAAGGCCAACCTCATTTTTCCCGCGGAGAAGATGAGACAGTTTATTAACCTTTGCATGAATGAAGTTGCCACTGAGGAAATTGGTGATTTAAGCTTTTCAGACGTTGATTTTGATATTATCAGGGAAATCGGTAATATTGTGCTGAATTGCATTGTGGGAGGGGTAAGCAACTATCTGGAAATCAATTTAGATTACTCCTTGCCTGAAGTAAAGGTCTTTAATAAGAAGGATTTTGCCCAAGATATTAAAAACAATGAACACTACGCAAGGAATATGATTTTATTGTATATTACCTTTATTATTGATGAAACGGAGATCGATGGTGCTATTATGATAAATTTAACCTTGACTTCTTTGCAGGAGCTCATGAGTAAAATTGAAAAGATTGAAGTTGAATTGAATGAATAAATGGATGAGTGTCTTCAATAATCTGGATATCGGTATTTTAATCCTTGACGAAGAGTTTAAAATTATTTATGCCAATCAATACCTTTTGGGCTTTATACCATTTAGGAGCAAAGAGGTCCAGGAACAGCCCCTTTATGAGGTACTGCCCAAATTTTATAATACCTATATCGAAAAAGTCCTTCTGAATTGCTTAAACAATGGCAGTAAAATGTTTCTGTCCGCCGGACTGCATAAGCATTTGCTCCATTCAGACTACGATTTCAATATCAAGATAAGCCGCTTTGAGGAGGGGAGCTCTAAGCTTCTGCTCTTGGAGTTTATCGATGTAACCAGTCAATTTATTCAGATTGCCCGCTTAAGGAATTATGTAGCTGAACTAAGTAAAGTCAATAAAGAGCTTAAAGAGAAAAAGAAGTATATTGAGAATATGGCTTATTATGATAGCTTAACAGGCATTCATAACCGGACATTTTTTTACAAATTGGCCGAAAAATATTTGGAAAGCGCAAAAAGAAGTGGCGGCATTTTAGGTGTTATGTTTATCGATGTCGATAAGTTCAAAGAGATCAATGATACCTATGGTCATGAAGCCGGGGATAAAGCATTGGTTCAAGTTGCCAATATTTTAACTCAAGTTATCCGAAAGGATGATACCGTTGCCCGCTACGGCGGCGACGAATTTCTCATCCTCTTACCTCATCTCCTGGCCGCTCATAATTACGAGATCATTGCTTCTCGAATCAGCAATCATCCGGATCGTTTCATCAATCTAACCGGAGAAAAAGTGGAAATCAGCCTGAGTATAGGGATCAGTTTTTATCCAGCCGATGGAGATAGTCTGAATCGGCTTATTGCTAAGGCTGATCAAGCTATGTATCTTGCTAAATCCCGGATTAAAACCGCGTGTAGATAGGGCTGAGATCGGAATTATACGAGCCACGACAATTATTGTCGTGGCTCGTATTAATTAATGTGATATAAGTATTTCTAAAAGGTTGAGCCGATGCGGAAAATACCGAATTCCCGATGGCCTAAGCTTTCTGATTTGGTTAATTTACCCCTGGCTACTTCCAGCATTTCCTCGAAAATCCGGCGGCCGCTATCCTCAATGGTCGCTTCCCCGGAAATGATGGAGGAGAGATCAAGGTCGATATTGTCTTCCATAGTTACGTAAGTATCAGAATTGGCGGTCACTTTAATAACCGGAGCAATGGGTGAGCCGGTGGGGGTACCTCGTCCTGTAGTGAATACAATGAGCTGTACACCTCCGGCAAGCATTCCGATCATAGACTCCACATCTTGCCCCGGAGTATCCATAACATAGAGGCCTTTTCCCTGTGGAGATTCGCCATAGGCCAAAACGTCTTGAATGGTGGAGTGACCGGCTTTATAAATACAGCCTAAAGATTTTTCCTCGATAGAACTGATCCCGCCGGCAATATTTCCGGGGGTCGGCTGACCATCCCTTAAATCCACATGGAGCTGTTTGGCACGCAGCTCGGCCTCCTTTACGATTCGGATGAGTTTTTCGGCGACTTCCGGAGATTTGGCCCGTTTGGCCAGAACATGTTCAGCACCGATGAACTCTGTAGTCTCGGATAGCATAGCTGTGCCCCCGGCCTTGACCATAAGATCAGAGGCTGTGCCAACGGCGGGATTGGAGGCTAAACCTGAAGTGAAATCAGAACCGCCGCATTCAATGCCCAGAGATAACTCGCTGATGGGTGCTTCTTCCCCCTTGAGCATCGAGAGGGTGCGAGCCATCTGACCGGCGATTTGGATACCGAGGGAGGTGGTCTTTAAGGTACCGCTATTTTCCTGAATGATAAGGGTTTGCACCGGTTTCCCGGACTTGGCGATTTCCTCTGCGGTATGCTGAATAGGTATCCCTTCGCAACCTAAGCCGACAACAAGCACAGCGCCCACATTAGGGTTTTTGCCTATACCGATCAAGGTTCGTAGGGTTTGCTCGAAATCAGCACCCAGCTGGCAACATCCGTGCTGGTTGGGGATAGCTATGGCGCCAGGGATTTGAGCAGCTATATTAAAAGCAACAGTGGTCGCACAGACTGAAGTAGGAAGGATTAAAAGATGGTTGCGTATTCCAAAGAGTCCATCGGGACGTCGAAATCCGAAAATGTTCATACTGTATCCTCCTTTAAAGAATCTAAATCCCCGCGACCCCGTTGTGACTCCATATTATGGACATGAACATGCTGGCCGGGTTGAATATCTACGGTAGCAAGTCCAATGCTTTCCGCATATTTCACAATATCGCCCCTTTTAGCAATTGGACGGATAGCCACCTTATGCCCTAAAGGAATGTCTTGATGAACCGTTAGTGTTTCTTCTTGGCCTCCGCGGAAAAAAGAAATCGTGGTACCGGCAGGTATATGATCGACACAGGTAGCCACATTGTCCTTTTCATAAATTACAACCGCTTGTTTTTTCACCACTGCTCCTCCATTCTTAATTGGATTTCTCTATGATAGAACACAATTTATCCATTGCTAACCGCCACTAAGGCTCCTGCATTTTAAGCGGGAGGTAAGTGGTGCTAAGCCCTGGACAAGTCAACTAAGCTTCAGATAGGAGTTGAAACTCCATCTGAAGCAAGTTTCCTATATTATAACATAAGACCTTAATTTGTGTATTAATACAGGATGAGAGAATTTTCGCTATCAATTTAAAGGAATGTTTAGGGGAATAAAACTATGGGGATGGAGAAAACTATTCAGGCATATGTCTTTCCGCCTTGAGGACTAATAATAGGTTTTCCTATGTGACAAAGAAACCATCGGAAGGAGTTACATAATGAAATTATGCTAATTACTGCGATCAGAACCTTGATTCTTTACTTTTTTGTTATTACGGCCTTGCGTCTTATGGGAAAACGTGAAATTGGCCAATTGCAACCCTTTGAATTGGTCGTCATTCTTATGATATCTGATTTAGCAGCCATTCCCAGTGAAGATGTTGGAATTCCTCTTATCTCAGGAATTATCCCCATGATAGTCTTGGTTCTTATGAGCATCTCTCTGTCTTATCTGGAGTTGAAGAGCGAGAAAGCCCGGGATATCCTGAATGGTACTCCTTCTATCCTGATCGAAAGGGGAAGGATCGTTGAGCATGAATTAGTCCGCAATCGTCTGCCCTTAACAGATTTGGTGGAAGAATTAAGAATGAGAAGTATTCCCAATATTACCGATGTAGAATTTGCCATCCTTGAAACCAATGGCCAGATCAGCGTATTACCCAAATCATCGAAACGTCCCGTTACTCCGGAAGATTTGCAGCTGAAAACAAGCTATGAAGGCTTGCCGATTGTGTTTATAATGGATGGAATTTTGCAGGAAAAAGCCTTTGCCATGTCGGGCAAAGATCGGGCTTGGCTGGATAAACAGATCAAAAGGCACAAATTGAAGGGCATAGAAGAGGTGCTTTTTGCCTGCCTGGATTCAGCGGATAATTTATATCTACAAGGCAAGGAACGATATACCAAAAAGAGATGAAGCTGCAGCAAAAGGAGGATGTTCTATGCTGAGAACGTATCTTGTAGCAGGCATACTTATCCTAATGCTAGTACTTGGGGGCTATTGGCAGAACCACTATGTCAGTGAATCGACGGATATCATGGTGGAAAAATTGGTCAATGTGGAGGAGCAGATACGAACCAAGAGCTGGAGCAATGCCGATCAGGAAATCGGGAAATTCAGCCAGGAGTGGAGTGAAACCAAAAAGCTTTGGAGCATATTGATTGATCACCAGGAGATCGATGAGATTGATCTCAGTTTGATAAGGTTGGAGCAGTATATCAAGGAAAATGAAATGGTTTTAAGCTTAGGAGAGGTGTGTGCCTTGCGCATGCTAATTAATCATATTGCCGATAAAGGGATGATTACACTTCAAAATATTTTTTGAAACAACCTATTCAGCGGGGCGGCTAAAAGATCAAATAAATAAGGGTTGGCCCCGTTGAGTTATTTATACGCCAGAATAAAGGTTAAAAGCAGTATTAGAAACCTTCTTATTATATTAGTAAACTCAGTGATATCATACGAAATATTTATAGCATGATTAAGAATACTAATTAAAAAATTAACACTTTACTGTAGAATTGGTAATAAAAAGGATGTATCATAGAAATTGATAAAGTGTTCACATTAACATGATTATGGTTATCTGAATTATCTAACATGATATAAAATATTGATGTTTTACCGTAGCAAATTAAGAGATAACCTCAGAAGATAGATGGTAGTACAAGTCCGAACATTCACTAGAGGGTTTTATAAGGACTTCATGCTTTTATCATAATAAAAAACTGCAAAAAAATAAGGAAGGTGAAAGGAGAGGATCAATTTATGGAAAATGGATATCAGCGCCTCGCAAGAAGAGGGATATCCAGAAGGGACTTTTTGAAACTGTGCACATTCACATGCGCAGCCCTGGGGATTGATTTGAGTTTAGCGCCTCAAATTGCGGAGGCAGCTGAAGCAAATTTGTCCAAAAAGCCGGTGATTTGGATGCAAGGGCAAGGGTGCACCGGGTGCAGCGAATCCCTGTTATCTTCAGCAGACCCAGGGCCGGAGCAGATTATCCTCGATCTCCTATCGGTACGCTACCATCCTACACTGATGGCGGCTTCAGGGGAGCAAGCCATTCAGAGCTTAGAAGAGTGTATAACTCAAGGTCACTACATACTTGTCCTGGAGGGTTCGATTCCCACAGCGGACCCCCGGTATTGCTTTGTGGAGGGGAAACCCTTTATCGAACAATTCAAAATGGCTGCGGCCAAAGCTGAAGCGGTGATCGCCGTCGGTTCCTGCGCTTGTTATGGCGGGATTCCCCGTGCTGGGCTCACTGGAGCAGTAGGCGCTCAGGAGGTCCTCGAAGGAGTTAAGGTGGTAAACCTCCCCAGCTGTCCGGTTAAGCCTGATCGGTTAGTGGGTCTACTCTTATATTATCTGAGTCAGAATGCTTTGCCTAAGCTCGACGGGCTTAATCGGCCGGAAGCTTATTATCGCTATACCTTACATGATAGTTGTTATCGCCGCATGCATTACGAACAGGGAGAGTATCTGGAGGATTGGAATAATCCGGACACTCTGGATTGGTGCCTTTATCACAAGGGGTGCAAGGGAAAAGAGACTTACACCAATTGTGCCAATTCCTGGTGGAATGACGGGGCTAATTTCTGCGGTTATGCCGGCTCACCCTGTGCGGGCTGCAGTCAGCCTGAGTATTATGAGGGATTCGCTCCCTTGTTCGTGAACCCCAAGGAGGTGAAGTAGATGGCTAAGCGTGTCGTTATTGACCCTGTCACACGGGTTGAGGGCCACTTACGGGTTGAAGTGGAAATTGAAAAGGGTATCGTTACCAATGCCTGGGCTCAGGGGACCATGTTCCGGGGGATTGAACAGATTCTCCAAGGCCGGGACCCTCGTGATGCCGTCTATATTACCGAACGGATTTGCGGAGTGTGTATGGCGTCACACGGTTGGACCTCGGCAATGGCTGTTGAAGATGCCCATGGAGCCGATGTACCCCGTGCCGCCCAGCTTATTCGCAATCTCATCGCCGGATCACTATGGCTGCACGACCATCCTTTGCATTTCTATCATTTGTCGGCACTTGATTATCTCGACGTTTTAGCCGTCGATCACTATAAAGGAAATGCTCCGGAACTTCTGGCTGTTAAAAATAAGATACTGTCTTTAGTTAAAGCAGGGGATACCGCCCCTCTGACCCCCCGCTATCAACCTGATAGTTATTCCGTAAACGATCCGGAAATCGTGATAACCGCTCTGGCTCATTATCTGGAGGCTTTAAAGATTCAAGGTAAAGCCAAGAAGATGTCGGCTATTCTGGGAGGTAAGCAGCCCCATCAATCCAGTATTGTCGTGGGTGGAGTGACGATCTACCCCCGGAAAGAGCAATTGGATGCCTTTAGAACCTTGCTCAATGAGGTCGTGTCCTTTGCCGAGCTGGTTTATGTTCCCGATGTGGTAAGTTTTTGTACAGGTCCCCTGTTAGGTCTGGGGAAAGCTGGAGTGGGTGCAGGTTCAGGGAGCTATATTGCCTATGGTGGTTTTCCTATGGATGATTCAGGCACAGAGACGTTGTTTAGGGGCGGCTTTATCAGTGGCAAAGCTCCGGGTGTTGTCGAAGAGCTGGATATGAGCAAGATTACGGAAAGCGTTGCCAGCGCCTGGTACAAGGAGGGTGAGCCCGCCAATCCCTGGGACGGAGACACCGTCATCGACTTTGATAAAAAAGGAGCTTATTCCTTCATTAAATCTCCCCGGTATAAGGGAGAGGCGGCTGAAGTGGGACCGCTGGCACGGATGATGGTTATGCAGCATTCGGGACTGCTCGACTTGATGAGCCGTTACGGAATAAAACCCGGAGCAGTTGCCCGTCATCTCGCCCGTGCTCAGGAAACTTTACTTATGACAAGCTCCATGTACCGTTGGCTGAATGATTTAGAGGAATTACTGGGAAGGAAGGGCAGCCGCCCAGCTATTCACGATTCCAGCCACTGGGAACCCCCCGCCCAAGGTCAAGGAGTAGCCCTTAATGAGGCTCCCAGAGGATCCTTGGGGCATTGGCTCAAGATCGACAATAATGTCATCAGCAATTATCAAATGGTCGTCCCCACCACATGGAATAGTTCTCCCCGTGATGAGAAGAACATGCCGGGTCCTGTTGAGCAAGCCTTGAAAGGGCTGCCCGTTGATCCGGATAATCCTGTCAATGTGGTCCGGGTGATTCGTTCCTTTGACCCTTGTCTGGCATGTGCTGTGCACCTCATTGATGCTGATGGGGAGAAGATAGTAAGGCTCTGATAGACCAATAGATTCGGTTTTAAGAATTGAGAAGTTCTAAGGCAAGGTAATCATAAAAAGGAGGCTGTTTCAATGAGTGAAGAAAGAGATATGTCAAGGAGAAAGTTTTTAAAATCCGGTATTCTGGCTGCAGGAGCTTTAGCTGTCGGCACAAGCGTCTTTCACACCCAGGCGGCTGAGGCTGCCCAATTACCCTCCGGGGAACATTGTGAGCCACCGAGTTTCCCATACCCTTATGTCCAGCTGGACCCGGAAAAGGCTAAGCTGGACGGCTATGGAGGTTATGGCAAATCCAAATGCTCTTATGGCGTCTTTGAGGCGGTGATCGGTCAATTAAAAGAAAAGGTAGGTTATCCCTACACTCATGTTCCTACACAGGTTCTGGGTTGGGGCGGTACCGGCGGCGGAGGGTGGGGCACCCTGTGCGGAGCCTTGATCGGTGCGGCTACGGCCATTAACTATACCATGGAAAAGAAAGATGCGGATAAGGTCGTCAGCGAATTGTTCGGTTGGTATTGCGATTTCGCCTTTCCTGAATTCATGCCTGTAGCAGGCAAGGCTTTGGAATATGAGGGCCCCATAGAAAAAAGTGTCGCCAAATCACCTCTTTGCCACGTTTCAGTGAGTGTGTGGTGTGACGCCAGCGGCCTCAAGGCCGAGAGCAAGGCCAGAAGTGAGCGCTGTGCTCGTATTACGGCAGATGTAGCCGCTAAAACTGTAGAGCTGTTGAATCAATTCCATAGCAATAATTTCAAGGCCGTTTATAAGAATGAAGTCGTGGACGACTGCATGATGTGTCACGGTAAAGGACATTCTTTGGAAAATACCCGGGGAATGATGGATTGTGCACAATGTCATACCGATGTTGATCCCGATAACCTGGTCGATCATATTAAGCGGAGCTGGAATATATTAAAATAACATAATTGAAAGGTTAAAAGACAGAACTTTAGGGTGCTGTCTTTTTTCGTCTACGCTACCTCCCTATTCTCTTTATGTATAGAGCTCACTGCGGCAACGAATATAAAGCATGAATATGAAGACACTAAAAGGTATTGGTTTAGAAGGGAGGCGGTTAGTCCATGAGCTTTGGAGATAAATTTACAAAATGGAGCAGCATTGTCGCAACTGTTGGAACTTCTATTTTGGCACTTACCGCCACGATTACGGTTGCAGTAACGCTTAATGCCTGGAAAATAGATCGCGAATCTTCACGTCCTTACTTGTCCCTGCGGGAACCTCCTAAGGTTGAGTTGAAATCTGGTTTAAAACTTGAATTTAAATTTACTAATGTAGGAATTCATCCTGCGGAGAATCTGGCCAGCCGAACCATAGTCTTTGAGGAAAAATTACAAGATAAGCCCATCCAAAATGAACCCAATTATTTAGTGAATGAGATACCTCAAGATATGAGCTCGAGTTTAGTGATCGCTTTGGACTCTTACGAAGTGGATATTAGTGAGCCCTATGTCAGTCCATACTATATTGTTCTTCATCTGGAATATGCCGATCCGATCATTTATCAACAGTATGAGCAAACCCTATATTTTCGGTGGAGCGGAATTGATGGGGGAGAGGTCCAACCCGTAGTTCATGTGGAAGTAGGCGAGAAAGAGAATATCGTCAATTATTTTAAAGCTCAGAGCATAGAAACCAATCTATAGATGCCTTGGTAGTAAAGAAAGGCGGGAACTCAAGTTGAGTTCCCGCCTTATGTGCAGAGATATTATTCCGCCATAACGATACAATAAACCTCCACAGGGCCATGGACACCGATGGAAAGATCCATCTCAATGTCTGAAGTACGGCTTGGTCCGGAGATAATTTCGATAGCTGCCGGAATGTCTGTTCCCATGAGCTCTTCAAGGACTTGGTCGAGACTGTCCCTGAGGAAAGATGCCGGGATAAAGGTCAGATGGCGAATGGGTACCAGGCTGACCCCGCGTCCCCGTTTGGAGCCGCTTTTTAAAACGAGAGACCCGGATTGAGCTATGCCGAAGTCTGCTCCCGTGATGCCCAATTCAGTCTTATCCATGATGGCATTGCGTTCATCGGCAGGAAGATCGGCATAGGAATGGGCCGGCCAATCCAGCTCTTCTAAACTGGCACGGGCCATAGTTGGGAGCTCATTCCAAGTGACAATGGAGTTAGGGCTGAGCCATTGAGGTTTTTCGCCGAACCATTCCTTCAAAGCCCGTGCGGCTTCTTCATGAGTGGAGGCTGTGGCTGCTTTGCCTCCCATGGCTTCGTACATTTTCATAAATTTATCGATCCGTTCCTCCTGGGAATCTAGACGATAGAGGGGAAAGTTGAGTTTGATAGGTTCCACAGAGGTGGGAGTGGGACGCCCAAGTTTTTTAGCAATGTTTGCGATAAATGCTTGACGATCACTCATTCTTTATCACCCCGCTGCATGTTTTTTAGATCTTTCTCCAACTCCGGCCATTTATCCCGGAACATTTGCTTGGCTATAGGGGGCAGAGTCTTGCTGTTGGTCCAGTTATTAATCGGGGGTGGTCCTGAGGTAATTTTGCCGTTGCGCATGAGGATAAACTGGAATTTCGATCCTAAGCGGACAAACTTGCTGAGAGTTTTGGGATGGGAGAAGTAGTGGCCATAGTATTTGAAGAGTTTCTTTTCCACACCGGAAGTGAGCCCCTTGAGGACCTTGCGGTCCCGATGCTTGACGATCAAATCATGGAGGGGAATCCGTACCGGGCAAGCTTCGGAGCAGGCTGCACAGAGGGAGGAGTAGTAAGGGAGATGTCCCCATTTCTCATAATCCTGTTCCAATAGTGGAGTAATAACGACTCCGATCGGACCTGAGTAAACGGAACCATAGGCATGTCCGCCGACTTGGCGATAAACGGGGCAGACATTGAAGCAGGCTCCGCAGCGGATACAACGAAGGGATGAGCGGAAATCCACATCCCCAAGGATTTCCGAGCGATTGTGATCGAGAATGACCAAATGCCATTCTTTAGGTCCGTCAAGATCCTCTTCCCGCTTGGGTGGTGTAATCATCGTGGTGTAGACCGAGAGGCGTTGTCCTGTGGCGCTGCGGGCCAGCAGATTGAGAAGGACACTGAGTTCCTTGAATGAAGGAACAATCCGCTCCATCCCCATCATCGTGATTTGTACCTCGGGCAAAGTGCTGGTCATTCGGCCATTACCCTCATTGGTAACCATAGTAATGGTTCCTGTATCCGCTACGGCAAAGTTACAGCCGGTTATTCCGATTTTACTCGTAAGGAATTTTTCCCGCAGCTGTTCCCGGGCGAATTTGGTCAAGGTTGGAGTATCTGAGTCTAGCGGGTGTCCGGCTATGGGTTCGAAGAGTTTGGCAATTTGGTCGCGGTTTTTATGCATGGCCGGGACAATGATGTGAGAGGGCGGCTCATTGGCAATCTGGATGATATATTCGGCCAAATCGGTCTCAACTACCTCAATACCGTCTTTCTCCAGGACAGGGTTGAGGTGAATCTCTTCAGTAATCATGGATTTGGATTTGATCACGGATTTAAATCCATGTTTTTTGAAAATCTCCTGAACGATTCTTACCCCATCTTCCGGTGTTTTGGCAAGATGAACGTGACCTCCGTTCTTTTCCACATTTTCAATGAGCATATTAAGGTAATAATCCAGGTTTTCGACCACGTGATTACGGATTCTTTCTCCTACATGGCGCCATTCTTCCCAGTTACCCAGTTCTTCCGTAATGGCGAGTTTATTGTTTCTCAGCCTATCTGTAGCCCGGCGGGTTGCCTTACGTAAAAAATCATCTTTGAGAGCTTTATCTAAAGCAGCGTCGACATCATAATGATTATCCAGTGACATAGTTACATCCCCTTTCCGAGCAATTGAATGACATGCATGGCCGGAATGGAGCGGCCATGTTTCTCCATATAGCCGGATATATTCATAAGACAGCCCATATCCAGGCCGGTCAGAATATCAGCACCGGAGGCCAAAACATGCTCAGCTTTTTCAGCAACCATGGCTTCGGATATTTTGGGCATCTTAATGGAGAAAGTACCTCCAAACCCGCAGCACAGATGGGCTTCCGGTAGGGGGAGAAGCTCTAAGCCTTGGATGTTTTGCAGTATAGCCATAGGTTCATCCCGAAGCCCTAAGAGACGAGTGGCATGGCAGGAAGGATGATATGTGACTTTGGCCTTATAACGGGCGCCGAGATCCGGGGTTTTAAGGACATTGACTACGAATTGTGTGAACTCATAGCTCTTGTCGATCAGGTCTTTGGCTTTCTTTGCATACACTGGGTCATCCTTAAATAAGGTGGGATAATTATGATGGATCATTCCAATACAAGAACCACTGGGCGCTACCACCACTTCACTGTTTTCGAAAGCGTCAATGGTCGCCCGAGCTACTGTGCGGGTATCCTCCATATAACCGGAATTAAAAGAGATCTGGCCGCAGCAAAATTGTCCTTCAGGAAAGTCTACGGTATGCCCCAACCGGGTAAAAATTTTGGACATGGTTTCACCAAGATCCGGAAACATGGTGTCTCCAAGACAGGTAATAAAGAGCGAGATTTTCATGAAGCTACAGTCCCTTCATTCGATGCTTGTTTTTTTTATTATGGCATGAATTATTTGGATTTATCCATTGCTAACCCAGCACGGGAACATTGGGTTCTTCATACCAAAGGCAGATGAGATGGGTTGGACCTGAACTTTGAGTAATATTTACAATGTTGACCCAGCGATTATCCTCCAACCATTGATTCAATTCATGCTCAAGGAGTCGCGGGTCGGAAGAACTGATCGCCTTAACTTTCACAATAAAATCTCCTTTCTAAGACATAATCCGTTCTTATGTACCTTGTTATTATATCAAATTGGGAGATATTACTAAAGTTTTTTGACGAATTAGGGGAAAAATAAGTTTGAGGTGATAAGAAGATGCCTAGAAAAGACGGCAATAAGCAGCAGAAGGAAGAGTTAAAGAAAATAGAGTTGACCCTAAAAAATATCCAAGAAAATGAACAGTTTCTTGCCGAGAATGCTGAGGAGCTCTCACCCCATCAATTAAAAGACGTGCGAAAACATTTAGATTCTAAGAAGAAGTTTCTTAAGGAGACAGACGGAACGATAAAATACTAGAAATAAGGAGCGGGAAAACCGCTCTTTATTTGCACTATCAGAAAGTATAAACTTGCGCACTATACTTACTAAGCATAAGGACAACCAGCGACTTCGCCTCATTTGCGAGCATGCGTTTAAAGCTCGGCGAAGTCGGGTTTTCTTTATCCAAATAGTAAGAGGTATCCTTGCGGATACCTCTCATAAGGTTAATGTACAGTTAGATGCGGGTTCCTCTTTTGAGGTTTTCTTCTGCAAATTGAATCATGCGTTTGGTCATCATTCCACCGACAGAACCGTTTTCACGGCTGGTGCGGTCGCCGCCCAATTGAACGCCGAGTTCATTTGCGATTTCATACTTGAATTGATCCAATGATTGTGATGCACCTTGTGTTGCTGGTTGGTTAGTGTTTCTTTCTCCTGCCATGTAGGGTCCCTCCTTAAGTAATTTGTATTAGTTAGTGAGACGATCTTATTATCTGAATCAGCAGGAGAAAATAAACAGGTAATTGTTGGTTTAATCATCATCAATCAACTATTAATTCTAATAAAAGGAAAAGATACTTAGTCATCATCTTGGGAACAGATTCGAACCGCTTCCTCAGCCGGATAGTCTTCGGATATGATTTTGATTAATCCAGGATAATAAGTATCAAAGGTTTGTGCACCATTCCAGATCAGATTAATGAGCTGTTCCTGGGAAGGCTCTGAATTGGCAGAATCCAGGTAGGTCCGGAAACGAATTTCCCCATCATCCATATCCATTTCAAAATTACCAATGGTAAGTTCATGATTAATCCGATTCATGAAGTTGCAGACTTCTACGCGCTTGGCAAAAGGTATCTTTTGCTTGATATGTGTATTGCAAAGCAGCGACTCCTGCTCTTCATCAACAATAATGAAAGAGACAAAATCACAGTTAATACCGCGAATTTCTAAACGGAACAGCTCGTTTTTTTGGTCGAAGTCAAATTTCCAACAGTCCTTTTTAAGGGTATTGTACAGAACTTCAAAGAGCGTCATAGCAAGTCCCCTCCTTTACCTATACTATTTCCACATGCTGATGGTGATTCCTGCAAAGTTAACAAGGATAAAAAGCAGAAATCCTGTCCATTGGAGTCATTCTGATTCCTTTTTTCGTAGAATTTATTATGTTATAATAAAATGCTGTTCATCGTTATGGAGCGGTCAATCCTATTACGAAAAGATCCTATTGATCTTAATTTATAGAGTAAGGAGTAAACTTTGTGAGCATATCCCTTGAAGAACACATCAGTTCTCGAAAAACATTTGCTATTATCTCACACCCTGATGCGGGGAAGACCACTTTAACTGAAAAACTGCTGCTTTTTGGGGGAGCTATCCATTTGGCGGGGAATGTCAAGGCAAGAAAGACCCAACGGTATGCTACTTCGGACTGGATGGAATTAGAACGGCAAAGGGGAATTTCCATCACTTCCAGTGCCATGCAGTTTAATTATCAAGGATTTGTCATCAATATTCTGGATACCCCAGGTCACCAAGATTTCAGTGAAGATACCTATCGCACCCTGACAGCCGCGGATAGTGCCGTGATGTTGATCGATGCGGCAAAAGGTGTGGAAGTACAGACCATTAAACTCTTCGAAGTCTGTAAACGTCGGGGAATTCCCATCTTTACCTTTGTTAACAAGATGGATCGGGAAGGAAAGCACCCTATCGATCTTATGGATGAAGTGGAGAAAGTCTTAGGCATTGAAGCTTATGCTATGAATTGGCCTATAGGCGACGGAGCTGATTTTAAAGGAATCTATGACCGGGAAACGGGTAATGTGGAGTGCTTTACCGACGGACTGCGTAAAGGCAATGACGATACACGCCGGACAGGTCATGTTGATGATCCCGAGATCAGGGAATGGATTGGGGAAGACTTACTCAATCGCCTCCAAGAGGAGATTGAGCTTTTGGATATGGCCGGGAATGTCTTTGATAAGGAACGAGTGGATCGGGGGGAAGTAACTCCCGTGTTTTTTGGAAGTGCTTTGAATAATTTTGGGGTGCCCAACTTCCTGGATAGTTTCTTAGAGCTGGCACCGGCTCCGGCACCGCGACAATCCAACATGGGTACTTTAGAACCGGCAAGTCCGCAATTTGTAGGGTTTGTCTTTAAGATTCAAGCTAATATGAACGCAATGCACCGGGACCGTATTGCCTTTATCCGCATTTGCTCAGGCAGATATGAACGGGGCATGAATGTCATTCATAATCGGACTCATCGCAAAATGAGGCTGGCTCAGCCTCAGCAGCTGTTCGCCCAGGAGCGGACTATTTTGGATGAGGCCTATGCGGGAGATATCATTGGGGTTCATGACAGTGGAGTGCTCCGCATCGGTGATGTCTTGGCGGAAAAGGATGGTATCGAATTTGAAGCCATGCCTTTTTTCAGCCCGGAGAACTTTGCCCGGGTCAGCATCGCCAATGCCCTGAAAAGGAAGCAATTCATTAAGGGGATACAGGAGCTTCAGGAAGAGGGGGCTATCCATGTCTTCCGGGATTTGAATATTGGGGTAGAGGCTCCCGTGGTAGGGGTAGTCGGCCAACTCCAATTTGAAGTTTTGGAATACCGACTGCGGGACGAGTATGGAGTAGAGGTTCAAATCAACAGTCTGCCCTACGAAATTGTCCAATGGATACCTAAGGATGAAGAAAAGATTCGTATTCTTAAGGAATCCAGTATGAGTATGGTGGTCTTGGATCAGGATGAGAATTATGCTGTCCTGCTTTTGGACAAATGGAAGGCCAATTGGTTAAGCGAACGCTATGGGATAGATTTTTATCCGCAGCCTATTAGAGAGTAAGAAAGCTCGGGTCAGGGTAGCTATACGCACAACGCTCACTTCATAGCTCCAGGGCTGGTCAACTCGCTTTCTTAACAGCTGCGCCAAACCTCCGGGTAGTACCTGATGTGAACCGGTGGCTCCGCTATGTTAAGAAAGCCTCGTTAACCCAGCCGCCCTTCCGCTTAAAGAAAGCTTGGCTTATGGTGAGTGAAGCGAATCAGAAGCCTTAGCTGCCTTATACACAG
>NZ_KB913023.1:2681120-2742237 GCF_000384015.1 Desulfitobacterium sp. PCE1 | reverse complement strand
GGGGACCCGACGCAGCGGAGGTCTTGAGCGATTAGATTGCTCCGCGCAGCTTATAGAGTGAACGCCGAAAGCAAAATCCTGGAGACTTAGCTTTCGGTTTTTTTCTCTGGGTAGGTTCTAAGCAGACATGATATAATGAGGTAATGCATCGAGAGAAGGTGTACCTATGGAGGAGCAGGGGAAGGGATTCTTTAAGGTCTACGACTACCAGGAGCTGGAAAAGCAGGAACTGATGAGCTTGTATATTGGGAAGAATGCGGATTATTATCTGCGCAAATGGAGTAAGACCCCTGCTCCGGAGAAGGCATTTTCCTGGAACTGGGCAGCCTTCTTTGTCTTTGCTTTCTGGGTGGGCTATCGTCAAATGTATGTATACCTCGCTCTATTGGTAGGGATTATGCTGGCTGGAGATGTGGCTTATATTTTCGTGCTGGGATGGGAGCCCGACATTCGGATAACCATCGTGATCTCCTTGCTTATGGGGGCCTTTGGCAATGCTCTATACTATCGTCATATTCGCAGAAAATTAGATCAGCTGAAAGAATCGGGCCTGGAATCTGAAGAAATCCGCAGGAGAGCGGCTGCCGAAGGAGGCCCTAATTGGCGGGGGATTTTGGCAACATGTCTAATGCTCTTTCTTTATAATATTATTCTGGGCTATTTAACGTCCTTGCTCAATGGAGTTATCCATACATAAAAAAAGGGAGTATCGCCGGCTGCTTAAAAAGTAGCGGCGATACTCCCTTTTCATAGGGTTAGAAATTCATAATCGATTACGAATGGCTCCGGCTGACTAGAGGACGCGTTTTGCCCCAATGAAGTGGGATTGCCAGTAGGAACCCATGGTATAAATGGTTACTCCCTTTGAACTGGAGGCATTGATGAACTGTCCATTTCCCAGGAAGATTCCCACATGATCAATGACTTTATCCCCGTCCAAAGAGAAGAAGACCAGGTCTCCGGCTTTGAGGTTGCTGAAGGAAACAGCCGTTCCTACATTATATTGATCCCGGGATACCCGAGGTAAGGAAATGCCATGCTGAGCGAAGACATATTGGGTGTATCCTGAGCAATCAAATCCGCTGGTGGTGGTGCCGCCCCAAACATAAGGCACTCCAATATATTTTTTGGCAGTGTTGATTACGGCAGTGGCTTTGGAGGTACTCACCGGTGTGCTGGATTTGGCGGAAACTTTGGGGGTGTCGGCAGCACTTTTGCTTGTGTTGGAAGACTTTTGGGAAGAGGTGGCGGGAGAGGTTGAAGGGGTAGTCTTCGGAGCTTGAGAAGGCGCAGGCTGAGTGGATTTGGACCCACGGGAGATTTCACTGGTTACGGACTGTCTGGCGGCCTCGACATTGGCAAGCGATGCACTGGAGGCCAAAGTGTTTTCGGAATTGGCTTGAGGGGCAAGGGCAGTTTCCTCAGCCAAAGCTACACTTTGAGGTGCTATAGGTTCTGAAATGGTCTGAGGGTAAGCAAAGAGAGTCGTAGCGAATAGTCCCAAGGACACTATCGGAACCATTCCAGTAATAAGGATTTTCTTGTAACGATTTTTATTTGTATTTTTTTTCATAAGTTTCTTCATAAGGTTCTTCATAAATTTCTCCTTTCAAAACAAAAAACAACCTATCAGATTCTAACAGGTTGTCTTCAGTATAAAATAACTTTTTCACGATGTCCTTAGAGGATGATTGGTTAAATCGCCAGGTTTTGTTAATCTCAGGAATCATTTTCCGCTCAATAGGAATTGAGGTACTCCTAATTTGGGATGATGAACTTGAACTAAATCCGCTTTATACACTTGGGCTAGAGTTTCTTCCAGGAGAACGTCTTCTTTTTTGCCCCAGGTGACGATTTCCCCTTGATCCAGAAGGAGAATCCGGTTGCAATATTGACCCGCTATATTCAAATCGTGCAAGACCATTATCACAGTGATTCCTAACTCATCATGCCACTGACGGACATGATCCATGACTAAGATTTGGTGTCCGATATCCAAATAGGTGGTGGGTTCATCCAAGATGAGTATTTGGGGTTCCTGAGCCATGGCACGGGCCAGAGAGACTAGTTGGCGTTGACCGCCGCTTAGGGTGCTGACCTTTTGGGAGCGTTTATGCCAAAGGTTCAGTTTAACGAGTATGTTCTCCACCACAGCCTTGTCATGGTGGCCTAGATCGGCAAAGGGCTTTAACCAGGGATAGCGCCCCATGGATACGATCTGCTCTACGGTAAAGGGCAGGGCAGGGGTGCCTTCCTGCTCCAGGACGGCGATTTGGCGGGCCAGTTCTTTGGAGGTATAGGAGGAAAGAAGTCTGTCCATTAGTTGAACCTTCCCGGAGGTAGGCGGCTGAAGACCGCTGATGGTGCGGACCAGAGTTGATTTGCCGCTGCCATTGGGGCCGATGATTCCAAACATATCTCCTTGACCTATAGTGAAGGAGATATCTCGCAAAACAGCAAAGGAGCCATAATGTTGATTAAGGTTCTGAATCTCGAACACGTTCATCTTAACCCCTCCTTAAACCACTCTTTAAAAGATAAGCGAAAAAGGGAGCACCCACAAAAGCTGTAATCGCTCCGATAGGAATCTCCTGTGATTGGAGCAGGGTTCTGGCAATGGTATCCGACCACAAAAGAAAGATTGCTCCCGCTAAAGTGGATATCGGCAAAAGAATTCGGTGGTCAGGCCCTACCAGAAGACGCATAAGATGGGGAATAATAAGTCCTACGAAGCCGATGATGCCCACCATGGAAACAGCGGCGGTGGCCAATAAGGAGCCAACGATTAGAATGGCGATTTTTTTCCTCTCCACATTAATTCCGAGATGAGTCGCAGCTCTTTCCCCTAAAGCAATGACATTAAGCTCCCGGTTTTGAAAGAGAAGGTAGGTCAAGCCGATGAGAAAATAAGGGAGAAGGATAAGGACATTCTGCCAGTTGCTGTTGGCGAGACTCCCCATCATCCAGAAGATAATCTGCTGCATCTGCTCGCCGGAAACAGCAATGAGCAGGGAGAGAAAAGCGCTCAGTAAAGCCTGCACCACCACACCAGCCAAAATTAAGGTTTCCCGCTCAAATTGACCATGCTGTCTGGATAGAGAGAAGACAAAGGCCAATGAAATAAGACCCCCGGCAAAGGCGAAAAGGGGCAGGACCGATTGACCAAAGAAAGAAAAGCTGCGAAAAAAGAGGATAGCTGAGGCTGCTCCAAAGGCAGCTCCGGAAGAGACCCCTAAGATATAGGGATCAGCCAAAGGATTGCGCAGAATCCCTTGAAAGGCCACTCCTGAGGTAGCCAGCATAGCCCCCACGATCAAAGCTAAAAAGACGCGGGGCAGGCGCAGATTCCAAACGATGGATTCTTGGGCAGGAGTCCAGCTGGGGTCAAAGTTAAAAAAAGGCAGATGGCTTAAAATAATCTTCCAGGTAAGATGAAAGGGCAGGGAGACAGAACCGGTCATTACACAGATCACAACGGAAAGAAGCAGGAGAAAGGACAGGGCCAAAATCCATGTGATGCCTTTGGGGAAAGTTCTGGAATTCATCTCATGTTGTCCTCCTTAAATTCAAGTCAATAAGTCTCTCCCCATACTGAATAAAATATGCCGCTTAAAATAAAAGGCTGCGGGTTAGAAAAGATCCGGGTAAAGGGCTTTGGCGATTGTCTCCAGGCCGTCGATGATCCGGGGACCGGAGCGGGTAACCATATCACTGTCCAGATCGTAAATACGGTCATGGACAATAGCATCAATGCCTTGCCAAGCTGGACGGGCTAAGATAGTGGCCTTTACATTATCCATATAGTAAGAGTAGGTGCTCAGGATAACCTGAGGGTTCTTATCAATCACCTGCTCTTCGCTGTATTGTGCCCAGTTTTGGACATCACTGGCGATATTGATTCCCCCCGCTTTGGTGATGAGCTCATTAAGAAAAGTTCCTTCACCGGCGGTAAAAAGGCCCGGATCCACTTCAATCCATACCTTGACCCGGTCGGATTCCTTGATAGTCTCCACTTTATCCGCAATGGCCTGTTCCTTTTCTTTCATTCCCTGGATCACTGTCTGTGCCTGTTTCTGGGTATTGGTGATGTATCCCAGTTTCTCGATGGCTTGATACGTGCTTTCCAGACTTTGCGGGTTTAAATGAACCACAGGGATACCTAAATTGCGCAGGGAGTTGATAAAGTCTTGGTTATGCATCCCTGTAACAACCAAATCCGGTTTGAGCTGGATGAGCTGTTCCATATTAGGGTTTAAACTATCTGCAAAGACGTATTCCGCTTTCTCCTGGATACCCACCGGGTAATTATCATAGACGGTTAAGCCGATAAGCCTGTCATCCAGGCCCAGAGCACTTAAGATCTCCGTGGAGGGCGGGGCCAGGCAAATAATGCGCAGGGGTTCCTTTTCCAGGGTGGTTGCCACTCCTGTATCGTCTGTGTAAGTTAAAGGGTAACTTGTGGACTGGTTGGTATCTTGTCCAGCCGGTGTTTCGGGAGAAGCCGCACCTTGCTGTGAGGTTGGATTGCAGCCGCTGATCAAAAATAAGGTCACCCCTAGGGTTATGAGCAGGGTGAGCAGTGTCCGTTTTTTTCTATTCATTTGGGTTCTCCTTTCATGTTAGGGTGGCAAGACAAAATAAAAACCTTTTACCGCCAGGATAAAAGGTTTTTGCTGCACTATGTGGACTCTTGCAGCGCCTATTTCCTGTCCTCGAGGAGGGTCGCTGATGATTAGGCAGGTTCCTGACTTGGGAGTGATGACTCACTCGTTTCACAGTGGCGGGACCGTGCCGGAATTGAACCGGCTTCCCTTTTAACTCTATCCAAAAATGGATTGAGAACCTAATCGTACAGTATTGAATTAAGATCATTATAAGGCATTCACCTGACAATGCCAAGATGCACTTAGAGTATGCCTTCATGGCAAATAAAGAATCGTTTTCAGAAATCCCGTGAATACTAATGCCAGGACTCGCATAGAAATCATGACAGGGGGATGTATATTATGCAAGATATAGTAAAGAAAGGTTTATCCTTGGGATTAGGCTTGGCGGTCGTGAGCAAAGAGCAAATCGAGAAGGTCGTGGACGAATTGGTAAAGAAGGGGGAGCTGTCTGCCGGCGAATCCAAGGAATGGATGAATGAGCTGATCCAAAAGGGAGAGGATCAGCAGGATGAAATCTATACCAAGATTAAGGAACAAGTGCAAAAAATCCTGGCAGAACTTAATCTTCCCAGTAAAGCGGACATGGAAAGGCTGGAGAATCGAATCGCTCAATTGGAAAACCAGAAGCCTGGGGAATGAACTTGGGGATAGATTAGGGGTATTAGCATGATTGGCAGAAAAATTCGTCATGTTCATCGGTATAAGGAAGTTGCCACGGTATTGGCCCGTAATGGATTCAGCCTCATCCTGGAAGAGATGGGGCTTATTAATTTTATCTCTTATTCCAGGCGGATGTTGAGGAGAGAAGAAGAGGCGGACTCCCAAACTCTCGGTCAGCGTTTGCGTAAGGCCCTGGAGGAATTAGGGCCTACTTATGTTAAGATTGGGCAGATTGCCAGCACTCGGCCGGATATTATTCCGGATTACCTGATCACTGAACTGGAAAAACTGCAGGATCAGGTTCCCCCCTTTTCCTTTGCCGACGTTCGCCAAATTATTGAAACGGAACTGGGGGCCCTGCCGGAAGATATTTTTCAGCATTTTGAGGAAAAACCGGTGGCGGCTGCCTCTATCGGGCAAGTCCACTATGCTGTTCTCAAAACAGGGGAGAATGTAGCGGTGAAAATCCAGCGCCCTCATATTGCCCGGACCATTGAGACGGATCTGGAAATACTTCTGGACTTGGCTGCTTTGGCGGAAAAGCGCGTGGATTGGGCAGCTCTGTATCATGTAAAGGATATGGTGGAGGAATTCGCTAATTCCTTGCGCAATGAATTGGACTATGAGATTGAAGGAAGCAATGCCGAACGGATGGGGAAGCAATTTCAAGGAGATCCCACGATTCGCATTCCTAAAGTCTATAAAGAGTACTCTAATAAAAAGGTCTTGACTCTGGAATATATTCAAGGGGTAAAACTCAGCCAATTCGAGACTCTTGAAGCGCTGGGTTATGATCGTAAGGTACTAGCGGAAAACCTGATCAAAGCTATGTTTAAACAAATCTTAATCGAGGGTTTTTTTCATGGGGACCCTCATCCGGGAAATATTTTCGTTTTGCCCCAGCAGGTTATTTCCTTGATCGATTTCGGCATGATCGGCAGACTTTCCCCGGATATGAAGGATCATTTCGCTTCCCTGGTCATTGGGATGATGCGGCGGAAGACGGAGGACATGGTGGAGGCCGTGTTTGCTATGGGGATCGTTCCAGAGGATATGGACCCCAAGGCATTGTATCGGGATGTGGATTTATTAAGAGAGAAGTACTTGGATGTTCCTATGAGTGAAGTTGATCTGGGCAATGCCGTCAACGATCTGTTTAAGGTGACCTATAAACACCGGATTATTATTCCCGCCGATCTGGTACTGCTGGGCAAATCCCTTCTAAGCCTGGAAGGCATCGTGGAGCAGCTGGATCCCGAGATCAGTATTATCGATATTGCCGAGCCCTTCGGAGAGCAGCTCCTTAAAGAACGGCTCAATCCAGTCTTTTTCGCCGAGAAAACCTGGAAACATTTTCGGGAATACTCGGATCTTTTATTCAATCTCCCGAAACAAATGAAGGAGATTTTCAGCAGCATTCAGCGGGGCAAAGTACGGGTGGAGATTTATTTACCCGAATTAGCCACTTTCATACGGAAGCTGGATCGGATAAGCAATCAGCTTTCTTTTAGCATTTTATTACTGTCTTTCAGCATTATCATGTGCGGTTTAGTCATTGCTTCCGCCTTAGGCAAGGAACCCCTGGTCTTTTGGCGAATACCGGCTATTGAGGCCGGTTTTGTTATGGCAGCTATGATGTTCATTCTTCTCTTGGTATCGATCTTGCGCTCAGGCAGGTTCTAGCAGGAATGTGGGTTTGACTTTGTTTGATATAATTAGTTAGGATATAATTAGGATAAATCAAATACATAGGAGATTGAAACGTTATGATCAGAGCAATGGCAGAAGCGGACAGAGAAAGGTTCCTGGAGCTGGCATTTGAATTCTACCATTCGGAAGCTGTTCTCCAGCCTGTACCCAAGGAATTTCACACAAGAACTTTTGATGAGATGATGAGTTCGGATCGTTATCTGAATGGATATATACTGGAGTGGGAAAACCAGGTTGCCGGATATGCAATTACAGCGAAGACTTTTTCTCAGGAAGCTGGAGGAATCGTAGTCTGGATAGATGAGATTTATATTTTGCCTCCTTATCGTTCGCAGGGGCTTGCCCGGGAGTTTTTTCAATACTTAGAGGAGCACCGGCACGACCAGATCAAGCGGATCCGGCTTGAGGTGGAAGAAGAGAATGTTAAAGCTATATCTCTGTATAAACGATTGGGATTTAATGATCTTGAGTATATTCAGATGATCAAGGATTTTGACTAATGGTTACGAACTCATTGGTGAACCGATCGTGTCCACCAGGCTTAAGAGATACACTTAATATAATATTTGGAAGGCACGAGAGGAAGGAATATCACATGAACGTCGTTGAAGTAAAAGGTACGGAATTAGAAGATGCTTTTCAAATTCGCAGGGAAGTTTTTGTTGAAGAGCAGGGGGTTCCTCTGCAGGATGAATTCGATGGATATGATGAGTCAGGTGCAGCCGCCCGTCATATTCTGGTGTATTATGAAGACCAGCCGGCAGCCACGGGAAGGCTGCGTTGGCTGGGGGATACGGCCAAATTGGAGCGGATCTGTGTGCGTGCCGCCATGCGAAAATTCGGCTTAGGCAGCGTCGTCGTCAAAAGCCTGGAAAAGATTGCCCAAGAGGAGGGCTTTTGTAAAGCGAAGATTCATGCCCAAACCCAGGCTCAGAACTTTTACGAAAGACTAGGGTATAGACAAACTTCTGAGGAATTCATGGAAGATGGAATTTCCCATATTGTTATGGAGAGGACAATCTAAATGATTTTTCCATACGGGTCAAAAGAAATCGAGTATTTAAAAACCCGGGATGAAGTCCTGGGGCAAGCTATAGAGCGCATGGGGATGATCGAGAGAGAGGTTACCCCGAACCTTTTTAAAGCTCTGATCTCCAGTGTGGTCAGCCAGCAGATTTCCAAAAAAGCAGCTGAGACCGTATGGAACCGGCTGCAAACTCTCCTGGGAAATATCAGTGCCGAGGAAATCGTTTTAGCCGATCTGAAGGCTATTCAAGGCTGTGGAATGTCCACACGCAAGGCGGGGTATATCAAAGGGATTGCTGCGGCCGCCCAAAGAGGTGAGGTGGATTTCCATAAGCTTCATACCCTGAGTGATGAGGAAATCATCCACTCCTTGTCAGCCTTACCCGGTGTGGGAGTGTGGACGGCAGAGATGCTGCTCATCTTTTCTCTTTGCCGGCCCGACGTGGTCAGTTATCGGGATTTAGCTATCCGCAGGGGAATGATGAACTGTTATGGGCTGGAGGAGTTATCTAAGGGGACCTTTGAGCATTACCGTAAGAAGTATTCACCCTACGGGTCTGTGGCTTCTCTGTATCTTTGGGCCATGTCTTAGGGTGCTAAGCCTGTAT
Organism: Desulfitobacterium sp. PCE1; assembly: GCF_000384015.1. Lineage (NCBI taxonomy): Bacteria > Bacillati > Bacillota > Clostridia > Eubacteriales > Desulfitobacteriaceae > Desulfitobacterium > Desulfitobacterium sp. PCE1. The sequence goes on along the minus strand of NZ_KB913023.1, from coordinate 2,733,566 downwards.
CCCTGTCTTCTCTGGAAGGATGAGAATAGACTAAGTGAATAGATGGCCATACATTTAGAGGCTAAAGTCTGAAAGTCAAGATTTATGAATCGGTGTAAAAAGGTGGTTCCCCACAGCGGAACCACCTTTGCTAATGGCATATGATAAAAGTATGATCCTCTTATCCTCTGAAACGAGGTGAGGGTAGATTACCATTAGGAATTTTTTGGCTGGCTGTTTATCCTACGATTGGGAAATTGTATCTTGTTGGCCGGCAGGCGCTGTATTATAATGATGAATAGTGTTATTTAACAGAGATCTTGATGCTAATGAGGTGTTGTATGTTAACGGTAGAAAAAATCGGGGGCACTTCTATGTCCCAATTTGAAGATGTCTTGAAAAATATTATTGGGGAACAGGATTCACGGCGTTTTAGCTTCGGGAGAGTGTTTGTTGTTTCTGCCTACGCAGGGGTGACCAATAAGCTTTTGGAGGATAAAAAGACAAAAGCCCCGGGGATCTATCGTCATTTTATCAATGGTGAAGATTGTGAAGAAGCTTTGACTCTCTTATTGCAGGATCTGCTTAAGATTAACGAGGGGTTTGTGAAAATTGGCTTAGATGCTGAAGCGGCTAAGGAGTTCCTGGCTTCAAGGATCAATCAGACCAAATCCTATTTGCATAGTATGCATGAAATCATTGCCTCCGGTTATGTGGATCGTGAGAATATTTTCTCTGCTGCAAGAGAGCTTCTGGCTTCTTTAGGAGAAGCTCATTCAGCCTTCAATTCCGTGAACATCCTGCAAAATCGCGGCATACCCGCCCGCCTTGTGGATTTAACAGGCCTTCGGGACTCCCGTCAGCTGACTATTGATGAGCGGATAGCCAAAGCTTTTCGGGGCGTGGATCCCTTCAAGGAGATTGTCGTCGTGACCGGGTATACGAAAGGCAAAGAAGGGATAATGCGTCAATTTGAACGGGGCTATTCGGAGATCACTTTCTCCCGGATTGCCACTCATCTTCATGCGGATGAAGCCATTATTCACAAAGAGTTCCATCTCTCTTCTGCCGATCCAAAGATTGTGGGGGTAGAAAAGGCCATCCCCGTAGGACGGACCAATTATGATGTTGCTGATCAGCTTGCAGATATAGGCATGGAAGCCATCCATCCCAATGCATCCAAACCTCTGGAAATGGGCGGGATCAATCTGCGTCTGAAGAACACCTTCGAGCCGGATCATCCGGGAACACTCATCTCCAAGGATTATATTGGTCCCGAAGCCAAAATCGAGATTATTGCCGGTTCGGATAAGGTGGTCGTAGTGGAAATCCATGATTCTTTAATGGTCGGTGAGGCAGGATACGATAAGCAGATTATGGAGATGTTCATGAAATATTCCGTAAGTTATATCATGAAAGCCACCAATGCCAATAGTATCTCTCTCGTGATCTGGGAGCATGATTTGGACGAAGACCTGGTAGCGGAATTGAAAGGGGCTTATCAGACCGTGACTATTTTGCCGGCGGCCATAGTCTGTGTGATTGGGTCGAATATTGCTGTTCCGAATATTTTAGCCCGTGCTACCAGCAGTTTAGCGAAAAACCATATTAATGTGAACTGTGTGTCCCAATCCCTTCGTCAAGTCAATATGCAATTTGTGATTGACCGGGATAAGTACACTCGTGCCATTTACCATCTTAATGAAGATTTGTGTTTGGGATAATTTTGAGAGTAAAAAAGATAGGTCCCCTAAGGGGGAACCTATCTTTTTTAAATCTTTGCTTATGCCTGTGCTTGAGCCTTTGGGAAAATTAAGGTGTGCCCTCTGCCCCTTCCTGATCCCGTGGGCGTCTTGGGGGCTTGGGGCCGAAGAATTGATAATAATGGCATTCTAAGCGGCCATTGTAAAGCTTTCTGCTCTTATCCCAGCGGCGTCCAATCAGAAGCTCAGGGTGTTTATCCGTCGTGATCACATGCAGGGACCAGGTTTCCAGATTCTTGAATGTCTCTCCCAGATCTTTATAAAGCTGTTTGACTTCCTCTTCCTCACCCAAACGCTCTCCATAAGGAGGGTTGGTGATTAGATGGCCGTATTGGAACCGGGAGCGCACTTCGGCTGCAGGCAAACGTTGGAAAAATATCTTATCCGTCAGTCCTGCATCTTCACAGTGAGCCCGGGCAAGCTGCAGGGCCTTGGGGTCGATATCCGAACCATAAATATGCAGTTCCTGATCCCGAACATAAAGATCCTGGGCTTCTTCACGAGCTTGCTGCCAGTATTTCTCCTTAATGTTGGGCCAGGTTTCAGCGACGAAATCCCTCTTCAAGCCCGGCGCTCGGTTAAGAGCGATCATGGCTGCCTCAATAGGTATGGTTCCCGTGCCACAGAAAGGATCAATAAGGGCGCGGTCCGCTTTCCAGTAACTCAGATTGATCATGGCGGCGGCTAAGGTTTCTTTTAAAGGAGCTTGCCCCGCCAGTCTGCGATAGCCTCGTTTGTGCAGTCCGGCACCGGAAGTGTCAATCGTAAGAGTGACGATGTCCTTTAAAAGAGCGACTTCGATTTTGTACTTAGGGCCGGTTTCCTTAAACCAACTGATACCGTAAGCCTCTTTGAGCCGTTCTACGATAGCTTTTTTGACAATAGCCTGGCAATCGGAGACACTAAAAAGCTTGGATTTTATGGATTTGCCTTCCACAGGGAATTCCGCATCGATGGGGAGCCATTCTTCCCAGGGCAGGGCTTTGGTTTGCTGAAAAAGCTCTTCAAAGGTCGTGGCTTTGAATTCACCCATTTTCAGAAGGACGCGTTCAGCTGAACGCAGCCACAGATTAGCCCGGCAAACCCCCAGCTCATTGGCGGTAAAAGAAATTTTACCGTTTTCCACCCGGGTTTCTGTATAGCCTAGATTATGGAGTTCACGGTTTACTATGGATTCAATGCCAAAAGCACTGGTGGCGATCAGTTCTATTTTAGCCAATACGGTATCCCCCTTCATCATAAAGGAAACTTGTTTCCTATGTCCACGAAGTGGACAAATTCTTCTTCTATAATAATGATTGGTCCGGGGAAAGGCAAGTGAGGAAAGAGGATATTCTTTGATTTCTATGACTTGCAAACTCGTCCTGTTCACTATAGGATAAGATGAGGCCGGTTGTGGAGGAGGATAGTTTGGTGGAAACTATGGATAATCATGAAGAACAACTCCGTGCAGCGCTTATCCCATCATTTTGGCTGACCCAGCTTCTCTTATTGATTCCGGGAGCATTCCTCCTTTGGCTTTTCTATCTGCGCAAAGGGTATCCTTGGCAAACCTTTTTTGCCTGGGATAATACCGGAGGGATATGGCTCTTAGGTTCGGCAGCAGCCCTTTTGGGGATGGGTTTACAATTTCTGGCCTGGAAGATCTTCTCTATAGAAGCTTTTGATGATGGCGGCGTTAACCGTCTCTTATTAGAGTTGCCGGCTAAGTTCCTTTTTCCCATGTTTTTAATCGGGGCATTTTCTGAGGAACTCCTGGTAAGAGGGGTCGTCCAGACGGGCCTAGGTAAATTTTTTGGTCCTCTTTATGGTATCTTATTCACGAGCATTCTCTTTACCGGGATGCATCTTCGTTATCTCAAGAAACCTGTCTTGATGTGCGGAGTCTTTGTCGTCAGCTTGCTTCTCTGCTCCCTCTATGGATTTACAGGAACTCTTTGGGCCACGGTATACGCTCATTTTCTCTATAATTTCGGAGCCGCTCTTTTAGCCAAGAAGTACTATCTTCCCTTGATTCCCAATGCCCCAAAAGACGAATAGTTAAGGAAGCAGAAAGAGTAAGGAACATGTATCCTTACTCTTTTCTGCTCAAGAAGGTTTTTGAACCTCAGGATGGAATATTAATTCTTACCTACCTAGCTCATGCTTCCATTGGGAACGAAGGTAGCACAGTCCGTCATTTCAGTCGTTTTAGCATTAGGGGCTTGAATTTCGATGGTTTGGGCATGACAGTGATCATTTCCCCAATAGTGACAGGTATTGACCACACATTTAACTCCTTGAAGATGGGAATCGATTTTGTCTACACGTCCAGGCATTATTATGTCCTCCTTTATAATTGAGATGGGTTCAGAGATGGTTACCCTGTATCAGTATATAATTTCCCGCGATAAGTTTTTTTTATACTGTCAGAAAGTATAACGTCGTTGTATACTTTTCTCCAGCATAAGTGCAACCAACGACTTCGCCTTTCTGGATGCATGTTAAAAAAGCACGGCGAAGCCGGGTTTTCTTTATACTTTTTTACTCAATTTTAGCAAAAACAAAAGAGCCCTTACTTTGTCATATTATGCTATTTGCGTTTACGGGACAGGTTCAGGATACTCAAACCATAAAACAGCCCTGCGGTAACAAGCAGCACTAAAATACTTCCCTGGGGAGTTAAGAGAGTATCTCCGAAACGGAAAGTCACGCCCATCATTGAATTAAATTCCTCCAGGCTCTCTGCCGGGGCATGGGCAAAAGCCTTTTGAAGGGGTGCTTCCATAAGGATCTGACGAAATAGAACGGCAGCATGGGAAATTGGGAAAATCTTTATCGCATATTGTATTGCTTCAGGCAAAACCCCAATGGGCAAATAGATACCGGTTAAAAAACCGATAAGGGTTCCGATAATGGTGCTGGCTGTTGAAAAAGCATGGAGACTCTTGAAGAGAGAAGCCAGAAAAAATAGGATCGCTGTGCTTGCCAGAGAAGAGAGCAGAATAAGCGCCAGTACCTGCAGTGTCTTTGTCCCTGTCAGCAGCTCCCCGCCATTGGCGAGAATGTAAATTTCGGCTAAGATCAGGGCCACAATGCTCATGATGACCCCAATGACAAAAGCACTTAAACTATAGCCTCCGGCAAGGGCGCTTCTCGAAACAGGGGATGATTGAAAATCCTTGATAATATTCCTGGCTTTATCCGCCACCATAATTCCCAGGGCCCCCATGGTCGTCGTCACGGAAGTAACAGCCAGCAATCCTGCCATGATCCAACTATCCATAAGATAACGGGCATTCTCTATATCCGAATAATCCTCAGCCCAAACATCTCCTAAAAAAAGGGCATAGAGGCCGATAATGATAAAAACCGCCAGCAGAGAAAAGAAAACCGCACTTTTATCTCTAAAGAAGATTTTCAGATTGCGCAGCATAAAGTTGATCATTCTCTTATCTCCTTTCCGGTGATCTTAATAAAGGCATCGTCCATAGTACCATGGCTGACTTCTAAGCCTGTGAGATAAGCTTGACATCCGGCAAGAATCGGCAAAGCCTCCAGGGTTGATGAGAGTTCGATAATGATTTGATCGGCAACTTGATGGTAAGGGATGCGCATTTCCTGAAGAGCTATGCTTAGTTTTTCTTTGTCATGATAAGAAAGCTTAAGCCGGTCACTGGCATATTCCTGTTTGAGTTCGGTGGGCGTTCCTTTAGCAGCGATTTCGCCATTGTCGATCACAATAACATAATCTGCTTCGGCAGCTTCCTCCATATAGTGGGTTGTCAGAAAGATCGTCATGTCCTTTTCTTTCTGCATTTTCTGGATGGTCTCCCAGACATTTTTACGGGTCTGAGGATCCAACCCTGTGGTGGGCTCATCTAAAAACAAAATTTTCGGTGCGTTAACCAAGGCTCGGGCGATATCCGCCCGGCGGCGCTGGCCCCCGGAAAGATTGCCATAGGGCCGCTTCAAAAATTCAGCCACTCCGGTAAGAGCTGCAATGGATTTTATGGAATCAGCCAAAGCCGTCTTTTTCAGGCCGTAGAAGCCGCCCCTTATCTTCAAATTCTCTTCTACCGTGAGCAGCGGATCCAGGAGGCCATCCTGAAATACCGCACCAATCACGGAGCGGATTTTATTATCTTCTTTGCCTAATTCATAGCCGTCCACAACGACCCGTCCCCGGTCCGGCTTTAAAAAAGTACAGATGATATCGATTGTCGTTGATTTTCCGGCGCCATTGGGTCCCAGAAAGGCAAATAATTTGCCTTTTTCCACATAAAAATTAAGCCCCTTAACCGCCTGAACATGACCATAGCTCTTATGCAAATCTACAACCTCAATTATTTTATCCATCCTGCCAACTCCTTGTTTGTGAACTCTACAGTTCAAACGCTTAACTTCTTTTTATATTTTCTACATTTAATGTAAAAACCTTCTCGTACTAATTAAAATTTAGGTTAATATTGAATTAATGGTGTAAAAGAGGTGTATCATTGGGTAAAACGTTAATCATAGCTGAGAAACCCTCCCAGGCCAGGGAATATGCCAAAACTCTTGGTGTAAAGGGCAAAGGAGAAGGGTATTTTGAGAACGATGACTATATTATTTCCTGGTGTATCGGGCATTTGTTTGAGCTCAAGCCTCCTGAAACCTATATGGATCTCCTCAAAGTAGGAAAACGCTGGGGAATCCACCGCCTGCCTGTACTTCCTCAACTGGGGGAATTTCAGTATGAGCTGAAACCCAGTACCTTAAAACAATACAATGTACTGCAGCGCCTGCTCAAGTCTCAAGAAGTTCGACAGGTCATTTGTGGAACGGATGCCGACCGGGAAGGACAATTGCTTTTTCAGGAAGTATGGGACACCCTAGGGAGCAAGAAGCCTCTTTTCCGGCTTTGGATTTCATCCTTGACCCAGGAGGCCATTCATGAGGGAATGAGCAAATTGCGGCCCTTTCACGAGGTGGAAGGGTTAGCTCAGGCAGGATATGGACGCTCCTATGGGGATTGGGATTTCGGAATGAATCTGACGGAGGGGTTTACCGCTCTTTTTGGCAGTTTCGATCCGGTGAGAAAAAAGCCCAATGTTATCTCCATTGGCCGGGTTCAAACTCCCACCTTAGCCTTGGTAGTGGAGCGTGAATGGGCTATACAAAACTTTGTTCCTGTTTCTTATGTGGAACTTGAAGCCGAATTTGAGAGTGCTAAAGGATGCTATAAAGGAAAATGGTTTGACAAAGACCGGCTGGCAAGCCATGGACAGACTAAGGAAGCGGAAAAAGATCAGGAGACAGATAGAGATAAGCATATCTTAGATCTGGAGCGCGGTAAGGCGATTCTAGCCAAAGTCCAGGGGAGGCCGGGCAAAGTCTGTTCAGTGAAGGATAAGGAGAGTACGGAGCCTCATCCCTTGCTTTTTGATTTAACTTCTTTAACTGTAACCGCCTCCAAACGCTATGGCTTTGGGGCGGAAAAAGTGCTGAAGATTGCTCAGTCACTTTATGAAAAGAAAGCCATAACCTACCCGAGAACGGATTGTAATTATTTACCCCCCGATATGCTCCCCAAGCTGAAGTCTCACCTGAAAGCCTTGGAACAAGGTCCCTTTGAGCAATGGGTTAAGGAAGCTCTTGACAGGCCCTTACCTAAGGGTAAGAGGGTCATCAATGAGATTACCGCTCACCATGCGATTATCCCTACCACTGAGAGAATTGCTCAGAACCTGAGCTCCGATGAACAGAAAATCTGGGAGATGATTGTCCTCCGCTTCCTCAGCACTTGGTTTCCCCCTGCCCGGTATGCGGAAAGGGAAATCATTACTGTTGTGGAAGATGAGTTTTTCCTTACTAAGGAAAAAACCCTGCTTGAACCGGGATGGAAGAGAGTAGAGAAAACCGGAAAGCACTCAGAGGATTCTGCACCCAAACTCCCTTTCCTTTCTCAGGAAGAGAGGGTTGAGACCCGATCCTGTCAAGTCCTTCAAAAGGAGACGAAGCCACCGAAGCGCTATACCCAAGGGGATCTGATTAAAGCCATGGAAGGAGCCGGCAAGGAGGTCGAGGATGAGACCCTGCGCCGGCAGTTAAAAGGAAAAGGACTGGGAACCGTGGCGACACGAGGGGCAATTATTGAAAACCTCTTGACCCGGGGGTATATTCTGCAGCAACAGAAAGTGCTTGTGCCGACGGAAAAAGGTATGGAGCTCATTCGCTTGATTAAGGAACGTTTACCCCGGGCTCAATTGCTGATCAGTGCGGAAATGACCGGGCAGATGGAATATGAGTTAGCCCAAGTTGAACGAGGTGAGATCCCTTTAAGCCGGTACATGGAGAAAGTTGAGCAGGCTGTTCGCGGTATTATTGAAGAGTTGCGTCACTATGAAGCTACCCATGGGAAAAAGCCCCTGGCCTTTGCCCCCCAAAAGCAAGGTACTCAGGGACGGAAGAGCAAAAGCAACCAGGAGAGCAGGTCCCAGGAGCCGCACGCTCCTAAAACTGATAAGGCAAAGGATGGGAAAGAGAGTTCAGCCTCGGCTTCCGGGGATAGTTTAGGAACCTGCCCCAGCTGCGGAGGTGGGGTAGAGGAACGGGAAAAGGGCTACGGCTGTCAAAACTGGAAAAACGGATGTCCGTTTATTCTTTGGAAGAATCCTATCTGTGGCAAGGTGCTGACACCAGCCCAAGTCAAGAGTCTATTAAAAAAAGGAAGAACAAATCTAATCAAGGGCTTTCGCTCTAAGAATGGGAAGAACTTTGCAGCCTATCTTGTTTGGGAAAATCCTTCTTCGGGGAAGCTAAAGTTCGAGTTCGAGAGAAACAATCCGGCAAAGCCTGGCTAAGTATCAAAATGCAAGGTAGCCGGCCTTGCCGGGCACCTTTTGGAGCGGAGGGCTTGAGCGTTAGTTTTGTCCGCGCAGCTTATGGAGCGACCGGTGTAAAGCAAAATCCTGGAGAGTCAGCTTTCGAGGCTTTTTCGTAGTAGACTCCATGCCGCCTGCGGCACTATTAGGATGACAAGCTTATCGATATTTGCTAAGATATACTGGAGAATGACAAGAAACATAGAAAATAAGATGAATATGTCGTAAAGTGGAATTACAACAACTGCATAAAATTAATGAAGATGGAACTGATCAGGAAGAAAATTGTGTCCATCCGAATATGATGAAACAGATGGCCTGAGAACATAATGAACAGGGGGGGGAAGTATGAGAAGTAGCTGGGAAAGTATCGTGGTTGCCATCGGGATTATCCTATTATTTTACTTCGCGAGACGTTATACCCCTGGACAGAAAAGTCCCAAAACTATGAAAAAAGGGTCGCGGCCTAAAGAAGAGACCAAACCCTTGGAAATGATACTTACAAAAAAAGAAATGAAGCATGTGCCGGTGAAACCATCTCCTTCTTCTCAAGGGGTCGCCAGCCTTGTAATGCACCCCCACAGCTTTGAACGGGCCAAGAGGGAATATATGCGCTATGCGCAGCAATTCAGCGGATTATATGAGGTGCTTTTTTTATCCTGTTCAGGAAAATTAAGCGGCCCGCGACAGGAACAATTGCTTAAGGATTGGGAAGAGGGGATCCTGGGTACAGATGCCCCGAATTTTATACTGGCTTGGAACACCATTATTCAAAAGTATTGTGGCAGAAACTTCTACTTCAAAGGAAACATAAAAGGGAAGGGCGAACAGGGTGAGGAAGAGCGGATTCTCCAGAGTTGGTTGAAGATACTGTTCAGATGGGGTCTTCACCGGGAACTCAAGGGTCAAATCCAGCTTGAACCTCACGGCGGGGAACCGATTGGCGCCCAGGAGCAGAATTATTTTTGGGTCCTCAATGGAGAAGTTCTCGAAGAAGGTCGAGGAGAGAGCCCTTGAGTCAATAAATTTGAGAAGATGCAGTTTGCTGCATCTTTTTTTATTTTAGTGGTCTTGACAGAAAAGGAGTTGCATAGGAAACTAGAGATACTAAATTAGTTTCCATAGGGAGGACTGGCATTGCGTGAGCGCATCTTAGAGAAAGCCTATGAATTGATTCAACGCTATGGGCTGCGGGGATTTACCATGGACGATGTGGCCGGGGAATTAGGGATTAGCAAAAAAACAATCTATAAATTTTTTGACTCGAAACATCAATTGATCAGCCAGTTGGTGGACAGCATCATCGAAGTTGAGAAAAGAACCTTTAAAGAAGCGATGAGCCGGCATTCCACCTGGCAGGAGAAATTTGAAGCCATGCTTACGGTGTATACCCCAGAGGATATTCCTTTTCGGCTGGTGGATGAGCTCTATCGTTATTATCCCAAAGAAAAAGTCAAGATTGAAAAAATGGCTGAGTTTCGGCGGGAGATTTTCTATCCGCTGATCCAGGAAGGGCAGGCTATGGGGAAAATCCGTCTGGATTTTAATCCAGATATCATCGTGTCCATGATTCATAACCTGTTCATGACGCCGGCTGATTCCAAATTGCTGGAGTCCCAGGATATCACCGTCAAACAACTCTTTGAGCAAATGAAAAATCTATTCTTTTATGGGATTCTTAATCATGGGGAGGATAAGGATAATGAATAAGCGTATTGGAGTGCTCATGCCGTCGGTCATGCTTTTAACCCTGACCCTGATCTTGGGAGGATGTACAAAGGAAGTGAATGTAACATCTCTAGAAAAAGAACAACTGGTTCAAGTACAAGAAGCGAAAGAGGAAGCTTTTCCGGTGGATCTGCGCTATACAGGACTTACCTCCTCCGGGGAGGTAAAAAAATATAGTTTTAAGATTCCAGGTAAACTCACGGACATCGCTGTGGAAAAGGGTGCCTTTGTGAAGTCGGGTCAAAAACTGGCTTCCTTGGACACGACGGAGTATGGGTTAGCTGTTCAAGCCTCCCAACTCAATGTCACCAAGGCGGAGAAAGCCTATACAGAAGCGCGCGATAATTATCAGAAGTTGGAACAGCTCTATGAAGCAGGTGCGCTGCCGGAAGCGGATCTTATAAAAGTTAAGCTGGATTGTGATGTAAAAGAAGCAACCTTTAATCAGGCTAAGATTGAACTGGAATCCAAACAAATTCAGCTCAATGACGCTCAGCTTTATGCGCAGGGTGAAGGCTATGTGGTGGATATTCTTTTCCGGGAAAGTGAAAACATCGCCGCCGGATATCCTGCGGTGGTGATTCGTTCCCCTGAACAGAAAGTAACGGTTGGCCTATCTCAAAATGATGTTCACAAGGTAAAAGTGGGGGATACGGTGGAAATCACTGTGGATGGCCAAAAGACTAAGGGGAAAGTCGAACGTCTGGAAGCCGTTCCTGACTCCCAAACACGGACTTATACTGCTGAAATCCTCATTACTGAGCCCTTCCCCAGTGACTCCTATTATCTGGGAGCCACAGCTGAGGTAAAATTCGCTCAGGGAGAAGCGCCCGGGATTTGGGTTCCTTTGGCTTGCATCCTCAATGATGGGCAGGATTATGTTTTTATTGTTGAAGAAGATCGGGCGGTCAAGAGGAATATTAAGTTAATGGATGTACAAGGGTTCAACGTCCGGGTCGAGGGATTGAGTTCAGGGGAGCGTTATGTGTTTAGTGGGATGAAAAGTTTAAAGGAAGGTCATAAAGTCAGGATTCAAAGTGAGGGTAACCCCCATGAACAATAAGAAAGGAATAATTTATCACATTATCCATAATTGGCGCTTTACTATTTTTTTCACTATCTTAGCCATTGTTTGGGGGATCTACAGCTATTATATTGTCCCCAAGCAAGAGAGCCCGGATATATCCGCTCCTTTTGCGGTCATTACCACCATTTATCCCGGAGCATCCCCTGAGGACGTGGAAAAATTAGTGAGCAGGGTGATTGAAGATGAAATCCGGGAAGTTCCAGGTTATAAGAGTTCTCATTCCATAACCAAAAACAGTCTCTCAGTCGTCGTGCTGGAACTCTATAATGATGTGGATGTGAAGGATGCCTGGAACGAGCTGGGGCGGATTCTCGATGGAGCCCAGGGAAAAATTCCTTCAGAGTGCTTTGACATCGAGATGGATACCAAACTCTCCGAAACAGCAGGGATGATTATCAGCCTTTCCGGGGAGGGGTATACTTATGAACAGCTTGCCGATTACGCCGATCAAATTAAAAGCAGATTGGCCAAGATTGACGGAATCTCCCGCTTTACCGTAGCCGGTGTTCAAAATAAAGTGGCCCAAATTGAAGTGAAGACGACTGAGTTGAATAAGTACAATCTCTCTCTTACCGAGCTGGTGTCATTAATTCAAGCCCAAAACCTGCAAATTCCCTCAGGATCTTTAAGTAATAATCGGGTGAAGATCAATGTCAGCTCCCCCGGACTTTTTACATCACTCAGTGATTTAGAGAATATGATCATTGATGTATCCGCTGAAACCGGGGCCCCTATTCGCCTGAAGGACCTGGCAGAAGTTCGCTGGGATATTGAGGATTCCAGCTATCAGCTCAAGCATAACGGGCAGAATACCATTATGTTGAGCGGTTTTTTCGAAGAAAATCGCAATATCCTCCTTATTGGTGAGGATGTCCGCGCTGAGCTGGATCGACTGAAATCCGAACTGCCCGCGGAATTAATCCTTGATGAGGTGGTTTATCAGCCGACGGATGTAGAAAAGAGTGTGGCTGAATTCTTTAAAAATCTATTGGAAGGCATGGCTTTGGTACTGATCGTGGTATTTTTGGGAATGGGCTTTAAGAATGCTTTAGTAGCTTCCACAGCAGTTCCTCTCTCGATTATCATCACTTTCATAGCTATGTATCTTTTGGGAATACAGCTTCAGGAAATATCCATTGCCGCCCTCATTTTAGCCCTGGGAATTCTGGTGGATGATGCTATCGTCATTATCGATGCCATTCAAGTCCACATTGATCAGGGCTTCGAAAAGATGGAGGCCTGTATCCGGGGGATGAAGCAGTCCGTGATCCCTGTCTTTTCAGCCACCTTGACCATTGTCGCCGCCTTTTCACCGATGCTCTTTGTTCCCGGTCCGGCTGGAGAATTTCTGAGATCTTTGCCTCAGACGGTTATAATTGCCGTGACCGCGTCCTTTTTAGTAGCCATTACCGTGACCCCTGTCCTGGCTTACTTATTTTTTGACAAGCTGAAAGGTGAGGATGACAAGCGGACTCTCCTGCGCCGTGTTTATGGGTACGCCTTGCGGGTGGGTATGAAATACAAAAAGTCCACCGTGTGTGCCTTGGTCTTACTCATCGCCATAGCTTCTTACGGTGCGTTCCAGCTTCATATCGAATTCTTCCCCAAAGCAGATAAGAATGTTTTTTATATTAACCTCTATTCGGAAAGTGCCTCAGATATTTCGGCTACAGCTCAGCTAGCAGACCAGGTGGAAGGAATTCTTAAGGAAAATGAGGAGATCATGAGCTATTCCACAGCCCTGGGAGGTGGTCTGCCGAAATTCTATATCGCACTGCCCAAAGCCATGCCCTCTAAGGATTTTGCTCAAATCATGCTCAAAGTTGACTTGGCAAAAGGGAAATTCAACAACAATGAAGACCTTGCCCTTCACCTTCAAGAGCAACTGGATCAGCGCTTAATCGGCGGATCTGCCGATGTATTGCTTCTGGAAAAGGCTCTCCCGGGAGATCCTCTAGAGGTTCGGGTCAGTGGGGAAGATCCTCTGCACGTAAGGGATGCCGTGGCCTTAATTCGCCAGGAGCTTGAGGGGATTCCCGGGGCGATGAAGGTGGCGGACGACTATGTTGCCGGTGAGTATGAATTTGTGGTGGATGTGGATACAGAGCGGGCCACGACTATGGGCATTACCAACTACGACATCCAAAGACAGATCAATATTGCTTTGAGCGGTACTGAAGCTTCCTTATTCCGCATCGCCGGCAATGAGTATCCGATCATGGTCCAAAGCGATGTGAGCACCAAAGAGGATCTGGAGAACTTGGGAATTAAATCCTCCCTAACCGGGACTAAGGTTCTCCTTAAGCAGTTAGGGGAAATCCATCTTCAATCCACAGTGCCTACGATTAATAAGTACGATGGAGTCCGGGCTGTCACCATTTCCGGGAAAGTGCAACCTGGGTTCAGTGCCGTAACCATTGAAAACACCCTGAAACAACGATTGGCCCAATCCGGCTTTGACTTCTCCGGGCTGACGGTGAGTTATGAAGGAGAAGCTAAAGATATCAAGGATAATTTCGGGAATCTGGGAACCACAGCGATTTTTGCCTTGTTCCTTATCTACGTGATTCTCATGATTCAGTTCCGTTCCTTTTTGCAGCCGGCTATTATCTTCATTACCATTCCCTTATCCATCATCGGAGTAGTAGCGGGGCTGATGATATTTGCCCAGCCCTTATCCTTTACTGCGTTAGTAGGGGTGGTAAGCTTGATGGGCCTGGTCATCCGCAATGCGATTTTACTGATTGAGTTTATCAACCTGGCCCGGGAAGAGGGAATGTCCATCGATGAGGCCTGCACTTTTGCGGTCAACCGCCGCTATCGTCCCATCATTCTGGCAGCTGTGACCACAGTTATCGGCCTGGTTCCTCTGGCCTTTTCAGGAAGTGATCTGTTCACACCTATGTCCGTAGCCCTCATGAGTGGGTTATTGATTTCCACACTCTTTACCTTGATCGTGGTTCCCATAATGTACAGCATTCTCGTCCGGGAAGAGAAAGGAATAGCCCCTGGTGCTCCTTCTGCCGGGAAAATAGAGAAGGGTCAAAGTATCTAAAATCTTGGATGATAGGGGTCAAGAAGCCGCTGCCGGAGGACAGTGTTATTCCTCAGGCAGCGGCTCTCTACTCCTCTTCCCCGGCAGCCAGCAATGCTGCGCTTTCCTCAACGGGTAGGGTCTGAACATCTTTTAGTTTTCTGCCGATGGACCGCGACTTACGAGTCGCGGTCTCTATAGTATTGCTGGCTTCCTGGAGTTTCTTTTGGGTCTTCTCCAGGATCTCCGTGAATTTGCCAAACTCAGTCTTTACCGCACTCAGGAGATTCCAGACCTCACTGGAGCGTTTTTCAATAGCCAGAGTCCTGAAGCCCATCTGGAGACTGTTGAGCAGAGCGGCCAGAGTTGTAGGGCCTGCTATAACCACCTTATAATCTCTTTGCAGCAATTCACAGAGTCCGGGACGGCGGAGAATTTCGGCATAAAGACCTTCAATAGGGAGAAAGAGGATGCCGAAATCCGTAGTATTTGGAGGATCCACATATTTTTCATGAATGGATTTGGCTTCCGTTTTGATACGGTATTCCAGAGCCTTCTCCGCTTCAGAGATACGGGGGAGATCCCCCTGCTCCTGAGCATCCAGCAAGCGGTTATAATCCTCCACTGGAAATTTGGCATCAATGGGGAGATAAACGATACGATCATTTCTGTCTTTAGCTGGAATATTGATGGCAAATTCCACCCGATCCTTGCTGCCTGCTTTGGTAGCAACATTAATAGAATATTGCTCAGGTGTCAGGATCTGTTCCAGCAGATTCCCCAGCTGAATCTCTCCCCAGGTTCCCCGGGTTTTTACATTGGTGAGGACTTTTTTTAAGTCCCCCACACCGGAAGCTAAGGTTTGCATTTCTCCTAAACCCTTATGGACTTGTTCAAGCCGGTCGCTCACCATTTTAAAGGACTCACCAAGACGTTGCTCTAAGGTATTTGTCAGCTTCTCATCTACAGTGACCCGCATTAACTCCAGCTTTTGGGCATTATCCTGCTGAATAAGCTGAAGTCGTTCCTCAACGGTTTTGCGCATATGCTCAAGCTTTTGCTCATTGGTCTGGGAGAGGTTGTTGAGCTGCTTGGAGAAGATATCCAGTTGACTCCGCTGGAGAGTGGCGATCTCCGACATTTGGGTAAGCTGTGAGTCGCTGAAACGTTTTAAGGCATGACTCATTTCTTCACGCCCTTGACGGAAGTTGGTATTATTCTCTTCCCGGTTGCGGGCAAACTCCTCTTGAAAAAGACGTTCCTGCCGTTCTACGTTCTTTTCCAAATGTGCCATTTGGTTTTCCAGGTTTTGCAATTGAGAGTGAAAAGGGTGGGTAGAGTTCTCCCGTTGGAATTTGGAAAACTGTATAAGTACCAGGATAAGGATGAGGATGGTCAAGGCAGCGAGAGCGCTGTTCAATAGAGGCAAAAAGGTCATTGATGATTCCTCCCGATTGTGTGAAATGGTCATGTCGTGAAACTTCCTTTATTTTAACATAGTAAAGGAGATATTTCTGATGATAAGATAGTTTTTCAAAGCTTGACCTCTGACCAAATTTGATTAAAATATTTAATATACACTATTGGATTAATATGGAGGGTTTAAACAATGAGTCAGATTGAAACCAAGGAGTTCCAGACAGAGATCAGGCAGCTGCTCGATATTGTCATTAACTCCCTTTATACGGATCGGGAGATTTTTTTGCGCGAATTGATTTCCAATGCTGCTGATGCTTCGGAAAAAGTAAGGTATATGCAACTATCCGGGCAAGAAATCAAGGATAAAGAACTTTCCTTGGAGATTCGCATTACTCCTGATGAAGAGGCCAAGACCTTAACCATTGCGGATGCAGGTATTGGCATGACCAAGGAGGGCTTAATCGAAAACATAGGGACCATCGCCCATTCCGGCTCTAAGGCTTTCGTTCAGCGCTTAGCTGAAGCGGGGGATAAAAAGGATGTGAACCTGATCGGTCAGTTTGGTGTAGGCTTCTACTCCGCTTTCATGGTGGCCGATAAAGTATCCCTCACCACCCGGTCCTATGAACCTGATGCTCAGGGCTACCGTTGGGAATCCGATGGAAGAGGGAGTTACAGCATTTCTGAAGAAGTGGATCTCCCACGGGGAACCAGCATTACCCTTCATCTTAAAGAAGATGCTCATTCCTTTGCCCAGACCGATACCGTGAAGCGCATTATTAAGCAGTACTCCAGTTTTGTGCCTTATCCCGTCTATGTCAATGAGGAAAAGATCAACACGGTCCAGGCCTTATGGACGAAAAATAAGAATGAGATTTCAGAGGAAGAGTACACGGAGTTTTACAAGTATATCGCCAATGCCTACGATGAGCCCTTAATGAAAATGCACTTTTCCTCGGATGCTCCCATTAATATTAATACCTTGATGTTCGTCCCCAAATCAAACCTGGAGAAATTCGGCTTTGGACGGATGGAGGCCGGTGTAAACCTCTATTGCAAAAAAGTCCTCATTCAGGAAAAAGCGAAGGACATCCTGCCGGAGTGGCTGCGTTTTGTACGAGGAGTGGTAGACAGCGAGGAACTTCCCTTAAACATTTCTCGTGAGACCATGCAGGATAGTGCCTTAATTGCCAAACTGAATAAGGTTGTGACCAGCCGCTTCTTAAAATACCTGGATGACCAGGCTAAAAATGAACCTGAGATCTTCAAGGAATTTTGGAATGAGTTCAGTATTTTTCTTAAAGAAGGAGCAGCCAACGACTTTACCCATCGTCAGGAGATCCTGAAACTTCTGCGCTTTGAGTCCTCGAAGACGGGAGAAGGGGAATTGATTTCTTTAGGGGATTATGTGGGCCGGATGAAGGAAGGACAAGAAGCCATCTATTTTATCAATGGTCCGACCCGGCAAATTATCGAAGAAGGCCCTTATTTGGAGGTCTTTAAGAATAAAGACTATGAAGTGATCTATACCTATGATGGAATCGATGACTATGTCTTTGATATGATCAGGGAATATGATGGCAAACGTTTGCTCTCTGCCGATCATGGAGACCTTAATCTGACCGATGAGGATTCTGCCTCGGAAGAGGAAAAGCTTCTATCTGAGGAGGAACTCAAGGAGTTTAACGGCTGGCTTAAGGAAGTGCTGGGGATGAAAGTGACGGAAGTCCGTGAATCGAAGCGCTTGGTAGACAGTCCCGCCATTATCCTTAGTCATTACGGCACTCATAGCATGCAGCGGATGATGCAGATGATGAATAGGGATATTCAGGATGTTCCCGCCGGAATTCTGGAGATTAATCCTAAACATGCCCTGATCCAACGTCTCAACGATTTAAGAAAGAACGAAGATTCCTTTGCTCCCCTGGCTGCTGAACAACTTTTTGCTAATGCACAAATTGCAGCGGGAATTATCGTGGATCCCCGGAGTATGGTCCATCGGTTAAATGAAATACTTGAGAAAGCCTTAAGATAACCAACAAAGTGCACAAGGAAGCGCAGCAGTGACGAGACTGCTGCGCTTTTTCATTTCTTTGGGGCTTTCTCAGGCAAAACTAATGAGAAGGGATGAACATTGATTCCACTGACTGCAAAGGAAAACTAATCTGAAATAGAGTGCCCTCAGAACTGGAAGTAACATCGATCTTGGCGTTATGGGATTTCGCTATTTTATAACATATGGACAGTCCTAATCCTGTTCCATTTTCCTTTGTGGTAAAGAATGGGGTGCCAAGTTTCTCCAATAACTCTTTGGGTATGCCATGGCCCTCATCTTTAATGGATAGGATTACACTATGGTCTTTTTTATAAGTTTGGATCGTTAGGCATCCCCCTTCAGACATAGCATCAAGGCCATTTATGCATAAATTTAAGACCAGCTGGGTAATGTCCTTGGGGCTGAGTTCGATATCAGGGATATCCCCGGGGGTAAAGCGGATTTGTTTATTTTGCGTGAAAGAATCGGCCTCAATGAGTGGATGTAAGTTTTGTAGTAATTTATTGAGGTTGAGAATTTGATAGTTGGGTTTATTGTTCTTAGCAAGGGTTAGAAATTCTTTGAGTATGGAATTAGCCCGGTCCAATTCCTCAATCATGAAATGAAGGGTCGATTTTTGCCCAATATCTTGGGATTTTTCATCCATGAGTTGAAGATATCCACGGACAGTGGTCATGGGATTTCTTATTTCGTGGGCGATACCGGCAGCCATTTGACCAACCAAGTTAAGGCGGTCCAGTCGGATCATCTCCGTATGCAAGCTTTTTAACTCCTTAATATCCGTGACTGACATTAAGATGCATTCCTCATGGCCCAGCTGGATGGTTTCAGCTGAAATTGCCGCAATGCTGACTTTGCTTCCCTCCCTTTCCAGGGAGATTTCCAAGTTGGCAAGGGTGGTCTCAGCGAAGTAATAGTTATTGTTCTCAGCATAGGCGAGGACTTTTGTCCAATCTGCTTCCGAGAATCCCACTTCCATAGGGGTTTTGCCGATAACATCTTTGTCGGGCAGCCCCAGAAAATTCATAAAGAAGTGATTGATTTCTAAAAATTGATGATCTGATTTTCTAATTATGGAGAGGCCAACCGGTGCAAATTGAAAAATTGTATTAAAATCTTTATAAGCTGATTGGATTTCTTTAAAAGGTTCATGTAAGTTTTTTATCAGTATGTTTTTGAGGATATAGGTATAACCCAGGAATTTAAAAATATGTCCGACCAGATTATCGCTGTCGTAGGGAGTATGGTATATTGTAAAGAATAATTCACAAATCAGGAGCAAAAGCAAAGCATTGGAGAGATTGGGGCAGTTTTCTGCCCTTTCAAGGCGAGATTTATAAATCAATACAAAAAATGCTATAAGATTCAAACTGCCTGCCAGAGACTCAACAAAGATCTTAAGTGAAGTGACACCATCGGGGAGCAGCATGGGGGGCAAATAGGGTCCCCACTTCATAATAACAATCAAAGCGGTCACTAAAAAGGCAGATCCGAAAACCATAGAAACTCTTTTTTTAGGAGCCCGATTTAAGATGTAGATCAAAAGGCCACTTGACTCAGTCAGGCGGGCGGTTAAGGAAAAATAGATTGACCTTGCTCCTGTCGTGTTGAGAAACATGCCATTATAAGTTAATGTATGCAGTAAATCGAATAGGCCGACCGTAATAAAAAAGATTCCAAGAAGATACTTTCGATCCGACTTAGTGTAGGGGTAAGAGGCTAAGCATTGTAAGCCGATAGTAAAGGATACGATAATGCTGAAGAACTCAAGAAGAGTATGAAGGAAAAGGAAATATTCGGATGGGATAACCCAATGAGCGCCGGAATAAAATAATCTACTGATGAAATAAAGCAGTCCGATTACTGCAATGCTGTAATGCTTCAGGGTTTTCCGCAAAAACAAAATACAAACCTCCTATTCTTAATATTTAGTGAATAAATTTGCAAGATAAGGCCATTGATTTTATAAAATTATAAATATTCTTGATATATTTCTATAAAAATACTAATTATCCTGTCATTTAGCTGTTTTATTAAGGAAAATCTAAAAAAATAATTTTCTTAAAAGGAGAATGATTAAATCTAACGAAATCTAATAAATTAAGCAAAACTGGAATCTCTGGCAAAGATTCTGTAAACACTAATACAACAGCAAGAAAGGACGTGAGGTTATGACCCATTGGAAAAGCGGGACACGCCCCTTAAACTACTATGTAAACCCTAGTGATCCCCGCAATCTGAAACAGAAGGAAGAGGATCTGAAAGAGCTTCCTCAAGAATATCAAGATTTTTACCGGGAGGTATCTCAATTCGTACCTTATCAACGGATTTTTATTGATCCTCTCTATACTTTGGGTTATGGAATTGATGCGAGTTTTTATCGCCTCATTCCCAAAATAGTGATTCGGGTCCTTGACGATGCAGAGATGGGTGAGATTCTACGTTTATCTCAACGTATGAAAATAGCTGTCACCTTCCGTACGGCAGGTACTAGCCTTTCCGGACAAGCGCTTACCGACTCTGTTCTTTTGGTTCTGCAAGGTTCCTGGCGACACTATAAAATTCATGACCACGGAAAAAAGATCAGCTTAGAACCCGGTATTCTCGGCGTGGAAGCCAATCGCTATCTCCGGTCTTATAAACGTAAAATCGGCCCGGATCCTGCTTCCATTGATCACTGTATGATCGGTGGAATTGCTGCCAATAATGCCAGCGGTATGTGCTGTGGCACATCAGATAACAGCTACAAAACCGTGGACGAAATGCGGATCATCTTCGATGATGGAACCGTGTTGGATACAGGGGATTCCTCATCACGACACTACTTTATGGAACGCAAAGGGGATCTTATTCGGCAGATCGAAGAGATACGTGATGAGATCAATGCTGATCCTGATCTTGTGGCCATGATCAAGAAGAAATATAAGATAAAAAATACCACAGGGTATAGTATCAATGCTTTCGTCGATTTCCAAGATCCTATTGAAATCATTAAGCATGTTCTCATCGGTTCGGAAGGGACCTTAGGTTTTATCTCTGAAATTACATATAAAACGGTCATAGACTATGACCATAAAGCTTCTGCATTGATTATCTATCCGGATATGGATCATGCTTGTCGTGCAGTCATGAAGCTCAACCGGGATTTGGTGGCCGCTGCTGAGATGATGGATAGAGCTTCCTTGCGCTCCGTGGAAGATGCTCCCGGAATGCCGGATTATCTGAAGACCCTCTCCGATACGGCGACAGCCCTCTTAGTGGAGGTCCGGGGAGCAAACCCTGAGGAGCTGGAAGAGCGGATTAAAAAAGCTACCGCTGTATTGGAAGATATACCCACCATATTCCCGGTCAGCTTTACGGCAGTAAAATCAGAATATGAAACCTACTGGAAAATTCGTAAAGACATTTTCCCCGCTGTAGGGGGTGTGCGTGCCCAGGGAACAACGGTTCTTATTGAAGATGTGGCCTTTCCTTTGGAGCGCTTAGCTGAAGCTACTGCTGATCTGCGGAACAGTCTTAACAAATTTGGTTATACCGACGCCATTATCTATGGACACGCCTTAGACGGCAACTGGCATTTTATATTCACCCCTAAGTTTGACAGCGATGAAGAGATCGCTCGTTATGAGGGATTGATGAATGAGGTCAATGAATTTGTCGTTAAGAAATACAATGGTTCTCTGAAAGCTGAGCATGGAACAGGCCGCAACATGGCCCCCTTTGTGGAGTTGGAGTGGGGAAGCAAGGCTTATGAGCTCATGAAACGCATCAAATCAGCCTTTGACCCCAATAATCTCTTAAATCCTGGTGTAATTATTAATGACAATAAACATGTCCACCTTGAGAATTTAAAGGCCATGCCTGCCTCTCATGAAACGATCAATCGCTGCACCAATTGCGGATTCTGTCAGGATATCTGTCCTTCCAAGCATCTTACCACCACGCCCCGGATGCGTATTATCCTGCAGCGGGAGATCTCTCATTTGAAACGTACCGGAATAGAGCCCGAACGCTTAAATCGCTTTCTTAGAGATTATGATTATGCCGGCAATGCCACCTGTGCTACGGATGGATTATGTGCTACATCATGTCCGCTGAACATCAATACCGGGGATAACACCAAATACTTACGCTCTCAGGCTATTACCCCGGCGACCCGCAAGATAGCCAAGGCACTGGCCAAGAATATGAACGGAGTAACCGGTATAATGCGCTTTGGCTTAGGTGCTGTGGATGGAGTTCATGGCTTTTTAGGTACACGGATTTTTGGAGGTATGGCGAGAACGGCTCGCGATGTGTCCCAAAGCAAGATTCCCTTATGGAATGAATGGATGCCCAGCAAAGGAACGGGCAAGGTTAAGCCTCGGCCGCCTCTTCCCTCGGCGCAGCAGGGTGAAGCGCTGAAAGTCGTGTATTTCCCCAGCTGCATCAGCCGCTCCATGGGGCCGGCTCGTAAGGATAGGGATCAAAGACCTCTTAACGAAGTGATGTGCTCTCTTCTCGCTAAAGCGGGCTATGAAGTGATTATTCCACCGGGATTGGATAAGCTTTGCTGTGGAATGCCCTGGGAGAGCAAAGGATTTTTCGATATTGCCGATGAAAAAAGTGCGGAATTGGAAGAAGTTCTTCTCCAAGCCAGCAAGAATGGTCAATATCCTATCGTTTGTGATACCAGCCCCTGTCTTTACCGTATGAAGCGAGCCTTTAAATCAGGTATAGAGCTTCATGAATCCGTGGAATTTGCCCATGACTTTTTATTCCATCGCTTAAAGATCAAGAAAGTACCGGAAACTGTTGCAGTTCATGTTACCTGCAGCTCAGTAAAAATGCGTTTGAGTGAAAAGTTCAAAGCGGTTGCCGAGGCTTGTGCTGAAAAAGTAATCTTCCCTGATGATGTCCATTGCTGCGGTTTTGCCGGAGATAAAGGGTTTACCTACCCGGAGTTAAACGATTCCGCTTTAGCAGGGCTAAATAGAGCCATACCGGACAACTGTACCGGAGGATACTCCAACAGCCGGACTTGCGAGATTGGCTTATCCGCTCACAGCGGCATAAGCTACCAATCCTTGATCTATCTGGTGGACCGCTGTTCCAGTTCTCTAAAGTAAAAAGTCTGGACCAGAGACTATAGACTCAGATGAATTGAAAAACCCCGCATAGTCACATGTGTTGACTGGGCGGGGTTTTCTTACTTGCCGGACTCTAAGGCTTTTACAAACTGATCCGCACAGGATGTGGTTTTATGACCACAGCGGATACCTTTTAGACGCTTTACTACGTCGTCTACAGACATTCCCTCAACAAGGGCTGCTAAAGCCTGCAGATTGCCGGGACAGCCATTGACGAATTTTACATTGTATACTTTATTTTCCTTTATTTCAAAATGAATATGACTTGCGCAAACACCTTGGGTTCTATAAGTATTCATAATAATGTCCTTTCCTTGAAATTTTTGTGATTTTTCTTCTTAGAGGATGATTTAAACACCAACATCTATTATAATAATTCAATGGCTATTTGAACAGAAATAAAATGGAATAGAGTTATGATCTCGGCAGTGAACCAGCAGTATGATGGGAGTGTACCTCATGCAAAAGCAGTATATTCGACCGATGGTTATTTTAGTTATCATCCAGTTCTTGGTTATGGTGGGCTTTGGGGTAGTTATTCCCATCCTTCCTTTTTTGATTGGAGAACTAGGGGGCGGGGCCTTCTCCCTTGGGTTATTTATGTCTGCTTATTCCATTATGCAGTTCTTCTTTGCTCCTTTTTGGGGAAGGTTGTCGGATCGAATCGGTAGGCGGCCTGTTCTATTAATTGGACTTAGTGGTTACGGAATTACCTTTTTTCTCTATGGAATGGCCGGAAATCTCCCTCTTCTCATCGCTTTCCGGGCCCTATCGGGAATGGTCTCTTCAGCTACTTTACCCACCGCTATGGCTTATATGGCGGATATCACGGAAGGGGCGGAGCGTTCCAAGAGTATGGGGATGCTCGGAGCCGCTATGGGATTGGGGATGGTTTTCGGGCCGGCCTTAGGCGGTTCGCTGGGTCATTATAGTTTTACCTTACCCTTTTACTTTGCGGGGACTTTGGCTTTACTTATTCTGCCCTTTGCCTGGAAGCTGCTCCCTGAAACTCTCAAAGAACCCAACCGGGAACCCAGGAAAAAAGTGCGTCTTAATTTTGGGGTGATTCGGGATCCTTTATTTCCATTGTTCGTATTCAGTTTTGTCCTTAGCTTTACTATGGCTATGTTTGAAACGACCTTTACCTTGTTTGCTGCAGAGCGGGTGGGCTTTGGCCCGAAAGAAATGGGCTTTGTCTTTATGATTATTGGAATCGTTGGTGTCATCGTCCAGGGAATGCTAATTGGGAAAGTGGTCAAGCGCTTTGGTGATGCCAAACCTGCCAAGTTTGGAGCAGTTCTTTGTGCTCTGGCCTTTCTCTGGATGCTCTGGGCTCCGAATGCTATCCTTCTGGTCTTGGGAACTGTGGTATTCATGACCGGAAATTCCTTTATGACACCTACCAGCTCCAGTTTAGTGAGCAAAAACAGCCATAATAGGCAGGGGGCTTCTCTCGGGGTATTTCAATCCTTTGGCAGCCTTGGCAGAATCCTTGGCCCTCTGGTGGGGGGAGGAATCTATGGATTATCCATGAATACACCCTATATCATTGGCATGGTAACCCTGGTCTTATGTCTAATCCTCTTTGGTTCGAAAATTCAGGATCGAAAAGCAGATGAGGCCGAATCTTCATCATAAGAATAGCACATTGAAATCGTTAATTAGGGGCTGTCTTACTGCAACAGCCCCTTCCGTCTAAAGAATTTTTAGAGCTTGTGGAAAAAGAGAAAAGGGAAGAAATTACCGATCAAGACATTTTTAGGCCGCACAACCGAGTGATGAAAAATAGCATCCAATAGTGATGTTTTCGATCAATATGTGGTATACTAAAATCAAATAGGAGTCATGCGCTAACATAACTCCTAGTAACAGCCGCTTGAAGTGCGGTCGGCTTTAGAAATCGGGAAATAGACCGTCATCCTTGAGCAGAGGCGGTCTATTTCCGTTTATCGGAGGTAAGCAAAAAAGCAACTAATGCTCCAAAAGAGATCATTAGTGTTAAAGCCTCATATACTTCCATGGCATCACCTCCCTTCGGAGGAATGCCGACCGCTCTGCAAGCCTTTTCTGTTACAAAATCAATTATAGCATACAAGCACTCTCAATGGGGGTGCTTTTTCTTATGTCCGAAAGGTGATGCCATGGCAACTTTAATATACTTCTTAATCACTGGTGCTAAAAGGGGAGAGTCAGTCATATGGATTTAGGGAAACAAGCTGGCAACAGGAATTGCCCATAGAAAAGAGGTGGAACCGTGGGGAGTATGTAAGGGAAGAGGTATACCCTATCATGCAGGGCTTGGACTTATATCTGACCAAAGGGAAAGCCATAACCTGTAATTCAAAATCCTTCAATCAACTTAAATTGAATTTATGTGAGTATGAGCTGCACTTCAATGAAAGGCGCTGTGAGAATTTTGATATGGTGGGGACCTACCGGCCTTATCATTTTAATTCGGAAGACTTTGGTCTGTATCTCTATGCAGAAATGTTCGGAATGTATCTTTTAAGTATTCTCAGACAGACCTCTATGACATTGAGAGAGGCTCATACCCTGGCTCTGGATTCCGTTTTGACCCATGTGTCCTTTCATTATCTCATTGAGCGCTACTGTATTCTCCTGGATGATGTGGGAAAGGATAGCGATGGTCTTTACCCGGCTTATAAAAAGAAGATCTATAGTCAAACCTGGGGCACCCAAGAATGTCTGGAAGAAACTTTGGCCAATGCCTTTGTCTTAACGGCTCATCCGCACTGGACTGTCAGGCAGAAGGACTATATTCAATCCTTGTATGCACGGCAAAGAGAAGGATATATTCAGGCTCATAATCTAAATACCAAGCACTATCGTGAACTCTACTCTATCCTGGAGGAACAGCTTAAGGCCCAGAGGAGAGAGAACAGAAAAGAGGCTTCAGCGGGTATGCCCTCTAAAAACACCCCCTCTCTTTATGAATTTATCCATAAAAATCTACCCTTTCGCTTTATAGGGCTTCCGGTATATTTAGTTAATGATTGCAGTAAATTGGAAGAATTTATTCATATTGTCGAGCTCCTATTTCCGCAAATATAAGCAGTGTTTTTAAACAGTTTTAGGATTTTAATACCACTGAGATAAAAGAGAAACCGCGTGAGATCAAAAAGATTGCACGCGGTTTTTTCAACTATGAACGATCTTCAGCATAGAGCTCAATAATTTTGAGGATGACCTCCACAGATTTTTCCATGGCGAAGGTGGGAATGAATTCATAGCGGCCATGGTAATTATGTCCGCCGGTGAATAGATTGGGGGTGGGCAAACCCATAAAGGATAAGCGTGCTCCGTCGGTCCCCCCGCGTATGGGATTGATGAGAGGCTTAACTCCCACGGCTTCCATGGCAGCCTGAGCTTTCTCTACAATATGTATCACCGGCTGAATTTTTTCTTTCATATTCTGATATTGGTCTGTAATCTCGACGGTGAACAGCCCGAGTCCGTTTTTTTGGTTAAGCTCCTCGGCTACATTCAGCATGGTTTCCTTACGTTTGGCAAAAGAGTCTTCATAAAAATCCCGGATAATATAGTAAAGGGTGGTTTCTTCCACATCCCCTTGGATATCATGGAGATGATAAAAGCCTTCATAACCTTCTGTGGTTGCCGGTGTTTCTTGGGGTGGGAGCTTGGCGATATAGTCGTTGGCTAAAAGGATGGCGTTGATCATTTTATTCTTCGCAGTGCCGGGATGAACATTTCTTCCTTTTACTTTGACGATAGCCTTGGCAGCATTAAAGTTTTCGTACTCCAGTTCTCCAAGGGCCCCGCCGTCCACGGTATAAGCAAAATCCGCTCCAAAGCCGGCCACATCAAATTGATCGGCGCCCCGGCCTACCTCCTCGTCGGGAGTAAAGGCCACACAGACTTTCCCATGCTCGATTTCCGGGTGCTTGGTCAGGTATTCAAGTGCAGCCATGATCTCGGCGATTCCTGCTTTATCATCCGCTCCTAAGAGGGTGGTTCCATCGGTAGTGATCAGGGTTTTGCCTATGTAATCCAGCAATTCCGGGAAGTCTGCAGGGGAGAGGACCAGATTTTGCTCCGGGTTAAGAAGAATGTCCTTGCCATCATAATTTTCAATACGCTGGGGCTTGACATGCTCTCCAGAAAAATCAGGACTGGTATCCATATGGGCGATAAAGCCAATGGCGGGGATAGTCTTTGCTGAATTAGCAGGTAAAGTTCCGTAAACATTGCCCTCTTGGATGCGGACATTCTGCAAACCAAGTTCTTTAAGTTCTTGTTCAAGAAGCCAAGCCAGGTTCAGCTGTTTATCGGTGCTGGGGGTGGTTTGCGATTCTTCATTGGATTGGGTGTCGATTACGACATACCTTAGAAAGCGGTCGATGACACTGGACATAATTAAGCCTCCTCATTCGTTGATAGGAACATCAAATATAAGAGTGGTTAGCCTTTGAGTTAATGGTTCTATCTTTAACTATAAATTATTTTAGGACGGCAAGCAAACTGTGAATTCCAGCTTTTTGATTTGCAGTTCACTGAAGCTCATAGAAATGATATACTTAAGGTTAGTGTGCATAAAACATGGACTTTACCTGTTGCTTTATTTATATTAATGGAGATATAAGGGGAATCAAAATGAATCTGTTAACTGCTGAATCTCTAACGAAAAGTTATGGAATTAAGCCTTTATTCAAGGATATTTCCTTAGGAATAGAGGAAGGTCAGAAAATTGGCATTATCGGAGTCAATGGAACAGGGAAGTCCACCTTGTTAAAGATTCTGGCCGGCTTGGAGCAACCAGATCAAGGACAGATCATAACCAATAATGAGTTGCAGCTGGAATATCTTCCTCAGGAGCCTGATTTTGATCAAGAGGCTACGGTATTGCAGCAGGTCTTTAAAGGGAATTCCCCCCTGATGAAGCTGCTTAGGGATTATGAAATGGCCTTGGAGCGGCTGAATCAAGAGCCCAGCAAGGAAAGTTATCAAAATGCCCTCCTCCAATTGGGGCAGAAGATGGACAGCCACAATGCCTGGCAGATTGAGAGCGAGGCTAAAGCAGTTCTCACCAAGCTGGGGATAAATCAGTTTGATATTCCCGTAGGGACCCTGTCCGGGGGACAGCGTAAACGGGTGGCTTTGGCCGGCGCCCTGATTCAACCTTCGAATGTATTGATCCTTGATGAACCTACCAATCATATCGACAATGAAATGGTGGATTGGTTGGAAAACTATTTGAATAAACTTAAGGGTGCTCTTTTGATGGTCACTCATGATCGCTATTTCCTCGATCGGGTGGCGAATCGGATTTTTGAACTGGATCGGGGAAAACTATATTCCTATCCGGGTAATTACAGCCGTTTCTTAGAATTGAAAGCGGAGCGGGATGAGCAGGAAGAGGCTTCAGAAAGAAAGCGGCAAAATATTCTGCGCAATGAATTGGCCTGGATTCGACGGGGTGCTCAAGCCCGCACCACAAAGCAAAAAGCACGAATTGATCGATTCGAGCAGCTTCAAGCCGATAAGCCTGAGGAAAAGACCGGGAAGGTTGAAGTCTCGGCAGGGGCAGCCCGGTTAGGGAAAAAGGTCATCCAGTGTTCTCATCTGTGTAAATCATACCCTGGTCGGGGGATGGTCATCGATGATTTCAGCATCATCCTGGCTAAGTTTGACCGAATCGGAATCATTGGCCCCAACGGCAGCGGCAAATCCACTCTATTAAATATTTTGGCCGGGCTGATTCAAGCCGATGAAGGGGAGATTGAATGGGGACCCACAGTCAAGCTAGGGTACTTTGCTCAAGAATACCGGGAGTTCGAACCTCAGACCAAGGTTATCGATGTCATCAAATCCGTGGCGGAAGTGATTCCAACTTCTGATGGAGGGGTCCTGACAGCATCCCAAATGCTGGAACGCTTTCTTTTCACTCCTGCACAGCAATGGACTCCTGTTGAAAAACTCTCCGGAGGAGAGAAACGACGGCTTTATCTGCTTCAGGTTCTGATGGACTCCCCTAATGTCCTTTTGCTGGATGAGCCGACCAATGACCTGGATATTCATACCCTTAGTATTCTTGAAGACTATCTGGAAAATTTCCCCGGAGTCGTGATCACAGTATCCCATGATCGCTTTTTCCTGGATAGGGTGGTGGATCAGATCCTGGCCTTTGAGGGTCAAGGGAGAATACATTCCACCATAGGGAATTATACGGATTACCGGGAACAATTGGATCGACGGATTCTGGAGGATCAGTTCGTAAAAGATACTCTCGCCAAAGGGCAGAAGACCCATAGCCAAGCCTCGAAGCCGGAGGAGACTGGGGATACCGGGGATCAGGCAAAGCCAAAAGAACGTCCGCTGAAAATGAGTTATAAAGAGCAAAGGGAGTATGAACAGATAGAAGACAGGATTGCCGACCTTGAGGGGCAATTGGAACGAGTGAATCAGGACATGGTAGAAGCAGGAAGCAATTACGGGAAATTGAACGAGCTGATGAAAACAAAAGAAGACTTGGAGAGGGCGCTGGAAGAATCTTTGGAGCGCTGGACCTACCTCAGTGAGCTGGCTGAAGAGATCGCAGGTCGTAAATCCCGCTAAGAGTAATAAGTAAAAAAACGGAGGTATATCTTAATGGATAAGAATATAGAGTTAATGAAAAAATTAATTGAAGAGAAGAAGAAAAAAAGTGCTCAACAAGGTGGGCCGAATAAGGCAGCAGCTAAGCTGGGCCAAGCTCGTGGCGGTATTAAAAGTTATAAAAAAGGAGGGCTTTTTGATAAATAGCCCTTCATATTGCTCATGGATTGACAGAGGGTTTATAATAATTTGATAGGAAACGGGGGAGTGGGAATCATGCTCATTGTATTAGCCTATTTGGCAGCCAATGTCGCAGCTAATTTATCGGTAACTTATTTTGGACCTATTTCAACACCGATTAATGCATTTTTACTCATTGCTTTTGACTTGGTGGCCCGGGATAAACTTCATGAGCAATGGAGCCGCAAACATTTATGGCCGAAGATGTTCTTGCTTGTAGGAACGGGCGCTTTATTGTCCTGGTTTATCAATCGCAATGCCGGGCCAATCGCTATAGCTTCTTTTATCGCCTTTTTGCTTACCGGAATTACGGATACTGCCGTTTATCAGGCTTTAAGGAAACATCCCCGTTTTGTCAAGGTCAACAGTTCTAATATTGCCTCGGCTGCGGTGGATTCTATCGCTTTTCCGACTTTGGCCTTTGGGGCTTTTATTCCCTACGCTGTCTTTGGACAATTCTTTGCCAAGGTTTTCGGTGGTTATCTCTGGTCCCTGATTCTTTTCCGAAAGGACAGATCAAAACTGAATGATAGTTTAAAGCCCACTTGATTTTGAAAAGAAGATAAGGAGCTAGTCTATGAAAAAAGCTGTAGTATTGCTCTCAGGGGGCCTGGACAGCACGACCTGCATGAGTGTTGCCCATAAGGCCGGATATGAGTTGTATCCATTATCCTTTGATTATGGACAAAGGCATCAACGTGAACTGGATGCGGCAAAAGCTGTAGCCCAATACTATAAGGTCAAAGAGCATCGAATCATTAAGATTGATAGTGTGGGAGGAAGTGCTTTAACAGATTCCGCCATTCAAGTTCCGGATTACGCAGAAGATGGAGAAATACCCGTGACCTACGTTCCAGCCCGCAATATTCTTTTCTTAAGCTATGCCTTAGGTTATGGAGAGGTTATAGGAGCAGAGGCCATCTTTATCGGTATCAGCTCCGTGGATTACAGCGGCTATCCGGATTGCCGTCCGGAGTTTTTGCAGGCTTTCCAGAAGGTTGTGGATGTTGGAACGAAAGCGGGAGTGAGCGGTCAAACCATTGCAATCAAAGCGCCGCTGATGTATCTTTCCAAAGCTGAAACCATCCAATTAGCCGTAGAGAATGATGCTCCCTTGCATAGTACCACAAGTTGTTACCGCGGTGGAGAAAAGGCCTGTGGAACCTGTGACAGCTGCGCCCTGAGACTCAAGGGATTTGCCGAAGCCGGTATCAAGGATCCCATAAGCTATAAGGAGATGGATTGAATTGATCAGTGAAAGAATGGAAAAACAGATTGATTTCATAGTAGCCATCGATGCGTTAAAGGATATCACCCGTCAAAGCATTACGATCAGCAGCAGGCGCTATGAGAATGACGCAGAACATTCCTGGCATTTAGCGGTGATGGCTATGATTCTTTCCGAATACGCCGAGGATCAAACCATAGATATAGCCAAAGTGATCAGCATGGTATTGATCCATGACTTGGTAGAGATTTATGCCGGAGATACTTATTGTTATGATGAGAAAGGGTATGAAGATAAGGCGGAGCGGGAACAGGAAGCTGCAGACCGCCTGTTTAATATGCTGCCCGAGGATCAAGCCCAAAAGATGATGAGCCTCTGGGAGGAATTTGAAGAGATGGAGACCAAGGAAGCGGCTTTTGCAGCGACTTTGGACCGTTTTCAGCCCTTACTGCTCAATTACAATACAGAGGGCCAAACTTGGCAAAGACCTGGAGTCACCAGTGAAAAGGTATTAAAGCGCACTGAGATAGCCAAGGAAAAAGTTCCTCAGCTCTATGAATATATCGAAAGATTAATTCAGAGATCCATTGAAAGAGGAATGCTCAAACCATGAAGATTCTTATTGATGGTGATGCCTGCCCCAAAGCTGTTCTTCAGATCTGTCTTGAAATTGGCCGTCAATACGGTATCCCCGTGTGGACAGTGGCCAGCTTTAACCATGAGATTGCCTCGGATCATCATATTATCGTCGGGAACTCTCCCCAGGAAACGGATATTAAAGTGATGAACCTGTGTGAAGCAGGGGATATTATCGTGACTCAGGATATTGGCCTGGCAGCCATGGTATTGGGCAAAGGGGGGAGAGCCCTTAGTCCAGCCGGTAAGGAATATCGTCCTGAATTAATAGCTAATTTATTGGAGGAAAGGGAGCTGAAGGCTAAATACCGCCGATCGGGAGGAAGAACCAAAGGTCCCGCCAAACGAAGCCCGGTTGAAGACCAAGTTTTTGAAGAGACGCTGCTTAGATTCTTACGGAAATAATTATATTTCTTGAAAAGAATACTTGTTTTTATCCGGGTGATAATGATAAGATAAAAGATAAAAGTTTTTAAATCAGGAGTGATAGAAATGGCATTATTTTTTGACGAACCTTCACGGACTTTTGGAGAATACCTCTTGGTCCCAGGATATTCCTCTACCGATTGTATACCTACTAATGTAAGTTTGAAAACACCGGTGGTTAAGTTCAAAAAAGGGGAACAATCCTCTATTATGATGAATATTCCCCTTGTCTCAGCCATCATGCAATCCGTCTCCGATGATAAAATGGCTATCGCCTTGGCCAAAGAGGGAGGAATCTCCTTTATTTATGGCTCCCAGACTATAGAAAACCAAGCCCAAATGGTAGCCAAAGTAAAAAACCATAAGGCAGGCTTTGTCATTAGCGATTCCAATGTGAAGCCGGAGGATACTTTGGCAGATATTTTGGCTTTAAAAGAGAAAACAGGCCATTCAACGGTTGCTGTCACCGATGACGGCACAGCGAATGGAAAATTAGCCGGTCTTGTAACCAGCCGTGATTATCGGGTGAGCCGGATGTCCACCGATACCAAAGTCGCGGAATTTATGACTAAATTCGAGGACCTTATTTGCGCTGACGAAAAGACCACACTTAAGGAAGCCAATGATATTATCTGGGAGCATAAATTAAACTCTTTGCCTCTCATCGATAAAGACCAGCGTTTGAAAACCATGGTTTTCCGCAAGGACTATGACTCCAACAAAGAAAATGAGAATGAGCTTCTGGATACTTCCAAACGTTATGTGGTAGGAGCCGGTATCAATACTCGGGATTATGCAGAGCGCATCCCCGCTTTGGTCAATGCGGGAGCAGATGTTTTGTGCATTGATTCCTCGGAAGGTTTTACAGAATGGCAGAAGATAACCATAGACTGGATCCGTGAGCATTACGGTGATAAGGTTAAAGTGGGTGCCGGTAATGTGGTGGATCGGGAGGGCTTCCTATTCCTGGCTAAAGCTGGGGCTGATTTTGTTAAAGTAGGAATTGGCGGCGGTTCTATTTGTATTACTCGGGAGCAAAAGGGAATTGGTCGCGGACAGGCCACAGCCGTAATTGAAGTGGCCAAAGCTCGGGATGAGTATTTTGAAGAGACAGGGATCTATGTCCCGATCTGCTCCGACGGCGGGATTGTCCATGACTATCATATGACTTTGGCTTTGGCCATGGGTTCAGACTTCATTATGTTGGGACGATATTTTGCTCGCTTTGATGAAAGTCCTACCAATAAGGTCAATGTCAATGGTAACTATATGAAAGAATACTGGGGTGAAGGCTCTAACCGGGCAAGAAACTGGGAGCGTTATGACATGGGCGGAGACAAAAAGCTTTCCTTTGAGGAAGGTGTCGATTCTTATGTGCCTTATGCCGGAAGTTTAAAGGACAACGTGACCCTCTCCTTAAATAAAGTTCGCTCTACCATGTGCAACTGCGGTGTTCTGTCCATTCCTGATTTACAAGAGAAAGCGAGAATTACTCTGGTTTCGGCAACCAGCATTGTAGAAGGCGGTTCACACGATGTGGTTCTCAAGGATAATAATATGGTGGATTATATGAAATAAGGTAATCGCTCCGGCAACGATACTTCAGATGGATCTCATCTGAAGTTCGTTTTTCTTGCACATTCGAAAAGTAACCTTTCCCTTACTGCTTAGAAATGTTATAATTATCCTGAAACATAAGAGATGACATTAACTGATTTAAGGAGTTTGTTGGAAAGGATAACTAATCAGGACCTACGAGTACACAGCTTGCAGTGTTAAAATAACAATAATCGCTAGGTCAAAATAAGGAGTTGGAAAAATGGTTAAAATTTCAGAACTTGCAGCCCAGAAAGTTAAGGAAGTGCAAAAAGCACAGAATAAGGAGAATTGCTATCTTCGTCTCTATCTGGCGGGATTTGGTTGTGGTGGCCCAAGTTTTGGGATGGCCTTGGAAGATGCTAAGACAGAAATGGATGTTCTGGACGAAGAGCATGGAGTATCCGTTATTACAGCCAGCTCCCTTTCCGAATATCTTGAAGATGCCTTTATCGATTTTATAGAAACTGAAGAAAGCAGTGGTTTTGAGATCCGTTTGGCGAAGGATTTTGGCGGACAAGGTTGCGGCAGCAGTTGTGGCGGCTGCGGCGGAAGTTGCTAAGGAATTGAACCACATGAATAAGAGAGCTCTCTATGGGCTCTCTTTGTGTTTAATCGCCTTGAAAAAGGAGGAAAGAAAATGAAAAAGGTAGTATTATGCATCATTTTATTCTTTGTTTTTCTCCTTATTCCCAGTTGCCAATCGAATAAATCTGTGGGTGAAAAGACGATTGAAGGATTCCTTCTGGAGCTTTATCAGGTTGACAATACGGAAGATTATCAGGAACTTAATGAAAAGCATAGCCAATATTTGCAAGAAATAAGCAACTCAATGCCAAGGCAAGCAGGAATGCAGACCATGGACCCAGAGGACTTTGCGGAACTATTCAAACCCTATAGCGCAAAGTTTAAAAAGTATTGCTCAGAGGCTGCTTTGCAGGAATTGTTTAGTAACAGGTATATCATGAAATATGATCAATTGGCATGGGAAGAAGAATGTCAATTCTATGTAAGAGACGTTAAGATTAGTCAAGACCAGGATAGGCAATATTCTTACACTATAGAAGTCGAGAAAAGATTAAAGGATGGAAGCACTCAAGCCAAGAATGGGGAAGGAATTGTCCAATTAGATGAGGAAGGCTATGTTAATCGTTTTATAATCACAAAGAGAGTGGATTTTTAACTCTCATGAGGTTTAGGCACTTGGAGAGGATTGTGTTACAATAAATGCTGTTGTTTTCATAAATGAAGTTTAACTATAGGTGATACAATGTCCGTTCTACAATATAAATCCGTAAAGAGAAACCTCCGCATAATATTTGATCTTATACCGGATCCTTTTTGGTGGGGATCCTTTATTATTGGCTATATTAAAGTGATCGCCTTTATGGGATTGACCACATCCTGGAACAACTCATGGGAATTTTACTTTATCAATAATTATGCCTTGTCCAGCACTCTTGCTTTCTGTTTTACTCTCTTATTCTTTTCCATTCCTTTGCTTTTTAAAGGAAGAAGCCGTCTCTGGGTAACCTGGGCCTTTGGTGCACTCCTGGCCTTTTTATTACTGGCTGATTTGGTATACTATCGGGGATATGGTGATTTTCTTACCTTTCACCTTGTCGCTCAATTAACCAATCTTGAAGACCTAGGCAGTTCGATCCTATCTCTGCTTTATTTGCCCGATGCTCTTTTTGCCATCGACTGTATATTGGCTCTTTTATTGCTTGTCTTGAGAAGAGAATCAGGAAAGGACATTAGACGGCAAATCCCTTGGTTCCTTCTTATTTGGGTATTGGCTACGGGATTTATTTATTCAGCCCATTATCGTTATGACCAAGTGGAGAATGGGCAAAATCATATTGTTTTTCGGATATGCTGGGCTCCTACAGACAGTATGAGAAATTTATCTCCTATCGGCTATCATTTCTATGACGGTTATGTTTATTTTAAGGAAAATCAGATCATTGAGCTGACTCCTGAACAGGAGGAAGAGATCCAAAACTGGTATGTGCAAAATCAGGAAGATTTACCTTCCGATGAGTATAAAGGACTGTTTGCGGGACAAAATCTTATTCTGTTACAGGTAGAGTCCCTGGAGAATTTCGTCATCAATCAAAGCTACAATAATCAAGAAATAACTCCGACTCTGAATCGGCTTTTGCAGGATAGCATCTATTTTCCTAATTTCTATGAACAAGTATGGAATGGAACTACTTCTGATGCTGAGCTCCTGGCCAATGCCTCCGTCTATCCGGTAAGAAGGGGGAGTACCTTCTTCAGATATCCCCTCAACGAATATAATTCTCTGCCTAAGCTTCTTGCTGAAAAAGGATACGCTACCCAGGCCAGCCATCCCGATAATGCCGGCTACTGGAACTGGGTTCAGGCCTTAATAGGTATGGGTTTCTCCAATACACTGGATATTAAAGACTTTGTTATGGATGAGAAAATTGGTCTGGGATTAAGCGATAGCAGCTATCTCCGACAAATGCTTCCTATTCTTGAGCGGTCTTCTCAGCCCTTCTATGATTTCATCATCACCATGACCAGTCATGGCCCCTATGATCTGCCAAAGGAGTATCGTGAACTGGAAATCGATCCTCGGATTGACCGGACAAAACTGGGAGGGTATTTCCAAAGCATTCATTACACAGATAAGCAGATTGGTATGTTCATAGAATCTCTTGATCAGAAAGGGCTTTTAGAGAATACAGTGATTGTCATTTATGGTGATCATGGCGGGATTCATAAATATTACAACGATGAGCTCCCCGGCATCCAGCCTCAGGAAGATTGGTGGATGGAGAACGACCCTAAGGTTCCTTTCCTTATCTACAAAAAGGGCTTGGGTCCTAAGGTTATTGAAACCACAGGAGGGCAGATTGATATTTTGCCAACGGTTGCTTATTTGATGGGGATAGAAGAAGAGAAGTATGTCAAGACTACCCAAGGTCGAAATCTTATGACGACCCAAAGGGATTATGCTGTTTTGGCTGACGGAACCTTTGTCGGCACCAGCAAGGAGCTTGAAGACCATGCAGTGAAGGGGTTAACCCTTTCTGATTTAATCATCCAAAGTAATTATTTTGACAAAAATGCAAAATAGGGCATTCGGAATTTTATAGCAAGTAATTTTAGCAAAGCAGGAAGGGTCTGTCGTAAGGCAGACCCTTCCTGCTTTTGTATGGGAGGTATCGGGAAGATGTACTTGGGGAGGAGAGGACGGCTAAGAGCTTAAGCTTAGCGATTGTTCGGAAATCAGCCCAAATTATGCATCGATGCACAATTTGGGAGACGAATTTATCGGTGAAGGTGCTAACTCCTTAGCCCTAGGGGTTGTCTAAAATTTGGATAATTTGGAGGAATATTTAAAGAAGGGTTGAATTGTAATATTAGTGGTTGCTTTTTGTATAAACTATAAGTTCTAGATTAAACATGTCAAAGCGTTAGGAAATAAGTTTTTTCTTCGTATTTGGCAAGGCAAACAAATAAAGAGCGCGGGGGTGTATTTAGATGAATGAAGTAGACGCATATATTAAAGGCTTCCCTGTCGAAGTACAGGAGCGATTGATAGCAATCAGAAATATTGTCCTTGATTTAGCCCCACAGGCTACCGAACGAATTTGTATGAGCATACCTACATATGATTTGAACGGAAAATGGTTGGTTCATTTTGCCGGATTTAAAAAGCATATTGGCTTTTATCCACAACCTGAAGGTATAGCAGCATTCAAAGAAAAACTATCTGAGTATAAAACCTCAAAAGGGACAGTGCAATTCCCCTTGGGTGAACCATTGCCCTTAGATTTGATTCGTGAAATAGTTAGGTTCAGGGTAGAAGAACAATTAAAATAACCGGGAAGCTCAAGGGGACGCCGTCCTGGCGTTACTGAATCCTTGAGCGTACAAAGCATAACATTATATATTGGCAATGATACAAAATGGAGGAGAAAGATTTGAGAAGAACACTCTTTTGGGTAATCCTTATTTGTATCCTCTTTTTCACAGCAGGGTGTGCTAAGTCAACGGACTTAAATGACTTAATTAACATGAGCAGAGACATCCAAGAGTTTTACTACGAAGAACGCAATTCTAAAGGAATAGTCTTTGATGGTAAGGTTTGGGCTAAGGATAATCAATTTAAGCGTGAAGTAACTATATACAGCGATAATGTGGCGGTAGACACAATCGGATATATAAGAGATGGCTCAGGTAAGATGACAAAGTATAAGGTTCAAAGCAAGAATACATCAGCCGCTGTAGCAACAGGAATGATAGGAAAATTTGAGGGAATAAGAGGGAACTCTTTTTTGAGATACATTGATATGATAGACCCGAAAAGTGCGGAAATAGTGGGGACAGAAAAAGTGGAAGGAAGGCAGAGTGTAATTGTCAAGACAAACATAGCTAATAGGGTAGATCCATCTAAAATATGGATAGATAAGAAAACAGGAGTTCCAACAAAAATCGAATTTGCTGAGAATGAGAAGATTTTGACCTCATTAACTTATAAGAATGTAAAAATAGGTCCCGGCTCGGTCTCTGATAAAAAATTCTCTGTTCCTAAGTCAGCAATAATCCTAGAGGAATAGTAGAAGATTAGATAAACGGAGGGGAGATTGAGATGAACCCGATACACTTCGATTTTACATTATTGGCACAAACGATTTCTTTCCTGGTACTTGTTTTAATCCTTTGTATATTGATTAGCGTGCCATTCATTTTAAGGAAAAGAAAAAGGAATCAGGAAATACTTGAGAAGCTGGATAGGGTTATAGACTTAATGGAAAATAGAGAAAAGCGATCGTAAGTACCGTTAAAGATTTAGGGGGTAAATAGTGAAAAGAATTAAATGCTTAATTCTTCTTTTAAGTGCGTTAGCAATTTTTATTCTAGGTTTAACGCTATATAAGAATTACCCTATCTTAGAGGCTTATTATTATAATAGAAGCATTTCTGTTGCAACAATTAAACTCTTTATGCCAGAAGGGGAATTGATAAGTACCATGGATGAAGAAGCGGAGTTTGTCTATGGAATGGGTGGAAATGGATGGAGATTCAGCAATAATAAGATTTTTGTGATGACATCATCGCTTGGATTATTCCAGAACAAAGTGTCATCGATTGATACTGAGAATCCATCATATAGCATCCTCGGAATTAAAGTGGGTGACACTTATGATTCAGCTGTAACTACCTTGAAAAAGCGCGGATTCAAGGAATCCAGTCACGACATTTATACGAGGGGTGATGTCACGATTCAACTTTCCGGTGGGAGTAAAATCAGTCAATTAAAGATTAGAATCGAAGACCCTGCCTATAAAGGTGTACAGTTTTAGCACAGGATAGTTTAAAGGTGCGACAATGTCGACCATGGCGGCAAGAATGAGTTGAAAAAGAGAGAGAAATATAGTGAAGTCTCTACTGTAGATAGTTGGGATTTGCGCAATACTATGCGCAAATCCCTCTTGAGAACACGAAAAGGCGCATGGATGTTGCGGTAAAAAGACGTTAGGCGACAGAAATTGATTTGGGGTCTGTTGAAGGAATGATCTGGGGGGATGGACCATTAGAACACCGATCAGAATTCACAAATCTATATATCGGAGTATTGTTTATATCATGTTTAGCGGATTAGTTGCCTTAACAGCTTGCTCTACTTTGGATACGGCATCAATAGATTCGGCACATCAGTTTGTTGTAGATACTGATACTGGTGACCAGGGACCAGTGCTTCGACTTTTAACCCAGGATAGAAAGGCGAAAATTGAAATCTTTGATGGAGAGTTTGCTGACGGAACGAAGATTTTGGAATCGGTTGTTTACGAACTGCGATTTGATAAATGGAACCAGATAACCATAGGGCAATCACCTTACAAGTCTAACGACCCAGTGAGGATATCTGGTGGAGGCCAATTCGGAATAATCGAAGTCATTGATCCAAACATCATTTACGTGGACTATGAAACGCAAAAGGATAAGATACAATTGACTATCATTCAGGTGAAATCTCGTAGATTCGTTGTCTATCAAAAGGTACAAGGAAACAAGGAGTATTATCAAATTCGCGGCGTTAGTAAAGATGGCGAAACTATATGGCAACTCTTCCCTGAGGGGTATTGGTAACAGTAAGTATTTGGAGAAAAGTAGCAAGTGATTTCCGTCGCCTAACACGTCCATTCCCGCAACTTAGAAAATATGAATGTAATATGACGCTGCGGGAATGGCGAAAACGTTATATGACATTTCCAGCAGGAACGCCCGCCGTCCATGGCGGGATTTAGACAAGAGATTATTTCGTACTTGTAGGTTTTTACGAAATAATGAATGGGGGTACCCTTTTAATGCAAGTTCAGATCAGCCACGATCTAAAAGAACGATGGGATAATGTATGTTTAGGCGTATTGATATATTCTGCCAACGTCGAGGGAAGTTCTCCTCAATTGGTCGAGTTCTTTCAGAGAACGATTGATCAATTGAATAATCAGTATTCGATGCCTGAAATTGCCGATATACCACATGTTCGGTCAACACGAAATGCCTATAAAGCGTTGGGCAAATCTCCTTCAGACTACAGAAATGCTGCCGAGGCAATGCTTCGTCGAATCGTAAAGAGTAATGGTCTTTATCATATCAATAATGTTATTGATATTAACAATTTGATGTCTGTCACAACAGGTTATTCCATTGGTTCGTATGATACTGAGCAGCTTTCGGAACTAGTGGAGTTAAGAAGGGCGCCCGACGGAGAAAACTACCAGGGAATCGGGAAGGAGGCAGTCAATATTGAGCATTTGCCAACGCTTTACGATAGGCTGAGTGCTTTTGGCAATCCTACAAGCGATAGTAGGAGAGCAATGATTCAGACGGGAAATCGAACGATTATGACCGTGATTTATTCATTCGATGGTAAAAGTGATTTGCAAGAGGTGATCGATAGGTATTGTGAATTACTAAGACAATACTGTTGCGTTGAGGAAATTAAAACTATATTGGTCCTTTAGAGAGCAAATCCAAATTGGCATGTATCGCATTATTCTTAAATTGTGAACTAGTTATAGGAGTTGTCTGGGGGCGCGCCGTCCATGGCGCTCTGGCTTCGCGGGGCAGGGAAACGTCATATAACACAGAATTCCCCGCAACTAGAGGATGATGCATGTGGTTAGGACGCTGCGGGAATTCCTAAATGTTATCTGTCATTCGCATATCGGGGTTCAATCTGGGGTCTATATATATTTGCATATCATTTA
Source organism: Desulfitobacterium sp. PCE1 (assembly GCF_000384015.1). Lineage (NCBI taxonomy): Bacteria > Bacillati > Bacillota > Clostridia > Eubacteriales > Desulfitobacteriaceae > Desulfitobacterium > Desulfitobacterium sp. PCE1. The sequence goes on along the minus strand of NZ_KB913023.1, from coordinate 2,692,574 downwards.
CGCTGTTGTTTTCATTACTTCTATCTTATTCAACTCTGACTTAATGGCATAGAATAATCTAGCAATTATTAAGGGGGGTAGAGTAATGAGGGATTATACCGTTAATGGTAATTTTGCGAAGCGGTATCTTGAGATAAAGGGTTATAAGATTATATCGTATGAAGGTTGTACTGAGATATACACATTAGAAAAATGGTTGCTCATCAAACTACCATATTCGCATTATTGGGAAGTACAAGATGAAGATCCTAATAAGTTTATTGGAAAGGTTGTCTCTGTTGAGCAATTTATTGTTTGTAATCATCTATTAGATCATTATGTAAAAGAAAAAGGGAAAACGAAGGTTTGGGTTTTTGTTATAGAAGGAGAATGTGTTGGTGGATGCTCTCTACCGGTAACGGACGAGCCTTTAATAGGAGGCGTTTATTCAATTGATGGAAGGTCGTGGGACGAGATTCACTCAATCCATGCACTTAGTTACTTAGAATGGAAGGAACAGTGGAATAAAAAATTCTCGCAAGAAGAAATTGTTCCTGTGCAGGTTCGGTTTATAAGTGCCAACGACAGATAACAGAGGAGTCCCGCAACTAGAGGATGATGAATGTGGTTGGGACGCTGCGGGACTCCTCGAAACGTTATCTGAAACGCTAGGTCTTGTTTTTTATTATCCTAAAAAAATCTATTCAATTAATTGAGTATCTTTTTAAGACCATTAGTATAGTTGATTCTTCGCGTAAGAGAGGGGTTAAGAGAACATGGGTTTAAAGTTTGATGCGTTTGGTATTTTCGTAAATGATCCGAAAGTTATGACCGAATTCTACAGAGATATCCTTGGAGTAGAAATTCAATGGGATGGAAATGGACCTCATGCTGAGTTTCTGCATGAAGGGATACGTTTCATGATGTATGAGAGAAAAGAGTTGCCAGGATATCTAGGGACAGAAGTGTCTTATCCAAATGGCATTAATGGCACATTTGAATTGGCAATTGATTTGCCTGAGTTTTCGGATGTAGATATAGAATTCAAGAGAGTTGTCGATTCTGGTGCTACGCCAGTTCTTTATCCAAGAACAGAACCATGGGGGATGCGGTCTTCATTTATACTTGATCCAGAAGGAAATCTGATTGAAATTGGTTCATGGGGGAAAGGCAAAAATAAATAGGTCCATTGTAAACAAAGTTTGCATGATTAATTAGCCGCGATTCAGATAACACAGAGTTCCCGTAACTTAGAGGATGATGAATGTGCTTGGGACGCTACGGGACTCCTAAACGTTATATGAAACGGCGCGGATTTAAGATTTATCACTTATTCTTATATGACTAAAAATTGGGGTGGGGGAACTGGGCTCATGAATAATGTATTAATCACAAATAGGTCTGAAGAATCTTATCTACTTTCTAAGGAATTCAGTTTAGGAATAGAAGTGCATGACTTCTTTTTTCCAGATGTCATGGATAACCCCCAACCTCATAATGACCGTATAAAACAAATGTTGGGCGGAATAAAACTACGTTCGGTACATGGTCCATTTTCCGACCTTGTTCCAGCTAGTTGCGATACTAAAATCGTTGAAGTTTGTAAGAGTAGATTCAAAAACGCCTTTGAAACGGCCAAGGAGCTAAGTGCGGAACATCTTATCTTTCATAGCGGGTTTATACCTAAAACATATTTCCCCAAAGATTGGTTAGACAATTCCACAAAGTTTTGGACAGACTTTTTATCTGATAAACCCAACTCAATGGAAATCCATATAGAGAATGTATATGAAGATGACTTTAACCTTCTTAAAGAATTAGTTGATGCAATAGGTGATCCTAGATTTTCAATTTGTTTAGATTTAGGTCATGTTAATGCAAACTCCACGAAAGAGCTTAACAATTGGATACAAGGTCTAAATGACAGGATTAGGTACGTTCACCTGCATAATAACAATGGAAAATTTGACGATCACTTTGGCCTTTGGAAGGGTGAAATCGATATGTTAAATACGTTAGAGTTGTTAAAAGTACATTCACCAAAAGCACTCTGGACAATAGAGACCCTTTCTGTGGATATTAAACCGTCAATTGACTGGCTGGTGGATAACGGATTTATAAAGGGTTAGTTTGTTTAAGTATTGCTTTGGGGGCGCCGCATCATATAACGGCGTATTGCCGACACTTAGAAAAGATGGATGTGGTTAGGACGCGTCGGCAATACGCGGAAGGTTATATCATAGAGCGTGCTATCCTAGCGTGAGTTTTGGGTACTATTTGTCAGTGGAAGGTTTTCGGTAGGATGCGTCCTATGGTACTGCAGGCAAAGAGATTCGCTTTTTTTAATATGAAAGGAGTAAAAATATGAAGGATAATGAAAAATATAACTTTTTAAGATTGGACATTACACTAAATAGAGGTGGATACGATTACGAGGACATACAAGAGCTCTTTGAGGAGCCATTTAGTACTCTTTATCTTACAAGAATTGGATTTGAGTGGCAACCGGCTGCGGTAGGTAGCAATTTTATCGAATTAAAATTGATATTTGACTTTGCCTTGATGGGTGTGGCAACGGTTGTTGTAGGGAAAGTAGCAAGTGACTTCGGCCAAATCGGAATCTTGAGAGAGGGATTAATAATGGATTTAGTAAATGACTTTGATAAAATCATCCGTGATGTATCCAGTGTATTGGGAAAGTCTATCGATAAATCCAAATATGAAATTATCGATAGAGGAATACCGCATCAACCAAGAAGTTTGCCGACCCGAATGATGGGGGTCTACACCTTTTGGTATGAAGGCGAATTTTTAAAAATAGGAAAAGCGGGACCTAGTAGTAATGCCAGGTTTTTGAGTCAGCATTATAATCCCAAATCAGCCCAAAGCACCCTAGCTGCATCGGTTTTGTCAGATAAGAGGATGCAAGATAAAGGTATAACTGAAAATAATGTTGGTGATTGGATAAAAAACAATTGTCGTAGGGTAGATATATTACTAGATTCGGATTTAGGAATATTCACATTGGAACTAATTGAAGCGGCACTTCATTATAAATATGAACCCATCTATGAAGGATTTGCCACACAAAGATAAATTGGAATTTGTTGTTTTGAGGTTAAGCGTATGGAAAAAATCATCATTTAGCGGCCTAGTGGTATGAAACTGCCAACTCACCAAACATGAGCTTTGGAAGCAAGGAATTTCTTATAGCAGCGAGTTTTGATTCTCAACTTGATTTGTAATACTGCAAGCTGCCATAGGTCGGTCCAATTACTTTAATAAAATTGTGCAGAACATCATAGTCTGGCAAAAGTACTTGCATCGACTTGACTCTATCTCGCGGCAGTTCGGTTTGACCTGTACTCCCAGTGTGCAGGGACTCAATCTCTTTTTCGTGGGACATACCCCACAGACTCATATAGTAGATCAATTCCTTCGTTGCGGGGCGTCATTATTGTTATATGAGAATCCACCGTAATATTGGTTTGTGTGCTACTGGCCTAATGTGTCATGTCCGGTGGAGTTGACTAAGAGATCTACAAACTCTAGCCTTTTTTCATTAATGCTCGGCAAATGAGTACGCGAAATTGATAAATCAATGGTATGATTGCGAATACATTTTTGATTCACAACTATCTGATCTGATTCATCAACATATTTGTGTAATACCACGAATGATAAGAGTTGTTAGGCTATTTAAAGCAACTTCCTGCCAGGCTTCAGGTTGTTCTCCACCGTACGGCTCATACTCCACAAATCACGACTTAAAAATGGCTTGTGCCATCTTCTCTAAATGATGATTTACCAAAGGAGGCAAGCTGATGGGTAATTACAATTTCTACTATGACGAGTCAGAGCATAGTAGGAAGATAAACCAAAAAACAATAACAGCGGATAACTACTACGACAGTTTTATTGCTGTGGTCGTTGGCTGGAACTCCGAAAATGAGGTTGACCTGCTTAGAAGGTATGTTGCATTTGAAGAGAAGTACCAGCACAGGCAGTCAAAAGGTGAATTAAAAAGCACCACTATCAAACAAAGTCAACTGAAAAGCGGCTTTGCATCCTTGAACCATGACAATATTTGTTTGTTGGAAGATTTTTTGGCTTTGTTTGATGATAAAACCCTCATATACTACGCAGTCATAAGCAAAATAGAATATATCATCAGGCAACTTTTTGAAGACTATAAAAACAGCCTTTTTGTAGACATGGACGCAATGAAATACTCCATCACAAAGGCATTAGTCTTGTATCAGCCAACGGAGATAATAGAGGGCCTCTATGAGAATACTGACGAACTTGTTACTCTACTGAAAATTTTCTTTAAGGCTCAAATTGAAAAGGACAAGGCAAACGAATCATTGAAGCAAAAGGAAATTGAGCAATTCAGCCAAATACTAATCCTTTTAGATAAAGTATCTACAATTAGAACAATAGACTGGAATTACGACATTTCTTTCGTAGGTTTCAAGAAATACCTTGCCGAAAAAGCAATAGGTAACTATTCATTAACTATAGATAAAGAGGGCGAGAATGGCAACACGGCAAAAGCGGCGGAGCGGGTAGGCCTACGCACTATTGCAGAAGCAGATTCATTTAACTCCTTCGGAATCCGTATGGCAGATATGTTGGCGGGTGTGATTTCAAAATTGCTTAAAGCACTGCATAATGCCCTACAATACACTTTGCCCGAAGAACAAGTTCACAAAAAAATTCTCGATAAAAGCTGGTTTATGATTAACGAGCGGCAGCTTGCGCTTTACAAGAAAATGCACAATGTAGTGGTCGAGGTAAACAAGGCTTGCTATAAAGCGTTCGCAGGAACATACTCAGATGACTTGATTGTGCTTATTGCTTTCTTGCAATTTATGAACCATTTTGAAATGGCGGAAGCAATAAAAAGTGACATTGATATGCAAGGTGAGTATTTTAACGCTTATTCTTGCAAAAGTTTGGCTGACTACTACGAACGAATGAGAAACAAGCTGTCTATCGACCCCATAGTCGATACTTCAAATGATTACTTCCTGAATCAAAGGGGCGCAAAAGTTTATTATGATAGCAATAAGCAACCGTTGCTTGAATTCAAAAACGGTCGGATTGTCTGTGACGTTTTGGCGGTCGGTTTTAGCAGAGAGATGATTCCATTAATAACGATAGCGGAAGCAAGCGAAGCCAAGTGCTATAGGCTTCCAACAGAGTTAGCAGACTGGGCTATGACTTTAGTCGGATTTGCCAATATGGGAGAGAACTTGTTTCCCTCAAAAGTTATGTTTTCTCATACCAAAGACGGATGTTACGCTGATATTTTGTAACGGATAAGATCCTATAGCATACACCGAAGCCAACTATGAAAACGCGGTGATTGTGTTCACGAAAACACAAATGAAGATGAGCTCTTAAAGTCAATAAAAAAATACTATTAAAAATTTGAGACTTATCAGTCAGATAATACATCATATAATATTTCTGACTGACTAATCCTGAGGCGTTGTGAACTTCCATTATTCTTATTTGATGTAAATAGGGCTTATCGAATTGTTAAAGGGGCCGCCGTCCGTGGCGTCCTCTGAATATGGGGACGTACGGCATCGTATAACACGGCATTTACGTAACTTTGTCAATATGAGAGTAATATGACGCTGCGTAAATGCCGGAGACGTTATATGACATTTCCTGCAGGACCGCCCGCCGTCCATGGCGGGATTTAGACAAGAGCGTTATTTCATACTTGTAGGATTTTATGTTACAAAAAATCAAGGTTTGATATGTTTCCACTAACCTCGAACATAAGGAGATAAAATGTCAAATATCATTGAGATAAGCGATTTTTCATCGCCCAATTTGGATGTCTTTGCTCGCCTGACGGAAACGCAGCTGCGCAACCGGTTGGAGCCGGAGATGGGCATCTTTATTGCTGAGAGTACCAAGGTAATTGGACTTGCCCTCGACGCTGGATGCGAGCCTATTTCACTTTTGATGGAGCGCAAATACATTAAAGGGCAGGCACACGATATAATCACCCGCTGCGGAGATATCCCCGTCTATACTGCCGATAGCAACCTGCTAGCAGGGTTGACTGGCTTTCAGCTGACCCGCGGTGTGTTGTGTGCCATGCGGCGTCCTCATCTACCCAGCGTTGAGGAGGCGTGTGCCGGTGCAAGTCGAGTGGCTGTGCTTGAAGGTATTGCGGACTCTACCAACGTCGGTGCCATTTTTCGCTCGGCCCCAATAGACCATTTGAGCCCGTATGTCAGTCAGAATATCTTGTTGGGATATGAGGAGCTCAATGTACATCCTTAAAACCCGTATATTTAACTGTTGGGCCCGGTTAAAAGGCAAACTTTCCTTGGCAGCCAAAATAAGTTTATCTGTTTTAAGTTTGCTCCAGTCCCTTGATTTCTTTGCAGGCTTAAGGCACTCAATGATCTGCTCACGGTTGGCAGATAAAATAGCCTTTGGCGAAGAAAAAGTAGAAAGGACCTTTAAAGCAGTAGGACTACATAAGTGAGCAAACACTGATTCAAACTTAGGAAATATAAGATCTAAAACAGAGCGAAACCTAAGTTGAGTTTCAGTATAAAGCGTATTAAAGCTATCATATTGCCGACAGAGGTTTTGCAATTCCAAGATGTGATCCTCAACAGGTTTGGCTTCAATAAATTCATTCAAATAGCAAACCTAAGCAATCCGATTCGCATCAATGGGGTCAGTCTTAACCTTGCGGACGGATTTCTTTTCAGCATGAGTTTGGAGAGGATTAAGAACAATTACTTTATAACCTGCATCTTGAAAGTAAGTTGTAATGGGCTTGGAGTAATTACCCGTCGCTTCCATAACTACATGAGGGCGTTTGCCAGTTTCACTTTCAAGTTTAAGAAGTATATCAGTTAATCTGGACATATCACTCGGAGAATGCAAGAAGGGAAAGGGTTTGGAAACAGACTCTTGATATCCTTTAAACAAAGCAGCTACACTCTTAGACTTAGAAATATCAATACTTAACACAGGAACATCGATCATGAAAAACCTCCTCTTTCACCGGGTTCCATCTTTAACAACCACCTTTAGGTTCGCATTGTGATACGGGCTCAAGGCCCAACCAGCTCAATCAAAGTATTGGTGCCAAAGAGGGTATAAACAGTTTATGTGACGGGATCCAGGTCCCAACAGAGTATACGTTCTTACCCAGTTTTCTTTCAGTATAAGGGAATATAAAAGAAAAAGGTCCATACCCAGATTGAACTGGTTATGAACCTATAATACGAACAGCGTATTACCGACACTTAGAAAAGATGGATGTGGTTAGGACGCGTCGGCAATACGCGGAACGTTAGGTGAAATAGGCTGATTATACTGCAAAAGGACGAAGATTTAGCATGAAATTATTTAAGTTGCTAATAGCCATAATTTCAGTGTCATTGCTCGTAAATGGATGTGCGAAAGATACAGACCATATATTAAATTTGGAGTTTAAGCCAATCGATATGAAATCTGAAATTACCATAATATCTGAACAAGCTATTGGCGAAATATCAAGTGAGCTGTTAGCAGATGATGCTTTAGCATTCCTTTATAAACCAAAAACAAATCAAGAAGAGTTTAATGGGGGCATTAAAATAAAGGATAGATATTATGATGTGGGTCAGATCTCTGTTTATCAAATAGGAAATGAAATTGAAGTAAAGGATCTGTTTGGGAAGAAGGTAATTAAGTTTAATGGTTCCCTTGGAGTAAATTACCGTCAAGCTATTTATATTTTGATTGAAGATCTTAAGCCAAGTGTATTACTTCAAGTCGATGGACATGTATTAGAAAAGGATATTGATATGGATAACGAACAAGAAGTAGTCTCAACGTGGGGGACTTTAGCAAACACGAAGATATATAAAAATATAGGAAATATTATTATGGTCTCAGATGTAAACGAATCTGTTAATGCACAAGTCGTAGTATACAGAAACGACTCTAACGTATTTGAAATTTATCAAAGGCCGAATGAGCCAAGGTATTATACACTTTCAAATCAAATTCTTACGGAAGTACAAAAGCCTTGAGATGCCTACTTCACCTAACAGAGGAGTCCCGCAACTAGAGGATGATGAATGTGGTTGGGAGGCTGCGGGACTCCTCGGGACGTTATGTGAAAGACCATGAGCGGATTGGGAAAAAGCGAATTATTATTTAGGTTATTATACGTTTGTAGGAGTCTGCGAGATAGACTTGAAAGGGAGAGTGATCTCAATGAGAATAGTAATCCAATTTTGCGTAAATGCAGATATATTTGATTGTCCGGTGGATATCTCTGACAACTTAATAGAATATCGAAATAAATTTATAGATTGGCTATATGATAATCAAAACAACCATTCATATTGGATTTATAAAAATGGAGAAAAGTATGGTTGTAGTTATCGTTCGGAAGCATTTGTCGAATGGTTAAACAAATTTGTTTTGTCTAATTCAATAATCAAAGCAAAGGTATTAGAAAGCAATGTTGAGAATTGGGATAATAGTCTTCTATCTACTGGATTTTAAATATCACACAAGAAGTTTATATTGTTGCGCAAACGTTATATTTAATCATTAATTTTGTTCTAGGGGGACGATTTAAGGGATTCCCTTTCGTAGTCGTCTCTGAATCTGGGCGCATGGTCCATCACATAACACGGCATTCCCGCCACTAGAGGATGATGGATGTGGTTGGGACGCTTCGGCAATTCGCGGGACGTTATATGCAATACCACAATTGCCACGCATCCATGCGTGGGTTATGGAGATTATTTTAGCAGTTTATGTAATTGTATATATTTATAACATAAGGATAGGCAAAAATTTGTAAAGCGATATTTATCGTAAATATTAATATTTCGGGGTGATGCTAGATGAAGCGAATCCTAATTTTTCTCCTTGTACTCTCCATACTTTTTGCTAGCGGATGCCAACACGATTCTACATTGAATCCGGGAAAGACACCCAGTGACAGTACAGTTGCGGAGAATACCGCCAAAGTAAATGCCAGCTTGTCAAAAGGCAGTGCGTCTGAATCCAAGGATAGTGGAGATAAGGACGACGTTATGCCCAATATGTCTGAAGAGCGCATAAATGCGCCGGACGCCAATGCCGGTTTGTCCGGAGATGACAGGGCCGCGCTCAAAGACGGCGCAGTTTGGGTGAAATACTTCAATACTTTTCTCCCGGTTTCGCGTATAGTGGATGGCCAGCAACAGCTGTTGAACAAAGAACCGGAGTGGTACTTTGAAATTCAAAAACGTCTTGGCGCGAATTATGAGCCAAACAAAGCAGTTATCTTCGATGCTCGCAAAATATATATCGGCTCAAAGGATAATATCTATGACAATCCTCTTTCTGAGGGCGCGTGGCTTTACAACCCATTAGGAGCATCAGGAGATGTGATAGCCATGTCGGGAGATTGGGAACCATTTGTCATAAAAGTGAGGTATGAGTGCTATTCGCTCGAATCACAGCCTGGTAATCAGTCTTGGGAGAACTATTTCAACGCCAAAATTAAAGAAGTATCCACTACCACTCCACTTATCATCAAGAATGCGTGGTTATTTGATATAGACGGCGACGGCAGGGAGGAAAGTATCGTCAACGCTAGCAACACAGTCTTTTCGAGCGGGCTTGAGCAGTCCCCCCCAGCCAGGAAGGATACCGCCATTTATACCCTGACGGCGTACTTTAATAGTGACGGAACCGCTATTGACATGGGCGGGCATGTCTCGGCAAGTGTTTCCAGTGAGCCTGTCAACTCGCAAAACAATATCCATGAAAGCTATACGTTTGATGAAAACAACCCGAAATATATAGAACAGTTTATCGCCGCTTATCAATATGACCGGAATGGCAACGTTGCAGTCTGCCCAATTTTCAATTACGGAGAATATAGCCGTTTGCCGGAAAAAAACATCCTCATCGCAGATATCGATGGCGACGGCAGGGTGGAGCTTCTGGCAATGTTTCCTCTCATCTATGCACCTATTACTGTGTACCAATTTAATGAGAACTGGCAGCCGTGCGTGCAATTTGCAATCTACACTCCCGCATAACCAAATTTCAATTTGCCGGAGGTTGTGAGCACATAATTTAATCATGGGTTGCATTGAATACGGAGAGTTCAAGGGGCGTCGTCCATGGCGGGATTAAACGGGAGTAATAATATACATCTTATTTGTATCATCAGCAGAACGTTTTGCATCATGCTCTTAATTGCTAAATACCGCGACCTGTTACTTAGATGTTTACTTTTTAATAGCATATATCTGGGAATTGTTGGAGAATAGTTTGCAGCTTGAAAATTAGTGATTGGAAAGGTTAGGGGGTGAATTTTTTGGAAGTCATACTAATTTACTTCCCATTAATTATCCTGTTCATAATCTATTATAAGGTGTTTAGAATTGCTTCGGACATAAAAGCAATTAAAGAAATACTCAAGGGCAATATTAAGAATGACCTATAGGCTTAGGAGAAAAGAACTTAGAATCTGATTGATTATGAGGAATTAAATCAGTTTTTTCCTTTGACAAAATAATAACCCCTACGATCATTAAAAATTTTGTTTTGGATTAGACTTGGAAGTTCAAAAATAGTTGGGTTTACTTTTATTCTATCTAGTAGTGCCACAGCTAGATATAGTGGAGATCGGGAGGAATTCTTGTTAGGCTACCGACACTTTTTATTCGTTCATTTATAGTACGACTTCAGTGTGAGCTTGTTATAATAATGCTCAAAATAAATGAAACATTAGTTTTAATTCAAGCTGAAGAGAAGAGAAATTTAAATATCAACAAGGGTGATGAAATCGAGGCCGAATTATCTGGAGGCACGCCGTCCATGGCGGGCTTTAGACGAGAGCTTTATTTCGTAATTGTAGGAAAATGTGAACTAAAATATGGGGGGATGGCTTTGAGGAAGTACATAGAATATATAGGTGTCTTGGTTATTTTCATAGTTTTACTTATAGCATCTAACGGGTTAAATCAATATATGAGAGCTTTAACAGATTCAACTTTTAATTATGCTTTGAATATTCCAGTCCAAATCATAGCGTCTTTTATTTTTGGTGTATTTATTGGAAGTTTACACTTTATAAATGAATATAAAAAAGTTGGTTCTTGGAAAGTAAATAAGGAAAGGTTATTGGTTCTGGGCTTACCGTTATTTATAACTTTAGTTATTGTCAATAGTCATTATCTGGGTATAACTTGGCCCCAACTAATCGTTAGCTTTAGCTTTTTTCTCTTAGTTGGTAATGGGATAAAATATGTTGCAGTTTTTCTAGGATACGTAGTAATTTCTTCATTTACAAAAAAGTATAGTAAAAGTATAGCAATAGTAGAGGAAGAAATAGAAGCAAAAGAGAATCAAACCACTCCCTATAATATCTTTTGATTTTCTTTGAATATCTCGCTTTTTCATAGAATTCCTTACCAAACAAACTAGCTC
>NZ_KB913023.1:2619308-2681020 GCF_000384015.1 Desulfitobacterium sp. PCE1 | reverse complement strand
CCTTTCAAATTGTAACGTGAGGTCTTCTTTTTGACAAAGATCATTTTTGACTACTACAGGAATGCTCCTTAAAGCTTTTAAGCCTTATGACATTTTATTAGACAATAAGTATTGGTAGTATTATGTCCAACATTAGGATTATAGCGGAACAGCACGGAGGCTATTCCCTATAAATGATGCGCGTATAAGATTGTAGGGAACACCCTCTGTGGCGTCTGCCCTGTCTATATAGCACATTCTTCTTATAGTGCAACAACTGGAACTACCTGGGGGAGTGCCGTCCATGGCGGGATTTAGACGATAGATTTATTTCATACTTGTAAAATAATGTGAATCAAGTTATTTATACAACCTTTTAAAGCTGTTTGCCTACGCAGACAGCTTTAAAAAATGAATTATTGTGTAACGAAATACTGATTTACCGGATATATGTTGTAAAGGAAGTGATATTGCATGCTTGACATGGATGATATTTATAAGGAATATGCAGAGATTGTTTTCAAATTTTTGATGAGTATTTGAAATGATGAGGATACTGCGAGAGAGCTCACGCAAGAAACCTTTTACCGTGCAATAAAATCAGCTAATCGATATGACGGCACCTCTAAAGTTTCGACATGGCTTTAACTAACAGTATCAGTATTGAACAAAGGGCTGAGGGCGGCGGACAAATCAAGGCACACCACCTTGATCCAATTAGTACTGTGGCTATTGTAGAGCAATCATAAAATCGTTCTATTGGCAAGCAAAAAGAAATTCTGTATGTACTAGACCACGGCAACTAAATAAGTGTGGCTCAACAAACAGGAAATGTGCTCCATATTTTCGAAGGTTGAACTGAATGCCCAATATTCAAATAAAATGAGTAAAGTAAAATATAGGTTTTTAGGTGAGAAATTTAGAATACTTTGGCTCTTGTGAAGGAGTTTGTTGAAGAATATAGAATATGGAATTTTATTCACCAAATAAAGAGATAGGCACTGGCAATTGAGTCAAAGTTCAATGAAATAGTTAGCAAAGGCAGCGTCATCCTGGCGCGGATAGTATTGGTTGGCTAATGATAAGGGCATTTGAGGTAATAAAGGGAGGGCATAAAATGAACAACATAGAGGGATTTAATGTCGACTTGGATCAGTGGATTGTTAAGAAGTTGTATAGTCTTATAGAATTAGATGAGGAAGTAAGAAAACGTGGCGAACCGGCAAGTCGTCCATATGTTTTAGAGGGACAATCTGAAGATGAAAAGTTGACCACATTTTCAATTGAAGAAAAATATCGTGATGCAGTTGATGCGGCGATAAATTATTCAATTGATCAATCGTCTAAACAAAAATGTATCATCCTTTTTTTTGATGGATATATAAGGTTAAAAGGGGTTCGTCGAGATGCATTCCTGTATCAGGTTTATAGCAAGGATAGAAAATGGCTTCAATTTGCACAGGCTTATCGACCAAAAGGATTATTTAGACAATATAAGAGGATAGGAGATCTGGTGTTTGTCGGTGAGGTAGAAAACCCTGGCAGATAGAACTTCAACTTTTCTTCTCAAGTCACTCATTCTGACTTGGATAACTATGTAAAGATAGTTAAAGGTGAGGGTCTAAAAAAAGGATATTTAGGTGATGGTGTTGACCATATTAGATTATGTAGAAAACTAAACGACAAAGGGCATTATCACCGAAATTCAGTTTTCGTGTTGATAATGCCCTTTATGTTTTGGACACGTGTTCTCTTCATTAGAACAATACATCAGGCTTACTGCCGAGACTGGGATTCACGGATAACAAGAGTCGCTATTTCCGGAGGTAGTTGAGCCACAGTGGCTCATCTTAGACCAGATTATTCAAGATATAATGAGAAATATGAAGTTAAGTTAATTCGCATTCATTTTAAATAGCGTATTAAAAGGTAACGGCGTTCAAGGGGCCGCCGTCCATGGCGGGATTCAGACGAGAGCTTTAGTTCGCACATGTAGGAAATGCCCATTTAGGTTTACAAATATGGTGACTATAAATCTAAATGCCAGTAATGATTGATAATAAAGGAGGCGCATAGTGAAAAAGAATGTAGTTTTAGTTTTAACAAGAACTCTTTACGCCATATTTATAGTCGGAACTATAATTTCCCTTTTTATTGTTTATAAAGATATAAATAGTAGCATTACTTTTAAATTCTTGATGGGATATTTATTCTTTACTTTTTTCATGTTATTATATGTTCCTTTCGTTACTATTTTAAATTCAAGAAGGCTAAAATGGATAGAAATAAGAAGTAGACTATTCAAGTTTATTGCCTTGTTTGCCCTATTTGGAGCTGTTAATTATTGTTTTGATTATGTTTTTAGACCTTCAAATATAGATTTATTAAGAGCGTGTTCTATTTCTCTTGGTTTAGCTTTTAGCATCTCTTTTATAGATGTTACATTTCTAAAAAAGAAAGAAAAATAAAGTAGCATAAGACGCATTTTTCTTATAATGTGTAACAGCTGGAACTACCTAGGGCGCGACGTCGAGCTCTGAATTCGTAGGGCAGGAAACGTCTTATAACACGTCCATTCCTGTAACTTAGCAAATAAGAATGTAATATGACGCTGCGGGAATGTCGAAAACGTTATACGACAGGCTAAGATTTGATAAAGTTCCAAGATAGCTTTTGGGAGTAAAGGGGTGAATTGATGGAGGTTTTCGCTAAACCAGCGGTAGCGGGAATAATCGAGAAAGAAATCGATGAAAAATCCTATATACTAATTCAAAACCGTTGTAAAGAAAGTGCACCCAATGAAGAGGGATTAATAGAAATACCGGCTGGTAGGGTAAGAGAATATGAAAATGTTTATGATTGTCTTCGAAGAGAAATATATGAGGAGACGGGATTAGAAGTGACGAGCATTGTTGGAGAAGACGAGTCAACCGTTTTAGAGTTACACGGGCAAAGAATCGTGAACTATACTCCGTTTGCAAGCTCTCAATGTATAGATGGGAATTATCCATTGATTGTGCAAGCATTCATTTGTCGGGTGAAAGGTGTCCCGTTGCATGAATCAGAAGAATCAAAGAATATAAGGTGGATTTCCATCAACGAACTTGGCAAACTGTTAACAATTGAACCAGAGAAGTTTTACCCAATGCAAGTGGCGACTATAAAGAAGTATCTTAGAAGTAAGATGATAATTTAGCGATTCTAAACCGCCCGTCGTATAACACAGAGTTCCCACAACTAGAGGATGATGCATGTTGTTGGGACGCTACGGTAATACCGGGCACGTTATCCGAAACCGTATGCGAAGAGCTGCGCGCCCATACGCGGATTACAAAGTGGTGGCTAGTACATTCTTGTAGGAAAATGTGAAGCAATCAATTAGATAAGTTTCTGTATAAGTGAGGAGCATTCCTGTAGTAGTCAAAAATGATCTTTGTCAAAAAGAAGACCTCACGTTACAATTTGAAAGGACTGTTGGCCAACAGAATCCAATCAAAATAACGGAGGTCATCCCAAATGAATTTTACACAAAACGAGAAGCTAAAGCAACTATCTGAAAGAAGTATTGTGATCGGAGTGGACATCGCCAGCGAGCTTCATTATGCCAGGGCATTTGACTGGCGAGGAGTCGAGCTGGGCAAGGTATTCAAGTTTGAAAACAACGCTGAAGGATTCAAGGATTTCCATGCATGGATTGAACGTTTAAAAAGGCAAGCACAAAAGGAATGCATAGTGGTAGGCGCAGAACCAACCGGTCATTACTGGTTTAGCCTGGCATCTTACCTAAAAGAGCAAAGTATTAAGCTGGTCCTCGTCAACCCGTTCCATGTAAAGCGTAGTAAGGAGCTTGATGACAACCACCCCAGCAAAACGGATGCTAAGGATCCCAAGACCATCGCTAAGCTGGTCATCGAGGGCAGATACAATGAGCCCTATATCCCGGAAGGAATCTATGCAGAACTGCGAATAGCAATGGCCTGTAGGATGCGCATCCAAAAGGAAATGAACAGTATAAAAAATCGTGTTCAACGGTGGCTGAAAATCTACTTTCCCGAGCATGAAACGGTGTTTGGAAAGTTTGATGCCACGAGTAGCATGCTGGTATTGCAAGTTGCCCCGCTACCTAGGGATGTTGAAAGACTTGGAGCAGAAGGAATCAACCGAATTTGGAGAGACAACAAATTGAGAGCAGTCGGAATGAAAAGGGCTAAGAGCCTGTATGAAGCTGCTCAGAAGAGCATTGGTTGCACCGAAGGAGAGTCTTGTTCCCGAATGGAAATCCAGCTATTACTGCAAGACTATCATACTAAAACAGCACAATATGAGGCAGTCACTGAAACCATCGATGGGTTGTGCCGTCAGATACCCGAAGTAGCCAAGTTGCTTGAAATTAAAGGTGTTGGCCTCGTTACCGTGGCAGGTTTTCTCTCCGAAGTGGGAGATATTAGACGCTTTAATTCTCCAAAGCAAATTCAAAAGCTAGCGGGCCTAGCCTTGCGAGAAAGTAGCTCGGGCAAGCACAAGGGACAGACCACCATCAGTAAGCGAGGTCGAGCGCGGTTGAGGGCGATTCTATTTCAAGCAGTGATGCCGCTAGTCGCCAAAAACGCAGAGTTTGCAGAGATACACACCTACTATACGACAAGGCCCAAGAATCCACTGAAGAAGAAGCAATCGTTAATAGCCTTAAGCTGTAAACTGATTCGGGTGTTCTATGCCCTATTAACAAAGGGTATAGACTATGACCCGAAAAAGCTGATTCAAGATATTCATCGTCCAGTTGAGTATTCAGCAGCGTAACAGAATAGCAGCGAAATCACAAAAACAAACGGTCTGTGAGTAAGCGTCACCGCAGAAGTGAACAATCCAGGTAGCCTAGCAGACAAAAGAGCTGGTAGTCAGTCGGATAAATCACCATTAGAGCAAAGACTCGGTTGAGGAGCATAACTGACACCCAATCATGGATAGGTGGAACGAAGGAATTTAGGGCGGATTTATCATCTTGACCCTGTTAGACATGGGAGGTTTACCACCGTGAGAATAATGGGTTTACAACGGCCAACATATGCTAAAAAAGCAGACGTTTGCTTTGCTATACCCAAATTCTCTGAATTAGGCATTCTATGCGAATTCTATCCGTGGTGAGCTAGTTTGTTTGGTAAGGAATTCTATGAAAAAGCGAGATATTCAAAGAAAATCAAAAGATATTATAGGGAGGGGAATAAATGACATATGTTTATTTAATGAACAATCAGAAGCCGATAAATAATGATATAATCAATAGTCATGTAGAATATTTAAGAAAATTAAACTCACAAGGCAAGCTTGTGATCTGTGGCCCTTTTACGGATTATCCTGGAGGAATGGTTATTATTTTGGCAGAAGATTTTATTGAAGCAACAAACATTGCAAATTCTGACCCGTTTATTGCATCAGGGTGCAAATCTTTCGAACTCAGAACGCTTGAGGTGGCCAATGAAGAGAATAATTATTTGCTTTAACTAAGGGACATAGGCATAACCTTAGTTCACAACATTCTTAAATTACGTAGTAAAAGACACGGAGGTTCAAGGGGCCGCCGTCCATGGCGCCCTCTGAATTCGGGGGCGTACAGCATTGGATAACAGAGGGTTTGCGACATTGGGGTAGAACATTAAAGATAATAACCCGACGTTGCAAACCCTCAAAACGTAATGCGATATGGCACGAATTTAACATTTAATCACAGGTATAATATTCTGCGTGGGCAGTATATCTTTGCATTGAGATGATGATATTTGTTAAGTAACTAAGGTTGGAGGAGATTAAATGAAAAGTAATGCAGAACTCAAAACTTTAGCTCGGGAAAATTTAAAAGAGAAATGGCTTATAGCAATTATCGTCTCCGTTGTTGCCTGGATGTTAACCGATGCTTTCACAGGAAATAGCGGCAGAGAAACTGTTGAATATGTATGGCGTAATGGAGAGTTTGTAAAAACTGTAAATCACTCAAATGCTATGTTCTCTTTGATTGCATTCATTATTGGCGGGCCAATAAATTTTGGATTAGCGTCTTTCTTTTTGAAATTAGCAAGAGATCAAGAGTCTACATTTAGTGAATTATTTAGCGGTTTTCACTATTTTTTAAAAAATTTTGTAATGAACTTCTTTATTATACTTTTTACTACCCTCTGGTTTTTGCTTCTCATAATTCCAGGGATTATTGCTGTTTTAAGATATTCTATGGCCTATTACATAATGAATGATAACCCCGATCTTAAGCCATTGGAAGCTATAGACTTGAGCAAAAAAATGATGTATGGACATAAGGAGAGATTATTTTTCCTATGGTTAAGCTTTATAGGTTGGTTTTTACTTGGGATTTTCACACTTGGCATAGGTTTTCTCTATGCGATGCCTTATTATAATGCAACCTTAGCAAATTTCTATGAAGACGTAAAAGATAATGCTTATTAGGCAAGTTAATTCAATAGAAAATCTAGCTTTATCTACAATGCGGACGGAAAGCTTATTTTAGTTGTAATTTAGGAGTGTGCAGAGTAGCCTAAAAAAAGAAAAGGTGGGAGTTTACTATTGGAAAAGCGGTTAACCATTAAAGTATTTGAAGAAATTTTAAGTGTTTGTAGATTAGATAAAAGTGCTCGGGTGCCAGACTGGGCAGAAGGTGATTTTTTAACTATAACTAGAACTCCTGAAGAATTATCAATCGTTTGTTGTCAAAAAAACATCCCTGAAGATGTTAAGTGCGAACGAGGTTGGCGATATTTCAAAATTGATGAAGTATTAGATTTTTCTCTAGTAGGAATTCTCTCATTGCTAAGTGGAACATTGGCAAGTCAAGGCATCAGTATATTTGCGATTTCAACATATGACACCGATTATATATTGATTAAGGAAGAAGAATTGGATAGGGCAATTGAAGCATTAAGATTAGAGGGCCATCATGTATCCATAAATGGACAATAGTACGTATATCCTTTAAGTACTTGAATCAAAGAATAGAAAAGTACAGGTTTAATGGAGGGGTATTCTATTGTGCTTTATCTGGGGCGTCCGCATTGTAGACAACAGGTAATTGCCGACACTAGAGGATGATAAATGTGGTTGGGACGCTTCGTGAATGCCCAGTACGTTATGTAAATGGCATTTCGGAGTACTATTATGAGGTCATAAAATTAATTTCTTAGCTTTTATGGGTAGAGATAGAATAAAAGAGAGGGGAAACAATCAATGTCAAGAGCAAGGGTGTCTTTAATAGTCATTAGCTTCTTTGGTATTGTTTTGTTAATTGCTTTCACCAACCAGTATATAAAATATCAAAAATTATTTTTTGATTACAATAACCTCAGTGTAGAACATCAACAATTGAAAGAAGAATGGGAAATACTTACTAAAGGTAGTATTGCCACCAATGGGAAGGTAAGTGAGAGCGTTCAAGGGGAATACTCATTCATACAAAGGTATAGTGGTATGAAATATCCTGTTGCCAGTGGACTGAGACGCTATGTAGGAGAAGAACCTTTACGCATATATCCAAGCTCCAAAGCTCCTTTTGTTTATAAGGATTGGAACCCGGATGTTGTTGAATTGATCAATGAGGTTAGTACGCAAAATGAGGAAGGATACCATGAGGGAACCTGGTGTCTTGTTTTAGATAACGCTAGGGGCATCAGTGGATATGCAAACAGTACTGAACTAATAACAATTGATGAAAAAGACAAAAATTATACTCGTGATTATGGGAGCGGAATCGAAACCTTAAGAGGATTCAGAGTAGGTGACAGAATAGAAAAAATTATAGGTTTGCTTGATCGGGATTATTATCTTATTTATGAAAACGGCAGAATTTATGAATTCCCGGATAATCAGTCTAAAGACATAGTTATTGAGCCAATCGAAAGGCCATTCTCTGATATTCAAACTCTAGATGCTTTTGTAGAATATACCAACCATATCGGTCTTTTGAGGACGTCTTCTCCTGAGTTCCCCTTAAAAGATGGATATAAGGTTGGCGATAATGCTATCAAAGTATTGAACTATTATACATCGAAATATAAGTCGTTAGATAATCGGGAATTAGAATACCAGTATCCTGGCTACACATTTATCCTAGAAGAAGGGCATATGTTGGAGTTTTTTATAGATACTGAAGAATTGAATCAAAACAGCGTTATTAAGTCTATTTGGATTGATTAAAGAGTTAAAATAATTATATATAGAAGCATTTCTGTTGCAACAATGAAACTCTTTATGACAGAAGAGGAATTTTATACGTAGGTAATATCACCATTCAACTTTCCGTAAAATCAGCGATTAAAGATTGAAATCGAAGACCCTGCCTATAAAGGTATAACATTTTTAGCACTGGAATAATGGAGGATTGGGAATGTTCAAAGGGTTTTCGACTCATTTGAAAAGGCATAGGGTAAAACACCTTGCTTTCATATCATTAATCATGTTGGTAATTCTCGTCAAGGTAGTTCTGATCGATGTGGTTTATATTAGTAAACAATATGAAAAGAAAAGAATTATCACACCCTGGGGTGAAAAAATAAAATCGGGGAATCTATCTGTAGATTACTCTCTGGAACAGACATTGATAGATATTGAAAATCTCGGTTTAAACACTGTTAATGTACCGGTTCAAATTGATATTCCATCCTTGACAGCCAATACAGCGACATTAAATATAGAGAGCAAGAAGAAAGCAATTCAGCTCATCAAAAAGCTAAGGTATCAGGGGATTAATGTAATCTTAGAACCATACCCATACATTAGCAACGGAGAACTTTATGAAACACAATTAGATCCACAGGATAAAAATGAGTGGTTCAGGAATTGGAAAGAGGAAATACTCCACCCCATAATTCGGGATATCGCAAAACCTTACAAAGTTTACGCCTTATGTATAGGGTCAAATTTTGACAAGTTTGAAAAGGAATATGCGCTTTGGATTGATGTCGCAAATTTTGTGCGTGAAAACTATCGGGGAAGAATAACTTATAAAACGAATTGGTGGTATACAGCGGAATGGAACACAGAAAAAGACGGTCTCCATGACACTTATACTGCGAAGCTAAATAACCCTTTACTGGCAGAAGTGGATTTTATTTCGGTCGCAGCATACTTTGAACTCACCGATCAAGAAACGAATACTGTAGAGAGTCTGGTAAATTCGCTTTATAGTACCCAAATTCACTCTAGACATCAGAATGTTTATGAGGAATTAAAGAACTTATCTTCCGAATGGAATAAGCCAGTATTTTTTGGTGAATTAGGTTTTCCCAAAAGGAACAAGGCTGCGGTTCATCCATGGGATCCGGAGCCTTCTGCCATACCTAATGAACTGGAACAGGCGAATGGATTTCAAGCCTATAAAGAGGTGTTCGAAAAAGAAAGTTGGAACTTAGGTTTTTCAGTTTTCGCAATTGGTAAAAAGGATGAGTTTAAAAATTATTATCCAAGTCATCAGAGTATTAGAGTGATTAATAGTTGGTATAAATATAACCATCCATGGCGGGATCGATAAGTGAATATTGGAAAACACTATTTAAAAAGATTTTGGAGAGAGCGATCATGATTGAAGGAATCAGCCATTTGACTTTCATAGTTAAAGATATTGAACGTGCATCAGAGTTTTTTCGATTTATCTTCGATGCTCAAGAGGTTTATTCTAGCGGTGAGGATGTGTATTCTTTATCAAGGGAAAAGTTCTTTTTGATGAACAGCCTATGGATATCAATAATGGAAGGGGAATCGTTATCTGAACGAACTTATAACCATGTTGCATTCAAGATTAATGATGATGAATTTAGC
This sequence comes from Desulfitobacterium sp. PCE1, assembly GCF_000384015.1. NCBI lineage: Bacteria > Bacillati > Bacillota > Clostridia > Eubacteriales > Desulfitobacteriaceae > Desulfitobacterium > Desulfitobacterium sp. PCE1. The sequence goes on along the minus strand of NZ_KB913023.1, from coordinate 2,671,225 downwards.
ATTTTTGAATCAAGAATTCGAGCTTTGGGATTAGAAATAAAGAACCCTAGACCAAGGGTTAAGGGTGAAGGCCAATCGATATATTTTTATGATTATGATAATCACCTTTTTGAACTTCACACAGGTACTCTTTCCGATAGATTAGCTACATATAAAAGCATTGCTCAATAATTAGATAACATGCCACTAAGGGGGACAGTTTTTTATGTTAAAGCATATCGTGATGTGGAAGTTAAAAGAAGGTGAGCAGAAAGAGCAAAATGCACTCACTGTTAAAGAACTTCTGGAAGGTTTAGTCGGGAAAATTCCCGAACTGAAAAAAGCCGAGGTTGGAATCAACATCAATGGATCGGATACCGCTTATGATGTGGTGCTTTATTCGGAATTTGATGATGAAGCGGGCTTAGCCGCTTATCAAAGCCATCCTGAGCATGTGAAGGTAGGCGAGTTTATGAAAGAGATCAGGGAAAAGCGCACAGTGGTGGATTATATTCTGTAAAGTCAAAGAGACCTTAAAGAAAAAGGAGCATCGCCGACTACTCTACAAAAGTAGTCTTGGCGATGCTCTCTTTTATGTGCAACGCATGAAAGGTCTTAACCTAATGCTTCTTGCTTTTCTTTTTCGTCTTTTGCCTGATCGATGACACTCTGGAGTATTTCAACAGCTTTTTCCATTTCTATGCCTTTCACCTGTACGATTTCACTGGTTACAAGCTGAAAGGCTGTGTGTAGCATATTGTTGTCTTCCATACCCAGTTTTTGGAGATTGCCTTTTCTTGTTAGATCGCGTATGATTTCGCTCTCTTGATAGATATCTCCACTCTTCATCTTCTTCTTGTTGATATCACGGTAAAAACGGTTATTGCTTTCAAACATGATGGGGTCCGTATCTCCTTCAAAGAAAAAGCGCAGTACATCATCGATGACCTGGCTGTTGACCACTTGGCGTATACCTAAACCCTCAGCTTTGCCTACTGGAATCATAATTTCCATATTGACATGAGGAATGTTCAGGAGGTAATACTGCCCTTTAACACCTAAGACCTCTTTTTCTTCAATGGAATCGATTATTCCTGCTCCATACATGGGATATAGAACCTTATCACCCACTTGAAACATCGAGTCACCCCCCAAAGAATTTCCTGAAAATAATTATAACACAAAAATCATTGGATGTAAAATTTATTATGATATCACAGCTATAATGCTATGTCAATACAATATTTTTATCTCTGTTGTCTGCTGCTAAGCTCCCAAGTAGATCGGTAAGCACCATCTGAGTAAAATATGCCTGGATGCCTGTTCTAAGGGAAGGAGATGGGTCATAGAATTTAACACTATGTGCAATCTCAAGACAAAGGAGTTTTATTCTATGGCCTGGATAAAAAAACTCAGTACCTCACAGCTTCAAGAGATAAAGAAGGAGTCGGAAGTTCATAAGGTTGGTCCAATACTCACCCAAGAAGAGATGTATCTTTTTAATTGTGGTGAGTTTTATCATAGTTTCCGCAAGTTTGGCGCTCATTTTGTCAAACATGAGGGGCGATGGGGAACTCATTTTGCTTTATGGGCTCCCCAGGCTAAGAAGGTCTCTGTCGTAGGAGATTTCAACGGCTGGCGGGGAATGAACCATCCTATGGAAAAATGGGGGGATCACGGGATTTGGACATGCTTTATTCCCGGCCTGGAAGAAGGGGAGATTTACAAATATGAACTCTTCACCTCTTCAGAGGAAAGGGTGCTGAGGGCGGACCCTTATGCCTTTTTTTCGGAAGTGCGGCCCCACACGGCTTCAGTCATCTACTCTCTGGAGGGTTATTCCTGGGGAGATCAGACCTGGCTGAATCAGCGCAAAACCAGGAATCTGAAAGTGTCCCCTTTATCCATCTACGAAATCCATCTGGGCTCATGGAAGAGAACAGAAGAAGGGCGGTTCCTTAATTATGCTCAGCTCACTCCGGAGCTGATCCGGTATGTAAAATCCATGGGCTATACTCATGTGGAGCTTCTGCCCCTGATGGAGCATCCTTACGACGGTTCCTGGGGCTATCAGGGAACGGGATTTTACTCCTGCACCAGCCGCTACGGCACTCCTCATGATCTTATGTTCCTGATCGACCAATGTCATCAAGCCGGAATCGGTGTGATTTTAGACTGGGTTCCGGGGCATTTCTGCAAGGATGCCCACGGTCTGGGCAATTTTGATGGAAGTCCCCTCTATGAGAAAGAAGTTCATGAGCATTGGGGGACTTATAAATTTGATTATTCCCGCTCGGAAGTCTGGAGCTTCCTCATATCCAATGCAGTTTTCTGGCTGGAAGTCTTTCATGTGGATGGTCTGCGGGTGGATGGGGTGAGCAGCATGCTTTATCTAGATTATGGGAAAGAAGGAGGGTCCTGGCAGGCCAATCTTTATGGGGGACGGGAAAATCTGGAGGCCGTGGGCTTTTTAAAGCGGCTCAATGAAACGGTCAACTGCTTTTATCCCGAGGTATTGATGATAGCCGAAGAAGCTACAGATTGGCAGGGAGTGACCTCCCCTCTTGATCAAGAGGGGCTGGGGTTCACTTTCAAATGGAATATGGGCTGGATGAATGATACCCTCCGCTATATAAATTTGGACTTTCATGAGCGCAGGTCTTACCATCAACTCTTAACCTTTCCCATGATGTATGCCTATACCGAAAACTTTATTCTCCCTTTATCCCATGACGAGGTGGTTCATGGCAAGAAATCTCTATTGGATAAGATGCCGGGAGATTATGGACAGAAGTTCGCAGGCTTAAGGGGCTTATACACCTATTTCATCACCTCTCCCGGTAAAAAGCTGCTCTTTATGGGGGGCGAGATGGCTCAGTTCATCGAGTGGCGGGAAGATCGGGAACTAGACTGGTTTCTCATGGATTATGAGATGCATAGAAAGTACCATTTCTTCGTTCAGCAATTAAATGCACTGTATTTGCAAGAAAAGGCTTTATGGGAAATTGATCAGGATTGGTCCGGATTTGAATGGATCGATGTCCATAACCATGAACAGGGGATTATTGTGTTTTGCCGCAAGGGAAAGTCCCCTGAGGACAGGCTGGTGGTTCTGATTAATTTTCAACCCTATGGCTATGGAAGGCATCGGATCGGAGTGGAAAAGGCTCTGGGCTATCGGGAAATACTGAACACCGACTCAGCTGACTTCGGTGGAGGGGATAGGACTAATCCTGGGCTATTAAAAGTAGAGAGAGTCCCATGGCACGGCCGGGAATTCTCCCTGGAAATTCAGGTTCCCCCCCTGGGTGCCATGATATTAAAGCCCGAACTTGCATAAATATTGGTATGAGGAATAGATATTGTAATACGTCGGTTTTGAAGGAGAGAAAAATAGGATGTTCTCAGACAAAAACAGTTTTAAAGATGCCTATTTGGAGAAATTTGCTGAAATTAAGGGAAAGCCCATTGAGGAAGGAACCTTATGGGATAAATATCATACCTTGGTTGTGCTGCTCAAAGAGGAGATCAGCCTTTGCCGCGCCTTTACCAATTACGCGGAAAACCGGCCTTCCAAGCAAGTCTATTATTTCTCCATGGAGTTTCTGATTGGGAAATTGCTGCATAATTATCTCATTAACATTGGCATTCAGGATATCGTCGCCGAAGGCTTAGGAGAACTGAATATTGACCTTCGGGACCTTTTGGCTCAGGAAAGTGATGCAGGATTAGGGAATGGAGGCTTAGGACGTTTAGCAGCCTGTTTTCTGGATTCTATGGCTTTCCTGGGCATAGCAGGGCATGGCAATGGAATTCGCTATAAATATGGGCTTTTTGAACAAAAAATCGTCAATGGCTATCAAACCGAGGTGGCGGACCATTGGCTTAAGAACGGTTATCCCTGGGAAGTGCGCAAACCGGATAAAGCCATAGTGGTCAAGTACAAAGGGAATGTTCGTGCAGAAAACCTTAAGGGCCGGCTGGTGTTCCATCATGAGAATTATGAACCGGTGCTGGCAGTTCCCTACGATATTCCCATCTTCAGCTATGAGAATCCTTTTCTGATCAATAATTTACGCTTATGGAGCGCAGAGCCTTTATCCTCTGAGCTGGATTTAGCCTTATTTAACCAAGGGAATTTCACTCAAGCCTTAAGTTATAAATCGGAAGTGGAGGCTATTTCTTACATACTCTATCCAGAGGATAGTAATTTGGCCGGAAGGGAGCTGCGCTTGAAGCAGGAGTATTTTTTTGTGGCAGCAGGACTGGGAGCGATCGTCCGCAGCTACAAGAAGAGCCATGGTTCTCTCAAGGATTTCTCCCAAGGGGTGTCCATCCATATTAATGATACCCACCCGGCCCTTTGCATTCCTGAATTAATGCGGATTCTCCTTGATGAGGAGGGAATGGATTGGGAAGAAAGCTGGAATATCACCGTGGATGCCATTTCCTACACCAACCATACTGTTATGCCGGAAGCTTTAGAAAAATGGCCCTTGGATTTATTTAAGAATCTCCTGCCCAGAATCACCATGATTATTGAGGAGATCGACCGGCGTTTCAAAGAGAAGCTCTTAAGGCGGTTCTTTAACAGCGAGGAATTATTTGAAAGTACCCCCATCATTAAAGAAGGGCAGATCTACATGGCCAATCTGGCTATGATAGGCAGTCATTCTGTGAATGGGGTGGCTAAGCTTCATACTGAGATTCTCAAAAAACATGTTTTCAAGGATTTTCACCGGATCTTCGGCTATAAATTTACCAATTTAACCAACGGAGTAAATCATCGGCGTTTCCTCTTAACGGCCAATCCCGCTCTCTCCGAGCTGATTACAGAGGCTATTGGTCCAGGGTGGAAGACCAATGCCGCTCAACTGGCAAAGCTTCATGCTTTTCGGGAAGATAGCTCCTTTCTCGACCAATTGGCTCAGGTGAAATACCAAAACAAAGTAAGATTGGCGGAGATGATTCAAGAGGAGCAAGGAGTTCTTATCGACCCCCATTCCCTTTATGATGTCCATGTTAAGCGAATTCATGCCTACAAGAGACAGCTCCTCAATGTTCTGAAGATCATGGAGCTCTACAATCGTCTGCTCATAGATCCTGAGGCAGTTCAGGGGGGGTACACCTTTATTTTCGGGGGCAAAGCGGCGCCCGGCTATCACTATGCTAAAAGTATCATTAAATTGATACATTCCGTAGCTGAAAAGGTTAATAAGAACCCCGGGATACAAGATAAGCTGAAAGTAATTTTTATGGAGAATTTCAATGTATCTTTGGCAGAAAGAATCTATCCTGCGGCTGATCTCAGCGAGCAAATCTCAACGGCCGGTAAAGAAGCCTCCGGTACCGGGAACATGAAATTTATGATGAACGGAGCGCTTACTTTAGGAACCTTAGATGGAGCCAATGTGGAGATAAGAGAAGCGGTAGGAGATGACCATATCTTTATCTTCGGACTGACCGCAGACGAAGTCCTCACCAGCAATAGGAACCGAACCTATAAATCATGGGATGAATATCATACCAATCCACGCCTTAGGCAAATTCTTGAACAATTGCATTCCCATCATTTTATGGAAAATGCCCAGGAATTTCGCGCCATTTATGATTCTTTGCTTCTCTATAACGATGAATTCTATGTCCTCAAAGATTTTGAATCCTATATAAGGACCTTCGAGGAAGCCGCAGCCCGTTATGAATTGCCAAAAAAGTGGTTGCAGTCCTCTTTGCACAATATTGCCGAGTCAGGAATCTTCTCCAGTGACCGAACCATAAGGGAATATGCCCACCAGGTTTGGCGGGTACGCTGTCGGAGAATTGAATGAGGAAAGGGGGATGAATCATGAGAACAAAGGAATGCATCGCTATGCTGCTGGCGGGGGGACAGGGGAGCAGATTGGGATGCTTAACCCGTAATATCGCTAAGCCGGCGGTGTCTTTCGCCGGCAAATACCGAATTATCGACTTTAGTCTCAGTAACTGCACACACTCCAATATCGACACGGTGGGGGTTTTAACCCAGTATAAGCCCTTTGTCCTGAATTCCTATATTAGTGTGGGCTCTGCCTGGGATTTAAATTGTTTAAATGGGGGAGTTCATATTCTCCCCCCTTTTGTCGGCGAAAATCAAGGAAGCTGGTATAAAGGAACCGCCAATGCGATCTATCAGAATATGGATTTTATCAATTTCTATAATCCGGAATATATCCTGATTCTCTCCGGGGACCACATCTATCAAATGGATTATTACGAGATGCTGTCCTACCACAAACAAAAGAAAGCGGAAGTCACCCTGTCCACCATTGCGGTTCCGTGGGAAGAAGCCTCTCGTTTCGGCATCATGATGGTGGATGCTGAGGGACGAATTACCCGGTTTGCGGAAAAACCCCCTCGCCCCGAAAGTAATCTAGCCTCCATGGGAGTTTATATCTTTAATTGGGATGTTCTTAAGGAAGCTCTTCTTGAAGATGAGCAGGACAGACAATCGGACCATGATTTTGGAAAGAATGTGCTTCCCCGGCTTTTGCAACAGGGAAAACGGCTCTACTCCTATCTCTTTCAAGGATACTGGCGGGATGTGGGGACGATTGAGAGCTATTATAATGCCAATATGGAAGTTCTGCGGGAAGAAAGGAACGATATGTTTTTCGAATTGAAGCGGCGGATTTTCTCCAATGAAGAAATTCTTGCCCCTCAGTATATCGGTGATCAGGCGAAGATACACCATAGCCTTATTGGTAACGGCTGCACTATCCTGGGGGAAGTTCATGACTCCATCATTGCCTCAGGAGTCTATGTAGGGAAAGGAAGCGTTATTGAACATTCTATTTTACTCCCCAACTCAGAAGTCCATGGGGATGTCCGACTGTGGAAAACTATTTTGGGAGAGAATGCCATCGTCCGGAATCATTGCCGGATAGGGGATGAGGCTGAAGAGAATCCGCCCCAGGAAGGTATTACAGTGATTGGAGATCATTTGCAGATCCAGGAGAGTACCGTCATCAATGCAGGAAAAAACGTTATAAAAACCATCTCTTGAAGGGAGGAGGCAAGGTGAATAGTGCTATCGGCATAATTTTTGGCAATATGAATTCCAGCGTTTTACAAGGGCTGGCCCAAGACCGGCCCATTGCGGCGGTTCCTTTTGGAGGGCGCTACCGGCTTTTGGATTTCGCCCTTTCCAGTATGGTGAACTCAGGAATCCGCACTGTAGGATTGATCACCCCTCAGCAATATCGACCCATGCTGGATCATTTAGGTGCCGGTAAAGACTGGTCTTTGGACCGTAAATCGGGAGGTCTGTTTATCCTGCCGGGAGTTATCCATAGTTTAGGGCATCACACGATTCGCTTCAGCTTAAGGGATATCGCCAATAATATTGATTTTCTGGAGAAAGATTGTGCGAAGAATGTCATCATCAGCAGTTCAGATCAAGTATTTAACCTGGATTTTCGGCCCATTTTAGAGCATCATGAACGGGCAGAAGCTGATATTACTTTAGTCTATAATCAATCGGTCCAGCCCCTGGAAGAGGAGGATATCATTTATTTAAAGATGAAACCCGGTGAAAAAGTAACGGCCATGACTAAGAACAAAGACATGGCGGGCTTGGAGGGCCCCTGGCCATACTTTATCGATCTCTTGATTATTCGGCGTGAGCTCCTTCTTCAGATGATTGAAGGATATGGAAGCATTGAAACCATAGAATTGAGCGAAGTCATTGCCCAGCACCTTGGCTCTCTTTCGATACAAGGCTATTTCTTCGGTGGGTATGCGGGCCGGATCCGTTCCGTGAAGGATTATTTCCTTAATAACATGGCCTTACTGCAGGAAGAAATCCGTCAAGATCTCTTTAGAAAAAATCGACCCATTCGGACCAAGATTCGAGATAATCCGCCAACGAAATTTGGCAAAAGAGCTCAAGTCGAAAACTCTTTAATATCCAGTGGATGCACGATTGAAGGGAAAGTGGTCAATGCTATCCTTTCCCGAGGTGTTGTGATCGAAGAAGGTTGTGAGGTTCAAAACTGCATCATTATGTCAAAATGCACGATTGGCAGAAATTCTCGACTGGAGAATCTTATCATGGATAAGTTCGTGGAAGTCAACGAGGGGAGTGTTTTGCAAGGACGGACGAATAAACCCATGGTAATATCCAAGAAAGCCGTCATCTAGGGGGGAGGTGCGCAGATGAAGGTTCTTTTTGCAATAACGGAAGCCAATCCTTTTATGAAGACGGGAGGTCTTGGGGAAGTAGGAGGATATCTTCCCTTAGCTCTTCAAGAGCAGGGGGTTGAGATTCGGGTCATCCTTCCCAAATACAGCAGCATTCCTCAAGCTTATCGTCAAGGGATGAAGCCGATTAAGGAGTTCAAAGTTTCTCTAGCCTGGAGAAATCAGTATTGCGGCTTAGAAGAACTGGTTTACGAAGGAATACATTACTATTTTATAGATAATGAGTACTATTTCCTGCGTTCAAAATGCTATGGGAATGAGGATGAAGGAGAGCAATATGCCTATTTCAGCCGGGCCATCCTAGAAAGCATCCGCTATCTGCCTGGGTTCAAACCGGATATTATTCATTGTCATGATTGGCATACTGCCTTGATTCCTCTTTTTTTGAAAGCTTTTTACGCTCAGGATACTCTTTATTACAACATAAAGACTTTATTCACTATCCATAATTTAAAGTACCAAGGGATATTCCCCCAAGGGGCCCTGGAAGATGTTCTGGGATTGGGCAGGGAGTATTTATCTCCGTCAAAGCTTGAATTTCATGACGAAGTCAATTTTATGAAGGCGGGGATAGTGTACAGTGACCGGGTGACCACCGTTAGTCCCACCTATGCCCAGGAAATCCAGCATGCCTATTTTGGGGAGGGTTTACATGGAGTCATTCAGGAACGGAAAGATTCCCTGCTGGGGATACTTAATGGAGTTCCTCAACCTCTGTATCCTGCAACCCTTGAAAGTAAAAGAGAAGACAAGATAAAGCTGCAGGATAAGCTGGGTTTTGCGATCAGTGAGGAAATACCCATCCTCAGTATGATCTCGCGCTTAGTGGAACAGAAGGGATTGGATATTCTTCTCCATGTTCTGGATGAAATCCTCACCCTGGATATCCGGCTCATCATCTTAGGCTCCGGGGACTCTTATTATGAAGAGAGAATAAAGAGGTTTGAGGAAGGATACCCCGGTAAGCTGAGGGTGATCATGAGCTATCAGGAAGAGCTTGCCCATACTATCTATGCCGGTGCCGATATCTTCCTGATGCCTTCCCGGTTTGAGCCTTGCGGCATAGCCCAGATGATGGCCATGAGCTATGGGACGATTCCCATCGTTAGGGAGACAGGGGGGCTAAGAGATACGGTCAAGCCTTATTCCTTAACCACGGGGGAAGGGAATGGATTCACCTTTGCTCATTATAATGCTCACGAATTCCTTTACGCAGTTCAAAGGGCGGTGGATATCTTTCAAAATCAAAAAGAGGCTTGGAAAAAACTTCAGAAAAATGCATTAGATTCGGATTTTAGCTGGAACCGCTCTGCGGCCCAATACCGGGAGGTATACGAAAGTTTGTATTATTCATCCTAAAATGGGAGAGATGCCTGTGGTATTGGCTTATCATAATTCCCACGAGGAATTCTTTCGCAGCCCCTTTGGGGCCGTTCCCTGCGGCAGCCTTCTGCGTTTAAGGCTGCTTATTCAGAAGGCCTGTTCTGTTGATGAGTGCCTTTTGCGTTTATGGATTCAGGGCAAGGAGCACCGGCTCTCTATGAGCAGGGCAGAATGGCCGGCATTGAATAGAGTGGGGATAGAACCACGATTCTATCCCCAGGGAATGGTTGAGAGCGAAGGAGTAGTCTATGAGGTGGATTATAGTATTCCCCCTGAACCAGGAGTAATCTGGTATTTCTTTGCTTTCAAGGTAAGTGAAGATACTTACTTTTATGGCAATAATCATCAACAATTAGGAGGAACCGGTGAACTCAGCCACCAAGAACCTCCCGGATATCAAATTACAGTCTACCGGCCCATGAAATTGCCAAGCTGGTATACTCGGGGAATAATCTATCAGATCTATGTGGATCGCTTCTTCAACGGAGAGGAGCAAGGAAAAATCCTCAATCCCCGCCCTAAGTCCTTGCTGCACGGGGACTGGTATGATACCCCCCTTTATATAAAGGATGAAAGGGGTGCGGTGCTGCGCTGGGACTTTTTCGGCGGCAACCTATTAGGTATCATAAAAAAACTTCCCTATCTTAAGGAATTAGGCGTTACTATTCTTTATTTGAATCCCATCTTTGATTCCTCCAGTAATCATAAGTATGATACGGGAGATTATCTCACCATCGATCCCATGTATGGAGATGAGGAAACCTTTATAAGGTTAATCCTGGAGGCCCAACGCTTAGGTATGGCAATTATTCTGGACGGGGTGTTCAGCCACACCGGTGATGACAGCATCTATTTTAACCGCTATGGGAAGTATCCCGGCTTAGGTGCCTATCAATCCCCGGATTCTCCCTATTATTCCTGGTATCAATGGAAAGAAGAAAAGGAGTATTCCTGCTGGTGGGGAGTGAAAACCCTCCCTGAAGTTCAGGAGATGGAACCCTCCTATCGTGAGTTTATCATTCACTCGCCCCAGGGAGTTCTGCAGTCCTGGATGAAGCGGGGAATCAAAGGCTGGCGCCTGGATGTGGCCGATGAGCTTCCTGACGAATTCATCCAGGAGCTCCGGCAAGCGATGAAAGCCATAGAGCCTGAAGGGGTACTTATTGGTGAAGTCTGGGAGGATCCTACCCATAAATTCAGTTATGGAAAGCTCAGGCAATATTTTTGGGGGGCGGAACTGGATGCAACCACCCATTATCCTTTTCGGGAGATCTTTCTCCAGTACTTCCTTGGGGAGATGGATGCCTGCCAGGTGCATGAAAGGATCATGAATCTCTATGAAAACTATCCGCGGGAAAACTTTTTCGGGCAGATGAATTTAATCGGCAGCCATGACCGTGCCCGGATTCTGACCCTGCTTGGGGAAGCCCCGCCGCCGGAGCGGCTCTCGGTAATCGAACAGGAGAATTATCGCTTGTCTCCTGATGATCGGTATTTGGCTGTCCAGCGGCTAAAGCTGTTAACCTTGATTCAAATAAGTTTCCCCGGTGTTCCTTGCCTTTATTATGGAGATGAAGCGGGATGTGAAGGCTACCCGGACCCCTACAACCGGGGGACTTATCCCTGGGAAAGGGAAGATCAGGAAATCCTCCGGTGGGTTAAGCGGGTGCTTCGTTATCGGCAGGAATACGAGGTGCTGCGCCAAGGTGAGTTTTATTCCTGGTCAGTGGGAAAAGATATTTATGCTTTGAAAAGGAAGGGGGAGAAGGAAGAGATTATTATCCTGGTCAATCGAAATGTTCGGGAGTCTATAGAAGTGACCTTGAAGCTGGAGCAGGATGTGCAGCAGGTTATTGATATTTTTGAGGGGAAAGTGCTCTGCCAAAAGGAGCATGGATTGGGATTCTTTCCTCTTATCTTAGCCCCTTTATCAGCAAAAGCTCTCTTCTGCCAGAATCAAGCTCAAAACCACTATTTTAAACAGGAGATCATGACCCGTTCCTGCGGCATACTTATGCATATCTCCTCCTTGCCATCTCCATGGGGCATCGGAGACCTGGGAGGGGATGCCTATGATTTTGTGGATTTCCTGGCTGAAGGGGGGCAAAGCCTCTGGCAGGTGCTGCCTTTGAATCCTCTGGGGCTGGGAGATTCCCCTTACCAAAGTGAGTCGGCCTTGGCCGGGAGCGTTCTACTTATTAATATTGACTTGCTTATCCGGGCCGGGCTGCTCACCGAGAAGGAAGCCCAGAGAGAGGCCCGCAGGGAATGGGCCAAATATGGCGAAGGGGCCGGAGGAACTGGAGGGGCCGGGAGTGAGGGCTTTGCCTGGGTTGAACGCTATAAGGAAAAGCTGCTGCGCAAGGCTTATGAACGCTTCAGGAAAAAGCTGCCCGACTCTCCTTCGGGTTTAAGCAGCCCGGAGGGAGGCAACCAGCCTGGAGCTGAGGATTATTTTGATCTTCACGGTTATGAACGGTTTATCGCGGAGAATCAGGAGTGGCTGAAAGACTACGCTCTTTATAAATGCTTAAAGATTAAGTTTGGCGGCAAGGCTTGGAATGAATGGGAAAAAAAATACCTTGTGCGGGAACCTGAGGCCCTGGAAGCCTTGGCTATAGAATATGCCGAGGAAATAAACTATATCTTCTTTGTTCAATATACCTTCGCCTATCAGTGGCAAAGGCTGAAGGATTATGCCCATGACAAAGGGGTACAAATCATTGGCGATCTGCCCATGTTTGTAGCCTATGACAGTTGTGATACCTGGGCACATCGTGAGAACTTTGCCCTGGATGACCAAAATTCTCCCCTGGGCACTGCCGGGGTGCCCCCGGACTATTTCAGCCCTACGGGACAGAACTGGGGAAATCCTTTATATGATTGGGATACCCTTCGGGCCGCCGATTATGCCTGGTGGAAGCTTCGTTTCCGGCAAGGGCTGCATCGTTTTGATGCCTTAAGGCTGGACCATTTCCGTGGTTTTGAAGGGTATTGGGAAGTTCCTGCCCAGGCCGAGACGGCTGAAGAAGGTCGCTGGCTGAAAGGGCCGGGGAAAGGCTTTTTTGAAAGCCTGGTCCGTGAGTTTGGCCCTCTACCCATTATCGCCGAGGATCTAGGGACTATTACTCCTGAAGTGAATACCCTTAGAGCTATTTGCGGATTTTCGGGGACGAGAGTGATTCAGTTTTCCCCCATGGAGGAAAAAGGGGATTTCGTTTATTACTCCGGAACCCACGATAACGATACACTTTTGGGATGGTATTTATCTCAAGGATATGACGACAGGACTGCTATGAAACAAGTGGAGAAAACCATTGAGGAGCTTTATCAAGGGGACAGTGCCTGGGTTATTCTTCCCCTTCAGGATGTGCTTAAATTGGATTCTCAGGCGAGAATGAACATTCCCGGCACAATTAAAGGGAATTGGAAGTGGCGTGTAGAAAGTGAATCTTTAACTCAGGATGTTTGTGCTTGGTTAAGGGGTTTGGCTGAAAAATATGGGCGGCATAAGCATCCTGATCGGAAACCAAGCTAAAGCTTATGAAGAAAGACATAGAGGAGTTGGTTATCATTACTTCTTGGCAGCGCTTTAAGGAGTATTTATATTATGATGAAGAGATGGAATTGCTTTTAGATATAAGCCGGATGAATTTTACTCCGGAATTTTTAATGGAAATGACCGAGCCAATGGGGACTGTGTATCACCAGCTTCAGCTCATGGAAAAGGGCGCCTTGGCTAACCCGGACGAGGGACGAATGGTCGGGCATTATTGGCTTCGCAATCCAGATCTCGCTCCCTCCGAAGAAATTGCTCAGGATATTAAAGAGACTCTGGGGGAGATCCTTGACTTTGCGGAGCAGATTCATATGGGCAGCTTTCGCAACATCCTTTTAGTAGGGGTTGGGGGATCGATTCTCGGGCCCCGCTTTGTGGCCGATGCCCTGGCTTCTCCTCAGGATAAGATGAAGGCCTTCTTCATCGACAATGGGGATCCCGATGGAATCGATCGGGTACTAAGCCATATTGGAGAGGAATTGAATGCCACCCTCTGCATTATTATCTCCAAGAGCGGTGGTACGATTGAAACCCGGAATGGCATGCTTGAGGTCAGGAAGCGTTATGAGGAGCTGGGGCTGTCTTTTCCGGGTCATGCTGTTGCTATCACTCAACGGGGGAGTCAATTGGATAAGCTTAGCCAAAAGGAGGGCTGGCTGAGAGCCTTTCCCATGTGGGATTGGGTAGGGGGAAGGACATCTCTTTTGTCGGCAGTGGGGCTCTTATCCCTTGCTTTGCAGGGAATTGACACGGCTGGCCTTTTGCAGGGGGCCAGGGATTGCGATAAGCGAACACGGCGCCCGGATACTTTAAATAACCCGGGAGCCCTTTTGGCTTTAATGTGGTATCACAGCACCCAAGGTCATGGGGGAAAACAAATGGTAGTGCTTCCCTATAAGGACCGCCTCGAACTTCTCACTAAATATCTTCAACAGTTAATTATGGAATCTTTGGGCAAGGAGAAGAATCTCAAGGGAGAAACGGTCCATCAGGGGATTACAGTCTATGGCAATAAAGGTTCCTCTGATCAGCATTCTTATCTACAGCAGCTCCTGGAAGGTCCCGATAATTTCTTTGTGACCTTTATAGAGGTATTGAAGGATCGGCAAGGCCCCTCCGCTTATATGGAGGAAAACAGCACCAGTGGAGAGTATTTGCAGGCCTTCCTTTTGGGAACACGGGAAGCACTAACACAAAAAGGGCGTGAATCCATGACCATCACGGTCAAAGAGATCAACGCCTACACCATTGGAGTATTAATTGCCCTATTTGAGCGGGCCGTTAGTATTTATGCGCTTTTAGTAGGGATTAATGCCTATCACCAACCTGCTGTGGAGATGGGTAAAAAGGCAGCCGGTCAGGCAATACAATTAAAAAACAGAATTGTATATTTTTTAAAAAGCCATCCAAGTGAGAAATTTTCTGTTCATGAAATCGCTCTGGCAATCCAGGAAGAGGAACACCAGGAGATGGTTTTCAAGATTTTACTCCATTTAACGATTAATCCTGAACATGGGGTGAATATGGGACCGGGGCATCCTTTGCCGGAGAGCAGGTTTTTTGTGGGCGGTTAACAAAAAAGAATTACCTGTAACTGTAATTTATACTAATGCATGTTACATAGAAAAGGGCTAGGATAAGAAGCAAGGAGAAGGAGGATGTTAACATTTTTTTTCACAACTATAATCCATTGAATAATGTTGCCTTGTCAACCGTTGTTGCGGTACTTCCCAGCATCATCCTTCTCTACTTGCTCGTTCTTCATCCTCACAAAAATAAAGACGGAGATCGTGTACTTGGGATTATGGCTCCGTATGCCGCCCTCGTCGCAGCTTTAACCTCTTTTGTCATTGCCGTTTTCATTATGGGAATGCCTGCGCTTCAAGCCGGCAGCGCATTTTTCTACGGTGCGGCCGCCGGTCTTTTCCCGCTCGGGTGGGCCTTTTTTGCATTGTTCTTTTTCTATCACACCACACAAACTGGAGGCGGTCTCAAGATCTTCAAAGATTCGCTCATCTCCCTGGTATCCGATCGTCGTTTGCAGGTTTTACTCATCGCCTTTTCCTTCGGAGCTTTTATCGATGGCATTGATGGCTTTGGTTTAGCAATAGCCGCCGCCGGAGCTATGCTCGTGACCCTTGGCTTTCGCCCGGTCCAGGCAGCAGTCCTTTGCTTAATTGCCAATATGGCGTCGACCGCCTGGAGTAGCATGACCTCGAGGACAGTCTTTCTGTGGTCAGAGCCGGACTTCTTCACATTTCTTCATCATCTGTTCCCGATATTTACCCTTTTTGTTCCGTTCTTTCTGATAGCAGTCTTCGTGTTTATGGAAAAGGGCACTTTCAGAGATGTCTTCGACCTTTGGCCAGCTGCCCTTGTTGCCGGTTTTTCCCTTGCTCTGAGTCAATTCGCGCTGGCCCAAGCCAATATGGGTGTTGTCGATAGTAGGCTTCCCCGTATGGGTGCCGGCTTGATCAGTTTCATCCTGACCGCGCTTTTTTTAGCTATTTGGAAACCGCAAAAAAATCCGCGCTATACAAGTGACTCTGAAGAAATACCTTCTTATTCGGCGACCGAAGTTGTCAGGGCTTGGCTGCCCTGGGGGATCTTGGGCATTGTTCTTTGTCTGTGGAGTTTACCTGGTGTGAAAGGATTCCTTAACGGTGTTTTCAGCATCTTTTTGGCAATTCCCTTTCTCAATGGCCGTGTGGTTCATGTTCCGCCGATAGGAGACGGTGTGAATGCCATGAGCGCTGTTTTTTCGCTTAATCTTCTCTCATCAGTAGGTTCAGGAATCATCCTTGCCGCTGTCCTGTCGGGCATCTTTGTCTTACGCCTAAACGGCGGGCAATGGGGAGAGTCCCTTCGTCAAACCTGGGCCAGTCTAAAAATGCTCATCCTCTTTTTGACTATAATGTTCGGTTCCAGTTATTTAGCTCGCTACGCAGGCCTTGATGCGATACGGGGTCTGGCCTACATGCAGACCGGCAGTTTCTATCCTTTTTTCGCTTCATTGTTTGGAGGTATCAGCTCGCTGATCTATGGCTGCGTCGTAGCCTCCGCCACTTGCTTCAAAGATGCCAAGGAAGGGATATCGGCGACAGGGCTGATTTTCCGTTCCGCTTTCTTTTATATGATCATTTTAGCAATACTGCAAGGCTTTCTATTCTTATAGGTAATTTGCATTCTATTACTTTAGGTAGCATAAAAATATCAGATTATGGCATTGGAGCGAATGGCTCGAATGTTTTTTTGCTTATGCAAATAGAAGTTTCCTGGAATAAATATCTGTAAATAATTGATAGACCTGTAATTTATACTGATGTGAATTATGTAAAAAAAGGTTGCTATGGGAAATAACGAGAACTATAGGTTGTACAAGAGAAGAGTAGAAAAACTGGGGGTGGTGATGGGAGGAGCCACTTGTTTAATTAAATTCATTAATCTATAATGATAAACAATACCATTTGAGGGAGGATGAGGAAAATATGGATTTCGATCAATTGGCAAAAGTTGTCCATGATCTGGTGCAAAGGCAGAACAAGAAGGAGATTGGAACCCTGAATTCCGAGGCTTTGCAGGGGATGACGCTGAGGGAGCAGGAGGCCGTTGTTGATGGTTTTTCTAAGCTTCGCTTATCCGGACATTCTGTCGTGATAGAGATTGGGCCTTATAGTCAATGGGCTTAAAGAGGGTATGGGTACGGAGCAGCGAATCATAGGCGGGATAGAACGGTTCCTGGCGGAATCCGGGCTGGCCGGGGAGCTTTCCGGTACAATCCTGGAATGGGTACGCGCGGAGAATAAGCCCGGCGGCAAGCAGTACCCATGGGGAAGTTTGCTTTTTAGCGTGGGGGATGTCTTCGGCGGCAGGCAAGAGATCATCCTGCACGGTGCTGTGGCTATGGAGCTCTACGGGCTGGCAGCGGACATATTCGACGATATTGAGGACCAGGATAATGATCAGTTGCCCTGGCGGACAGTTCCCGCGGCTCAGGCCATAAATACTGCTAACTTAATCTTGTTCCTGTCCTTCAAAGCGCTGGCAGCGATTAATGAGCATTCCCATTATCGCCAGGCCCATGAAATTTTTCACACTATGGGGATCACGGCCTGCCATGGGCAGAATCAGGAGTTCCTTGCTGAAGAGCAGGAGGTCATACCCCTTGATCAATATTTTGATACAGTCCGCAAAAAATCCGGCGCTTTAACTGCGGGTGCTTGTAAACTGGCAGCGGTTTTAGCTGGAGGTGATGCCGGTCTGATTCACGATTTAGAGAAACTTGGTCAAAACCTTGGCATCATCAGTCAAATCAAGAATGATCTCCAGGACTTGTTCCGGGTTGAGACCAAAAGTGATGTAAGGCTGGGCAAGAAAACGCTGCCGCTGGTTTATCTGGCTGATGTATTAAAACAAAATAAAGGGAAAGCAGAAGAACTGTATCAGCTTTGTTCACCGACACGGCAAAAGGGACCGGAATTCGGCCCCGCAGAAAAGGAACGGTTGCGCCGATTCATTATACAGGAAGGTGCTGCGCACTACTGCTCGGTTATATGTGCATACTTTAAGCTGGAAGCGGTGGAAATCCTGGACGCTATGAATATAGCAATGGAGCAGAAAAGGAAGTTGATCGCACTTGTGGAAAATCAAACATGAAAATTGGGCATTGCTTCTGAGCAATGCTATTTTTGTCATACTCTGTTTGGTCTGTCTGATCGGCCTGTTGCGCTATCCGTATATCGGTCTTGTTTTGGAAAATAATGAAGAGACCTGGACGGTAGTAGCTGTAGATCCCTATGGCGAAGGAGCGCGCTCAGGCGTCAGTGAAGGTGATATCATACTGCAAATGGACGGCCTTGCCCCCGAACAGCATTCTTCAGTCCGGATATGGCACGAAGTAGTAGACGTCTCGGTACTCATCGTGCAAACTCCCGGAGAAGCGGCCCGGACGGTTCACATAGTGCAGCCCTCACCATTCAAAACCCTGTTAAGTGAGATGACCCTGATTATTGTGGGCTTATGCTTTTGGCTGATGGGTCTTAAGGCCAGGATGAAGCGGCCCAACTTGCAGCCGGCCAGCGCATTATTCCGCCTTAACTGGCTGGTCGGACTCTTGTTTGTGCTCACACCGGCTTCCAGCAGGGGGCTATGGTTTGCCAAAGAATTGATGTTTATCGGGGTTGCCTTAGCAGCGCCTCTGCTGGTGCATTATATAGCAGTACTGCTTAAGAGAGAGCAGGAAAAATCCTATAGGACTATTATGGGCTTGCTTTTGATTCTCCCGGTATTGATACTATTCACCATTCTGCTCAAATGGTCAGGTTTTGTTTATGCTGTCAGCGAATTGCGGGCTATGTCCTTGCTCAACGGCCTGTTTGGCTTTACGGCTGCTTGCACGCTGCTGTTCCGGCTCTGGGGACTCCCGGCCACCGAGCCGGAGAAAAACCGAATCAATCTGATACTGGTGGGATTGCTTGCCGGACTGCTGCCGTTTCTGATCTTTACAGTGGTTCCGATTCTGGCAGGCGTGGAACCGGTAATGTATTCCAGGATTACCGCTTTGTTTGTCGCCATTCTCCCTTTTACCATGAGTTATGCCGTAATCCATCAATATCTTCCCGATTCCCGGAAGTTAGTGCAGGAAGGGTTTGCTTATCTGATGGCAGGCATTGTAACCAGCCTGATCCTGTATGGCTTTCTGTCAGCGAGGGGCTGGCTGCCCGGTAAGGATATCGACAGCTATCTTGCCCTTTTTGCCTTGACAATGGGAACGATTCTTTTATTCCTTAGCCTAAAATTCGTTGGGCATAAACTGGCTGAACGCTTCGATACGGGCCAAGAAGCCGCAAGTAACGAGGATTGGACCGAGCACAAAGAAGCCCTGCATCCGGATGATGAAAAGGCCATTTTGGAAGAATTGTCCCGTCGGCTGAAGCTGGAAGGAGCACTGGTCTTCGTCGAACAAGACGGAAGTGTTTTTCTCATGAAAGCCTGTGGGAGATACGAGAGCAACCAAGCGGAGCAGCAAGCCTTGGAAGAATATCATCTGACGAGTTTAAAAACGGTTCATACAGGGCAGCTGCTTCCACGTACTTTCCCGGCTGAATTTTACTTTCCCTTTGTCTCCGGAGGCTTCTCCTGCGGATTGTTTCTGGGCTACCGCCGTTCCCGTGTGACGCTGAATGCCCAGGAACTGCCCTGGCTTAACATCATTGCCGGTCAGACTTGCCAAAGGCTTAAAGCTCTTGGGGATATAAAGTCTTTACAGGAAAGAGTAAAGGCCGGAGAAGAAAAGATGGAAGAGCTCTACTGGAAAAGCCGCCCGGCAGCGCTTCTGAAACGGTGGCTGTTTAAAAACCTTGAAGAAGAAAAGAGAAAATTGGCCAGAGAACTTCATGATGGTCCGCTGCAAAACAGTTTATATCTGTATCAAAGGCTTCAAGCATTGAAGGATTTACCGGACGGATCGGTCAATGCCCATGTTCTCTCAGAAATAAAGGACAGAGTAGATGACCTTAGCTATGACTTGCGTACCATCTGCGGCGAGCTGCGGCCTTCTGCGTTAAAAGAGCATGGGTTTATGCCTGCACTGGAAGGTTTCGTTCAGGAAACCATGAGGCATGAGCTGCTTACCATCACCATGGACGTAAAAGGCATATCCCGGTTGGACAGGTTCGAAGAAGATATGGAACTGACGGTCTTCCGGCTGGTGCAGGAAGGAATCCGCAACGTGCTCAAACACTCCGGTTCCGGTAACGCGGTCATTACTATTGTCCAACACGACAAAGAAATAAGAGTGGAAATCAAAGATGACGGCAAAGGATTCGACCCCGCGTTAATTCAAGAAAACATGCAGGACGAATTGCAGACAGACAGCCGCTTTGGGCTGATCGGCATGAAAGAAAGAGTGGAAGGTCTCGGCGGAGAATTCACGATAATCTCTGGCTCCGGTCAGGGGACGGTGGTGCGTGCAGCTTTGCCATACCGGAAAGGCCGCTAAGGATCATGCAGCGCACACCATGCGCGGGAGGGGGAAGAAAAGATGGATTCGGTAATCAAAGTCTTGGTTGTGGACGATCACAAATTATTTGCCCAAGGGGTGGTGTCCTTATTATCTTCGGAACCGGACATAGTTGTTACAGATGTGGCTTCCAGCGCTGAAGAGGGCTTAAGGCTGGTAAGGGATGTTCCTCCCCATACGGTGCTCCTCGATATCAATCTGCCGGACTCCTGCGGGGTGGACATTATCAGCAAGATCAGGCAGATAGATCCCGGTATAGGGATTGTGATGCTTACCGGACTCAGCCCGCTGGGACATATCGACGCGTCATTGGCCCAAGGGGCTTCAGGCTTCCTCTTAAAGAATTGCACCAAAGAAGAGATGGTTACGGCTATCCGCAAGGCGGCGAAGGGCGAAGGTTATTTTTCACAAAGCCTGGTCCCTTATTTGAAAGGAGAATTGGTATCCTCTTCCCACCAAGACTCCCACTGCGATGGTAAGATGGCCTCCCTCACGGACAGGGAATTGGAAGTGTTTAACTTGGTCGTTAAAGGCTTGCGCAGTAAAGAGATTGCTGAAGACCTGGGAATTGCCAAGCGCACTGTGGATTATCATATAGGCAATATCTTGCTGAAACTAGAAGTGAAATCCCGTTTGGAAATTGTTTTGAAATATAAGATAGACTAAAGAATAAATGGCTCAAATAACTTTTATAACCTGTAATAAATACCCTGCAAATAATTCTTCAAAACCCAGTATTTATACTGATGTGCATTATGTGGAAAAAAGCTAAAATATGAAGTAACAAGAGGAATTTGCTTTATTAACATGTTCCATCGTAAAAATAAACACAATTGCCATTTTAATTTAGAGAGGGGTTGATGATGAACTGAAGAACTGTAAATATATACTTAATTTGTAATAAGAGGGGAGAAAAGAAAATGAAAAAAAGAGTTATCAGTATTTTGCTAGCTGCAATTTTTTTGTTGATAAGTACAACAACTGTGTTTGCTGAAAATAATCAAGTTAAAAATTATGAAGGGAACTTTTTGAAGGAAAGTGGTCCAATTGAGATCACTGACGGGCTTCGCGATCAGCTAAAGAAAATGCGGGAAAAATCAGCAAGTGATGTACAACCTATGGCAGAGGCACCGCCACTAAGCTATTTAGAAGTTTATGCGGCGATTTCCTCGCAGAATCCTACTTATGAGTATTTTACTGCAAATCAAACTAGTTCGGTTGCTGACCACGGTGGAGCAGAAATGTATATAGTTACAGCCGAACTTGGGTACGGATTCCAGAGACATGCCAAAATAGCTAATAGTGCTTTTCTTCCAGAAGTACAATATCAAATGATTGATCTAGATAATGATTCAATAGTTGACGGTTGGTTTTATTGGTGGGATGCTAGTGGCTACGATTCAGGGTTATTCACTTATGAAAATAGATCTGCAAACTATCCATTTAATACAATGTTCGATTCTATTATTATTAAATAATGATGTTTGATGGGTTTACTGCTCCTTCTCTTAAGAGAGGGAGTAGTAACACTCATTATGAACATAATTTATCCAGAAATGATTAAACACCCGAAGGTTTACTTACGATAATATTTTTTATAGAGGTAATTCTTTTAAATACGTAATACAGGAGTGATTCTATGAGGGTTGACACGAGCTACAATCCATTGTTGTACCAAAGAACCAATATAAATCTGAGCGCAAACCAAAAGGCAGGCGGTTATTTTAGCCTTCCGGAAAAATCCGCCCCAGAACAAAAAGAGCATGTGGCTACCGATATTTGGGAAGAATTATCTAAAAGCTATACCATAAGAAATGCATCTTTCAGGGAGATTCAGGAGATATCGGCTAAACTCTATGACGCAGGGCAAATATCCTTATTAGATCACGGCATACTAACATTTGAACCTATGGCTGCTCTGCCAGGAGCCTCGAAATTTAATATACATATGACTGAATTTAATGCGGATGGCAGGAAAGATTGGATTGAAGAATATGAGCAGCGAGCTCAAAGCGATTTAAAAAACAGTAACGCTATGGGTTATGCTCACAAGCAGAAGATTATTGAAATCCTTAAGCGCCTTCTTTGAGAATGCCCAAAATGCAATATATAGAATAGAACATTTTACAAAGAGTGTATAGCATTAACCGATGAGTCTAAGGAGTTGATGATATGTCGACTCCGGAATCGGATAAAAAGTATAAACTAGAAGTGAAATCTCGTCTGGAAATTGTATTGAAATATAAGATAGGCTAAAGAGTGAATGGATCGAATGATTTTTGATATAACCTGTAATAAATACCTGGAAAATAGTTGGTAAGACCTGTGGTTATACGGATGTGCATTCTGTAGAAAAAAGTTAACATAAGATAACAAAGGGCATTAGCCTTAATAAAGAGCTTACAAGGAGGTTATTAAAAGATGAAGAAGGTTTTTTCGATCCTAACTCTAGTTATTGCGTTGCTATTAGTAGCGAATCCAGTAATAGCTGCTACAGGAACGTATCAGGCGGGGGAGTCAAGTCCGAGTATTGTTATAGCAGGTAGAGCGAACTTGTGGGGAGCACCAGGTTATTGGGATTTAACTAATAATCCTAATATTCCCGATGGAGCAATTATAACTGGAATATATGAATATTGGACGTCACAATATCCAAACACCGGGCTACAAGTAGCTTTATTCAGATCATCTACAGGAAGCGGATACTATACTACTTCGGGTGCCAATATTCCAGGTTTTGCTGGAATGCCAGTTAAACAAAAATGGGAAACGCGGTGCAATGCTCAGGTTAGTACTTGGATTTGGCCAGTATTAACTATTAGGTGGAGTACTCCAGATAGTGCTAATGGAGTCATTGAAGGAGTAACTACGTTATCACAGGATGAGAGTACTACCGCAACGACAATTTGGAGTACTAAAGCAAGTGATGATTTTGTATTAACCCTAGATGAATAACTGTTAAATTATTCCAAAAATATATTTAAAAGGTGACAATATTCTTTTGGAAGAATATTGTCACTCAATCATTACAAGGTGGGATGTAAAATGAAAATAAATGACTTAACTTCTGCAAGAGTAATTTCTAATAATAATCGTCTGCAAAGTAACTCTCAGCAATATGAAAAATCACAAATAAATAAAATCTCAAATCAGCCTCCAAAATGGGAGCAACTTCAATCATCTGATCTGTCAAATGTAGCTGACCCAAATACTAATAGTCTTAATATTAAAGAGGGTGAGATGAAAAATATTGGAACAGTGGATGGTATCCCATTAAATATATTCTTTGATTCTTATGGGATGAATACTAATTTCTCTACCGCTATTCACCGTGATGATCCCGTTAATTCAGATAGAAATAGATATGCGTTTTTATTACTTGACAAATATACGACTGCACAACGGACTAAAGCGGATTCATTTAGCAGTCGTTTTCAAATGCTCTACTCGGTTGCTAAGGGTGATATTTCTGTTAAACAATATAATGAAACAGACTTGGGGAGAGGAGTTGTATCGACAGCTGAATTTTTAACGTCACTAGGAATTGATGTTTCAAAACCATTTTCGTTTAACAATAAAAGTTTTGTGTTGGATAGTGAAGGCAGTCTTCATAACTTATTACAGAGTAGCGAGCTAAGTCTTCAATGAATTTGAATTGTCAACATGATTGGTTTAATTGAGCCGATTGACGCCGGGAGTTTGAGAATTAACGGCATCGAATGCAGGACGAATAAGCAAAAAATGGAGTATTTCCGCTCGGTGGTCGGTTTCATATAAACGCTCAAATCATTATGGATACGCTGATTTCTCTGAATGCCGAGGGTAAGACTGTCATTATCGTGACCCATGATCAAAAAATTAAAGACCAGGCAGGAAGGGTTATCGAACTGTAAAAGCTCGTCTAAGTTATGGCATTGGAGTGAAGGCTCGAATGCTTTTTTGTTTACATAAATAGAGGCTACCTAATAATAAATACCGGGTTTAACTGATGTAAGTACCTGGAAAGTAATTTGTAAAACCCGGCATTTATACCGATGTGCATTATGTAGAAAAAGGTTAACATAAGAAGTAACAAGAGGTATTTACTCATTATAAAGGGGAGTGATTTATGTGAGTAGAACCTCTAAAAATACTTACAAGGGAGGGATATGTGCGTTATGAGATAGGTCAACTTCGTTAAATGCCTATGAGAGAGAGAATGAAAGGATTGGTGTTTCATGAAAATAAGATTTAGTAAAAAAAGGACCGCATTACTTACATTAGTTATGTGCTCATTCCTTGTGTTTCCTGCTGCATCATATGCGGAGACCACTCTTGTGCATGCGAGTAAATCAGGATCAGGCTACTTCATTAGTAATTGGATGGAATCCAAACAAGCTTCCTATTCAGGGTCCACTGAAAAATTGGACTATGGATTTAATACTTTTTTGATTAATGAAGATATTGCATATGCTTATAGTAATGGAAGTAGACATGCTGCAAAAATAGTCAATGGAAATGGAGAACATTATGGGCCTTGGAAATGGGCAAATGACTGGTCGGATCTTGAAGTACGACATGCTGGAAACACAGTGAATTATTACAGTGTGGATTGGGATTGATCAATAAGCTAGTACATGAGCTTTCAATCCAATTGAAAGCTCATGTGCTTTAGTTATAGTATAAGTGAGTTTGAAGGTCTTCGGTTAGAATATATTTTACAATAGAATTAGTTTCATAACTTGAACCCATTGATATTTCTACTTTTTTTGACAACTAAAAAAGGAGTACTCCCTGATGTTTAATATTCACCAAGAACGTCTATTTTTCTTGGAGGAAATTTTAGAAACTTCTCCAAGAGAGTCATATTCTCTAATTCTTGGTTCTTTGGACATTAACCCTTTACTCAAGATAGTTTCTAAAAAGGCTATCTTTGGAGCACCAACTCAACTCAACTATCCTGCTATGATCTACTCCTTGATCATTCGAGTAATCGAAAGAACCCTACAATTAAAGACTTGCGTAAACGGCTAAAGAACAGCTTAGAGTTTCGATTCGACTGTGGATTCACTCTTGCTGACTCTGTTCCTAGTGAAGCATCCTATTGCCGGATGATTAAGAAAATCCAAGCTTCCTCTGCTTTAGCAAAGTTTCAGGATGATTTGGTGCTTCAGGCATTTAAAGAAGGGTTTATCGATCCGGAATGTGCTGTTGCAATCGATGCCACCCATATCGAAGCAAGAGATCGCAAGCCTGAAAAAAAGCAGAAAGAAATGCCAGTTGAACACGTTCCTAAAAAGCGTGGTCGCAAGCCCAAGGCTGAAAGAGAGACATGGCTTAAAGAACAAGAGGAGCTCGAAAAGAATCGCCCCATATTTGAGAAGAAGATTGAAGCTCAACTTCCCTATAGATTTGCAGAATTAGAACAACAAATCCCACTTGATCCTCAATGGGGTATTAAGAAGAATTCAGAAGGGAAAAACGTGTTCTGGTATGGCTTCAAGGGGCACCTCCTTGTCGAGTGTAAGGGCCAATACATTTTAAGCTCTTTACTTTCTTCAGGGAAAATGGTCATTCCTCTGCTTAAAGCGCTGAGTGAAAAGCACCCTTATTTATATTCCTACCGTTACGACAGCTATGATCCGTGTTATGCACTGTACCAGCTAGGGAAAGTGACCGTTACTTTGAGCTTTACAAACAACGAACAGCTGTAGAGAGAGTAAATGCGTATCTTAAGGAGTATTTCCAGCTCAACAATATCCGTCATCGTGGAAAACGTGCCCAAGTAGATTTTCAGTTTTCAACTTGGCCTATACCCTCTGCAAATTAGCTGTTGATCGCCTAAACAAGTCATTGAGTAAGGTTGCTTAATTTTCAAAAACGGAAAAATCTAAGATTCTGTTGGCCTGATTTATTTTCAGACTAACATTATGAAATTAATTCAATAGGAAAACATTTATTGATAGAAGGGCTTCTATAATTATGAAGAAAATAAAACTGATCGTCATATCCTTGTTAATCAGCATCGGTTTTCTATTTAACGGGGAACTATTCGTTCTTTATCTGGACTACTTTCAAAATTCCTATTATCAATCAGGCTTTGATTTTGTGAATATGGATGCTGCTATCGAGGAAGAAGAAGTCATCCAGGACTTTCTCCAGGCGGGAAAGACCTATGATGTGGATTTCTTTTTTTTAGACAGTACAATTGTCTCGGCATACAACAAAGAGATAACAATATTTGGTACACCAAA
Organism: Desulfitobacterium sp. PCE1; assembly: GCF_000384015.1. Lineage (NCBI taxonomy): Bacteria > Bacillati > Bacillota > Clostridia > Eubacteriales > Desulfitobacteriaceae > Desulfitobacterium > Desulfitobacterium sp. PCE1. The sequence continues at coordinate 2,644,812 of NZ_KB913023.1, read as the reverse complement.
TGCATTGAAAACCATACAAGCCAGCGGAATTCCGGAAGGGAAGCATAAAAGCCTTTTTATGGGAGAAATGCAAGTCAGATACGAGGATTTCAGCAAGATTAAGACGATGGAAAAGTTCCAAGACTGCTATTACATCGGAGATCCATCTCAAGAGAAAGCCATGCGTTTATTCAAAGCAAGTCTGGTAGATAAATATAGCGGCAGCCTCCCGAAATTGTTCAGCTCTGATAAAGAGACTTGGCTGAATTTATTTACTGTGTGGTCGATCATTTTCAGCTTGATTCTGCTTTTGACGATTTATGAAATCATCAGTTTGAAGAAGGAGATCATGGTGAGAATCACCCTTGGAGAGGGTGTCAAAGCCCTTTTCGTCAAAAATGCTTTGGCTGATATAGGTATCCTAGTCAGTGTATTTATTATCCTATCGTTTCTATTAAGCTCTTTATCCAATGTCTATTTTAAGATAGAGGCCCTGGCCCTGGCTTTCGCAGTGTTCATGATGGTCAATACTCTGATCAATGGGGCCATTTTGCGGGTCGATTTTAAAAAGGATATGGTCGCCAGACGCTCCAGCGGTGGGCTTCTGACAGCCAATTACAGCTTGAAAATCCTGACTACTATTCTCACCCTCATTATACTATCGAGCAATTTTGCTATATTGACGCAAGGGTATCTAATGTATAAGCAAGGGGATTTTTTCTCTGCACATAAAGATTACAGTTACTATCAATTAAATTACAGAGTGAATAATTACTTAGGCAAAACAACATCAGACACAGGAATGATGAATCAGGAATTCTATCGACGATTTCAAAAGTATTCATTACAATACAACGATTTGACAGCCAATTTCAGCAGTCCATACCCTGTTGTTCTAATCAATAGGAATTCGTTTAAAGAAATTTCGGGAGTGAACCATGCCTTGACTGAAGCTGTGAAAAGTGCCGACGAAGATTACTATATCCTGCTCCCGCCCGGTATCTCAGAAAATTCTCAGGAATATACCATTGCGAAAGAAATATTCACTACCTTTTTGGGGAGAAACAACAATTCAAGTATTACAACCAAAGCGTATGATAACGATGTGAGTTTAGTGGGCATTCATAATCAGCCGTATAAATATGTAAGCAGGCCTATGGAAAATCCGATCATACTATTCAATAATACGCTTCAGCAAATTAATGAGTCTCAGGCAGGGAAAACTATGTATTATGCCTATAGTACGATGTACAATATCCCCGAACAGGAATTCAATCAGTTCATCCAGGAGTATCAATTGTCTGATCAAATAGTAGCCCAATCCAATGTCCTGGATGTCTATGAATACAATTGGGAGATTGCCTCACGCAATGCGAAATTAGTCCTTATTTTATCGATCTTCCTTCTGGCCCTGGAAATCGCGCTGATCAGCTTTATTATCAAACTGGAGTATCAGTTCAACGCCATGGAACTGGCCTTGAAAAAAGTACTGGGCTACTCACGCTTGGCCAGAAATAAACGGTTGATACTTATTACTTTAGTTGTTTTTCTGCTGAGCCTCGCCTTGGCATTATTGCTCAAAGGGCTTCTGGAGATGGACGAGGGCGTTGATCTCATCTGGGGAGGGCTGATCTTACTGACGGTGGAGTTGGTATTTATTATGAAGAAGGCAGGTGCGATGGAAAAAACCCATGTACCGTCCATTCTAAAAGGAAGGGTAGTATGATTGAAGGAATTAACATCACCAAAAGGTTTGAGGAACTGACTCTGTTTGAAGACTATAATTTTCGTATCGAGGATCAGGAATTCGTCTGCTTTTCCGGTGCCAGTGGCTCGGGAAAGACCACCTTACTTAACATGATTGGCTTAATTGAGCCGTTTGACGCTGGCACGCTGAAAATTAACGGCATCGAATACAGGACGAATAAACAAAAAATGGAGTATTTCCGTTCGGTGGTCGGTTTCTTATTTCAAAATTTCGCACTGATCGAGAACAAAACCGTGAAACAGAACCTTGAGTTGATCAGAAAAGGAAGCCGCACGAATTACACGATCGAAGAAGTGTTGGAAAGAGTCGGGTTAAAAAGCAAACTGAATAGTAAGGTGTATACCCTGTCCGGCGGAGAACAGCAGCGGATAGCGCTAGCCCGTTTATTTCTAAAACAATGTGAGATCATTTTAGCGGATGAACCCACAGGCTCTTTGGATGCGAAAAACGCTCAAATCATTATGGATATGCTGCTTGCGCTGAATGCCGAAGGTAAGACTGTTATTATCGTGACTCATGATCAAAAGATTAAAGATCGGGCTGGAAGGGTTATCGAATTATAGAAGATCGTCTGGGTTATGGCATTGGAGTGAATGGCTCGAATGCCTTTTTGCTTATGTAAATAGAATGTTGCCAGTACTAACGAATTAGCGGTGAAACCGACGTTAATCAGTGCAGGGTCTACATATTATTTTCATTACCATAATTGACAATGAAGAATTTGTTTCACCCGTAAAAAGTAACAATAATTCCAGTAAAAAGGCTTCTAACGATTTACAACCTGCATCAGCAATCGATCATGACTCACGATAGCAAAACTGCAAACTATGCGAATAGGATAATAACAATTAATGACGGCGAAAATGTTTGATGCTATTTTCATCTTGATAATTGCCATTCCGCTACAGCTAAATTGGGGACTCAAATAGATAAAAGGATTGAAAATGCTGGAAATTGGCCTATAGCAGATATATATGGCAATTCGAGCTATACAGGATATACATTTTGGGATAATAACGCCAACGGTTGCTTAAAATAAGCCCAAATTATTGTTAATTACCCTAATACCATACGCCGCTCTTCAGAGAGAGTGGCGTATGGTATTAGGCGTTTGGGCACAGGAATTTCCCTTAGGGTATTCAAAGGAGATATTGATTTGAAAAAGATATTAGCGTTTTTACTTATTTTAGCTTCTGTCTTTTCCTTCGTTATAACTTATAACCAGACCGATCAAGAGGAACTAAAAACAGTAACGGAGGTAGAAGTGGGGCTGGCAAAACGGTTTGAAATCCCTTATGGTTTTCATCCCGCTGTCCCAGATGAGCTGTCCCCGCTGTTATATGAGACGGCCCTTGAATATGAGGTTAATATTTTTAGAACCAATATCCATGAGCTTGAGGATGCTCAGCCAGAGATGCTCAAATACATATTGCTCACAGGTGACACTCATTTCTTTAATGCCTTCAGGCTTAAAAGCGGCAGTTTTTTGACAGCTCAAGACACACAAAGGGGGGATGCTTTTTTATCCTCGGCGGACACCGGAGAGAGCGGCCAGAGGGGTATTATCCGGGACTTCGGGGGCAATAACCTGCTCGTCATCAAGCCACTCAAGGCCGCTTATGAATACCTGCCTGTCTATGGTCAGTATTATGCGGAAGCCGCTGACGAGAAAGCGTTCGAGGCCTTTTTAGCAGGCTTTACCGCTAAAGTCAATGAGTTCCATAAAAAGCATGAAACAAACATCTCCTACTCCCCTGAGATTTTTCAGCAACAGAATTATTCCGGGGGAGCGGAAGTCGGAGCCCGGACAGACTTCTTAAACTATCAAAAATATATGCTCCTGCTCATCATGCTGATCTTGCTCGTGTACCATATTTTCTATGAGTCCAAGCGGATAGGGATCCTGAAGATGCATGGACTGTCCAACATCAGCATCTGGTTTATCATAGCCGGAAAGCTGATCACTTTTGTTTTTCTTGTATCCCTTGCGGTGTCCCTGCCGGTTGCTTTGTGGATCAAAGATACTACAGTTCAATTTGTTGGCAGCGCTATCCTTGCTCAATTCAAAACCTATGGTATCGCGACGGTGATTTCGTTTATTTCATATGGCTATATCTCCAGAATTAAGGTCAGCGACGCTGTCAAAAATCGTAAAGATACCCAGGGCATCTTTGTTCTGAATACGCTGCTCAAGGCGGGCTGCTCCATAATGGTGATCTTGATCGGGCTATCACTTTGGGGCCAGTATACTGAGCTCCGCACCAAGGGAGAGGAACTGAGAAATTGGGAACTCAGCAAGGATTATGGAGTTTTTTATCCCGTCGTGGTCGGTTATGACCTGGAGGATTTGAAAAAAGGGTTCCGCTTAACTACGGCCGCCTTAGCCGGGGAGCTTTATCCCACTCTCAATAAAATGGGGGCCTTATTTATCGAGGCCGATAGCTATGAGGAAAGATATCTTAAGCATTATTTATCCCAAGATTGGGACGGGATACTCTCAATAAGTGTCAACCCAAACTACCTACGGGAATTTCCTGTCTATGACGCCCAGAACAACCCCGTGCAGGTATCTGAGGACACAAGCGATTGGATTCTGCTGGTCCCGGAAAAGTATCGTCACCGGGAAGCTGAGATCATGAGCTATTTTCAGCGAGTAAGAAGGGGCACCCAGGAATCCGGGGGTATCTATGGGGCTGAGGAGACTTATTTAAATAGGGAAGTTCCGGACAGTGTGAGGAACCAACAGATCAGAATCATCTGGCTGGCTAATGAACAGGAAATATTCAGCTTCAATCCGGAGGTGTTCCCTGCGGAGAACAATGTGATCCTGGACCCCATCATCCAGGTAGTAACGGAGGGAAACAGTCTCGGTTTTGACCGGGCCAACATCATGAACGGCGGCGGGGGGGATGATCCGCTGAAAATGAGACTGATCGACAGGGATGCGGCGCTGACCTTAAAGACGCTGGAGCCTGAACTTAAACGCTTGAAGCTGGATGATAATATAAAATACCTGGTTGCGGTGGATCAATATGTTGCGGAGAAAGTATATCACCTGTAGGAGTGGATGAGACAGCTGATGCTGACAAGTCTGGGGCTGCTGGTGGTATTATTGTTGCTTGTAGTGCAGAATCTGTCCATATTTTTTAACAAATATCAGCGCAAGTTCATAGTGCGCAGATTATTCGGCACCGGCTTTTTCAGAACGTATAAGGAATATATCGGGTTATTCGCGGCAACGTGGTTAGTTCAGTTTCTGATTTGCTATTTGGTAATTAAAGGAGTAATCTCTCATTTCTTGGAGTTGGCGTCAAGGGTGTCCTCGGTGGCGAGCGCGGTGAGCGAAGTCAGCGGAACAGCGACCATCAAGCTGGTGGCGGCAGGGCTGATATTGATCGAGCTTGCTGCTTCTGTTATAGCCCTTGTGCTTATCGAGCAGAGACATCGGGTTAAGGTCTTAAAGGGGGGGAATTGAACGGTATGAAAGCTGTGTGTGAATTAATCAATATCAGCAAAAGTTATGGGGAGCACCGGGTCTTAAATAATTTGAGTATGATGGTGGACGAGGGTGAAATGGTGGCCATCACAGGAAAGAGCGGCTCGGGTAAAACTACAATTCTGAACATAATGGGAATGCTCGAAAAACCGGATAGCGGCATCATTAAACTGTTTGGTGAGAAAAGTCCCCAGATTGGCTCAGCCAAAGCTTATAAGCTCCTCAGGACCAGACTTGCTTACCTGTTTCAGAATGGTGCTTTGATTGATGACGAGACGGTGGACTATAATCTTGAAGTACCGCTGCTCTATGTTCCAAAAACAAAGAGAGAAAAGCAGGAGATGAAAACAACTGTATTGAAGAAAATGGGGTTGAATATTGCTCTTAAACAGAAAATATATGAGCTTTCGGGAGGAGAACAGCAGAGGATTGCCATAGCAAGGATACTGTTAAAGCCTTGCGATCTGATCTTTGCCGATGAACCGACAGGCTCATTGGATCCGGATAACAGGAATGAAATTATGAGAATTTTAAAAGATCTTAATGAAGCCGGTAAAACAATAATCGTCGTTACTCATGACCAATACGTAGCAGAAGCATGTGATAGGATAATAAAATTAGCGTAAATATTCTTTAGTTCAGTATTTGGCACAGTTAATAGAGAAGGGTTTTCTGTATTACGAAGAAAATAAAACAGATCGTCATATCCTTGTTAATCAGTATAGGCTTTCTGTTTAACGGGGAGCTGTTCGTTCTTTATCTGGACTATTTTAAAAACTCCTATTACCAGTCAGGCTTTGATTTTGTGAATATGAATGCTGCTATTGAGGACGAAGAAGTCATCCAGGATTTCCTCCAGGCAGGGGAAGCCTATGATGTGGATTTCTTCTTTTTGGACAGCAGGATTATCTCGGCTTACGCCAAAGAGATAACGATATTCGGTACGCCGAAGGCCTTAAAAAACCCTGCAAGCTAGAGGGATTCCTGAAGGGAAGCATAAAAGATCATTTTAGCGGATGAACCCACAGGATCCCTGGACGCTAAAAACGCCCAAATCATTATGGACATGCTACTTTCACTGAATGCCGAAGGAAAGACGGTCATTATTGTGACCCATGATCAAAAAATCAAAGATAGGGCAGGAAGGGTTATCGAACTGTAGAAGGTCCTCTGCCCGGTTAACCGGGTAGCTCCCTGTACGGCCTCAGGAAGCATGAAATATCAGGTTATGGCATTGGAATGAATGGCTCGAATGCCTTTTTACTTAATATACTCCCATTATGAACATAATTATCCAGAAGTGATTAAACATCCGAAGATTTACTTTACCTAAGCCGAGTGTTCGAGAAAAGGCCTCCCATCCGTTGACCTTTCCTCTCGGGGTCGTACCCTTCCAAAAATCGACATCACTGAATTTTGTGAGTATACGGTGTTCCTCGATATCAATCTGCCGGATTCCTGCGGGGTGGACATTATCAGCAAGATCAAACTGATACATCCCGGTATAGGGATTGTGATGCTTACCGGGCTCAGTCCGTTGGGGCATATCGATGCGTCATTGGCCCAAGGGGCTTCGGGCTTACTCTTAAAAGATTGCACCAAAGAAGAGATGCTCACAGTCATCCGCAAAGCGGCGAAAGGCGGGGGTTACTTTTCAAAACACGGCACCTTATCTGAAAGCTGAGTTGGCTCGCACTCCACAACAAAACTCCCACGATGATAAAATGGCATCCTCACCCCGAGGGAGCTGGAAGTTTTAAAATCGGTCGTTACAGGTTTGAGTAGTAAAGAGATTGCTGAAGACCTGGGAATTGCCAAGCGCACTGTGGATTATCATATAGGCAATATCTTGCTAAAACTAGAAGTGAAATCTCGTTTGGAAATTGTATTGAAATATAAGATAGGCTAAAGAGTGAATGGATCGAATGATTTTTGATATAACCTGTAATAAATACCTGAAAATTTTGTAAAACCTGGTATTAATACGGATGTGCATTGTGTGGGAAAAGGTTAATATGGGAAGTAGCAAGAGGCATTTGCTTCAATAAATCATTTTAAGGAGGATGAATCTATGTTGAAAACAAAAAATTGTCAGTAGTATTTTAGTCCTATTTCTATGCTTTGCATTCACCGGCCCTGCTTTTGCAGAGACAACCATGGATGAGGGTGCGTTGACTAGTGACATAGCTTTGGAAATTTTGGAGAAAGTGGATTCTGAGTATGGGTTGGAACCCCCGGATAATTCGAAAGAAGTGAAAGCTTCGGATTCTAAACCGATAATAGACCATACTAGAACACCGGCACAGTTTGAAAAACAAGTCAGAGAACATTGAATGTGCTATTAACAATGCAGAATATGAGAAGAAAATGGAAGAACTGGGAGATGTTAAATGGAAGCTGATGCCCCAAATGGACGAGGTTGGTATTTCTGAACCATATAAGGTTGTAGGTATTAAAGCTACTAAAGCATGGATAGGCCATCAAAATATCTATCCAAATACTGTTTACTCAACTTTCGCATCCCATTTGTGGAAATAAAGCCTTGATATAACGAGGTAATTGGGCAACCCACTTGTGTGATTGACTTAGGGATTCCTTATCTCTGGTTTATCGGGCAGTAAATTAAGGACAAATGCCATTAACTGACGTAAGGCTGTTTTTAAGTCTAAATCCATAATTTCATCAGCAAAAAGATAAAAAGACCCTAGCTTCAAATGCGATTTGGTCATTTTGAAAAACGTTTCGATACTCCAACGCATCCCATAAATCCTTATGGTTTCAGCATTTCCCAAGGAGAGATCCGTGGTTACAATTACCAACCACTCTCTTCGGTTGTTTCGATTCTGGACGAAAACAATGTTTAAAGCTAAGTCTGAAGAGGTGTGAATACGCACTGAACCAAGGATTTTTGCTTTGGGTTCTTAGGGACTTTCGCGTAGAGCTTTCGTAAACTGAGTGATGTTCCTTCAAAGAGATAACGCTGCTTAAGTTCCTTAACTATCCCAATGACGTGAAGCTCCTTATCCCTTAGTTTTTGTAATTATCCATGAGAACGTAATCCGCTAAGAATCCAGCCTTGAGAGCCCGTTCAAGCATTTGAACAACGGCATCAGGTTTAGGAATCAGCGCTTCCATGCGACGCTTAGAGCCAACAAAGCGTTTGTCCAAGTCCTCTTTCATTTCACAAAAGCGGTGTTTAGATTTTGACGAGCTCATCAAGGTAAAATCAAGAGGAACGAAGCTAAATCCATCAGACCACCCTAACGTCAGCAAGGTGTAGCCACGAACAAAGCGGATTGAAACATGATCAAAGACTCGGGCTAGGAGTTCAATATCCTTACTTCGTTGGCGTTTTATTACAGAATCATCCACGATAAAAACACGGATACGCTGCGAGGAGGTGAGGGTTTCAAATCGGCTGACAATCTTAAGGCTGAGTAATTGATAAAAACGTCTCTAGTTATATTGGGATTCATTAAAGAAATCGATAGATCGCATCTTTATCTGGAAGAGAGCTCGCCCGACTTCCTTCTAACAGCCGAAACAGATTTCGAGCTTGGAATACTAATTGGAAAATAATTTGGAAGACCATGAAGCTTGAAACCCTGTAGGACTTGTGGATTCCAGCGTTTTTAAGAAGCTGGCTTAGCTTGAGGGAAGAAAAAGTTAAGGAAAGTTGATGTTGATGCTGTTCAGACAGAGGGTTGTGTTGTGACATGGAGATACGTACCTTTCTGTTTTGGAGCGATGGGGAACTTGATCACTTCCATTTTACCAATTCGAAAGGTGTTTTTTGGTCAATGATTAAAGGACATGTTTGACCTTAAAAAAATTTAGGATAGGAGATTAAGTATGTTGAAAAAATTAAGATATACTTTATTTGCTTTTTTCATAGGGATATTTCTTTCACTAACAAATGCAGTATTTGCTGATGTGTATAGCACGACTAAGGACTTTGGACCCTATGCAGGTTATTCTTATTATAACTATTGTGCGCTTTTTACTGATCAAAATTCAAGTAAAATTTGGGGTTATTCTTCTGTAAGTGTTAAAAATGGTCAAACTGTGCCATCAGGATATATGGGGATTAGCGCTTATGTTTATAGTGAAGATGGTACATGTGTCGCAAATACCCCCTGGACATATAATGATAAAACAATAGGTTACTGGGCTTCAGGGCAGACCCCATATGTTACTAAACACGGTTATAACTATTATTGCAAGGGTTTAAGCTGGTCATGGAATGGAAGTAGTTATTCAAGTGACTGGTCAAACCCAACCCCATATATGTCGTTTTAATGAATGGAGGTAAAGGCTAATGTGGAAAAAAGTTAAAAAAGTCAATGCCGGTCTGGCACTTATTGGTGGTCTGGTTATTGGAACATTATTCTATAGTTCTATACCAGCTTTGGGCAGCAATTTCGGCGAATTAAATAAAGATTATAACTACGTAATCAAAGTTAACCAAAGTGGAGAGACGTATGGTTCAATGGCAGGTGCTTCCTCTTATGAGCAAATACCTGATTTAATCCTTGCCGAAGGAATAGATGGAACTGTAGGATATGTGAAAAACTCAGACCTGAACCAAGGTCTTCCCAAAAATCCTGAAGAAGCTGTTGTTTATATGAAGAACCTTAAGGACAACGGTTTTAGAAAAATACCATTGTATGCTGTTGATGGAAAAACAGTAATAGGTGAATATCAAGTTGGCACCCCACAAATTGATGAAGAGGCTTTAGACATTATTCAAAAGGATATTGATAATAAGCTAAGGGGTTCAGACCAGTAAATTTAGTAGTGAGGGAGGTGCAAATGAAGTTATTCGTAAAATTTTGAATAAAAATTAAGGAGGAGATTTTATGACTGTAAGTAAAAAATTGTCTTTAACAGGAGTCTTTATGGTTATAGCTTTTGCAATTGTACTACTTTTTGGCAGCCTTAACTATTTATCTGCAGATAGTGATTACACGGAACTAGAAGCATCACATATGGACTTAGCGGTAAAATCTTTCGGTATTGAAACCGATAAAGTAAAAGCTCTTTATGCGGGTGATGTATTTAAGGATAATAATAAGGGAACGGTATTTAGCACTGATAAGGTAACGGAAGACCAATCAAAAAGGGTAAGATGTGCCGCGGCCTTGAGCGAATTGAGAAAAGCAAAACTATTCAATATTGGTGATTATAGGCCAGTTTTTTTTCTAGGAGAGGATAAAGTTTCAATAGCAATTAAACATGGAGATGGAACTATTTCTCTTACGGATGTTGATATTTCTAAAGATAGACCAGTCATAATTGATCATAAGGTTAAGGAGGTGGCTGAATAATGAAAAAATCGACAATTATTGGTTTATTAACCTTCACCTTCCTGCTATTTGGTTCTTTATCAGCTTATGCCAGCTGGGGAATGTCATATGGTTCAGATATCCATTCGGCTGTAGTTACCGTATATGGTTATTCTTATACAGGCACAACCGTAGTTGCTGATGAGGTCTATGCAGATAGTTACTTTTATAAAAGTGGTCTATTAGTAGATTCGGATTCCGATTTAGTATACAATAATACTTGGGCACAAGCAGATGTTTCAACTTTTAATAGTATCGGCGAAGAGTCTTACCGGATTGAGGGTTATCATTATGCCAAGGTAAATAACGATATTGTTAATGAGTATACCAGTGCGAGTAAGAGGCTATAATATCTTGACGAAATAAGCATGCCAATAAAAGGGAATAAAAATCATTTTGTGTAATATGGAAATTCTAATTCAAAGCTTATTTGGTTGGATTATAGTTGGCTCTTGCAAATTATGGAGGATAAGGCATATTCCGTTTTTTAATGTATTCCGATTATTTCTCAAACCATGCTGAGTATTTTGTAGATGCACTATCCTTTCGATTAAAAAAATCGGAATATTGTATTCAACATTTTGTTTATTCCTCCATAATAGAGACGTCTGGCGATCAACCAAGACGAATCTATTATGGAGGTTTTTCTATGCAAAAAAACATGGAAGCAATCGATTGTGTTTTGGCATTTCTCCAAAAGCTCCCTCTCAGTAATAGTAGCATTAGGCAGTATAAGATTTATCTGCGGAGTAGCATTGTTCCTTACTGCGAAGCAAACTGCATTGAGAGTTTTTCTGATGAAGAAATGCAGGCCTATGCAGAGGAACCAAAGGCAAAGAACGGTGAGTTTAGCAAATCTACTATGATACACAGAAGGTGAAAAAATCCGGCTCCGCCCCCAGAATGACCGTCCCCGAGAAATATTCCTAAAATCTTTTTGACAGTGGCTTTTGAGGATGGCGCATATCGAGTGGTTCATTTTGGTGGAAATGCTGAACAGTTTGGGTTAGTAAAAAATAATTTAAAAAGATTAACTAATGAATTAGCAGTGAAACCGGCGTTAATTAGTGCAGGGTCTACATATTATTTCGTTACCATAATTGACAATGAAGAATTTGTTCTACCCGTAATAAGTAACAATAATTCCAGTAAAAAGGCTTCTAACGATTTACAACCTGCGTCAGCAATCATTGAAATTAAAAGATATTCAAAAGAATACTGAAGCAGATGAACGTGGGGGAGGTGTTGTTGTTTCTGGAACAGCACCCATGGGGAATAATCAAAACAATAGTATTTTCCTTATGGCTACAGTAATAGTAGTAACACTTACAGCAACAACTGTACAATCGGTACGTAGATGTTCATGTGGTTACTAGGATAACAGAATTGTCAATTAGGTATACTGTAACCCCCTGAGGAGCAATATCCTGTCCTTATTTTTAAGTAAGAAGTTGTGAGGTTAATTTGTATAAAATAATAACTTTATTAAAACGGCAGTTCATAGCCCACACCGTTTCCATCATATTTTTATTGATAGGCTTTATCGTATCCATATTGCTTATATCCATTGGAACCAATGCTGTACTTGGGTTAAAACAAGCCGCCATAATGAAAGAAAACGCCACGCCGCAAAATGCTTTGGCCATGACATATGCTTTTAGTAAAAAGTCCAGTTTTGACGATCATTTAGAAATAATTAAAAATATCTCCGTGAATTCCGGCGTTATGGTAGGGAACCACTCCCTTTATTTTAACGAAGATAAATCCAAATATCCCTTAACCGCTATCTTTTTTCAAAAAGAATCCAAATGGACTTATCCGTATTACGATGGAAGATATTTCAAAACAGATGAAATAGATCAAGGAGCCAGCGTAATTTTAATCGGTAAAAACCTGTTAGGGCTTACCCATAAGAGAGATGGAATAAAGTACCTGGATATTGAGGGCAAAGAATATAAAGTGACTGGCTTAATCGGTGTAAAAGATCAATACACCACATGGGATTCCAGAATATTGATGCCCCTTACGTCAGTTCCTGAGAGCACCAGGAGCGAAATTGAAACCAGCGGCTGCACTATGATCTTGTATAATGATGAAAAACTGCCGATGGATGATTTTAATACCTTGAAGGATAAAATCCTTCAGGTGGATAAAGACGCCATGATCATGGCTGAGGAATTAAACCCAGGCAGCGAAAATATTATCATTAATTTATTTGCACAGAAGGATAGTTTGGTGATTTTTACTCTCTTGGTTTATGTAATAGCCCTGATTAATCTGGTTAATATCACATCCTATTGGATCAATGACCGAAGATATGAAATTGGGGTAAGAAAAGCTTTTGGTCATACGAATATTCAGGTTGCCATGATGTTATTCTCGGAAATGTTTCTCGTTTTATTGACAGGGTGCATTATCGCCTTGGTTTTACATGTGCTATTAAACCAAATTTTAAGCAGCATGCTGGATTATCCGTCAACTGTAACATACGTTAATTGGTTAACGGCTATCATTTTCACAATGGCGTCGTCTCTTGCAGCTACAATCATTCCCATCGTCAAATCTATGAAAATTCAGCCCATTGAAATCATAAGAAAGTAAAACCCAGCGGGAGGATAGTATGCCATCCATTAAGATTGCCTTAAAGTCTTTGGGAAAAAGAAAACTTACAACGATTCTTTTCATCGTGCAGTTTACAATTACTATTTATATGTTGCATACGGCCGTTATGGGTATCAAGACAAACTCTTATCAGGAAAATCAAATCAATAAGTATCTCAACGCAGATATTGATAAAACAATACATTTAACGATATTCAACGTAACGTATGCCGAATACTTCAGGTCAAGTTTTCTCACCCTCGCAGAGTATATAAATAACCTGCCGGGAGTTGAAGGTTTTGGAGGATATGATTTAACCAATACCTTTTTTGCAGAACTTGAAAATGATAACGCTTTTTTGACGAAAAGAAAGGAATTAACCAAAGGCTCCTTTAAGGAGCAATACCCTCATGCCGTCGAGATCATCAAGATGGATCAAGGGGTATATCAGTTAGCAAAATTACAAATAGTTCAGGGCAGGAGCTTTCAGGACAGTGACTTCAATCCGGATCAGAATACGATTCCGATATTAATTGGCGAAGCTTATTCTCAAATAATAAAACTGGATCAGATGATAACAGACAGCAATACCGGAATTCAATATAAAGTGATCGGTTTTATCGGCAATGACAGCCGTTGGTTCAATGAGCAGGATTATATCGGCAATAAGTTGGTCAGTCTGTCCGATAAATTCGTTGCCCCATTTTCGTCTTCGGAAAATCCAATACTGGAAAAGTCCAACTCGTTATTTTATACCCTCAGCAATACTGAAGAGCAGGAGAATATCAGCATGCTCATTGAAAACAAAGCAAAGGAATTGAACCTCGGAATCGCGTGTAAATCGATCAGAGAAGAACTGCTCCTTTACAAACAAAATAACAGGGAGATTATGTTTAGTCACCTATTCATCTGTATCTTCCTAGGGGTTATGTCGCTTTTTGGGTTGATTACCGTTAGCGTCTCCACCGTTTTAGCAAGAAAGAGAGAATTTGGAATAAGGATGGTGACGGGGGCCAGCAAAGCGTATATTCGATCTTTAATCATAGAAGAAAACTTTATTATTATTGCCATTTCCGCATTATTGGCAAGTTTAGCTATTTTAAATATGAATTATCTTGCCGTAAAACAAGCAATACAAGACGGAGAAATGTTAAATCCAATGCAAGATAGCAGTCTGGAAACCGTCTTATTGTCAATCATCATTATTATGGGAATAATTTTTCTTTCATCGATAATCCCCGTTCATAAGGTTAATTCCTTAAAACCGGTGGAAATGATAGGAGGCAATGATCGATGAATATCATTGAACTGAAAGAAATCTATAAGATTTACGGCAAAAGCGATTACCGGACTATCGCGCTCAATAATATAAATCTGGCAATAGAAAAAGGAGATTTTCTGGCGATTATGGGGCCGTCCGGCTCGGGGAAATCCACCTTCTTAAATATTTTAGGCTGTATGGATGTTCCTACAAGCGGAGAGTATTATTTAAACGGAGTTCTAACAAATTCGCAGTCCGACAGGGCGTTAAGCTATATCCGAAATCATACTGTCAGTTTCATTTTTCAGAATTTTGCTCTTCTCAAAGACTACAGCCTTTATGAAAATATTGAATTACCCCTTCTTCATCGGAAAATACCGGCTAAACAAAAAAAGGAAAAAATCATGTACTACGCCTCAAAACTTGAAATAAGCAGTATTCTCAGGAAAAAACCTCAGGAAACATCGGGTGGCCAACAACAACGGGCGGCCATCGCCAGAGCCTTGGTATGCGAATCAGAAGTCATTTTGGCTGATGAGCCAACCGGCGCGTTAGATCAAAAAACGGGAGAAAATCTGCTGTTGCTGTTAAAACAGATTAATCAGGAAGGGAAGACAATTTTGATCGTGACCCACGACAGCAAAACAGCAAACTATGCGAATAGGATTATAACAATTAATGACGGCGAAATTGTTTGATGGTATTTTCAAATTACAAGTGTTCCTGTCCTAAGTACCGAACGCATAAGTCCGATTAGCGCCATATTCGCCACCATCGTTATTTTACCAGAGGCGATGAAAGGGTGAGCATAGATATAAGTGAGCCTAATTAATACGCAGAAATCCTTCTTTTCCGTTTATTCGAAAGGGAAGGATTTCTGGTGCTCTCTTGAAAGAATGGCGTATGGTATTAGGTGTTTGAACACAAGAATTTCCCCTAAGATTAAAAGGAGACTATTGTTTTGAAAAAGATATTAGCGTTTTTTCTTATTTTAGCTTCCGTCTTTTCCTTCGTTATAGCCTACAACCAAACAAATCAAAAAGAACTAAAAAAGTAGAAAAGGCAGAGGAGGGTATGGTAAAGCCGCTTATTTTTGAGAGCATGTAGGAGGATACCCGGCTGCCGCTGCCAAACGAGCGGCCCCCAGGAGAGCAGTCCTTTCATTAAGGATCACATAAATGGGAATCTGGGACAAAAGATCCCTGAAACGACCTTTCGAGAGAAAGGCCTCTAGGAAGAAATTCTCTTGAAGCATGGGTAAAATCTTGGGGGGAATGCCCCCGCCCAGATAGACTCCCCCATAAGCCAGGGTCCGTAAAGCGAGATTGCCTGCTTCCGCGCCCAGGACTTTAACAAAGAGTTTTAGTGTTTCTGTACAGAGTGGGCAGATTCCGGCTAGGGCTCTTTTTGTGATCTCCGCAGGAGCAGGGATAGGGTCATGGTGAGAAGGGGGATGGGATTCCCAGTGCAGAAAACGATAGATGTCTGCCAGTCCGGGACCGGACAGAATTCTCTCATAGCTTACGTGATCATATTGTTGGGACAGAAAGCGCCACAGCCGTACTTCCTGCTCGGTACGGGGAGCATAATCCGAATGGGCGCCTTCCGTGGCGTAAACTCGATGATCAGCCAGGATCATGGCCTGGCCTAGGCCGGTACCGGGGGCGATCAGTGCCCGATTTAGAGAAGGCTTGGAGAGAGCCGAGGCAGGATTCTTTGCGGAAGGGTTAAGACAAAGCAGATCGTCATCTTTTAATAGCATTAGGCCCTGTCCCATAGCCTCAAGGTCGTTGATAAAGAGCAAAGGCTTTCGCAAAGCAAAAGCGGAATGCAGGGTCTGAAAATGAATCACCCGGTTCAAATTGGTGAGGAGACATTTATCTTGAGTAATGGGTCCGGCCAAGCTGAGGCAGCCACCGCTTATTTCTTCAGGTGGTACGGAGATCTCTTCCAGAAATCCTTGAATGAGTCGTATTAGATCTTGCCAGTCCCTGCTGGGAAAGTGCCGTTCCTTAACTAAAGTAAGCTCGGTGCCCTTCAGGGAATAAAGCCCTAAAAGTGTTTTGGTTCCGCCGATATCCCCCGCCAAGTATAAAGGACAGTCTCTTTCAATGCCTCCATAAAGCAAATTAATCACCTCATTTTGTTGTATCATGTATTCTTAGCCTTGTGAATTTAAAATCCTTGGCAGCAGCTTTTTTCATAGCGTATAGTAGACTTAAAATTCCGAATTTTGGGATGAGGAGGATGAGCCCTGTGAATGAAAAACTCCATCTTCTCTCCAAGGTGCCATTTCTTGCGGATTTGTCACAACAGGATCGAATTGAGTGTGCTCACGAATTTTACTGGGAGATCTACCCTCAAGGGACCGTCCTCATTGAAGCAGGAAAAAAGCCGGCGGCAGTCTATATACTCGAAGAAGGAAAGCTGGATAGTGAAGATAAGGTATTGGGCATGGTTTCATTGGTCACGGGTAAGGCGGCCACTGAAACGATTCGTTCTTTGGAGGCGGTCCGCCTCTTGACCATTAAGGCCGAAGATTTCGCCCGTATCTTGTTGCGCTGGCCTCAAATCTATGGTACCATCATCGGCAATTTAACGGATAACCTTGCTGAAACCCATCAAATACTCTCGGCAAGCCGTTACAAGGAAGTACTGCGGTCGGCCATTCAACTTACCCGGTATAAGGATAAGTTTTACGGAATTTGGGGCAGTGTAAAAACCACCCATGAGGTAGAACGCTTGTTTAAAAAGCTTCAGCAGACTCAGGGGCATTTGCTGATCAGGGGAGAGAGAGGAACCGGCCGGCAAATGGTGGCCTGGTATGCTCATCAGAAACTTTTTGGTGAGACGGCTCCTTTTGTCGTCCTGAATGGTCAGCGTTTTGAACAGCAATGGGGTTATCTGCTGAAAGAGGAAAAGAAAGCTGCAGAAAGCTCTTACGCTGCGTTTACTTTTGAGGATATTGCTGCAGGTGGGACTCTTTTCATCCAGGAAATAGACCGAATTACCCCTGAGCTTCAAGTAAGACTTGCCAAAGTTCTCGGTTCTGCTCATCATCCATGTTTGGTCATCGGCAGTGTTCAGGAAGATACCAAGCATAAGGACCCCCAGCTTATGCCTGAATTGGCGGCCTGCTTTAGGCATAGTTACGCCATAGCTCCATTACGGGAGCGGAAAAGAGATATCCCCATCATAGCTCAAGGTATTGTGGAGAGTTTGGCTCAGAGGCATCATCGTAAAGTGCCGACATTAACTCCTGAGGCGACGCAGCTCCTGCTTTCCCATAATTACCGCCAAGGGAATGTAACGGAACTCATTCAGGTCATGGAGCGGGCATTTTTTCTCGCCGATCAGGATGTTATCGGGCTGGAGCAAATCTTTTTTGGCCCTACTGCTGAAAAGATAGGGAGCAAAATCAATCTTTTGCAATGGGGGTTCTTTAAAAGTCTATTCAAAAATAGGAAGCTTCTTCCCAGCCTGCAATGGATTTCGGCAGGTTTATTCCTCCTGCTCATTGTCGGACTGGTTTTTCTTCCGGAATTATCGGTCATGATGAAAGTCTTCGTCTTAGTTTGGGGTCTTTGGTGGCCCTCCTTGGCTATCCTATCCCCCTTATTGGGGAGACTTTGGTGTACTTTTTGCCCCTTTTCCAAGATTATGGAGTTCGTGCAGGACCGTTACCACCCGAAACGGCCTCTGCCCGCTCTCTTTGTGAAATACGATTATCTGATTGTGAGTGTCTTATTTGCTCTGATTTTTTGGGTAGAAATTTTTACGGGGATGCGCTCCAATATGCTCTATACCGCTTTACTGCTCATAGTCATTCAAGGCCTGGCCATTATCGTCAGCATCCTCTATCCCCGTCATGCCTGGTGCCGGCATTTTTGCCCCTTAGGAGGATTTATTGGGACCGCTTCCATCGGCTCCCTGATCGAAGTGAGAGCAGATGCTGCAGTTTGCTTAAATAAATGCGCCACCTTTGATTGTTATGTAGGTAGGGATGGGGTCAAGGGCTGCCCTATGAGTCAGCATTTACCTTATCTGGATAATAATTTAGACTGCAAATTATGCTTTAAATGCGTCCGCAATTGTCAGCATGAGAATGTCCAAGTTAATTTAAGGGTGCCGGCACGGGAGGTTTGGCATTTAACCCGTGTCAATCAGGGTTATACTGTTTTTATCGGTATGCTTATGGGGATCCTTTTTCCCATCATGATTTTTGAACCTCTTCATAAATCCTTATCCGCAGGTCAATGGAATGTTTGGTTTACCTCGATCTATTGGTTGGCAGCCCTATTGGGCGGAGCGCTTGGCTGGTGGCTTGGGAAGCCTTTTAAGACGAAAGCAGCCTCGAAACGGATTAAACTGGTGTTTGCCCTTATTCCCATCATTATTGCTGGGCATATTATTTATCAAATGGGCCGTATTCCAGGGATCGGTCATCTTGTCTTGGGGGTAGGGTATCAAAGTGAGGGTGGAATGCAAACCCTGTTTATTTCCGCCAATAGTGTAGGATATGGACTTGCCCTGATAACGGGGATCCTGCTGACGGTCATTACAGTAGGAATAACTCTTTACCAGTACAGTAAAGCAAAAGGTAACCATCATTGAACTTCAGCTTTTTTTCCTCGTGCCAAAGAGGCAAAGACTCCCGGCAAACAGAGTATGGCAAAGATACTGAAGCATATCTTAAAGCTGGCCATGAAGGCTTGGGGATATTCCGGGGAATAGAGGCTGG
The DNA here is from genome assembly GCF_000384015.1 of Desulfitobacterium sp. PCE1. Taxonomy (NCBI): domain Bacteria; kingdom Bacillati; phylum Bacillota; class Clostridia; order Eubacteriales; family Desulfitobacteriaceae; genus Desulfitobacterium; species Desulfitobacterium sp. PCE1. The sequence continues at coordinate 2,625,621 of NZ_KB913023.1, read as the reverse complement.
TATTTCCGATAAAGACCGATGTAATTAAGGATACGGTTGCCATACTTAAGGTCTGCCCTAAGAGTCTCATGGTTCCTAAGGTAGATGAAGCGATGGAGTAATAGCGTTTTTCCACTGAACTCATAATGGCATTGGTGTTGGGGGATGAAAAAAGACCAAAGCCGATGCCGATGAAAATTAAATTAGCAACAATAAGGGAAATTGGGGTCGAAGGTTTAAAGAAGATGATGAAGAAGAGTCCCACGGCAGTTATGGCCATACCGATAGAAGAGAGAATACGGGGTTCCACTTTGTCGGATAATCGTCCCGCAAAGGGAGAGAGGATAGCCATAAGGACGGGCTGGGAGAGGAGTATAAGCCCAGATAGTGAGCTGTCCAGTCCTAAGACGAGCTGGAGGTACAAAGATAGCAGGTAACTTAAGGCAAAAGTAGCCATGTAATTGATGACTGTGGCTAGATTAGAAAAGATAAAGGGTGTGTTCTTGGCAAAGACCTTAATCGCAAAGATAGGTGAATCGGCTTTAAGCTCAACTCGGATAAAGAGCACTAAGAGGATCACTCCGGTAATAAAAAAAAACGTATAATAAGGAGCCAAAGTCAGATTCGATAAAGCGAATAACAATAGGGCTAGGCCGGAAACCCAAAGAATGCTTCCCCGATAATCGTAGGCCTCTCCTTCCGCAACTTTCCACTCCCCAGTAAGCTTAGTAATAATTAGTAAAAATATAATGGCATCTACCGCAAAGCCGAAAACAAAAATCCCTCTCCAGCTGATGACTTTGACGATTAATCCACCTAAGACCGGTCCGAGGGAAAGCCCGATATAGACCGCAGCAGAAGCAATACCCAGCGCTTTACCCCGTTGTTGGGGAGGAACCACTGTGGTCAAAATCGCCATGGACGTACCGGCGACCATGGCATTGGCTACTCCTTGCAAAAGCCGGAAGAAGATTAAAACATTAAAAGAACTGGTCAGACTACAGCCTAAAGAGCTTAAGCAAAATAAACCGATGCCTATGAGAAAGAGTTTCTTTCTGCCAACAATATCGGCTAAGCGGCCAAAGGGTAAAGCTAAGGCAGCGCTGGACAGTAAATAAATGGTGACGATCCAATTGAGATGCAACTGAGATACGGTAAAATCGAGGGAAATGGCAGGGATGGCAATATTCACAGAGTTCGACATAAAGGATCCGATGAAGGATGTTAAAAGACAGATAATCATCGTTGAGCGGATGAATTCGCTTTTGTAGGCCATACGAATGCTCCTTCACATTTAGTATCGAATAATTATTAATGGGTTTCCTTTGCCAGAAAATCGATAATCCATTAAACTATTGATAGACATAGGATAAAGTAAGGATGGTAATGATGTCGGGATACTGTAAAGAATACGAGATATTTTACTTTCAAGTCGATCAGTTTGGAGAAGCTTCGGCAGTAACTATACTGAGCTTTCTTGAAGATTGCGCTACCGCACATTCCGAAGCCATAGGAATGGGTATCGAATATCTGACAAGTCAAAGAACCTGCTGGGTGCTTAACCGCTGGCGATTACAGATGGAACGTTATCCTCGTTTAGGGGAAAAGGTATCGGTGGAGACTTTTCCCACAAGTTTTCTACGGTTTTATGGTCAAAGGGTGTTTACCATTAGAGACGGGCAAGGGCATATCATCGGCAGCGCCGGTTCCTTGTGGATTTACTTAAATATTGATAAAAGGCGTCCAACCCGAATCCCTTTGCATTTTGCTTCCCAATATGGGGTGTCGGAGGGATATGAAGATCATGAATCTTTTCAAGATTTGCCGGCAATCACGGATATCCACTCTGAGATAAGTTTTCATGTCCGAAGAAGTGATATTGATACTAACGGCCATGTCAATAACACACGATATGTGGAGTGGATGCTGGAAGGGATCGCAGAAGATACGATAAAGGATTACCGACTTCATCAGCTGGAAGTAATCTATAAGAAAGAAACTCAATATGGTACGGACATAATATCTCGTTGCCAAAGAACAGAGAGTGCTGAACCGGAATATCTGCATCTCATTCTTGATAAATCGGGAAGCAGTGAACTGGCTTGTGGCAAAACAGTCTGGACAAAGCGTTAAGGGCTTTGAGTGTGTGCTAATAGTTTATGAAACGAACTCTGCTACTACTCAGAATATCCCTTTGCCGTGAGCGTTTCAATATTTATTTTATGAATAGTCAATATGAATAGTCGAGGAGAATAGAATGAGACTTAGACGAAAAGCCTGGGCAAGACCTGAGCTGGAAAATGATCCTAAAGTTATTTATAATCCCATGGATTATAAGGAAAATTGGCATGAAGTGTTCGGAAAGGATCAGCCCATTCATCTGGAATTAGGATGTGGACGCGGTCAGTTCATTAGTCAATGTGCAGAGTTGAATAGCCATATAAATTATATAGCCATCGACCTTTATGATGAAGTATTGGTTAAAGCTTTGCGAAAAATTAACGAAAAGAATCTAATTAATGTGCGAATTATCCCCATGAATATTGCTAAGCTTGAGGATATTTTTAATAAAGATCAAATAGAAAAGATCTATATTAATTTCTGTAACCCATGGCCTAGTAGAAGGCATCATCACAAAAGATTAACACACCCACAATTTCTGACGGTCTATAAAAAGCTTATGAAGGATCATTCGGAAATATGGTTTAAAACAGATGATGATGAACTGTTTAAAGATAGCTTAAAGTACTTTGAAAGCGAAGGCTTTATTGAAAAGTATCGTACTTTTGATTTGCATCGCAGTGAATTCCGGGAAAATGTAATGACGGAATATGAAGAAAAGTTTAGTAACCAAGGAATTAAAATTAAGTTTGGGATATTTGCAGTCAATAAAACTATTTTGTAAGTTTTTTATTTTAACTTTTAATTGACTTAAGGGAGTTTTTTCTGTTATAATCAATAACTGTTGACGCAGTAATGCTTTACAAAATTTGCGCTCGTAGCTCAGCTGGATAGAGCGTCTGACTACGAATCAGAAGGCCTGGGGTTCGAATCCCTACGAGCGCACCATTTATTTTTGCGGGTGTAGCTCAATGGTAGAGCACTAGCCTTCCAAGCTAGCTACGTGGGTTCGATTCCCATCACCCGCTCCACGATAATTAGGCTAAAAAAGATGCAGCTTGTATCTTTTTTAGCTGATTTTTTATGCAATCTTTGTATTTATATTTTAAATAAAGAAATCAACTGGTGGTTGCGAGTTTTCAAAGCACGATTGGTAGGATGCAACTCCCCATAAAATTAATATTAAGTTAATCAAACAGGAGGTGGTCTTTATGACTTTAGGAGAAAAAATACAGCAACTTAGAAAAGCTGCTGGGATTTCTCAAGAACAGTTGGCGGAGCAGCTTGATGTGTCTCGTCAATCTATATCAAAATGGGAACTTAATGATGCTGTTCCCGAAATAAGTAGAATTGTAATGTTAAGCGAGTTGTTTTCTATTTCAATAGATGAATTGCTAAAGGACAGTAATTCTCAACGTATAGATGATATAGAAGGAAAGCGAAGCACGTCTACATTGGAAGAAATCACAATAATGAATGCTGCAAATAAGCAGACGAATATTGGCTTCAAAACAATTATTATTGGTCTAATTATGCTTGTACTGGAGTTTATGTTTTTGCCCATATTGGGAACCATGCAAAAGGCGCATGTAGATGGACAAGGATTTTATAGTGACTTCATGAAATATGCAGGGATGCAGCCTATGCCCCTTATATTTATGTTTACTGCCATGATAATTTTGATTGGAATTTTCTTTTTACTAAAAGGATTGATGCATAAGAAGAGTAACCCCACAAAATCAGCATAATCAACCTTGCATCTATTTTGTACTAATGACACAGTAACTTAACTTGCACTGATTGCGCCCGAGGCTAAAGCTACATCTGGTTTAATGATACAGTAAAGGGTGATACAGTAAAGATTGTGTCACAGTAAAAATTAGTAGTTGACGAAATTCGTCAAAAATGCTAATATAAATTTCGCCGCCAATAACCGGCGGATGCAAGTGGTTCATGGTCTTTGAAAACTAAACAACAAGGAACAGCCAATGACTCGTCAAATGAGTAAAGACAATTTGAGCAATCAAATTTTCTTCATAAATTTTATGGAGAGTTTGATCCTGGCTCAGGACGAACGCTGGCGGCGTGCCTAACACATGCAAGTCGAACGGACTAATTCTTAACACTGAGTTCTTAGTAAGGAGCCAGCGAGAGCGCGAACGTAGTGAAACGAAGTGAGCGCTCCACGCATTATAAAGTGCCAACACACTTATCTAAGGAGAACTTCGGACTAAGGGTTGAGTGTTAAGAATTAGTTAGTGGCGGACGGGTGAGTAACGCGTGGATAACCTACCCAATAGACCGGGACAACCCTTGGAAACGAGGGCTAATACCGGATAAGCTTATCCCATGGCATCATGGGATAAGGAAAGATGGCCTCTGAATATGCTATCGTTAATGGATGGATCCGCGTCTGATTAGCTAGTTGGTGGGGTAAAGGCCTACCAAGGCGACGATCAGTAGCCGGCCTGAGAGGGTGAACGGCCACACTGGGACTGAGACACGGCCCAGACTCCTACGGGAGGCAGCAGTGGGGAATCTTCCGCAATGGACGAAAGTCTGACGGAGCAACGCCGCGTGTACGACGAAGGCCTTCGGGTTGTAAAGTACTGTCTTCAGGGACGAACGGNANNTATGNAAATANTGTANNTNCATGACGGTACCTGAGGAGGAAGCCCCGGCTAACTACGTGCCAGCAGCCGCGGTAATACGTAGGGGGCAAGCGTTGTCCGGAATCATTGGGCGTAAAGGGCGCGTAGGCGGATGATTAAGTCTGGTGTGAAAACCTAGGGCTCAACCCTGGGACTGCATCGGAAACTGGTTATCTTGAGGACAGGAGAGGAAAGTGGAATTCCACGTGTAGCGGTGAAATGCGTAGATATGTGGAGGAACACCAGTGGCGAAGGCGACTTTCTGGACTGTAACTGACGCTGAGGCGCGAAAGCGTGGGGAGCAAACAGGATTAGATACCCTGGTAGTCCACGCCGTAAACGATGAGTGCTAGGTGTAGAGGGTATCGACCCCCTCTGTGCCGCAGTTAACACACTAAGCACTCCGCCTGGGGAGTACGGCCGCAAGGTTGAAACTCAAAGGAATTGACGGGGGCCCGCACAAGCGGTGGAGCATGTGGTTTAATTCGACGCAACGCGAAGAACCTTACCAAGGCTTGACATCCATAGAATCCCGTGGAAACATGGGAGTGCCCTTCGGGGAGCTATGAGACAGGTGGTGCATGGTTGTCGTCAGCTCGTGTCGTGAGATGTTGGGTTAAGTCCCGCAACGAGCGCAACCCCTATGTTTAGTTGCCAGCAAGTAATGTTGGGCACTCTAGACAGACTGCCGGTGACAAACCGGAGGAAGGTGGGGATGACGTCAAATCATCATGCCCCTTATGTCTTGGGCTACACACGTGCTACAATGGCCAGTACAGACGGAAGCGAAGCCGTGAGGTGGAGCAAATCCGAGAAAGCTGGTCTCAGTTCGGATTGTTCTCTGCAACTCGAGAACATGAAGTCGGAATCGCTAGTAATCGCAGGTCAGCATACTGCGGTGAATACGTTCCCGGGCCTTGTACACACCGCCCGTCACACCACGAAAGTCTGCAACACCCGAAGCCGGTGAGGTAACCCTTTTGGGAGCTAGCCGTCGAAGGTGGGGCCGATGATTGGGGTGAAGTCGTAACAAGGTAGCCGTATCGGAAGGTGCGGCTGGATCACCTCCTTTCTAAGGAGACATGGTTTCTCGCTAGAGAAATCATATCCTAAGGTCGATGCTTTGAAGGACGTCATGGAAGCAATGAAGTGAAACGATTCAAAGTTGGAGAAGTCTTAAGAGACTTCTGAAAGCCGAAGAGGCAAAACGGAGCAATCCGTAAACTAACAATCCGCTGAGAAATCAGCCCATGTTCTTTGAAAACTGCACAGAGAAGAAAAAAACTGTAATTAGGATAACATCTAAAACCTAGAAGTGGCGGCAAAAAACGTTTGGTCAAGCTACTAAGGGCGTACGGTGGATGCCTAGGCGCTAAGAGTCGAAGAAGGACGCGGCGAGCGGCGAAACGCCACGGGGAGCAGTAAGCATGCCTTGATCCGTGGATATCCGAATGGGGCAACCCATCCAGAGTCATATCTGGATATCTGTAACTGAATCCATAGGTTGCAGAAGACAACCCGGGGAACTGAAACATCTAAGTACCCGGAGGAAGAGAAAGAAT
>NZ_KB913023.1:2543509-2619208 GCF_000384015.1 Desulfitobacterium sp. PCE1 | reverse complement strand
CATGAGGAATTTTGCTTCCAATGAGGAAGACAAAGGCTTGAATGAAAGCAAAATTTCCAAATGTCCTCAGGGGCTCAAGAAAGCTAAAGGTTTAATAATTCCGTTCCAGGGGTAGGGGAGCGTTCTATTCGCAGCGAAGTCAGACTGTGAGGTCTGGTGGAGTGAATAGAAGTGAGAATGCCGGTATGAGTATGCGAAAAGGTGAGTGAGAATCTCACCCGCCGAAAACCTAAGGATTCCTGGGGAAGGCTCGTCCGCCCAGGGTAAGTCGGGACCTAAGCCGAGGCGTAAAGCGTAGGCGATGGACAACTGGTTGAGATTCCAGTACCACTGAGAAGCGTTTGAGCGATGGGGTGACACAGAAGGATAGGTTAAGCGTGCCGTTGGTTGAGCACGCCCAAGCCCGTAGGGTGTGAGATAGGCAAATCCGTCTCGCGAATAAACCTAAAAGGTGATGGGGAGCGAAATAAGTAGCGAAGTAACCGACTCCAAGCTGTCAAGAAAAGCCTCTAGCGAGCTTACTTAGTGCCCGTACCGTAAACCGACACAGGTAGGTAAGGAGAGAATCCTAAGGCGCGCGAGAAAACCCTCGTTAAGGAACTCGGCAAAATGACCCCGTAACTTCGGGAGAAGGGGTGCTCTAGAGATAGAGCCGCAGAGAAGAGGTCCAGGCGACTGTTTATCAAAAACACAGGTTCCTGCCAATCTGAAAAGAGAAGTATAGGAGCTGACGCCTGCCCGGTGCTGGAAGGTTAAGAGGAGAGGTTAGCCGCAAGGCGAAGCTTTGAATTGAAGCCCCAGTAAACGGCGGCCGTAACTATAACGGTCCTAAGGTAGCGAAATTCCTTGTCAGGTAAGTTCTGACCCGCACGAAAGGCGTAACGATCTGGACACTGTCTCAACGAGGGACTCGGCGAAATTGTAATACCCGTGAAGATGCGGGTTACCTGCGACAGGACAGAAAGACCCCATGGAGCTTTACTGTAGCTTGACATTGGACTTTGGTATGAAATGTACAGGATAGGTGGGAGACTGAGAAGCTAGGGCGCCAGCCTTGGTGGAGTCACAGGTGGGATACCACTCTTTTTGTACTGAAGTTCTAACCTAGGCCCCTGAATCGGGGTTGGGGACCGTGTCAGGTGGGCAGTTTGACTGGGGCGGTCGCCTCCTAAAGAGTAACGGAGGCGCCCAAAGGTTCCCTCAGCGCGGATGGAAATCGCGCGAAGAGTGTAAAGGCACAAGGGAGCTTGACTGCGAGACCAACAAGTCGAGCAGGGACGAAAGTCGGGCTTAGTGATCCGGTGGTACCGAGTGGAAGGGCCATCGCTCAACGGATAAAAGCTACCCTGGGGATAACAGGCTTATCTCCCCCAAGAGTCCATATCGACGGGGAGGTTTGGCACCTCGATGTCGGCTCATCGCATCCTGGGGCTGTAGTAGGTCCCAAGGGTTGGGCTGTTCGCCCATTAAAGCGGTACGTGAGCTGGGTTCAGAACGTCGTGAGACAGTTCGGTCCCTATCCGTCGCAGGCGCAGGAAATTTGAGAGGAACTGACCCTAGTACGAGAGGACCGGGTTGGACGGATCACTGGTGTACCAGTTGTCTCGCCAGAGGCAGTGCTGGGTAGCTATATCCGGATCGGATAAGCGCTGAAAGCATCTAAGCGCGAAGCCGGCCTCAAGATGAGATTTCCCACAGCGTAAGCTGGTAAGACCCCTGAAAGATGATCAGGTAGATAGGCCCGGAGTGGAAGTGCGGCGACGCATGGAGCGGACGGGTACTAATCGGTCGAGGGCTTGACCTAACGAAAGGTCATGGAAAGGTCACCTCACTGAGGGGCTCAAGACTAAGGTGAGGAAAGATGGACGCTTAATTACAGTGAAGAAGACTCTGTGTAGTTTTGAGGGAACAGGAAGTTCGCTCAAAGATAACCACATAAAGATCTGGTGACTATACCGGAGGGGTACCACCCGTTCCCATCCCGAACACGGAAGTTAAGACCTTCAGGGCTGATGATACTTGGACCGCAGGGTCCTGGGAAAGTAAGTCGTTGCCAGGTAAGTAGAGTGAAGAGACCGTCTGTAGTAGATGGTCTCTTTGCTTTTCACTGCGTGAAAACTAAAGTGCATGATGCTGTGGGGCGCCTGGGAAAGTAATATCCACGCGACAGGAGCCTTCGTCCGTGGACGACGCGTGGCGAAAGGCTCGTCCGCCTTTCGTGTTGCCAGGTAAGAGAATAGACTATGCAGTAATGCGTAGTCCATTTAACTTATAGATGAGGAATTCGGCCAAATTTCCAAACGTTTGGAAATTTGGCCTGCAAAGTCTATTTTCTTGCGATTACCTTTAGCCAAATCATATCAAACATACGTTCTGTATGTAGTACTCTGTAAGCATAGTTATGGAATTGCAAAATCGGATTCGTGTCCGATTTTATCCTTCTAGAAAAAACAATTTGAGCAAGAAACTCTGGGGCCGGTACTACCCCCACGCCTATTTCAAAGTGATTAATCGGCTACAAATACACAGAGTACCAATGGTATACTGTATTTGAGGTTCATCTATATAAGAAATAGGGACTTTAAAGAATAGTTAGTGGGGGATTGAGCGGGATATGGAGATCAAAACGGTAGCAATTATCGGCTTAGGTGCTATGGGAATATTGTATGGAAGTCATCTGGCAAAGAAAATGCCTCAGGCTGACTTAAGAATTATTGCCGATCAGCAGAGAATAGATAGATATATAAAGGATTCGATTTTTTGTAATGGGCAACAGTGTGAGTTCCATTATGTGACGCCGGAGGAAAAGACCTCACCGGCAGATCTGGTTCTATTTACGGTAAAGCACAGTGGGTTGGAAGAAGCTATCCGGGCAGTTAAGAATCAAGTGGGGAAAAATACTCTTATTTTGTCTGCTTTGAATGGGATTACCAGTGAGGCTAGGATTAGTCAGATTTATGGCCACGACAAAGTCTTATACTCTGTTGCCCAGGGAATGGATGCGGTCAAAGAGGGGAATAGATTGACTTATGCCCATATGGGTTTTCTTTGTTTTGGCGATCGGGAGCCCGGAAGCAGCTCATCTAAGGTTAAAAGAGTGGCAGACTTTTTTGCGAAGATGGAATTCCCTTATCTCGTTGATACTGATATGCCAAAGCGCCTGTGGGGTAAATTGATGCTCAATGTGGGTGTCAACCAGGCGGTGGCTGTCTATGGCAGCAATTATGGTGTTATACAAAGAGAAGGGCAGGCCAGGGATACGATGATTGCAGCGATGAGAGAGGTCATTGTCTTAGCGGAAAAAGAGGACATTGACTTAAGCGAAGCTGATCTGGATTATTGGTTAGGGGTCCTCAGCCAATTAAGCCCGGAAGGAAAACCTTCAATGCGTCAGGATGTTGAAGCCGGACGTTATAGCGAAGTGGAGCTTTTTGCTGGTACAGTCATAGAACTGGGGAAAAAGTATGGGATTACTACACCGGTGAATCAGAGCCTTTACGATCAAATAAAGGCTGTGGAGGTCGGCTATTAGGGAATTCATTATAGGCATCAGGATATACAGATTTTTATCGGCGATCAAACCTTTAGAGTTTATCGCCGTTTTGTATATTTTTTATTTTTTTCTGTAATAAACGACAACGCTTTCTTACTAAGTAGGTAGAAGCAAGAGAAAGGCGGTGGTCTGGGTGATGCTGCGATGAGAAACCTGAAAGAAATGTATATAGAACTTAGGGAGCCGATCTTTGGCTATCTTTTGCGACTATCGGGTGAATATGACTTGGCAGAGGGCTTAACAGTCAGGGCAAGTTGTGGATATCAATATAACCAAGCCTATCCCTGACACAGAGGCCATAGTGACTTTTGAAAAGGTGTGGTATACCCCGTCTTATACCTATGTGCTCTATACGGTCACGGAACCGAACCAAAACTATTTGATGGCGTCGCAGAGGGTTATTGATATACCTCCCGAAGACTATGCCAGAAATAATTTATCTATGGAGCCTTTAAGTAAAAGGTGGGGAGGTGTCTCTTCGGAGGGATATCATCAGATCATGGTGTTTATGGGTTATCATACTCCGGTTCCGGCACAGGAACTTACGTTAACCGTTTCCAACTGGATCATCCCTGAAGGTTTTATAAGGTCTGACGGGCAAGTTGCAGGACTTAGTTATGAATCCATTGTTCCTGGTGATGCTCCGGATTCCTTCAAGTTTATCTTCTCTGCTCAACCATTGAACCAGTGGCCAGGCAAAGTATCCTTGGATATCAGGGCTATCCAATTTAAAACCTCCGAGGTGTTAAATTTCCCTGTAGATTGGTCATTTTATGTAAGTAAAGAAGGCCAAATCGAGGTTACTGAGGAGCAGGTCCCGGCAGTAGCCTTCTATGACGGTATGGTCAGATTATCGAGTATCGATCCAACCAGTTGGCTGGAACTGGAGATTGTGGAGCCTACGCAAAAGCCCCTAAACAAGCAGCCCTATATTATCATGGCCCCGGACCCGGTCTTTGTTGAACGCTTTAACAACTACTCCACAGGACTGAAAATCACCATAACCATTAATCAGCCTGAGGCACACTTAGTTGTCAATCAGGAAATAGAACTAAATTGAAGCTACCTGGCTTAGATGAAAGAAATAGGGCCTGCGCCTACGTTTATCCGAACGTTTGGCGACAGGCCTTCCTGCCTGAATGGTGATCATTTAGAATCAATATAAACAAACACTATTTCCATCATTTAAAAAATGAATGTTGGCAAATATAGTAGTTATCAGTGAATCGTGATAGAATCGTGATGGATGATACAATGAGTTTTAATGCCAAGTTTGTAAAGCATGAGGTAAAGCCTATGATAGAAAATGCTAACTTTGCTAAAACATTGTTAAGTAAAGAAGAAGAAAGTTTTATTTTGCAATTTGGAACTATCGTGCATTATCACCGAGGACAAGTAATTTTTTCTGAAAGTGATACGGCTGATCGTGTCTACTATATCAAGGAAGGCTATGTAAGGATATTCCGGGTATCCCCATATGGTAAAAAGGTTACTGTTGGAAGTATAAGATCATCGGGACAACTAATGGGGCTTGCGGAGACGCTATATAGAGGGGATCGGACTTGTTTTGCAAGTGCCATTAACAAGGTTACATTAGTAGTAGTACGGCATCGCCAATTTATGGACTTACTTGTGAAATATCCATCAATTGCGATTAAAGCTTCAATAACTCTTGCGATCAGAATGCGAGAGGCAGAACAAATTATCGAAGAAATGGCTTGTTTTCAAGTACCTGGGAGACTAGCGATGTTTTTAGTAAAAATGGCTAAACGAATGGGAGTAGATACTCCTAAAGGTACGAAAATAAACTTTCGGTTAACTCATGAGGAGATTGCCTACATGATAGGTACCTCCAGACAGAATGTTACTTCGCTGCTGAATGTCTTTAAGGATGAGAATAGTATAGCTATTGAGGATAAGGAATTATATATAGTGGACTTTGAAAAACTAAATAATTGGATAGTTTAACTTAAATATTAGAGAAGGATGTCTCCGGTTAGTCAGTGTAAGGACTAAATCAGGAGGCATCTTTTTTTATTTGGCAAGATCGTTATGTCATTTTCCTGACATAAAAAGTGTTAAATAAATGACATAAATGTTGTCATTTTCTTAGCATGCATTTTTTTATAGTTATGATAAATTTCTTTTATAGCCTAATAAAAGTGAAAGGGGGAACAGGAACAAGGACCGGGCTGTAATCAATTCAACTTTAAGAAAGGGTCTTGACATTGATGCATATTTCTAAACTTCTGAATTTCCTCAAAGATCCTCACTCCCAAAAAATTCAGCAGCACAAGAAAAGGTATCAGGAATTGGATGAACTTTTAAAAGTTGCGGTGGATATTAAAGATGCAGCAGCTTTTAAGTCAATCCAGGCAGAAATGAGAGAAGTATTTTTTGAGTACCTGACAGCTCTGGGAGTCGACTCGCTTTATAAGTTTTCTCCCCATCTCGTCCTGGCATGTTTGATTAGTTTAAAATTCGAAACGGTCACTATTCCTCTTTTTAACTGGCAAGTAAGTACGGTATTCGCTTATCTAAGTATGTACTTTTTATTTCATTTAGTATTAAAACCGCTTGTCAGACTGATTATGACCATACTCGCTAAAGTAGCACGGGATAATTTTCAGGTTAATAACTGAAAAATAAAAAGTAGGAGGAGAATAGTATGCATTTTCCATTAGCCGGCGTTGATGCAAATCCCATTTTTTTAGTCCTTTGGGGGGTTTTTATCGGATATGTATTTACATCCGTTGGAGCAGCCGGAGGTATCCTGGCAGGTGTAGGGCATATGAGTATTTTCGGACTTAAAAATGCCAATATGGTAAAGCCTATGAATCAGATTTTGACCCTTGTCACCCCTATAGTAGGTACCCCTCTCTATTTTAGAGAACGCAGAGTTGTTATTCCGACCGCAATCGTTTTGGGTTTGGGTGGAATCATTGGTGCGATGATAGGATCTTCTCTCTCTCACTCTTTATTAAAAGATATGAATGTCTTTCAGCCTTTTTTTGGACTGGTAACTTTGGGTATTTCATTTCGAATTGCTTATGAATGTACAAATAGATTTATAAATAGCCAAAAGAAAGTAAAGCAAGCCAATGACAACTTTGCTAAAAAGGTTAAGGAACTCGGTGAACAAGGAAAATTAAACGAGATCAAGGAAATCGGTGTTAGGTTCCAAAAAACCGGTATCAAGAACAGCTTTACTTTTTCAGGCGAAGAATTCACGTATAATGCCATTGTTGTATTTATTGCGGGGCTATTAGTTGCCATTCTGTCTGCTTCTTTGGGAGTAGGCGGCGGATTCTTACTTGTTCCTTTCATGACCAGCATACTTGGATTCCCAATGTATATTGTAGCCGGAACCTCAGCCTTATCCATATTGGTATCTTCATCAACCAGTATTCTAAACTACCTTTCTATGGGAAGTTCCTTAGACCTTACCTTTTTGGCCTATGAATTAGTTGGTGTTGCGATCGGAACAGTTGTAGCGGCCAGAGTATCAAAGTATATCAATGCCCGTTATATGAAAATGCTCTTAGGTGTTCTTTTATTCTATATTGGTTTGAAATATTTCTTGCCGGTGTTTGGTATTCATATCTAAAGATATTTAGTCTAATTATTTGTGATAGTGGTAATTTTAGCGTATTGGGGTGTAAGTGAATCACAGAGCATCAGTGGATATTCGAGGAGGGCCTGTAGTAATGATATTAGAGAATTCTCCAAAGACATCGTGGAATAGGACTTCAAAGCACCCTAAAGTTCATCATACAGCCTATGTTCATCCGACGGCTGTATTGATCGGTGATGTCAGAGTCTGTGAGAATGTAATGATTTGCCCCAATGTAGTGCTTCGGGCGGATGAGGGATTAACTATTATCATTGGTGCAGGAGCCAATATTCAAGACGGGGTGATTATGCACTGCCTGAAGGGTGGATCTATTGAGATTGGTCAGGGCTGCAGCATAGCTCATTGTGCCTTGGTACACGGACCGGCCCTTATTGGCAGGGAAACATTTGTGGGTTTTAGAGCGATAGTTCACAATGCTAAACTCGGTAAAAATTCATTTGTATCTCATGGTGCAATGGTCCTAAATGTAGAGCTGCCTGATGATAGTTCAGTTCCTGTGGGCAGGATCATTCAATCTGAAGCAGAGACCAGGGAACTTCCAGCGATCGCTCTGCAGGAAATCAGCTTTAAGCATGAAGTTCAGCAGATTAACAAAGAACTTGGCAGGGGATACAGAGAAAGAGATGATGAGATATTTGCTCAGGTGACTATGGGAGCTGAGTAAAAACAAAATCAAGGCGGGACTATGCACAGAATCAGTTATAAAGCTATGTCCCGCTTCTATCCAATCGAAATCCTCAATCAGATTACTTTTTTAACGAAAGAAAGGTAAAGGGTATGAATACAGCGGTATTTGAGAAACACTTCCCATTGATTGATACTCTTAGAACGTATAAGAAAGAGTATATCAAAAAAGATATAACTGCCGCATTGACCGTAGCAGTGATTGCTGTTCCCCAATCTATGGCTTATGCACTCATAGCAGGAGTCAACCCGGTCTATGGTCTTTATACGGCAATTGTGTCAACAATTTTATGCTCGCTTTTTTCCAGCTCCAACCACTTAATTGGAGGGCCAACCAATGCTATTGCCCTCCTGGTAGCGAGTAGTATGAAAAATCATATGGCATTGGAAAACGCTTATGAGATACTCTTTCTCTTGACCTTTTTGGTTGGTGCGTTGCAATTGCTTTTTGGAATATTAAAACTTGGTAAGTTAATTAATTTTGTCTCCCATTCGGTGATTGTTGGTTTTACCGCCGGTGCAGCCGTACTGATCGGATTAGGCCAATTGAACTCATTTCTGGGTATTTCAATCCCTAACTCATCGGAAATGTCTACCCTCAATAAATTGCTTTATTTAGTGACTCATTTAGAAAAGGTTAATTATTACGCACTGGGGTTAGGCTTACTCTCTATTCTTGTAATCGTGATTTGTAAAAGGATTAACAAAAACCTGCCTGGTGCCTTACTGGGAGTCTGCCTCTCGTCCGTTTTGGTAGTAGTATTTTCTATGGAGCAATTTGGGGTAAAGCTCACCGGAACTATTCCATCTCAGTTGCCTCCTTTTAAAATGATAAGCTTTGACTTTGGACTTGCCGGTGAATTAATGAGCGGCGCTATCGCAATTGCCATTATTGCTTTGGTAGAGGCTATTTCAATCTCCAAGGCAATTGCCTCCCAATCCAGACAAAAAATTGATGCCAATCAGGAGATCATGGGACAAGGAATCACCAATGTGGTCGCTCCCTTCTTTCAATGTTTTCCGGGGACCGGATCGTTCAGCCGTTCTGCTATCAACTTCCAAAGCGGCGCCGCCACACGTATAGCCGGCATTCTTTCGGGAGTTTTTGTGGCCATCGTGCTTCTTTTTCTAGGATCTTATGCCAAGTATATTCCCATGGCGAGTTTAGCCGGCGTGATTTTAAACATTGCCTATAATATGGTCAATAGGGCCGAAATCAAAAGAATATTTAAATTAAATAAAGCAGATGCCTTAGTCATGGGTACGACAGCCGTTGCGGCAGTAGTATTACCTCACTTGGATACAGCGGTTTATTTAGGGATTGCTGTCTCAATTATGATCTATCTTAGGGAAGGGAGCAAAGTTCATATCAAGATCCTTACCCCTGCTCAGGGAAAAGAGAATACCTTCATCGAAAAAGAGATACAATCTGTTGAAGCAAAAGTAGATACACTTATTGTGCATATTCAAGGCAATCTTTACTTTGGTTGTGCGGATGAGCTGGAAAAGAAGCTGGATTTACTTGTTGGCAAAGCCAGTATTGTTATCATTCGCATGAAAAGAGTGAATAGCATCGATGTAACCTCCCTGGATACCATGAAACTGTTTGTCCAAAAGATAAAAGAAACAGGCGGGAAAGTCATCATATCCGGTGTGAGTTCAAGTGTGGATAAATTGCTGACAGAATCGAAGCTTGCCCAGGAAATAGGTGAGGAAAACATTTTTATTTCTCAAGAAGATTTATTCGCATCATCCAATGAGGCTTTAAAAAGAGCAAAATATTTTCTGGATTACGATATAAGCAAAGTTAAAGAAATGTTTAGCAATAGCGCATTTATATTTAATGATCAATTTGATTCACCAAGACAAGCCGTTTCGCAGAACACTAATTAGGAAGGAGACGCTCATGCGCAAAATCTATTTTCAACCCCAACGATGTGACGGATGCTTAGCTTGTGAGCAAGTTTGCCGTGAAAAGCACTCCAAAACCCAGAGCTTATTTAACTCTAAAGTTGAGATACCTTTAGCAAAACCACATATTAGACTATCAGGATTAGATGGTCGTTATTCAGTATCTATTTGTCAAAACTGTGTTCATGCTTCCTGTGTGGAAGCTTGTATGGCGGGTGCCCTGAGGTATTCCGATGAAGGAAATGTCATACATGATGCAGAGCAATGTGTGGGGTGCTATATGTGTGTTATGGTTTGCCCTTTTGCCGCAATCGCTCCTCAAGAAACAACTGGTAAAGCCGGAAAGTGTCAATTATGCCTGGATGAAGAACAACCACCTTGTGTTTTAGCTTGTTCGAGGAAGGCGCTCCTCTTTGGTACTTCTGCGGAGTATGAAGAAGAAATTGAAGGTGATCTAATATGCATTATGTGATTATTGGCAACAGCGCAGCGGGAATTTTCGCAGCCGAGACGATCCGCGGACTCGATCCATCGGGGAAAATAACGATGATCTCCGAAGAAGACAATCGACCTTATTCACGCTGCTTAACCTCCTATTATATCGGGAAAGAAATCGATAAAGAGCGCATTTATATTCGGGATGCCAATTTCTATGCCGAAACAGGCATCGACTTCATTCCGCAAAAGGTTGAACAACTGAATGATGCAGAGAAAAGCGTCACATTACAATCAGGGGAAGTCATCAGCTATGATAAGCTCTTAATTGCCACAGGTGCTTCTCCCTACTCCTTACCGGTAGAAGGACTTGATTTGGAAGGAGTATTCGAGCTTCGTACTCTGGCAGATGCACGTAAGATCATGGATTTTGCTCCACATGTCAAGGAAGCGGTGGTCATGGGGGCTGGATTAGTAGGACTTAAGGGGGCCCATGGACTTCATGAACTCGGCATTAAGGTTTCAATCATCGTTAATTCCCGGATCATGTCCAGATCGGTTGATCCTCATACAGGGCAAATTATAACCGAGTTATTAGAGAAGGATGGGTATGAAATCATCTACAACACGAAATTAAGCAAGATTTTGGGCGAAAACAAAGTAGAAGGAGTTAGTCTAAGCTCCGGAAGGGAAATTCCTTGTCAATTGGTTTTAATGGCTGCCGGAGTTAGCCCCAATGTTGATCTGGTAAAAAACACCGGTGTAAAGGTTAATAACGGGATTATAGTAGATAAGCATATGCAAACGACAGTTCCCGATATCTATGCAGCGGGAGATGTTGCCGAAGCTTATCATGCTGTTTGGGATGAAAAACGAGTTATTTCCATCTGGCCTGTGGCGACAGCACAAGGAACCGTTGCCGGAAGTAATATGGCTGGAGTCGAGAGAGTTTACGAAGGAGCCGTTGGCTCTAATTCGGCAGTGTTTTGCGGCGTTGGCGTCGTTTCGGCGGGAATTCCCTATCTGCCCACCGGAGAAGGAAAAGAGTTGAGCACTTATGATAAAGTAACCAAACGTTATCGGAAGTTTATTGTTAAAGATGACATTTTGGTTGGCATGATCATGGTGGGCGATATTGATGGTGCCGGCATTCTAACCTCAATGATCAAGCAAAAAACCAAAATAAGCTTGGATACCTTAAACTATTGGCTCAATCATCCTGTTCGGTTTCAGGGGTATAGTTTAGCAGAAGCAAAAGGGGGAAATTTCTATGGCATATGTTAGAGTCCAGGGGCTTCATAGAAATAGAACCCCTATGCCTAACAGTGACAAGGTCAAAACCTCAATTTGTTGCCTTTGTAACGGTGGGTGTGGTCTTAAAGTTCAGATAGGCTCTCATGGAAATGTGGAAGCTATTTATGGTGATCCGGATAATCCCTATAATAAAGGCAAAATATGCCCTAAACCCATAGAGATTATTGAAAACTTGCATGGTCCGGAACGAGTTCAATACCCTATGAAGAAGGTTAATGGTGAATTTGTTCGGATTAGCTGGGAGGAAGCTATCGATACCATAGCTAAGAAGTATAAGGAGCTCTCAGACAACTTCGGCACAGGTTCTATTATCGGCATGACCTCTAAAATTGGAGGATCCTTTAGCAAGTTTGCCTTAAAGATCTTTAGCGAAATAGCCGGTTTTGCCAACTATGGCACCGGACCCATTTGTTTCAGCTCAGAGGAAAAAGTCAGAAAAGAAATGTTCGGCAAGGCAGCGGCTACGGCTCCTCTTCATGATGTCATTTACGCAAAGATTGTCTTAAACATTGGCAATAACTGTGCGCAAACGAAAGCTGGCCAATTTCATTGGCTGCAGGAAGGTCAAAAACATGGCGCCAAAATAATTACCATCGATACCCGTTATACTGAAACAGCTCAACTAAGTGATCAATTTATTCAAATTAACCCGGGAACTGATGGTGCTTTAGGCATGGCCCTTTTGCACCTGGTCATCAAGAATAAGCACTATGACGAAGAATTTGTTCATATTAATGTGAATGGCTTTGAGGAACTGGCTGAAGCTGTTAAGGATTTCACAGCGGAGAAGGCAGCAAAGATAACAGGGATACCACAAAAGGTCATTGAAGACTTAGCTCATGAGCTGGGAACACAAAAACCTGCCATCATGTGGCCGGGACGGGGAATTGTTTGTGTAAATAATGCCGAGCACGCCTTAATGGCCTTTGAATCCTTAATGGCCATTCTCGGCAATGTTGGCAAGCCGGGTTCGGGAGTAGTTTCCCATCTCAACGGGTATGGGCAGCCGGCTAATTTGATTAAGCCTGAACATGTCGTAAAGCCAAGCTTCAAGCTTCCGGCTGACAAGGTCATTGAGGGTATGGAGAGCGGCCAAATAAAAATGATGTATATTGCGGGTAACCCTTGTGCTAACTGGCCTGAGAGTAGCCGCATGAAAAAAGCTATAGGTAATCTTGAATTGGTTGTATCTCACACCTTAACCCTTGATGACTCTGCCAGTTTAGCCCATATTGTCTTACCGGCAACTCATTGGCTGGAAGAAGCAGGTATGCAACCGGGAATTCACAGAGTCATGCAATGGCGAGATAAAGCAGTCGAGCCTTATGGCGAAGCAAAACCGGCTGCCGAAGTGTTTAAATTAATTGCGGAAAAAATGGGACTTCCTTCAGAGTATTTCCCCGATACACCCGAAGAAGCCTGGGATGTAGAACGGAAGCTTATTGGGAGTATTAGTGCCATTACAGTTGAAAAAATGACCGAAAAGCCCGGTGGTGTTCATTATCCTTACTCTGAAGGGGGAGAAGAAAATCACAGACTGTATAGCAAGGGATTCAATACCTCTTCTAAGAAGGTTGAATTATTAAGAGAAAAAGGGATTGTGCTTAAATACAGAGATCCTCTTGAATCCCCGGGCAATGAATCGGTGAGCCGTGAAGACTATCCTTATTTTGTTAGCTCTGTTAAGGTGGCAGCCCATTATCATACACAATGTCAATACAGCAAATTGGCACGAGAATTCGAAAAGCCCTATGTCGAGATTCATCCTCAGACGGCAGTTAAGATTGGAGTTAAGGATGACGAGACTATCCGAATAGAAACACCGACAGGGGCAATTTCCTTACCTGTTAAGTTAACTTACTCCGTGCCTCAAAATCATTTCTTTACTCAACCCTACTTTGGCAAAAGATATAACTTAGACCCGATCAATACACTATTGCCCAGCGTACTAGATCAGCCCGGAGGGAATTTCCCTCATAAAAACATATTATGCAGGGCTTATCCCGAAGGGGGATGTGAAAAATGAGCGACATGGCAATGTTAATCGATAGCACGACTTGTATTGGGTGCAAAGCATGTTTGGCAGCATGCAAGCAGGAGAATGGTCTTGCTCCAGGTAATAACTACCTGAAAATGATTCCGATTGAATTTCTAAATAACCACTATGTAAGGTATTATGCCCATGTGTCCTGCCGTCATTGCAGTGAGCCACAATGCGCTGCGGTTTGCCCGGTGGGAGCAATTAAACGCTCTGATGACGGTGTCGTAGTTCATAATGAATTGTTATGCATTGGCTGTCAGGTATGTGCATCGGTTTGTTCTTACGCAGCCATGAGAATCATGAATAACGGTATTGTTGGTAAATGCAGTCTGTGTAAAGAGCGCATAAGTTCCGGTTTATCCCCGGCCTGTGTCTCTATTTGCCCCGCCAGCGCCAGGGTGTTTGATGCAAAAGAAAAGGTGGTTAGGCTTGCCAGGGAAAGAGAAATTGAAGCGGAGAAAAAAGGCTATAAGGCAAAAATTGATGGGATTGATACTCAAAATAAGGTGTTAACTTTACTCCCGGGAAGATAGTTGTCAGACACAGTCTGACGCCCCCCTGACTATGGTAAAAGACCGTCTGTTATGACGGCCTTTTGCTTTTACTCCTAGAAACTTTTATGGATGAGGTTTATTTTTCTCCGTAATATGTATTGCTTTGTCTCCTAAACAGATAGCTGAGTCCCCAGAGGATGATAAGTGCAGCGGCGCCGATTAAAAGCCAAAGGGAGGTTGAATTGATCAAACCCAAATAGATGAGGGCGGTCCCTAAATAATAGGGGATAATGGTTACAGCCCCCGTCCAGACATAGGGCCATAGTTTTACCGACGGCATAACACCAGCGATATAGCCCACTGCGTGGGCAGGAAAAGGAATAAGACGGGCAATAAATAGCCCTAAGGTCCCCTTACTGTCAATCCAATGATCTACCGCTTCAAAAAGTTGTGGAGAAAATATCTTCTGGAAGAAATCTTTCAAGTAATAATGAGCAAGATAGTAGAGGATAAAGGTACTTAAGGTATATCCTATCCAGGAATAAAGGGCTCCCCAGAACACACCGAAGATCTTAAGCAAGAGAATAAAAAATCCCTCGGAAGGTATGGGGGTCATACAAAGTGCTCCCATAATCAGAATGGCAAGGACAATACCGCCGGGTCCCCAGGATTGGATCAGGGTAGAGAGTTCATTTCTGCGGTCGAGATAGAAAAAGAGGACAATCAGTAAAGTAGAAATGATAAGAATTAAGGTAAGCCAAATATTATTTTTACCATGAGTAGTCTGAACCTTCAAGCTGTTTACCACCTTCCTTGGGGAACAAGCGTTTTTTGTATGCCCTTTGGCACTGAGTAAAAAAACAGGATCTACTTTCATATTATATATAGTTTTAAGGATAAGTAACAGACTTGCAGAAAGAACAGTGATAAATAGTGTAGATTTGGAGTTTAAAATGATTTAAGAAGGGGCTGCGTGAAATCTTAAATTTTCACGCAGCCCCTTATATTTTTAAGGTTATCATTCCTGGTTAAGTTTTCGGTACGCTAATATTAAACTCTTTCATTTTTCGGTATAAGGTAGTACGGCTGATCCCTAAGAGCCGGGAAGCAGGCAGAATTTTTCCGTCAGTTTCAATCAGGGCTTGAAGAATCATTTGACGAGTTTGGTGAGCAAGCATAGATATAGGTTCTGAACCATCTTTCTCACTCAAAGATTCTCTTACTTCCTTGGGTAAATCATCGACTGTGAGCATCGAGTCAGTACACATGGCAACCATCCCGGCAATGCAATTTTCCAATTCGCGAACATTTCCGGGCCAGCTATAGGAATAAAAATAGGGATGGATTTGGTCATCGATTTCGATAATGGGCCGACCAATGGCAGCACAGGCTTTATGTATAAAATGAATGACCAGCTCGGGTAAATCTTCAAGCCGCTGGACCAGAGGCGGTAAATCGATAGACACCACTTTAAGCCGATAGAATAAATCATGGCGAAAGGCATTGGCATCAACCAGAGCCTTTAAATCTTTGTGAGAAGCGGTTATAACGCGAACATCAATTTTCTGAATGGTTTTGCCTCCGATTCGGGTAAGTGATTTTTCCTGAAGCAGACGCAAAAGAGCAACTTGCGCATTAAGTGGCATATCACCAATCTCATCCAGGAAAATGGTCCCTTCATGAGCAAGTTCAAATTTTCCCGGTTGTCCGCCGCGACGGGCGCCTGTAAAAGCGCCGTCTGCGTAGCCAAACAATTCGCTTTCCAGAAGAGTACTGGGAATGGCTGCGCAGTTAAGAGCAATGAAAGGTCCGTTCCTGCGCAAACTTAATTCATGAATCATGCGGGCTATAATCTCTTTTCCCGTACCCGTCTGTCCTTGAAGGAGGACAGAGAAATTAGTTTGAGCTGCTTTGTGTGCTTTTTCTAAAATTACTTGTGATTTAAGACTTGTTCTACCCACCCAGCCCAAACCATCCATTTTCTGCTCATTAATTTGTATTACACCCACAGCCCCTAAGGAGTTTCCCGAGTTGTCGGAAATTCGTTGAAAATGCGTCACTACTTCATGGCCTTTGCTGTCTTTATGCCTTAAATCAAGAATATCCTGATTTAAGAGCCAGCCTTTCGGTGCACCTAAAACATCGGCAACATGCCTGCCTAAAAGATCCTCCTTTTTCAAGCCGATGAGGGAAGCACCCAGGGAATTGATCTGGGTAATCATTCCGTGCCGGTCGACAGAAAGGAATCCTTCTTTTAAAAGGTCAAGGGCCAGCTTAGTACCTTGTTTATAGAACTTTAGCTCGCGTTCAATAGTTAAATTGCGTAGGTTTTGTTCAATTAAACGTGCCCCTGTAAGGGCGATATCCAGAGTACAATCCTGATTTCCAATTTCGGAGCTGATATCGATAACGCCGATAACTTCACCGTTAAGTTCATGTATAGGTACAGCCGAGCAGGTTAAAAAATGGTTCTCTTGTACATAATGCTCGACACCGTGTATGGTGACGGGCATATCTTCGACGAGAGCTGTGCCAATGGCATTTGTCCCTTTTACATCTTCTCCCCAATTCCCCCCCGGAGAAAGGAAAATCCGTTGGGCTTTACTTAAGAAAGGGCCCTCTCCCAGGGACTCCAGGATAAAAGCATCTTTATCCCCGAGCAGGATGGAGAAATTTGAGCAGCTGTTGAGGAGTTGGAATAGAAAAGGCAGGACAGAGCTTGCAGCACGTATAAGGTCTTCCCGGGATTCCCGCAACTCCCGTAGATCAGAGTCGTTAAGGAATTTATTGTGTGAAATGACAGTAGGATTAATATTGTGACCCAGACTTCGTTCCCAAGAGCGATAAATTAAAGGTGTAATATCTTGAACCACCGGTTCTCCATTAACAAACCTTAGCCAATTTTCCTGTGGCATTATCAATCACTCCTAATCATGATAGAAGTCCCTGATTACCATTACTTCCCAATATTAAGGGTATCACATATAGTCTTTTAGTTCAACGGTTCAATGTTCATTTTGATTACAGTGTTCCGACATAAAGTGTTCACTTTTGAAACCTTAACGAAGGACTGGGTTCTATAGTAAGAATAGCTAGGGTTAAACCCCTTGATTGTTGCAGATTCGTTTTAAAGTAGACTAGAAATTTTATAGATTCCCACTGGCACAAAACTTGCAATAAATAGTTTGAAGTTAAAATATTCTGATAAAAAAGGAGTGGTTTCTTTGATCAACAAGAGCATAGTCATCAACGGAGTACGCCAAACCCTGATCGTTGAAGGGGAAGTAACGCTGGCTAATGTGCTGCGCGGCCAACTGCATTTGACCGGAACCAAAATTGGCTGCGGAAAAGCTCAATGCGGTGCATGCTCCGTCATTATGGATGGAAAGATTGTCCGTTCCTGTGTGACCAAAATGAAACGAGTTCCTGACGAAGCAGAAATTACAACTATTGAGGGTGTAGGCACCCAAAAAAATCTACATCCCTTGCAATTGGCATGGATGATCCATGGTGGAGCCCAATGTGGTTTCTGCAGTCCTGGCTTCATCGTTTCTGCCAAAGGGCTGTTGGATGAAAACACGAACCCTACCCGTGAAGAGGTCAGGGATTGGTTCCAAAGACATAGGAATGCCTGCCGATGTACGGGGTATAAACCTTTAGTCGACGCGGTCATGACGGCAGCCCGGTTAATCCGCGGTGAAGTCAAGGTCGAGGAACTGTGGGAGAAGCTTCCTCAGGACGGTTCCATTTGGGGGAGCAATTATATCCGTCCCTCAGCTCTGGCTAAGGTCACCGGAACGTGTGATTATGGTGCGGATCTGGGGATAAAAATGCCTTGTGGCACATTGCAGTTGAAACTGGTTCAAGCCAAGGTTTCTCACGCCAATATCCTTTCCATCGATACCGCTGAAGCTGAAAAAATGCCGGGGGTTTATAAAGTTATTACCCATAAAGATGTTCAAGGGAAAAACCGCATTACCGGTTTGATCACTTTCCCGAACAATAAGGGGGATGGTTGGGACCGTCCCATTCTTTGCGATGAAAAAGTATTCCAATTCGGCGATGCCATAGCTATTGTAGCCGCCGATACCGAAGAACATGCCCAGGCTGCTGTTGAAAAAGTTAAGGTTGAATTGGAAATCCTGCCTGCTTATATGAGCGCACCGGCGGCTATGGCAGATGATGCCATCGAAATCCACCCCGGAACACCCAATATTTATTGGGAAACGAAAGTCATTAAAGGGGAAGAAACTGCTCCCGTCATGGAAGACCCCAATGTTGTCGTAGTACAGGATGATTTTTATGTGGGACGTCAGCCCCATTTGCCTATGGAGGCGGACGTGGGATTTGCCTACATTGATGATGAGGAGCGGGTTGTTATTCACTCCAAGAGTATTGGCATCCACTTGCATCACGCTATGATTGCTCCGGGGCTGGGTTTGGAACCCGAGAAATTAGTGCTGGTTCAGAATCCCGCGGGCGGAACCTTCGGCTACAAATTCAGTCCGACCATTGAGGCCCTGCTGGGAGTCGCAGCAATGGCCACCGGAAAACCGGTATTTTTGAACTTTGATTATTATCAGCAAATAACCTATACCGGAAAGCGTTCACCCTTCTTTATTAACCTTAAATACGGAGCGACAAAGGAAGGGAAATTGCTCGCTATGGAGGCGGACTGGAGCGTTGACCATGGTCCCTATTCCGAATTTGGCGACTTGGTCACTCTGCGGGGCAGTCAATTTATCGGCGCAAGCTATATGATTCCCAATATTCGCAGCAATGGCCGTACTGTCTGTACAAACCATGCCTGGGGTTCCGCTTTTCGTGCCTATGGATCTCCCCAGAGTCTCTTTGCTACCGAGGTGCTGATGGATGAATTAGCGGAGAAGCTTGGCATGGATCCCTTTGAACTTCGCTATAAGAACGTTTATCGGCCAGGTGATACCACGCCGACAGGGTGTCAGCCTGATGTCTATAGCCTGGTTGAAATAATGGATAAATTGAGACCTCTGTACGATGCCGCTAAAGAAAAAGCCAAAGCAGAATCTACTGCAGATAAAAAACGGGGAGTAGGTATCTCCCTTGGTGCTTATGGAGCAGGTCTTGATAATCCGGATGGTTCGGAAGCCTGGGCTGATTATACAGAAACAGGTGTTACTATTTTCAATGCCTGGGAAGATCACGGTCAAGGCGCGGATATGGGAACATTGGCTACTGCTCACCAGGCTTTATTGCCCTTGGGAATCAAACCGGAACAAATCAAGCTGGTTATGAATGACACGTCTAAGACACCGGCCAGCGGTCCTGCCGGAGGGAGCCGCTCCCAAGTGATGACCGGGAATGCAACTAAAATTGCCTGTGAAGAATTGTTAAAAGGTATTCAAAAACCTGACGGCAGCTACAGAAACTATGCTGAACAGGTAGAAGCAGGTCTGCCCACCCACTTCGTCGGTAAGTACAGTACCCCCGCCGGCTATAACGGCTGCGATCTGGAAACCGGACAAGGGGCCCCCTTCACTACCTATATGTATGCAGCTTTCCTGTCTGAGGTGGAAGTGGATATTAATACGGGAAAAACAAAAGTTCTCGGCATGACAGGTATCTTTGATGTGGGAACCCTGGCTAATAAGCTGGTGGTGGACGGCCAGATGTACGGCGGGATGATCCAAGGACTTGGTCTGGCCTTAAGCGAAGACTTTGAAGATTTAAATAAACATATTGACCTGATCAGCTGCGGTCTGCCTTATTCCAAAGATGTTCCCGATAAACTGGTGGTCGACTATGTTATGCCCCCTCGTGAGCATGGACCCTTCGGAGCCTCCGGTGTCGGCGAAGCACCCCTGACCTCTCCCCATGCATCCATCATCAATGGCATTACCGATGCTTGCGGCGTACGCATAACCAAACTGCCTGCCCTTCCGGAAAAAATCCTGGCTGGGTTAAAGGCCAAACCATAATCTTTTTACTTTCTGATGCTGCTGCAAGCCTGGCCGGCTCAGGCCGGTAAGGTTTGCAGCGGCCCTTTCTTTAGTAGATTAAGGCAAAAGTAGGGATGAAAATGGAGCAGGATGAACTGAGACGATTGGAAAGTAAATGTATCCAGGAAAGTCCTCCCGCTTGCACGGCAGGATGTCCTATCCACGTTGATGCCAGGAAGTTCCTGCAGGCAATCCAGAATCAGGACTGGCAGGGAGCCTTGGCGGCCCTATGGCAAAAACAGCCTTTTCCGGGGATCATCTCCCGAATCTGTGATCATCCCTGCCGAGGGGTTTGCCGGCGCGGAGAGGTGGGGGGGGCCGTCTCTATCTCCGCCCTGGAAAGATATTGTGTGGAAAACCATATTTATAAAACCCCCAAGGTCAAACCTATGGCGTATAAAAGTCAAAAGGCCGCCGTGATTGGCGGGGGGCTGAGGGGGTTAACCGCTGCACTGGATTTAGCGAAAAAAGGGTTTCAGATCACCATCTTTGAGGCAATGGACCGGCTGGGCGGGAGGCTCTGGGCTTATCCTGAGCAGCGGCTGCCCACCGATGTCATCAGGGAGGAATTGAAGCTTCTCAACCGTCCTAACATGGAAATACGTGTGAATTCCCTCATCACCCGACAAGACCTGCCCTCCCTGCAGGAGGAATTCGATGCCCTGTACATCGCCCTGGCAGCTGGGGCGGCTCCAGCTGCGGATGTGTTGGGAGCCAACTGTTCTGTGGATAAACATACCTGTGCCACTTCCCAGGCCGGAGTGTTTGCCGGGGCCTATATGGGCGAGCCTTCACCGATTCAGGCGGTCGCTGAAGGCAGAAGGGCCGCCCTGTCCATCGACCGTTACCTGCAAGGGGCTTCCTTGACGGCCTCCCGGGAATGGGAGGGTGAGTATATCAGCAATCTTTTCGTCAATTTGGAGGGGATTGCTCCTCTTGATACTGTGGCCATGAAGGATGAAAACCAAGGATATAGTGGCGAAGAAGCCTTGGCGGAGGCCAGGCGTTGTCTGAATTGTCAATGCCTGGAATGTGTTAAAGCCTGCAAATACCTGGAGTCCTATGGCCGGTACCCCAAGAAATATCTGCGGGAGATATACAATAATGATGCCATTGTCAAAGGAACCCGTTATGCCAATAAAATGATTAATTCCTGCAGTCTCTGCGGGTTATGCGCAGAAATCTGTCCCCATGAACTGAATATGGGGGAGGTATGCCTGAGCTCCAGGGAAGGGATGGTCAGAAACAAGCGGATGCCCCCTTCAGCCTATGATTTTGCCCTACAGGATATGGCGTTCAGCAACAGTGAGCAATTTCAGTTGACCCGCCACCAGCCTGAATTCAGTGAGAGCAGGTTTGTCTTTTTCCCTGGGTGTCAGCTCAGTGGATCGGCACCGGAGCATGTGGAGGAAGTATATGCTCTATTGACGGCACATCTGCCGGGAGGGATGGGGTTGATGCTGCGCTGTTGCGGAGCCCCTGCCCAATGGGCTGGAGAGCAGGAAATGTTTCAAAAGGCAATGGCTGATCTCGTCAAAGAATGGGAAAGCTTGGGGCGGCCTCAGGTCATTGTGGCCTGCTCCTCTTGCTATAGCTTATTTAAAGAGATGCTCCCTGTGGTATCTCTCTGGGAAGTGCTGAACACCCTGGAACTTTCTCTTCCAGTCCACAATATACCCTATAAATTTGCGGTACAGGATCCTTGCACCACCCGGCATGAGGAGAGTATTCACAGGGCTGTTCGGGAGCTTTTAAACAAACTCAATTGTCAAGTGGAAGAACTGCCTTTTAGTAAAGAGTTGACCAAATGCTGCGGTTTCGGTGGACTGATGTCTTTTGCTAACCGCAGTTTAGCTAAGGAGGTCACGGTGGCGAGAAGTCAGGAAAGTTCTCTGGACTATATTGCTTACTGCGCTATGTGCCGTGATCGTTTCTCAGCTTATGGCAAACGGATCGTCCATATTTTCGACCTGATTTTTCCCAAGGCAGAAAGGGATGCAGCTGCACGGGAAGATCCGGGGTTTTCACGCCGCCACGAGAACCGGGCTAAGCTAAAGAGAACAATGCTTCGGGAAACCTGGCGGGAAGCTTTGGAATCCGAAAGGGGGGATCGAGCCATAGAACTGATAATCAGGGAAGAGGTCAGAAAAAGCATGGAAGAGCGGTTGATCTTGATTGAAGATGTTCAGCAGGCCATCCAGGCGGCTGAGAAAAGCGGCCGAAAGTTCATTAATCTTGAGAATGGCCATAGTTTGGCTCATCACCGTCCAAGCCGGGTTACTTACTGGGTGGAATACAAGACTCAGGAGAGCGGTGCCTACCTTGTTCATAATGCCTACAGCCACCGGATGGAAGTTATCGAGGAAGTGAAGTCATGAGCAAGGGAGAGAATCAACCTAAAACAGTCTGGAAATGCGGTAAGTGCAACGCCGAGCTTAGCCGGGGTACAGTGACGGTTGCTTACCTGGGCAATGAAATCCGGGTAGAAGAACTGAAGTGTGCCCAATGCGGCTTGGTCTTGATTACGGAGGATCTGGCCTTAGGAAAGATGTTCGAGGTGGAGCAAAGCCTAGAGGATAAATAGAGGTGATAAGGATGCCGGTAGATGGTTTTCGTTTGTTCCAACTGGCGGCCCAGGGATTTTGCTGCAGCCAAATTCTTTTAATCATTGGTTTGGAGGAAGAAGGCAAGGATGCTCCGGAACTTATACGGGCCATGCATGGTTTATGCGGCGGTATGGGGCGTTCCGGTGCTACCTGCGGTGTGCTGACCGGGGGAGCTTGCCTGCTAGGATTGGTAGCCGGTAAAGGAACCGTGTCCGAGCAATCTCATCCCCAAATCCATAGGATGGTGCAAGAGCTGCTGGAGTGGTTCGAAGAAACTTACGGGAGTCTGCTTTGTGAGGATATTCTTCATTACAAACTGGAAGAAGGGACAGACTATCCGGTCAAATGTGGCAGTACTATCTCCGCTACCTATGACAAGGTTCAGGAGCTTGTTGCCACTTATCTGGAAACGGAAAAAGATGATGAGGAATGTTAAAGGCACCTTCTACGAGAAGAATTTGTTGCGTGAAACAACCGGCAATACCTTACGCCCCGGCGGATTTGAGTTGACAGATCTGGCTGTGGGAAACTGCAGGTTTCAGGTGGGTGACAGGATTCTTGATGTGGGCTGTGGCTGGGGAGCCACTGTCGATAGGCTGAGATCCTTATATCAGTTGGAGGCCTATGGGATTGACCCCTCGCAAAGATTACTGGTATGGGGCCGGGAGGCCTATCCCGGTTTACCGATAAGCCAGGGGAGGGGGGAGGATATTCCCTTTGAAGCTAATTCCCTGGACGGGGTTTTCCTTGAATGCAGCCTTTCCTTAATGTTGGATATAAACAAGGTCTTGTCTGAAATACAGCGGGTGCTTAAGGTTGACGGCCGGCTGGTTATCCATGATGTCTATGCCCGCGACCCCCGAGGTGTCCCAGACCTTCAGGCTCTCAGGATGGATTCTTGTATTAGAAGTGCCCTGATCAAGGAAGAGTTGGAAAATTGTTTGCAAAGTAGGGGCTTGCGGATCAGCCAATGGCAGGATCATTCGGCCCTCTTAATTCAACTGACCATGGAACTTATCATGACCCATGGTTCGATGAGCGCATTCTGGCTGAAGTCCACGGATTGCTCAGCAGATCCAGCTGAAGTTCAGGCTGCCCTTAAGAAAGCAAAAGTTGGGTACTTCCAGTTGATTGCCCAAAAGGAAGGTAGAGAGGAGGCTGAACATTGAGGGATCACAGTATAACGGATACCCGCAGTGTTTGCCCGGAATGTCTGAAGCGGATTCCGGCCAAGCGAATAGCAGAAGAGGATCGGGTTTATATGGTAAAGCAATGCCCAGAGCATGGAGAATACCGCGCCCTTCTCTGGCGGGGAAATCCCAGCTGGGAATCCTGGATGAGACCGACGATCCCCAGTCAACCCCTGGCCTGCTTTACAGAGGTGGAAAAGGGCTGTCCCTACGATTGCGGATTATGTGCCGATCACTGGAAACAGACCTGCACAGCGCTCATGGAGGTCACCCGGCGCTGCAACTTAAACTGCCGGTATTGCTTTGCCGATGCCGGTGACAGTGTTCAGGACCCATCCCTGGAGGTTTTGGCCGGTTGGTATCGGAAAGTGATGGAAGCCAGTGGTCCCACCAATATTCAATTATCCGGGGGGGAACCGACCCTGAGGGACGATTTGCCTGAAATTGTGGCTTTGGGTAAGGCGGAGGGATTTGGTTTTATTCAGATTAATACCAACGGGCTGCGTTTAGCCCAGGATATGGACTATGTAAGGCGATTACAGGAAGGGGGATTGAATTCGGTATTTCTGCAATTTGATGGAGTGGATGATTCCATTTATAGAGCGCTGCGGGGACGGGAAATGCTTCAGGACAAGATGAAAGCCATAGAGAATTGCTCTCAGCTTGGGATAGGGGTGGTTCTTGTCCCTACCTTGGTGCCGGGCATCAATACACAGCAGATCGGTGATATGGTGAGGTTTGCCCTGGACCATCATCCCGGGGTGCGGGGAGTTCATTTTCAGCCTGTCAGTTATTTCGGACGGATCCCACAGGTGCCCGGGGATGAGGACCGCTTTACTTTACCTGAGGTCATTCAGGCTATTGAAGAGCAAACGCTGGGACTCATACAAGGGATAGATTTAAAGCCCAATAACGGGAGATGCTCTTTCAGCGGCAGCTTTGTCAAACAAAGTGACGGTACCTTAAGAAGTGTTCAGACCACTAACTGCTGCGGCGAACCTGAACCGGCCGAGGATTTGGTTCGCAAAACCCGGGCCTTTGTCGCCCGGCAGTGGGGCGGGACTGGAGAAACGGACTGTGCCTGCCGTGACGAAAATTCTTGGGACTTTCAGCTTAAGCGGATTAAAGAGGCCGGCTTTGCCGTCACCGGTATGGCCTTCCAGGATGCCTGGAATCTGGATTTAGAGCGTTTGCAAAACTGCTGCATCCATGTTCTGAGCCCTGAGGAGAGAATGATTCCTTTCTGCGCCTATAATCTTACCAACCGTCAGGGGAAATCTCTCTACCGGAAGGGGTCATAGCTGTGACGCCGGAGAAAACACCTCTCGAATCCTGGATTGGGCGGAAAATCACCGGGAGCAGTTCAGGAATACTTGCCTCGGAAGGGCTTAAAGAGTACCAGCTGAACAAGCTGGGGGAGACTTTAGACTATGTAAGGGAAAAGAGCTCCTTTTATCAAAGGCATTTAGGAAAAACCGATTACACCTTGACTCATCTTGAGGACATGGCAAAGCTGCCTTTTACCACGGCTGATGATCTCCGCCGATTCGGGCAAGAGATGATTTGTGTTAAACCAAGCGATATTCATCGGATTGTGACTCTCCAAACCTCCGGAACGACCGGACAGCCTAAACGAGTCTTCTTCACCGAAGAGGATCAGGAATTGACCCTGGATTTTTTCCATCAGGGGATGCTGACCATGGTTAAGCCCGGGGATCGGGTGTTGATCCTTTTGCCGGGCAGTGTGCCGGGCAGTGTGGGTGAGCTCTTGCAGCGCGGTTTAGCCCGTGCCGGAGCCGAGGGCCTTGTTCATGGGCCGGTCTACAACCCTCAGGCCGCCCTTGAACACATGATACGGGATGGGGTTAATGTGCTGGTGGGTATACCGACCCAAATCCTGACCTTAGCCAGAGTGCAGAAAAAAATGCAGGTCCCGATCCCGCCCTTGCTCAGTGTTTTATTGACCACAGATTATGTTCCCCATAGCATAGTCAGGGAATTGGTCAAAGTCTGGGGCTGTCAGGTATTTAATCACTATGGCATGACGGAAATGGGCCTGGGCGGCGGCGTTGATTGCCAGGGATTTAATGGGTACCATTTGCGGGAAGCCGATCTCTATTTTGAGATCATCGATCCGTCGACAAGCCGTCCTGTTCAGGAGGGACAAAGCGGGGAAGTTGTCTTTACCACCTTAACCCGCACGGGAATGCCCCTCATCCGTTATCGGACAGGAGATTATTCCCGCTTTATACTTGAGGCCTGTCCCTGTGGTACGGTTCTGCGCAATTTAGAGAGGGTGCGATCCAGGGATAGAGTGGATCTCGGTGCTGGTAAAATCCTGAGTATGGCTGATTTGGACGAAGCCATTTTTGCTCTGGACGGGGTACTTAATTTTTCGGCGGTCATTGCCGGGGAGTGTGGTAAAAAGATTCTCGCCATTGAGGTTCTTATGGACGGGGCGGTTTCGGAAAGGGCAAAGAAGATGATGCTTCAAGCGATTGAGACCTATCCCATAATCCAATCGGTTTTAAGCAGCGGTCAGACCCAGTTGGCTTTGACCTTCAATACAAATACAGCCGCCTACAGCGGTGAAAAGGGAACAGGGAAAAGGATGATTCTTGACCAAAGGGGGTGGGGGGCATGAAAACAGCCACAACTGGGGAGCCAAGAAAAAGTAAGATTACCGCCATCATTTTGGCAGCCGGTTTTTCCTCCCGGATGAAAAGCTTTAAACCCCTTTTGCCTTTGGGTTCAGCCAGTGTTATAGAAATTGCCGTCCGGTCATTCCAGGAGGCAGGTTTCAAGGATATTCGGATTGTCCTCGGACATAGGGCCGGGGAGCTTATTCCGGTGTGTGATGCATTACATGTTCAGTGGATCTTTAATGAACATTATGCTGAAGGGATGTTTTCTTCAGTCAAGGCCGGAGTAATAAGTTTAGGCCCGGAAGTGGAGGGTTTTTTTCTCTTGCCGGTTGATAATCCGCTCATCCATGAAGACACCTTACATAGGTTATACGAAGCGTTTAGCATGGAGCATAAAGGTATAGTTTATCCGGTCTACCGGGGCAAAAGAGGTCATCCCCCTTTGATTTCCCGATGTTATGTGGATAGTATTCTAAGCTGGACAGGTAAAGGCGGACTTAGGGCCCTTTTGGAACACTATCAGGGGGATGCTCTTGAGGTCAGCATGGAGGATCAAGGGGTGCTCCTGGATATGGATACTCCTGAGGATTATAGGAGGATTTTGAAGTACTATGGGTATGCACCCACTCCCACAGAATTTGAATGCTATGAATTGCTTAGAGGAAATAACACCCCGGAGAAGGTTATCAAACACTGTGAAATGGTGGCTTGGCTAAGTGTTTTTTTGGGTAAGCAATTAGAGGAGGCGGGGCGGCACTTAAATCTGGAATTATTAAAAGCCTCTGCTTTATTGCATGATATAGCCAGGCTTAAACCCAATCATCCCCTAGAAGGAGCGAAGCTTACTGCAGCTTATCCAGAGGTTTCCGCTATTATTGCCGCTCATATGGACTGTTCATGGGAGCCTTCGCAACCGCTGACAGAGAAAGAGATAGTCTACCTTGCTGATAAATTGGTGGCAGATGACCAGATTATTTCGCTCCAGGAACGCTTTAACAGTAGTGTAGAACGATATAAAAACGAACCGGAAGTTCTTGAGCATATCCACCGGCGTTTTTATCATGCCTATAGAATCCTTTATCGCGTAGAAGAAAGAGTAGGAAAATCTGTACAGACCTTAATCAAGTTAAATCTAGGGAGCGATGTTCATGGATAAAGAGATTAAAATGGGGCTGCGGCATGTTCTTGAAGAAAAACTGGAGGCAGCTTTGATTACAGTCACCAAAGTGTTGGGATCCGCCCCCAGGAAGCCGGGAGCACAAATGTTAGTTTTAGCAGATGGGACGACCACAGGGACCATTGGCGGCGGTTGCGGTGAGGCAGAGGCCAGGCAGGCGGCGCTTCAAGTCTTATCCACGGGGAGAGCAAGGAAACATTCTTTGAATATGACAGCGGACATAGCTGAAGATGAAGGAATGGTTTGCGGTGGTATTATGGAGTTATTTATCGATTACCTTGGTCAGGGTAATGTATCGGAACAGTTAATTCTATTGGAAAACTATTTACTTTCCTTCAATCACGGCGAAAGCCCTGTATTGGTTACCTTAACGGAGTCCAAACAAGAGAATATCGGCCAAAAGCTTGTGGTTCAAAAAAACAATCAGTATTCAGGTGATTTAGGTTTACCCATACTGAATCGGATTGCTCTTGAGCAAGTTTTGGCTAGTAGGGGTCATAGTCATTTTTCTATGGTCAATCTGGACGAAGGGTTCAATCCATGTGATACAAAAGCTGAAATCGCCTACCAATTGCTCCTTGAGCCACCGGTCTCAGAGACAAAGCTGGTGATTTTAGGAGCAGGGCATATTGGCTTGCCTTTGGCCGGCATGGGAAAAATGCTTGGTTATGAGGTTACCGTAGTAGATGACCGGCCCTCCTTTGCCAATACCCTTCGGTTTAGAACAGCTGACCGGGTTATATGCAATGATTTTGAAAAGGCCTTGGCGGACTTGGTTATCGACCCCCAGACTTATGTGGTCATCGTAACCAGAGGCCATCGTCATGATAAAGTCTGTCTGAAAAACGTGATTCATAAACCGGCGGGATACATAGGGATGATTGGCAGCCGCCGCAGAGTAAAGGCTATGTTGGCCGAATTACAGGAAGAAGGTATTCCAGCCGAGAAATTAGAGAAATTGTACTCCCCCATTGGGTTGAAAATCGGTGCGGAAACCCCTGAAGAAATCGCAGTCTGCATTCTGGGCGAAATAATCAAGGTTCAGAAGGAGCAAACTGTCTCTATAAACAATGAAGAACCCCAAAAGATGCTCGTATGAAAAAAGTTTATATTGTGCGCCATGGTGATATAGGATTGGGCAAAAATAAAAGGTATATAGGTATTAAGGATCTTCCCTTAAGTGCAGAAGGCAGGAAACAAGCCTTTTCTTTAAAAGAGCGTTTACGGGAGATTCCTTTAGACAGGATCTATTGCAGTGCTTTAAGCCGGTCACGGGAGACCGCTGCTATCATAGCCGAAGCACACCCCTTATCCTTAACCGTTCTTCCTGATCTGCATGAGATAGAGATGGGAGAATGGGAAGGAAGGCTCTTCAGTGAAATACAGGAGCTGTTTCCAGCTGAGTACCGGCAGAGAGGTGAGGATATTGTTAATTACCGCCCTCCCGGGGGGGAAAGTTTCCTCCAGTGTTACCTTCGCATCATCCCGGTATTCGAAAGAATTGTCCGATCAGATGCTGAAACCAGCCTTATTGTCGGGCACGCCGGGGTCAATCGGGTGATTTTATGTCATGCCCTCGGGCTGCCTCTTCCTGATATATTTAGCTTCAAACAGAATTACGGATGTTTAACTCTTTTGAGCCAAAACCATAGGGGGCAGTGGGAGGGAAAATTAAATATCCTAGCCGTTACTAACGGCTAGGATGCTGTTCAGGGTGTTTATACGATTTTAGTGGTCCATTGCTCCAAATTCCAGATATCACTGACCCAATCACTGTAGAAGTCAGGATCATGGGATACTAAAAGAATCGTACCCTTAAACTCCTTGATGGCCTTCTTTAGCTCGTCCTTGGCATCTACATCAAGATGGTTGGTGGGCTCGTCCAGAACGAGGAAATTGATGTCTTTCAGCATGAGCTTACAGAGGCGTACTTTGGCACTTTCTCCACCGCTTAGGACCATCATCTTATTGGAGATATGCTCATTGGTTAGTCCGCATTTGGCCAGAGCTTGACGAACTTCATAATTCGTGAGTCCGGGATACTCCTGCCATATCTCCTCGATGGGGGTATTGGTATTGCCGCGATTGGATTCTTGCTCAAAATAACCGGGGGAAAGATAGTCCCCTAAGATGACTTCTCCGCTAATAGACGGAATGATCCCCAGCAAGGTTTTAAGCAGGGTGGTCTTACCCAAACCATTGACCCCACGGATGGCCACTTTCTGTCCTCTTTCCAGTTTCAGACTGAGGGGGCGGGTTAGGGGCTCATTATAGCCAAGAACCAAATCCTCGGCTTCAAAGATGACTCTGCCAGGGCTTCTGGCCTCCTTAAACCGAAATTGGGGCTTGATTTTCTCTTTGGGTTTTTCCAGGATCTCCATTTTGTCCAACTGCTTTTGGCGGCTTTTCGCCCGGCCGGTGGTGGAGATGCGGGCTTTGTTGCGGGCGATAAAATCTTCCAAGCGGTCCACTTCTTTTTGTTGCTTTTCATAAGCCTTCAGCTCTTGTTCTTTTTTAATTTGATAGAGCTGCATAAATTGCTCGTAGTTTCCGGTATAACGGGTTAAGTCTGCATTTTCCACATGATAGATCACATTGACCACATCATTTAAGAAGGGGATATCATGAGATACCAGAATAAAAGCGTTCTCGTAGTTCTTCAAGTAATTGCTTAACCAAATAATATGTTCAGCATCTAAATAGTTGGTGGGCTCGTCCAATATTAATATAGTAGGCTTTTGCAGTAAAAGCTTGGTCAGGAGGACTTTTGTTCTTTGACCACCGCTCAAATCCGTTACATCCTTATCCAGGCCGATTTCACCGAGGCCTAAACCGTTAGCCACTTCCTCCACCTTGGCATCGATCATGTAGAAACCATTGCTCTCAAGTATGGTTTGAATTTCTCCTACATCCTCCATCATTTTGTTCATCTGCGCTTCTGTAGCTTCGGCCATGCGGTTGTAGAGCTCCAACATTTCAGCTTCCAGCTCGAACATTTTTTGAAAGGCTTCTCTGAGAACATCGCGAATGGATTTACCTTGGGTCAACACAGTGTGTTGATCCAGATAACCCACGGACACCCGGTTGGACCATTCTACTTTGCCTTCATCAGGAATGAGCTTACCGGTGATAATGTCGAGAAAGGTTGATTTCCCTTCTCCGTTAGCCCCTACTAAGCCTACATGTTCCCCTTTAAGAAGGCGGAAGGTTGTATTTTCCAGAATCTTACGGCCGCCGAAGCCGTGATTTACATTTTCTACATTTAATATGCTCATGATAAAACTCCCTTTATCTTCATACTCATCTATCTTAAAAAAAGCTTATAGAGTTGTCAAAGGATATTTGCAAAGAAGACAGGTTTTTGGGCGTTATAGATTGGGTTAGGACGACATAGGGATGAGTAGAGGGGGAATGGGAGTGGTTCTCATAGTTTTGAATTTAATGTTCGTCTGTCTGCTCAATATTCCGTTTGGTTATTGGCGGGAGAATGTAAAGAAGCTTTCCGTACAATGGTTTATGGCGGTCCATTTTCCGGTGCCTTTTGTTGCCCTGCTGAGAAATCATTTGGAATTATCCGGGGCCTTAACACTCTTACTTTTTGTGGCTGCTTATTTCATGGGACAATACCTTGGCAGCAGATTATCCAGGGAGTTCCGACATTATGGAAAAGTCAGCTCATCCTTGGCTCATGACTTAATTCGCCGCTCTTGGATTATAATCATAGGAAGATGAAGGATGCAGGAAGGTTGGCCTGCATTTTTTTATGGGCAAATCTCCATAATAGTATCAGGCTGGTTAATCGGTCTTTTGAGAATTGGGAAGGAAATGCAGACGTTGTCGGAAGGAGTGCACCTTGTGAGAAATGAAAATCAAAATGAACCCATAAATCCGGAGGTCCAGACCTTAAAAGAGCTGGGCCAGATTCGTATCCCTGAACCTTCAGAGAGCATTTATTGTCTGACCGTCGTCGGTCAGATTGAAGGACATCAGGTTCTTCCCGCTCAGTCGAAGGCCACCAAATATGAACATGTCATTCCTCAATTGTTCGCTGTAGAGCAGAATCCAAAGGTAGAAGGGATATTGCTGATTTTAAATACGGCCGGAGGGGATGTAGAGGCTGGGTTAGCCATATCTGAGCTGGTGAGCAGTTTAAGCAAACCCAGTGTCTCCATCGTTTTGGGGGGCGGGCATAGTATTGGAATTCCTATAGCTGTAAGCTGTGATCGCAGCTTTATCTCGCCCACGGGAACCATGACTTTGCACCCCATACGCTATACGGGGTTAGTGATCAATGGCCATCAGCAGTTTGAGTATTTACAAAAAATGCAAGAGAGAATTAATCGCTTTATCCTCCAACATTCAAAGATAACGGAAGAGCAGCTAAAAAAGCTCATGTTTGCAACAGGTGAATTAGCGCAGGATATTGGGACCATTTTAATCGGGCAGGACGCCGTAGAAATTGGACTGATTGATGCTGTTGGAGGGCTAAAGGAAGCCCATGAAGAATTAAAGCGGCTAATCGCTGAAAAGCGTGAAAGTTAAATTTACGATTAAATCGGCTTAAGAGCCGATTTTTTGTTATAATTTAAAGATGACAAGCATAGTGGAACAGGGAAAAATTCCCTTTGCGTAGAAATAAATAATACATAAAGCTTGGCATGAATCGGGATGAATCTTCTCACCATGCTCTCGTGAGAGGACTTCCTAAGTATAAAGAATGATGTGAGGGATGTTTTTTGGCTAGGAAGAAAAAGAAGATGACGGTAAAGAAAAAGGGTTTTCTTAAAGATAATGTCCGCCATGAACTTATAGGCATTGTGGCCTTGGGATTGGCGGTATTGGGCATTGTGGCCCTATACTCCGGAAGCAATGGTGTTGTAGGTGGCAAGATTAAAGAAGGCTTAACCATGCTGGCCGGCAACGGCCGGGTATGGTTGCTTCTCATGCTGGGTGCTTGGGGAATCGCTTATATGAATCTTAAACATATAAATAACCAATGGAGAACGGTGGGAGTTCTCTTATTATGGTTAGCTTTTGAAGGACTATTGCATTTTCAACTCCCGGGGATTGAGGCTTTTGATCACGAGACTATGTTCGATGAAGGCATGGCAGGTCACGGAGGAGGACTAATTGGCGCACTGATAGCCATAACCCTGAAAAGCTCAGTGGGTATTTCCGGAGGGTATGTGGTGCTCATTGTCATAGCACTCATCGGAGCATTGCTGGTAACGAACCGTTCCCTCATCGGAGGTCTGCAGCAGGTTCAAAAGGCCGGCAAAGAATCAGGACGTTGGGTCAAAAACCATGTAGAAGATTTCATCTATGTGATTCAGGATTCTGAAGAGAATCCTGAAGAGGTAGTTCCTAAAGAGCCCATGGAAAAGAGGCCTTTAAAGAAAAATGTCAAGAAGAAAGAGACAAAAGCGACAACGGAGCCTTTAAAAGTGCTGGAACCTGAACTGGTGGAGCGGCCGGTAATTATTAAGACTCTTCAGGATATGGCGGACCATACCGGGGAGGAAGAGAAGCCTCTTTCCGATAGTCCAATGATGCAAACCGTACTCCCTTTTGCCGAGGAAAAGAAGCAAAAAAATCTTCCTCCGGGCAAGGTCACAGGGACGCCTGTTTCCAGGCTGGCCCAAAAGGAGAGCGGCGATTTTCAACTTCCTAATTTTACTCTTCTTAATAAAACCATGAAGGTGAAAAATCCTCGTATTAATAAGGATTTGGCGGATAATGTGAAGATTCTTGAAGATACCCTGGAAAGCTTCGGGGTTAAGATTAAAGTCACCCATGTGACCCAGGGACCGGCCATTACCCGCTATGAAGCTCAGCCTGCACCCGGGGTCAAGGTTAGCAAGATTACGAACTTATCCGATGATATCGCTCTGAGCTTAGCCGCTACCGATGTACGTATCGAGGCTCCTGTTCCGGGAAAATCCGTAGTGGGAATTGAGGTGCCTAATAAAGAGATAGCGACGGTGCATTTTCGGGAAGTACTGGAGACTCCGGAGTTTCAGAATTCCCCCAGTAAGCTGACGGTAGTTCTGGGAAAAGATATTACAGGAAGTCCTATTGTCGCGGATTTAACTAAAATGCCTCATTTATTAATTGCCGGTGCCACAGGTTCGGGAAAGTCCGTCTGTGTCAATACTCTGATTAATAGCATTTTGTATAAGGCCAGACCGGATGAGGTAAAATTTTTATTGGTGGATCCGAAGATGGTGGAACTGACCAATTATAATGGAATCCCTCATCTGATCTCGCCGGTGGTAACGGACCCGAAAAAGGCGGCAGGGGCCTTAAAATGGATTGTCACCGAAATGGAGACCCGTTACGAGCTTTTTGCCGCGGCGGGAGTAAGGGATATCGTACGCTATAATTTTCTGCGCACCCAGGAAAAGAAAGAGGATGCGCCGCCCCTTCCCTATGTGGTGGTGATTATCGATGAGTTGGCGGATCTCATGATGGTAGCCCCCGGAGATGTGGAAGATTCGATTTGCCGCTTAGCTCAGATGGCACGGGCAGCGGGAATCCATCTCT
This sequence comes from Desulfitobacterium sp. PCE1, assembly GCF_000384015.1. Taxonomy (NCBI): domain Bacteria; kingdom Bacillati; phylum Bacillota; class Clostridia; order Eubacteriales; family Desulfitobacteriaceae; genus Desulfitobacterium; species Desulfitobacterium sp. PCE1. The sequence continues at coordinate 2,585,003 of NZ_KB913023.1, read as the reverse complement.
TGATTGCCACCCAGCGTCCATCGGTGGATGTTATTACTGGCTTGATCAAAGCCAATATTCCTTCCCGGATTGCTTTCGCTGTGTCTTCTCAGATTGATTCGCGAACCATATTGGATATGAACGGGGCGGAAAAACTCTTAGGCCGCGGGGATATGCTTTACTATCCTATGGGGGCCAGCAAGCCCATAAGGGTGCAAGGATGCTTCCTGGCTGACAAGGAAGTGGAAAATGTGGTCCTCTTCCTGCAGAATCAGGCCAAACCGGAATATCAGGAGATTCCCAACATTGAGCTGGGAATGAATAAACCGGCGGAAGATGCCGGAGATGAGCTGTTTCATCAAGCGGCCCTGCTCTTTATCGAAGCAGGGAATGCTTCCGTCTCTTTATTGCAAAGAAGGCTCCGCATCGGCTACACCCGGGCGGCCCGCTTGATGGACCTGTTGGAAGAAAAAGGGGTCGTGGGCGGATATGAAGGATCAAAACCCCGGGAAGTTTTGCTGACCAAGGGGCAATTTGAGCAAAAGTTTGGTTTGGAAGAAGAAGAGATAGGGTAATAGTTGCACATTTTGTCGAGAGGATTTATGATAATAAAGGAGAATAGTATAATTTAGAGGCAATAAAATGATTCATGATATAACTATTGAAGAATTGCGAAAAATTAAAGATATAGTTCTTTTGGATGTTCGTTCTGAAAATGAATATGAGGAGGCCACAATACCTGGTGCTCTGAATCTGCCTCTATTTAATAATGAAGAACGAGCTATGATTGGGACAACTTATGTACAAATCTCTCCCGCTTTGGCCAAGGAGCAAGGATTGGCTATAGCCGGTCCTAAATTGGATGGGCTTTATAACCAAGCCAGACAATGGTCAAATGGCCGGCCTGTGGCGCTTTTTTGTTGGCGGGGGGGGATGAGAAGCAAATCCTTAGCTACAGTTTTTGCTCTGATGGGCTTGTCTGTTTACCGTTTACAAGGGGGATACAAGGCCTATCGTCATTTGGTTAATGATTACTTTACTCAAGAGTTTCCCTTTAAAGTTGTTGTGCTGCGGGGAAACACGGGTGTAGGTAAGACAGAACTATTGAAACGCTTAAGGGCTGATGGCTATCCGGCCATTGATTTGGAGAATATAGCGAATAATAGGGGCTCTGTATTCGGCTCCGTTGGTTTGGGTTCTGCCCCTTCACAAAAGTCTTTTGAGTCCGCTTTATATGAACGGCTTAGGGAAGTGGAGCATTTTCCTTACATCATAGTCGAATGTGAAAGTAAGCGAATTGGCAGAATCAATTTGCCTTCAAGTGTATATGAAGCTATGAATGCGGGTCCCCAGATCTTGGTCTATGATTCCATTCATAACCGGATTGAGCGCTTAATCAAAGAATACACCAGCTACCCTAATGCCACCCTTGAGATTAAGTCGGCTCTGGGGCGTCTGACGAAAAACCTGGGACATAATAAGATTGCTCAGTGTCATTCTTTGCTTGAACTAGGGAATTTAGAAGAGTTCACTGAAGAAATGCTAAACTATTACGACGCTCTTTATTCCTATCCTAACCATCCCAGCGATGATTATGATTACTCAATAAGCCATGAAGATCCTGATAAGGGGATCAAAGAATTGGAGGATTACCTTGATCACTGGTCGGGTATACCCGGAAGAACAACTCTACCTGGAATACGTGATACAGCAAAATAAACCCGGCTTGCTGGGTGCTGTCTCCACATTATTGGGAATGCTTGAGATCAATATTTTGACCGTCAATGGAATTGGGAAAGATCGCCGGGGATTTTTGCTTCAGTACCCATCCCAGGACAAAGTCCAAGCCCTTAACTCGGCTTTGGCATATGTTGACTCTATTCAGGTAACGGCTTTCCGATCTCCGACACTCTTTGATCGTCTGGCATTACGTCATGGGCAGCGTTTGGATATGGCGGAAAGCGACCCGCCAACCTACCATTTTATTAGGGAAGAATTAGGGTTGCTTGTGGACTTTTTAGGGGATACTTTAAAGGAAGGCGGAAATCAATTCATTGGTATCCGAGGGGTTCCCCGGGTTGGAAAAACGGAAGCAGCGATCAGCGCTTGCGTTTATGCCAACAAAAAATGGATACTCCTTTCTTCTACTATAATCCGGCAAACCTTGCGTACAACCCTTATGCTGGACGAAGCCGAGGATTCGGTGTTTTTGATTGATGGGATGACAAGCACCTCCCGTGGAGATGATGCTCACTGGCAATTATTAAACCGGGTGATGGAATTACCTACACCAAAGATCATCGAGCATCCTGATGTTTTTTTGCGTGATGGTCATATTAAGAGAGAACTTGATTTTATCATTGAGATTCGTAATCAACCTCAAGATGAGATTAGGATTGACGATGTAGCAATTAGTTTTTCTTCTTTTGATATTAGTTAAAACACAAAGAGGAGGGTTTATCATGGCAGGAGAGGGACAAATCCTTCGCAACGCTCGTGTGGATAAAGGGTGGAGCTTAACCCAAGCTGAAGAAGTTACCAAAATCAGAATCCGCTATCTGGAAGCTTTGGAAGAAGAAGCGTATCATATTTTACCTGGCGCAACCTATACCAAAGGGTTTTTAAGAACGTATGCCAAGCATTTGGGAATAAGCCCGGAGGAGGTTTTGGAACGTTATAATGCCTCAGAGCAACAACCGGAAAAACCGCTGATAGTTGAGCCTGTTCCACCACCCCGCAAGAAGCCTCAATGGATTAAGCCCGCTCTTGTGGCAATCACCGGAGTAGTTGCTCTTGTGGTCGTTATCGGAATCGCTTCTTTGAGCAAGCCTCAAGGTACCAATATTGCTCCGGAAAATATCATCACTCCCTTGCCTACTGTGCCTCAAGAAGAAATAGCCCAACAACCGGAGAATACCCCACCGGTCCAAACCCCTCCGCAAAATCCACAAAATGTTATCGCCCAGGAAAATGAGGATGTGGTGGCACAGCTGGTATTTAGTCAGCCATGTTGGATTCGGGTCAATGTAGATGGTCAGTTTGCTTTTGAAGGAACCTTTACCCAGGGGGCCACTAAAGAGCTGAGAGCAAAGGAGCAAATTGAACTTGTTACTGTCGGCAATGCCGGTGGTCTTACCGTAACACTCAACGGCAAGGCTTGGCCAAGCCTTGGGGCTCAGGGACAGGTGGTTCATAATATCATTCTTAAGAAGGACACCGAAAGTCAAGTCAGCTTAGTGCCCTGAGATCTTGTGCTGACTTTAGGTATCATACTATAAAAGGAGAGAGATTCGTGGCGAAGGATTCATCATTTGATATTGTTTCTAAAGTGGAAATGCAGGAAGTAACCAATGCAATTCACCAAGCGCAAAAGGAAATTGAACAGCGTTTTGATTTTAAAAACAGTAAATCTTCCATTGAGCTGCAGGATGAAAAGATCATCTTGGTTTCCGATGACGATTTTAAACTCCGTAACGTCATAGATATTTTAGAGAGTAAACTCGTTAAGCGGCAGATATCCCTTAAAGCCTTAGACTATGGCAAAGTTCAGCCGGCAGCCGGAGATACGGTCCGCCAGGAAGTAAAGCTTGTTCAGGGAATATCCCAGGATAAAGGAAAAGAAATCAACAAGATCATCAAAGACAGCAAAATCAAAGTATCCAGTTCTATCCAAGGGGATCAGGTCCGTGTAACGGGTAAGAACAGGGATGATTTGCAGGCGGTCATCGCCTTGTTGCGCAAGCAGGATCTGGGTATCGACCTTCAATTCATCAATTATCGTTAAATGAATTCACACCTCCCACAACTGTGGGAGTTTTTGATTTTTCTACTTTAAGGAGTGAGCCCGATTAAAATCCCTCAATTTCTGCCTATTACTAAGAAGGATATGAAAAAACGAGGCTGGGAAGAGCTGGATTTCCTGCTTATTACAGGAGATGCCTATGTGGATCATCCCAGCTTTGGCATTGCTATAATATCCCGTGTTCTGGAGAAGCATGGCTATAAAGTTGGAATTATAGCCCAGCCCAATTGGCGTGATGTTCAAGCGTTTCAAGTCTTGGGCAGGCCCCGCCTGGCCTGCCTCGTCTCCGGTGGGAATCTCGACTCTATGGTTAACCATTATACTGCAGCTAAGAAACGGCGTCATAGAGATGTCTATTCCCCGGGAGGTAAGGCAGGATTGCGTCCCGATCATGCCACCATTGTCTATGCCAACAAGGTCCGTGAAGCTTTTCCGGGGTTGCCTGTCATTATTGGCGGTATTGAAGGCTCTTTAAGACGATTTGCTCATTATGATTTTTGGAATGATAAGGTTAAACGGTCCGTGCTCTTGGATAGTCAAGGAGATTTGCTTGTATTTGGGATGGGTGAAAAGGCTATTGTCGAGGTGGCCAATGCCTTAAAAGACGGTATTCCCATTGATGAGATTCAAGGGGTCAGAGGGACCATGGTTCCTTGGAAAAAAGATATTCCGGAAGAAGTGATACAGCTTCCTTCCTTTCAGGATGTGGTTGAGGATAAGAGGAACTATGCGGAAAGCTTCTGGGTGCAGTATAACCAGCAGGATCCCTATTATGGCAAAGCGATGTACCAAAGCCATGGGCATGAAGGAATTATCCAGTATCCTCCGGCCTATCCTTTGACTCAATCCGAGATGGATGGAGTATATGCTCTACCCTATGTAGGTACCTATCATCCTATCTACGAGGAAGCAGGCGGGGTACCTGCCATCGAAGAAGTAGAATTCAGTCTGGTCAGCTCCCGGGGATGTTATGGAGGGTGCTCCTTCTGTGCCCTGAACTTCCATCAGGGACGTATCGTCCAAGGGCGGAGTGCGGAGTCCATCGTCAGAGAAGCTGAGCAGTTGACCTGGAGTCCACGATTTAAAGGATATATCCATGATGTAGGAGGACCCACGGCCAATTTCCGCCGCCCGGCCTGCAAAGCCCAACTTAAACGCGGGGCATGTTCCAACAAGCAATGTCTCTTTCCTTTCCCTTGCGCCAAGGCGGATGTGGATCATACAGAATATATTGAGCTCCTGCGCAGATTGCGCGGTCTGCCTAAAGTAAAAAAAGTCTTTGTCCGTTCCGGGATTCGCTATGATGCGGTTTTGGCGGATAAAAATACTTCCTTTTTGCGTGAACTGTGTGAGCATCATGTGAGTGGGCAGCTTAAAGTTGCTCCCGAACATATCAGTGACAAGGTATTAAAGAGGATGGGGAAGCCAGGTAAAAAAGTCTATGAACGTTTTGTTGATGATTTTAAAAACATCAATGAAACGCTCGGGAAAAAGCAGTATTTGGTACCCTATCTCATGTCCTCCCATCCGGGCAGTGGCTTAAGAGAAGCTATAGAACTGGCGGAATATGTTCGGGATATGGGGGTCAACCCGGAACAGGTTCAAGACTTTATTCCTACTCCAGGAAGTCTATCCACCTGTATGTATTACACAGGGTTGGATCCCCGCACCATGGAAAAGGTTTATGTACCTCGCACCATGGAAGAAAAGGCCATGCAAAGAGCCTTAATTCAATACCGGAATCCTAAGAATTACGACTTAGTGGAGAAGGCGCTGAAGTTGGCCCATCGGGAGGATCTCATCGGTTATGGTTCTCAATGCCTTATCCGTCCCCGCTCTCAGCACAAAAAAAGCCCTGGTTCCGTCGCAAAAAGCTCTCCTTCTGCCTCTCTGTCCCGTGGCAAAAAGAGAACTGATGTAAAGGGAAAATCCAGGGTTAAGTCCAGGCATAAAGGGTGAGCCTTAATCACATACCTCCCCGAACTCTTCTATCAGCATGTCCTCAACTTCTTCCATTTCTACAGTCCCCAGCTCTTTCTGAAAAGAAGGTTCGAGTTCGATATATTTTTCGTAGGTTAATTCCTCATCCTCCTCGATAAATTTGGAGAAGGAAAAGAAAATCCCGTCCTTGCTTTCTTCGAGGCGCTTCAGAATATAATACTCCGAGGGGTCTAATTTGCTTTGCAAAACAAGAGCATTTCCGTTTATCACGAAGAGAACTTGAGCATCTTCATAAGAGCGGCGATGGAACTTCCAGATGAACCCTTGGATAAGTGAATCTTGATATCCGATGGTGTCATCCTCTCCAGAGGTTTTCCAGGAGAATACGATGGAAAGCACCTCTCTTGCTTCCATTTCTTCGGCTAATTCATCAAGACGGGAAGCCACAGCAGAGGGAATGCGATATTCGTCGCACATGGAACTTCCACAGGAATAGACAGGTACATTGATGACTTTACCAGCGCCATGGTTCAGGGCGATGGGAAGGGTGCGGGAGGTTAAAAAACCTGTATCCCCACATCCGCATTGATCCACAGGTGAAAGAGTATCGTTCAACAAACCGAGCACCTCGCAATGATTATTGATGAAAGTCCATAGAGCTTACTCACATCATTCTACTTTAATCCAACGGAAAACAAAAGATAAGAGTAGAAAAGATCTTCTTTATAGTTTACCACATTTTACCTGGAAAATCATTTTCCTAAGACTGGCAATTCTCCATAATTAGTTTTGACACTTGGGGAAATATTAGTTTATACTAGATTAGTAATTACACATAAATAAAGATTTTAAGTCAAGGTAATCTTAGAAAAATGATACTATGCAGAGGTGCAAGCATTGAATAAAAAAGTTGCTATTGTGACTTTAGGATGTCCGAAAAACCAAGTTGATAGTGAAATCATGACCGGTCATATGATGGAAAAATATCAGGTCGTGACTGAGCCGGAGCAAGCGGATATTATTATTATTAATACCTGTACTTTTATTGAAAGTGCCAAGGCTGAATCCATCGATACAATTCTCCAGATGTCTCAATATAAGGGCGAAGGACAGTGCAAGACTCTTGTGGCTACAGGGTGCTTAGCTCAACGTTACGGAGATGAGCTTTTAGCTGAGATTCCCGAACTGGATGGAATCATGGGGACTGGGAATATCTCAGAGATTCTGCAGACTCTCGAGGAAGCAGAGAAGAGTAAGGTTAAGAAGATAAGTGCTGAGGCCCCGGCCTTTATCTATGATGAAACTATGCCCAGGGTCCGCTTAACTCCTAAGCAGTATGCCTATGTCAAGGTGGCTGAAGGGTGCGACAATTATTGCACTTATTGCATCATTCCTCATGTGCGGGGGCATTTTCGTAGCAGAAAACAAGAGTCCATCCTTCGTGAGGTGGAAGCCATGGCTTCCGAAGGAGTTAAAGAAGTTTTACTGATCGCTCAAGATACTACCCGTTATGGAAAAGATCTCTATGGCGAGTATAGGTTGCCTTCCCTGATCAAAGAGATTGCCAAGATTGAAGGAATAGAATGGATCCGCCTCATGTACTGTTATCCGGAATTGTTCACTGATGAACTGATCACGGTTATGAAGGAAACTCCAAAAGTTTGCCGTTATCTCGACCTTCCTCTTCAACACGCTCATAATAAAGTATTAGCTGAAATGAATCGGAGAGGTACTATTCAAGAAGCTGAAGGATTAATTGAAACATTACGTCGGGAAATGCCTGATATTCGTCTTCGCACAACCATGATCACCGGGTTTCCCGGGGAAACTGAAGAAGAGTTTCAAACTGTTTTGGATTTTGCCAAGAGAATTCGCTTTGAACGCTTAGGGGCATTTGCCTATTCTCAAGAAGAATCCACTCCTGCCGCCAAGAGGGAAGATCAGGTGCCAGAGGAGATTCGCGAACAGCGACGTAATGAACTGATGAGACTGCAGTACGACATCGCTTACGAGCAACAGCAGAGGTGGGTGGGGCAAACCCTAAAGGTCCTTATCGAAGAAAAATTGCCGGATAAACGCTGGGTTGGTCGCAGCGAAGGGGATGCTCCGGAAATCGACGGTTTAGTCTATGTTCATTCCCCAGGAGAACTTGAGATTGGAGACTTTGTCCAGGTTAAGATTAGGGAAGCAGATAGCTATGATTTAGTGGGAGAGGTTGTGCAGTGAATTTACCCAATCAACTCACCTTAGCGCGGATAATATTAATACCCATATTTATGGCCTTGTTACTCATACAATTTCCTAAAGGTCAGCCGATTTTTCCTCATCAGGATTTTGTGGCAGCGATGATATTCATCCTGGCAGCTACGACGGATGGATTGGATGGCTATATTGCACGTAAAAGAGGCCAGGTTACAGTCCTTGGGAAATTTATGGACCCGCTGGCAGATAAGCTTTTAGTTTCGGCAGCATTAATTGCTCTTGTGGACTTAGGGGATGTGCCGGCGTGGATTTGCTGGACCATACTAGCCCGGGAGTTTGCAGTGACAGGATTAAGAGCCATAGCTTCTGCTGATGGAACCGTGATTGCAGCCAGTAAACTAGGCAAGATCAAAACCGTATCTCAGGTCTTGGCTATTTCTCTGATTCTGCTTCATGATTGGCCGTTATCTCTCTTTGATATATATCTAGGGCAGCCCTTTCTCTATGTAGCCCTTTTCTTTACGATTATTTCAGGTGTGGATTATTTAGTAAAATCAATGAAGTTTTTGAAGAAATAGAAATAACAATGAACAGCAGGGTTTTCCAAGGGTTGGAAGACAATGCTGTTTTTTGTATTATTGGCACGAATTGGATATAAGTGCAACCCATCATCCGTGCTATAATATTGGAGTGAATTAGTATATACCTGGTGTTATACTCGTGTTTGCATCACCAACCGGATAAGAGTACACGCTGGGATAGTATTGCATTATAAGATTATAAAAATAAAGATCGGAGGCGCTTTATGACGAAGCAGCGGCTCACCATCATCAGCTTAGTAAGTATACTTATTTTTGGCTTATTATTAAGCGGCAAGCTTTTATATGAAAATAAATGGCTCGAAGGTTCTTTAATTAAGGAAAGTCAACAGATTTCAGGGGTAATATCTGCTGAGATATTGAATAGACAAGGGGCTTCTGAAATGTTGGTCAATACCGGTCAGGTAAGTAATCTGCAAACTATTTGCACTCAGTTGAAGACTATTTCCGGAGCACGTCCAATTCGTCTGGCGGATCAACGAACTCCTGAGTTGGAAGAGATCTTTCAGCAGATGCAATTTGCTATTCAAGAGGGTATGGCCATGGGAAACTTCACGCAAATGGAGGAAACCCTTACGACACAGGCGGGGCAGGCCGGAGTGATTATGAGCCTGGCCATGGATAACGAAGCCATCTATCTCGTTTTGACTAAAGGAGAAAATCAATTGGTTTCTGTTATAGAGAGACATGGACAGGGAATATTCCTTCCCAGTGTCGGAGGGGATTATAAAACCATGAACCAATAGGTGGGAAGGAGGAGAGAGAATGGGATTGGCTAAAGATATAGCAGCCGGGGTTGGACTAGGATTGTTTTTTTATCTTTGGGTTTCCGGTTACAATGTTTTGCCCATTGGATTTTTGGTGCTTTTGGCCGTTATGTTTTGGAAGTTTATCCCCCGACCTATGGTAGGAGGATCTGAAAAAGGGGTCCGGATTTCCGGCGGCACAGTTGATTTTGAAGATATAGGCGGTCAGAATGCCGCTAAAAAAGAACTGCAGGAGGCCCTGGACTTTCTCTTATACAGTGAACGCATGAGGGAACTGGGGATTCGGCCTCTGAAAGGTATCCTTTTATCCGGTCCGCCAGGAACTGGAAAGACCTTATTGGCTAAGGCGGCGGCTCGTTATACGGATTCTGTTTACTTAGCCGTTTCAGGCAGTGAGTTTGTGGAAATGTACGCAGGTGTGGGAGCGGAGCGGGTAAGGAAACTCTTCAAAAAGGCAAGAGAGACGGCTAAAAAAGAAAAGAAAGATCGGGCAATAATTTTCATTGATGAGATGGATATTCTTGGAGCTAAGCGAGGCAGTAATGTCTCCCACCATGAATACGATCAGACTCTCAACCAGCTTCTGGTGGAAATGGATGGGCTGGGAAACAGTGAACAAGGTTCCCAAATTTTAGTTATTGCTGCCACTAACCGTGCAGAAGCACTGGATCCGGCTCTTTTGCGTCCGGGGCGTTTTGATCGTCAGGTCAAGGTGGACTTACCGGATAAAGAAGGGCGTTTAGCCATCCTCACTATTCATACTAAAAACAAACCTTTGGCTCCCTGTGTGGATCTGGAGCAGATTGCCCAAGAAACCTATAATTTTTCCGGTGCTCATTTGGAAAGCGTAACCAATGAAGCGGCAGTCTTTGCTCTAAGGAATGATGCTCAGGAAATTAACATGTCTCATTTCCGGGAAGCGGTTGAAAAAGTTCTCTTAGGAGAAAAACTGGATCGCAAGCCTACGGATGAAGAATTACAGCGGGTGGCTATCCATGAGGGGGGCCATGCCTTGCTTGCCGAACATGTACGGCCTCATTCAGTGTCGCAAATCTCTATTCGCTCCCGGGGTAACGCTTTGGGCTATGTTCGTCACTATCCTAAAGATGATTTGTATCTTTATACCCAGGCCATGATTGAAGAACAGATTATGGTTGCCCTTGCCGGAGCCATAGCCGAGGAAGCCATCCTGGGTACGCGAAGTACCGGCGCAGCCGGTGATTATGAACAAGCCCTGCATATGGTGGAGAAAATGCTAGCCTCAGGAATGTCCACCCTCGGAGTCGTGGATGTGGCGAAATTAGGTGCTGAACAGCGTCAACAAGTCACTGGCGAAATACTTGAACAATTGGAGGAGAGGACCCGTCAGATTATCCTGGAGAGGAAGGGCCTCCTTGAGAAAGTAGTTAAGGTATTAAAAATTGAAGAAGTTCTTGATGGAGAAAGACTTCGTCTGCTTATTGAAGAGAATGCAGCTTAATCCATTACTCATGAGATCCTGGAAGACAGGATCTTTTTTTCTGCTCTGAAAAAGGCTCGAAAGCTGATTCTCCAGGATTTTGCTTTCGGCGTTCACTCTATAAGCTGCGCGGAGCAATCTAATCGCTCAAGCTCAATGGGCGGTTGGAAACGTCCTGTTTCCAACCCGACTCCGCTACAGTCTTTTCGCGAAGATTGCTTACCTGCTCGCTTAGAATCCGTTCTCTGCCTTAAAGCCAAATCCTTGGGCTACCTTTCGGGCTTGAGCGGCGCAGCTACCCGACCTGGATCAAGCTTTCATCTCTGCTGGTGCTATCCCGCGGTATGGTCGATTACTCTGAAAAAGACCCCAAAACAGAGTCAACAAAGACCTGGAAGCGTAGCTTTATGCACAAGAGCGAAGGATTTTCACTGTGTATAAGGCAGCTAAGGCTTCTGCTTCGCTTCACTCACCATAAGCCAAGCTTTCTTTAAGCGGAAGGGCGGTCGGGTTAACGAGGCTTTCTTAACATTGCGTAGCCATGGTTCACATCAGGTATTGCCCTAAGGTTTGGCGGAGCAGTTAAGAAAGCGGGTTGACCTGCCCCGGAGCTACTGAGTGAGCACTGTGCGTAAAGCTACACGACCCGGATAGCTTTTTCATTCTCTGTCGGTGCTGTGGCAGCGGCATGGAGAAAATTATTTGATTAAGACTTTACTCTATCCGAGAGGATAAGTTTTCGAAAGAAGAGAAATAATTTAAAGGAATTATTTTAATATCTACTTATATTTGCGTTTGTAGAGGGAGAGTGATAAAATATCATGAAAGCTGAAATTGTTGCAACTGGAACGGAAATACTATTAGGACAGACCTTAAATACGAGTGCACACTATCTTACAGGAAAGTTATCTGAATTAGGAATTGAAGTGGATTACCATACGACGGTTGGAGACAACAAAGAACGGTTGAGAAAGGTAATCCTACAAGGAATAGAACGATCGGATCTGCTTATGATTACCGGAGGGACAGGGCCAACGGAAGACGATCTCTCCAAGGAACTCATTGCGCAGATTTTTGGATTAAAAATGATTCTTGATCCGCCTAGTCACGAAAAGATTCAAGAGTTTTTCGCCATAAGAGGCAGCGAAATGCCTAAGGCGGAAGAGAAACAAGCATACTTTCCTGAAGGATCTCAAATTCTTCCCAATCATTTTGGGACAGCACCAGGGGCTATTGTCCGAAAGAATAATAAGACCATCATCCTCTTGCCGGGCCCTCCATCGGAAATGGAGCCTATGTTCAAGAGCTATGTATGGCCATTTTTGGAGCGAATAGCTCAAGGAGATTCTGCTAGAATGTACGTTCGAGTGATGAAGGTTGTGGGCTTGGGGGAGTCGGAGTTGGAAGAGCTACTCCGAGATTTCATGGGAAGGCATGATCCCAGCATGACCTTGCTTTGCAAGCATTCTGAAATGCATATCCGCTTAGTGGTGAGAGGGAATGCCGATGAAGCCGCAGGGATTCTCGCTCAAGCTGAAAGCGTGATTCGTGAGCGACTCGGGGATAAGGTATTCGGAACGGATGAGGATACCATGCTTGAACTTGTCAGTAGGGGATTGAAGGAACATCGGTTGACTCTTGCCACGGCGGAATCATGTACGGGTGGACTATTGGGTGCACAGCTTACCCAACAGCCTGGAAGTTCGGATTTCTATCTGGGTGGAGTCATCAGTTATTCCAACGCTCTGAAGGAAGGTTTTTTGGGAGTGAGTTCCCAGACCTTGTGCCAATATGGTGCTGTCAGTGCTGAGACAGCACGGGAAATGGCCGTAGGTATCCGAAATCGTACCCAAGCAGATCTTGGCATTAGTATTACTGGAATTGCCGGACCCGGAGGAGGAAGCCAGGAAAAGCCTGTTGGATTAGTCTATATTGGCTTAGCTACTTCGGAAGGTATCAAAGCGCATAAGTTTCAGTTTCATGGAGGCCGTGATTCAATTCGTCAGCTGACTGTTCAAGCTGCCCTGGATTGGATTCGCCGTTATATGTTGAATATTGAAAGGGGTTAACTATTCATTGAGTGCAGAACGTTTACAATCTTTTGGTGAAATAAGTTTGAGCAAACAAACTCTCCAAGCATTATCGGAAATGGGGTTCGAGGAACCCTCGCCGATTCAGAAAGCAGCGATTCCCGTGGCTATAGATGGAGTGGACCTAATTGGACAGGCCCAAACCGGTACAGGAAAAACAGCTGCCTTTGGGATTCCCATCTGTGAAAAAATCAACCCTAAGTTTCAGGCGGTTCAAGCCCTTATTTTGACACCAACTCGGGAATTGGCAGTTCAGGTGTCGGAAGAGATCAGCAAGATCGGAAAATATCGCCATGTTAAACCCTTACCCATTTATGGAGGTCAATCCATAGACCGCCAGATCCGGGCACTGCGTTTTGGCAGCCAAGTGGTTGTAGGAACTCCGGGCCGTATCCTCGACCATTTAAATCGTGGGACGTTAAAACTACAGTACGTAAAAATGGTGGTTCTGGACGAAGCCGATGAAATGCTGGATATGGGATTTGTTGAAGATATAGAAACTATCCTTAAGCAGGTTCCCAGGGAAGAGCGCCAGGTTATGCTTTTCTCCGCTACTATGCCGCCGGAAATCAAGAAATTGGCTCAGAATTATATGAGTCAACCCAAATCTGTAGCCGTAAGCCGTGATGAACTCACAGTTCCTTTGATTGAGCAAGTCTTTTATGAAGCCAGAGACAAGATTAAAGTCGACGCCCTGTGCCGGATTATCGATATGGAAGATATCGGCCAAGCCATCATCTTTTGCCGGACCAAAAGAGGGGTTGATGAGCTTGTAGCTGCTTTGGAGGCAAGAGGGTATTTTGCTGATGCTCTGCATGGTGACTTAAGCCAGCAGCAGAGAGACCGGGTCATGAAGAAGTTCCGTGATGGCAAGGTCGAACTCCTTGTGGCTACGGACGTGGCAGCCCGGGGACTGGATATCGATAATGTCACACATGTTATTAACTTCGATATTCCCCAGGATCCGGAGTCTTATGTCCATCGTATCGGACGTACCGGCAGAGCCGGGCGCAAAGGTCAAGCCATTACTTTGATTTCCTCCCGGGAATACCGCCAACTTCGTTTGATCGAACGCTTGATTAAGACCCGGATCGTACGCAAAGAATTACCGACCTTAGCCGATGTCAGTGAACGGCAAGCAGAAAATCTCAAGAATCATCTTGTTAAGATTTTACAACGAGGCCACCTGGGAACCTATCGTTCCATCGTGGGCTCCTTGCTGGAGGAGTATGACTCCGTGGATGTAGCGGCGGCAGCCTTGAAGTTCGCCGTGGAGGGTGTTGACGAGCGAATTGAAGAGGAAGATGATATTGCCTTTGGTAATACGGGAGCAGCTCCCGGCATGGTCCGCCTCTTTATGAATATCGGCCGTCTTCAGCAAGTCCGTCCTCAGGACATTGTGCGTTGGATAGCAGACGAAAGCGGGATTCCCGGCAATATTATCGGGATGATCAACATCTATGATAAATTTACTTTTGTGGAAATCCCGGAACAACACGCCAGCCGTGTTCTCAGCTGCATGCATCAGAACATGATCAAAGGCCGTAAGGTCAACGTGGAACCGGCTAAGGCCAGATAAAGAAACAAGAGGCCGCTGTAAAATGGACTGCAAGTCCGTTGAACAGCGGCCTTTTTGTTGGCATAGCGGATTTCGGATACGCCCTGATTCTCCAGGATTTTGCTTTCGGCGTTCACTCCATAAGCTTCGTGGAGCAATCTAATCGCTCAAGACCTTCGCTGCGTGGAGAGAGCGCTTGCTTCGCATATAAGAGGTCGTGGGTTCGAATCCCCTTATCTTCGCTAGAAAATTGAGACAAAACAGATGCATTTGCTTTGCCTTGACTTTTATATTATATTTTATTTAGGAGGGTAGTAATGAAAAAATTATTATTCTATATGCCAGCTATTATGTTCACACTTTTTTATGGAATAGTAGCACTTAGTGGTTTTAGTGCTATTTCACCTATTGTTGCGGTTTGGTTACTCTTATGGTTTATTAGCGGCTTTCTTCTTAATAAAAGTTATTTCTGGGGTAGTTTATTGGGTGCACTGCCAGCAATCCATTTAGTTTATATGGGAACGCAGGAAACTGGCCAGATTTTCAGTGAAACACCAATAGGCATTGTAGTCTTAGTTTTTTATGTTATTTGTGGATATTTGGTTTATAGAAAAAATACAAAACTATCAAACAAACTGTAAATGCATAATTATGAATACCATTTTACCTGCATCTATTTTGTACTAATGACACATGAAAGAACGTCGATATTGATACAATATTGACACGCTAAGAAGGCCCGGTAGGTATTACCGGGCCTTCCTTATTTCATATGATTGGCTGACTTAGCTATCTCTGATAGAAGAAAGCTATTTTTTCAGCATTTCTTTCAGTTTAGCACGTACAGATTCCAAATTGCTGTCGCACAGGATGGGTATAAACGCCGTAAGCTGTTCCGGTTCAAAATCCCACCATCTCAACTCTTGCAGCAAAGCGATCAGTTCGTCGTCAAACCGTTTCTTAATAGGCTTTGCCGGGTTCCCGCCTACAACGGTATAGGCCTCCACATCCTTGGCTACCACCGAATAAGCGGCGACAATAGCTCCGTTACCGATTTTTACACCGGGCATGATGACGCTTTCGCGGCCTATCCACACATCGTTGCCGATGATGGTGTCCCCCTTGAAAGGAAGCTGGGAAAGATGGGGCGGTGCAGCTTCAGTCCATGCGCCGCCAAAGACGCTGAACGGATAGGTGCTGATACTGCTGATGCGGTGGTTGGCGCTGCCCATGATAAACCGTACACCGTTGGCAAGGGCGCAGAATTTGCCGATAATGAGCTTGTCTCCAAACTCCGGCCAATTGAACAGTACATTGTTGCGCTCAAAGCCGGTGGGGTCAACGGCGTCATCGTAATAGGTGTAGTCCCCTACAAAAATATTGGGGGCTGTGATTACATTTTTTAAAAAGCAGGATGTTTTATATTCATTAGGAAAGATCTCATTCGGATCGAGAATCTGTATTTTATCCATAGTTTCCATCAGTTATTGCTCCTTTATTTTAGTAGTGTTATCACCTCCGGATTTATTGATTGGCGACGTAGCTACCGCCCTTTTTCTTCGAATTTCTTTCATAAATTAATCGTCTCCTTTTCTAAACGAAACCAGAACAATAGTGCATTCTATATCCTGATTGTAATAGTTAACTGTTACTTATATAATCCTCAGCTTATGGATTTATACTTATACCATTATATCATACGAGGTTTAACTTTTTTATGCGGCTATTCATTTGAAAAATCGTCGTTTTTGCCATATGCGGCCTCTGAAGCTGTGTGGCCAGGTAATTGGATAGCGATTTGTTTATCATTGTTGACCTTGATGCTTTTGCTTTCGGATGAAACAACACTACTGACCGTTCGAGACCCAATCGGTCCGACCAATGTATATGTAGGCGGAGTGGAGAGTTTCGATGATTTGAGTGAATCTACACAAAGAGCTGTTTGTGCATTTTATGAGGAGCAGCTACTCTGAAAAGTAGATCGGCAACCCCCTCTGTTATTTTCTTCTAAATAAATGATTGACAGGCTTCACGCACAAAAGTATAATAATAATCGAACAAATGTTTGTGCTTATCGTGAAAAAATTAAAAAGTATTCGCTTGAGGAGGAAACGAGATGGCCGGTAACGATAAATTAAAAGCCCTGGATATGGCTTTAAGCCAAATCGAAAAACAATTTGGAAAAGGGTCGATTATGAGATTGGGGGAGGCTTCCGCTAAAATGGCGGTAGAAGTCATTCCAACGGGTTGCTTGGCCATTGATATAGCCCTTGGGGTGGGTGGAGTGCCCCGGGGACGTATTATTGAAATCTACGGGCCTGAGTCTTCCGGTAAGACCACCGTTGCTTTGCATATTGCGGCAGAAGCTCAGAAGCTTGGCGGTGTTGCTGCTTTTATCGATGCGGAGCATGCTCTTGACCCGGTCTATGCCAAGGCTTTAGGGGTCAACATCGATAATCTCCTGGTATCCCAGCCGGATACAGGGGAGCAGGCCCTGGAGATCTGCGAAGCCTTAGTGCGCAGTGGAGCTATCGACGTCGTCATCATTGACTCTGTGGCGGCTCTTGTTCCCCGTGCAGAGATTGAAGGGGAAATGGGAGATTCTCATGTGGGTTTACACGCCCGCTTAATGTCCCAAGCGCTGAGAAAATTAACCGGCGCCATCAGTAAGAGTAATACCTGTGTTATCTTCATTAACCAGATTCGGGAAAAAGTGGGAATTATGTTTGGCAATCCGGAGACCACAACCGGAGGACGGGCCTTAAAATTCTATGCTTCCGTCCGTTTGGAAGTACGCCGTCAGGACACACTGAAGCAAGGTCAGGATATGATTGGCAATCGTACCAAAGTCAAGGTTGTTAAGAATAAGGTGGCTCCACCTTTCAAACAAGCGGAATTTGACATTATGTATGGTGAAGGTATTTCTCGTCAAGGCAGTATTGTGGATGTAGGTGCAGAACTGGATATTATTAATAAGTCCGGGGCCTGGTACTCCTATAAAGGTGAGCGGTTGGGCCAAGGAAGAGAGAATGTCAAAGAGTTCTTAAAGCAGCATCCTGATATTGCCGCTGAAATCGAGCAAAGCATCCGGGCAAGTATTACCAACATAAACGCTCCGGCGGCAGATGATGCCCTGGAGGAGCCTGAAGATATCTAAGATGAAGGATGCCTTGAATGCCGCTTTAACCTATTTATCGAGAAGGATCCTCACCCGTCGCGAACTCATCCAAAAGCTGGAGAAGAAGGGATTTCCAAGTCAGGACATCGAAGCTGCTATAGAGCGGCTTTTAGAATGGGGCTATCTGAGCGATCAGGAGTATGCCCGTACTTATTGCCTGAGCAAGCAGATGAATTACTCCAGAAAGAGAATTACCTATGAGCTAAAGGGCCGGGGGATTGAAGAAGGTGTAATTGAGCAAGCTTTGCAGGAAACCTATCTGCCGGGACAGGAAGCAGAACTTTGTCGAAGACATGCCCAAAAACTTTGGACTGAGGAATCCCGGCGTTGGGAAACTTCTTATCAACATAAGAAGAGCTATGAAAAAATTCCCCGAGGATTTATGTTAAGGCAAAGAGTCGGGCAAAAGCTCATTCAAAAAGGATACCCTCAGGAAATGGTTTTTCAGATCATTGAAGAGATTAGGGAGGAATAACAGGAAGGCAGAGTCCTTCCTGTTTTCATATATGCGGATCAACAATAATAATGAAAACAGAGGAGCGCCGTTTCTTAGAATACTTGTACTATACATCTATATTCTATGTGGTTCTTGACAAATTTTTCAAAAGATATTACACTAAAAAGAGCCTATTTCTTTTAAAGTGAGACCTTTAAGGTTTTCTTATAGATTGCATCGTAGTTAGTATTTTATATGGAGGTATCGAACTAGCGGCGTGTAGGTTTGTAGGAAAAAAGAGACAATTTCTTTGTCTTAAATTGAAGGTTTTCTTTTAAAGAGCTGGCATGGTCCCAGTCTTTTTGTTTTTATAGGGAGAACTAGGAGAATGATAACCAAAATAAGTATGTGTTTAGGAGGTGAAAATTACTTGGAACTATCTGAATTGATCTTTATAGTTATAGCAGTCGTGGTATCCCTTTTTGTGGGCGGTTTTATAGGCTGGGTTATTCGCAAGAATACCTCGGAAAAGCTCATTGGATCAGCTGAGGAAGAGGCAAAACGTGTCATCGAAAATGCACAGGGTGCCGCTGAGGCAAAACGCCGAGAAGCTGTCATTGCTGCCAAAGAAGAAGTCATGCATATTCGCAATGAAGTGGAAAAAGAATCCCGGGAACGCCGCAATGAGATTCAGCGGATGGAGAGACGGGTTATCCAAAAAGAAGAGTCTTTAGACCGTAAAATGGAGTCTTTAGAGCGCAAGGAAGATAATCTTCATCGTAAAGAAGAAGAAGTAGACCAGCTCAAAGAGGTCCTGACGCAAACTGTAGCCAAAGAAAAACAAGAGTTAGAACGTGTCTCTGGTTTATCCACTGAAGAAGCGAAGCAAATTCTGCTGCAAAGTGTAGAAGAAGAAGTTCGTTACGAATCCGCTATTATGATTAAAGATATTGAGACAAGGGCTAAAGAAGAAGCAGAGAAGCGGGCTAAAAACATCATCTCTTTGGCGATCCAGCGTTGTGCAGCAGATCACGTGGCCGAGAGCACCGTGTCTGTAGTGGCCCTTCCCAGTGATGAAATGAAGGGACGAATTATCGGACGGGAAGGACGTAACATTCGTACTCTTGAGACTTTAACAGGGATTGATTTAATTATTGATGATACTCCCGAAGCTGTAATTCTCTCTGGGTTTGACCCAATTCGTAGAGAAGTTGCCCGGGTTGCCCTGGAGAAGCTCATTGCCGATGGACGGATTCACCCGGCCCGCATCGAAGAAATGGTTGAAAAATCTCAAAAAGAGGTGGATCAACATATTCGTGAAGAGGGAGAGCAAGCTACCTTTGAAACGGGAGTTCATGGTTTACATCCTGAAATCATCCGCCTCTTAGGGCGATTGAAATTTAGGACCAGTTATGGTCAAAATGTCCTGAAGCATTCTATGGAAGTATCCCATTTGGCAGGTTTAATGGCTGCCGAACTGGGTGCCGATGTCCAACTGGCTAAACGGGCAGGATTACTGCATGACCTAGGAAAAGCTGTGGATCACGATACTGAAGGGACTCATGTTCAGATCGGTGTCGATCTGGCGAAGAAGTATAAGGAATCTTGGGAAGTTATTCATGCTATTGAAGCCCATCATGGTGATGTTGAGGCTAAGACCATAGAAGCGGTCTTAGTGGCTGCAGCAGACGCAGTCTCAGCCGCTCGTCCAGGGGCTCGTCGTGAGACTCTCGAATCTTATATTAAGCGTCTGCAGAAGCTGGAAGAGATTGCCGACACCTATGAAGGTGTAGAAAAATCCTATGCAATTCAAGCAGGACGTGAGATTCGGATCATCGTAAGACCGGACAAAATTGATGATGTTCTGGCTCCGAAAGTGGCTCGCGAAATCAGTAAGCGTATTGAAGATGAATTGGAATATCCAGGTCAAATCAAGGTTGTAGTAATTCGTGAAACTCGTGCAGTGGATTATGCAAAATAATCATGGAATAGTTTAATCTTGAACATTGCGGACAGGTGAGAACATCGCCTGTCCTTTATATTTTCACAAGAAACATGGAGGAGGAAATCATCTGGCAGGACTTTACCCGAAATTGACGAATTATTATGGAGTGATGAGAAGCAGCAAATATTCAGTTTGATTAGAAAGAGGATGACACTATGGGACGTTTGAACCTCCATTATAATGATGGGGGAAGTGCACCTGATGGAGTGGGGTTACTGATATCCATTTTAATCCGCTATCCGGAAGTATGCTCTGTCCGTTATCAACAGCCGGACCATGCCCTGACTTTCCGCTTTACAGTAGCGGGCTCCAATCAGGGAGAAAAGTTTAGGGATACATTGAGAGAGGCCTTAAGGGCTTATCATAGAATAGAAGGCTATCCAATGCGGATCTGCGAAATAGAGCTTAAGCTGGAAAGCGGTGTGGCATTAGTAACCGTTACCCGGGACGTTGAGAGTATGAACGAGAGAGAGATTGGTCTGATCGTTGATTTGGTGAGGGACATAACTCAGAGCATAATCTATGATGAGACTGAGATTCCTGAGGAAGAGCAAGCATTTCAGGAGGAAGTTATCGGGCAGATTCTCCAGTCCTTTCGCGACTGCCGCTTAGAGAAAGGGTTTATTGCGGTTCGGGAAGAAGGACGGGTTTTGGTCTATAATAGTTAGCATTGAGTGGGTAGGTTTTGGATGGGCTCTTTTTGGGCATATCAATACTATATCGGATTGGCGAATGATTGGGGATTTATAGAGTGAATATACTATTTATTGGCGATATTGTAGGCAACCCTGGCCGTGAGGCTATTAAGGTATTCCTTAAACCTCTTATAAAAGAGTATGGAATTGACTTAACCATAGCTAATGGAGAAAACGCTGCCGGAGGTAAAGGACTGACCAAGGAAGTAGCTGAAGAGCTCTATGACTATGGAATCGAGTTTATCACCATGGGTAATCATGTCTGGGATCAGCGGAGCATCATGAAGTTTATTGACCAGGAAGCCCGCTTGATCAGGCCGGCCAATTACCCTGTTGGTGCACCGGGAAAAGGATATGGCTATATAAGAACAAAGGGGAAGAAAATCGGAATACTTAATCTTTCCGGTCGAGTATTTCTCAATAATCTTGAGGATCCCTTTAGTGGTGCCATTCGCTGGATTAATGAGATGCGGCAGGAAACCCCTCTCATTATTGTCGATTTTCATGCGGAAGCTACCTCAGAAAAAGTGGCTCTGGGCTGGTTTCTTGATGGTAAAGTTTCAGCGGTTTTGGGGACTCATACACATATCCAGACGGCCGATGCCCGCTTATTACATCAAGGAACTGCCTATATTACGGATGTGGGGATGAGCGGACCCCGGGACTCTGTTTTGGGGGTTAAAAAGGAAACCATTATTAATCGATTTTTAACCCAGCTCCCTGCTAAATTTGAATTAGCGGCAGGCCCCATACAACTTAACGCAGTGGTTATCGATGTGGATGAGAGTACAGGTAAAGCCCGTTCAATCAAGGCTATTCAGCGAGTGCAGGAGTAAATTTTGGCAATAGGAAAAAATATTTAAAAAAGTCTGAAAGCTCTCGGATAAAAAGAGGATTTTTTCCACCTTCTGGAGAATAGAACTAATGTATGTGGAATATATGTCAAGTGATTCGAACAGGAGGTTGTCGTTCATGGATG
Organism: Desulfitobacterium sp. PCE1; assembly: GCF_000384015.1. Lineage (NCBI taxonomy): Bacteria > Bacillati > Bacillota > Clostridia > Eubacteriales > Desulfitobacteriaceae > Desulfitobacterium > Desulfitobacterium sp. PCE1. The sequence continues at coordinate 2,563,313 of NZ_KB913023.1, read as the reverse complement.
TGTTAAAAGTCTCAGCAAAATCAAGCCCAAATTCTGTTGCAGGTGCTTTGGCTGGAGTGCTCCGTGAGAGGGGAGGTGCGGAGTTGCAGGCCATTGGTGCAGGTGCACTTAATCAAGCTGTAAAGGCAGTAGCTATTGCCAGAGGGTTTGTTGCCCCGAGCGGAGTCGATCTTGTATGTATTCCTGCTTTCACCGACATACAAATTGACGGAGAAGAGCGAACGGCAATAAAGCTCATTGTAGAACCACGTTAAGGAAGGTTCGGTAGGGTATTATACTTTTAATGATTATGGTTTAGAAGCAGGACACCTGTTGGCTTAAGGCGGCAGGTGTTTCTGATTTTGCTAGGGAGGATAAGGTATGAAGGATTTTTGGGTCATAGACGGTCATTGCGACAGTATCCTCGATTTTTTGGAAGGAAAAAGAAGTCTGACTGCCCCCCAAGAGGGAGGGCATTGGGATATCCAAAGGGCAAAAGAAGGCAAAGTGATTCTCCAATTCATGGCTGCTTTCATTGAAAGCCAGTATAAACCGGAAAAAGGTACTCTTAGAGGATTGGAGCTTATCCATGCTCTCCATAGATTCATTCAGGCCAACACGGAAAACGTGGTTTTGATCAGGCAAAAAAAGGATTTGGCAGACCTTCACCCTTCTAAAGTGGGATGCTTATTAAGTATTGAAGGGGGAGAAATCCTTGGCAACAGCCTGTTTCTCTTGGATATTATCTATGAATTAGGGGTGCGCGCTTTAGGCCTTACCTGGAATCAGAGAAATGCCATCGCCGATGGCGCAGGGGAAATGACCCAAAGCACCTTGACCCAATTCGGTGAGAAAGTCATTCAACGTATGAATGAACTGGGTATGCTTATCGATGTATCTCACCTCAATGAAGCAGGGTTCTGGCATGTTCTCAAGCTCAGTACCGAGCCTATCCTGGCCTCTCATTCCTGTGCCTATGCCCTTTGTCCACATCCCCGTAATCTCAACGATGAACAACTTAAGGCACTTGCTCACAATGGGGGAGTTGTGGGTGTGAATTTTTATCCGGGGTTCTTAACTCAAGAGCCCAAAGCCAGCCTTTATGATGTGGTGCGTCATATCCAATATATAGCGGAATTGGCGGGGGTGGATGTGATTGGCTTGGGTTCGGATTTTGATGGCATCGATGATACCCCCGCAGGTCTGGAAGGAGCGGACAAATATGGAGATTTAGCTGAGGCTTTGCATCACGCCGGGTTTAGCGGTAAGGAAATAGAAAAAATAATGTATAAAAACTTTATGCGTTTACTTTCTACCGTGCTAAAATAGAATAGTCAGTGTATATTCCCTGGAAAGAGGTAAAGATCATGCCCGAAGTTAAACTTAGATACCCGGAAGCTGATTTGCATTGTCATACTAGTGCATCTGATGGTTTGCTTACGACCTGGGAGCTGGTTAAACAGGCTGCAGAATTAGGACTTAAGGCGGTAGGAATAACGGATCACGATACCCTAAGCGGTTGGGAAAAGGCCATCCAGGCAGGCAAACATTTCAATGTGGATATCCTCAAAGGAGTTGAACTCAATACAGATTGGGCTGGCGTCGAAGTTCATATTCTAGGATACGAGATGAATCCCAAAGCAATGATACTTGAAGATAAGCTTTCCGAGCTAAGGGAAGCACGCTTCAATAGAGTATATAGGATTATTGAAAAACTGCAGGATTTAGGTATTCCGATTCAGAAAGCAGAGGTCGAAAGAATAACGAAAGGGGAGTCCGTGGGGAGACCCCATATTGCTCAAGTTCTTGTTAATAAAGGGGTGGTAAACTCCATTCGTGAAGCTTTTGACCGCTATATAGGAACCGGAGCACCGGCCTATGTTCCCCGCTTAAAAATAACTCCGGAAGAGGGAATTATTCTTATTCGCGAAGCCGGTGGCGTTGCTGTATTGGCTCATCCCGGGATATATGGATTGGAAAAGGGAATTGAGCAGTGGGTCAAAGTAGGGTTGCAGGGGATTGAGGTGAATCACTCTGAACACACCTCTGAAGATGAGAAGAAATACCGAGCCATAGCAAAAGAATATGGATTGCTGATGACGGGTGGTTCAGATTTTCATGGGGAAGAGCGAAAACCGGGTGTTCGTTTAGGCGGATGGGGAACTTCCTATGAGATCGTGGAAAAAATCCGCAATCTAGCCTATTCGCATCATGTCTGAATCGCCGGCATAGGTAATTGGGTAGGAGGTAAGGTTTTGAAAGCGCGACGTTTAAGCAGTTTAGGAGCATCTGTATTTACGGAAATGGACGATTTAAGAAAAGAATTGGAGAAGGCTGGAAGAACTCTGATTAATCTCAGCATTGGTAGCCCCGATCGCTCCCCCTCGGAAGAGATTCGTCAAGTCTTGGCTGAAGGAGTCCTTAATGGCAGGAATTATGGCTACACTCTGACCCGGGGAACGGAGAACTTCAGATCAGGATGTGCCCGGTGGTACAAAGAGCGCTTCGGCGTGGATCTGGACCCTGAAAAGGAAGTTCTGCCTTTAATGGGCTCCCAAGATGGGCTTGCTCATATCTTTTTAGCCCTGTGCGATCCTGGAGATGTGGCTTTAATACCTGATCCGGGATATCCCATATACACAGCGGGATTGGTCTTGGCCGGGGGAGAAAAAGTTTCGCTGCCCTTAAGGGAGGAAAACGGCTTTTTACCGGACCTGTCAAGTATTGAGGATCAAGTAGCCCAGGAAGCTAAAATTATGTTTCTTAATTATCCCAACAACCCCACTGCTGCAGTGGCTCCTTTGTCCTTTTTTGAAGAGGTCGTTGGTTTTGCACGAAAAAATAATATTGTCGTTTGTCATGATGCCGCCTATTCTGAGTTGGCTTTCGATGGTTACCGCCCTGTGAGCTTCCTTCAAGTTCCGGGTGCTAAAGAAGTGGGAATAGAATTCCACTCTGTCTCCAAAACATACAATTTGGCAGGGGTCAGATTAGGGTTTGCGGTCGGCAATACTGAAATCATTGACGCCTTGGCTGAACTAAAATCAAACATAGACTATGGGGTATTTGAACCCGCTCTACAGGCTGGTGCCTATGCCCTCAGTGCCTCTCAGGAAAATGTCGAACAGAACCGTCGGGCCTATGAGGAACGGAGAGATATCTGGGTTGAGGGGTGTGCACAAGCGGGGTGGTCCATGCCCACTCCACAAGGTTCCATGTTTATTTGGGCTCCAGTACCCACATCACAGGATTCTCGCAGCTTTGCCTTTGAGCTGGCCCGCGAGGCTGGAGTTATTGTCGTCCCCGGTGTTGCTTTTGGGGAATATGGAGAGGGGTATGTACGGATTGGCATGGTTCAGGATCAGGAGGTCTTAAAAGAGGCTGTTCGGCGAGTTCAAGAGTTTCTGGCCGCAAAGGATTAAAAAGTTCAACCTTGGCATAGAATACCTATGTAGACTATGGCTAGGGGGGACAGAGGCTTGGAGATTCATGAAGAAATTAGAAATCTTCGCGAAGAGCTCAGGGCTGCAAAAGGGCGAATCGAGGAATTGGAACAGCGGGTGGAGCATCTAAGGGTTAGCCGCAGAGTCCTTATGAATCTACTTGAAAAGGTAGAGCGGGAAAAGGTAACTCTTATTCATAAATTGGAAAAGGAAAATATCCGTTTGCAACGGGATAATACCCGTTTTGCCAAATGGATTTTTTCTAAGAATCGGGAAATAGTCAAGCTGCAGGAAAAAATTGAGGAATATAAAGAGAAGGCTTAAACGAAAGAAGCCTTCTCTTTATATTTATACTTTAATGCTTAACCCTTAATGCCGGTTATCCGCCAAGTAAAGCAAGTATCCTTCCTGACTGTGAGGAGTATGATGCTCTCCGATGAGTTCAACGATGTGAGGATCTAAACCGATTTCTGAAGCCATTTCCGCCCCCCAAGCCGGATGGGCTTCAGCCGCCCGCAAGGGAGCAGAGATAGGGAAGTGAGAGGAGATTAAGGTGTTCCAAATTTTGCGAGGCCCCTTTTGCAGCAAAACAATAGCAATCCGCTCCCACACTTTGAGAGGATATCTTGTCTTTCCGCAATCATGAAGAAGAGCTGCGATGAGGAGATGGGAATCCCGAATCCCTGAGTTCCATAAATCCAGTGCCACATCCATTGCATGACGCTGTTCCGGAAGTGGCTGGGCTTGAAATAATGGGAGAGAATGAGGAGGAAGGAGGGAGATGGCCCATTCCAACTCTTCCTCCCGGATGATTGGATGTATTGCTTGCCAAAATTGGTGGACACGATAAAACATGGAAACCCCCTGGAATATCAGTATTTGTTCTGCGCAGATGAATGAAATCGCGGGAAAGTAGCTTTTCATATTATTTTACAACGAACTCCGGTGATTGTACATTTACCTCGGTGAGATCTTCCTGGATACAATATAGAAGAAAATTCCAGACAAACTCTTCTGAGGAAGGAAAATAATGGGATTAAGCGAATAAGGAATTATAGGATAGCGGAATGTTCAAAGGAGGATTGATTATGTCTGAGTTATCTCGCCGGGAGAGAAAAAAACTGGAGACGTATACTCGACTTTATAAGTGTGCAATGGAGCTTTTTCACAAACAAGGATATGAACAGACCTCAGTGGAGCAGATTACCCAATTGGCGGATGTAGGTAAAGGTACCTTTTATAATTATTTTCAATCCAAGGAAGCCGTCGTATTGGAATACTCCCGACGTAAATATCAGGAGTTGATAGCTTCAGGCAGGGAGGCTGGATACTCCCTTCAGGAGCGTTTGGACCATGTGCTCAAGAATTGGTCCCAATTCATGACCAGGGAAAAGGAACTGGCTTGGGTAGCTGTTAAACATAGGGAAGAAGCCGAGCTGGATAAAGGATTACACTATGGAATTATAGGTATTATAAGCCATGGTCAGCGCATTGGTGAAATCAGCAAGCGCTATGATCCTGTTTTTTTAGCAGAGAGCCTAGAGGGCATGGTGTTACAGCATTTTCTGCATTGGTTTGTTACAGGAGAAGGAAACTTAGAGAAAGAGATGGAGGATGTCCTTAATCTGTTTTTTGAGGGACTGAGTGAACGAAAGCTTAGGGCTTAGAATCATTATGAAGGGGCAGAGAGCAAAAGTCTGTTCTGATCTATCCCTTGAAGTGCATAAAGTGTCAAGGGGTGGTAAAAATGGAACGGCGAAGTGCCCGATCCTACGGCTTATGGATGGGGGAGCTCCTCCCTGGATTACATAACGATATCACTGATGTGCCCGGTGTTTTGGTGGGTCATGTTTCCTTAATCAAAGGTTACGGGCCGCTCATTCCTAGTATGGGCCCTGTCCGTACCGGTATTACAGCCATTCGTCCTCACCCGGGAAATATCTACCGTGAACCCTGCTGGGCGGGAATTCATGTCATCAACGGCTTTGGAAAGTCTCTGGGTATACCCTATATACAAGAGACCGGCCTGCTTAATTCTCCCATTCTCTTGACCAATACCTTGAGTGTCTATGATGCAGCCCAAGGGATGCTGACTTATTTATTGCAAGAAAATCCGGAGATCGGTCATGATGCCCGAACCCCGAATTTGGTGGTTTTTGAATGCGATGACTCCTATCTGAATGATATCCGCGGCCGCCATGTGAAGCCCTGGGATGGTATTTTAGCCCTGAACCGTGTGGCAACGGGACCGATAGTCCAGGGGGGTGTCGGGGCGGGAGTCGGAATGTCCTTATTTCAATTGAAGGGAGGAATTGGAAGTGCTTCACGTATGGTCCCCGTCAACGATAAGGAATATAGGGTGGGTATGTTGGCCTTGACCAATTTTGGACAGTTAGAGGATATGCTCATCAATGGAGTTCCTATAGGTTTAATGATGAAAAGGATGAACCATGATGAGATTCTCTGCCAGGTTCCGGGCTCCCTAATTTTAGTGGGTGTGACCAACGCCCCGCTCAGTCGCCGGCAATTGGATATGCTGGCGGCAAGGGCCCCGTTGGGATTAGGCAGGACAGGCGGGATATCACGGATGGGGAGCGGGGAATTTTGCTTAATGGTTAACAACAATGGGTTGGAACTTAAGAATCCTATCAGTGACTGGGAGTTGGATCCCTTTTTTAAAGCGGTGGTCGAAATAACCGCTGAAAGTATCTGGAATTCCATGTTCTATGCTACGTCAATGGAAGGACGGGATGGACATGTGCGCAAGGCTCTTCCGATTGAAGAGGTATTATGCTGGATGGGACTAAATTCTCCTTAAGATGTCATGATATCCCCGGTTTGAGCGTAAATATGTAGTGTGACAAAAGTTAAGGGAGGATCATTGTGAATAATTGGCTTAAAATCTGGGAGCAGCATCCGGATGTTTTTATTGCCCAAAACTGGCAGGAGTGTCCTGTCGAAAAAAGAAAAGATTTGCGCCTTCCCCAGCAGTATAATTATTTCTTTGGTGGAGAGACTGCATTGCGTGTTGGCATCGTGGTAAGCCAAACCCTGCTGAAAGAAGAGGAATTTTTATTAGCCGGCATGCTTTGGGCGAACCGTTTGAGCAATGGGGCACGAACGGTTATATATTTTGTTGCGCCTGATTTTTCACCCTTTTTATTGCATGCTTTATCGAAAATAGGAGGTCTCATCAATGCCAAAGCGGTGTATTGGAGAGAACGCTTATCCCCCAGCCTCTATTTAATACCTGAGGCGCCGTCAGGCGCTCAGAAGCGAATTTCAGTGGGGGAACGCAGGCCCAACTGGCTGAAATGGAGGCAAGAATTAAACCCGGTAGCCCAGCATCAGCTCTTTGTAGTCAAAAGTTTTTTTGACAAGCTTGCCGATCGAGGGGTACGATGCGAATTAAAACCTCAAAGCATTTCCTATATGTGGGGAAATATAGAGATTGCTGAGATAAAACGAAAAGGTAAAAAATTTGAATTTACGACAAAAGTTAAAGGGCTGAAAAATGGAGAAAAGGCTCAGTCCCTTCTGCGTCAAGGCTGGGTAGATGCTTCAGGGGAGTTGAATAACGAATTCTGTGCAGCTATCCTGCAAATTCTGGAGGATATAGAAGAGAAGGAGCGAAAGGGACAACTCAAGCCGAAAGATCAACTGTCTTCATGGCTTTATCAAGGCAGTGGCGTACTTTCTTCTTTATGGGGGGCACCCAAAGATTGGCCGTGGTTGCCTAAGGATCGAAGTGAATCCTGGATAGCGGATCTGGGTCAATGGCATTATTTCGAAGGAAATGGTCAAATCAGTGTCATCTGCCCGATCCTGGATAAACCATTGACACAAGCCAGTCAAGCTATTCTTCTGTCCAGCGTTTTGGAAAAGAGCACCTTACTCCATCCTGACAAAACAAAATCCAACACTTCATGGGATATGCGGATTCATTGGCTCACCTTGAAGGACTTTGAAGAAGAACTGAGACTTTGGCTTTCTTGGCTGAAATATCCAGAAAGATATCAGGTATGGATTTTGCCAAGTAACTGGCAAGAGGAAGGACTGAATGAGTTGGTTTGCCGGAGCTCTCCCTACCGAGAGAGAATCATGGATGAATATTCTTAATTGAGCCGAAACAAAAGAGTGCAGAACCCCTGTGTTCCAATCAACATAGGGGTTCTGCACTGTTCATATCCCAAAGTTATCTGGGATAATTTCCGTTACTTATGGGTAAATGGATCTAAAAACAAACATTAAAAAAGATCTGTAATAAATATTAGATATATCGTATAATTATACAAATAAATGGAGGGAAAGATATGAATTTACGAAGAGCCAATTTAATGGATGTAGAAGCTATGATGTCACTGATCAATCACTTTGCTGATCAGGGCTTGATGCTTCCCCGGTCCCGGAACTCACTCTATGAATGTCTCAGAGAGTTCTTAGTCGTCGAAGAACAGGATAAGATTATTGGCACAGGAGCCCTGCACATTATCTGGGATGATCTGGCTGAGATACGGGCTCTCGCCGTGTTAGAAGACTATCAGGGTAGAGGAGTAGGCAGAAGTCTTGTTAATGCCCTATTGGATGATGCACGAACCATCCTGTGCCCAAGAGTCTTTACTCTAACCTATCAACCCGGTTTTTTTGAACGTTGCGGTTTTACCATGATAAATAAAGAAGATATGCCCCATAAAGTATGGAAAGAGTGCATTCATTGTGTAAAATTCCCTAATTGTGATGAAAATGCTTTGATGTTGAAGTTATAAATCAGGCAATAGAAGAGGATTTGTTGAAGCAAATCCCTCGGTTCGAGCGGTGTGACAAGATTCCTCCGTCGTCAAGTATCATGCGCAGAAATTTCCACTGTAACTCAAGGTAAGCATTGGCCAAATCATGTTCACTTGTACCCTGAGCAATCAAAACTTCACGACAAGAAGATTCGAATTCACGAATAAATTCTAAGGCATCTTCATGAGATGACAACATAACCAATTTCACCTTCCTAATACTTATTCTATTGACAAAAGGAAAATATTTTAGAGAAATCTGTACTATCCTTAACTTGTCTCTATTATAAAAAATCCCTTCCGTGAAAAGTGTTGTAATTAGGAGAAGACAAGCCGTTTAATTAGATAAAGAATGATGAAAAATAGTGTTTTTGTGTAAATTTATGCTGGATGAGTAGTAGGGGCCTTAATAGTTCTCCAAAGAGAAATATCAAAGATACGGATATTCCCCAATAAGTAGTGTTTTTTCGCTTGAGGATACTCCTTTAAAACGGCATAACAATCTCCGAGGGAATGATGAAGCGTGGCTGTATAACTTAAGGTAAGCAGAAACTGAGTGAAACGATTGGCCCCATTAAAAGGAAATCCAGACTTTCTGGCCAGGGCTAGACTCAGTTCATAAATCTTGATGGCGGCATCCCACTTATTCATTTGCCGTAGGACATGACCCAGTACACAAAGCAAAAGAGGATCTGAAGTATAGTGAGGGTTGTCGTGGATTATCCTTAAGGCATGCTTGGGACGGCCCTCACGCAAGAGAATGTCGGCAAGGGTTGCGCACACAAGAGGATCATGAGTGTTTTGATACTTCTCTAATAAGACAATGGCTTGCCTTGCCTCATTGAAATAGAAATAAAGTTGACTAGAAAAATGGGAAATTGCTAGGGGTGTAGAATCCTGAGTGATTTCCTTTGCCATTTTTTGAGCAATGGTCTTTTTATCCGGAGTGGGGAAACTTTTTTTGTGCATCATTAAAAAATAGGAAATAAGAAAGCCAATGATGAAGGCTGAGAACCCGATGATGTGACCAAAACGCCAGCCCAAGATCAGACTGGCCGGACAAAAGAAGATAAGTAAAGAAAAGAAATGATAAAGTTTATAGACATAGAGAACTTCCAAATCATATTGAACTTGACGCATGCATAACCTCCTAATATAAGACAATCTCTGAAGAATTATATGAGCTTGATTCATTCAATATGATACTTGGGATGATGAATCCTCTTGACTCTTAGATCCTAATAAAAGAGGAAAGATGTTTTCATACTATAGCGGTCTGACCTTCAGGAGGTATAATAATTTTTTGATTTCTTTGCAGGAATTTTGTTGCGAATATAGAATTAGATACATAGTGTTTTAAATGGTAAAACGATGTTTTAATAAAACGAAACAGGAAATACCTAATAAAAATGGAAGTCGAAATATTCTCAATAGATTATCTTATCTAATTTATACACAAAAATGTTGACTTAAGGGTCTGTTCCATAGATAATAGGATTATACAAAGGAAAATGAAACTGTGTTTCAATATGTAAAACCCAAACCTTTGTATACCTAATCCTATCCATGGTGCTCAAACGAAAATCATTGATTTGAAGTAGAGTCAAGGGAAGGGGTGAGGGACTTCTTTAATCACGCTAAGAACGTCTCTGGTACAGAAAAAACAGTATGGAAGGGATTTATGCATGGCAAGATTTCTAGAGTATCAAGGTAAAGAATGGCTTGCAAAAGCAGGAATGCCGGTACCCAAGGGTCGTCCGGCATCGACCCCCGAGGAAGCAAAAGAAATTGCTGAATGGATTGGCGGGCCTGTTGCAGTAAAAGGTCAAGTACAAGCGGGTGGTCGTGGTAAAGCAGGAATTGTTAAACTGGTTAACACTCCTGATGAAGCAGCAGCAGCTGCTGCTGAAATTCTCTCCAAAACAGTTAAAGGTCTACCGGTGCGCACAGTTCTTGTGGAAGAAAAGCTGGATATCAAAAAAGAATTCTATTGCTCTTTTGTTGTTAACGGAGCAAGAGAAGCCCGCTCGCCAATGCTTATGTTTAGTCTTGAAGGCGGTATGGATATCGAAAGTGTTCCGGAAGAGCAATTGCTGAAGATCAATGTGGACCCGATCAATGGACTTCAGACTTATGATGCGGTAGACTTGGCTGCTAAAGCAGGAGTTGCTCCGGAAGAATTAACAAAGTTTGCTAAATTTTTGACGAAACTTTCTCAAACTTATAAGAAATACGATTGCATGACACTTGAGATTAACCCCTTCGTTATGACAGGGAATGGAAACCTCATCTGTGCTGACTGTAAGATGGAAATCGACAACAGTTCAGTAGGTCGTCATCCAGAGTTCGGTTTTGACATTGCCCGCGATCTGCCTGGTGAGCCCACTGAGTTGGACTACATCGGTTGGAGCATTGAAGAAACGGATGCCCGTGGTACCGGCTTCCTCATGAATATGGGATATGATGAAGTCAGCCCCGGATACATTGGCTATCATCCCATCGGCGGCGGTTCTGCCATGATGGGCTTGGACGCCCTCAATCAAGTGGGTCTGAAGCCGGCCAACTATGCTGACACCAGTGGTAACCCTGTAGCCTCCAAAATCTATCGTGTTGCCAAATCGGTACTTTCTCAACCCAATATTGACGGATATCTCCTTGGGGGCTTCATGATGGCCAACCAAGAACAATGGCATCATGCTCATGCCATAGTCAAAGTTCTTCGTGAAATCCTTCCGACCCAAAAACCAGGACTGCCTTGTGTTCTCCTGCTTTGTGGTAACCGGGAAGATGAATCTCTGGAAATTCTTAGAACGGGCCTGGCTGATCTTATGACCAGTGACGGACCGGGAAAAAGAATTGAGATTTATGGAAAAGAATATGTAACCGATACGAAGTTCATTGGTGAAAGACTCTTAGCCCTGAGCAAAGACTATCGGGCTGAGAAAGAAGCTCAAGGAAAGTAGGGAAATAACGTGCTGGAATTCGCTGAAAAAAGTTGCAAAATCACAATCGATACCAGCAAGTGTGATACATGCCAAACAAAAGCATGTGCAGACGCCTGCAAAAAGTATGCGAGAGGGTTGCTTGGAATAGACGATCAAGGCAAAGCTTCAGTAGCTCATCGTACTGAGGAAGAAGTTCTTCGTCTTGGTACGGAATGTCTGGCCTGTGAATTTGCTTGTAAATTCCGCGGCAATAATGCAATTACGATTGAAGTTCCTGTAACCGGTTTGGACGAATATATTGCAAAACGTGCCTAATTGAAGGAACGATTTGCACGACAAACTCTACAGAAAAGTTACCCTAGGTAAACTAGCAATTTGTTTAAATGAGGGATAAAGATGGGCATTTTGATCAATAATGAGACCAAAGTGATTGTCCAAGGAATTACCGGACGGGAAGGTTCGGTGCGGACAAAGTATATGAAAGACTATGGTACGAATCTGATCGGTGGAACAAGTCCCGGAAAATCAGGACAAGAAGTTCACAGTGTTCCGGTATTTAATACTGTTAAGGAAATTGTCCGCGAACAGGGTGATATCGACTTCAGTGTAATTTTCGTACCGGGAAGTGCTTTGAAAACAGCTGTTATGGAAGCTGCCGACGCTGGGGTTAAGAATATTATTCCCTGCGTAGAAGGCACTCCTATTCATGACATTATGGAAATGATCGCTTATGCAAAGGCTAAAGGTTCAAGATTGATTGGACCGGGTTCCATTGGTATTCTCACTCCGGGAGAAGCCGTAGTCGGATGGCTTGGCGGCAACGTGGAGTGGGCTAATAAATTCTTCCAAAAAGGTCACATCGGTGTATTTTCACGCAGCGGCGGGCAATCAGGAACTATTCCCTGGGTGCTTAGAGAAGGTGGCTTTGGCGTCAGTACTGTCATTCACACCGGAACAGAGCCTGTTCTTGGTACCTCCATGGCTGATCTCTTGCCCTTCTTTGAAGAAGACCCTGATACCCATGGCGTAGCGGTTTACGCAGAAATCGGTGGATCCCAGGAAGAAGAATGTGCTGAAGTTATCGCAGCCGGTAAATTCACCAAGCCTTTTGTAATCTATGTAGCCGGTGCCTGGGCTCCGGAAGGTCAACGCTTCTCCCATGCTTCTAATATCGTTGAGCGTGGCCGCGGTTCTGCAAAGAGCAAGATGGAAGCAATCACCCAAGCCGGTGGATTTGTAGCTGAAAGACCGACAGATATTCCCTTGATCCTAAAAGAAAAATTAGGTAAATAAGGTTAGCTTATAAGCTTAAAACTATTTCGGTATAGATGGGATATCCCCATCTATACCGAAATAGAAAACCAAGGTAGGTTATTCGATGACTTAGCGCCACTAAGTGGCATCATAATTTAGTGGCGGTCAGCCATCGAATAACTGATGACAATCCATTGATTAACTTCGCAACTAGGGGCAAATGCTCTTAGAAATATTATTAAATTATTAGGGGGTATATCTACCATGGCTGTTATGAGATCCGTTATGTACATTCCCGGAAACAATCCTAAAATGGTGGCTAAAGCACCTGAAATTCCTGCCGACATCATTACCTTCGATTTAGAAGATGCTGTACCACCTGCGGAAAAAGAAGCAGCTCGTCAGATCGTAAGAGAAAATTTAGAATATGGTGCCACTGGTGGCGCCCAAGTATTTGTTCGTCTCAATAACTGGGAAACCGGCTTAACTAATGATGACTTAGAAGCTATTGTATGGCCTGGCCTCCATGGCGTTACCTTAGCTAAAACCGGTTGTGCAGCCGACGTACAACGCCTGGAGTGGAAACTGGAAGAGTTGGAAATGCGTCGCGGAATTCCTGTTGGAACTGTAAAAATTTCCATGCTTCTTGAAACTGCTAAAGGTATTGCTAACGCTGAAGAATGCTGCTTAGCCAGCAAGCGCAATGTCAATGCTATCTTTGGTGCTGTTGACTATTGCCGTGACATGCGTGTTAAAATAACAAATGAAGCGGTTGAGCAACAATATGGCCGTTCAAAAGTCGGAGTAGCATGCCGTGCTGCCGGAATCGTTGCTATCGACGCTCCTTTCGTTGATTACGCCAATATCCCTGCCTTTGAAAAGAACGTTGCCGAAGGTAAACAAATGGGCTATGAAGGTCGCATGATCATTCACCCAGGACAAGTTGAACCTTCCAACAGACTGTATGCTCCAGATCCTGCTGATGTTAAATGGGCTCAAGATGTAGTTAAGGTCTTTGAAGAAGAAGGTCTGGCCAAAGGTAAAGCTGCCGTTTCCTTAAATGGAAAAATGGTAGACACCCCTGTTTATCTTAATGCAAAGGATATCTTAGCGTCTCAAGCTGAAATTGATGCTAAAAATGCCGGCAAATAAGCGGTCATGAACATCGTACTTCATGCATAAACTCAATAGTGGCAGGTCGCTTCTTCAGAAGCGCCGCCACTATTGAAGAACTTCGAAACAACGTTTCATTTTGTGTCCTAAGGTTATGCATTTAAATTGATTTTCAGGCAAAACATATACTATCCTTTAATCGAAAATGAGAGGGGATGTCTAAATGAGTCGTATTAAAAACTTACGTGAAGAGGCTTTAGAATTCCACAAAGTGCAACCGGGTAAACTTGAAGTACGTGTTACTGTCCCAGCCAAAGACCGGGATGACCTTACACTTGCCTACTCTCCAGGAGTGGCAGAGCCTGTCAAGGAAATTGCCGAAAATCTAGAAAATCTTGATATCTACACCAATCATGCCAACTATGTCAGCATTGTTTCTAATGGAACGGCTATATTAGGCCTTGGCAATCTGGGTGCCGCGGCATCCATGCCTGTTATGGAAGGAAAATCACTTCTCTTCAAAGCGTTTGGAGATGTTGACGCATTTCCTCTTTGCGTAAACACTACAGATGTAGATAAAATTGTTGAGATCGTTGAATTAACCGCACCCACCTTCGGTGGCGTAAACTTGGAAGATATCAAAGCTCCAGAGTGCTTTGATATCGAAGAAAAACTTAAAACCCGCGGAATCTTCAAAGGCCCGATCTTTCACGATGATCAACACGGAACCGCTGTAGTAACCTTAGCCGGCTTGATCAATGCTTTAAAAGTTGTTGGCAAGAAAATCGAAGACATTAAAGTTGTCGCCAATGGTGCAGGTGCAGCCGGCATTGCTATCATCAAGCTTCTTATGAGCATGGGCCTGAAAAATGTTATCATGTGCGATACAAAAGGTGCTATTTACGAGGGTCGTGCTGAAGGTATGAACCGTTGGAAAGAAGAGATTGCCAAAGCAACCAACCCAGAGAAATACAGCGGAGATCTTGCCGGTGCTTTAGTAGGAGCAGATGCTTTTATCGGAATCTCTGCAGCTAATGTCCTCAATGAAGATATGATTCGTTCCATGGCTAAAGATCCCATCGTCTTCTGCCAGGCTAATCCAATACCGGAAATCTGGCCTATTGAGAGAGCCTTTGCAGCCGGCGCCAAAGTAATTTCCACCGGACGTTCTGATGTCATCAATCAAATCAACAACGTTCTGGCCTTCCCGGGAATGTTCCGCGGAGCTATTGATGTTCGGGCAACCGATATTAATGATGCCATGAAAGTTGCAGCTGCTTATGCCATTGCCGACATCGTAAAAGATGAAGAACTTAGTGCAGACTACATCATTCCCAGCACCTTCAATCCTGAGGTTGCTCCTGCAGTAGCTGCGGCAGTCGCTAAAGCGGCAATGGATTCCGGTATTGCCAGACGTCCCATGGATCCTCAAGAAGTAGCTGAAAATCTCAAAAAGAGATTAGCAAACCAATATAAATAAAAATTAAATTTCTTATTTTCCCATAAACCACTATAATCTAAAAACCTTTGAGCAGGAAGAGATGGGTCCATACCATCTCTTTCTGCTTTTCTATATACAAATTTAATTCGGGTTTAAATAATAAATTTTAAAAAGACATTGAAATTTTCTGTATTTTGCAGTAACATATTGGCATGGTGGCCTGACCAAATAATATTAGTAGATGTGGGCCCAAGTTTTTAGAGAGAGAAAGAAGAAGGGGTGTGCCTGATGGGAGACATGAATTTTTTATATGAGCGTTTTCAGACTAAGCTCCAAGCTGTGTCTGGCGAGTGTTATCGTGCAAAAACGCTCAAAGATGCTGAAGAATTAATTGCCCAGATAGTGAAAGAAAAAGAAATTGAAAGCGTAGCCATGGTAAATTCCCCCATAGCTAAAGCAATGAGCCTGCCTGAGAAGCTTTCCGATCGAGGGATAACTGTATATACAGAGCGTTATCCGGAAGTTACTCCTACTGTCGGTGCAGGGATAACCGAGATGAAATGGGCTATTGCTGAACTAGGGACATTAGTCCAATATGCAGAGGATGTGAATGAACGGCTTTGCTCCTCATTTACTCCAATACATATCGCCTTGGTTCAGACCTCTACCTTGTTGCCTGATATTATGACTGCCTTAGCTACAGTTCATAAGGAGCCCAGAATTCCAGGATTTGTTGGTTTTATCACAGGTCCCAGCCGGACTTCAGATATTGAACGGGTCCTGACCATCGGAGTTCACGGTCCTGAGCAATTGATCGCAATATTTATTGATGAAGAGGCAGGGGAGGGTGTAAGCAATGGCTGATGCGCGTTTTAAACAAGAGATCGAGAATGCTTTAGATAATGATATCCTTAGAGGAGCTTTAGGCCGTTTCGGGGATGTCTATGGCAAAAACCGGGAGCAGGCTTATCAAGGGTATGATTTTGATACTCTCCGTGAAAAAGTCGTAGAAGCCAAAGGCTATGCTGCCAATCATCTGGATGAGATGATTGAGCAGTTTGAGAAAGCGGCTACCTCCCGGGGAGCAAAGGTGTTTCATGCCGAAACAGGTGAGGATGCCAAAAAGTATATTATTGAATTGGCCAAACAGCAAAAGGTCAAAAATATTGTGAAATCCAAATCCATGGCTTCGGAAGAAATCCATCTCAATGCGGCTCTGCTCAAGGAAGGCTTTGATGTTCAAGAGACGGATTTGGGGGAATGGATCGTCCAGTTAGCAGGGCAGAGACCTTCCCACATGGTTATGCCTGCTATCCACATGACCAAAGAGCAGGTGGCAGACACCTTCAATAATAATCTGAGCTATACCAGTGATCCGGTCATCACCAAATTGGTGAAGACTGCCCGGCAGGAAATGCGCAAGAAATTCGTCGAGGCCGATATGGGAATATCGGGAGCTAATATCGCGGTGGCCGAAACAGGAACCCTGATGATGATGACCAATGAGGGAAATGCCCGCTTGACATCTACCTGGCCCCGTGTCCATGTTTTTCTGGTAGGGATAGAGAAATTTGTCCCCAAATTTGAAGATGCGGGGTATATCCTGCAGACCCTGCCCCGGAATGGCACAGCCCAGCAAATTACCAGCTACGTAACCATGATTACAGGCCCTAATCCCACTTATTATCCCGATGGTTCCCTTGAGGATAAAGAATTTCATATTATTCTGATGGATAATGGACGCCGGAAAATGTATGCTGATGAGCAGTTCAAGCAGGTTTTCCAGTGTATCCGCTGCGCTGCCTGCTTAAATGTTTGCCCTGCTTTCCAACTGGTGGGCGGGCATGTCTACGGCCATATTTATACCGGGGGCATCGGCACCATTCTCACTGCGTTCCTGAACTCGGAAAAGGATGCCGAAAATCCGCAAAACCTTTGTCTTCAATGTGGTAAGTGTACTGAAGTATGTGCCGGTAAACTGGATATCCCGGGAATGATCCTGGAGATCCGGAATCGAGTCGGTGATAAAAAGGGCTTGCCCATGACTCAGAAATTCATTCTGGATGTGGTCTCTAACCGACGCCTCTTCCATTCTTTATTGAGAGTGGCTTCCAAAGCCCAGCTGCCCTTTTCTAAAGGTCAGCCCACCATTCGTCATTTACCCTTCTTCTTGTCAGGACTGACTGAGAAGAGAAGCTTGCCAACAATTGTGGATGTTCCTTTTAGAGATGTTATCAAGAAGATGAACCAAGATGTTAAGAATCCTAAAGGCACCATTGCCTTTTTTGGCGGTTGTCTTGTGGACTTTGTCTATCCCAAAATTGGTGAAGGGGTCGTAAAGGTTCTCAATGAAAAAGGGTATAAAGTAACCTTCCCTGAAGGCCAGTCCTGTTGTGGGGCTCCCGCGTCTTACATGGGCGATCGTCAAAATGCCCGCAAATCGGCGATTATGAACATCGAGGCCATGGATGCGGAAAAGGTGGATTATGTGGTTTCTGCTTGCCCCACCTGTACTCATGCCTTGATTGACAGTTTCAAAGAACTTCTTGCCGACGATCCGGCAATGCTCAAACGTGCTGAAGAACTTAGTAAGAAATCCATGGACTTCTCCAAGCTTCTGACAGTCTTAGGCGGCCTTGAGGAAGGGGGAGACGGAGTACCTTTAAAGGTGACTTATCATGACTCCTGTCACTTAAGACGGAAAATGGGTGTCATTCAGGAACCCCGGAATATCCTCTCCAATATCAAAGGCGTTGAGCTGACAGAGATGAATGAGTCGGATCGTTGTTGTGGATTTGCAGGCTCCTATTCCATTAAATTCCCGGAGATGTCCGGACCGATTCTGGAAAGAAAGCTTCGCAATATTGAAGCGACCGGGGCGGATGTTGTCGCTGTGGATTGCCCGGGATGCTTAATGCAGATTAACGGCGGATTGGATCAAACGGACCTCAAAGTTAAGGTGAAGCACACCGCCGAGTTGCTCTTAGAAAAACGCCAAAACAAAAAGTAATTTTGGAGATAAGAGGGAAGCACTGCTCTCATAGCGTGCTTCCCTTAAATTAATAAGTTAATATTTCCTAGAAATGCAGATTTTGTGGTAAAATAGAACTAATCGATAAACAGGGCTCTGGGAGGAACTATGATAAAAGCCATTCTCTTTGATTTAGATGGAACTCTGACCTTAATGGATCAGGAAGAATTCATGAAAAACTACATAGGACTTTTGGCTCCACGATTTAAACACTATATTTCCCCTGATAAATTTGCCAAACAAGTCAGCAAGTCTACTGAGGTAATGATTAAACAACCTCTGGAGGGAAAAACCAATCTTCAAGTTTTTTTTGCTGATTTTACGAAAGCGACTGGGTTGACTTATAATACATTATGGCCTATCTTTGAAGCATTCTACACCACCGACTTTCCGGCCTTGCGTTGTTTAGTCAAGTTAAATCCCTATGGCAAAGAAGCTGTAGAAGCTGCTTTAGAAAAAGGGTATGCGGTAGCCATTGCGGCTAATCCGGTTATGCCGCTCATAGCCATAGAAGAGCGGATTCGTTGGGCTGAGTTATCTCCTCAAACCTTTGACCTCATTCCATCCATGGAATCTTTTCATTACTGTAAGCCTCACACCGGTTTCTATGCCGAATTGGCTCAGAATCTCCGTTTGCAGCCAAGTGAATGTATCATGGTTGGCAATCATCCGGTAGAGGATTTGGTTGCTCAAGAGATTGGGATGAAGACATTTTATGTGGGCGATCCTGTGGAGATTGATACAACCTATAAAGGGGAACTTTCTGATTTGACCCAAAAGATCCGGGAAGGAAGTCTCTAGTTAGAGAGAGGGAGCTGGAATGGGAGTATTTGTTCAGCAAGTGCCATCAAAGGTTTTGAATACTGCAGAATCAAATAGCGTGCCTATACATATCCGAGGGGTCCTTAAAGAGTTTTTAAGAAGACATAGTGAATTGCAGAGGTTAAGGCATCGGGAAATCGCCTCCCTGATGGCCGTTATTTTGTTTGGTTTTCTCAGTCTTTGGGGTATGATGTTTCCCAAATATCCGGAGCTCTCATTCTTGATCAATAGCTTGCTGTTGGCGGGATTTGTCCTGACTTTCAGGCAATATCTTAAAGCGCGCAAGGTATCCCAGCATGTTTATATAAATGTTCATATCCTCTATCATCATCTGTTAGGAAAGCTGGAAGTTGGTTTTTGCGAGCATGAGTCTCCTTGCCAATGTGCCGAGACTTTCCGCAAGTACATGTGGAACCGGTACGGGATTTCATTTTATGGAAATTCAATCTAGCCTTCCTTATTATCGGAATGGTGAAAAAGGTAATGGACATAATATAAAGGAAACTTACTCCAGATGGAGTTAAGTTGACTTATCCTCTCAGAGGATAAAAATCAAAAGTTGAATCTAACGAAACGATGAAAGGGAGGAATTATGATGAAAAAGTATGTATGCAGCATCTGTCAGTATGTCTATGATCCTGAAGTAGGAGATCCGGATTCCGGAGTAGCGCCTGGTACAGCTTTTGAGGATATCCCGGAAGATTGGGTATGCCCCACCTGCGGCGTAGGCAAAGATCAGTTTGAAGTATACGAAGGATAATACATACCAGAATCACCTGACCCGGACACACTTTTCATCTTTGCTGGTGCAGTGACAGCGGCATGAGCGGCTACCCTGAAAAAGATCTGTGAGCTAATTCTCCAGGATTTTGCTTTCGGCGTTCACTCCATAAGCTGCGCGGAGCAATCTAATCGCTCAAGACCTCCGCTGCGTCGGGTGCACCTGAGCCGCTAAGTAATCTCTGTGGCGTGGCGGCTTGGGCGAAACC
>NZ_KB913023.1:2409514-2543409 GCF_000384015.1 Desulfitobacterium sp. PCE1 | reverse complement strand
CCCGACTCCGCTGCAGTCTTTTTGCGAAGATTGCTTACCTGCTCGCTTAGAATCCGTTCTCTGCCTTAAAGGAAAATCCTTGGGTGGTTTTTCAAGTGTCTGTTCCAGTATCTTTTCAGGATGTTTAAGCTAAAAGGACTTGTAAGCGTAGCTTTGCGCACAAAAGCGAATGAGTTTAGCGGAGGGGCGGTCGGGTCAAGGAAGCTTTCTTAACGTAGCGGAGCCGCCGGTTTACATCAGGTATTACCCAGAGGTTTGGCGTAGCTGTTAAGAAAGCAAGTTGACCAGCCCTGGAGCTACTGAGTGAGCGTTGTGCGTAAAGCTACCTGACCCAAGCAACATTTTTCATTCATGCGTGTTGTAACTTAAGCTCCATGGGAGCCCGATATGCCAAAAAAGCCTGTCATATGTGACAGGCTTTTTGCGTTAATTTTATCACCGAACCGTATCAGACCAACTTCTGACCGCAGTTGGAGCAAAAGTTAGCGCCCTCGGTCTTTTGTCCGCAGTTCGGGCAGAAGTTCGGCTTTTTTAAACCGGGTTCGCTGCCACTCTTCGGCGCGGAGCTGTCCTTCTCTTGTACCTGTTCCTGCTTGGGATTGCTCATATCCCGCATCATTTCATTGGCCATCTGCATCCCGATAACCATGCCGGTCATATCGGATGCGGCGCTGCCGCCTTGTCCTCTCCCGCCGGAAATTCCGTCCAGCACGGACACCTGCTGATAGCGTCCCATATCACCAATCATGGTATGGGATGCGGTTTTTGCAATCATCTGCTGAATTTCTTCCGGATAGGTAAAGCTCATGATGGTAAACTCGGTTACCGTGATGCCCATATCATAAATCTGCATATCCAGATCAGTTTTCAGGCAGTTGGCAATAGCGAAGGAGTTGGACTGTAGATTGAACATATCCTTGCCTTCCTTGACAATCCATTTCATCAGAAGCTGGTCAAGCATCGCCATGATGCGAAGCTTGACATCCTCGACCAGAAACGAATCCTTTACGCCTGCAATTTTATCAATCAATTTAACATAATCATTGACCTTGAAAGTGAACGTTCCGTTAGCGCGGATGGGCATGCCACCGGGAAGCTGCGGCACCGGAATGTTGATGGCACTTTTGGTACCCCATTTTACCGTGAATTCCTTGGTATTGACAAACAGAACCTCTGCGCGCATCCCCGAATTGAACCCGAATTTAAATCCCTTGAGGGTGGACAAAAACGGGACAATCTGGGACTCGATGTCATAATCTCCTTCGTCCTTAAAAATGCCTTCTATCCTGCCGTTAAAAAGGAAAATAGCGTCCTGTCCCGGGCGAATAATCAGCTTACTGCCTCTTTTGATTTCGCGGTTGTGCCATTTCCAGAAGATCATGTCCTCGCGAAATTCTTCCCACTCCACAACATTGGAAAACTGTCCGGAAAAAAATCCCATTTATTTTGCATCCTTTCTATTCTAAAATCGTGCCTTTAATTCAATGTTAGAAGCTTCGACCGCCGCCGCTGTGGGAATGACCTCCCGGAGAGATCCCTCCGCCGCCGAAGCCGCCTCCGCCACCACCAAAGCCGCTGTTGTTATTGTGCTCGTCCTTTTTCGGCCGTCTTACTTTGGTAACGGAGGTTCGGATATACTGGTCACTGTGCGCGAGAAGACGGGAATGTGCAGGGTCAAGATAGGTGCGATTGTTGGTCGTGACCCTGCCGCCGGAGCGGGCAGCCATTATGCTCACCACTGCAGCACCGATCACCACCGCCAGGCTAAGCTGGAAAAGGGTATTGAAGAAGATCGAGTCCTCCTGTTCAGTATATCCGGTACCTTCGCTCCTGGGCGGGTCATAGTGGGTAGAGCCGCCAGGGTTTACGCCGGGGGAACCTTGGACCTCCTGCTGCATATAAGAAGCAGCCTGTTCAATATATCCGAGCATGGCGTCATAGTAATTTCCGTCAGCAAGCAGCGGCGTAATGTCATCCAAGATAGATTCGATCCGTTGATTGTTCAGATAGGTTTGCAACCTGCCATAGCCTTGAATTTCCACACTGCGCGCACCGGGTGTCATATTGAGCAGCAGCAGCGCCGCCGAACGGTACACGCCGTTCTCATCGGCCCCGTTGGCATCATAGAACTCCTCCAGATAGAGCTGCGGGGTTTTTTCGCCCAGATCATTCGTTGTCACAATGACAATATCGATGTCGCTTTCCGAACCGTATTGCTTGCTGGTTTCCTCCAGCGATGCGCGCTCATCTTCAGTGAAAAGCTGTGCGCTATCAAAAACCCTTTGCTCCTGCAAGGCTGCCGTCACGCCGGTCGGACAGACGGCATACAGCATGATGACCAAAAGTAGAGCAAGCTTTACCGCTCTTTTTCCCATTATAAAACCCCTCCTTCCATCAACATGGCAATGATTTTTATGATGACAAAGGATGCTGTGCTGATGCCGGCGAACCATGCTGCAATTTTTCCCGGACTGAGGGGGGGCTTACCGACGATTTTGCCGGTCTGGCCGTTCATGGCAAAGACATATTCCTTTTGTCCATAGTCATACCGAACCATCCACACGGGGAAAAGGGTGTAATCGGCCTTTTTTTCATTAATGTTGATATTCTTGCTGATAAAGTTGGTGGTGGTATAACCGCTAATCGTGGAGCTGATATAATCGGAAACATAGCGCTCCACTCTGGTGCGCACCCGGGGGAACAGATCCCGGTTGTCATAGTCATACTTTTCAGCGAGAAAACCGGCTAGATAGGGCATCCTGAAATCCTTTAAGTTACCATAATCATAGGGTTCCAGCTTATCCATCAGAGCATCGTCCATTTTCTGCGAGGCATCCACAGGTACTTGACTATAATTCAGGTCAACAGCGCGGTGCACATGAAAAAAGCTGGTTTCCGTGTAGGTATAGTCAGCGTCCGAGTAAACCCTCACCTTGGTGCATTCCGCCGTGGCTTCCCCCCAACCATTGAGATCATACAGCCAGAAGGGCACATAGATGCCGGTGATGCTCTTGATGCGGTTGGCAGACATCAGCTCCTTGGGCGTGAGCAAACCCTTTCGGCACCATTTTTTAAAGGCCTCCTGGGCCTGCTGGCGGCCGATCGAAAAGGGAATGACCTTTGCGGGGGCAAGACTGCCTTTAAGGCGGTCATTCAAAACAACTGCCGCACCGCAAAAGCTGCACGAAGTTGCTACAGTATCTTTGTCGGTCATCAGCACTGCGCCGCAATTCTGGCAGTGGTATTGATTGACTTCGTCCTCGTTCCAAGGGGTGTGTCCTCTGGAGGATGCAGCTCCTTGGTTTTGAGCATCTCCCTGCTTTGGTATATCTTCGATGCTCTGGTTTGTGCCGCAGCTGTCACAATGCAGCATACCGCTTGTACTGTCAAATGCCATATCGGCTCCGCAATTCGGGCATTTATAATGTACGACCATAAGTGCGTCTGCTCCTTTCAGCTCCCTGTCTTTCCACAAAACATAGCTCAAGTCTTTTGGCCACGAACAAAAAGAAGCCGCCTTGGATGATTTCTTCTAAGGCAGCTTCTTCCCATAATTACTTATTTAAGCTGGCTTTTAATGCAGCAAGCTCATCATCAATGCTGGCATCAGGCTGTGCATCATATTTTGCCGCCAGATCCTTAATGGAAGACTGCGATGACTTGTTCAGCTCAGCCATGGCTTTGGCCTTATCCAGGGCCTTGTCCGCCAGTGCCTCATACCGCTCAAAGCCGGCGATTGAAGCGTTGGCATCCGAGACCGAGGACATCATTTTGTTCATGCGGTCCTGGGTCTTCGCGGCGGCCAGCTTGCCCTTAATCATATCTCTTCGGGACTCAAGCTCACCGATATCCGAAACCAGCTTATCATGCATTTCCCGCATGTGGGCAGCGTTTGCCTGAGCAAGATTGTACGTTTCCTGCAGCCCGGCCAGCTTGGAATTCAAAGAGGCCTTATGCTCCAGAAACTTTTTTGCATCCACTTCGTTGTTCGCTTCCAACGCCTTGACAGCATAAGACTGCATTTTTGCAATGTCTTCAGTGCATTCATCCAGTTCTCTTTTAGCGCGCTGTTCCTCCGCCATAATGGTGGCGGTTTCCGATTTGACCTTGCCCAGATCGCTGTTCAGGTTCCGTAGACACTGATCAATCATCTTTTCCGGATCTTCCACTTTATCAAGCAGGGCGTTGATATTGCTTGACATAATCTCTTTAAATCTCGCCAGAATACTCATTCGCCATTCCTCCATCAAATAAATAGAATAGTATGATGACATGCCAAAGTTTAAGCCTGAAACCGCATTAAGCGTCGCTCATGGTATGGTTTTAAAGTGTATAATGTCTGTTTAAAAATATTATACTACGGGCGGCTTAAAGCATCAATCAGGGGATTATTTACAATTTACAGGATTTAGATATTCCTTTGAGGTGTTGGGAATGCGCATTTAAGAGGCCCTTTCTAATCTGTTTTATCAGATCAGAAGGGCCTCTTAAATCAAAGAGCATCGATGAAATTATAAAAACGAGTTTTCCTTAAGTGCTAAAGCGAGTTAACTGATTGTATCGGAAGGGAGTTCATAGTTAGATCCAGGTTCTTCGTCGTTTTGGTATACGGACATATCCATGTCGGTCTGTACCGGCTCAAATTCGCCATTATCCGTTGCTTTAGCCTCATTGGAGCTTGGTTCTGCAGTATCGCCAGGATGTCTTTCAGGACCGGGCATGGTCATAGGATAGCTGAGTGCCGGGGTATCCTGACCTGCGTTTACATCAGAAGTCATCTCAGGTTGAGCATCGGCTGCAGAGTCAAGGTCAGCATTTTGACGATTTTGCGGGGGTTCTGGTTCGGGTCTAAGATAGAATTGATCTCTCAAATTTATCACCTCAAACCAATTATGAGCTTTTCCTGGCATTATTATGCATTTTACAAAGCAAGGACGGCAGCTTCATCCCGATCCAGCTTATCCATGCAAAGCTTCAAGCGCTGAAGTAAAGCAGGTTCCTTAACCGCATCTCTCATCTGACGAAGAAGGTCGATGGTGCGGCGAATGACCGAGATAATATCCCCTTCATCCAGATTGGACAAGCGCTGAACTTCTGCAAAGGAAAGCCCTTGACTCCAAGAATAGACGATGACCGCTACCCGAGGATCATAGCGGACGGATTCCGGGCCGCAGACACTTTGAATATAACGAACTAAATCTTGCAGCGGAGCCCAATCCAATACGGGGAGCCTTTGAAAATAATCGTTCTTCCGCGCCTCAAAATCAATGGCCGATAATAAGCCGTTCAATTGGTCATCGTCCAAGGTATCCAAAATACCAGAAAAAATCAGCTCAGTGACCAATAATTCCTGAACATAAATATGACGGGCACATTCGCCACGGGGAAGCAGCTCGCCCTCCCGTATATACCCCATTTGGATCAATTGATTCTTTTTAAACTGAAATTCATTGAAGAAGAAGTCCTGGTCCGGCAAAGTTTTCAACTCTTTACGAATTTCAATCATGTTTTGCTGCAGTTTTCTCCGCTGTTTGCTTTCCTCCTCGCAAAGAGCCAGCTTGGCGTTGGGACATTTTTGCGGGGTTGTAGCCAAGAGTTTTTCCCAGTATTTGATTTTGCGAGCCATTTCCCGGCCGTAGACCCGATTTTGGCGGCGAGGTCCTAAGGCTTGGTAAGCCCGTTTGAGGCGATCAAGCTCTTTCTTTTTCGGCAGATACTTCACGGGGCAGGCAAAAGAGTCCATGTGCTGGCAGACATGCTCTCCTTTCCCGTTAAATTGTTCTTCCAGCTGAGCCAGTTCGGCAATTAAATGACCGTGGGTTTGCAGATTGCTATGGGCGGCAAAGCTCTTCTGAAAGTAAATCTGGATTTGCTCATAGGAAAGGGTGGCCTGAAGATTGAGGACCGTGTTATAGCTCAATTTAAATTGGCTGGTAAGAGGTTCCAGACGATTGATGTTAAATCGCGGCGGCGGACTCTTTTCCATGTAATTCAGATCGACCAAAGCAAAGGAATAGCCCCGTTCATCCAATCCCCGGCGTCCGGCGCGTCCGGACATTTGGAAGAATTCATGATTAGCCAGGGGACGAAAGTTCCGACCGTCAAATTTATTCAGTGTATCAAAGCAGACGGAGCGAACCGGATAGTTGATGCCAACGCTGAAGGTTTCGGTGCAGTAAAGAACATGAATTAAGCGTTTGAGGAAAAGCTCCTCCACTAATACTTTTTGTGAGGGCAGCAGTCCCGCATGGTGAAAGGCAATCCCTTTGACGGCTAACCGTCGCAGAAGTTTGGTGGAGGGGGACCATTCACTTTCTTCTCCGAAATGCTCCAGGAAAGCATCCTCTACTTGTTTTTTTTCCTGGGGGTTTAAGTAATTGGTGATTAAGGCCAGTTCAGAAGCCTTATCAGCACATTGTTTGCGGCTGAAAACAAAATAAAGGGCAGGAAGGTATTGTTTTTGTATCACCTTGATTAAATCCAGGTGATTCGTGGGAGTAAACAAACTGCCCTCTGTAGATTGAGTGGATTGGATCCGTTGGCGATAATATTTCCAGAGCTTTTCGTAGTTGACCAGACCGGTATCCCTGGAAAAATAATAGTACTCTAAAGGCACGATACGACGGTTTTCCTGGATTAATGCCACATCTTCCTGACGTATGGTTCCGATCCAATCCACCAATTGCTGGGCATTGGCGATGGTGGCACTGAGGCCTAATAATTTCATATGGGGAGGAGCCAAGATAATGGATTCCTCCCAGACTGTGCCCCGCTCTTCATCGTTAAGCCAATGAATCTCATCAAAGATGATGTAGGACACCGATTCTAAAGCGGGATCGTTGGTTATCACTTGATTGCGGAAAATCTCGGTGGTCATAATGATTAGGGGAGCTTCGGAGTTCAGCACAACATCCCCTGTTAAGATACCGACCCGATCAATACCAAAGAGCTTCTTATAGTCTTTAAACTTTTGGTTGCTCAAAGCTTTAATGGGAGCAGTATAAATAATCCGACGTCCTTCGGTCATGACTTTTTCTACAAGATAATCGGCCACAAGGGTCTTTCCTGTACCAGTGGGAGCGGCGACAATGACGGATTGCCCCTCGTCAATAGCATCTAAGGCTTCTTCCTGAAATGGATCTAATACTAAGCCGTGATAACTGCGGTCAGACACGAAAATCAACTCATTTCTTCCAGGGTTTTTCTCATTTTAACAAACCCGTATTCCAGGGTCAAATTATAGCAGGATTTCGTACAAAAAATGGTATGAGGAAGGGTATAAGCCCATATGATGAAACAAGAACTGGCCAGAGGGGGAGTCTGAATGTCATTGCGCCTAGAGGCCGAACAAGCTATGGGGCTTCGCTTTCCGGAAAGAAATGGTGAGGCAGTGATTCGTTTTGAGGAAACAATGGAGGTACCCCATGGGGCTGAAGTACTCATGCGGGGTCTTTATCGTGATCCCGAGGACATTAAAAAAGGATTTAAAAACCTCCATCAGGAGACGGCAAACCTGCTGGAGATACTTATGCCCCGTCGCGCCCGCTTAAGGGAATGGTTGGAAGAACTGCCTGAACAGCCTAAAGAAGCAGAATCTTTTTTGCGGGAAACATCGGAAAAGATTCAACACCAGGACCACAGAGTCTCTCAATTGGAAAATGAATTGATATCCAAATTGGCAGAATCCAGCTTAGAGGATTTGTTTCCTCTTCCGCTATCAGCCTTTGCCACACTATCTTATACGGATCCTAGTGTGAAAATCTTCTTGAGGACTCTTGGAAGACTTGCCGAGATACTCAAACTAAGCCCGGAGGTTCTGCGGCAAGTGGTACGGGTTCACTTCCTTAACAGTCTGCTTATTTTGGCGGGCCAGGATTTAGATGGTCAATCCTTTCAACGGGGAAATGAGGATGCCATTCTCATCGGTATTGCCTCCTTTTTTACCATTAAGCATCTAAAGAAGCATCCCCCCGAATTTCAACATTGTTATGGAGAATGGGTGAAAGCCTGGGGAGGAAAAAGTTTTCTCCGTTTAATTCCCCAGGAAAGCAGTATAGAAAAAGCAAGAGCCGCCATGATATTTTGGCGGCGCAATCCCGAATTATCTTGGGATGATATTTGGAATGGTCTTCACTCCTTTGAGCTGGAAAAAGTCACAAGTCCTCGAGCCCTTTCCTCATGGCCAGTCCGCTAATTCATGAGGGCGAAGGATTTCCATTCGCTCCCCATTGAGGCGGAGGATCCCCGATTTTTTCCACTGATTGAGGGCACGGTTGACCAGCTCACGTGAAGTGCCAATCATACTGGCTAAGTCCTTATTGGTTAATGTGGCATCGTAGTAGATAGGCTCTCCCGGTGATAAGGCCGGCTTAGCCAGTCTGAGCAACAACATAGCCAAAATCCCCGCAGTGGACCGACTGGTTAATATCCGGATAAACTCTTGATTCATGCGTAAACGCATATTAAGCTTACGAATAAGGGCAACGGCCAGACGAGGGTGATTCTCGAGAATTTTAACCATCCCCTGATTGGAAAGCACGAGGAGCGTGCTTTCTTTAAGTACTTCCGCTGTGGCTGGATAGGACCCTGGCTCCAATAAGAGAATCTCGGCAAGAGTGTCATTAGGACCGCACCAATCAAGAATTTGTTCATCTCCATTAGGTAAGGTTTTGCTGAGCTTGACTTGGCCATTTAAGATAAAATAGACTTGAGAGCCAATTTCTCCTTCAATAAAAAGGATTTGGCCTTTTCTATATTTGCGGGTTCGGAATTGAGACAGTAGAGGAATCAAATCCTCATCGGAAAGGGAGGAAAACAAACTAAACTGTCTAAGAATTTGTGGGTCAAGCAAAAAAGGATACCTCACTTTGGTTCAAATAAGATTTTCACAGGGTATCTCGGAATAGAATAATAATAGGTTAGATAGATTTTCATACAGCTTTAGGTAGGGAAGAATATATAACAAAATTTTTAAAGGAGAGTTGATATGGAGGATTTAAATAGTGTGCCAATCCAGGTTCAGTTTACGGCCGACTCACCTTTCAAAATCACTGCGCTGATCATTCAACTCCTGGTTATTGTATTGGCTATAGTATGTAGTGTCTAGAGTATGCCTGAAGGAAGGGATCAGGATCAATGGGAAGGTGTATCCGCCACTTGCTTGGCGGCCAGAACAATAGCGGAAAGAACCCGGGCTTTGTCAGGTAAGGAATCCGATTCCAGATGAGTAAGTATTTCTCCCCGCAGGGAAACATAGTACCTGCTCGGCAATTGGTTTAAAGCAAGAGCTTTGATATCGGCTTGACAACGTTCACATTCACAAGGTAGTTTGAATTTATGCATATACTCTTTGAGGACATGCTGCACCACATTTTCGGTGTGGTTTTTTAATTCGTACATTTTTCCACCTCCTATAATGTTCCTATTCTCTCTTCATAATAGATGGAATTAAGTTTATGCACAAGAGAATTTGCAAAATTCTTCTAAATCCATTCTAATATATTAAATAAGCAAAAAAATAAGTAAAAAATGTACACCTATTGAACTGTTTGGGGTAAAATACCACTGGGCCACATTGTGAAATGAGGGAAGGAAATGAATAAGATTAAACTCATTGCCACTGGAGGCACGATTGCTATGCGCAAAGATTCCTTTGGCAAGGCAGTACCGGCGGTTACCGGTCATGATCTGTTGGAAAGTATGCCTGAACTGCGGGAAGAAGCTTTTTGGGATATAGAAGAATTCAGTAATGTTGCCAGCTGCAATTTTAATCCTGAGCGGATGCTACAATTAGCACATCAAGTCAATGAATCCTTTGCGGATCCAGAGTGCCAGGGGATAATCATAACTCACGGAACGGATACATTGGAGGAAACGGCTTATTTTCTGGATCTTACAGTCAAAGACACTCGGCCGGTCATTCTCACTGCCTCCCAAAGAGATGCTTCCGAGAGAGATTCCGATGGCCCCCGCAATTTGCAGAATTCCATGAGAATTGCCACCGACCCTCACGCTAAGGAACGGGGAGTTCTGATCGCCCTCAATGAAGAGATCCATGCTGCCAGGGATGTAAGAAAACTGCACACCAGCCATGTGGATGCTTTTAGCTCCGGGGAAATGGGTTCATTGGGCAGTATTGATAATGGCGAGGTATTGTGGCACCGCAAACCTGAGCCCTCTGTTAAATTTGACCTGCCCGGAAAGCTGGCCAAGGTTATTATCTGCAAAGGCTATACAGGTATGGATGGAAGAATGCTGGAGTGTATGGTGGATTCACAGGTAGAGGCCGTTGTCATTGAAGCGTTTGGCCGAGGAAATCTCCCTCCGGAGGTAGTCCCCTCCATTGGGAAGATTACAGCAGGAAATATACCTGTGGTTATTACTTCACGCTGTTTATTTGGGCGCACTTCTCCGATATATGGCTATCCCGGCGGCGGAGCAGATCTTCAACGCCACGGTGCACTTTTTGCAGGCGATCTGTCAACAGAGAAAGTTCGTTTGCTCCTAAGCATTGCACTGGGGCAAAACGTTTCCCACAGCCGGCTTAAAGAGATTTTAAGTCGTGGAGGAGTAAAGTAGACAAGCTAGAGATAATCCATTACAATCCTAATGAAGGATGATCATGGAAAGCTATGAAAGCGAGGATTTACTCATGGATTTTTCCGGTAGAGATAAAGCAACTTACGTACAAGATACATTTAACGCCATTGCCAAACGCTATGATATGATGAATACTCTCATGAGTTTTGGCCTGGACAAGGGATGGCGAAAAAAAGCGGTGCGGACAGTCGAAGCCAAACCCGGTATGAATATGGTCGATATATGCTGTGGAACAGCTCCGCTTTCCTTAGAGCTGGCCATGACCGTGGGAGAGCAGGGACATGTAACGGGCTTGGACTTCTCTGAGAATATGCTGAAAAAAGCCGATGAGAATTTAGCGGATTCCCCCTACCGATCCATCATTGAATTACGGCAAGGAGACGCTATGAATCTGCCCTTTGCGGATAACTCCTTTGACGGGGCTACCGTGGGCTGGGGGCTGCGCAATCTGCCTGATTTGGAAAAAGGGATCCAGGAGATGGTACGAGTGGTTAAACCGGGCTGTATGGTAGTTTCCTTAGATATGGCTAAACCGACCATGCCGGGATTTAAGCAGGGGTATTGGCTCTATTTTGATAAGCTCGTTCCCTTAATGGGAAAGATCTGGGCTGGAAAGGCCAAAGCCTATCAATATCTGCATGATTCTGCAGTAGAATTCCCGGAACAACAGGAGTTGGCCAAGATCTTTGCTCGCTGCGGCTTGACGGAGACCCGCTATCAAAATCTGGCCGGGGGAGTAGTGGCTATTGTCAGTGGCCGAAAGCCCAAATTTCCTTGATGGTTTTATGTTAAAATAGTCTTGATGAAATTCGCGGGGTGATAAAAATGACAGAGTTAACTATGGGTTTAAAGGGAAGAGCAGAGAAAATTGTGGATCAAACCAATACGGCAAAAACCATGGGCAGCGGCTCGTTAGACGTATTGGCCACTCCGGCTCTGGTAGCTATGATGGAAGAAGCAGCAGTGCGTGCATTGAACTTGGCGGAAGGGCAAAGCAGTGTCGGTGTGTCTCTGAATATTAAACATACGGCAGCAACCCCTCTCGGAATGAAGGTATGGGCTGATGCTCAGTTAATCGAAATCGATCGTCGTCGTTTGGTCTTTCAAATAGAAGCATACGACGAAAAAGAGCTCATTGGTTCCGGGACACATGAGCGTTTTATCATCGATGTAGAAAAATTCATGACAAAAACCCAATCAAAAAGCCTTTAGGACGGGAGTAGTTGTCGTGGAAAGCTATGTTACGGTCTTCAATAGTTCAACATGGGAGCAAGTCATTGATAAATCCCGTTTTATTGGGGTCGTTTATCCTGTGTCGAACATAGAGGAAGTGGAGCAAAGACTTCAAGATATACGTCAAAACTATCCTAATGCCCGGCACTATGTCTATGCTTATCGGTTATATCAAGGAAAATTAGAAAAATCCACTGACGATGGCGAGCCCCAGGGCACCGGCGGAAGACCGGTTCTTGATGTTCTGCAATATCGTCAGATCTGGGATGTACTTATTGTGGTTATTCGGTATTTTGGGGGAGTTCTTCTCGGAGCAGGAGGATTGACCCGTGCCTATGGTGGGACGGCACGCCAGCTGATGGATAAGGCTGCGCTGGGACGTCTCGTGCCCCATCACGTTTATGAGATTGAGACAGGCTATGATTGGTACGAACCGTTAAAGTATTGGTTTAAACAGTTTTCCTGGGCCATCGGCAATGAAGAATTCCTTGCTACGGTCAAACTTCAGGTCTACATTCCCTGGGAGGAGAATCAGCGTTTTCGAGAGTGGCTGGCTGATTTTACCGATCAGAAAATTATCCCTCGGGAAATAGGTCATACCTTGTGCCCGGAATTATAGATTTTACTTTGAGAGAAAGAAGCCGTTCCAATATGAACTGTCAAGTTCGTTAAGCAACGGCTTCTTCGCAAATTCCCAAGCGCTTGGAAATTTGAGATCGGCAGAGTAGTCAGATTATTTTTAATATAAGAAAATAAGAACTTTCACTTGCCAATGAATTTGTTTTCACATATAATAAGGATGAAAGTAAGTGAATTTAATAACGAAGTTTAGATAGACTACCTTGTCACTACTTAAAGAACCAGGCTGAAGGAGGCTGAAATTATGTTAGGTTGGATCGCGATGTTAATCTTGGGTATCTTTTTATTAAGCTGTGGAGTCGCTGTTTGCGCATCTTGTCGTCAAATTTTTCATGTGACCTTTAATTCCTTTAATACACCAAAGGGAACAAGAAAAATCGCCAGACCCGCAGAAGCTTAAAATCAATTGAAAAGATCGACAATGGACTGTCCCTTAAAGGGGCGGTCTATTTTTATATGGTGCGGATTCCCGTAACCTCCCTTTGCGCATACTTCCCTTATCCAAGTGGTACATTAAGGGGATAAGGGAGGAGAGCCATGCTTACCTTAGCTCATTGGGTATTTATACTTTTTATTCTTCTTATTATTGCAACATTAATCTTTCGTAAGCCACCTGTTCTTCCAGCAGCCGTCGGTTTATTCGGGGTAGGATTGGCAGAAAGCCGAAATGGGATCGAGGCAGTTCAGATATCTTTTCGTGCCCTGATCCTTGCCACAAGCAATCTGCTCGGAGTCATCGTCTTGATCGGACTTGTGGTCACCCTTACCCAATTACTGCAAAAGACCAAGGCCGATCAAATTTTAGTGCGGCCTCTACTGAGGATAAAATCAATGAGTCTGGCCTATTGGGCGGTGGGGATAGCCATGTGGTTATTAACTCTTTTAATTTGGCCAACTCCGGCCTTAACCCTTTTAGGTGCCGTTGTAATTCCGATTCTGGGGAGAATTGGCATTCACCCTATTGTTCTGGCAGTAAGCTTAGCTGTTTTTGGAAAAGGGATGGGACTGTCCGGTGATTTTATCATTCAGGGAGCGCCTTCCTTAGTGAGTAAAGCCACTGGGATTCCCATAGGGGTACTGCTTTCAGCATCTTTTCCAGTGGTCATATTGAGTGGAATCTGTGGGGCGGGTTTTGGGTATATCACCTTAAAGCTATTTTTAAAGATAGAACCTGGTTCGGCAGAAAATCAAAAGCCCGAAGGGATCTCTGAAAATCTGCTGGAGAAGAGAAAGAACGGGAAGACTGAGCGGCAGGCTCGTTTTGAACGGGGCCCCTTATTGGCTGGGATTATGGCTTTAGGATATCTGGGGACAGTGATCGTGATTTTGATTTTTAAAATTCATGGTGATGAAGCCAGTGGATTAATTGGCGGGGTAACCTTGCTGATCTTATGTATTTGCACAATCCTTACGGAGGGAAGGGATGCTTTCAGCCAATTTATTATTTACGTCAAGGATGGCTTGCGTTATGCTATGGGAGTCTTTACTCCGATCATCATAATGTCCGGTTTCTTTTTTCTGGGAACGGCAGCGGGGAGTGAACAGGTTTTTCTCCGGGAGGGGCTAGGTTTCTTTTATGATTATACTATCCTTCTTGCGGAATGGATTCCCCTTACTAAGTGGACCGTGGTCGGACTTATCGTCTTTATAGCGATCCTTGCTTCGCTGGATGGGTCTGGGTTTTCCTCTTTACCTTTAGTGGGAGGTATTGCGATAGCCCTAAGTCAGGTTTCGCAGATACCCGCAGTTCCCTTAGCTGTTCTGGGTCAGGTGGTTGGGATATGGACTGGTGCAGCATTAATTCCCTGGGGATTTGTCGCTGTGACTTCTGCAGTAGCAGGTGTGGAGGTCCAACGGCTGATGAAATATACCGTACCGGCTTATCTTGCTGCAATTCTTTGTGCCTTGGGGTGGACTCTGCTTCAGCTATGATTTGGGAAGTATGCGAGAAGGAGAAACTAGGTTTATGTCGAATATACGAGATAGTATAAGATAATGAGGGGGGAGCAGAAGATTTCGTTATATTGGATAACAGCAATACTTGTCAGTGCTCCCTTTGTAATTATCGTGACTCGGATGGCCCATAGATTTAATTTGAGAAAACTAGAGGCTTCATTGGTGTCTTTTTTAATGATCACCTTTGCTCTTGTTTTCCCTACCGCTCTGCGTCGTGAAGAACTTCTTCATTGGATACTTGGACTCTGCGGCTTTCTTCTGTTCACCACTGGGGTAATAGCGCTCAGAAATCGTTCGAAAATCCCTCAGGAAAAGAACTTCACTGCGGATGAAGCAAAAGAGCAAGACAACATATCCTATCCCGAGGAAGAAAGGGCTATCGAGATACCTGAGATTCTGCGGCCGGAGCACGGGCAGGAAAGGATTAGGGAAGAAGCCGGCGATTCTGAAAATAATGCTATTCCCGAGGAATCTGAAAAATCAGAGGAACCTGAGGCGATTCTATTTGAAGAAATCAAAAAGCCTGAGGATGTCATAGAAGTGGATCGTGAGAGGGATGAAGTGGAGAAATCCCATGAAAGGGATGAGGATAAAGCATTCGAGAGCATGAACCAGGAAATGCTCGGAGGATCCGAAACCCTTGAGAAAACAGAGCCTCCACTTATACATATGAAGGAATTCGGTCTGCAGGAGCTGATTGAAAAGGGGTTTCAAGCAAAAGAACAGGAGCGTTTCCACCTGGCTGCCGAATGGTTTATCTTGGCGTTAGATCAAAAGCCCTCCTATGATATTGCTTTTTACCTCATTGTTGAAACCTGTGAGCACTGGAAGAATGGCTCCTCTATTTATGATGCGTTGGATAAGGTCACTCCTTATATCAATGAGTATATTCAAAACGCACCTCCGGAGTGGAGAACCCAACTGATGGGATGGCTGGAAAATGAAAACCTGCCCGTTCCAGGGGAAATTTTAGGAAGGATTGATTGATTAGATGAAGGCAAGTGCAGAAATCAAAGGTTTACGAATTATTAGCATATCAGAAGGAACACAAGTGGGAACAGTAAAAGATGTCATTTTAAATCCACTAAAAGGGAGTTTGGATTTTTTTGTAGTGGATCAACCCTCTGATTATTTCGGAGCGAAAGTCATTTCTTACGCCGATATTGTTGGCTTAGGAGAGTTTGCCCTGACAGTTCCTAATCCCGGTGTCATTCAAAGTGTGGCCGGCAACAATGACGCTCAAGAACTGATTAAACAGAATGTAGAGGTCATCGGAACGAAAGTATTAACCAAAAAAGGTACATTAATTGGTGAAGTTAAAGAGATTCTCATCGATGAAGAGACCGGAAAGATTGTCCAATGTCTGTTCGCTGACAATAATGGTGAAGAGCATCAAGTTGCCGGAGAACAAATCATTACTTATGGTAAGGAACTTTTAATTATCGAAGGGGGCCCCGGTGAAGTAAAAGTTGAAGTGGTAAAGGAACCAGTAAGTGTCGGTAATGAGGGAGAACAAGTACCTCAGGAAGTCACTGCTCATGTTGAAGAAGCTGTAGCAGAACAGCAAAATGAAGGAACAGAGTTTAATCTTTTCGAGCAGCGCCAATTACAATATTTTGTAGGCAAAGCAGTGGTACAGGATGTTGTTTTGGATAATGGCGAGATTTTGCCTGCCGGTGAACCTATGACAGAAGAGACAATTCGTCAGATTACGACGCGGAATAAATTAATGGAAATTACATCCTTACTTCATAAGAACTAAGTTGTGGTTATGTTATGATGAGAAGGAAACCATGGGTCTTTCTTTTAGTCATTCTGCTTAGTCAGCTTGCCCTGTCGGTTCTCTTGGGGGCTACAGTAACCTACGGTGCGGGTTATTCTAAAGCACCCGAGGGGTTGATTGTTTGGGAAAAAGATCTGAGCGGGATGACAAAGGAAGAAGCATATGAAGTCCTTATGGGAGTGATACCAAAGGCTGTTGGCTATAACCAGGAGGTTTATCCTTTAGAGCTTGAACAAACTTATCAGGATCTAAAAGATTATCTGGCGGGTCAATACATCATTTCTACCGGGAATATTATGACTGACGCTTTCGAGTACTTGCGCAGAATGTCTATTACTCTCCCATCCCCTGAACGACTCAATCAGGAAGAGATTTTTGCTCAACTTCGTAATATTGCCTTAGACATTGACCAACCGGGTAAGCCGGCTAGTGTCTATTATGAGAATGGAAAGGTCGTTCTCGAGGAAGGTAGTTTGGGAGTCAGACTCAATATAGACAAATCATGGGAACAGCTGAAGCAGAGCAATGGAACAGAGGCTGTCCTATTAATCACTGAGGTTATAGAGGTTCACCCCACCACCGCTGAATTAGAGAAAATCAAGGATCCCTTAGGGGATTACACCACATATTTTGATTCTTTCTTTTATGAACGGGTTACCAATGTACGACTTGCCGCTAAGGCGATTAATGGACTTATTCTTCCTCCGGGTGGTGAATTTTCCTTTAATGATGTGGTGGGGAAACGAGAGCCTGAAAGAGGGTATTTGCCGGCCTTAATATATATGGGCAACAAAGTTGTCACTGATGATGGAGGGGGAATCTGCCAGGATTCGACCACCCTTTATCAAGCAATTAAACAGGCAAAGCTGGAAGTAGTGGAAAGGCACAGTCATTCTATGCCGGTTTCTTATGTTCCACTGGGTCAGGATGCTACGGTTGCCTATGGAGTGCTGGATTTTCGTTTTCGTAATACTACCCAGGGTTATCTGCTTATTAATGCAGTCACAGGGGGCAATTGGATTCGGGTAAGGATTTTCGGCATGGCTGATTCTGAACATCCTGTGCTTAATGAACCCGACGGTTATCCTGTAAAACCTGGAGAATGGCTAAATGATAAATAACACGAGGAAGTCGATTATTTAAAAGCCGCCCAATATGAGCGGCTTTAATTTTTTGGGCATTACATATAGTTTTCAATAACGAGTTTTAGTGCAACCAGCAGAGACATGGTAATAAAGATTGGCTTAATCAAGGCGCTGCCTCTATGAATAGCCAGATGGGTACCTAGTCGGGAACCCAAAAACATGGATAATGCCATGGGGATTCCATAGGTATAAATAATCTTACCGCTCAAAGCAAAGAGAATAAGTGAAACAAAGTTGCTTATAAAATTAAGGACTTTTGCATTGGCTGAAGAAACGGTGAAATTAAAACCATAAAGAGTGATATAGCAAAAAATCAAGAAGGATCCAGTACCTGGACCGAAAAATCCATCATAAAAGCCAAGAACGAAAGCAAAAAGAAAGCCCAGAAGCCGTGATAGGGGAGTTATTCCCTGAAATCTATCTTCTAACCCTAGATTTTTTTGCAGCAAAGTGTAAAAACCAACCAAGAGAATCAAGATAGGAACGGCTTTGGTTAAAAAATCGGAAGAAATATGTAAGATAGACCATACCCCTAAACAGGTCCCAATAAACGTAAAGGGAATTTGCCATATAACCACGGGAAGATACACTTTCCCGGAGCGGGCATAGGTTAATGAACTGGTCAGAGAACCTACGGTGGCGGCAAATTTATTAGTTCCCAAGGCATAATGAGGTGGAATACCAACCAGTAGTAAAGCGGGAAGGCTGATTAACCCTCCGCCCCCGGCAATGGCATCAATTGTGGCAGCGATAAATCCGAGAACACAG
Source organism: Desulfitobacterium sp. PCE1 (assembly GCF_000384015.1). NCBI lineage: Bacteria > Bacillati > Bacillota > Clostridia > Eubacteriales > Desulfitobacteriaceae > Desulfitobacterium > Desulfitobacterium sp. PCE1. The sequence continues at coordinate 2,525,286 of NZ_KB913023.1, read as the reverse complement.
AGTAGAATGATTTCATCAAACATAATAATCCTCTTTCTCGTGGGAAAATTTTGTTCCGTTTTACCACTTAAAGCGATTTAAAAAAACTCAGTAATAGTGTAGGATGAATATTAAGAAGTTGTTCAAAGGGGGGGACTTAGTGCGTCAAGTCAGTGTGAATTCCCTGAAGATCGGTGACGTTTTGGGTAAAACCATTTATTCAAGCAATGGGCGGATCTTATTAGGAAAAGGGGTTAAACTTACACCTCTTTATATTAGTAAGATGAGAGATATGGGAATCACCATTGTGTATATTGAAGACGATCGCTTTGAAGATGTTATCCCGGAAGATGTTATTGATGAAGAGAATCGCCGGGAGGCTATGGCAATCATTGAGCAGGCATCTCAGGCAGTCCGGCTGGGAAAAAATATGGATGATTTCCACTTGCGTAATATAGTGAGCAAGATTGTCGAAGAGATTCTGTTTAAAAAAGATATACTGGTTAGTATGATGGATATCCGCAGCAAAGATAACTACACCTTTGCTCATTCTGTCAATGTATGTGTCCTTTCCACGGTTCTGGGGAAGGTGATGCTCTTGGATAAAGAAAAACTGGAAACCGTGGCCATAGGCGCTTTACTTCATGACATCGGCATGGTTCATCTTCCCCAGAATATAATGGAGAATCAAGATAATCATACACAGGAAGAGGAGGAAGAGATTAAAACCCATACCACATTGGGATTTGAAGAGCTGAGGAAGCGCAAGGATCTTAACCTTGTGGTTGCTCATATAGCCTTTCAGCATCATGAATACATTGATGGAACCGGTTACCCTCGTCAGCTTAAGGGAGATGAAATTCATCCCTTGGCTCAAATCGTCGCTATCGCCGATCTTTATGATAAGTTGACCTCCGATCATAGCGGGATGAAACGAGTCATGCCTCACGAGGCTTGTGAAGTCCTTATGGGCCTTGTGGGCAAACAGTTTCCATTGGAACCGGTCCGTCTGTTCCTGCGTAATATCGCAGCTTATCCTACTGGGAGTACAGTTCGGCTTAATACGGGAGAAATCGGAGTTGTGGTGGATCAGAATCTCAGCATTCCTACCCGGCCGGTGGTTCGTGTCTATGATGAGATGAACTATGAAGCTGGACAAGGCAAAGAGTATAATATGGTTGAGAACCGAACCGTATTCATCACTGAGGTTTTGGTTTAACACTAAAGGAAGTCTAGTTCAAGCCGGAAGCAATGTGCTGGGGCATAAAGGTGAAAGGGGACACTCCGAACATTTTGGGTTGCGGGCGGCACAGATTCTCCGTCCGTGCCAAATGAGCCAATGATGGGCTTGAATCCATTGCGAACGGGGAATACTGTTCATCAGCTGCTTCTCGATAAGATCGGGATTCGTCCCTGAGGCCAGCCCGAGCCGGTTGGAGACCCTCAAAACATGGGTGTCTACAGCAAACGCGGGGATATTATAAGCATTGCTTAGGACCACATTGGCTGTTTTTCTTCCCACACCAGGGAGTTGGGTTAGAGCCTCCATGGAGTCCGGGACTTCTCCGTTATATTTCTCAATCAGGATTTGGCAGGTAGCTAAAATATTTTTTGCTTTATTGCGGTAGAGCCCCAGCTCTTTGATGGCCTCTTCCATTTTCTTTAAAGACAAGGTTAAGAAACTTTCAGGAGTTTTGTAGTTTCTGAACAGCTTTTCGGTGACTTGATTTACTTTTTTATCCGTAGCTTGAGCACTGAGCATAGTGGCAATAAGGAGCTCAAATGGAGTGGAGAAGTTGAGTTCACAATGCGCGTCAGGATAGGTCGCTGCCAATAGGCTTAGTATGGAGTTTGCTTTACTCATTTTAGCCTCCTAAGATAATATATTGGATTGATGATGAAGATGAGATCGTGAAGAAAGGAAAGCAGTGCGATGGGGTACATTCGATTTTTATATGAGGACAAAATTTGCTTTGGTCAACTTCAAGGAGAATCCATTGAGGTTCTTGACCGCTCTTATCTGGAAAAAGGCTGTCGGAAAACAGGTCAAATACTCCAAGCAGAGAAGGTCCGTTTGTTGTCACCCGTTGAACCCACCAAGATAGTGTGCATTGGTTTGAATTATGCCAAACATATAGAAGAATTGGGACATACCTTACATGATGACCCGGTCATCTTTCTGAAACCCGTTACTTCCTTAGTGGGGCCGGAGGACGAGATCATCCTTCCTCCCATGAGCCAACAGGTCGAATATGAAGCAGAGCTTGTGGTGGTTATGGGTAAAACGGCTAAGGATATTACTGAAGATCAGGCTGAAGACTATATCTTCGGCTTTACCTGCGGTAATGACGTCACTGCCAGGGATCTACAAAAGAAAGATGGTCAATGGACCCGCAGTAAAAGCTTTGATACTTTTTGTCCCATCGGACCCTGGGTTGTTACAGACCTGGACCATAGAGATGTGAAGATCAGCTCAGTGCTGAATGGGGAGGTAAAGCAGTCTGCCGGGACGAGCAATTTAATTAATTCAGTTCCTAAACTGGTGAGCTATATTTCCCAGATTATGACTCTTAATCCTGGAGATCTGATCATGACTGGGACTCCTGAGGGAGTAGGGCCGATGAAAGCCGGTGATGTGATTGACGTTGAAATCGAAGGCATAGGTCGGCTGCGGAACCTTGTCCGTTAGAAACGCCATGTATTGGGTTTATATTCTTTACTGTGCTGACAATACACTTTACACCGGATCGACTCCAAGGCTGGAACGTAGACTTCAGGAACATAATGAGGGTAAAGGGGCGAAATACACTCGGGGGCGGCGGCCGATATTCCTTAGGCAAGCATGGACTGTCGAGAATCGGAGCCAAGCTCTGCAGCTGGAAGCCTTTATAAAAAGGTTTACCCGTAAAGAAAAGGAACGCTTCATCGACGATCCTCAATGCCTTTTGAGCCTGGCTAAAGAGAAGGGCTATGACTTTGTTATAAAGATCGGGGATAGAATCGATTGAGGATAAAATCCGTATTACACACTACTATAATACAAATTCAGGCATTTTGAAAAGAGTGTTTCCGAGATCATTGCTGGGACAGGAAAGAGAATAGTAAACTGACAAAGATTAAAGGCTGACCGTAGAATTCGCGGTCAGCCTTACTTTTTAACTGCTCTGACAAGCTCCGAAAGCTGATTCTCCAGGATTTTGCTTTAGGCGTTCACTCTATAAGCTGCGCGGAGCAATCTAATCGCTCAAGTCCTCCGCTACGTCGGGTGCCCGGCTAAATCGGCTCCTGCCTCATAGCCGGTTGGAAACGTCCTGTTTCCAACCCGACTCCGCTGCAGTCTTTTCGCGAAGATTGCTTACCTGCTCGATTAGAATCCGTTCTCTGCCTTAAAGCAAAATCCTTGGGCTGCTTTTTGGGCTTGAGCGGCGCGATGTGGGATAAAGTCACACGTCCCGGTCAACCGAGCAGCTTTTTCATCCTCTGCCGCTGCCAGCCCTAGTAGATCCCACCGCCAATAAATTCTCTTAAGATAGAATTAAAGGGTACTTTAGCTATATCCAAGGTTTCAAAATGGTAAAGCAGCCTTAAGAGATGGGAGGCAGTAGAGTAATAGGGGTGATCCTTGGGGATATTGATGAGAAGAGGTTCAGCATAGGCCTTAAGAGCGTTCAATTCATAGAGCAGGCTGGAATTAAACATAATGTCCGCTTCTTCTTGGTAAGGAAAAATATTATTGTTCTCCCCGCGCCGAACGCTGGACCATTGATTGAGGGTTTTTTCCGGGTTGATTCCACGGTATTTGTTATCGCGAACCAAGCGGCGAATCAGCCGTACATCCGTGGTGGAGATGCGGTTATGGGTATCAATATTGGGTTGAAAAAGGGCGCTGATATAGATTTTGAAGAGATGGGAGCGTTCCAAGGAAGGCAAAAGCCGGGGATTGAGAGCATGAATCCCTTCCATGACCAATATTTCATCAGGTTCTAATTTCATCCGCGTTCCTTCGGGTTTACGGCGGCCTTCAACAAAGTCGAAAACAGGGCACTCAATCTCCTGGCCGTGGATTAAAGCATTGACATGCTGGTTCAACAAGGGAAGATCAAGAGCTTCGAGAGCTTCAAAGTCATATTGCCCATTCTCATCAAGAGGAGTGTGTTCCCGATCGAAGAAATAATTATCCAAGGATAAGGCAATAGGTCGGATTCCGTTGACCCGAAGCTGTGTGGATAGACGTTGGGCGAAGGTAGTTTTCCCGGAGGAAGATGGACCGGAAATGAGAATAATGCGGGTATTCTTTCGCTGTTCTAGAATGCGATCAGCGATTAAGGAAATTTTTTTCTCATGCAACGCCTCGGCTAAAGAGATCAATTCAGTGGTCTTGCCTTTCTGGATATTGCGGTTAATAGACTCTACCTTATCCAAATGCAGATTTTCTACCCATCGCTGCGATTCCAAGAAAGTAGCGGTTAATTTTTCCGGCGGCACGAAATTTGGTAACTCACAGGGATGCTCAGGATTAGAAAAGAGCAAAATAAAGCCGGGATGATAGAAGATGAGCATAAAAGGGTAATGGGTTCCAGTCGGGCGCATAGCAGGATAAAGGGACTTGACAAAAGTATGATTGACCTTGGTGTGAAAGAAACCATCCTCTTCTTCACAGGACATGATCTCTGGCTTAGAGTTCACCCAGTGATGAAGCTTTTCCTCGATTTGAGCCACTTCCCGGGGAGAAAGAGGTGAGTTCTCTAATTCGCAATAGATGCCATCCAAAATGGAGTATTGAATCTTTATTTCTTCTTGAGGAAAAAGCTCCTCCACAATCCTAATCAACCCAAAAATAAGGGTCTGACGATATTGACGATGGGTAGTTTCCGTTATACTCATGCGAATCCCTCTTTTCTAGATACTCTGTCTTAAGATTAATTCTACGGAGGAATGACACCTTCCTTTTACCTTTGATTATGATGTTTAAAAAGTATAGTACACTGAAGAAGGAGAAATGTCTATCACTGGCGAATACAAACCGGATAATGTCTTGGGGAGTGAAGCATATTGTACGAAAGCACGAGAGGAAATTATCCTGATCAAACAGGAAGAGAAGCAATTGCCTTGGGCATGGTTCCGGTAGGGGGATTATTTGTTCCGAAAGAGTTTCCAAAAATCCACTGGGAAGAAATCCGCGGAATCTCCTATCCTGAACTAGCTCAATTAATTTTTAAACACTATCTTCCTGATTTTCCGGAGGAGAAATGTGTTGAGACTTCAGAAATATATACGAATAAAGTCTTCGATACGGATAATCCTGCCCCCTTGGTGAAGGTGGGGGACATGGGAGTACTTGAGTTATGGCATGGTCCCACTGCTGCCTTTAAAGATATGGCTTTGCAGGCCTTGCCGCACCTTTTAGGAGAAAGCATGCAGGTTCTCACCCACACCGATAAGGTTCTGATTTTAGTCGCTACTTCAGGGGATACCGGCAAGGCTGCGCTGGAAGGCTTTAAGAATGTTAAGGGTACGGAGATCATGGTCTTTTATCCGGAGCATGGCGTGAGCACCGTTCAGGAACAACAGATGACCACCACCGATGGAGCCAATACTAAAGTCGTTCCTGTCACCGGTAATTTTGATCAGTGTCAATCCGCTGTGAAAGAGATTTTTGGTAATCCTGACTTAAGAGACAAGTTTAAGGAACAGAGAATCGCCTTTTCTTCGGCGAACTCCATTAACTGGGGCAGACTTTTACCGCAGATTATCTACTATTATTGGGCTTATTTACAGGGAATGGACTCCCAAAGGATTCGTCCCGGAGAAAAAATGAACGTGGTGGTGCCCACTGGGAACTTTGGCAATATTCTTGCTGCCTATTATGCCAAGGAGATGGGATTACCCATTAATAACCTCATTTGTGCCTCCAATGAGAATAATGTCCTGACGGATTTCTTTAACCAAGGGGTGTATAACCGCAATCGTCCCTTTTTCGTGACATCTTCTCCTTCTATGGATATTCTGATATCCAGTAATTTTGAACGCTTCCTTTACGAAGTTTCCGGAAGGGATGGGGCAAAGATTGGGAAGTGGTATCATGATTTGCAAGACCTTGGGGAATTTACGGTGGATGCGGATACATTAGCCAAAGCCAGAAAGGCAGTCACTGCCGGGTGGGCCGGTGAGGCGGATGTTCTGAGGGTCATACAATCAGTATATAAAGAGTATTCCTATGTTTTGGATCCTCATACTGCCGTAGCGGTGAAAGTCTATCAAGATTATGTTAAGGAATCAGGAGACAACACTTTCACAGTGATTGCTTCTACAGCCAGCCCCTTTAAATTTGCCAAAACTGTTTTAGAGGGCATTGAGCCAAGTGCTATAACCGATGACGAATGGACGAATTTACGAAAACTAAAGGAAATTACCGGCTGGAGTATACCCAAAGGACTTCAAGGGTTAGAGGATAAAGAGACATTCGGCTTGGAACCTGTACGGCCTGAGGAGATTCCAGGGCTCATTCAGAAGGTTTATACTTCCAAGAGATAGGATCCTCCATACAATAAAAGATTCTCGTTAAAGTAAAAACTCTTTGCTTATCGTGAAGATTTCGTATATTGGCATCTTCGGGGTTTATCACCAGATAAGCCCTTTTCTTTTTTTGCACCAACTCTGGTTTTTCGTTGAAAGAAGAATTCAGGGAATAACACTTGGCGATAAAAAGAAAGAGTTTTCAGAAAAAAGGAGATGCTCAATTCATATCGAACAAAGTGATTTGACATAGGAGAAAATCTTAAAAAGGAGAAAGTGGTGATAATATGGGTCCAGCTTTCCAGTTTGTCCTAATCATCATTGCTATTAATATAACATACGTAACGTTAACGACAATACGCTTTATTTTAATGATTAAAGGAATGCGGATCTACGCTTCCCTTTTGTCCGTGATAGAAGTCTTCATCTATATCATGGGACTGTCCATTATTCTGGACAACCTTGATAGCTATTGGAATATTGCGGCCTATTGCTTTGGTTATGGAATGGGAGTATATCTTGGCAGCAGAATCGAAGAACGGCTGGCACTCGGATATATTATGGCGCAGGTCATCGTTGAATGCGAATATCAGGGGCTGGCAGAGGAACTGAGAAACGCTGGCTTTGGTGTGACAAGCTGGCTGGGAGAAGGGAAATCCGGGCCGCGTATGGTCATGATGGTGTTGGCCAAGCGCAATCGCCAGAAAGAACTGTTAAAGCTGATAGACAAATTGTGCGCAAATGCATTTGTAATTTTTGAAGAACCGAAGAATTTCCGCGGGGGATTCTGGGCGAATAAGGTTTTACACTAAATAAAGCACCAACCATGCGTGTAGTTGGTGCTCAAGATGCTAATCAGACGGCTGGGTTATTCCTTCGCAAAAGGCTGTGCTTTGGGATAGGATCCCAGGAGTTTAGTACTGACCCCTTTGTCTTTGAGAGCCCATAAAGCCTCTTGGAGAGATGGAGAGAAGACATATCCATCAATGTCCACGAAGAACACATACTCTCCCAGTTTTTTCTTGGAGGGGCGAGACTCAATACGGCTCAAGTTAATGTTCCTCAGGGCAAATTCCTGAAGGGCACTGGCCAAGGCTCCGGGGGTATCTCCGGTAATGACTAAAAGTGAAGTTTTATCCTCCTCATTCATTTCCGCAAGATGATGACCTACGAAAATGAAACGGGTCGCATTGAGCATGGAGTCCTGGATTCTTTCCGCTTCACAGTGTAAATTATAGATTTCTGCGGCCCGGCGCGGTCCGAGAGCAGCCCAATGCTTACCGGGGCTATTGGCGATTTTCATAACGGCTTCAGCAGTACTGGGACAGGGTAATTGCTCCGCCTGAGGCAGATGAGCTTCAAGAAAATCACGGCATTGTCCTAAGGCTTGCTCATGGGAAAAGACTTGCTCTATCTGACCTAAATCAAGGGGCTTCGCAGTAATCAGGCATTGATCCACAGGGAAAATAAATTCTCTCATGATATATAGACTTTCCGTCTGACCTAACATATCCATGGTTACCCCTACTTGACCTTCGGTGGAATTTTCCAGAGGGACAAAGGCTCCTTCAATCTCGAGGTCTTGGCAGGCCGTTAAGAGTTTGGGAATTGTCGTAAAGGGGACAAGGGTTAGCGGTGGCTCCAATAGATCGGATTGAGTAGTCAGAAAGAGTTGAAGTGCTTCCTCAGAAAAACTGCCCTTAGGCCCCAGATAGCCAATGTTCATAGTCTTATCCTCCTCATCTTGTTCTGATTCTAAATGAAAAAAGACTTAACTCACCCCTAAATAAGGGACGAGCTAAGTCACGCGGTACCACCCTTTTTGCTGTATCTAAAACAGCCTCTTACATGATCATAGAATGAATCAAGGCTCTTAACGGAAGCCGCCGACGCTCCCTACTTTGAGTTCAGGAACGCAACTCCAGAGTGAATCTCTGTTACCAGCAACCACTAAAGCTTCCAGTCTCTGACTTTAGTTCCCTGAAGGTCTGGGCTAACAGATGCTCTCTTTCATCGTTATTAATTAATTTTTGAATTCAATTTTATCAATTATATCAGGAACTTTGCCAATTGAAAAGGAAAACTTTTTAACCAATACATGCTGAGGGGAAAATCTTGCGCCCAGGGGGAATCGTCTTAGTAAATTCTTGATATTTAAGATATTTGTATACTTTGAACTTGCAGAAACCTTACAAGCACGTTAAAATATGTGTGGAAGGTTGGGGAACCTTCCTGGGAGATAGGTGGACGAGGTGGCAGAAACAGGCAGTGGAACGTACGCTGCCTGTTTCACTTTTTATTGCACTATCTGAAAGTATAAACTTGCGTTATATACTTTCTAAGCATAAGGGCAACCAACGACTTCGCCTCACTGGAGGTATGGATCAAAGGCACGGCGAAGCCGGGTTTTCTTTAACAATAATTTTGCTAAATTTTCCCCATCCTGTGTATAATAAGCAGGTAGGGTAAGTCAGTAAGGAGGGAATGATTATGGAACAAGCTAAACTAAAAACACGTTCGGAAATCCCTGAGCAATATAAATGGCATCTTGAGGATATTTTCCCTAGTGATCAAGCTTGGGAAGAAGAATTTCTTAAAGCAGAGAAGCTCTTAGAACGGGCTGAAGCCTTCCAAGGACATTTGGGAGATAGTGTAGAAACTTTGTTGGCCTGCTTTGAATGGATGAATGAAGTGGGGCAAAGTGTAGGTGAAATCTATACCTATGCAAGGATGCGCCGGGATGAAGACAATCGAAACTCTCGTTATCAGGCTTTAACGGATCGGGCCGGTGCTCTTTCTGTCCGAGTGGGGAGCGCCTTAGCTTTTGTCGTTCCGGAAATTCTCGCTTTACCGGAAGGAAGGCTGGAAGGATTTCGTAAAACCAATGAAAAAATAACTCTTTATGACCACGCCTTAGAGGATATCTTGCGTAAACGTGAACATGTATTAAGCTCTCAAGAGGAAAAGTTGCTGGCTGAAATGGGGGAAATAGCTGAAGGTCCCAGCACTATTTTTGGTATGGCCAATAATGCTGACCTTAAATTTCCCAGTATTAAAAATGAGAAGGGTGAGGAAGTCGAACTCACCAAGGGAAATTATATTCAGTTCATGGAAAGCGAAGATCGACGAGTACGTCAGGAAGCTTTCGAAACCTTATATGGCACTTACCAAAAACAAATTAATACCTGGGCAGCTATACTTAATTCCAATATTAAAGGGGACGCCTTTTTTGCCAAGGCCAGACGGTACCCCTCGGCTATAGAGGCTTCCTTACATGATGATAAGGTTCCCCTGACGGTCTATGATGCCTTGATTGATACAGTCCGTGAGTTTTTACCGGAAATGCATCGTTATGTGAAGCTGAGAAAGAAAGCATTGGGGCTGGACGACTTACATATGTATGATATTTATGTTCCCATTGTCTCTGAAGCCAAGATGACGATCCCTTATCAAGAGGCTGTGGATATGTGTTTGGAAGGGCTCAAACCCTTAGGATCTGAATATCGCAAGGTTTTAGAAGAAGGGTTCACTTCTCACTGGATTGATGTCTATGAAAACCAGGGAAAAACCAGTGGCGCTTATTCCTGGGGGACCTACCGCTCCCACCCTTATGTACTGCTTAATCATCAGGATACTTTGGATTCGATGTTTACGATTGCCCATGAGATGGGGCATTCACTCCACACTTATTTTTCCAACCGTACTCAGCCTCATATCTATGCCGGTTACAAGATCTTTGTAGCGGAAGTGGCATCTACTCTCAATGAAGCCTTAGTTATGGAGCACTTGCTCAAAACCACGGAAGATCCCAAATTGCTGGCTTATTTGCTCAATCATTATCTGGAGCAATTCAGAGGTACTGTTTTCCGTCAGACCATGTTTGCTGAATTTGAAAAGAAGACCCATGCCATGGTTGAACAGGGGGAAGCTCTGACTGCTGAATTACTCTCCAGTATATATCTTCAGCTCAATACGGATTACTATGGACCGGATGTGGTGATGGACCCGCAAATTGCGATGGAATGGGCAAGAATTCCTCATTTTTACAATGCATTTTATGTCTATAAATACGCTACAGGATTCTCTGCAGCCACAGCTTTAGCGAGAAAAATTCTTGATGAAGGAGAACCGGCAGTGGAGCGTTACCTTAAATTTCTATCCAGTGGCAGCTCCGACTACCCGATTGAGCTGCTGCGCAAGGCAGGCGTCGATATGGAGACTCCGGTTCCGGTAAGGGAGGCTCTTCAGGTCTTCACCAGTCTGCTGGATCGCTTAGAGGCGCTGCTTTGAGCTGATCTCCAGAGTCTCCAGGATTTTGCTTTCGGCGTTCACTCCATAAGCTGCGCGGAGCAATCTAATCGCTCAAGACCTTCGCTCTGTCGGGTCCACCTGCGCCGCTAAGTAGTCTCTGTGGCAATGGCGGCTTGGGCGAAACCCTCGCCCGGGTTTCGTGGCCAAATCGCTCCTCGAAAGCACTGCTTTCGCACTTGTTCTCAATGGCCGGTTGGAAACGTCCTGTTTCCAACCCGACTCCGCTGCAGTCTTTTCGCGAAGATTGCTTACCTGCTCGCTTAGAATCCGTTCTCTGCCTTAAAGCAAAATCCTTGGGCTGTCTTTCGGGTTTGAGCGGCGCGGATGTAGGATAAGTTACCTGACCTTAGCAGCTTTTTTCATCCTCTGCTGGTGCCGCTCCACGGTATGACCGGCTACTCCGAAAAGACCCCAAAAGGCCTAAAAATAGAGCTGAAAAAGACCCGCAAGCGTAGCTTTGCGCACAAGAGCGAACGGATTTAGCGGAGGGGCGTTCGGGTTAACGAGGCTTTCTTAATATAGCGGAGCCACGGTTCACATCAGGTATTACCCTGAGGTTTGGCGTCGAAAGTGTCCGGTGGACAGTTTCGCTCAAGGCGGCACTCCCCAAAGCATACGCATCCGCCGCAGATGCTGTTAAGAAAGCGAGTTGACCAGCCCTGGAGCTATGGAGAACGTGAGCTCCGATGAAGAAAGCCTCCAGTGGAGGGTTTCAGGAGATCACGCCCGAAGGTGCGTTGTGCGTAAAGCTACACGACCTGGACAAGACTGTCACCCACTGTCGGTGCCACCCATAGGCACGAACGCCCTCTCCAAAATCTATGCTATAATCAAAACCTCAACATATATGCTTATTCTCAGAAAGAAAGGAAGAAAAGATCATGAGTGACGCCTGCGGATCCTGCCCATCGGCAAGTTCCTGTACTACGGGAAGCTGCCCCACACAACCGGAAAAAACAAAAGCCCAACAAGCCAGCAATATCAAAAATGTCATAGCGGTCATGAGTGGCAAAGGAGGAGTGGGGAAATCCTCCGTTACCTCTATGCTTGCGGTGAGTTTAATGCGACAAGGCTTTAAAGTGGGGATATTGGACGCGGATATAACCGGACCCAGCATTCCGAGAATTTTCGGACTGAAGGATAAGGCCAATATGAATGAAGTAGGGGTTATTCCAGGTGAAACCTCACATGGAATTAAAGTGATGTCCCTCAATCTAATGATTCCTAACGAAGATGATCCGGTGATCTGGCGTGGTTCAATCATTACCCAATTGGTGCAGCAGTTCTGGACGGATGTCGTTTGGGGGGAGTTGGATTATCTGCTCATCGATCTACCACCCGGAACAGGAGATGTCCCCATTACTGTCATGCAATCCTTGCCGGTATCCGGAGTGGTTATCGTAACCAGCCCTCAACAGCTGGCGGGAATGATTGTTCGTAAGGCTATCAATATGGTCAAAAAATACGACGCAACCTTATATGGCTTGGTAGAAAATATGGCCTATGTTGCTTGCCCGCAGTGTGAGGAGCAAATTGAGATTTTTGGAAAACCCCATGGGGAAGAGGAAGCCGCCCAAAATGAGATTCCCTATCTCGGTCAATTACCCATTGACCCTGTTTTGGCCACAATGTCGGATCTGGGCAAGATAGAGGATTATGAATCCGCTAACTTTACGCAAATTGCCAGGAATTTGGCTGAGGTTATACAGAAAATACAAAAGTGAAAATGAAAGTAAAAGAGGGGGTGACCTGGCCTAGCCAGGACAATATGGAATCAACGATTCGGGACATAGGATTGGCACCGCAAGGACAATTAAAAATTGATTGGGTACAAGCTCATATGCCGGTTCTCAACACCTTAAGAGAAGAGTTTGAGAAAACGCTGCCCTTTAAGGGTAAAAAAGTGACCATTTGCCTGCATTTAGAAGCAAAGACTGCTTATCTGGCTAAAGTGATTCAAGCTGGCGGAGCGGAAGTTACCGTGGCGGCGAGCAATCCTTTATCCACCCAGGATGATGTGGTCGCTGCCTTGGTAGCCGGCGGTGTTCATGCCCATGCTTGGTATGGTGCCACCGATGAAGAGTACCATCAACATCTTCACAAGGCTTTGGATTTTGAGCCGGATTATATTATTGATGATGGTGGAGATTTGGTATCTACCCTCCACAAAGAGCGCCGGGAATTATTGCCTAAGGTACAGGGAGGCGCTGAAGAGACTACTACAGGCATCCTAAGGTTACGAGCCATGGAGAAGAACGGAGAATTGGCCTTTCCCATGATTGCGGTCAATGATGCTGAGATGAAATACCTTTTTGACAATCGCTATGGCACAGGTCAATCGGTTTGGGATGGTATTATGCGCACAACGAATCTGGTGGTTGCCGGAAAGACCGTTTGTGTGGTGGGCTATGGCTGGTGTGGAAAAGGTGTAGCTTTACGCGCTAAGGGCCTAGGCGCCCGAGTCGTTATCTGTGAAGTGAACCCTATTAAAGCCAATGAAGCTTGGATGGATGGTTTTGAAGTGATGCCCATGTTAGATGCCGCTCCTTTAGGTGATTTTTTCGTCACCGTAACAGGAAATAAGAATGTCATCTCAGGTGAACATTTCCTGGTCATGAAGGACGGGGCAATACTCTCCAATGCAGGTCACTTCGATGTAGAAGTGAACAAAGTTCAATTGGCGGCAATGGCCCAGAGTCACCGTGAGGTTCGTCGCAATATTCAAGAATACTTGCTTCAGGATGGACGAAAGATATACCTTTTAGCAGAAGGCCGCTTGGTCAATTTAGCGGCAGGAGACGGTCATCCCGCAGAAGTTATGGATATGACCTTTGCTTTACAAGCCCTAGCATTGCATTATCTCGCCACAGTTAAAACTCCCTTGGAGCCAAAAGTCTATTCTGTTCCTTCCGAAATGGACACTAGAGTGGCTGAGCTTAAATTAAAAACCCTGGGTTTAAGTATTGATCAACTATCTGAGGAACAAGAACGCTACCTTGCCAGCTGGCAGCACAGTTAAGCAAGACTCTTAAAAATAATAATCTGGTATCAGGGTCCTGATGATAAATAGTCATTAGGACCTTTTTATTATTTAAAAACATTATTAAACAGTGAAAAATATCTTTTGTTCTATTCTGTTATAGTATACAATAGAAAGGATAAATTGTATTAGTATCAGATAAGTCTTTGGTGACTGTAAGGGGGATAGATATACCGATGTTTCTCGTTTATTCCTTAAGCCAAGATATCATCGGAGAGAGCAAAGGATTACGGCAGGCCATTGAGGGATGCCGAAAGGCGGCTAAAGAAAATGATCCGGTTATGTTTCAGGGTGAAGTCAGTACGGGTAAACTACTTTTAGCCGGTTTTCTGCATAAAGAGAGTGAACGCTCCCACCAGCCCTTGCTTATAGTGGATTGTATTAAAGACGAAGATATGATTCGCGAAATACTTGCTCCAGGTTTTGATATCAACCAACTATGTCCTTATGAGGGGGGAAGTATTTATTTTCGTGAAGTGGCGAGTCTCAGCCTTGAAGAGCAGAATCTGCTTTATAGAGCTCTTGAACGAATAGAGAAGAAAAAGTTTAGAATATTTCTTAGTTCATCACAAAATATTCATTTAATGAGATTGGAGAAAGCCTTTGATCCGGATTTATATGACTATGTCAGTCAGTGGGAGATTTCTATTCCACCCCTACGTCTAAGAAAAGAGGATATACTTCCCTTAGTCCATCATTATATCAGGGTATTTAATTTGGAATTGAGAAAGTCTATTCAAGGGCTAACACCGCAGGCCGAGGAAGTTCTCTTATCCTATCGCTGGCCGGGCAATGTAGAAGAATTAAAACAAATTATCAACAGAGCCATGCATGTAGCTAACGAATCCCATATCTCTCAGCGTCATCTTAGCGACAATTTGGGGATATCTAAAGAAGATGGGTTTGGCCATGGAGTGATGCCTTTAGAGCGAATGGAGGAAATTCTTTTACGAAGTGCTTTGGAGCGCTATGGATTTACACTGGAAGGAAAGAAAAGAGCGGCAAGAGCCCTTAACATTTCCTTAGCAACACTGTACAATAAGCTTAAGCGTTATAATCTTAATCCATAACCAAAGTTCCGTAAGGAGGATATAGGGTGAAACAGACCTTTCCGACCCATAAAGGGGAGCTTATTGTTGAAGGGCCGGTTACGGCGGAGAGCTTAAGCCAACTGACTTTAGACGATGATTTGCGGGCATTCCGCCCTCCGAAGCGCCAAAAAGAGGCCTTGATAGAAATCAGTCAAATTCCTAATGGCCGAATTGTTATTGCACGGATCGGGACCGATGTCGTGGGCTACGTGACCTTTCATCCTCCGGATGCTTTTGAACGATGGGCTGAGGGCCCTCCAGAACTCTTGGAATTAGGAGCCATTGAGGTTTCCCCAAAAGTTCGGGGTCTTGGAGTGGGAAAAAAACTGCTTGAAGTAGCTTTTTTAGATCCCACCATGGAGAATCATCTCGTCATAGCCACAGAATATTATTGGCACTGGGACCTGGAAAGGACAGGACTTCGGGTTTGGGAGTACCGTGAGGTGATGGATCGTCTTATGTCAAGCGCAGGTCTGCTCATAAGGGAGACAGATGACGACGAGATATGCTCCCATCCGGCCAATATGCTTACGGCACGCTATGGAAAAAACCTTTCTCAAAAGAGTATCGAGCATTTTGAAAGAATTTTGTTCTTGAATTCTGATCGGGGGTGATTGCCTTGCTGGAGATGAATCAAGACCCTTTAAGCCCGGTAATTAACGCTGTGCAGGGGATTTACGGGCGTAAAGACCAAGCCCATGATCTGGAACATGCCCTTCGGGTCAGAGAATGGGGAAAGAAGATTGGAATACAGGAGAGTGCTGATCTAGTGATTGTGGAGCTGGCAGCTATTCTTCATGATATCGGCCGCTCCGGAACTTTATCGAGAACTCATGCTGAAAGCGGATCGGCTTTGGCAGGTGGAATACTTCAAAAATGCGGTTACCCTGAAAACATTATCGAAGCCGTTAAAACAGCCGTTCTTTCCCACTCACGGGAAGGTTATGAACCGGAAACTTTGGAAGCGAAGATTCTTTATGATGCCGATAAATTGGACTTTGTAGGCCCTATAGGTATAGCAAGGCTTTTTGCGTGGGCAGGAAAAGAAGGAAAACCCTTTTTTGGGCCGGATTCCTGTGAATCCTTTTACCGTGAAAGAATTAGTCACTATCATAAGCATCTCTATACCGAGACAGCCCGGGTACTTTTCGAGCCCCTCTTTTTGTATTCCGAGAATTTTTGGTCCGAATTAGAAAAAATGAGACTTAAAAAGGACTAAGCTGGTTAAACTATGGATATATCTTCTTGGGAAAGGACGGTATATCCATTGCGTTGGTTGAAACGTATTTTAGTCATTCTCATTGTCCTTTTGGTTGCTAAAGGCTTATTTACTCCGGAACAGCCCCAAGCCTATATTTCCTCGCCACGAACCCAACTCTTATTAGAGGAAATTGAATGGCGGTCTGTTCAGATTAAACAAGCTGCACAGGATTTGCCCGGCAGTATCGAAGTGTTGCTGCGGAAGTTTTTTTCTGACGGAAAACCTGGATCTCAAGCGAAATCGGTTTAAATCCGGCAGGAAAAATATATTAAAACATCATTTTATTTGAAAATTTAACGATAAAATGATTTTGATTTTGTTAAATTGTTTTAATAAGGCAAAAGAGAGCGCAAAGCTCTCTTTTTTTGAGTTTGCTCCTTCTTTTCATTCATTATCAAAGAGAATCGTGAATATGAATAGGCAAAGGTTGTTTTAAAAATTGTTCATTTCGGTGTACAATAATCGATGTAATCTTCTTTGAGCTATGGTGCGCAATTCTAGTGCGTAAAATGACAGTCGAAGGCGGGCCTAAGAATCCGCTAAGGGCATACCGATGAAGTTCCTGGTGGTGGCTTTCGACGCCCAGTCGAGGGTTGCTGCTGGGAGTTAAGGATGAGGGGGATCTGCAATGGCATGCGGGCGATACCCTCTTCCGTGGAGGCCTAAGTTCGTGGCTGTTTTCTGGTTATGGCTTAGGGTATGAACCTGCATTAGGAAGGAACTTAGTGCAGTGTAGCCTGCCTTGAGGTGGAGAAGTTGGGAGGGCTGAAGGAACTTCTGTCTATTGGCCGATGGACTTAAGTTGCCTGAAATTCTTTTCTGCAAAAGAGGCTAGACTGTCACGGAGCGTTAAGGAAAACTTCTAGAGCGAAAACTAACGAGGATTAAAGTGCGTTCTTAGTGGCGATCAAGTGCTGGAGCTGGCAACATTCTAGACTGAGGGAAAAGGGAAACCGCCTAACAGGAAACTGAAGGAGCTCAGTGGGAAAACCTACTTGACCTATGGCGCAATATTTATTCGTTGGTGTCCTAAGGCTCAAAGGGCAACACCTCTCGTAAGAGAGGTGTTTTTTGTATAGTATACTTCATGTGCACAGAAAAAAAGCTGTTGAATAGATATAAATAACATCAGTTTCCAAGATTATAGGCTTTTGCCATTATTTACGTGGAGGAATAAGGAAATTTTCGGCGAATACTACATAAGAAATGTGGGCTGAATCTAAACCATATGTTTAGAGCGGGGGACTATCTTTTGGGGTGAATCGCAGTCATGCGTAGGGCTTACACCTTGTTGCCCGAATCCGTCAACTAACCTCGTAAGCGACGAAAGGTGGAAAATTCATGGACTCTTCCTCTAAGAGGGGGTGGATTGCCAGTGTGGTGTTGTCCGGCACCTTATTGGTTAGCAGCCTCCCGGGAACCTATGTGCCGGGAAATGCTGCTGAGCTTGTTACAGGTTCAGAATCTATTCTCTTAAGGAATGCTTCATCGTTTAAGGCACAAATGGTCTCCAGTACATTACTATCCGATATCATCCAAGTAGAGAAAGAGGATATGATCCTGCAGCCTAGGCTAGCAGCGACCTTAGCTTTTTCTTCAGAGCCTATAGTAGCCGATACAGATAACCAAAAGGAATCACTGCAATTTTCAAAGGCGGAGAGTGAAGATACCGTCACGACACCTGAGGAAATGACGATAACGGCCTTAAGAGATCAGGTCTCGAAACAGGCCGCAGCGGCTCCCTCCCAGGAAATCTCTCGTGGCGGCAGTTCCAAAGCTGAGGAGATTGTCAGCAATGCCCAAAGACTTATCGGTATCCCCTATGTGTTTGGAGGAACTACTCCAAATGGTTTTGATTGTTCCGGCTTTACCCAATACGTCTT
Organism: Desulfitobacterium sp. PCE1; assembly: GCF_000384015.1. Classification (NCBI taxonomy): domain Bacteria; kingdom Bacillati; phylum Bacillota; class Clostridia; order Eubacteriales; family Desulfitobacteriaceae; genus Desulfitobacterium; species Desulfitobacterium sp. PCE1. Next base: position 2,507,205 of record NZ_KB913023.1, on the reverse strand, counting down.
TGAGGGGTCGGAGATCGACTTGCCACGAACCTCATATTCACAATATGAAATTGGAACAGCCGTCAAGAAAGATGAGCTTCAGATTGGGGATTTGGTATTCTTCTCTACCTATGATAGCGGGGCATCTCATGTGGGAATCTACATAGGTGGTGGAAGCTTTATCCATGCCTCCAGCACCGGCATTAAGACCACAGGCTTATCGGATAGTTATTACGCCGGTCGTTACCTTGGAGCCAGGAGAGTTTTTTAATTCATGGTCTTGTTATAGGGACAAAAGAAGTATCGCATAACTGCTTTCTTTAAAGTAGTTTGCGATACTTCTTTTTACTCTAAGGACCATCTTTTCGGATCTGAACTAAATTACCAACCGATTGGTAATTTAGCTTTAATAAGGTAGCCAAGGCACCAGTCTATAACTCTTGCATTCCCCTCCCGGTTCCGCCGGTGTCCGATTATGGATATAGAGGTCGGTCTTTCCGCATTGTTTCGTCCGCTTATAATAGCATTGACGGCATAGTTCGACACGGTAATTAAGAATCATGGTTTTCCTCCTTATGAGGGTTGAAATGTTCATATACCGCGAGAGCTGCCGGGGAAGGAAGACCGGATTTTTGAAGTTCCTCCACAGTGGCTAGGCGGATAGTATCCATGGATTTAAAATATCTCAAGAGCTGTTGCCTTCTCTTGGGACCGACACCCGGTATTCCATCCAACTCGGAAAGGGTCATGCTTTTAGCCCGTTGTTGCCGATGGAAAGTAATAGCGAATCGATGGACTTCATTTTGAATCCGTTCCATCAAACGAAAACCGGCTGAACGGCGATCCAAGGAATGGATTCGGCCAGCGGAGTCGATTAAAGCCGAAGTTTGATGCTTGTCGTTTTTGACCATGCCGGCAACAGGAATCGCGGCCTTTAAGTTGCGGAGAGCATCCAGGGCTGCATTAATCTGTCCCTTGCCCCCATCCACCAGGATAAGATCAGGAAGAGGAAGGCACTCCTGCTGAAGACGGGCATAGCGGCGCTCAATCACTTGGTGCATGGATGCGGTATCATCTATATTGGGCATGGGTTGAATCTTAAATTTGCGATATTGACTGCGGTTGGGTTTGCCATCAAGAAACTGAATCATTCCGGCCACACTATGGGTGCCGGCGATATTGGAAATATCAAAGGACTCGATGGTGCGGAGGGAAGGAATGCCTAAGGCATTGCCGATTTCCTCCAAAGCTTGTGTGCATTCGGTCAAGTTTCGTATTTCGATGGAAATCTGCTCATGTAAGGTGGTTTGAGCATTTTCCATAGCCATTTGCACCAGATCTCGCTTTTGTCCTTTTTGCGGCACGATCATCGGAAAAAGCTTTGCTAATACACTAATATCCAGAGGAGGGAGGAGAATTTCTTGAGGGAGAGCAGAACTTTCTGTGTAGAACTGAGCCAGAAAGGAGACAAAAGCTTCTTCCGGTTCTTCGTAATAAGGGAAAATGAAATTGTCACGAGACAGAAGTTTTCCCTGGCGCAAATAAAAGATCTGAATACAGAGTTGATCTCGGGTATAAGCATACCCTACCACATCCCGATCCACAAAGTCGTTTAAGGTGATGTTTTGTTTCTCGCCTACTTTTTTGAGATCCTCGATAAGGTCGCGGTATTCTTTTGCCCTTTCAAATTCCAGGTTTTCCGAAGCGTCTTTCATTTTTTTCTCCAGGGACCTAAGAATTGCTCCCTGATCACCTTTAAGAAAAGTAGCCGCTTCTTTACGTATTTTGTCATAAGATTCTTTGGGGACATCCTCCTGACAGGGGCCTAAGCATTGCCCAAGATGGTAATAGAGACAAGGTTTGCCCGGAATCTGCCGGCATTTACGAAAGGGAAAGAGGCGATTGAGCAGTCGGGCAGCTTCTTTAGCCGCTGTAGCATTGGGGTAGGGGCCATAGTATTTCCCCATCCCTTTTTTTACTTGCCGTGTCACCAAAATCCGAGGATGTGCTTCATCGGTAATGGTTATAAAAGGGTATGTTTTATCATCGCGTAATAGAATATTATACTTTGGATTATGCTTTTTAATAAGGTTGCACTCTAAGAGTAAAGCTTCCACCTCAGAATCGGTAATAATCGTTTCAAAACCCGCAATCAAGCTAATCATAAGCTGGGTTTTTCCATTATGGGACCCGGTAAAGTAGGAGCGGACTCTGTTTTTGAGAATCTTCGCTTTCCCTACATATATAATTTGGCCGGATGCATCTTTCATTAGATAGACACCTGGCTTATCCGGTAATAAACTAAGTTTTTCCCGAAGTATCTCCATTTTTTGAACACCTCGGTATTATTCTAGTCGGAGATCACCGGTAATGCAAGTCATCCTTAACAGTATGGGAGCTATCTTTGAACTTTAGTAATCTATCCTGCCCTGGGACAAACATATCGGACATCGTTCATTCGTATAGTTATTAATAAGGTCATGATAAGATAAGGAGGGGTATATATGCCGAATTCTTGGGGGCGGCCTCCGCGGAATGAGCAATGGCAGGATATACAGGCTTTGGCCTTTTGGGTACTCCTTATTGGAGTAGGAGCGTTTATTCTTTTCCCCAATTTTTTTAGTGACGTTTATTCACGTCTTACCGATCCTGCAGCCCAGTTGGTAGATACAACCACTGGAACTTATGATCCCGGTTATGATGGATACACTACGGGTGATTCCTATTCCACAGACCGCTACACGGATACACCCTCCAATTACCTCTATTCCACGGGGAATGCTTACGGGTCTTATGGTTCTTCGACTACGTCACTTTATCTCGGCAATGAAGTTGCCACAGGCTATTGGGTACTTTTTGTGGCGGATGGGGATTTTAAACAACTTTCAGTGACCAGCGAGGCGTATACTTTTCTTTTACGTTTGATCGAAAGAGATCAAACCGGAGAGGGGAAGAATACTCTGATTTTAGCCGCCAATGGTCAGATCCGGAAGTTCACCGTGACCAATGAAATTTATCAGATCGTGACCAATATGGCGGCTATTGAGACACGAGCAAAATCAGGATAAGAGCATGGAAACTCTAATTATTGGGTTAATTAAAAAGAAGTTTTGCTCCAACGGCAAAGAGCAATAACCCAAGAAATTGCCAGGGGTTCAAGGCGAGACGTTCTGCACCAAAAAGTCCTAAATGATCGATAATTAGTGCGGCCCCTACTTGACCTATGATGATAGCTGTAGTTGCATTACTTACCCCAATCTTTGGAATGCTTAAGGCGACTAAACCTACAATGACTACACTAAGAACCCCACCGAGGTAAAAGTACCAAGGAATGGATAGCCAGTTATAATCTAGTAGGGGGACTCTAGTGACCATTACGGCAATTAGCCCGATCACTGTGCCGATGATATGTACAACCAAAGTAGCGGCTAAAATGGAAGTTTTTTGGTAAAGTCCGGAATTCAAAGTGCCTTGAATAGCCATTGCAATGCCGGAAAGTGCAGCTATAACTGCCGGTAGAGATATAAATTTATTCATGAAAACCTCCAAATTTAAATTTTGATGGAAATGGTCATCTTCACCAAGTTCGACAAGAAGTAGTTCGTATTTCAAATTAAGCTCAAGGGGAAAATGAAGTTGTAAAGAAAAATGAAAAGAGGTGGCGTCGTGGAAATCGACTATAATTTGGTACAACGGGCCCAGATGCTGCTTACTCTTGATCATCCTCTTTCTCAAGTACGGGACATTTTACTTAGGGAAGGATATCCTCAAGAACAAGTGATAGAACTGATAGATGCCACTGAAGAGGTGCTCAATTATCTAATTCCTCCGGAATATGATGAAAATAAAATAGGTATTGATATTTTGCACCCCGGTGAAACTAGGTCGGGAAGAAAGCCCGGTGTCGATATCCTGATAGATAAACATACAGGTAAATTAAGCTTAATTACCCCGCAATATCAAGAGACTTGGAAGGTGGCCAATGAAGTACGTAAAGCCATCAAAAAACAACAATCTCTAGGTCGATACTACCACTAGACTTCCTTTAAAGGGCGAGCAAATTGCTACGCCTTTTTTAATATCCTTAGTTAATGTTATTGTTTTCTGTAACTCATTAAATTATGTTATAATTTTTATTAAAGATATGTATCCGGCTGTAAGTACTTCTTGGGGCATCTGCGGCGATGCTCTTTATTTGGTTGAAGTATAATTAGGGTTAATCGAGGTCAGACATGAGAAATTTACCTAGGCATAATTCCTTATATCGAGTATTTCCAGCACTCAGTCATAGCTCATTCCGTTGGTTTTGGGGTGGACAGATTATTTCACTGATTGGGACATGGACCCAAAATATAGGTCAAGCCTGGTTGGTATTGCAGTTAACCAATTCACCTTTTTTGCTTGGGTTGGTAGCCGCCATGCAATTCGTACCTACCATGTTGTTCTCCCTACATGCCGGAGCTTGGATTGATCATTTACCTAAACGTAAAGTACTGATTGCAACACAGACCATTATGATGATTTTAGCCTTTGCTTTAGCTTTTTTAGTGGGTTCGGGTTCGCTTCAATATTGGATGCTTCTAATTATGGCGTTCATTCTTGGCGTGTCCAACACAGTGGATGTTCCAACGCGCCAATCCTTTATTATTGAATTGGTAGGGAGGGAACATTTAGCCAACGCTATTGCCCTGAATTCCGCGATTTTTAATGCTGCTCGTTTAGTAGGCCCTGCCATAGCCGGAGTGATCATGGGAGTATGGGGACCGATGTGGTGTTTCTTGATTAATGGTTTTAGTTTTATTGGGGTTTTAGGAATTTTAATCTTTGTTCCCTCCATTCCTCATCAAGAAAAGGTCGCTCCTAAAAAAGAAACCTTGGGGAAAGATATTCTTAATGGGTTGAACTATATAAGAAAAACCCCCTCTATTTTTATGGTTATCATTATGATGGGCTTTTTGAGCACCGTTGCCATGAATTTCAATGTACTTGTTCCTGTTTTGGCCAAAATTGATTTACAAGAAGGGGCCTTGGGATATGGACTCTTAATGAGCACTTTGGGATTTGGTGCCCTTATCGGCGCTTTAACTGTGGTCATAAAAAGTGCGGAAGGCCCACAACCTCTTTTACTTTTAGTGGGAGCTTTTGGACTGGGGATTTTCAATGTGGTTGTAGGATTGCAGAATACTTATCTTTTAAGTGCATTTTTCTTAGCCTTTCTCGGTTGGTCCATGATTGTTTTTTCTGCTTCAGCTAATTCAATAATCCAAATTACAGTGGACGGTGAATATCGAGGGAGAGTAATGAGTGTTTATAGCCTGGTTTTTGGAGGTATGGTTCCCATAGGAAGTGTTTACGCCGGGACATTATCCGATTTTTGGGGAGCGAAGGTCACCTTTGTAATTAGTGGAATTCTCACATTATTATTTATGTGTGGGATTGTCTTTTTACTAAGGCGTAATCGAAAGGATGAAGGTCATGAGAATAGCGGTCTTATCTGATACCCATCTAAGGGCAGGTCAGACCTTGCCAAGATGGGTATGGGAACAATGTGATGGGGTGGACCTTATTATCCACGCCGGAGATGTAGTGTGCCCAAGTCTCCTGAGTGATTTGGAGCAGATTGCTCCTTTGGAGGCAGTTCAGGGAAATTGTGATGGATGGGAGTTGGCACGCTTACCACATAATAAGATCATCACCTGTGGAGAGATTACTATAGGCGTGACCCATGGAGTGTATGGGCCGGGACGTTCGACTCCAGAGAGAGCTATGCGGACCTTTGATCAGGATAAGGTGGACCTTATAATCTTTGGGCACAGCCATATCCCTTATCAGGAAAAGCAAGGGAGGATATTACTGTTTAATCCTGGATCTCCCACGGATAAACGAAGGCAGCCTAAGTATTCTATGGGAATGATTTGTATTGAAGACAAAGTGATTAAAGCCCAACATATTTATTTTTAAGGAACTAAACCAATGCCTACAAGTTGCCGATATACTATCTGGGGTAATAAAAAAATTCAACGACGGGAAGAAGGACTAATTCATTTGGGAGTGGGATAATTCGTGGAACTACAAGGTCTAGGGTCAATTAATCTACCACTGAAAAATCAAGGGATTCAACCTGGTCAGAGATTTTTTATCGAAGTAATCCAGAAAGATCCCAGTGGAAAAGCACAGATTCGCATTGCAGGACAAGTTGTCCCAGCTTTATTGGAAATCTCTGTTCAACCCGGAGAGAAATTTTGGGCAACAGTACATAAGATTGACGAAAGTGGTATTGTACTTGCAAGGGACAAAAGCACTAATACGGATAAAGCTACCCTACTAGATTCTCAAGGAATAGGGCGCTTATATATTGAGTTCGGACAAAACAAAGAGAATTCACTATCGAATTTGTTGCGCCAATTTCTTAGTGATGGGAAAGGTGTCCCTTCGTCCAGCGATGGAAAGGGCGCTCCGGTGCCCAGCGATGGAAAGGGTGTCCCAGTATCCAGCGATGGAAAGGGCGCTCCGGTGCCCAGCGACGGGAAAGGTGCACCAGTGCCCAGTGATGGGAAGAGTGTCCCAGTGTCCAGTGATGGAAAGGGTGTCCCCGTAGCCAGCGACAAGGGCGCTCCAGTGCCCAGCGATGGGAAGAGTGTCCCCGTATCCAGCGACGGAAAGGGTGCTCCGGTGCCCGGCGATGGAAAGGGTACTTCAGTGCCCAGCGATGGGAAAGGTGTCCCCGTGTCCAGTGATGGAAAGGGGAACCCTATGTCCAATGAGGTAAAGATCATACAGACAAACGAAGGTAAAAGCGTAAATACTCTTGATAGTGCTCAAAATGATTCTAATGACGAGAGAATAAGCCTTACAGGCAAAGAACTCATTACCTCGTTTGTAAATAACACCGTCCCGCAGTGGTCTAATTTAAGCAAAGATGGTTTTATGCAGCTCTTTCTCCTGTTTAGGGGGCTGGGTTTGGATTATGAACGCAGACTTAAGAATTTAGATACTACTAAAGAAAATGAAAAAAGCAATTTACAAGCAGACCTTAAGAAAAGCCTTAAAGGGATTCTCCTTTCCTTACTTACAGGGGATTCCGATGGTGATGAAAAGTCTCATGCCTCCAATCTTCTTGAACGCTTAACCGGGCAGCAGATCCTTTTGCAGAGGGGGAGTTCAGAAGCTCCCTTCTATCTAATGGAAATTCCTCTTCAATCCGACGGAGAACTCTATAATCAAACTTTAGCCATTAAAGCCTCTCGAAAGGGTAAAAAACTGGATTTGGATCATTGCCGCCTGGCCCTTCGTGCCGAGACTCCTACATTGGGTGAACTAGGCATTGAAGGATGGATATATGAAACCCAACTAACTCTTAAAGTGCTGAGTGATAATCCAGACTATCTGCAGTCTTTAGTGGGAGAAAATTTCGCCCATACCCGTGAAATTTTTAGTCAGATGGGAATGAGTCTGCAGCCTATCACCGTGGGACCGCTCAAGACAGCGGATGAATTCCATCGTTTCCTTAAGGGAGAACTGCGTGAGGGGGTGGATTATCAAGTATGAGAGAGAAAGCCGCTGCTCTCGCCTATGACCAAAGTGGTGCACCTAAAGTGGTTGCGAAAGGTACTGGAGAAGTTGCTCGCAAAATTATTGAACAAGCTATCGAACATGGAATTCCTATCCAAAAGGATGAGGTTCTTGTGGAGACTCTCATGAGGGTGGAATATGGTGAAGAAATTCCCCCTCAGCTCTACCAAGTTGTGGCTGAACTTTTAGCTTTCGTTTACCGTCTTGATAAGCTTGCCAGGGGGCATGTAAAGAGTTGACTAGATAAATAATTAAGGCATTCAACCAGTTCATAATCCTGATTGAATGCCTTAATTATTTACACGCCTTAACTTGTTGAGAGTTGGAATTATAATTTTTCTGTATGCAAACTATGCATCGATCGGTTGCTTTTTGAGGTTTAATTGTCGCCTGGCTAAGACGGCAGCTACTTGCTCAGTATCCCCAAGTTGGACTCCGTTAAGACGCCATTCCCGAAATGTTTGCCAAAATTGTTGTTCGGAAATGCGCCGGGTATAACGCTCAGATTCATCATCATATGGCCAAAAAACATCAACCCAAAGGGTTCCCCGATTGGTAAGTACGAGTACAAAATGATTTAATTCAGGGGTTTGGGACTCAGTATTGCGCATGAGGATATGGGATCGACCGTTAGGGAAGTCTGTTTTTAAATAAACTAACTTCATCAGGATCCTCCTTGTCACACATTGATGTGATTCACAAATCAAGTATAGCACTTTAAGAAGCAAAAAACGATGACTGCAAGAATTTTCTTCACCATAATTGAAAACCTTGCAAAATAGTCTATGTGGAACAAGGAAAAAAGTGAAGTGTTCGTAATTTTTTGTATGATCGATTAGGAGTTGGGATAAAATAAAAAATGAATAAAACGTTTGTTCAGGGAGGTACCACCATGCTTACTATCGTTCATACTTTTGATGCCCCCGATCGTGATCGGTTATTATCGGATATTCGCAGCGGTCTGGATACTTTAGAACAAGTCGGAGGATTTAAATACGCCAGCATCAATGAACAAACCAATTCCAATGAGATTATGGTGATGACCAAATGGGAGAATCTCAGTGCCTACGAAAAATGGGCGGCCACAGTTGGAGAAAACAAAGCCTTTAAACAGGCCACCCCGCAGCTGTTTGATATTATTGATGAGAAATCTTAAAAGAATGATGTGAGAATATATCAAAGTAGAAAAGGAGACAAAGCTGGTTCTCCTTTTCTTGATATATAGATAGCCTTCTAAACTTATGGCAATAAAAAAGTAGAATAGGCAGATACGAGCACAAAAATTTTGTAGCAAATTTTTTAAAAATTTAAAATATTATGAGGATTTTTCTTTGGGATTTGTGTATAATATGGATAGACTAGATAGAAAAAATATGGGGGTGTTTAGGTTGAGGATAGCCTTAGATGTCAATCCGGTAAAAGAATGTCAAAGCTGTACCCAACGTGATGAGCGGGAGGTATCAGCTCATATTCTTGCCTACCAAATCGCGCACCAGCTTCTGTCAAGTGTACCGGGACAAATTCAAGTGGATGGAAGTCGGCTCATTCTTAATCTCCAGGAACACGACCCCCTCCATTTTGATTTGCGCTCGGGATCTTTACATGCAAGAAATTTGAATATTCCACTTGAACAACGGTACCGCAATGAAAAAAGTCTTGAAGAATTAGCAAGGCAGATCAAGGAAGAAATTCAAATTACTCCCCTTGATACAAAGCATCAAATCGACCCTTTGGCAACTTTAATCGTCAAACTTATTGAAATTTACCATGCTCGATGTGGACTGCATATTTCGTCAGTACAATGTCAAGAAAACAGAACGATATGGGAAGTTAAATTACACGAAAATGGCCCAAGCGGCTGGATACAAAGTGACGGTGTGTTGCGCAATCGTTTTGGAGAAGAAGTAAACATGTCAGAATGGATGCACCTACGGCCTGAAAAATTAGCGATGTATGTATTTGGATTCAATCGATTCTGTCGCCATTTTCCCAGTCCGGTCAAATCCAATCATTGATGATTTAAATTGTCGTAAATACAACAAGAAGCCGCTGTTAAGCGAGCTTCTTGTTTTTACTATCTTTATCCGATAAATAGAGTCTTAACCTATCCGTTGCCGGGTATTTGTTCGGTTTTCTGCTGCATTTTTAAGAATTCTATGAAAGCCGATTGGAGATTAGGATTAGGAATCCCTTGCAGGATGATGTTTTGATTTAATAGGACGCGACCAGGATACTTCCCTATGACTTCAATCTGAATAGATGTTATATTGAGAGTCTTGATCTCATTATCAATGAGCAGTGCAAAGGGTTTCATCTCGGGAAAAGTTGCTTCCAAAAGGATGGTTTCGGTAGACTCACCGAGCAGGCTGCTGAGGTTTTCATTCAACCTTTCGTCATGGATAACACTACGGGCGGTCTTGACATCCTCTTTGGCCTCAATCAGGTCCTTTGCCGGTTCGAAGGCATTGATAGGGATAAAGGTTCCTTCTCCGGATGGAATAAGAGAGGCTTCTAAGTGTTTAGGTGGGCTTAAGCCGAGGTCATCTTGGACTATGGCTTCACCGGACTCTAAGCTGGGGATAGAATGGAGGTCTCCTAAGACAAAGGAGGCTTCGACCAGAAGCTTCTGCATGACAGCGATATTGGAATTCCATGTTAATTGAATAGGAGTTTTCTGTACCGTTTGATCTGAAGAAATGGAAACGATGCTGTACATGCCATCTTTAGTTAAAAAAGGTCGATCTGCGCAACCGCTTAAAATAAAGACCAATAGCATGATACATATCATTGAAGATATCCTACGGAGCTTATTCAAGGTATACTTCCTCCCGAACCTGTAGAAATACGAGGTATAATTTTTGCTAAAGAATTTTCTTCAAAATGACAATTACTATTAATTCGCTTTATAAAAGCTAAACCCTTCTTTTGAAGTCTTGCATTGATTCCTTGTGCAAATGTGTGTAAAATGACTTTCAGAAAGGGGCTCATTGATGATTAAACGAAAAATAGTAGTTGTTGATATTGAAACCACTGGATTTGATATCTATAACGATGAAATCATAGAATTTGCTGCCTTGAGCATTGAAGAGGGGAAAGAAGCGGAGACTTTTAGCGCTTTAATCTCACCCCGAAGGCAAGTCCCGGAACGAATTTTACGACTAACGGGTATCTCTCAAGAGGAATTAAGGCAAGCCGGTTCCCTTCAGACTTATCGTGATAAGATCCTAAATCTTTTCCAAAATGCCATTATCGTGGGGCATAATGTTGAGTTTGATTTAGGATTTCTTGAGCACGCCTTAAATATTCATTTTGAAAACACTCTCTGGGACACTTTGGAGATTACCCGAATCCTTTACCCTAATATGAATAAGTATAAATTAGGTGATCTAACCAAGAGCCTCGGTTTGACACCCTTGGTAAAGGCCCATCGGGCTTTGTCGGATGCGCAGGCTGCTTGGGAACTATTACAAGCCTGCTGGGAAAAAGGATTGACTTTGGATTTGGGTTTCTATCAAAGAGCCCTTGCCATTGCCGGCAATTCACGGGTAACCGGCTTTCTTCGGGAATTAGAGAAAACCACCAGGAGGAAATTCCCCGAACGGCTGATACCAACCGATTTGGTGCTTTATAATCAGGATTTAGGCCTTTTTGAAGAGCAGAAGGACGAAGAACCCTTCTCAGAAGATATAGGGTGGATTGAGAAGTGCTTTTCTCAAGGGGGAATCTTGGAAAATAAGCTGAAAAGTTATGAAAGCCGTCTTGGTCAGTTGCAGATGGCCAAAGCCGTGGGTGAGTCCTTGATAAGCTCTACCCATATCGTCATAGAAGCCGGAACAGGTACAGGGAAATCCTATGCTTATTTAATTCCCAGCCTTTGGTGGTCTAAAACAACAGGGAAAAAAGTCGTGGTGGCTACTCATACCATTCCTTTACAGGAGCAGATTTTTAAAAAAGATCTCCCTATTCTTGCTCAAGTTTTACCTTTTTCCTTCCGTGGAGTCTTATTAAAAGGAAAATCAAATTATATATGCTTGAAAAGATGGTTGTCAACCCTGAGCATCACTACGGAATTAGACCCAGGTGAGCGTCTGGTCCTCCTGAGCATTATGGTGTGGCTTAGAGAAACCACCACTGGGGATTGGCAGGAGGTCTCACAAATCCCAAACCTGGGAAAGATATGGGGGAGCCTGAATTGCGAGGAAGAGAGCTGTATACCTGGAAAATGCTCTCAAGCCAATCGCTGTTATATGCTGCAGGCCCGCAAGCGTGCTGAAGAGGCTGACTTAATCATCGTCAATCATTCTTTGCTCTTTTCGGATATTAGGACAGATAGGAATATTTTGCCCGAATACCACGAATTGGTCGTAGACGAAGCCCACCATCTCCATCAATCGGCTTTAGAGCAATTAGGGAATGAGATTAGTCTGGAACAGATTTCCCGAGTCCTTAATCTGCTCAGCCGTTCTATGGCAGGAAGTTTCTACGGGAATGTTAAAGCAAGAGCTCAATTGTGGGAACGCATTCTTTCTGTGGCCCTTTGGGAACGTTTTCGTGGATACCTTGAAAAACTACCTGAAGCCTGTGACGAACTCTATCAACAGGCTGAAGAGCTCTTTGCAACCTTTGAACAAATACTAGGGAAGGAACTTTCCTATCGATTAACGGTTCACTGCCATAAGGAAAGATGGTGGCAAACTGTAGCTGTGCAAATCGAAAATTTGTTAGGGCGGCTTAAGGTCATAACTGACTTACTTAAAGCCATGATTAATCTTCTCGATTCTCAAGATGATGAGGACTCAGCAGCTCTAGCCCATGAGATTTCTGGACGAATACGGAACCTTGAAGAGATGAGAGAGTGTTTCGTTCTTGCACAGCTAGTAGACCAACCTACTCGGGTCAGCTGGCTGGAACAAAGCAATCGAATTTTACTGAAAACCTCTCCAGTGGATGTGAGCTCCATTCTTAAGGAGAAACTGTTTGCACCTCTGGATTGTGCCATTTTGACCTCCGCAACCATAAGCATTTCCAATTCATTTCAGCATTTTTTGAGGGAAATTGGTTTAAATGAAAGTACGACATCTTTACTGGTGGATTCTCCCTTCGATTATGATCATCAGATGCAGCTTATGGTCGTAAAGGATTTAGTGGATGTTGAGCAAGATGAATTATTTGATATAGAAAAAGTAGCGCTTTTTATATCAGAGGTATCTGAGCGCATGCAGGGAAGAACTCTGGTGCTTTTTACCTCTCATCGCTTTTTGCGGGAGATTCACTTGCCTTTGAGCCGCTACCTAGAAGGTTCTGGGATTGAACTGCTGGCTCAAGGAATAGATGGAGGACGTCAGGCCATTCTCGAAGCATTTCTTGATAATCCCAAGAGTGTTTTATTGGGAGCCAGCAGCTTTTGGGAAGGTATCGATATCCCAGGGGATAAGTTGTCCTGTGTCATTCTCATAAAATTGCCTTTTGGACCCCCTAATCGCCCACTCATCGCCGCACGGTCAGAATATCTTGAAACACAGGGAAGAAATCCCTTTTATGAGTTTCTTCTTCCCGAGGCTGTACTTCGTTTTAAACAAGGTTTTGGCCGCTTGATTCGCTCCAAATCGGATCGAGGGCTTGTTATTCTATGCGATGGCAGAGTAATTCATAAGCGATATGGGAGATATTTTTTGAGTTCCCTGCCGGTCAGAACTCATATTCGAACCAGTAGGTCGCAGATTCTCGACAAAATAGATAGTTGGTTTGACGAGGAATATCAAAAGGAATTGCTTTAATAATTAAAGAAAAGATGATAAACTTAAGCATGATCACTGTGAAGCTTCGTTACCTTATAATGGAGCCAGGAAAAGATGTAAGATGTTCTCCCATCAGATGGAGATGATAAGATGAGACAAAGTCAGGTTAGAAAATGTTGGGAGAGTGAAGTTGTGTGAGTGGTAAGTCCATTAAAGTGGATATGATCCCCAGTGTTTTTACACTAGGGAATTTGTTTTTTGGATTCTTGGCAATTCTTTGGACCATGAATGGTGAATATAAAATGGCTGCCGGGTTCATTTTATTCTCCGTTCTTATGGATAGTATGGACGGTAAGGTAGCCCGTAAGCTTTCTGTGAGTTCAGATTTTGGCAAGGAACTGGATTCTTTATGTGATGTGGTTTCCTTTGGTGTAGCTCCAGCGGTTTTAACTTATAAAGTCCTGCTGGCAGCGCATATGGGATTTTGGGGTATGCTTCTTGCTGCTGCTTTCGCCATGTGCGGAGCAGTTCGTTTGGCTCGGTTTAATATTCTCAACATAACCACCCATTTTTTGGGCGTACCTATTACTTTTGCCGGCGGGTTCATGGCTTTATTGATCCTTTTTCATAAAAGCCTGCCTTGGGTAATTTTTCCTGTGGCTTTGGCAGTATTGGCATTTCTCATGGTCTCCACAATCAAGGTCCCGAAGCTGGGGAAATAGCTGATTCTGCTGTGATTATCAAGGGACAAGGTTTTAGGTATCGTGCGGGTACAGAGTATTGCTCTGTACCCGTTTTTGTTGTATAAACGAAAACCACCTGCTATGCAGGTGGTTCCAGAAAGCTTTAGCTATGAGTAGAAAAACCTACCCCCCTTTGATAGAATAGTGCAGGTTTCGCCAACCGCACTAGACAAAGAGGAGGTAGATATCCCAATGGATACAGAAAGTTTAGCACATACTCGATGGAACTGTAAATATCATATCGTATTTGCCCCAAAATATCGAAGACAAATCATTTATGGAAAAATCAAAAAGGATATAGGAAAGATAATAAGAACATTGTGCGATTATAAGAAAGTAGAAATCATCGAAGCCAATGCCTGTGCGGATCACATCCATATGCTGGTGTCGATCCCTCCGAAATTAAGTGTATCGGCATTTATGGGATACCTGAAAGGGAAGAGCTCATTGATGATTTTCGATCGACATGCCAATTTAAAGTATAAGTATGGTAACCGGCATTTCTGGTGCAGAGGCTATTACGTTGACACAGTAGGGAGAAATAAAAAAGCGATAGAACAGTATATCCGAAAGCAGTTGCAGGAGGACATTGCAGCAGATCAACTAAGTATCAAGGAATTTGTAGATCCATTTACAGGGGAGGCTATAGAGAAGAAGAAAAAATAGCCCCCCAACCCCTTTAGGGGTAGCACGGGGCAGAGTGCGGTTGGCGGAACTTTCAGTGAGCCTTAAGGCTCAGCCTGTACCCTGCCCTTATAGGGCTAGAGCAAACCACCCGCTGAGCGGGTGGTCATGATTTCGCTATCAGAAAGCATAAACTTGCGTTATATGCTTTCTAAGCATAAGGGCAACCAGCGACTTCGCCCCACTGGAGATATAGGTCAAAGGCTGGGCGAAGCCGGGTTTTCTTTATCACCCATTCAAGGATCTTTGCATATAGTATGGCACGGAAACACTTGTATGGAGGGAAAAGCATGGATAATCAACAAGTGAATTGGGCCAATGTGGGATTAAGAATGGTGCAAGGGTTAACAACCGTTATTGATGCTGCTCGACAACTTGATGCTCAAGAGGCTTCTTTAGTTATGAAATTGTTGGGAAAAACCTGTATGAAAACAATGAAAGAAGGGGTAGGCCATCAATTTGGTATCGCTTTAGTAGAAACCAGTGCTCAATTAGCTATGCGAGATAAACTCGTTGTTGAGGATGTATTAAGAATTATTAGCTCAATTATCGGACGACTTTACTTCACAGCCAGTACTGAAGACGAAAAACTACTTGTTGCTCAATTGGAAGAGGCAGTGAAAAATTACCAAATTATTTAAGTCCCATCAGATGGCCTATCGCATAAACTTATTAAGAAGGAAAGAGGTGATCTGAATGAAGGTTTACTATGTCCGCCTGCCTGAGTTCGTACTCAGCTTCCTCCGCAAGGTATTCAATTAAGTCTAGCAACTATGTTAGTAGGATTAAAAAATAAAAATTACTTAAGACATGACATGAAAGCGGGTTCCCTCCTATAGATATAAAGTAGACTTGTCTTCAGGTGGGGTTGCGCCCCAACTGAAGCTTAGTCGCCCTTATCCTCTGTGAGGATAAAGTAGGAAGACAAGCAAGGAGGGAAAACATGACTCGAAGTCGTTATGTCTGGATCATGGGAGTAACACTCATCTGTTTACTGGGGATAGTTGCCTGGAAATCTCCTCAAGCTGTAATGGTGTCCCTAACTCAACCCCAATATGCCGATTCACCACGGGCGGCAGTACAACGTTTTTGGGGCTATCTGGACACAAGGCAACTGGAATTGGCAGAACAACTGCTTGTAGCAAAGGAACTAAATCCACTCGGGCAACAGGAATTTGAATTATGGAAGACTCAGGTTAGAAATAATCCCTTAATTAGCCTGAAAAAGTTGGGAATAGCAGATTCCCCAGATCCCAATAGTGTGATGGTCAATGTAGAATGGACCTCGCCGATCAAGGAAAAAATTGTTCAAACTTATGTGATGCAAACTCAATCCACTTCCGAAGGATGGAAGATCATTCAAATTCAAAAAGTCGATGTTCAATCCTTAGCCCTTCTATAAGTAACGCGCCTTGGAGCGCGTTTTTTTATACTGTCAGAAAGTATAAGCTTGCGCTATATACTTTCTAAGCATAAGGGCAACCAACGACTTCGCCTTTTGTGAGGCGAAAATATAAAGCTCGGCGAAGCCGGGTTTTCTTTATGCTTATCAGGTTTTCCTGTTTAAGTATATTTCCTCTCAGAAAGGTTTAAACTGAGATGTGAAATGAAAAAAGTGTTCAAAAAAACACACTAAGGAGTGCTGTAGGTCACATTGGAGTGGATAAAGTTCTGCTAGACTTAAGCCATAATTACTAAGGAGGATATGAACATGGCCGATACGAAAAAAGAAAACATCGAGCAGGAATGCTCCCATTGTGGAACAACCAGTGAGCTTACACCCGTCATAACTTATGTACATCAAGGGGATGAGAAGCATGTTTGTGTGCATTGTCTTCCCATGTTAATTCATGGTTAAAAGATATCGAGGTGTTTTAAAATGAAATTTACATTAGAAATGAAACTTAAGGACATCATGGCCACCAACCCCAAAACGGTTGAAGTAATGCAGGAATTAGGGTTGCATTGCCTGGGCTGTCCTTTTTCAGTAAACGAAACCCTGCTTAATGCTGCACAAATGCATAAACTCGACCCTGAAAAGCTTCTGGAGGCTGTTAATTCAGTGGAGCAGGGGGAAATGTCCGAAGCAGCTAAAGCCAAAGCCCAACCTAAGGGTGCTATATTGCAAATGGATAAAAAAACCTACGCCATCGCCCCACATATTCCGGCAGGGGTAGCGACTCCTGAAATATTGCGAAAGATTGCCGATGTGGCGGAAAAATACAATGCTGCAGCAATTAAGGTGACTTCCGCCCAGCGGATTGCCATCGTAGGCTTAGCCCCGGAAATCATCCCTAATGCATGGGAGGATTTGGGTATGGATCCTGGACATGCTGTGGGACTGTGTGTTCGCAGTGTCAAGGTATGTCCGGGTATAACCTTCTGTAAGCGAGGGCTGCAGGAAACTCTGGGCATCGGTATGGAAATTGATAAGCGCTACCATGGTATGTCCCTGCCCGCCAAATTTAAAATAGGGATTGCCGGTTGTCCTAATAAATGTACCGATTCTATGAATGTGGATCTAGGGATTATGGGAACCAGCAAGGGATACCATGTCTATGTGGGTGGCAACGGCGGAGTCAAACCTCGCAGGGGGGATTTGCTTCTGGAGAATCTCCAATCCGATCAACTCGTTCCTGTCATTGATGCGGTAATGGATTATTTTAAAGAGAATGCCAAACCTCAAGAGCGTATAGGTCGGCTTATTGATCGCGTAGGTTTGGAAGAATTGCAAAAAGCTACTCAAAATGTTGTGAACGCCTAAAGCGGATAATAGAAAATTAACAAACAAATGAGAGCAAAAAACAGGGGGCGTATCCAAGTGATACGCCCCCTGTGGTACTATAGAGTAGTATTAGTCAAGATGGATAGCATCTGTTGGGCAACCATCCGCAGCTTCCTGTGCGGATTCTTCCAGCTCACTGGGAACGGGGTTAACATATGCCTCGGCAAGGCCTTCGTCGTTCATGCGGAATACTTCAGGACAAATGGATGCACAAGCACCACAACCAATGCAATTTTCATCTACTGATGCAGTCATTATAAATAGACCTCCTTTGCTAAACTCAACACTAAATGTTCCCTTATTTTAAAGTTGTTATACATAGTTAATGGAGTATATCCCCTGGATTCTCTTTATAAAGACATACTATGAAAGGATGAGAAAGGAATATGGAAGTACGATTTGTCCTGCGCAAAGCCCAATATGAGGATATAGAGCAAATAAACGAAATATATAATTGGGCTGTCTTAAATACGGTAGCAACCTTTGATATGGAAGAGCGTTCTTTTGCGGCAGCAGAAGCCTGGTTTGATATGCATCAAGATCCCTATTATCCGGTGTATGTGGTGGAAAGCCAAGGACAGGTCATAGGGTGGGGGAGTCTATCTCCTTTTCATCCACGGCCGGCCTATAAACAAAGTGGAGAATTTTCCATCTATATTGCTTCTGGGTGGACCGGTCAATCCCTGGGGGATACGCTTCTGAAGGTCCTTTGTAAAGAGGCGAAAGAATTAGGATACCATACTCTATTGGGTCTTATTACTTCGACCAACGAAAAAAGTATTTCTTTAGCCAAAAAGCATGGTTTTTTTGAAGCAGGAAGATATCAGGAAGTCGGGACAAAGTTCGGGCAATGTTTGGATGTCATGGTCTTGCAAAAAATTTTCAACTAAATATTTTGTATGAATTTTCTAGCATATTCGTGAATAATCATGCGGGATTGACTCTTCTGGGGAAATATGGTATAAAATAACGAGATTTAATTTACATAAATATCCAGCAACCCCCTTATTTTTAAGACTTTAAGAATTATTGGTTAATTATGCGGTTTACTTATTTTTTACGATTTCGACATCCTAGCTAACGTATAATAAGGTCACCGGCAGAAGACAAGAGAGAATTGACATTATAGCAAGATATAGGGACCGGAAAATTACCATAAGGCAGGATGATAAGTAAAATGGGAAGAAAAATCAAAATTGTCGTCGCTGACGATAACCGTAATCTATGCCAAATGCTGCAGGATTTTCTCCAAAGTCAGGACGATCTCGAGGTGGTAGGGGTAGCGTATAATGGAGTCGAGGCATGGGATCTGATTCAATCGCAGGAGCCGGATCTTGTCATAATCGATTTGGTTATGCCGAGCTTAGATGGGTTAGGTGTTTTAGAAAGAATAAACGGGCGAACAACGGCTTCACGCCCGAAAGTGATCATGCTTACGGCCTTTGGCCAGGAATCCCTGACCCATCAGGCCATGGTACTCGGCGTAGATTATTTTATTCTGAAGCCCTTTGATCTGGAAATTTTGGGTAAGAGGATCCGTAGTTTAACCCAAAGTGTGCCTTCCTCATCAGCTCCTATGACTTCAACAGTGAATGCTGTGACCAATGCAGGTACAAGTGTTAATTTAGGAGCAGAAGTCACGAATATGATGCATCAAATCGGGATTCCAGCCCATGTCAAGGGCTATCAATACATAAGAGATGCGATTCTCATGGTTGTTGAAGATGTGTCCTTATTGGGAGCGGTAACCAAAGAGCTCTATCCGGCCATTGCGAAAAAGTATGATACAGCTCCCAGCCGTGTGGAACGAGGTATCCGGCATGCCATCGAATTAGCATGGGAACGGGGACATACAGAGACTCTAAAACGTATTTTTGGCTATTCCATGAATATAGAACGGCAAAAACCAACAAATTCAGAATTTGTTGCCCTTCTTGCTGATAAGCTGAGAGTTATGAGCAAGGTGAGTTAGAATTAGTAAGGCTAAGGGTTTCAGGGTTTGGACTAAAAAATTTATCAGCCACATGGAACCAACAAATTATCTATAAGCCAACAACCAATTTCTTTGTAGGTCAACCAATTTCTTGTTCGCTAACACCTTTACATCACTTGTTTGGTCAGGTATGTGGAGGTGTATTTTTTTGAGATTGTCCAATTTTGACTTTAAAATCGAAGAGTTTATTTTGTACTGCACAAGCCGCAATTTGTCTAAGCGAACTATCCAATCATACGAATCCTCATTAAAACTATTTGGTCAATATTTATCGAAGGAATTTAAAATTGATGATATTCAAAATGTTACCAAAAGCCATATCCGACATTATGTAAAACACCTTCAGGAACGAGGAAAGTACACCTGTTCAGAAGAGGGCGTTAATAATAATCCATTGGCTCGCACTGATAGAGGTAAACCTATTAGCGTTAACACTATTAACAACTATGTTAGAAATATTAAGGTGTTTTTTAATTGGCTCAAAGATGAGGAGGATATTGAGAAAAACCCTATGGAAAAAATTAGATTGCTTAAGGGGCATGAGCGTATAAAGCCAAAATTAACACAAGAAGAGATAAGTGCTATTTTGAATTCCTTCGATAAAACCCGCTTTGATGGCTACAGGAGTTACCTTATTACCTTATTTATCCTTGACACTGGGGTGAGAATATCGGAGTGCGTAGAGATTAAAATGGATGATCTCAACTTAAGCAATCAAGCGTGTGTATTACGCTACACTAAAAACAAAAAAGAACGTATCGTCTTTTTTTCATCAAAACTGAAAAGGGAATTAAAGAACTGGATTAAATTTAAAGACCGCTATATGTCGAATGAACTTTTATTCCCATCTAGGCGAGGTAATCTATTGTTAATTACTGGTTACGAAAGAGTTTTGAGGAGAATTGGTGGAAAACTTGAGATAGATTTATATCCACATAGGTTAAGGGCAACCTTTGCTCAATATTATCTG
Source organism: Desulfitobacterium sp. PCE1 (assembly GCF_000384015.1). Classification (NCBI taxonomy): domain Bacteria; kingdom Bacillati; phylum Bacillota; class Clostridia; order Eubacteriales; family Desulfitobacteriaceae; genus Desulfitobacterium; species Desulfitobacterium sp. PCE1. The sequence continues at coordinate 2,486,741 of NZ_KB913023.1, read as the reverse complement.
CTCAACGGGGGAGATTTAATTTCCTTAGGTAGGTTACTAGGGCATAGTAGTCCAGAGGTTACAAAAATATATCTGCAATTAGACGAACAAAGCATTGCTGAACAGTATCGAAAGTTTAGCCCTGTAGATCATTTGAAACTAAAATGACTATAAAATAAAAAGAAAGAAATGCCTATTCATTGAGTGGGCATTTCTTTCTTTTTATTTTATGAGGTTAAGCCGTTAAAATCGCTCAAATTAGACACTCAAGACATGGGACAAGGAATTCCTATCTGATACCAGCCTAAGCCACTCAGGAGGTCATTTAAACGTGTCTGGTGTTAATATTTAATAGGTGGGGTAGCAAAGCACGACATAACGGTCAAAGGATTACTACCGCTAACCTGGGATTTAGTCTACTGAACTTCATCATTTTACACAGGATAATATTAGGCACACATTCGACAGGTTTCAACAAAGTATATTGGTAAATGGTGGTATACTTTAAGAAGTATGCATTAGATGCATATTATACTCCCATATCCTTAAAAACCTTAGATACACTAACCCCCAAGGCCGAACAGATTTTATAAATATTTTCCAATGATACGTTCCGATCTCCGCGCTCAACATCAGAAATATATGTTCGATGCAATTCGCACAATTCAGCGAGTTTTTCTTGCGATAAATTGCGCTTCAAGCGATATTCTCTTACGGTTTTACCAAATAATATCTTAATATCCATGATTCCATAGTAGATAGCTGCATACTATGAGTCTACAGATTATAAGTGACATTCGTCTGTTTATATGGTAAAATATTCTTGTTTGTACCATGACAATCACGGAGGATATGGCATTATGATAATTAATCATAATTTACAGTCGCTTAATGCAAACAATAGCTTAAAGAAAAATACCCTGAACACCTCAAAATCTTTGGAAAAGCTTTCTTCAGGGTTGCGTATTAATCGCGCAAGTGATGATAGTGCAGGTCTGGCTATCTCTGAGAAAATGCGTGCTCAAATTAGAGGATTAAGCCAAGCGGTACGAAATATACAGGACGGAATATCCCTTATTCAAACGGCAGAAGGGGGAATAAGCCAAATAATAACCCCACCTCTTCAAAGGATGAGAGAATTGGCTATTCAGGCTGCAAATGGAACACTTACAGATAGTGATAGAAAGAAATTGCAGGATGAAGTCAATCAATTGAAATCAGGTATTAATAATATAGCTCAAAATACGGAATTTAATGGGATTAAGTTGTTGATAGATGAATCGTTGAATACAAATCAAAAAAACTTAATGTCATTTCCAAATAATATCGAATTCACTATTAGAGATTCGAGTATTACAAATCATTTACTCAATGTTGCTTGGAACGGCCATCAGTATGTAGCTGTGGCTAGAGAGGATGGTGTGGTAGTGTCCAATGATGGAATTAACTGGACACAAGTGGATTTAGAAAAAATAAAAGTGGCATTTGGCGTGACAGTTGTTGGGGATAAATTTTATGTTGTCGGAACTAATGCTGGCATTGAAGTATCTACAGACGGAATTAATTGGGAAAGTATACATGCTGGTAATGAAAATATATATCATCAATTTAATTCAATAGCTAGTGATGGAAATAATAAATTTATAGCTGTAGGATTTCTTAGTACTTATTATACATCAAATGATGGAGTAAATTGGGTGGAACACCCATTAAGCAATGGATGGAATTTTGGTGATGTGGTATGGGCAGAAGATAAATTTGTTGCTACTGGTGGGGATGGATTTTCTTCAGAACAAATCGCTTGGACAGATGATTTGGGATTAACATGGCACAACATCACCCTTCCTGAATTAAAACCATCAAAAATCACATATGGAAATGGAGTAATAATAGCTACGGGACAAGATGGTAAAATAGCTTATTCAAGTGATGGGGATAACTGGACAACAGTACAAACCCCTGCAACTAAACCGTTAAATGATATAATATGGGATGGAGAACGTTTTTTAGCTTGTGGTTGGGATGGAAGTTTTGTTTATTCTGAGGACGGGAAGAACTGGACGAATATTGAAAGTGTACTACCCACCAACAAGCAATTACAGGGCATTGTTTTTTCCGGTGATAATAAATATATACTTGTTGGTGAAGATGGATTAATTATAGAGGGAGTCATAGTGCATTTAGAGAATCAACAAAAAAACCTCAAACTCCAAACTGGAGCCAACTCCGGTAATAGTATGGACATTATTTTACAAGACTTACGCACTAGCTCACTAGGTATTGATGATTTAAGCATTCTCACTCAAAAAGATGCAGATGATGCCATTAAAACTATTGATTCAGCAATAGCTAAAGCGTCTTCCTATCGTTCAAGCATGGGAGCTTATCAAAATGCATTAGAACACTTAGCTAGTAACGTAAGTAACGCAGAATTAAACCTTTCATCTGCTGAATCTCGTATCCGTGATGTAGATATGGCAAAAGAAATAATGAACTTTCAGAAGAACAACATTCTATCCCAAGCGGCTCAAGCTATGTTGGCCCAAGCTAATCAAGTTCAAGGGGCTATTTTGCAACTTTTAAAATAATGATAAAAAATAAGGGAGGAAGTGATGTTTGTGAAAAAAACATTCTTTATTTCTATTTTTTTAGTTCTTATATTTCCCATCCTTTTATTAGGATGTTCTGATGAGTTGGCTGAAAAGAAATCAATTGCTTGGGTGGCCGCTGAGCAAGAAGTAAAAAGTAATTTAAAGTCTCCATCTACTGCTAAATTTCAAAGATATAGTGATGAATATGTTGCAGAAACAGATGATGAAAACATATTTATGGTTAAAGGATATGTGGATTCTCAAAATGGATTCGGAGCAATGATAAGAAGTGATTATATTGTAAAAGTTGAGATAATTAATTTAGAAACAGGGAGATATAAGATTAAAGAGATTGCTATAAAGTAATTTTATATTAGAGATTTACCATAAACTTAAATTAGCCTCCGGACGTGTAGGAATCCTGCCGTTGTTTTACAACTTTTAAAACAATGATACATACAAGAAATTTAGCCCTTATAACAATCGCTTATAGCAAGGTAAGGGTTTTACCTTACGCTAGATTCTAATTCAATACAGGCTATTTTAAATTGATTAAGTGAGGGTTTTTGAGTCATCTTAAAGGTGAATTATTTCAGGAGGAAAAAACAGATGGAGAATGAAGCCCTAAAGGACATTTTGGCCGAATTGAAAGACTTTAAAGAATCTGCTGCTAGAGAACTAAAAGAGATTAAGAAATCCATTAAAAATATGGAAACCTCTATCGAAAATATGGAAGCTGATGTCTCAGAGATTAAGATTATTTTAAAAATAGAATAATCTATCTTGCGGAAAGATATAGACCAGCATTGAAAAAATTGGCTGAAGAGAATCAAGGAAAGAGAACAGATTTAACTTCTGGCAGAAATTTTCAAGAAGTTAAACTCATCCACACCCGTGATGGACTAGCCAAAATCGCAGGTGTAAGCCATGATGCATATGGGAAAGGGAGGGTGCAAAGATTTTTGTACCCCTAAGTTTAGATTTTAATTCGAGTCCCTAAAATGGGGACTCATTTTTTGCGTTTTACACCATTATACCCAGAGATTTACATTTGCTTCAATGAGTGTCAGAATCACTGTTTTGGGATTCTATTTTTTTATATTCTTTCAGATACTCTTCAACAAAATCACTTATTTCATTAAATAATAGTTGCTTTGAACTGAGATCTAATTTTTTCATTTCATAAAATGGTAATCGGATAATACCTAGCATAAAGCCAAAATCAAAATCCCTTAGATTTTTCAAAAAGCTATGTAAACTGGAATATGTATAATCTTGTTGACCTTGGTACACGACAATAAAGCCTTCAATTATCTTATCGAGAATCTTTTTGAAGTCTTCCTCCATTATGGCGCTATCGTAAATGTTATATTCAAGAGAATTGGGGCGAGCTTCTTTGAGTGAACTATGTAAAGGTGTCTTTTTGAAATCCGATTTGACGCTATTACTAATTAACTCTTCAAGATAATCACTTAATTGTTGTTGATCTATTTTTAATATATATTGAAAAATCGCTTTTAAATCTTCGTAATCTATAGTCTTAATGTTTCCATTTTCGATATGTGATATATAACTCTCAGATTTTCCTATTTCCTTTCCAAGTTTTGTTCCAATAATTTTATTTTTTTTTCTCTCATTTTTAATGACATTTCTTATATGATCAGTGATTGCAAGTTCATTCATAAAGATCACTCCTAATATTATCTATACTATAGTATAAATAATATAGTCAAAAACGTCAAACAAATTAAAATCAGAAATATAGTATAACGTACTATTTTTGCGATATTTATGATTGACATGAGTTTGGGACAATGTTACTATTATGACATAGTACATCTCAATCAATTATGGGGAGCATTCCTGTAGTAGTCAAAAATGATCTTTGTCAAAAAGAAGACCTCACGTTACAATTTGAAAGGACTGTTGGCCAACAGAATCCAATCAAAATAACGGAGGTCATCCCAAATGAATTTTACACAAAACGAGAAGCTAAAGCAACTATCTGAAAGAAGTATTGTGATCGGAGTGGACATCGCCAGCGAGCTTCATTATGCCAGGGCATTTGACTGGCGAGGAGTCGAGCTGGGCAAGGTATTCAAGTTTGAAAACAACGCTGAAGGATTCAAGGATTTCCATGCATGGATTGAACGTTTAAAAAGGCAAGCACAAAAGGAATGCATAGTGGTAGGCGCAGAACCAACCGGTCATTACTGGTTTAGCCTGGCATCTTACCTAAAAGAGCAAAGTATTAAGCTGGTCCTCGTCAACCCGTTCCATGTAAAGCGTAGTAAGGAGCTTGATGACAACCACCCCAGCAAAACGGATGCTAAGGATCCCAAGACCATCGCTAAGCTGGTCATCGAGGGCAGATACAATGAGCCCTATATCCCGGAAGGAATCTATGCAGAACTGCGAATAGCAATGGCCTGTAGGATGCGCATCCAAAAGGAAATGAACAGTATAAAAAATCGTGTTCAACGGTGGCTGAAAATCTACTTTCCCGAGCATGAAACGGTGTTTGGAAAGTTTGATGCCACGAGTAGCATGCTGGTATTGCAAGTTGCCCCGCTACCTAGGGATGTTGAAAGACTTGGAGCAGAAGGAATCAACCGAATTTGGAGAGACAACAAATTGAGAGCAGTCGGAATGAAAAGGGCTAAGAGCCTGTATGAAGCTGCTCAGAAGAGCATTGGTTGCACCGAAGGAGAGTCTTGTTCCCGAATGGAAATCCAGCTATTACTGCAAGACTATCATACTAAAACAGCACAATATGAGGCAGTCACTGAAACCATCGATGGGTTGTGCCGTCAGATACCCGAAGTAGCCAAGTTGCTTGAAATTAAAGGTGTTGGCCTCGTTACCGTGGCAGGTTTTCTCTCCGAAGTGGGAGATATTAGACGCTTTAATTCTCCAAAGCAAATTCAAAAGCTAGCGGGCCTAGCCTTGCGAGAAAGTAGCTCGGGCAAGCACAAGGGACAGACCACCATCAGTAAGCGAGGTCGAGCGCGGTTGAGGGCGATTCTATTTCAAGCAGTGATGCCGCTAGTCGCCAAAAACGCAGAGTTTGCAGAGATACACACCTACTATACGACAAGGCCCAAGAATCCACTGAAGAAGAAGCAATCGTTAATAGCCTTAAGCTGTAAACTGATTCGGGTGTTCTATGCCCTATTAACAAAGGGTATAGACTATGACCCGAAAAAGCTGATTCAAGATATTCATCGTCCAGTTGAGTATTCAGCAGCGTAACAGAATAGCAGCGAAATCACAAAAACAAACGGTCTGTGAGTAAGCGTCACCGCAGAAGTGAACAATCCAGGTAGCCTAGCAGACAAAAGAGCTGGTAGTCAGTCGGATAAATCACCATTAGAGCAAAGACTCGGTTGAGGAGCATAACTGACACCCAATCATGGATAGGTGGAACGAAGGAATTTAGGGCGGATTTATCATCTTGACCCTGTTAGACATGGGAGGTTTACCACCGTGAGAATAATGGGTTTACAACGGCCAACATATGCTAAAAAAGCAGACGTTTGCTTTGCTATACCCAAATTCTCTGAATTAGGCATTCTATGCGAATTCTATCCGTGGTGAGCTAGTTTGTTTGGTAAGGAATTCTATGAAAAAGCGAGATATTCAAAGAAAATCAAAAGATATTATAGGGAGGAAAATTAAATGAATATCCAAGAACTAAACCATTTAAAAGATGGAAGGGAGTATGCAATATGAAAGAATGGGTAATCAAAGACAATCACGGACACTACGTTCACAAAGAAAGTTTCTGTACAGTAAGGGAAGGTGTATTCGGGTATACCTCCTATCATGTTATTGCGAACGGTGTATATATGAGATGTATAACGAAACAGAAAGCTTTAGATATTGTTGCAAAGCTTAATGAAGATAAAATGAAATATGGATTTCCAGAGTTAAAGTTTCATATTGAGGGGAAGATGAGAAATGAGCTAATTAAAGAAATGGTTAGTTTTAAAGGTGAGAGACGGATTGATGCAGAAAGGGCGTGTGCGGTGTAATGGCCGCTAAAGTCATTCAGTTTCCAATGAATGATAAGATAAAAGATTGGCTGATTGAAGAGGAATATCGAATTTTTTGGGAAGCTGATGATCCTTACAATAATTACGAGGAAGAAGAGGAAAATTATAACTAAATATGTCCCTCACCTGACGAGTGCTGAGAGGGAAATCAGCCAAATCAAGTTTTGACCACCTTAAAACGGTTTGAAATGTCTTGGCGGGATTTTCCTTATGGCGATATTTAAACCGCTTAAAATGTGCTTGTAAATCGTTTTAAGTGTCAATATGATGAATCACTTTCGTTGATAATAAAGATACGTCAAATCTGGGGCAGGGTAGTAATCATGTTAATAGACCAAATTTGACAACAAAAAACCCTGCTTGTAATTTTAAGCAGGGGCAATAAGTCAAAACTCTTGACAAACTAAAATTCGATGATAAAATACAAATACGCAACCCTTTTTGGCTTGCACATAAATACAACATTATATCATCTTTAACAAATTATAAGGGATTTTATATGTGCTGTCAACACATGATTTTTATTTTATTTTTATTCGGCAAGGTTAAAGCATTGAAAAATCTAAAAGGAGGGAGAATTGGCTTAGTGACTGTTGTTTTTGATTGTGATTATGGATAGTGTGTGGGCTAGCCTGCGACCTAAATTAAACTTAGGTCGTTAGGTCTAAGGCTCACGAATATAGAAATAAAAACAAAAAAGAAAGAGGTAAAAAGATGATGAACCAATGTGATAAATATAGATTGCTAATGAGCGTTACAGAAAAGGGAAATAATGAAAAGATTGTTACGCAAGATACTTTTAATTCTGTCGAAGATGCCTATAATGCTGTTAAAAACATTTTAATTGATCTTAAAGACATACATCGGAATTTAATCCATGAAAATATTCAGCTATTTGATGAAGCCATAGAGCAAGAAGATGGTATTAAATATATCGGCGAACTTAAAGGAAGATTCAGGGGTGGGAAATTCTATATCAGAATTATTACAACTGAGGGAGAACCAGGAGATATTTTAGAAGCAGAAGAAATTCAGGGTTATTTTTATGAATTGTCCATTAATAACCTTGGTGAATTTAAGTTTTTGTTCAAAAAGAATGTTTTAGAAGAAACTGCGGAAGAAAATTATCTGATGGAGGTTTTTTGGAATCCTGAAGATTATGGAGTTACTGATTTTATCGTTGGTCAATATGTCGATGATATTGAATTGACAATGGAAAAAGTTAAAAGCAATATGGATTATTACATTGACGGTGCCAGAGTAGCGTGTTTGTGTCGGATAGAATCTGGTCATGATGATGAGGGTGTTTATGAGAGTATTTTGAATGAGTTCTTTGATGAAAAATATGAACAAGAGGAAGAGGTTAGCGATTGTTGTGTATGCAATAATTATGATTCAGATAAAGATGTATGCAAATTGGGTATTATATTGGAAGAGGATCAAGAGGTAGAAGAGTGTGAACGATTCGATTTTTATTTAAAGCTAACCTTGTCCAAAAAGGGACAGCTCAAAGAGGAAATCAAAGAGATCATTGATGGTATTGAGGACGATAATGACCTGGAAACAATCTGGAAATTTATTCAAGAAAATTTTGAAATCGTGATGACTCAAGAAGACAGAAAAGCATTTGAAAGAGGCGAGGAGGAAATCAAAAAGGGAGAATAGAGATTTATTTGAGGTTATAAAAGGCATCAGAATACCTATACCCCGTATATTGGACACTGATTATTAAGAAGAAAGAGTGGGATAAATTGTATGAAAACAATTATTGAAAAAATGACCTATCTTAGCGAGGTCAACGAGGAACTTAACAATAAGTTTAGAAATTTGGATGATAAAATTGAATGGAAAGATATCAAGGGAAATAACCAACTTAAACACTTAAAAGAAGATGGTTGTGAACTCCAAAACGCTCTTATATCTATTTATAACCTTATGGTAGCTCAGCAAACTAAAATTAACAGGCTGGAACATGATTTCCAGATTATGTTCCAACGAATAAATAACCCAAATGAAGAGTTTAGTGATGAAGAGATTTTTGTTTCGTGATGTGCTTTTTGCCCATCCAGAACTTGCGGAGCCAGTTATTAAAAAAATGGCTGGCTCCCCCTCAAATTTGCCGGGCAGACTGGTTAAGCATAAGTAATTGAACTGAATAAAAAACCTTACATTGAAGCGGTTAAGCTGCCATGAGGTCTTTGATAAAAATGGCAGCTTTAAAATTTCGATATTGTTTATAAGGGGGAAAGAATTATAGGATGATTGATCAAAGTAACACATACATCTTGTCAATTGATGGTAAAGACATCATAAATTCTAATTCGACTTATGAAATTAAACCAAAGAAAAAGTATAAGGCTACTCTTGATTTTAGTTCAGATGTAATCCAATTGGATAAAGTAGCCCAGGTGGTATATAAAACCAAAAAGGACAAGAATATTTTTTGTCTAGGTTATCTAGGGGATGATAGTAAGCAATATACTAATTCAATCGTTAACCTTACATTCAAATATGCCGTGAAAGAGTATTATAGAAGAGATGTTGACAAAGAAAAAATATACATTAAATATGGTAAGGGTATCGGAGACTTGAAAGCCTTAGAATTTGAAAATGGATTGTGCAGAGTAGAATCCGAGATAATCGCCATTAAAGTAGATGAATTATTTGAAATTGTTAAAAGTGAATTTATGGATTTATTAATAGATGAGTTAATAGAATTACCAAAAGGCTTTAGCTTTGAAGCAAATGAAAATGATAACACTATTAAATTTACTGTGGATGAAAATGAAATTGTTACGGTTAAATCAAGAGCAAAAATAAGGCAGGATTTATACAAAAATGGGTTTACTCTTAAAGATGTAAAAGGCAAAGAATTTAAAATGGTCAGATCCAAGCGATCATCTGGCAGCAGTAGAGATGGTAACTGTTTATTTATTAATGAAGAGCTTTATAAAGATATGATGAAATGGTCAATGATGGGATTGGAGTATTCAGAATGTGACGAGGTAGACCTTGCTGCCTTGGAGGCATATATTAGCCTTACATGTTCGTCTATCATTGATACTATTGATCTTAATCCTGAAAGTATTTTGCTTATTGATGATTATAAGAGCATATTCAAAAACAAGGCCATGGTGACCAGTATTAAAAAAGTGGATGAAGCAGATAGACTATTCACCGGAGTAAAAGATGAATTTGAAATCACTAATAGTATCTGGGATGGTCAAAGTTTGCTTGAATCTAGTATTTTTGGGAAGTATCCAAATAGATCAATGCTCCTTCTTCGCAATAGATTTTTTAAATCGGCTTGTTTTAACACAAATATCCAAAAGTTTTTTGCAGATAACGGAATAACTGATCTATCACAACTTAACGGGAAAACGATGGCTAAAGACATTAGAGATATTAAGATGATCACTACACCATCAAGCATCAAATATCTTAAGTTTGGATCATGGGAAGATTTTATATCTGAATGCTCTAGCTCCTGGGGAATAGTTAAACATGAGAAGCCAACTAAATTTTTTGGAGGCAATTTAGTCCAAACTCACTATCAATTATTGAACAGCATGATGATGAACAAAACAGGCGTGAAAGAGTTATTGCAACCATCCTTTGATTACCTTAATGCACTTAAAAACGATATCAGAGTTTTTAGAAACCATCTTGGAATTAAAATCAAAGATGATATAGAAGCCGGTGAAATCAATAGCTCTGATGACTTAATGTTTACCATGTTACAGCTCAACAATAAATTTGAGCGTACGGACTTATTTTTTAATTTTAGAGCAGATTTGATCGAAAACTATATTGACAATATAAAAAAGGGACATATTCTTGTTCCTGGTAACTACAGCGTGCTGTTCGGCAATCCTTTAGAGATGCTTAAGGCAACAATCAAGGACCAGGATCATCCGATGGCATTCAAGGGCTTAAGTGTATTAGGCGTTGATGAAATCCATTGTAAAAACTTTAAATACAATCAAAAGCTATTAGGGTGCAGGTCACCACATATTTCAATGGGAAACCTGTGGCTTGCTAATAATGTAGAGTGTAAGATTCTAGATAAATATTTCAATTTGAGCAAGGAAATCGTTTGTATCAATAGCATAGGTAATAACTGCTTAGAACGTCTATCTGGGGCCGATTTTGATTCGGACAGTTTGATTTTGACGGATTCAAAATTACTCATTGATATCACAGAGCTGAATTATAATAATTTCCTTGTTCCAACGGGCAATGTTAAAGCAGAAACAACTAAACGGTTAAATAACGCCAAACAAAAAGCAGAGTTAGATGAAAAAATCCATGAAAGTTCCAGCGAAATTGGCGAGATCGTGAATGTTAGCCAAATATTGAACAGTAAACTGTGGGATATGGTTAATAAAGGGAAAGCGGTTGACAGTAAAGAGGTGCAAGACCTATATACAGCTATCAGTCAACTAAGTGTAATGTCGAATTTATCCATAGACTCTGCGAAAAAGGAGCTAACCATTGATTTAAAACGTGAATTGCAATTAATTAAAGAGCTGAATATAGAAAGGGACTCAAAGACCAAAAAACTAACCAGGCCGTTGTTTTTCGGGATTGTAGGCAAAGGGGAAAACTATTGCTTTAAAAAACATTTTACAACAATGGATTTTTTGCAGGAAATCATAGAAGAAGAAACAAAAGATATCAGGGCAAAACGTAGGCAGGGAGAGGATAAAGACATTGTTACCATTGCGGAAATATTATGTGAAGAAAAAACAATCAAGATGGCTGATGCCGATAGAAACCAGATAAATATACTAATTAAAGATTGTAACCAACTTAAAGCGGCAGAAGCAAAAATCTGGAATGATGAGGAATTATCTAGAGAAGAAAAGTACACCAAAACTAACAGCCTAAAAAATGACTACATAGCAAAGGTAGCAAAACGAAGGATTAAGCCGGCCACAATTAAAACAGTTCTTCACCGAATTGATGAAGAACAAAAGAAGATCAGAGCAAATAAAAATAGCGATATAAAACAAGAAGTTAATACAGCATTGACAGGTATTGCTAGAAAGTTGATAAGTATTTTATATAAATCCCATAAAGACTCATTTGTTGAGTTATTTCAAGAATCAAAGGAAAAAGTTGATACAATTAAAAGGGTGAATAAGGTGAAGGAAGAGGATGAAATTCTTAAATTGTATGGAATAAATCATGTTTTAATAAATAATAATTAAGATTTACACACTTTGGTTTGTTAAATGTAATTAAAATTAAACAAAATCAAGGATTTTAGAAAATTGAGATAGTCCCCTATAGGGAAGAGAGAAGTTTAATAGCACTCTGTCATTAGAGTGCTATTATTAACTGATAAAATCAATGATTATCCTGGTATAGAGTAAAGAAAAAGATAAGTTTACCCAAAATAAATGAAAGGAGTGATGAAGTAATGAATAAACAAGAAGAAATAAGAGAACGGCTTGAGCGTTATATTCGAGATTTGGGCGTGTCACAAAAATTTATTTGCAATCAATTGAACATGCATCAACCTGTTTTGAGTAGCTACAAGCGGGGAAAAATTGACCTATCCCTCGATCAACTTTCTGCTCTTGAACGTTATTTGAATGAAAGAGATCCGAAATGGATTCAAAACTAAAATGAGATAAAAGGAGTCGGACAAAATGCAATACGCAAACACGGATGATGGGAAGTTGATCTTCTCGCCTATGGTAGCGAAGTTTCTACTATCTAGGAACTTCCAGATTATAGATCTCAAATCGGATCGCAATGATAGAAATAGAACTATTTTTGTCTTTAAAAAAGATGATGGAATAATGGACGCGATCCACGATTACTCACGATCAAAGAGAACAGAAAGGGGTACACATGGCGAAGAGGGAGTTAACAGTCGAGAAAGCTAGAAAGGCTGAGTTAGAAAGTAAATTCTTTAGTGAAGATGCTAATGGTAATGAAGTATTCGATGTTGAAAAATCAACGAGATACACATTGGATATATATGATATTGTTCATAACCCTAAGCAAGGTTATTTTCTTTTTAATGAGAAGTACTGGAAAAAAGTAGATGATAACTATTTGGCGCAATTGATATCTAAAGAAATGGACTTAATTTCAAAACCGTACTATACAGATCAGATTCTAAAACAAATAAGTCATAAACAATATATTAAGCTTGAGGAAATTAATAGTGATAGAAAAAGCATAGTATTACAAAATGGGACGCTCAATATTTCAGATTGGAAGAATCCAGTATTCTATGAGAATGAGTTTTTTAGAGAAGATTTTTGTACAATCTATCTTGATTATCCATATGATGTTAATGCTAATTGTCCCAATTTCAGCAAGTATTTATCCTCTACTTTTGAAAGTAATCCAGAAAATATAAAAACTGTTCAAGAAATGTTTGGTTATTGCTTAACGCCAAGTACAATGCATGAAAAGATATTCTTGCTCTATGGGGAAGGTGGCAGCGGAAAATCAGTTTTGATTGATACTTTAAAAACATTGGTTACTGATGCTAACTATGCCAGTGTACCTATGTCTTTGCTGGATAAATCCTTTCTTAGGGCTGGCCTTAAGGATAAGATATTAAATTTTTCAACTGAAGAATGTTCGCGATTGGTTAAAGATACTGCCATTACTTGGCTTAAAGCCATTTCCAGCGGTGATCCGATTGAAGCACAGTTTAAAAATAAAGATACGTTTAATTTTAAGCCGTTCTGTAAACTGGTTTTTGCTATGAATGACTTGCCACAGATTGAGAATTTTGATGATGCTCTACACAGGCGATTTGTCATTATTCAATTCAATAAAAAATTTCGTGGTGATGAGATTGATTTAGATCTTAAAGAAGGTAAGCTTCATAATGAAATGGCTGGTATCCTCCAATTTGCTATCAAAGGTTTGATGAGATTAGCAGAGCAAAGAGATTTTACATATTCGCAAGAATCAAAAGATATGTTAAATCAATATCGATTTGATAGTAATAATGCGGAAAGATTTGCCCATTATTATTTAGATGTCGCTAAAAGCTCTGAATCTTATTTGAAAGTTAATGATGTATACGAAAAGTATATTGAATTTTGCAAAGAAAATACTGAGCAGAATATGAAGAATGCTGAATTCAAGAAGATTATTAAACGAAAGTTTAATTTACCGCAAGCCAGAAAACAAAAGAAAATTAAAGGGAATCCAGAAGAGGTCTATGAAGGACTTGAATATAAAAAAGGTTTATCCCTGGTGGGGTAACATTATTTTAGCCTGGTAACAGTCCTTTGTTACCGCTATAACCCTTTAATTGCAATGGTTTTAGAAGAAAGTAACAAAGTAACAAGGTAACATAAATATTTAATGAGAAAAAATAGATAGGTATATTTTATGGAGTTGAAAATTTTTTGTTACCCTGTTACTGAGCTAAAAATAAGCCTAAAACCCTTTGATACCAACACTTTCAGAGGTAACATATTATTTTGTTACCTTTTTAGTTTTTGTTACCTGAATATAAGAACAAAGAAATCTATCGCATAGGGGGTTTGGGGGGAAATGCGAAACGCAATTTTACGGGGTAGCCCGTAGAGGAAGCAAAATGCGCTTTCCCCCCAACAATGATTATATTAGTTGTAAATTAGCAATTGCTAAGCTCAAGCTTCCTCCCGTCGCTTTCGCTAAGCAATTGACTGAATTTACAACTCCTGTCCGGCGACCGTCGCCGGACAGATATATATTTTTTGTTTTTCTGAATTGTTTTATCTACCAACTAAATTTTGGTTAATTGTCCCTTCTGTACAGGGATATTAACATAGACACTATATTTTTTATATTAATGGCAGCCGTTTAGCCTTTCGTGACGTCAGGTCGTTAGCAGCCTCCAAAGTAATTGCAAAAAGGCTAGTGCCGGGTGAGTATATTCCTGGCTGAGGGGGTGCGTCAAATTTGGGGCATCCCCAATATTATTTTTTTAAATTTATAAGATGAAAAGAAGGGATTGATTTATAAATGGATATTGCGGAGAGTTATAAAATATTTGGTGAAATCCTTACGGAAAAGTATGGAGAAGAATTTGATTACCAAAACATGACAATTAATGAGAGAAAACTATTCAAGGAATTTTTATTGGAATACCGTTCATTTTGTACACAAGTGGGCCAGGAGATCGATCAGGCCATCGAGGTAATTGATCAAGGGGTCAAAGAGATCGATGTTTGGAACGCCTGGGATCAAAGTGTGATAGTTACAGAGAATTAAGAGAACTACGAGAAAAAAGAGAGGCTGAAGTTAAAAGTGGAACAGATATCTAAATCAGAGATGGAGCTATTGATTGGAAGAGGTATTTTGAAATGTGTTAAGGGTAAGTACCCAGGACTTATCACCGGCAGCTCGCAAAAGTCTGGCAGAGCAAAAAAGCGGTGGGTGGAGGAACCTATATATCAGCAATTGTTAAGGATACAGGCAAAATTAAAATAAGAGGTTGAAGGAGAATTTATGATGAGTGAAAATAGGAATATTATTGGAAATGAAGTTGCAGAGCCTAAGCAGCAAAAGAAAAGGCAAAGTGCAGAGGATAAATTAAAGGCGTTACTGGATGAACACTATTTGAGGATTGAGAAAATGGTTAATGAAAAATTAGATGCCAAACTTGAACACATGCAATACAGGATCTATAAGAGCTTTATGATCGAATTGAATAGGGCGATACTGAGGAGGTAAAGGATTTGGAAAAAATAACAAAGTTAGATATGAGTGAAGAGGAATTTGTTTACCAAAGTGGAGACAGCAATTTTTGCGCTTACTTATTTTACCTTGGTTTTGAAGCTGAGGTAAAAGCTGTTGAAGTCGAGAATAGGGAGAAACCCAAGGTATTATTTCTATTTAGAGGGGAATCCAAGAGGCCGTTTATTGATGCCTACAATAATTATAGGTATTACGAGGTAAAAGTTAATTTAGGTAAATATGCTTTTTACAAAGAAGAGGCGTATAAGATGGTTAAGGAGGCATTGAGGGATTATTATAGTAGTAAAAATTAAAGGGTGTCACAAAAAAGAGCAGCCCTTACGACTGCTTAAAGAGATCAGCTGAAGTTAGTTTTTGATAAGTCTTTCTTTTAGACGTTCTTGTAATTCTTGAGAGAAGTTTATTCCAGCTTCATCGCCTAAGACCTTGAGATACTTCGGAACAGAGACGTTAATACGCATCGTTGTCATATCATTGGCTTTGCGGTACTTGTCAAAATCAATATCCACCCAGGTTACTATCTCGTTAGGTTCGTGAACCGGTTCGGATGTGGATGGCTCGGGGATATCCCGTCCATCATCTTGTTCTGTTATTCCCCACAGACCGATTGCATCGCGGGCCATATAGATAGCTTCAGCAATATCGGACCCTTGAGTATTTATATCTAAGTCAGGAACAGTTACAACGTATCCACTATTTGTAGGAGTTAGGATAATGGGATAAGCTTTGATCAATTTAAGCACTCCTTTTTATTTTTATTAGGGACGAGGTTTTATTTCAAACCTCGTCGTTTGATGATTTTCTTTACCAGTATGTCATTGATTTCATTTTGTCTTGAGATTGGTTCATTGTGGATTCCGTTGGTGTAGATTGTGTGATCATGACCTTCTCGCTTGAACCACCAGCCATTCTTTTCAAAGAGCTTGATCAAATCGTTGCGCTTCATCTCTTCACCTCTCAATTATATTATACACACTTGGTGTGTATAAGTCAAGGAGAAAATGAGTATTTACTTAGAAAGGATTGTTATGTCATTAAAAAAATTATGTGGAAGAAGTGGCTGTAGTCAGATTGTTGATTACAGCCTTACATATTGTGATAGGCACCAAGCGGATTATGATGAGAGACAAAAGCAAAGGCATAAGGAATTTAAGGCCGGTAGGAATGACAAGAAGGAGCAAGCTTTTTATTGTTCTGATGCATGGATTAAAACAAGAGACTATGTAAAGACAAAATATAATGGATTGTGTTTATGGAGCTATTATGTTGATAAGCAAATTGTCTTTTGTGACGTGGTTCATCATATTGTGGAGTTAAAAGAAGATTGGGAGAAAAGATTAGAGGTGGATAACCTTATACCTTTGAGTGAATCTGTTCACCTGGAGATACATGTGATGATGAAGGAAAAAGGGAAAAAAGAAAAAGTTCAAATGATGTTGAGGAAATTGAAAGAGAAATGGAAAAGGGAGTTTTTGGATGTCGGGAAATGATTCCATGTAATTTTTGGGGTAGGGGGTAGGTCGAAAAACTCCAACAAAGCCTTGAAAGTCGCTGGTTGCCCTCTCGCTTAAAATAAACTCCCAAATGAGGTCTTTTTAAAAAATAGAAAGGAAAGGTGGATTAATGGCAAGAGCAGCTAAGCCAATTGAGTTACAGACTAAGCATTTAACAAAAGAAGAAATTGCAAAGCGTAAAGATGCAGAACAAAAATTAAAAGGTGATGATGCCTTGGTCTATAAGCCGCCGAAGCATCTAAAACCTGAAGAAAAGAAAATCTACAGATTTCTGGTAAAGGAATTACAAGCAAGTGGAATCTTGTGCAATTTAGATATTATGATTTTAGAACAGACCGTTGATTCAGTCTGCCGATTGAAAGAGTGTAAAGCGCTGATTGATCAATATGGCATACTTCTAAAAAAAGGAAATGATGAGTTTGCAAAAAACCCTGCTTGCACGGCCTACAAGGACTATAATTCGATTTTTAATAAATGTTGTATGGAGTTGGGCCTTTCTCCTTCAGCAAGGGCAAAGTTAGCACAGGTTAATATTAACGCTAAAGAAACTGAGGAAGATCCTTTATTGAAGGCTCTAAGAGGTGATTAGGATTGCTCTTAGATAAAGCCTTACAATATGCTCAAGATGTTATTAAAGGCGAGGAAATAACAACTACAGAAGTAAAGACTCAATGTCAAATCTTTTTGGACGATTACTTTAGTAATCAATACCAAGAAGATTTTTTATTTTACTTCGATTCTTCAGAAATAGAAAAGATAGAGAAGATATTAAATCTGCTCAATTATGCAACAGGCATTGATGTTGTAGGTCAACCGGTACTCAATCATTTATTTAATTTCCAAGCCTTTTTTTTTACTAATATCTTTGGTTGGCGATTTAAAAACGATGTAAAAAAATACCGTTATAGAGATGTCACTTTATTTATCCCTAGGAAAAATGCCAAGACATGGATGGCTGGAGTTATTTTAATTATCCTTTTGCTTACGGAGGATGATTATAGCGAACTCTATAGCATTTGCCTGGATAGAGACTTGGCGGCAGAAGTCAAAAAAGCAATGACACAAATTATTAATGCAAGTCCGGCAATTCGTAAGCATTTTAAAGTATCTACAACTTTAATCGGTAAGATCATTTGCAAGTTGACTCATAGCTTTTATCAGGCTAGGACGGCTGAAGCCAATAAAAACAACTCCATACGTCCATCAGCGTATATCGCCGATGAGATTGGAGCGTTTAAGGATTATAAAAACATAAACGCCATGAAGTCAGGCCAGCTATCTGTTAAAAATCCTTTAAGATTTAAACTGACAACGGCCTACGCAGAGTCTCAATCAATCATGATCGAGGAACTGGAGTATATCCGCAAGGTGTTTAATGGGGTAGTGGTTGATGATCGTATGTTTGCCCTACTTTATTATGCAGAAGATGAACACAAATGGGACGATATAGGGCTAAAGCAAGCAAATCCTTTGAGGGTGGAAGAAAATTACCAAGAAATTAAAGATAATCGCAAAAGTGCCTTAGAGAAGCCTTCAGAGCAGACGGAATTTTTGACCAAACATCTAAATATATTTGTCCATAATGATAGCGAAGAAAAATACTTAGAATACGATTTGTGGAAAAAGTGTCAAACAGACAAGATTGATCTACAAGGTAAAGAAGTAGTGGTTGGAGTCGATCTTGCCCTTACAACGGATCTAACAGCAGTAAGTATTATGTACTTAGAGGATGGCAAATTTTATTTGAAGAGTAAAGGTTTTTTACCGGAAGAGTCTCTAAAAAAACGAAGGGAAAAGCTTGATTATAGAGCGTTTGAGAGACAAGGGCACTGTAAGATTACAAAGGGTCATATCGTGAGCTACAATGCCGTCGAGGACTATATCAGGTCGATTGAAGAAGTTTATAACTGTAAAATTAAGTGCATCGTCAGTGATCCATTTAATGCTCTGCAAATGATGGAGAATCTTGGTGAAGATTATGATGTGATACTTATCAAACAAACATATACAAGCCTGTCTCCGTCCATTAAATCCTTTCGGGATGAAGTTTATTTGAACAATGTTTTTTATGAAAAGAACCCTTTACTTGATTGGTGTGTTGCTAATGCGGTGACGGTTAAAGGGAAAGTAACGGAAGATATTTTATTAGCGAAGGAAAATAAAAATAAACAAAGGATCGATTTACTAGTTGCCAGTATTTTTGCTTATAGCCAATTGTATTTGGATAAAAGCGAGATAAAGATTGAGATCACCGAAGAATATTTAAAATCCCTTGGGTGGTCATAGGATGGTGAAGAAAAAAATGGATAGATTTAAAGTGCTCCTCTTGGATTACCTGGAGGATTTTTTGATTTTTATGGGATTACTTTTAATTATGTTGGCTACTTTCCTGCTTAACAGCATAGCGGGGATATATGCCACAGGAATAATCCTATTTTTGTTAGGGGTTTACTTTATAAGGTTCCCCATAAAGAAAGGTAGGTGAATTAGTTGGGGTTATTTAGAAGTTTGTATGAGACAAGGGGTATGAACGGTTATAGCAATGAGGAGTTTATGAGGCTATTAGGGATCAATAATTTGTCCGTTGATAGAGATAAATTAGGCGAGATTACATATTTTACCTGTGTCAAAATTTTATCTGAATCTGTAGCCAAGCTGCCACTCAAGTTATATAAAGAGAAGAAGCAAGGAACGGAAAAAGCAGTAAATCATTACCTTTATTCTTTGCTAAAACTAAGACCAAATCCCTATGTATCGTCTTGGAATTTTTGGAGTAATGTTGAGTTTCGCAGGAATCATTATGGAAATTGTTTTGTTTACATAGATACAGCTAAGATTGGCAGAGGTTCGGGCAAAGTTAAAGGATTACATATCTTAGATAACAATAATGTACACATTTGGGTAGATGATGCTGGATTAATCGGCAATGAAAATGCAGTTTGGTACATTTATACAGACAGTAAAGGCAAAGAGTACAAATTAAGTCATGATCAAGTTTTGCATTTCCGTACAGCTGTAAGTCTGGATGGGATCACAGGACTTGCGATTCAAGATATTTTAAAAACATCGATAGAGAACTCTCAGAGTGGTCAAAAGTTTATAAACAACTATTTTAAGAATGGTTTAATGGCTGGTGGGATTTTACAGTATTCCGGCGAAATTGACGAGAAAGCCATAAGAAAGATGCAAAGTAAATTCCAAAATTTAGCGAGCGGCCTGGAAAACGCCGGAAAAATCTTGCCCGTACCTTTACCTTTCTCATTTCAAACTATCAGCAATAAACTAGTTGATAGCCAGTTTTTAGAGTTGTCGCAGTATTCAGCTAAACAAATTGCAGCCGCCTTTGGAATAAAAAACAATCAGTTAAACGAACAAGTGAAATACCAGAATATGGAGCTTCAGCAAAAGGAGTTTTATATTGATACGCTTCTACCGATTTTGACGCTGTACGAGGAAGAGTTATCGTATAAATTACTGACTAATCGAGAACGAAACGAAGGAATGTTCTTTAAATTCAATGTCGATTCTATCTTGAGGGGTACATTTAAAGAAAGAATGGAAGGTTATGCTACTGCAATTAATAATGGTATTATGAAGCCGTCAGAGGCAAGGGATAAAGAAGATTTACCATTTGATGGAGATAGTGATAAGTTGATTGTCAACGGAAATTTTATACCTTTGTCTATGGTGGGACAGCAATATACCAATGTTCCCTTGGAGGGAGGTGAAAATATTGAATAAAGAAAAGGAAATAAGAACTATTATTAAAGATATGGAAATCCGTAAAAAGGAAGATGGGACAAGGTCCATAGCGGGCTATGTTGTAAAATGGAACACCAGAAGTGAATTGATTTGGGGTGAGTTTTATGAGAAGGTTGCTAAGGGTGCTTTTGCCAAAAGCCTTGAAGAGAATACCATTAAAGCATTATGGAATCATAGGACTGATTTTGTTTTAGGAAGTACTAAGAATGCTACTTTAAGGCTGAATGAAGATGATATAGGCTTAATCTTTGAGCTGGATTTGCCTAATAATAGTTGGGGTAATGATGCTTTTGAATCAATCTCTAGAGGTGATGTAGACGGAGTAAGTTTTGGATTTTTTACCCGAAATGATAAATGGGAATATCTAAAAGATGAGGATGTTTATGAAAGAACTCTGCTAGATGTGGATTTAAAAGAAATATCTCCTACTCCCTGGCCAGCAAATCCATCCAGCGAGGTTTACAAGAGAAGCCTTGATATGTTACCTAATACCAGAGAACAGAGACACATAGAGCAACAAAATATTTTGCTCAAACGAAAATTACAGTTAGAATTGGAACTTATCTAAAAGATAGGTTCTTTTTTATATTCAAATAAGAAAGGATGAATTTTAAAAATGAGAAAAATTGATGAATTACGCCAGGAGTTAAACGCCAAAAAGGAAGAGGCAAGAGGACTCTTGAAGAGCGATAAGGTAAATGAGGCTGAAGCAAAAATGACAGAGATTAGGGCTTTGGAAAAAAAGATTGGATTACAAGCGGAATTGGACGAACAAGAAGAAAGAGAATTAGATGAAAAGCGAAAGGATGATATAAAAATGGAAAAGAGAACTGTAGATCAAGAAATGGAATATAGAGCAATTGGGAAATATCTTTTGGGGAAGGAGATGAGTACCGAAGAAAGAGCAAGTGTTAGTGTCAATGTAGAAAATTCTAATGCAATCTTACCGCAGGGTTTTGTTAATCAGGTGCAAGTATTAATTGATGGGTTCCCCTCATTGAAAAGGTATTGCCATGTAATTCCCGTAAGCAATCAGAGTGGGAAAATGCCAATTAGTTTAGGTTCAACTAAAAAGCTGGTTAAACTTGCAACGAATACCCAAATTGTTCAGGATATGATCACCACTACACCTATAAATTATTCGGTGGAGGATTATGGTAAGATTATTCCTGTTGAGAATAGTGTATTGCAAGATACAACGGTTGACTTTTTTAACTCTTTAATCGCTCCTGATTTTGCTGAGTGTGCAGTGAACAGCGAAAATGAGGCCATTATTAAAATCGTAGAAGATAATGCGGTGGATTTCGCTGCCACAGATTATAAAGGAATTGCTAAATGTTTGAACACTAAGGTAAAGCCATCTTTGTTAAAGAAAACCATTATTTTAACAAGTCAAAGCGGCTATGATTATTTAGATGGTCTAGAGGATGCCAAAAATAGACCGTTATTAAGCGAATCTCTATCTGTTGAAGGTGGCAAAACCTTTAAAGGTCGGGAAATTGTTGTTTTAGACGATACAGAGCTTGTAGCAGATTCAGATAAAAAGGTGTTTTATGTTGTTAATCTGTACGCCTTGGTTAAATTCTTTGACCGTAAGCAGTACGAAATTAATGTAAGTCGTGAAGCGGGGTTTGTTTACAATCAAACTCTTACTCGTGTTATTGAGCGATTTGATGCAGTAGCTGGTGACAGCCGAGCAGCATTTAAAATCGAGTTTTAAGGGAGGGAGGGAATACCCCTCCTTTTTGATAGGAAGTGAACAGCATGATTTTAGATTTGGTTACAGTAAAAGACTTTTTAAAGGTTGAGCAGGATTTTCATGATGAAGATAATATTATCCAATTATTGATTAACGCTAGTGAAAGTTATCTTTACAATGCCACAGGTATTCAGTTTGATGATAATTACCCTACGGCGAGGCTATTCTGCTTGATCCTTGTTGCTGATTGGTACGATAATCGGCAGATGGTCGGTAAAATATCGGAAAAGGTGAGATATACAGTTGAATCTATGATCACTCAGCTCAAATATTGCTATGGCGGTGATGCACCATGAACGCTGGAGATTTAAGGAAAAGGATAACCTTTCAGGTTTTATCCGATAAAACAACAAATGAGAATGGTTTCCCTTTACCAGAGGATGAAAGGTATCAGGATCATTTAAAAGTTTGGGCAGCTGTATATCCATTAAGGGGAAATGAATTCTGGAGTGCAAAAACTACCTATAACCAAAACACGGTTAAATTTATTTGCCGCTATACTGCTGGAATCAATGCTGATATGCGGATCAAATATGGTGACAGGATATTTAACATTATCGGCGTTATTGATGTGGATGATCGTCATAAGTGGCTACAGATTATGGCTGTGGAGGTGGTTTAAATGGGAACAATTGAGATTGATGGTTTTGAGGAGCTTGAACAGGCTTTACAGGAGATGACGATTACTGAAGCGGACGAAAAAAGAGCCATGAAGAAAGCTCTTGAACCGATTTATGAAGAAGTTATGAGAAATGCTCCTGAGAGTAAAGGAAACCTCAAACGACAAATTAAAACATCGGTTAAGAGGGAGGACTTTAGTACAGTCGGAAAAGTTCGTCTAGGAGTCTGGTACTCCAAATTTAACGAGTTCGGGACAAGTCAATCCAAGAAAAATGTAGGATTTTTTGAACGCTCTGTAAACAGCACAAAAGATCAAGCAATCAAGATTTTAACAGAAGAACTATTAAAATAGGATGAGAATTATGGCAACAAATATCAAACAGTTATTGAATCAGGTGTTATCCAGCCCTGAGATCATCAATCTTCTGCCGGATAAAAGGGTTTACTTTCTTCATGCAGAGGCTCCTAAAGCTCCATATGTGGAATACGAGATTATTAATGAGAATGGTCAGGAGTGGGCTGAAAATAAGGAGATAGCAACAAATTATTATGTCCAGGTGGATATTTTTTCGATGGGTGATTATACAGCAATTGAAAATGCAGTCAAAGAAAAGATGATCAGCCATGGATTTAAACGATCTATGGCTGCTGATCTATATGAGTCGGATACTAAGCTGTATCACAAGGCAATGCGTTTTTTGATTACATTATAAAAATTAATAAGAAAGAGGATGGTAATAGATGGCGATTGTAGGACTGGAAAAATTATACTATGCTAAATTAACTGAGGACAAGATAGCAGGGGCAACCTATGAAACACCTATTTATCTTGAGGGAGTAAAAGAAATTAGTATTGCTCCTAAAGTATCAACAGTTAAAGCTTATGCTGAGAACAGGGCATGGGCGCAAGTTACCTCTTTTGACGATGTTGAGGTGTCTATAGATCTCATCGATCTAACCAATGCTCAACGTGCTGATTTGCTGGGAAGTGATTTAGCAGTAGAAGGTGGGGTCATCTCTAAGGTTAATGATACAGCACCTTATATAGCCTTGCTTTATGTTGCGAATACCTCTGATGGCGGTAAACAGTATGGTGTACTATATAAAGGCAAGATGGAGTTACCAGAGGATTCCGCTAAGGGACAGGAAGGCACAGTGAACTTTCAAAGTTTTTCCATGAAAGCAAGTTTTATGCCTTTGCGTTACAATGGAATGTGGAAGTATCAAGTCAGCGACAAAGATCCGGACTGTCCTGTAGACATTGAAACTAAGTTTTTCGAAGAGGTTATTATCCCTACAGAAAAAGTAGAGACTACTGAGGGGTAAAAAATAAATAGAGTTTTTCAAGGGAGTGCCCAATATTAGGCACCCCCTTTTCATTTTGAAAGTATGGAATATTATAGGAGGATGAAAAACATGAGTAAGATTAATGTTGCGGTAAATGAATTTAAGATTGGACTGGATAGCATTGAATACACCTTTAGATTGGACTTTAGAGCCTTGTTGAAATTTACAAAACGCTATAAAGATGCCTTGGTAATTTTCAACGAATTTTTGACTGGTAAAGATATCTATGGATGTATCGTTAAGATCTTAAGTTGTTCTTGCCTGGAGAAGGAATTTACGGAGGATGAGTTAGTAGAGCAATTAAGCTTTGACTTTAAAACCATGAAACTGATGGATGAGATTACTTTTGCATTGATTGATGGGGTTTTGTCTGAAGATAAAGGTGATAAAAAAAGTAAAAGCGGTAAGGAAAATAAAACCTCAAAAAACTAGAAAACCAGTCAGGATCTAAGGAATTATTAGATTTTGACTGGTTTTATTATATTTCTACGGTATTGCTTCAGATGACAGAAGAAGAATTTTGGAGAAGCACTCCTAGAAAGGTAGGGGCACTTTGGGAAATACACGCTAAGGTCCATGGATTTGATATTGGTGAAGAAAAAGCGGCCAAAGAAGAACGATTGTTTATAGATCAGATTCTATTTTGATAGGAAAGGAGGTAATATATGGCAGATGATTTAGAAAAACGAATAACAGCCAAGATGGTCTTAGACTCAACAGGTTTTAATTCCGGTATCCAAGGTGTAAATCAGCAATTAAAACTTGCCCAATCAGAGTTTAAAGCGAGTTCTGAGCAATTGGGAGTCTTTGGGACAAATAGTGAGAGATTGAAAGCAACTAC
Organism: Desulfitobacterium sp. PCE1; assembly: GCF_000384015.1. Classification (NCBI taxonomy): domain Bacteria; kingdom Bacillati; phylum Bacillota; class Clostridia; order Eubacteriales; family Desulfitobacteriaceae; genus Desulfitobacterium; species Desulfitobacterium sp. PCE1. The sequence continues at coordinate 2,461,548 of NZ_KB913023.1, read as the reverse complement.
TGAAGGTCTGAGCAGACAGATCGATCTGCAAAGGCAAAAGGTAGATATTTATCAATCCAGTATTCAGAAGACCACTGAGAAGCTGCAGAACAATATTAAAGCCAGGGATGATCTGAAAAAGAAGCTTGAGGAAGCGACAGCCAAATATAATGATGCGATCAAGCTTTATGGTAAAGAATCAGAAGAAGCTAATAAGGCTAAAGAGTCTGTTGATAAATTAACCGAAGAATATAAGCAAAAAGAAAAGCAAATAGAAAATAATGCTAAGACCATCAACAATTACACTATCAAGATGAACCAAGCTGAAGAAGGCTTAGCTAAAATGCAGGGAGAACTTAAAAAAACCAATGATGAGTTAGCTAAGAGTGAAAATAAATGGCTCAACGCTGGGAAAGCCTTAGAGGAAACGTCACAGAAGCTAAAAACAACAGGTGAAACAATAGGATCTGCTGGGGGAGTTATACTTAAGGCTACGGCACCTTTAGTTGGATTAGGAGCGGCATCATTGAAGTTTGGGATAGATTTCCAGTCTGCGTTCGCCGGAGTCAAGAAAACTGTGGATGCGACAGAAGAACAATTAGCTGGATTAAGTCAAGGTATCCGAGACCTATCTAAGCACATGCCACAAACTGCTAGTGAAATTGCAGGAGTGGCAGAAGCAGCAGGGCAATTAGGGATTAAAACAGAGAGTATCCTTGGGTTTACAAAAACAATGGTTATGCTTGGGGATGCAACTAACCTTACCTCTCAACAGGCAGCTACTGATTTAGCAAGGTTAGCTAATATTACCCAAATGCCTCAAACTGAATTTGATAGGTTGGGTTCAAGCATTGTAGCACTTGGTAACTCAATGGCTACTACGGAATCCGAAATTGTTTCTATGTCCTTAAGATTAGCTGCTCAAGGCAAACAAGTAGGCATGTCGGAAGCGGAAATAGCTGCATTAGCTGGGACTATGTCCAGTTTGGGAATTGAAGCTGAAGCTGGTGGTACAGCCATGACCACAACTCTCAAAAAGATTCAGACAGCCGTTGCCGAAGGTGGAGATGATCTTAAAGCCTTTGCAGATGTTGCTAGGATGTCCAGTCAAGATTTTGCTGATTTATTTAATGAAAATGCGATTTCTGCATTAGATGTTTTTGTCAAAGGCTTAGCTAATTCAAGCACTGAAGGCAAAAACTTAACAACAATCTTATCTGATTTAGGTATTACTGGTATACGTGAATCAGATACTTTGTTACGTATGGCGGGAGCATCGGAATTATTGTCCTCTGCGGTAGAAACATCTACTCAAGCGTGGAAAGATAATGTTGCATTGAGTAATGAGGCAGAGCAAAGATACGCCACCACTGAAAGTAAACTCCTAATGCTCAAAAATCAGTTTATTGATGTAGGAATTAAATTGGGTGATGTTTTAATTCCTTACGTTGAAGCAGCAGCCTTAAAGGTCGGAGAATTTGCTGATTGGCTAGGTCAGCTTGATGAAAAGACCTTAAATACTGCGGTACAGGTTGTAGGCTTAACAGTTGCCTTTGGGGGCATCCTCAAAGTTGGGGGAGGGGCTATTAGTACCATAGGGAGTATTGCCGGGGGTTTAGGCAAATTAAGTACAGCTTTAGGAACGGCAAAACTTGCTACTGCTGGAGTTAGTACGGCTGCAAGTGTAGCTGGTGGGGCTGGTGGTTTAGGGGCTTTAACAGCTGGATTAGGGACTGCAGCAGTTGCAGTGGCTCCCTTTGTGTTAGCTGCTGGTGGTATTGCTGCAGTGGGCTATGGTATAAATAAGGCTATGTCTCAAGAGGCAATTCCGGCAGTAGATTTATTCGCCGATCATGTTGAGATGACAGCTGAGCAAGTTGAATTAGCAAGCCAAACTATGGGAGCCGTAGTAGAGACCACTACTACAAAAATCACTGAGGGAACTAAACAAGCCGTAGGAGCTTATCTGGAGTTGGATAATCGGGCCACTGAAACCTTGTCCAATCTGTATATCAACAGTACAGCTATAACCTCTCAAATAGCTGATGATATGGTAGGTCAATATAATTCGATGACATCTCAGATCGAAGTTGGGATGGATAAGCATTATCAACAACTTACAGATGATATGCAAACCTTTTTCAGTAACTCCCGCACTTTAAGTGATGCTGAAGAGAAAGAAGTTCTTGCAAAATTAGAAAGTGATAATAACGCTAAGAAGACCGAGATAAATAATTACACCAAGCAAATTCAAGAAATTCTTGCTAGAGCCAGTGCGGAAAAGAGGGCTTTAACCTTAGAGGAACAGCAAGAAATCAATGAGATCCAAAATAAGATGAAAGTCAATGCAGTTAAGTCTCTGTCAGATAGTGAAGTGGAATCAAAAGTTATCCTGGAACGGTTGAAAGACTACAGCACAAGAATCACTGCTGAGCAAGCATCTGAAGTTATAAAAAATGCTGAAAAGCAGAGAAGAGAATCTGTTGATAATGCCGAAAAGCAATATCAAGAAACCGTTAAGAATATTATCAGGATGAGGGATGAGACAGGGGTAATCAGTGCCGATCAAGCGGACAGGCTTATTAAAGATGCAACAAGGCAAAAAAATGAGAGCATTGTCAAAGCCCAAGAATTAAAAGACGGTGTGGTTGAAAAGATTCGAACCATGAATAGAGATATCTTAAACGATATTAATATCACAGATGGTTCTATCAAAAGCGGCTGGAATAAGTTAAAGGATTGGTTCAGCAATAATCCAATTACTAGATGGGTTAGGACACAAACGTCAAGTGAGGACAAACTTGACATTGGACAGAATTTTGCAGGTACTAACTCTTGGCGTGGTGGATTGACTACGTTACATGAAAAGGGCTGGGAAATTTATGACCTCCCGAAGGGTACAAGAGTTTACCCACATGAAGCCAGCGTAGAGTTGATTAATAAGATGGCTCAGAATCTTACTAATCAGAGTGGTGTAGGGGCATCTGCTGGTAATATCACAATTAATCTTAATGTTGCAGGTAATCTTGATAAGGATATATTACCAAAGGTTGAAAGAGCCTTAGAAAGTTCATCTCAATTGGTGGTAAAAGAACTTAATAAAATGGGGATTAGGATAAATAGATAGGAGCAGAGTAGGGGGTACCGTAAGACGTTGTGAATAAACGTAGTAAGGTATCCCCCTTTTTTTGCAATTTTTATTGATACGTCATTTGGACGATGCCTGATAAATTACTAATAGTTTGTAGGCATAGAAGTTGACGATGCCCAAAGAATAGCATAAACTTATCTTAAGTAAATCAACAAATATTTATTTTTATACCAACAAACAAATGAATAAAAAGGTGTTAAGCAAAAACTCATGCCATCGAATTAGCATGGGAACGGGGACATACAGAGACTCTAAAACGTATTTTTGGCTATTCCATGAATATAGAACGGCAAAAACCAACAAATTCAGAATTTGTTGCCCTTCTTGCTGATAAGCTGAGAGTTATGAGCAAGGTGAGTTAGAATTAGTAATCAAAATTGCGCTAATGTTAACACAATGTTTTTGCCCGCAAACACTCCTATTCAATTGAATGGGGGTGTTTTTTTATGCCTAATTCTTCACGGCTCCTCAAAACTTATATTTGTAATAGGATAGTTTCAACTGGTTAGCAATTGCTGCTATTCCAAAACCCGCGGTCTTTAATGAATTACCGACTACTAGTAGTTTTGTTCCTCTAGTCAATACGGGGGAGGTCTCTTCGTTTGAGGTTGACTTTAGTTCTTCTAAGCGAATAATCGCTACATGGGTGAAGAGTATACTTGCTAGGAAGAAAAGCCAACTCGCTGCTGTGATAGACAGGGCAGAGTCAACTTCCTTCGTTTTAGCCTTTAATCCTTTTTCTGTGAGAAGTGATTCTTCCCCTTGGTAGTTCGATATGAAGGCCAATATCGTACCTAAAAGAAAGAGAAAATCTCCCGTTCTTTCTTCATAGATTAGGATCAAATCTAGATTTTCATTCGCCACAGCTATCACTTCCTATACTTATAATTATTCATTAGGATATGCTGTGGACTCTGGTGAAGATACCTTTCGCCAGAACAGTTTATTCTTAATTTCATAAAACGAAAATATTAACATGATCAAAGTAATAAAAAAATTATAAAAGACAATAATTGTAAAAAATGATTTGGCGCCATTCCCTCATTTTTAGGGGAATGCCGACTGTCACGCAAAGGTACAAGCTTGTTCTGGCCGTCGATACGATAGGCTTCGAGAGTTTTTTTTCAATGTGTATCTGCTTTAAGGAGAAGCTTCGAGAGGGTTTTTTACGTTTCTATTCTAATTGACAAAATTAACTCTGATTGTTAAAATTGACTCGCGTCTGTGTTAAAATAAAATAAAAGTCGGAGCAAGTGTTGTAATTAAAAATACTTTGTAAATGGGGAAAGGTTTATGAAAAGAGCGAGGGAGTATTAGGGAATGATAAAATACGTTATTAAGCGAATTATTCTGGCAGTGATGACGATCTTTATGGTTGCGACCATAACTTTTTTTCTAATGAACATGGTGCCTGGTGGCCCATTTGTTGCAGAAAAGTCTATTAGTGCACAAGCCCAGGCCGCACTTAATGAGAAATTCGGGTTGGATAAACCACTCATTGTGCAATACAAAAATTATATGCTAAGTGCTGCTCAGGGCGACTTTGGCTTGAGCTTAAAACAACGTGGCCGCACTGTCAGCGATATTATTATCAGCAAGTTTCCGGTATCAGCCAAGCTGGGCGGTATCGCAGTGCTTGCAGCTCTATCGATTGGGATTCCACTGGGAAGCATTGCTGCGCTTAACCGCGGTAAATGGCTCGACGACGTGATCATCGTCATCGCTACCTGCGGCATTGCGTTTCCCAGTTTTGTTATCTGTACCGTAGGCATGTATGTGTTCGGCGTCTACTTAGGGGTATTGCCGACGATGGGCCTCACGACACCGGCCCATTATGTCCTTCCGGTATTTGCCCTTTCCTTCTATCCGACAGCCTATATTACACGACTGATGCGCTCGTCTATGCTTGATGTGATTGGTCAGGACTATATGCGAACAGCTCGTGCCAAAGGTCTTTCCCAGATGAAGAGTCTTTTCAAGCATGCTCTGCGCAACGCGATCCTGCCTGTAATCACTTATGTGGGCCCTATGCTGGCTTTCACCCTGACCGGCAGTTTCATCGTGGAGAAAATCTTTGTCATTCCCGGCTTAGGCGGTCAGTTCGTCAGTTCTATTGTCAACCGCGATTATACGGTTATCATGGGTACGACGATTTTCCTGGCGACACTTGTTATCACCATTAATGCGCTGATAGATATCCTCTATAAATTTATTGACCCGCGCATTCAACTAAAATAAGGAGGGCAGAAAATGACTGAAAAAAATCCGCTTAGCTTACAATTAAAGGTCGAAGATTTTCTGCCTGCAACCGACGCAGAAAAGCAAAGCCTCACTCAGATGCGCCCCGGCGTCAGCTTTTGGAAGGATGCTATGCGCCGACTAAGGAAAAACAAGGTAGCCATGGTAAGCCTTACGGTCATTCTGGTTGTTATGTTTTTTTCTTTTATTGTCCCCAGTTTTTATCCTTATAAATATGAGCAGCAGATTAAGGGTTCCGAGTACCTCAAACCCATGACCTACTCCACCCAAGAACAATTGCGTATTGATGCTGGAGAAAAGGTGTTTCCGCATATTCTGGGAACGGACAACTTGGGCCGCGACTATGCAGTCCGCGTAATGGTAGGCAGCCGTATCTCCTTAATGGTTGGCTTAATCGCTTCCGCAATCATACTGATCATTGGTTCAACCTACGGTGCTGTGTCCGGTTTTTTTGGCGGCTGGGTAGATCTCGCCATGATGCGTATTGTAGATATTATATACACGGTACCGGATATTCTCTTGATCGTACTGATTTCTTTTGCAATTAGAGATCCCTTGAACATCCTGGCCGCAAAGCCCGGTTTCGGGTGGATTCAGACGGTGGGTCCCAATCTCATTAGTATTTTTCTGGTGTTTGCCCTGTTATATTGGGTGGGCATGGCGCGGATTGTCCGCAGCCAGGTGCTTGCCCTTAAGCAGAATGAGTATGTGACCGCGGCCAGAGCCCTGGGTGCCGGTACCGGCCGCATTATCCGTAAACATCTTCTGACCAACTGTATTGGGACGTTGATTGTTACCACTACACTGCAGATTCCTTCTTCTATTTTCACGGAGAGTTTTCTGAGCTTCCTCGGTTTGGGGGTTGCTGTTCCTTTGCCTTCTTTGGGTTCTCTGGCTAGTGATGCCCTCAACGGTCTGAATAGTTATCCTTATTTGCTGATGGCGCCGGCCTTGCTGATCAGCCTCATCATTCTTAGTTTCAACCTATTAGGTGATGGTTTGCGGGATGCATTCGACCCTAAGATGAAGAGTTAAGGAAGGAGAAAGATAATGAATGAGTATTTAGTTGATATACGCAACGAGAGGCTCTCCTTCTTTACCCCTGCAGGTGAGGTGAAGGCACTCAATGATGTGTCTCTGCATGTTCGTGAAGGCGAAGTATTGGGTATTGTAGGGGAGAGTGGTTCCGGAAAATCTGTGACTTCATACAGTCTTATGGGCTTAACGGCTCATCCAGGCCGTCTGATCGGCGGCGATCTCTATTTTAATGGGCACCACATCAATAAGATGACGGAACGGGAGATGCGTGAGATCAGAGGGAACGAGGTTTCCATCATCTTTCAGGACCCCATGACCAGCCTTAACCCGGTCTATACTGTCGGTAACCAGATCCGGGAGGTCATTCTTCTGCATACCAACAAAAGCAGGAAGGAAGCCAACGAGCGCGCCCGGGAACTTTTGCAGTTGGTGGGTATTAATGAGCCTGAAAAGCGCTTAAAACAATACCCTCATGAGTTGTCCGGCGGTATGCGCCAGCGGGTGATGATTGCTATTGCTTTGGCCTGCGAGCCCAAGCTGTTGATTGCTGATGAGCCGACGACCGCTTTGGACGTGACGATTCAGGCTCAGATCATAGAACTCATGATGAATCTGAAGGAAAAATTGGGGATGTCCATTATTCTGATCACCCACGATTTAGGTGTTGTGGCCGGTATGTGCGACCGCATTGCCGTGATGTATGCCGGCAAGGTGATAGAATCCGGCACTACGGATGAAATTTTCTATCAACCATCTCATGAATATACCAAAGGCTTGCTCCAGAGCGTGCCCAATATAAACGACCGAGATCATAAGCAGTTGGTGCCGATTGAAGGTTTGCCGGTGGACATGCTCAATCCTCCGGCGGGGTGTCCTTTTGCTCCCCGCTGTCGTTCATGCATGAAAATCTGTCTGAGTAGTATGCCGGCCTATACCCGACTTAGTGAGGAACATTACAGTGCATGTTGGCTCCTAGATAAAGCAAAATTTGAAGGCCAGTCGGAGGTTCAACATGATTGAAAACAATAAATTGCTGGAAATACAGCACTTGCAACAGTATTTTCCGGTTAAGAGCGAAAAGCTGTTTGAGAAAAAAGTTGTCAAAGCTGTGGACGATGTGTCCTTCCATATCAATAAGGGTGAGACCTTGGGCCTCGTGGGCGAGTCCGGCTGTGGCAAGACGACGACAGGACGAACTTTGCTGCGGCTTCATGAACCCACTGGGGGAAAAATTTTCTATGAGGGAAAAGATATCACCCATGTGAATATGCTGCCTTACCGGCGGAAGATGCAGATCGTCTTTCAAGACCCCTACGCAAGTCTTAATCCTCGCATGACGGTAGGGGACATTGTGGGTGAGGCCATCGACATTCACCGTTTGGCAGCCAATGCCCAGGAACGTAGGGAGCGCATTGTAGAACTTTTAAGTCTGGTTGGCCTTAATACAGAGCATGCCAACCGCTATCCTCATGAATTCTCCGGCGGCCAGCGTCAAAGGGTGGGTATCGCCCGTGCCTTGGCTGTGAATCCCGAGTTTATTGTCTGTGACGAACCTATTTCTGCACTTGATGTATCCATTCAGGCTCAGGTCGTCAATATGTTTGAGGAACTTCAGCAGCGTATGGGGCTCACTTATCTGTTTATTTCCCACAATTTAAGTGTGGTGAAGCATATATCCAACCGCATCGGTGTTATGTACCTGGGCAGATTGGTGGAGCTGGCTGACAGCTATGAGCTGACATTTCACAGTGTGCATCCTTATACCCGTAGTCTGATTTCAGCCATCCCTATTGCCGACCCGAAGATTTCCCGCAGCACCCAACGTATAGTGCTTGAGGGCGATGTGCCCAGCCCCGTCAATCCTCCCTCCGGTTGCCGTTTTCGTACCCGGTGCGTTTACGCCGATGAACGCTGTGCCGCAGAGGAGCCGGAGTGGAGAGAGATCTCTGCCGGCCACTTCGCCGCCTGCCATCATCTGGATCGGGTTCAATGATCCCGTCCTCAAAATTATTTGCCGTGCAAAAACGCGGTGAATGATAAATAGTCAAAAGAAAAAAGGAGGAAAAGAATGTGAAAAAAAAGAGTACCTTACTGTTGGTCATCACCATGATCCTATCCCTAACTCTTACCGCTTGCGGTAAACCGTCCACTCCTGCGCAATCTGGCGGGGACAAACCCAAACAGCTTGTTGCACAGATTGGCCCTAATCCCGAGACCATTGATCCTGCTCTGAACAGTGCCGTGGATGGCGGTAACATGCTCCTGTTTGCCTTTGATTGTCTGCTCAATGTGGACAAAGACAACAAGATCATCCCTGGTGCCGCAGAGGATTGGAAGACCAGTGAAGATGGCCTGACCTGGACCTTCTATCTCCGTGAAGGACTGAAGTGGTCTGATGGATCACCTCTAACTGCCAAGGACTTTGTGTACAGCTGGAAACGGGTCGCAGATCCTGCTACCGCTGCTCCCTACGGTGAAACCGTACTGGGTATGGTAAAGGGATTTAAGGAAGCCGCTGCCGGCAATCCCGATGCGCTGGCTGTTTCAGCACCTGATGACAAAACTTTCGTAGTTGAGCTCTCCAATCCTTGCGCATACTTCGATAAGCTGGCCGCTTTCGCGACATTGAGCCCTGTACAACAGGCTACCATTGAAGCCCACGGCGATGCCTGGGCTACCAAACCGGAAAGCTATATCGGCAACGGTCCCTTCCAAATCTCTGAATGGGTGCCCAGCTCCTATATCCTCTTCACCAAAAATCCTAATTACCGCGATCCGGATTCCATCAAGCTGGATTCCATCAAACTGCTCCTGATCGAAGATTCCAATGCTTCTTACGCTGCTTATAAGACCGGCGAAGCCATGATGATCAAGGATGTGCCGACTGCGGAGATTCCTTCTCTTCAAGGCAAGGATGACTTCTATATTGAACCTCTTCTCGGCACCTATTATCTTGACTTAAACAACACCTTGTCCCAGTTTTCAGACCCCCGCGTCCGCATGGCGCTGAGCTTGGCCATCGACCGCAAATATGTGGCTGAAACCCTGATGCAAGGAACCTATACCCCTGCCTCCAATTTCATCGGCACAGGCGTAGCCGACTGGGATGGCAGCAGCTTCATGGACAATGCCAACGGCGGCAAGCCCTATATTGATGTCAATGATTTTGAGGGTAATCTGGCCAAAGCCAAGGAACTTATGGCTGCGGCAGGCTATCCCGATGGTAAAGGTTTCCCGGCCATCACTTATTCCACTAACGATTCTGCTTATCACAAAGTGGTAGCACAATATCTCCAGCAAGCCTGGAAAGAAATAGGCGTCACAACAAATGTTGAGATCGTCGAGTGGGCCAGCTTCACTCCCCAGCGCCGTGCCGGTGATTATCAAACCAGCCGTGACGGATGGCTGTTTGACTACAATGATGCTTCCAATATGCTGGATCTGATGTACAGCACCAATGGCAACAACAATGCTAAGTATAAGAGCGCTGAATATGATGCGCTGATGAATAAAGCTGCTGCAGAAGTCGATCCTAAGACACGTTCCGGTTACTTGCATCAGGCGGAAGATCTCATGATGGCTGATGCTGCTGTCGTACCGGTCGCTTATTACAACGAGTTCTATCTGCAAAGCCCCAAAATTACAGGCTCCTGGCACTCTCCCTATGGCTACTGGTACTTCCAGTACGCTGACATTGTGGAGTAAAGAATTCTGACTTAAATCATATTTCCTAGAGCAGGGGCCGCCGACTTTCGGCGGCCTCTCGGTTAAAGAGTTCCCTTTGAATCGAGTGTTTAATGTACGGATCGATGAGGACCAGCTCCTCCCCGATCTGACGATATGGAGGATGTATCAGGAATATGGGCAAACTCATTATTATCGAAGGTGGGGATGGGAGCGGCAAGGCGACCCAGACCCGGAAGCTCTGGCAACGTCTTACAGACGAAGGCTTACAAGTAAAGAAAGTAGAGTTCCCCAATTATTCTAGCCCATCCTCTTCTCTGGTCACCATGTACTTGGGAGGGGAGTTTGGTACGGACCCTAATGCGGTGAATCCCTATGCGGCATCTACATTCTATGCTGTGGACCGCTATGCGTCTTACAAAACCCTCTGGGGCGATTTTTACAGCCGGGGTGGGGTAATTCTCTCAGATCGATATACTACTTCGAATATGATCCACCAAGCTGTTAAAATCAAAGATTCAGATGGCTGGGAAAGCTATATTGACTGGCTGAAAGAGTTCGAATATCACTTAATGGGTTTGCCTGAACCGGACATGGTTATTTATCTCAATATGCCTCCTGACCTGAGTATTCATTTTATTGCCAATCGTAAAGACAAGTCCTCTGTTACTCATCAGGACATCCATGAGAAAAACAGGAATTATCTTAATGAATCCTATGAAAATGCCCAAAAAATTCGAATACGAGAAAATTGGATAACTATAAATTGTGTGACTGAAGGAAGATTAAAAACTATTGACGAAATACACGAAGAAATCTATGAAGTAGCCAAAACAATATTATCTGATTGATTCAATTTTTTATGAACATAAAGCAAATAATCGAGATTATAAAAGAGTATTAGTAAATTTGAATGCATATTCGTAATTTACACGAGCTTTTTTAATAAAAAAATTTGTATATTTAAACTTTCAAGTCATGGCTTGACAAATCCAAGTACTTTTAGTAAAGTTATATAGCGGTTGTTTTCGAGCGCTCGTAGCTCAGGGGATAGAGTGACGGTTTCCGAGGCCGGAGGTCGCAGGTTCAAATCCTGCCGGGCGCACCATATGATACAACGACGTCGCAAGGAATTGCGGCGTTTTTTCATTGCACAACCTATTAGCGGGAGTATAATCAAAGGGGATTCTTCCCACTATAAGATGATTATCATAGTATAGAATCATCAATGTTCCCGGTACATAACATAGATTAGGCCTTAGCAATCGAAATGATGAAAATAATCTTTCATGATGGGTGGGGTTTTTATGAGCTGGAGAGAGGATTATCTTCGGGTGTCGTGGGTACATTTTCAAAGAATTGTGGCAATCATTATAGGAGCTTTTATCGTAGCTGCCAGCATCAACTCTATGATCATCCCCAATATGATAGCGGACGGAGGAGTTACGGGGATCGCGATTATTATTTATTATTTATTCGATTTACCCGTCAGTAAAGTCGTTATCCTCTTAAACATACCTTTGTTTCTTATAGGATGGAAAATGGTTGGACGCGTTTTTTTGGTCTATAGCATCGCCGGCGTAGCTGCGTTTTCCTTAGCTTTAGAAATGACTACGACAATCCCTAACCCTACCGGCGATCCCTTGTTGGCTTGTATCTTTGCCGGTGTCGTCAGTGGTATTGGGATGGGCATTATCTTCCGCAGCCGCGGCTCTTTAGGAGGAACAGATATTCTGGCTGTATTTTTCAGCCGCACCACGTCCTTTAGCGTAGGACAAGTTCTCATGGTCATTGACGCTTTGATCTTTATAGCTGCCGCTATTTTTCTTGGCCCGGAAAGAGCCATGTATGCCATGATCTATATGTTTATAGCAACCAAAGTTATCGACATGGTGCAAGAGGGGCTAAACCCCTCTAAAAGTGTCCTTGTCGTCACTGGGGACCCTCACGGGATTGCTCAAGATGTTATGGAAAAGCTGGATCGTGGAGTAACACTTTTTCAAGCGAAAGGAGCTTACTCGAAAGAAAATAAAGAAGTGGTGTACTGTGTCATTAGTCGGACGGAAATGTCTCAAATGAAGGAGATTATCCGTACCCGGGATCCTAAGGCCTTCCTGTCAATTTCTGATGTTCCGGAAGTGGTTGGGGAGGGCTTTTCCACATGGAAAGGACATTAAGTATCTCAAAGTAAATAGACTTTAAGGTTGTGAGTGAGGAAATGTCGAGAAGAAAGAGAGTACCTAAACGGAATAGAAGAAATAAGCAAGCATTGCCAATCCTCATATCAGGAATACTTATTTTAATCTTACTTTTTGCAGGTTTGCCCTATTTTCAACATATTAGTGCTTACCGAAGTGCAGTAGACCGTTATGATTTTACCGCTCTTTCTCAGGAATTAGCCTGGATAGAAGAAAATGGGGTTTGGTTAAAACGAATCCCCTTTATTGAAAAAGGGGAGCTGTGGCTAAGGCTCAATCAAGGTGAGTATGAGGAAATGGAGTTGGAGCTAGTACAATACGGTGATGATGGTCATCGTTTCTGGCTGTTTCAGCTTTATTTATTAAGAGATCGGCCCGAAGAGGCTGAGAAGGTCATTGCTACCCTTCAAAATCCTGCTCTGCAGAAGCTGGCCCAGGGAATGTTGTGGGCTAATGGAGAAGACAATGAAAAGGCAGTGAGTACTCTATTAACCATTAGTGATAGGGATCTAAGCTCAGAGGACCAAGTGCTGAAAAATATTGCTTTATCCAGAAGTTATCTGACTTTGGGAAAACTAGAACAGGCCCAGAAATCGTGGCAAATAGCCGCAGAGATATCCTCAACACATCCTTTGGTGTTGGGAACAGAGTATGACCTAGCCCTTTTCACAGGTCAATGGGGGAGAGCAAAGGAATTAAGCAGTCAAAGCGCACCAGCACATGCGGCCTCATACGGAGAGCAGGTGTTAGTGAAAAAAGCACTTCTTGCCCTTGTGATAGGAGATCGAGAGAGCTATGAGAATACCCTTAAGGCACTGGAGACAAAAGACAAAGGGAAAGCCTGTGTCCAGTATCTAGCGGGGATTAAAATGTATGAACGCGGGGAATTTGCTCAAGCAGCTGAGAATTTAAATGGAGCAATCCAAATGGGACTACCAGATTTTATAGAAAAGGATGCCGCACAGGCCTTGACACAAGCCCAAGAGCGTGTTGAAGCTGAAGGCGCGTTGCAAGCCATAACAGGCAAAAGGTGAACCAGCTAAGCCATCCTAGGCGGTTTAAGAGGCCTCTCTTTGCTCAAGTGGAGGTAGATTACTTTCCGGTGGCCAGGTTTTTGCTGCACTTTTTAGCAATTGCCCTACAGGAACTAATTGATAATTTTTGGCTATCAGTTGATCTATTACCACTGGAAGGGCCTTGATGGTGTCGGGAGCAGAGTCTGAGGCATGAAAGAGGATGATATCTCCTGGTCCAGCGCCATGCCCATTAGGAAGACCATTCAGTACATTACGGATAACTGCTTCCGGTCCGGGGCGTTTCCAATCCAGGGAATCCACACTCCATTGAATGACTTGATAGCCGAGCCTTTGAGAAACACTGATGAGTTTATTATCATAAGCTCCATTAGGTGGCCTTAGTAAGGAAATTTTTTGTCCGGTGATGTGTTGAAGGACTTCGTGGGCAGTCATAATTTCACGTTCAATTTCTCCCGGACTTAACGTGTTTAAATCCACATGTCGATTTCCATGGGAAGCAATTTCATGACCGTCAGCCACCATGCGTTTTACTAAGTCTTCATGTTTGGAAGCCCAAGGACTGGATAAGAAGAAGGTAGCCTTAACTCCTTTTTCTTTCAAAATATCCAGAATCGGTTCCGGAGTTTTTTCTCCCCAGCTGATATCGAATGTCAGACCAATTTCATTGGTGGTAACCTCCGCTGAGTAGACGGGCTTTAGCTTATTAGAAAAGACAGAAATAACATTTTCACGATAAGCAAGAACCACAAATAAGAGAATAGCCCAGAGCATAGCATTACGTAAAGCCGGTCTTTTAAATACAATAAATTTCATGAATATCCCTCCCTTCTCAAAAGATATTCAAAGCCTGGGCAGAACATGTAAATAGAGGCTGTACTAATTCGTAGAATAAAAAAAGCACCATCAGGTGCTTTTAATGTTTTAAAGTATGGATAGTTCTTAACGACTAAATCGCGTTCCCAAGATGAATTTTAAGAGATCATAACCGAACAAGAGCTTAAGAAAGAAATGAAGGACAAGTATACTTGTAACAAAATAGACGGCAATACGAATGACCACAAAAGCAATAGAGAAAAACCATGTAAAAACATGACTCAAGAGTATCGCAGAAAAATAAAGGGCAACAATTAAAAGGATAATTTTCAAAGCAATAACCCAATTGGAAGACGGAGCAGGACGATAAGCGTTCATAACAACACCTCCTACAGCATCAGATTAACATATTTCGACCACACTGTCTAGATTGCTGAACAATTCGCCTATAGGCTTGTTTTCGCGCCAAAAAGCACTTCTCCGCATATGATGACTATGATACGGAGGGGATGCTGATGAACGATAACAGCTTGGAATTTTGGCGAACCCTAATGGAAAAAGGCACGGCCTATTTGGGCCAAACAGACTATATAAAGGCGGAAGACTATTTTAAGAGAGCGGTGAGGATTGCCCATCATCTCGATGTACCTTTAGTGAAAGCTTTTTCCCTACGTTTACTGTCAACGGTTCAGGTAAAGCAAGGAAAGACGGAAGGTGCGGAGAAGGGGTTCCGGGAAGCGCTACAAATCTGCGAAGAAGTCAATAATTATAAAGGGATGTCCGAAGCTTTAGCCGGTTTGGCCAGTGTCGCTGTGGAAAAAGATAATTACGAAAACGCAATAGTTCACTATCGTCGGGCTATAGAAGTGTATCCCGTTGAGTCTCCCCCGCTTCGTTTAGCTATGCTATACAGTGATTTAGGTCAGGCTTATTCGGCGTCGGAATACTGGCAAGAAGCTCAGAAAACCTATATGAAAGCGATGAGTTTGTGCCACAGGTTCAATTATCCCAAAGGGGAAGGGGAATTAAGCGTCCTCATTGGTGAAGTTCATTATAGATTGGATGATAAAGAACAAGCCATACTGTGCATACAACATTCCTGTAAGGTCTTTGCCGGTATCAGAGAAGAACTATCTCTTATCAATAGTCTGCAATACTATGCTTTTATGATGTTCGAACTTCAAAGACTTGAAGAAGCGTTAACAGCCCTGCAAAGGGCGGTCGCCTTGCAGATGAGAAACAATTTGTGGGAGGAAGTCAGTGAATCGGTCTATTTTTTGGCGAAAATTCTTCAAGGATTAGGATACTTGGATGAGACTCAATATTACCTTGAGGTATCGATAAAATGTTGTTCTGATCGAGAGAACAGTTTAGCCCTACGTTTACAAAGCTTAGGGAAACTCATGGTCAGGAAAGAAGAGTACGGTCAAGCTAAAAAGTACTTTTTGGAATCTGCCTCTATTTTTGAGCTCTTGGGAGATGATCTCCGCTTAGGTGAGTGTTATGAATATTTGGCATTTCTTCTCGACGCCTTGGGAGAAGAGGAAGAAAGTGAATACTATCGGAAGGAATCCAAACGCATGATTGTCGGCTATCATGCTCATTCCTTGAATGCAGTGCAGCGATTAGCCGAATATTATGAGCGTAGAAGGCAATATTTGGATGCATTGCAGTGCTATTGGCAATCCATAGAGATTGCTCGAGACATTGGGTATGAGACTGTGGACCTGGAACGAGCGGTACAAAGAGTTTCCCGAAAGGTCCGCCAGAAGAAACATTGATAAATTGTGCCGGAATACTAGGAAAACTTCCATTTTTCGGTTAGAATATGGATATAGCCAAGAGAAGGATATGTGAGGGATTGCAGTGAGATTAGATGACATGCTCCTTTTAGAAAGCTTGGAAGATATCCATCATATGATAGAACAGTCGCTGAAGAAAATTTCTAAGATTCGTTCGGTCCATGTCCATCATTTCGAAGAATGGGCTGAGGAAGTTCGAAACCATCGGAGGATATTCGAAGAAATTTCTATGCCGGCTCGATTAATCATCGAGCATTTAATGCATTGCCGCCATAAATCGGGGCAAGTGTCATTGGAAACAGGTCAAATATCTTCGGCTTTTTCAAGCATCGGCAGTATCAAAGTTGAACCATTCGGGATAATTAAAATAAAATGTGGAGAACTTGAGACCTCGTGGAGAGACAGTAACTACAGCTATTATTTTTATCCCGACAAAGTAGAACTTCGGGCTATAGATGAAAAATCGGCGATAAAGATACTCTTTACTTATGCTTTTACTCAGCAGATCGTCGAGAAGTTTCCGGAACTTATTCGCTGCCCCAATGTGGCGTATATTCACCCTCAGTTAGAACAATGGTCAAGGCAGGTGTAAACAGTTATGGCTAATCTGGAAAAAGGTTTAATTCAGATTTATACCGGGAATAATAAAGGGAAAACGACCGCCGCCTTAGGCTTAGCCCTGAGAGCTGTCGGACATGGATATCACGTTTTTATACTTCAATTTATGAAGGGTCGACAAGATTATGGAGAACTGCAAGGCCTCAAACGCCTAGAGCCGGAATGTCGGATTGAGCAGTATGGATCACCGGGATGGGTCCTTAAAGGGCAGGCTAAGGAAACCGATCGTCGCGAGGCTCACGAAGGTTTGGAGCGAGCCCGTGAGATCATCATGTCAGGCGAATGGGACATAGTCATACTCGATGAAATCATCAATGCGCTCTGGTTTGAACTGATTCCGGAAGAGAAGGTCATGGAGCTTTTGGCACAAAAACCCGAGCATGTAGAAGTTATCATGACAGGCCGCAATGCTTCACCCCAATTGATTGAAAAAGCTCATCTTGTAACAGAGATGGTGGAGATTAAACATCCTTATGAACTGGGTATCCAAGCTCGAAAAGGGATAGAGTATTAGTCCGGCTGGCTTTCCCCTTTTGATGCTCTATTTTGGACAAAACACACGGAAAGGGAGTATCGCTGACTAAAAAGTAGTTTTGCGACACTCCCTTTTAGTTAGCTCAAGAGAATACCAAGGCTTAGAACAATGGTAAATAATTAGAAAGGATAAACTATTTTAAAATTTGCGAAAATTCCCTGCAATTATTACTAGCTTTTAAAAAAAAAGTATGCTAGAATAAGAGCAAGAAATTACTTTCACATAAAACGGAGGTGTAAGTCAAATGTATGTAGCAAGATATGAATCCACAAAGACGGGCATCCCGGATCGCTTACCAAAGTTTAAACGTGGCGACCGCGTGTTAACCTATAATTCGAAAATGGGAACCGTAGTACGTCTGGAAAAAGATGAATACGGCGAATATTTCGTGGTTCAACTGGATGTCTTAACCGGAGAATATGCTTATGACGCTAAGGATCTAACAAGATTACAATAGCATGATAAAGTCTCTTGTAATTAAAAGGTTTATGATAACGCTTGTGAAGCTGAAAAGCTGCAGGCGTTTTTTATTTTATAGTTCAGCAGCGCCTTCATGGTATTTGCCGAGCTTTGGATTTATTATGGCTTCGCTAAGTATTCACAAAGTGAAAAGAAAACAAATGTCTCTTCTTTTTGATCGAGGCATATATTTAGATTAAGCCTTGTAAGGTATAAGTATAGCGAAAAGGAGGGCTACAATGGAAGTAATACAATGGCTTAAAAATTACAGGGATAAAGAAGCTGCCTTAATATGGAATGGAACCTTTGCAGAGTATCTGCTAAAGATTGTAGAGAACCCCAATCTTGCCATGCACGCTCATGCACGGATCTATGAGATGATTCGTAAAGCAGGAATTAAAGAAGAACATGATCATAAAAATTACGCATTCTTTAATAAAGAGCTCTTTGGCATGGAGAAAACCTTGGAGCGATTGGTGGAAGAGTATTTTCATTCAGCGGCTAAACGACTGGATGTCAGGAAGAGGATTCTTCTGTTGATGGGACCCGTCAGTGGAGGGAAGTCAACCATTGTAACCCTGCTGAAAAAGGGCTTGGAAGACTATACCCGTACGGATGAAGGGGCAGTTTATGCTATTGATGGCTGCCCTATGCATGAGGATCCTCTCCATTTGCTTCCCCAGGTTTTGCGGGAAGAATTCGAACAAAAGTACGGAATCCGCATTGAAGGAAATCTTTGTCCAGTCTGCCGCCTAAGAGTCGAAGAAGAGTTCCAGGGGCGCGTGGAGGATGTTCCGGTAAAGAGGATCGTTTTCTCCGAGGAACAGCGGGTAGGAATTGGGACCTTCACTCCCTCTGACCCTAAGTCCCAGGACATCGCTGATTTGACAGGGAGCATCGACTTCTCCACCATCACGGAATACGGTTCGGAATCGGATCCCAGAGCTTATCGCTTTGACGGCGAATTGAACAAAGCCAATAGAGGGCTTATGGAGTTCCAGGAAATGCTGAAAAGCGATGAAAAATTTCTCTGGAACCTCTTGAGCCTATCTCAAGAAGGGAATTTTAAAGCAGGGCGATTTGCTTTAATATCCGCCGACGAATTAATCATCGCTCATACCAACGAAAACGAGTACAAGTCCTTTGTAGCCAATAAAAAGAACGAGGCACTCCAATCTCGTATCATCGTTATTCCAGTCCCCTATAACCTGAAGATCAGCTCAGAAGTTAAAATCTATGAAAAACTTATTCAACAAAGCGATCTCCAGGGAATTCACTTAGCGCCCCACAGCCTTTGGACCGCTTCAGCCTTCAGTATCATCTCCCGGCTAAAACCCTCCAAAAAGCAAGGAATGGATCTGGTCAAGAAAATGCGCCTCTATGATGGGGAAGATGTGGAAGGTTTTAATCAGAAGGATATTAAAGATATCATGACTGAGGGTGAAGAGCAGGGGGAAGGGATGAGCGGTGTCGATCCTCGTTATGTTATCAATCGTATCTCGACAGCCCTCATCCGCGATCACAAAACCTGTATTAATGCCTTGGACATTTTGCGAGCACTTAAGGATGGTCTTTCTCAGCATACTTCCATTACGAAAGAGGAAAGAGAAAACCTGGTCAATCTTATAGCTGTAGCTCGCAAGGAATATGATGAAGTGGCGAAAAAAGAGGTCCAAAAAGCCTTTGTTTATGCCTATGAAGAATCTGCAAAGTCCTTACTTAATAACTATCTGGATAATGTAGAAGCCTATTGTAACTCCAGCAAACTCTACGACCCTATTACAGGTGAGGAATTAGAGCCCGACGAGCAACTTATGCGCAGTATCGAAGAACAGATAGGGGTGTCGGAAAATGCCAAGAAGGCTTTTCGGGAAGAAATACTTATCCGCATCTCCATTTATGCGCGTAAAAATAAGACCTTTCAATACACCTCACATGAGCGATTGAGAGAGGCCATCGAAAAGAAATTATTTGCTGATCTTAAAGATGTGATTAAGGTTACTACTTCAGTATCTCACCCGGACCAAGAACAGTTACGCCGCATTAACGAAGTAACGGATCGTCTGATTCAGCTTCATGGGTACTGCCCGATTTGTGCCAATGAAATTGTAAAATATGTCGGCTCCCTTCTCAATCGTTAAGGGAGGATGAACCATGAGTGACGATATTATTGTCAGCCGGGAAGACTGGAGTCTCCATCGCAAAGGTTATCTGGATCAAAATCGGCACAAAGAGAAAGTCCAAGAGGCCATAAAGAAGCAGTTGGGAGATTTAATTGTTGATGAGAGTATCATTCTCAGTGATGGAAAAAAGGCTATGAAAGTCCCTATGCGTTCCTTAGAAGAATTTCGATTCCGCTTTGATTACAACAAAAAGAATCACACCGGTCAAGGAAACAAAAAGATGAAGAATGGTGATATCCTTGCTCGGGAAAGCCAGCGTAAACAGGGGGCAGGAAAAGATCCGGGTGCCGGAGATGAGCCGGGTATGGATATCTATGAGGCTGAAGTCACTTATGAGGATCTGGCAGCCATCCTTTTTGAGGAATTGCAGCTTCCCAATCTGGATGATAAAAAGCGTCCCTTGATTGCCCAAGATAAACCGGAATTTAAAGATATTCGCAAGAAAGGTCTCATGGCTAATATTGATAAAAAACGTACTCTTATAGAAAGTATCAAGCGGCAGGCATTAGCCGGCAAGGGTAACGATCTTAAAATCATTCCCGAGGATCTGCGCTTTAAAACTTGGGAAACCCACCCTAACTATGAAACAAATGCAGTCATTCTTGCCATGATGGATACCTCAGGTTCCATGGGACAGTTTGAAAAGTATATATCTCGGACCTTCTTCTTCTGGATGGTGCGTTTCTTGAGGGAAAAATACGAAAATGTAGAAATGCGCTTTCTGGCTCACCATACCGAAGCGAAAGAAGTCACGGAAGAGGAATTTTTTACCCGGGGAGAAAGCGGTGGAACCCGCTGTTCATCCGTATATCAACTGGCTTTAGAAATCATCCAGCGAGATTATCCTCCTGCCCACTATAATATTTATCCGGTTCATTTTACAGATGGCGATAATATTGGTTCAGACAACGCCCGGTCCTTGAATCTTATGCAAAAGCTTGTGGACGTGAGTCAGGTTGTTGGATATGGAGAGATTCTAAGAACCCATTACTCCAGTACGTTGATGTCGACTCTAAAACGTATAACCGATCCTAAGCTCCGCTTAGTAACGATACGTGATCGTCAAGAAGTCTATGAAGCTTTAAAAACAGTATTTTCTTAGCCCTGTTGGCGCCGGCAGAAGATGAAAAGTTTTACTCGGGTAGCTTTATGCACAACGCTCTAGAATCAGCTTCCGGGCTTTTGCAGAGCAGGTCTTTTTCAAGGCAGATAACAAAGAGTCAGGAGAGGTGTCTATGGACTATGAGGTGACAGAACTTAGCTATCATGCTCGAGAGATTGCCAATGTGGCCAGATGCCTGGGGCTTGACTTTTACCCAGTGCATTTTGAGGTCTGTCCAGCGGAAGCAATTTATTCTTTCGGGGCATATGGGATGCCGGTGCGCTTCACTCATTGGAGCTTTGGTAAAGCCTTCTATCGCATGAAAATGCAGTATGATTTGAATCTCACCCGAATCTACGAGCTCGTCATCAACTCGAATCCATCTTATGCTTTTTTGTTAGAAGGGAATCGCTTAATTCAGAACAAGCTGGTCATAGGTCACGTCTATGCCCATGTGGATTTTTTTAAAAATAACCGCTATTTCCGCCGAACCCCCCAAGACATGGTGTTACGCATGGAAGCTCATGCACAGCGCATCCGGGATTATGAATTAGAGCATGGCCGGGATAAGGTGGAAAAAACCCTGGATGCAGTATTATCCATTCAAGAGCATGTGAACTTTAGAGCTCATTTAGGCAAAAAAAAAGGCCCCACCTGCAACTCTAACAAGAAAGATGGAGCGGAAAAGAAAATATCCGTCCACCGAACTGAATACACAGACCTTTGGGATCAAGAACCTGATAACGAAATTGAGGAAAAATTACCGGATGAAGATCTGATGCTTTATTTGATGACCTATTCTTCCAGCCTTGAAGATTGGCAACGAGATATTCTGAGCATGATCCGTGAAGAATCTCTATATTTCTACCCTCAAATCGAAACAAAAATCATCAATGAAGGGTGGGCCACCTTTTGGCATTCACGAATCATGCGAGAACTGAACCTCACTGCTGCAGAAGCGGTGGATTTTGCAGTAATGCATAGTCAAGTCGTACAGCCTTCAAGACTGCAGCTGAATCCCTATTATCTTGGTGTTAAGATATGGGATCATCTTGCCGGGCGTTATGATTGGGAAACATTGTTTGAAATACGGGAGATGGAGAATGATATCTCCTTTGTGCGCAATTATCTCAATCAAGAACTGGTTGAGGACCTCAACCTCTTTAATTATCGTAAAGTAGGTGCCCACTGGCAAGTTACGGATACAGCATGGGAAAAGGTACGTGATAACCTCGTTAAACAATTGATCCATGGAGGTCATCCGCGTATTTTAGTCATGGATGGGGATTACGAGGGGAAAGGTGGGCTATATCTTGTTCATGGGCATGAGGGGGTGGATTTGGATCTTGTTTATCTGGAAAAAACCTTGCAGTTAATACAAACATTATGGGGAAAAGGTGTTTATCTGGAAACTGTGGTGGATGGCAAAAAGATTCTTTTCGAATGCACGAGCAACACAATTTCCCGGAAGGGTATGGCAAGAGTTCAGGATGGACAGAGGTATGAAAGGGTATGAACAGCGTCGTCCGGGTTGTGTAGCTTTACGCACAACACGTACTCCATAGCTCCAGGGCTGGTCAACGAAGCTTTCTTAACAGACGAGCCAAACCCCGCTGTTTTCTGAATGTTAACCAGTGGCTCGTCTAAGTTAAGAAAGCTTCGTTGACCTAGCCGCCCTTCCGCTTAAAGAAAGCTTGGCTTATGGTGAGTGAAGCGAAGCAGAAGCCTTAGCTGCCTTATACACAGTGAAATCCGTCCGCTTTTGTACGTAAAGCTACGCTCACGGGTCCTCTTTAGCACTGCTTTTGGAACTCTTGTGGACATTTTGGGGGGGCACCTTCAGGGCCGTTCCCAGAGCAGCCGACCATGCCGCTCAAGCGGCGTCGGTAAAGACGGAAAAAGCCGCTCGGATCGCGTAACTTATTTCACAAAGCCTTGCATGCACGCACAGACCCGAAAAGCAGCCTAAGGATTTTGCTTTACAGAAGAGAGCGAATTTAAGCGAGCGGAAACAAAACTTCGCGAAAAGCAAACAGCGGAGAAAGGTTGGAAACAGGACGTTTCCAACCGGCTATGAGAACAAGTGCGAAAGCAGTGCTTTCGAGGAGCCGATTTAGCCACGAAACCCGGGTGAGGGTTTCGCCCAAGCCGCCATACCACTGAGACTACTTAGCGGCGCAGGTGCACCTTTCGGAGCGAAGGCTTTGAGCGTTAGTTTTGTCCGCTTAGCTTATGGAGCGAACGGTGTAAAGCAAAATCCTGGAGACTTAACCTTCGGACCTTTTTCAAGTTAGCTATGGAGATAGGAGGAGAACCCTTGTTAGAACAATTGCTAAGCCTTCTGGGAGAATTCGTGGTCGAATTGATCTCCAGTTTGGGCTATTTTGGAGTGTTTTTGGCGATGGCCATCGAAAGCGCCTGTATTCCTTTACCCAGTGAAATTATTCTCCCTTTCACAGGATATATGGTGTATTTGGGTCATTTTGATTTTTGGACAGCCACTTTAGCAGCTACCTTAGGCAATCTTTTTGGGGGTATCGTAGCGTATTATGTGGGCGTTCGAGGAGGAAGGCCTTTCATTCAACGCTATGGACATTATTTTTTTATGAAAGAAAAGGAGCTCCAGTGGACTGAGAGATTATTTAGCAAGCATGGGGAAATCACCGTCTTAGTGGGACGTATGCTGCCTATTATACGAACCTTCATATCCCTGCCTGCCGGTATAGCAAAAATGAATGCTGTAAAAATGGCTATCTATACAGTATTAGGAGCATTGCCTTGGTGCATGTTCCTAATCATCGTCGGAGAAAAACTCGGCGCTAACTGGAATTCATTAAAGCCATTATTCCACCGCATGGATATAGTCATCGGTGTGCTTATCTTAGCAGGTATAGGGTATTTTCTTTTTAAGCGCAATCGGAGAAATAGACGATAAATGGATTCTATTCTTTGCGGCAAAACGGACATACTCCAAAAAATCTGAGCCAATGCTCCTCGATTTGATACCCGCTGTCTTGCTCAAGTTTTTCTGCGATGTTGGAGATGGGGCAATCTCCTATCCATTCTTCAGTACGGCCGCATTGGGAGCAGATCAACTGGTGGGAATGATGGTGATGAGAGTCCGAACTTTCCAGACGATATTTTTCGCCGCCTACGCTGAATTCTTCGGATTTTAGCAGACCTAAGCTTTTTAGCAAACTCAGCACTCGATAGATGGATGCGACACCAATATTAATATTTTCCTGCTGAAGAAGATTATGAATATCGTAGGCACCCAAAAATTCAGAATGGGTGGTCAATATGCTGACGACTTTTTTACGAGGGTCGGTAAGGCGATATCCCTTTTCTTGAATGAGTTGGATGATCTCATTGTACTCCATTTTTGTTCATCCTTTCTCAGAGGTTTTGACTCGGCCAAAGCTGCGACGCAGACTGACTCGTTTGGGAGAACAGAGAAAGCTCAGCAGAAAGAGTAGTGCTGCTGTCAGAGCGATACTGGCCCCGGAAGCCACATTTAAATAATAGGAGAGATAAAGGCCAAGGATGGCGCTGATTAATCCAAAACATACAGAGAGAAGTACTAATTTTTTCAGGGAATGAGTCCATTGAAAAGCCGACGCGGCAGGAATGGTCAGCAGTGCTGTGACAAGAATTATGCCAACGGTTTGAGATGCCACCACTACGGTCACAGCTATCATAGCCAACATGGCATAATGCAAGCGAGCACGAGGTAATCCCGCCACTTCTGCCATTTCCGGATCAAAGGCATAATAAACGAACTCTTTGTAGAATATCGTAAGAATGAAAAGAATCACGCATGTTGAACTAACGATGATAACCAAGTCAAAAGAACCGATGGATAATACTGAACCGAAAAGATAGCCGGTTAAATTAGTTGAATAGAATTTTAAGGAGCTAATTAATGCTACCCCTAAAGCCATGGAAGTGGAGAAGAGAATACCGATGGCTGTATCTAAGCTGACTTTGGCTTTCTCATGGAGTACACCAATAAGGAGGGCAAGGCCTATGGTATAGATATTGCCGGCAATATACAAATTCCAATCCAGGAGATAGCCAATGGCTAATCCTGCTAAAGAACCATGAGCTAAACCTTCCCCGATAAAGGCCAGACGTCTTAAGATCACAAAAGTCCCCACCACTGCGGTGAGCACTGCCACAGCAATGGTACCAATGAGGGCCCGCTGCATAAAAGCATATTGCAAGGGATCAGTAAGTAGATGCATACGGAATGACTCCTCCCTGGCTTCCCATGAAAGTACGCTCCAGAATATGAGGAACCAAAACCTCTTCTGGAGGACCAAAGGCGATAACCGTTTGATTAAGGCAGAGAATCAAATCAAAATGATGATACTTCAATGCTGCTAAATCATGGGTGGTGGTAAGGATAGTTATCCCATCTCCGTGGAGATCCTCGATCAGGCGAAAAATACTTTGTTGAGAAGGAATATCTAACCCTGTAGCTGGCTCATCCAATAGTAATAGACGAGATTCCGTGGCCAGGGCTCTAGCTATCAGAACTCTTTGCTGTTGGCCTCCGGAAAGCTGGCCAATAGGGCGATCTTTAAGATTCAACATATTGACTTTTTTTAAAGCCTGTTCCACCAGACCATGATCTTCAGATCGGGGACGTTTAAACCAACCTAATCGACCAGTCCGGCCTAAAAGAACCACTTCGTAGACCGAAATAGGAAAATCTTTATCCATGGTTTTCAGTTGTGGAACATAACCTAACTGCATTTTACGGCGCCATTCTTGTGTCGGTGGCTGCCCAAAGACCTTAACGCTTCCCTTTGTGCTTTGATTTAAGCCCACAATACTTTTCATCAGGGTGGATTTTCCAGAGCCATTGGGGCCAATGATTCCAACGCAGGAACCGCAAGGAATGCGCAGATTAATATCCCACAGAATGTCCCGCTGGGGAAGTGTATAGGAAAATGAATCAAACTCAACGGCTAACATTAAATATCCTTCTTCCTTATAGGTATGATGTAGTGACTCAGACGGAATGCTTATTCAAGTGCTGAGACAATAGCCTTGGTATTGTGCTTCATGATTTCGATATAGCTGTCGGTTTCCGGTGTAACCCCAAGGGTATCATTGTACAGATCATCCACCATCTTAATCCCGGCTTCCTGGGCCAATTGGATAATAAGCTTGGTATTAAAACCCACTTCGCCAAAAATAGCTTTGATCTTATACTCCTTAATCAGTTCGATAAGCTGAGCGTAATCCTTTGCCGAAGGTTCAGACTCATCTCCACGAACTACCGGTCGAAGGACGGTAAGCCCATACCGTTCTGTATAATACCTCCAGGCATCATGGTAGACAATTAAATTCCGGTTCTCTGGGGGAATAGTTTGAATTTCTTTCGCTATCCATTGATCTAAAGCTTCCAGTTCTTGAAGATAGTTTTCTGCATTGGCTTTAAAGAGCTCTTGATCCTGTGGATAGGCCTCAATCAAGGCATCACGAATACACTCAACATAATGTTGCGCATTTTTTACATCCAACCAAAGGTGGGGGTTGCCTTGGGAATGGTCATGACCATTTCCTTCTATATGGGCCTCATCTTCGTGATGCTCGGCTTCTTCATCATGGTTGTCTTTATGGCCTTCGTTTCCCAGTATTTCTAATCCGTCGGACAAAATCACAGTGCGTAGATCCTTATTCTGAGAATTAGCGATGAGCTTTTCCAAATAGGCTTCTTGACCGACACCATTGGCAAAGAACAGTTTTCCCATGGCCACCTGGCGCACTGCGTCGGGAGTAGGCTCGTAAGTATGGGGATCACTCCCTGTAGGAACCAAACTGATCACTTGGATACTATCTCCACCGACGTTTCTGATCAGATCGGCCAGAGGGGAGATACTGGTAATGACGACCTTTTGATTCATGGTGCTGACGGGCTTTTCTGCGGTGCATCCAGTTATAAATAAGGCAAGGGAAACTGCCAGGATTATCTTCATCCAATTTAGACGATTGCTGAACGTATACATAGGTTCCTCCCTTATTGATATAGTATTTCAATAAGAAAGTGTACTTGAAAATAGTGCGAATGTCAAATTATTCTCCATGCAAAATGTAGAAGTGGTAAATGAGGCGAAAAATGGTTATAATCAGGAGGGAATTGTTTTACAAGGAGGATGCGCAGTGAGTGAACAAGATTTAAATGAAAAGAAACCGGTAGTAACTATTGAAATGGAAAGCGGCAACACAATTAAAGTTGAGCTTTACCCCGATGTTGCGCCTGAGACAGTGAAGAATTTTGTTTCTTTAGTTGAAAAAGGCTTTTATGACGGAATCATCTTCCATCGGGTTATTCCGGGCTTTATGATTCAAGGAGGAGACCCCCAGGGCAATGGTATGGGCGGATGCGGTTATAGCATCAAAGGAGAATTTACATCCAATGGCTTCCGTAACGATCTAAAGCATGATCGGGGAGTTATTTCCATGGCACGTACCGCCAATCCCAATTCAGCCGGGTCTCAGTTTTTCCTTATGCACGCTGACTCCCCCCACTTAGATGGTCAATATGCTTCATTTGGTCGTATCATTGAGGGAATTGAGGAAGTGGATCGAATTGCCAATGTCAAGCGGGACTATCGGGATAAACCTGTAGAAGACCAACAGATGAAGAAGGTTACGGTGGAGTTTGTCTAAAGGGAAAAACCATAAGAATGGCGTGGAAAAGAGAGGGTATACCCCTCTTTTTCCTTCTGGTTAATTATCTTATTGCAGCAGGGTAAATCCATTCAGTGCAAAAGGAGGGGGAATGATGTGGCTTTCATCAGAATTTAACCGTATGGCAGAACAGACACTTAAGGTCTATGAACCGGAGGAGGCCTTTTTTTCTACATTGATTTACGGTCCGGCAGGGGTCGGTAAATCAACGCTCCTCTTGAAATGCTACAAACGGTTAAAGAATAAAAAACCTATCCTTTATATAGATGCTCAAGATTTTGTTAAGAATTATGCTTTTGCTGCTCAAGAAGGAACCCTATCGCGATTTCGCCTTCGGCTCCGTACCCCTACATTGTTAATACTGGATCATATTGAAATGTTAAAAGGAAAGACTCACAGCATTGAAGAGTTCTATCACACTTATGAAGCTCTTTTTCAAGGGAATAGTCGTATCATCTGTGGTTTTCGCGGGGAGCCTTCCCAATTGGAATTTCTCGGTGATAAACTCAGCTCGCGATTACTTGGGGGCTTAGCCGTTCCTATTTTCCAGCCCACTCCGGAGGATAGGCTGAACTACCTACGGCTTATGGCTTATCGTAAATTCTTAATTGTGGAGGATTTGGTTTTAGAATTAATGGCTGAGGAAGTTGCAAATTTTCCAGAAGCACAAAGTCTTATGAATGGCTTCATAGAATTTGCCAATAGATCGGACAGTGCTCTTGACCGTGATGCTTTATCCTTCTATCTCCAGGAACGCAGGCACAAAGAGAAACTTCGTCCTTCTCCACAAAATATTGTTCAGAAAGCTGCCGAGTTAACCGGGATTGCAGCAGAAGATATCTATGGTACCACCCGAACTTCAGAGGTTCGCCAAGCTCGACAGTTAGCTATTTATGTGATGCGTAGCCTTAGTCGGCTTTCCTATCCGGAAATCGGTACATTCTTGAATAAATCCCACAGCAGTATTATGAAATCCTATCAGCAATTTCAGGAAGGGATAAAGAAGAGTCCTGAGCTAAAGGAAAAGCTTGAGTCGCTATTGAAGTATTTTAATTCCCGGGAGGACGTAAATTAAAAGGATGAGGAGGATAAACGATGAGCCGTATAATCAAGAAGATCGCTGTTCTCACCAGTGGAGGCGATGCACCGGGAATGAATGCAGCCATTCGGTCAGTGGTCCGCAAGGGAATTTATCATGGACTCGAGGTTTTTGGGATTCGCAAAGGGTATGAAGGCCTAATTCATGGAGAATTTATAGCCATGAATTTAGGAGCTGTAGCGGATATCATTCATAGAGGGGGTACCATGCTCATGACCGCTCGTTCCCAAGAAATGACCACTCCTGAGGGACAAAAAAATGCCGCGGCTCAATTGCGTTATCGTGAGATCGATGCCCTTATTGTTATAGGGGGAGACGGTTCTTTTCGGGGAGCACAGACCCTGTCTGCTCAAGGAATACCTATCGTCGGTATACCCGGTACCATTGATAACGATATTACCGGGACGGATTTAACCATAGGATTTGATACTGCTGTGAATAATGTGGTTCAAGCGGTCAGTAAAATTCGGGATACGGCAACTTCCCATGATCGAACTTTCTTAGTGGAAGTCATGGGACGGGATTGCGGGAACATCGCTCTGCAATCCGGCGTAGCCTGCGGTGCAGAATCCATCCTTGTGCCGGAAATCCAACCGGATATTGATGATATTGTAGCAAAATTGGAACGTGGTCACCAACGAGGAAAGCATCACAGTATCATTATGGTAGCAGAGGGTGCCACAAGTGCCTGGAATTTAGGGGAAGAACTACGGCGGAGGACAGGCTTCGAAACTCGGGTCACCATCTTGGGGCATATTCAAAGAGGAGGCAATCCGAGTGCCCTCGATGTGGTCCTGGCCTCGCAAATGGGTGGGAAAGCAGTAGAAATACTCTGTGCAGGGGAAACGGATCGTATGACAGCTTGTGTCAATCAGGAAATCCTGTCTCTGCCTTTGGAAGTGGCTTATGGTGAACGTAAACCCTTCAATAAAGGCCTTTATGATTTGGCGAATCAATTGGCCATATAAAAGAAATCATAGGGATCATAGAGGAAATAGGGGAGTACAGGTAGAATTCTTGCCTTTGAGGTGATCGACGTGGAACAAGTATTTGCATTGGATATAGGGACACGTTTGGTAATGGGTCTCATTATGGAAAAGGCTCCAGAGGGTTATCAAATTATTGCCAGAGCTCAAATAGAGCATCGTCAGCGAGCGATGTATGACGGACAGATTCATGACATTGAAGAAGTCGCTCGAGCGGTGCAACTGGTCAAGGAGGAGCTTGAAGAGAAGATTAAAGATAAATTACACTATGTATCGGTGGCGGCAGCTGGTCGGGCTTTGAAGACAGCTGTGGCCTCTGTTCAGAAGTCCGAGCTCATGCCCGTAGTTTGGGAACGAGAAGATGTTTTCGCTTTGGAGATGGAAGCTGTTCAACAAGCGTTGCGAGAGATCTCATCCGAAGATGAAATCATCCCATACCATTGTGTCGGATACAGTGTCATAGAATCCTTCTTAGAAGGACAAAATCTTTCAAGTCTCATCGGCCAAAGAGGAAAAGAAGCTCAAGTTAGGGTTATTGCAACATTCTTACCCCGAACGGTTATTGATGGCTTAACCAGGGTGATCTCTAAAGTGGGTCTGGAAATGAGAGAGTTGACTTTAGAGCCAATCGCGGCAGGAAGAGCTGCTATACCACCGGATATGCGGCGTATGAATCTTGCTCTGGTGGATGTGGGAGCAGGAACCTCAGATATAGCTTTAACCAAGTCCGGTTCCTTTTTTGCCTATGGCATGGTGCCCATGGCTGGGGATGAAATTACGGAGAGAATTTGCCAACATTTCCTGGTGGACTTTCAGACGGGGGAAAAGATCAAACGCGGCTTAAGGGGAAAGGCCAAAGTGACCTTTACGGACTTTCTGGGAACGAAAACGGCGGTGGATAAGGAAGAGGTTTTGGAGCAAATCCAACCGGTCGTCTTTGAATTGGCGCAAAAACTAGCGGATGAAATCCTGCGCTTGAATCAAGGAAATCCCCATGCAATTATTCTTATCGGGGGGGGAAGTCTCACCCCTCTATTAGTAGAGGCTTTGTCCGATCTTCTTGAATTGCCCAGGAACAGAGTAGGGGTTCAGGTTCGTGAGCGAATCCAAGGAGTATCGGGTGAAAAATCCCTTAAAGGACCGGATGCCATCACCCCTATAGGAATCGGCATTTCTACCATAGAAGGGGAAGGGTTGCAGTACTTTTCCGTTTTCGTCAATCATATCCCTGTGCAGATTTTTGAGTTGCAATTAGCTACAGTATCTGATGCTTTGCTGGCGGCTGGAATTACCCCAAGACTTCTTGTGGGCAGGCCAGGTTCGGCCTTAACCATTGAGCTGAACGGAGAAATCAAAGTCAGCAAAGGACAATTCAGTAAACCTGCTCAGTTTTTTCTGAACGAGCAGGAAGTGAAATTGGATCATGAATTAAAACCGGGTGATAGGATTCAATTCCTACCGGCAAAGGATGGGGAAAATGCCAAGGCTGCCTTTGCAGATTTGATACCGGCAGTTCCGGAAAAGAAAATCAAAGTGAATGGAGAACCCATTGTTTTTACCGCTCAAATTTTTTGTAATGGGCATCCTGTAACAATGGACGGGGATGTTCCTGATGGAGCAAAAATCACAGTGTTCAAAAATCAAACCCTCAAGGATCTGCTGCATTTTTTAAACGACAAACGGTATAGTTTATCTGAAATCCGGTTCAAAATAAACGGTGAAGACATGATTATCCCCATTCAGAAAGAGTTTTGCATTAATCAGCAAAAAGCTGATCTTGAGCAAGTGATTAAAGACGGGGATGATGTTCTTATCCTGGTAAAGAAACTCTATATCAGAGATTTGCAGCTTAAGCCCACTCCCATGGTGTTTTACGTTAATGGGAAAGAAGTTCACTATCCGCCCCAAATTTTCCGTGTGCTCTCTCGAGGCAAAACTCTCTCCGAACTGGACAAAGTAGTAGAAGGTATGGAGCTCATTGTTGAGGGATATGATACCATGCCTTTGCTTTCGGAATTATTACCCTATGTCACTATATCCCAAGATGTCCCCTCTAACGCTCGCCTCTCTTTAAAAAGAAACAATCAGGAGGCTGAGTTTACTACTCCCCTTATACCGGGAGATCGTATTGAGGTCCATTGGGAAAGGGTAGCGAGTGCCCAATAAGTTTAAAATAAAAAAAACCCCTCATCTTTCTGGATGGGGGAATGGGCTATTGCCCGGGTGGAAAAGGGTAGAGGAGTGTTTGAACTTAGTATAAGTGACCGCAAGCTTATTGTCAGCAAAAAATCCTTCAACGGTATGTAATTTTCGGTGAATGGTTGATTTTGCACTCTTGACATTCTGGCTTTAGGCCATAAAATGATAGTGGAGGTGTCATTTTTATGTTATTTCAATGGATTATGGGCATAGTTGCTCTTGCTGCTCTCATTGTTTTCCTACTTTCTGACAAATGGACCAGTAAATCAAGACATTCCAGCTACTACGAGCAAGTGAAAAAGCCACAAGGTAAAGAACCACGTCTCGCTAATCTACCTGATGCATCGAAGCATGATGAATTTTATTCTAGACTGAATGCTCGTTAACTGCAATGAAAGTGAAGGGGCTGTTGCAAAATGAACTGTAAAGTTCGTTAAGCAACAGCCTCTTTGCCTGGGCGGAATTTTTACTAAAGATTAAAGCTTCCTAAGCTCACCTGGGATTTTGTCATATTGACAAAAAGCTGATTCCTCTAAAGTGAGCACGTATTGAACCCCTTCCAATACCTTATTCTGTCTTTCACGGGGGCTTAAATCCGGATGCTGCAAGGCCTTCAGGTGGTCCAGAACATCCGAGGAAACTGTAAATTGATGAATTTCCTGGGTACCCGTAAAATGGAATTGATAAATATGGTGTTGAATTTCCTCGATAATCAGTGCACGACGTCCAATGGTGGCTTTATTTAATACCTGTACGGCATCTAGAGCACAGGATTGGGTATAGGCTTTCACAAGGCATTCCGAGTCTGGAGCGGGACGTATTCCCATCTCCCTTTGAGCTAACTGAGCGACCCGATAACCGAGAGCAATATCTGGACAAGTATGTCCGTGAAAGTCTATGACAAGTTCCCAAGGAGTTTTTTCTACGCACATAAAAATTCCCTCCCGTTTGCTTTTGTTAGTTTTGTCCTCACAGAGGATAAGTGCGACTAAGCTTCAGATGGAGTTAAAAAACTCCACCTGAATCAAGTCTTACTTTATTCTAACGCTAAAAGGAGGGATTTGAAAGGAAATTATCGCAGTTCTTAAAAAACACTTATCACAAATGGGGATTATCCTCGGGCTACTACTCCGATTATTCCGCCCACAGCTCCAGCAGCTAGGATAATGATGGACTTCTCGCCGAAACTCAGCCAGGAGGGAGTGTCAGGGCTTAAGACAGTAAATGAGAAGAGTAGTAACAGTATAAAGCCGACTCCAATACCAATGCCGTAAAAGAGTCCTTTCATACCGGCATGATGGGCGCTAATTGCCGCAGCAATAAAAACGCTGATGCCAAGAATTATGTTATACACCAGGGATGATTCTTGAAGTTGAGTTAAGGTGAGAAGTAAACCGAGAATGAAGGAAAGAAGTAGGGCAATTCCAGAAGCAAGCAAAATGCCTTTGAATACTATCCCGAAGTGAAAGGATTTGGGCATGTTTCATACCTCCTTTGACTAATAGAATCTATGCATTAAATGGATAGAGTATGCGAAGGAAAATAAAATGGGGATTAATTGTGAAAAAGAATAAATAATCCGTTGATATAATTGGATTTTTCTAGAAAAAAGGTTTATAATAAGATAAGAATTACCGGTATACCCGGCAGGGGAGATGGTTTCTTGGCCTTAAGAGATAAAACCAATCAAAGATTTAAGGAGTTTTTCGAGAAACAGTCTAAAAGGAATGATGGAAAAGAATTTGAAATCCCCTTTTCTGAAATTCAACGGGAGACTGGAGCGGCGAACAGCACCATGAAACGAGCTATTGAGACCTTAGCAAAAGAAGGTTGGCTTGAGGTAAAACCAGGTCGCAATTCTCGCTATGGATTGTTCAAGCTACTACACGAGGAAGCTGAAAAGGCTGAAGAATTACCTGGAGCCCCGGAACCCTCCTCACAAACGTGTGAGTCTGCCCCGGATTTCTCGCCTGTTCTAACCGGGGATTCGGACGATGGTTCTAACCTATCTAATGAGTCAAGAATACATGAACTGGAACATCTTATTGACGGTCTACGCCGTAGATTAAGAGCACATGAAATGACCATCGCACTACTTCAGGATCGTATGGCAGAAATTGAAGACAAGCTGTATAAAAAATAAATTTCCAACTCTTTCATGATGTTTTTTGAAGTATTAGTGATATAATAAATGTGAATCCTGCGTTGTTCGTAGAATATCTTGGTTTTGATCCTATTTATGACAAGGGAACTGATATGATGAGTTCAGTACATCAAGCCCACTTGCAGGGGAAGGTGGAAAGATTCATCTAGGTACCCACCTGCGAGAGCAGGGTCAGAAACCTGGAGTTTTACGGCAAGGCGGGGATGGTAGGGAGTTTCCCTACCATTGTTTTATTTTCAGGCTAATTATGTCATAATAGCTCTAGACTTAATTAAAAAATTCATAAGGGGGACAAAATGATCAAAATAATATTAACTCGACATGGCGAAACCCTCTGGAATATTGAAGGTCGCGTTCAAGGAGCTTTGGATTCTCCACTTACAGAAAAGGGGGTTCAGCAGGCTCGCAAGGTGGGGCAGCGATTACAAAAAGAAGGGATCACTCGTATTTATTCCAGCGATTTACCTCGTGCTCAAGCCACTGCCGATGAAATTCGGAAGGCACTTGGGGTAGAAGAAATCCTTCTTGATCCGGCGTTACGGGAATTATCCTTCGGAGAATGGGAAGGAAAGAACTGGTGGGATTTGCGGCAACGTTATCCTGAGATGTTTACTCTTTGGGACACTGGTCCCCATCAGGTACAGATTCCCGGAGCAGAAAGCATGTGGGAGGTTAGTGAACGGGCTTGGCAGTTCGTTCAGGAATTACCTCGGCTTCATGACGGGGAAACCCTCTGTGTTGTTACCCATGGGATGACTCTGCAGCTCATTGTTAAGAAAGCTCTGGGGATTCCTGTGGAGCAATGGAATGATGTTCCTTGGCAGCATAATACGGCAGTCAATATTTTTGAGTTTTATGAAGACGGCCGCATCCACCCTATTTTACTTGCGGATCACACTCATTTAGATGATGATATTAAGTCAGCCAGTGGGTTTAACCAAAAAAGAAAGCCAGAGTAGTCTGGCTTTCTTTTTTGGTTAATTTTTAATGAGCTTTTTATTCCTAATTCATGCTTAATCCTCTTCTTATCCCGGCTCCTGAACGGGTGGAGTAGCAGAGCTATTTAACCAGTCTTGGTCAAACCTAGTGATTAATTCTTGGCTTGCTACGGGGGAGGGAACTGTAACGGAGACTTCATGGTTCATCACAAAGGCCTTATACCCCCATCCGGAGCTGCTTAAGATAAACGTATTGCGATCGAATATACCTAGATTGATATCTAGAGGAGGATGGGTTACCGAATTATAATATCGAATCTGAATGCCGGCAGCCTTGAAATTTTCGATTGTATTCGGATAATTACTCGGCATGATACCGGAATCCAGGATAACTTTAATATCCAATCCTTTTCCGGTCGCATCCACCAAAGCTTGGACAATATCTGCGTCGGTCACATGGGATGCAATGATACAAATATTCGTGGTGCTCTTTTGTATTTGGTCGAGAAGTTGTGCCTTAACATTGGAATTGGCGGCGACGGCGATATTATCTTCAGCTAATTCAGTGGTTTTGGGGATATCCAGTGAAAGGGTTGTGGTAAAAACCCAATCCCGATTAAACACGCTGGCCAGCTTCCAGACGGAACGACCGGATAAATTAACGGCTAGATTATGAGAACTAAACCCTTTGTCAGACCAGGGGAAAGAATAGACCATGGCCTCTCTTAAATCTACGATCAGGAATTTAGCCTCATCCGTCTGTCCTTTTTGGGCGGGGTAATACTGTACGGAGATATTGTTGCTTTTAAATTCATTGAGAGTTGCCTTGTTGGGAGTTTCAAACTGGTCAAGCAATATTCTTATTTCTATACCGCTTGCAGCTTTTTGGATGATGAGCTCCTTAAGTGCCGGATCAGAAAAAATTTTCTGCTCTATGTATATGGACTTTTGGGCTGAGGTAATCAGCTCTATGGTTTTTTCCCGTGCAGTTTTACCGTCAAAATACAAGGCCTCAGCAGAAAGGTTTGATAGTGGGGCCTCTTCATTTTTTACAAACAGGCTCTTCATATCTATAGAGCATCCTGTAAGGAAAAGGCAAAGAATTAGAATAAGGGGGATGAACCGTTTCCTCATAGATCTTCGACTCCTAAGTACAAATTTTCTAAGCACTTCTTTATTATAACATAAATAAAGCTGTTCAAAAAATCTGGTTGGAATAGATTTTTATCTTTTTACATAGACATTCACAAGCATAGAAATGTAAAGGGGCAGGATCTTGATGAGAAAAAGAAAACACGGATTTCTCTTATTGGTCATAATCCTGTTTGTATTTTGTTCATTAAATTTACCTCGGCCTATAACGCCTTTGGCACACTATAGCACCCCAGCTTCGGGAAAGATGTCAACAGAATTCTCCGCGGATAAAGCTTATGAACATATTCTTCATTTATCGGAGAAGATCGGCCCTCGACCAGCCGGGAGTCAAAATGAAACTAAAGCGGCTCAATATCTGTACTATATGTTGGAACAATATGGATGGAAGGTGCGAGAGCAGCCGTTTAGCAAGATTGTGTCCAATTCCAACCCTCTTAAACCTGAGCATAAAATCCAAGTGATCAATAGTCAAAACATTATAGCCGAATTACCAGGGGCCTTACCGGAAACCATTCTCCTTGGAGCCCATTATGATAGTGCCGATATTTCAGCTCCCGGAGCTATTGATAACGCTTCCGGGGTAGGTGTGCTGTTGGAAATAGCCCGAATATTAGGCCAGGAAAAGCATCAGAAAAGCTATCAAATCGTGTTTTTTGGAGCGGAAGAAAATGGACTGGTGGGTTCACAGTATTTTACTGCTCAAAGTGATTTATCAGCTATACAGTGGATGTTGAATTTGGACATGGTGGGCACTCCTCTAGAGATTGATATCGCCGGCAAGACATCAGCCCCTCCGGAATTGGTTGATAAGGTTGTAACTATCGCCCGTCAAGAACAAATCCCTTTCCATATGAGTCGGGATTTTGTAGTGATGACTCGGGAAGGTTCACAGGGGGGATCTAGTGATTTTAGCCCTTTCCTGGACCAAGGAATACCTGCCCTCGGTCTGGGAATCGCCGGCCGCGCGGAGGGATATTATCATCGGCCTGAGGATCGAATTGAGCAGGTCACCTTACAAAGCTTGGATACTGTGGGGAAGTTCATTCCTAAGCTTATAGATTCTGTGGAAGTGACGGGAAGTGGTCAGAAGACCTGGGACGCCTATTATTTACCTTTCCAGTTGGGATCCTTTGTCTTAATCATTCCGACTTTAGGACTTAGGATACTGTTTATCTTAATTATTTTCTTTACTTTATTCTCTATTTCGCGAAGTTTTCGTGACAAAGAACCCTTCATTCAGGGCGATTTAAAAGAGTACGTACTGATTGGCGTGGGTATTCCTGTTGTTGCTTTTCTAGTGAGTTTCTTAAGTGGCGCCGGAGAGTGGCTATGGCAGTTCATTAAAGAAAGAGTATACCTATGGCAGGCCTATCCGGGGGTATTTTTAACCCTAAGGGTCATCATGGTCCTGTGTGCACTGCTAATCTTCCTAAGACTTTTAAGAAGCTTTCCCCAGCCCAAAGGGGGGAAATTATATTGGTTGGTTGGAGTTTTGATCTTAACCCTTCTCAGCATTATTTTGGGGCTTTATCGAATCGATTTAGCATTCCCCTTCCTTTTCTGGCTTTTTTGTTTTAACCTATTCCTTTATTACCCAAGTATAGTCTTATTGTTTATTGGGCCATATTTTATTTATAAGACCCATTGGGAACTTTTAAATTCGCAACAATGGTCCGGTTTTTATGAAACTATTCATCTTTATCCTATAGTATTTATCGTACTCTATGGATTGCTTTTTATCCCGGTTCTTTTAGGTGGATTATATATCCTTGAAAAAGGAAAAAGGCCTTGGGACCAAATGCTTAAACGCCTGTTTATTCCTGCTCTTATACTCGGTGTTGGTATTGTCCTGGGGACAGGTTTGATCCGGAATTATAATAAAACCAACCCACAACCTATCAGTGTTCAAAAAGTCTGGACAGAATCGGAAGAGGTTGTACTCAGAATATCCAGTACTGATACCCTTTCCAAAAATTTAATCGCAGAGCTTGATTCTAAAGAGACCAAGGTTGGAGAAGATAAAAAAACGCTTGAGTTACCGATACCTTCCGAAAAGCCGCCTTTGCAGGCTAATGTTTCCGTCACAGATACCGGTGGACGTCTCCTGAATTTCAAAATGGCCATGAAATATGGACGAGATCCCTATTTGGTAAGGATAAAACTTGAAAGTAAAAGGCCCTTTAAAATCCGGGAGATGGATGATTTCATTCCTATTGCGAAGCTACCAAAAAAGATTGCCCTAGAAGGTAAGGAGCACAATGGCAGTTACACTCTGCTTCTTGAACGAACGCCACCTCATCAAGGGGTTACACAATGGAAAATTGCAGCTGAGGGTATTGTGAAATGCAGTATAGAAGTGGTGTTCGCTGATCAAAGTCCGCGCTACAGCATCAAATTGCCTCACATCTCCTCCGAATATAAGGAAGTTTATCAAGACGTTTTTGAATTCTAACTACCAAATTTCGTCAGAATAGATTAGGTCCGTCAAGGAAGAATAATTGTGAGGAGGTTGATGTGATGTACAAAAAGATTGCTGTTGAGGATGGCCTCACTAACGTTGTTCAAGAATTACATACTGCAGGATTTCATACGATGCCCTTAGAGGATGATCCTCTAAGGAATGTCAGTGCAATAGTTGTCAAAGGGGATGGAACCGATATTTTAGCGGAAGAAGCCCAATTTCATGTGCCTGTAATCCATGCTTCAGGGCGTAGTGCTGAAGAAGTCGTAGAAATTCTCAGAGACCGATTATCCTAATGACACAAGTTAATCAAAAATCATTATAAGGAAAGCCTAGTGCTTTCCTTTCTTCAATTGTAGATGTATAGTTTTAAGAACATCGTTTAAGTTAAACTAATTCTGGATAATTTGTGTCTATGCAAAATCTAATGGATACACTATAATTTGAAGAGAACACAGGACGGGGGGAGACTATAGTGGTAAAACAAGAAGAGTGGAAAGATGAGTATCAGAAAATATGTGAGCTTTTACGTCATCACTCCTATAAATTAACCCCTCAGCGACAAACTATTTTAAAAGCATTTTTAGAGAATGAGGATCAACACCTTAGTGCAGAAGATACCTTTATGATGGTTAAGCATAACTATCCAGATATTGGACTGGCCACGGTTTACCGCACTTTGGATCTCTTGGCGGAATTAGGTATTCTCCAAAAAAATGATTTTGGAGATGGGAGAAGCCGGTATGAGTTTAACCGTAAGGATGAGCATCACCACCACCATTTAATTTGTATCAAATGTGGAGATGTATCGGAATTTGATGATGATTTGCTGGAGTCTTTAGAAGCTGAGATAGAAAAACGCAATGGTTATCAAGTGGTTGACCATGATTTGAAATTTTACGGATATTGCAATAAATGCAAAAGCACGTTGGACTAACGTGCTTTTTGCCTGATTTTAACTATAAAAGATTACCAATACTAGATTTGAAGTGAAATGTATAGCATCAAAGCACTATTTGACGTATGATTTATGAAAAGAGGAGGAGGAAAAATATACCAGTTGCTCGAAATGTACCCAAAACGAGGTAAAGGAGCGACGCCCTATGTTTCCTCTTACAACTGCAAAAAAAGCGACAAGTGACTATTCATGGCTTTCACGACTCAAGAACTCCACATGGATATTTGCCAATAAAGACAGTGATTCCTTGGAACATTGCTTAATACGTTTGCAGCAAGACTCGGACAAGCCTCTCTTGGAAACCGTTAAGGAGGCTATCGACTTTCAAGCCTATCAGGAAGCGCGGGATTATTTGGAGCGCATCTGGGGCAGATATCCTGGCAAAGAAGGAGAAATTCAACACTTAATGGCTCGCTGCTATTTTGGGCAAGGCTTAATTCAGGAGGCATTAATATGCTTGGATAAAGCATTAGCTAATGGACCCGAAAGTACTGAATACCTAGAATTGCAGGCAGATTGCCTTATGGAAAAAGAGGATTGGCGCGGGGCAGTGGATGCATTGAATAAAGCCATATGGGCTAATCCCAAAAAAGTGGAAAATATCTATCGCTTGGGAACCATTTATTCTTACCATGGCGAACCTCACGAGGCTTTGCGTTGTTTCCAAGGATGTTGTGAACTGAAGCCCCACAATTCTTTGTATTGGGAGATGAAAGGAGAGATCCATCTTCAACTGGAACAGATGCCTCAGGCCATCTTGAGCTTTGAAAAGGCTCTGCGTTATGAATATAACCCGGATCTTAAAGCTCGCTTGGCTTACTGCTACACTCAAACCAATGAACATAAAAAAGGAATTCGTCTCTATCGTCAAGTTTTGAAGTACGATCCGGACCATTACGATTCCCTGTGCAATCTTGCGGCAATGTATCAGAATGAGGGCGAATCCATGGAAGCTCTCAAACTGCAAGAACGGGCTCATGGCTTATGTCAAAATGATCCGGTGTTACTGAACAATATGGCTTATACCCTGGTTCATTTAGGACGGACAAGGAAAGCTACAGAATACTATCAAGAAGCTCTTAAATTAGCCCAAGCCAATCCGGTCATCCTCTATAATCTAGCGGTATGCCATACCCAGAAAGGGAATTGGGATCAAGGCATTGAAATACTCTATCGACTATTGAATATCGATCCGGATCATTCTGAGGGATGGGCACTCCTGGGCAATATTTATGACCACCTCTCGGATCATGAATTAGCTGTAGATTGTTATAATAAAGCTTTGCAATTAGCGTAAACTATAAGGCGTAAAGCCTTTTTTCTTTTTTATATGAAAAAACATTGTCTTTTTCTTTACCATTTTTTAAAGTTTTGTTATGATTTGCTAGGAAGAAGCTGAGTCGATCTGGTATAATGTATGGCAAGCACCTATCAATAGAGAGATAATTCTGATTATTAGTCCTTGTGGGAGGAGTAGTGGAGAATTTGGGTATGGATTTAGAAAAAATAGAAGAAGCAGTGACCATGATCCTGGAAGCCATTGGTGAAGATCCGAGGCGGGAAGGATTATTGGATACCCCGAAACGAGTGGCCAGGATGTATCAGGAAGTTTTTGCCGGACTACATGAAGACCCCAGTCAGCATTTAAAAGTGCAGTTTTCTGAAGATCATGAGGAGATGATCATTGTTAAGGATATTCCGGTTTATTCCATGTGTGAGCATCATCTGGTTCCTTTTTACGGGAAAGCCCATGTGGCTTATATACCACGTAAAGGAAAAGTAACAGGTTTATCAAAAATTGCCCGGGTTGTGGAAGGGTATGCGAAACGTCCTCAACTTCAGGAACGATTAACGGGACAGATCGCCGATTCAGTGATGAGTATGCTTAATGCCCGCGGAGTCCTTGTGGTAATCGAGGCAGAGCATATGTGTATGACTATGCGGGGGGTTAAAAAGCCGGGATCTATGACCTTAACCTCTGCAGTCCGTGGGATATTTAAAACCAATGAAATCACTCGATCGGAAGGGTTTGCTTTGATTAAGCAGTAATCAATCACTATAGAAGATGGACCAAATACAAAGGATGAGAGTTATGGATCAAAAAACAGGAAAAATAGAGCTTATAGGTACTCAAAAAATTAAAGTTAATCCAGAATTATATAAAGTGGTGGATTTTCTCAATAAAAACCTTAAAGAGTATAATCTGATGTTCGGCCTTAGCAAAAAAGAAAATATTATGACCATATCGGTCTATGAAGTTGAGTAATTGGAGTAAACAATGCATATTTTATTGACAAATGATGATGGGTATTTTGCACCTGGGCTCCAAACCCTATATACAACCTTAGCTGAAGAAGGATACGATGTCTCCATCGTGGCACCGGATAGTCAAAAATCTGCAACAGGTCATTCTATCACTTTATTTGAACCTTTGTTTATTACGAAGTATTCTTTAAATAATGGTATAGGATATGCTGTCAGTGGGAAACCGGCTGACTGTGTAAAAATAGCGATACAAGGTAATATTATCCCCAAGCCTGATTTAGTCATCTCCGGAATTAACAATGGTCCTAATTTGGGAACCGATGTCTTCTATTCGGGGACAGTATCCGCTGCTATGGAAGGGGTGCTTTTGGGAATGCCCGCTATTGCGGTATCCTTAGCCTCTTTTTCTGCGACCGATTACAAACCGGCGGCCCAATT
Organism: Desulfitobacterium sp. PCE1; assembly: GCF_000384015.1. Lineage (NCBI taxonomy): Bacteria > Bacillati > Bacillota > Clostridia > Eubacteriales > Desulfitobacteriaceae > Desulfitobacterium > Desulfitobacterium sp. PCE1. The sequence continues at coordinate 2,419,325 of NZ_KB913023.1, read as the reverse complement.
TGTGGCCAAATGGTTGCAGAAACTTCACCTCGGACCCGGATTAATAAACATCAATATTCCACCCTTGCCGGAAAAGGAATGGAAAGGTGTCCGTGTCACAAAGCTTGGCAAAGCAGTTTATGAAAATGTCTTCGAACATCGGCAAACTCCCACTGGTCGAGACTACTACTGGCAAGCAGGCACTGTATCACCGGAAGTCGACCAGGAAACGGATCTCTATGCCGTACAAGAAGGGTATGTGTCCATAACTCCCATGCATAGTGATTTAACTGATTATATGAAGATTGAGGAATTACGACAGAGTCTATCTCTTGAGATGAACGCAAATAAATAGGAGTACAGCATACTGTACTCCTATTTTCCATGGTATCTGAGGATGCTTTAAAGATTACCGTTTTTTAAGCTTTCCTCTGCGCGACGAATCATGGCTTTAACCATACTTCCACCGATTCGACCGCCTACATGGCCGCAATCCCGGGATGTCATGTTAGCCCATCCCTTAGTTTGGATTTGTTCGGTTAAACCTAATTCGGAGGCAACCTCCATTTTAAACTCGTCCAAAACAGATTTGGGCAAAATGCCGGCGGAGCGATTTCTTCGACCCATAGATATCCATCTCCTTTCATCTGTTTAATCGAGACAATTCTATTTTTTACAGACTGCATTATAAATATAGTACAGAAAATCTGGAGAATTTAAGCTTAATTGTTAAGGGAGGAAACAGAGTTGATTATTGGGACCTTTTTGTTTTACTTCATTTTATTCCTTTTTGTTTTTTCCTCCCCGGAAAAACTTAAACAAAGGGATAAACGCTGGACAAAAATCTTGGTTTTACCGGCAGTCTTTGCTTTGATTTTAGCTTTTTTAACTGTGATTAAAGTATTCTTTATCTATAAGATTATCCTAATTATTATTCTTGGCCTTACCACGCTCTTGACCTATTGGCAGTATGGAGAGCGAATTAAACACTGGTTGGACTAGTGTATTCCAATGAAATTAGCTTAAAAACTTCCCAATCCATGGAATTCTTTGTAGGTCTTCACGATTGATACCGCCATTAAGGAATAGAATAGTGAAGTAAAGGATAGCCCCAAGAATGATCTCCAGGAGAAAGGCCAAGGGATGGAAGCCAAAGAAAGGATGAAGGAAGCGAAAGGCCAACATCATACCAATACCACCCATGAGGGGGTGCAGAAGAAACTCGCGGAGGTCTACAGGCATCCCTGTAAAATGTACAATGGCGGCCAGATTTAATGTCGAAGAGATAAAAAAACCAACGACATAAGCTATAGCGGTTCCTTTAAGTCCCCACTGAGGTGAAGCAGTTAAAATGAAGAGTATCGGTATACGAATGATGGCAGAAATGATGGTATGGATCACAGGGAGCTGGACCTTGCCTAATCCTTGAAGAATTCCTGTAGAAGTTTGTTGAAGGTAGGAAAATATACCCCCAAAGGCAAGTATACGTAAGACGCCGCTGGTATTTTCACTTTTAAAAAAGGCGCTGAAGGGCTCGGCAAAGAAAAAAATGATAACTAAACTAGGAATTCCAATAAAAATGGTCATCCGTAAGGCCTGGGCACTGCGAAGTTTTACCGTTTGGAATTGCTTTCTGGCTGCCGCTTCAGAAATAGCAGGGACCAAAGAGGTCGCTAAAGCAAAGGTGAAGACGCTGGGAAAATTAAGAAGGGTGAAGACAGCCCCACCCAATTGTCCGAAAAGAGTTGTGGCTTCACGGGCTGTATAACCTGCTATTTGCAGTCGCTGTGGTATCAACATAGCATCCAGTGTGGATAACCCGCTAGAAAAAAGTCTTCCGATCGTCACAGGATAAGATAAATAGAAAAGTTCTTTCATGGTTTGAATCGGATGTAGGGATTCATCCTGCTGAGAGGACTTTTTTGTTTTTTGGAGTTTATACTGAAGGATAATGATACATAACCCGATAATTTCTCCTGATAACATCCCCAATGCCAATCCGGAGGCCGCCCATTCGATCCCCCTAGGTAATAAGGTATAAGCAGAAAAAAAACCCACACTAACCCGCACCAGCTGTTCACAGATTTGGCTGAGTGCGGTGGGAAGCATATTCTGCATTCCTTGAAAATAACCGCGAAAGGCTGAGGAAACAGACACCACAAAGATTGCCGGTGTGCATATTAAAAAGAGCCTTAAAACACGGGGATCTGGAAAGAGACGCTCTGCCAGGAAAGGGGAAATAATGTAGAGAGCTACGGATATAGCTGCCCCTGAGCAGGTCAAAAAAAGAAGGGCAGTACGAAATATGGAGCGGGCTCGAGTGTAATTATTCAAAGATACTGCCTCGGAGATCATTTTCGAGACGGCCAAGGGTATGCCCGCTGTGGTAAAGACCAAGGCAAGCATATACATAGGAAAGACCATATTGAATAATCCAAAGGCTTCTCCGCCGATATGAGTCATAATTAAGTATTGATAGACAAAGCCCAAAACCCGATTTAAAAAGTTTGCCGCCAAGAGTATGATAGCTCCATAGATAAATGTTCTTTTGGCCATATTCTTCCCAACTCCCCTAGTCCCACTTATCCTGACTAACTTTATGCCAGAAGAAGAAAAGAGATGACAATTATTCTAAGGAGTAGGGAAGGGAGAGAATTCTTCTGAGGGCTTAAAGTTTTTATTGGCGGGTAAGCAAAAGCTACTAAAACTTATCGCCAGTTAAGTTTTCTTTAGAGTTATGGAATATTTGAAAAGGATTTTTATAGTTAGTGGAGAAATATCTAGTATTGTTTATTCTTAGTAAAGTTTTGTAAAAATTGAATACCATCCTAAAAAGTGGGCATTCTACCTCCGAATGGAGGGGTTACCCATGTGGACATTAATCAAAAATGCCAGAATATTCGCTCCGGAACTGCTGCAGGAGCGGGATCTTCTTCTTGTGGGAAATCGGGTTGCAGCACTGGGCGATGACCTATCCCTTCCTCCCTATGTGAATGGTGAGGTATATGATCTTCATGGACACTATCTTGTACCTGGCTTTATTGACGCTCATGTCCATATCTGCGGGGGAGGGGGAGAAGCGGGACCCAGCTCCAGGACTCCCGAGGTTCAGCTTTCTCAACTGACTCAGGCCGGAATAACCACTGTAGTAGGATGTTTGGGAACGGATTCTATCTCTCGTTCTATGGAGGAACTTCTAGTTAAGGCTAATGCCCTGGAAGAAGAAGGATTAACGTGCTTTGTCTATAGCGGCGGTTATCAAGCAGATAGAATGATTTTTGATACCTTGCGCAAGGACTTAGTCTTAATCGATAAAGTGATTGGGGCGGGTGAGATTGCAATTTCTGACCATCGTTCCGCCCAACCCCAAAAATCTGAGCTGGAGCATCTTGCTGCTGAAGCTCGAGTAGGAGGGATGCTAGGACATAAAGCGGGAGTCATTCATATTCACCTGGGTGAAGGGAAGAGAGGTTTGTCCCCAATCATTAAGATAATTGAGGAGACTGAAATCCCTATTAGCCAATTTATGCCAACTCATATCAATCGAAAGGAAACGCTCTTAGAGCAAGGAGTAGAGTTTCTCAAAGCAGGTGGCACAATTGATTTAACAGCAGGTTGCGATGATTTTGAACCGCATTTACAGGTTCCTTTCGTTTTAAAATCTCTTTACGAACAGGGATTACTCAACGACCGTGTGACGGTTACTTCAGACGGAAATGGCAGCCTTCCACAATTTAGCGAGGCTGGGATCCTTGTCGGTATGGGAATAGGTTCCGTTTATGTTCTTTGGCGCGATATTCGGGAGGCCATACTTCGGTATAAAATACCCCTTGACATCGCACTGAGAACGATTACTTCTAATCCCGCCCGTATTCTTCAACTAAAAAACAAAGGCATGATTCGGGAAGGCTATGACGGTGATTTGGTTGCCTTGTCCGATGACTTGATGATTGAGAAGGTGTGGGCTAAGGGAAGAATTATGATTCATGACCGTAAACCTGTTGTTTTTGGGGTATACGAGACATCATTGGCGAGTCATCTTCAGACTGTAGAAACTCCACGATTAGTCAAAGGTTAGACTTTTTCTAATACATTTTAAGGAGGTTGATTTGTCTTGAAGACCTATGACACTATGAATCTACGCAACATTTGCCTAGTAGGGCACGGAGGGGCAGGGAAGACGTCTTTGGCGGAAGCTTGTCTCTTTAACTCAGGCGCGATTACCCGCATGGGAAAAGTGTCTGAAGGGAATACTATGTCGGATTCTTTGCCAGAAGAAATTAAACACAAGGTTTCGATCAGTACCAGTCTTATTCCTGTTGAATGGCAGGGCTATAAAATCAATATCCTTGATACTCCAGGATATTCTGATTTTTTTGGTGAGGTTAAGTCTGCCCTTAGAGTGGTAGAGAGCGGGGTTGCTGTTCTGTGCGGCGTATCAGGTCTTGAAGTACAAGCTGAGCTTATTCTTGACTTGATGGAAGAGCAGAAGTTACCCCGCGTTATTTTTATTAATAAATTAGAGCGTGAGAATGCTAATTTTGAAAAAGTTTTAAGTCAACTTATAGAAACCTTCCCCAATATGCGTTTTGCCCCGCTAACTCTTCCTATAGGTCATGAAGATCAATTTCAGGGTGTCGTAGATATCATAGAACGTAAGGCTTATATCTATGAAAACAACGCCAGCGGGAAATACACAGTTAAAGATATCCCATCAGATCTTCTTGCAGATGTCGAACACTATCGAGAAATATTAGCTGAGGCGGTAGCCGAAGCTGATGATGATATATTGTCAAAATATCTTGATGGAGAAACTTTAAGTGATGACGACCTTCGTCAAGCCTTGAAAAGTGCTTTAGAACAGGATTTAACCGTTCCGGTCCTTGCGGGTTCAGCCTTCAAAAATGTAGGAATTGGGAATTTGCTTGACTTCTTTGTTCAATACGCCCCGGTTCCCCAAGTTAAAGAAGAGAAAAGTGCCCTTATCTTTAAAACTCTGGCCGACCCCTATGTCGGTAAGATGAGTTTTATCAGGGTCTATGGAGGAAAGCTCCAAGGGGACAGTATGGTGTATAATGCTCAAAAAGAAAAAGAAGAAAAAATAAGTACTCCCTTTATTCTGCGGGGAAAAAATCAGGACCCAGTTCAAATCGTTCCGGCAGGAGATATCGCCGTAGTGGCTAAGCTTCAGGAAGCAGCTACAGGAGATACTCTATGTTCCAAGGACAATTCCGTGCATTTAGAGGGTATAGATTTACCTGTTCCTCGTTTGCCTGTAGCCATCGCCCCCAAAAGCAAGGGAGATGAAGATAAACTGGGGAGTGCTCTCGCTCGATTGGCGGAGGAAGACCCCACTATGCGTGTGGAGAAGAATGTAGAGACTAAAGAACTGATTCTCTATGGTATGGGCGAAATGCATGTTGAGATCCTCATGGAGAAGCTGCAAAGGAAATTTGGCGTTGGGGTAGAGATGAAAATCCCTCGGGTTCCCTATCGGGAAACCATTAAAAAGCCTGTTAAAGTGGAAGGAAAGCACAAAAAGCAAAGTGGCGGACATGGACAATATGGTCATGTCTGGATAAGCATGGAGCCTCTCATGGACGGCGAGTTTGAATTTGCAGAGGAAGTGTTCGGGGGCGCTGTACCCAGGCAATACTTCCCAGCTGTAGAAAAGGGAATTCGTGAAGCTATGGTGGAAGGAGTGCTGGCCGGATATCCTGTCACCGGATTTAAGGTGACCTTGACCGATGGCTCATACCATAGTGTGGATTCTTCCGAAATGGCCTTCAAGCTGGCTTCCATTATTGCCTTCCGTAAAGGAGCAGAAATGGCGAAACCCACTTTGCTGGAGCCGATTTCAGAGGTTGAGATCCGGGTGCCGGAAGCCTATATGGGTGATGTTATCGGTGACATCAACGGCAAACGAGGTAGGGTCTTGGGAATGGAGGCCGATGGTAAATTCCAAGTGATAAAAGCTCATGTGCCCCAATCGGAAATGATGCGTTACGCCATTGACTTAAAATCCATGACCCAAGGACGAGGCAGTTTTGATATCCGATTCTTGAAATATGATGAAGTACCTACTAAAATCAGTGAAGGAATTATCAGTGAGCTTAAAGCAGCTCAGGGAAATTAATGAGTATTTTAACTCAACAGTCAGGTGTACCTGACTGTTTTCTTTTTTTTGTTAATAAGAACTAAAGATTAATAAAAAATTCCTAATTTTAAGAAGGTTATTTACCGAATGCGTTGAATATTCAAATTATTGTATAAATCATATAAATTGAGGGACAAGAGTGGAGGGCTCAACTGTGGTACAACAACTAAAAAGAGTGGAGATGAGGGATAGTAGACGGATAGAAGAAGAACTCAAAGCACTCTATAATTCGATTCAAGAAGCCATAGAAGTCGCAGGAAAAGACGGTACTATTCAATATGTCAACCCATATTTCAGCCGTTTGACAGGCATATCCCCTTATGAAAGAGTCGGCAAGAATATATTCGAACTCTCACCTGAAGGAACACTGGCAAGAGTACTGAGGACCCATGAACCAATATATGCTCATCGGTCCATTATGGAAGAGTGTGATATTGAAATTATTGCCAATGCTTATCCTATAGTTATTGAGGGGAATATCGAAGCGGCACTTGTAGTTTTTCAGCAACTGACGGAAGCTTCTAAGCTCGGCGAGGAGATTGTAGCGTCAAAACAAATGATTCAGGCCCTTACAGCCCGAGTAGATCAGATGGCATCCAGTTCATATACCTTTGACGATGTTCTAGGGAGTCACCCGGATTTTGCTTTTATCCGGAATAAGGCACGTCGCTCTGCAGAGACCCATTCACCCATTATCATTATGGGTGAAAGTGGTTCCGGAAAAGAGCTTTTTGCCCATGCTATTCATAGTGGCAGTATGCGCAGTCATAAACCCTTTATAAAAGTGGATTGCGCTAATATACCGGAAAGTCTTCTGGAAGTCGAATTACTGGGCTACGAGAAAAAGAGCCAGGACAGGGCTTCCGAGCGCAAGCTGGGAAAATTGGAATGTGCCAGCGGAGGAACCCTGTTTCTTGATGAAATAGGGCTGCTCAATGACTATTTACAAGATAAATTGCTTCATATTCTCCTTGAAAAGAAGTTCCAACCCGTCGATGGGACTCAGACCATTGAGCTGGATATTCGAATCATTACAGCGACTAACCGCGATTTAAGAGATATGGTGGAGAAAGGACAATTCTCAGCGGATTTATATCATCTGCTCAACGGCATTGAAATCCAAATACCCCCCTTAAGAATGCATAAAGAAGACGCCTTAACCTACGCTCAGAGCTTCATTTATAAAGCCAATCGAAAGCTTGGCAAACATGTAATTGGCATAACGACTCAGGCAGAGCAACTTTTATTGGACTACCATTGGCCGGGAAATATACGTGAGTTGAAAAAAGTTATCGAAATGGCGATGGATTCCGTGGAAGGAGATATGCTCAATATTAAAGATTTTGCCAGCCTGGTAGATATTGTTAACAAGACGGAAGAGATTCACTATCGTGAGCCTATGGCCCTTGATGAATTAGAAAAAAGAATGATCCGCTTGGCTTTAGATCGCTATGGTAATTCTGTGGAAGGTAAAAAGCGGGCAGCGGGTGTCCTGAATATCTCCTTAGCCACCCTCTACAATAAGCTGAAAACCCTCGAGGATAATGCTTAAACCTAAGGTCTAAGGTATGCTTTATGAGGAATCTGCTCATCCTATATATAAAGGAGGGATTTCCATGGCATTATTCGGGAGAAAGGGCAGGGACCCTAAGAAAAAACCGGAACCCAACAAAAAGCAGCATCATCGCGGAGATGCTCTTGGCGAAGATATGGAGGGGTTCAAGGACTTATACTGGCCATAAAGACTATAAAGGGTATGCCAAAAAAGCTCTCAACCGCGTCGGTGAGAGCTTTCAAGTTAATCAGTAGGATTCAGGAGTAAACAGATTGGATAGACATTATTCTTCGCAGTCCGTAATAAAAACTCCTCCTCTAAAATATATTTTCATTTCTTTTTAAATATTTTAGGAACTTAAGGTTGACACTTCTCCTGCCTTCAAGTATAATTTCTTTTGTCGCCAGTTAATAAAGTGACTTAGGGGATTAGTTTAATGGTAGAACAGCGGTCTCCAAAACCGTTAGTGTGGGTTCAACTCCTGCATCCCCTGCCAACACGAAATCCGTTCCCTGCAAAATTTGCAGGGATTTTTTATTTTTAAATTTCTTTCCTTTTAATTTTTTTGGGGAGGATTTGGGGAGTTTACGATTTTTTATGACGGAGCTGTTGTGGCTCCGTTATTTTATTCATAATGGACTCCGGCAAAAAGCTCTTTTTCGACAGCATGGCCATAGACTCTCCAAAGCATTTCGGCATTGGAATGACCGACCATTCTAGCCACCTCCAAAGGATTTGCACCGGTTGCTATCAACAGGCTGATACAGGTGTGCCTGAGGCTGTGAAATGCTTAATAGGGAGGCCGGTTTTTTTGATCCATCCCCTCCACCAGCAGGAGGCCCACACGGCATTAACCTGTTTCCCGTTCCAAGCCGTAAATACTGCCCCACTATCTACCCACTTTGTGCCTCGCTCTTCGGCATTGCTTTCTTGCTCACCTTTTAGCTGGCGCAGTAGGAATATAGTACTTGCTGATAGCCGGACTTTGCGATTACTGCTCTTATTCTTTGTAAGTTTTTCGAAGGAACCCTTGCCCGGAATATACTGCCAGGACTTAGAGATGTCCACTAACCTGGATTCGAAGTCAATATCTGTCCATTTTAGGGCTTGATCATCAGTGAACTTTGTATAGGTCTTAACTCCCATTATTCTTGCAAAATCATCCATTAGAGAAGGCTCACCTTGCATCCTTCTTAAGTCGCTCACATAGCCCATAACTTCTACATTGAAATCGTTAATATCATCATTCATATATTCCCACATGAACTCTAGAGCATCCTCGCCTATCTACTTATCAGGGTCAAGAGTCCTAATATAATCGCGGGTGTAAAAATAATCCTTAAACTCCCATTTGTGGCCCTTAAATTCTTTGCTTATGGGGAATAGTTCCATAAAGTCTGACGGTGTTAAAACTCCTATAAGGTGAATGATCGAATCCGCGAATTGAAAAATATACTGAGATTCCTCCCATGTCTTAACTTCCAAAGCGCGGGGTCCTTTTCCATTGCCTTTCTTCATGGGAAATGTCACTTTGTCCTCGTGACAAGCATAGATTATATCAGGTCCGCTTAGCCAGCCAGAAGCCTAAACGTATTAGTTTTCCTCTTTTTCACTTAAAGCGGCTAGGTGAAATATATACTAGCCGCATATGACAACAAAAAGGCCAGGGCAATTCGCCTGGCCTTTCTTTTATCGATTTAGAAGATTACGCCTAACGCAATAAGAATCAAAATTGCAATAGCTATGATCCCAACGCCGACAAAACCGCCCATACCGCCGCCAGGGCAACATGCGCCTCCCATTCCGAAAGAACCCATTCCGTACATGATATGACCTCCTTATAATTCTTTGATTTAATTAGGCTTAGAATACGATGCCCAAAGCAATGAGCAAAAGAATGATTACAACTACGATTGCAATACCTTCAAATCTCTCTTCACGGCGTTCACAGCCTCCGTCAAAACCAAGTGCCATTTGAATTCCTCCTTTACCCGAAGATACTATAGCTTATGATTTGTCTAAAGAAATTGCCACAATATGGGAGTGTGCAAGGCGGTGATGCAATGTGCAGACTATATGATCTGATAGATAAGGCGGCTAAGGCAAATTGTATCAACTGC
>NZ_KB913023.1:2088996-2409414 GCF_000384015.1 Desulfitobacterium sp. PCE1 | reverse complement strand
GGATGTACTCAATAACCAATTTTTCTTCTGCTGAGGTATCAGAGGGCGACAACGTAGAGATATGGGGGGTATACAGTGACAAAAACAATGTGGGGATGCCTTCAATCACGGCTACGATCATAGAGAAAGCAGAAAAGAAAAAAGGCTTCCAAGAAGAAAATCCCGTTAAAAAACCAGAAAAACAGGTTACTGAAACTCTATCACAAAAAAACGCAGTGGCTATGGCTAATGATTATTTAGATTATACTGCATTCTCTAAAAGTGGGTTAATAGAACAACTAGAATATGAGGGCTTTAGCAATGAGGATGCCACTTATGCTGTAAATAAAATAAGTGTCGATTGGAAAGAGCAAGCGGTAAACATGGCTAATGATTATTTAGATTACACTTCTTTCTCTAGAAGCGGACTAATAGAGCAATTAGAATACGAAGGCTTTAGTAACGAAGATGCGGTTTATGCTGTAGATCAAATAGGGCTTTAATAAATTATACATAGCAAGTACATTCAGACATCCGAAAGGGTGTCTTTTTAAATACAAGGAGGTATAAAAATGTTAGCGGTATGTGATGGCGATAAGTTTTATAACAACAGGCCATGGCGACGAATGCGGAGAGATATCCTGCGTCGAGACAATATAGAGTGCCAGAAATGCAAGGCAGAGGGCAGAGTTGGCAAGGGCGAATCAGTGCATCACATTAAGCACTTAAGGGAGTTTCCCTTGCTGGCTTTGATAGATAGTAATCTGGTGACTTTATGTCTTGCTTGTCACAATGAGGAGCATCCGGAAAAAGTTTGCCGTCCGGTATGGGCTGATTGCATAGTGGCACAAAAATGGCACACTTTGACGCCTTATCCGTGGTAATATGATAGTGTGAAATATTTGAGAAGCGGACTGCACGGCAGGTGCCCATACAGATGGGAACTCGATGCTGGGTCCGCTTATATTTTCTCCTTCTCTTCTTTGGGGCTCAGCGTTCTGCTAAACGCGGGGCCCTTTTCCATTACCTTTCTTCATGGGAAATGTAACTATGTCCTCGTGAAATGCATAGATTGTATCAGGTCCGCTTGCAACCAGAAGCCTAAACGTATTACAGTTCCCTCTTTTTCATTTAAAGCGGCTAGGTGAAATATATACTAGCCGCCTATAACAACAAAAAGGCCAGGGCAATTCGCCTGGCCTTTTTTTATAGATTTAGAAGATTACGCCTAACGCAATAAGAATCAAGATTGCAATAGCGATAATTCCTACGCCGATAAAACTGCCAAATCCGCCGCCGCAAACTGGAGCGACAGGTTGAGGGCAACATGCTCCGCCCATTCCGCCGTAACCCATTCCGTACATGATATTTCCTCCTTCTAACTGTTTGATTTAGTTAAGCTTAGAATACTATACCCATAGCAATAAGCAGAAGAATGATTACGACTACGATTGCAATTCCTGCACCTAAGTGTCCTTTTCCTGTTCCACAAGCAGCACCGTCAAGACCAAATGCCATTTGAATTTCCTCCTTTATCCGAAGATACTACAGTTTATGATTAGTCAGTAGAAATTGCCACAATATGGTAATAAGCAAGGCGGTGATGCAGTTGTGCAGATGTAGATTATATGAGCTTGTGGAGGCAAACGCAAAAGAGTATTGTGCGAACTGCCGCCGGTGGGACGGAAAGAAGTGCAAGGATGAAGCGTTGCTTTTATACGAGGAGCAAAGGGAGCATGGATGGGCTGATCGGATGATGCGGGGGAATAGGGGCATACATCTATAAAAAAGCCTAGGCATAAATACCTAGGCCAAAACAGTTATAGACTTTCAATGGGGCCGATTAGTATTACCAGCAAAGATACAAATATTTGTGGCAGCATTGCAAGAAAACCTAAGAAGCCAGAAAGCATATACTTCACCTCTTTATTTAGATTCCTGTAAGAATAAGAGGTGCTTTAATTTATACTATTCAGCATGTCCATGAGATGTTCATGGCGAGGGGTGCGGGGGGATAGGGGAATATATTTGGAATAGAAGGAATATTATTCCTTTTTGTCGAAGTGGAGAAAAGAGGAGGTGATTTGATATTTGGCGGAGGGACTAAAGGGGAGATAGAAAAATAAGTATTGTGCTCCATAATTAGGATGTGTTACCATATGCAGTATGGAGGTGCATAAATGAAAAAATTCTTTTCCTTATTCTTACTCGTTCCTTTAGTCCTATTTCTTGCGGGGTGTGGTGGAGAAGGTGTAACGGCTAAAAAAGGTGAAACAGCAGAACAATCTGTAAAAAAGGCACTTAATGCCATTAAGGCCGCCGACACCGAAACAGCATCCAAGTACATTGATTATAATGAGCTTGTTAATGCGGGCAGTACAAAAAGCCTAGATACTGAAGACGAAAAGAAGTCGGAAGATATGTCCAAGATGATCTTTAAAAATATTGAATATAAGATTTTAGAGTCATCAGAAGAAGAAAAAACTGCTGTTGTCAAAACTGAAATTACTAATCTAGATATGAGCAACGTGATGGCTGGGTTTATCTCACAACTCCTTCCTCTTGCATTTAGTGGATTAGATGAAAAGCAACTAGATGAAAAGTCTTTTGAAATATTCACAAACCTCGTAAGTAGCGAAACCAAAACCGTAACGAAAACAGTAGGCATTAATCTTTCTAAAGGCGAAGAAGGATGGAAAATTGTAGGGGATGACGTATTAGCTGACGCTCTAACAGGTGGGCTAGTTAGTTTTTCAGCCAACATGAATGGAAACAATGGAAGCAATGGAGATAGTGACATAGGTAAACTACAAGAGATGCGCAATTGGTTAATAGGAAAAGTTTGGAATGAAGGATTCGTTGATATCCAACACTACGTAGCAAGAGGAAAAAGCAGCACAGGACAGACGCTTGATATTGAATTCACCTTAGAACAACTTGATGCTACAATGAAGAAGAAGACAGATTATGATAGTTTTATCGGCGGATTGGCCGAGGAACAATACTCTCAAATAAAATCAATATGGGGAAGGTTATCCCCAGAGATAGATAGGCTATATGATCAAATTAAGGGTACTCCGCCTGTCGCAAATGATGCCAGTAATTCTTTCGATACAGGAAAGTTTGAACAGTATATGGACGCCTTTACTGATGCAGTAGATGATTTAAATTAAATTTAGTTGAACTATAAAAAGCACCTTCCTCGGGTGCTTTTTTCTTATGCCCTGGGGGAGGTGAGGAGTAAGATGGCCGGAAGTAATTTTATAGTCCGTGGCGGTGCGGATTTTAGCAGCATAACCAAGGCGCATAATAAAACACAAACGCAATTAACCAGTTTTCAGGATAAAATAAGCCGTTCTATGAAAGCAGTTGGCGCCGTTCTTGGCAACCTGGCGGTTGGAAAACTTATAAAAGATTCCACGGCTATGGCAATGGGCGTTGAGAGCGCCGTGGGGAATATAAGCCGAAACATGGGCTCTGCTTCAATTACATTTAACACTTGGGCACAGACTCAATCCAAAGCTTGGGGGATGGCAAGGGCCGACGCGTATAAATACGGATCAACTTTTTCAAATCTACTTGCCAGCTTCTCGGGCAGTGCTCAGGAAACCGCTGATAACACCCAGGAACTAATGCAGGCTGCTGCTATCATAGCCAGTAAGACAGGCGGAAGCTACCAAGATACGGCGGAGAGAATTAGGTCCGGTATGTTGGGATCCACAGAGGCCATTGAAGACTTGGGCGTATACACCAATATTGCAATGATTGAAAGTACGGATGCTTTTAAAAAATTCGCTAACGGCAGATCATGGGCTCAACTCGATTTCCAAGTTCAGCAGCAGATTCGACTTGCGGCCATCCTGGAGCAAACGTACGCGCGCTATGGCGAAACCTTGGCAGACAATACGCAAACAAGGCAGGCGCGGTTTATCGCCAGCTTAAAAAATATCCAGAGCTTAATCTTGGGCGGGCTTTCCTGCCCATTTATAATGCGGTTCTGCCCGTACTAAATGCTTTGAGTAATAAACTCGAAGAGATAACCAGTAAACTAAAATATTTCACACAGGCCATTTTTGGCAAAGCCGTGGTGGGACCTGTAGCTCAAGTCGAGGATCAAGCGGCTGCTATCGCCGGAATTGGCGACGCGGCAGAGGCTACAGGGGATAGATCTGCCGCTGCAGCCAAAAAAGCAAAAGGAGCCTTGGCGGGGTTCGATGAGCTTAATACTCTTACACAATCCTCGGACTCCTCCGCCGGAAGTGGCGCTACCGCCGGAGCAGGTCCTTCAGAAGAAGTGCCTGCGGAGCTCGGGCAAGATGTCGCAAGGTGGAACAGCTCTACAGTGCCACCTTGCCAGTAGGCACCCATGAGATTACCTTTGGTGAGACGGTGGCAAATCTAAGTATATCAGGTGCATCTATCCTGGCATCCAATGTCAACTATGCCAGGATATCCGTTGCTGTCGCTGGCGAAATCGTTGTTATGGGGAAAAAGTATACCGACAACAGAGTATCCTACGCCCGGCGCATGACAGAACTGCCTGCCGGAGAGAAAGAGAATCTGATCAGCGTCCAAGAGGCTACCCTGATCAGTCCTGCGGTGGCCCCGAACGTAGCAGAAAGGCTCTACCAATATTACCAGCGCCTAATTAAACAGACCATGCGTTTTGTGCTTGATGCCGAAAGAGCAGGCTTGGCCTCCAGCGTCGAGACTTCACCCGGCACCTATAGGGACGCCATTATCGAAAGCCTGGATATCAATCTGTCCGGCGGCTATGTAACAAAGGCGGTGATTGAAGGTGAATGATCTAATTTACGATAGGACAGCGGCGGATGTTGTCTACGCCAAAGCCCATCCTGGCAGTGCGACGGCCTTAAAAGGCTGCTACAACGTCACTGATCTTAACCGGGTAGGTGAATGGTGCAAGACACTTGCGGACTTACTGAGAGCGCAGGGGTACAGGGTCACTGTTGCCCCCAAGACGGATTGGACGATGACCAACATGCCATCCCAAACGGCTCTTGCTCAGTACCTGACCACTGTCGCAACGTTAAAGGCCGCCTATATAGCCGTGGCAAGCCCTATATGGGTTGAGTATTCAAGATACGTGTAGATGGGAGTTGGTAATTATGATAATAATAGAGGACGGAATTGTGTACGAAGTCTCTGATGACGAATCAGTAAAAACTTATATAGACCGGAATATCATCTTAGGGCCCATCAAAGCACAGACTTCATTGAATTTAAGGTGGTGTCATACGAGGGTAATCACTACCCCGATTTTGAGGGAGAAGTAACCATATGCTTAAATAATCAACGCAATGCAGTTGCCTTTAGGCAAGGCATTGGGAGTATATCCTTTATGGGAGACGTATATGAATTATATTCCCAGAATGTTGTCTGTAAGAGCAGATTTTATTGTTAAAAAAACCAGAGGAATCCCCACCCTCCTCTCATGAAATGCAAGCTCAAACCCTGCTGAACACCGAATACCTCGATGCCTGGCCGAAATATCAAATTTATAAGGAGCATTCCTGTAGTAGTCAAAAATGATCTTTGTCAAAAAGAAGACCTCACGTTACAATTTGAAAGGACTGTTGGCCAACAGAATCCAATCAAAATAACGGAGGTCATCCCAAATGAATTTTACACAAAACGAGAAGCTAAAGCAACTATCTGAAAGAAGTATTGTGATCGGAGTGGACATCGCCAGCGAGCTTCATTATGCCAGGGCATTTGACTGGCGAGGAGTCGAGCTGGGCAAGGTATTCAAGTTTGAAAACAACGCTGAAGGATTCAAGGATTTCCATGCATGGATTGAACGTTTAAAAAGGCAAGCACAAAAGGAATGCATAGTGGTAGGCGCAGAACCAACCGGTCATTACTGGTTTAGCCTGGCATCTTACCTAAAAGAGCAAAGTATTAAGCTGGTCCTCGTCAACCCGTTCCATGTAAAGCGTAGTAAGGAGCTTGATGACAACCACCCCAGCAAAACGGATGCTAAGGATCCCAAGACCATCGCTAAGCTGGTCATCGAGGGCAGATACAATGAGCCCTATATCCCGGAAGGAATCTATGCAGAACTGCGAATAGCAATGGCCTGTAGGATGCGCATCCAAAAGGAAATGAACAGTATAAAAAATCGTGTTCAACGGTGGCTGAAAATCTACTTTCCCGAGCATGAAACGGTGTTTGGAAAGTTTGATGCCACGAGTAGCATGCTGGTATTGCAAGTTGCCCCGCTACCTAGGGATGTTGAAAGACTTGGAGCAGAAGGAATCAACCGAATTTGGAGAGACAACAAATTGAGAGCAGTCGGAATGAAAAGGGCTAAGAGCCTGTATGAAGCTGCTCAGAAGAGCATTGGTTGCACCGAAGGAGAGTCTTGTTCCCGAATGGAAATCCAGCTATTACTGCAAGACTATCATACTAAAACAGCACAATATGAGGCAGTCACTGAAACCATCGATGGGTTGTGCCGTCAGATACCCGAAGTAGCCAAGTTGCTTGAAATTAAAGGTGTTGGCCTCGTTACCGTGGCAGGTTTTCTCTCCGAAGTGGGAGATATTAGACGCTTTAATTCTCCAAAGCAAATTCAAAAGCTAGCGGGCCTAGCCTTGCGAGAAAGTAGCTCGGGCAAGCACAAGGGACAGACCACCATCAGTAAGCGAGGTCGAGCGCGGTTGAGGGCGATTCTATTTCAAGCAGTGATGCCGCTAGTCGCCAAAAACGCAGAGTTTGCAGAGATACACACCTACTATACGACAAGGCCCAAGAATCCACTGAAGAAGAAGCAATCGTTAATAGCCTTAAGCTGTAAACTGATTCGGGTGTTCTATGCCCTATTAACAAAGGGTATAGACTATGACCCGAAAAAGCTGATTCAAGATATTCATCGTCCAGTTGAGTATTCAGCAGCGTAACAGAATAGCAGCGAAATCACAAAAACAAACGGTCTGTGAGTAAGCGTCACCGCAGAAGTGAACAATCCAGGTAGCCTAGCAGACAAAAGAGCTGGTAGTCAGTCGGATAAATCACCATTAGAGCAAAGACTCGGTTGAGGAGCATAACTGACACCCAATCATGGATAGGTGGAACGAAGGAATTTAGGGCGGATTTATCATCTTGACCCTGTTAGACATGGGAGGTTTACCACCGTGAGAATAATGGGTTTACAACGGCCAACATATGCTAAAAAAGCAGACGTTTGCTTTGCTATACCCAAATTCTCTGAATTAGGCATTCTATGCGAATTCTATCCGTGGTGAGCTAGTTTGTTTGGTAAGGAATTCTATGAAAAAGCGAGATATTCAAAGAAAATCAAAAGATATTATAGGGAGTGTATATTTATGATTTATAAACTTTGTAAGCAAGTCATTGAAAACGGAAACTATGAGTACAGCTCTATGCTGAACAAATTGGATGTATATCTGTTGGCCAATCGGATTAAGCCGGAAGAATATACTGAGCTAAAAGGCTTGATGGATGCGCAGGCGAGTGCATAACAGGTCCGCAATTATTAAAGATAATTAAATACTGGTGATGGTTGCAATTGCCAGCATTTACATCAGGTGGTATGATATAGTAAAAGAGCACAAAGAAAGGGTGACGGGATGAAAAAAATCTTAATCTTGGTATTGCTTGTATGCATGACTCTGCTTCTCGGTTGCTCAGCGGATGCAAAGTCATCAAGTCAAAAACAAACAACTATAACTAGTGAGGTAGATAAGGAAACAGGAGAGAATTATTTTAATATCACCGCGGATGAACTTCACGCAATGATCGACGAAACACTGGTAGGGGCTAATTACGACAAATTAACAGGCGGAGAAGAGAAGATTGATAAAACGGGCGGTAAAGAAACGAAGCGCCGATCATACTATCCATTTGAACGTGAGGCCGGGGGTCTTTTATCTATATCTCAAAATACCAATGACGATGGAGTTACTAGAATCACTATAGTTGGGAATGCAGATTATCTCAAAGAAGAAGACTTTAAAAAAATGTACTTTTTGATGGGTGTTCTAATGGGCACAATTGATCCGGACAAGAGTGAAGAAATAACAGATGGGTTACGCCTGTTTGATAGTCCATATACGAATAGACTAGAAGGGGCCGAAGGAGCGAACGGAGATTATATCTATCAGGTAGATAACGGTAGTATTGTTTTTACTATTAAGCCATTATAAAAAGATAAACAACTGGCATATGAAAGCACTCTAAGCAGGGTGCTTTTTCTTATTGGGTGCGTTCTTGAAGATTTGTTTTTTTTATCCCCGAAACCCGCAGGAGGTGACGGGGAGTAGGGCGCTGGGGCAGTCACCCTTATGGAGACATGTCCATAACATATAAGAGAGGTGAGGCATTTGGATTTTATACTTATTACAGCCCTCATTGGAATTGTAGCAACCTTGTCTGGAATCATCTTAGGCTGGTCGGCAAAGGCAAAGGAGGCTAAGAACGAAGTGAGAAAAGATGCAGAGCTAGACACAGCCCTCCGCACCGACATGGAATACCTTAAGCGCGGAGTGGATGACATCCGGATAGAGCAGCGATCACAAGGTCAGCGCATGGATGCCATGGGCGAACGCCTTACTAGGGTCGAAGAGTCGTCTAAACAGGCTCACAAGCGTACTTGTAGAAACAGCAAGATTAAGGCAAGCTGAGTATTGCGCAAGGCTTGTTTCGGTTTCAATTCGAACGAATGAATTTGTTGGGGCCTCTCATCAGAGGAAATTTTACACTCCAACGGACTGTACCAACGACATTCATAAGGTTGCGTGTGAGCTATTCGACGAACTTTGGGCAGGGCAACCACTTAGGCACCTTGGAGTCAGAGTTTCGGAACTCTGTACAAACGATTTTATCCAGCTCAGCATCTTTGACCGAGACGTCACTAAACAGAGGGCAGCGGATCAGGCTATAGATAAGATTAGGGAACGCTTTGGCTCAGGATCGATAATTAGATCTTCATTTTTACACAGTGGCCTAAGCTATATGACTGGTGGGACCGTCCAGGACGAGGAATACCCAATGATGTCGAGTCTGTTATAATAAGCAAATGGTTTCTATATAAGATGTAGAAAAGGAGAGCTTTACAGTTCTCCTTTTTAATGGGGCAAATTAGGTAGGGTTTTTGGTCCGCTTTCTTTGTTCCTCTAGAGTTTCCCCTAATCGTTCAACTTGTGGCTCATTTATCTCCGATTTTATTTCTTGAAATCGCTGATCCATTTCGGGAAATTTATTTGCTAATTCTTCTCTTCTTGCTTTATCTTCGCTCAAAAGAAACCCCTCCTTTAAATAAAGTTAGCAACACTAAGAGTATTTCCCTAATTTCATTGAATGATGTTTGGGATTTTTTGTTGAATTAAAAACGCCCCGGGGATGGTCCCCGAGGTTATTAGATCATAATATATTCTCAAAACATCCATACTAATCCCCGAAAGGGGAATAGTGTAATGACTAATTTTGATGAGATATTAAAGCAGATCGAACGATTGCGGGAGGATATGCATAGGCTGGCAGAGGAAAAAGAACTGACAGATCCTAGCGTAGTGGCGGCAAGTCAAATGCTCGATGCTGCGCTTAATGCGTATTATAAGTTCATTAAGGATAAGGTTAAGAATGAATGATGACCTCACTTTTACGGTGGGGATCTAAGAGAAAACCCCAGGGGATGTTGAACTGAACCCAGTTCTTTAGATATGTAAAGATAAGCCCTAGCGTAGAATATCAATAAATTATGCGGACTGACATCGTTTTTCATGCGGTGTCAGTCTCGTTTTGAGTTGAATCCGATCATAATTATAGAATTGGATATATTCATCGATCATGGCACGAGCTTCGTAATGTGTATTAGGTTTATTTCTATAAATGCATTCTGCTTTTAAAGTGCCGAAAAAAGTTTCTACACAAGCATTATCGAGACAATTTCCTCTTCTTGACATTGAAGGGGTAATCTCATACTCTTTAGTTAGGTTGAAGTACGCAGTGGAAGTGTAATCGACTAAAGAAAAGGGATTACTCCCTTTCCCTCGTCTAAGAACCGTACGTGAGAGTTTCCCGCTCATACGGCTCAAGCATTTCTTCACCATTTCTGGCGGCAAATAGTGACGTTAGTTTCGTTTTTCTCTTCATGAAGTACTCACTGTCTATAAAAGGATTTTGAGAAATCTTCAACTTAGGGTGGCGGATGATATCTATCCTTCTTAAATTGATAAGGCTGTATTCATCCGTCATGAACAACCATCTCTTCCCATTCTTTTCATGCCAATATTTATTAAGTCTCCACCATTTATTTTTGTTGGGGTGCCGGTGTTTTGCCCATTGTTGCAGAAGGAGATAGAGTGTGTTATTGATGTAAGAAAAGGCTCGGCTTGCCACAACGTGTCTATGATAGTTGGTCCATCCTCGGATAACTTGATTAAGTCTTCGGATTAATTCCGATTGACTGCTTGCTTTTCCTTCTTTCAAAATGATTGTAGCACATTTCTTTGTCAGGGCTTTGATGGAATTCTTTGATGGTTTAACAATCAATTTTCCTTTGAACTTTCGAAATGTCCAGCCAAGAAAGTTAAAACCGTCGTCTATATGCGTGATCATGGTTTTCTCTTCCGATAGGGTGAGTCCCCGGACTTTAAGAAATTGGCTTACCATCTCTTTGAGTTCTTCCGCTATTTCTTTGGTGTTTGCAGTGATGATAAAGTCATCTGCATATCGCACTAGATTGACTTTTGTCTTAGCGCGATAGTGATTTTCTATGTTGCCCTTGGAATTTCGATGGTATTTGTCTTGAATCAGTTGTTCAAGACCATCTAATGTCATGTTGGCATATAGACTAGAGATGGCCCCTCCTTGGGGTGAACCTGTGTCGGTAGGAAATAGGTTGCCCTTGTATATGAACCCTGATCTTAGAAATTGCTTCATGACCCTTAGGTCCATCGGAATATTCTGTTGCAACCAGCTATGGTTGATGTTGTCAAAGCACCCTTTGATGTCTCCTTCTAATATCCATGTCGGAGAACATTGCCTCGCTAGTACACAAAATATCTGTTCACAGGCATCTTTAGCACTTCTCCCTTTGCGAAAACCAAAGGATATGGAGTCTCCTGTGGTTTCAGCTATAGGTTCGAGTGCCAGAGCGTAGAGTGTCTGCATAGCTCTGTCATACATAGTAGGGATTCCCAAGGGTCGTTTCTTGTTTTTGCCTTTCTTTTCAATAAACACTCGCCTGAGGGGTTTTGCTTTGTAGTGTTTGTCTGTAAGGGCCAATACAGCCTTCATCTTTGACGCTGCGGTTGACCAGAGTTTTTTGTCTACCCCAGAGGTGTTTTTCCCCTTATTTGATGTGACTTTTTTGACTGCATAGGCTTTGGCATAAAATGAGTGGGTGAGTAGATACTGTAAGCGTTTGACCTTGTTCTTGTCACCCTGCACTGTTGCCTTGGCAATTCTGGTTTGTAGCCTATTAACTTCATTTTGCACCTGTACCCAATCAATGGATTCCCATTGACGAGCAAGTGTGTTTCTGTCTTTTAGTCTCTCGGTTTTATCCGTCGTTGAATTACTAAAATTCATAAGTTTACCATCCGTTCCTGCCAAGAAATACCACAGGATAAGTCAGCACCCTTTCAGGTTAGGGCAAAGTTTGAACCCCTATCTTCTTTCGTTACAAAAGGAGCGTTTGCTTTTTATCCTTTTCTTCTGCCCTCTATGCCGTTTCTTTTCCTTGCGGTTGGATACCTCATTGTCGTGAGGAGCATGTAGGGTTTACCAAGTTCCGCATGATACATAATTGTGAAAGCCTTAGGAGCCACCTTTGAACCGGGAGTGCTTTATCCATTCGCATTGGTTTGCCAGTTCGCCGTTGCTCGACTCCTTACCTTTTGGTCGAAGCGTTTCAGCCTATTTCGCTTCCTCCAGCGTAACGATTCCTACAGTGATTCACTTTACGTTCTCCATAGCTTTCTTACTCTAGCAGTTATCCCAGATTTAGGCTTCTTGGACTTCCACATTGTCTTGTGAGCTTTCTAGCCCAGACGTTACCATCCACGCTAGTCATAATAGAGTTACCCCGAATGGATGGGGTAGCCTTTCGGCAATATATCAAGCGACTTCTTGTCGCACTTGAAACCCCTTGGTCGCTGTGGAGTGCAAGTCCACCAGCGGCCGATTCTTTTTTTAACGCATTCTTGATTGTATTTGTTACTAGACCTATAGTCTGTTCAGATCCGGTTTCATAATGAACGACAAATCCATCGTAAAGATCTTTTATGACAGAAAGATAAAGAACTCCCTGTTGTTTTGTATGAATGTAGGAAATATCAGTAACCCATTTCTGATTTGGACAATACGCAGTAAAAAGTTAGGTGATGATGCAGTTGTGCAGATGTAGATTATATGAGCCAATAGAGGCTGGGCATACATGACCAGCTCGAAGCGGGATACATCGACGCTCGGAGAGCATTTCGACTACGCCTGGTGCTTGTAACACTTTCTCGGACATGGCGCATAATTATAGTGGGTTGCGGATATAGAGGTCGTTGGTTGTGGTATCGATGATTTTTGTATCTTTTTATCGGTCAATTCCCGCAGAAGCAGAGGCCTGGTATGGTGAACTAGGTTTTCTGCTTTTTTATATGGCTATGGGCTGTTTGTCACACATCCTTAGACATGAACATATAGTGGAGTGGGTGTTGCTGTAACGGCCATTGCTCAGACCTTTCTTCGGATGAGCAGAAACCCGGTCTATTGTTGGCCGGGCTTCTGCTTTTTCTAACTCTTTAGTTTAGCCTCCATTATGCACCACTGAGTTTCAAATATTGTCCATCCTGTACTGTGATATAGGATTCACACTTTTTTGCCTTCGTCTGTGTTTATATTGTTAATGAGCAAAGGTGTTCCTGCAAAAGGTGCCTTTCTTCATGGAAAAATGTCACCTTGTCCCCGTGAAATGCATAGATTATATCAGGTCCGGTTTGTCTTCCTTAATCCTAAACGTATTACTGATCCCTCTTTTCCACTTAAAACGGCTATCTATGCTTCACCTAGCCGCTTATGACAACAAAAAGGCCAGGGCAATTTGCCTGGCCTTTCTTTTATTGTTTTAAAAGATTACCCCAAGAGCAATCAGGATAAGAATCGCAATAGCAATGATCCCAACGCCGACAAAACCACCAAATCCGCCGCCGCCGCAGCCGCCCATTCCGAAAGAACCCATTCCGTACATGACATGACCTCCTTCCAACTTTTTAACTTAGTTAAGCTTAGAATACGATGCCCAAAGCAATGAGCAGAAGAATGATTACAGTTACAATTGCAATACCTTCACGTCTCTCACGACGTTCTTCACGAAGTTCACAGCCAACTCCATATGCCATCTGAATACCCTCCTTTACCTTAAGATAGTTTATAATATGCTTTGTCTATAAGACTTGCCACAATATGGCAATTGTAATTCGAGCAGTGATGCAGTTGTACAGGTTATATGATCTGATAGATGTGAAAGCTAAGGTAAACTGCATTAACTGTAGCTGGTGGAACTGGAAAAGGTGCAGGGATGAGGCAGATTTGCTGGCGCATGAGCAGAAGAAGTATGGGCCAGGCTTACTATTTTGAGGTGACTCATCCTAATGGTGTCAAAACCTTCCCTATAAAAATACTTTATAAAAAGGGGAGGTGTGAAAATGACTCAACAAACTAGCCCGGCTACTCATAATCACGGTAGCTCCACACATACATCTTGTGATCACGGCCATTCTCATCAATGTTTAGATATAACCGGGCCGGCCATTCCGACAGGTGAAAGTCACGTTCATCATTCTGAAAGTTATGTGCTATATGAGTACGGACATACTCATTATTACAAAGCTGTGTCAAGCACAGCCATTCCCATGGAATGCGGCGGGCATGTTCATTATTGGGATTTCTATACGACAGTGGATAACGGGCACAGACACCACATAAAAGGTTTTGATATGCCTGCACCTGGAATATGAAAATGAAGAAACCTTAAGAGCCAAGTGGCTCTTTTCATTTATGCGTGTAATTATAAGCCCCGGAGTATTATGATTAATGCATAATGTTAAAAATTACAGGAAGGATGACGAGTGTTAAAAATATAAAAAGGAAAATTTGAGCGATTGGATGTGCCCAATTAAATGTCATCCATTGTATAGTCCATCTCATGCTAAACATATTAGGTTTCGGAACGAATAAGTTTCCGTCATCTTCGTTATAGTAATAAAAATACATATTGTGTTGTCTTCTATGGTTCTCGATTTCTTCATTCGACCACTTCTTTTTAGGCAAGGCAGGCACTCCATTTTGTTGGATATGATACAATTATTATTGACTTATTTAATAGATCTTAGTGATAGGTTCTCATTGAGGAATAATCCCGGTGCTTGTCACGTTTATGGAAACATGGACATATAGGTGTAGTGGGGGACGAATTAGTCAGATCTTCTTTGGGATTGAAGCAGAACCCCGGTGTGTGGCAACACCGGGGTTCTGCCTTTTATTTCCACTTCTAATTTCCCCTTGGATAGCCTACAATAGAACATAAGTTCTGAATACGAACGTATATCCGGGGTGATTGTATGGAAGTTATCATGGATCCAGTTGAGATGATAGCTAAATTTAAGAATGGCAACCCTATTCCAGCAAGATTCAGGTATAAAGACCAGGTCATCGACGTGCAACAAATCCTTTCGACGAAGGAAGAAAAGCTCGCCGCGAACAGGATGAAAATCTACAGCTGTCGGAGTGAGATAGCAGGCAAAATGACCCGCTATGAATTAAAGTTTGAGCTGCAAACGTGCAAATGGTTTCTTTATAGGATGTGAAAGCCCTAGGGGATGTGGTGAGAGAAGGCTAATTAAGGGATAGACAGGTTGTGTTAGCTCTACATCTGCAGTATACTGCAAATGTGGAGCGATTTTGTTGTGGGAGAAGCTTCGCATGGATTCCCGACACTCAGCTGAACAAGCACTTAAATAAAGTTCAAACCATGAAATTATACTGGCGTCGGAGGGAATGAAATGGCAGGCATTTTACTCGAAATCCAAGAGACTGTCAAGAAATATACAGAGATTATGGCAAAGATATCAAATGTGGACGTAGAGGTAGTGGATACTGAATTGTTTCGTGTAGCCGGTACCGGTATGTTTGCTGATCATATAAACGAGGATATGTCCGCAGAAGGATATGCTTATAGTCATGTTATAAAGGAGGGTCAGCTTCAAGTCATTTATTCTCCAGGTCAAGAATCGATCTGTAACAATTGCCCTAAGCGGGACAGCTGCGCCGAGGAAATTGAGATTGCTATGCCGATCAGGGCCAGTGATGAAATTATAGGTGTGATCGGATTGGTTGGTTCCAATGCGCAGCAGCGTAATGCGATCTTGGCGGATGAAGAAACATATCTTGGGCTGATTGAGCAGATCGCTAATTTTATTGCGGCCAAAGCAATCGAACAGATTGATCGCAAGGAAAAGGAGTCAATGCTGTCGGCCCTTGCCTTCGCCATTAATAATATGGAAGAGGGAGTTCTCATTGTCAGCCGCAAGCACACCGTCACCATGGCCAATCGGGCTGCTAAGCAGCAGCTGATGTTGAACACTCTCGATGGCATGCAAATTATGTTGTCCCCAACCGGGGATAAGCTTAATGGGAAGACAGAATATATGTTGAATGTTGGAACAAAGACATTTCGTATTCTTGGCCAAATTCATTCTCTGCTTAAAGCGGATGACTCTTATGCCGAGCTTCTTTCGTTTACCCCAACCCGCGATCTGAATAAAAAGTTATACGCCATGACTGCCGCGGTAAGTGAAGGTATCGTGGTAGGCGACAGCCAAGAAACGATAGCCCTTCGAGCTCAAATTGAAAAAATTGCGAACAGCACCTCGACAGTGCTTATTACCGGAGAAAGTGGCACCGGTAAGGAGGTTGTAGCCACCGCTATTTGGCGCGCTGGTGATCGCAAAGAACAACGGTTTGTAGCAGTGAATTGCGCGGCTATTCCTGAAAGCCTGCTGGAAGCTGAATTATTCGGCTATGTAAAAGGCGCTTTTACAGGAGCCGACCCCAACGGACGGGTAGGGAAATTTGAACTGGCCAATCAGGGTATAATCTTTCTGGATGAGATCGGTGATATGCCCCTGTATTTGCAGGCCAAGCTTCTAAGAGTTCTTCAGGAGCGTAAAATCACCCGTATTGGCTCCAATCACTTGATTTCCATAGATGTACGTGTAATTGCTGCCACGAATAAAGATATCCGGACTATGATTGCCAATGGTAAGTTCCGTGAAGATCTGTATTACAGATTAAATGTAATTCCTGTTAAGATTCTGCCCCTCCGCAGCCGTCTTGAGGATATTCCTGTTCTTGCCAATTTATTTGCACAACGATATGCGGTACGGCTCGGCAAGCCAAATCGTGAAATTTCGCCGGAAGCTATGCGTGCTTTGCTGAAGTATCCGTGGTATGGTAATGTTCGGGAGTTGGAAAACACTGTGGAATATATGGTGAATATGTGCAATGATCAGGATATCCTAGGATTAGAAACATTACCTAAGGATTTTTTGGTTGATGAACACACCGTCTTAATTCAACGGGATAGTGCATATAAAAAAGAAAAAAGATATGGGTTCGAGGAAAATGTAATACCCCTTCAGGAAGTTGAGCGCCGAGAAATAGCAAAAGCCCTGCGTCTTCACGGTATGAATACTCAAGGAAAAAAAGAGGCGGCGAAAAGTCTCGGTATTAGCCTTGCAACCTTATATCGTAAAATGGAGCAATTCTCAAATTGACAATTCTCTATTCTTATTTTGAGAAAATTATTAAAATGAGAACAAAAGAAACATCTATTTTTAATTGAGTCCGACGAATACGTTCAAGAAATATTAAGTAAAATGCAACATTTCTGATATGTTGCATTTTTTTTATTAATTATTCAAGACAACATAGAATTGGCACAAAAATTGCAACTATATTGTTGTGGTTAATATTTAGTTTCAAGTGGTTTTTGCCGAACTTATTTGAAATTAAGTATAAAGTTAGACTGACCCTAAGTGGTCATATGAAAGGAGGATCTCTGGTGAAAGAAGAGATTAAAATTGTTTCGTTTCAGCGTGATAAACAGGAGGTAAGCGATCTGACATTTTTGAATTTGGAGGAAGCTGAAAAGGTCCATAGCTTTCATGTCAGCTTTCCCATTTATCAAAAAACGCCGCTGAGAGAATTGAAAAACACGGCACAAGCCCTGGGACTTGGTACGGTCTATGTCAAGGATGAATCGTATCGTTTCGGACTCAATGCCTTCAAAGTTTTGGGGGGCAGCTATGCAATCGGCAACTATATTGCTTCAAAGCTGGGTACCGATATTCGGGATCTTCCTTACGAAAAGATGGTTTCGGAAGAAGTTCGCAGCAAGCTTGGTGAACTGACCTTTGTCACGGCGACTGATGGTAACCATGGTCGTGGTGTTGCCTGGACAGCGAACCAGCTTAAGCAGCACTCTGTAGTCTATATGCCGAAGGGGAGTGCGGCTGAACGGCTGGAGAATATCCGGGCTGAAGGTGCCGATGCATCCATCACTGAGCTGAATTATGATGAAGCCGTTCGTTTGGCTAACAGCAAAGCGGAAGAACATGGCTGGATCATGGTACAGGATACAGCCTGGCCGGGCTATGAAGATATTCCCCGCTGGATCATGCAGGGATACGGTACCTTAGGCTATGAGGTTTATGGTCAATTAAAGGAAAAACCAACCCACATCTTCCTGCAGGCCGGGGTCGGTTCTATGGCCGGAGCTGTCACGGGTTTCTTCGCATCACTGTATGGTGAAGAACGTCCGATCATCACCGTTATTGAGCCCGATAAGGCAGACTGCCTGTACCTTACTGCTCAGGCCGATGATGGGGAGCGGCATTTTGTCGCGGGAGAGATGAATACGATCATGGCTGGGCTCGCCTGTGGAGAGCCGTGCAGCATTGCCTGGGAAGTTTTGAAAAACTACGCAGATCACTTTATATCTTGCCCTGATTATGTCGCAGCAAAGGGAATGCGTATCCTTGGCAATCCAATTCAAGGAGACGAGAGAGTTATTTCGGGTGAAAGTGGTGCGGCCCCGTTTGGTTGTGTAGCAGAGATCATGACAAACCCGATGTATAAGGAGTTAAAAGATCAGCTTCAATTAAACGAAAACTCACGAGTTCTCTTCTTCAGTACCGAAGGAGATACTGATCAGGAAAATTATCAGGCAATTGTCTGGGATGGAAAATATCCCAGCTGCAAGTAATCAACGATAAAAGGGGACTTTATAATGAAGGGAATCAGAACATCAAAAGCACCAGGTGCTATCGGGCCCTATTCCCAAGGATTTATTAGTGGTGATCTTGTCTATACTTCCGGGCAGATTCCTGTAGATCCTGTTTCCGGTGACATTGTGGAGGGCATTGCTGGACAAGCGGAACAAAGCTGTAAAAACGTGGGAGCGATTTTAGACGCTGCTGGTTCAGGCTTGGAAAAGGTCATAAAAACCACCTGTTTTTTGACGGACATGAATGATTTTGCAGTCTTTAACGAGGTATATGCTCGCTATTTTGTTTCAAAACCCGCCCGCAGCTGCGTGGCAGTGAAAACTCTACCGAAAGGCGTTCTTTGCGAAATTGAAGCGATTGCAGAATTATAGGGTGATAAGGAGGAAATAAGATCTTATGTTAAATTCGGAAAGACAAAGGAAAGTCACGGAGCTGTGTAGTGATCTGATACGGGCAAAGTCCATGTCAGGAGAAGAGCAAGATGTTGTCAGGATTATGGAAGAGTTTTTCCGTCTGCATCAATTCGACACTATAGAAACGGATAAATATGGAAACGTCATTGGCTGCATTAAGGGGAACAGACCCGGCAAAAAAATCCTGTATGAGGGGCACATGGATGAGGTACCCGTCGCTGATCCAAACGTTTGGACTCATGATCCTTTTGGTGCAGAAATTGAGAACGGCCGTATTTATGGCCGGGGGGCTACAGATATGAAAGGTGGTTTATCTGCCGCATGCTGTGCAGCAGCCTTTTTCGCAGAAGACACTAACCGCGATTTTGCCGGTGAAATATATGTGGCGGGAAGCTGTCACGAAGAGTGCTTTGAAGGTGTTGGCGCCCGCTCTATCAGTGAATTAGTTCAACCTGACATTGTGGTTATTTGTGAGCCCTCCCATCTGGATCTGCGGATTGGGCAGAGAGGTCGTGCAGAAATTGTTGTGGAAACCTTTGGCCGCCCCGCCCACTCTTCCAATCCTGAAAAAGGTGTCAACGCTGTTTATAAGATGATGCAAATCATAGAGGGAATCAAAGGATTGCCGGTCAAGAATCATCCAGTGCTTGGCAAAGGAATTTTAGAGTTAACGGATATAAAGTCATCCCCCTATCCTGGAGCGTCGGTAGTACCTCAATACTGCCGGGCTACCTATGATCGCCGCACTCTTGTCGATGAAACGAAAGAAAGCGTGCTGGCCCCTATCCAAGACCTTATTAGGAAGCTACAGGAAAATGACCCTGAGTTGGAAGCAAAAGTTTCCTATGCGTGGGGTTCCGAAAAATGTTATACAGGAGCAGTAATCGAAGGAGAACGATTCTTCCCCGCCTGGTTGTATAACGAGCATGATGATTTTGTGCAGGCTGCTTATCAGGAATTGCAAAAAAACAATTTCAGTTCGCAAATTTCTACTTGGCAATTTTGCACTAATGGAAGTCATTATGCAGGTGAAGCAAAGATTCGTACCATCGGTTTAGGTCCCTCATGGGAACATCTGGCCCATATTACAGACGAGTATATCGAGCTTGAACAGTTGTATGGTGCTGTCAGTGCTTATATGTCTATCAGTAAGGGCTTGCTTGAAATGAGATAAATGCATTTTGCCGTAATCTTTTATACGGTTTGAAAAAGTGCCTATAAACCAAAGTCATCGAAAAGAGAAGGGAGAAAATTATGTACGATCTTATTATTAAGAACGGAACCGTTGTTTCCCCGTCATCCAGCACAATTTGTGATGTGGCCATAAAAGATGACAAAATTGTCGGTCTTGGATTTTATGAAGCCGCTGAAGGAATTCGAACCATTGATGCGACAGGCAAGTATGTTATGCCCGGCGTTATCGAAGCACACATGCACTGTATGGCCCCTTTCCAAGGATGTTTAGGTGCCAATACCTTCTATCAACAGAGTATCAGCGGAGCTTTCGGCGGGGTAACTATGTTTATGGATTTTGCCAATGTTTTTCCAGAAAAATCCGTTTTTGAAGCAGTAAAAGAACGCAGGGAGGAGATGGAGGAATCCGCTATAGACTTTAGTGTCCACGGAAAGTTTGTCAAGTCTCCTCCCGAACTGGTGGAAGAAATTCCCCAACTGACAGAGTATGGCGTACCGACCTTTAAAATGTTTATGACATACAAAAAGGAAGGAGTCATGATTGATGAGGAGACCATGATTAAAGTCTTTGAAAAAGCAAAGGAAGTGGGCGGTCTGCCCATGCTCCACTGTGAGGACAATACCATGGCGGAAGATGCCATCGAAAAAGTAAGAAAAATCGGCGATCTGAGTTGGGTTAACTTCTCGAAGACTAAACCTCAGAAGTGCGAAGCAGCAGCCTTTGAACGGGCATGCAGACTTGCGGAGTATGTCGATTGCCCCGTTATGGTGGTCCATACAACCCATAAAGAAGCGTTGGATGTTGCCCGCCGTGCCCATGAATCAGGATTTCCCATCTATGTGGAAACCGGTCCTCACTATCTTACCTTGTTCGATGATAATTATGAAAAGGAAGAGGGGTATTTATACCTATGCTCTCCCCCGCTGCGCACACCCAAAGACGCAGAAGACTTATGGCAAGGACTACAGGATGGTACAATATCCGTCACCGGCTCTGACGACTGCACTTTTGACACGAATGAAAAAGCAGCCTTTCTTGAAAAAGACGAAAACGGTAACTATATTCAGGACTTCACCAAGGTGGTCAATGGCATGTCCGGGTTAGAGGTTCGCTTGCCGATTCTTCTTTCTGAGGGAGCAGGGAAAGGACGCCTGACGATCAACCAGGTTTGCGCCCTGACCAGCACCAATGTTGCCAAGATCTATGGCTGCTACCCACAAAAGGGTATCATCGCCCCTGGATCCGATGCGGATCTCGTTATTGTGGATATGGATAAGGAGGTGACTCTATCTAAGGATATTCTTCACAACAATATCAGTTATTGCTTGCATGAAGGTTTCAAGGTAAAGGGTTACCCTATTATGACGATCGCCCGGGGCAAGGTCATCGTAGAAAGCGGTGAGTTTAAAGGAGAAAAGGGTGCCGGTCAGTTTATTAAACGAAAAATTAATGCTCAATACCTGGAAAAATTCGGTCTGGACTAAATCATAGCAAATCGTCATTAATACAATTTTATGGAGGGAATAGTGTATGAATTCTCCAAACCGCTCGGCTTCTTTAAGAAGCCCTGAATTAATGCCAGCAGGTAAGTCTGAAAGAACAATGTCATTAGCGGACTACTTTATTCTTTGGGCAGGTATGACGATTAATGTCGTAGCTTTCTCCCTTGGTGCACAGTATTATAACAATGGCGACGGTCTCAGTGCTTGGACAATGGTTTTTGTCATTCTTATCGGTTATGGTATAGTAACTGCCCTAACGGCACTGATTGGGGATATCGGGACCCTTTATGGCGTTCCTTTTGCGGTGTACGCCCGTGCGCCCTTTGGTTACAAGGGTTCATCTATTGCCGGTCTGCTGCGTGCAATTCCGGCTCTGTATTGGTTCGGTTTTCAAACTTGGGTTGGTGCGGCTGCGTTAAACTATATTATGGAAATCCTTTTCGGCTTCAGCAATTTAACCTTAATGATTATTGCCTTTGCCGTGTTCCAGGTGGTTAATGCTATGTACGGACTAAAGGCGATGGCGAAATTTGACTGGATCGCCATTCCGGCACTGGCCATTCTCTTTGTTGCCATTGCCATCGCGATCGGAAATGCCTACGGTGTCACTGTTACCGATATTATGGCGACAACGGGTAGAGGTAACATGTCGGTTATTTATGCTATTTCCGGTATTGCAGGGGGCTGGATTACCATGGCCCTGAATGGTTCCGACTTGGCTCGCCAAATCGAGCATGTACCCGACTATGAGAAAAAGGGTTTACTGGCTCGTAATAAGCGTGCTTTAATCGGTCAGTTTTTCGGTCTGATGGTGATCGGCGTAATTTGCATGCTGATTGGTATGGCAGCAGGAATCACGACGGGTGAATGGGATTTGAACGCAATCTGTGTGAAGCTCTTTAACAGCAATTTCGGCTTGATTTTGGCGTTAATCGCTGTGGTATTTGCTCAATGGTCTACAAACACTGTCGGTAATCTTATGCCCCCTTCCTATGTTCTCATCAGTATTTTTCCCAAGCTTAACTTTAAAATGGCGTCAATTATTTGCGGCGTGATTGCAGTAGGTATGCAACCGTGGAAAATTCAAAACTCCGGTACTTTCCTTGTGGATATGCAGGTCTATATCTCGACAATGCTTGGGCCTGTGATGGGAATTTTGCTGGCTGACTATTTCATCATCAGAAAATGCAAGCTCAATGTTCAGGATTTATACACTGCTGGCGGACAGTATCAGTATAATAACGGATTCAACATGAGTGCAGTCGTTGCTCTGGTAGCCGGTTTCGGACTGAGCTTCATCAGCAGCACCTATGCGTTCTTCATCGGTTTGCTTGTGGCTCCGGTTATCTATGTAGTCCTTATGAAGAATTTTACGATGAAAAAACATGATCAAAAAATCGGGCAAATTATCGAATTTAATGAAGATATTCAATAATTGATGGCATCGCCTTGATTAGCAAAGAACCCGGTTGGGGCTGCGACTGAGGTCTTCTGATCTTAAGTCCGGCCCCTATATCCTAATACACAGTGAAATGGAGGGTTTGACTATGAAAACATTGCTGAAAAATGGTTTTATTGTTGATGGCAGTGCTGCCCCCGGCTATTATGGTGATCTCCTTATCGAAAATGACAAGATTGTGAGTGTCGGAAAGCTTGGCGATGTTGAGGCCGATAGGGTCATCGACGCAGAAGGACATGTGATCGCTCCAGGCTTCATTGATACTCATAGTCATTCAGATATACAGATTCTGACCGATCCGGAAGTTTTGCCGAAGGTTATGCAGGGTATCACAACGGAGGTCTTGGGACAGGACGGTATTTCCTTGGTTCCGCTGCCTCAACAATATATTCAGCCCTGGCGTAAGAATCTTGCCGGATTGGACGGAGACAGTGATGATATCCATTGGGAAGACTTGGCTACAACCGAAGATTATCTGCGGGCCATTGAAGAGGCAAAACCTGGCCTTAATGCGTGCTATCTGGTACCCCACGGAAATATCCGTATGGAGGCTATGGGGTTGGATAATAGAGAACCAACCGAAGAAGAAATTCAAAAGATGAAAGAGATTACCCGCCGCGAAATGGAATCCGGTGCTTTAGGAGTTTCCACCGGCTTGATTTATATGCCCTGTGCTTATTCCGGGATGAACGAGGTCGTTGAGATATGCAAAGAGGCTGCTGAATATGATGGAGTATTTGTCGTTCATCAGCGCAGTGAAGCGGATGATATCATAAACTCAATGAAGGAAGTTATCGAAATCGGTAGACAAAGCGGCATTAAGGTTCACTGGTCTCATTTTAAAGTTTGCGGAAAGCCTAACTGGAGCAAGATCGATCGCCAGGTTGAACTCCTCAAGGAAGCAAAGGCTGAAGGCATCTATGTATCATTTGACCAGTACCCTTATGTTGCTGGCAGCACCATGCTAGGGGTCATCCTTCCTCCTTGGGCTCATGACGGCGGTACAGACAAGCTTCTAAAGCGGTTGGAAGATCCGGAATTGCGCATTAAGATGATCTATGATATTGAACATGGCATTCCCGGATGGGATAACTTTGTTGATTTTGCAGGCCTGGACGGCATCTATGTAACCAGTGTTAAAAATAAGAAGAACGAAGATGTCATTGGTCTGAATCTTATCCAGATTGGAGAGCTTCGCGGCAAGGATCCCTACCATGCTGTATTTGATCTTCTTTACGAGGAAGAAAATGCTGTTGGCATGTATGATTATTATGGGAAAGAAGAGCATGTTATCCGTTTCATGACTATGCCTGAGCAGAATGTCTGCACTGATGGCTTGCTGGGCGGCAAACCCCATCCCCGCGTCTACGGGTCGTTCCCCCGTGTGTTGGGTAAATATGTCCGCGAACAAAAGGCACTCTCACTGGAAGAAGCTGTCCGTAAGATGACCGGTAAGCCTGCGGAGGTCTTTGGACTGAAGGAGAGAGGCTTGCTGAAGGAAGGTTATTTTGCAGATATCTGCATCTTTAATCGAGACACGATTATCGATAAGGGCGATTTCACGAATCCTGCCCAGTATCCGGAAGGAATTGACTACGTTTTGATCAACGGCCAGATCGTTATCAATCATGGCAAGCATACCGGATTCCGTGCCGGTCGCGTGCTGAAGAGATGAAATTTCTGGTAAAATAGTGCGGAATATTCACCCATGAACCGACACACAATGATATAAGGGCTGGACAGAAATGAAAGAGGAGATGGGGCTTCTATCTAGAGAGACTCATCTCCTCTTTTTGCTGCGCGCCACGCATAAAAAACTCAGATATCCTGACTTAGAGGAAATATTTTCATAGGTGATGTCATCACCAAGTTATTAATGCGTTATAATAAATCATAAGAATTGAATGTCAGGATTGTTCAGGATAATTATTTTGATATCTATTGAGCAGCATAGGGGGTGAATCTAAAAATGACGATCGATTTACACATTCATACTATAGAGTCGGACGGTTCTCTTTCAGTTGCTGCAATCATCCAGGAAGCTGTCAAGCAGGGTGTTCGTATATTGGCTTTGACTGATCATGAGACCACCAACGGCGTTCAGGAAGCCATGGAGTTAGGGCAAAAGCATAATGTGAATATTATTCCAGGGGTCGAGTTGATCACAGCCTTTAAAGGTAAGGAAGTTCATTTACTGGGGTATTTTCCCTTTGAGGCTGTCATCCATTCCGATCTCCAATCACGACTAAAGGAACTTCGACAGCAGCGAACCTATTTGGCCTATGAGATGGTCAAGAGGTTGCAGAACGATGGATTCACCTTGAAATGGGCGGAGGTGGAGAAAATCGCTAATCCTGAAGGTGCAGTAAGCAAAGGTCATATTATGCGGGCTCTTCATGAACACGAAAACGGTACTATCCAATGGCCCACTATAGCAAAACTCTTCCAGCCGTATGGAATTGCCTATTTACCTTTTTTAGAACATCCTTTTGAAGAAGCCGTTGATTTGATCTATGAATGCGGTGGTGTCCCCGTACTGGCTCATCCCGGGTTGTTGCGAGATGATCGTATGGTGACTGAGCTCTTATCCTACCGCCCTATGGGTTTGGAAGTCTATTATGGCTATTGGGAGCAGAGGGAAGCATTGATTCAAAACTATAAGAATATAGCCCAGGAAAAAGCAATACTGACCACTGGAGGCAGTGATTTCCATGGTTTATTCGGACCGGTTAAACTTGGAGAAATTGATGTTCCGGAACAATGTAGTATTGAACTTCAGCGTTTCCTTAATCTTGACTTTTAGGAAGGTCGATTTATTTTACTGAGGATAAAAAAATACCTTCAGTGAGAAACTAAGCTTAGTTTTTTGAGCTGGAGGGACATAAGAATGCAAAAATCACGACCGGAAAAAGATGTTCATGAAGACATAAAAATTCTTATCCAAACTCACTTCGGGGAATCGGGCCAAGGAATCCATATTGAAGTAAAAGGGGATAAAGTTTCCCTATGGGGGACAGTGGATAGCCTTGCCGAAAAAGATTTTATCGGGCAAAGAATTGGTCGCATCGACGGTGTAAAAGAGCTGGATAATTCTCTGACGGTTGCCAACGACGGAAAAATCACCGATAAGGATATTGAAAAGCAAGTGGTTGAGCGCTTTGCCCAATCTAATTTCGAAGAGATCATGCATTTGGGATGCCGGGCAAGTAAAGGGATTGTGACTTTGCTTGGGCATCTGGAGACCCAAAGCAGTGAGCGTCTTGCGAAACGAATCGCTTCTCAGGTCAGAGGGGTGAAAGAAGTTCGCAGTGAAATCGATTTCTTAGAAAAAGCCGTGGACGATGCCACACTTGTCAACCGTGTTGAAAATGCTTTAGTAGCTTCTCCATGGGTGAACGCTCATGAGATCAAAACATCGGCTCGCAATGGCTTAATTACTCTCACCGGAATGGTTGATACCCAAGAGGAGATTGAATGGGCAGTCGATACAGCCTATCAAGTGCCAGGAGTTAAAGCTGTGGTAAGTGAGCTTTTCTCTCGCCATCGTTCTCAAGGTGAGGATCTTTATATGACTGAACAGCTCGTGCGTAAGCTAGGTCAGCATGGGATGACATCTCAGTTTGTTCGGGCCTTTGTTCAAGATGGAATCGCTTATATGACTGGTGAAGTCTACTCGGATGAGGATCGAAGATGGGCGGAATCCATGGGACAGCATGTGGAAGGAATTAAGAGCATTAATAGCTCCATTAAAGTTGCTTCTCACTCGGGCAAATAATGCGGATCTTTAACAAAGTTGAGTATTGCCTAAAACAAATGTAGGGAAATTCCCCAGTGTCTTTCCGAAAAGTAGTAATTTTTTTCGGAATTGCACTGGGAGAATCCCCTACTTTTTATATTTAGTCAAAGAATTGGAAAAAAAGTTACGAAAATAAAAATTTCCTATAATGAGGAAACACAAAATGCATTTTATATATGATATAATGAATCCGTTCGAAAAAAACGGCAAGCGGGCTTACGAAGTCCTTCGGAGGTGTTAAACATCGATCCAATAACTCACGGCTTAATCGGTGCCGCACTAGCCAATCTTTCGGGGCACCCTATACAACTAAATGACCCGATTTTTGTAGGTTGCACATTGGGAGCAATGATTCCCGATTTGGATATTGTCACCCATCTCAAAGGCAGGCTCAATTATTTGTTGAAACACCGGGGGGCTAGCCACTCATTCCTGGCTCTAGGTGGAATGGCTTTAGGTTTAGGCACTCTTGTCTATGGTGTATTCCCCACCAGTTCCTGGTTAACGGTTGTCTTTTGGACTTTAATAGGGACTTTATCTCATGGAATTGCCGATTTATTGAATTCCTATGGTGCCCAACTTTTGTGGCCATTTTATAAGAAGAAATTTACAGTGAACATGGCCATGGTGACAGATCCGGTAATTTTCGTATTGTTCCTTTCTTCCTTTGTTTTTTCACTCAATCGACCGGAATTTGGACTGCGTTCAACCTTAGCAGTCTTTACGGTTGCGTTTGTTTATCTTTTTGTACGGGAAATAGACCGTTATAAAACTCGGAAACGACTTGAGGAAACCTTTGATGCAGTACGTGGCCAAGTAAAAATCCTACCTGCCATGTATCGTCCCTTTAGCTGGGCTTTCTTACTCTACGAGAAGGATACTGTAAGCTTTGGAATTATGAAAAAAAAGAACGCCAAAGTCCTCAAAGTTCTACCTCAATGGGATTCGGAAGATCCATTAATAAATAATGCTTTAGAGAGCGAATTAGCGGATATTTTTAATCGATTCACCCCATATTTTCACGTGGTCCGTACAGATAGCCCGGAAACGGAGACCAAGGTACAGTTTGTCGATCTTAGGTATTGGGATAAAGAAGATTTCCTCTATACTGGAGAAGTCCGAATTTGCTCAGATGGTAAGATTACTGAGGAGAGATTTTATACTTTTGGAAGTAAGAAATCTCAAGGGATAGTTCTGGAGTATTAAATCTGGATATAGGAGCACAGGCTTTCCGGCGTGGAAGAGTCCTGTGCTTTTTAATACACGGGAAGTTTCTATTCTAAGCCAAGTTGTGGAGCCTTAACGTAAATAAGTTGGTCAATGAAAAAACTCTTTGACTATATTTTAGACATAAAGGATAATTGAAGTTGGTGGAGGTGGGACTGTGTCGAAAAGGAAAAGAAAAACCCTGCCTATTCGGCAAGGGGTTGCTGTAATATTGGCATTATTAGGATTCTTAACGTTATTGGGGGAATTAGGATTTACCTCAGTCGGTAAGGCTATTTATAACCTGATGAAATATCCTCTTGGGGAAAAGGTTTGGCTTGCGCCATTCATATTTTTTGTTTTGGCCATTGGTGTATGGGCGTCTGCACTTTTTGGGCGGAAGCAGAGTTCCAGGCCAAAGGGAAAACAATCTTATTCTCGAGGAAGAACTCGAGAAAGAGAAAGAGCAAAAGGAAAGAACCTTCAAGAAGAATTTGTGGAAGAGAGTTTCTTTGATCAAGGTATTGAGTTGCCAAAAGGGAAGCTCGTCCCCTTAAAAGGGTTTAAAGAATACTTCTCCTCAGATTTAGATCTGAAGCCTATGGAACCTTTGGTAGAGCTTGATGACTTGGGCAAGGATTTTGATACATACTTCAAAGAAGGTAGAGATATCTCGTTTAAACCCATTGGAACCCGCCTAACAACAATACAGGGATTCTCAAGTTATTTTGATGAAGTAAGTTCCGAAATACAAGAAGAGATAAGGAATAATGAGCCTTCTTTTCCTAGTAAACGCCAGTGGGAAAAACCGGACATAACTGGTTTTGATTCAGATCATTACCCGGGACAAGTAACCCAGTTGATAAAGAACGAGGGTAGAATACCCCAAGGGGTTTCCCCTGAGGAACGCGCAGCCTTACTTGGAAAATCCCTACATACTCCTTACCATAGCCTTGAATCATCTCTGGAAAAACCAAGAATCGAAGGACTTCACAAAAAGGAAAACCCGAAAGTCCTCCAGGAAAAGATGGAGTCTTTCCCAGGAACTACTGAAGATCCCTTTTTAAGCTCGGGATTAGTGCGCAGTATGGCTCCAAGCCAAATTAAGAATGAAAGTACTAAAAAAATAGAAATTGAACCGTTAGAGAAAATTCCCGCCTATGAAGAAGCACCTCTTCCTGAAGCATTTCTTCCTTCAAGAGAAGAATATATGATTCAAGAAGAGCTTACCTCACAATCTGAAGAGACGATTGAAGAACAGGAAGAATTTCTAGCAGCGACAAAAAATAATCTTTCTGAAGTACCTGCAATTAATCCAGAAGGAAAAGCGGTTAAACTTCAAAAGGAAAACGAAGAAGATAACCCTACTGAAAATAGCATAAAAACCACGGAGGCATTGAATAAGGCCAAGGTTTGGAGTTTACCTTCCTTTGAGTTGCTGGATCCTCTTCCTCAAGTTACAGTGGTTCATGATCAGGATACTCAAAAACATCTGGAGAAGGTGCTGGAGGATTTCGGAGTTCAGGCTAAGGTCATCCGCGTAGCTCGGGGTCCCGTGATTACTCGTTATGAGTTGGCTCCTGCTCCCGGAGTTAAGATCAGCCGCATTGTCAATTTGGCAGATGATATCGCGTTGGGGCTAGCTGCCCGGGACGTGCGAATTGAAGCGCCGATTCCAGGAAAGTCCGCTATTGGCATTGAAGTTCCCAATAAACACCCTAGGGCTGTTCCTTTCCGTGAAGTTCTGGAGACACCGGAATTTAAGGAAGGGTCTGCTAAGCTTCGAATTGCTTTAGGTAAAGATATTGGCAATCAGTCTATTGTGGCTAATTTAGCCAAGATGCCTCATTTGTTGGTGGCCGGGGCCACCGGTTCAGGAAAGAGCGTGTGTATTACCGCCATCATCAATTCATTGCTCTTTAATACTTGTCCTGATGAGGTTAAATTCCTTATGGTGGATCCCAAAATGGTGGAATTGAGTATTTATAATGGGATTCCTCATCTTTTGGCCCCTGTGGTAACAGACCCCAAAAAAGCTTCAGCCGCATTAAAATGGGTAGTCAAAGAAATGGAAACCCGGTATGAATTGTTTGCCGCTTCCGGAGTACGGGATATTGAACGGTATAATCAATTGAAAGCATCAGAGACTGGTCAAGAAAACGACATCAGGGCTAATCATACTGTTCCGGCTATGCCCTTGATTGTGGTTATTATTGATGAATTAGCAGATTTGATGATGGTGGCAGCTGATGAGGTGGAAGAATCCATTTGTCGCCTTGCTCAGATGGCCAGAGCTGCCGGAATCCATTTGGTCATTGCTACCCAAAGACCTTCAGTAGATGTCATCACCGGGGTGATTAAAGCTAATATTCCTAGTCGGATTTCCTTTGCGGTAAGTTCACAGATCGATTCCAGAACCATTCTCGACTCGACCGGGGCCGAAAAGCTCTTGGGAAGAGGAGATATGCTCTATTCCCCACAAGGCATGAATAAGCCCATGCGGGTTCAAGGATGTATGGTTGCAGACGAAGAAGTTCAGAAAGTGATAGCTCACTGGAAGGCTCAAGGGTCACCTGAATATCTGGATCCGGAAGGATTTCTAAGTGCAAACCCATCGGGAAAAAGTGAGGGCGCCGGACCGGATGATGAGCTTTTTATTGAAGCAGGTCACCTTATCATCAATACAGGCATGGCTTCCGTCTCCTATTTGCAAAGAAAGTTAAAGCTTGGCTATGCGCGTGCTGCCCGTTTGATCGATTTGCTTGAGGATAATGGGGTGGTGGGGGGGTATGAAGGGAGTAAACCTCGTCAAATCCTCTTGACTCTTGAAGAATTTGAAGAGCGGTTTGGTTAATTTTAATATGTGTAATGGATAAAAAGGAAGAAGCTAAAGGGATTCTTCCTTTTTGTTGTTGTGTTAAAGGGATAAAGAGAAAAAGACAGGTAATACTAAGGATAATTCAATACAGACTGGTGTTAGGAAGGAGTAAGATTATGAGCATTCAACTAAAATGTGATGCGGTAAATTGCGTGTATAATCGTAGTCGCCTGTGTTCGGCCGATGAGATCGAGGTTCAAGGAGGAGAGACCACGGGTGGGGATGCTACTTTCTGCGGAACCTTTAGCTCGAAAAGTCTCGGTAATTTTATCTCTTCATTGGGAAATATGAATTACAGTGAGACTTTAAAGCAAACGGTATCAGGAGAACCGGTAATGGACCCTAAAGTTCACTGTAATGCAGTGAACTGTACCTATAATACCGATCAATACTGCCATGCTGACCACGTTGAGATTCGCAATGAAGTTTCCCAGGCGGCAGAAGAAACAGAATGTGAAACTTTCTATCCCAAAATGGGTTAAATAAAAGGATCCTCTTTTGCTTTACTACAAAGCTTGCCTTATTCGCTGGCAAGCTTTTTGGTATGTAAGAGAGTATTAGTTTCTTTATGATTTGCTGTATAATAGAACCATTAAGGTTATGGATGACTTAAGCTCACAAGAGGGAAGAGGAGTGTCTATGAAAGGAATATTTGTTTTCGTTGCGCTTTTTGGGGGGATGATGTTAGGGATTCAGACCCCTATTAATGGGACTTTAGGAAAACGAATCGGAGGAATTGAAGGAGCACTGATTTCTTTTGCGGTGGGTTTGATCTGTCTATCTCTTGCGGTACTGTTTTTTGGCAAGGGTAATTTTAGCCAAGTTACCCATGTTCATAAAGTATGGCTTATAGGAGGAGCCCTGGGTGCAATAGGTGTTACCTGCTCTATTCTGTCGGTGCAAAGAATTGGGGTAGCGGGAACTCTGACCGCTGCCGTTTTTGGTCAAATTCTTACGGGGATAATCATTGATCATTTTGGTCTGCTTGGAGTCGCTAAAACCCCTCTGGATCTCTCTCGAGCTTTGGGTATTGTACTGATGGTGGGCGGCCTTTATCTCGTATTGAGACATAATTTATAGGGAAGCTATAATTCGATATGAGGGTACATATATTAAAAAGTATGACAATTGAACTGTCAGATTTCAAGGAGGGGTTAGCTTTTGAAAACCCGGAGCACTATGATATGGATCTCATTGATTACATTAGCCCTTCTTTTTAGTCTTGTTTATTTATGGTATGCTCTTTTCCCAGGTCAAATACGACCTGAGGCTGTCCGGTTTTTTGGTGTGGAGCAAATCGAACAAGGTCGGGATTATAGTAGAGGAATAAGAATCTCATACATCCTAAACTTTATAGTTCAGACCCTATTCTTACTTTGGATTCTGGCCTCGGGACGAGGAAGCCGTCTTTCCCGGGCCTGTGAACAGTGGGCTCAAGGGCGAAAATGGTCAGGATATCTCGCTTTTTACCTTGTGATCTGGTCGTTGCTTGCCCTTATCCGTCTGCCCTTTACTTTTTTCAGCGGCTTTTATTGGCAAGAGCTTTGGGGTTTTTCCACCCAGAGCTTCCCATCCTGGTGGGGGGATTTTCTCAAAGAATCCTTGCTGGACCTTGTACTGGGCGGGGTTGGTGTTTTCTTATTATTTTTGGCGTTTCGTAACTGGCCAAGAATCTGGTGGTTAATCTGTGGGATTTTCTTTTCCCTGTGGCTTGTTATACAAAGCCTTTTCTGGCCTGTTTTTGTAGCTCCTTTATTTAATCATTTTCAACCTATTGCAAACCCCGAAATCACCTCCATGGTCAATGAGTTGGCTAATAAAGCTGATTTAGCTATTGATGAGATGCTTGTGATGGATGCCAGTATAAGAACAACGAAGGCTAATGCTTACTTTGCCGGAGTCGGGGAGACAAAGCGGATCGTTCTTTACGATAATCTGCTCAATCAATACCCTAAGGAAGAGATTAAAGCTGTGATCGCTCATGAGATGGCTCACTGGCAAAAAGGACATATAGCCCGGGGACTTTTCCTAGGAACTTTGGGAAGCTTTTTAGTGTGGGGGGGAGCGTACCTTGTTCTCCGACAGGAAATGTCCAGACATCATGTTCCCCCTCTGGTTTGGGCAGTTTTTCTATTATTCGTAGTATTAGTTAACTTTGTGAGTGCTCCTCTTCAAAATTCTATTTCCCGCCAAATGGAGATTGAAGCAGATCAGACGGCCGTCTTACTTACCGAGGATCCTCAAGCGGCAATTCAGCTGCAGATGAATCTGGCTCTGAAGAACCGTTCTGATTTATCTCCGCCAAAGTTTATAGAATGGTTTAGCTATACTCATCCTTCAGTGCTGACACGAATCGAAAAAATAAATGAAGTGGGTGTACCCTTCCCCCTAAAGTAAGTTTCCTATATACTTAGACTAATGATGACTTGCATTGGTGCTCAAAGAATGGAGGTTGGAAGATGGACTTTTTAGTTGTGGATTTTGAATTTTCAGTTCCCCGAAGTTATGGTAAACCCAGAGCCTGGTTTCCAGAAATCAT
Source organism: Desulfitobacterium sp. PCE1 (assembly GCF_000384015.1). Classification (NCBI taxonomy): domain Bacteria; kingdom Bacillati; phylum Bacillota; class Clostridia; order Eubacteriales; family Desulfitobacteriaceae; genus Desulfitobacterium; species Desulfitobacterium sp. PCE1. Next base: position 2,376,121 of record NZ_KB913023.1, on the reverse strand, counting down.
AGAAGTAGGGGCCATCGTCCTTGATCCTAACGGCAAATTATTAGTGGATAAGACCTTTAATGCCTTTGTAAAGCCCCGCTTTTGGCCACGTTTGGCCGAAGAAAGCTATGGGATTACAGGAATCCGCCAAGAAGACGTGGATCAAGGAATTCCTTTGGAAGAGGCCATTCGGCACCTGCAGAAATTGGTACTCCATCAGGAAACGACTATAGTGGCTTGGGGAGATGCGGATCGTAAGATTTTGGGTAGTGTATGTGAAAAGTATGGTTTAAAATACCCCTTTATCTGGGATAACTATATTGATTTAGCAGAGCAATATAAGCATTATCGCTCTCTTGACCATTTGATTTCTCTAAAGAGGGCCATTGAAGAAAACGCTATAGAACAAATTGGGATACTCCACTCTGCCCTGGATGATGCTATAAATGCTGCTCAGGTTATGGCGAAGATAATGAGTGAAGGATGGGCAGTTAAAACCAGTGAACAGACTCATGGCTTTGAAGAAAAAAGAATTGCAGATGCAGCTCCTCGGAATAATTCGAACATTATTGTCTGAGAAGATGAGAGCAACGCATAAATCTAAGGGTGTTCGTAAAGGCTATTTTCAATAATAGGAGATTAAGCTGAGACTTGAGTGAAAGTAAGGACCAGCAAACTGACGAGCTGGGGGTAAAACTATGTCAAAAGTCATTATTGTTGAAGGAAAAACTGATAAAGAGCGACTCCATGAGGTATTAGCCGAACCCGTTGAGATACTGTGCAGTTATGGGACGATGAGTTATGAAAAAACTGAAGAATGGGCGACCCAACTTGAAGATTCAGAGGTGTATCTTTTGGTGGATGCTGATGATTCCGGAGAGAAAATCCGCAAAAACCTCAATCAGGTACTTCCAAATATCCATCATTTATACACTCATCGCATGTATCGCGAAGTGGCCACGACTCCTCTCGATATACTGGCTCAAGTTTTAGAACATGCCCATTTTAAGGTCAAGGAAATTCGAGCGGAGGAAGAATTTTTTTAAGGTTGACGGTTGTCGTGAGGCAACCGTCATTATCTTTGTGTCGGCTGTATTATTCATGTATTCTATATACTCGTGTCGAAAGGAAGGAACTTGTCGACTTTACAGCGAATCATAATAAAATCTTTGTGAAATTATAAAAAATCTTAAGAGAATAGGTTTTCACAGCATAATATAGCATTAGGTCCGGTTGGATTCACCTATGGGAAAGGAAGAAACACTCATGCATGATATTGCCAAGGAACTTAATGAGCAGATAAGGGCAGAAAATCCTTATGTATACGAACTGCTCTCGGATTTAGGAAAGAATTTATATTATCCGAAAGGGATATTGACCCAGACTGATGAGGCTACAGAAAAAGCCTATCGCTTTAATGCGACAATAGGTATGGCAACTGAAAAAGGGCAACCCATGTTTCTGCCGGTTATACAAGAGACCTTGTCCGAGTATAATCCTCAAGACATTTATACTTATGCGCCCCCTGCAGGAAAACCCTCAATTAGGGCTGTCTGGAGAGAAAAACTGTTTAAAGATAATCCCTCTTTACAGGGAAAGACCATGAGTCAACCTATTGTGACCAACGCCTTAACCCATGGTTTGAGTATTGTAGCGGACCTTTTTTTAAATCCACAAGATGTATTAGTGCTTCCTGATAAGATCTGGGGTAATTACAGTATGATTTTTGGGACCCGTAGGAATGCTAGATTACAAAACTTTACCTTTTTCACTGATAAAGGACAATTCAATACCCAGGGTATGAAAGAAGTTCTCTTGGCACAAAAAGAACAAGGCAAGGCTGTTTTGCTTCTCAATTTTCCGAATAACCCAACTGGTTATACACCTATTGAGGAAGAGGCCCAAGCCATTGTGGAGGCTTTACTGGAAGTAGCGGAGCAGGGAATTAATCTGGTGGTTTTAAGCGATGATGCATATTTTGGACTTTTCTATGAGGACTCTATTAAAGAATCCCTTTTTGGAAGACTTGCCAATATCCATCCACGTATCTTAGCAGTTAAGGTGGATGGCCCGACAAAGGAAGAGTATGTATGGGGATTTCGGGTTGGTTTCATCACTTTTGCGGATTCAAGCTCGGTGGTTTGCAATGCACTGGAGAATAAGACTAAGGCTATAATACGTGGGACGATCTCTAATGCCTCCCACCCGGCACAAACGTTTGTCCTTCACGCTTTGGAATCCCCTGATTTTATAAAGCAAAAGCAAGAGAAGTATAAGATTATGGAGGGCCGGGCTTTAAAGGTCAAAGAGCTATTAAATCGCGGTGACTATCAAGATCTTTGGGACTATTATCCTTTTAATTCCGGCTATTTTATGTGCTTAAAGCTTAAAGGAGTAAAGGCTGAAGAATTGCGTCTGCATTTACTCCACAATTATGGAGTGGGCGTAATCGCTTTAGGTGAATCAGATATTCGAGTGGCCTTTTCTTGTGTGGAAGAAGAAGATTTGGAAGAATTGTTTACATTGATTTATCAAGGAACGAAAGATTTAGCATAGTCAGGAGTATTAAGTCTTGGACAAAAAACTACGTGTTTCTGTTCGGACCCTGGTTGAATTCGTCTTACGACAGGGTGATTTACAGATGGGTTTCATGAGTGGATCCAGGATGGTGGAAGGAATCTATGCCCATCAGTACCTACAAAAGGAGCGGGGAACAGACTATCAGCCTGAAGTGACTCTACGGACAATGGTGCATCAGGATGGTTTTAGCTTAGAAATCCATGGGCGAGCAGACGGGATGTTTAGAAATGAATCGGGAATTGTCATCGAAGAGATTAAATCCACATCCCTGGACTTGGATCTGATTGACGAATCCTATAATCATTTGCACTGGGCGCAAGCTCAGTGCTATGCTTATATAGTGGCAAAGCAAGAAGAATTGGCTCAGGTGCAGGTTCAGCTAACCTATATACAGTTGGAGACCCATGAACTTAAAGAATTCAGGAAGTCCTTTTGCAGAGAAGAACTGGAGTTCTTCTTTAGGGATCTTGTGGATCGGTATTGTGCCTGGGCTAATCGACTTTTATCTTGGACCGAGCAACGCGATAAGAGCATCTCCCGGCTTGAATTCCCCTATCCTACCTATCGTAAAGGCCAAAGAGAGCTGGTTGTGGCAGTATATAAGACGATTAGAGAAGGGAATAAGCTTTATGCTCAAGCCCCTACCGGTATTGGCAAGACTTTAGGGACGATTTTTCCGGCTTTAAAAGCTCTCCTAGTAGGGCAAGAGCCCCCCATTTTTTATTTAACGGCTAAAACCATCACCCGCACCGTAGCTGAGCGCTCTCTCCTTATGCTCCAGCAACAAGGGCTCTCTCTTAAGAGGGTCACTCTTACGGCTAAAGATAAGGTATGCTTTTGTCCCGAGAGGGAATGTACACCGGAAAATTGCAGCTATGCCAAAGGATATTATGATCGCTTAGGGCCAGCCCTGGAGGATATTTTTCAGAGCGATATTTGGAATCGGGAGCAGATTGAGAACTATGCCAAAAGCTATTCCATCTGTCCCTTTGAATTTTCCCTTGAACTCACTAATTGGGCTGATTTAGTTATCTGTGATTATAATTATGTTTTTGATCCAAGAGTGTTTCTCAAGCGCTTTTTCCTTGAAGGCGGAGACTATACCTTTCTAATTGATGAAGCTCATAATTTGGTGGAGCGGGCACGGGAAATGTTTTCCGCTGAATTAAACAAGGAGGAATTCCTCCATCTGAAGAATCTTGTAGAGGATGAGGAACCGGTTCTTGGGAAGAGGCTCCAAACGGTCAGCAAGAATTTTTTAAAATTTAAAAAACAAGGTCTTGAGGTGGAAAAAGACGCCCCCACATCCCTTTACTCTTCCTTGGAGAGGGTGGTGAACGAAGCGGAGAAGTTTTTTAAGAAAGAGGAAAATCCACCTTGGAAAGAGAAACTAACGGAACTGTACTTTAATATTCAAGCCTTTCTGCGAACCGCAGAAAGCTATGATGAGCATTACGTTACGTATTATCAATGTCCGGAGCAGGATGTTCGTGTTAAACTCTTTTGTGTTGATCCCTCCAAACAACTGGCTCAGGTCTTAAACAAAGGGAGAGCAGCCATTTTCTTCTCAGCCACCTTAAGTCCTCTGGAATATTTTATTCAGATTTTGGGGGGAGAGAAAAAGTCTTATAAGCTGCAATTACCTTCTCCTTTTCCTCCCGAAAATCTTTGCCTTATGCTTCAGAAGCAAATATCCACCAAATACACTCATCGTTCCCTATCTTTGGATTCAATCGTCGATGCTATAACTCAATTTGTTGAGGGTAAAACAGGAAATTATTTGGTCTACTTTCCCTCTTATGAGTATCTTGAGCGGGTTCAGGAAAGGCTTCTCCAGGTCCATCCCGAATTTAAGGTTTTGCCTCAAACTACAGGGATGACCGAAGAAGATAGGGAGGAGTTCCTGCAAGCTTTTCAGGAGGACCCTCAAGAGAGTCTGGTGGGATTGGCCCTGCTTGGGGGAATCTTTGGAGAAGGAATCGATCTTACTGGAGATCGCTTGTCCGGAGCTGTTATCGTCGGGGTGGGACTACCTCAGATAGGAGCGGAACGGGACATTATTCGTGCTTGTTTTCAAGAACGCTATGGCCAAGGGTTTGAATTTGCCTATATGTATCCTGGGATGAGTAAAGTACTCCAAGCCTGTGGGAGAGTCATACGAACAGAACAGGATCGGGGAGCAATACTCTTAATAGATGAAAGGTTTACCCGCTTATCCTACAAGCGGCTTTTTCCTAAGGAGTGGAATACTATATACACGCTACAGGACAATAGCCGGATTTCTTCGCTATTGAAAGCCTTTTGGGGATCATCATGAAAAGGGGAGCGGGTGTCACTGCTCCGTAAAGGAGTTGTAAGCGGATTCCAAGAAAGTCCTTAAAAAGCCCAAAATGGGAGCTGAATAGACCTATGAACGTAGCTTTGCGCACAAAAGGGAACGGCCTTCACTGTGTATAAGGCTGCTAAGGCTTCTGCTTCGCTTCACTCACCTTTCTTTAAGCGGAGGAGCGACCGGGTCAACGAGGCTTTCTTAACGTAGCGTAGCCACTGGTTGCTTGGACATGGAGGTCCTGATGCCGCGGGCACATGGACGTGCAGGAGCGGCCACATGCAGAAAGCAGTGGGGTTTGGCGTCGAAAGTGTCCAGTGGACAGTTTCGCTCAAGGCGGCATTCCCCAAAGAACGCTTATCCGCCGCAGATGCTGTTAAGAAAGCGAGTTGATCAGCTCTGGAGCTATAGAGTACGTGAGCTCCGATGAAGAAAGCCTCCAGTGGAGGGTTTCAGGAGCTCACGCCCGAAGGTTCATTGTGAGTAAAGCTACTCGATCCGGACGACGCTTTTCATCCATTGCAGGTGCAGTGGCATGGCCGGTTACCCTGCAAAAGTAAATGCTAAGGAGGGATGGATTATCGATAAGCTGGATCAAGAGAAGGGAAGAGAAGAGGACTTTTCCTCTTCCTCGGAATACGATGGGGCGGATCAAGATATTGTTTATCAGGATGAATATTCTGATGAACAGTATCTTGACGAACAAAACAAAACATCCAAGACAGGGAACAAAAAGGGTTTATGGGCTGCAGCAGCCTTCGCCATTCCTTTGTTGACGAAGGGGAAATTTATTATCATTTTCCTATTGTCTAAATTCAAGTTTCTCTTCGTCTTTCTTAAGCTTAGTAAGTTTGCCACCACTGCGGTGTCCATGGTGGCTACGATCTGGATCTATGCCGTATTTTATGGCGCTAAATTTGCCTTGGGATTTGTAGCGTTACTCTTCATTCATGAAATGGGTCATTACTTCACAGCGAAGCGGGTTGGCTTAGCCGTATCGGGCCCTGTGTTTATTCCTTTCGTGGGTGCATTAATCGGTATGAAGGAAAACCCAAAAGATGCGGTGACTGAAGCTCAAGTCGGTTATGGCGGTCCCCTTTTTGGGAGTCTGGCTGCTGTGCTGTGCTTGATGCTCTACTGGTTTACAGGGTATGAACTGGCTCTGGCTCTCGCTTATGTCGGGTTCTTCCTTAATATTTTCAATCTTCTTCCTGTTCATCCTTTGGATGGAGGGCGAATTGTTTCTGCAGTCTCCCCCTATCTATGGCTCGTGGGAATCCCTGTCTTGATCTATCTCATGATTAAGTCCTTTAACCCTATCCTTTTGATTATCGTGTTCTTGGGATTAGTTCAAGTCTACAATCTATGGAAAAAGCGACATGATCTATCAGCCTATTATCAGGTGCCATTGAAGGAAAGAGTACAGTTTGCCATTCTTTATTTTGGCTTGGTAGGTTCCCTTGCCATGGGGCTAACCTACACCTTGGAACTTCTGGCTTAGGTTAAATGACTGAGTGAAAAGGGATCTGGAGGGATAAACTAAATAGAACCTGGGATTGGGAGGGATTTTCTATGGAGAAAAACCAAGAAAGACATGAAAGCCTGGAGAATCAAGAAAGCGTTATTATGAGCTTCTTTTATGATCAAGAGTCACCCTCTGGTGTAGGATTTGAAACGATCGAACTATTATCTCAACGGGAGGATACCCTTTGTCTGGCTATGGATTTAGCTACAAAGATTAGCGATAGCCTACCTGAAGAAGCCAAAGAAATTATGGCTGAAGAGGGCATACCTATATATAGGATTTTCACAGATCGTAAAGGTTTTTGGGGCGAATGGTGTGATACGGAAGCCTTGAGTGTGGAGCAGGAAATGAACAGACTCCTGGAGAAAATCGCCTCGGATCTTGAGCAGGCCGCTCATTAAGGCCTATTGCCTCTCAAGTCATCCCTATGGTAACATTGAAGAAAAAGTAACAGGTGAGGAATATTTTTTATGGGGACCCAAAAACCTAAATTTTACGCTGTCCGTGCCGGTCGGGATAAGGGAGTGTTTTCTTCCTGGGAAGAGTGCAAGAGGGCCATCCATGGCTTTTCTGGAGCGGTCTACCGATCCTTTACCACATTAGATGAGGCCCAGGCATGGTTCAACGGGGAAACATTCAGTAACCCGCTAAACACAGAGGATCACTCCTTTATAGCTGAATATGATGTATATACCGACGGAAGCTATGTTAATGGCCAATATGCCTGGGCTTATGCTTTTGTTAAAAACGGCAAAGTCCATTATGAAGATGCAGACGTGGGTAAGAACCCTGCTGCGGCGACCATGCGCAATGTGGCAGGGGAGATTGCTGCGGCTCTCTACGCTGTAAAAAAGGCCTCTCAGCTTGGGGTCAAAATCCGTATTCTTCATGATTATGCCGGAATCGCTTTTTGGGCTACAGGAGAATGGAAAGCAAAAAATGAATTTACCCAAGCCTATGCCAAGATGATGAATCAGTATCGGGGAATCTATAGCTTTGAGAAGGTTAAAGCCCATAGCGGGGATGAATTTAATGACTATGTGGACATGAAGGCCAAGAGTGTCTTGGGTATAGCAAACTAAAATATTTAAGCCTACCATAGGGTGGGCTATTTAGTTGGGGGTTTTAAGATGAAATTCGAAGATTTTCCCTATTCACGTCCTGATATGGAAAAACTCAAAGGAGAATTTAAAGATCGGCTTGAGAAGTTTAAGAGAGCAGAACATTTCCACGAGCAAGACCGTATCTTCATGGATATCAATCGCTTACGCGGAGAGTTTGACTCCATGTCCCAAATTGCTTCAATACGCCAAACTATTGATACCAATGATGCCTACTATGAGCGGGAACAGGAATTTTTCGATGAGAATTTGCCTATCTACCAGGGATTAATCTCTGAGTTTTATCAGGTGTTGATCGACTCCCCATTTCGCCAGGAATTAGAACACAAATGGGGCAAGCAACTCTTTCGTATTGCCGAACTAACCCTAAAGACCTTTATACCTGAAATTATTGAGGATTTACAAGTGGAGAATAAACTATCCACTGAATATACTAAGCTTATTGCCTCGGCTAAGATTTTCTTTGAAGGGGAAGAGCGTAATCTTTCCGGTTTAGGACCCTTTTTACAATCCACCGATCCAATCCTTCGGAAAAGAGCCAATGAAGCGAAATATGCTTTTTTTGAAGAACATGAAGAAACTTTGGACACTATTTATGATCAGCTTGTTAAGGTTCGGACACGAATTGCTTGGAAGCTGGGCTACCCCAATTATGTGGGATTGGGCTATGCACGGATGCTACGCTCAGACTATGATTCGGAAATGGTGTCTAATTTCCGTAAACAGGTTCAAGTAGATATCGTACCTATAGCTTCGCGTTTACGAGAACGTCAACGGAAGCGCCTAGGCTTGGAGAACTTGTTTTACTACGATGAAAAAACAAGCTTTAATTCAGGTAATCCCAAGCCTCATGGGGAACCGAATTGGATCATCGAGCAGGGAAGAAGGATATATAAAGAATTATCAACAGAGACTGAGGAGTTCTTTGAATATATGGTGAGCCATGAGCTTATGGATTTGGTCACCAAAAAAGGGAAGGCTGGTGGGGGATATTGTACCTATGTCAGCAAGCATCAAGCTCCTTTTATTTTTTCTAATTTTAACGGAACTTCAGGAGATGTGGATGTCTTGACTCATGAAGCGGGTCATGCCTTTCAAGTCTATTCCAGTCGTCATCACACTCTCCCCGAATATCAATGGCCCACCTACGAATCCTGCGAAATCCATTCTATGAGCATGGAGTTTTTTGCCTGGCCCTGGATGGAGCTTTTCTTCGAAGAAGAAGCAGATAAATATCGTTTTCATCATCTCAGTGAAGCTCTTCTCTTTATACCTTATGGAGTGAGTGTGGATGAATTCCAGCATTTTGTCTATGAGAACCCCGATGCCACTCCTGTACAGAGAAAAGCAGCCTGGCGTGGAATCGAGAGAAAATATCTTCCCCATCGGAATTATGAAGGCAACACATATCTTGAGGGTGGAGGGTATTGGCATCAGCAGGGGCATATCTTTGGCAATCCCTTCTACTATATTGATTACACCTTAGCTCAGATTTGCGCGTTTCAATTTTGGCAGAAATCCCGTATGGCTTCTCAGGAAGCCTGGCAGGATTATTTAAGCTTGTGCAGAGTCGGGGGCAGCATGTCCTTCCTGGATCTAGTGGATCTGGGTCATTTGATTTCTCCCTTCCAAGAAGGATGCATTAAATCTGTCGTCGAAGTAATTAATCAATGGCTTGAGCAGGTGGATGACAGGAAGTTTTAGTGGGGGGGAAAGCATGGCAAGTTTAGAAGCTTTAGGAACAAGTAATATATGGAGACACCTTGGTATTTCCATCGTTACCAATGATCAAGGGAAAAAAGGTGTTAAGATCACCAATACGGATGTGCTAAAACAAGTTCATGGCAATGTACATGGAGGCATCATCGCCACAGCGGTCGATGCTGCTATGGGTGTGGCTGTCAATGAAGTGATAGGTCCGGATCACTATGCGGTGACAGTTGAGTTGAAGGTAAACTATCTTCTACCCGTTGCGGATTCAGATATTTATGCTTATGCCAACCTTGTCAAAGAAGGCAAACGGCTTTTTATGGGGACAGTTGATGTCTACGACGAAGACGATAATCTGGTGGCTATCGGTTCTTCGACCTTTACACTCATTACTCGGCGTGAGAACTGACTTTAAGAAGGAGCAGATATGTTTATTTCCTGCAGCGGAGAGAAAACGATCGTGGAAGTACCGGAACAGGGTTCAGCGGTAATTGGTGGGTATTGGACCCCTGAATCAGGCAAAGTTAAAGGGCCCATTCATTTAAAATGGGAAAAGGGGAGAGTGAGCTCTCTTTGTCCATGTTCCTCAGACACGGAGTGCCCAAAGGCTTATTCAGAAGAATATTTTGCCTGGCAACCCTATCTTCTCATGCCAGGCTTTATTGATAGTCATGTGCATTTAGCTTTGGATAGCATTGATTTTTACCAATGTCTCGAAAACTGGCATAACCCTTCTCTGATGGAGAAGGGGATTCAGGATACTCTTCTCCATTATTTAGGGTCAGGTGTTGTTGCTATCCGGGATGGTGGTGATTTACCGGGTTTCGCCTGGTGCGCCAAAAAGCGAATTGAAAATGGAGAGTGGCAAGGCCCCAGGGTGGTTTCAGTGCGGGAAGCTGTAGCTCGGCTTGGCATGTATGGACGCTTTCTTGGACGAGGTTTCCAAAGCATACAGGACTGGCACCGGGCTAAAGAAGAGTTTTTCCAGCAAGGTGCAGACCAACTCAAAGTAATCGGCACTGGAATTATATCCTTTAATCAGTATGAACAGGTTGGACCAGTCCAATGGAGTGTGGAGGAATTGAGGGAATTAACCACCTCCGCTCATGCAAGAGGAATCTTGGTGATGGTCCACGCCAGTGGGGAAGAGGGAATCTTCAGAGCGATTGAAGCAGGAGTGGATTCCATAGAGCATGGATATTATATGACTTCTGAGCACTTAATGCAGATGAAAGCCCGAGGTATCGCCTGGATCCCTACGGTTGCCCCTATAGGTAATCTCTTAAAATACCCTTCAGACAGATACTCCGCCCATGAAATGGATACCTTATCTAAAATAGTAAAAGGTCACCTTGCTCGGATTAAGGAGGCCTATAATTCTGGTGTGCGCTTGGGGATTGGTACCGATGCGGGAGCCTATACAGTACCCCATGGTGACTCATTTCTAGATGAAATAATTTGGATGGGGGAAGCTGGAATCCCTGAAGAAGAAGTCTATCGCCTTGCTACTCAAGAAAATGCACGAATCTGTGGATTGCCTGAGTATGGAAAACTGGAAGTTGGTATCCCTTTAAACCATCTTCAGTTAAGAGATTTATAAGGAATTAATGTAGAACACTTTACATTATATAATCACTTTTAAGTTGATTTGGTATAGACTGTATGAAATGCTTATAAGATGAGGTGGGTCATTTGTTAATCATCGGGATCAACGGTAGCCCGAATGCCAAGGGTAATACGGCATTTTTAGTTGATAAAATACTGGAGCAGGCGAGCACCCTTGGTGCCCATACGCAATTGATTCAAGTTGCTGAATTAGTCAATTCTGTAAAACAGCCCTTTTGTGTGGTTTGTAGTAACCCTTGTACCGGGGCATGCTACAAGGGAACACCGCTTGAGGAAGGGTATGAACTTTTGCGAAAAGCAGACGGCGTGATCATAGGCAGCCCTACTTATTTTGGTACAGTGACAGCTCAATTGAAAGCATTTTTTGATAAAACGAGAAAGCTAAGGAGGGAATTCTGGCTCTATAATACAGTGGGTGCCGGGGTAACCGTCGGAGGCTCAAAATATGGTGGACAGGAAGCGACTATAAAAGCACTCCATGACATTATGCTGGTGCAAGGAATGGTGATTGTGGGGGATGGATTTGGGGAAAAAGATGCAGGGCATCATGGAGTTGTGGCACATCGTCCTGCAGACCAAGATGAATTTGCTTTGGAACGGTTACAGCTTCTCGGTAAACGATTGGTCCAGGTGTGTGATGCCACCCAGTCTATACGAAAGAGCTGACCTGCTTTGAAAGTTGTAAGGGAAATGAAGTTTTTACGCTTATCGAGAAATTTGTAAATCAATATAGGTTTATGGATCTAGAATAAAAAGATGACCCGGGAGCACCTCCCGGGTCATCCTGTTTATTAAGGGCAATCAATAATCTATTTGACCAGGGATAATTTATCAGTAGATAACGCAAGATGCGAATAGGATCGAGGACTTGATACATCAGGAATGGAATCTTAAGAAGTTATTAAGATTTATATCGGAAGAATGATAAGAATTAATGGTTACCATAGTCCTAAAGAATAAGAAAGGACGTGGTATAATTTGTACGAATTGATTGGTGAGAGGAGCCCCACACATGAATATTTTGGTATGCGATGATGATAAGGAAATCGTAGAAGCAATCAAAATCTACTTAACCAATGAAGGCTATACGATCTATAAAGCCTTCAACGGACTCCAGGCGCTTGAGATTATCGAAGAACAGGCTATCCACCTGGTAATCATGGATATTATGATGCCCCAAATGGATGGGATCAGAGCCACGATGAAAATCCGGGAAGAACGGAATATCCCGGTCATCATGCTTTCGGCTAAATCCGAAGACACGGACAAAATCATGGGCTTAAATATGGGTGCGGATGATTATATTACGAAGCCTTTTAATCCGTTGGAGTTAATCGCCCGGGTCAAATCTCAGCTGCGAAGGTATGTAACCTTAGGAAGCTTGGAAACAAAGACGAATGTCTATCAATCCGGTGGTCTGATGATCGACGATGAAAGCAAATGCGTCACCGTGGACGGTGAAGAAGTTAAGTTGACCCCTGTCCAGTATAAGATTTTGAAGCTGCTGACAGCCAATGCAGGCAGGGTCTTTTCCATTGATCAGATTTACGAAAACGTTTGGAATGAGGCAGCCTTCAGTGCGGAGAATACAGTAGCCGTTCATATTCGAAAAATCCGTGAAAAAATAGAAATCAATCCGAAGGAGCCCAAATATTTGAAGGTGGTGTGGGGAATTGGATATAAAATCGAGAAGCTTTAGCCATTCACTGATTGCCAAAGCTCTGGCTTTTGTGCTGGTGATCTTTTGTTTTACTCAAGTCATTACTTTAGTGCTCAATGTCATTAATCGCAGCCACTTTGGGGTAGCCTTGGAAAAAAGCTATTATCTAGGAGAAGGCTTCATTGATGAAAGTAACACTATTATCAGCGACCTAAGGTCACTCAGCAGATATAAGAGTGAGGAAAATATTTTAGCTGGAGGAACTATTTCAGAGGATAGACTTAGAAATAGAATTGACAGCCTCTATTGGGAGTTTCAGGTAAACAGCGACAGAAGCTCAACAGTAATCGAGGAGCATGTAGAAGTGGGCGTTTTCCAACGGTCTGCTTCCAGCACTACCAGTTCGGTACAGTCGGGGATTTATAATCCAAATCTATCCGACAGGGAAAATTATCAAATTTTCTTGGAAGCTTATAAAGAAGAGATAGAAAAAGAAAAAGAACGTCTGATTCAAGAAGATCTTTATTATTACCAAACGACTTTACAGCGGTTAGCAAGCTATAAGGGGTTGAATTATTTCCTAAAATCCGGGGAGTTGGAGCTGACCAATCATGCAGAGTTGTCGAAAGAAGGGTATACTTCTTATCCCGCCTATATGCTATTTGAAGGATTTATCCAGAATGTCCATCCCCAGGAGATTAAAGAGAATCCGCGTTTTCATTGGATTACTCCTGACGTTTATTCACAAGACTATCCGGATGTCTTGTATATCGGTTTTGAGGATGAGTTTTTAAATCCTCGGATTGCTGAATGGCAGGAAGACAAAGAAGTCGCTAATTATGCTCTTTATCGGATAGTAGCTTATCTTGCAGGACTCATAGCTTCCTTTATCTATCTCTTGGCCGTCTGGGGAAGAAATTCAAAGGATGATCAAGAAATCCATCTCAATACACTCGATCGCCTCTATAATGATTTTAATGTAGCGATTTGTTTAGCCTTGATTATTTCATGGTTTGCATCCTGTGAAGAGCTGTATCGAAGTCAAAATGCCGTCCTTATCTATCCCACTACTCTGGTCATAGCAACTTTAGGGTTGATCTTTGTCCTATCCCTGGTTAAGCATATTAAGAATAGAACCCTCTTCAAACACACTTTGGTTTATACGATTTTTCATAAGTTCTTTTCCGGTATCAAAGCCATTTATGACAGCGGCAGTCTGGGAATGAAGGTGGCCATCCTCGCCATCGGTTACCCTTTATGCGTTGCCTTAACCTTTTTCATGTTTCCTATTACCATCGGTCTGGCTGTATGGTTGTCCTTTAAGAAAGTCAAAGAATTCAAGGCCATTAAAGAGGGGGTTAGACAGGTTAAGGAAGGGGACCTTGCCACGACAATTAATATCAAGGGAAGGGGAGAGTTTGCTCAACTGGCTGGAGATATCAACAGTATAACTGATGGCTTAAACAAGGCCGTGGAGAATGAGATTAAAAGCGAACGCTTAAAAACTGAATTAATCACTAATGTTTCCCATGATATCCGAACTCCATTAACTTCCATCATAACCTATGTTGATTTATTAAAAACGGAAGAAGACCCGGAGAAGATAAAAGAATATGTAGAGGTTCTCGACCAAAAATCACAGCGCCTTAAGGTGTTGACCGATGACCTCTTTGAAGCTGCAAAAGCCTCCAGCGGGGATATTCCCGTGACCTTTGAGAGAATTGATATTGTATCCTTGCTGACTCAAGGTTTAGGAGAAGTGGATGAGAAAATCCAAGAACGTAAGTTGGATTTTAAATTCAATTATCCCCGGGAAAGAATTTGGGTCAAGGCTGATGGGAGGCTCCTTTGGCGATCCATAGAAAACCTCTTGTCCAATATTTTTAAATATGCTCTGGAAGGTTCAAGAGTATATATTGATCTGGAGGACATGGGTCCTGGAGTAAGGTTAACCATCAAGAATATCTCGGCCTATGAACTGAATATATCCTCTTCTGAGCTGATGGAACGCTTTAAGCGTGGGGATGAATCGAGAAGCAGTCAAGGAAGCGGTCTTGGTTTGTCCATCGTCACGAGTCTGATTGAAATTCAAAAAGGGAGCTTTACAATTGAAGTGGATGGGGATCTCTTTAAAGTGATTATTTTTTTGTATAAAGACGATAGTAAAGAAACCCCATTATATTCCGAATAGCTTAAATAATAGACAAAATTTACCAAGGGAAATTTCCTTGTCATCTCGAACACTCTATCATGAAACCTAAATGAGGGGTGATTGAGATGTTTCGGAAAAGCAAGGTTCCGAATCGTGGAACGCAACCTGAGCAATACCTGGCTTATCAAAAGAAAATTAAAACTATGAGGAGTCCTGCAGAGGCAATAGAATTTCTTCAGGAGGTAACTGAGGGATTAGCCAATGCGGATAGGCATGCCTTGGAAGCTTTTATTTTGTATCTGCGTCAATGGGCTGATGATATCCAGTTTAAATATTATAAAGCTCGATGCTTGTACATGACGATTCCTCCTGAAGATTCCTTAGCTTTCTGGCTGTGTTATACCTTGGGCAGACTTCCCGAAACTATCCGTTTTTCAAGCTTTGAAGGTGAAGTGCTGGAACTTCTCAAAATATTATCATTAGCGGAGCAGAGCCCTACGACTTGGAAGCAGGACACTTGGGGCAAAAAAGATGCTTTATGTAAAGAGATGGATTGTGCCTTATCCTTTCTCAAAGAAGACTATCCTGTGTTTTTTAATAGCTTGACGAAGAACCCCCTCTTAGTCCCTGTATTAAGTTTCAGATTAAAATTAAGAGAAGGTTCCCTAATGACCATTCCGCGCCTTCATTGCCTGGGGGTTTTTCAACCGAATATGGAAAGGGAGTTATTACTTCCTATTCTCCATGCATTGGTTCACATTCTACATTATTCGATAACAGAAGATACAAAGGTGATGCCTCCGGGCTTTATGAATATGGTCAAGCAAATTTTTGATGATTACCAGATGAACCCTGAAGATGGGGGAGAATTCTTCGCAGAGCTCTTTGTCGCCTCCTTGCTTTATGACACTGAATACATGCCTTTAGTTGCATATATGGAACTTTGTCATGAGGATCAGATCATAATTAAAAATTACTTTACTTGGCTGGAGACAATCTATGCCTCAAGTATTCAAGATAATATGCTGAGAGTCATCCATCAATGGGATGAACTAAGAAGAGCATAGACACCCTGATAGGCTTTTCCGATAATGAAAACATTGTCTGGAAAAGCCTTTTTTGCATTAATCAGAATGTATAGGGTAAGATTAAAAATTGCAATAGATGGACGAAATCTAATAGTTTATGCTATTTTAAAGGAGTACCCAATACTTGCAAAATTATAATTAAAGGATTTCCTTATTAAGGAGGCAGAACTTTTGAATATACAGATTTTTGGAACTAAAAAATGTTTTGATACCAAAAAGGCGGAACGATACTTTAAAGAACGAAATATTAAGTTTCAATTTATCGATCTCAATGAAAAAGCTTTAAGTAAAGGTGAACTGCAGAGCGTTAAATCCACTGTCTCTTTAAATGAACTTATAAATAAAGATGCGAAAGAATATAAAACTCTAAAACTTGATCAAATTAGGGGCGTGGAGATTCGTGAAGAACTTCTTTTAACTCATCCTAAACTCTATAAAACCCCTATTGTCCGAAATGGCAGGAAAGCAACAGTAGGTTATCAACCGGAAGTATGGAAAGAGTGGGAATGATTTTCAATAATAAGTCATGGGAAGGAAGAGAAGAAAAGTAAATGATGAAAATGATTTTGATTGGGATTGGAACACTATGTGTAATTTTTGGCGTTATCGGTGTGTTCTTACCTGTAGTCCCCACGACTCCTTTCCTATTATTGGCAGGGGCATGCTATATGAGAAGTTCCCCAAATCTTCATAAGAGACTGTTGGAAAGTAAATGGCTTGGACCTTATCTTAAGGATTATTACGAAGATAAAGGAATTACTTTGCGTGCTAAAGCTGTATCTATCTCATGCTTATGGCTTTCTTTAGCAATTTCTATGGTGTTTTTTATCGAAATATTTTGGGTGCGGGTCCTTCTCGTCGGGATTGGCTCAGGAGTTACTATCTTTTTATTAAGCAGAAAAACGAAAAAATGAGCTTTTAAGTCCACGCGGAGAAGATAGTATGCAGGAGGGAACGACTAAAAGATGAGCAAAATTCAAGCTAAGGATTCCTATGAATATCCCTATTCACCACAAATGATCTATCCCTTGCTTGCGGACATTCCGGGATATAAAAAGTGGTGGCCAGGAGAATTTCGAGTGCGAATCTTGGAAAAGCCCAGTGATAATCTCCATGCCAAGATTGAAGTATGGGCTTCAGGGGGATGGTTCCGTTGCGAGACAATATCCTTAACCTTTCCAAGTCGCATAGATATTCGTTATTATCAGGGTGTCGTCGTTGGCGAGAGCTGGTGGGACCTTGAGGAACTGGAAAATGGCGGAACGAAGGTTAGCTATTCCATTGCTTTAGAACCTCATGGAAGAGTAATGAGTCTAGTAGCGAATATCATTAATATTTCCACTCTACATTCCTTTCAATTTCAAAGGGTGTTGAAGCGTTTGCATCGCCATCTGGATTCTTTGTACCTAAAGGAACGCGAGTAATTTTCTATCCTTTTGCCCATTTCCAATAGCATTCCCGTACCTTTTGCATAGGATATACGGAAAATCTATGGAAAGGGGTGTATTTATGAATTATGTGGTAAAACCTGGGGAAACTCTTTTCGACATTGCCTGTATGTTTAATACTACAGTAGAAGAGCTTCTCATGTTAAATCCGCAAATTGCTGATCCTATGTGTCTTTTCCCAGGTCAAGTTATTTGTGTTCCAGCACAACCATGCCCAACGCATCCAATGCATCCACAAATGCCTGGTCAAGGCGAAGCTTGCCCCGTTCTCAGACAGGGTTCTCAAGGCCCCTCAGTCGTACATTTACAGCAACTTCTTACATCTCACGGCTTTAGTCCAGGAGCTATCGATGGAATCTTCGGACCGAGAACAGAAGCAGCTGTTATCGCTTTCCAGGGCAGTCGGGGTTTGGTACAGGATGGAATCGTTGGGGTTAAGACTTGGACGGCGCTGGGGGTTAATTGCATGACACCATCCCCGCACCCGCACTCTTGTCCCACTTTGCGTCAAGGTTCGACGGGGCCATCTGTGGTTCATCTGCAGCAGCTTCTTACATCCCATGGCTTCAGTCCGGGGGCCATTGATGGGATCTTTGGACCGAGAACGGAAGCAGCAGTCGTTGCTTTCCAAAGAAGTAAGGGATTAGTGCAAGACGGTATAGTGGGCGTCCGGACCTGGACGGCGCTGGGGGTTAATTGCATGACACCATCCCCGCACCCACACGCTTGTCCGACTTTGCGGATGGGATCTCGGGGGGCGGCTGTTAAAGAACTGCAATCCCTATTGATAGCACAAGGCTTTAGGCCTGGAGCGATTGATGGGATTTTCGGTTCTAGAACCCAAGCAGCAGTAATTGCCTTCCAAAAGAGCAGAGGCCTTGTACAAGATGGCATTGTAGGGATTCGAACCTGGACGGCATTGGGGGTAAATTGCCGCTAAAGTCCCCATCTCGTAAGCAGTATAGTTAGTAAAAGTGAGTAGCCAGATAGTACAGTTAAATCTGTATTATCTGGTTTTTTTACCTTCGGGAGCATTTTTCTCGACCGATAATATCAAAAGGAGATTTATACTTCTTGTAGAATATATAATGCGAAACTATCTATTTCAGTAGAATATATTTTTCAAGTGTGTCTCTAATTATGAATAAATACATATATTACTAGTATGATATGTCCATCTGTCAAGAACTACTGCTTGATATCTTTAACTAAGATGGGATTTTATACCGTGGAAAATCGAATTTGGGTCCGTTTAAATATTCTGACAAGTTAGTTCTTGTCGATTATTATGTTATATTATATATAAAGTATATATATTTTTTATTGATTTTGATAGGAGGAAATTGGATGACCAAGGTGCTCAATGTTGGGCTCGATGTGGGTTCTACGACTGTTAAAATGATTATTCTCAGTCCTGAACAAGGCATTGTCTATAAACAATATTTGAGGCACTTTTCGAATATCAAAGATACTGTTCTTTCGATGCTAGAAGATGCAAAGTCCGTTTTAAATGGACAACTTATTACGATGATGATTGCCGGTTCAGGCGGTTTTAACCTAGCCCGAAAATTGGGAGTTCCTTTTGTCCAAGAGGTCATAGCGGGGTCCGCAGCGGTCAAGAAGATGATACCTCAGACTGATGTTGCTATTGAGCTGGGGGGCGAGGATGCTAAAATTACGTATTTTGGCGAATCCATTGAACAAAGAATGAATGGAACCTGTGCAGGTGGTACGGGAGCCTTTATTGATCAAATGGCCTCCTTGCTTCAGGTCGATGCAGAAGGTTTAAATGAGCTGGCCAAGGATTATAAGACTATTTATCCCATTGCATCTCGATGTGGCGTTTTTGCCAAAACTGATGTGCAACCCTTGTTGAACGAAGGAGCTGCAAAGGAAGATATCGCTGTTTCGGTCCTCCAAGCCGTTGTTAATCAAACGATTACGGCTTTGGCTCAAGGTCGCCCTATTCGTGGCAGAGTAGCCTTTCTCGGTGGACCTTTGTTTTTCCTATCCGAGTTACGCAAACGATTTACGGAGACTTTGAAACTGGAAGGAGATTATGCTATTTTCCCCGAGGATGCTCAATACTTTGTAGCAATGGGAGCCGCATTAGCATCTCAGGATGAACAAGCATTTTTCGCTCAGACTCTCTATGATAACGCTCCTTATATTAATAGCATTATCCAAGATGAAGAAACCACTGCAGAGCCTCTCTTCGCGGATGAAGGAGAATATGAGGCATTTAAAGAGAGGCATGCACGCTATAAAGTAAACCGAAAAGATCCTCAGCAGTATACTGGCAATGCTTTTCTAGGTATAGATGCGGGTTCGACTACCACCAAAATTGCTTTAATCGATGAAGAGGGGGGATTGTTGTACTCCTATTACGGAAGCAATATGGGTAGCCCCCTGGAATCAACCATAGGTGCTCTAAAAGTCATGCATTCCAAATTGAATCCTGACATCACCATACGCAATTCTACGGTAACAGGTTACGGAGAACAGCTGATTAAGACGGCACTTAAGGTGGATATTGGAGAGATCGAAACCGTAGCCCATGCCAAAGCAGCTGACTTTTTCCTGCCCGGTGTCAATTTTGTTCTGGATATCGGCGGTCAGGATATGAAGAGCTTAGTTATTAAAAACGGGGTTATTGATTCCATCATGCTTAATGAAGCCTGCTCTTCCGGGTGTGGATCTTTCGTGGAGACCTTTGCCAACTCACTCAATATGGATGTTAAGGAATTTGCTCGAATTGGTCTGGAATCCAAAAATGCGGTGGATCTCGGGACACGCTGTACTGTATTTATGAATTCCAAAGTGAAGCAAGCCCAAAAAGAAGGAGCGACGGTCAGTGATATATCCGCCGGGATATCCATGTCCGTCATTAAGAACGCCTTATTTAAGGTTATTCGCTTACGCAACACGGAAGAACTGGGGGAGAAAATCGTTGTTCAAGGTGGAACATTTTACAACGAGGCTGTCCTGCGTTCTTTGGAGAAACTGCTGGGCAGGGAAGTGGTTCGTCCCGATATTGCCGGAATTATGGGAGCTTTTGGAGCAGCGCTGATTGCTAAAGAGCGTTACGACAAGGGTTACGAAACAAAACTTTTGCAGGCGGAACAGCTGCAATCCTTCGCTACGGAAACGACCATGAAACGTTGTGGCTTATGTGGAAACAACTGCTTGCTTACGGTTAAACATTTTTCCAATGGCGAGATCTTTATTTCCGGAAACCGTTGTGAGCGGGGAGCCGGCCATGAAAAAGCTGAGACTGATATTCCTAACTTGTATGATTATAAATATAAGAGAGTATTTCGTTATAAGCCTTTGTCCAGTGAAGAAGCCCCCCGAGGGGTAATCGGCATTCCTCGAGTTCTGAATATTTATGAGGATTATCCTTTTTGGTTCACTTTCTTTACGGAATTGGGCTATCGAGTGGTTCTCTCCGGACATTCTACCAAGACCCTATATGAATCAGGAATGGATACTATTCCCTCGGAGTCTGAATGTTTCCCCGCGAAGTTGGTCCATGGGCATATTGTGAGTTTGGTGAAAAAAGGGGTTAGTAAAATATTTTATCCTTCCATTCCCTTTAATATTAAAGAAGATTTGGAATCCAACAATCATTTCAACTGCCCGATTGTAACCTCCTATCCGGAAACGATCCGTTCCAATATGGATATCTTGAAAGAAAAAAATATTATTTTTTATCATCCTTTTTTACCCATTGATAGCCCTAAGCACATGAGAAAACGCTTAATCGAGGAATTGTCTAAAGCAGAAGGCTTGACACCACGAGAAATCGCTCAGGCCATGGACAAAGCCTATGCGGAATTAGAGCACTATAAAAGTGATGTTCGCCAGAAAGGAGAAGAGGCGCTTCGGTATATTGAGGCTCATGGACTAAAGGGAATTGTCCTTGCTGGACGACCTTATCATATTGATCCCGAGATTCACCATGGTATCCCTGAACTATTACAAGGATTTGGTCTAGTAGTGATTTCCGAAGATGCCATTCGTCATATCACGAACCCCGAACGGCCTATGCGAGTGGTGGATCAGTGGATGTATCACACCCGGCTCTATGCTGCAGCTCAATTTGTCGCCGATAAACCTAACCTGGAACTGATTCAGTTAAACTCCTTTGGTTGCGGTTTGGATGCGGTAACCATCGATCAGGTTGCAGAAATTTTAGAGCGTTATGGTAAGATTTATACTATCCTGAAGATAGATGAGATCACCAATTTGGGAGCTGCTCGGATCCGTATTCGCTCCTTGCTGGCAGCTGTTCATGAAAGAGATAAGCGACATTTCATGCCAAGGAAACTTCATGATCCAGAAGGCAGAGTGGTCTTTACGGAAGAAATGAAGAAAAAATACACTATTATTGCCCCTCAAATGGCTCCCCATCAGTTCCAATTCTTAAAAACAGGCTTTGAAAAGGCGGGCTACACTATTGAGGTCTTACCCTCCGTTGACCGGGGGGCTATTGATGAAGGGTTAAAGCATGTTCACAACGATGCCTGTTATCCTACCATCATCGTTGTCGGACAATTGTTAGAGGCCTTGAAATCAGGTAAATATGATTTAAATCGGACCGCTGTCCTTATTTCCCAAACGGGTGGCGGGTGTCGAGCCACTAATTATATCGCCTTTATTCGCAAGGCATTAAAAGACACAGGTATGGACCAAGTCCCGGTTATTTCTTTGAATGCCTCCGGATTGGAAGCCAACCCCGGCTTTAAGATCACAGCGAAGATGCTTCCAGATCTCCTTTGGGGAATTGTTTATGGAGATTTGCTTATGAACGTTCTTCATCGTGTTCGTCCCTATGAAAAGGTTCCTGGATCCGCCAATGCTCGCTATGATTATTGGGTGGAAAAATGCCAGGAAGCCTTGAGACGAGGGAACAAGAAGGAGATTAAAGCCAATATCTATAAGATCGTCGAAGACTTCGACAATTTAGAAATCCATGAGGATATGGTCAAACCCAAAGTGGGCATCGTCGGTGAGATTCTCGTCAAATATCATCCCACAGCTAATAATAATCTAGTGGAATTGTTGGAGGCTGAAGGGGCAGAAGTAACTCAACCGGATTTAATGGGTTTCCTTCTTTATTGTGCCTATTGCTATAAAGTTAAATTTGATGTTCTATCAGGTAGTTTTAAAGCAATGTTTAATGGCTTGTTAACTGTTAAACTCATGGAGCATTATCGGAAGGATATGCGCAGAGCCTTAGCTGCCAGTCGACGATTCACCCCTCCCGGTACCATCGAAGAAATTGCTCGCAGCGCTGAGGAGCATATATCCTTAGCTAATCAGACAGGTGAAGGCTGGTATTTGACCGGAGAAATGGTAGAGCTTTTGCACAGCGGTGTTATGAATATTGCTTGCTTGCAACCTTTTGGTTGCTTGCCAAACCATATTATTGGCAAAGGAATGATTCGCTCCCTGCGCCGCTCTTACCCTAAAGCCAATATTGCTGTAATCGACTATGACCCTGGAGCTAGTGAAGTAAATCAATTGAATCGAATCAAACTGATGCTATCTGTTGCCAAAGAGCATATGAAGGCAGGAGAAGTCGCTAAGTAGCAAAGGAAAAAGGGTTATTAATCAAAGGCTGTTCTTTATTCTCGTGATAATGGAACAGCCTTTTTTACGAGGAGGGTCTTATGGCGATCACAACCACTATTGGAAACAACAAAGTCTTGTATCAAGAACGATTAGCTCGTTATTTGACAGCAATGGAAGGGAAAAAACCCGATAAAGTGCCCATTCGCTTGCAGCTGAGTGAGTTCATGGCGAAATATGCAGGATTAGACCTCCAAGAAGTCTATTATGATTTGGATAAAAATATTGAAGCAGCAGACAAAATCCTTGCAGATTTTGACGTGGACGTGATCATGGGAGGCCCAAGTCTATGGTGGGGAACCCTGCATGATGCAGTAGGTGCCAAATACTTAAAATTTGCCGGTCATCAGCTTGCTCCTAACCAACAGTTTCAATTTGTAGAAAAAGAATATATGGTTCCCGAGGATTATGATGCTTTTATAGAAAATCCCACCCAATGGATTTTGGAGTCTTTTTTACCTAGGATCCATAAGGAATTTTCTGAACCGGGGTCCTTCCGTGCCAATATTGCTCTGATTAAAGGGGCGGCGGGGATGGTTATGGTGAATGAAAGAAATAAACAGGCGGTTGACCATTGGGCGCAGAATTATGGGATGCCCATCGGGGTCTCAGGTATGGTTAAGGCACCCTTTGATACGTTAGGAGATACCTTACGGGGTCTGAAAGGTATTATGAGAGATTTGCGGAGACGCCCGGAAAAAGTTCTTTCCGCTATGGAGGTTCTTGTACCTCATAATATCTATTATGGTTTAGCAACTTCAGAAGGAGATCGTATACTTCCTGCTTTTTTACCCCTTCACCGAGGCAGTTATCCCTTTTTGAACCCCCATGAGTGGGATACCTTTTATTGGCCCTCCCTAAAAAAAGTGATCGAGAGCCTTTGGGCTCAAGGAAAGCGGACCATGTTTTATGCCGAAGGGAATTGGACCCCCTATTTGGAAAAAATTGAAGAACTACCCGAAGCCAGTATTGTATTTCATGTGGATCAGACCGATATATCTAAAGCCAAAGCTGCACTTGGTCATAAGTTCTGTATTAGTGGAAATGTCCCTAATTCTTTAATGGCTTACGGATCACGATCACAGGTCAGCGAATACGTAAAACGTCTCTTGCACGATTATGCAGCAGATGGTGGCTTTATCATGGATACAGCAGGAATTATGCAGACGGATGTAAAAGTGGAAAATGTCATGGCTTTAATCGAAACCACACGTCAATACGGAGTGTACAAATGAGTTATGATGTTAGCCAAAGGGAGGAGGCTTAATATGTCAGAAGATGCAAAGGTCCCCAATACTTTACCGGGCACTTGTCTCCCCTGGGAGCAGGTCATTAAGGATTATGGTTCTCCTGCTGGGGATGAATCTCTCATAAAAGATCAGTGGGAACAACTTGATGCCTTTGCTTATCTATATCTTTGGTGGTGGGTTCAAAGATAATTTCTTAAAATTAAACAGGAAATCAAGTGATAAAAAAGGTTTAAGTAAATTAATCCCGAATATGTTAATCAAATATTCACTCTTTATGTAAAATGAGATAACTATCTGAATTTAAAGTAAGGTGTTCGTATGAATGAAGAACAGTCCATAGATAAGGAGTCAGTCATCCCTATCTATTATCAGCTGGCCAAACTTCTCGAGGGTCAAATCCTGCGCGGAGAACTGAAACCGGGTGAAGCACTGCCCACGGAGACTGAAATTGCCAATCGCTTCGAAATTAGCCGGATGACTGTTAGACGGGCTATTTCGGAGCTTATCTCAGCAGGAATGGTTCATCCCCAACAAGGGAAGGGAACTTTCGTCTCCTCGCCTAAATTGAACAATGTCGTTTTTGAGCTCAATAATTTTAATCAGGAAATCAAGGACTTTGGCTTAAAGCTGTGTACCACACTCTTAGGCGCTCAGATCGTTCGGGCTGATGAGAGATTAATGAGGATCTTTCAATTGGACAGCAACAGTACTCGTTTGTTGTATTTTCGCACTGTAGTCTCTGCTGAAAATGAACGTCTCGCCTATGAGAGGAAGTATACTATTTATTCGAAAAGCAAACCGATTTTAGAGTCCAATCTCAAGGACCCGACACTTTCAGGACTTGTTACGGCGAATAATGATGTTTTGCCTGTGAGCACAAAAAAGGTATTGCAGGTATCTGTAACCACGGCTGAGGAAGCAGCAATACTCGGAATTGGGGTCCATGCCCCTGTCTTTGTTATCGAAGAAACGCTATATGATCTGGAAAATAAACCGGTGGGATGGAGCAAATCCATCTATCGCGGTGATCGTTATCAATTGACGGGTTATGATGGATGGCTGAAAAAGGATAATCATGGAGGGATTAATCTTGGATGATGGATTAGTTAATGCCCTTGCTGATCTTGATGAAGAAAAAACTATAAATTTAGTAAAAAAACATCTCAGTGACGGGGACTCTCCCTTAAAAGTGGTTGAATTATGCCAGAAGGGAGTTGAAGTTGTTGGCAGACGATATTGTAATGGCGAGTATTACTTATCGGATCTCATTATGTCTGAGGAAATATTAAAAGAAGTCATGGTGATTCTAGAACCGCTGATTACAACCGATATTCCTTCCAATGGTATGACTATTATATTAGGAACCATTGAGGGAGATATCCACGATCTAGGCAAAAACATTATTCACTATATGTTAAAATCTTCAGGCTTTAAAGTAGTTGATCTGGGGGTGGATGTATCTCCAGAGGCTTTTGTTCAAGCTGTTAATGAAACAAAAGCCCCGGTCTTGGGGATTAGTGTTTTATTGTCCTTTTGCGTGAGTGCTGTAAAAAAGGTTGTGGATTTATTGACAGAATCCGGCTTGCGTGACCAAGTAAAGATTATCGTGGGAGGATATCCGGTTAACGAAATTGTTAAGGATTATACCGGGGTGGATTATTACACCAACGATATTACTAAACTTTTTGAGATCTGTCAGATGCTAAAGGATGAAGTGCCAACACTAAGGGAGAAGTGCTAAGATGATGAATCAGGCACTTGACATACTTAAACGATATTTCGGATATTCTCAATTTCGAAAGGGTCAAAACAAGGTTATTCATAGTTTGTTACAGTCTGTAGATACAGTTGCTATTATGCCTACAGGCGCAGGAAAATCTTTATCCTACCAAATTCCAGCCCTTCTTTTTGAAGGAGTTACCCTGGTTATTTCGCCTTTAATCTCTCTGATGAAGGATCAAGTGGATTCTCTTCATGATGCAGGAGTTTCAGCGACCTTTATTAATAGTTCTCTATCCATGAATGAAGCCTGGGAGAGGATTAACAAAGCCCGCAAAGGGGAATATAAATTACTTTATGTTGCTCCAGAGCGCCTGGAAGCCGAAAGTTTCTTGAGTCTGTTAGAATCTTTGAGCATCTCTTTTGTGGCTGTGGATGAAGCCCATTGTGTCTCCCAATGGGGACATGATTTTCGTCCCAGTTACAGAAAGATCGGCACTTTTGTCGAATCCCTTCCCCATCGCCCCATCCTAGGGGCCTTTACCGCTACGGCTACAGAAGAGGTAAAAGAAGATATCGTTCATCTTCTAAAGTTAGAGAATCCTCAAGTTTTTATAACAGGGTTTGATCGTCCCAATCTAAAGTTTTCCACTCTAAAAGGGGAAAATAAAAAGTTCTTTATATCCGACTACTGTCTTCAGCATCGCAATGAATCGGGAATCATTTATGCTGCAACCCGCAAGGAAGTAGATCAGCTTCAGACTTATCTAAAAGGCAAAGGGTTTTTAGTAGGAAAGTATCACGCAGGGATGAGCGACCTTGACCGGCAAAAATCACAAGAAGCTTTTCTTTTTGATAAAACGCCTCTTATAGTGGCTACCAATGCCTTTGGTATGGGGATCGATAAGTCCAATGTTCGGTTTGTCATTCATTACAACATGCCTAAAAATATGGAGGCTTATTATCAGGAAGCGGGAAGAGCAGGGCGAGATGGGGAACCGGCTAATTGTATCTTATTATTTTCGCCTCAAGATGTTGTTCTGCAGAGGTACTTGATCGATAATAACATCTTTAACCCAGAGCGCAAGGTCAATGAGCATAAAAAACTTCAAGACATGGCGGATTATTGCCATACGGCTCGTTGTTTGCGTAAAGAAATACTGGAATATTTCGGTGAAACCGATATTCCTGAGGAGTGCGGAAACTGCAGCAATTGCACAGATGACAGGGATATTGTGGATATTACACTGGATACCCAGAAGATACTTTCCTGTGTCCTGCGCATGCGTGAGCGCTTTGGGGTCAATCTGGTGGCAGAAGTTCTCAAAGGGTCTGGCAACAAGAAACTCATGGAACTTCGCCTTAATCAATTGAGCACCTATGGACTTATGAGTGAGCGTACGATTCAAGAGATTAAAGATCAGATAAACTACCTTATCGCCGAAGATTATTTGCAACTGTCCACAGGAGAGTATCCTGTGGTTAAATGTGGAAGAAAAGCGGTGCTGGTTCTTAAAGGAAATGAACAAGTGTTTCAAAAGGTCTTGCGAAAAGCGAAGGTTAAAGAAGAGGAGAGTCTCACCTTATTTGAATACCTAAGAGGTTTGCGACGTGAGGTAGCAGCCAATGAACACCTACCTCCTTATATGATTTTTTCCGATAGTACCTTAAGAGAAATGGCCGAGTCTTGCCCTCGAAACCGTACAGAGTTTCTTCGTCTTGGTGGAGTAGGGGAGAGAAAGCTTGAGAAGTATGGGGATATCTTCCTTCAAGGCATTCAGGACTTTTTTCAGAAGCAGGCAAAAATGATTCAAAGTACAAAATCAGAGAGGGCTCTTGAATCACATCTTGAACCCGCGAGATTAGAACAACCTCAGGAAAAAGTGAGCAAAGTACCCAGTTTTTTAGTGACTTATATGCTCTATCAAGAAGGTAAATCCCTTGAAGAGATTGCAAGGCTTAGAAATTATAAGCTGATCACCATTCAGGATCATATTCTTCGGGCTTTTAAGGAAGGGCACCAAATTTCCTGGAGCGACTTTATTTCCGATGATCAGGAACAGCTTATATTAACCGTAATTCAGACACTAGGAATAGAAAAGTTGCGACCAATTAAAGATGCTTTGCCGGCTGATGTGGATTGGATGGCGATAAAATCCGTTATTGCTAAGAATTTTAACTCTTAACCATGAACTAAGATAAAAAGCGGAGCAAATCGATTATGGGATCGACCTGCTCCGCTTTTTCCGTCTAGTGAGATTCTATTGTGTTAGTACTACCCTGGAAAAGTTCAAAGAGATATCTTAATGTTGTCAATATTTTTTGCTGGAATGAAGGGCTGGTTTAATCTATAATAAGGATATTCTTTTTGAAGCGGATCACATTTACCCGGAAAATAATGATTGAAATGACCCGTAAGCGTAGATTTACACACAAGAGCCAAGGGTTTGGCGGAGGGGGCAGTAGAGGGATTAGGATGAAGAAGAGAGACTTTACACTGTTTCTATTGGCTAGTGCTTTGCTGGGAATCACTCAAAGTATAGATACCTCATTTTTTAATAATTTCCTAAATGACAGTTTTCGATTAACTGTTTCCGAAAGGACCATCCTAGAAATTCCTCGGGAATTTCCAGGTTTTGCTGTAGTTTTTGTTTCGACACTTTTGCTTTTTCTGGGGGATGTGAGAATTGCAGTAGTCGCTAACGCCTTAGCGGCCTTTGGCATGATGGGCATGGGATTCTTGGCAGCTGATTTTAATGGCATGGTTCTTTGGCTTCTTATATTTAGTATGGGTCAGCATCTTTATATGCCAATCTCTAACAGCATTGCTATGAACCTTTCGGATCAAGCCAATATGGGTAAAAGGCTGGGTCAGATCAATGGGGCGAATACCTTTGTATTTCTCCTGGCTAATTTAACCTTCGCATTGATCTTTAAGAATATTAAAGTGAATTACCAAATGATCTTTCTTATTGGAGCGATTACTTTTTTATTGGCTGGATGTTTACTGATTCTGATGGTACCCAATAAACCTAAGAAGGCTAAGGGGTATAAACTCATCCTAAAAAAAGAATACACCCTCTTTTATGTATTAAACATTTTATATGGGGCAAGGAAGCAAATCTTTCTTACTTTTGCTCCTTGGGTTCTTATTAAAATCTTTAATCAAGGTGTTAGTACTTTTGCAACTCTAGGCTTTATTATTGCTGCAGCCAGTATTTTCTTTAAACCTTTCGTAGGCTACCTAATTGATAAACTTGGAGAGCGTTTCGTTTTAGCAGGGGAAGCTATCATTTTAATCTTTGTATGTCTCGGTTATGCATTTTCTAAAGAGTTCTTTGAAGGAATAGGCCGAGGAGAGCTAGCGATTATCTTTATTTTTGCCTGTTATATAATGGATCAAATGCTTATGGCATCAACAATGGCTCGAGCAACCTATTTGCGCCGAATAGCGATAGCGCCTGAGGATGTTTCTCCATCACTATCCATGGGGACTACATTGGATCATGCACTTGCCATGTTCATCCCTTGGCTAGGTGGTTTGCTATGGGCTGCTTGGGGCTATGAATATGTATTCATAGCTGGAGCTTTTATTGCCGCACTCAATCTGATTGCAGCCAGCCGCATTAAAATCCCTCAATCTGTAACAGTAATTCAGTCTGATTCTTGATCGAAAAACTCACTCAGATTACCATTTGTACATAAAACAGGTTATAATGAATCATATTAGCACCATTGGCAGTGGTTTAGTGCGAAGTCAGGTTAATGAATAAAAGAAGAGGATATAACTCATATGGAAACATCACAATCCTTTAAACAATTAGGAATCCACGCAGAGCTTTTGGAAGCTCTTGAAAAAGAGGGAATAGCACAGCCTACAGAGATCCAAAAAGCTGCAATACCTCTCATCCTAAGTAATCGAGATGTTGCAGGCCAATCCGAAACCGGGTCTGGGAAGACATTAGCCTATCTTCTACCCATCTTTCAGAAAATCGATCTGCCCAAGAGAGAAAATCAGGCATTAATTCTTACCCCTACTCATGAACTTGCCTTACAAGTTCATCGTCAAATCCAAAGCTTATCTCAGCATTTAACTGCAACGATTACCTCTGCAGCGATTATTGGTAATGTTAACATCACGCGACAAATTGAAAAACTAAAAGAGAAACCCCATATTATTGTTGGTTCTGCCGGTCGTATCTTAGAGCTTATCCAGAAAAGAAAGATATCCCCCCAGTCCCTGAAGACTATTGTACTCGATGAAGCAGATCAGTTGCTTGATGAGAAGAATATCCAGACAGTTAAGGCCGTGCTCAAGACGACCTATAAGGACAGCCAGATTCTTTTGTTTTCGGCTACTTTATCCCAAGAAACCATAGAGCGGGCGTCGGGCTTTCTTAAAGATCCGGAGGTCCAGAGGGTTACCATGAAAGCCGCGGTTGTGCCGACAATTACTCATCAACACTTTATGTGTGAGCAACGAGATAAGCTTGAACTTTTGCGTAAATTAGTCCGACATCTGGAACCAGCACGGGCTTTAATTTTTGTCAATAAAACTGAAGAAATAGAGAAAACAGTAGAAAGGCTTAAATATCATGGTTTAGATGCTGAAGCTATATCAGGATATTCTCAAAAGGAGAGACGTCGCAAAGCTATGGAGGATTTCCGCACGGGAAAGATTCCCTTACTGGTAGCCTCTGATCTAGCAGCCAGAGGTCTTGATATTAAGAATATTACCCATATCTTCAATCTCGATATTCCTGAGGATCCCCAACTTTATCTGCATCGGGTGGGGAGAAGTGGACGAGCAGGGCAAAGTGGGGTCGCTATTTCACTGGTAACACAAAGAGAACTGCCCCTATTACATAAAATTGAAAATGTCTTAAAAATATTAATACCTTTGCAGAGATTATCTTTCGGTAAGGTAATAGGTGAGAATCAACGGAAAGAACACCGTTCTGGGAAGCGGGGGAAAATATCAACCAAATAAACAAGCGAAAGCTCCCTATGTTAAAACATAGGGAGCTTTTTAAAAGTAGTTAGATATCCTTTTTTAAGTCAAACTCCTTGGGATAGGTCCTATCGATTTTTAACTCCCGCAGGTATTTGCCATCTTCTCGTATTTCCATGACATTTGAAGAGATGCCGATCTCAATATCAAGATCCTTTAGGAGTTTGATCTGACTGACATGGAATTCAAGATAATTATAATCTATATTGACCTGATAGTGAGTCACATTTTTCTTTTTGAATACTTTTTTAACTTTATGAATATCCTCGCCAAAGACTTTTGCCGATTTAAAGAAATAGTCCTTTGGGGAAAAGAACATAAGCGGGGATACCTTTTGTCCATAATTTTGCTGATAGATTTGTCCCGTTTGTTTATTCTCTAAGGAACAGTAATGAACGCCAAGCTTCAGCTTTTCCTCCAGTGCAAAGGCTATTAAGTCCAGACATTCCTGTTCGCTGCGCGAGATCGGAAGTCCACCGGCATACCAATAGTCATAAAGGACTTTAAAAGGTGGATTTTTTACTTTATAGCCCCGCTTTATAAACTCACCGGCATTGTTAAAAGGAAAGCAAAACTCCAGTAAGTTAATTCCGGAGATGCCAATGCGATTGAGTTCAAGGAGGACTTCTTTCATTTCGGCAAGACTTCCAGGCAAAACAGGCATTTCTACCATGACATCGGGTATGTATTCCTTGCTCAAGGCAATTCTCTCATAGACTTCCTTTTTAATGTGTTGAGGATCTTCCATTTTAATGCTAAAGCGAATTTCATGGAGACCAGCTTCTTTGAGGTCTTGGAGAATTTCCCGGTCGAGAAAATCTCCGGAAGTATAGAGACGGGTATGAGTTTTGGGGGACTTTTCTTTGGCTAAACGGAAGAAATCCAGCATTTCTTTTTTATGCAGCAAGGGTTCTCCTCCTGTTAAAGCAAGATGGGTTAGTTTAGGACCTTGCTTTATAAGCTGAGAGAGTTCACTTATTAAGTCTCTTTTGTTATGAGTGTAATGTTCATAATCCTCTTGATTTGGATTAAAGCAAAAATAACAATTTCGGTGACACATCAGAGAGATATACATCGTCACTGTGCCTACACCTTTTTGACAGGCTTCACAAGCTGAGGAGATCCAGGTGTTGATGATACTTTTATCAGAATTTCTAAAAGTCCCTTGTAATTGTCTAAGTCTTTCCAGTTTTTTCATGGTCTCTTCCTCGAGATTTTCATCCAAAGCCATGCCCGTTTGCTTGATTTGGTCAATAAAATGGTTATAGACTCGGGCATAAATCTGAGCATACTGATAAAACTCCGGGTTTTTAATTTCAGAAAGGTTTTGATTGTTGGTTTCGATGATCATACATGACTCCTTTTACGTAAATATTAAGTTAACTTATTATAACCTTCTTGTTATTTCATTGCAAAAGAAGCGCATATACCCTAAAATGAGTAATAAAAACATTTTTCGCAGATAGGAGAGAGTGCCTTTACATGAAAGAGTTTGCTAAGAAAGTCGCGGTAACGCTTCTTGTTATAATAGCCTTTGTTTTAATACCTGCTCTGATTTATTATACCTTGCCATATTTTACTCCCTTTATCTTTGCTTTGCTTTTCGCCTTGCTCTTGGAGCCCTTTAATCAATATCTCATGAGATGGCCTAGAATTAACAGGCCTATTGCTGCTAATATTTCCTATTTTATGTTTTTGGGAGGATTTCTTCTTCTTTCCTTTTTTTTAATCACGAAGATTATTACCGAGGCCTATGAATTAATTAAGTTTATTCAACGCAATATTCCTAATATCCAACTTTGGTTTAATGATGCTAATCAGCGCATCAATGAAATCATTTTAGTGTTTCCTCCGGAATTGGGTTCTCAGATTAATCAGGCGATTACTAGTTTTGTCAATGAATTATCCACTGTCAATTTGCTTGCTACCTGGGGCGCTCAAACCATATCCATTACGGCGTCTATTCCTATCTTTTTCATCACTTTACTGATCTTTTTTATTGCTCTTTACATGATTAATTTGAATCTCACGACGATGAATCAACGCTTTTTTTCTTATTTTAAAGATGAATCAAAGCCCAAAGTCATTGCAGTACTCGCAGATTTACGCAATGCAACCATTGGTTTTTTAAAAGCTCAAGTGATTTTAAGTACCCTTACCTATTTTGTTAGTCTTGGAGGGTTGCTGATTTTAGGCATGCGTTATGCATTGGTATTAGCCCTTTTGATTGTAATTGTCGATATTCTGCCCATTCTCGGCACAGGCTCCGTTCTCGTCCCATGGGGAATAGTTTTGATTACACTGGGAGATATTTTCAGTGGCATTGGCCTCATTCTTCTCTTTGTCATTATCACAGTATTCCGCAAGATTATTGAACCAAAAATACTTGGAGAGAGAATTGGCCTCGGCCCTTTATCCACTTTGATTTCTATATGGGTCGGTTTTAAAGTGATGGGAGTTTTAGGTGTTTTCTTGGCTCCCCTAGTGTTAATTCTATATAAAGCTTTAGTTAAGGCAAAAGTAATTCAATATCGCTTTAGTATTTAGCCGGATTCTTTCCGGCTTTACTTTTTACTGTCAGAAAGTATAAACTTGCGTTATATACTTTCTAAGCATAAGGGCAACCAGCGACTTCGCCTCATTTGCGAGCATGTGTCTCAGGCACGGCGAAGCCGGGTTTTCTTTATTACTTTGGACTTAAGATACTTCTCTCTACCGTGAAAAAGACTCCATTTTTGAGCAAGTTTATTAATTCTAAGATTTAGTTTATACTTTATTTAGAATCTGTTTACGAAAAATCAAGACGCAAAGGTTAGAATAAAGCTAAAGGAAGCTTCCGTAATATAAAAAGGAGTGAATCGATTTGAAATTAAAAAAGAAAACGGCGATTATCGCAGGCTTTACGGTGGGTGCTTTGCTCTTTGCCACCACAGCCTTTGCCGATATCGTCAGCAAAAGCGGTTATGATCAACTCAAAGACGGTATTAAAATTACTGCGGAAAAGGCCAGCAGTGAATATGACAGTTATACCATGGAAATGACAGCAGTACTTAAAGCTAATGGAAAGGTCCTGGAATCCAACAGTGCGGTGGATAAATTTGACCGAGTAAAGAAGGCTAAGGAAACCTCAAATACCTCTGAGAACTCCCAAGGACAGGTATCCACCTATTATTATTACAATGACACCAATACCACCATTCGTAAAGGTAGCGATAGTGATAAGATCTATGTGGGGGAATATCCGGAAGGACGAGAGTTTCATGTCTTTGATAATCCCTTTGCAGAAGATGAGTTTGAAGATGTGGAACGGATCGTTGATGCTGTCGTCGGAAGTCTGAAAGACCATGTGATTGTTAAGGAAAATCCCGATGGGTCGAAAGAGCTGTCAGGCTCCCTTTCGGAAATGCAAATCCCTACCTTGATCAATGCGGTATCCTCTTTTGTCTTAAAGCAGGAATTCCATGATTCAAGAATTAAGACTGGCTGGCCCAACCTTACTCAAGATATTGCCGTGAAAGAAGTGACGGGTTCCGCCTTTGTTAACAAAGAGGGTGCTTTAGAGAATATTCTGGCCCTTGCCACAATAACGGGTAAAGATCCTAATGGTCAAGTACACGAGTTGACTATTGAAATTCTGGGCAATATTAAAGATACTAATTCTACTGTCGTCACGAAACCGGATCTTAACGGTAAAGAAGTAGTTAAAGAAATCGTTAAGGATCGCAATGTGGTAAACAATCCTCAGAAGTTTGTAGGTACTTTTAAGAACAACATTGTAACAGAAAAAGATGGTCAACTGGTTAAAGCTGGGGAGAGAATCTTGGAGATAACCCATATTGATCAAAATGGCCTCACAGGCCGTTACCAAGAAGTGTATAAACCGAACTACGTCGGCACGGCCGGTAAGAGCGAAGAGTTTAGCTTTAACGCTACGTTCTTAAGCAAAGATATGCGTGATGCACGTTTTGAGACCGCCGCAGGTGACGGAAGCAATAAAGAAGGGCATATTTATCTTGATGATTATATGGGTAAAGTGAATTTTTATATCAATTCTGATTATATAGGCATGGACCTCATGTTTGACTCAACCTTTAATCCGGTCTTAGAATAGTTAGAACAGAATAGGTTAGCTGCCGGAGCCAACTCCGGCAGCTCCTTTATGGACTTCATCTGGAGGTTATGACATGGAAAAAGTCATTGAGATCAATAATCTCACGAAGCTTTATAAGAATGGTCGTGGTATCAACGATTTAAATCTGGATATCTATCAAGGTGAGATTTTCGGTTTTCTCGGTCCGAATGGGGCAGGGAAGACCACGGCCATGAAAATTATGACAGGATTGATTGCTCCGGACCGGGGCGATGTTAAGATATTTGGTCACAGTATACTGGAAGAGTATGAGAAAGCAATGGCTCATGTGGGCTGTATCATTGAAATACCGGAAACCTATCCCTATCTTAGTGCTTATGATAATCTAAGACAACTTGCCCGGTTTTATCAGGATGTGGATGGGAAAAGAATCGAAGAAGTCCTGGAATTAACCGGAATGCTCCGCTATAAAAATGAGAAGCCTAAGCGGTTTTCCCTGGGAATGAAACAACGCCTAGGTCTCTCGGCAGCTATTCTTTCCCGACCCAAAGTGGTCATTCTGGATGAACCCTTGAACGGTCTTGATGTAGAGGGAATGATAGATATCCGCAAGCTGATTTTACATTTGGCCGAGCAGGAGCAGACCACCTTTTTTATCTCCAGTCATTTAATTCACGATGTGGAATTAACATGCAATAAAATTGGCGTTATTTATAATGGAATGCTTCTCAATGTGCAAACAACTGAGGACATTCTGAAGAATTATGCCACCCTAGAGAATTACTTTGTGAGTGAGGTAGAACGCAATGGTCGTGTTTCAAGCAGCATTAATCAACGAGCTTGAGAAATTACGTAAAAAGAAGAAAGTCGTCGTAGCCGTCGTTCTTTCTTTGTTGGTGATTGTCGTAGGGCAGCTCTTGGTCATGGGAGTACGCTTAGGATTTGGTATCCGTGGGGCAGGAAGTGCTGATTTTTCGATGCTGGTCTTGTCGGTGGCTATTAATACTCTTCTCCCGCTATTTGCAGCCTTGGTGGCTATCGACAGCTTCTCGGGGGAATTTGCTCAGAATACAATGCGCATAACCTTGACAAGGCCTGTGAGCCGTTTTAAGCTGTTTTCAGCTAAGGTATCAGCCATCGGTATCTTTATTTTAGCCAATCTGGCTCTGTTACTTGTCTTTTCCTTATTGGCAGGACTTGTTTTTGATGGCGACTCTATGACTCTTAAAGGGATATTTCAAGGCATTCTTTCCTATGCAGTGAGTTTTATCCCTTTGTTTGTGATGGCATTGGGAATTGTACTCCTTGCTAATATACTTAAAAGTGGTATTTCTGTTTTCTTTGTATCTATTTTATGTTTTATTCTTTTTAAAGGTCTGGGAATGTTTTTTTCTCAATATTCCGGAATTCTCCTTACATCTTACTTTGATTGGTATAACCTTTGGCTGGCCAATTCTTTTCCCTTTATGAAGATATTGAGGGAATTCTTATTGATGTTGGGATATGCCATCCTGTTTTTCACAGGAGCTTATTATCTTTTCGATAAAAAGGAATTTTAGGGTGACAGAATGAATCTGAAAGGACGACTCATTTCAGCCAATGCTTTAACCGTAATCCTCCCGGTGGTGATTACGGTTATTACTGCTATGGCTTATATTTTTGTTGCCGGTAAACTATCGGATACAGAGCAAGTGTTTCGCAATACTCAAGAAGTTGCCCGGTTGACCATGGAATTAGTTGGCAGTGAAAATAGTGTTCTTCGCCAATATCCTGAGAAAATTGAAGATATTTCCTTCCAAAAGGAACTCCAAGCACGGATGGAGATCCTAAATGGTGAAGTAGTGGTACTTCAAGGAGAAAATGTTCTTTTTTCCTCTCGCAACTTAACGGCTATTGATGTGGTCAAGCTGAAAAAAGCAACGGTGCAATTCCGTGGTGCCCAGGTGGACTTTGGTAACCAATCTTACACTGTTCAGATGTTTGATGTATCTCGTGGAGAGACAGGGGAAGGGAACAAAACGACCCTCTATTTGCTTGTGCCTATAAATCCAGCCTCATTTAATACAACGAATTTTTTATTCTTTAGTGGACTAGTGTTCTTATTGTCCTTTATCGGGGCTAATGCTATTTCCTCCTACTATTTTTCTTTAAGAATTCTTTCTCCTCTCCATAATCTCCAGAAGGCAGCCATGGAAATTACATTAGGCAATCTTGACTCTGAAATCGTGGAAGAAGGAGACCAAGAGGTTCGTGAACTCTGCCGTGACCTTGAGCGAATGCGTATTCAGTTAAAGGATTCTGTGCATACCCAGCTCAGGTATGAGGATAATCGCAAGATGCTTATATCCAGCATTTCACATGATCTAAAGACCCCAGTGACTTCCATCAAAGGATATGTGGAAGGGTTATTGGACGGTATCGCCAATTCGCCTGAGAAGAAAGAAAAATATTTAAAAACAATATACCGTAAAGCAGAGCAAGTGGATACCATGATCGACGATTTGCTCCTCTATGCTAAATTAGATCTTAACCAAATACCCTTTAGTTTTGAAAAAACCAACATCAAAGAATTCTTATATGACGGAATCCAGGAAATAGAACCGGAAATGGAAAGAAACGGGATTAAAGTTCTCTTTGAAAGTGAGCTTAACACTGTTCAGGAAATTCCTTTGGATCGTGAACGAATGATGCGAGTCATTATGAATATTATCGATAATTCTCGCAAGTATATGGATAAAACAGAGGGGATCATAACACTATCCTTACGCGAAACCTATTCCAGTATCATCATTGAGATTAAGGATAATGGCAGCGGCATACCGGAAAAGGATGTAACTCAGATCTTCGAGCGATTTTATCGATCGGATACTGCCCGGAGTGAAATTAAAGGCAGCGGCTTAGGTCTAGCCATAGCCAAACAGATTGTGGAAGGACATGAAGGCAGGATATGGGCTGTAAGCCGGGAGAGTAAAGGGACCAGTGTTCTTATCTCACTTCCCCGGGGTCAGTAGTGAGCTGCTATTGGCATCATCGAAAATTCCCAAAAGGAGGGCAAACTATGAAACACATTTTAATTGTCGAGGATGACTCCAGTATTGCTGAGCTCGAAAGAGATTATCTGGAGGTAGCGGGTTTTGATGTCACTCTCTCCACAGACGGAGTGGAGGGGTTGAGAGCGATACAGAACAGTGAATTCGACTTAATCATTCTCGATATCATGCTGCCCGGCTTAGATGGATTGGAAATCCTCAAGAGTATGAAAGAGGATAAGGATATTCCTGTTCTCCTGGTCTCAGCCAAGAAGGAGGAGATCGATAAGATTAAGGGCTTGAGTTTGGGGGCCGACGATTATATTACTAAGCCCTTTAGCCCCGGGGAGTTGGTCGCTCGGGTAAAAGCCCATATTGAAAACTATGAGCGTCTTAAACAGCGCTTTAATGCAGGTATGAAAAAGCGTCAGTCCATCACGATTCGAGGACTAAAAATTGAAAAAGACTCGCGAAGAGTCTTTGTTAATAATCAAGAAGTTAACCTGGCTCAGAAAGAATTTGATTTATTGCTGTATTTAGCTCAAAACCCAAACCGAGTTTTTGGCAGAGAAGAGCTCTTTGAACGGATCTGGGGATTGGAATCTCTAGGGGATTCCGCAACCGTTACTGTGCATATTGCTCGGATTCGAGAGAAGACAGAGATAGATCCCTCCAAGCCACAATATATTGAAACCGTATGGGGAGCAGGCTATCGTTTTCGAGTTTAGCCTTCCATTTCTTTGCGATACTTAAGGGGAGTGGTTCCTAATTGCTCCTTAAACGCTTTGATAAAATAATTAGGGTTATTGTATCCCAGAGAAAGGGCGATATCGAGAATAGATAAGTCCGTTTCCAACAACAGTTTTTTGCTCTTTTCAATGCGCAGCTCGTTGACGAATTTGGTGTAGGTTATACCCATATGATGTTTAAACAGTTTACAAAAATAGGATTTGTTGATATTGAGATACTCAGTGATCCTTTTCAGGCTTAATTCTTCGTTGAGGTATTGAAAAGTAAAATCGATGGCTTTTTTAACATGAGGACTATAAACGGATGAGTTTATAGTTCTTTTTTTGTCCATGGGCGCCTCCTTTACATAGTGTAATTCCCATCAGGTAAGTGCATAACTTCACCTGCCGAAAACAAATTTAGTTAAGATTTTTGCAGAGGGGGGATGATATAGTCTTAATCAAGCGTTAATGACAATGATAATTATTATCACTCACTTCTTTGAATATACCAAATTCTAATTGCGAACGTCAAGAAAAAAGTGAGCTATTCGCCAGAAAAAATTTGAGCCATTAACGCCGGTAAAAAAGTCTTAGATAGGAGGTGGAACTGTGTAGCCTCAGCAAGTGCAAAAAGGATTACATAGGTATTGATTTCATCAATTCAATAATTTGCTTGTCTATAATGTTTGTATATAAAGGAGAGAGATGTATGAGAAAAATTAAATTTTTTAAATCAGCTGTTATTATGGTAACTTTTGCTTTGATGCTGACAGCCTGCACAAATTCAACTAATCAAGCTGTCAAACCTCAAACCAATGATCAAGTAAGCGAAGCTTCAACGGTTGAAATCACTGATGTTCACGGAACTGTTGCTGTTCCTGTAAATCCAAAGAATGTAGTTGCTTTGGACAATAGAACTTTTGAAACTTTAGCTGATTGGGGAATTGAATTAGCGGCTGTTCCAAAGCCTGTAATGCCTGCGGATTCACCCTATGTAAAGGATGAGTCAGTTCAAGACATAGGAAATCATCGTGAACCAAATCTTGAGATTATAGCAGCTGTAGACCCTGAACTTGTCATTATTGGTCAAAGATTTGCTAGCTTTTATGAAGATATAAAAAAGATAGTGCCAAATGCAGCTGTTATTGATCTTAATTTTGATGTTTCTGAGAAAGCGGATACACCTGGAGAAAACTTAGTCAATGGACTTAAAAACTCTACAATCGCTTTGGGACAAATTTTTGATAAAAATAAAGAGGCTGAACAATTGGCAGCTGATTTTGATCAAGCTATCAAAGATGCTAAGTCTGCCTATAATGGAACGGATACTGTTATGAGTGTTGTGGTTTCCGGTGGAAATATTGGTTTTTCAGCTCCTCATTCCGGACGTGTTTGGGGACCAATGTATGAAATTTTTGGATGGATTCCGGCATTAAAAATTGACGGTGCTTCCTCAGATCACCAAGGTGATGATATTTCTGTTGAAGCTATTGCCCAAAGTAATCCTGATTGGATTTTTGTACTAGATCGTGATGCTGCAGTATCCTCTACAACGGATGCAGTTCCGGCTCAGGATGTTATCGATAATTCACCTGCTCTTAAAAACACAACTGCTGTTTCTGGAGGACGGATAGTTTATGCACCAGCAGATACTTACACAAATGAATCAATACAAACTTATCTAGAATTATTTGAAAAGCTCGCCAATGCTTTAGCTAAGTAGTTAGTATAAGGAGTAGAACATAGTGCCGGAAAATGTAATACAAAAAATGGCTGGGGCTGAGTATTCTCAGCCTCAGCGTTATAATCACAATAAAATATGGACAAAACCTTTTACATTAGCGATTCTGGTTGTTGTCATTGCAGGTATTTTATCACTGTTTACTGGAGTTTATGATATACAAGGACAAGTAGATGGAATGGACATGTTTTTCATAACTCGTGTTCCAAGAACAGCGGCCCTAATGCTTACTGGAGCTGCAATGTCAATGTCAGGACTCGCAATGCAACTTGTTACGCAGAATCGTTTAGTGGAACCCACCACAACAGGAACTGTTGAATGGGCAGGTTTGGGACTTGTTTTTGTTTATTTGTTTTTTCCTGCACCAACTTTAGTTCTAAGAATGACTGGTGCCATCATTTTTTCTTTTGTAGGAACTATGATTTTCTTTTTGTTTTTGAGAAGAGTTAAACTTCGTTCGTCTTTAATTGTCCCGATTATTGGGATGATGCTTGGAGCGGTTATTTCGGCAATTTCCACTTTTATTGGCCTGGTTTTTCAAATGACGCAAAATATTGAAACTTGGTTTGTAGGTTCTTTTGCATCGGTTCAAATTGGCAGATATGAATATTTATGGCTGGTTGTTATAGCTACTGTTCTTATTTTTATCTATGCTGATCGATTGACTTTAGCCGGACTGGGGGAAGATGTTACAACAAGTCTTGGCTTAAATTATAATAAGATAGTTCTTCTTGGTACTGCCCTTATTTCTTTTGCCGTTGGAATTGTTGCAGCTGTTATTGGCAATTTACCTTTTTTAGGTTTAATTGTCCCCAATATTGTTTCAATGTATAGAGGCGATGATCTCAGGAGTAATCTGCCTTGGGTATGTGTGTTGGGAATGGGTACTATAACACTTTGCGACATAATTTCTCGAACAATTATCATGCCTTTCGAAGTACCTGTCTCTTTGATACTTGGAACAGTGGGGGCAGTCCTATTTATTGTTATCTTATTGAGACAAAGGAGGCTAAGATGAGCCAATTAGTATATAGTAGTAAGGAAAATATCGTAATCGATTCTAGCCTTCATAATGAAGATAGATCAGCTAGAGCTTTTCGTTCTAAGAAAGAAGAAAAACGTTATTGGATTTTGCTGATAACATTGATTGCTTTGGGCGTTCTTTCTTCCTATGGTCTTTTGGTTTATAACAATCCAGTTCCAGTAGATTCCCCTTCTTTTATCCCAGTTGTTAAAAGAAGGATGGTAGCTCTTGTTGCCATGGTTATTCCTGCAATTTGTCAGAGTTTGTCGACCGTTGCTTTCCAATCGATTACGAATAATAGGATTATAACTCCTTCACTTTTAGGTTTTGAAGCACTTTACTCAACAATTCATACGAGTACCATGTTCTTTTTTGGTGCTAGTATATTTATAGGTTTTAATGGTGTTGGCTCATTTGTATTTCAAGTTATTGCTATGGTTTTGATGTGTTTGATACTTTATGGATGGTTGCTTTCCGGAAAGTATGGAAATTTACAACTTATGCTTTTGGTTGGGGTTATTATTGGAACTGGGTTGAGGTCTTTATCAACTTTTATGAGAAGACTTCTTGCGCCGTCTGAGTTTGATATTTTACAGGCCAGATTGTTTGGTTCTGTAAATAATGCGGATTCCGGATACTTTCCTGTTGCAATTCCCATTGTCATCATTGCAGCATTACTTCTTCTTGCTTATTCTAAGAATTTAAATGTAGTGTCGCTTGGCAAGAATGCCTGTACTTCTTTGGGAGTTAATCATCAATTTAGCGTAATTTATACTCTTATATTAGTTGCTGTTTTGATGTCAATATCAACGGCTTTGGTTGGACCACTTACTTTCTATGGATTTTTAGTGGCAACCTTGTGTTATCAAGCGGCACCAACTTATGATCATAGATATATTTTTCCAATGGCTTTTGCTATAGGATTTTTGATAATAACAGGTGCCTACTTTTTTATGTATCATGTATTTAATGCTCAAGGTGTAGTTTCAGTTATTATCGAAATGTTTGGTGGAATAACATTTTTAATTGTAATTTTAAGGAAGGGAACTTTATGATCGAGATTGCTAATGTTAAAAAGGTGTATACTGGTGAGGTGGAAATAGGACCTTTGAATATTAAGATACCAAAAGCTGGTCTTACTTCTTTAATTGGACCCAATGGTGCCGGAAAGTCTACGACACTTTTAATGATTGGAAGACTTTTGAATATGGATGAAGGCCAAATTAAGGTGGCGAATATGGATGTTTCTGAATCTAAATCAAAAGACTTGGCAAGAATTCTGACTATTTTGCGACAAGAAAATCATTTTGTAACGAGGCTTACAGTTAGACAATTAGCTGGATTTGGACGTTTTCCTTATTCAAAGGGAAGAACAACTAAAGAAGATGAGGCTATTATTTCTAAATATATCGATTTTTTAGGTTTGACTGATCTGGAAAATAGATATTTAGATGAACTTTCTGGTGGTCAAAGGCAAAGGGCCTATGTAGCAATGGTTTTGTGCCAAGAGACTGAATATGTACTTTTGGATGAGCCGCTGAACAATCTCGATGTTGCTCGTTCTGTTCAAATGATGGAGCATTTGCGGCATGCTGCTAATGAATTTGGCAGAACAATTCTGACTGTTCTCCATGATATAAATTTCGCAGCCAAATATTCTGATCGAATTTGTGCTATGAAAGATGGAAGAATTGCCGCTTTTGGAACAGTAGAAGAGGTGATGGACCCAGAAGTTTTGACAGATATTTTTGAAACAAAAATCGAAATTATTGCTGGTCCTCATGGGCCAGTAGCGATTTATTAGTTATAATTTAAACTGTTGAGAGAATACAAAAAACGGCAACGGGACAAAAACGATGATTGAAGAACTGGAAGCGGGTTTGTAATATTCCCTGGGACTTGTCAGAAGGGGCGGTTCACACGATGAGCCGCCTCTTCTATTTTTTTAATTTTTAATCACCGTCTAAATGTGCTATAATTTACCATCATTGGTCATGGAGGTAAGGGATGAACGAAGAACAATTGAGAGCATTACTCCAGGGAGTAAAGGATGGTAAGATATCCTGCGATAGTGCATTCCTAGAGCTTAAAAATCTACCCTATGAAGATTTGGGTTTTGCCAAAGTGGATCATCATCGGGCTCTTCGCAATGGGTTTCCCGAAGTCGTTTTTTGTCAGGGGAAAGCGAAAGAACATATTATTGAAATATTAACCAACCTTTTAAAACACGGTCACAATATCTTGGCGACTCGGGCAACTCCGGAGGTCTATGAAGCAGTACAGGCCCACATCCCTGAGGCTTCCTATTCCGAACTGGCCCGTGTTATTACAGTTCTTAAAGAACCGATCCTTAAGAGAGGGAGAGTTCTGATCCTAAGTGCCGGGACAGCGGATTTACCGGTAGCGGAGGAAGCCGCAATCACGGCAGAAATAATGGGGTGTCAGGTAGAGCGATTGTACGACGTAGGTGTGGCGGGAATTCATCGACTTTTAGATAATAAGGATAAACTGAATGACGCACAGGTTCTTATTGTCGTCGCAGGTATGGAAGGGGCATTAGCCAGCGTTGTGGGTGGATTAACCGATAAACCAGTGATTGCCGTCCCTACCAGTGTCGGCTATGGAGCTAGTTTTGGAGGGTTAGCCGCTTTACTGGCTATGTTGAATAGCTGTTCAGCCGGAATAGGTGTGGTAAACATTGATAATGGTTTTGGAGCCGGAGTTTTAGCCAATTCCATTATCAGAGCCATAGTTGCTTCCGAAGTATGATGTACATTAAAAAAATAAGCTATACTTTATTTAGTTGAAAAAAGAGAATGAGCTATAGTATAATTCTCTTTGTATCAGTTCTCTATGAAATTGTGTAGCTAATATTGCCTCATGCTTTTCAATAATACATAATACATAGAGAATTTGTGTTTACAAGG
This sequence comes from Desulfitobacterium sp. PCE1, assembly GCF_000384015.1. NCBI lineage: Bacteria > Bacillati > Bacillota > Clostridia > Eubacteriales > Desulfitobacteriaceae > Desulfitobacterium > Desulfitobacterium sp. PCE1. The sequence goes on along the minus strand of NZ_KB913023.1, from coordinate 2,331,747 downwards.
TCATCTTGTTTTAAGTAATCTATAATTATACGATCAGTCGAGAAGGCGGTGGATTATAGTGGCAACCAATCCTATTGATATGCCAACAACGGTGGAGCGCAAGATGCCACCTGTATTAGAATTAATTCGCGGTAATATTGTGAAATACGGCAATCCTTTAGCCCTTAAGGGAAGCGAAGTTTCTTCCTGGGCAAAGGAACTTAATTTACCCAAGACAGGGGAGCTGCTTTTTTATACCGGCGGTGAGTATCAACTTCTTCCCTTCATTGACTCACTGGTGAAAACCATGACGGTGATGGATCCTAACAGCGCAAGCTTTTCTATGTTGATGGGTGTACGGAACATCGTCGAAAAGACGGGTATTGCTCCCGAGAAAATCTATGCCTCGGTACTGGCCTCGGACAAAGAACGGTTTAATCAAGTCTCCTTAAAAGCCGCACGGATTCTCCAAAGCTTAGGCTATGAATTATGTTATTCAGGTGAAGACGAACTCTATAGCGGGGCTTTGCTGTATGAATTGGGATATTGGGATGATTTTGCCACCTATGCCCAAAAGGTCACTAAAGTCCTTAAAGGGACCCAGGCCAAGACTATTGTTTGTCTTTCTCCTCACGCTGCTGAAGTCATCAAACTAATGTACCCCAAATTTGGGGTTCATCACGAGTTCGAAGTTAAAACTTTTGTTGAACTGGTATGGGAACAAAGGCACAAATTACCAAAAATAGATACCAATCAATCCGTTGTGATTCATGACTCCTGCCGACTTGCTCGTGATCTGGGGGTTACTGAAGAGATACGGGAGATATTAAATGCAATGGGGATTGAGTTCAAAGAACCTATGCGGAACCGTGCATGGACGACCTGCTGCGGCGGTCCTAATAAATTCATGTTCCCTGAGCTTTCTCATACCATAGCGGAAAGACGGGTTGTGGAACTTCAAGACACGGGTGCAGACCTCATCCTAACCTCTTGTCCTTATTGCTTGTCTTCCTTGAAAGGTGCCATAGATAAAAAGGGCCAAGAAGGAATCGCCGACTTGATTGAATTCTTATATAAGGGGATAGTGGGATGAGAAAAGAATTTAAAGAGTACTCTAAAGAAATAGATCGTGCCAAGCATGATGAGAATATTCGCAAAGCCATATCTCGGGCGGTAAAAGCCTATCGTGAAACGACGGATAGCACCATGGCACGTTTTCCCCATACCCCCGATCTTGCTGCAGAAGTACGGGAAATCAAAAGCCGTTCTGTTGCTCAGAGGAAAGAACTCCTTGCTCAAGCCATGGAGGCGGTTGAACGCAATAAAGGGAAGGCTTTCTATGCCAAGGATAAGCATGAAGCCTTAGTTATGGCCGCTGAAATTATTGGTCAAGGGAAAACCGTTGTCAAGGGCAAGAGCATGTTAGGAGAAGAGCTCCACCTTCGGGAGTATCTAGAGGAAGTAGGCAATGAGGTCTGGGAAACAGATCTTGGAGAATTCATCCTCCAACTTAAAAAAGATCGCCCCATGCATATCCTTTCTCCGGCTATTCATGTTCCCCGGGAAAAGGTTGCTGAAATCTTTACTCAATTCTTTGGTAAAGAAGTGGAGCCCGATATTGCCAAAGAGGTGAGCATTGTTCGGGAATTTATGCGTGAAAAATATTTTACCGCTGATGTGGGCATTAGTTCAGCCAATGTGGTGGCTGCCGACACCGGGGCATTTGTTATCATTGAAAATGAAGGCAATGTTCGCTTGTCGACAGCGGCTCCTCCGGTCCACCTTATGATTGTAGGAACTGAAAAATTAGTTCCAACTTTCCAGGAAGCGATGAAAGTAGCTGAAGTGACCTGGCGGTATGCACAATATGGTGTCCCATCCTATGTTAATATTGTCACTGGGCCAAGTAAAACGGGGGATATTGAAAAAGTCACCACTTACGGTGCCCACGGTCCCAAAGAATTTTATGTCATCTTCGTTGATAACGGTCGGGAAAAGATGGCTGAGGATGATGACTTTAAGCAAGCATCCCATTGTCTGCGCTGCGGGGGGTGTATGTATGAATGTCCCGTATTCCAAATCACTGCAGGAACCTTTGGAGAAACCTATCTTGGCGGTATCGGCACCATCTGGAATGTCTTTACTTCAGGAGGCTTAGAGGCTACTGCACCCCAAATCCACACCTGTCTGCGCTGCGGACGCTGTGTAGAGCGTTGCCCAATGCAAATTGATGTGCCCAATATGGTAGGAGAATTAAGAAAACGCCTATCAAGCGGAGAAGAGATTGATTAAATCGGTCAAAGCTTCGCCGCGCGACCGGGAAATCTGATAGCAAAATGAATCCCCTTGGATTATGGAGTGCCATGATTCAAGGGGATTTTTCGTGTGAAAGTGATTTGGATTAAACAGCAAGTTGTCGACGCAAAATATACCTTAACCTAAGTAGCAGGCAGCAAGCGTTTGTCGTAATGCCAATAATTAGGCCAATCCAGAAACCAAAAGCCCCGAAACTGGTGTAGGCGGCCAAAAAGTAACCAATAGGCAGAGCAATGAACCAATAGGAGATGAGTGATGTGATAAAAGGAAGGTTGACATCCTTATAACCGCGTAGAATCCCCTGAATGGGTGTTGCCAGTGCATCGGAAAACTGAAAGAAGATGGCGTAAATGAGAAACTGTTTAGCAAGGAGGATCACATCCCATTCCTTGGAATAGAGTCCGGCCACTTGCTCTTTGAACAGAAAAAGAAGGAGAGCCGTTAGAAGAGCTATGGAGAAGGAAAAACCTAACCCGATTAAGGAATACTGTTTGGCATCATGATAGCGGCGAGCGCCTACTTCAAATCCGACAAGAATCGTTAAAGCCATAGAGAAGCTTAAAGGAATCATGTAGATCATGGAGGCAAAATTCATGGCACCTTGATGGGCGGCTATGGTTATGGTATTAAATCGGCTCATGAGCAAAGTTACTGCACAAAACATGCCGGTCTCGAAGAAAATAGAAAAACCAATGGGTATTCCGATTTTCAATTGGTTTAGCCAGGTTTTCCAGGAGAGTGGATGGAGGCGCTTGAAGATCGCAAATTCTTTAAAATAGGGATGACGGTGAATAATGAGTAGGGCAATGAGCATCAAGCAATAATAAGCTATAGAAGTAGCGATGCCGGCTCCTATACCACCAAAGGCTGGAAAACCAAATTTGCCAAAGATAAGGACATAGTTGAGGCAGATATTAACGGGCAGGGAAAGGAGAGTAATCAGCATGGTAATTCGTGTATATCCCAACGCATCAATAAAGCCCCTCAACACTTGGTACACAAAATAAGGAGGAACGCCAAAAGCTATGGCCGTAAGAAACCCGCGTGCTATAGAACGCACTTGGGGCTCCAGGTTCATGAGAGAGAGCAGCCCTTCCAAACTCATGCTTCCCGCAAGAATTACGAGAAAAGCGATGGCCAGTGCAAGATAGATTCCTTGTAGGACATTGAAAGGAACATCGTTCTTTCTCTTGGCTCCTAATAAATGTCCGACGATGGGCGTTATAGCAATTAATATCCCACCCAATCCGGTGCTGACGGGTGCCCATAGACTGGCACCGATGGCAACCCCCGCAAGATCGACGGAGCTGGCTTGTCCCGACATCACCGTGTCAAAAAAAGACATGGAGAACAGAGCGACCTGTGAAATCAGAATAGGAAGAAGAATATAAATGAATTGGTGAATTTTTAATTTTATTTTAGTGATTTGCTCCATAAAAAATAGGATCCCTTCACAAGAATTATACCTGCATGATGAACATCTTAATCCAAATGCGGGGTAAAAATCAAGCATTAAAGGATCCTGGATTAAATATCAGTCTTTTGGCTAATGAAGAGAAAGAAGATCCCTATTCTGAATGTATTGAATAACTCTCATTTTTTCACTTGCTTCCATATGAATCAGGGGCTGGACACGTCCGTGGTTCACTCCAGGCCATTTAATGAAGAGGATTTGATTATAAACTTCCTTAAGTATGGGATCACTATAGTCCAAATTAATGACGATGTAATGGGGAGGTAGCTCGGGAATAGCAGGGTCCAATTGAATAGGATCCAAATGCAAGAGAAGACTAGTTACGGTATCTCTGGGAATATCATTAACCACACTATAAGTGTCGATTAAAATCGGCTGTTCTTGTAAGCTTTCATGAAAAACCAAGGTCTTGCTGGCAAGTTCCGTTGCGGGATGGGTACCCACGTTAATAAATTTAAATTCAAAACTGATTTCGTGGGTCAGTTGAATGCTTGGGGATTCCTTGAAGGCAAAGTAAGGTCGGGCTGATTCTCTTTGGGTCTGCCATGTATTGATAGTGATAAAAACGCTAATCAAGGATATGATAGCGAAAATTGCAGTAGATCCGGAAACCAGAAGAGTAGACCAAGTAGTTTTTTTTATTTTCTTTAGCATACTTCCCCCAAAATGAAGTTTTTTGCAATTATATTTATGACCTATTGAAAGGAAACATTCACTCCTTGGTAATTTTCCTAATTAACTTGAGGTTTAACTTGATAGAAGTTTAGCCTTGTACTATGATGATATGAAGAGAAAATCTAAGAAATAGATATGGTTTGTGATGGAGGTATTATCTGTGCGTGTGGTAATCGTCGGAGCCGGCAAAGTTGGCTACAGCTTGGCTCAGTATTTAACCCAAGAGGATCATGAGGTTATTGTCATTGAAGAGAATGAAGAACGAAGAGCCATTGTTCAAAATACTTTAGATGTGATGACAATTTCCGGAAACGGTGCCAGCCCGAGATTGCTATTGGATCCTGAAGTCCGCAAAGCTGATCTTATGATTGCTGTAACCGATATGGATGAGGTTAATATGATTGCCTGTATGGCGGCCAAGCGAGTGGGGATTAAACGAACTATCGCCAGAGTCAGAAATCAGGAATATGCTGAAAGGGATAAGATCCGGTTCAATGAATCTTTAGGGATTGACGTAACCATCAATCCCGAGATGGTCACTGCCCTTGAAATTAAACGCATTCTTCTAACCCCTTCAGCCTTAGATGTAGAAGATTTTGCAGGGGATAGGGTAAGGATGATTGAAGTGAAAATCCCCTCTGACTCGAGGTTGATCAACACGACGTTAAATGATTTAACTTTACCCTCCAATACCTTGGTAGCGGGTATTTTAAGAAATGACCGTATGCTTATACCTCATGGTTCAGATATGCTTTTACCCAATGATTGTGCCTTCTTTTTAGGGGAATTATCTTCAATTAAGAAGATTGAAGATCACTTTACTGTCAGGAAATCTAAAGTTGAACGAGTCTTGATTATCGGAGCAGGTAGAATCGGTCGGCATTTAGCTATGATACTGGAGAAAGCCGACATATCCGTTAAGGTCATAGATAAGGATATGGAGCGTTGTCAGGAACTGGCGGAGTCTCTGGATGAAGGATTGGTTTTATGTGGAGAAGGAACAGATATTGACCTATTAACTGAAGAAGGAGTGGGAGAAGCGGACGCAGTAATGTGTCTGACAGATGATGATAAGCTCAATCTGCTGATTGCTTTACTGGCTAAACATTTGGGTGCCCCGAGGACGTTTGTCCGAGTCGGCCGTCCGGATTATATTTCCCTCATGGAAAAAGTAGGGGTCGATGTTGTCCTTTCACCCCGTATTCTCACTGCCGGAGTTATCATTCGCCATGTTCGCCGCTCGGATGTGGTCTCTGTCACTCTTCTCGAGGGCGCTAAAGCGGAAGCTATGGAAATTATAATCCCGCCCTCCAGCCCAGTGACTAACAAAAAACTTAAAGATGCAAAACTCCCAGTAAATTCATTAATCGGTAGTATCGTTCGCAATGAAGAAATAATCATCCCTAATGGAGATACTATGTTGAAGCCCGGAGATAGAGTGGTTATCTTTGCATTGGCCGATACGGTTCCTACCGTCGTTCGATTATTTGAAAATAAAGTGGAGAGTAAATAAAATGAACGTTCCGGTAATTCTAGGTTTACTTGGCAGGCTTCTGATTGTATATGCGGGTGCCATGTGTATCCCCTTGATTTTGGCAGTATTTTTAGGTGAATGGAGCATATACTCCTTCTTGCTGGCTGTAATTATAACTGGAATTCCAGGGCTTGTTCTTATACGTCATGCTAAAGCCGACATAAAAATTGGTGTTCGTGAAGCCTTTGTAGCCGTAGCCGGGGCTTGGATTCTCGCCTCCCTTACGGGAGCCTTGCCTTACTGGTTTGCTAATGTGGTCCCCACGTACATTGACGCCGTGTTTGAGACCGTATCAGGGCTTACAACAACCGGTGCCAGTGTCATTAATGATGTAGAGGTATTGCCCCAATCCATCCTTTTATGGCGGAGCTTAACCCATTGGCTCGGTGGAATGGGAATCATCGTTCTTTTTATCGTATTGCTCCCGAAGACCGGAATGGGATCGGTTCTGCTTTTCAATGCCGAAGTTCCTGGTCCTATGAATGACCGAGTTATGCCGCGGATTCGTGATACAGCAACTTCTTTATGGAAGATCTATTTAATTTTTACAGCGATCTGTGCATTGCTGCTCTGGATGGCCGGAATGACTTTCCTGGATGCTATAAATTACGCCTTCGCAACCATAGCCACGGGTGGTTTTTCCACTAAAAATACCAGCATTATGTATTATGATAGTTTGACTATAGAAATGATTCTTACGTTTTTCATGATTCTTTCGGGTGCTAATTTCGTAATTTATTTGACCGTTTGGCGTAAGAAAACCATGAAGGCCTTTCGTAATACAGAATTGATTGTTTATCTGTTGATTATTACAACTGCCACCTTAGCGATTGCCGGGAGCCTATGGTTTAATGCCGGCAATTCGCCGGGCTATTCTTTTCGCCATGCCTTATTTCAAGTAGCTACCATTATTACAACCACAGGTTATGCTTCTGCGGATTTCGATCAGTGGCCATCTATGACTAAAATCATCCTACTACTTCTTATGTTCATTGGTGGAAGTGCGGGCTCTACCTCAGGGGGGATGAAGGTTTCTCGTATTATACTTCTGGTTAAAGCCACATGGGCAGAGCTGAAGAGGGGAATTCATCCCCGGGTTGTCTCCAGTATAAAACTTGATAATAAAGTCATTGATGCGGAAAATCTAAATAAAGTGGGGATTTTTTTCTTTCTCTATATCGTGACGTTTACCGGGGCAAGCATCATTATTGCAAGTACGGGATTAAAACCCTTTGATGCCATGAGTGCGGTGGCCGCTACTTTAGGCAACATTGGCCCGGGGTTTGGAGTTGTTGGACCGACCACGACTTTTGCCGGGGTTAGCCTATTGGGAAAGACAGTACTTACTATTTGTATGCTGTTGGGGCGCTTGGAGTTTTTTACTTTGCTAATTATCTTTCGTCCGGAATTCTGGAGAAGGCGAAGGGTTTGGTAAAATAACTTTTTGAATTTTAATCGAGGGAGCAGAACAGAAATGAATTATTCGCTTGTGCAAGGGATAGTTGGTAGACTTCTCATGGGATATGCCTTGACCATGTTCATTCCCTTGGGCCTAGCGGTTTTTAAGAATGAAAACAGCAAGTGGGCTTTTTTACTGACCTTGTTTATCACTGCTTGTCTTGGTGCTGCAATGTTTTATTTTCGGAAACCTTCCCAAGAAAAAATGAGTATTCGCGAAAGCTTTGTCATTGTCGGTGGGGCTTGGATTCTGACTTCCTTGCTCGGTGCGTTGCCCTTTTGGATATCTGACTGTGTTCCAACTTATATCGATGCTCTATTCGAATCCGTCTCCGGATTAACAACAACGGGTTCCAGTGTTATTAATGACGTTGAAGCATTGCCCTTATCAATCCTCCTTTGGCGAAGTATTTCGCACTGGCTTGGTGGAATAGGGATTATTGTCCTCTTCATAATTTTATTGCCCAGTACCGGCTTCGGTGCGGTGCATTTATTTAATGCGGAAGTACCAGGTCCTTTAGGCAAACGTACTATGCCCAGAATTCGCGATACGGCAATTAGAATTTGGCAAATCTACACGTTTTTTACCATCATACTCATTGCCTTACTTATGCTGATGGGAATGAGCCCCTTTGATGCCGTCAATCATGGTTTCTCGACCATATCTGCCGGAGGGTTTTCCACTAAAAATACGAGTATGATGTACTATAATAGTCTTGGGATTGAACTTGTCGTTATATTATTTATTATCATTGCTGGGGGGAATTTCCGCATTTATCTTGAGGTTTGGACGAAGAAGAGTGTCAAACCTTTTAAAAATGCAGAGTTTATTACCTATCTTCTTATTGTCATGATCAGTACTTTGCTGATTGTAGGAGGGCTGTGGCTAACTCATGATAAGCCGCCGGGTTATGCCTTAAGACATGCTTTATTTCAAGTGGTCTCACTGGTTACAGGAACAGGCTTTGCTTCTACTGATTATGATCAGTGGCCGGCTATCACTAAACTTGTTCTACTAGTCCTCATGTTCATTGGCGGGTGTGCAGGTTCCACTACAGGAGGGATGAAGGTATCCCGAATTATGTTGCTTACGAAACATGTTTGGGCCGTGTTAACTCGGGGATTGCATCCCAATGCGGTATCCAGCATCAAATTGGATGGGAGACCTATCGATGCTGTCGCTATAAATATGGTCAATATATTTTTCTTTCTGTATGTGGGGATTTTCGCCTTAGCCAGCATTATGATAGCGGGAACAGGCCTTGAGCCTTTTGACGCCATGAGTGCGGTGGCAGCCTCTTTGGGTAATGTGGGGCCCGGTTTTGGGCTGGTTGGTCCAACGGCGACTTATGCAAGTATCACACTCTTCGGTAAATCTATATTGGTACTTTGCATGCTGCTTGGTCGCTTGGAGCTCTTTACTCTGCTTATATTATTGCGTCCTGAGTTTTGGAGAACAAAAGGTGGCTGGTAAACTTAGATCGATGATGTGAAACTGAGAAGGGACGCTGAAGTTTGTGTTTGTTATAGCAAAAATTAGTGCTACTTTGACTATTGTCGTTTGGTTCCTGCGCAAAAAAATTCAAATTGGCCATGCTATGCTGGCCGGCTCTGTTCTCCTATTCCTTATATCATCTCCAACTTTAGAGAAAGCGGGCACTGCTGTCCAGACAACCCTTCAGGAGATTGGCACATGGGAAGTCGTTTTAGCTATGTATTTTGTTATGTGCTTAGAACACCTTTTACGGACCACTGGGATTATCAAAGGTTTCATGACTTCCATGAAACCTTTGCTTCGCAGTGAACGTGTCTTGCTGGCCTTTATGCCCGCCTTCCTGGGCTTGCTTCCTTCTTTAGGGGGAGCCATCTTCTCAGCCCCCATGGTAGAACAAGCAAGTAAGAAGTATTCCTTATCTCCTGAGAAAAAAGCCACAATCAACTATTGGTTTCGTCATGTTTGGGAGTATGGAAACCCGATTATTCCGGGAGTTCTCCTGGCAAGTCAAATCACAGCTATACCTTTAGGGACTTTTGTGGCTAATATGATAGTTTATACCTTAATTGCTTTACTTCTTGGGGTGGGGGTGATTCTAACAGGTAAAGGATTCCAGAGTGTGTCTGATACCCCAAATCTATTAGATAATAATGTGGATTCAAATGGAGCTTCTGCCGACTCTATAGAATCGAAGGGTTCTCTTCGTTATTTTTTTCTCGGGGTAGGCCCCATTTTAGTGAATATTATCCTGGTTGTTGCCTTTGGCCTGAGCGCAGCCCTTTCGATGGGAATCGTCGTATTGGGTATGGCGATTCACCTGCGATTTACCAAGGGGCAGCTTATCACGATGCTCCAAGAGGCCTTCGAAAAGAAGATTCTCTGGGGCGTTTTAAGCATTTTATTTTTCCAACATGTCTTAACTGCATCTGGAATTGTTCAGGAGCTCATGGTCTTTTTTCAGGGGATCAATATTCCCGTTGCTATTATGCTGGGGATCGGATCTTTGATCGTAGCCTTGCTTACCGGCTCTCCCCAGGGAGCAGTTGCGGTTATTTTCCCTATCCTCTCGGCATTTTACCCGGGAAATCTAGAGACGGCCACAGTCGCTTATATCATGGCCATTGCTGGAGCCATGTTATCCCCAGCTCATCTTTGCCTTATTGTCACGGCAGAATATTTCAAAGCAGATCTTTTTAAGATTCTGAAGCCGGTCCTTCTCTTAGAAATTATCATATTGTCTTTAATGGCTGCTGTTCATCTGATTTAAGCGGCAGCAGCGGGTAACGGCGGGAGATGAAAAGACGGCTCGCGTCGTGTAGCTTTACGCACAACGCTCCCTCAATAGCTCCAGGGCTGATGAACTCGCTTTCTTAATAGCATCTGCGGTGGATAAGTATGCTTTATAGCTTGCCGCCTTGAGCGAAACTGTCCACCGGACACTTTCGACGCCAAACCCTAGGGTAATACCTGATGAGTGAACGTGGAAAATATAATCCTGGAGAATAGCCTTTCATCTACAGCTGGCATCATTATAAACGAAAACGACAGGTGCCGACCTCTAAAGGATAGGCATCTGCCGTTGTTTGTTGAGCTAACTGTCAGGGGAATCGGAGTTCGTCACCGGTCTTTTTTATGCGTCCGCTCTTAAGCAAAGCCCCCACTGCTCGTTTAAAGGCGGCTTTACTCATGTGAAAAACCTTTTCGATCTCCTCGGGACTGGATTTTTCATTGAGAGGGAGTACTCCTCCATGGGCATTCATGGCGTTGATGAGAAGCTCAGCATCCACGTTCATCTGTTGGTGAGAGAGATTGCGAGGAGAAAGGTCCAGCTTTCCATCATCCCGGACTCGAATCACTCGAGCCTGAACCCGATCTCCCCATTTGAGCTCTGAATAATTCTCTGTACGGGGAATCAGGCCCAGATATTTATTATCAACAGCTACAAAGACGCCAATTTCGGGATGGATTTGGTAGACTGTTCCTGTGATGGAGTCATTTTTTTGATAAGGAGAAGCGGAGCTGAGAAAGTCAGTGATATCCGTTGTGGAAGATAAGCGCCCGCTTTTGTCGAGATAAAGATACACAAGATAACTTTTGTCCACTTCTATGAGGTGTTTTTGCTCTCGGAAGGGGAGAAAGAGACCACGTTCTAAGCCAAAGTCCATAAAAGCGCCAATTTTTGTCTTTGCTGTAACTTTAAGATAGGCAAGCTCTCCTACTTGGGCTAAGGGCTTTTTACGAGTGGCGATTAAACGGCCTTCTGAATCGTGGTAAATGAATACCTCTAGGTTATCCCCTTCTTTTATGTCGTCAGGGCATTCATTTCCCGGCAGAAGAACATTATCTTTACGGTTACCCGTCCCTGCATTGAGATAGACCCCAAAAGAAGTGAGATTAGCAACTTCGAGTTGGTTGATTTTACCGACCTGGATAATTGGAAGCCCTCCCTAATACGTTCTAGTAATGAAATGAGTCAATGTTATTCTTTGAGGATATAATCTACGGACTAGAAGGCAAAGTTCCCTTGAATAAAGATGGGAATTTCTTTACCCTCTGCAGTAATTCCTGTGATGTTCAGATCAGCTGTACCGATCATAAAATCTTCATGAAGCAAGGAATCATTGACCCCGGCTTCCTCTAATTCTTTTTCGCTTAACTTATCTCCGTTTTTCAGAGTGACTGCATAAGCTTTGCCCAGGGCTAAGTGGCAAGCGGCATTTTCATCAAATAGGGTATTATAGAAGAGGATCTTGGAATTGGAAATAGGGGAGTTGTAAGGAACCAGAGCAACTTCACCAAGATAATGAGACCCCTCATCCGTGGTGATGAGGCCTTTTAAGCTTTCTAATCCTTCTTCAACACTGTAATCAATGACACGACCATCTTTAAAGGTCAAGGTAAAATTCTTGATGAGGTTGCCGTTATGATTGAGGGGCATAGAGCTGACGACCTTGCCATTGACCCCGGTCTTTTTGGGAAGGGTAAAGACTTCCTCCGTAGGCATGTTGGCAATAAACTCAAGGCCTTCCGCTGTATGCTCTGCTCCGGCAAGCCAGAGATGGCCTTCCGGGAGCTCAATCCACAAATCCGTACCCAGAGAATTTTTGAAATGCAGGGTGCGGAAACGATGAGTATTCATAAAATCCATGCTGTGCTTAAGGTTTGCTTTGTGCTCATCCCAGGCTTTGACAGGGTCGTCTTGATCCGCTCGAACGGATCTGAAGATAGCATCCCAAAGCTTTTCCACGGCACCTTCCGGGCTGGCATCGGGGAAGACTTTTTGGGCCCAGGCCAGGGTTGGCACGGAAACCACACACCAAGCGTTTTGATTGCTCATAAGGCGCTCCCGGTGTTCTTTTAAAGCAATAGATTGGGCCCTTTGAGCTCTTACCATACGTTCGGGATCAACCTCTTTCATAAGCTCCGGATCGGATGCCGCGATACTTAAGAAAGCTGCTCCTTGCCGGGCATAATCGACGAAGAAGGTTTTCTGCCATTCGGGGAATTCATCAAAAATTTCATCCGGCCCATGGAGATAGCGAGTTTTAGAAGAGATCTCATCTCCCCAAAAAATAACCACATCCTTCGCACCTTCCTGATAAGCGATCTCAGAAATTTTGCGGGTGAATTCTGCACATTCAATAGGGGACTTAATAACCAGAATTTGCTTAGGTTGGAGATTGATGCCGGCTTTAATGACAAGGCGTGCGTATTTATCGAGAAATTGCTTATTCATGCAGGTTAGCTCCTTTCCAATCTCGTGGGAATAAATTACCTCTAGTGAAAGATTATAGCATATCCTCCTTATGGAAAAAACTCATAGCCAGTGAAGATGAGGAAATTTATTTACTGAAAGAGTTAAAACACTATTGACATATGGTCATGGTGACCGTATAATATAGTTAAACAGATTACATAACGAGCTAAGAAAGATGATGAAATAAGTTAATGAAGACGTTTGTAATCTGCTTTAAGATAAGTGTCGCGGTATATGGGAGAAGGATAGAAAAGGAGGTGACCAATTTATGAATTATCTGAAGGATATCATTGAAATAGCAAACCACTTTGAACCGAAGAAGAAAGCATTACCTTATCTGGAACTGGATTCTATGATGCTTTCACAGGTGGTGGAAGTAGCTCAACGAGTCAGTCAGAATGATATTAATAACACCCATATACAGAATTGGGTGAAGAGGAAGTATCTGCCTAATCCTCATAAGAAGAAATATACCCGAGAGCAGGTTGCCAACATTCTTTTAATCAACGATCTAAGAAATATCCTATCCCTCGAGGAAGCATCCCAATTATTGGGGTTTGTTAACCTCAACCTTGCTGATAATACCGATGACCGAATTAACCCTGCCAAGCTATACGGGTATTACAGCGAGATCTTTGATCTCTCCCAAAAGGATTGGGTTACTTCTCTTGAACAACTGCCCAAGGAAGTCAATCAAATTTTAGCAGGCGAAGATCTTAGCGTAGATGACAAAGATAAAGTGGCTGCGACCCTAGTCATTTTAAATCTTTTGGCCAGGGCAAATCTCTATAAGCAAATAGCTCAACAATGGTTGAAGAATATTTCTCCAACCAATATTCCACAAGAGCCCCAATAAAAAAATGATATACATTATAAAATCGAGAGGAGGGAAGAACTTATGGTGACTGGCGGGGTAGTGTCTTTAATTATTCTGGGTTTATGTTTCTTGTTTTTGGAGATTTTTATTCCTGGTGGAATCTTAGGGATAGCGGGGCTGGTTCTTTTATCGACAGGAATTTTCCTGACGGCAGAATCTGCTTTACATGGGGTGGCTTATGTCTGCAGTTTTTTGCTTGTCCTGGGAATTCTTATCGCTTTAAGCTTTCGATTTCCCCGCACGCGGCGGTTTTGGAAGCGATTTTCATTAAATGCCAAACAATCCAATAATGAGGGCTATGTCGCTCCTACTCCGGATCTGGAGAGCTATGTGGGTTATGAGGGCGTGGCACTCAGTCCCTTGCGTCCAGCTGGAACGGCAGATTTTAATGGCAAAAGATTGGATGTTGTTACGGAAGGAGGTTTCGTCGAAATTCACAGTAAAGTAAAAGTTATTGCAGTGGAAGGGACACGGGTTATCGTCCGGAAAATTTCTTAGTAGACTATAAAAATCGGAGGTGAAGCCCTTTTGGGCGAATGATATGACCATTGGAAGTTTAGTGCCAATCATTCTTTTAGCGTTAGCTTTTATTCTTATCAGTATCGTATTTACCTTTATTCCCGTAGGCCTTTGGATTTCAGCTTTGGCCGCAGGTGTTAATGTAGGGATCTTTACTTTAATCGGAATGCGATTAAGACGTGTTACTCCTTCTCGGATCGTCAATCCCTTAATTAAGGCCCATAAAGCCGGTTTACATGTGACCACCGCTCAGTTGGAAGCCCATTATCTGGCCGGCGGTAATGTGGATAAAGTCATCAATGCTCTGATTGCAGCGGAACGTGCAGCTATTCCTCTCCAATTTGAAAGAGCTGCCGCTATCGACCTGGCAGGCCGTGATGTATTAGAAGCAGTTCAAATGTCCGTTAACCCTAAAGTCATTGAAACGCCTATTGTCTCTGCTGTGGCTAAGAATGGAATCGAGCTTCGTGTCAAAGCCCGGGTAACAGTTCGTGCCAATATCGATCGTCTCGTCGGTGGAGCAGGAGAGGAAACCATTATCGCCCGTGTCGGAGAGGGAATTGTCACCAGTATCGGTTCTTCTCAGTCTCATGAGCAAGTTTTGGAAAACCCAGACATGGTATCTCGTACGGTTTTGGCCAAAGGCTTAGATTCAGGAACGGCCTTTGAGATTCTCTCTATTGATATTGCCGATGTGGATGTGGGTAAGAATATCGGCGCCCAACTGCAAACAGACCAAGCGGAGGCAGATAAGCGCATTGCCCAAGCTAAAGCTGAGGAGCGTAGAGCTATGGCGGTAGCCAAAGAGCAGGAAATGATTGCCTATGTTCAAGAAATGCGTGCAAAAGTTGTTGAGGCCGAATCTGAAGTGCCCAGAGCTTTAGCAGGAGCATTAAAAGAAGGCAAACTGGGAGTTATGGATTATTACAATATGCAAAATATTATGGCTGATACGAGTATGCGGGATAACATTGCTCGTTCCAGCAACCCTAACACTGACCCCAACCCGAAAAAGTAGGGTGGTGAAGATGGCATGGATCTATTCTCATGGTTACCTATTATAATTTTCATCTATGCAGTAGCTACAGTCTTCAGTTCGGATAAGAAAAAACCACAAAACCGACGTCCATCCAATACTGGACCTCAGGGACCACAACGCAGCCGTACTCCTTATTCACGGCAGGAAACAAAGTCTACCCGGCCAAGTTGGCGAGAGATGTTTGAGGAGCTGGAACGGGAATTGTTTCCTAAAGAAGAGCCTGTAGGCCAACCTTCTCGTCCATCTACTGTCAAAAGATATCCGAGTACCGCTCAGGACTATCGTGGAGAAGGCACTGAAAGAGTTAAGGGCTTCTCTACGGAAGGGTCTTGGGGAACTGAAGGAACCGTTGGTGTTGAAGGGAGCGCGGGCAGCGAAGGGGCTTTTGGAAGAGAAGGAGAAATAAGAAGGGAATCACTTGGGAAACCTGAGCGTAAACCGAGGAACACTTCTCCTAAGCCCATAGATCATGAAAGAGCTGCTTTCCCAGCATTGTCTGAAAATCCCCTTGTCCAAGGAGTTATTTGGGCAGAGGTGCTGGGTAAGCCTCGGGCTTACAGCAAATTCTCTGATAAAAGAAGAGGTTAATCTGGAGCAAAGCATAGGTTTGAACAATAGTAAAGGTTACTGATTAGTCGCCTGAGTGTAAAAACTTAGGCGATTTTTCATTGTGACTCCAAAGAAGCTTGATTTATTTTCCATTAAGCGTACAATTATTGTAGCTTAAAGATTGTGAGGTGTTGAATGATGGTAAATAAAGAGTCGGTCATTGTTTTACAGTTCAATCAGTTTTTCAACGTCACGAAAGGCCGTATTTTTAGTTGACACTCTCATCTAAAACGGGACTTCCGTGACTACTACACAAGTCAAGGAGGGCTCCCATCTGAATTGCAAATATGAACTTAAAGAACTGGGTTGGAATGACGCTTTGAGCAATTGTTTTCACCCCTATTTAGAGCGTGGTTTCTATCCGGGCCGCATATCAGCGGAGTATCGCAATCGATTTAAAGTATGGACGGAATTTGGCGAAGTTTGGGCCGTTATTTCAGGGAAAATGCGTTATGCAGCTTTAGAACGCAGCGATTTTCCCGCAGTAGGAGATTGGGTCGTTCTGGAGTATAGGGCGGAGAGCATGATGGATCATGAAGATCAGGATGCCGTCATTCAGAGCATATTGCCCAGAAAAAGCAAGTTTTCACGCAAAGTCGCCGGAAAAACCTCGGAGGAGCAGATTGTTGCCACAAACATTGACACAGTGTTTCTCGTCAATGCTCTGAATCTTGATTTTAATGTGCGAAGAATCGAGCGTTACCTTACCCTTGCTTGGGAGAGTGGGGCAAATCCTGTCATCGTTTTGAGTAAGACGGATCTTTGTGATGATGTTCAAGAGAAAATCGGGCAAGTTCAAAATGCCGCTCCCGGTGTGGATATCCTGCCCATAAGCTGTGCCACAGGAGATGGGATCAGTGCCGTAACGGCCTCTATTCGGCAGGGGCAAACCATCGCGCTGTTGGGATCATCAGGAGTAGGGAAGTCTACTTTAGTCAACTATCTCTTAGGTCAAACTATTCAGCTTACCTATGAAGTCCGAGATAAGGATAGTCGGGGCCGCCACACCACAACTGCTCGAGAGCTTTTTCTTCTACCTCAGGGAGGGGTTTTGATTGATACTCCGGGTATGCGGGAGATTCAACTTATTGGTAGCGGAGAGGGCTTAAATGAAGCCTTTGAAGATATCACAGCCTATGCCAGGAACTGCCGTTTCTCCGATTGTCAGCATGAAAGAGAGCCCGGCTGCGCAGTGCAAAAGGCTATCACTGAAGGAATTATCAGCGAAGAACGTTATGAAAGCTTTAAAAAGCTGCAACGGGAATCCCGATATATTTCCCGCAAGACGAATCTTCATGAACAGCTTGAAGAAAAGAAGAAGTGGAAAAAAATCAATCAGCAGCTCAAAGAGCACTATCAGACTAAACGATAGAGTCCAGCTTCAACTAAATTGTTCAATGGAATTTATTATAAAGGCTTTATGGAAATGGTCATTTGACCATTTCCATACCTATTCATGTGAACAGTACAACTTGAGCTCTAAGTGATATAAATGATTAAGGGGGATTTCCAGTGGGGAAAATTCTTCTTGTTATTCTCGCTATAATTCTTATTGTTTTCATAGTCTGTGCCGCTGTAACTGCAATTGCTAAAATTCGATTTAGCCAAATGGTTGCTAAAGAAGTTACGCAATTTTATAAAGGAATAGAAGGTGCTCAAGGAATCGTTCAACTTTCAGACCTCGAAGAACATCCCCCTTCTGTCCAAAAATGGCTTCTGCACTCTCAAGTTGTGGGGAAAGAGCGGATGATAGCCACGAGGACAAAACAGGATATAAACTTAAGATTAAAGGCAGATCAGTCTTGGATGAAGGGTCAGGTCGAACAGTATTTTCGCATGGCCGAACCTGGGTTTATATGGTATGCTGATATTCAAATGGCACCTTTATTACATATATCTGGCCGAGATAAGTATATTGATGGACATGGTCATATGCTGATTAAAGTACTGTCCATGGTCACTCTGGCCGATAGTCAAGGAAAGGAAATGGATCAGGGGGCTCTCTTACGCTATCTTGCTGAAATGATGTGGTCTCCCTCAGCGGCATTAAATGATTATATTCATTGGCAAGAAATAAATGATACATCAGCTGAAGCAACCATGAGTTATGAAGGCGTAACCGCTTCAGGAGTCTTCACCTTTAATGAGCAAGGTGAAGTGCTCAGCCTCGAAGCCGAACGCTACGGAGAATTTGATGGAGAATACCGTCTGGAGACATGGGCTTGTGTCATTCAAGAGTATCAAGAACTGAATGGAATTAATGTTCCTTCCCAAGGGGATATCATCTGGAAACTGGATACGGGTGATTTCCACTGGTATCATTTTAAAGTCAAGGAACTGGAGCACAACAAGCCTTTTCGATATGAGCTATAAGAATGCTGGATGCAGGGAAATATTGAAGGTTAAACAGATTAGGGTCTGGACTCCTAGTCTGTTTTTATTTGTAAAGGCAGGATATAATGAGCCATAGAGGAAAACAAAGGAGGAATTAGGTGGATAAGCGAGACATTACAGTTAAAAGCCCTGAGTTCATATCCCATATTCCAGTTATGCAAGATTTGATTGCAGCTCGGGAGACTTTCTGGATTAATCCTTACTATAGATCAGTTGAAAAACTCCATGGGCCTCGACGGGAAATTAATCTCTCCGACATCCTCGATGCTGATGAACGGCTGCGGCGTTTTGCTCATTACATAGTTAAAGCCTTTCCGGAGACACAGCCGGCTCAAGGTCTAATTGAATCACCTGTCATCCCCATTGAGAGCATGCACAGATATTTAGAATCCCATTATGGCGTTCAGATACCTGGAGATATCTGGTTGAAATGCGATAATTATCTGCCTGTTTCCGGTTCCATCAAAGCACGGGGTGGGATCTATGAGGTTCTCAAGCATGCTGAAGGAATTGGAATAAGTCAGGGCTTATTGACCACAGAAGACGATTATTCCATTTTAATAAATTCTTCATTTAGAGACATTTTCTCTCACTATAGAATTGCTGTGGGATCCACAGGAAATCTGGGGTTAAGCATCGGTGTGATGGGAGCCCAATTGGGCTTTAAAGTCACTGTCCATATGTCTGCTGATGCAAAAGAGTGGAAAAAGGCTCTTTTGCGCTCCAAAGGGGTGGAAGTAATTGAATACACATCTGATTATAGTAAAGCTGTAGAAGAAGGACGCAGACAAGCTGAGGGAGATCCCCACTGTCATTTTGTTGACGATGAGAATTCCAGGGATTTATTTTTGGGCTATGCTGTAGCTGGACTGAGACTTAAGGAGCAATTACTAGAGTTGAACCTGCGGGTAGATGCTGATCATCCACTTTTTGTTTATTTGCCCTGCGGGGTGGGAGGTGGACCGGGTGGAGTAGCCTTTGGTCTAAAGCAAGTTTTTAAAGATAATGTACACTGTTTCTTTGCTGAGCCAACTCATTCCCCTTGTATGTTATTAGGGTTGGCTACGGGGCTCCACGACAGAATTGCCGTTCAAGATATTGGACTGGATAACAAGACCGAAGCAGATGGGTTGGCAGTCGGCAGAGCGTCTAGCTTCGTAGGAAAGATCATGGAAGGTTTGTTGAGTGGAGCCTTCACAATTGAGGATGAAGAACTTTTCCGCTTGCTTCAGGCTCTCGATCGGACACAAGGGATACAATGCGAGCCCTCATCCTTGGCAGGAATGGCTGGTCCAGCACGGCTTCTAAGATGCCAAGAAGGTCTTCAATATCTTAGGAATCACCAGCTTGAAGACGCATTGGAGAAAGGAACCCATCTGGTTTGGGCAACCGGTGGCAGTCTCGTCCCTAAGGAAGTGATGAAGAACTATCTGTTTCGGAAAAAATAGAAGATAACTCCAGGTAATGCTATATGTTTTAATTTGCTCTTAAATTTTCTTTGGGAGGATGGTACCCATGTCTCGTCAAACCGTAAAGACCAAAATTGTGTTCTCTGATTCCTTTGACCCTTGGTATAATCTGGCCTTGGAAGAATTCCTTTTCCATAAGGTGGAGAAAAATCAGATCATCCTTTATCTTTGGCAAAATCAAAATACTGTTGTCATAGGAAGAAATCAAAATCCCTGGAAAGAATGCCGCTGCACCCTTCTTGAACAGGATGGGGGAAAACTTGCCCGCCGCCTTTCCGGAGGAGGGGCAGTTTTTCATGATTTAGGCAACCTCAATTTCACCTTTATTATGGATCGGGAGCTTTATGATTTGCATCGACAGCTCCAGGTCATCTTGGGGGGAGTGAACAGCTTAGGTATTCAAGCAGAATTTACCGGTCGCAATGATCTGACAGTGGATGGGAAAAAGTTTTCAGGGAATGCTTTTTACTTTGAAAAAGATAAGGCTTACCACCACGGTACGGTTCTTGTCCATGTAGATGGGGAAAAAGTAGGGAAGTACCTTCAAGTATCCAAGGAAAAAATGGCGGCCAAGGGAG
This sequence comes from Desulfitobacterium sp. PCE1, assembly GCF_000384015.1. Classification (NCBI taxonomy): domain Bacteria; kingdom Bacillati; phylum Bacillota; class Clostridia; order Eubacteriales; family Desulfitobacteriaceae; genus Desulfitobacterium; species Desulfitobacterium sp. PCE1. The sequence continues at coordinate 2,311,574 of NZ_KB913023.1, read as the reverse complement.
TACAGTCGGTTCAATCCCGCATCACCAACCTCCGCAATTATTTACCGGATTTGTCCATTGAGGAGATGAAGGGGACCTTGATGGAAAGCTTTCAAAGCTTATACGGTGCGTGTTCGGACCCGATGCATATAACAGACGGGGATTATGATCTTAGTGGACTTTATGAAAAATATTCTTCCTGGGATTGGCGGTACGGTAAAACGCCGCAATTTGACCTTGTTCTGGAAACCCGTTTTCCTTGGGGCGGGATAGAATTAGGCTTCACTCTGCGCCAAGGCAAGATTATTGATTCAACTATCTATTCCGATGCTATGAATGCTCACCTCATCCAGGAGATTAGTGCTTCATTTCTTAACCGAACTCTGAATAGTGCTGAATTGCTCTTTGCCTTAGAGTCACTTCAGACTCAGGAAGAAGATCAGATGATTCTTCAAGATATGAAAGAATGGATTGATAAAAAGGTAAAAGACGTATAAGGGAGGAAGAGAGAGTGAACCATAAAAAAATCACCAAAGAAGTCCTCCTGCCCGACGGAACAAAACTGCCAAAACTTGGCCAAGGGACCTGGTACATGGGGGAGAAAAGCCGCTTATGGCAGCAAGAGGTCAAAGCCCTGGCTATGGGGATCGAATGGGGAATGACCTTGATCGATACGGCCGAGATGTATGGAGACGGAGCGGCTGAGGAGTTAGTAGGAGAAGCGATCAAGCCTTATCCTCGGGAAACCCTTCATATCGTCTCGAAAGTCTACCCTCACCATGCTGGGCGCAAGAATATTTTCAAGAGCTGTGAGGCTTCCCTAAGGCGTCTTGGCATAGACTATCTTGATCTGTATCTGCTCCACTGGCGGGGGAATATCCCTCTTGCGGAAACGGTGGAGTGCATGAACGAATTAGTAGCTCGGGGAAAGATTAATCATTGGGGCGTGTCCAACTTTGATACGGAAGATATGAAAGAGCTTTGGCAAATACCCGGAGGGGATCGGTGTTCAACAAATCAGGTGCTCTATCACTTAAATTCCCGGGGGACTGAATATGATTTACAGCCATGGCTCAAAGCGCATCAACTACCGATGATGGCCTATTGTCCCATAGCTCATAATCCGAGCACAAGGCAAAGAATAGCCCAAAGTCCATTAGTTCAGGAGATTGCTCAAAACTATGGCTTAACCGTAGAACAAATACTTCTTTACTTTGTCTTACGGCAGGAGAATGTCATGGCCATACCCAAGGCTTCTCAACTTAACCATGTCAAGGATAATGCCCAAGTTTACAATATCTCGATCCATGAGGAAGATTGGCATAGAATTGACAGCGCTTTTCCCGCCCCTCAACAAAAAACTTATTTAGATATATTATGAGTATCCCTTTAACGGAAGCACGCTGCCTCCGGTCTAGTGTTTGGTAATCTCTTGAGCGAAGCGGGCTATTCTCCCTTCTTATCCATCGAAATGATCATCGTGTAGCCGAAGAGTATGCCGCAGATGATCACACCATAGCTTTCATAAGCCCAAGGTTTTAATATCAAGGACAGATAGTTTCCCACAGATGAAAAAAATATAAAAAGAGAAAACGTAAAGAACAGGGACGGAAGCCCGACAATGAGCAATCTCTCCCATTGGATTCTCCATTTCCCGGGTTTCTTATATCTGCGGATAAATTCCGGAAGTCCAAGCAGCAAGCCGATGAATACCGACAGGGCGATGTAAAAAGTCCATGCGGGATACGGATTATACGGTGTACTGTTTAAAGACTTCAGTTCGAAGCTATAGGTTATTCCCAACTGGATAAGGATAATCAAAAAGACTGTATAGAGTAAATAAAGCAAAATTCTCTTTCGCATAGGCCCTCCTAAAACAAAAATGAATAGCTATAGTAATTACTTTCTCTATAGATCCTACTATGTCCTTCTTCACTTGGGCGTTCAGGGTTATTCATATATCGCTTAAGGAAATTAGAAAATCACTAGATTGACGAGCATTCCTGTTCCGAAGGCAAAGGCAATCGTAAAGGCCAGGTAGAGCAGAAAGTGTCTTATCCCCAGCACAATTTTCAAAGCACCAAGGTTTGTAATTAGCATAAATATGCTTGACATCCATTTTAGGCAAATGTATAATTTGAACATAGGCAATTGTCTAAAAGGAGTTGATATCATGAGCACGATGAAAAAACTGCCGGACGCGGAGTTTGACATCATGAAGGTAATTTGGGCGAACGAACCGCCCATTACAGCCAATATGATTATGGAGCAGCTTGGTAATGAAAAAGAGTGGAAAGTGCAAACTGCTATTTCCATGTTGCTCCGGCTGGTAGACCGCGGCTTTTTACGCACGGAGAAAAACGGAAAAGAACGAACCTATTATCCTTTGGTCAGCAAAGAGGACTATTTGAAGTTTGAAACAAGTAATTTTATGAAGCAGTACCATGACAATTCATTTCTTGACCTTGTTCACACACTATACGAAGGTAAGGCGGTAACTGACGAGGATATTGACGAATTGCTCCAATGGGCAAAGAAACGGAGGGGTTAGTGTGCAAAGTTTTATCGTTACGCTTCTAACCTGTTCAATTACCATGTCGGCCATTGCTTTGTTTTATATGGCGGTTACGCCATTGCTGGCAAAGCGGTATTCCGCTAAGGGGCGGTATTACGCATGGTTGATTATTGTGATTGGATTAATTATCCCTTTCCGGCCCAAGTTTACAATCCCTTTGTCAAGATAATTCCTACTGAAACAGCGACACCTACTATTCAAATAGGCAACAGAACACAGATCGCAGGCCCGGTTGAAAGCGCTTTGTCATCCTCGGACGTATCTCATATTTCATTATCATGGTGGCAAATTGCGGCGGCGGTGTGGCTGGCCGGAATGATAGCTTTTCTTGTCTATCATACGGTAAAGCACTATCGTTTTATGAAGATGACAAAGCGCTGGTGCGAAACAATTACAGACGAACAGATATTGAGCCTGTTCCAAAACCTAAAGGCAGAGTTAGGTATATCAAAGCAAATTAACCTTTATCAGTGTTTAAGTATTGGCACTCCTATGCTAATAGGATTTTTCCAACCTAAAATACTGCTGCCGACCACGAAGTTTCCAAAGGATGAGCTTCGGTTTATTCTCAATCATGAGCTTGTTCATTACAAGCGCAAAGACCTATGGTATAGGTGCTTAGTGCTGTCTGCAAAAGCAATTCACTGGTTTAACCCCCTTGTATATCTGATGGCAAAGGCGATTGATGCACTATGCGAAATGTCCTGTGATGCCGAGGTGGTACGCAGTATAGATGTAGATATGCGCCAGCAGTATAGCGAAGCAATTATCGGTGTGGTTCAATATCAATCAAAAGTGAAAACCGCACTTTCTACCAGTTTTTATGGAGGCAAAAAAGGAATGAAAGAACGGATTTCTTTAATTATGGATGCAGGCAAAAAGCGAGTTGGGGTAATCATAGCCTACGCTATTTTGTTATTGACATTAAGTACAGGTGTTGCATTTGCGGTTAGTAGTGATGCTGTTGAAATGGCTTAGAAAACGAAAACCAAGAATTACCAACGCCAATATCATTTGTTAATGGTAGTCCAATAAGGAAAGATGTTGTGTTATTAGAAAGTATCTCTTTTGAACTTTCAGATACAAATCCAACACAGACATATTTGATTGCAGAAGCTTATGAGGATTTGATATTTTCATTTAAAGGAGTCAGTGCACCAATAAACTTTACTCTTATAACACAAAATGAAGGTAGTCATTGTGCAGGATTTAGCGGTGATACCTGCAGGGTATATATTAAAAGCGAGTCTAATTCTGAAAATGTGTTTGAATGGTCACGTGGTTTCATAGACTCTGATAGTACATATAAGCCGACAGAGATAGTCGATTATAGTAGTGGAACCTTAGAAATTTATCAAGTGATAAAATAATACACTTAAAATGGGGGCAGTGTCAGGACTTTGTAGCTTAGATAGTCCCGGCACTGTGCTTTCCTCTTTTTCCGATGATGCTGTTCCCGTCTGCTCACTGTTTTGTGGCGGTTTTGCCTGGGCAGAAAGATTCGGTGCGGCTGTTCACAGCCTGTGAAAAGGAAAATTGCCGGCATAGAGAATGCAATCAGCAGCGCTATTAGTTTCTTTTTCATGAATATGACCATTCCTTTCCAACGCTTCATAGAGCAAAACCTGCTTGTGGCCGATCAAAAGGAAGGCTACAGGCAGGCTGTATTACTTAGTTAATGCTAAAAGTCACTTCAACACTGCCGCTCCCCAGAGTATTGGCCCATCCGGTCACATTGTCAACGGTGCCGAGCCTTGTGTAGCTGTACGAAGTGGGAAAACTTTCATAGAACAGCACCAGGCAGTCGGAGCCGTAGAGCATTAAATCACCGGTCTTGATACTCCCCACCCGTTCACTGGCGGCAGGAAGCTTTTCTGAAAAAAAGTAGAACTTTTCATTTCCGTTCAGTTCACCCATGATCAAGGTCAGGGCCAGCTTCTTCAGCAGCGCCCGTGTCGAATCATTGTCATATAAGGTTGCCCTAAAATTTTTGTTGCCAATGCGAAGGGTTAAGCTTGGCATGGCATTACGTTCTGTTTGCGTATCCTGCTCCGCAGGCGGTGGTTCCTGTGTGCCCGATTCTGCCGGAGCAGAGGAAGGTGCGGCGGTACTTACAGAAGGGGCGGATGCTGGTGAGTTTGACGGAGGGTTATTCGAACAACCGAGCAAAGCAATCACGCATAGGGTGGCAATCACCAGAGACAGTCTTTTTTTCATTTTATTTCATCCACTCCTTTTCTTTTCGGACTAAAGTGCCTTTCCCAGCTCATAGGCTTCCTGAAGGGCAGGATGACGTTGAATTAGTCACTCTAGTTCCTCCTTGGGACTTTCGATTTCTTTGATCAACTTGGCCGGAACGCCGCCCACAACGGTGTTGACCGGAACATCCATGGTCACCACTGCTCCGGCAGCGATAATTGCTCCGTCGCCAATGGATACACCGGGCAGAAGGGTGGCGTTGGAGCCAATCCACACATTCTTGCCGATCACGATAGGGGCCGGGTGCATGGTACCCCGCTTCTCCGGGGCGACCTCGTGATTGAGGGTAGCTAGAACCACATTATGACCGATCAATGCACCATCCCCGATGGTGATGCCGCCCTGATCCTGAAATTTGCAGCCGGAATTGATGAATACATTTTTGCCGAGGGCTTTGCTCCAGACAGGCTCTTGCCGGTAATGAATTATCGGGATGGCTTCGGGATGATTCTGAAAAGCTGAATATCGTGGCGACCTATAATTAGATTTATAATGCCGCGCTCATGGTAGAGGAAGGGATTGGGTATGCGCTGTGTTTGGATAAACTGGTGAACACCACCAGCTCCAGCGGTCTTTGTTTTAAGCCACTGGAGCCACGAGTAGAAGCGCATTTAAATATCGTTTGGAAGAAATATCAGGTGTTTTCGAAAGCGGCAGAGAAATTCTTGGAGAAAATGCGCCAAGAAATCTGAATTCAAGGGGTACTTATTTTCCCTCGAAATATTTAGAAATAGATATCTATATTAGAAGGGGTTAAATCATGTATATAGAAACAGAACGATTAATCTTGAGGAAACCAGTTAGAGAAGATTTTGCTGAGTATTGGCTTATGAAAAACGATACTATGGCGACGATGTATACAGGTGGCATTACTCCTTACACCTATGAAGAAAGATATAGGATGTTTCAAGAGGAGTGGGTGGATTCCGCCCAAAACTCTGAATTTACTGTTACAGAAAAAGGGAGCACTATGTATATTGGGTATTGCGGCGTTAGGTATTGTGAGTGTTATGGGTGAAAATGAGTTATTATATGGGCTGTGCCCAAATTCATGGAATAAGGGTTACGGTTATGAGGCGGCAAAAGCCGTATTGGATTATGGTTTTTCCGTACTGAAATTTGCATGTATCGCCGCTGCTGTTAACCCCCAAAATATTTACTCCGAAAAAATCTTAGCTAAACTGGGGATGAATTATGCCGGTAAGTTGGCAATGAGTGGCATGGAAAAGCTTCGAAAATATGTGTTGGATGTTGAGCAATATAACCAGCGAAGAGTATAAGGATGTGACATAATGGTATGAACAGTATGCTCTTAGGGCAAAAGGAGAGTACGTAATGAAAAAAGTAAAAATTTCAGTTATAAGAAAAGAATTTTATCCTGAATTTGCTGATGAATATCTGACAGATGGTGCCGAGGTAGGACCGTGTTTGCTTTTAAATGTAGGCGATGAATTCATCTATGATGGAGGTGCTGAAATGCCTCTGAATTTTTGCCCCTGGGCCTGGATTGATATTTATCGCGGCGTAAACGCGTTGTCAGCGGGTGCTTCTTATGTTCCTTGGAATAAAAAAGATGGTCTACAGATATTATGCTGCACAGATGGTATCCGCCCTGTTATTTTTAAGGTTGAATCACTTAACGATTGATTGAATCAGCTTATGTATATCGGCTGCGTTGCGCGATAAGCTTTTACTGAGGTGATTGTATATGGCCAGAAGTACAAAAATTGCCCTTGAAAACAGAGATAAATAGATATCTCTTGGATTGAATATTGCCTATTATCGCAACGGGAGGGTATGACTCAAGACCAACTTGCGGAAAAGGCCGGGATGAGCAGTTCTTATCTTGGCGAGATAGAAGCTCCCAATATGATAACAACGATGTCATTGGAAGTATTGTTCAATATTGCGAACATGCTGCGCATAAAGCCATCTGAATTTCTTGAATTTAGGGACTAAAGCCACTGGGGCAATTGATGGTGGCGGGAGGAATGTATCGGAATGGCTTCGGGATGATTCTGAAAAGCTGAATATCGTGGCGACCTATAATTTGCTTTTTAAAGCCGTTGTCAGCCTGGTGACGGATCAGGTTGTGGATATCACCGTAAGCAGGAACTCACAGCTGCTTGAAGAGGAGTAAGGACCCTGGAAAAATGTCTCAGGGAAGGGGGTGAATATATTGCCTATTTCAACGAACCGTTTGATCAGGTTATCTTTCCTGACCAGCGGCGGCAAATCGGCAGGGATCACGCTCTCCAACCCTAAACAGGGCCTGACCCAAGAAGTGGTTCAGAATGTGACGGAGGATTTGTACGATCCTCTTGAGCCGTAACGGAACAAGCCGGGGAGAATGAGAAGAATTTCCGCTGCAGCAGCCGGCAGCGGGATTCTTCTTTCTCTAATTCAAATAATTAATCGGGGAAAAAGAGGATTTACCGATTGAATACAGAAAATTAGGAATAGTATACAATTTGCAGCGTTGCCCCTTTCTAAATATTATTAGAGTTCAATTCATAAAAATGATCTTACAGAAGGTAGTGAGGTGAGGTAAACATGAATGGCTTTATTTCAAGTGGTCTTTCTTTGCTGGATAGCCAGGAACTGATTCTCTCCTCTTTTTATCTTGATGAAGAGACTTTATTGGCTGATGCTCTGCAGATTATTTTAAATGAGGGCCGTACACATATACCGGTAGTAAGTAAAAAAAGGAAATTTATGGGCGTCTTAGGTACTGCCGATATTATTGAAAGTTTAACCCAGGGGAAGTTTGATCCTAAGGCGCCCATTGCCTCCTATATACGGCCGGCAGATTGGCTGCTTCCGGAAGAGAATAGCCTGCTTTTTAATCTCAATATCCTGATTACAGAAGGATGGCCCACAGCCTTTGTGGTCGATACCAAGGGAGAGTACCAAGGAGAATTCAAATTTTATGATAATCTGTTCCTTTTGTACCAACTGCTGAACGACTTGGATTTCTATATCAGCCAAACCATCGAAGCTGTTCATAATGCTGTTGTGGCTATTGATGCTCAAGGGCGTATCGTTTTCTTTAACCCATCTGCGGAAAAATTGCTGAGTTTTAATGCCGAGGAAGTACTGGGTAAACCCATTAAAAACTTTTTCCCGAACTCCTTAACCTATAAAGCGCTGGCAACGGGTGAAGAACTGCGGGGAATTCCTATGAGCTACGGCGAGCTTAACACCAAAGCAGACTTCCTGCCCATCATATTAGGGCACAAGGTTCTTGGCGCAGTGGCCGTGTTTAAAGATATTACTGAACTGGAAGAGGTGAGCCATCGTTTAAATTCCAATGAAAAGCTGATGGCAACACTGGAGGCTGTGGTTGAGAATTCTTATGAAGGCATGGTCGTCATCGATGATCAAGAGAATATTGTCTTAATGAACCAATTCTTTTTGGATGTCATAGGGGTTAAAGTACAGGATGTCATCGGCAAAAAGATTAATGATATCAGTCCTAATTCTAATCTCCCTCAGACCCTAAAATCAGGTAAAGCGCAATTCGGCGAGACCTGGCATCTTAAGGGGCGTGATTTTATCATCATGCGGGTCCCCATTGAACGGGAAGGTAAAGTCGTAGGGGCATTGGCCAAGACCCTCTTCAAAAATATGGAAATTGCCAAAATGTTTGCGAAAAAAGTCATGCGCCTGGAAGAGAATCTTGCTTACTATAAAGAGGAGTTAGGCAAGTTCCATTCCTCTCAATTCGTTTTTGATGATATTATCGGCGAAAGTCCCAGAATGAAAAAAGCTAAATCCTTAGCACATCGTGCCTCGCAAACAACCTCTACCATTCTGATCCTGGGTGAAAGCGGTACAGGGAAAGAAGTCTTTTCCCACGCTATTCATAAATCAAGTAATCGCAGTAATGGGCCTTATATAAAAGTGAATTGTGCAGCTTTGCCGGAAGACCTGCTGGAATCAGAACTTTTTGGTTATGAAGAAGGAGCGTTTACGGGGGCTCGGAAAGGCGGAAAGCCCGGTAAATTTGAACTTGCTGACAAAGGGACTATTTTTCTTGATGAAATCGGCGATATGTCTTTGGGTATGCAGGCCAAGCTGCTGCGGGTGCTGCAAGAACGTGAAGTTGAGCGTTTAGGTGGGACAGAACCCATAAAAGTCGATGTGCGGATTATTGCAGCTACGAACAGGGATCTGCACAAAATGGTGATGGAACATAAATTCCGCCTTGATCTCTATTACCGCCTTAACGTTCTTGCCATCGATCTGCCACCATTAAGAGAGCGTAAAGAGGATATTGGTTTTATTGCCAAAGGACTAATTGAAAAAATCAATAAGAGACTGGGTACGGATATTCAGGGCTTGAGACCGGAAAGTATTACTCATTTATGTGCTTATGATTGGCCGGGCAATATTCGTGAACTGGAGAATATCTTGGAACGGGCCATAGTAATTTGTGATGAAGCCTGGATTTTGCCGAAGCATTTGGCTTTGCCGGGAGTCATGGAAACAATGTCATTAGGTACGGAGCAGACCCTGGAGTATGCTTTACAAGCAGCAGAACGTGAAATTATTGATAAAACTCTCCGCCGCGTTCAAGGCAACAAGGTACAGGCTGCACGAATCTTGGGGATTCACCGCTCTGTTCTATATAAAAAGCTGGCTAAATATAATATTCAAGGATAATTCAACCAATGTCTTTGCGTGGAGTCACTGTTGCTGTTTTGAGACAGTGTCCTTTTTTGTGGACATAGGGATGTAAAAGGCTGGAATTCCAGCCTTTTTTAATTTCTTGTCAAAATAATGTCCGTTTTTTGAGACATATAAACTTTGAGTTCACATGTACAAATAGATGAAATATTTTAAAAATTTAGAAAATAAACCAATGAATTCAGGTCCTTCATGAACTTGAGATAAAAATCCAATTCACATTGGCACGTAATTTGCATTATAAACAGATAATTTATAAGATTCAGGTATTTCTAGGGATACCAAAATAGATACTCTGCAAGGAGGTCGCGTTCATTGAACTTTAACCTTACGGAAGATCAAATAATGATGAGAAAAATGGTAAGAGATTTCGTAGAGGAAGAGGTAATTCCCCAAGCAGCTTATACCGATGAAAGTCACGAGTTTCCTTTGACGTTAGTACATAAGATGGGCGAACTGGGACTTATGGGAATCCCTATACCGGAGGAATATGGAGGGGCCGGTTCAGACTTTATTTCTTACACCTTAGCCATTGAGGAACTCGCCCGGGGTTGTGCCTCCACTACCATAATCATGGCGGTTCATACAACCATTGGCACTTTTCCAATTTTTTATTTTGGTACGGAAGAACAAAAACAGAAGTATTTGCCGAAACTTGCCAGAGGAGAGATGCTTGGAGCCTTTGCACTCACGGAACCCAACTCAGGGTCCGATGCTTCGAGTTTAGTAACAACTGCAAAGCGCCGTGGTGATCATTATGTGATCAATGGCAGCAAACGCTTTATTTCCAATTCAGGCTATGCCGGGGTCTATACAGTGCTGGCTTCTACCGACCGTACGAAAGGTTCACGTGGAATTACAGCTTTTCTCGTAGATGCGGGTACCCCCGGTTTTATCATAGGGAAAAAGGAGAAGAAGATGGGGCTCCACGGCTCATCCACTTGTGAATTGATTTTTGAGGATATGGTTGTCCCTGTTGAAAACAGATTGGGGGAAGAAGGACAGGGGTTTAAAATCGCTATGGCATTACTTGACGATGGCAGAATAGGAATTGGAGCCCAGGCCGTAGGTATTGCTCAAGCTGCTTTTGATGCTGCCTTAGCCTATTCCCAAGAGAGGGTTCAATTTAAGCAAGAGATTATGAATTTCCAAGGGATTCAATTCATGCTTGCGGACATGGCTACTCAACTGGAAGCTGCTCGTTTATTGGTTTATCAAGCCGCAGCCAACCGGGTTCAGGGGTTGCCTTATAGTAAAGAGGCATCGATGGCCAAATTATTTGCCAGTGAAATGGCAGTAAAAGTAACCAATGATGCCATGCAGATATTCGGGGGATATGGTTACACCACAGATTATCCTATAGAACGCTATCTACGGGACGCCAAGATTACACAGATCTATGAAGGTACAAACCAAATTCAGCGGATTGTCATCGCCAAACATTTAAGAAATAAAATTTAAAAACATAAGGAGGAAAAATTCATGAAAACGATTATGGTCATCGGAGCTGGCCAAATGGGCTCCGGAATTGCCCAAGTGGCTGCTCAAGCAGGATACGCCGTGATACTCAATGATATCAAGGAAGAGTTTGTGGCCCGAGGTCTTAAAGGTATTGAAAAGAACTTGGACCGTAGTGTGGAAAAGGGCAAACTCTCTTCCGAAGAAAAGCTAAACATCCTCGGACGGCTTAAGGCCAGTGTTTCTCTTCAAGATGCGGCTCAGACCGATTTAGTCATAGAGGCAGCTGTCGAAAATATGGCTATTAAATCGGAAATTTTTCAAACCCTAGATAAACTTTGCCCAGAGCATACTATATTGGCTTCCAACACATCCTCATTGCCTATCACAGAAATCGGAGCTTGCACCAAGCGTCCGGACAAAGTGATTGGCATGCATTTTATGAATCCGGTCCCTGTGATGAAGCTTGTGGAAATCATTCGCGGACTGGCAACCAGTGATGAGGTCTATAGGGAGATTGAAAACCTGAGCGTTGCTATGGGGAAAACCCCCGTAGAAGTCAATGATGCCCCGGGCTTTGTAGCTAATCGTATTCTGATTCCGATGATTAACGAAGCGATTTGGACGCTTAACGAAGGGATTGCCAAACCGGAGGCTATCGACGATGTCATGAAGCTGGGAGCCAATCACCCCATGGGCCCTTTGGCACTGGCGGATCTTATCGGTTTGGATACTGTACTTGCTATTTGCGAAGTGCTTCATGAAGGGCTTGGAGATAAGTACCGACCTTGTCCCTTATTGAGAAAATATGTCAAGGCAGGTTGGTTGGGGAGAAAAACGGGAAGAGGTTTCTATGCCTATTAAAGGGTAGAGATATTTAGAAAAAATGAGGGGAGACGAAGAAGTATGATTTTTGATTTAAGCGAAGACCATGTCATGATGAGGAAAATGGTAAGGGATTTTGCTGAGAATGAGTGTGCAGCAGGCGCTGAAGAACGGGATGAAAAAGAAGAATTTCCTCGTGAGATATGGAACAAAATGGCGGAATTGGGTCTGGCGGGAATCACCTTTCCCGAGAAATACGGCGGTGTGGAGTCTGATTATTTGTCCTACGCCATAGCGATTGAGGAATTATCACGGGTAGACGCCTCAGTTGGAGTAACTGTGTCCGCTCATTCCAGTTTATGTGCTAATCCTATCTACCTCTTTGGTACGGAAGAACAAAAACAAAAATATCTTGTCCCATTGGCAAGTGGAGAGAAAATGGGGGCATTTGGCTTAACTGAACCCATGGCCGGTTCTGATGCCTCAGGAACCCGAACCACCGCAGTTAAGGATGGCGATGATTATATCATCAATGGCACCAAAATTTTTATCACCAACGCCTATGAAGCCGATACATATGTGGTTACTGCCCAGATGGATAAAAGCAAAGGGAATAAGGGAATCGCTGCTTTCATTCTAGAAAAAGGCATGCCGGGCTTTACTTTTGGCAAGAAAGAAAAAAAGATGGGGATCCGCTCCTCGGCCACTTATGAATTGGTCTTTGATAATGTTAGGGTCCCGGCGGAAAATCTCTTAGGCCAGGAAGGACAAGGGTTTAAAGTAGCCATGGTCACCTTGGACTTCGGCAGAATCGGCATTGCCTCCCAAGCCTTAGGCATTGCCCAAGGGGCTTATGAGCAAGCCAAAAAATATGCTAAAGAAAGAGAACAATTTGGCCAGCCCATCGCTCATTTCCAAGCCAATCAATTTAAATTAGCGGATATGGCCACTCAGATCGAGGCTGCCCGTTTATTGGTTTATCAAGCGGCTTACCTGGCTACCCAGCATAAGCCCGTCTCCAAAGCTTCGGCTATGGCTAAACTCCATGCTTCAGAGACAGCCATGTGGGTAACCACTCAAGCGGTCCAAATGCACGGTGGTTATGGATACACTCGTGAGTATCCTGTAGAGCGGATGATGCGGGATGCCAAGATCACTGAGATTTATGAGGGAACAAGTGAAGTACAACGTATTGTCATCGGCAGTCATGTCTTAAAAGAGTAGGAGGATACCCTATGAACATTGTGGTATGCGTTAAACAAACGATTGATACAGAAGCTAAAATTGCCTTGAACAAGGATGGAAAAATAGATGCAAATGGGGTCACTCTGGTTATCAATCCTTTGGATGAGTACGCCATCGAAGAAGCTCTCCGAATGAAGGAGAAATTTGGCGGTGAAGTAACCGTTATTACCCTTGGGGGAGATCAAGCCACAGCGACAATCCGCAGTGCCCTAGCCATGGGAGCCGATAAAGCGATTCACATTAATGACCCTGCCCTAGGGGAAGTGGATGAAGGAAGTGCCGCTGCCATACTTGCCAAAGCGGTGGAGACCATTCCCTACGACATCATTCTGGCAGGAGTCATGGATACAGATAATGGCTCAGCTCAGGTCGCCGTGCGCATGGCCGAGAAATTAGAGCTTCCTTCGATCAGTAGCGTCACCAAACTTGAGCTTAACGGCAGTCAAGCAACAGCCCTGCGGGTTATCGACGGAGGTCTGGCAACTCTTGAGGTGTCACTACCGGCTGTCATCACCGTAGTTCAAGGAATTAATGAGGTGCGTTATCCATCGGTAGCCGGAATTATGAAAGCGAAGAAAAAACCACTGACAACCCTTAAACTAAGTGACTTAGGACTTGATCCCTCTGATTTAGTGCTTCAGGCAAAAGTTACCCAATATACTCTGCCTAATCCAAGACAAGGGGGCAGAATCCTTCCTGGTGAATCGGCGGAAGCCACCCATGAATTAGCACGAATCCTTCGTGAAGAGGCTAAAGTACTCTAATCGGTAATGAACACAGTAAAGGAGTGAGTTATATGCCAAAGGGAATCTGGATATTTGTCGAACAAGCTGATGGGAAGGTTCGTAAAATATCCTTGGAAATATTAAGTCAAGGACGGAAAATCGCTGACCTTACAGGGGAACCACTGGTAGCGGTCATTGCAGGGGATGGGATCTCCAACTTGGCACAGGAAGCCGCCAGTTATGGAGCTGACCAGGTCTTCTTACTGGACTCCCCTCAATTGGCCCAGTATACCACCGGCGCCTATACTTCCGCTCTGGCAAAGCTTATTCTGGAAAAGGAGCCTCAAGCCTTCCTGTTAGGTCATACGGCAGTGGGAAAAGATTTAGCTCCTCGTCTTGCCCAACGTCTAGGGATCGGCCTTGCCTCAGACGTTATCGATATTGAAGTGGATCCGGAAAAATTCCTTCTCTACAAACGCCCTGTTTATACAGGCAGTGCCTATAGTTTTGTAGAGATCTTAAGTAGACCAAGTCTTGCTACGGTAAGGGCTAAATCTTTCCCAATATCAGAGCCGGACCTGGCAAGGCAAACCGAAGTCATCGAAGCAACGGTAAACATCGACCCGGCAGATCTTAAGGTCATTTTGAAAGATGTGGCTCTCATAGTTACCAGCCGACCAGCCCTAACTGAAGCAGATTTTGTTGTCTCCGGTGGTCGGGGCATGAAAGCGGAAGAAAACTTTGCTATTCTTGAAAAATTAGCCGATGTTGTCGGGGGAGCAGTAGGAGCTTCAAGAGCGGCAGTGGATTCAGGATGGATTGATAATCAATTTCAAGTAGGACAGACAGGGAGTATTGTAGCCCCCACCTTATATGTGGCCTGTGGTATTAGCGGAGCTATCCAGCACATAGCCGGCATGGGAGCGTCCAAGTACATTATTGCTATCAATAAAGACCCTGAAGCTCCTATTTTCAACGTTGCCGATTATGGTATCGTTGGGGATTTGTTTGAAGTCGTCCCTCTTCTCACTGAAGAGTTTCAGAAATTAGTGAATGAGTAAGAGATTTGGACAGGGGAATTCACCCATTTAGAGCAGCTTGGAAGCGGGAGTTCACCACTGTAAACGGAGAGGACTCAAGTTGGAGATGGGGTGCTGTCCTAAGACGGTACCCCCATCAATAAAAAATAGAGGTAAGATAAAGGGTAATGGTCATGGATTGGAAAGGGGAGTATGGGATATGGCGACACGGGAGCTTTATTGGAATATTGAACATCACTGGCTGATTTACCCTATGTTGATCATAGCTCTCGGCTTTTTTTGCTATGGTTTTTATCAGCGTTATAAATTGTGGCAAATAGGACAGCCAGAGAACCGCAGGAAAAATATGGTCAAAAGAATTGGTGATATCTTTGTTTATGGATTAGGACACAAAAGAATCTTAAAAGAAGGTTTCCCTGGGATAATGCACCTTTTTATCTTCTGGGGGTTTGTGCTGCTGTTTTTTGCAACCATTATTGTGGCTATGCAGGCCGACTTCGGGATCAATATGTTTAACGGCGGTCTCTATATCTTTATCAAGATAACTGCCAATGCTTTTGGGCTATTGGCCATCATTGGCTGTCTGATGGCCATCTGGCGGCGTTATGGTCAGCGTCCGGATCGCCTTGATAATAAAAAGGATGATGCCATTGTCTTAGCTCTTATCCTCACTATTTTACTCACTGGCTTTGTCATCCAAGCTGTCCGCATGGCAGCTATCGAAGATCCCTGGGGTATGTATGCTTTTGTTGGGTATGCTATGGCACCGCTTTTCAAGGGCTTAAGCAATTCAACCCTGGAAGGAATTCATGCTTTTCTCTGGTGGTTCCATTTCATTTTAGTGATGTTTTTTTTCGGGTATTTTCCCTACTCCAAGCTTTCCCATATCTTCCTTGCGCCCGCCAATCAATTTCTACGGCACCATGGTCCCATTGGCATCCCGGAGAACATCGATTTTGAAGATGAGGGTCTCGAAACCTATGGAAAAAGCAAGCTTAGTGAGTTCAGCTGGAAGACTCTTTTCAACACGGATGCTTGTTTGCGCTGTGGAAGGTGCCAGGATAACTGCCCGGCTTATTTAAGTAGTAAACACCTGAATCCTAAAAAGATTATTCAGGATATGGGTGCTTATATGGAAGAGACAGGTAGAGCGCTGAAAAAGGCTCACAGGGCAAAGCCTGCCCTTGAGGTCGCCGCACAAGGAAGCGAAATTGCTGCCGCCGCAGAAGCTCTCACTGAAGAAGAGCTGGGTTTGCCTTATCTCATCGGTGATGTGATTCCCGAAGAAGATCTTTGGGACTGTACTACCTGCCGCTCCTGTGAAGAACAATGCCCAATCTTTATTGAGCACGTGGACAAAACCATTGATATGCGCCGTAACCTGGTGCTCATGGAATCACGTTTTCCTCCGGAAGCTCAATTAGCATTCCGTAATATGGAAAACAACAGCAATCCTTGGGGAATTGGTTGGTCCTCTCGAGGAGATTTTTTGAAAACTGTAGGATGTTTAACCCTGGAAGAAAATCCGGAGGCTGAAATTCTCTATTTTCCAGGTTGTTCCGGATCCTTTGATGCACGGAATCAAAAGGTCTCGGCAGCATTGGTAAAACTATTGAAGGCAGCGGAAGTCAATTTTGCTATTTTAGGCAGTGAGGAAAAATGTTGTGGTGATTCAGCCCGCCGCTTAGGGAATGAATATCTTTTCCAAGCGTTGGCTCAGGAAAATATTGAGACGATGAATGGATACGGAGTAAAAACCATCATTACTCAATGCCCTCACTGTTTTAATACTCTTAAGAACGAATATCCTGAGTTTGGCGGGAACTATCAAGTGCTTCATCATACCGAATATTTAAACGAACTATTAGCCTCCGGTAGATTAAAGCTTAATAAAGCAGGCGGTGGTTCGGAAAGGGGGTTAAATACTCGATCCGTTACCTATCACGATTCCTGTTATCTTGGCCGCTATAACACAATCTACACAGAACCCAGAAAATTACTTCAAGCTGCCGGCTTCCATATTACCGAAATGGCTCGTCATCACGAGAAGAGTTTCTGCTGCGGTGCAGGTGGCGGAAGAATGTGGCTGGAAGAGCATCATGGCCAACGTATCAATGAGATGCGCACGGACGAAGCCATGGCAGCAGGCACAGAAGTGGTGAGTACAGGATGCCCATTCTGTTTAACCATGATCAATGACGGTATAGCTGCCCGTGAGGCCGTGGAAAGAGTGAAGGTATTGGATATTGCAGAGATTCTCGTTGAAAGAATGTCTTAAGGAAAAGCAAAAACAACAGAAAAAACGGAATAATTGACCAAGCGTCGAAAAGTTTTTCGACGGATAATAGGTCAAAAAGCAAGAGGGGAGATTAAATTATGTCGAATAATAATGGGGGATGGGCAAATCCTTCGCCCGCAGGTCTGGTCGCTCTAGGGGTTGCTTGCTTTACTTTTTTTGCTTTGTTAAGCGGCAAGGTTACTGCAGGAGCAATGCCTCTGCTGGGATGTTGGTTGATCGGCGGCTTTGTTACTCAAGTCATTGTCGGTGCTATTGAGTTAAAAGAAGGTCAGATTCTCGGTGGGAACGTTTTTCTATATTTTTCAGCATTTTTTATGCTTGTCGGAGGATTGGAGTTTTTTGTTAAATACTTCGCGGCAGCTCAACAATGGTCAATACCCCTAGATACTCGTATTGATGGCTGGGCTTGGCTCGTCCTGGCATTTTGTCTTGTGATGTGGACTCCGGCTTACTTTAAGGGAACAAGTATCCTAGCTATGATCGTTATTCTTGTAGATATCGCCGTTGTCCAGGTTGCTTTCCTCGATTTAGGAGTCCTCAGCCCCGCATTCAAACCTGTAGCCGGCTATGCTCTTCTCTTTGCAGGAATTCTGGCCATGTATCTTTCGGCAGCCTTAATTTTAAATACCACATACGGTAAAACGATACTTCCTCTTACAAAGCCTTGGATCAAAGAAAATGCCCCCGCACCTGTTGGCAATGCTAAAAAAATGTAAGGTCTTATTATTATAATTTGTTAATACTATAGAATTTAGGATTAGGGTGGAGGAGCGTTTAATCAACTAACCATGTTGTTTTATTAGGGCAAAGAACAAGGAGGAGCTGGATTTGAATATTTTAGAAGAGTATCAAAGCAAACTGACTTCACCGGAAAAAGCTGTGAGTGTGGTTAAATCAGGGGATTGGGTGGATTATGGCTCCTTTACCGGTCAGCCCGTTATCTTGGATAAAGCTTTGGCAGCTCGCAAAGATGAGCTTGAGGATGTAAAGATTCGGGCTGTCACGGCAGTGAGGATGCCCGAGGTGGTCAAGGTTGATCCGGAGGCTAGGCATTTCGTTTATAATAACTGGCATTTCAGTGGTTTAGACCGTAAACTGCACGATCAGGGAGTTTGCTGGTACAGCCCGATCCTCTATAATGAACTGCCCAGCTATTATCGACGTTTTCTTGATGTGGACGTAGCCATGATCCCGGTAGCTCCCATGGACGAGAAAGGCTTTTTTAACTTCGGGCCTCAAGTTTCTCATACCAAAGCAATGTTGGAAAAAGCAAAAATCATTATTCTTGAGGTGAATCCGAAAATACCCCGTTGCCTGGGCGGTCTGGAAGAGGCCATTCATATTTCTGCAGTGGATCATATCGTGGAAACAGAATGGGAGTTGCCTCAGATTCAACCCGTTCCTCCTACCGAGTTGGATAACAGAATAGCCGGATTTATTATGCCTGAGCTCGTAGATGGAAGCTGCATTCAGCTGGGTATTGGCGGTATGCCTAATGCTATGGGTAAGATTATTGCTCAATCCGACCTCAAAGATTTGGGTGTCCATACGGAGATGATGACAGAGGCCTTTGTGGAAATGGTGGAAGCCGGACGTGTTACCGGTGCCAGAAAACAGATTGACAGATATAAACTAACCTATACTTTTTCTATGGGAACTCAGAAAACTTATGATTTTCTTCATAACAACCCCAGTTGCGCGATTTACCCTGTAGACTATGTGAACAATCCTTGGATCATAGCCAAGAATGATCATGTTATCGCGATCAATAATTGCGTCGAAGTCGATTTATTCGGCCAAGTATGTTCAGAATCCTCTGGCACTCGTCAAATCAGCGGAACAGGCGGACAAGTGGACTTTACTTTAGGCGCCTATCATTCCCAAGGCGGTAAATCTTTTATCTGCTTAGAGTCCACCTACAAAGCTAAGAATGGCGAGATAAGATCGCGGATTAACCCCATATTAACTCCCGGTGCTATCGTCACAACCCATCGCGCCATGGTTAATTATGTGGTGACTGAGCACGGCATCGTCAATTTGAAAGGTAAGTCCACCTGGGAACGTGCCGAAGCTCTGATTTCCATCGCTCACCCCAATTTCCGCGATGACCTGATTAAAGATGCAGAAAAAATGGGTATCTGGAGAAGGACTGCTAAGCTTGCTTAATACTGTCAGAAAGTATGAACTTGCGTTACATACTTTCTAAGCATAAGTGCAACCAACGACTTCGCCTTATTTGCGAGCATGCATTTAAGGCTCGGCGAAGCCGGGTTTTCTTTATAAAATTTAGGTGTCATTACCTTGAGGAGGAACGTCATGAGAGAAGTAGTGATCGTCAGTGCTGTTCGTACACCCCTTGGATCCTTTGGGGGAACTTTAGAGAACTTTACAGGAGCCGAACTGGGAGCTATCGTGATCAAGGAAGCGATCAAACGGGCCGGAATCCTGCCTGCACAAGTAGAAGAAGTCATTATGGGGAATGTACTCAGTGCTGCGGCAGGTCAAAACCCTGCCAGACAAGCAGCAATTAAAGCAGGAATTCCTCAAGAAGTGCCCGCCTGGACCCTGAATAAGGTCTGCGGTTCCGGACTTAAATCGGTAATCTGTGGGGCGCAGGCGATCCTGGCCGGTGATGCGGATATTATTGTTGCCGGCGGCATGGAGTGCATGTCATCATCAGCCTATGCCCTCCTTAAAGCAAGAAAAGGATATCGAATGGGCAATGACAGCCTGGTGGATACCATGATCACGGATGGTCTAACCGATGCTTTCCATAATATTCACATGGGATTGACCGCCGAGAATATCGCTGAGCAATTCCAGATTTCCCGGGAGGATCAGGATGCTTTGGCACTGCGCAGTCAAAACCGTGCTGAGGCCGCTATCCAATCCGGATTATTCGATGAAGAGATTGTTCCTGTGGAAATCCCTCAAAAAAGAGGGGAGCCTTTGGTGTTCAGTCAGGATGAGTTCCCCCGTTTCGGCACTACTGCCGATACTTTAACCAAGCTGAGGCCTGCCTTTAAGAAAGAGGGTACGGTAACTGCGGGCAACGCTTCAGGGATCAATGACGGAGCTGCTGCAGTGGTCGTCATGTCCAAAGAGAAGGCTGAGGAATTGGGATTAGCGGTCCTGGCCAAAATCACTTCTTGGGCTTCTGCTGGGGTGGATCCTCTGATCATGGGGACCGGACCGATCCCTGCGACACGAAAAGCCTTGGCAAAAGCCGGATTGACCATTGCCGATATTGACATGGTGGAGGCCAATGAAGCCTTTGCCGCCCAGGCCGCTATCGTTACCCAGGAGCTGGGATTGGATGTGGAAAAGACCAATGTCAATGGCGGCTCCATCGCCTTAGGGCACCCCATCGGTGCTTCCGGCACCCGCGTCTTGGTCACCCTTCTTCATGAATTGAAACGGCGGGATGGACATCGAGGGCTTGCGACTTTATGCATCGGTGGAGGTCAGGGAGTCAGCCTGATTGTAGAGAGATAGGGGGAGAAGTATGACGTATTCGAATATCCTGGTTGAATATCATGAGCAGATTGCCACTGTAACGATTAACCGCCCCAAAGCCTTAAACGCTCTTAATACGGTTACCTTGCAGGAACTCAGTCAGGTCGTTCATGATTTGGCCAATAATTCCTCCATACGGGTCGTGATTCTTACGGGAAGCGGCGAAAAAGCCTTTGTAGCCGGTGCCGATATTGCCGAAATGAACACGAAAACCCCGATGGAAGCAAGGTCTTTCAGCCAATTAGGACAGAGGTTGATGAATCTGATCGAGAGTCTGCCCCAACCGGTCATTGCCGCCATTAATGGTTTTGCTTTGGGTGGAGGTTTGGAACTGGCGATGGCCTGTGATATTCGACTGGCCGGTGAGAATGCCCGATTCGGGCAGCCGGAAGTGAACCTGGGTATACCGGCGGGCTTTGGCGGCACACAACGGCTCCCGCGTTTAGTAGGGAGCGGACGAGCCAGTGAAATTCTCCTTACAGCCGATCTGTTTGATGCTCAGGAGGCTTTTCGCATGGGCCTGGTTAACCGGGTTTATCCCAAAGAAGACCTTCAGGAACAAGCTATGGCTATGGCCAAGAGGATTGCCGCCAAAGCGCCAATCGCCGTACAATTAACCAAAAGCGCAATTTATAAAGGGGCAAATATGGATCTCATCAGTGGGCAGGATTATGAAGCAGAGGTATTTGCTCTGACCTTCCATACCGAAGACCGTAAACATGGTTTCAGGGCTTTTCTCGAGAAAACGCAAACTGAATTTCTGGGGAAGTAGGGGAATATAATCATAGAACCTCTTAGTTTTAGAGAGGAAATGCTACAATTCTATAGAATATTAACCCAGGATATGGCCTGGGTTATTTTCTTTCGGGAGGGATGATTGGATGTTTCCAAAATCAGAATGTGAGCGTCGAGTTAAAGGGTTTCAAGATATTCTTGTACAACAAGGAGTAGATGGGGCGCTCTTGGTTCAACGGGCAGACACCCTGTATTTTACAGGGACAGCCCAAAACGTTCATCTGTATATACCCCAAAAAGGGAACCCCCTGGTGTTGGTCTATCGAAATATAGAAAGAGCTCGGGCTGAGTCTTCTTGGGAAGTCTTCCCGCTGGCGGGTATTTCCAAGTTGCCTGAATCGATCTCTGAGCATGGCCATCCCTTCCCCAAGGTCATGGGGCTGGAATATGATGTTTTGCCTGTTGCGAATTATCTTAGATATAAAAAGGTGTTTGACAAGACGGATCTGGTAGACGTTTCCTACCCATTGCGGCTTTTACGCGCTGCAAAATCTGAATGGGAGATTGCACAGATTGAAGAAAATGGGCGAATCTATACACAATTATTGGAATATGCTTCAACAGTGCTTCGTCCCGGCATGAGTGAAATTGAGTTTGAAGGACTTCTGGAGGCAAAAGCGAGAACGCTGGGACATGAAACCATGCTTCGTACCCGAGCTTTTGGCTTTGAATTTCATTTTGGCGGGGTGGTAGCTGGACCACAAGGGGCAATTCCCGGCTATTTTGATGGGCCGGTTGTCGGCTTAGGAGCATCCTTTGCTCATCCTCTAGGTCCCTCTCATACTCCAATTCAGGCTGGGGATATGATCATGATGGATTTAGTCATTGCCCAAAAAGGGTATCAGATGGATGCCACGAGAATGCTGGTGATGGGGGAGCCTTCGGAAAAAATGGAGGAAGCCTATAGGATCAGCTGTGAAATCCAGGAGAGGACTCGCCTGGCCCTTATCCCAGGACGAAAGGCCGGGGATGTCTATGCTGAAATCTTGAACTGGGTTGAAAAGGAGACTCCTTATGCAGATCATTTTATGGGGTTTCAGAATAATCGAGTGCGTTTCATAGGTCATGGGGTAGGACTGGAGTTGGATGAACTCCCGACCATCAGCAAAGGAGCTCAGGAGATATTAGTTCCGGGAATGACGATAGCTGTCGAACCTAAATTCATCTTTCCTGGGGAAGGAGCCATTGGTGTAGAGGATACTCTCGTCATTGAGGGAGAAAAAGGTGCTCGTTTTCTTACCCAGGCTCCCAAAACAATCATTAAAATTTAGTCAAATCATTGTGGTATTTTTTATCCTTCTCAGTCCTTCTTATGGAATGCTGCCAACTTGCCAAAGTACTCGCTCAGGACTATACTCTAGTTACATATATTACGGGAAGGGTGATTGTTCCTGTTTTCTAAGCTTAAAATTTGGTTTGGTCCGAGAATTCTCAAGACCGGACTGGGTGTAACCATTGCTTTATTAATCTGCCAGATATTTTCAGTGGAGCCGGCGAGCTTTGCAGCAATTACTGTGGTCATCAATATGCAGCCTTCAGTGAGCAAAGCCCTCTCTAACGCCTGGGAACAGATCACTATTAATATTTTGGCTGTGGTTTTAGCTATTGCCGTTGGACTGACAGTAGGAACCAACCCCTATATCATCGGCTTGGTTGTTATTCTAATGATCGCTGTTTCCAATCGTATGGGGTGGAGAGGTGTGAATTTAGGGATTGTTTCCATAATTTTCATCCTGGATGCTCCTCCCGACCAATTTTTAGAACATGCTATTTCACGAGCTTTATGTATTTTTATTGGTTTGGCGGTAGCTCTTACCATCAATCGGGTTCTTGCTCCTCCGCGCTACAAAAAGTATTTCAAAGAAAAATTATATGCTCTTGTTTATGATTCATCGGAGTTCTTTCTGAATAGCCTTAAACACTATGTGGATTCAACATCACTTAATAGCTATGAAAAGGTTAAGCCGACCTTGTTGGAAAAGCGGCTGGAAGAAGTGACGGAGCTTTACGAGCATGCCCGGGAGGAATTTAGCTCTAAAGATAAAATGCAGCTTATGGAACGACTCCTGGAGCTTTGCCGGGGATTTATCGAACGTGGAGAAAATATAGAAGAAATGACCCGCCAAAGAGTTAAACGGCGCCAGGCGCCTGATTCACCTCCTCAAATGGGTCAAGAAATAAGTCATGAGTTTCAAAGCCTTTTGGACTATATCCTTGTTGGAAAAGGGATCTTAGGAGCACTTCGGGATAGTTTGTACCTCAGCTTTACCTATGTCCCCGCCACACCATTGAGAACTCTTGATCAAGATTTTTGGAATGAGTTTGACCAAAGGATGGATCAATGGCAAAAGCATTTCAGCGGTGTGTACTTCCTGCGGGCCACTATGGAGGTGGCTGTGGTGGCCACGGAAATGCGCTGGGCATCCAAGCGGATGAGAAGCAGTTACGAGCTAAGCACTAAGAAGAAGAATTTACAGCCTTTAGAACAAACCACACCCGAGTTGGAATTGACTGTGACGACAAAAGCAAAGTGACACAGTAAGGGCAGATGCCTTCATGGCATCTGCCCTTGCTGTGTCATAATCTTGCTTCGATTCATAATCATTGCTTGTCCTGTTGAAGTAATTTACTGCAGAAAGGCTCTAAAGGCGCTGTCCTAGTTCATACATAATAAACAGGTTCCATACTAAAAGTATGGGGATCCCAAATACAAAAGTATTGTGTTTGGTTTTATGTCGAAAAATCTGCATTCCCAAGAAAACTCCCAGCGCGCCTCCTAAAAAGGCTAAGGTAAAGAACCATTTTTCAGGAATTCGCCGGCGCTTCTTACGGGCAAGATATTTATCCCGTCCCATGAGAAAAAAACAGAACCCATTTATTATTAAGTAAAAAATCCCCATTGGCCAAAGGTTAAGTAAACTAGCCAAGAAACTACTCCTTTTTGTCGAAGGCTGCGAAAGATGTTTTTAGGACGGAACAACCGGATGTAAAGTAGGCAAGGCGTAATGTGTCAGCGATTTCCTGATCAGAGATTCCTAACCGACGGGCTTGGCTCGCTAGGCTGGCAACTCCTTCTGAAGCTCCTAGGACAGTATCAAGAGCAAGAGCTATTAATGTCCTTGTTCTCTCATCAAGGCTGTTCTCTTGAAAGGAGAGGGAAGCTATTTTCTCAATTTCTTGAGCGAAGGTAGAGTCATATCCTTCCAGAGCTCTTAAGAAAGGGGGTAAAGCCATAAAAAAACCTCCAATTCATTTTATTTACTTCTACAGTATAACTAAACAGAGAAGAAAGCAAAAGAAATGACTCATATTATTTTTTCAATCTTCGGGTATTCTAAAGATGATGAGATAATTAAAATGTAAAGGAGGAGTTATATGTCCAAGCCCAAGGAAAAGAAAAATACCGTTGAGGTTATACGTAAGAAGAATCTAAACCCAGGAGATAAAATTCCCCTCTTTGATGCCCATGACAATGATAAGATCGGTCAAGGTCATTCCAAAGAACGAATTTAAGAGGATTATATTTCTTGACAAAATTCTCACTAAAGAGTAAACTTAAACCCGAGCTGACATTGAGACGCACTTTTAAGTGCACGCGAACAATGGAAAAACACCTGCTTATGGACGGCAGGTGTTTTTATATGCAATCAATTAATTCTGTAGGACTTATCGAAAATATGCTATTATGTTTTCGAAGTTTGAATTATTTCGAATGGGGTGCCCTATGCGCTTATTTATCGATTTGATGTGGTTTTTTAAGAAGGAAAAATTGAGCTATATTACCGGAATTATTCTCCTTATCGTACTTGCGCTGATCAATCTATGTCCTCCTTATATTGTCGGCAAGGTTGTTGATGGGGTAACCAACCAGACCTTAACTATGGAAACCCTTTGGCCATGGCTCTTGATACTCCTGTGCTTAGGTATTTTGTCCTACATTCTTCGCTACAGCTGGCGTATCCTGATTTTTGGAGCGGCGGCTCGTCTAAGCCGATTGTTGCGCCAGCAGCTATTTAAGCATTTTACCCGTATGTCACCCAGCTTTTATCAAAAGTATCGGACCGGGGATTTAATGGCTCATGCCACCAACGATATACAAGCGATTGAAGTGACCGCGGGGATGGGAGTATTGACCTTGGTGGATTCTTTAGTTACTGGCGGGTTTGTTGTCTTTTCCATGGCCGTTTTCCTGAGTTGGAAATTGACACTCATTACCTTGTTGCCTATGCCAATTATGGCCTGGGTCTCCAGTTATTACGGAACATTGCTTCATGACCGTTTCTTCAAAGCTCAAGAGGCTTTCGGCGATCTTAACGATAAGGTTCAGGAAAATATTTCTGGAGTACGCGTCGTGAAGGCCTTTGGTCAAGAAGAGGCGGAAATTGAGTCCTTCCGTAAGCTGTCCGATGATGTAGTCAAGAAGAATCAGGCGGTAGCTATGGTTGATTCCCTCTATGATCCCTCGATTATGTTGATTGTAGGAATATCCTTTTTCCTGGCAATTTCCTTTGGAGCCTATGAAGTGGTAAATTTGCGGCTTACTCTCGGCCAACTTACTCAATTCACCCTCTACCTGGGACAGTTTATCTGGCCAATGCTTGCCTTTGGCTGGTTGTTCAATATTATGGAACGAGGAAGAGCCTCCTATGATCGTGTTAAGGCATTGCTTGATGTCGAGTCCGAAGTTCAGGATCAGGTTCCCCTACATGGAGTCACTGGAGGAAGCATGGCTGAGCCCAAAAAAATGACTAAGGGAGATATTTTCTATGCTCTCGATCAATTTACATATCCAAATCAGAAAAAACCTGTGTTAAAAAACATCCATTTCACTCTTAAGGAAGGACAGACACTTGGTGTAGTTGGCAAAACTGGAAGCGGCAAAACCACCCTTTTCCGCGCCCTCCTACGTGAATTCGCGGGAATGGAAGGACAGATTCGTATTGGCGGTATCTCTATTCAGGAGATGCCTCTAGATAGCTTACGAGGAATTTTTGGCTATGTCCCCCAGGAGCACTTTCTTTTCTCCACAACTCTTGCTGAAAATATTGCTTTGGGCAAACCCAATGCCCACCCTTCAGAAATTGAAAAAGCGGCTAAAATGGCCTGTATCCATGAAGATATCCAACGATTTGATGAGCACTATGCGACCCTTGTGGGGGATCGGGGAGTAACTTTATCTGGAGGACAAAAACAGCGGATTTCTATTGCCCGGGCCCTGCTTCTTAATCCAGAGGTATTGATTCTCGATGACTCTTTATCGGCTGTGGATGCTAAGACAGAAAAGCAAATCCTTCTGGAGCTGAAGAGCAATCGCAGTCAAAAAACCACATTGATCTCTGCCCATCGCCTTAGTGCTATTGAGCATGCCGATTTGATTTTAGTACTTCAGAATGGGGAAGTATTAGAGAGAGGTACCCATACAGAATTAATGGAGAATAAAGGCTGGTATGCTGAAACCTATCAGGCTCAACAATTGGAAAGTCTGATACAAGAGGGAGGTGGGCTTTCGTGAGTACACTTATTTCCGAAGATTTGGAGCACAAAGCCGGTCTCGCCGGGCAGGGGAAGACTATCCTCAGGCTCCTTAACTATTTGAAACCTCATATTAAAGCCCTGGTTTTTGCCTTTATATTGCTCGTTTTGGGTACCGCGGCCGATGTAGCCGGGCCCGTATTGATTAAAGTCTTTTTAGATGATTACCTAACCCCTCGCCTTCTTGATCCAATACCTTTAATTCTCCTTGGGGGAGGATATCTTCTGTTGGTTATCTTAGCTTCCTTCCTTCAATATCATCAATTGATCCGTTTTAATAAAATCGCCTTACTCATTATTCAACAAATCAGGGTGGATATTTTCAGTAAGGTTCAATATTTGGCCATGAGTGTCTTTGATCGGACTCCGGCAGGAGCCTTAGTCTCAAGGGTCACCAATGACACTGAGGCAATTAAAGATCTTTATATCGGTGTACTATCAACCTATGTACAGAATATAGTCTTTCTTTTGGGTATATTTATCGCTATGTTTAGCTTGGATGTTCGATTGGCTGCTTTCTGCTTGCTTCTTCTCCCTATAATCATTGGTTTAATGCAAATCTACCGCAAGATTAGCTCTAAGATATACAGGATTTCACGGGCAGAACTTAGCCGGCTTAATGCTATGCTCAATGAGTCCATCCAAGGTATGAATATTATTCAAATGATGAGGCAGGAAAAAATCTTTCAAAAGAAATTTGCTGGGATCAACGAGAAATATTATGGTGCGGCCATTGCCAATATTAAATTGGAAAGCACCCTTATGCGTCCGGCAGTGGATCTACTGTATACCTTTGCCTTGATTTTGGTCTTAGGTTTCTTTGGTCTGGAATCCATAATTGGTCCGGTGGAAGTGGGAGTGCTCTATGCTTTTATCAATTATCTGGATCGTTTCATTGACCCGGTGAATATGATCTTAATGCGACTTTCTCAGCTTCAGCAAGCTATTATCGCCGCGGAAAGGGTCTTTGAAGTGCTGGATGATGAACGAACCACTACCGCCTTTGGATTGAATTCTTTTCAGGAAGCAGATGACAGTCCTACTCATACTATAGAAAAAGGTGAGATTGAGTTTCGAGATGTCAGTTTTTCCTATGACGGTGTCACCGAAGTATTAAAAAATATCTCCTTCACTGTTCGCCCTGGGGAGACTGTAGCCCTAGTGGGTCATACTGGGAGCGGAAAAAGCACGATTTCCAATCTCTTAATGAAATTTTACCCTGTTGATGAAGGAAAAATCCTGATTGATGGTATACCCTTAAAAGACTTTTCACAAGAGGAACTGCGCACCCGGATTGGCCTTGTCGCCCAGGACCCTTTTCTATTTGTAGGAGATATTGCCGATAATATTCATCTCAATCGACCCCAACTCAAGGAACGGGAGGTCAAGGCTGCGGCAGAATTTGTGGAGGCTGATAAATTCATCAACAGGCTGGAAAAGGGGTATCAGGAACCTGTCAATGAAAGGGGATCGACACTCTCCAGTGGTCAACGGCAACTCATATGTTTTGCCCGGACCATTGCCGGAGAACCTAAAATACTTATCCTCGATGAAGCTACGGCTAGTGTCGATACAGAGACGGAGGATGCTATTCAAATAGCCTTAAACAAAATGCGCCAAGGGCGCAGTACGATCGCTATTGCTCATCGCCTTTCTACCATACAGGATGCCGACCTTATTCTTGTCTTACATCAGGGACAAATTGTAGAGCGAGGCAATCATAACGGACTCCTCGCTCAAAAAGGCTTGTATTACAAAATGTTTCTGCTCCAACAAGGGCCAATTAGAGGTCATTAGTCTTCAAGCTGCCGTTGCGCATGTCGCGTTAGGATGACTGCTCCCAATAGGGTAAGCAGTACAATGATTTCAAACACTTGTTTGCTCTTACCCATATTCATGATCAGTCGATACATACCCGGAAGGTCTTCTTTGATTGCTTCTAGTTTTTCAGGGAAGGTTGCATAGGGTTTCGTTATTTCCTGATAACTTTGGCAGAGCAGCTCGTTCTTTCTTTGAATAATCCGATCAGTTTTCGGTGTACGGGTAAAGGGCTGAGCAGAGCGGGGGTGGCCAAAGGTAAAGGATACCGTATTTCCGTGTACCTTGACATCCTTTTCAGAATACCCCGTTTTTTTCATACCCTCCAAAAAGGCATCCCGCATCTCTGCAGATTCCAGGGTAATTTTAATGTCCATAGTGAGTTCAGAGGGCTCCGAAAACTCACCCAAAACAAAGCCCGTAAGCCACCAATGCCGGCCTTCCCGAGTAAAGAGAACCCGATTCCCTTTTTTGAGGGTGAAGGCCATATGAAGGCAATCCTCATTGCCTGCCGACTGATAGTAGATTCCTGTAAAGATTTTGGGAAACTTCACACCGACTCCATTGGTGTAGACCCCGATTTCTCCCCCGGTGACCATATCGTATTGACCTTTCCAGATACCTACCATCCACTTTTTATTCTTATAAACAAAGTAGATAGGGTCACTGTCAATGATCATCCCCATGGGGGCAGCCGCTTCGTCATAAAGCCGACAATAGCCAATACTTCTTTGCCAAGGGTCCATGGTGGAGATGAAGATATCTTGGCTTGCATCATATGCATACCCGGCGATTGCAATAGCCTTATCTAATTCAACGTCCCCTGTCCCTTGCGATATAAGGTTTAAATCCGACATGCAAATCCCCCTCCAGTACATATTATTGAGTTCATGCATAGAATGGTGCATAAATTAGTCAATTAATGGCATTGGAGGGGGAGAAATTGAAGAAAGATGCTCATTTTTATGCGGTTTTGGCTTTGAGTAGAGCCTGTGGATTTAAGAAGAAAAGCGCAAATCGTATTGCCTATGCTTCCCAATTTGTCGATGATGCTAAAATTAACTTGATTTTTCTCCAAAATATTGCCCAAAACGAAGTGCTGGATTCAGTGGACAATACACCGGCTTTCTTCAATATCGCGACCTGTCATTCGTATTTTCGTATGGACACCTTTAATTATGAGTCCATGGTGAATAATACGACCGCCTTTCACTTTGTACCGGGCTGCAGTGGGAAGCGATTTACCAAAAAACTTCGCTGCAAAGAAGAGTCACCTATTATCCTTGACATACTCGCTGAAGCATTCCAGGAAGATAATCTGATTAAATTTGGTATGGTTTTACACTCCTTTGCAGATACTTTTTCTCATCAAGGGTTTAGTGGAATGTTAAGTAAAGTCAATGCCATTGATAATTGTCAAGTTAAGACTTTGATTTCTTTACAGCATAGAGAACATTTTACAGATTTCCTCAGGGATTTGGGTGGGGAGAAAATCGAAAAATATTTTGATAGGGTAATGCCTGCCTATGGTCATGCTCAAGCTATGGATTTTCCTGATCTCCCCTATTTGGTCTGGTCCTATGAGTACGACCATAGCGATGATTTTCGAGGATCTCACAAACGAGTGGAAGTGGATAACCGGGAAAGATATCAGCGAGCATTTCACAAGATTAAACAGCATCTTGATCATTATTTAACTTTGTATCCACACCATCGGGATCAAAGTATAAAGTTCGATAATTTTGACCTTCTTTGGCAGGCCCTTATATTTAAAGGACATGATCAAGCCCGGATAAAGAATTGGCAGAAACTCATGCTTAAACATGGTTTATTTGAAAAAAATGATAAAGCTCTATGGACTTATGAGGATGACACATGGTTGCGGCAGGCTTTTGTTAATTATAACCCCAAAAAATTTAATAACAGACGAGTAAAGGGTGCTGTATGTGTCGATAATTTTGAAAACACCCATTGGTATCATTTTATACTCGCTGTTAAATGGTATAAGAAAAAATTCCAACATTATTGCAATGAACACCAGTTATTTTTTCCAGCGTAATATTTCAGCCATTTTATAAGGTACCCCAGAAAAATTCTCGGGTACTTTTTTTGATTTAATGGTTTTGAGATACATATTCCACCATAGATCGATTGAGGGGAATGAATTCAGCACTGATTTCAGGAGCTTCCAACCACTGACTTGAGGGGGAGTCGGGGTTAAAATAATCCATGAATGCTTTAAAGTTCTCACCGGAATAAGCTTCGCGAAATCCCTGCAGATTAAAATGAGCCACGAAATTACAGTTAAGGTTAAGGTGGTAGTATAAATCTTTATTGATAAGTTCAGAATTTTGTTTATCCATGACTTTCTTAAAATTATTAAAGACTTTTTGTTGTAGTTCTTCCGACATTCTGTACATTGTATTCCTCCCGGTTAAAATCTCTCTTAAGTTAAAGTCTAGTCCTGTTGATTAATTTAACCCTTTTACAATAAAGTATGAGGGCAAAGGAAAATGCCCGCCTGATTTGCATCAAGGGGCATTTCTATGGTTAGAAGCATTCTGGGTAAGGAGTCGAAAGAAAATCATGGGTGTAAGTAGTTGTGATCGGGATTTTTGGGAATAACAATCCAAGCGATAAGATAGGCGAAAAATCCCATGCCCGCACCAAAAATTGCAATAACAACAGCCAGCCGTATAAGAGTTGGATCCACATCAAAATACTCGCCCAAGCCACCACAAACTCCAGCCAACATTTTTTCTCTTCCTGAACGGTAAAGACGTTTATTCATATTAATACCCCCTCCCATAGTACATAATGTTACTTCTTCATTCTAAAGTACGCCGGAGAAAGAAAAAAGTTTCAGTGTGAAGCTTTTAATTAAAGTTTTTTGGTTAATAGATACATAGTTTTTATTTATTAGTAAACACTAGGGTTAAGATTTTAGGGAGGTGTCTTAATGCAAGTCCAACTTAGCCAAAAAGAACAAATGTTTCTTGAAGACTTAAAGAGTCACGAAGAGTTATGTATCCAAAAATATAGTAAATATGCAAATGAAGCCGAATGCTCAAATCTTAAGCAGATCTTCCAAACCCTTGCTTCTCATGAACAGCAACATTATGATACCATCAATCAGATGATTGCCGGTCAAGCTCCGTCCATGAGTCAAGGTCAGGGACAACAAAGCCAAGGGATGCAACAGCAGGGACAAGGGATGCAACAACAGGGACAGGGTATGCAGGGAATGTCCGGAACCCAGTCTCAAGGGAGCAAGAATTACAGCCAAAACGATTTTAATATGGTCAACGATATGCTCTCTACTGAAAAGTATATCTCTGGAACCTATGATACAGCAATTTTTGAATTTCAGGATAAAAATCTTAGGCAAGCTCTCAATCATATTCAAAAAGAAGAGCAGGAACATGGCGAAGAACTCTTTAATTATATGAAATCTCACGGTATGTACAATGTTCAGTAAGTAATACAATGGACAATTAGATAATGATATAAAGGGGCTGTTGCTGCAGCCCCTTTGTTAATGTCTGGGAATGCTTATCATAGGAGAAGGCTTTGCAACGGCCTTTTTGCTTTTTAATATTCTCAATTGAGAAGGTCTTTGTTATAATGATAACCATGTGAGAGGTTTGTAGAATGAGGAGATGAAATCGTTGGAATTACTAGAGCTCTTTTTAGCATTTTTCCGTGCTAGCAATTTAGCATTTGGTGGTGGTCCAGCCATCATTCCATTAATTCAAGCAGAAGTGATCAATCATGGTTGGATGTCTATAGAGCAATTCTCTGAAGGCTTGGCTATTGTAACCTCATTACCGGGTCCCATTGCTACTCTTTTGTCCGGTTATGTTGGTTACCATGTGGCGGGATGGCCGGGGGTATTGGCCGCTTTGCTGGGAACTTTAGCTCTTACCTCTATTTTAGTTATTGCTTTGACGGGTTTTTTGATGAAGCATAGCAATTCTCCTATACTTAAAGGTGCTTTAACCGGGGTTCGGCCTTTGGTGACTGTCCTGGTTGCTAAAACAGCATTGGATATGGGCTTAAGTGCTTTTCCAAGTATTTGGAGTTGGGTCATAGCTGGGGGAGCCATTATCTGCCTTTACAAGCTCAAGCTTCACCCAGGAATTGTGATTGTTCTGTCGATGATCTTTGGAATCATTGTCTTTCAGTAAGAGTGTTGCTCGGAGGTGATAAACTATGTTAAAGAAGTTATGGGAAGTGTTTATTGGCTGTGCTCGTGCAACCAATTTGGGTTTTGGCGGAGGTCCTGCCATGATTCCCTTAATTCAACGGGAGGCAGTTACTCGATATAAATGGCTAACGGATGAGGAATTTGCGGATGCTTTAGCTATTGGGAACTCATTACCGGGTCCCATTGCCACTAAGTTGGCAAGCTACATGGGGTATAGGGTGGCAGGTTGGCCTGGTGCTTTTGCAGGTCTCTTGGGTACTCTCCTTTCAACGTTTGCTGTGGTGATTTTAGGGGATCTGCTAATACGGTACTCTCATACACCGGCACTGAGTGCTGCTCTCATCGCCGTAAGACCTGTAGTGGTGGTTCTAATTGCTCAGTCTGCTTATGATTTGGGTAAAAATGCCTTCCCTAAAAAATATCGAAGTACCTGGGCCATTGCTGTAATAGCCCTCGCCATAATATTCATGACGAACATTCATCCTGGTATCCTAGTGATAAGTGCTATGGTCTTTGGGTATTTTGCCTACGGAAGAAAGAAGGATTGATTTTGAAAAAGTGACTTCGCATTGAAGTTGCTTTTTTTTGTAATACTAAGTGAGTAAAACAGTGTCAGGACAAGGTGATAAACTTGATGAAACTCCTTATAGGTTTAGGATTCTTAGCTCTTTTACTGGCGCTACTTATTGTATACTTAGAAAAAAACAATCCAGAAAAGACCGCCTCTTGGCTGTCCTTTCTTGCCATCAATCCTCTGCTCGGATTGCTAATCTACATGGTTTTCGGCTGTACTCCAATTAAAAGAAAGTTATTTCAGCAGAAACATATACCGGGAGAACGATTGCCTCGTTTGTCTCATCAGCAAAAGCAGGCATTCTTGAAAGAAGAGATCTATATCCAAGAGTCGATAGGCTCAAAAAGCCTGTCAAGACTCTTGTTAAGTAAGGCTTTTGCGCCTTTATCTCGAAATAATTCCGTTTCCCTTCTCCATAATGGACAAGAAAAGTTCAAGGCATTACTCCAGGATTTAGAAAGGGCCCGAGATCATATTCATATGGAGTACTATATTTTTCATGACGATGTTATTGGTAGGACTATTCAACAGATCCTGATACGTAAAGCCTGTGAGGGAATAAAGGTGCGTTTAGTTTTCGATGGGCTGGGCAGCCGTAGTCTCTCGAAGGATTTTTCTAAGAAGCTGAAATCTGCAGGAGTAGAAATACAGTGGTTTTTACCCCTAAGCTTTCCGAAAGCACTCTTTACTTTGAACTATCGTAATCATAGGAAACTGGTGGTCATTGATGGCAGGATTGGTTATCTTGGAGGCATCAATATTGGAGATGAATACTTATCCCGTAGTTCCAACTATGGATTTTGGCGGGATACCCATCTACGTATTGAAGGAACCAGTGTACACACCATCCAGGAGACCTTTTTCAATGACTGGTATTATCTTACGAAGGAAATTCATAGGGAATATCGTTATTTTCCTAAGTGCAAGACGGACGGGGAAAAGCTTGTACAAATTATTGGAGGAGGACCGGATTCGAAGTATGAAGCCATAAAAGAACTGTTTTTTACTATGTTATGTACTGCTCAAAAGGAAATAGTGGTGACTACTCCTTATTTTATACCGGATGAAAGCATGATTATGGCCTTAAAAACCGCTGCCTCCAGGGGAGTATCGGTTAAAATCATAGTCCAGGGAAAACCTGACCATAGGCTTACTTTCCTTGCATCTTCCTCATATTTCAACGACTTAATTCCATCGGGTGTCGAGGTCTATCAATACCAAAAGGGGATTCTGCATAGCAAGGTATTAACCATTGATAAAGAAATAAGTGTTGTAGGATCTGCCAATTTTGACATACGAAGCTTTCAAATTGATTTTGAATTGAGTGCAGTGATCTTTAGTTCTGATTTTGCAGAGGAATTGGTTCGCGATCAAGAACAGGATTTAACGGATAGTATTCAGATGACACAAGAGGATCTCCAAAGCAGAACACCTCTCTTTTCTTTTCAAATCGCTTTAGCTCGCCTTCTTTCCCCTTTACTGTAGCTGGAATTCTGTCTTATAGGCAGGATTTCTTTCTTTTATGGGGAATAGAAAAAGAGAATATCGTCAGATATTCAAGCGTTCCATCGTCTAAATTAGTCAGAAAGAGAGAGGAGGTTTCCTCATAGTGCAAACGGACTCCTTTGATGAGATTTATGAAGAACTTTTTCCTATTCTTTACCGTTTTGTACGTTTGCGGGTACCGCAAAGTGATGTTGAGGATGTAACCGCTGAAGTGATTACTAAAGTTTGGCGAGCATTACCAAGTTTCGAGGGTAAGAGTTCGTTGAAATCTTGGTCACTTCGTATAGCTTATCATCATATTGCTGATTTCTACCGAACCCGTAAGGGAAAAGGGATACAAATAGTATCTTTAAGTGAGGAAATAAAATCGACCCAGGCAACAGAAGATCATAGTGACCATTTATTAACCGTGTTAAGCGTAAGCGAAACGCTGTCCAAGCTTTCTGAACAAC
Source organism: Desulfitobacterium sp. PCE1 (assembly GCF_000384015.1). Lineage (NCBI taxonomy): Bacteria > Bacillati > Bacillota > Clostridia > Eubacteriales > Desulfitobacteriaceae > Desulfitobacterium > Desulfitobacterium sp. PCE1. The sequence continues at coordinate 2,276,080 of NZ_KB913023.1, read as the reverse complement.
AAGTTGCAGTAATACAACTTAGACTTATAGAAGGATTCAGCGCAATCGAAGTAGCTCAGATTCTTGGGATAACTCAACAGGCTGTGGATAGTCTCCTGTATCGTGCAAAGAAAAGCTTCCGAAAGTATTACGAGTTGGAGAATGCAGGGGGAATTCGATGATGAAAAAGGATGCATATACCCTATGGGAGCAGGAGGGCGATTTAGAGGCTATGAGGCTTTTCTTTCATGAACTTCGCTCTGATTCTGAGAAAAAAGAACGGATTAAACAGCTTGCTCTAGAGAAGATTCGTGAGGAAGAGCTTAGTGCTTCTCTCGGTCAATCACCGAGGAATATTCTTATTCCAGATCTCCCGCCAAAGGAGTCTCTTCGGGAAAAAGTTCAGAGAAGGCTAAAATCTTTTTGGTGGAGATGGCAATGGAAACTGGCCCTCCCGGTAGCAGCTATTGTTATGTTCGCTTTTATTGGTATTGGTATGGAAAGCCTTAAGGACTCCTCCCAAGGATTTAGGACAGGTTTCATGGCGAAATTCACCGCACAGGATTCAACGGCCAATACCAGTGTTGGGATGAACAATTCCCCAAAAGAAGCGGCTCTAAAATCCGAAATGGAGAATGGGAACAACTATGGTGCAGGTGCCACGCCTAGGATGGGTATCATGGCGGATGATGTAAGGAGTTCAGCTGAAGAAATAGCTCCTATTATGCCTGTTCCGGAACCCCAGACTCCTCCAGCCGATGATAGCTTGGCCAAGAAAATCACCTATAGTATGAATGCAAGCCTCCAGGTTGAGGATGTCTCGCAAGCTCTTGCGCTGGTTACTCAGGAGATAACTGGCCTCGGGGGATATGTGGTTCATTCTTCAGAAAACAACCATCAAAGCAGCAGTTCTGCTTATGCCACCTTTAAGATTCCTTCCCAGCAATTGGAGGGTTTCAAGGGTCGTCTGGAGGAGTTTGGCAAGGTTTTAAATAGCTCTACCGATTCCGATGACGTTACCAATGAATATTATGATACTCAGTCAAGATTGAAGAATTTACTGGCTCAGGAAACACGCTATCTGGAGATTTTTAAAGAGGCCAAAACAGTGGATGAGATTCTGCAGATCGAAAGTTATTTGAGCAGTACACGCATGCAGATCGAACAGCTGCAGGGGCAAGTCAAACTTTGGGATCATCAGGTTGCCTATTCCACGGTAAGCATTAACTTTCAGAACACTCCCAATCCTGTCAGCGTGGATGATCCTTGGCGACCTGTTGCTTGGGCTAATACTTGGCAGGCTGCCAAAGATGCTGTTCTAAAAACCATCAGCTCTACCTGGAACGGTATCAACTACCTTGTTGTAGGAATTGCTTATGCCTTGCCTTACCTTCTTGGAGGTGCCGGTCTCTTTGGAGCCTATAAGGCGGTTAAGAAAGTCAGACGTCAAAAATAGTATAGAGCAATATAAAGAGCTTACGTATAGATGCGTAAGCTTTTTGTTTTGTTTGGCGGCAGCATCAAGAGTTAATTTTCATCAACTCATCTTCATGGTAATATAGTGTTATTACTGGGAAAAGTTATTCAAGGAATACATAATACCTTATGTTATAGGAGTGAGATGCCAAAGAATGAAAGGAGAGGACATATAATAATTCTGGATAAGCATAATATATGGAGAGAATAAGGAGGTATTTCACTTGAAAAAGTGGGATGTGATAAAGAGGATCGGAAGGTTTATTGGCATCGCTTTAGGAGCGATCATCGCCGCTTATAGCGTCCAGGGCTTCATCGTACAGGCGGGCCTTGGGGGAGGCGGCATCGGCGGGATTGCTTTACTTTTATTCTATACTTTAGGATTACCGATCGGCATTGTAAACTTCGTTCTCAATATTCCTCTGTTTATCCTAGGTTGGAAAGAAGTTAATCGAATATTTGTTATCAAAACTTTTTTCGGAATTATTGTTTATTCCATCGCTTTAGATTTTTTCAAAGGGATTCAACCCCTAGAATTAAATGATGTATTTCTTGGTGCACTTTATGGCGGTGTACTCGGAGGAGTTGGCTCAGGCTTTGTATTCCGCTTAGGTGGAAGTCTGGGGGGAACAGATATCATCGCTAAAGTTATCCAGCGCCGTTTTGGCTGGGCTATGGGGACCACGATGCTGGTGATCAATGCTCTGATTATTATTGCATCTTGGGCGGTCTTAGGTCCTAAAATGGCTCTTTATACTTTAGTATCCATGTTTACTTTCAGCAAGCTAGTGGATGTAATATCCAGTGGTCTCCCTGCAAAATCAGTAACCATCATATCGATTCAATCGGAGCAATTGATTCAGCGCATTCTCCAAGAATTGGGACGAGGAGTGACATTTCTTCACGGACAGGGAGGATATTCTGCAGCAGAAAAAAATGTCATACTATGCGTGGTGAGCATATCTGAGTTGGGACATTTAAAGCGAATCGTTCGGGAAGAAGATCCTCATTCTTTTATTATCGTGCAGACCGCTTCTGAGGTTGTCGGGCAAGGATTCGCTCTTGAATAGCGGATTTAGTGATCGTGACCATCTATTTGCCATTGACCATTCAACTTGATTAAGGTTACATTCTGTGAGATGTTTCTTCCGTCAAGAGTTAAATAGGTCACAGCCACTACAGCTGTACGGGCATCCTTAAATGTGCATTGAGTTACATTTACCTTTTCGACACCGATATTATGGAAGGATAAATCATGATAAACTAGCTCCGCTGCTTGGTTAGGGGTTAGGTCACTTTGAGCAGCGGTAGGAGTCGTCGCACCACACCCCGCGATAAGGAATCCCATAAATAACATGAGTCCTGCCCAAGTTATTATTTTTGCCGGCTTGTTAAGCATATTGGCCACTCCTTAATAATTATTAATTTTCTCCCATGATCTCAATATAAGTTTGCTTGCTCATATCGGGCTCACCTAACCAATTGAGGGAAGAGAGAATAGTGCCCATTGTTTTTAACTGTTCTTCGTTAAAATGAGTATCCTTAGTGAGGAAAACGATTCTCAGCACCTTTTGATTGGGTGTGTGCAACCAGTATTCCTTGCCGGATAGTTTGGCCGATTCTCCGAAAGAGGCCCCCCAACTATTCAAGATTCCTTTAAAATCTCCGATGTGGGTGTTATTAAGGGAATAAGTATAAAAATCAAAGGTGCTCATTTCTTTACTTTTCTGAAGATAATGCTCAAGATCGTCGATCTGCCATAATTGAATATATCCTCTCAATGCGAACTGTTCGTCATTTAAATAAGCACTGTAGTGTAGCTGGTGGCGATTCTCTATCCGATTCTCCACAATTTGCATGGTGGCGGGTAATTGTAGCCTGATTTCTTTATTCAGGACATGAGAATTCATTTTTGGAATCGTCGTATTTGCGAACCGACTTGGTTGAGGATAAAATATGAGACAGACCAAAATGATGAGTATTACCCAAGGGATGATTTTTTTCACATTGATCCTCCCGGAAAGGTTTTAGTACATCTTATTTAGACTTATCTTTTTTTATACGTACAGAATGGATAAGTTTTTAGAGCTTAAAAATGGGTTCTTTCGCCATGTTATAATGTTAATTATGGATATACCAATCACGAGAGGAGCACTTGAGGTGAGTATGCGTTTTATATTGGGGCGGGCGGGTACGGGAAAAAGCACACTCTGCTTGAATGAGATACGTAGAGAAAGCCAGGAGAATCCTGAGGGCTTACCTCTCATTCTTCTCGTTCCTGAACAGGCTACCCATCAAATGGAGATGAGCTTGGCTCATGATCCTCAATCCGGTGGAATACTCAGAGCTCAAGTCTTGAGCTTTCGTCGTTTAGGTTGGCGAGTTTTTTCGGAATTAGGTGGGGGAGGAAAGACACCGATTGGAGAAGTGGGCAAGAGAATGCTCTTGCGCCGCCTGCTTTTAAAATATCGTTCTGATTTGCGGGTGTTTGCTCGTTCGGCTACCCGTCCCGGAATGGCTGACCTCTTAGCTCAGGCCATTGCGGAATTTAAAATTTACCGTATCACCCCGGACCAACTAAGAGGAATTCAAGATTCTGATGAACTACTATTACAAAAGACCTATGAATTAGCGTTTCTCTATGAGGAATTGAATAAGTCCTTAGGATTCGATGTAAGGGATCCTGATGACGAACTGAACCTGGTGGCTGAAAAAATCTCTCAGGCTCCTTTTCTCCATGGGGCGAGAATTTGGGTGGATGGGTTTAAAGGATTTACACCTCAAGAGTTTTATATTATTCAATCCATGCTGGGAACGGTTTCTGAGATAACTATTTCATTACCCCTTGATCCTGAACTGATTAAAGGGAGAAATCCTCAGTTTAAGCCCGGTGAGGAACTTTTTTATGAGCCTTTTCAGACTTACCAAGGGCTTGTTAATTTAGCCCGAGATTCTAAATCCCGCATCACCTATGTTGAACTTACGGAAACCCATCGGTTTCAGAATGCAGGGCTAAAGCATCTTGAGCGTTTCTATAATGCTTATCCTACTAAAGCATTTAAGTCAGGGGGCTCCACAGATCTCTATCCTCCGGGAATCGCCCTATTTCCCGCAGCCAATAAAAGAGCTGAGATCGAGGGAATCGCACGGGAGCTTAGACGCCTTGCCAGGGAGGAGGGCAAGATGTGGCGGGATTGTAGCGTCGTAACCCGCGATTTAGCGGGCTATCAAGGGATAATCGAACAGGTTTTCCATGCTCATGATATACCTTATTTCTTAGACCATAAACGTCCGGTTATTCATCATCCTCTGTTGGAATTGCTTTTATCGGCTATCGAAGCGGTTCAAACCGATTGGGCCTATGAGCCTCTTTTTCGCTGTTTAAAAACTGATTTCTTTCCGTGCAGTAAAGACCGTATTGATCGATTGGAAAACTACTGCCTTGCTTATGGAATCCATGGCAGTGCATGGAGAGGCAATCACCCCTGGAAGTATTACCCTGACCCTAAGGACATAGAAGAAGCAGAAAATCTTAACGAAGTCCGACGGATTATTTATGAAATACTTAGCCCTCTTGAACAAGCCCTCCGTCCTCACCATGAAGCTTGCGGCAGCCCTGTAACCGTTGCTCAAATCACTGAGGCAATTTATGAGCTCCTCATCCGCCTGAAGGTTCCCGAACATCTTCAGGATTGGGCTGAGGTAGCCCGTAGCCGGGGAGATTTAGCAGAGGCACAATTGCAAAACCAAATTTGGGACGCTGTGATACAAGTCTTGGATGAAATGGTGGCAAGCTTAGGAGAGGAAGTTATGGATCTGGCTGACTTTGCGATGATTCTTACTTCTGGTCTAGAGAATTTGAAGCTGGGCTTGATTCCTCCCGGCTATGATCAAGTTTTGGTAGGCTCACTGGATCGATCCCGCAATCCTGAAACGGCGGTTCTCTTTTTATTAGGAGCCAATGATGGAATCCTACCGGGAAAGCCTTCTAATGAAGGAGTTTTTGATGAATTAGAGAGACTCCGTCTAGAAAGAAAAGGGATCATACTGGCCCCCAAAGGAAAGGTGCAGGTGTACGAGGAACACTATTTTATCTATACTGCACTTACCCGTGCTAAAGAACGGTTATATATCAGCTATCCTCTTACCGATGAGGAGGGTAGAGGGTTAACGGTGTCTCCGGTGATTAATCGGATGAAGGCGATTTTTCCTGGGTTACAAGAAAGGTATCTCAGTCTTGATACGGAAGATTTGGATCTCATTCCTCATCCCTACGCTTTGTTACCGGCTTACGCCCTTCATCTTCAGAAACTCCGTCAAGGGACATCTCTTTCTCCTTTATGGCAAGCAATACGGTCTTGGTTTCTTACCAAAACTGAAGCTTTTCCCCAAGTCCTTTTGCTGGAAAAAGGGATCAGCGATCAAAACCATGAAGAGAAACTGCCTCAACCTTTGGCCAGGCAACTTTATGGAAAACGTTTAGTTACCAGTGTTTCCCGACTGGAACAATTCGCACGTTGTCCCTTTGCCCACTTTGCTCAATATGGACTTAAGCTGAAAGAGCGCTCCAATTACCGTCTTTCCCCACCGGATATGGGGCAATTCTTCCATGCAGTATTACATGATTATGCCGTTGCCTTGAGAGAGAGGGAGCTTGATTGGGGAGAGCTCAATAAAGAGCAATCCTGGCAGTTGGTTAATGAGGCAGCCGATCAAATCGTCCTGCAATTGCAGAACAAAATCCTTTTGAGCAATGCTCGTTATCGCTACTTAACCCATAAGCTTAAGCGAACCGTCCATCATGCGGTTCGAGTCTTAGGGGAACATGCCCGCCAGGGAGAGTTCGTGCCTATCGAATTGGAAGTAAAATTTGGCCCTCAGGATACATTACCGCCGTTGGAAGTGGAACTAAGTGGCGGCAGCTCTCTTATTCTCAGAGGTCAGATTGATCGTATTGATGGGGCCATTCTCGGTAATGAAATCTACTTAAGGATTCTTGATTATAAATCCCGAGAAGCTCATGTCAACTTAAATCAGATTTACTATGGACTGGATTTGCAGCTTTTAGCATACCTCGATGCGGCCTTGCAGGGTGCACAGATTCTATTATCATCCTCAAGTCTACCGGAGGCATTTATGGACTCCATACCCAAAGATACCTCTCAAGATCTTAAAAGCCTAAACAATATTCACCCTGCAGGTTTTTTATATTTTCCAGTTCTTGAGCCTCAACTGAAATCAAAAACACTGCTCTATCCTGAGGAATTAGAAAAGGATCGTATTAAAGCGGTTAAAGTCAAGGGCTATTTACTGGCCGACCGTCAGGTCCTGATGGCCATGGATCGCGACCTGGAGAATTCTAACTTGCTGGGCGTAAAATTCAACAAGAATGGAGAATTCAAAAAGGGCTCTCCAACTCTTACGGAAGAGCAGTTTGCCCTCCTCAGAAGGCATCTCCAGTATTTCCTGCGTCGCAGCGGTGAGGCCCTCTTAAATGGTGATATTTCAATTACTCCTTATAAGCAGGGCAAGAATACAGCCTGCCAATTTTGCTCCTACAAACCACTATGTCATTTTGATCCCTATCTGCCCGAGAATAAATATCGGAATTTACCGGTTATACAGGATGAAGATTTTTGGAATCGTGTGGAAAGCCAAGATTCTGAGCAGTACGTTTCGGTGCCTGATAGTTTGGCATCCGACCAAAAGAGTCCTCTGAAGGATACAGACAATAGTCAAAGGACGCAGGAGCTCATCTGGTTAGGTGAAGATGAAGCAGGTGCCGGAAAGGAGGATAACTTACATGAGTAATCCAAAGTGGACCCCCGCACAGCAGGCCGCCATTGACTTGAAGGGGCAGATTCTCGTGGCAGCAGCCGCTGGTTCAGGTAAGACTGCGGTCCTTGTCCAAAGACTCTTCAATCGTATTACCGATGCAGACGAGAAAGTCGATGTGGATCGATTTCTTGTAGTAACCTTTACTAAAGCAGCAGCAGCAGAAATGCGGGAACGAATAGGGAAAGCTTTGGATGAAGCTCTCTTTTCAGCGACGGAACCTGCTCAAGTTGAACACCTACTGCAACAGAGAGCCTTACTTTACCGAGCCAGTATTACTACCCTTCATTCATTTTGCATGGAGCTGATTCGTCAGTATTTCTATCTCATCGAGCTGGATCCTGCTTTCCGCGTGGCGGATGAGGCGGAAGCGGATCTTCTTCGTCAAGATACTCTTGAAGATCTGTTTGAAGCTTATTATTCAGAAGAGACGCCTGCATTTCAAGGTTTAGTGGATGCCTTTGGCACAGATCGTGATGATCAACCCTTGATGGAATCCATCCTCAGGCTCCACGAATTCGCTATGAGCCAGGTCCATCCTGGAGAATGGCTGGAGGATCTGCCTGCAGCTTATGATTGGAACAGCCTTGATGACCTTATGCAAAGCCCATGGGGACGGGTGGTTCGGCAGGGGATTCAGGATAAAGTAGAGGAAGGCTTTGTCTTACTGGAGCGGGCTTATCAGATAGCAGAATCGCAGGGCGGCCCTATTCATTATGCTCCCGCTCTACAGGATGATAAATCCAGGCTGGATTTTTTACAGAAAGTAGTGGAGAAAGGGACCTGGAGTGAAATCGAGACTGCCTTTATGGCAGCGGCAGCTTTCCCAAGCCTCCCACGAGGAAGCAAAAAGGGGTCAATGGACTCCTTGATGGATGAGGAAGAAATAAAGCGATTACGAGAAGAAAGTAAAAAAGCACGTGATGAAGCCAAAAAGAAACTGGACGAAATCAAGAATACGGTGTTCTCTGTGCCCTTGGCTGGGCAGATCCCTTTTCTAAAAAAGATGGCGGAGTTGATTGCTACTCTAGCTCAAGTTACCCAACAGTTTGCCCAAAACTATCAAATAGCTAAAAGGCAAAAAAATATAGTGGACTTTTCAGATCTGGAACACTATGCCTTACATCTATTGACAAAGGACAAACAGCCTACAGATATTGCCTTAAAACTTCAGGAGTATTATGCGGAAGTTCTCGTGGATGAATATCAGGATATCAATCCGGTTCAAGAGCGAATCTTACAGCTGGTTTCCCGACAACATGAAGAGGATGCCAATCTGTTCATGGTGGGGGATGTTAAGCAGAGCATCTATCGTTTCCGGATGGCAGATCCCGGACTTTTCCTTCGTAAGTATGCGGATTTTCCTCATTATAGAGAGGGGGAGGAAGCTTCCCCCAATTTAGTCATTGATCTCAACCAGAACTTCCGTAGTCGGCCTGAGGTGATTCAAGGAATTAATTATCTCTTCTATCAGATCATGACTGAGGGGGCAGGGGAGATTGCCTATGACGAGCAGGCTGCCCTGAGACCGGGGGCTAAATTTGTCTCTAGCTCAGAACTTAGAACTGCCGAGGGCCCTATTGAGGTTCATTTATTTGATCCGAAGACTATCGATCTTTCAACAGGCCAAGATGGAGGAACTGAAGACGAATTCGTGGGATTTGATCAGGATAGAGAGTTGGAGTCAGGTGATGATGAGTCTTCTATAGAAGAGGCGGAAAGCGCCCGTATTGAAGCACGTTTGGTTGCAGCTCGTATTCAAAAGATGGTCTTAGGGCACGAGTTTCAAGTTTATGATAAGGAACTGGGTGATTATCGGCCGGTACAGTATTCAGATATAGTTATTCTCATGCGCTCCTTAGCATCCGTGGCCTCAGTCTATGCTGAAGAATTTCAAAGTGCAGGAATTCCTGTCTATGCAGAAACCAACAGTGGTTATTTTGGTACCAATGAGGTCGATACAATTTTATCCTTACTTAAAATTATTGATAATCCACGTTTAGATATTCCCTTTGCGGCAGTACTCCGTTCCCCTCTGGTAGGCATGAATGGAACAGAGTTAGGGAAATTGCGTTCTCTACTCCCAAAAGGAGATTTTTACGAGACTATGGTTCTGACCTTTTGGGCAAGCAATGCTCACCAACAAGAGAAGCTTGGGAATGGATTCTATTCAGAAGTCAGGGAGATTTTAGCAAAACACCAGGAGATCTTACCTCAAATCGAGATTAAAACTAAGCATATCCTCGATACATCACCTGAGATAAAAGGGAAGGTTGATTCCTTTCTTCCCAAGTTGCATGAGTGGCGGCAGCGTTCGCGGCGGACCTCTCTGGCCGACTTGCTATGGCATCTCTATGAAGACACTGGTTATCTGGCCTATGTAGGAACCTTACCTTCCGGTGCTCAACGTCAGGCGAATTTACGAATCCTTTATGATCGTGCCTGTCGTTATGAAGCAACCAATTATCGGGGCTTATTCCGTTTCCTGCGTTTCCTGGAGAAATTTCAAGCCCAGGGTAAGGATCTGGGCAGTGCAAGTACCGTAGGGGAAAAGGAGAATGTGGTCCGTTTCATAACAGTGCACTCCAGTAAAGGTCTGGAATTTCCAGTCGTCTTCATGACCGGGTTGGGAAAGAGATTTAATACTCGCAGCCTTAGCAGTCAACTTTTGCTCCACTCACAATTAGGAGTTGGAATCCCATTAATAGATATTGAGAACCAGGTTCGTTATCCATCCATTATTCAATACGCCGTGAAAGAACGTCTATGGCAAGAAGCTCTTGCCGAAGAGCTGCGGATCTTTTATGTAGCTCTCACCCGGGGAAAGGAGCGCCTATTCCTCTTTGGTCATCACCATAAGCTGATTGAAGCTATCAACAAGTGGCAGAGCTTATCTTTGTCTTGCTCCGGCATTGCCTTTCCTAACGGCCAGTTGCGTGGTGCTAAGACCTACTTGGATTGGATTGGGCCGGCTTTAATACGTCATCCTGAGGATTTGTTCAAACTTGGCAGATCTCCCTTAGAGAGTGTACTTCCCGATGGCTCATCTCAATGGAAAGTGATCGTTCATGAAAGGATTGCCGGAAGGGCGCTTTCTCAAGATGGGGAAACTGTCCAAGATAAAGCAATTCATGAGGAAGCCGAGACTACTGAGACACAAGTACCTGAAACTATGGGCATAGATATGGAAAATTTTAAGGAGGAAGTCTTTAAACAGCTTGACTGGCAATATCCATACTCTGAAGGGGCCAATCAATCCGCCAAGACCAGTGTCAGTGAATTGAAACGACAGTTGCCATGGTATAGTGATCATGAATACGAATTCCAACCTTCCTTGTCCACTCCCGGTTTTCTGCGTCCTCAATTCATTTTATCTCAGAAGGAATTAACTCCCGCAGAAAGAGGGACGGCAGTGCACGCCGCTATTCAACATTTACCCTTGGCAGATTGGCGGGATATTTGGGATAGTCTTTCCCAAGAAGTCCGCGAAAGCATGCTTAAGGAGTATATCGACTCATTAGTCCGGCGGGAAATTCTGACTGTAGAGCAGGGGAGGGCGGTAGCCCTTGCCTTATTAAGGAATCTGTTGGATTCAATCAGCGGCAGGCATCTGTTTGAAGCTGAAGAAGTACGAAGAGAGGTTCCCTTTAACCTTTCACTACGTCTCAAAACCCAAAAAGAACCTGTTCTTGTGCAGGGAATCATCGACGCAGTGCTTCTGTCCCATCAGGAGCATTGGGCACGAATCATTGACTTTAAGACCGATAATTTGGCGGGGGTGTCTGACCCGGAACCAACCTTGATCGATCGCTATGCACTTCAGCTTGGGGTGTATGCTTTAGCTGTAGAAAGGCTTCTCAAAATCCCTGTTCGAGAGTGTGTAATCTATGCCACGTCGGTTCAGCGTGAGTTTGTCATGCCGAAAGAAGTTATTCAGGCTGCCCTGGAATCGGTGGTTATGATGTGAGCGCCGGCAGAGGGGAAAAGGCTTGTTTGGGTCGCGTAGCGTAGCTTTACGCACAACGCTCTCTCCATAGCTCCAGGGCTGGTCAACTCGCTTTCTTAACAGCTACGCCAAACCCCGCTGTTTTCTGCATGTGAACCGGTGGCTGCGCTACGTTAAGAAAGCCTCGTTGACCTGACCGCCCTTCCGCTAAATCCGTTCGCTCTTGTGCGTAAAGCTACGCTTGTGGGTCCTTTATATTCTCTTTTGGGTTTTTTATCCGGGGCGGAGAGCCTATCCTACATCCGCATGTTCAGATCCCGGAAGACAGCCCAAGGATTTTGCTTTACGAAAGGGAGCGAATTTAAGCGAGCGGAAACAAAACTTCGCGAAAAGCACGCAGCGGAGGGCTTTTCGCGTTAGTTTTGTCCGCGCAGCTTATAGAGCGACCGATGCAAAGCAAAATCCTGGAGAATTCCAGGAGACTGAACTTTCAGACCTTAATAAAAAATCCCGATGATATGTGTCTCCACTTATCATCGGGAAAGAGGTGTGTTAGCACCAGAAAGCTTACCGTCCTCTTTAACGAGTTCCGGCCAGCATCATCCGGTCATTGTTCATATGAACACCACTGGCTTTTTCAAACATATCCAGCAATCTGCCAATGGTCATGTTATGACGTTCAACGCCACGAATATCAAGAATGATTCGACCTTCATGCATCATAATTGTCCGATTGCCTACGGCAAGAGCCTGTTCAAGATTATGGGTAATCATTAATGTTGTTAGTTTGGAGCTTTGCGCCACTTTGCAGGTAAGCTCCATTACTTTTTCGGCAGTTTTGGGATCCAGAGCCGCGGTATGCTCATCCAGCAATAAAAGTTTTGGGTTCTGAAGGGTAGCCATAAGCAAGGTCAGTGCCTGACGTTGTCCGCCGGATAAGAGCTTAACTTTTGTGGTTAAGCGCCCTTCAAGTCCTAACCCCAGTTTGGATAGTTCATTACGAAAGTAATCTCGTTTATTAACATTTAAGGCCCAGCGCAGACGACGGGACTCACCCCGGCGCAAAGCCATAACCAAATTTTCTTCAATGGTCATCGAGGCGGCAGTGCCTGATAAAGGATCCTGAAACACCCGGCTGATGAGTCCCGACCGTTTATGGGAGGCCCATTTGGTAATGGTGGTGCCATCAATAGAAATTTCTCCACTATCAGGGATAAACACCCCGGCAATAGCGTTCATCATGGAAGACTTGCCTGCGCCATTGGAACCAATCACAGTGACAAAGTCTCCAGGGGCGAGCTCAAGGGAAAGACGGTCAAGGGCTTTCTTTTCGTTGATAGTTCCCTTATTGAAGACCTTAGTTAGATTCTGAACTGTTAGCATAGGAATCCCCCTTCCTCAAAATGCCGCCATTAAACGCGGAGAATTTCGATTTTAAACTGGGTGAGACGAGGGCGATAAGAACAATAACAGCGGTGAGAAGTTTTAAATCGGTGGGCTCTAGTCCGAGTCGGAGGACGATGGCGATAATGGTTCGGTAAATAACGCCGCCACAGATTACGGCAAGTATTGTCCGACCAATAGAGGAGGTTCCCACCAGAACCTCACCGATAATGACGGAGGCCAGTCCTGCCACAATCATGCCGACCCCCATGCTGGCGTCGGCAAATTGTTGGTGTTGAGCGACAAAGCTGCCGGAGAAAGCAACGAGACCATTGGATAAACCCAAACCGAGAATTTTCATTACGTCGGTATTTACCCCTAAGCTCCGGATCATCAGTTCATTATCACCGGTGGCCCGCAAGGCCAAACCGATTTCGGTATTAAGGAAGAGGTAGATCAGGATACCGAGGATAATAATCGTTAAAAGGCCTAAGATCAGGGTTCCATATTGATTCATACCGGGAAAACTTTTAAAATCAGTAAAAATAGTCCGTGTCTTGAGCAAAGAGATATTGGCTTTGCCCATAACGCGTAAATTGATAGACCATAAAGCGGTCATGGTTAAAATTCCGGACAGGAGAGCGGTGATCTTAAATTTGGTGTGAAATATCCCGGTGAAGATCCCGGCGATACAGCCGACAAAAAAGGCAATGGCCGTGGCCAACCAGGGATTATAGCCTTGAAAGATAAGGGTGGCTGCGGTGGCAGCTCCTAAAGTGAAGCTGCCCTCCACAGACAAGTCCGCATAATTCAGTACTCTAAAAGTTAGATAGACTCCCAGGACCATGATGGCGTACATAAGTCCGAGTTCTAGAGTTCCTACTACAATTTTTAGGGAGAACATGATCAACACACCTCAATATTTTATCTCTAATTTAGATTATTTAATGATTGCTTTGCTCTTAATGTCGGCAGGGACTTCGATTCCGAGTAAGTCAATCGCTTCTTGATTCAAGACGATATCAAAGTTTTTCTGACCCTCGACAGGCATATCGGCAGGTTTAGCCCCATCAAGGATGCGAAGAGCCATTTCACCGGTCTGTGCCCCTAAGTTCTTGTAGTTGATACCAATGGTTCCCAGTCCGCCGGCATCGACAACGCTGCTCTCTCCGGAAATGAGAGGAATCTTGTTGGCATTGGCCACTTGAACGACGGATTGAGCGGCAGATACAACCATATTATCGGTAGGAACATAAATAGCGTTGACTTTTCCGATCAAGGATTGGGCTGCCTGCAGCACGTCGGCGCTGCTGGCCACCGTGGTCGTAACGATTTCCAAGCCAAGAGCAGGAGCTTCTTCTTTGACAATGCGTACTTGAACTTCAGAGTTTACTTCAGCGGCATTATAGATGACACCGACGGTTTTGGCGGTGGGTACCAGTTTTTTCAGGAGTTCTAATTGATCCTTAATGGGATTCATATCCGTAGTTCCGGATATATTGCCGCCGGGTTTATTCATGCTGTCCACCAGCTTGGCTTCCACCGGATCGGTAACGGCTGTAATCAAAATGGGGATCTCATCTGTGGCACTGGCCATAGCTTGTGCTGAAGGAGTGGCAATAGCCAGAATGAGATCGAGATCACTGGTGGCAAATTTTTGAGCGATCGAATTGAGAAGAGACTGATCGTTTTGAGCGTTTTTATTGTCTATGGTTAAGTTCTTGCCTTCTTCATAGCCATTAGCTTTAAAGGTTTCCAAAAAGCCCTCCCGAGCGGCATCTAAGGCAGGATGTTCCACAATTTGGATAATCCCAATCTTCACTTGTTTCTCTTCAGAAGAACCTTGCGCTGCCCCCTGAGGGGTTTCCTTAGTGCTTGGCGCAGTACTGCCGCATCCGGCCAGGCCCAGTGCCAAGACAAGACTTAAACTAATTCCCAACATTCTTTTTAAACTACCTTTTTTCATTTTCCTACAAACCTCCTCTTATTTAGGCAATAAAAAATACACCTCCGCAGGGGTGCACTTATGCCTCACACCTACTGTACTACTATTCTACAACTATTCTATTTTTTATTATCTTATAGTTTTATTGTATGAATGTCAATCCTCTTTTATAGAATTGTTTTCAAAAAACTGAAGTTGTTATATACACCCTAAAAGTCTCATTTTTTATTACTATATTATGGTAGATCGATCTCTTAAGAGGCATGTTTTATATAAAAATAAAAAATTGAAGGTACATACTCATTATTCCTGCAATTCCATATATTGCTATTAGGAAAACGCCAGAAAGAATGGGTTTGAATAGAATCCAGGTAAGTATGTGTTTGAATGCTTGTATAAATTGAGGAGGAAATCTTATGAACCATCCGATGAACATGCAAAATAGATATATTGCTCAGGGTCTATGTTTTCATCCTGGTCAGGTGACTATGGATATGGGAAATCCTTATCAATCCTGCTATGGTCATGAAAGTATGCATGGTATGCATAGTATGCATCATAGCCATCATGATCTTTGTTGCCCTCAGCCATGCCCCCCGCCATGTCCTCCGCCTTGCCCCCCGCCTGCACCGGAACCGGTCACCTATGTTGTGAGAAGAGGGGACAGCGTCTATAAAATAGCTCAGAAATTCGGTACAACGATGCAAGCTATTATCCTTGCCAACAATCTCAGTAATCCCGATCTGATTTTTCCCGGTCAAGTTCTCATTATTCCTTGTGTATGATCTAAATTAATGAATTTTTAAGGTGGAATAAATTTGAACCAAACAGTTTCTAAGCCCAAGAGGCTGGGAACCGTTTGGTTTTCGCTATTACTCTATATTATTTGCTTTATTCTTCGCTGGTTACTTCCAAATTCCGGACATTGGGATTTTGGACGATCTGGCAAAATGTATGATAAGAAAAAGGGCTGTTTAAACCATGAACAGCCCTTAAATAGATTAACGAACGGGTGGCTCTCCCTTGAAGGATTGGATATGGGACAGTGCTCTCTCTATTTCAGAAGCTTCACCGTCGATAACCAGTGTAACCGCCCCTTCAGAACCAGAAACACCACCGGCACCAATGCATTTGGCGGTAACGTTATAAAGGGTTTCGAGAGCTGTGATTTCAGTAACGACTGTCGCCCCAAGCATTGGGACGAGACCGACTTTAGCACCAAGAGCTGTGTCCGCAGGAGCTGAGGCCATAAATTCAACGGCTTCACGAACATCAGGAATCAACTTCTCAAGTCCAATGGGAACAACCAGTTGAACACCTCTGGCATAGAGCGGCCCTGAAGCTGCACCAATAGTACCTGCCATGGAATTAGAGACCAACACTGCCGCCAATCCTGTAGAATCCAAGGCGTTTCCGCCTTTGATGAACACATCTCCTGGTTCTAATTGAGGAAGGAATTCTTTCCAATGAACGGATTTATCAAGGGCCTTGCCTTTTGAAATAATGAAGGGATGGATGCGATTCTCTTCTTTACTTTCTCCAGTTTTTCCATCTGCAATCATGCCTAAAGTGTAACGAGTTTTTTCTTCAATCGTTTCATTGAGTAATTCTTCTACAAGAAATCCGTTGGTCGTTCCTCCGGCAAGAATGACCGTATGACTTTTAAGTGCTTTCTGAATGGTAGGCAAAGCCATTACTCCTTTAGCGATGAGCCGTTTTGACTCACTAGGGGTTAAGGTGAATTGTGCTCTCATTATGATTCCTCCAATGAATTATTTTATGGTCTTTCCAGATATTCCACTATTTACATAGTTCCAGGTATTGACTTTTGCCGTTGATCCTTCTATTATAAAAGTGTAGAAACGATTCAGTCAAGTTTCTCGCAGAGCTCCTCCAAGTCAGTTTAAGAGTTTACAGGTTACCCATTTCGAGTATCTATCCTTGTGGTGTTAAAGAACTTGAATACCCTAACCTTAATTTCTAGCTTTTTGGACGTTTCGCTTTGTGGGAATTCGAAGAACCTTTCCAGAGTAACAGACCCATGTGTCAATCCTTATTTAGTTTCCCAACACCGTTTAGGTTCAATGTCTTAGCTAATGTTATTTACCCAGGGAAATCTTCTTCGTTGGAGGAGCTTTGCGGGATTAAGATTTACTTGAAAACCTTTGATCAACTCGATCAAAGGTTTTTTGTTGCTTTCTTAGACAACCTTTTTGTGAGTTGCCAATAGTAACCATTGATGGGAAAACACAGTAACACCTTATCGCTCTTTAACATAATTTAGACCAGGAAAAACATTCCAAAGGCCTAAAAGATACTGGAGGGAAATGATATGGCATTAGGTGCAGGTTTAGACGGTTGCGGAGGACCAAGTCATCTTGCTGGAATCGCTATTGTTGTCGTAATTATTCTACTGCTCATTGCTATGGGCATCGTATTCTAAGCTTAACTAAATCAAATAATTAGAAGGAGGTAATATCATGTACGGAATGGGTTATGGTGGCATGGGTGGAGCATGTTGCCCTGGCGGCGGATTTGGCAGTTTTGTCGGCGTTGGGATCATCGCTATTGCAATTCTTATCCTAATTGCTCTTGGCGTAATCTTCTAAATAAACGAGTCTCCTGAGCGTCCCCACTGGGGACGCTCTTTGATTTTGATATTGATTATGGTAATCTAAAATAATAGAAATCGAAAAATATGGCGAATTGAGGGATAGACTTTGAAACCAAAAATTTTTATTACTCGTAAAATTCCAGAGGATATTCTCGCATTGATGGAAGAAGCTTGTGAGGTTAAGATCTGGCCTGAGGAGGATACGACCGTTCCACGATCTATTTTGGAGCAGGAAATCCGTGAGGTAGATGGATTATACTGCCTGTTAACAGAGTCTATAGATGATTCTTTGTTGGCTTTGGGTAAAAACCTTAAAATAGTCAGCAATATGGCAGTGGGGTACAATAACATAGATATCGAGGCCGCAACAGCGCGCAATATTTTAGTTACGAACACCCCAGGAGTTCTAACCGAAACAACAGCAGACTTAACATTTGCTTTACTTATGATGACCGCTCGCCGTATGGAGGAGGCTTCTCAATATCTTCGCCAAGGCAAATGGAAAACATGGTCTCCTATGCTTTTAGCCGGTCAGGATATTTTTGGTGCAACTTTAGGAATAGTTGGTATGGGAAGAATCGGGGAGGCTTTAGCCAAGAGGGCTAAGGGCTTTGATATGAAGATCATCTATTATAATCGGACACCAAAGCCGGAAGTAGAAAAGAAACTAGGGGTTCTATACAGTTCATTAGAAGAATTATTGAAGGAATCGGATTTTGTCTGTATATTAACACCCTATACTACAGAGACCCGGAATTTGATAGGAAAAAAGGAACTGGAGCTCATGAAGCCCACTTCCATACTGATCAATACATCACGAGGGGGCATAGTGAATGAGGAAGATCTCTATGAGGCTCTAGTTCATCACAAGATCTACGCTGCTGGTCTTGATGTATTTGATAAGGAACCCTTATCTACGAATCATCCCTTGCTTACCCTTACGAATTGTGTGGCACTTCCTCATATTGGCAGCGCAACAATTAAAACACGTCGGGAAATGGCACGTTTGGCTGCTCAAAATTTAATCACATTTCTGCAAGGTCAACAACCCCCTCACTGTGTGAATCCATCTGTTCTAGCAGCTAAGCAGTAGTTTATAAAAAGATTTAGATATTAAGAAATATAGCATAAGGAGTTTCTATTTAATGTTTTACTATTCACATCTAGGAGACGTTGGTCTTGAAGAACTTACACTTGCCTGGAATCGTTGCTGGCAGGGATATTATTACGAAATGCACTACACTGTACCACAAATGCAAGCGTGGTTAGAGAAGTGTCGGATCGATTTATTACATTCCGTAGCATTGAGAAGCTCCCACCAACTCATTGGCTTTTCTCTTTTAGCAGTAGAAAACCATATGGGTTGGATTGCGGGGACTTGTATCGATCCGGAGTTTAGGGGGCAACAACTTTTTCACCCCCTTTTAGAGAATCAAATAGTAAGAGCGGAGTCACTTCAATTAAAAGGAATTCAACTTGAAGTATTGAGTCATAATCATGCTGGTAAGATATATGAACGAGTTGGCTTTCAAAAAAAACGTGACCTTTATGTTTATCGCTACCATAATGGTATTCCTTTAACTTGCGCTAACTTAGACCGTGGGTGTTCTTTACGGAAAGCAAATCTATCCGATTACTTTCAAGCAAGAAATGAGGCCGGTTTTCATCCTCCTTGGCAGAGACAGGAAGAATACCTTAAGCGCTATACATCACTGAGAGCTTGGCTCAATTCAGAAGGAACTTCCGGAATACTTATGCCACAGGAAAGCCTTGTGATATTGGATGCATGGACCATGGCTTGGGAACAGGTGGAGAAACTCATAAGCTCTATTCTAAACATTACTCAAGGCGAATTTGTATTGACGAATCAACCTAAGGATTGGCTGACAGCCTATTTAAGCCGACACGGAGTAAATCCCAAGGATATACAATATGAAATGGTTTATACTATGCACCCATCAAGTATTGAAACATAAAATAAAAGTAGAATTCTTATTCGATGACATATTTAAAGAATGATCGCATACACTAAAAAAGTGAGGGTGAAGAATTAGTTAAGGAAGATCCTATTTTTACCTATTGCCATAAATTGATAAATTTGTTATAGTTGAGAAATACAATATGAAGGGGGGAGTTCAATGAGCGATAATGATAAGCTTGTAATTGAAGCGATACTAGCTTCTATTGGATTAGAATCGATTAAGATTCCTAACTCAAAGATTAGCTGTAAACAGCAGTAATCAGCTACAAGGCCAATCGAATCCATAGAAAGGATCTGGTAATTTGTCGGTCACCCAACAAACGATGTGTAACCTAGATATTTTCTGTGCACCCAGGTAATGCGAGTTCCTATTAGAATAGGTAACTCGCTTTTACTATTAATGACATTTCATGTATAATAGAGACACGATAGTGTGAATAATGGGGTGACTTTATTGAAACCACATATTTTGGGTATAGCTGGGAGTCCACGCCGTAACGGTAATACGGATCGGTTATTAAGAGAAGCTATTAAAGCACTGGCTGAAACCGGCTATTCCACCGAAATCATCAATATTCGCGATCTTCAATTCTCACCATGTCTAGGGTGCAATGCTTGTTCGAAAACAGGCCAGTGTGTTCAAAAAGATGATATTCAATATCTTCAAGAACGACTTGTGGCCGCTGACCGTATCATTGTGGCGGCACCTGTGTTTTTTATGGGGATTAACGCTCAAACTAAAGCAGTAATTGATCGTATGCAGACTTTTTGGGCTTTAAAATATGTCTTTAAACAACCCGTAATCACAGAATCAGAACGATTGCCTCGTTACGGGCTTTTTCTTTCGGCAGCAGGGACTCGATTCCCGGATGTCTTTACTTGCGCCGAGCGGGCCGTAAAGAATCTTTATCATGTTTTAGATATCAAATATTATGGAAGTTGTGCCTATAAAGGAATAGATCAGGCCGGGGATATCGATCTTCACCACTCAGCCTTCAGCGAAGTACATGCAAAAGCCTTAGCCCTTGCTCAGCTATAAAATGAGGATCGGTTGGTATTTACTAATTCACTTAAAAATGTGATTAAATTGTGAAAATTCCTCTAAAAATAATATTAGGACTATGCTATACTAGCCTTAGGTTTTATTAGCTTACCCTATCCCGTAAAAAATAGAGTATGGAAAGGATAGTTGCATATGGCAGAGCCTATCAATCCTCAAGAAACCAAAATTGCTATCGTCACAGATAGTGCTTGTGATTTGGAACCGGAGATTATTAGAGAATATGGCATTGAAGTCGTACCTTTACATATAATTTATCATGACCGTGAGTATCGAGATCGTGTAGATATCTCACCGCAAGAAGTCTATGATGCTTTGGAGCAGGAGGTTCCCAAAACATCCTTGCCGTCTCCCGCTGAGATTCAAGCGGTTTTTAATCGTTTACGTGAACAAAAGGTAACCCATATTTTGGCGTTGCATCTATCCAGTGGACTCAGTGGTACATATCAAGCTGTTTCACTTATAGCCCAGGAATTTAAAGATATGATTATTGAGGTTGTTGATACAAAGACTCTTTCCATGGGCCTAGGAATGACTGTCATTGAGGCTGCTCGGGAGAGCCGGCGTACCTTGGATTTCGAACAAGTAGTAGCTTCAGCTAAGAAGGCTGTTGAGCAAATCAAGGGCTATTATGTCCTCTCTACATTAGAATATTTGAAAAAGGGCGGAAGAATCGGATATGTTGCCGGTACAATTGGGGAATTGCTTAATCTTAAGCCGATTATTTCTATTAATGAAGAGGGCAAATATTTTACTTTTGCTAAAGTTCGCGGACGGGAGCAGTCTTTAAAACGCTTAAAACAAGTTCTCTTGGACCATTTGAAGGAGAGCATTGCCAGTGTAGCTATCGTCCATGGTGGTTCGGAAGCTGAAGCCCGTAATTTGGAAAAAATAGCTCGCGAGCACCCTAACACAAAAGAAGTATTTTTCGGTCAAGTCAGTCCTGCCTTGGGTGTTCATACAGGGCCGGGTCTCGTTGGGCTTTTGGTCTATCCTTCACTTCAAAAGTAGTGTTAAAGATGAAAGATATGTACTATTAAGAAGATAAGATATGCAAGCAATACCTGGTTGGCTCCACTCGCCATAAGCTTACAGATTACTCTGTGAGCTTCTTTGCACTATGAGAGAGTCTTTCGCCGAAAGAGAGTATCTGATTGACTGTGGTATATGTGGTTATATGGAAGGAGAAGAAATCGATGATTCAAGAGCGTTACCAATTTTGGCTGACCAGTCCCTATTTCGATAATGATACCCGCTCTGAAGTCGCAGGCATTAAGGATAAGAAAGAGATAGAGGACCGGTTTTATATGGATTTGGAATTTGGCACCGGGGGACTACGAGGTGTACTGGGTGCCGGTACCAATCGTATGAATATCTATGTCATTCGCAAAGCAACTCAAGGCTTGGCTGACTTAATCCTTGAAGAAGGAGAAGAGGGGAAGAAGCGGGGGGTAGTTATTGCCTATGATTCCCGTCGTCTTTCTGATCGTTTTGCGAAAGAGGCTGCTTTAGTGCTTGCCGGCAACGGAATTAAGGCCTATATATTTGAGGATCTGCGCCCGACTCCAGAGCTTTCTTTCACAGTTCGCCACCTTAAGGCTCAAGCAGGAATTGTGATTACTGCCAGCCACAACCCTAAGGAATATAATGGCTATAAGGTGTATTGGGAGGATGGAGGTCAGGTCCCGCCAGGCCGTGCAGACCAAATTTTGGCCTATATAAAGGGTCATCAACGTTGGGATGATATCTTCCCCCTTGGGGAGGCGGAAGCTCGGGACAAGGGACTCTTGGTGGAGATTGGTGAAGAGATTGATTCAGTTTATTTGAGCAAGGTCAAAGAATTGGCTTTATATCCGGAACTTTCCCGGACAAAGGGAAGCAATCTATCCGTTGTCTATACTCCTTTGCATGGAGCAGGGAATATGTTGGTGAGAAGAATCTTAACCGACATGGGCTATTCTGTATTTACTGTTCCCGAACAAGAGGAGCCGGATCCGGAATTTACAACGGTTCCTTATCCTAATCCTGAAATTCCCACCACTTTTGATTTGGCTAAAAAATATGGTGAAGCTGTAAATGCCCATATGTTAATCGCTACAGACCCCGATGCAGACCGTCTGGGAATGGCATTTCGAACACCTCAAGGGGATTATCAGCAGCTCACGGGGAATCAAGTAGGAACCCTTTTGAGCTATTATCTTCTCAGCCAAAAGAAGAAACTTGGTATTTTACCTGATAATGCCGTCGTCATTAAAACGATTGCCTCTACGGATCTTGCCGATCTCATGGTCAAGGATTTAGGAGTTCAAATTGAAAATGTTCTCACCGGGTTTAAATTCATTGCCGAGAAAGAGCAGGAAATGGAAGCCCAAGGAAATGGAGATTTTCAATTCGGTTTTGAAGAGAGTTATGGGTATTTAGCCGGACATTTTGTACGAGATAAGGACGCAGTGATCGCTTCTCTCTTACTTGCGGAAGCGGCTCTTTACTATCAGGAAGTAGAAGGCCGTTCATTACTGCAAGTCTTAGAGGATATCTATGAGAAGTATGGTTATTTTATTGATGATCAGATCTCCATTACCTTGGAAGGCAAAGAAGGTAGGGAGAAAATGGTGAAGATGATGGCTAAACTCCGTGAGACCGATGTAAAGTTCTTCGGGGGTATTCCCATCGAATGCATTGACGATTATGAGTTGAGGAAAGGAAGAAGGATGATTTCCCCCCTCCATAGTTATACTCTTTCTCTTCCCCAATCCAATGTCATCCGCTATTCTTTCCAGGGCGGGGGGTTTGTCATGGCCCGTCCTTCAGGAACAGAGCCTAAAATTAAATTTTACTTCAATATTAGAGAATCTGATCCGGAACAGCTCCCCAACACCTTAGAACGTGTTAAAAAGGATTTGCTTGAGCTCATCGAAGATTAGTGCACCTTGAGTTAAGACCGAAATACAGATTGCTTCGCCTGGAAATGCCTTCTCCATCAGTTTTTTTGAGTGGAGATGGCATTTTCGTTTTGCATGCCCAATTTCTTCCATAAGCCTTAAAATTAATTGTAATGTTATCAGAGATATATTACCGCTTTATATCGAAAATGTGGTAAGTGCTGATACGAGAAACTTTGTTGAGAAACACTTGTCAGAATGCGAAAGTTGCAAAGAAGAATTGAAAATACTGCAGGCCCCAATAGAATTAGCGATAGATAATGATACAAGGGCTTTTAAGAACATCAAAAAGAAGTGGAACCGTAAAAAGCTTTGGGTTTCTATCATAACTACTGTCATTGTAACCGTTTTATTTTTATCAGGTCTTTTTCTATATCACCTCGAACTTCCGGTAAACTATTCAGAAACACAGATCTGGACAGAAGAAGTGACTATGCAGGGAGGCCTTAAATCTTTTCAAGTAAATATTATGGGATACAATATTGAAATGGTTGAAGTGTCGCCTCAAGATTTCAGCGTTCAAAGCCATCCGACATTTCATTACAGGGTTTTCCGGACAACATTTCTCCGGAACATAGTTACCTCCGCCGACCGCATGGTCGCAGTGGGTGTTCCCGAATATTGGCATGAAATTGACAACTTCGAAAGCACTCTTGTCATTGAGTTTGCAGATAAGAGCCTCATCTATAGAAATGGACAGCTTATGGAGTAGCTGCGCGTTAACCCTCAGGTGCCGAGCCTGGGGGTTTTGTTTTGGGCGGGAGTTCATGGTGCTAAGCTGCGCTGGTATATCACCTTTGTGGTCGAGGGAGTATCGGCAGATGGATGAAAAAGCGGCTCGAGTCAGGTAGCTTTCTGCTTAAGCCCGAAAGACAGCCCAAGGATTTTGATTTCCGGCAGGGAACGGATTTAAGCGAGCAGGAAAGCAATCTTCGCGAAAAGACAGCAGCGGAGTCGGGTTGGAAACAGGACGTTTCCAACCGCCCATTGAGAACAAGTGCGAAAGCAGTGCTTTCGAGGAGCGATTTGGGCGGAGTCCCGACGGAGCGGAGGTTTTGAGCGATTAGATTGCTCCGCGCAGCTTATAGAGTGAACGCCGAAAGCCAAAATCCTGGAGATTGAACTTTCGGGGTTTTTTCAGGATAGAAAGAAGGTCAAAAATAATCAAACTTTTTCTGACCAATATTGACCTTTATTAGTAAAGGGATTTATAATAGAATTATAAAATTTTACCAAAGCTAGTTTAGGCATTGATCAAGGAGGGATTGCCATGTCTTTTGATACAAACCGCTTTACCCAAAAATCTCAGGAAGCCATTATTCAAGCTCAAACTATGGCGGAGCGCAATAGCAATAGTCAAGTGGAGCCTGAGCATTTGCTCTTATCTCTCCTGGAACAAGGAGAGGGTGTCGTTCCTCAAGTTTTAACAAAGCTCAATATTCCAGTGGGGGCTTTAGCTCAAAAAGTGCGCCAAGAGATTAATCGTTTCCCACGCATGATGGGGTCCAATGTTCAATTGACCATTTCCTCCCGTCTGCGGACTGTATTGGTCTCGGCTCACGATGAAATGGAGATCTTCAAGGATGACTATGTAAGTACCGAACATCTTTTGCTGGCGATTCTCAGTCAAGCTGGAGGAGCAGCGGAAAAAGTTCTTAAACAAGAAGGTTTAAATCGCGAGAAGCTCCTTCAGGCTCTGCGCGAGGTTAGAGGGACCCAACGGGTTACGAGCCAGACACCGGAAGGCACCTATCGCGCCCTTGAACAATATGGACGCAATCTCGTGGAACAAGCACGCCGGGGAAAATTGGATCCGGTAATAGGCCGTGATGAGGAAATTCGCCGCGTCATCCAAATTCTCTCCCGCAAGACCAAAAACAACCCCGTTCTCATCGGGGAGCCCGGTGTTGGAAAAACTGCCATTGTCGAAGGCTTGGCTCAACGGATCGTCCGTGGTGATGTTCCAGAATCAGTGAAAGATAAGAAGATCATTGCTCTGGATATGGGGTCATTGATTGCCGGAGCGAAATACCGGGGAGAATTTGAGGAACGACTTAAAGCCGTTCTTAAGGAAGTTCAGGAACGAGAGGATATTATTCTCTTTATCGATGAACTGCATACGGTGGTAGGAGCAGGGGCTGCGGAAGGGGCAATGGATGCGGGTAATATGCTCAAACCCATGCTTGCCCGGGGTGAGCTTCACATGGTAGGCGCCACAACATTGGATGAATATCGCAAATATATTGAAAAGGATGCCGCCCTTGAACGGCGTTTTCAACCGGTTATGGTAGGGGCTCCCAGTGTTGAGGATACTATCTCTATATTGCGGGGTCTCAAAGAACGCTATGAAACTCATCATGGAGTGCGAATTACCGATGGAGCCATTATCGCAGCGGCAGTTCTTTCTGATCGCTATATCAGCGATCGTTTCCTGCCGGATAAAGCCATCGACCTTATCGATGAAGCAGCTGCCCGCATGCGTATGGAAATCACCAGTGACCCCTATGAACTGGATCAAATCAAACGTAGAATTCTGCAACTGGAAATTGAACGAGAGGCCTTAAAGAAGGAAAAAGACGAGGGTAGTAAAGAACGTCTTGAAAAAATAGAAGAGGACCTGGCTAACCATAAAGAAGAACGTAGTGCCCTGGAAGCTCAGCTCCAAGGTGAAAGAGAAGTTCTGGCAACAATCAATTCACTAAAGGAAAACATTGATCAGACCCGTCTTAAAATGGAACAAGCACAGCAAGCTTTTGATTATAACAAAGCGGCTGAGCTTCAATATGGAGTATTGCCAAAGCTGGAGAAGGATCTCAATGCTTTAGAAGAGCAGCTTCGTAATCGTAAGAATACTTTGCTCAAGCAAGAAGTAGGGGAAGAGGACATTGCTGAAGTGGTGGCTAAATGGACTCAAGTTCCTGTTGCCAGACTTTTGGAAAGTGAAATGGAAAAACTAGTTCATATGGAAGAGCGTATCCATCAACGGGTGATAGGACAAGAAGAGGCTGTGAAGGCAGTAGCCGATGCTGTGCGCAGATCGAGAGCAGGCCTGCAAGACCCCAACCGGCCCTTAGGTTCTTTCTTGTTCCTTGGTCCCACAGGGGTAGGAAAGACGGAGTTGGCTAAGGCTCTGGCTGAATTTCTCTTTGATGATGAACAAGGGATAGTTCGAATCGACATGTCGGAATATATGGAAAAGCACACCGTTTCTCGCCTGATCGGTGCTCCTCCAGGGTATGTAGGCTATGAAGAGGGTGGCCAATTGACTGAAGCAGTGAGGCGTAAACCTTATAGTGTGGTGCTCTTTGATGAAGTGGAAAAAGCTCATGGGGACGTCTTTAATGTTTTGCTTCAGCTTCTCGATGACGGTCGCTTAACAGATGGACAAGGACGAGTGGTTAATTTTAAGAATACAGTGGTCATTCTTACCAGTAATATCGCCAGTCCTTTGATTCAAGAATTGACTGCCTCGGGGGCTTCACAAGAAGCTCTGCGTTCCCGGGTTACAGAGGAACTCAAAGTTTATTTTCGACCGGAATTTTTAAATCGTTTGGATGAAATTATTGTCTTTCATCCTCTTGGTCAGGAGCATATTGGTTCAATCGTTCAAATTCAGATAAACAGGTTGCGCGACTATCTGGCTCCTCGCAAGATTACCTTGGAGCTTTCCGATGCAGCATTAAATAAGATCATTCAACAGGGGTATGACCCGGTCTATGGAGCGAGACCCCTGAAAAGGGTCATCCAGCAGAATCTCCAAAATCCTTTGGCCATGAAAATTCTTCAGGGAGTCATACATGAAGGAGATCATGTCGTGGTCAAGCTTGATCCTCAAGGCGAGCTTCTGTTTGAAAGGTCGGAATAGCAGCTTGCATCCTGCCAAAGAACACTATAAACTAGAGTTGGAATAATTTTGTGAATGTTCAACTAGGGTACAGCACAAAATGGCAGGATATTATTGCAAGAGGAAGTGTCGCATGAAGCATTCAAAAACAGAACTCATTATATTTGCTATAGCCATGATTTTTATCTTCTTTTCCGGGCGGCTTGAACCGAACATTCGTTTAATCATCACAGGTTTACTGATCGTCGTTATCTTGATTAACAGAGGATTCTCTCCCAAAAAAGGAGATAAGAAGGAAGTTAAGAAAGAATGAATAGGTGGGTTTTTCTGACCAATGTCACGACAGAAGTTGAGGCGGACATTATCATCGGCCTCCTTGAGCAAGAGGGAATTCTTGCTCAAAAGGCTTACCCAGGGGCGGGAAACCTCAAAGTGACATATGGCTTGATCAATGGGGTAGAGATCTATGTTCCTGAGGAACGGGCTAAGCAAGCCAAGGAGATATTAAGTGCCGAGAGCGCGAGGAATGCTGCAGATGATGTCCCAGACCTTGATAATGAAAGCGGACATTAGCAACAAAACTGAAAAGGGAGTGTCACCAAACTACTTTTTGTAGTCAGTGATACTCCCTTTTCCCTTCTTAATTATCCGGCTACTTCACGGTCGCGATAGGCCATTACTTTGCGCCGTATTCTTTGAATGGCATTATCCAGAGACTTTGAGCTTACGCCAAGATGTTGAGTGATTTCTCGCTGTTTCATTCCTATAAGGTAATGATAGCGAAAAACTTTGAGCTCTAAATCAGAGAACCCATTCATGAGCTCCTGTAGAAAAACACGGGTCTCATCTAGAGCAATAACCTTTTTTTCAGGATCATCATGGGTCGTCACAAAGTTTATAAAGCAATCCGCCTTATCATCAGCCAATACATTATTCAATGAATAAGCTTCATTGAGATTGAGATGTTTTTGTCTATTATGAGCACGTAAACTATCAATGAGCTTTCTCTTAATAACCATGCGGAGAAAGTGAAGGAAAGGAATCTCCGAGGTGGGATTATAGGATACGATTGCTTTGTATATGGCAATCCGGCCTTCTTGAAGCAAGTCGTCATACTCGGCCCGATGGAGAAAATACTTGTAGGCGATTTTGCGGATTTCGGGTTCATAGTATTCAATAAGCCAATTCAATGAATCCTGATTACCAGAGCGCGCTGCTTCAAGTTGCGCATCGATGTCTGTCAAAAGAGTGCCATGTGAAGCCATGCGCTCATCTCCTTATCAAAGATATAGACTCAGTCTTTAGTCTAAGAAAATAATAGTTCTTTGACAAGGCACATGTTTTGGATAACTAACCAATTTTATCTAATTATCAAAGACTATTACTGAATCATTTTTAACAGATTGACCGTTTCGATAGCGGTGATTGCAGAATCAAAGCCTTTATTACCGGCTTTTGTTCCGGCCCGTTCAATGGCTTGTTCAATGGTATCTGTGGTTAATACACCGAAAATAACAGGAAGCTTGGTTTCTAAACCGACATGGGCGACACCTTTGCTCACTTCGGCACTGACAAAGTCAAAATGGGGTGTAGCTCCGCGAATAACGGCTCCTAAGCAGATAACGGCATCATATTTTTGGGTTTCGGCCATTTTTTGAGCAACTAAAGGAATTTCAAAGGCTCCGGGAACCCAGGCGATTTCAATATCGCTTTCAGCGACACCATGGCGGCGCAGAGCGTCAAGGGCTCCTCCTACCAGCTTATTCGTAATAAATTCGTTGAAACGAGCAGCGACAATACCAAATTTTAATCCTTCAGCAATCAGTTTACCTTCATAAGTCATCATAGTTTTTCATCCTTTCTAAAATCATGAATTGATCTATTGAATATTAACGAACGCTGGATAGATAGTGCCCCATTTTAGTTTTCTTAGTATGCATATAATACTCGTTCTCGGGCTTAACAGGCATTTCCATAGGGACACGATCTTGAATCTCCAGACCATAGCCTTCTAATCCGACGATCTTCCGGGGATTATTGGTCATCAGTCGTACCTTGCGAATGCCTAAGTCGACAAGAATTTGAGCACCTACTCCGTAATCCCTAAGGTCTGCAGGGAAACCTAAAGCAAGATTGGCCTCGACAGTATCTTTTCCTTCTTCTTGGAGTTTATAGGCTCTCATTTTATTGAGCAACCCAATTCCACGGCCTTCCTGGCGCATATAGAGCAATACCCCTCGGCCTTCTTTTTGGATACTTTCCAGAGCTGCGGCCAGCTGATCGCCACAGTCACAGCGACGGGAATGGAAAACATCCCCGGTCAGGCATTCTGAGTGAACCCGTACCAGTACCGGTTCACCATCGTCCACATCTCCTTTAACCAAAGCCACATGTTCCTGTCCATCCAATAAACTCCGGTAACCCACTGCTTTGAAGTCCCCAAAGTCTGTGGGGAGTTGAATACCGACAATGCGTTCGACCAATTTTTCTTTTTGGCGCCGGAAATGAATGAGCTCTTTGATGGTAACGATTTTGAGATCGTGTTTTTTAACAAATTCCATAAGATCGGGAACACGGGCCATCGTTCCATCGTCTTTTAAGATCTCGCAAATGACACCTGCCGGCTGAAAACCTGCTAATCGAGCAAGATCCACAGCGCCTTCTGTATGTCCTGCACGAACAAGAACTCCTCCTTCCCGGGCCTTAAGAGGGAAGATATGTCCTGGGCGGCGGAGATCTTCAGGGCGGCTCTGCGGGTCCAGCAAGACGTTTACAGTATCTGCCCGTTCGAAAGCAGAGATTCCCGTTGTGGTATTGTATCCATCCACACTCACGGTAAAGGCGGTTCCATGGGGATCCGTATTGTGGGTCACCATGGGATCAAGATTCAAGGCTTGAATGCGTTCTGCTATCATGGGGACGCAGATTAAGCCGCGGCCATAGGTGGCCATAAAATTGATAGCCTCAGGAGTTACTTTCTCTGCAGCCATCAGCAGATCGCCTTCGTTTTCCCGTTCTTCGTCATCAACGACGACAATCATTTTACCTTCGCGAATGTCTGCGATGGCTTCTTCAATGGTGTTAAATTGAAATTCCATTTTAATCACTCCTCCGTATACTTTTAGACTAGATGAATCCGTTCTCGGATAAGAAACTCATAGATAGATCTTTTTTAGGGGCTTCTTTTTTCTCCATGAATCGTGCCACATACTTTCCGATAATGTCGGTCTCGAGATTAACCATGTCTCCAACACCCTTAAAGCCTAGAGTGGTTTCCTGGCGAGTATGGGGGATTAGGGATACGGTAAAAGCTTGAGGAAGCACATCCACTACGGTAAGTGAAATTCCATCAATGGCAATAGAGCCTTTGGGTAAAACATAGTTTAAAAGTTCAGAGGAAGCTTTGATTTCAAAGACCCGAGCAATTCCCACCGGGGTAATCTTTTGAATGGTGCCAATTCCGTCCACATGA
This sequence comes from Desulfitobacterium sp. PCE1, assembly GCF_000384015.1. Classification (NCBI taxonomy): domain Bacteria; kingdom Bacillati; phylum Bacillota; class Clostridia; order Eubacteriales; family Desulfitobacteriaceae; genus Desulfitobacterium; species Desulfitobacterium sp. PCE1. The sequence goes on along the minus strand of NZ_KB913023.1, from coordinate 2,245,603 downwards.
CCGCTCACCAGATGGCCGCCCAATCGAGTGGAAAGCTGTAGGGCTCGTTCTAAGTTTACCCGTGTTCCTCGACTGCATTCTTTAAGATTGGTCTTATTCAAAGTTTCAGCCATGACGTCCACGGTAAATAAATTTCCCTGCATCTTCACCACAGTGAGACATATACCGTTAACGGCGATACTATCCCCGATTTGGGTTCCTTGGAGGACTTTAGTGCCTTCCAGGGTTAACTGAGCGGAATCGGGAAGAGTCTTTAGGTCGGTTACCTTACCTAACTCCTCGATGATACCAGTAAACAAGTTTACTCACCTCTCTTAACTTCTTAATCTGAATAATTTACCTTAGCTCGAACCCGAAGATCTCCGGTTCCTCCATCGATCTCTAAGAATTCTAAAGGAATAGCCTGTGCCATCAAAGGAAGATTCAGTCCGGTCAGAGGGGAAGGACCCTTGCCTCCTATGAGCTTTGGTGCATAGATAAACTCTACTTCATCGATAAGTTGGTCGTGGAGAAGGGAGCCCGCCAGCCCACCACCGCCCTCTAACAACACAGAGTTCCAACCTCGTTTCACTAAATCCCCGAGCAGGTGCCTTAAAGGGACATAACGGGGTGAGTCATATTTCCAAACCTCTACATTCTCTATACTTTGCAATGCATTCAGTTTAGCCAACGGGGCAGAGGCATTGGTTGCGATAATACAAGGTGCCGAGCAGGAGGAAGTAAGTACTGTAGATTGAAGAGGAATTTTCAATTCTCCATCCACTATCAAGCGTACCGGGTCACGGCCTTCATCAACCCGGCAATTCAAAGCAGGATCATCATGCAGCACGGTTTCACTGCCCACCATAATCACATCGAACCGATTGCGCAACTGGTGGACATAAGCACGGGATGCTTCATTGGTGATCCATTTTGAGTCTCCAGATTCCGTTGCTATTTTGCCATCAAGAGTTAAAGCCGATTTGTAGAGGAGAAAAGGAAGTCCGGTTTGAATTGCTTTAAGAAATCCCTTGTTTAAAGACTTGGCTTCTTTTTCTTTAAGTCCCACATCAACCTGGATACCGGCTTCCCGCAAACGGGCGACCCCTTGCCCGCCTACTAAGGGATTAGGATCCACCATAGATACAACCACCCGTTCTATTCCGGCCTTAATCAGTGCGTCGGCACAGGGAGGGGTTTTCCCGAAATGAGAACAAGGCTCTAAAGTGACATATGCCGTGGCTCCTTGGGCATGTTTCCCGGCTGCTTTTAGAGCGTGGACTTCTGCATGGGGAGTGCCGGCTTTTTGATGATACCCTTCTCCTACGATAGCACCATCTTTAACGATGACACATCCGACGAGGGGATTAGGACTGGTCCTCCCCATGGCCAGGGCTGCTAATTCCAGAGCCCGAGACATGTAATGATTATCTAGTTCCATGTGATCGCCACCGTTTCTCATCCTTGAGTTGGTTTTGTTTAGTTTTTCCATAAAACCATATGAAAAAACCCCAGAGTTCATCCTCTGGGGCATCGAAAATCACAGCAAATAAAAAGCGCAATAAGCACTTAAATTTCCTCTTCTCATCCAGACTTTACTGTCGGCTCTGGAATTACACCAGATCTGCCATAGTGGCTCGCGGGCTTGACCGCCGGTATGGAGTTTCACCAATCCCCAGAGGTATTCAATTACTGAATCTATAATACTCCAAGTTATTAATGAATTCAACCCCCAGAGGAAATTTAGACCGTTTCAGGGGGGTGAGGTGGATGGTGCTGTACATATTCATCCCGCAGCAACCCCATGAGGATGGCATCGTGATACTCACCTAATACAAATCGTGCTTCTCTTAACCTTCCCTCAACCTTAAAACCGAGTTTCTCATAAGCCTTCAAAGCACGCAGATTTCCGTCCCATAAATCAAGACTCAAGCGATGAAAATTCCATTGATAAAAAAGATAGTTTATAAGCACCTTTAAAGCGTCCGTACCATAGCCCCGACTCCAATAGTCACGTTCTCCAATGATTATGAACAGGACTGCTGAGCGGGCTGGAATGTTAACCTCCCGATAGCCTATAGTCCCGATGGGTTCTTGCTCTTCATTGAGAATGATATAGCGGCCGCAATCTTTATTCGGAGTAAAAAAGCGTTCTTCGATGTCTTCTTCACTAAGCATTGTGCTTAAAGGCCAGGCGGCGTTTGCCCAATAATTAACGTTTTGGTCATTATACCATTTATGATAAATAGGGATATCATCGGGCTCAAGTGGACGGAGAAAGGTCTTTTTTCCCTGCAACATAGTTTAGCCTCCAAGTGACATTGATGGGATAATCTATTATGATAATTATTTCTAAAAAAAGCGTGTCCTAATCCTATGAGGGATAGTACACGCTCTAAGCTCTATTCAATGGTCGGGGTAGCGGGACTTGAACCCACGGCCTCCTGCTCCCGAAGCAGGCGCGCTACCAAACTGCGCTATACCCCGTTTTATCGAACATTTTATAATATAACAAAATGCTCACAAGCTGTCAAGCTATCAAGGTTTTTTTCATATTATACTATAGAATAGGGACGAGTCAGAGGCTTTTAACCAAGATGCTAAGTATTCATGTCACTATTTTGATCTATGCTTGAGTTGATAGGATGTCCGTTTTCCGATATACTTAAATTTGTATATTGGAAAATAAAGATGAGTTTCCGAAATGAAACAGATAAAAGAGCGGGGGAGAAAAATTGAAAAAAACCGCAATAATTATGGATTCTACGGGATATTTAACCAGTGATATTATTAAGGAATATGATATTCGTGTTGTCACATTGAATGTGAATATTGGCGACGAAACTTTTCAAGAAATCGACTTAACCAATAGGTCATTCTTTGGAAAGCTAGAGAAAATATCCGGTTCCTCAACCACTTCACAACCTGCGGTAGGTGCTTTCCTGGAAACTTATAAATCGGTGTTGTCTGAAGGCTATGACGAAATTATAAGTATTCATCTATCTCAAAAGATCAGCGGCACTTATGCCTCAGCCGTCATGGCAAAGGATTTGTTGGAAAATGCCAATATCCACATTTTTGATTCGGGTTCTTCAGCTTTAGGCTTAGGTTTATTGACCTGGGCAGCTGCAGATTGGGCAAGGGAAGGGTTTAATGCTCAAGAGATTTTGGGAAAGCTGGACACATTACGACCATTATGCGAACTTTATTTCATCGTCGACACATTAGAATTTCTTCACCGGGGCGGGAGAATTGGTGGAGCTTCGGCTCTTTTCGGAACTTTGCTCCAAATTAAGCCTATTCTCTACTTTAACAGTGAAGGGATTATTGATGTTTTTGAAAAAGTGCGCTCAAAAAATCGAGCATTGCAAAGAACCTATAAAGAGCTTGAACGAGCCTTATCCTCTAATAAGCCCCATCGGATCGCGGTGATTCATGTTGGAGCTGAGACTGAAGCGATCAGTATAGCTGAGGAACTCTCGCAAAAATACCAGGGTCAGGATATTCGAATTTTCGAGGCGGGTCCTGTCATCGCTACTCACGTGGGTCCGGGGGCACTTGGCCTTGCTTTCCATCCCTGGCCTCATTGACAGTAAAGGATGAAGTTATTTAGTCCGAGAAGGAATTGACAGTATATTTTTAATACTTTAAGTGAAGTATAGGCAAGATAAATAGTGGGATGATAGAGGCAGAGCCTTTTGTGGAGGTGTTAGCCCATGTTTAAAATCCCACGCCGATTGTTTTTCAAGGTTCAATATCCGACACTAAGACCTGGTGAACCCCTTGAATCTGCACAACTTGGCGATTTTTCCGATGAAGATATGCTTTTGACATCTTTAGATGATATTGAATGGGTAACTAATATTTTAGAACCGGAGCAGCAACGGGGGCCATCGGAAAATCCTTGATTCATTGTCTTGATTCTTAACTTTAGTGGACAGATAAAAAGTCTCAACCCTGTCATACGGGGCTGAGGCTTTTTGTGCATTATTCTGAAGATTTAAATTTTAATTGTACTCATATTTTAGAAGGAGTTACTGGAAATATAGGGAATACTATAATTAAAACTTTATTTCACAATTTAAAACTATTTGGTAAAAAAATAACTAGTTCATTTAATAAAATTTTCTGAATTTTTGAAGGAATTCAGTAAATTATGAAGAATACACTATACATTGTTTTGTCATAAGAAAATCGACAATGATCATATAGTGTGAATATGTAGAAGAAAAAATTATTGTGAAATTATACACAGTTTGAGATGAAATAGGAGATGAAGTCGATGAAAATTGCAGTTTCAGGTAAAGGTGGAGTCGGCAAGACGACATTTGCAGCTAATTTGGCTTATTACTTATCTGAACGGGGAATGAGAGTCCTGGCAGTCGATGCTGATCCGGATGCAAGCTTAGGAACAGTTCTAGGTATCTCGGAGGATGTTTTGAACCAGTTACGTCCCATCGTTGATATGAAAGAACTCATCGAACAACGCATGGGCGGAAGCGGTGCCTTTTATCCCTTGAATCCCCAGGTGGATGATATTTTGGATGATTACTCCGTGCAAGTGGGTGCTATACGATTTTTTCGTATGGGTAATGTCAAAGGGGGAGGTACAGCCTGCTATTGCAAGGAGAACAGCTTTTTGCATGCTTTGGTCAATTCCTTGATTCTTTCTGAACAGGATACCGTCATTTTAGATATGGGTGCCGGCATCGAACAGCTTACACGAGGAACTGCCCAAGGAGTTGATGTCTTAGTCATCGTAACGGAAGCCAGTACGGTAAGTGCTCATACTGTTCGAGTCATTCAGAAGCTTGCTCAAGAACTGGGGATCCCGAAAGTAGCTGTGATTGGCAACAAAATCCGCTCCACCAAAGACGAAGATTTTCTCAAAGCACAATTCACGGAAGATGAGTTACTCGGTTTGATTCCTTTTAGTGAAGAGCTGCTTGATATGTCTGTCCATACAGATGCTCCTTCTTTTCCAAAGGGTGCTCCAGGTTCCCAATTAGAATCTATCTATAGAAAATTAATAGAGAGGAGAGATACATAAAGCATAGGAGAGCACAATTGCATGGTGGAAAAATCTATAGGTCAAAAAGAGGAGGTTAAACAATGCCAAGATATCGGGACTTGACGCACACCTCACGGCCTTCCAACGCGCCCCGTGTGGTGGAACCCAAAAATCCATTGCGCACGACAGACCCAGGGACCATCGAGATGATGAAGGTTGCGCAGGAAAACAAACTTGAGACAGTATTTGATCGCTTTGTCGCCCAGCAGCCCCAATGTGGCTTCGGGTACAAAGGAATTTGCTGTCGTATTTGTCTTGCCGGACCCTGCCGGGTTAAAGCAGATGATGGACCGGCGAGCAAAGGTATTTGCGGTGCAACCGCCTATACCATAGTATCAAGAAATCTTGTCCGCATGATTGCAGGAGGAGCAGCGTCTCACTCCGAGCACGCAAGGCATGTACTTCACACGGCGCATGAGCTCGCCGAAGGAAAGACTAAAGACTATGAAATTAAGTCCCCGGAAAAACTTCATAAACTGGCCGAAAAACTGGGAATAGAGACGTTAAACAGAGATGATATGGAGATTCTTGGTGACGTAGCCGAATTAGCTTATGAAGATTTCGGCAGATATAAAGATCGTCCGGCAGCATTCCTTGACTCCTTCTTAATTGAGCAGCGCCGCAACAAGTTTAGAAATACCAATATCATGCCCCGTTCCATCGACGGTACGGTAACGGAACTTATGGCGCAAACTGCTCAAGGGGTTGATGCTGACCCTGTAAATATAATTTTCGGCGGATTAAAAGGTGCCCTCTCCGACTTAGTAGGGGAATATATCGGCACCAATCTCAGTGACGTCTTGTTTGGAATTCCTGAACCCATTGTTTCCGAAGCGAACCTGGGAGTTATCGATGAGAAAATGGTCAATATCGCCGTTCATGGCCATAACCCCGTCCTTTCAGAAATGGTTGTAGGGGCTGCCCGTGAGTTAAAGGCAGAAGCTCAAAAAGTAGGAGCAGAAGGGGTCAATATTGTCGGTATCTGTTGTACCGGTAATGAGCTGCTCATGCGTGAGGGGGTCTATCTGGCCACATCATCCGCTTCTCAGGAAATGGCTATTTTGACCGGTGTTCTCGATGCCATGGTCGTTGATATTCAATGTATTTACCCATCTGTTCAACAGTTGGCGGATTGCTATCACACCAAAATCATCACCACCGAGGCCATTATGAAAATTCCGAGTGCCCAGCACTTAGCCTTTAATTCCGAGACAGCGATGGAGGATGCTAAAAAGCTGGTAAGAACGGCTATTGAAGCTTACAAGAGAAGAGATCCCAAAAAGATTTCTCTCTCCAGTGAGCGTAATTCTCTCGTAGCCGGGTTCAGCATTGAAGCCTTAACCGATATTTTTGGCAAGATCAATCCTGAGCGTCCCTTCTCAGTCCTCACGGATGCTATACTGAGCGGACAGATCAAGGGTGTTGTTCAGATGGCCGGATGTAACAACCTCAAGCGTCAGCAGGACGAGTCCCATGTTGCCATTCTTAAAGAACTGGTGAAGAATGACGTCTTTGTTGTAGCTACAGGCTGCTCCGCCGGGGCCTTTGCCAAGATGGGCTTAATGAATTCGGAAGCTGTGGACCAATATGCCGGGGAAGGCCTGAAGAGCTTTATCAGACAACTCGAAGAAGCCAATCCCCAATTAGCCACTAAATTACCCTTGGTATTCCACATTGGATCTTGTGTGGATAATAGCCGTGGTATGGATTTACTTCAGCTTATGGCCAAAGAACTGGGTGTTGATACACCTAAGGTTCCTTTTGCTGCATCTGCTCCCGAAGCAATGCATGAAAAGGCTGTAGCTATCGGCTCATATTGTGTCTCTATGGGCATTCCTACCCATGTAGGCACCATGCCTTATCTGGAAGGCAGCGATCTCATCTATGGAATTGCGACCCAAATTGCTCACGATGTCTTTGGCGGCAACTTCATCTTCGAAGTGGATGAAAAGATTGCTGCACAAAAACTCTTAAATGCCCTTGAATATAGAAGCTGGAAACTTAGAATTCATAAGCAAACTGCTGAAAAATTCAATACAGCCATTGCCCAAGGGTGGTAAGGAAAGGAGGAAGTGATTATGTCCATGGAGCAAATTTACGCTGATGCGATCAAGGATCCCTCGAAAGAACCCAAAAAATTACTCCGTAAAGCCTACGATGGAACGATTACGGCCATGAGTTATGCAGAGATTCTTTTGAATCGTGCCCTTAAAGACTATGGCCCCGAACAGACGGTTGGCTATCCGGACACCGCTTACCACCTTCCGGTTATTACCTGTCTCTCCGGAGAAAAGGTGACCACACTGGGTGAGCTTGTACCTATTCTTAACCGCCTGCGGAATCAGGTCAAAACAGAATTAACCTTTGAGAACGCCCGCCTTTGGGGTGAATCCGTTCTCTATGCAGCGGAAGTGATTGAAATTCTTCACTATCTGCGCAACGATGAGCCCAAAGTAGCCCCCTGGACCGGCTTCCTGGGTGACCCCATTGTGCGTAAGCATGGGATCAAAATGGTGGACTGGACCATCCCCGGTGTTGCTGTTATTTTAGGCCGTGCAAAAGACTCCCCGTCAGCGAAGAAAATTGTCGACAACCTGATGGGTAAAGGCTTCATGATCTTCCTGTGCGATGAAATTATCGAGCAGCTTTTGGAAGAGAATGTTAAGATCGGTGAAGATTATATTGCTTTCCCCTTAGGAAATTTCACTCAGGTTATTCATGCCGTGAACTATGCCTTCCGGGCAGGATTGGCCTTCGGCGGTATTCCTGCCGGACAAAGGGAGCAGCATCGTGATTATCAGCATCGCCGGGTACGGGCTTTCGTACTCCACCTCGGTGAACTGGACGATGTAAAAGTGGCCGCTGAAATGGGAGCTATTTTCATGGGCTTCCCTGTTCTGACGGACCAGGAGTTAGGCGAAGAGATGCAGATTCCCGACTGGTATCTCTCCGAGCCTGATTATGAAAAAATTGTGCCTCTGGCACTTGAAGTACGAGGAATTAAGCTGACTAATATCGAGATTCCCATTCCGGTCAACTTCGGACCTGCCTTTGAGGGGGAAACCATCCGCAAAGGGGATACCTATGTGGAGTTCGGCGGCGGCAGAACCACTGCCTTCGAGCTGGTAAGCATGGTTGGAGCCGATGAGGTTGTGGACGGTCAGGTAACCGTTATTGGACCGGAGATCGATACGGTACCGGAAGGAAGTCGGCTACCGCTGGGAATTAAGGTGGATATCTATGGCCGTAAAATGCAGGAGGACTTTGAAGGGGTTCTGGAACGCCGAATTCACTACTTTACCAACTATGGTGAAGGAGTCTGGCACGTCGCTCAGCGTGATCTTTGCTGGGTGCGTATTTCCAAGGATGCTCGGGCCAAAGGCTTCCTAATGAAGCATATCGGCGAATTGCTGCTCGCTAAATTCAAGCAGGAATTCCCGGCTATTGTCGACCGGGTACAGGTTACCATCTATACGGATCAACAGGCCGTCGAGGAAAATCTTGTCAAGGCCCGGGAGCGTTATCGTGCACGGGATGCTCGCTTGAAGAGCCTGACCGACGAGAATGTGGAAGAATTCTATTCTTGCCTCCTCTGTCAGTCCTTTGCTCCCAACCATGTCTGTATCGTCAGTCCGGAACGGGTTGGTCTCTGCGGTGCTGTCAGCTGGCTTGATGCCAAAGCAGCCTTCGAAATTACCCCAACCGGTCCGAACCAGCCTATTCCTAAGGGTTTGGCTATTGATGAAGTCAAGGGAATGTGGCAGAGTGTCAATGACTATTTGCGGCCTTCTTCCAATAATACCCTTGAAGAGGTCAATCTTTATACCTTGATGGATCGCCCCATGACATCCTGCGGTTGCTTCGAGGCGATTATGGCCATTGTTCCCGAGGCCAATGGCTTGATGATCACCACCCGTGAGCATAGTGGCATGACACCTTGCGGCATGACCTTCTCCACACTAGCCGGAACGGTTGGCGGTGGTTTGCAGACACCAGGGTTTATGGGAATCGGACGCAGCTATCTTATTAGTAGGAAGTTTATCCCGGCGGATGGCGGCATCGCGCGGATTGTCTGGATGCCCAAAGAGCTGAAGGACTTCTTACGTGAAGACTTCGTTGCCCGTTCGGTGGAAGAAGGTTTAGGTGAAGACTTTATCGATAAGATTGCGGATGAGACCGTTGGTACGACGGTGGATGAGATCATTCCGTTCCTCGAAGAAAATGGACACCCATGCTTCAGCCTAGACCCATTAATGTAATAAGATAAAAAATAGGAGACAGAGCATCCTGCTCTGTCTCCGGTAAGAAAAAGTTATTTTGGAAAGGGGTCACTGTTATGGCTTTAACAGGCTTAGAAATTTATAAACAACTCCCCAAAAAGAACTGCGGTGAGTGCGGTACGCCTACCTGTCTCGCCTTTGCGATGGCATTGGCTTCCGGTAAAGGATCCTTAGATGCTTGCCCTTATGTCACCGACGAAGCTCGGGAAGCCTTGGATTCGGCATCGGCACCACCGATTAAGGCTATCAAATTCGGCAACGGATCGGTTATGGGAGATGAAACGGTTCTCTTCCGTCATGATAAAACTTTTTATCATCCTACCACATTGCTGATTGAGATTGCAGATACTTTATCCGCTGAAGAAGTTCAAGCTAAGCTTGATGAAATCAAGGGCTTGGAATTTGATCGGGTGGGGCTTCACTACACCATCGATGGAGTAGCTGTGGTCGATGCCTCCGGCTCTCCGGAACAATTTGCTAAAGCAGTAGCTCAAGTGGCTGCAGGAACAGAGCGTTCATTGCTTCTTTTAAGTGACAATGCGGATGCTCTTCAAGCGGCCTTGCCAGGAGTTGCTGATCGCAAACCCCTCATAGGCTCGGCTACCGAAGCCAATTATGAGGCGGTTGTCAACTTAGCTAAAGAACATAATGTTCCTGTTATTATCAAGGCTGAAGGCTTAGATGCCTTGGCCGACTTAGTGGAAAAAGCTCAAAAGCTTGGATATAAAGAGTTTGTCCTGGATCCGGGTGCCAGAACACCGAGCCAAACTCTTGCCAGCCTGACTCATTGCCGCCGTCTGGCGATTAAAAAGAAATTCAGACCCTTTGGCTATCCCGTTATCGCTTTCACCAGCAAAGCGGAGCCTTTAGCTGAGATTACCGAAGCCTCAACTTATGTGGCCAAATATGCCAGTGCCATTGTCTTGAAGGCATCGGCTAAGGCGCATATTCTGCCTCTGATGGCACTTCGTCAGAATCTGTATACAGACCCGCAAAAGCCCATTCAAGTGGAGCCTGTCTTGCATACAGTGGGTGAAGTCAATGAGAATTCCCCCATTTATATTACCACGAATTTCTCATTAACTTATTACAGCGTTGAGGGAGAAGTAGAAGCCAGCAAGATTCCCAGCTATATTCTTCCTGTTGATACTGATGGCACGTCTGTACTTACAGCCTATGCAGCCGGCAAGTTTGAGCCTGAAAAAATTGCCGACGTATTGGCGAAGAGCGGTGTAGCCGATAAAGTAAACCATCGTAATTTGATTATTCCCGGCTATGTAGCTGTTATCTCTGGAAAATTACAGGAAATTTCCGGCTGGAAAGTCATCGTTGGGCCTCGTGAATCCAGCGGTATTGTTTCCTTTACCCGGGCAATGTAAAGATACAACGGCAAGGAGGGGGGAGGAACACCATGGGAAAATTTCAAGTTACATTTATGCCAGATAATCGAGTGATTGAGGTGGAACAAGGAACCTCCCTGCTCAAGGCAGCTACTCAGGCAGGTATTTTTATAAAATCCAGTTGTGGTGGCAAAGGTACCTGCGGTGCCTGTAAAGTTACTGTGATATCTGGTGAAGCCAAGAGTGAAAGAACGGGAAATCTATCTCCGGAACAATTGAGCCGTGGAGTACGCTTAAGCTGCCACACTTTCGTTGAAGGAGACCTTACCGTTGAAGTCCCACCGGAATCGCGCCTGCAAGCACATCAGGTTCTCCTTGAGAATGCCAATTCAGCGCTGCTCAACGAAACCAGTAAAGATTTGTTAGCTTCTTATGGGTATCATCCTCTTGCTCGCAAGGTTAACATCCGTTGCGCTGAACCCACCCTAACGGATAATGCCAGCGACTGGGCCCGTTTGTCCATTGAGTTAAAGCGAGTACTTCAATCCGATAAACCTTTGACGATTCCCTTATCTGTATTGCAAACCTTACCAGAAACTTTGCGTCAAGCTCATTGGGACCTATCCGTTACTTTAACGGATTGTGAGTCAGGATACACGGTGATCCATGTGGAGCCTGCCAATGACCGGCCATGCTATGGGTTAGCAATCGATGTGGGTACCACAACAGTGGTCGTCTACCTGGTCAACCTGGATAGTGGCGAAATCGTGGATAAGCAGGGATCCTACAATAAGCAAGCCCAATTTGGGGATGATGTCATTTCTAGAATTGTCTATGCGGTTGAGAGTCAGGAGAGCCTGGCCGAAATTCAAAGGGCCGTAGTGGATACTGTCAATGTACTCATCGATGAGATGCTTAAGCGACAAAGCCTTACGGGCCAGGATATAGCCAGTGCGGTGATTGCCGGCAATACGACCATGTCGCAGCTTTTCCTGGGCATCAATCCGCGTTATATTCGCTTAGAACCCTATATCCCCACCGTCAATGCAACGCCTGAGGTATTAGCAAAAGAAATAGGGCTTAGACTTCTACCCGATGCACTTATTCACACCTATCCTTCGGTGGCCAGTTATGTAGGAGGGGATATCGTTTCCGGTGCCCTAGCCACAGATATGGCCAACTCCGACGAGATCATTTTGTTTATCGATATCGGAACTAACGGAGAGATCGTGCTTGGGAATAAGGATTGGCTTGTTTCTTGTGCATGCTCTGCCGGGCCATGTTTTGAAGGAGGAGGAATTCTTTTTGGCATGAGAGCTATGCCTGGTGCAATTGAACGAGTGGACATTGATCCTGAAACCCTTGATGTCAAGCTGAAAGTGGTTGGACAGATGGCGCCTGTTGGTATATGTGGCTCAGGATTAGTGGATTGCTTGGCCAAGCTGCGCAAGGCCGGAATTATCGATCGTGCCGGGAATTTCCAATTGGAACACTCTTCTCAATCGGCTCGGATCCGTGCCACAGAGGATGATAAAGAGTTTGTTTTAGCATGGGCCCATCAAGCAGGGGGAGACAAGGATGTAGTCATTTCCGAAAATGATGTGAAGAATCTCATTCGGGCTAAAGGAGCGATCTATGCCGGGATTCGTTCATTACTCCAAGCGGTAGCTTTGGAAATTGATATGATCGATCGAATCGTTATTGGTGGTGGATTCGGTAATTACCTCAATGTTCATGATTCGGTAGAAATAGGCTTACTTCCTGACTTGCCTCAAGAAAAGTTTGAGTTCATAGGAAATTCTTCTGTTAAAGGGGCACGCCTTGCCTTACTTTCACAGAAGGCTTGGAATGAGGCCTCTGATCTTGCACGCAAGATGACTTATATTGAACTGTCCATCGGGACGACCTTTATGGACGAGTTTGTATCGGCCTTGTTCTTACCCCATACTGATTTATCTCTATTTCCTTCTGTGGAAGGAACAATTTAAGAAGCATTGGAGGGAAGAATCATGACAAAATATGTTGCAGTTGCAGGTAAGGGCGGAGTGGGTAAAACAACCTTTACAGCTCTTTTACTGCGTCAAATGGTCAAAGGATTGCAGAGTAACTCCATTCTAGCGGTGGATGCAGACCCCAATGCCAACTTAAATGAAGCTCTTGGTCTCGAGGTCACAGCAACGATTTCCGAACTTCTCGAAGATACGAAAAACCCCAAAGCCATTCCAACAGGAATGCCCAAGGATGTTTTTGTGGAGTACAAACTCCAACAAAGTCTTATTGAGTCTCAAGATATTGATTTACTGGTTATGGGAGGGCCACAGGGTCCCGGTTGTTATTGCTATCCCAATGACCTGCTCAGAAAGTATCTCGAGACACTGGGGGACAATTATGATTATGTGACAGTGGATACGGAGGCGGGTCTTGAGCATATCAGCAGGAGAACCATTCCCCGTATCGACATGATGTTCGTCATTAGTGATTCTTCTGCACGGGGAATTCGCTCTGCGGGAAGAGTCCATGAACTGATTAAAGGACTGCGTTCCGCAGTGGACGAGGTCTACTTGGTGGTGACAAAAACCACAGAGGGAAGCCTGGATTCTTTGTCTGAAGAAATTGATAAGACTGGTCTTCAATTGATTGGGGATATTCCCCTTGATCCTATGGTCGTAACCCATGATTTGGAAGGGCGTCCGCTCTACACTTTGCCGGATGAGTCCCTTGCCGTACAAGCAGTGGAAAAGATTATGAGAAAAGCCTTTAAATGAAACTAGAGAGGAGAGAGGTTCAAATGGCCGTAGCCCTCGTCAAAGAAAGATATCAAAGTAAAGTTGGAGAAGTGGTCATCGGTGCAACCGCTGCTGAAGGCGGCACCCGCACTTCTGTTATTAAAGTAGGTGGAGACTCCACCCTCCCATTTCTTCATTTTGAAGGAAAGGTGGAGAATCGCGCTGCCATTGCCATGGAAGTCACCGATGTTCCACCCGCATGGAACGATGTTGTAAAGAGTCACTTTGGTGATGTCATCAATGATCCCGTAGCTTGGGCAAAGAAATGCGTTGAAGAATACAATGCCGATATGATCTATCTCAAACTGATCGGAGCTAATCCGGAGGGAGAAAATCGCAGCCCTGAAGAGTGCGCTAAAGTCGTGAAAGATGTCTTGGCCGCTGTTGGTGTTCCCTTAATCGTCATTGGGTGCGAAGATCCGGAAAAGGATAATGAAGTATTAGCTGCTGTTGCAGAAGCTACTTCAGGTGAAAATCTTTTAATCGGTATCGCTGAACAAGATAATTACAAATCCATTACCGCAGCTGCCATGGTGCACAAGCATAATCTTATCGCCCGTTCACCACTGGACATTAACATTTGTAAGCAGCTGAATATCTTGATCTCAGAAATGGGCTTGCCCCTGAACCGTATCGTGATTGACCCGATGATCGGAGGTCTGGGGTATGGTATTGAGTACGCTTACTCGATCATGGAACGGGCTCGGTTAGGATCCTTAGCCAATGATAAGATGCTGTCCATGCCGATGATTTGTACAGTGGGTTATGAAGCAAACCGTGCTAAAGAGGCCAATGCCTCTGCTGAAGAGTTCCCAGGCTGGGGAGATCTGAACGACAGGGCAATTCTCTGGGAAGTTTTAACAGCGACAGGTCTTTTGCAAGCCGGTGCCAGTATTCTCTTAATGAGAAATCCTGAAGCCGTTAAACTTGTCCAACAGAATATAGCCGATCTCATGGAGATGAACGCCTAATCGGATGGTTGATCTATCCAGTCGATACTGGTTATCGCTTAAATATGAAAGGACGTGGATCAATTGATTATTATTGGTGAACGGATTAATGGAATGTTTAAGGATATCGGAGACGCTCTTCGGAATAAAGATGCCAAGCCCCTCCAAGAATGGGCATTGAAACAGGAAGAAGGCGGAGCCCATTACCTTGACGTTAACTCCGGTCCGGCAGTTCCTAAAGAGGAGCGTCCTGAAGCCTATGAGTGGATGGTTAAGGTTATTCAAGAAGTCTCCAATTTGCCTCTGTGCCTGGATTCCACTAACTATGATGCTATTGAAGCCGGTTTAAAGTTTCTCAAACGCCCTGGCATGATTAATTCAGTTCCTGCCGAGCGTGACAAGATTGAACGGGTCTTCCCCATGGCGGTTCAATATAATGCAGCGTTAATTGGTTTAACCATGGATAAGGTAGGGATTCCCAAAGATGCAGAAAACCGCATTGCTTTTGCCATGGAATTGGTGGCTGCAGCGGATGAATTCGGGTTACCTACCGATGAACTCTATATTGACCCCCTGATCTTGCCTTGTAATGTTGCCCAAGAGCACGCACCTGAGGTTTTGGAAGCCATCAGAATGGTCAAAACTCTATCCAATCCAGCCCCTAAAACCGTTCTGGGCCTTTCCAACGTGTCACAGAAATCCCCGGATCGCCATCTGATCAATCGCACCTATTTAGCGATGGCTATGGCTGCCGGCCTCGATGCGGCGATTATGGATGCTAATGATGATGATTTGGTTGACGTTGCTGCAACCGGTCAAATTCTCTTAAATAAGAGCATCTATGCTGATTCTTATTTGAAGGTTTTCCGCCAGCGGTAAGGAAGTTCTCTTTTCCTTCGTTAATGGTGCCGTCAGCGGCATGCTTGGGAGAGCCCCTCACTCTTTTAGGGTGAGCTGGGCTCTCCTTTGTGTGCGCTATCGGGCTATCGGGCTATCGGGCTTTCAGGCAGACTAGGCGGCATTATTGATGGATGAAAAAGCTTGTCCGGGCGTGTAGCTTTACGCACAACGCTCACTCAATAGCTCCTGGGCTGGTCACTCGCTTTCTTAACAGCTTCACCAAACCTCAGGGTAATACCTGATGTTAACCATGGCTTCGCTACGTTAAGAAAGCTTCGTTGACCCGGCCGCCCTTCCGCTTAAAGAAAGCTTGGCTTATGGTGAGTGAAGCGAAGCAGAAGCCTTAGCAGCCTTATACACAGTGAAAATCCTTCGCTCTTGTGCGTAAAGCTACGCTTGCGGGTCTTTTTCAAGATAGCCGCCATGCCGCCGCTGCAGCGCCAGCGAAGGATGAAAAACTACTCGGGGTCGCGTAGCTGCACTGCTTAAGCCCGAAAGAGAACCCAAGGATTTTTCTTTAAGGCAGTGAACGGATTTAGGCGAGCAGGTAAGCAATCTTCGCGAAAGACTGCAGCGGAGTCGGGTTGGAAACAGGACGTTTCCAACCGGCTATGAGAACAAGTGCGAAAGCAGTGCTTTCGAGGAGCCGATTTAGCCGGGAACCCGACGCAGCGGAGGTCTTGAGCGATTAGATTGCTCCGCGCAGCTTATGAAGTGAACGCCGAAAGCAAAATCATGGAGACCCCGCTTTCAAACCATTTTCAGAACAGAAATAGACATACTCTGAAACCAAACCGCATAGCTATCATGGAAAAGATGTATGCGGAGGTGGACAGCCTTGGAAGCCTTTTTCAGAGATGATCAAGAAATCCGGGAATGGATCGATGTATTTGTTGAAAAATTACTCACTGTGAACCTGTTATCAGGAAATGAAGCTGATGGGGAATTTTATCAAGGCAAGCAAGCCATTGAAAAAATTGCGGCGGCATTTCAGGAGATGTTCGATTTACCGAAAGAACTACTTATGGATGGGATTCGCCAATTAGTAGAGCAAAGATTGCCGGACCATCGAGTTATAGATAATTTTCCTGATTTTTATCGGCTCATGAACGATATGATTAATGCAGGACTACAAAACATAGAAACACAGGAACCTGAGTATTTCCCTCAACAGATTGCTAATTTAAGAACCCTAGGGAATCAGGGGGAGGGTATTGCTACACCTAGTTCTAAAGTAGCTCTCAATGGGGGAGGCGTACAAACTAAGGAATTGGATTCTATCTTTTCATTAAGAGAGCATTTATTAAAAACCATGGATTCAGCACAAGCCATGGACCCGATAGAGTCCTTTGATGAAGCGCCTGTGATGGATTTGACTCAAGCCTCAGATTACGCCGAGAGTAATGAGGAGAAAGAAATTACTGATAGAATAGTATCTGAGGACATTCAAACTGACTCAAGCCTCAATGAGCCTTGTCCAAGTCAGATAAATAAAGGTGTCGACGATATAATCGACGAAGTAATGAACGAACCTCTATCAGATCCTATTTCTAAATCCCTTCATGAGCTTATAGATGAGTCCTTAAAACAACTCTTATTGGAATCTCATAGTGTCATTGATGAATATACCTTAGCCTATACCCAATCCGAAAATCTTAATCCTGATACACAAGATGAGCTTCTTGAAGAGACCGTGCCAGCTCTAAGCGTCTTGACAGGTATGCCACAAGAAAAGGAATCGGAGAAGAGCAATAGTGTTCTTCTTTCAAGGGATCCTTTTCGTTTTAATTCAAATAAAAGAAAAGATAATAAAGTTGTGGCTGATTCTGCGGCTAAACCTACAGCTAAACCTGCAGCAACACCTCAGCAAATTCCCCAGGGTGGTAAAGCCCTTGCTCAAGTCTTAAAATTTCTCTGTGGTGACTCATTCATTCAATGGAATGTCTCGGTTGATGAATATAGCTTCTTGGCTAAGGTGAATACCTTATTAATTCAGGTGATACCTGAGGATTCGATTTCTTTGGATGAGAGTCTTATAAAAGAGATTACTTTAAAAATGAAAAAACAAGGTTATAAGGTTTTTACCTGCAGTCACGAGGATTTACTTTATCCACGACGTTTAGAACGGGGAATTCGACGCATAATACGGTAAAATATTGAATTTTCAGCACCCCTTTTGCTTTAAATTAGTAGGAGATTATAGAAATCATGTCGAATACTATAAAGAGCAAATGGTAGTGGTGAAAAGAGGGACGAGAGTGACAGACCGATTGGGTCTCATAATGAGCAATACTTTAAAAGCTATTGAGACAAGTAAAGAAGAAATTTTTTACATAGCAGAATCTACACATGCAGAAACCCAGCGGCTTATTCAAGAGCTTGAACAGCTCAAAGATGAAATTACCCATACCATAACAGAGGTGGATAAATATCAAAAATTAGAACGTCAGCTTCGCCAACGTTTAATGGAAGTAAGTAGAGATTTTGGCAATCACTCTGAGAAAGAGATGATGGACATCTATACGAAAACGAAAGATGTCCAAGTTCAACTACAACTCACGCAATCAAAAGAAATACAATTGCGTGCCCGTCGGGATGAAATTGAACGTTCTCTAAAGCAGATGGAAAAGACTATTGAACGAGCCGAGAATTTACTCAATCAAGTAACCATGGCTATTAATCTTTTACATGGTGGAATTTCCGAATTAAGTCAAAATAATAATCCAGAGAACATGCAAGAAATAGCCCAAAAGATTATTCGTGCACAAGATGAAGAGAGACGACGGGTTGCCCGAGAGATCCATGATGGGCCGGCTCAAAATCTTGCCAATATTGTTTTGCGATTAGAAATAGCTGAAAAACTGCTCGCATTGGATCCAGATCGAGTGCGAGCAGAAATAGCGGACCTTAAAGGATTAGTCCGTTCAAACTTGCGTGATATTCGACGCATTATCTTTGACTTGCGCCCCATTGCTCTAGATAATCACGGGTTTATTTCTGCTCTCGAAAAGTATTTAATGAATTTCCAAGAAACCTACCACATAACCTGTGATTTTAAGATTTTCGGTAAAGAAAAGCACTTATTACCTGCAGTGGAGGTAGCTCTTTTTCGTTCGCTTCAAGAAGGAATGACGAATATTGCGAAGCATGCCCATGCAGATTGGGCCAGGGTCCTTATAGAGTATGAGGAATCTCAAATTATAGTTCAAATAACTGATCGCGGGATCGGATTTGATGTGGAGGAGGCACTTTCCAATCCGGGCGATCATTTTGGGCTGGTGGGGATGAAAGAGAGAATTGAGATGTTCAATGGCCAAATGATTCTTTCGTCATCTCCCAAAAAAGGAACTACAGTGAAGATCATTATGCCGAATTATGAGGAGGGATGGGAATGATAAGAGTAGTTATAGCAGATGATCATCCACTCCTTCGCGAGGGATTAAGACGAATTCTTGAATTTGAAGAAGGAATCCAAGTTGTCTGCGAAGTAGGGGATGGCCAAGGTGCGATTAATATTACACGCACCTTGGATTTTGATATTTTGTTAATGGACTTAAATATGCCCGGCGTTAATGGCTTGGAAGCCTGTCGTGTCATTCGTCGTGAGAATGAGAAGATTGGAATTCTTGTCCTGACTGTAGATGATTCTGATGAAAAAGTATTTCAAGTTCTTCAATTAGGAGTCGCCGGCTACTTATTGAAAGATGTGGATCCCAAGACTTTGATCGATTCCATTCGCAAAGTTTATGCAGGTCAGCCGATTCTTTCTCCTGCAGTGACTGGTAAATTACTGGGTCAACTTGTTCATCCGTCCCAGAGCAGGGATACCTGTGGATTAAGTGATAGGGAATTACAAATCCTAACCTATGTCGTTAAGGGAGCATCTAATCGCGAGATTGGACATGCCTTGTTTATCAGCGAAAAAACAGTCAAAAATCATCTGTCAAGTATTTTTCGCAAATTAGAGGTGGACGATCGTACCCAAGCTGCCCTTAAAGCAGTAAGACTTAAGCTGGTTCAACTGGATTAAGAGATGGGTTAAAAGGAAAAAAAAACGAAATTTTAGCTCTGTACTTAATGGGTTTAATTATTGCTTTGAAATAGGAGGATTTCATGAAAATATATTTCTTTGGTGCCGCTCAAGTGGTAACCGGATCATCTTATCTGGTTGAATCCGAAGATTATCGAGTTCTGATTGATTGCGGACTTTTTCAAGGCTCAAAAGCGTTAAAAGAGCTGAATTATGGCGATTTCCCCTATAACCCTGCAGAACTTAACGCCGTTATATTAACCCATGCCCATACGGATCATTCAGGCTTGATTCCTAAGCTCATTAAGCATGGTTTTCATGGAAAAATTTATGCTACCCCAGAAACAATTAAATTGTGCTCGGTCATGCTTCCGGACAGCGGTCATATTCAAGAGATGGAAGTTGAGCGCAAAAACCGTAAGTTAACACGAGCAAGCAAGAATTTATTAACACCCATTTATACTGCCCAAGACGCACTGGATTCCATTAAATTCTTTACACCAGTTGAATACAATCAAAGTACCCAACTTTCTCCCGAGATAAGTTTTACTTTTCATAATGCTGGCCATATCTTAGGTTCGGCCTATGTTCAAATGACGGTTAAAGAAGGGGGCCTTCATAAGACTCTCGTATTCTCCGGGGATGTGGGGAATTCTGAACAACCTTTTATCGAGAATCCCAGTATTATTTGCGGCGGGGATATTGTCATTGTTGAAACAACCTATGGAAATCGCCAACATGAAAATAAGAGCAATCGCATCCAGCATTTGGCTGAAATCATTCGAGAAGCTCATCAGGCAGGAGGTAACCTTGTCATTCCAGCCTTTGCTATCGAGCGTACTCAAGACCTTTTGTATTATATACGTAAATTGCAGACCCAAAACGAGATTCCGGTAATGCCCATTTATGTTGACAGCCCATTAGCCATTGCAGCCACAAAGATTTTTCAGGAAAATCCTCAGAATTTTGATCAAGAGACTCTGGATATGATCCAAAGGGGTGAGCACCCCTTATTAATGCCCAATGTCCATTATAGCTTATCTGCAGAGGATTCTATGGCGATAAACTCTATTGAGGGCGGTGCAATTATCATTGCAGCCAGCGGAATGGCTGATGCGGGACGGATTAAGCATCATCTCAAGCATAATTTATGGCGGGAAAATGCCACCGTTTTATTTGTAGGCTATCAAGCCCAGGGAACTTTGGGACGAAGAATTATCGAGGGAGTCAAAGAAGTGACCATTCATGGGGAAAAGGTGGCTGTACATGCAAATATCCGTCGCATGGAGGGTTTATCCGCCCATGCGGATCAGCCCCAGCTCTTGGAATGGTTGTCTTGCTTAGGTGAACAGGCCGAAAACATCATCTTGGTCCACGGTGAACCTGATGTCCAAAGAGCTTTTGCTCAAAAAATCCAAGAAAAGTTTGGAAAAATCCCGTGGATCCCTCAACTGGGCGAAGCATTAGAAATCAAGGATAGGGAAATCATCCCCTATCCACCCTCAAAACCTTGGCTGAAAGTCATCGAGGAGGAAGCCCAGCTGTCCTCAGAAACCAGAGAATCCACAGCTAAGACCAGAGTGGATATGACACAGCTTCCTCCTTTAAGCAGAGGAAAATCCAGTCAGTCTAAGATTACTCAAGCACAGATTAATAAGGCAATGCAGCGACTTCGACATCGCTTAAAGGTCCTGGTGGATAACGGAAAGCGGTCGAATAATCTTGAGCATACATTATGTGTTATCGATGCGATCTCCCGTTGGCTTGATGATATGGACAATAGGAAAAAGAAATAGCAGGATGAACAATTTATAAATTCGCAAATTCAGCGGTTTGTTTCTTTATACCTGAGAGGAATCTTAAGATTTCCTCACGGCGTTTTACTGCCAATCGCTTCCCTGTTTTCGTATAGACCTTATTGGGTAGGGCTTCGGCGAATGTTCTGGCCCGCTCCAATGCGTCTTCAGGGGTACGGATCAGCTCGTCTTGTCCAATCAAACTGAATAAACGAGTGATACCGATATTGCCCAGGTTGTCCAATATATCCGAATCTCTTAGATAAACGGCTTCATCACTTCGGCCCGGCTCGGAATAATACATGTGATATTCTATAGCTTCCAGGACGATGGGGAGTTTATCGCTGGGAAAGGCCATCCGTTGTAGTATATTGGCTGCAACCCCTTTTGAACGAAGGGAATGGTCCACATTGGGTAAGGCATAGGCTGAATATCTTCCTGTATCATGAAGCATGGCAGAAAAAAAGAGTATGTCATCATCGAGATCTAAATGCTGAGATAATTCTTTGGCTAGAAGATAGACCCGATTGCAGTGCTTTAACCCCCAGGCAGGATGAGCGCCGGATTGATTGATGATCTGAACAAGTTCTTCCCTTTGCCCCATATTGATATCGACCTCCTAAAAATTGTATAATTAGATATACGCCAAAGAGTCAGAGGAGTCCTTCTATTTTTGTAAATTATGGTATTTTTTTACCTGATATTTTTTCGCGGCCATAGTATCTATTACCCTAAAAAAAACAAATATAATAAAGAACTTTCTATAATTCGTATTTATGCATTATAATAACCCTTTAAGGAGTGAACTTCGTGTATAGGTCAAATGTTTATGGGAGCTTTGTACAAGCTCTTTTCTTTTCTGGTACGGTAGGAGTGCCTAAGTATTTTCTAAATCATTACTCAGAGCTTGATATCAGCCATATAGAGGCGTTATTGATTATTCAAATTATGGGAGAAATCGAGAATAACCCCTATCCCACATCCCAGCTTTTAGCCCAGCGCATGAATCTTGATGTCATTCGGGTGGAGGAGATGATATCTCATTTAATGGCGCGCAATTATCTTTCCCTTGAAAAACACTGGGACCCTGTAGAGCAAAAATCTATCTTATCCTACAGCTTTGTAGGTCTCATCGATGAATTATCAGAACGATGGGCTATTGAGCAAGTTAAGCGTTATGAAGCCGAACAAAATCTAGAGAAAGAGCGTCTTGAGCACCAGGGAAATCCATCCCCTTCAAGCCCCATCGGACAAATCATAAAAACATTCGAACAAGAATTAGGCCGCCCTTTGACCTCCATAGAATGCGAGGTAATAGAGACCTGGATCTCATCTAAGTTTTCTGAAGAACTCATCCTGGCAGCCTTTAAGCGTGGTGTAATGGCGGGCATTCGAAATTTCCGCTATATTGACTCCATTTTAAGAGAATGGGAAAAGAAAGGATTAAGAACCTTACATGAAGTTGAGGCTGATGATGCCTATTTCCAATCAAAGCATGAGAAATCCCGAGGGAAAAAAACTCCACAACAGCAGCCGACTCGAAAAGTACCTCAAGGTAAATATGAAGATTTTTACCTTTCATAACTTTTTTCTATTATTGAGTAATGAAGTGGGGGAGTGAGGAAATGAAATCCATAAAGAATATTATGCAAGATAGTTATCTCGACGAACTTAAAAATAAACGTGAGCAATCTGAGCTGCCACCTAATGGCCAATTATTCAAGCCGACTATGAATTGCCCCCTCTGTGAAGATCGGGGGATAATTTTCGATGGGGAATCGGCGCGTCCCTGTACTTGTATGCGGCAAAAACGTATGGAGAATCTGTTCCGCCATGCACGTATGGCACGTGGATTGCTTAATTGCCGTTTTGACACCTTTAAACAGGACTATTATCTGAGCCAAGTTAATCCCAAAGATCGGAGTTACCTTGAAGGCGCTTTAACGGCCTTTAATGCATCAAGGGAGTTTGTCGCCCGTTCTCAAAATGATTATCATGGCTTAGGTTTGATCCTTATAGGTCCGGTCGGGGCAGGCAAGACCTTTCTTGCGGCAGCCATTGCCAATGCTTTAATGGAACAGGAACAGCAAGTCCTCTTTCTAGTCGTTCCGGATCTTTTGGATCAACTGCGTGCCACCTATAAGTCCGATGAGAGTGAACTGGATCTCTTGGATACGGCTCGGGAAATTCCTATACTCATTCTGGATGATCTAGGTGCCCATAACTACACTGACTGGACTCGTAATCGTCTTTATTCCATTATTAATTATCGCTTAAACCAACAATTGCCGACGGTTATAACCTCCAATTTGTCTTTGGAAGAGATGGAAGAGTATTTAGGCGCACGAACCACCTCGCGGCTCATTCAATCCTGCCGGATCTTTAGAATGAATGTTGAACAGGATATTAGGCTTCGTCAATATCAAGATAGAGAAAAAGAACGAAAAAAACAGTAAATAAGTTTGAAAAAGTATGCATGTCTTCTTCAGGACATGCATACTTTTTCATAGAGAAGAATCCGAATGGAGGTGCCTGAAATGGCCAAAATTATTGCGATTAATCGCAAATACTTTACCCTAATTTTAAGTGCGTTCTTAGTCTGCTTGATTGGAATTGCTGGAGTAACCCTCTGGAAAACGGCACAAGCAAGTGCGAATGGACCCGTCCCTGAAGTAAAAATGTTGGGAGTTGCCGTAGAACCCAGTTCTTTTACTCAAGATTTAACGTATGGAACAGTTACAATTAAATCCAGTCAAGTTATCAATGCTAACAAATTTGACCTCATTGCCACGGTTCAAAATACGACAGGTGGAAAAATGTCGAATATACCTGTTGAGCTGGAAGTCTCATTAGTAGGGGATAACGCACAAAAAGTCAGCAAAATTGGTACCTTGCCATCTCTTGATCCTGGTGCTACGGCAAGAGTAGCCTTCCGTGATATTAAAGCCTTAGGTGATGCAGCAGGTAAAAGCGCAACAGCCGGGCAACATAAAATTACCCTGAGAATTAAGCCCAATGCGGAAGGTGGCATAACCCAAGCCACTGAGGCGAGCTTTTTCTTTAATGTAGATTCCACTGTAAAAGCGCCCAACGCAGCTAAATAAATAACAATATCAAAAATGATAATTATACCAAGAGTGATAAATATATCATTAAAGATAATTATATCATTAATTGAAAAATTCTAAGGACGATAAAAATATACAATTATACCTATTTTTGATGCTTAACAATCCAGCTGATCTTTGAGACCGTTGAGGTGCAAAAAAAATTGTACCTCTTTTTTCTATTTCTTCACTATTGGGACATAATAGGTTTAGACGCAGAGAAAAACACCCTCCGATAGTTTAATTTTCAGAACAGGACAAAAACCATTACCATATATTGCTAAAAGAAGGAGAGGGTGAGCATAATGAATCTCCATGAATATATAATTGCAAACCAGAGCAATAATTCGCAAAATAAGGACACTCAGATTATTAATGTGGGGTTCTCACTTCTTTCCCGCGTCAGTTCTGTTCCAGGGAGTCCCGTCTTTACATTTCTTCAACCCCTTATTAATAGTCGTTTATTCTTAGCCCCTTGGATTTTATTAGGCTCTCAAATTCTATTGCTTTTGGCGAAACATGTTTTTCACCTTGAAAAATTAACCGTTCTCGATATAGCTAGAGGACAAAGACTCCAGATACCTATCGAGGAATTACAGAATTTAATTCGCTATTTGTGCTCTCGGCAAACCCAGGCGACATCCAATCAAGATTCCAATTTTGATACCGCCCAAAACGGTACCGACCCTATTCCCTTCCCGACAGAACTACCACCCGGTAGTCCAGGATATTTAGCTATTTTTGTATCTGTAGATTATACGGATGAATTGTACACTCCAACTCTTTTTTTCTTTGTACCGATATTGAGCTTTCCTGGCTTAAGAGGAGCTTTACCATTTCTTATCTTGGCCATATTGGCTATAATCTTTGTACGTTGCGTCGTCCCGCCGGAGACGACAGGGGCAAAACCAGAACCAAAACCGAGAATGGAGCAGAATCAATCCTTTAATCTACGCTCAGAAGACGTGACGGCAATTCTAAGGCGTTTTGGCAGGTTTTTTAACTCTCCCTAATTTGTTCCTTCTCCGAAATTAGTGTAGAATTGAGCCTGTAATGGCTATCTTAAATATATTAAAGGAAGTGTATTACTTCATGGAACAGGATAATAAGCTCGGACGGGAACGTCTATCTAGCTTAGTCATACTTTTTTGCCTAACCCTTACGATTCTAACTTCAATAGGAGTAAATTACCTGGATGTAAAAGTACTCAATATTGAGCTCATAGATCGTGAACTCTATTCCATCATAACGGAAAAAGGGAATGTAAATATCCACCCGGATGATATTCTTCGTATTGAACGAACCTATACCAAAGAAGCCTTTACCGGCGAACCTGTAGAGCTGGACAAAATTTATACCGATAAAGGATTTGTTTTCCTTTCCTCACAAGCACGCTATGCTGAAAGTGGTAAGAAATTAATGAATTCAGTGGATTATTATGGGCTTCCTTTGTGGGAGCGTTCAGGCGTGGATTGGAAGTCTTTAAAAAAATACAGTTATGCAGTGGGAACTCCTGCTCAGCAGGTTCCTATTCTCTTTTTTCTTATTTCTCTTCAATACGCTGCCTTATCTATAGGTGGAATAGCTTTACTTATTCTCATTTTTCCCCTTCGCTTAGAGGAAGAGGATTGGGAGAATTCCTCATCTTTTGTTCAGGAAGAGCAGGAACTAATCCAGGAAGAACAGGATGAACCTCAGAAGGAAGTACTTAAATCCTTTGCGAAGTAATCCCCGAGGAAATAACAAAAAGAGCCAATTGGCTCTTTTTGCGCATTATCAGATGAGATTATAATTCACGACTGACATATTCGACAAGGTCGGCTACACGGCAGGAATAACCCCATTCATTATCATACCAAGAGATTACTTTAATAAGGTTGTCCTCCATAACCATAGTGGATAGGCCATCAACGATGGATGAGGCGGAGTTACCATTAAAATCACTTGAAACTAGGGGAAGCTCGGTGTAATCTAGAATTCCCTTCAGCTTATTTTCGCTGGAGTTGC
The DNA here is from genome assembly GCF_000384015.1 of Desulfitobacterium sp. PCE1. NCBI lineage: Bacteria > Bacillati > Bacillota > Clostridia > Eubacteriales > Desulfitobacteriaceae > Desulfitobacterium > Desulfitobacterium sp. PCE1. The sequence continues at coordinate 2,219,357 of NZ_KB913023.1, read as the reverse complement.
GTAAGACTCCGTTGAGTTCTTCAATCGTTGTGCTTTTTTCAATTTCTGCCACTAAATCAATAACAGATACATTGGGGGTGGGGACACGCATAGCAAAACCGTTGAGCTTTCCGTTAAGTTCAGGTAAAACAAGTGCTACAGCCTTTGCCGCTCCTGTAGTGGTAGGAATGATGGAAAGTCCTGCTGCCCGGGCTCGGCGTAAATCCTTATGGGATTGATCCAAAATTTGCTGGTCGTTGGTGTAAGAATGAACAGTGGTCATTAACCCCCGCTTGATTCCGAAATTCTCGTGAATCACCTTGGCTACAGGAGCCAGACAATTGGTCGTGCAGGATGCATTGGATATGATATGGTGTTTTTGGGGATCATATAGTTCTTCATTTACGCCCATGACAAGGGTAACATCTTCCTCCTTGGCAGGAGCAGAAATAACGACTTTGCGCGCGCCATTTTTGAGGTGCTTTTGACAAGCCGGCCCATTATTGAACTTTCCGCTGGACTCAATAACAACATCCACGCCTAATTCACCCCAAGGAATATCTCCGGGATCTGTGTGGGAAACTACCTTAATCAATTGTCCATCTACAGTGAAACCATCCTCAGTGTGCTGGACATGGGCAGGGAAAATACCATGTACGGAATCGTATTTTAAGAGATGAGGTAAAATCTCACCTGTTGATCGATTATTGACGGCAACGATTTCAATGTTTTCTCTTCCGTAAGCAGCCCGAAAAACGTTCCGCCCAATTCGACCAAATCCATTAATCCCAATTCGAATTGTCAACTTACCGCACTCCTTTAATCTAAATTCGTTACATCCATTTGATAGTTTAACATCTTTTTCAGTATGACACAATTACTTTTAAGACGTAAATGTGACATACTTGTATGGCTCCATTTGTCAGCCCTAGCCCAGTCGAAGCTTAGTTGCCCATGATTTTAAAACGATAAAGTTTTATGCTTTTTAATACGACTAAAAAGGAGGCCGTTCAATGCAAGTCACTGTGACGCATATTAAAGGAATGCACTTTGAAGGAGAAGGTCAATCTAAGCTGAGAACACAAATTGACAGCAGCGTTACCACAGGGGGATCAGGATATGGCTCCAGTCCTATGGAGCTTGTGCTCATGGCTGTGGCAGGCTGCAGTGGAATGGATAGTGTCATGATCTTAGAAAAAATGCAGATTACCTATGAACGATTTGAAATCTCAGTAATGGGGGAGAGAGCAGCAGAACACCCTCGTATTTTTACCGATATTGAACTAACCTTTAAGTTCTGGGGAAGCAATCTTCCTAAAGAAAAACTTCTCCGGGCTATTCAATTATCCATGGAGAAATATTGCAGTGTGGCCAATATGATAGATAAGGTTGCCAATCTTACATACAAATTGGAAACTTATCCAAATTAAATGGCATCGTTAATAAATAATTAATATTGAGAGAGTTGAACCCATAGTTGGCATTTGTTATACTGGTCGTGTTTAGATTAACATTAGGATAAGCATTTATACTAAGCCGCATTTTAAATGCGGCTTGTTTTTAGCTGTTCAAAATGTAATTTCATGATATAATTTCATGGTGCACAAGGGCAACCAACGACTTGTCCTTGTTACTAGGGTGGAGAAAAAATAAAAGTGCTATTCTGATTCTTGTGAGTAAAGCTACGCTTACAGGTCTTCTCTGGGCTATTTGCAAGAGCAACAGTATCTTAAGCTTTAATTTTTTATGAAAATTATAATGAAAAAGAACACGATAGAGGAGTGATCAAGGCACATGATGAAGAAAAAGCGCAGAGTTCGTTGGAAAATGATTGTTACTTTCTTGGTTTTTAATATAATCTTTGCCGGTTGTCTCGTTCCCTTTGTGCTATTTTGGGGACCATTTGAAGCATTAAAAGTTATGGCAGTAGGTGCAGTAGAAACATCACGTCACCCCCAGGTGGTTCGCTTCTTTCTTTCCGAGGAAAGGATCAGTGAAATTATGCACACTTATGATGGTTATGGTACACAAGTAGGGGGAAATATTGACAGACAAACCAATGTTGAAGATACTTCGTCCGGTATCGTTATTGAAGATATACAAGGTCAGAATTTCAAGGGAAAAGTTATGCTCATAAGCGATCCCAAGCGTGTAAAATTAGCTGTTACCCAGGAAATTGGAGTAGCCGGGGAGAGACTCTCGGATATGGTGAAACACTCAAGTGCTATTGCCGGTATCAACGCCGGAGGCTTCTATGATCCTAATGGTGAAGGCAATGGAGCATTTCCTGATGGTATTACAGTACAGAACGGGGAAATCGTTCACAATAATGTAGGGAATAAAGTGGTTGATTTTATTGGTCTTGATGCAGAGGGTAAATTGATTATTGAACCTATGAATGTTGATCAAGTTAAAGAAAAGAATATTCGGGAAGGTGTCAGTTTTTATCCTCCCTTGGTTAAGAAGGGTAAGCCTGCCGTCTCCGGGGATGGCGGTTGGGGTATTGCTCCCCGTACCGGAATAGGTCAACGTGCGGATGGGACCATTATTTTTGTAGTGATCGATGGACGTCAGCCTACCTGGAGTATTGGAGCAACTTTAAGAGATATGATGAATGTCTTTTTAGAGTATGATGCTGTAGAAGCGGTTAATCTGGATGGCGGATCCTCTTCCGAGATGGTTTATAATGGCAAGATCATAAATAAGCTCTGGAATATTTTTGGCGAACGATATATCCCCACCGGGTTTGTAGTTATGCCTTAATTTGGGGAAGAATGAAGGGGGTGTATTCTTGAAAAGAAAGACTCGTACTCTTATCAGAACAATGACCAGTTGGGTTATGGTTTCATTAATGCTTCAATTTGCTTTTTACTATTTCCTCAATCATAAAATCGAAGGCGTCATGGCACCGGTTATAGCTCAACCTATTGTAGTTGAGAGCTTGGAAGCTGAGATACCGGGTACCAATCTGGAGAACCTGCAACTCTCTTTTGGGAAAGATTATTTAGCTTATCAAGAGAACGGCATGCTCAAGGTTTACAATCTGAAACAAGAAAAAGTCGTTTTTGAGAAATCTCCCCAGGGGGATAGCAAATATGATATGGGAGCAATCTATTATCAATGGCTCCCGGATCGGGACACTCTTGTCTATTTCTATGCCCGCAAGAACCCTAATCCTACGACCACCGTGCAGGTTCCTATAGAAGAGCCGGCGGAAAATAATGTTACACCTCCGGCGACAACTGAGCCCGATGCTGTGGAGGATCCCAATCAGGCACCGGGTACCGGATCCCAGACTCAGCAAGAGCCAGTAAAGAAGACCCCAAAGACTCGTACGGAAATCCGCTACAACAATCCACAAATTACCGAAGTCTATACTTTAGAGCTGCCTCCCAGTGATGAAGAGGGGACGGCACCGGATGATCGGTATAACCGCAGTATTGATAGCTTCCCTGCGGTCGGGGATATCAAGCAGATGGTGGTATCCACCTTTACCAATTTGCTCTATCTTGCTATTGAAAATGACGGGAAGTTTCAGCTTATGGAAATAGATATTATGAAAAATGTCCGCACATTGAACCAAGCGGGGGAAGTCATTACCCAGATGGCAGCTTCGGATAAGTTTGGAACCCTGTATGCAAAAAGCATTTCCGGAAAATCAGAGAGAATCATTGCTTTGCAAGGTTGGAACAGGGAAGTGGTATCTGAGGACTCTGATGATGTGATTTTAGGAAATAGGGGAGGCACTCTTTACCTGGGGCATGTTAAAGATAACAAATTAGTGAGTATCCGCAGTGGAGAAGAGAATTCCGAAGAAAAAAGCCTGAAATTCAAAACGATTTGGGAAGGCTCCATACCTTACGATGATCCCAAAGGTGTTATCATCGGGGCTAATCGTGAAATTATTGTCTATGATGATTTGACGGCCTATATTATCAGTGAAGGTAAGGACAAAGAAGTAAAACTCAGTGGAGAAGAAAATTATATCTCTTCTGATGGGGTTGAAGTCATTCAAGTCACACGAGAAGGTATGTCCACCAAAGTAAAACTACATCCTCTGGAATAAGTCAAAGGCGGAAGAGTAATATCTTCCGCCTTTTGAATCATGGTTTTGTTTTTTGATTTTCTAAGTCCGCGGAGTCCTCAGAATCAGATTTATCATAATCAGAATCTGAATCCTTATTGTCCCCTAAACCACTAGAGTCTCCGGTTATTTTTTTAAATTGCAGCTCCAACTGATTGAGCATCTCCCGTATCTGTTCGATTTGCTTCAAGAGGGCTTGGGTCTCATCTTCTGCGTCGATCGTCGGTTCCTGATCCTCTTCGGAGTCTAAGGACGCAGGCGCGAAAGCAGATACATTAGCTTGAGGAGGAGGAGAGAGCTTCAGTCTAACCCCAAAAAGTTGAGCAAGAGCCTCTTCGAAGGTCTCACTCATAACAATTTTATCCCCATAGGCCACGACGACCCGTTTCATTTCAGGAGTGCTGCCTCCTTTTTCGGATTGTAAATAAATCGGCTCAACATATAGAAAACTATTGGCTATCGGAAGTACTAATAAATTGCCGCGAATGACACTGGAGCCTCTTTGACCCCATAAGGCCAGCTGCTTTGAGATTTCGGGATCCTGGTCGATCCGTAATTCAACTTGGAGAGGACCATCCACTTCACTGTTTTTGGGAATTTTATAGAGTCTTAACTCCCCGTAATATTCACCATCCATACGGGCAGCCAACCAAGCCACCATATTATTTCTAATATTGCTTGAACTGGATGAAGGAGTGAAGGGAATCATCAAAATCAACTCAGGATGATCACTGCCGGGGAGTTGCATAACACTGTAATAAGGGGCAATGTTCTGAGGCTCAGAAGCAAAGAGTTCCTTGGCAATATCCCAAGCGTCTTCCTTATTATAAAATACAGTAGGATCTGTCATATGAAAATTCTTGAGCATAGTGCTCTGAATCGTAAACAGGGTCTCGGGATAGCGAAGATGTGACTTGAGAGTGTCAGACATTGCGGATAAATCTTTAAAGACTCCAGGAAATATTTTGCGATAGGTCTGCAAGATGGGATCCTTGGCATCCACTGCAAAGAATTCAACTGTTCCATCATAAGCATCCACTACGACTTTCACAGAGTTACGAATATAATTGATTTCCCGTTCGGGGGTCATACTGGAATAAGGAAAAGTGTCAGACACAGTATAGGCATCTATAATCCATTTGAGCCGTCCTTCATCAACAACTAAATAGGGATCATCATCGTATTGGAGGAAGGGCACAAGCTTCTCTACACGATCCATGATATTGCGATGCAAGAGGATACGGCTTTGGGAATTGATTTCGTTAGCTAAATAAAAGCGCAAAGTTCCATGCTTTATAGAAAGCATAAGCCGGTTGAAGGGAGTCAGTTGAATGCCCGATTTGCCCCCATAGCGTGTTTCCGCATTGGAGCCACCTGCCGGATAATCAAATTCCTTTAAATCCGTATTGACAACAACCCAGTCATGGGTTAATTCTCCGAAATAAATGCGAGGCTGGCTTAGTTGAAACTCTTGATAATCGGTAGCCGGTGGCACATCTTTAATGGCAAAGGCGGGGAGTCCTTCAGGTGTGACGGCATTGGCAAAAGAAGCAACCACTCCAAAACCATGAGTGTATTTGAACCGTAAATTAACAAAGGTTTGAGCGGTCCTTTCTAAATCCTGATAGGAGAACTCACGGGGGGCAAGCATAACTTGCCGATACTCCCCATTGACCCTATAGCGGTCAATATCAATATCATGGAATTTATAATATGGACGTATACCCTGTTTTTGGGTATAGGTTTGGAGCATAGGGTGAGGGTCATTGAGGCGGACATTATTCAAGGTCGGCAGCTCTTTTTGGATAGTCTCAGAAGTCAAAGGCTGGTTGGCCTGATAGTTTTCTTCCATAATTTGATCAAGGCCATAGGCAAAACGGGTTAAAGCGATTTCATTTTGAATGTATGGTATTTCTTTTTCCAATTCATTGGGGATCACTACCATGGATTGAAGAACCATTGGCCAAAGACCGGAAAGAAGAGGTATGCTGATAAAGATGGTCAAAATAGGGAGTGTTAGCAAACGCACCTCGTTCTTAAAGAAGGATAGGCCTCCCCCGATAAAGCCCAAAGCACATAGAATCATCAATGCTTTTAAGGCCGGCAAGGCAGCATGAATGTCTGCGTATCCTGAACCTAAGACTAATCCGTGTTGAGAATAAAGCAATCGGAAGGTATCAAAATAACAGCCAAATCCTTTGAAGAGAAAAAGTACCGTAATAAGTATGGCAAGATGGCGCCGGGCAGCAGGATTAATCTCGACAGCTTCTTTCCTCCAAATAAGAAAGGATTGAAAATGGATAACACCGGTAAAACTATAGAATAATACCGTAAAAAATGTGAGTAAGAAAAGCGGTCCGAAAAAAGCATTATAAATGGTATAGAAAAAAGGTAATTGAAAAACATAGAAGCCTAAGTCTTTAAAAAAGATGGGATCCCCTTGCCCAAAGGGAGTGGAGTTTAGAAAGGTCAGAACTTCAAGCCAACCGGTAAAGCCTGTAACGAAGCTGACCCCAAAACTGATCAGGACTGAAACGATAATGAGCCAAATTGTCATTTTACGCTGGCTTAAGTGATAAAGTGGACGGTCCATTTCATGAACTAAGCGTAAACGTTTCCTTAGTCGTTCATTGACGAAAGTTAAGATGGCGTGACGTATAGAAAATAGGGTACCTGCGATAAAGGTGAAGAGAATGGTCCCGTTGACAATTTGAATGAGTCCTTTACTTATTAATGGAGTCCAAAAAAGCTGGCTGTATCCCAGGTCGGAATACCATAAATAATCTTCGAAAAGTCCGCTGAGTGTAATTAGAAGCGATAATCCTATCCCTAGAAGGACCAATAAGAAACGTGCTGTTCGTCTCAATCCCATACCCCCTTTACTCGTGAAGTTGTTGCCTATAGGTATTCTGCCCAATCCTAGAAAAACCCTGCACTCCTATCTTCTTATATTCAAAAATTGCTAAAAATAGTTAGGGTTTTGAGTTAAATTGTGATATAATTATCTTTGTTTTTTATTGCCAATATTTTTTGTTGTAACAATTAAGTAAATTTTTATTATATTCTGTAAATTAAATGACTTGTCTTTTTTCTCTTGTTGTACTATGCTGTACATGTGAGATTATGTATCTTTTATAAGCAAAAAGGGTTAGAGGAGGGAGTTTTTTGCATTTCGTAGTTTGTCTAAAACAAGTTCCGGACTCGTCTGAAGTTCGGATTGACCCCAAAACGAACACGCTAATGCGTGAAGGGGTACCATCGATTATTAATCCATATGATGCCCATGCCCTTGAAGAGGCAATCCGTCTTAAGGAGAAAATGGGCGGGAAAGTTACTATCGTCACAATGGGTCCTCCACAAGCAAAAGAAGCACTCCGGAAGGCTATGTCCTTTGGGGCGGATCGCGCTATTCTTTTAAGCGATCGGGCATTCGGTGGCTCAGATTCTTTGGCAACAGCTTACATTATAACCCAAGCCATTTTAAAGATTCATGAAACAGAACCTGTAGATTTAGTATTGGCCGGCAAGGAAGCTATCGATGGGGATACTGCTCAGACAGGTCCCGGAATTGCTTGCCGCTTAGGCTTTCCGCAATTGACTTATGTTATTAAAGTTACTGATATTAATAAGGATACCATAACCGTTCAGCGTAAGCTTGAAACAGGTAAAGAAGTGGTACAAGCTAAATTACCGGCACTTCTGACCGTTGAAAAGGAGCTTAATGATTTGCGTTATGCTTCCTTACCCAATATGATGAAGGCTGCTTCCTATGAACCTGAAGTCATCGACTCCAAGTCCTTTGAGTTCGATGTGACTCAAATGGGACTTAAGGGGTCGCCCACCAGTGTGAATAAGATTTTTGCCCCGCCTGCCCGTTCAGGTGGAGAAACCTTTGATGGCACGAAAGATCCACAAGGCGTAGCCGCCCAAGTGGTGGAGAAAATGTTCCAGCATAATATTATCATGGTTAATCCCGCTGCGAAGGGAGGCAATCGGTAATGGCAGTTATCATAGGTCCTGGCTGTATTAGTTGTGGAATTTGTGTCGGGGAATGCCCCGTCGAAGCCTTGGAATTAGGGGGTAGCGGCGTAGTCGTCGATGCCGGAAAATGTACCGAATGTGGGGACTGCGTAAGTTCTTGTCCCAGCAATATTCTCTCTTTACCTGAAGGAGCCGGAAAAAGTGCTGAGGAAACAAAAGAAACCTCCCCTGAGCCATCTCAAGGAAGTGCACCTGCAGCAAAGGTAGAGAAGAAAGCAGCACCTGTCCCTGGTGGAGATGTTTGGAGTGGGGTATGGGTCGTCATAGAATATAACCGCGGCGAAGTGGCTCCTGTTTCCTGGGAACTTCTGGGTGAAGGACGTAAGCTGGCTAATGATATTGGTTGTGAATTAGCCGGTGTCCTTGTAGGTCATGATGTGGAAGCCGTTATTCCGGAAGCTTTTGCCCACGGAGCAGAAAAAGTCTATGTGGTGGATGATCCTGTTCTCAAGGATTATCGGACACAGCCTTATGCCGAAGCGATCACCGATCTCGTTCGCAGGTACCAGCCTGAGATTATCCTCATGGGTGCTACAGCCATGGGACGTGACGTATTCCCTGTTGTTGCGACAAAGATGCAAACAGGCTTAACAGCCGATTGCACCGTGTTGAGTATTGATCCTAATTCCAAGCTTTTGCTGCAGACCCGTCCTGCTTTCGGCGGCAATATCATGGCGACCATTCTCTGTAAAACCCGCCGTCCACAAATGGCCACGGTCCGTCCCAGGGTTATGGCCATGCCTGAACGAGTTGAGGGCCGGACAGGTGAAGTGGTTCGTGAAGAGCTTGGAATGGCAGAAGATGAAATCTTAACAAAAATTGTTGACTTTATTAAAGGCGATGCGAAAAGCATCTTCTTAGACAAAGCTGAGATCCTCGTGGCTGTCGGCTTAGGGCTTGCCTCTAAGAAAAACATGGTTCTAGCAGAGGAATTAGCTGAAGTACTCGGTGCAACCCTTGCGGGAACCCGTGGTGCAGTGGAAGCAGGTTGGATTACCCATGACCGGCAAGTTGGTCAAACAGGTGTAACGGTTCGACCAAAGCTCTATATTGCCATCGGTATCTCTGGAGCTATCCAGCACTTAGTGGGAATGGAAACATCCGACAGCATTATTGCTATCAATAACGATCCCGATGCTGCAATATTCCGTGTTGCAACCTACGGAATCGTGGGAGATCTTAATGAGGTCGTACCAGCTTTAACAGCTGAGTTTAAGAAACGCCTACAGCACGGCTTGGCGAAATAAGGAGGGCCAACATGGAAAAGTTTGATGTAATCGTCGTTGGAGGCGGTCCTGCCGGCCTATCTGCTGCCATTAGTGCCGCACAAGCCGGAATGAAGACTGCTGTTATTGAACGGGGAGACTATCCCGGTACTAAAAATGTTATGGGTGGGGTACTCTATACTCAGGCTACCAATGAAGTGGTACCTGACTTTTGGAAGGAAGCTCCGTTGGAAAGACCGGTTATCGAGCAACGCTACGCTTTCTTAAGCAAAGATGAAATACTCACCGCCGGTTATCGCGATCCGGCCTGGGGACAAACACCTTATAATGCTCACACAGTATTAAGGGTAAAATTTGACCGCTGGCTGGCCGATCAAGCTGTTAAGGCTGGGGCTATGATCATCACTGAGACTCTGGTTGAGGATCTCCTCTATCACGGCGATGATGTGGTCGGTGTTCGCACAGGTCGTGCTGAAGGAGACCTGGGAGCTAAAGTTGTCATCTTAGCGGAAGGGGCTAATAATTTCTTAGCTTGCAAGGCTGGGCTTGCCAAGCCTCTGCGCCCTGAGAATATGGCCGTTGTAGTTAAAGAAATTATTGAACTTCCCCCTGAGAAAATCGAAGATCGCTTCTGCCTGGAGTCTCATGAAGGGGCAACCATCGAACTTTTCGGTGATTCTACGGATGGAATGATGGGAACATCCTTCATCTATACCAACAAAAACTCCCTCTCCATTGGGGTTGGGGCCATGGTTCACTCTATGTCTGAAAAGGGATGGTCACCTAATGATCTCTTGGAAAACTTAAAAGCTAAACCTTATGTAAAAAGATTGCTGCAAGGTGGGGAAACCAAGGAATACTTGGCTCACCTGATCCCGGAAGGCGGTTACAATGCTATACCGAAGCTTTATCGCCAAGGGGTTATGGTAGTTGGTGATACAGCCATGTTCGTTAACGGTTTGAATCGTGAAGGCTCCAACTTAGCTATGGTTTCTGGTAAAATTGCCGGAAAAGTAGCTGCTGAAGCCATTCAATCCGGAGATATCAGTGCGCATGGTATGAGTGTCTATGAGACCCGTCTCCGTGACTCTTTTGTTATCAAAGACCTTTATAAGTTTAGAAAGCTCATGCCTTTCATAGAGTCCAATCCTCATTTGCTGGGCCAATATCCTGAAATCCTTAACCAAGCAGCGCGGATGTACTTCACTGCAGATGGCACACCGAAGGCACAAGTGTTCAGCAATATAATGGATATGATGTTTAAGAAGCGGACCAAGACTGGGCTTGTCAAAGATATGTTTAATGCTTGGAGGGCACTGAAATGAAATTAGATGATAAATTGTATTTGGTGCGCTTTAACACAGACAAATTAAATCACATTAAAATCATCAACGGAGATCTTTGTTTAAAGTGCAAAGACAGGGTATGTACTTTTATTTGCCCTGCCCATGTCTACGACTGGGATGAAGAAGAGAACCGTATTGCCGTTGGGTATGAAGGCTGTCTGGAATGCGGTACCTGCCGTGTAGCTTGCCCTCATGGCAATATTCAATGGGATTATCCACGGGGCGGTTTCGGAGTCTCCTGGAAGAACGGTTGATTTTTGATTCGTAATAATCTATTTTTGTTAAGACAGTAAAGGGGTAGTGGAATTTCCGCTGCCTCTTTACTGTTTTGACAAACCCCCGGTCATCCCTATAGAATAAGATTATCGGAAAACATAGTTAAATTTTTGTAAAGGAGGGCTTGTTATCCTCGAGCGCATTATTCGCGGGCTTCATGAGGATCTTTGGTCCATTGAGAAGGATTCGGATCAGTGGATTATTGCCCGTAAAGAGGAGAATGGACTGCTTTTTGCTTTTTTTAAGAAAGGTTCTCCCTTGGAAGGACCTCAGGCTTCATTCTCGGCATATCCTTCCACAAAGCATTGGGAAGCGATTATCTTATGTCCGGAAGGCTTGTCTTCCCAGGATCTAACCCAACCTTCTTTAAAAGGAATTCAAGCCTGGTTTATTGATCTACAGACAGGGTCCATTTTTGCTTCCCCGGCAACGGCCAAAAGAGAGCATTTAAATAGGGTATTATCCTATCTTGAATCCGATTCTCAAGGCTCCTCCGTGGGGGATTCTTCAGAAGTCATAAGGTCTAAGGAAGCTCAACGACGTCCGTATTTAACCTACACTCTCATCGCCATAAACCTTATTGTCTTCGCCTTGATGACCTTAGCTGGGGGCTCCACTCGAACCGGAGTTCTGATTTTATTTGGCGCTAAAGTCAATGCACTCATTATTCAGGGTGAATATTGGCGGTTATTTACAAGCATGTTCCTGCATATTGGTTTTCTTCATCTAGCTTTTAATCTTTATGCACTATGGGCTTTAGGACCTATTGCCGAAGAATTGCTGGGACGAATTCGTTATATCACGGTTTATATTCTCAGCGGAATCCTGGGTTCGGTTGCCAGTTTTCTTTTTACAGATGCTATTTCCGCCGGGGCTTCAGGGGCGATTTTTGGTATCTTAGGTGCTTTAGTGGTTTATTCCCGCCGTAAGCCCTTTCTTTGGAAATCGGGTTTTGGGAAAAGTCTGGCAGTCGTTATTTTGATTAATTTAAGCCTTGGCTTTTTTCAAACAGGAATCGATGTTTATGCCCATATGGGAGGCCTAGTAAGCGGTATGCTTTTAACTTGGATATTTTCCATGAAATAACACTGAATTGACGGTATGCAATTATCGATAAAGGACAAAATAAGTACAGAGCTCATGGTTTCTTAGCAAGGTGGTACTTACAAGACCATCGATAGTTAAGAAAACATGGGCTTTCTTTAATAAATAATCTCATACTATTGGTAAAGAATGATATAATAGTGTTTGCATGAAAATAGGTTATAAACGGTGGGGAAGGTTTATGAAACGCAACTACTTTTCTCGAGAAAAAATTCTTTATATATTCTTAATTCTATCGGCGGCTATCATCGTCGGTCGGTTATTTATGCTACAGGTTATCGATGCCTCTGAGCTCAAGGCCAAAGGGATCGAAAGAAGAACCAGTAGTGAAAGTCTGCAGCCTGAAAGGGGAAAAATCTTAGATGCTCAAGGCAATGTCTTAGCCCAAAGTATACCTGTCAAAGAGGTCTATGGGGATCCACGGGCTATCAATGATCTCATTGAGAAAGAGCAAACCAATTGGACTAAAGAAGATATAGCCGTGAAACTTAGTGAAGTATTAGGTATAGACAAAGATGCTATCCTGGAAAAACTAAATAAAGACCTGGCTTGGGTAAATATTGCCAACCATGTGAGTCTGGAAAAAACTGAGGAAATCAAGGCACTCAAGCTGCCGGGTATCGGGTTTAGCGACCAACAGAAACGTGTCTATCCAATGGATAGGTTAGCTGCATCCGTGTTAGGGATTGTGACCTTAGATGGGAAAGGGGCCGAAGGGTTGGAATCCTTTTATGATAAGGAACTCTATGGTACCCCAGGCTATTCCTCACAGCAATCTCTCCTTAATCCTTCTCAGCTTAATGAGCCTGCTATGAAAGGGGCAGATCTGCAGCTTACCTTGGAATCAACGATACAGCATCTTATTGAGCAGCAATTAGATCAGCTTTTGGAGACGACCCAAGGAAAACATATAGCCATTTTAGCTATGGATCCCATGACGGGGAGGATTTTGGGAATGGGATCACGACCTTCCTACAATCCCAATGACTATTCATCCACTCAGCCCGAAGAACGCCGCAATTTGACCATCAGTATGTCTTATGAACCCGGTTCCACCTTTAAAATCATCACGGGTGCTGCAGCATTGGAAGAGGGAACTTTGAAGCCGGATGATCTCTTTGAAGACCCGGGCTACATACAAATTGGTCCGCGTTACATAACCAACTGGGACTCCGATTTCCGACCTCATGGAGAAGTGACATTTACCAAAGGAATGATGCTCTCTTCCAATGTGGTTCTGGCTAAAGTAGGGATGAATTTAGGTAAAGAAACCTTTTATACTTACCTAAAAGCTTTTGGCTTCGGAAGCCGGACGGGGATTGATATCACCGGGGAAGAAAGCGGGCTCCTCGTCCCTCAGAATGAGGCTCGGGATATTGATATGGCCACCATGTCCTTCGGGCAGGCTAACCTGGTTACTCCCGTTCAGCTGTTAACAGCAATATCCAGTATTGCCAATGGTGGAACTCTCTACAAACCCTATATCGTTGATAAAATTACTTTTCCAGACGGAACCATTCAACAGAATAATCCGCAACCCATTCGCCAAGTTATCTCTAAATCAACGGCAGAACAGATGACAGCCGTTCTTGAAGCGGTGGTCGATGAGGGTACCGGCGGAAGAGCAAAAATCCCCGGCATTCGGGTAGCCGGCAAGACAGGAACCGCCCAAAAAGTGGATCCGGAAACCGGAGGATATTCCAAAACGGATTTTATCGCTTCTTTCGCAGCCTATGCCCCTACAGATAACCCTAAGATTGCTATTCTGATCCTCATCGATACCCCTCAGGGAGAGAGTCATCAGGGGGGAACCTTAGCAGGACCTGTTGCCAAAACGATTATCGAAGGGACACTCCAATATTATGGTATTCCTGTGTCCAGTGAAACTCAAAGTGCTGTGAGTGAGATACCGGAAATAAGCTTTGAACGCCCCGCACCGGGGGAAGTCATCCCTGAACGGACACCTTTAAAAGGGGAGACCATTGTCCCTGATTTAACGGGGTTAACCATGCGGCAGGCAGGGGAGAAACTGGCAGAAGCAGAGCTTCATTTTCATTTCTCCGGAACAGGTCTTGTTGGGGGACAAAATCCACAGCCCGGAAAGATAGTCAACGCGGGTACAGTGGTTAATGTTGAATTTTCCACCTTGGATGAAATTTTAGAACAAACAGAAGAACCGCCACCCACACCCTAAACCTTACTATAATTTCTTTGTTAAAAGGGGCATCCTATAACAAGACATAAGTTGTATGATCCAACGAAGTGGAGGAAAATTATATGAACCTTGAAATTCTTAACCAACAAATTGACGGTCTTAAAGATGAACTGATCAAAGCAGTCCAGGACTGCATCCAATTCAAAAGTGTCAAAGATATGGACCATGCTTCCCCAGGGGCTCCCTTCGGGCCCGGGATCAGGGATTGTTTGGAGTGGACCTTGAGCCTCGGCGAAAGTTTAGGATTTGATGTCAAAAATATCGATGGATATGCCGGTCAGATAGAGATGGGTGCCGGGGAACTTCTGGGCATCCTAGGGCATTTGGACGTGGTTCCAGAGGGGGATGGCTGGTCTGTCCCTCCTTATAGCGGAGCTGTTATGAATGGTCGAATATATGGTCGAGGAGCAATTGACGATAAAGGACCTACTCTGGCAGCTCTCTTCGCCATGAAAGCCATTAAAGATGCCAAAATCCCACTGAATAAGAAAGTACGCCTGATTCTCGGTACGGATGAAGAATCTGGCTGGGAAGATATGGATTATTACAAACAGAAAGAAGATATACCTGTCATAGGGTTTGCTCCGGATGCTGAATTTCCTTTGATACACGCTGAGAAAGGTATCCTCCACCTGGAATTCAGCAAACAATTCAATCCATTACCTCATCTCAGGGAAATCCAGGGAGGGGAACGGGCCAACGTGGTTCCCGATTCCTGCAGGGTTGTTCTTAATGGGTTTACTCGGGAAGATCTTTCGCAGAAGCTTTCCCATTACACTTTCCCGGAGGGAGTCACGGGAAAACTTGAGACATCTTCCGGAGAGGATGGACTGGTCCTTAGGTTTAAGGGAGTGGGGGCTCATGGCAGCCTCCCGCAAAAGGGTAAAAATGCCGTACTCCATGCTCTTCAATTCCTCGCAAGCCTGGATCTGAGCCAAGAGGAAGCTGAACTCATTCACTGGTTAAATAACAGGCCGGGAAAGGGATATTTTGGGGAAGGCTTTAATGTTGCTTTTGCTGATGAACCCTCAGGAAAACTAAGTTTAAATTTAGGTATTATGGATCTTTCCGCCCGACATATTCGCTTTGTTATAGATGTAAGATATCCTGTAACCATTAAGGAAGATCAGATCCTCAAGCCGGTTACAGCATGTGGGCAGGAGATCGGGCTGCAAATGCTAACCCTGAGCCATCAGAAGGCCCACCATGTTCCGAAGGATAGCCCTTTGGTAAAGTCTCTTTTAAAGGCTTATTCCGATGTGACAGGCCTTGAAGCTTATGCCTTTGCGATTGGAGGGGGAACTTATGCTAAGGTATTACCCCAAGGAGTAGCTTTTGGCCCCTTACTTCCAGGGGAACCGGAGGTCATTCATTGTCCGGATGAATATATGGCTATTGACAGTCTAATCCTGGCATGCAAGGTCTATGCTCAAGCGATTTTGAATCTGGCAGGAGCTTAAACTTACAACACGAAGCTGGAAGGAGGCTGAGTCTATTGAATAACGCGCAATTATCCAGCGCGAAGGATTTTTTAAAACAACTCTCGGAAAATTCCGGTGTATCAGGATATGAACAAAGTCTGGCTCCTTTAGTTCTGGAATCATTCACTCCTTTAGCCGACCACGTCCGCCAGGATTCCTTGGGTAATATTTATGCTCATAAAAAGGGGACTCAGGGACGATATAAAATTATGCTGGCAGCCCATATGGATGAAATAGGCCTCATGGTAAAAGGGATCGAGCCAAGCGGATTCATTCGTTTTACCGCAGTGGGGGGAGTGGACCAGCGCACCCTGCTTTCTCAAGAGGTTATCATACATGGCAGGAAACCTATTCTTGGGGTCATAGGCTCCATTCCACCTCATTTAATGACCACGGATGAAGAAAAAGCAGTAAAAATTGAACAGATGGGAATAGATGTGGGAATGCCCTCTGAGCAGATCAAAGAGGTCATTCAGGTAGGAGATATCATCACCCTACGGCGGAAAACCTTGGAATTGCTGAATCATGTCCTAGCCGGTAAATCCTTTGATGACCGAGCAGGAGTGGTCGTCATGAAAATATGCCTGGAAGAATTGCAAAGACTGCAGCATGTTCATGATGTCATTGCGGTCAGCACGATTCAGGAAGAACTTGGGTACAGGGGGGCAACCACCGGTGCTTATACCTTAAATCCGGATTTGGCCATTGCTATCGATGCAACTCATGCCAGCACACCGGATACCAAGGGACAAGTGGAAAGAGAGTTAGGGAAAGGGCCAGCTATTGCCTTAGGTCCTAATATCCATCCTTTAGTCTATGAAGAATTGCTTAAGGCAGCAAAAGAAGCTCGTATTCCCTATCAAATATTACCTGTTCCAGGTCGCAGCGGCACGGATGCCTGGGCTATTCAGGTGGCTCAAGCCGGTGTACCTACGGGCTTAGTGTCCATACCTTTACGCTATATGCATACCTCCGTAGAAACTATAGATATGCAGGATGTGATCCTTACCGGAAAACTGCTGGCCTATTTTATTGCCGGACTTCCTGAAGACTTGGAGGGAAGAATATGCTACTAAAGACATTATCAGAACTCAATGGTACCTCGGGAGATGAAAAGGAAATCCGCCGTACCCTTGCCACGGAATTAGAACCTTTCGTGCATTCTGCGAGTATAGACAAAATGGGCAACCTCATCGTCCAAAAGAATCCCCAGATTTCAGGTCCCAAGGTGATGATAGCTGCCCATATGGATGAAGTAGCTCTAATGGTGACCTCCATCACCAGTGATGGATTCCTTAAGTTTCAACCCGTTGGCGGTATCGATCCACGGATATTGCTCTCTAAGCCCCTAAAGATTAACGCCTTGATGGGTGTTATCGGTGCCAAAGCGATTCACCTGCAGAAACCCAAAGAGCGGGAGCAAGCCTTGAAAATCGAGCAACTGTATATTGACATCGGTGCCAAATCTAAAGAAGAAGCAGAAAAACATGTAAAGATAGGGGATTATGCCTATTTTTTTACGGAGACAGAAACCCTGGGCCAAGGATATCTAAAGGGCAAAGCCTTTGATGATCGTGTAGGCTGCGCCATACTTGCCGAACTATTAAGAAGAGATTATTCCATTAATCTCGTCGGCGCTTTCACTGTACAAGAAGAAGTAGGGCTCCGGGGGGCAACAGTAGCTGCTTACCATGTCCAGCCGGATTTTGCTATTGTTCTTGAAGGAACTGTATCTGCCCATATGATGGAAGTAGAAGAAGGGGAGTGGGTTACAGAACCGGGAAAAGGTCCCGCACTCTCCATCATGGATAGCTCCACTTTATATCGGCCGCAACTTCTCCGGCAAGTGATCGACCTTGCAGAAAAGATGGGCATTCCTTATCAATTGCGCAGAGGGCATAGCGGGGGAAATGATGCTGGAAGAATTCATTTGACCCGTGAAGGTATTCCCACCATCGCCATCAGCATTCCCTGTCGGTATATTCACTCCACAGTTTCTGTCTTGGCCGAAAAAGATATTGAGAATGCCCTGGGTTTAGTGGACGGTATCTTAAAGGCTATTCCTCACGAGTTTTCGTTCCATTGAACCCAGTCCCTGAAGGAATTAAAAGGAGGACATTCCATGCCATACGATCACAAACCTTTGGATTATACACTTTTGGAGCGATTAACCCAATGCTTTGGTCCATCGGGTGTTGAAGGAAGAGTGACATCCCTTATTGCTGAAGAAATTCGTCCCTACTGTGATGAAATAAACACGGATGCCTTGGGAAACCTTATTGCAGTACGTCGGGGAACAGGCAAAAAAATTATGATTGCAGCCCATGCCGATGAAATCGGGGTGATGATCACTCATATTGATGAGAAGGGTTTTTTGCGTTTTGCCCCTATTGGCGGTGTCTCAATTCAGGGGTTACCTCACCGCCGGGTTGAGTTTCAAAATGGAGTCATTGGAACCATCGGGGTAGAAAAACTTGAAAAACCAAGCGATTTAAAGTTGAATAAGCTCTATATCGATATCGGATCCGCATCCTTTGAGGAAAGTAAAGCTAAGGTTCAGGTAGGAGAAAGCGCTGTCTTTGTGGGAAGCTTCCACAAACAAGAAAAGCGCCTTACCTCAAAAGCTCTGGATGACAGGGTGGGATGCTTTATCGCTATCGAAGTGCTGAAACGTCTCCAAACTCTGCATGAAGTGTATTTTGTCTTTACAGTACAGGAAGAGGTGGGGGTTCGTGGTGCTCAAACCGCGGCCTTTGCCCTGGAACCCGATTTAGCCCTTGCTGTGGATGTTACCGGAACGGGGGACACCCCCAAGTCCCACCCTATGGATGTGAAGCTGGGATATGGTGCAGCGATTAAAGTATTTGACCGTTCTATGATTACCCACCCCAAGATTAAGTCCTGGATGGCTCAAACCGCTGAACAGAATCATATTCCTTATCAATGGGAGGTTCTAGAATATGGCGGTACAGATTCCGGGGCTATCCATCTGACCAAGGGAGGAATCCCTTCCGGGGTCGTGTCCATTCCCACCCGCTATATCCATAGTCCCTCGGAAACTGTGGATCAAGGGGATATTGAGGGAGCTGCACAATTGCTTCTGGCTCTCCTGGAAGGACCTGCTGAATTGTAAGCCTAACCATCATCATAAAGAGCGTAAAAGCCGGATTCCCTCCATAGAGTTGGTGGGAGCCCGGCTTTTGTTTTCGGCGTTCATTTAGAGCAATATCATACAAGAACGCCATTGCCGCCTGTGGTACACTAAATATCAGATAACTGAGAAAGGAGGATAAGTTTTATGAAACAGGAAATGAGAATCGTAAAATATGACGCTGAATTGAAAGTTGAAGCCTATCATTTTCAAGGGATTATGCAGAAGTTTCCCAACCATTTTCATGAGTATTATGTGATTGGGTTTATTGAAAAAGGTCAGAGGTTTTTATCCTGCAAAAATAAGGAATATACCATTGAGCCGGGTGATCTTCTGATCTTCAATCCCCGCGACAATCATACGTGCGAACAAATTGATGGCAAAACATTGGATTATCGCTGTATCAATATCCAGCCGGAAATTATGAGTAAGGCGGTCTTGGAAATAACAGGGAAAGAGTATTTGCCCTATTTTACCACTCAAGTCGTTTTTCATAGCGAATTGGTTTCTATACTCCGGGAGCTGCACCAAATGCTTATGGAGGAAGAAAAAGATTTCAGGAAAGAGGAACTATTCTTCTTCCTTTTAGAGCAGCTAATAGAAGAGTATACAGAGCAGACAGTACCGGCAGAAAATATAGAACTAAGCACGGAAACAAGGGCTATCTGTGAATTCTTGGAAAAGCATTACATGGAAACTATCACCCTGGCTGACTTATGCAATTTGACTGGGCTGAGTAAATACTATCTGCTTCGTTCCTTCACAAAGCAAAAAGGCATCTCCCCCTATAGCTATTTGGAAACGATACGGATTGATAAAGCAAAGAAAATGCTGGAGAAGGGGATGTTGCCAATTAACGTGGCGCTATCGACTGGGTTTACCGATCAAAGCCATTTTTCTAACTTTTTCAAAAAGTTTATAGGGCTAACCCCAAAACAATATATGAGCATTTTTAAGGATTCTCAAAGCTGATTTTTTGAATGGAAAGGGTTTTCATGGACACAAAAAAAGAGGTTCAAGGACATTTGTTGGCATTGATTACGATTTTTATTTGGGGTACAACGTTCATATCCACCAAGTTGCTTTTAGAATCAATTACACCCATTGAAATACTGTTTTTAAGGTTTGCGATTGGTTTTCTTGTCTTGCTTCTCGCTTATCCTCACAGGCTCAAGATCAGGGAAAGAACACAGGATTTATATTTCGCCGCCGCTGGTTTATGTGGGGTTACACTGTATTTCTTGCTTGAAAATATAGCCCTGACTTATACCTTCGCCTCCAATGTAGGGGTAATTGTCTCAATTTCGCCGTTTTTTACCGCCATATTTGCTCATCTGTTTTTAGATACCGAGAAATTGAGAGTGCGGTTTTTTATGGGTTTTAGCGTTGCGGTTGTCGGAATTATCCTCATCAGCTTTAACGGATGCAACAACCTGCAACTGAATCCGTTGGGAGATATACTGGGCGTTTTAGCTGCCGTGGTATGGGCCGCCTATTCTGTTCTGACAAAGAAAATAAGCGGGTTTCAATACAACACCATTCAGGCAACACGGAGAATTTTCTTCTATGGGTTGGTGTTTATGATACCCGCTTTAATCATATTTGGGTTCAAGCCAGACATAACTGAACTAACACGACCGACTAACCTATTCAATATCCTGTTTTTAGGGTTGGGGGCATCGGCGCTTTGCTTTGTAACATGGAACTCCGCGGTTAAACTATTGGGTGCAGTGAAAACCAGCGTTTATATTTATATGGTTCCCGTCATAACCGTTATTACTGCCGTTATTGTGCTTCGTGAAAGAATTACCGGAGCCTCAGTATTTGGGATTGTACTTACGTTAGCAGGATTATTGATTTCGGAGAGGAAAGGTAGGCATATCCCCGAACACGCAGGAGCGGGTAAGGCTTAGCAACACCAAATTATACTTTAAGCATAGTCACATGGCTATGTTTTTTATTTGCTGTTGTGAACTTAAGAAGTGTGACCCAAAACACAAAACCACAGCCTGTGGATGGTACAATAAGTTTAAATGTGCAGTAATGGAGGAGGCATAATGATCGATAACCCTGGCTTTGTTCTGGAACATTGTCGGAAAAATTGCAGTAAATCTGCTCAGGATTGGTCTTTTTTATACCAACAGTTAGAGCAGATTCTAAAGAGTATGGATTTGTTTTCTCATCTGAACCAGAAGTTTCCGGTGATTCATTATCATCATTTGCCGAAGATAAGCATAGCCGGTTGTCCCAACGCCTGTTCTCAGCCCCAAATCAAAGATATAGGGCTAACGGGCTTTCTTATGCCCAAGTTCACAGGGGCAAGGTGTACGGGCTGTCAAGCCTGCTGCCGTTCCTGTCAAGAAGGTGCTCTGTCTTGGCAGGGAAGGCTGGAATTTGATGAAAGTAAGTGCATTGGTTGCGGGGATTGTGTGCGCTCATGTAAAACAGGCAAAATACTTCCCGGGGAATCAGGCTGGACTCTCCATCTTGGCGGGCGTTTGGGAAGGCATCCACAATTGGCACGATTGTCCCGGGAAAAGCTCCAGACGTCTGAACTCCCCGGTATAATCGGCCGCATCCTTGAAGACTATATAGAAAATGGCCTTCCGCTGGAAAGGCTCACTCATTTTCTTGACCGCCGACAGAATCTATAAAGAGTCACAAGGAGTTTTGGCGTTCATGAATCCATCCTCTCAGCTGGTCTAAATTGCTGACAGTTATTTGTTTCTTCTCCATTTTGAGAATTCCTAAATCCTTCAGTTCACTTAATATGCGGCTTACGGATTCCCGTGCTAAACTGCACATTCCTGCCAACTCTGTTGCGGTAAGGGGAATCGTAATGAGAATTCCCTCAGGAGTCTCTTGGCCGTGGACATGAGCTAAAGCGAAGATCTTAGCTCCCAACCGAGAACGAGCATCCCCCAGAGCAATATTCTTGATTTGCCGATAAGCTCTGCGGAGATCCAAAGCCATATTTCGATAAAAAGGCAGAAGTGCGGAAGGATTTTCATTAAAGTACTGAAGTAGCGCCTTTCGATCCAAAACGAAGACATCGGAGGCCTCGGCAGTGAGTGCTGCATAAGGATATACTTTATTATCTAATATAACTTCCGGGAAAAATGCGGGAGGTTGCAGAATCCGAAAAATTTTCTCAGTAAATTCACTCATGAGCAAAATTTGGATACGGCCTTTGAGTAAAAAATAGACTGAATTACCGTCTTCTCCGGAAAAGAAAAGGAATTGCTTTGCAGCATAATGGCGAACCCGTCCATGGTCAGAACAGTACTCCCAAAACGAATCAGGCAGTCCCTGCCAGTTGGGATTGTTTTTAAATATCTCGAACTTAAGAATATTACCAGCCATACTTCCCTTCCTTTCACAAAAGTGTCATCAAAGTATTATGTATGAACAAAATTCTATATTTCCTTGAAGAAACCCTTTAAAATCGAGGAAAAAATGATTTTCTTATGAAAGTGAATCATTCCCTGATTGCCAGTTATGGTTTATAATAATGAGTAGCCGAGCCATATTTCCTACCGAATTGATCTACGGAATTTGGCCGTTTCAGAGATGCCTGAAACCAGGGTGTGTTTAGAAATGAACATGCCTTCCGCAAAGAAAAGGAGGAAACCCCATGGAGAAGATTAGAGTGCAGGATGCGATCGGATCTGTGCTTATGCACGATCTGACACAAATTATCCCCGGAAAAACAAAAGATGCTCGCTTTAGAAAAGGTCATGTTATCAAGGAAGAAGATATACCGATTCTTCTCAGTATGGGAAAAGAGCGTATTTTTGTGTGGGATCAGACTCCGGGTCTTATTCACGAAGATGAAGCAGCAGAGCGTCTGGCCAAAGCAGTGGCGGGCCCAGGTCTTTCCTTTAGTGAAACAAAAGAGGGAAAGGTCAATTTAATTGCTGAGGAGGATGGATTAATCTATGCTTCTGAAGAAGGGATCTATGCCCTCAATTCTTTAGAATATATTATCCTCGCTACCCTTCATAATCACCGTCCCGTGAAGAAAGGGCAGAAAATTGCGGGGACCAGGGTCGTTCCTCTGATGATTGATGAGAAAGTTATTGTAGAAGCCGAAGAAATCGCCCGGCAATTTAAGGAACCACTTCTTCAAATCCGCCCCCTTCAACCCAAAAAGGTTGGAGTGGTTACCACGGGAAGTGAAGTATACCATGGCCGTATCCAAGATAAATTTGGACCGGTTCTCCAAGGAAAAGTGGCCGAATGGGGCTCTGTTCTCTTGGGACAAACCTTTGCCGATGATAATGTAGAGATGATCCAAGAACGCATCCGCGAGCATATAGCTCATGGTGCAGAAATGGTCCTGGTAACCGGCGGCATGTCCGTGGATCCCGATGATTTGACCCCTACGGCGATCAAAGGTTTGGGGGGAGAGTTAGTCACTTATGGTACTCCTGTTCTTCCCGGAGCCATGCTGTTATTGGCTTACCTGAATGATATCCCGATTTTGGGATTGCCCGGCTGTGTCATGTATTCAAGAAAAACGGTCTTTGACCTTGTAGCAACACGCATTCTAGCCGGTGAGCGGCTTACTCGTCTGGAAATTGCCAAATACGGTCATGGAGGATTGTGCCTGGAGTGTCCGGAATGCACTTATCCCCATTGTTCCTTCGGAAAATAAGACGAAGAACCTTCTCTTAGCCAAATTCCCAAGCGCTTGGGAATTTGGCTAATCGTTCTTTAGGAGAATACTTTTTTAGAGATCTGCCATAAATCACTGAGGTTCCGGCAGGGAAAAACCTGGGTGCAATACCTCCTATACTCCTTCATAAGATTGTCGGGTAAAGTCCAATCCTTTTCCTCCAAAGGGTTCAACCAAAAGATATGCTTAACCTTCTCTTGGATCTCCTGCAAATATTCTGCTTGAGCAGGGCGGAAATTGTTGCGGCCATCTCCCATGATCAACACGGTTCCCTTTGTGGAAAGAGAGGGAAGAACATTCTGGGCAAAGTCATTGAAAACCTTACCATAATCTGTGAATCCAGAAGAATGCTTGCGGCCCCAGGAACGGATCTCTGCCATAGAATCACCGGTGTTTAACCATTCTTCACAGGTGATATCCCAGATTCCATCAATAAAAAGGTAAAGCCGTACTTTGCGAAACCGGGATTTGATGCGTTGGCATAAGTAAAGAAGAAATTGAGAAAAGGGAGCTACGGAATTGGATACATCGCATAGTACAATAAGCTCGGGATGCTTTAAGACATAGGTTTCATATTCAAAGCGAAAGACAGATCCATTGCCCCGAACCATTTCTTTTAGCAAAGAGGAAACCCGCAGGGTTCCACGGGAGGCTTTCTTTTTACTCAATCCTCGATGAACAGCCAATCTGTTTCCCATTTGTCTAAGGGCTTGATGGACCATCCCTTCTTCATCGGCGGTAAATGAATTCAAAGGCTTAAAACGCCAATTCACTTCACGGAGAATATCCCAGCGATTTTGGCTCTGTAAACGTTCCTGCCAAAGAACCTGGCGAATCTGACGATTCCAAAAGTCCTGATAAGCTTCGAATGTTTGCCATTGGTCCTCCGATACTTCACCCCGGTTTTTAGCCAGTTCCAAAGAATTGGACCAAGTCAAAAATCCCGATTGTCCAAGAATGAATTTAACCTGCTTCTCAAAATCAAACTCCTGAGTTTCTTCTTCCTCGATGGTACCAGGGAATCCTTTAAGCCCCATTAAATAGTGGAGATCCGGCATTTGAAAAGAGGTTGCCGAGGATTGAGAAGACTCTCTTGAGGATTTAAGGATTAGGGTGATTCCTCCTTGCCCGGTACCGATCCCTTGGTGGGAGCCATCCCCAGTGTTTCCTTGGTCCGGGCCTGTACATTGTCCAGGGGCAGTATGCTCTGAATCCGGGGAGGATGACTCTGTGGATGCCAGGAGATCATAGACCATGTCATAAAGCTGATGATCTTCCGGGCGATGGATGAAAAGAGATTTTAGCACGAGTTGTGGTGAAAGATCCGGAAACAGAGTTAAGGCCTTTAAAGCATCCTGAACTTGATCAATTGTAATAGTGATGCCCACCGAACGCAGCACATAGATGAGCTTCAGCAGTTGCCAGCCGTTGATATTGAGTCCATTCATGAATATCCCCCGCTCTGGGTTTGAGTTCTTCTGGCAGCTTCCTGTTGCCAAGCCTTTAAACGCTCTTCAAGCTTTGCCAAATCACTGGGGTATTTTAAAAGTATGGATAGGGTACCTTCCAATTGCTTCATATCGAGAGATTCCTGGCGAAGAATATGGAGAGCACGGGCGAAGTCCATACTTTCAGATACACTGGGTAATTTGCGTAAAGGAATCTTACGGATTTTGGCTACGAACTCACACACATCCTGGATTAAGGCCGTAGTAATCTCCGGACACCTTTGGGCAAGAATCCTCATTTCTTGTTCCACATCCGGATAAGCTAAGAGCAGGTGAACACAGCGTCTTCTTAAAGCTTCGGAAAGATCCCTGGTGTTGTTACTGGTTAAGAGGACCATAGGAGAATTTTTGGCCTTAAAGGTTCCTACCTCCGGGATCGTGACTTGAAACTCGGCAAGAAGTTCCAGTAAGAAGCTTTCAAATTCTTCATCACTTTTGTCCAGTTCATCAATAAGAAGAATAACGGGCTCTTCAGCAAGCACAGTTTGCAGCAATGGTCTGGCTAACAAAAATTCAGGCCCATAAATATTCTCCTTAATTTCTTCCCAGCCGGTAATTCCCACCTGTAAGCGGAGTAATTGTTTGGCATAATCCCATTCATAAAGGGCCTTATTTAAATCAAGCCCTTCATAACATTGAAGGCGGATAAGCCTGCGGCCGGTGCTGCGCGCCAGGGCCAAGGCCAGTTGCGTTTTTCCAACTCCCGCCGGTCCCTCAATAAGACAGGGCTTGCGGAGTGCAAGCGCCAAAAATAAAGTAGTCCCTTTATCCTGATTAAGGATATAGCCTTCCTGTTCTAAGGCATTCATTAATTCTAGTGGAGACCCCCACATTATTACCCCTCCTCCAGACTTTACTGACACTGCCAGAAAGTATAAACTTGCGTTATACACTTTCTAAGCATAAGGGCAACCAGCGTTTTCGCCTTTTGTGAGGAGTGAAAATATAGGATCGGCGAAACCGGGTTTTCTATAAAATTTTACACGTTTTATCAAAGATTGACAATTGAAAATAAGGGAGTTAGGATAAAGGAGACACCCCCTAGGGGTACATAGAAGTTATCTCTCATACAAATCGAAAGGCAGGTAGGATTCCATGAACAGAAAAATCGCCATCCCCACAGAAGGGGAGAATGTTAATGCCCATTTTGGCCGCAGTCAGGCTTTTACTCTCTTTGTCATTCAAGATAGCAAGGTATCCGGTCAAGAGCGGATTGATACGGCTAATTTCCAACATCAACATGAAGGAATTGCGCAGCTTTTGAAATCTAAAGGAGTAGAAACCGTAATCTGTGGAGGGATTGGACCCGGAGCCATCGCCGGATTGGAAAATGCCGGCGTGGAAGTCTTGAGAGGCGCCAATGGGCCGGTTTTGGATGTGGCGCAATCCTATGCAGCAGGGACCTTTGTATCCACCAATGCCGTATGCAGCCATAACCATGACCACGATCATCACCACCATCATGGTCATAGTAATGATCATCATCACCACAAATAATGGGATTAATCTTCAATTTAATAAAACTGCATATTGATAAGTAAATTAACTCAGAATAAGTCATGGGTGCTCAAACTATAGCGTAGAAAGGGCGGATACGGCATGGGAAAACATAAAAAAGTCTCACGTCCCAAATCTCCTGTTACCGTGAGAGACCCCCATTATCAGGAATATGATAAGCAGAAAGAGCGGAACATCTACGACTATCAAGGATACAGCATCCGTAAACCATGAGAGGGACAGTTTAGCTGTTCCTCTTTTTGCTTCCACTATCTGAAAATAAATACCCAATAATCTTTGCTCTGATTTGTCTTGGAAAATAATACTGATCCGTTCTGCTGGAATTCCTGTCACCCTTGAACCTGCCTATGAATATAATTAGTGGTGCAGGAATATAGCGCGGAAAGGGGAGTCTCTATGACAAGGAATCCGGTAATTAGGAAAATGTTCCCCGGTGGTGTTACTTATCTTGGTTTTCACTCCTATTATAATTACTTGGCTGACGCTGCTGCGCAACATACCTATATCATAAAGGGTGGCCCAGGTGTTGGGAAATCAACCTTCATGAAAAAAATTGGGGAAGAAATGCTCAAAGCAGGTTTTGATCTGGAGTATCATTGTTGTTCCTCCGATAATCATTCCATCGATGGTATTGTCATTCCTGAGCTGAAGATTGCCTTACTCGACGGCACGGCTCCCCATGTGGTGGACCCCAAAACGCCAGGTGCTGTCGATGAAATTATCAATCTGGGAGACTATTGGAATGAATCTTTGCTAGTACCTTACAAAAAAGATATTATGGCCTGCAGTCATGAGATCAGCCGCTGTTTTCAAAGTGCTTATTTTGCTTTAAAAGATGCCAAAAACGCCATGGATGAATGGGAATTCTATATTACGCCTTATCAAGATTGGCAGAGGATCAATCAGATTTACTTAAAGATGAGGAATGAACTTTTTAAAGCATCATCAAGCCGGGGTACCGGAAAAACTCGTCATTTATTTGCATGGGCTCATACTCCCCAAGGCAGAACTCAGCATATAGACACTCTTATTCAAGGGATGCATTTCCTATACTCTTTAGCGGGGCAAGCCGGAACGGGAAAATCTACCCTTTTAGCTCGTCTTGCTGAGGATGCCAGGGTGCTCGATTATGATATGGAAATCTATCATAATGCCCTTGAGCCGGATAAGATCGATCTTCTTCTTATACCTGAACTTCATACCGCCTTGGTTATCTCATCAGAGCATTATCCTTATCGCCCGGAATTTAGCGGGACCATTCATTCTTTTAACTTAGATAATGAGCTGGACTTATCAGGGCTGTCCAACACCCTAGGTTTTATTGATTCTTGCCGAAACAGGATTGAGGAAAGTATACTCCGGGCTCAAACCCACTCCCAAAGAGCAAAAACTCTTCATGATGAACTGGAAAGATATTATATCCCAGCTATGGATTTTGAAGCCATGGATAAGAAACGTAATTCTATCTTAAGGATGATCATGGAAAATTATTCATAAAGTATAGACCATAAACATTTAATCGGGTATCCTAAAAGAAGGGGAGAGACTTACTAATGCAGAGCAACAGGCTGTGCAATTTTTTTGCCTTGATGGGGAACTATAACTTGAGAATGAAGCATAATCATTCCAGTATCCAAAAAACTTAAGCTGATGAGAACAGTATTTAAGGAGGGTTTTCCTGAATGAGTGTGAGAATTGCCATTAACGGTTTTGGCCGAATCGGTCGGCTTTCCATGAGAGCAATCCTGGAGCGAAAAAGCCCCATAGACATTGTTGCCATAAACGATCTGGGAAGTCCGGATCTATTAGGTCATTTATTCAAGTATGACTCGATTCACGATGAATTACCTTATGATGTTAAGGTAAATGAAAACACCCTTGAAGCTTTGGGTCAAAAGGCGGTGTTCTTGGCAGAAAAAAGCCCTGAGAAACTCCCTTGGAAGGATCTGGGAGTCGATCTTGTGATTGAATCCACAGGGCGTTTTACCAAGCGGGATCAAGCGGCTTTGCATATCCAGGCCGGAGCGAAAAAGGTCATCATTTCTGCACCGGGGAAAGATGAAGATATCACTATTGTCATGGGGGTAAACGAGGATCGTTATAACCCGGCTGAGCATCATATCCTCTCCAATGCTTCCTGCACGACGAATGGTCTGGCCCCCCTGGCTAAGGTTTTGCTCGAAGAATTTGGGATCGAGCAAGGTATGATGACTACTACCCACTCGGTCACCAATGACCAGCGGATTTTGGATTTAGAGCATAAGGATTGGCGAAGAGCCCGGGCAGCTTATGAATCGATGATCCCCACCACGACAGGGGCAACAAAGGCTGTGGAACTGGTTCTTCCCGAACTAAAAGGCAAACTCAACGGATTAGCGGTGAGGGTTCCCACTCCTAATGTCTCACTTATCGACTTTGTCGCTAATTTAAGCCGCTCTACCACCAAAGAAGAAGTGAATCAGAAACTTAAGGAAGCCGCCGCCGGAAGCCTCAAAGGCTACTTGGCTTATTCCGATCTGCCTTTGGTTTCTCACGACTTTAATGGCAACCCTCATAGTGTCATTATTGATGGATTGTCTACTATTATGCTGGGAGACCGCATGGTTAAAGTCTTGGCCTGGTATGATAATGAATGGGGATACTCCAATAGAATTGTGGATTTAGTCGAATACATTGCCGGCAAAGGACTATAACCCTCTATCTTTTTGTGGAAAAGAATAGTAAAATTTTATGTATGGTCTTTTTCGTTTTTATTCATAGCACTTTTTCTTAGCACTCTACAAAATCAATGACGGAGGGAAACTATGCGCCGAACAAAAATAGTATGTACCATCGGACCGTCCAGCGAATCCAATGAGAAGGTTCATCAATTACTTAAGGCCGGCATGAATGTCGCTCGTTTAAATTTCTCCCATGGAACCCATGCTGAGCATGGGAAACGAATACGTACGTTAAGAGAAGAGGCACAAAAACTTGGCGTTCATCTGGGAATTCTTCTGGATACAAAAGGCCCCGAAATCAGAACGGGAACGGTTCCGGATGAAGGAGTTCAATTAAATAGCGGAGAAACCTTTATTCTTGATACAGACCTATCCACTCTTGGCTCGGCAGAGCGAGTGGGTATAACCTACCTCCAGCTTTGGCAGGAGGTTCGCCAAGGGACTCATATCCTCCTTGATGATGGTCTCATAGACCTTGAAGTGATATCCAGTGAAGAAGAAAAGATCATCACTAAAATCCAAAATGGGGGAGTTCTTAAATCGAAAAAAGGGGTCAATGTACCCGGTGTTCCGATCCAGCTGCCGGCGATTACGGAAAAAGATCGTGATGATATCATTTTTGGACTAAGGGAAGGAATCGACTTTATTGCCGCTTCTTTTTCCCGGAAGGCTTCTGACATTTTGGCCGTACGACGCCTGGTTGAGGAAGAAGGAGCTAATGTCAAAATTATCGCCAAGATTGAAAGCCGCGAAGGTATTGATAATTTAGATGAGATCTTAGAAGTTGCTGATGGACTGATGGTGGCCCGCGGGGATCTGGGAGTGGAAATACCTGTAGAAGAGGTCCCCATTCACCAAAAGGACATGATTGAAAAATGCCATCGTTTAGGTAAACCCGTCATCGTCGCTACGCAAATGCTGGATTCCATGATCCGTAACCCGCGGCCTACACGGGCAGAAGCCAGCGATGTGGCCAATGCTATCTTAGATGGCACTGATGCCATTATGCTCTCAGGGGAGACCGCAGCCGGACAGTATCCGGTGGAAGCGGTAGAGATGATGAATAAGATCGCTCTGCAGATCGAGAAGCATTATGATTCAAGGCCCATTTATGACCCCCATATCAATATCGCTGAAGCCATCAGTCATGCCAGCTACACCATAGCCAGAGATCTGGAAGCTGCCGCTATCTTAACACCGACTCATTCCGGGTTGACGGCTCGCATGATATCGAAGTACCGTCCCACATCCTTAATTATTGCAGCCACACCCTTTGTTCATGTAGCACGTCAGCTCTCTTTGACCTGGGGAATTTATCCTTTGCTTATTCCAGAGAGTTTAGGTACGGACCAGCTTTTATCTGTTTCTGTCAATGAAGCCATTTCTC
The DNA here is from genome assembly GCF_000384015.1 of Desulfitobacterium sp. PCE1. Classification (NCBI taxonomy): domain Bacteria; kingdom Bacillati; phylum Bacillota; class Clostridia; order Eubacteriales; family Desulfitobacteriaceae; genus Desulfitobacterium; species Desulfitobacterium sp. PCE1. Next base: position 2,188,643 of record NZ_KB913023.1, on the reverse strand, counting down.
ATCACCTGATTAAAACCGGTGATGTGGTTGTCATTACTGCGGGAGTTCCCGTTGGTAAAGTAGGGACCACCAATATCATTAAAGTCCAAGTCATAGGGGATGTACTTGCTAAAGGAACGGGGATTGGACGCAAAGCTTATTCCGGAACGGCACGAATCATTACCCCAGCTACTAAAGACTTCTTCCAGAAGGGAGATATTCTGGTAGCACCCTATACCGATAAAGAGCTGATCCCATTAATCTCTAAAGCCGGAGCAATTCTTGTCGAAGAAGGGGGACTCACCTCCCATGGGGCTATAGCCGCCTTAAACTATGGAATTCCGGCCATTGTCGGTGCCGCTGATGTGATTATGAAGATTAAGGATGGGCAGGTCTTGACCGTGGATGCTTTGGCGGGAGTAGTCTACGATGGTACAGTCAGCATTCTCTAGTAAAGTTAAGTGACTCAAAATAAAGAACATATAAATAGCTCCCTCCAGGCAGTTGCTTTGTACAGCCATCTGGAGGGAGCATATTTTGTCTGCAAAGGTTTCTTATTTTATAGATATCGATTGCTTTCATTTACTTCTTCAGTGTTGCCTTCAGCGTTCGGAGTCTGCTCATCCACAGTATCCTGATCGATGGTGCTTTGGGTGCGTTCATTAAGTATTTCAATCATCCCTGCATCGCTTAATTCACCAGCGATTTCAAAGAGTGAGTCCTTTTTATCGGGGGCAAGTTGATTAACGAAGCGGTTGATTTTGACTGGAGGTACAAGATTGCGAAATTTTACTCCCCCATATTTCATGACACGTTCCGGCAAAAAGAATCCCTCCTCAAGAAAGCATAATGATTTGTCTAAGGTTAGTATGCTTTCCTGAGGATTTATCATACGCCGGAAAGAAAAAACAGTCCCGTCTGCTTAGGATTTTTCAATTTTCACATGACTGAGGGTATCGATAACCTGGCCCCGGATAAAGCCCAGATACTCCTGCCTAAGAGCTTCCTGCTCAGCTTTTTCCCATTCTTCCAAGCCAATCGTTCTCTGCTTCCGTGAAAGCTCATTAATTCGCTCAATAAGAGTATTGATTTCCATGCTTGTAACTCCTTTTTCCTTTAAACCTCACACAAGGGCAATATAATTTTCTTTAATCATGGCGATTCTATGATATAATATTTAGTGGAACTTGTCCAATCGGAAAGGAGGCTCAGGCGGTATTATTCAAAGCATCAAAGAGAACTTGACTAAGCATTTAGAAAGGTTTTCTAAAGCAAAGCTATCTACGGGATTCCCCAAAATCGTCCTTGGGGTTATTGGACTGAGTGTAGTATTAGGCGGCAGCTTTTATTATAGCCATACAACCACGGCAGCCGCACTGATAGTTAACGGTCAGGAAATAGGTTATGTAAAATCCCCGGACGAAGGCAAACAATTCGTCGATCATATCCTTGTTTCCAAAGGGGACTCATCGGAACTTGTTGCAAAGACTCATGACAAACTTGAGTTCCAAAATACACGGATTAGTAAAGGGACTCTTCAGGAGAACTATGTAACAGAGGATAAGCTGAACAATTTAATACGTACATATTTTGAAGGAATAGAATTTTCTATCCAAGACACTCCTATAGCTGTTCTTCCCAGTGAAGAAGATTTTAAGAAGATTCTTACATCTTATCAGGAAATCTATGCTAAACCCAGCGAAAACAATACGATCTCTTCTGTAGAATTCAAAGAAAGAATCTCCTCTCAGCCCGTCGAAGTGCAGTTAGAGGAATTTAGTTCGCCGGAGGTTGTCCTTGACATATTAACGAAAGGGCATGAAAGCAGAACAGAGTATGTCGTACAACCCAATGACTCCTGGTGGCTAATCGCTCGTAAAAACGATATGCTGACAAAGGAAGTACTGGCCGGTAACCCAGGTATGGACGAGGATAAGACGATTCAAGTTGGTGAAAAAATCAACTTGGTTAAAGTCACTCCCTATCTCACCGTGGTAAGTAAAGGGATCTATACGGGTACTGAGACGATTCCTTTTGATGTCGTATCAAAGACAGATTATAGTTTGCCCAGCGGTTCTTCTGTGGTTCGCCAGGAAGGAAGCGATGGCAGCAAAAAGGTCACCTATTCCTATGTTCAGGAAAATGGCAGGAACATAGAAAAAGAAGTGTTGGAAGAAAAAATCACTCAGCAGCCTGTGACTCAGGTTATTGCTAAAGGTCCTGTCTATGCATCATCAGCCAATGTGGCCCTTTCTCGTGGAACGGGAAAAGCAAACGGCTTGAGTTGGCCCCTAAGGGGAGGGCTTAACTCCTATTACGGCTTCCGCTCAGGAAGTTTTCACATCGGTTTGGATATTGGCGGAGATACAGGGGAACCGTTTATGGCGGCAGCAGGTGGTACAGTATCCTCTGCAGGCTGGAGCGGGGGCTATGGCAATATGGTTATCATCGACCATGGTAATGGAGTAGCCACCCGTTATGCCCATGCATCCAAAATAAGCGTCTCTAATGGACAACAAGTAGGCAAAGGGGAGACCATTGGTCTTGTGGGCTCAACCGGCCGTTCAACCGGTCCTCATTTGCACTTTGAAGTGATTATTAATGGCGATACTGTCAATCCCCTAAATTATTTACCGTAATTTACCGTAAATATAAAAAGCGCCGTAGGGCGCTTTTTATTTCCATAGAATAAGCTGCACGACCCGGACAAAATCTTCACACTATGGAACCAATGGCCAAGATGTTTTATAATCCTAAATAAAGATAAAAAGATAAATAGAGGGTATTAAGGAGGAAGTGTTATGTTCTTAAACTATCAAACTCCAGTACGAGTCCGTTATGCTGAAACAGATCAAATGGGCATCGTCTATCATTCCAATTATTTGATTTGGTTTGAAATAGGCCGGGCTGAACTATTGCGCAATGCAGGATTAGCCTATACCTCATTTGAAGAACAAGGCCTTGCCGTCGCGGTGGTTGATGCTACCTGCCGTTATCGCCGCCCTGCACTTTATGATGATCAGCTGGTTATTGAAACAAGCCTGGAAAGCTTTTCTTCGCGTAAACTCACGTTTACCTATAAAGTCTGGAGAGAGGATACCTTGTTAGCTGAAGGGACAACCATTCATGTATTTGTGGATCGCACAGGGAGAAGCACCGATGCACGGAATTATCCCATCTGGAAAGAATTTGAAGAGATTATCAATGAAAACAGGGAGAGCGAAAAGACAGAGGCAGGAGCGCAGGTTTAATTCCATCTGCCGCTTGGTTGGGGGCATCGTCACTACTTCATTATAAGTAGTGACGATGCCCCTTTTTAATTGAGCCACCCGGGACGGGCACTTTGTGCAAAGACATGGAAAGATGCAATGATTCGAGAAACGAAAGTTAATGCTAAATTATACAAATAGGTTGAAAAAAGATTTCATAAATGTAAAATTATAGCGAACAAACAAAAATATAGGAGGGAGTGCGACGTTAATCAGCAATGTAGTGCGGATAAGCAAATAAAAAATACTTTAGGAGGAGAATCCTTATGAAAAAGTTAGGGGCTTTTCTACTGAGTGTTGTATTATGCTTTGGTTTATTAATTATTCCTTCGGCTGCCCTAGGTGTAGAGAACGAACTTATTCAGCCACAAGTTGTCCCACAATGTGGGCATTATGCAACCCATGATATGCTTTCAGCTGGTTGGGGAAACATTTTCAACAAAGGTACAGGTACTTCTCTCTTCTCAGGATGGCGTTCTTGTTTTCAATGTACACGCTGTTATTTGGTTCTTGTCTGTGAAAATGAGCCACTCAATGGTTACCCTTGTGGCTTATGGGCAACTTGGCAACCTAACGAACGCTTGACATCGACATATACAACTATTCTGAAGAATCCTAACGAGATATATTACGAATCTTCCGATAGAATTTACGATGTAACCTTCCGTTACCATCAATATAATTGATTATGAACCACATGAAAAAAAAGGTTTCCCGAAGTCTAATCATTACTTTAGCTGCCATTTTTGCTGCATTCATAGTGACGGTTGTTCTAGTATTCAGCTTTAAAAGCGGGATGGATGCGCCTGAAAAGTTAGCAAAAGCAGTGCTTATGAGAACATACGGTGCAACAAAGCAAGATTACGAAGATCTGAATCACGCTCTCTCACAGAGTCAGAGTCGGGACGATAATCAAATTCTTTTAGATTACATGCACACAGTATACGGAGAACAGTTAACAGATAACGGTTATGAAAAATGTATCGCTAATCGTATAATCTCCAGTGCGTCCCAAATCGCCTATGATGAAAACACTGATCTTAAGGTATCTGCCATTGAACTTCAACCGACAGATGCACTGGAGGGACGCAGAGGCTATTTGTTCACTGTACAGGTCCAAACTGAAAAAGATGTATCCAATACGTTTACCTTTAAAGGTTACATTGAGCTTGTACAAGAAGATGGGAATTGGAAGGTCGATATCATCTCACCCCGCTAAAATGATGAATCAGGTTATACGAAAACGGCTTCCGGCTATACTGCCGGTCGCCGTTTTTGCGTGCGTAGAGTAAATTTGATTTATCGCTCAAGATGAAAGCATTGAAATGGTTAAAGAATTATGGTATTATGTATACACAATACAATGTGCTAATAAGCAAGGAGGAATTATCATGTTTCTGGTCACATGGATAGAAGCAGAGGAGATTAATTATCGTTTGGTTAAGAAACATGAGCTCTCGCAGTTTATTTCGACACATCTCATTACCCCTTTGGATAATCATCTGATGGTTCAGGAATTATTGGTTTAGTGTATTTTATAGGGAATATTAAGCATAAAATAGGTTAAGCCCACGGAAGTGGGCTTTTTTTGTATAATAAAGTATTAGTAAAGAGCAAGATATAAAGCAGGAAAAAACCTTAATTTTCACGAATACTATTTACTTATTACTAAAGGAGGTAATGATATGGGTTATGTAGTTCTTGTCGATAGTTCATGTGATTTACCATGTGATTTAAGTCAAAAAGAAGGCATTGTGGTTGTCCCCATGCCTGTTAGCATAGAAGGAAAAACATATAATGAAGGAATCGATATTTTTCCCGATGTTTTTTATCCTCGGTTTGCAGAGTTCAAAGAACTCCCTAAAACGTCACAACCCAATCCTGGGACTCTCAAAGATGCTTATGAGGCAATCTTAGCCCAGGGGAATGAAGTGGTTGCAATTCATCTCTCATCAGGCTTGAGTTCAACCTTCAGCACGGCACAGATGGTTCGTGATATGTGTTCTCAGCCGGATAAGATCCATGTTATTGACAGCTTAGGGGCATCCTTGGGTTACGGTTTATTGGCTCTGGAAGCCAATCGCATCGTTAAAAAAGCTAATTCCTGGGAGGAAGCGGAAGCACAAATTTTTCAGGTTCGTCAAAACATGCGGTATGTTTTTACTCCTGATACTTTGGATTATCTGGTCAAAGGAGGGCGTGTCAGCAAGACTGCCGGTTTTATCGGCGGCTTACTGGATGTTAAGCCTATTCTCCATATTACTCCTGAGGGCCGTATCGAGCCTCTAGCTAAAGTACGTTCCCGGAAAGCCGCTATGCGAAAATTGGTCGAACTCATTCAAGAAGAAATTCGTCATCCTGAAGATCAGGAGATCGGCATTTCCCAAGCGGCTTGCCTTGAAGAAGCCCAGGCATTAGCTGAGGAAATTAAAAAGAATGTACCCGTCAAAGATGTTATCATTAGTGATATAGGGTGTGTTGTAGGAAGCCATACCGGTCCCGGCACTATCGCATTATTCTACCAACGCTAATAGGGGGAACATCATTGAAACGCATAATCGCTCTCATCACCTTATTATTGTATTTCTTTATCTTTGTCCCGACGTTATCGGCGGCTCCTGAAACCAATCAGGAAACAGCACCTCCGGAAATCAGCGGAGAAGCCGCCTACTTAATCGATGTGCAATCAGGACAGACACTGTACAGCAAGAATGGGGACCAGCTTATGGCCCCTGCCAGTACCACTAAAATCATGACAGGACTTTTGGGGATTGAGTTGGGGAATCCGGAGGATATCGTTACTGCCAGCGAAACCATGTTGGATTATAACACGGTTTATGGGACACGGATTTATCTGGAACCTGGAGAACAGCTTTCTTTAGAAGATATGCTTTACGCCCTCCTGCTTAATTCAGCCAACGATGCCGCAGTAGCCATAGCTGAGCATATTAGTGGAAATATGCCTGATTTTGTGAGCTTAATGAATCAGAGGGCCGCAGATTTAGGATTGAAACATACCACATTTAAGAATCCCAGCGGGTTGAATGAAGAGGGGCATTTAACCACAGCCCACGATCTTGCCCGCATCGCCCAGGCTGCTTACGCCAATCCAAAGTTTAGAGAGTATATAAAAACCAAATCCCATGTTATCCCGAGAGAAAAAGAAAATGTACCCATCGAAATGATCAATGAAAATAAGCTCCTTTGGCGTGATGATGGGATTACAGGAATGAAAACGGGATATACCTCTGTTGCCAAAAATTGTTTAGTCGCCTCCGCATCCCGGGATGGCCGTGATGTAATTGGCGTCATCCTAAAATCTCCCGGCCGTGAAATCTATACAGATATGCAGGCATTATTGGATTATGGATTTGAACAGTTTGAGAATACCCTCTATAAGGGGATAGGGGATTCCTTAGGTCAGATCGAAATTCAAGGTCAGCAGATTAATCTCCTGACAGATCAAGCCCTTTGGATTACGCAAAAAAGGGACAAGGCCTTAGCACAGCCGCGAATCAACGTTTTGCCCATACGTGGGGAACTTACAGACGTCGCAGCCGGACAAGTCCTTACTCACCTTGAAGTATGGGAAGAAGAAGAACGCTTAAGAGTCGTTCCTTTAGCTGCGGATCGGAGTATCATAACGGAAACCCCTGTGGAAAAGAAGTCCTATGCTTTATTCACTGGTTTGGGGCTTATGGTGAGCGGGGTTGTACTTTATGGGGCGGTACAGCAAAGAAAACATGCTGAACGGAGAAGAGAGAGAGCTCAACAGCGGAAAGAACGAAATGGGCAGAAGATTCATTATTCTAGATACCAACGCAGATGAGGGTATTTCAAAAAATGAGATACCCCCATTTTTTTCTAATTAAAAACGACATGAACTTTAGAAATGTTCGTGAAAGAACATGCAAATTTTAGTGAATATTTTAACATAGTCTGAAAAATCTAAAAATTATAGGAAATTTTGCAGGATTTTATTTGGGAATACCGAATATAGATTTTTATAGATTAGAAACCTTGCAGATTCAAAGGTCTATAAGGTAATGGAGGTATTGTTATGGGAAGATTAGATTTTCTTCAAGCCCGTGGAATCAGTCGTCGTGACTTCATGAAGCTCATGGCTGCTACAACCGCTGCTCTTGGCCTACCCGAGGTCCTGACTCCACAAGCGGCAAAAGCTGTGGAAGCAGCAATGGAAAAACCCCCTGTCATTTGGCTGCATGGTATGGAATGTACTGGCTGCAGTGAATCTTTACTGGCAACTCTTAATCCCAGTATCGAATCATTAGTACTTGATACTCTTTCCATTCGATACCATGAGACCATTATGGCCGCATCCGGCCATGTAGCAGAACAAGCTTATCAAGATACTCTTGATGAGAAGTTTGTGCTTGTCGTGGAAGGGTCCGTTCCGGCATCGGAAGAAACAGACTTTTACTGCATGGTGGGGGGAAGGCCCTTCAGAGAGACCGTTTTAGAAGCTGCTGCAAAAGCCCAGGCAGTTATAGCGATTGGAAGCTGCGCCACCGACGGAGCTGGGATCCCTGGTGCATGTGAGATTAAGCCCATTGGGGTCAGAGAGCTTTTGCAGAAAAACAATATAGCTACTCCTGTGATTAATCTTCCCTGTTGTCCGGTTAAACCTAACACCCTGATCGGAACCATAGTTTATTATCTAACTTTCAACGCCGTTCCTGAACTTGATGAGCAAGCCCGTCCCCTGATTTACTACGGAAAGCTGCTTCATGACAACTGTCCCCGCCGTGGTCAGTTTGAAGCCGGCAATTACCTGTCTGACTGGAATGATCCTGCCCAAAAAGGTTATTGCTTGCTGCTGATGGGCTGTAAGGGACCGAAAACCTATACCGACTGTGCTCAAGTCTGGTGGAATGATAATGCGAATTTCTGCATTAACGCCGGTTCTCCTTGTTCCGGATGTTCTGAATTTGGTTTCTATGGACAATTCAGTCCTCTCTACGCCAAACAAGAAAACTTCTCCTTGCCCGGACTCGGTCAGATTCATGCTGATACCGTTGGAAAAGTTGTGGGTGGGGCAACTGTCGTAGGCCTGGGAGCACACCTAATTGCCACGGTTGCCAGCGGCAGACTAAAAAATAACGACTCGGAGCAGAAGAAGGAGGACTAAGAGATGGGTAAAGTAGTTATCGATCCCGTGACTCGAATCGAGGGTCACTTAAAAGTAGAAGTAGAAGTTACCAATGGGGTGGTTACGGATGCCCGATCCATCGGGACCATGTTTCGCGGGTTTGAACCGCTGTTAAAAGGCCGGGATCCCCGGGATGCCACCTATGTCACGGAAAGAACCTGCGGTGTTTGTGCGAGTGCTCATGGTTGGGCATCTTCCCTCTGTCTGGATGATGCCTTTGGCGCGAAGGTACCTGCCGGCGGTCGGATCATCCGGAACCTAATCACCTCCGCCATGTGGCTTCATGATGCGGCACTGCACTTTTATCATCTCAGCGCCTTAGACTTTTTGGATATTACGGCTGTGGCCAAATACCAGGGACAAGATCCTGGCTTGCTGCGGGTTAAGGAGAAAATAGGCAAGTTAATCGCCGCAGGCGATACCGCTCCGTTAACTCCTCGCTACGAGCCCGATGAGTACTGCGTCAACGATCCTGAATTGGTTACCCTTGCGGTTTCCCATTACTTAAAAGCTCTGGATATGCAAGCCAAAGCCAAGAAGATGTCGGCACTTTTTGCCGGAAAACAGCCCCACCAATCTTCCATCGTTGTGGGTGGCGTAACCATGCTTCCTAATATTGAAGTCGTAGAGCAATACCGCTCTCTTTTATTAGAGCAGATCGATTTTCTTGAGAATGTCTATTTGCAGGATGTTCTGACCTTCGGGACGGGGCCGCTGCTTCCCCTTGCTCAGGCAGGAGTTGGCGGTGGGTATAACAACTTCCTCTCCTTTGGCGGCTTTGGCCTTGATGATGAGAAAAAGAACTTCTTCTTGCCGGCTGGAGTGATTATGGATGGTGACTTAAGCAAGGTAATGGCAGTAGATCAGAGCAAGGTTACGGAAGGAGTGACCTATGCCTGGTACAAAGATAGCCCCAAAGGGGATCATCCCTATGATTCGGATACCGTACCCGATATCAAACGAAAAGATGCCTATTCCTTTGTTAAAGCGCCACGTTATGACGGAAAGCCTGTGGAAGTAGGTAATTTAGCGAGAATGCTGGTCATGCAGCCGAAACCTTTTATGGACATTGTTGCTAAATACAGTATTAAGCCTGGTGTCGTGGCCCGCCATGCCGCCCGCGCCTACGAAGCCGTCATTCTGGCCAAGGAAATGCTTAACTGGTGTAATGCATTGGAAGCGGAAATCGGCAAAGGTCTCCGAATTCACGATACCGAGCATTGGAATCCTCCGGCAACCGGCCAAGGAGTTGGTTTAACAGAAGTTCCCCGGGGTGCTTTAGGCCATTGGATTAAGATTAAGGATCATAAGACAGAGAACTATCAGATGGTTGTTCCCACCACCTGGAACTTTTCTCCGAAAGATGCCCAAGGGAATTACGGTCCCTTGGAAAAAGCCCTCATCGGCGTTCCTGTTCCTGATGAAAACAACCCCATCAACATCGTTCGCGTGGTTCGTTCCCTTAATCCCTGCTTAGCTTGCGCTATTCATCTTATCGATCCCCAAACCAATGAAATCCACAAGTTTAAAATTAGCTAATAACTTTGGCTGATGGTTCATGAGGATGGATAAGGATCAATAAGAAATGGAAGAGAAAGCGAGGGAAAAGTATGGCGAATCCAGCCGAACATCCGTTATCTCATCGGATTACCCATTGGATTAACCTGATCAATTTTATTGCCTTGATCATTACAGGATTTATGATTCATTCTCCTTATCAGGGAATGCCGATGAATCTTGTCCGCAATATCCACTTTATCTTTATGTTTAGTTTAATCTTCACCGGCATAGTGCGCTTCTATATCTCTTTTTTCACCAAGCACAGGGATTTCAAAAAGTTTCTTCTTGACTCCCATGATGTCAAGACCTTCATACCCCAAATTAAATATTACTTGTTCATTCAAAAGGACCATCCCGCTAACCCCAATCCCTATAATCCGCTGCAGAAGCTTGCTTATATCGGTCTGCCTATCTTGGCCGTACTGCAGATCCTTACAGGGGCAATCCTTTATCTGCCCATGGCGTTTCCCGGCTTAGAAGCCACTTTAGGTGGTTTAGCTGCTATCCGTGGATTCCACTATGTTATCACCTGGCTGTTCATTGCCATTATCGCCGTTCATGTTTACATGGTATTCACGGAAGCTGTAGATCAATTCTGGTATATGTTTTTTGGCAAAACCCGTGCGAAGGATAAGACCACACCTTCTGGAAAGACGACTACGGCTCAACCTTAATCCTTCTGCAGTCCTTGACTGTATAGTTCGGGCCGCATATCATTAGAGAAAAGACGAAGGTTTTCAGAAAGGGTCAAAACAATGCTGCAACCGAAGATTATGGTCATGGGAGTAGGGAATGTTCTACTTTCCGATGAAGGGCTCGGGGTTCAGTTTCTCACGCTATTATCCCAGGAAACTCTGCCGGATAATGTAGAACTTCTGGAAGGTGGAACTGCAGGACTTGAATTGGTTCATCTCATTAAAGAAGTAGACTACCTCATCATCGTCGATGCCGTCAATGCCAAGGATGAGCCTGGGGCGATTTTCCGATTTGAACCGGAGGATATTCGGGTCATGCCCTCTCAATTTGAGGTATCCTTTCATCAAGTGGGAATCTTGGAAGTATTAGCTATGGCTAATATATTAGGGACTGCACCCAAAACTCTTATCTTTGGTATTCAGCCCAAAAGCCTGGACATGGGATTGGAATTGACTCCTGAGATTCGAGGGGTATTACCCAGAGTCAAGGATCTTGTTCTGGAAGAAATTCAGCACATTATTCAGCATGGAGAATTCCGCCAGGGGAACCCTTAATCCCATCCCGGAAGCAACTTAATAAAATGACTAAAGGGAACCGGTCTTTCCGGTTCCCTTATCACATGCTTAATCCACTACTTTTTCTCTTCCGTCACCTAATTCGAAGGTGCCGCAGTCGGTAGCTTCAGAAGTACGAACCTCAGCATGATGCTTCGTGACTTGAATTTCCCCGGCATGACATAGTCTTGCTGCTTCATTATATTTGCACTCTGCCACATTGCATAAAACTTTTGGATTAGCCATTCGTATCACCTCCATCATTAAGGATACCCAAATAAATCACCTTCTACACCGAAAAAGAACCAGAAAAAATTCGTAAAATCCTTCACGGTCACCCTTGACTGGCGGCCTGTATTGAATTATGTTATCCTTTATGAAGAATACTACTTTTCAGGAGTGAAACTATAAGTATGTCAAGCACCAAAGCCCAAAAGAAGGTCGTCACTCTAGCCTATGGGTGTCAAATGTCGGAGCGTGATGCCGATACCTTGACCGAGATATCCAGCCAAAAAGGGTATATCCGGTCTCAGGAGTTGGAAAAGGCCGACCTCATCATTATTAATACCTGTTGTGTTCGCGAAAGTGCAGAAAATAAAATTCTGGGTAAAATCGGCGAACTCAAGCACTTGAAAGAAGCAAATCCTCAATTGAAAATCGCCATTTCCGGATGTATGGTTCAGCAGCCGGGTGCCTTAGAACGGCTTAGAAAAAGAGCTCCCCATGTGGATATCTGGGCGGGAACCCATAATATTCATGAATTTCAGCGTCTCTTAGAGGAATCCGAGGAGAAGGGGAAAGTGGCCGAGGTCTGGGAAAAGCCGAAAGAAACTCAGGAATCGGTTCCTCTCGCAGAAAAAGGAAAACTTAAGGCTTTCGTCAATATCAGTTATGGCTGCGACAATTTTTGCACTTATTGTATTGTTCCTCATGTCCGCGGCCGTGAGCGCAGCCGTAAACCTGAAGATATCGTGGAAGAGATCAGTGCCTTAGTCAAGACAGGCTGTCGGGAAGTGACCTTACTCGGTCAAAATGTTAACTCATATGGTCAGGACTTAGACAGAGCTTATGATTTTGCTGATTTGCTCAAGGCCGTGGATGCCATTGATGGGCTATGGAGAGTGCGTTTTATGACCTCCCATCCTAAAGATCTATCGGATAAATTGATTGAAACCATCGCCCAGGGCACCCATCTTTGCGAGCATATCCATCTTCCTTTTCAGGCCGGTAGCAATGAGATTCTCAAAAGTATGAATCGTAAATACACCCGGGAATACTATTTAAGCCGGATTGCCAAAATTAAGGCCATCATTCCCCAGGCCAGTTTAACTACGGATATCATCGTCGGTTTTCCTGGGGAGACGGAAGAGGATTTTGAGCAAACCTTGGATTTAGTTCGGGAAGTGAGATACAGTCAAGCCTTTACCTTTATGTATTCAAAACGTTCCGGTACACCCGCAGCCCAAATGGCAGAGCAAATTCCTCTGGACATTAAGAAACGCCGCCTACAGCACTTAATCAATGTCCAGAATGCCCAAAGTCTGACTTGGCGGCAGGAAATGATCGGCAAGACCTACGAAGTTCTGGTGGAAGGGCCAAGTAAATCCAATCCCGATCGTCTTACCGGACGTACCAGAGGCAATGAGCTGGTAGTATTTCCTGGAGAAGCTAAATTAATGGGCACTTTGGTTCAAGTGCTGATTCAGGACGCCAATTCCTGGACATTGTTTGGAGAATGCGTCGAAGGCATATAATAAATAATAATTGAAGGTTAAAAGCAGGAATCAAGAAAAAAGTGTAGAATCAATCGAAGATGGAGGTGTTGTAATGACGGCGGAAATTATGGAAAAAGCCGAAGTTCTAGCTGCAGCTATAGCAAAAAGTGTTGAATTACAAAATTTACGCAGCACAGAAGAAGCCATGATGGCTGACGAGCAAGCTCAGCAAATCATTGCTGATTTTCAAAATGAGCAACAGCGAGTGTATGAGCTCCAAGCCCAAGGTCAAGAGTTAACAGATGAGGTACAACAGGCCATTGATGCTATGGAAGCGAAAGTGGAAGGGTATCCTCCAATTGCTGCCTATCTGCAAGCTCAAGAGCAATTCACGAAAATGCTGGATACCATTAATGGTGTATTAGCTCAAGCCATTGCCAATGATCCCAATGGGGGAAGCTGCTCCTGTGACACAGGATGTTCAGGTTGCGGGGGAAGCTGTTCATAAGCTCGCGATATTATAGAAATGAGTGGAGATAGTTACCTTATTTTGAGGGAGCGAAGGAAAGGGAAGAGTGTACACTCTTCCCTTTAGAATATACAGGATAGGTGGCCATGCCACTCAGGCGGTATCGGTAGGGAATGAAAAGCGTTGTCCGAGTTGTGTAGCTTTACGCACAATGCTCTCTCTATAGCTTCAGGGCTGGTCAACTCGCTTTCTTAACAGCTCCGCCAAACCCCGCTGCTTTCTGCATGTAAACCGGTGGCTCGCTACGTTAAGAAAGCCTCGTTAACCCGACCGCCCCTCCACTAAATCCGTTCGCTTTTGTGCGTAAAGCTACACTTCTGGGTCTTTTTCAGTTTCTTCTTGAGGTCCTGGGGCCTTTTGTAAGGACTTTCTGGGGTCGTTCCCAGAGTAGCCGACCATGCCGCTCAAGCGGCGTCGGTAAAGACGGAAAAAGTTGCTCGGGTCGCGTAACTTATCCTGCAAAGCCCTGCATAAACAGATCCGAAAAGCATCCCAAGGATTTTGCATTACAAAAGTGAGCGAATTTAAGCGAGTGGAAAGAAAACTTCGCGAAAAGTACGCAGCGGAGTCGGGTTGGAAACAGGACGTTTCCAACCGGCCATTGAGCAGGAGCGATTTGGCCGGAAACCCGACGGAGTGGAGAACTTGAGCGTTAGTTTTGTCCGCACAGCTTATTGAGCGAACGGTGTAAAGCAAAATCCTGGAGAATCTGCTTCGGAGCTTTCAATGTAGCGTTTTTCTGCACATCACCTACTAACAAAGTTTCTCTCTAAGGAGTCTATAACAATGACCACACCGATGATGCAACAATATAAATCCATAAAATCTCAAGCTCCTGATGCGATCCTTTTCTTCCGTTTAGGAGATTTTTATGAAATGTTTGGTGAGGATGCCCGGACCGCTGCTCCTATTCTGGAAATTGCCTTAACCGGCCGTGATTCCGGAGGAGGGGAAAGGATTCCCATGTGCGGTGTTCCCCATCATGCCGTAGAGGGCTATCTTGTGAAGCTGGTTTCCGCCGGTTATAAAGTAGCTTTATGTGAGCAAGTGGAGGACCCCCAAACCGCCAAAGGGATCGTGAAAAGAGAGATTATCCGGATCATTTCTCCAGGTACTTTAACGGATTCCTTAGTAGAGCAAGCCAATAACTTTTTAGCCGCGGTCTACCATGATCAGGAATGGGGATTGGCTTTTGTGGATGTCTCCACAGGGGAATTCACGGTTTTTCAGACTCAATCCTTAGATATATTAACCACTGAGCTTTCCCGGATTCGTCCTTCCGAATTGCTGCTCCCAGCGGAGCTCCTCAAATCAAAGCACTGGCGCCCTTATTATCTTACCCAGCGCGAAAAGAAAACCTATCAACACACCTTACTCGAAGAACGATTTACTGAACAAAGGGAGTTGTTTCAGGAATTTCCCACAGCGATGAAAGCCGCTAACGGCCTTTGGCAATATATCCTGGAAACCTCTCCCGGTATTGAACCTTCCCATATTCTGAAGGTCAATGCCTATCGACCTGAGCACTGGATGCTTCTTGATCCCTGGACCCGAAGAAATCTGGAGCTTACGGAATCCATTCGCGGACAGGGGAAAAAGGGAACCTTATTATCCGTTCTGGATTTTACGAAGACCGCCTTTGGGGGCCGCCTGCTCAGGCGTTGGATCGAGCAGCCCCTGCTTCTTAAAGAGGACATTGACAAGCGTTTGGATTATGTAGAAGCCTTGGTTGAGGATAGCTTTTTGCGGGGGGACCTTATTCAACTTTTCAGCAAAGTCTTTGATCTGGAGCGTCTGATGGGAAAAGTCTCCTATGGCACCGCCAATGCCCGGGACTTATTGTCCTTATCCCAGACCTTAGGGGTTCTGCCCCAACTCCGGGCTTTACTTGCCGAGGGAAAATCAGAGCCCCTTAAAGCCTTTATCCCCACCCTGGAAGGTCTGGACTCCTTAGCTTTGACTTTGGAACAGGCGATCAACCCGGAAGCACCGATCTCCTTGAGGGATGGAAACTTGCTGAAAGCCGGCTACTCAGAGGAAATCGATGAGCTGCGCAGCATATCCTCCGGAGGAAAAGCCTGGGTGGCAAAATTAGAAAGTATGGAAAAGGATCGGACCGGAATTCGCTCCCTTAAAGTGGGATATAATAAAGTATTTGGGTATTATATCGAAGTGACTCATGCTAATTCCCATCTCATCCCTCCTGAATACATTCGCAAACAAACCTTAGCCAATGCCGAGCGTTTTATCACTCCGGAGTTGAAGGAATATGAACAGAAAATCCTGGGTGCCGAGGAGAAAGTTACCCAGTTGGAATATCAGCTCTTTCTGGAACTCCGGGAAAAAGTCCGTCAGCATGCTGCCAGGATTTTAGAGGCTGCTCATTCTCTGGCCGAAATCGATGTCTATACCAGTCTGGCGGAAGCGGCAGTGCGCCATCATTATTCCCGTCCTGTGATGATGATGGAGGGGAGCCTCACCATCATCGAGGGGCGGCATCCTGTGGTGGAATCCATGCTTCAGGATACTTCCTTTGTCCCCAACGATACCCTCTTGACTCCGGACAAACATCTGGCCTTAATCACCGGTCCCAATATGGCCGGTAAATCCACCTATATGCGGCAGGTAGCCCTGATCGTCCTCATGGCCCAGATCGGCAGCTTCGTCCCTGCACAGCAGGCCACCATTCCCATCGCCGATCATATCTTCACCCGGGTGGGGGCATCCGATGATTTGGCCTCAGGACAAAGCACCTTTATGGTGGAGATGTATGAGGTAGCCCATATTCTGCGCCATGTTACACCCCATAGCCTCATCATCCTCGATGAAGTGGGACGGGGGACAGCCACCTATGATGGTCTCAGCATTGCCTGGGCTGTAGCAGAGTACTTAGCCGGTCAAGAGAACAAACCGAAAACTCTCTTTGCTACTCATTATCATGAACTTACTGATTTAGAAGAAACTCATGCCGGTATCTTTAATCTTCATGTCGGGGTTCGGGAACATGGGGAAGAGATTGTTTTTCTGCATAAGATTATTCCAGGCCGCGCCGACCGCAGTTATGGGATTCAAGTGGCAAAATTGGCCGGTCTGCCCGCGAATCTCTTGCAAAGGGCAAAAATCATCCTGCATGAATTGGAATCCTCCTCCAAGGAAAGCCGCCAAGCTCATTTGTTGAATAGGGAGAAGATGACCCAACTGTCCTTGTTCGAGGTTCAGCCCCTGGATCCGCTGTTACAGGAAGTTGGCGAGCTTTCATTGGAGGATTTGACCCCAAGGCAGGCCTTAGACTACTTGTTTGATTTAAAAGAACGCATTAAAGCATCTGAATCTATTTAGATTAGTAGGTTCATAAAAGACCCGCAAGCGTAGCTTTACGCACAGGAGAGAACCCATGGCAACGAAGGGGCGTGGAAGCGAAATGATGCCAGCCCCGGAGTGCTTGGGTGAACGGATGTGTGTAAAGCTACACGACCCGGACAATAATGTAAATTATACGAGGAGGGTAATTATGGCATACCAAGTTGGAATTGACGTCGGAGGGACGTTTACTGATGGGGTACTTATTCACAACAATCGCCTGATCAATAAAGCTAAAGTTCCTACTCAACAAGATAATTTGTTGGACACCTTGCTCCATGCTCTGGAACATCTTGATGTCTTTAAACAGCCTGTTGAGCAGATTACAGTCAGTACTACTTTGGTGACCAATGCCATTCTGGAAAACAAATTGCCTCCTATAGAATTATTTCTCTTTCCAGGCTCCGGTATGCGGTTGGATGCTCTGCCCTGGCCTGTACCCTATCATGCACTCATGGGTGAAATCGACTATCGGGGCAGGGAGGTGTCTCCCCCGGATGAGTTGGAATGGCGGAGGCTTTGCAACCGGCTGGATTTTGAATCCGTCCATCAGGCAGCCGTTGTCAGTAAGTTTTCTCACCGGAATAATCTTCTGGAAGATAGCTTAGCTCAGTTTTTGAGCAAGAAGTATCCCCAACTGGATATTGCTTTGGGCTGTGAATGGGGGCATGCCAATTTTTACCGCCGCAGTCTCACCACCTATCTCAACACCGCCAGCAAAAACCTTTTTAAAACATTCGCCTCCCAATTGCATCAGGCCGTGGAGAAAAATGGCTCGAAGGCTGGGATTACCGCTCTGAAAGCGGATGGAGGAATCTTACCCATTGATCAGCTCCGTCCGGTGGAGTCCATTAATTCCGGTCCTGCAGCCAGCGTCATTGGCGCTTTGGCCCAAACGGATCCCCGGCAGTCCTTTGTGGTAGTGGATATTGGGGGAACGACCACGGATATCGGCCTGATTCTGTCGGGAGAACCTCTCCTCAGTGCTCACGGTGCACAAATCGGTCCTTTTTTGACCTTGATTCCCACCTTAGCCACCCGTTCCATCCCTGTCGGAGGAGATTCTGCCGTTTTGCCTTCACCTGATGTGCCTGAGGGCTTTACCCTTGCTCCCTATCGCAAGGGCCCGGCCTATTGTTTGGGAGGGGAATACCCAACCCCCACCGATGCCATGCGCTATTTGAAACGGGTAGAGCATGGAGATTATGCCCGGGCTGAAGAAGGCTTAGCTTCTTTGTTATCTCCGGAAGCCCGGAATCCCCAAGCTCTTCATCAATTAGCTCTGAAAATTTTAGAGAAGTTTGCGGAAGAGGTAGCCAACGCTTTCTCTATCTTACATAAGGAGTGGCAAGAGGAACCCGCCTATAAGGTGTGGGAGGTTCTCCACCCCCATAGTGCCAAAGATTTTTATATCTGGGTCAGTGGCGGCAGTGCCCGGGGCATCGCTCCTTCCTTGGAAGACAAAGTCCACTTGCCTGTACGCTTTACCCAACATGCGGATGTCTCTAATGCCATCGGTGCGGCCTTAGCCCGGCCGACCTTATCCTGTACCCTTCATTTGGATACGACGATCCGCTCCTACCGAATTGAGGAATTCGGAGAACAGAGGGAATGGCTGGGTTCAAAACGTCCCCATAAGGAGATCCAGGAATTCCTGCACGGAATTGCCCGTGAAAGGGCCCAAAGCATTGGTTTAGATCTTAATGAACTGGAATTTAAGACCCAACCTTTTGATTTTTTCCCAGTTGTTAAAGGTTACGAAACAGTTGGTCAAATAATCCGGGGTTCTGTGGTTGTTCCCCCCGGAGTGGTCGGGAGGCTTGAGGTATGAAGCATACAGGATTATTATTTTTCCCCGCTTTTGACTGGTCTTTAGGAGATACCCATCCTGAACGGGAGGAAAGACTCCTTTATACCCAAGAACAATTGTTTGAAGAGGGGGTCATGGATTTACCCCAGATCAAACAGTATTCTCCAGGTCTTGCTTCATTAAAAGATGTCCAACGGACTCAGGGGATTTTTCCCTCCCCGGAAGGTCATGATTTAGATGCTCATTTGATCGCCGCCGGAAGTTCCCTGGTTCTGGGAGAGGCATGGGCCAAAAAGGAGATCCATAATGGCTTTGCCCTGGTGCGCCCGCCGGGTCACCACTCAGGAGCTACGGTCTTAGGGAACCGAGGGTTCTGCACCTTAAACAACGAAGCGATACTGATTAATCATCTTCGTACCTTCTATGGGATAAAAAAAGTAGCTATCGTGGATACGGATGTTCATCACGGAGATGGTACACAGGATATTTTTTATCATGATCCCAATGTGCTTTTTATTTCCATTCATCAGGATGGACGGACTCTCTACCCCGGAAGCGGCTTTATCTACGAGAAAGGCGGACCCAATGCCTGGGAGACTACCTTGGATATTCCTCTGCCCCCCGGTACCGGGGATGAAGATCTTCACCATGTCCTGGAAAACTGGGTTCTCCCTAAGCTTCGTGATTTCCAACCGGATCTGATTATTAACTCGGCCGGTCAGGACAATCACTTCACCGATCCCTTAGCTTCCATGAGTGTGACAGCCCGGGGCTATGGAAGAATCACAGAGCTGCTCAATCCGGACCTGGCTGTCCTGGAGGGAGGATATTCCATTGAAGGAGCCTTACCTTATGTGAATCTGGCCATTGTCTTAGCTTTAGCGGGAGAGGATTATCAGGGAGTGATCGAGCCCCAAAAACCTCGTCATCCCCACAGCGGCTCCAATGCCTTCCGGGGCTTCCTTAAGGAGTTGAAAGAGCAATACCGCCGGGCTAAGCCGGACTGGACCATCCGCACCGATAGTTTTCTTCCCTCGGGGAAATGGGTTTACATTCCTCACTCCGTGTATTATGATACGGAAGGTTTCCGGGAGGCACGTAAGGACTGGATCCGCCAGTGCAGTCATTGCGGCGGAACGGTGCTCATTGAAAGCCAGCATACTATAACAGGCAATACTTTTGCCTTAGTGCGGATTCCTTTTGAAGCTTGCCAACAATGCACCCAGGCGGGATATGATTTATGGGAGCATTTTATCGGGCGCAAAACATCCGTATTACTCCAAGATCAACGGAATAATGAGGTTGAGCTTTGGCATCTGGATAAGGGGGTAACTCATTTTTGACCGCTAAAATCCAAATCCTGGACATACAAGCTGCCAATCAAATCGCTGCCGGTGAAGTGGTGGAGCGCCCTGTTTCTGTGGTGAAAGAGCTGATTGAAAACGCTCTGGATGCCCAGGCTACTCTAATCGAAGTCATCATAGAGGGAAGCGGTGTGGAAAGGATCCGGGTCCAGGATAACGGACAGGGAATACCTGCCGACGATCTGCCCCTAACCGTCCTGCGTCACGCCACCAGTAAAATACGCAGCATTGATGATTTAAGCAATTTACTCACTCTTGGTTTTCGCGGTGAAGCTTTGCCCAGCATTGCTTCCGTCTCCAAGCTGGAAATCATCAGTCGTCCGCCCGAGGAAATTTCCGGGAGGGTTTTGCGGATTCTGGGAGGGGAGCAGCTGGAGTTCTCCGAGACCGGCTGTCCGCCGGGAACCACTATCACGGTCGATGATTTATTTTATAATACACCTGCCCGGCGTAAATTTTTAAAATCCAAAAACACGGAATTTGGCCAAATCTCCGATATCATCGGGCGGCTTTCTTTAGCCCGGCCTGATGTTTCCTTTACCCTGAAGCATCCAAAAATCCTTGTCCTTCAAACACCGGGAAAAGGACATTTGCTGGAGAGCATAGGCGCAGTCCTCGGCCAAGCCACGGCCCGTCGTCTCTTGCCCTTATCCTGCTCACTGGGGGATTGGCAGTTGGAGGGTTATATTAGTCCGCCGGATCTGGTTCGTTCCACTAAACAAGGAGAGACCTTGATCGTTAATCAGCGGATTATCCGTTCCAACAGTATCAGCCGTGCTGTTTCAGAAGGGTATCATACCTTGATTCCTTCTAAACTTTATCCCATCACCGTATTGAAATTGCATATCCCACCCCATGAGTACGATGTCAATGTCCATCCCACTAAAATGGAAATCCGCTTCCATAAAGAAAGAGAACTGATGGAGTTTATTGCCGACAGCATTCGCAGGACTCTTCTCGAGGCCCGTCCCATAGCACCCTTTGTCAAGAATTCCTCAGCCCCTAAAAACCCCCCCGCCGGCAGTGACAAGCCTGCCCAGGTGGCCTTGAACTTCATCCCTAAAGGCCCTCAGAGCCCGTCTCAGAGCAAAACTGCACCTATACCTTATAAACCCTTTGGCAACGCACCTTCAGAGCCTGCAAAAGGGATTTCCGCTCCGCAAAATAGCGCAATAGATTGGCGAGAGTTCATTGAGATAGGGGAGAATCCTACAAGGGACTCTAATTTCAAAGCTCCATTGCCCCTTAATGAGCATTGCAGAGAGAAAGAAGAGCATCCTTCTGAATTCTTCCCCGAATCACATGATACATTAAAAAACTCCCCCCAGAAGCCCGATATTTATTCAGTGGGAAAAGAGGTATGTACACCGCCAACCGCTGAGCAGGAAATGTTGGTTAAAGAAGAGGACTATGGAATCACCAATGACATCAAAGATCAAAGCCCTCTTCTGGCCTTAAGGCCTATCGGGCAGGTTTTTAACACGTATATTCTGGCCACAGATGGGGAACAGCTTGTCATATTTGACCAGCATGCTGCCCATGAGCGTATTAATTACGAACGCCTACTGGCTGAACACCAAAAAAATCCCGGAAACAGTCAAATGTTATTGATTCCACTGCCCATGGAGTTTACCCCCGGGGAGGAAGAGGCTTTGCTGGAGCATTTCCTTCTGCTCAACGATATGGGATTTATTCTTGAGCAATTTGGAACACGCACCTATCTCCTGCGCGGCATCCCAGCCTATAGCGGCCCCTACCAAGGGGAGCATCTCCTGCGGGACTTCCTTGACCAGGTCCTGCTCAATCATATTCCTCCAACCATGGATCAATTGTTGGAGGAGTGGATCTATATGCTGGCCTGTAAAGAGTCCATTAAAGCCAAGGAAAACCTGACCCATTTTGAAATGGAGCAATTGATCGTTCAATTGAGTAAAACCCTGAACCCCTATACCTGTCCCCATGGCCGGCCAACCATGATTCAACTCACTAAAGAAGAGCTGGAGCACCGCTTTTATCGTAGTTAGGAGCAGCATTTAATGAACCACTCAACAGTAATTCTCAAGATCACCCATCCCAAGGATCCGGATTTAAAGGCAAAGTCCCTTTGGTTTTCAGAGCAACCTGGCGTTACCTTGCTAACCCCTCAAAAGAAGTTCCTGGAAAAAACGGTCGAAGAACCAAAGTATCCCCTCCTCCATATTTCCCGTAAAGGAACCTATCTGGAAGCGGGGGGCAATCGATTGCAGTTTCATCCCAGTATGGCTTTGCTGCGGGTCCTGCAGATCCTCAGAGGAGAAGGGGATCGTTTTCTGGAGGCGACCGGACTGCAAGGAGGAGATGTCTTTTTAGATGCCACTTTAGGGCTGGGAACGGATGCTTTAGTAGCGGCCATGCAGGTAAGGGGACAGGGAAAGGTCATAGGTATAGAGCACTCTCCCATTTTAGCAGCTCTTGTTAAAGATGGGTTACGGTCCTTAGCTCAAGGGGATTACCCTCATGTCCAAAATCTGGACAAGGCCAAGGCCTGGCAGGCCTTATCAGAAGCTGCTCAGCGCATTGAAGTTTTTTGGGGAGATCATCTTGAACTGCTGGCCCGCTATCCTTCATCCTTTGCGGATGTGGTTTACTTTGACCCCATGTTCCGCCACACCCGGGAAAAAAGCGCATCCATCCGTCCTTTGCATGAGGTTGCCAATTCCTGCTCCTTGGAAAGTGAAGCTGTTGCAGAGGCCTGCCGCATAGCCAAAAGACGGGTTGTTCTTAAAGAGAGAAAAGGAAGTCAGGAATTTAGCCGTTTGGGTTTTTCTATTCGAGAAGGGGGGAACTATAGTCATATAGACTATGGGATAATCCACAAAGGGGGAGCAGGTTCATGAAACCCTTAGTCATCATCGTAGGACCTACAGCCGTAGGAAAGACAGCACTCGGGGTTGCCCTTGCTCAAGCCCTCCAGGGTGAGATTATCTCAGGGGACTCCGTTCAGGTATACCGTAAGCTGGATATCGGGTCCGCTAAGCCAACTTTAGAAGAGCAGGGAAATATACCCCATTATCTGCTTGATGCTTTGGATCCTACTGAACCTTTCACTGTGGCCCAATTCCAGACTTTGGCCCATCACTCCATTCAGGATATCCAAAGCCGGGGCAAAGTACCTATTGTTGTCGGCGGGACAGGACTTTACATCCGTTCCTTAATCGATCCTTTTCAATTTGCCGAGCACGGCTCAGAGCCTATTCGCAATTTCTGGACCGCATTTCTTTCTGAACGAGGTAAAGAGGCTCTACACCAGGAGTTGGAAAAAAGGGATCCGCTCAGTGCCCAACGTCTCCATCCCAATGATACGGTTCGCATTATCCGTGCCCTGGAAATCTGCCAATTAACCGGTAAGCCTTTTTCAGAAATCCGCGGTCATCAGGACACTGTTTATCCGCCTTTGGCTTCTTCAATTCTCTATGTAGGGCTTACCGCACCGCGGGACATTATTTATGAACGAATCAATCACCGTTGTGAGCAGATGGTGGCCTCGGGTCTGATCGAGGAAACTCAGAATTTAATTCAAGAAGGCTACTCCCCAAAGCTTAAGCCCTTGCAAAGCATAGGTTATCGACACGCCTTGCTCTATCTTTACGGCAAGGTGACCCTCCCGGAGATGATGAGAATCTTTCAAAGAGATACCCGGCATTTCGCCAAGCGTCAACTCACTTGGTTTCGCAGGGATCCGCGAGTGGTTTGGCATGATACTTATAACGAGAATATGACAAATATTCTTGAATTCTTGATAGACACTTGCAGAGGGATTCAAAGTCGTGTAGAATAGGAAAATAGAAATAGATGGTGGTGGAGGTAAAAAAATGAATAAAGCGCCCATCAATTTACAAGATACCTTTTTAAACCAAGTCCGAAAAGAGAATATGCCGGTCACGATTTACTTAGTGAATGGCTTTCAATTAAAAGGTTTAGTCCGCGGATTTGATAATTTTACAGTTGTCATTGAATTTGAAGGTAAACAGCAAATGGTCTACAAACATGCTATTTCAACTGTAATGCCTCTTCGTCCCATTAATCTAATGGCTGCGTCCCAAGCCTCGGCTGAAGAACGTTAAGAATAAGGTCAATAGGTAAAGCCTGATTCAAATCAGGCTTTTTTCGTGTTTCAGAATTGCTTGGAGCTTGAGCGGCATCAATTGGGAGATGAAAAGAAGTGTCGTCCGGGTCGCGTAGCTTTACGCACAACGGTCACTCCATAGCTCCGGGGCTGGTCCACTCGCCTTCTTAACAGTCGAGCCAAACCTCAGGGTAATACCTGATGTGAACCATGGCTCGCCTATGTTAAGAAGGCCTCGTTGACCCGAACGCCCCTCCGCTAAAGCCGTTCCCTTTTGTGCGCAAAGCTACGCCTTGTGGATCTTTTTCAGTTTCTTCTTGAGGTCCTGGGGCCTTTTGTGAGAGCTTTCTGGGTTCGATTCAGGGTCGCCGACTCATGCCGCTCAAGCGGCGTCGGTAAGGACGGAAAAAGCTGCTCGGTTAGCGTAACTTATTCACAAAGCCCTGCATGCATAGACCCGAAAAGTAGCCCAAGGATTTTGCTTTACAAAAGGGAGCGAATTTAAGCGAGCGGAAACAAAACTTCGCGAAAAGCACGCAGCGGAGAAAGGTTGGAAACAGGACGTTTCCAACCGGCCATTGAGCATGGAGCGAATTGGCCGGGCACCTTTCGGAGCGGAGAGCTTGAGCGTTAGTTTTGTCCGCGCAGCTTATGGAGCGACCGGTGTAAAGCAAAATCCTGGAGAATCAACCTTCAGATCTTTTTCAATGTAACTTCAGTGCAGCGCGGAAAATATAACTAAAAATAACGTGTTGTAGAGATAATAAAGGCATGGTATATTTAAAGTTAGTGTAATTTAGTCATGAAAGGGAAATTATTGATGAAATCAATGAATATTCGTAATATCGCCATTATTGCTCACGTTGACCATGGCAAGACAACCTTGGTTGATGCGATGCTTAGACAAAGCGGAACCTTCCGAGCCAATCAAAATGTTGTGGAGCGGGTTATGGACTCCAATGACCTGGAGAGGGAGAGGGGTATTACCATTCTCTCTAAGAATACAGCGGTCAATTGGTTGGATACAAAAATCAATATTGTGGATACACCAGGTCACGCCGACTTTGGCGGTGAGGTGGAACGGGTCTTGAAGATGGTGGACGGGGTACTCTTGATTGTGGACTCTTTCGAAGGGCCCATGCCCCAAACACGTTTTGTTTTAAGAAAGGCTTTAGAGCTTAAACTTGTTCCCATCGTGGTGATTAATAAGATTGACCGTCCGGATGCTCGTCCTGCTGAAGTAGTGGATGAGGTCCTGGACTTATTTATCGAATTAGGTGCCGATGATGAACAGCTGGATTTCCCGGTGATCTACGCCTCTGCACGGGATGGACTGGCCGGTATGGAGCCTGATCAGCTCACCCATAGCTTTGAGCCCCTTTTCAAGGTAGTTCTGGAGCATATTCCTGCCCCCAGTGTAGATGTGGAAGCCCCTCTGCAGCTTTTGGTTACCACCCTTGATTACGACGACTATGTGGGCAAGATCGTCATCGGCCGGATTGTCCGCGGTAAGGTTCGTCAAGGTGAAAGTATCACCTTGATCAAACGGGATGGCAGCTTTGAGCGGGCCAAAATCGGCAAAGTCTATACCTATGAAGGGTTAAAACGCATCGATGTACCGGAGGCAGAGGCTGGAGAAATCGTGGCTCTCACAGGCTTAACTACCGCTAATATTGGGGAAACTGTAGCTGATGCCAGCAATCCGGAGGCTTTGCCGGTGATTGAAGTGGATGAGCCTACGTTGACTATGAATTTTATTGTTAATAACAGCCCCTTTGCCGGACTGGAAGGGGAATTTGTTACCTCCCGTAAACTGAGGGAACGCTTATATAAAGAGATTGAGACCAATGTAAGCCTCCGGGTTGAAGAAACGGATTCGGCAGATTCCTTTAAGGTATCCGGCCGTGGCGAGCTCCATTTATCCATTTTAATTGAGAACATGCGCCGAGAGGGCTATGAGCTCCAGGTTTCCAAGCCTGAGGTGATCTATAAAACCGTGGATGGAGAGAAATGCGAACCGATTGAGTATCTCATCTGCGATATTCCTGAAACCTCCATGGGAACGGTCATCGAATTGCTGGGGAAACGGAAGGCGGAAATGGTCAATATGACCCATATTTCTCAGACCCAAATGCGGGTGGAATTTAAAGTTCCCGCCCGCGGACTCATCGGTTTCCGGGGAGATTTCCTAACCGAAACCAGGGGAGAGGGGATCATGAGCCATGTCTTTCACGGTTATGAACCCTTTAAGGGAGAAATTCCCGGCAGAAGCCGGGGGGTTTTAATAGCTTTTGAGACGGGAGAAGCCACAACCTACGGGCTGCATTCTGCTCAAGAGAGGGGAATCACCTTTATTGAACCCGGCACCAAGGTCTATGAAGGAATGATCGTCGGGGAAAGCAACCGGGAGCAGGATATTGAAGTCAATGTGGCACGAAAAAAACATGTCACCAATATGCGCTCCAGTAATGCCGAGGAAGCTCTTCGTTTAGAGAAGGCAAAAATCTTTACCTTAGAGCAGGCCCTGGAGTATATTGATGACGATGAACTGGTAGAGATCACCCCGAAGAGCATTCGCTTGCGGAAGAAGTATCTCGACAAAAATGCCCGTGTCCGCTATGCAAAATCCCTGGCTTCCAACAGCGCAAAATGAGATAATAATTAAGGACACCTTTCCCGTCTTTCTGCGTATAGTAGTAAAGACGGGAGGTGTCACATCTTATGGCAATACGTATTACCTTTCCGAGGGAAAAAAATCAGCCTCCGATCGTTCAAACACCGCGGACTCACAAGACAGCGGCCATCGTGGATTCATCTTCTGAATTATCCCGTGGACGAAAGGTAACTCAACATTCATCGGAAAACAGCACCACGGCTGAGATCATTGCTGAACTCAATGCCCTCGTTGGTTTAACCACAGTCAAACGTCTCATCTACGAGATTCAAGCTTACATAGAGATCCAAAAGAGACGGACACGAGAAAAACTGGTGGCAGAACCCCTGGTCCTTCATATGATTTTCCGAGGCAATCCTGGAACAGGTAAAACCACTGTGGCTCGTTTAATCGGCAGGCTCTTTAAGGAAATGGATGTTCTGCAAAAAGGACATATTATTGAATGTGAGAGAGCGGATCTCGTGGGGGAATACATAGGTCATACGGCACAAAAGACTCGGGACATGGTCAAAAAGGCTTTGGGAGGGATTCTCTTTATCGACGAAGCCTATTCTTTAGCCCGAGGGGGAGAAAAGGATTTCGGCAAAGAAGCTATTGATGCCTTGGTGAAGGCCATGGAGGATCATAAAAATGATCTCATTCTCATCTTAGCCGGCTATAAACACGAGATGGAGTGGTTTTTACAAACCAATCCCGGCTTAAGATCCCGCTTTCCCATCCATATTGATTTCCCTGATTACTCTATCGAAGAGCTGCTGAGCATTGGGGACTCCATGCTTAAAACACGCCAATATCAGTTCACCTCTGATGCCCGTGACGCTTTCCGCTTTATGCTGCAGGGAGTCCTGAATTCCCACCCTTATGCAGGGAATGCCCGCTTAGTACGCAATATGGTGGAGAAAGCTATTCGCAAACAGGCCGTACGACTCTATGAAAAATCCACTTCATCCCGTGAAGAACTCATGGGGATTCTACCCTGTGATTTGAGCCTGGAGGATGAAGACTTAAAGTAACAGGAATGACATTCGTTATTTATACAGCGGAGGTTCAAATGGATATTTTGGGTGATACCTCTGGGATTCGCGGAACCCAGCTTAAAGAACTCAAAGATTTGACTTCGCTCCGGACGGCCCGTCCGGAGCTTATCCATTATGATTTATTAATGGGAATCTGCAATTTAACCAGTCTGTGGAATAAAGAAATAGCCCTTTATATCAATCGCTCGGGAATGGTCAGCGCCGTGGCTGTCGGACAGCATGCTGCGGTCAAGCTGCCCCCTCTTCCAGCCCGTCAAACGGGACGTTTGCGCTGTATCCATACCCATCCCAGCGGAAACCCTCAGCTCAGTCCTATGGATCTAAGCGCCTTGAGTTCCGCCGGGCTGGAAAGCATGAGCAGTATCGGGGTTAGAAATGGACAGGTCACAGGAGTTGAAATTGCCTTTTCAGGAGATTCAGGCTATCCAATCCTGGCCTTAAGTCCTGAGGAGCTTATGAACTTTTCCTACGACACGGCAGTTCAGGACTATCGCCTACGCCCCCCCAGCCCGGTTCTCAAGGTATCTGAGCGGGAGAAAGCCTTTCTGGTCGCTCTGGAGGAAGAAGAACCGGGACTTGAGCTGCTGACGGAGCTGTCGGAACTTGCCCATTCTTCAGGTGTTGAAGTGGTGGGACAGATTCTTCAGCCCAAACGGTATGGGAGCCCGGTGAGTTACCTGGGAAAAGGAAAACTGCAGGAGTTAACCCAGCACCTGCAAAACAGCGGTGCCAATGTCCTTATCTGTGATGATGAGCTTTTACCTGTACAGCTGCGAACTCTGGAGCAGGCTACAGGGATTAAGGTGCTGGACCGTACCACATTAATCCTGGATATCTTTGCCCAACGAGCCAAATCAAGAGAAGGTAAGCTTCAGGTGGAGCTGGCCCAGCTTAAGCATCTTTTACCCCGATTGACCGGTCAGGGACTCAGTCTTTCCCGGCTGGGCGGGGGAGTAGGAACCCGTGGCCCCGGAGAATCCAAACTGGAAATGGATAAGCGGCGGGTAAGAAAGAAAATCAATCTCTTAGAGGATGAACTGGGTGAAATCCGCAAGACCCGCACCACTCAGAGGCGGCAAAGAGAAAAAAGCGGCATCCCCCTGATTGCTTTAGTCGGTTACACCAATGCGGGAAAGACCACTTTTTTGCAAAAGGCCATGGAGCAAACCCGTTCCAAGGGAGAAAGTGTCAAGGGAGAGGACAAGCTCTTTGCCACCCTTGATCCTATCGTACGAGGGATACGCCTGGATCGAAAGACGGAGATATTGCTTAGTGATACCGTAGGATTTATTCAGAAATTACCTCATCAACTTCTCCATGCCTTTCTCGCTACTCTTGAAGAAGTGCAGAATGCCGATATTTTAGTTCATGTTTTGGATGCCAGCCACCCCAGAGCCTTAGAGCGTGCCGATACGGTTCATAACATTTTAGGGCAATTGGAGTGCAGCCACAAGCCACGGATTACCTTACTGAACAAAATTGATAAAATAGACCATCCTTCCGATCTAAGCCGTTTAGCTCAAGAACTGTCCCATCCCATACCCGTGTCCCTCATTGAAAACAATTCACTGACCCCCGTATGGAATAAAGTCCTTGAACTCCTCTAGTGTAGTGGCACGTTGACTTTCAGCCAAATGACACAGGATGAATTTTCAGTCTGCAAGGCGGAGGAGTGAGGCGTAGTGGTGCTACGCCGATGGACGACAACGCAGCAGATGGAAATTCAGACAAGTCATTGGGCGAAATGTGAACGTGCCACTACACTAACTGGAAAGATGGATACAACGAGGAGGTTTCACCATTGTTTTTAGATAATCTGCCCAGAAAAATTCTCGAGGCAAAAGGTCAGGCTGAACAGCTTTTACAGCTGCAGGAAAAGACCCTACTTGATATTGCGGAACATAATCACGCCAAAGTACTGGAAGCCTTTCAGGAAGAGAGAGTAAGCACCTATCATTTGCAGGGCTCCACAGGTTATGGCCTTGGAGATAGCGGCAGAGAAACTCTGGATCGGGTCATGGCCCGGATCCTGGGCACGGAAGCTGCTTTAGTCCGGGGACAATTTGTCTCCGGAACCCATGCCATTGCCACAGCCCTATTTGCTGTCCTTCGACCCGGTGATCATTTTATTTCCGTTACGGGAGATCCCTATGATACACTGGAAGAAGTGATTGGCATCCGGGGAACAGGGCAGGGGAGCCTTAAGGATTTCGGGGTAGCTTATGACTCGATTCCCCTTAGTGAAGAGGGAACAATTCAGTATCCTTTGGTTGGTCAAGCTATAAAACCCAATACGAAACTGCTTATTCTTCAGCGTTCCCGGGGTTATGCCTGGCGTAATTCCCTTCATATGGAGCAAATCGCCGAATTTGTGGATTATGTCCGTGAGCATTTTCCTAAACTTATTATTTTTGTGGACAATTGTTATGGCGAACTTGTAGAAAAACGCGAACCCGGGGATGTGGGAGTAGACCTCTTAGCAGGATCCCTGATTAAAAATTTGGGAGGGAGTTTAGCTCCCACAGGAGGATATATTGCCGGCAAACAAGAACTCGTTGAGAAAGCCGCCTGCCGTTTAACAGCTCCAGGGATTGGGGGAGAGGTGGGAGCTACCCTCAGCTGGCAGCTTCAGTTCTTCCAAGGGCTTTTCTTCAGTCCTTTGACCGTGAGTGAGGCGATTCGGGGGGCGATTTTTTCCGCCGCCTTTTGGCAGGCCTTAGGGTTCGAAGTGAATCCTCTTCCCAATGCCCTGCGGACGGATCTTATTCAAGCCGTCAAGCTCAATTCGCGAGAGGCCATGATTGCTTTTTGTCAAGGCTTCCAGAAAGGCTCGCCTGTCGATAGTCATGTCCTGCCCATTCCGTCGGGAATGCCGGGGTATGAGGATGAAGTCATTATGGCAGGAGGAACCTTTATTCAAGGTGCGACCAGTGAGTTCTCTGCAGACGGTCCTATGCGGGATCCCTTTATCGCTTACCAGCAAGGCGGGATCTCCATGAATTATATTAAGTTTGGGAATCTATTAGCGGCTCAAAAACTTTGGGAACAAGGATTACTAAAGTGAGGTGCACACATGGAAAACGAACAAGATATCAAAGTAAAAGCGAAAAGTACCTTAAAACTCATGATTGAAATCATCGAAATTGTGATTATTGCCTTTGCCTTATCCTGGGTCATTCGCACCTTTGTATTAGAGGCAAGGTTAGTCCCAACCGGGTCCATGCTGCCGACGATTCAGCTGCAAGACCGCATTATTGTCGATAAATTCTTTTTTAAGCATTTTGGTGATTTTGAACGAGGAGATATCATCGTTTTTCATCCACCTTCCAGCGCCCATTCTTCCGACGATTTTATCAAACGTTTGATTGCCTTACCAGGGGATACCATTGAAATAAAAGACCATAAGACCTTTATCAATGGCCAACAGGTGGAAGAGCCCTATGTCATGGAGCCTCAGATTAAAAATTTGGAGCCCTTGGTTGTGCCGGAAGGTTCTGTTTTTGTCATGGGAGATAATCGCAATAACAGTGCCGATTCCCGGGAGTGGGGTTTTTTGCCGATTGAAAACATCTCCGGAATGACTCTGTTCCGTTATTGGCCCATGAGCCGATTTGGAGCGATTGATTAAAGGCAGCTTTTTCACCCCTTTGCATATAGTATAGAGTAGACTGTTGCTCGGGTTGTGTAGCTTTACGTTGCTATGGACTCTTTTCAAGTTTTCTGGGCTATTTTCTAAATAGAATAGAGAGGATGGGTGCGCGAATGACACGGCAAAAAATTATTATTCTTTTCGGAGGTCAGTCCGGAGAACACGAGGTTTCCCTGAACTCTGCCAGTTCTGTACTTAAGGCCATTGATAAGGAAAACTATGAGGTAGAGACCCTTGGTATTTCCAAAAGCGGCCAATGGCATTGGGGAATACGTCCTGAACAATGGCAGCAAGATCCCACTTTACAAGGTATTCTCGTCAATCTCGTCCACGACCCTTCAAACCCCCGCTTTATAGCCTTGGACGGCAGCACTCTTCCTCAGGATGGGACATTTGACTTGATTTTTCCTGTTCTGCATGGACCCTTCGGAGAGGATGGAACCATCCAGGGATTGTTTGAAATGGCTAATATTCCTTACGCAGGCTCAGGAGTCCTTGGCTCCGCACTGGGTATGGATAAAGACCGTATGAAAGCAGTGTTTACCGAAGCCGGCCTGCCTCAAGCCCCTTATCTCACCGTACTTAGAACGACGCTCCAAAAGATGATGGAAAAAGTGCTTCATGATATTGAACACTCTCTGGGCTATCCTTGTTTTGTCAAGCCGGCTAATTTGGGTTCCAGTGTGGGTATTTCCAAAGCACGGAACAGAGAGGAGCTCATCAACGCCCTTCATCTTGCGGCAGAATACGATCGCAAAATTGTGGTAGAGCAAAACATTGTGGGACGTGAAATCGAGCTGAGTGTACTGGGAAATGAGGATGCGAAAGCCAGCATCCCGGGAGAAATTCTTCCTTCCAAGGATTTTTATGATTATGAAGCCAAATACATTGACACCGGCTCTCGATTGGTGATTCCTGCTCCTCTGGACCAAGAGGTGGTAAAGAGCTTGCAGGAAAAAGCTGTTGCAGCCTTTAAAGCCGTCGAAGCCTGCGGCTTAAGCCGGGTAGATTTCTTCGTTACTGAAGGCAATCAGATCTACATCAACGAAATCAATACCATGCCGGGGTTCACTCAGATCTCCATGTATCCAAAGCTTTGGGAAGCCAGTGGAATCCCATACTCCGAATTGATCACCCAATTGATTGAACTAGGCTTCCAGCGCTTTAGGGACAGTCGTTCCCGGAAAATATCCCTTTAATATGTCGGTACTCAGCCCTGAAAGCCGTTTAGATAGCGGAATTCAGGGTTTTACTTATGTATGCGTATAATCGTGATTAACTTCATAAATTCTCCCCGTTATATCGTTTAATGGGATTATTTCTTCCGAAGTTGACGGTATACACCGCTTCAAGAATTTCATTTTTGCGGGCGGTGATTTCAGCTTTCGGCAAGTCTAAAATTATATCCTCCA
Organism: Desulfitobacterium sp. PCE1; assembly: GCF_000384015.1. Classification (NCBI taxonomy): domain Bacteria; kingdom Bacillati; phylum Bacillota; class Clostridia; order Eubacteriales; family Desulfitobacteriaceae; genus Desulfitobacterium; species Desulfitobacterium sp. PCE1. Next base: position 2,155,760 of record NZ_KB913023.1, on the reverse strand, counting down.
ACACATAGGGACCATTTTTAAAATGCCCGACTGAAGCTCCGCGAAACTCACCGTCAATCAGCAGATATTGCAGGGTCTCATGCTCCGGGTGCTTGAATTGTTCTTTCAGCCGATGCTCATTGGACTTGACTAAAAAATCATTGCGATGCATGGCAAGGACGAATTTGGGTGTTTCCTTGGCATAAGTTTGCAGCAATGCCCAATCAGATTTCAGTAGGTAACTGTTTTCCATCTCTATAAAAATGCCGTCGGCAAGCATCCCCTCAATCGCCTTTTTGATCTCTTTCCCCGGCAGTTTATAAAACGACTTTACCATATCCCCATCAAATAAAACATGGCGATAGGCAAAGCGTTGTAATAGGATCTTCAGCGACTCCTGCCGAGAATAACGTGCCAGATCTGCATTGGGAAACATTTCGGTAAATTTATACCAGCTCCGATCCCATTCTCCGTCGTATTGATCTTCGTAAATTAAAAATGCTTCCTGCAGGCGGTGGAGTGCAGGGGTTATCTCCTTCACCAGCATCCCGGTGAATTCCTTCATCTGCTGGATGGTTAAGGGACCTTCCCGCTTAATCAGATCCAGCAGCACGTGTTGGCGTTCCGACGGTTTGTCAAGGGGCTTGCGATACAGCGCGGCGAACAATTCCAAATCCTCAACCATAATCCAGCCCAGATTGCCGCCCGCAAACCGCCCTTTGATGAGTTTACGAGTGCTTTGCCTTTTTCGGTTGAATTCGATGTCGTCAAAGTCAGCACGGAAGGTTAAACTTGGCGGGTCGCCGAAACCATTCCAGTAAATACTCTGCCCAGGCTGTGCGTCACGGTAAAGTGATATGTATTCTTCCTCACTTGCCTTGTATGAAAGAAATTGCCGCTCCATGCGAAGGGCCCTAATAGTTTGACTGTCAACGATCTTAATGACCTCCTTTACTTGTACTTCAAGTTCGTATTGTGCAATAAAAAAGCAGATATCCACCCACATCATTGTGGAATGGAGGTCTGCTTTTTATTGCCACGTACCTTATAAATCAGTGTAAAATACGAAATACCCCAATAACCTTACCCAAGACAGTGACATCCTGGGAGTAGATAGGCTCCATATAAGGATTTTCAGGTTGAAGGCGGATGAGTGTTTTTTCTTTGTAGAACCGTTTTACCGTAGCCTCTTCACCGATCATGGCAACCACGATCTCTCCGTTACGGGCCAGTTTTTGCTGGCGTACTAAAATAAGATCCCCGTCCATAATTCCTGCATCAATCATACTTTCACCTTTAACTCTCAGCATGAACACCGTATCTGAGTTAACCAGATCCATTGGAAGCGGGAACGTATCTTCGATATTTTCCTGGGCCAAAATAGGCTGGCCGGCGGTCACCTTGCCAATAATGGGGACAAAAACAGTTCTCTTTTCATTGGGATCGCTGGAGCTGTCTAATATCTCAATGGCTCGAGGTTTCGTTGGGTCGCGGCGTATGTACCCCTTTTCTTCAATGGTCTGCAAATGCCCGTGAACAGTAGAGCTGGACATTAATCCAACTGCATCGCCTATTTCGCGAACAGAGGGGGGATAACCCTTTTCTCGAATAACCCGTTTAATATACTCTAATATATCAGTCTGTCTCTGCGATAAATCAGGATACACCCAATTTCCTCCCTTCATATATTCTAAATCTATTTTAGCATTAAATACCTCCGTGTGCAAACAAATGTTCGAAAAAGTATTGACGAATTCCCGTACTCTCCTTTATACTGTTCTCAGGAACCTATGTTCGTATATATTTGGATTTTATGAGAACATAAAGGAGGATTATTATGAGTACTTGTTCTTCTTCCGTCCGCCATTATAGAAGCTATAATAGAGACTATCGAAATTATCGAATGAGAAAACTGCTAAGGCAACTATGTTCTTATTTGCTGCTTTTTCTCATGATATTTGGAAGTATGGGCTGGTTCTTCTGGGATTGGAATCAGGCAAACAGCAGAGTAGAGAAACTTGTTTTCCAACCGCAAATCGTTCAATCCGGAGATACTCTCTGGTCCTTAGCTGAGAACTCCGGCCTGCAAATCGATACCCGTACACTCGTTCTTAAGATTATGGAATACAATCAACTCACCGATACCACGATACAAACCGGTCAAGTGATTTATACTCCTATCTCAGAGAATCAACCTTAACTATACTTCTAATCCAGCCTTTCCTCCCATATTATGCATTGTAGAGAGGGGAGAGGGGAATGAGGATACGCAGGAGTATCAAACCGAGACAAAAGCACTGGACTTTATTCCTAAAAGTCCTTGTGATCATCTTGATCAGCACAGCCGTCTGGAAGGGCATACATAAGAAACCGGCCATCTCTTCCGATATCTATCCCTATCTCCTGAATCTACCGGCTGAGCTTGTTTTACAATGTCAGAAGGAAGGGAAAGAGATTTCTCCTACGGCCTGGGCAGATTTAATAGCGATACGAAGCACCGTCACTAAGGATGAGGAACTCTATCTCGTCCAACAGTTGCAACAGGATATAGATTTCGAAGAACTCTCCTGGCAAAACAGTGAGTTTCAGATCGATGAAGCAGTGGTCAAACAAACCCTCTGGAAGCGACATGTTCTTTTAACCTATCCCTTTTATGAACCGGGCCGTTTTGTTTTTCCGGTGATTGGTAAGGTCTGGTACATGGATACCTTTGGAGCAGACCGGGAGGGCGGGGTACGCAAACATGAAGGAACGGACATTTTCGGCGCAGAAGGTATTCCCGTCATCAGTATTGGGAACGGCAAAATTGAGAGGTTAGGTTGGAATCGGCTTGGAGGAGAACGGGTAGGTGTTAGGGGAGAGGACGGCAACTATTATTACTATGCTCATCTAAACACCATAAACCCTCATCTTCAGGAAGGTCAAAAAGTTAAGAAGGGGGATTTTTTAGGAACCTTAGGGCATACCGGAGATGCTCTTACAACTCCTGATCATCTACATTTTGGTATTGAGCTTCCTAATGGAGAGTGGGTCAATCCTTATCCTTTCCTAACTATTTGGCAGCAAAGTCAGGAAGAGAACGCTCTTTCACAGAAGAATTCGATTTCATAGAAAGGACTCTTCACGCAAAAGCTTGCCCTTATCCTTAAAATTAATTATTATATATAAGAGGTCAAGACTAAGATCACCCGATCTACAAGAAAGATTTCAATACATTCAATAAAGAAGGCAAGATATGAGTAAAAAATCAAAGAAAAGAATTCCCCTTACGCTTTTAACGATTATCATCACAGCGATAATCGTTTTAACCTTTTTTCCAGGTTTGTTGGACCGAACAGGTTTAGCGGATACCCTCCATACCCTAAGTTCCAGTCCATCAATTAACAAAAGCGATCCTGTTACAAAGGATGCAGAAAAGACTAACCCAAACACATCCGGAACTTCTCCTGCTCAATTTTCGGATACCCCTGAATATACTCCGCCTGAAGACTCCAGTTATCTCATGCTTAACCTAAGAACAGGGGAGAGGCTTCTGGAGAAAAACGGAGATACACGCCGAGCACCCGCCAGCACAGTAAAACTTTTAACTGGGCTTCTTGTTCATGAAAAACTTCAAGAGGATGAGCTCATTACCTTAGGAGAAGAAGTCAAGGTCGAAGGATCTGTACTTGGCCTTAAGCCTGGTGATAAGATACTTGTAAAAGACTTATTTACAGCAATGTATGTATTCAGTGCCAATGATGCGGCTAGTGCGTTAGCTGTGGCAGCTTATGGTTCCATGGATGACTTTATTCAGGCTATGAACCGGTATGCCCTTGAACTCGGCTGTACGGATAGTCAGTTTAAGACGGCCAATGGCATGCCGGCACAAGATCAATATACCACGGCAAAAGATTTAGCCATCATTGCCTCAAAATTCACGGAGAATCCAACTCTCATGGATTATGTTAAGCAAAAAAAGGCATCTGTAAACTGGACTGATGCCAACGGATGGAAACAGGTTCGGGAAATCTCTAACACAAATCAACTTTTAGGTATTTATCCGGGAGATCAAGGCCTTAAAACAGGAACCACCACTGAAGCGGGCCAGTGCCTTGTTACATATGTCACAATGGGGGATGGAGACCTCTTATTGGTCCTATTAGGCAGTGAGCAGCGTTATACGGACACAGTTGAGTTATTGGATCAAGGAATAGCTAAGATACGAACACGGGCGGCATTAAAAAATATCTTAAGCAGTCCGGAGGCATTTTATAATATGCCGGGATTTTTCGCACCATAGTCGAGAATGAATAGGGTCAGTTATCTGTTATTGCATAAAGTAGTATCAATAAAGTGATTACCAATCGAAGCTTAATCATTAAATATTGGAGTGCTGAATCATGAAACAATACGGAGAACCTTGTGTTCTTGAACATCGACTCTGTACAGAATGCGGTGAATGCGATCGCTGCGAATTAAATAGGGAAAAAATCTGTGATAATTGCTGTCAATGTATAGAATCTACAGCTGACTATGTAGGGATTGAAATCGACGAAATTATAATCAATACCGAAGATATCCGAACCGAGCACCCTGGTAAAGCTTTTAAAATCAAACACTAAGACAAAACCTTCCCGAAAAGGGAAGGTCCTTATTTTTTTATTTTGGGTCCTATAATGAATATTATGTAAAGTAATAAGGATGGTTAGATAGAGGTGGCCCTGAATTAGCCTGAATTAGCCTGAATTAGCCTGAATTAGCCTGGTTGAATTATTTTACTCATTTTATTTTGTAATGTGCCAAGTCTATGTGTAATTTCTATAATGTAATGCAATTTTGCTATTTAGCTTTTACTTTGTAAGCATACCATTGCAAACACTTTAATACTTATACGATAGTATTTATGACGTATTCAATGACGCTGCTCACAAATGCAATTCAATCCGATAGTATAATTTAATTTTAGTATTCAATTGACCTTTAGCTTGGATTACTCTTAAAATTACGGCTAAAGCAAGATACGGAGCATTTAAAAGCCTCAACAAGGTTTAAAAACTTAATGGCCAATGCTATTTCTATTAATACAGCGGTATTATTACAATTACAACTGTATCTATGTCAAACAATCAAAATTACACAGTTTTCTATAGAACATTTTTCTGACATTGACTCTAAAATCCGCCTAAGATTTGCGTGGTTACATAGAACATACTATCAAACCCGATACTGTGCTTACCACCCAATTTTAACTCTGCGCTAAATATCGTTTTAATACATAGTTGATTTTGCCTCTTTTATCCCCTAGAATATGAGTTATAGAGATCAATATGATCAGCAAATCGATACTCAAATAACTGAATGTAGGTGAATCATCATGGCAGATATTTTTAATATCCCTCTACCCTCTTATGCATTTACATATATTAATCATTTAGGAGTAATCAATCGATCCCCACATACACAAAAGGCCTATGCTCAGGAACTTTTTCTCTTCCTGCAATTTATTTGTGACTGTAAACCGGACTTTCCTCCCTCCCCTTCTTCCTTGACTATCGAACATATTCAGCAAATTCAACATACTGATATCGAAGCTTACTTAAACTGGGCCCGAACCCATAGGAAAAATGGCGTCAGAGCCTTAGCTCGCAAGCAAGCAGCCATCAAATCCTTTTATCGCTACTTATTGCGAGAGGACTTCATCTCAAAAGACATTACCATAAAGCTTAATCCAATTGCACAGAATCAAAAAGCTCCCAAAGCCCTTGAACCGGAGCAAATTGCTGACTTAGTGGATATCATTGAGACCGGTACGGGCTTAAGTGAAGGTCAACTTAAATACCATCTCTATACAGAGAAAAGAGATTATGCCATCTTCCTGACCTTCATAGGTACGGGCTTGCGATTAAGTGAGCTATATGGCCTAAACTTACAAAGCATCGACTTTAACAAGGGTTGTTTTTTCGTTATCCGCAAAGGAAATAAAGAAACCAACATCTATTTTAACGCCGAAGTCGCGACGGCCATACAGGATTATATTAAGAATGAACGCCCTCGCTATGTCATCCAACAAACCGATGCCCTTTTTCTTTCGATCCAGGGCAATCGCATGAGCAAAAGAGCTATCCAGGATCTGATCAAAAAGTATATGACCATTCTCCAAAACTTTGGTCATAATACGGAGAGCTTCAGTGCTCATAAATTGCGCTCGACCTTTGCGACCCTCCTGCTGCGTGAAACAGAAAACCTGGCCATCGTTCAGGACGCTCTTGGTCATAGCGACCCTAGAACCACAAGAATCTATGCCAAAGTTCTGGATGAGCAGTTAAGACGAGCAGCTGAGCATATTAAATTTCGATGATCTCATTCTCCCCCGTCATCAGCAATCTCTTCGATTGAGTCGATGGTACTGACATTAACCCGATCTCCGTCTGTAAGGGTAATATGATATTCCGCTTTAAGCAGCCCGGTAAAACTTTCTTCAACGGCCTCCAGGTCCTTTTCCGTTAAATAGGCTTGCCCCAAAAATCTCTCCTCATCACCAGTTAGAGTATAAATAGCGTATAGTTTCAACAAGCAAATCATCCTTTACAAAGAATTATTCTGATACTCCACATGAGTAAGCCTTTAATCTATACATAAGCCCATACAGCAAAAATCATAAAATTTCTCCGAAATCATAAGTTCTCTTGTAATCATTCCTTCCTGAACAAAGCCAAAACGCTTATATAGCTCAATCGCTTTAGCGTGATCACTTCTAACCCGAAGATTGAGCTTCTTAATCGTATTCGAATCCTTTGCCCATCGAATCAATTCTTTCAGCATAGCGCTGCCAATTCCTTGCCCCCAATAATCTTTTAAGACCGAAAGTCCAAACTCTCCGGTATGCTGGGTTCGTGCCCTTGCCCCATTAACAAAGCTCAAACATCCAATCACCTTGTTGTCGACTAAGGCAAGTAGCATAATCTTATTCTTGGCATTGCGACTTTCTTCAATAATGGATTCCTCATCATTTGCTGATATACTAAGCTCTCCGGATCCGAAGGTCAGAAAATCGGATTCGCCACCAATCTTGTGTAAATAGTTAACTAATTCCTGAGCATCTTCTTTCACTGCTTCTCTGATTAAAATGAGTTGCCCATTTTTAAGCTGAATTGACTTCACATGTTCAACCTTCCTTCCTAACCATAGATTAATAACCACAATCTCATAATGTTCAGAGGGTTTGCGATGTCGGGTTAATGCATGACTATTCTCCCGATGTCCCAAACCCTCTGTCACATCTCATCAACATAGAGTTTTTGCACTCTTTATAAAGATATTCTTCGTAAATCTAACTTTTCCTTCAAACTAGAAACCATCAATCATTGTCTATGAAATCGAAAAATTTGGCTGTTCTTGGATTAGGTTGTCACATCAATAGGCCAACTTCATATACTATATTAAAAACCCGGGAAGATATATGATATTCGCCAGGAGTACAGACTGGTGATGGGTGGCGCCTTGGGCGAAAAGAATTCAAAATCTTCATCGATGAAGATTTTGCCTTACTCTTAGACCTCAGTCCTGCTGGATATTAAGTATAAACCCTATAAAAAAAGCTGCGGTTTCCGAAGACCCCGTAGCTTTTTATTCTTTTTTAAAATTTAATGAGAACTTGCTTGGGAGGGACCAACCGGGGTCGCCCGCTTTTTGACGGAAAAGAGAATCAAGAAGAATACAAGCAGAGCTGTAAATCCGACCATACCGCTATAATATTGGAATCTCAGCGTGGTGATGCCCAATGCCCCCATGACGGCAGCGTAGATATAGCCGGAGAGGAAACCACCCAGATTCATGCCGGTTACAATGATAGACATCGCCATTGGAGTCTGACTGGGGTGTACTGAAGCTCCAGCCATCATATTGATGGAAGTCATAGAAAGGGTTAAGCCGATTCCCATCAAAGCTTCACCAACAATAAAGAGCGGTACACTTTGACTAAAGGCGAACAGGACCTGAGATAAGATGAAAAAGACGAGCCCGAGAGAGAGAGTTTGACGACCAATCTTATTGAATACTTTACCAAAGACTATCCCTGCCAACATACCACCTATGGTCATGAACATCAAGACTATTCCGGCAACTGCAGAATTGGCTCCGATAGTTTCAAGAACAGAAGACATATTGGTCAAGGACGGGTAGTCCAAGATGGTGACAACCCCAAAGGCAATTCCCCAGCCAAAGATCGAAACAGGCATTTTCAGTTTTTCAGCCGGCGCATCTTCCGTACCTGCAGGAAGTTCATGCTTTTTAGGTTCAGGCAGGAAAAATAGAGTGATCAAAAATGTAATTAAACCAAAAGCGTGGGCGAGGAAACTGTAATTCCACTGGATTGAGGCAAAAACTCCGCCCAGCAATTGAAGGACAATACCCCCGATATTCATGACAACTCCGTTGATCCCCATGATGTTTGCTTGCTTGTCAGGTGGGATAAGATTGAAAATCAGGGCAGTATTGAGGGGCATGATCAGACCCAAACCCAGGCCGAAGAACGCTCTGGATACCAGAATCAAAGTAAAATTCGATAAGAAATAAGGAATTATACCGCCGATAGTGAACATCAATGCTGCAAAAAGCACTAAAGTTCTGTACTTAACCGATTTCCCGGCAATGCTGCCTCCGATAATGGCTACCGGAATTGAAACAAGGGAAGGAATAGTGGAAACTAATAAGAGAGTGCTGAATCCAACGTGGGGAAAGGCTGCTCCGATCGCAGCTATGGCAGGTGTAATCGTTCCAACGCCCATCGCGATAAAGGCAAATGAAAAAATGGCCAATAATACTAGGGATTGTTTCTTTTCACTCATACTTACCATCCTTTCCAGTAAATCTTACAACGGATCCTGAGTCGGAGCTTTATTGCTTCTCAGCATTTAATTTGAGTACTTTTACACATTTACCCTCCTTTCCTAATATCGTTATTCCCAGAACTTGAATATATGTCTATACAAATCTATGTCTCATTCTTTATAATAATACGAATATTCTTTATGTCAAGAAATTTTTGTCTTTATATTCAGATTTATATAATAAAAGAGCTCATTCAGGATCAGACCACCTGAATGAGCTCAGAAAAGAGCCGTTAATAAACTAGTCTAAAAGGAGATACTCACCTATTTTCTGACTTCAGCCGGAACAACGATAGGGGTAAGGACACTATCTTTGAGCATTTCTACACATTGAACCATATAAGCTCCAACCTTTTCCGAAGGATCCTCTGCGGGAATTCCCAGTGCTTTAGACACCAATTCCGTCAGGTCTGCCTGCTGAACTTTCGTCCCCATTGCATGACACGTCGCGTTAAACTGAGAGCCGCAACCGGCACAATTGGTAACCAGCCATTCGGCCTTTGTATTCTCTGCTTCTTGGACCCTCTTCATGCCACTATGAGAAACAGAAGCCAAAGAGTCAAAGGCTGATACCAACCCGCAACAAAGCCCCTGTTCTTTAATATGCTCCATTTCCCGCAGCTCTAAGCCGGGAATAGCCCGAAGCACATTGCGGGGCTCGTCATAATGGCCGAACCAGCGGCCAACATGGCAGGAGTCATGATAAGTCACCGTACTATGAACCGGCACTTTGAATTTAAGTCGACCCTCTCCAATCAATTCACTTAAATACACCGCAATATGCTTGAAACGTATAGTGCACTCCAGGCCTAATTCCATAGCTATTTGCCGATAATTCTCATTAAAGGTAGCGTAACATCCGGGACATGAGAAAAGAATCGTGTCAACGCCGGATTCATTAAACATATTTAAATTTCTGCGGACTATAGTCTGAAAATCCTCTTTGTATCCGCCCAGAGACAAATACAGTCCACAGCATTGTTCCTTTTCTCCATAATGAACAAAGGGTATCTCCAATGCATTTAAAATTCTTGTACTATTTTGCGCCATAGTGTCCATAATGGTGCTGGCCCAGCATCCGGACCAATAAGCAAGTTTGCCGTGAGTTTGTACCGGCACATCCAGCCAATTCAATCGCTCATTTCCCGGCACTCCCCAGAAATTACCTATATTCAAAACATTATTGCGAATGATCTCTAAGCCTGTATTATGAAGTTTATTCTTGCTGAATTCATAACGCAAAGACATCCAATGATGAGCATTATGGGAACGCACCTGGCAGACTGTATCACATTTTTTACAGGTTGTGCACGGATAAAGAGCCCTCCCCACTTCATCATCCAGCTTGATCTTGCCTTTGATATATTGATTGAGAATAAAGTATTTTCCTCTTGGGGAATTGCTTTCCCAGGGCACAGCATCAAATACAGTACAAATATTTCGGCAGTATCCACACATGGCGCAAGCAAAAGTATCATCCGTCAAGTCTTCCTCCAAAGGAGAACTGAATTCTCCCTTTTGCCATTTCGTTAATAAACGCCCGGCTAAACCGATCACACCACTTCCCGCATTAGCAATCTTCATCGCCCCGCTAAGCATTTTGATGGGAGATTGTTTATCCAATGATGGAGGTATGACCTTGCCCGGATTCATAATTCCTTCCGCGTCAATCGACTGTTTATATTCCCATATCCTCTCCAGTTCTTTTTGTCCATAAAAAGATTTGGCCCGATCTGTAAAATACATACCCAGGGTAAAGACCCTTCCGCCCATTTTTTCCGCCGCATCAATGACATCCAGGGCACAAGCATAGGCAAGGGGAAAACCTAATTTTCTTTCATCTGTAAGCATAAAACCAAGAAGGGAGATCTCCCCCACTCCGACCATGGTGCCCTCCATGGCAAACTCACCTTTATATTTTTCTTCTACTTCACTGACAAATTGGGCCAGTTTGCCGATCGGTAATACAACCTCACTGGCAACAAAGGTAGGACCTAACTTTTTAAACCGCATAGGATAGAACTTTTCCCGCCACTCTTCTTCAGCCAGTTTGTCCCGCATTACATTCCCGCCGTGTTTCGCTGTTAATTCCTTAACCTGCTTTTCCGCCGCTGATCGGCGGTGCTTTGGAAATACTATGGTGACCAAATATTCGTCTTCCGGAAGAGAATAGTGTTCCTGGGCTTTTTGCTTTAAAGCCGTAAATGAGGGTGTCGAAAAACCTACATTCCATACCGGTACCTTGGCTTTTGATAAATTGGTAAGAAAATCTGCCGCACTTTTTAAGTCTGGAAATGAGGAAAGCATCACTCTTTCTTCATCGATCTCCCTTAGTTTAACGATAACTTTCACAATGATACCTGTAGTTCCACATAAACCATAGACATTGGCTATTTCTTCACCGGCAAAAGTTTTCAATTCTCCTGTCGGCAGCACAACATCAACGGAGACAATATTTTCCCCGCACTCCCCATATTCGTAACCGCCATAGCCGCATCCCCCTTGAGCTACCCATCCTCCAACCGTTGAACTATTCGAACTGGAGGGATAGGTTCTCAACGTCTGCCCCTGCTTTACCAGCTCCGACTCCAGGTTACTCCAAATTACCCCAGGTTCAACAGTTGCCGTCCCCTTCTTATTATCGATCTCCAGCACCTTATTCATTCGCACAAGATCGAGAACAATTCCCCCTTTGGCAGGGACACTTCCTCCAAAACCGGCACTTGCTGCTCCTCTCGGAACTATGGGAATCTTTTCTGTTTGGGCCATTTTTACAATCTCAATAATTTCATCCACATTGATGGGCTGAACAACTGCGTCTGGAAGGCAACGGATCAAAGAGCGTATTTGTTCCGGCATAATCCCCATATCATGTGAATAAACCAACCGTTCAATCTTATCAAAACGAGCGCGGTCTCCCAACAATCTTTGAATTTTATTCATTTGACCTGTTGTCAGGTTGTTTTTCATGAACAAAACCTCCTTATACTCTTTGAATACACCCCTACCCCTAGTATCTTTCCGCAAGGTTCTTCATCCCAAAAGCAATCACATCCTTTTTTGAGGTTAAAAGTATTTTCACTAATATTAAATTATTATACAAAAAAATTTGATCCCCCCTTCTCTGTCTAAGGTTGAACGATCAGCAAAAACTTGCTTTTGAACCAAGGTTCAATTTAATTCAACCCCAACTAAATTATACTTAGCTATTCGACGGTAAACCCTATTCTCCTTCCGCTTTTTAGAGATAAAATGAAATTTTCAGATTTTACTACTCACTAAAAAAACTGCCTCCCGGCAGCTTTTATCTAATCTGAACTTAAACTGTTATGGTCTTTCTCCGCTTTAGAGGACAGCAGAGCTCTGTTGCGTTTGAAAAACTGAATATAATTAAGGATAAATTTCAAATCTCCGGCTTCAAAATCCCGAACGGCTCTTAATACAGATTGAACCCTGGGATCACCCAATAGGGATAAAACATCAGGATTAAGAGAAGATAAAAGATTTTCCACGTCTTCCTGCTCTAAGAGAAAGTAACAGACAGATACCCCTAATGCTTCTGCAATACTTTCCAGGGTATCAAGGGAAGGTTCCGCCTGATCATTCTCAATCTGGCTTATCATAGACGGACTGACTCCTGCCTTATCCGCCAATGTGGAACTTTTTAGCCCCAATTTTTCCCTTTCTCTTTTAATTCTCCCACCGATGGATAGTTTATCGGCTGACTTTTCCAGAAAATACCTCACCGTAACATTGAGTACCTCGGCCAACGTGTTCAGGGATTCAAAATCCGGCTTGTCGGAGCCTTCTTCATAAGCTCTGATAAGTTCAGGGGATATTCCCGAGAGTTCACTCAACTCTTCTATGGAGAGACTTCTACCTTGTCTGATAAACTTTATTTTTTCTCCATAAACCTTTTCTGTATCACTATCCAGAAGATAAGTGGGGGAAATGTTCAATACTTCGGAAATTCTTCGCACCATAGCTACAGAAGGTTTTTTTATCTCCCGTTCAACAGCACTGAGAAAAGAGCAGGAAACTTCCAACTGATCTGACAAAGCCTGAAGGGTTAATCCCCGTTGTTTGCGGAAATCGCGGACTTTCACACCTAGACCCATTTTAACTCCACCTTACAATCTATAGACTAGACTATTTTATTATAATTCAACACCTTCTTAAATACTCCTCCAAAACATCTCTATATAAGCGATTGAAAATAAATAAAGGGGTTGCCTGCCGACAACCCCTTTTGCTATCTTGGTTCAACTAATACACTCTTTTTGCTCCCACATAAGCATTTTTCCAATAGGGTGTAAAGCTATAAGTGATGACACCTTTACCGGATGTCGCACTGATAAATTGTCCGTCTCCCAGGTAGATCCCCACATGGCTGACAACACTGCCTGAGTTGAAATTAAAGAAGACCAGATCCCCTGGAATTAAAGAGTTAAAGCTCACAGCGGTACCTGTTTGGTATTGCTGGCTGCTGGTCCGCGGAAGAGTAATTCCATTTTTCTTAAATACATATTGGGTAAATCCGGAACAGTCAAAGCCGGAAGGTGTCGTCCCGCCCCAGAGGTAAGGGACACCGGTATAACCTTTGGCTGTGGATAAGATCTTTTGAGTTTTAAGGGAACGATTCGTGGTACTTTTGGAGCTCAAGGCTTTGGTCAATGCTTGTTGGGTTTTAGGTCCAACGATTCCGTCCACTTGAATCCGGGAATTCTTTTGGAAAGCCTGAACAGCTGTTTTTGTCTTGGCACCAAAAATTCCATCAACGGCACCCACCTCATAGCCAAGGGTTTTCAAATTCGATTGCAATGTTACTACAGCCGAACCTCTTGAGCCAACTTTAAGCAATGGGGTAGCGGCCTGAGTAATCTGAGCGCTAACCAGAACCATCACGAGTGTGACACTAAGCAGAAACACAATTCTATTCTTCAAAAAAAATACTCCTCTCCTCGTTGATTAAGGAAGCTTGTCCTTAAGTATAAGGAGAGGCGACTTAAAGGTAAATGCAAAGTTGTTTCATATTCTGGTCAATTTTTCCTCAATTGGCTTCCGATCCATGCGGTGCAGTTCAAATTATAGCCCCACACCAAAAATTTCTTTACCGCAAAAAGGACAATTTCCGTTGTGGAGAAGATTCCGGATTCGATAGTTCTCCCGTAAAATCACCTTTTTCCCACATTGAGGACAAATAGTGTTCTCTCCCCCAGCGATATTTCCCATATAGACGTAATCTATTTCTTCTTTGGCAATTTCCCAAAGTTCCATCAGCTTTCGGGGAGCCGTGGGCGGAGTATTGAGTTTATAAGCCGGAAAATAACGGCTTAGATGCCAAGCCAGAGGGGTATTGAGTCTGCGAAGCCATCTCCCTAATTCCCGAAGCTCTTTAGGGTCATCATTGGCTTCAGGAATGACTAAGGTCGTGATCTCCAGATGGACGCGCCCGGCTAATCGTTCTACCGTGTCGAGAACCCAGGACAGTTTGCCGCTGCAGAATTTTTGGTAGAATCCTTCATTGAACGCTTTAATATCGATGTTTACAGCATCGATTAAGGGAATAAGCTCTTCTACATATCGCGGAGCGATGGTTCCGTTACTGACGAATACCACCTTACCACCGTCCTTATGAACAAGGGGGGCTGTGTCCCGGATCATTTCAAACCAAGTGGTGGGTTCCGAATAGGTAAAACATAAGCCCAAAGAACCCCGGGCTTGTTCTGCCAGCTCATCCGGTGTAACACGCAATCCCCTTTGCTGGGATTGAGAAATTTCATAGTTTTGGCAAAAGGTACAGTTAAGGTTGCAGCCGAAGCCACCCACAGAAAATACCCAGCTTCCCGGATGAAAATGGAACAAAGGTTTTTTCTCGATGGGATCAAGGTGCCAGGATGCTGCTTCCCCATAATTAAGGGATTCCACACCATTTCCCCTGTTTCCCCGCACATGACAACGCCCGACCTGTCCTGAACGAAGCTGACAATTCTGGGGACAAAGCAGGCAGCTTGCAGTTTTTCCTTCCATGGATAACCCTTACCTCGTTTCCTTTGCATCAGTTACATCAGATGATGATGAATGATCACTCAAAATAGCGAACGACCTCAAACCGCCACATTTCTACCGGCTCATCCGGGCCTAATCCAGCTTTACGCTTGGCTATGTCCACTTGCTCCTGGGCTGTGTTGATTCCTTCCAAGCGGGGGAGCAGCAGCCCAGTTCTTCCCCGTCCCCGTACGACTACACCATAACGCCAGGGATCAAGCTCATCCATACCGCTGATTTTTTCCATCTCTCCCAATACATCCACAGAAATCGTCAGGAAGGGTAATTCCTCTGCTTCCACCGGCCAAAAGCGGGGATCTTCCCTTCCGGCGGCAATCGCATTATGCTCAATTTCTTGAGCCAGATTTTCCCGATAGGGAGCAGTGGTTCCAATACAGCCGCGCAAATCCCCATCTTTGTGAAGGGTTACAAAACAGGGGCGCCGCAGCTGCAGTAAGGGGACATCGGGAACTGTGAGTCCTTGAGTCGTGCCCTTGTTCAAATAGGCTTCAAGGCATTGTCTGGCCCATTGGGGTAAAGGAGAGGATTGGTACAGTTCAGCTGCGAGATATCCCACCCCGAAATGTCCTTCATAGGAAAGAACCCTGGGCAACCCTTGCTGTACCGCTAAGGCCAGGCGCAAACTCCGCCAACCGCATTCCCCGGCTTCCTCGGCCAAGTCCCGGGGGATCTTCTTGATGGCAGAGGGCTCTCTGGATAACCCTTCAAAAATCTTAGTGTCAAATTGAGGACCCGAAGGATGAAATCCATAGGGACCATCGTTTTTTAAGCGATGGGAAAGATCTCCACTGGCTACCAGGGCAATGGGCTCGGCATAACTTTTGAGAATATCACGGATGATCTCCCCATAGCCTTCAGGATTCTCCAAGGGCATACTCATTACCACAAGCTTACCGTCCCAACCTGCTTCCTGTAGGAAATACAAGGGGACAAGAGCTCCATGATCCAGTTTTCCGGATGTGAGCACCCCTCCGGGCAGTTCCTTGGCTAAAGTTCCGGCCAGGAGTTGATTATTGGAAAATAACAACTTAACTTTAGGCACTCCAAATTGGGCGAAATCCCCTCTAAGGGTCTCATCCTGAAGAATGACGACTCCATCCCGCAAGAGAGGAGTATGAGGAGAAACGAGGACAACGGTGTCGATCTGAGCTTCATATAAGCTCCTGGCAAGATATCGGTAAGCTTCCAGAGTAGCTGAGCATTTTCTTTCCTCTCCCTGTCCTATCTCAGGGACAAGGAGGGGCGGATGAGGGACAAAGATAGAATAAACCAAGGGCATAGCAATCACCTCTTTATATCTTCACTATCTTTACCGCCGGTGGTATTTCTATACCATCAATCTTACCTATCCTTTGACAATGAGTTCACTTATTTTCCCATCAAGCCGTTGGAGACATTCGCTCTCGTGTGCTTTCATTTCCAGCAGTTTTTCTATAATCATTTGCACCTGGTGTTTAATGTTTTCAACGCTGGCTTGGGATTCATTAATTCTGCTTTGCATAAACCAGTCCGCAATGATTCCATCGAAGAAGAAGTCGGCAAATTTGATAAATCCTTCTGTTTTAAGATTTAAGTCCGTGCCAATGCGGATATCTGTTAACTCCGTTCTAAACTGACGTAAGAGACTTTGGGTTTTCTCAATCTCGGCTTGGGCAGAATTAATATGGGAGTGCTTAGCCAGACCGGAAATCATTCCCCCGCCGAGAAGATCCCAAGTTCCCCACCCTTCCGCACTTGAAAGACTACCCAGAGCATTGTTAAGACTATCGAGAACCCGGTTTCCCACCGCAATGGCTTCATTAATTTCCTTAAGATTAATGCGCCTGTGAGATACCTCATCAGTAAGCGCAATGATTTCCTGAGCTTTTGCTCCCTTCTCTTCCAGGAGCATTTTTCGCTTTTGGGCATAGAGATCCTTATATTCTAAGGGGCAGTCAACATAATTCAACCGCTCAGAAGAGAGCTTGGCTATACCGGAATGGACTTCTTCAATATCTTTCAAAGCTTGATCATATTTAAGCCTGGCCGCAAGGGCCTCACTCCGCTCCTTCTCGATCCGCTCCTCTAAATTTCCCATCACTGAGTAGAAAAAAGCGGCCAGACCTTTATTTTCCAGCTTTTCCACATCAATATTCTCTTGCTCCAGAATCCTTTTCAGCTTTTTTTCATGGGTTTCGAGTTCCTGGAGCTCCCCTCGCAACTCCTTAAGCATGGCATCAATCTTCTGCAGACGGGCTGAACCTTGTTGGGCTTGGGCCAGCCTTGCGTTGAGATCCTGATTCATTCTATCACTCTCCAGTCCTTTAGGGATCATACTGAAAGTCGCTACTTTCTTCATTCAACATATCTCCCAAACCTCCTCCCCTCCCAGACTATTTTTATTATTGTCCATGAGGATATGTAGGTTAAGGGTAAGGGTAAGAGTAAAGGCCGGACAAAGAACGTCCAGCCTTTCCAAATACTTGGCTATACTACATGAACGATATAATCATTAATAATCACATTGACCAATCCGGCCCCGCTCTTTACCCTGGACTCCCTCTTCAGGGATTGGGCTTCCACATGGGTCACCGTACCGCCGGCTTGAATGATGTGCAGGATCTTATCTTCTTTAGGTCCGATAGGGATCAAGGAGACCAGATACCCTGTCTTTTCAGCATCAATCTTGGCAATGGCTATCCCTCGTCCGGCACGGCCCTGGGGTTTATATTCATCAAAGGAAGTCCGCTTAACATATCCTTGCTCAGTCACCGTGATCAGATCTCCTTCCTCCCCGTCAGCGGCGGGTTGAATCAGGAGGGCATCCACCACATAGTCCTCTGCGTTTAAGGTCATGCCTTTCACTCCTCGGGATTTCCGGCCCATGGGATTCACTTCAGCCTCGGCAAAACGTATGGCCTGGCCTTGAAAACTTGCTAAGAACAGATCTCCTTCCCCTTCGCTGAGGAATACCTTAATGATTTCATCCTGGTCCTTTAAGCCCATGGCCTCGGGAGTTCTTGCGTTGAGGAAATCTTTTACCGGACTTCTCATGACCTGCCCATCCCTGGTGACAAAGACAAAGTGCTGTCCTTCTTTGCCTTCTCTTAAGGAAAGCATGGCAACGATGCGCTCTTCCTCCGGCAAGGGGAACAGGTTATTGACGGCTCTTCCCTTATCCTTGGCTCCTCCTTCAGGAACTAATTTTGCTTTGGCATCATAGTATTTGCCATTGTGGGTGAAGAAAAAGAGGGTATCCTTTGATGTACAGGACAGCTGTTCCGATATTACATCCCCGTCTTTAAAGGCAAAAGCAACGGCATTAATCTGGCTCTTCCGGGTTGGGGTGGGCATCTGTTTGATGAAGCCCTTCTTCGTCAGTAAGACTTCCATGGGTTTTTCCGGCTCTTCAAAGGCGCTAAAATCGATGTCGTCCCCCGCATCCTCAGGAAGAATCAAAGTGCGGCGATCATCCCCGTATTTATCAGCGATCTCTTTAAGTTCATTTTTGATGATAGCATAGACTTTGTTCACATCAGCCAAAATGCTCTCCAGTTCAACGATTAGTTTTAAGATGTCCGCATATTCCTTGCGGATACCATCCAGCTCAAGATTGGTTAAATGCTGAAGCCTCATATCCAATATGGCTTGGGCCTGAGCCTCGGAGAATTCAAACCGGGTGATCAAACCAGCCTTGGCCAGGGTTGGAGTTTTACTGGAACGGATGATATGTAAGACTTCATCCAGATTATTAATGGCGATGACCAAACCTTCCAGGATATGAGCCCGGGCTTTGGCCTTTTCCAGTTCATATTCCGTTCTGCGTATAACTACTTCTTTGCGATGCTGAAGATAGGACCGATTAATCTCTTTTAACCCCAATACCCGGGGTGTTCCTTCTTCGGTAATGACCAGGTTGATGATACCAAAGGTTTCCTGGAGCTGGGTATATTTATAGAGAAGCTTCAGGATCTGTTTGGGATCCGCGTCTTTTTTGCACTCCACCACAAGGCGTATCCCTTCCCGGTCTGATTCATCCCGGACTTCACTGATTCCTTCGATCTTGCCATTTTCCGCTTGAGTTTCAATTTTGGCAGCCAAGGTGGATTTGGAGACTTGGAAAGGAATCTCGGTAATGACAATGAGATTTTTGCCGTTTTTCCCGGACTCGATGACCGCTTTTCCCCTCATGATCACTTTCCCCCGGCCACTCCGGTAAGCCTCGGTAAAGCCCTGGGAACCGATAATCAGGCCTCCGGTAGGAAAATCCGGTCCCTTGATCCTTTCCATCAACTGTTCTAAAGTGACATCTGGATGATCGATCTGGAAGATCAGGGCTGCTACGACCTCCCGCAGGTTATGGGGAGGGATATTGCTGGCCATGCCCACGGCGATTCCCGAGCCGCCGTTCACTAAGAGATTCGGGAAGGGGCTGGGTAAGACGATGGGCTCTTTTTGGCGCTGATCATAATTAGGCTTGAAAGGAATAACGTTCTTTTCAATATCCTGGGTCATCAGCTGGGAGAGAGGAGTCATGCGCATCTCCGTATAACGCATGGCCGCCGCACCATCCCCGTCGATGGAGCCAAAATTCCCTTGTCCGTCAATCAAAGGATAGCGGGTAGCCCAAGGCTGGGCCATACGTACCGCGGCATCATAGATGGAGGAATCCCCATGGGGGTGATATTTTCCCATGCAGTCCCCTACCAGGCGGGCGGATTTGCTGTAGGGTTTATCAGGATTCATACCCAGCTCGTCCATGGCATAGATAATCCGCCGGTGAACAGGCTTGAGGCCGTCCCGGACATCAGGAACAGCCCGCTGTAAGATCACATGTTTGGAATAGCCCAGAAAGCTCTCCGGCAGAACTTCTTCCAGGGAGCGCTGGGTTATATTTTCTTCAGGAATGCTCATTCTTTCACCTCAAGTTGAATTTACATATCATCTTCCGTAAATACGATATTTTCCATTAAGAACTCCCGGCGGGGGTCCACTTGTTCGCTCATGAGGATCTTCAGTTTCCGCTCCGCCTCCAAAGCATCATCGATGGTCACCTGGATCATGCGGCGATTGACAGGATTTAGGGTGGTCTCCCAGAGCTGTTCCGGATTCATTTCCCCTAATCCCTTATACCGTTGAATCTTGGCGCTTTTACCCAATTCCTTTAAGGCATCCTTCAGCTCAGCCTCGTCATAGGCGTAGCGGACCACCTTACCCTTTTCCTTTTCTGCCTTATACAAAGGTGCTTGAGCGATATAGACTTTCCCTCCTAAAATAAGGGGTTTCATATAGCGATAAAAGAAGGTAAGCAGCAAGCACCGGATATGAGCTCCGTCAATATCGGCATCGGTCATGATGCAGACACGGGCGTAGTTGGACTTATCCACTTCAAATTCTTTACCGATACCTGCTCCGATGGCTGTGATCATACTGCGGATCTCTTCATTTTCCAGGACTTTATCCATCTTGGCCCGATAGGTGTTAATGACCTTCCCTCTTAAAGGAAGAATAGCCTGGAAACGGCGATCCCTTCCAGTCTTGGCCGAGCCGCCCGCACTATCCCCCTCCACAAGAAAGAGTTCATTGCGGCTGCGATCTTTTTCACTGCAGGCAGCTAATTTGCCGCTGAGAGCTTTGACTTCAGCGTCCCGGGCTTTCTTCTTCAACTCCTTGGCTCTCTTAGCCGCCAGACGCTCCAGACAAGTGGTCAATGCCCGATTGATGGCATCCTTGGCCACGGCCGGATTCTGTTCAAAGAAGGTACTGATCCCCTCATTGGTCAGGGATTGTACGATACCCTCCACCTCTGTATTGGAGAGCTTGGTTTTAGTCTGCCCCTCAAATTGGGGTTCACGGACTTTTACGGAAAGAACGCAGGTTAAGCCGTCCTTAAGATCATCCCCAATCAGGCTTTCATCCTTTTTGAAGATGTTGTTTTTCTTGCCATAGGCATTAAAGACTTTGGTCAGAGCCGTACGGAATCCCGACTCATGAGTCCCCCCTTCATCCGTGGGAATATTATTGACATAGGAACGAAGGTGCTCATCTTCCCCATCGTTGTATTGAATCGCACATTCAACGATAATTTCATCCTTTTCTCCTTTGAAGAAGATAGGCTTTTTATGTACGGGGTTGTAATCGGACTCTTTGTTAAGGTGTTCAACAAAGCCGATGACTCCATTCTTGGATTGAAAGGTTTCACTTTTCGGCTCTTTGCGATGGTCTGTTAACACAATCATTAAGCCGGGATTAAGGAAAGCAAGTTCCATCAGCCGGCTGCGCAAGGTGTCAAACTTAAAGGATGTGGTCTCTTTAAAGATCAGCGGGTCCGGCTTAAAGGTGACTTTCGTACCGCTTCCTTTAATCCCCTTTTTAATGACCTTAAGATCGGATTTCAGTTTCCCTCCGCCTTCATATTCCAGTTGAAAGATCTTCCCCTCCCGGCTCACTTCCACGATTAAGAAGGAGGACAGGGCATTGACAACGCTGGCCCCGACGCCATGGAGGCCTCCGGAGGTTTTATAGGATTGGCCGTCAAACTTCCCTCCGGCATGGAGTTGCTCAAAGGCCAGCCGTACTGCCGGAATCTTCTTGACAGGATGAATATCAATCGGCACCCCCCGGCCATTATCCAGCACGGTCAAAGAGCCGTCAGCATTGAGAGTGACTTCGATGCGGGTGCAAAAACCGGCCCCCGCTTCATCGATAGCATTATCGATGATTTCCCAGGCGCAATGGTGCAACCCTTTGCTCCCTATAGAACCAATATACATACCCGGACGTTTGCGCACAGCCTCCAAACCTTCCAGGACTTGAATCGATTCAGCATTATATTTTGAATCCATGGACAAACTACTTCCTCCCTTTCGTCAAACCGGCAAATAGATAACTTGATCATACTACCATAAATAGCCAATCAAATGAATGTGGCAAGCTTTACTATTATACCATACAGTTTTTTTATGGAGTATTTTTCTCTTTTTCGCTAAACACTAAACATTTTCCTTTTATGAGGACGAAAAATAGCCCCCTGCAATCCTTATTTAGAACAATAAGGTTGAAATAATAAGGACATTACATTGAGTCATCGTGACTATGTAATGTCCTTTGATGTTTAACTGCCTTTTTTATTTTGGGTTTTGATTGGGCCGTTTCATAATCTCGATCAATTTAGCTATTCCCCAGCCTATCACCGCATAGACAATCATAGCGACAAGGGTAGCCGGTTCTAAAATAGCCTGAGTCTCAACCCCTCGGGCAGAAGCGGTGTGGAAAATTCCCAGAAAAGGACTCATCAACAGATTCGTCAAGGAATAGATTCCGGATACAAATCCGCTGGCCGGATTTGCTCCCAGAAGTTTAAAGATGAGGCGGAAAGCTAACAAGACTTCAATGACGCCCAGGATGTAATAAACGATTCGTTGCCAAGCCCGTATTTCTTCACTATGGTTCATATAGTTTCACACTCCAAAGTTTAGTCTTGGATAGTATGTGAGATAACCGAACCCTTTTATGTATAAGGTATGGTCCTTTTTTCCTATTTTACATATTTCGTTCTAAACCAGGTAAATAGTGTGGTATAATCGACGTAAAAGGTCATAAGAAAGGATGAAATAGTGAAAAAGGTAATTTTTACTCTAATTGCTTCATTTACCCTTGTGGTAAGTGCTTCTATAAGCGTCTACGCCAGCCCTTTGGCTTATCCGATAGAGCGACTATCCGGCCAGGATCGGGTTGGAACAGCCCTAAGTATATCTGAAAAGGGCTGGACCTCAGCTGATACTGTAATTCTTTGCGAGTATGCTGATTTCCCGGACTCTATTGCCTCCACTCCCTTTGCCGCTAGTCTAAATGCTCCGATCCTTCTTACCCAAGGTACCGCTTTGGATTCAAGGGTTCGGGACGAGATCAAACGCCTGCAGCCAAGCAAGGTGATCCTCCTTGGAGGAACAGGAGTGCTTAAACCCACCATTGAAGAGGACTTGGGAAAATTCGATTTTCCGATCACGGTGGAACGAATCGGTGGTCAAAACCGTTACGAAACCTCCATCCACCTTGCCCAGCGGGTTCCCAATGATACCGTTATCCTTGCCAATGGGGATGACTTTCCTGATGCCTTATCGGCGGCAAGTTTTGCCGGGATAAAGCAGATTCCCATCATCCTCACTTCGAAAAAAACGCCGGAATCCGTCCTGAATTATCTGAAAGAAACCCAACCCAGTCAACTTATTGTCATTGGCGGAGAGAATGCCATACCTTCTGAGGGGCTTACGAATCATGGTTTTTCTATAGAAACCCGCCTCGGCGGCCAGAATCGTTATGAGACCAACGCTGCCGTCATTTCTTTCGTGAAGGATTCCTATGAAACCGACGATCTCTTCTTAGCATCGGGTATTACTTTTCCTGATGCGGTAGCAGGAACCGTTCTGGCTGCAAAATATAAGGCTCCTCTTTTATTGAGCGAAAAAGAAGATATCCCAGCCCCTGTTTATACATACATGCGTGAACACATGAAAGTGGAGCCCCCTCGTCAGAGCCCGGAAACTCCAGCGACCCAGCCCAAGCAAGGGAAAATCACACCCTCCGGCGGACTGAACCTTCGTGAAAGCCCCTCCTCCTCCGGAGCAAAGATTGTTACCATCCCCCAAGGAACAACAGTCCCCCTGCTTGAGGAACAAGAGGGCTGGTATAAGACCACTTATGATTCCCAGGCCGGTTGGGTTGCTGCAGACTATCTAACCCTTATCAATTCATCGGATTCAGATAACCAGCCTGCAAAGCCGCCTGCTGAGCCGAAAAAACTCGAAGGAATGATTACCGCCGACAATGGCCTGAACCTGAGAAATAATCCTTCCTCTACCGGGGATAAATTAGTGACTATTCCTAAAAACGCAACCATTCAGATCCTCGCTGAACAAAGCGGCTGGTACCAAACCACTTATGAATCCAAGACAGGCTGGATTTCCGCAGAATATGTATCATTAATCTCTCCACCTGCCAAAAAAAATGGCATCATCACAGCTGCCAATGGTCTGAACCTTAGAACTTCCCCTTCCTCCACCGGAGAAAAAATAACGACAGTTCCGGTGGACACCCTTTTTGAAATCAATGAAGAGCAAAACGGGTGGTACAAAATAAGTTTTGAATCCCATACCGGCTGGGTATCCGCTGAGTATGTCGATATTGTGGAAAATATCAAGGACGATACACCAGAGGACTCCACTGCTAAAAACCCTGATACCAACCCAAATCCCCCCAGTAAAGAGACTCTTCCTGAGATAACCATAGATTTAAGTGTTAATGGGACAGTCTATATCTTAGGTGGTTCAGGAGTAATTAGTTCAACGGCTCAGTCCATTATTGAAGGCAAAGCATCTTCTAAATATAAGGAGAATTTGAGGGAATTCCCCGCCCTGCCTTCTGAAATCAAGAGCGAAGAGCCTCCACAAGAAGAGGAACCTAATAACCCGGAAGACCCTACCCCGCCTGCCAACACCGATTATGATCCTTCCCAGGAAGTCCTGGTGGATCCTTTTGCCGGTATTCCTGAGTACGCTTTAGCTGGAAAAGTGATTATGATCGACCCTGGTCATGGCGGACCGGATCCCGGGGCTTCGGGGCCATCCAAAACCCACGAGAAAAATAACACCTTACCCATCGCCCTTGCTTTAAAAGATATCCTGACTCAAGCGGGAGCGGAAGTACTGATGACCCGCGAAGATGACCGTTCACCCTCTACTGCTCCGGTATATACGGAATTAGAGGATCTTAAGGCCCGTGTGGCTCTGGCCAATTCCTGTAATGCCGACCTTTTTATCAGTATTCACAATGATTCCTTTACTAATTCTGAAGTAAGTGGTACCTCGGTCTATTATTCATCGGCGAATCCCAAGAATGGCGAAAGTCTTCATCTTGCCAGCAATGTCCGCACTTCCCTCATCAGCACGATCAACACCAAAGACCGGGGGGTAAAGCAATTAGGATTTTACGTTTTAAGCAATACAAAGATTCCAGCGATTCTTGTCGAGACAGCCTTCATATCCAATCCCTATGAAGAGGCGCGGCTCCAAAATCCAACGTTCCGCCAAAATGTAGCGGCAGGTATTTTCCAAGGAATCTATGGTTATTTCACTACCCCTATACCTAAGGATTAAATAAGGCTCAAAAGCTCCAGACCTTTAGATAAGCCCATGGAACCTGGCATTCCATGGGCTTATGTTTTATTGACTATATTGATCAATCGATTGGACAAAAAGAAGCATGCTGTATTTAGCATGCTTCTAAGGTATATATAGTTCTGTTATTCATCTTCTCAAACTATGACTTTCCTTTCTTACTATAAATTCCAAAAGCAGCGACTCCAAATAGATAGCCTATTCCAGTTCCTAAAGCAATTGTAAATACTAGAAAGCTTGGTTTGAAAAACATGCCAATAATTACACCAATAGCACAGCCAAAAATCATTCCCATTGGTATTAAACTATCCATTAAATCTTTAGCGTCTCTTGATTTTATCATCATACCTAAAAGTTCCTTCCTATGTTAACTTTATCATTCATATTAAATTAAACTTCATTCCTATAATACCATACGCATGAATTGTTTTGAATACACACAAATTTCCATAAAGAGTTTTAGGTAGTAATAGTGAATTGTCTGTCGAAATATTGATAATTTTATATAATTATAGAATTATTGTCGATACAATTATATTGACTATGAGCAGGAAAAATATAAAATAATAGTGAAAGAGTACACTTTCTTTTAATGGTATGACCATTCAGCCATATGACTATAAAACGAACACTTTCGTCTAATTACAAGTCTTTACCCTAATTTTCTTCGCTTATCCTTAAATTGCGGATAAGGTCTATCAAAACAAAGGAGGGCTGTGTATGGGACCATAGGTGTTTTCTTTTTAATGAAAACTGAATAGAAGAAGATGGAGGCGGATCCTTTATGACATGGACTCAAAACTATACTGCCCTTGGGGACAATTTATTTCTAACAGCCCTTGTCGTTGCTATCCCAATATTCTTCCTCTTCTGGGCGTTGGCCATTAAGAAGATGAAGGGCCATATTGCCGGTGTTTTGACTCTTATCATTGCCTTTGTGGATGTAGTGCTCCTTTATGACATGCCTGTTAGTGTGGCGTTCTCCGCTACGATTCTTGGTATTATGAATGGTTTATTTCCTATTGGCTGGATCATTATTACGGCTGTCTTCTTTTATAACCTGACAGTTGAGGCGGGGGCTTTTGATGTCATCAAAGGTTCTATTGCCTCCTTATCCAGCGACCGACGTCTACAAGCCCTGCTCATTGCCTTTTCCTTCTCTGCTTTCATGGAAGGGGCCGCCGGTCAAGGTGCTCCTGTCGCTGTAGCTGCCGCTATACTTATCGGTCTGGGTTTCCCGGCTTTACCGGCAGCTGTAATCTGCTTGGTTGCCAATGTTCCTCCTGTACCCTTTGGTCCTGTGGGAACGCCTACTATTACAATGGGCAAGGTAACCTCGATGAGTGATGCTGTACTGGCTCATGGATTAGCTATCAATATGTCCTTATTCTGTATTATTATCCCCATTGCCATGCTTCTTGTTCTATGTGGTTGGAAAGCGACCAAAGAAGTCCTTCCAGCAGCCCTTGTGAGTGGACTGAGTTTTGCCATCCCCTTCTATTTTCTGGCCAAATTTAATGGTCCTATGCTGCCCAGCGTAGTCGGTTCCGTTGTTTCCATAGTCGCCACGGCATTTTTCATTAGAGTTTGGAGACCCAAAACCCTATGGCGTTTTGAAAATGATCCGGAGGTTCCCAAAGTAGCTCAGCATCAGTACTCCGGCGGGCAGATCTTTAAAGCATGGTCTCCTTATCTCGTACTCATGATTTTAATGGGAATCTGGGGAACCCCCCAGTTTAAGAGCTTTGTCGCAAATGATCTCCAATGGTTCATCAATATTAAAGAATGGCCGGGTCTTCACGGCTTTGTTATGCAAGCCGCTCCCATAGTCTCCGAACCCACGATCTATGCCGCCAGCTATAAATGGGATATTTTTGGTTATGCTGGAACGGCAATGCTCATCTCGGCTATCATCACCCTGTTTATTTTGAGAATATCTCCTTCTACCGCCGTCAAAGTTTTTGGGAAAACCATGAAACAATTAGCTTTTTCCCTGATTACAGTTATGTCCGTCCTCGGTCTTGCCTGGTTGGCCAATTATTCCGGAATGTCCTTTACCCTTGGCTTAGCCTTTGCCTCGACGGGTATGCTTTTCCCCTTCTTCTCTCCGGTTCTCGGATGGCTTGGTGTATTCCTTACCGGATCCGTGACCTCTTCAGGTGCCCTGTTTGGAATGCTGCAAAAAGTTACCGCTACTCAGCTTGGTATGAACCCGGTTCTGACCGTCACGGCAAACTTGCTGGGGGGGTCTATGGGTAAACTCATTTCCCCTCAATCCATTGCTATTGCCTGTGCTGCGACGGGATTGATTGGCAAAGAAAATGAAATCTTCCGTAAAACGGCCAAGTATTCCGTTTATCTTTTGCTTATCGTTATGGTGATTATCTTCCTGGAAGCCTATCTTACACCTGGGCTGATGCCCGTCATTACCAGCGGTGGCTAATCCCTCCTAAGGATTAGATGAAACAAAATGCCCTTCTGGCTTACTAGCTCAGAAGGGCATTTTTATTTCCCAAGATCTTCCCAGTGTTCATAGGCCTCATAGAGCAACTGCAGACCGCTGGATTTATCCTGGGCCTCTATCGCTCCTCTTAAGCGGGCAATACTTACGGTGAAATCATTGATCTCATTGCGTTCCGCACTAAACTGGACACGCTTAACGACTTTATCCCAGTCCTTAGATAAATTATCCCAATGATTCTTGGCTGAATCCCAATTTTCTGTTTGGATTTCTTGGATAATCTGCTCTATCCTTTCCGGTATCCCCATTTCATTTCCAAGTGGATTTTTCAAATAATTTCCGCTTTGCATTATGAGAACAAAGAACGCAATGGTAATTATCGGCATACCAATCACTAAAAACTTTCTCATTAATTTTCTCTCCTTAGTAAGGTCCTTTATAATCCCCTATGTCCACAGGATTTTGTAAGCGGTCCTCATAAAGATCGACATAAAGGCTGCCCGCGGGATTCAGGGAGGCAAAAAACACTTCCGATACATCCTTTATCCCTTGTTTTTTCAACTCTTTACGAAGCCATTTTTCATCTTTTTTAAGCTGCCTTAAATTTTGCTCAATAATTATACCATCATAGATCAGTTCAGAACTAATGCCTGAAAAAGAAGCTTTCATCTTCATATCCTTAGGAGTTAAAGGCAGATACTCCGGCTTTTGCAATACAGAGAGCTGGCCATTAGGTTCCAGTATGGCAAAATCCACTTGATTGGCATCGAAAATTCCTTTGTTGCGGAGAAGTCCCATAATCTCGGTTACACGATAGTTCATCTTTCTTAACACATTTTCCATAATCTTACCGTTCATAATGACGATGACCGGCTCCCCCTCTAAAACTTTAGCTGCATAAAGCCATTTCACCGTAATCTTTTCCATGATGTATCCCAGAGCAGCCCATGTTATCAAGGCCACCCAATGGGGCCACGCTCTGCTGGACAGATCGGTTGCTAACGAAGCCGCCATGGAGCCAATCGTAATCCCCAGTACATAATCAAAAAAAGTCAGCTGACTGATTTGAGATTTGCCAATAATTCTCGCAAAAATAAACAGGGAAAAGAACCCGATCAGCGAACGTACAACAACAACTAAACCCTCACTCATTTTTTCACCCTCGACATGTTCATTACTTACCCCTTATTATCCATTCATTAGCGCTGTTTTATTCTCTAATTTATTGATCAGAAATAATAATCTTTTTATCTTATAGTCGCGGGAAATCTAAAAACCCCCTAGGCCTGAGCTTAGGGGGGACAGCTTCACTATGGGTAAATGACACTTATTCATATGGAACTAAAAGATATGACTGAGAGGCATGATGATAATTCCGGCAAATGTAGCGAACAAGGCCAGGCGAGGGTGTCCGTATTGCCGGGAAGAGGGAATGAGTTCTTCAATGGCAATATAAATCATAATTCCGGCCACGATGGCGAAAATTGCCCCTAAGTTAAAGCCGTTGATGAAGGGACGAAGTACCAAAAAAGCCAGTAAGGCACCTAAGGGCTCCGCCATCCCCGATAGTAAAGTGTATTTAAAAGCGTCTTTCTTTTTTCCTGTAGCATAATATATGGGCATAGCCACGGTAATCCCTTCAGGTATATTATGCATACTAATAGCGACCGCTATGGAAATACCCATGGCTAAATCCTCATAACCGGCACTGAAGGTAGCTATCCCTTCCGGGAAATTATGAAACATGATAGCCAGCATGGAAACAAACCCCACGCGATATAGATTCTGATGAGGCTTATCCTTTTCGTTGGGGTCAGGCTCTTCGTGAGGAACAAAGTGGTCGATACCCAAAGCAAAGAGAATTCCGCACAATAAAAAGGCTACAGAAAGAACCAAGCCCCTTTTTTGTCCCATGTATAGAATTAAGGACTGTTGGCTCTGAGTCCATAAATCCAAAAACGAGACGGAAAGCATCACCCCGGCAGCAAAGCCCAGAGAAGCTGACAGGATCTTTTCGTTTTTTGATTTAGTGATAAAGATGATTAAAGCCCCTAATAAGGTAGCCATCCCTGCAATGAAGGACAATAAAAGTGCAATCAATGCGCGTTCGTCAAGCATTGTTATTCTCCTAAATCCTAAAATAGTTCGTAGCTTAACTAGTGTAAGGTCTATTATATCATTAGGATACAGGATTTTCTACGCTCAATCCTGGTTAAACAGTGTTACAGAGTAGCCATTCATAAATCCTGGAGAATTGACTTCCGGCCCTTTTTCAGGGCAGAGTAGTCAAGAAATGGCTGCCCATACTCCATAAAGGGCAGCCATTTTCAAGACATTTATTCTGATAATAACCGCTTCTCCCCGGTAATCGCTTGAATATCCTTGATATCCTGGGAAATTTCCATAATTCCCAGATATTCACCCTCTGCATTCCGTACTGCATAATAGCGAATCAAGACATATTTATCCCCCATTTTAATCCAAAAATCTTCATGGTCTTTCTTACCGGACCTAAGCTCTTCCACCACTTTTTCAACCACATGAACGCTGGCGGGGGGATGGCAGTTTTCTACTCTGCGTCCCAGTACGGTTTTAGCACGAGCGAAGATCCGCTCTTTTCCCTGAGTGAAGTATTTTACAGTGCCGTCACTGCCGACAAAGGTTATATCGAAAGGCAAGGTGTTCATCATTGCGTTGATCTCTTCTGGAAGCAATTTTCCGGCGTCAAGCTCTACATATCCATCTTGAATGGATCTATGATCCTGTTGACCGTCATTCCGAGCATTGCCCTGACCTTGAACATGGCTTGGCTTCCATACTCTTTGGGGCTCATCAATCAGACAATAGCCGATCTCACGGCCGGCTTCAGCAATAGCAGTCCACTCATCTTCAGAAAATGTCTCCAAAATCATGGGGAAAAGAATGTTTTCTTCTTTAAAGATCATCTCAGGAACCCGGGTTACTGCTTCTTTAGCTTTTTCCAGGATCTCCTCTTTATTGGGAGGTTCACTGCTCAGAAGTTTACGGGTTTCTTTAATGACTGCCCGGATTTCATCATCTACTCCCCACATGACTTTAGGGGGTGCTGTAATTCCGTGTTTTTCCATGATGGGGAAGAGGAGATTTTCCTTACGGCTATAGTGTTTGTCGATTTCCCACAAGCTCTGGAAAGCTGCGCTTAAAGTTTCCAAAGCTTCCCGATCACTGCTGGCTTCATAGCGTTCTAATTCAGGAGTAATGACATTTTTCAATAAAGCTTCCAATGCCTGATTTTCCAATTGAAAAGTATGGACAGGATGTCCCCCTTGCTCTTCACCTTTATCCGCTGTATGAATTTGCTGGACGGAGGTCCCCAGAACAGCTGCATGGACATCACAGAGGCGCTGGATCTCCTCCACCGGCATCCCTTCCTGAATGAGGGCTTGTTCCATCTGGGAGATTTCCGTTGCGGCAAGGCCTTCAATCAGTTGACCAAAACGTTCTTTTACTTCTTCTACAGGTTGACCGTTGTGCAATTCCATAATGAGCTCTTTTAATACTTTTTGACGATATCCGCGATTATTGATCAGTTCACTCATACTATTCACTCCTATTCAATAATTTCATAACCATTTTGCGCAAAGACCTCTTTTATATATTCCATGCTGATCTTTTTCATAGCCGCACCCTTTGGTACGGTCATAAAACGTCCGGCTGTATTAAGCATTCCTGGATTGGTGATATCCTTAAAGCCCAGTTCTTTCATGATTGCCACCGCTTCCGGGTTTGCGGAGCATATTTCGTAGACGGTCTTTGATAAATCGATGGTTTTCATAGCATCACTCTCCTACAAGACCAGCATAAGGCTTAGCAGCGATTCGATCTGTGATTTCACTCATACATTTAGATATTTTTTGCCTAGTCGCTAAAATCATACTTTAGATCTTGGTCTTTTCCCTATGAAGAAACCTCCATATGAAATAATAACCGGCTGCTGTGATTAAAGCCGTCAATGATCCGCTAAGCAGATCGGACATAGTGTCCTCTAGGCCTCCTTTCACCATTTTCACCGGCAATAGAATATCTCCCGTAAACTCAAACATTTCCCAAAGAGCACTGCAAGCGATGGAAAAACATAGTGAAAGTATCGCTAAAAACAGAGTGAACCTTGAATCCGATAGTTGGCTCACTTTTTTAAAATTAGATTGCATAATATACAAAGCAAATAGAACAGAGAGAACCCCAAAAGCTCCATGAAGAAAAATATCCCACCACCATAGCATTTGATAAAACTTCCTGATCTCCCCGAAATATTGAGCAAGAAAAATGAAAACAACCCCGGTCAAGAGAAATCCTGGCGGAAGCTTTAATTCCGCCCGATTGGCAAGATAGTTGAGTAAAAATGGTAGGATTAGGAGGGCCATTGCCAAAGCCGAGAGACCCAGATCCTCCCACTGCTTTCCCCATAATGCCGAAATCCCATTGATAAGGACAGTCATCTCAAAGATCAGCGCAATCACAACCGTAAATTTGCCAGTCTTATTCATTCCTCTTCTCCTTTAGCATAGCTCCATACGATGGCAAGCATATTATCTCAATACTATGTTTCCCTTGCATAGGGTTATAATTCCCGCACTTTTCTTTTACAATTTGCTCTATAAAGGATACAATAAGAGTTGTATAATGATAGGCAATAACTTAATTTGTCGAGCTAGACACAAAAGGAAGGTATCTATGACCATAGAGAACGAAAACTTGACTCGCTTGACCCTAGATGGCAAGGAAATTATCTTAATTGGTACTGCCCATGTGTCCAAGCAAAGTGCCGATTTGGTTAAAGAAGTGATTGAAGCAGAAAAACCCGACTCCGTCTGTATTGAGCTGGACGATCAACGCTATAAGTCCATTGTCGAAGGGGAACAATGGAAAGAAACTGATATCTTTAAAATCATTAAGGAAAAGAAGGCGACCCTGCTTTTAATGAACTTGGCGATTTCCTCCTTCCAAAAGCGTTTAGCCAAGGAATTTGGCACCAACGCCGGGCAGGAAATGCTGCAAGGGATTGAATCTGCCAAAGAAGTGGGAGCCGACTTGGTACTTGCTGATCGTAATATTCAAATCACCTTCTCCAGAATATGGCATAATGTTGGCTTCTGGGGAAAATGCAAGCTTCTCATGGAAATTATCCTCAGTATCTTTGATGATGAATCCATCTCCGAAGAAGAATTGGAAAAATTAAAATCTCAGGATATGCTCAATGGTATGCTCAAGGATTTCACAGAAAGCTTTCCCAAGCTTAAAACCCCATTGATCGATGAGCGGGATCAATATTTGTCCCAAAAAATCAAAGAAGCTCCTGGAGATAAAGTCGTAGCAGTATTAGGAGCGGCTCATGTTCCGGGTATCAGAGAAGAAATCCATAAAGAACATGATTTGAAGGCTTTAACTGAGCTCCCTCCCAAATCTATTGTCCCCAAAATTATCGGTTGGTCCATACCTGCCCTGATTATCGCCATCATTGCTTATACCTTTTACTCCAATCCTGATGCGGGAATTCAACAGACCCTGAGTTGGGTTCTGTGGACGGGCTCTCTCTCTGCCTTAGGAACTACTCTGGCCTTTGGTCATCCCCTGGCAATCGTGACGGCATTTCTTGCCGCCCCCATTGCGGCCTTGCATCCCCTCATCGCCGCCGGCTGGTTTGCAGGGTTGGTCCAAGCCTATTTCAAACGTCCTAATGTCAGGGATTTTGAGAACCTTTCCGAAGATATTCTCAGCGTCAAAGGCTTTTGGAATAATAAAGTGACGAGGATCCTCCTCACCGTCGTTTTTGCCAATATCGGCAGCTCCATGGGCACCTTTATTGGTGGAGCGGATATTGCCCGTTTATTTTTCCAGAATCTATAAAGGAAACTTACTTCAGGTGGAGTTGTGACTCCGCCTGAAGTTTAGTTGACTTATCCTCTCGAGGATAAAGGAAACTTGACTCATCCTCTCGAGGATAGAACCGGCCTATTAAACAGCGAAAGCCAAGAACCGCCTTCTACTATGGATGGCGTGGTTCTTGGCTTTCTTCATATTCTTCATCTAAACGTCTTTCAATTTCCTCATCCGTGAGATCAAATTCCCGGGCATAGTCTCTGGCCCGTTGACGTTGTTCATAGTAATATTGGCGGCGCCTTTCCCTTTCCTCATAGGGATCTGGATTTCTGCGTTGGCGATGGCGTATAGTCTTAAAAATCATATAACTTATCAATGAGGTCAAGAGAAGCATAAGTATGCTTTGTATAGGATTCCCGAATCCAAAACCAATGATCATCCCTATCACGTTCCTTCGCTCCAACCTTTATCAATAACCAGTTTCACTTCCATTAGCCAAGCGGAACTCTCCGACCTGGCGATCATAAATAAAAACTTCGCCGGTTTCGATCATATAGTGCCAGCCGCTAAGGAGAAGCTGCCTGCCCATGACCTTCTCATAAATATACGGGTAGGTCATTAAATGCCGCAATTGCTCCACCACATTGATCTGCTCCATCATCCATTCGCGGACCCTTGGTTCATCCTCCGGGAATTCTGTAAGGACTCTATTTCTTACAGATTCCATAAGCTCCAGCCACTTTTTAGTGTGGGGCAGCTCTTCCAGTTTATGCGGTGCATTTAAACTGGCTGAACAACCTCCGCAGTTTGAATGTCCGCAGACGATGATGTTCTCCACTCCCAGCATTTGTACGGCATACTCTATGGCTGAAGTAGTGCTTACATATTCTGTTGTTTCCCGATAAGGGGGAACAATATTAGCTACGTTGCGTACAATGAACAGCTCTCCGGGCAAGGTTCCCGTAATCATACTGGGATCGATGCGGGAATCTGAACAGGTAATAAAAAGGGTATGTGGTTTTTGGTTGTCCTTCAATTCATTAAAAAGTTGCTTATGAGTCTCGAAATCCCCATTGCGGAAATTCACGATCCCTTTCAATAGTTTTTCCGTATCGATCACTCTCCCTTAACACATTATACTATGATTCTATTGCAGGTGTAAAAAACTAAAAACAAAGCGTGTACGCCGCTTTGTTTTTAGCTGCTATGGTCTATATACTTTAGTATAATCCTGACTGGACAAAGCTCGGATAGTCTACAGGATTTTTGAGCAGTCCTTTTTCTTGAAGCCAGTCCAGAACCTTATTGACGTCCTTTTCTTCAGGAAGCTGTGGTTCAGAGTAATGCTGGACCTTGTAGGATGCGGCGATGCTTTCTGGTATGTTCACATTCTTAACCAGAAGCTCCTTATACTGATCCGGTGAGGCATTGATAGCCTGAACCCCTTTGGTATAGGCTTGATAATAACGGTTTAAGGCATCTTTCTTCTCGTTGAGGGTGTTACTGCGGACAATGGTCACCGATTGAGAAAGATTCTCCCCTTTAGTGTCTTCCGCAATGATTTTGGCACCTTCCGAAACCACGTAGGATATCTGAGGATCCGGTACCACAATAGCATCGATCTGATTGCTCAAGAGCATTTCCACACGCAGAGGGAGTTTCGCAACCGTCGTCTTATTGACTTCCGATGGATTGACTCCTCCTTCTAAAAGGAGCTTATCTGTAACGTATTCAATAATGGAATTGTTGGAGATGCCGATACTTTTTCCTTTTAAGTCGGAAACGGTCTTAACATTGCTGGCGGGTGAGGCTATAATGGCAAAACGTCCTTCCTCCGGTGTTGCGCCAAGGGCTATAGAAGTAACCCGCAGATCTTCTCCCGAGCTTTTAAGCAAAGCGGCAATCATGATATCCGTAATCATACCATCCAGCTGTCCCGTCTGAAAAGCACTTTGCAACTCCACCGGGCTCTGGAAAGGAATTAATTGGACCTCCAGATTCTGTTCAGCAAAATAGCCATTTTGCTGAGCAACCAATATAGGCAGATTTTCTTCAATATTCATGGACCCGATGGTTAATTTGTTCGTTGATTGGGGGTTTCCCGGGTTGGCGGTATTCTGTTGTCCGCATCCTGTGACCAGGGATAAGACAAGAACCAAGGTCAACAAAAAGCTGAAAAAGGATTTACGACCCATTAGATTTTCCTCCTGCTTATTTCAAAATATGAACTTAAGTTCATTTCTTGATTTCTATTAAACTCTCTTTTTTTATAAGTGTCAATAGTTTTTTAATAGAATTAGGTTATCCCTATTGTTATGGATTAACCCAAGAGCAGAAGAACTTTTCGCAGGTATCGAGCAGAAGATAGATAAAGAATCCCATTAAACCCATGGCGATGATCCCGGCAAACATTTTTTCATAGGCTAAACTGCTCCAGGAATTCATGATAAAATAGCCAATCCCCTCTTGAGTCGCATAAGTCTCCACTAAGAAAAGGATGGCCATTGCCGTTCCTAAGCCCAGTTTTAGTGAGGTCAGAATGGACGGAAGGCAGGCCGGAAAATAAACATGCCTATAAAGCTCCAGGGTTGAGGCCCGCAAGGACTCCACGGAGAGGACATATTCATGCTGCACATTACGTGCAGCATCCCTTGTCGTCACAACAATCTGATAGAAGACAATCAAGGTAATCATGACAATTTTAGAAACATCGCCAATTCCCAGTAAAATAAGAAAGAGCGGCAGGAATACCACTTTAGGTACGGGAAAAGTCAGGTAAAGAAAAGGAGCGGACAAGTCATCGGCCCGTTTGTTCTTTCCTAAAAATAAGCCAAGAGGGATTCCTAAAACAGCAGCCACAATCAAGCTGATTCCCACCCGATAAAGGCTCACCCGCAAATGGGGCATAAGGTCGCTAAAAAACAATTCCCCAAAGGATTGGAGGGCTTCCATGGGAGGGGGGAAGGCCACGGTCTGAAGAAGCATGGACAGTATCTGCCAAACAAATCCGATGAGGATTACTGTTACAAGGGTGGCCAACAGTTTGGAGGTGAAGGATTTTAAAGGCATGCCTCACACCTCCCACGCAGGCTTAAGCGCAAAGTGTTGCATACCTTAAGAAACTCCATTTTTCCCCGGGCTTCATAATCCCCTGCTAAAGGATTGTGGATCTCTTGGGTAATGGTTCCTGGACAAGGGGACATGACGAAAATCTTATGGCCTAAAAACACGGCTTCCTCAATATTATGTGTAATAATCAGGATAGTAAGCCCCGTCTCCTGCCAGACATTGAGAACCAAATCCTGCATCTCTTCCCGGGTCAGGGCATCCAGTGAAGAAAAGGGCTCATCCATAAGGAGAAGTTCCGGACTAAGCACCAAAGAACGTGCAATAGCCACCCTTTGCCTTTGCCCCCCGCTTAATTGAATAGGAAAACGCTTCCGTAGATGCAGCAAGCCTAACTGCTTGAGAATCTCTTCTGTACGTTGAGCGGCTTGAGCAACCTTTATTCCTTTTATCTGCAAACCCAGTCTGACATTATCCCATACCGTTTTCCAGGGCAAAAGTCCGTATTCCTGCAAAATCAAAGCAACCTCGTTGCTTTCTTTGGGGGGAGCGCCTTTTAAAAGAACGTTTCCCTGATAGTTCTTATTCAGGCCTGCCACCACACTTAAAAGGGTACTTTTGCCACACCCGGAGGGACCAATAATGGCTCCTATTTGTCCCTTGGGAAGATTTAAGTTGACATCCTTCAGGGCGGGGGTTAATTGACCGTGCTGGGAATAGACCACATTTAATGATTCAATTGCTAAATAATCCATACCTTTATCCTTCTTCATTAACTTTAAATCTCCCAATCCCGCGCATGTTGTAATCAATGAGCGTCTTATAGGCCAAATCAATATCCTTGGGTTCACCCTTGCCAATCCAGGAGAGAATGACTTCACGAAAGGTTCCCACAAAGGCTGTAGCGGTGACCTGGGTATCCTGCCAGGGAATCAAATGCTCCTCCATGAGCTCATCCAAATCAACCTTAGTCAAGCGGATCAAATCTTCTTCAATATCTGCGTATTTAGTGTTCAATGCCGTATGGATCTGCGGAAACTGTTCCAGAAGGATTTTGGCTAAGTACTTCTCTTTCAAAAACAAGTGAATACAAACTTCCATGGAGGCTTGCAGCTTGTCAAAGGTATTGCTGTACTGAGCCCGTTCCTGCTTGATTTTTGCCAATAATTCCGCATAGATCTCTTTAACAATCATGTCCACCAGGGACTCTTTATCGGTAAAATAAAGATAAAAAGTCCCCGTAGCGATTCCGGCCCGTTTGGCGATGGACTTAATGGAAACCTTGCCGATCTCTTCCTCTTCAGATAGGATTTCCTTCGCGGCTTTGATTATCCTTTTCCGACGCAATTCTTGTTTCTCAAGGACTTTATCCGTTTTATTGTAAACCATAACTAACTCCCTTTTTATAATGAAAACCCCGAAAACGCAGCTTACCTACCAGTACAAAAATGTCCATAAACTGAACTAGGATTCAATTTCTGGACAAATTGTACTCTTTATTATTTTTCCAGTCAAGTAGTAAACATAAGTTGATTTAGAATACCTGCGATATCATTGGAAACACCAAACAAACTACAGTTTAAAATAATTAGAAAAGGATTTATCAAGGAGACACCTAATTAATAAAGGAAAACCAAAGGGTTATCGGAGGTGCTTTATGATTTATGAAGGAGCTGTTTTTCGTCCTCCCAGTGAGGCTTCCAGCCTGATTCTGCAAGTCACTCTTGGCTGCCGCCATAATCAATGTACATTTTGCAGTATGTACAAAGGAAAAAGCTTTCGTATCCGCAGTATTGAGGAGATTATGACCCTTATTGATGCCGGATATAGGGCCTATCCCCATACAGAACGAATTTTCCTCGCCGATGGTGATGCACTGGCCATTGAAACAGATGTATTGGCTAAAGTCCTGCAAACACTTTATCAGCGTTTTCCCCGCCTGAAACGGGTAGGTATTTACGGAGGGCCCAAGGATATCCTGGAAAAAAGCCCCGAAGAACTTGCCCTGCTTAAGGAGCAAGGGTTGAGCATCGTCTATCTGGGGGTGGAAAGCGGCAGCGGGACGATCCTTAACCTTATCCATAAAGGAGTCACCCCTGAGGAAATGATCAATGCTGGTCAAAGAATTGTGGCCAGCGGGCTGAAATTATCCTGTACCATTATTTTGGGGCTTGGGGGCAAAGAACATTCCCAAGAACATGCCGTTGAGACCGGAAAAGTCATCAGTGCTATTGATCCCCACTACCTGGGAGCTCTCACCCTCATGCTGGCACCGGATGCTCCCCTCACCCAAAAGATACAATCCGGCGAATTTACCCTTCTCAGCAAATGGGAAAGTCTGATCGAGCTGGAACTCATGGTTCAAGGCTTAAACTTAAAGGATTGCTTGTTCCGCAGCAATCATGCTTCCAACTACCTCCCTCTCAAGGCCCATCTTCCCCATGATAAAGAGGTGCTTTTATCCACCTTAAAGGAAGTCATCGAGGACAATCGAGAAGAAGCCTTAAGGCCGGAATACTGGCGAGGGCTCTAAAAATAAAAATCCTAGCAAGGCATGCTGCTTTTGCTAGGATTTTTTAGGGTTATTCCATCAATACAGAAGGGGTTTGAAGATTATCGGTTCTGTTTTCTATTAACCCGATATAGGCTTCTTTATATTTTACTGCAATAAGCCCTATTGATATCCCTATAAACATCAGACCGCTAAAGATAACCATACTATCATCTCCCTGAGTTGTATTCTATAAGCATTTTACTGTTTAAGCTGCGACAGTTGTAATTCTATATAAATAGTATCACCATTTGCGGCAATAAAAAAGACTGCCTAAAAATGTCAGGCAGTTCCCTATAATCTGTATTATTCGAAAGTTAATACAACTATCCAATTGATGTGTAAACGCACTTTATTGTGCTAAATATCTCCTATAGTGCTAAAGCCGCTTTCCTTTTTTGATGAGGAGAAACCAATTTTTAGATTCTTGACGCATGAGAAAGTAAACCGCTAAAACTTGGATAGACATATCGATAAACTGCAGCAATCCATTTAAAGGGGTCATAACAAAAACAGCAAGCAATTGAGGCAAATAAACGAGGAAGGTGACCAGGGTTAAGATGATATAAAATTTACGTGCCCAGTCTTTATTCTGGGAAACATGATATACAAAATATATATTAATCAGAACACCTAGGAATATAAGGTAAATATAAGCTTGAAAATAGTCTTGACCCGGAGCAGTAGGGATATTAAGATATCCGACCAA
Source organism: Desulfitobacterium sp. PCE1 (assembly GCF_000384015.1). Lineage (NCBI taxonomy): Bacteria > Bacillati > Bacillota > Clostridia > Eubacteriales > Desulfitobacteriaceae > Desulfitobacterium > Desulfitobacterium sp. PCE1. Next base: position 2,116,042 of record NZ_KB913023.1, on the reverse strand, counting down.
GGCCCCTAGAGCTGTAGCAGTGAGCATTAACTTTATAGCATAGTCGACCTCTTTAGGCCGAATCACTACCGGTGAATAGATCTCTTTCGCCATACAACTCCCTCCTCATTCGAAAGCTTGAAAAGAAATACTCTCATCAGCGGCATAGGCTTCAACTAAAATTTGTACAGGATGGACGACTTGAACATCAGAGCCGGCTTGCTTCAGTCCATAACCTAATTGCATAGTGCAGGTCGGGCAGGACGTTGCGACAAAATCCGGATTAACAGCCAGGGCGGCGTTAATCTTTTTTTCTAAGACTTTCATGGACAGGTCATGATGCATCACTGTAAAGCTTCCGGCGGAGCCACAGCAGCGGTCTGCATTTTTCATTTCTACAAATTCTACACCTGGAATTTGGGTGAGGACTTCCCGCGGTTCCTTGAATATTTTTTGTGCCCTTTTGAGATGGCAAGGATCATGGTAAGTCACTCTAATCTTACGTTCTTTTTTACCAGGTCGGATTCCCGTTTTCTTCACAAGGAATTGACTGAGATCCCAAGTCTTTGCAGACAACTGCCTGGCCATTTCATATTCGTATTCCCCTTCCGAAAAAAGATGAGGATACAGCTCTTTAAAGGTTGAGGAACAGGATGCACAGTCAGATATAATCGCGTCATAATCTTCTTTGAATAGAATCTCCATGTTGTGCTTCGCCATCTCTTTTGCCGTAGCTAATTCGCCATAAGCCATATGAGGCATTCCACAACATTTTACCCCTTCCACTGTAACGACTTCACACCCGTTATAGCTCAACACCTTTACTCCTGCCACAGGAACATCCGGATAGATATGGTTGGTGGCACAACCTAAGAAATATGCAACTCTAAATCTCTTTTCCCCTTGGGCTGGGGTTACCACGGGAATACGCGAACGAGCCGGTTTTTTATTCACATCCGGCATTATCTTTGCACAAGCATTTAACTTCTTGGGAAGGAGATCAAAAAGCTTCGTCTTACTTAGAGCGCAGTGTAAGCCTGCTTTTTGATAAAGCCCGGCTAAGGACATGCTGGCATAAAGCAGCCCCGGACGGGTTAAGAATCCTTTGAGCAGTGCTCCTTTCATAGCAGGCTGTCTCATCACTTCATGGAGATAATTGCGGGAAGCCATGATAATCTCATCGGTGATCACACCGGAGGGACATTCTACGGCGCAGGTCTTGCAGAGCAGGCATGTATAGACAATCTCCGCTAACTCCGGGGTGGGCTTAATCTTGCCCTCCTGAAGTTGCTTAATGAGAGCCAGTCTTCCTCGGGGAGCGCCATATTCTCCCTTAATCTCGGCAAAGAGGGGGCAATGGGCGCGACAGGTCCCGCATTTGACGCATTTCTTAAGTTCTTCCGCAAAGTTTAAATGGTACGCAGATTGCATCTTAACCCCTCCCCAGCGTCCATATTTTCCCGGGATTCATAATGAGTTTGGAATCGATAGCTTTTTTAATAGACCACATGACATCGAGAGCAATTCCATGCTCTTCCTGCATATACGGAACTCGTGCAAAGCCTACCCCGTGTTCTCCAGTTGTTGAACCACCCATTTCTAAGGCCAGGCGATGAATAGCTTCAGCCACTTTATGAGTTCTTTCCACTTCATCCGGATTTAAAGGATCCATGATCGGTGCAGTATGCATATTGCCATCCCCAATATGACCATAGATCACCACGGGAATCTCGTATTCAGCACCTATATTGCGAATAGCTCTTAGGGCTTCAGGAACTCTGCTAATGGGAAAGCAAACATCTTCACCGGCAAATATCCGTGTTTTTCCTTCCATGAACCGTGCAGAAGCTGCCCCTATAACCGCTCTCCCTTGCCAAAGCTTCGCCATACGGTCCGCATCAGTGGCCCACTCCACACTGGAAGCTCTTTTTTCAGCTATCGCCTTAACTTGGGCCCCTTCCTCCATGACCGCTGCCTTTGACCCATTAATCTCAAAGAAGATGGCTGCTTCCATTTCAGGAATGTTCAAATCAGGTTTAAACTTATTGGCGCAGCGGATTCCCCCATCGTCGAGGATTTCGATTCCAGAAGGTATCAAACCAGCCTTAAAGACATCAAGAACAGTCAGGGCACTATCTTCGAGCTTCTCAAAAAGCGCTAACATAATTCCACGCGATTGGGGCTTAGGCAGAACCTTCAAACGGATTTCCGTAATGACACCCAAAGTCCCTTCAGAACCACAATAAAGCCGGGTTAAGTCAATACCGGAAACGCTCTTTAAAGCTTTAGATTTTAAACCGCCGGTTTTCATGACCTCCCCGTTAGGCAGGACCACTTCTAAGCCCAGAACATACTGAAACGTTGCTCCATATTTTACCGCCCGCAAGCCACTGGCATTGTTACAGACCATCCCCCCCACTGTCGCCATTTTCGAACTTCCAGGGTCCGGCGGAAAAAATAGCCCATAGGGGGACAAAGCATCATTTAAATCCGCATGAACAATTCCCGGTCTGACAATCACCTGCATATTCGCATCATCGATCTCAACGATACTGTTCCATCCGGAAAGATCGAGAACAATGCCCCCGTTAATAGCTACACTACCGCCCGTTTGACCGCTTCCTGCTCCTCTGGGAGTTACCGGAACTTCGTTTTCCCAGGCATACTTCATCAACCGGGATACATCTTCTGTACACTCAAGACAAACAACCACGTCCGGATAATATTCTGTTTGCTGAGAAACAAAGGAACTGTCATAGGTGTAACAATAACGTTGAAGCTCACTCTTGAGCACTCTCTCTGGTTTAAACATCCCTTCCAGGTCTTGAATAAGCTGTTCTTTTGAAACCATAGACTCTCCCTCCTAGAATATTCAGTGTGTAGAATTTTAAACTACTGCCGGGGTTCCGAGATTTTTCCCCTAAGGGCTGATTGGGCAACGGTCAAGGGGGAAGCTAAATAAATCTCAGCATCTTCTGAGCCAATCCGTCCCGGTGAGTTTCTAATGGTCGTTGTAATGGCTGTATCCCATGGCGAAAGCAATCCGAAGTGCTTGCCTGGGCATGGACCGCAGCCGGGTGGCATAATGACTGCACCACTGCTGCGTAGGATCGTGGAAAGGCCTAGTTCATCCATTTTGTTAGCCACAGTTCTTGAAGCGGGAGTAATTATTAACGTAACTTGAGGATGGACCGTTTTCCCTTCCAGTACAGAAGCACACACTTTCATATCTTCTAAACGGCCGGCTGAACAACCGCCGATTATAGCTACTGTGATGTTTCTCCCTTTTAGATTCTTTACCGGTAAGACGCTTGTTGGCGCCGGTGGTACAGCAATCATAGGTTCCAGGGAACCGGCATCAATGGTAAAATCTAATCCTTCCCCTTTTTCTGGGGTAGGTATGATAAAGGCAGTAACGACTCCTCCTTCTGGAAGTAAATTGCATAATGCCATTTTGGAATCCATACTAGCCTGCTCGAAATAAGAGCCTGATAAAGCCACCGCTTTCCCTTTGATCTCCCCACTAAGGGTTCCGAGAATTTTTAATGCGATATCCCGAGCTGAAACATTGGCCCGTGGATTATTTTCTATGGTAATGTTCACTAGTTCAGGAACGATTAATGTAAAATAACCTGTTTCCAGCGGTGTAATAAGTTGTTCAGCTGAGAGGGAAAAAGCAAGGACACCAAAAGCTCCCGCTGTAGCCACATGTCCATCCGCCCCCACGATGATCATTCCAGGTGATAAAGTCTCTTCTTCAGCGAGAACTTGATGCAATACCCCTTCACCATGGGTATACAACTTAAGGTCTTTCTCTTTTCCTAACTGATAAAGTTCTTGATGAAACATCCGGTCTGAGATCGATGGGGCCGGATAAGCATGGTCCAGTGTGACCACTACCTTAGCCTGATCAGCCAATTTGTAACCAGAGTTCTTCCAGGCTGTTAAAACCTTGGGCCATGTACCATCATGTCCGAGAATGAGATCCGGCTTGAGTTTAATGTCTTGCCCGGCAACGACATTCGGCAGAGAAGACGCTTTAGCTAATGACTGATAAAAAAAGTTCAAATCAATTCCCCCTCTTCTTAAAAAGTGCATTGGTTGGCTAGTTCCGATTGTGTATTCAAGGGGAGCCCCCCTATGCAGGGGGGCTAAATACCAGTGCTTTCTACGCGAGACCAAGAACCGTAAAGAGCAACCAACAAAGTATTGCGCCAAAGACCGACATGGAAAGACCCCAAATCATCATCCCCTTGAAAAGAGGCTTAGAATCAACGGAATCCGGAGCACCCGAGATAAAGACCGCTCCTGTCGTGGAAAGTGGACTCATATCGGTGAGGTGACCTGCCACCACAATCGTTGTGATTAATGCCGGCAGCGCCGAAGGATCTGAGCCGATTTTTTCCAGGAGAAGGGGAGCCATGGGCAAGAACGCAGGCATAATAACTCCTGAAGTGCTGGCATAAGCAGATACTATGGCTGAGAAGAAACCAACCACCAAGGTTGCTGTAAACGGTGTTGAAAAATTGGCCATGATTTCGGCGAAGAGTTCGATTCCGCCGATGTCTTGCATGAGACCAACCAAGACGCTAACCCCTGTGACCAGAATAATTGCTCCCCAGGGCATGGCCTTAAAGGCAGACTTTTCATCAGCACAGTTCATTAAGATCAGGATAGAGCCCAGTAGGAACGATACTAATCCGATATCAAGCTTGAAGCCGATAACACAGATAATCAAGATCCCGACTGCCCCAAGAGTTGCTTTTTGAGCAAAATTGAAAGGTTCAACCACCATTGCGGCTAATACTTTAGCAGGGCTATTGGTATCATGGCGTACTTTCCAAAGCTTTCTTCCCCCAAAAAGGAAATAAGCAACTCCTGCAACCAAGATATGGACGAGCAGCATGCTGATCCACATACTTATGGCCATATCCGTGATCCCCATTCCGGCCAGAACGCTGTTCCCGACGATTCCATTGGGTGCAAGGGGAGACATAGCACCGGCTTGGGCACCGTTTCCTACCACAAGCGCCATAAGAAGTGGGGGAATCCCGACTTCAGCGGCAAGAACCATGACAGGAGCAGCCATCAGGGCAGAAATTGAAATCTGTCCCGGGCCAATTGAGGAAAGAATGAAGGCAAGAAAGAAAAGCACGATTGGGATTATGGCCACATTCCCTTTGGCCGATTTAACGGTATACTTTGTAATCTTATCCAAAGTTCCATTGACTTGGGCGATTCCAAAAAGGAAGGTTACCCCGGCCAGCATAATGAACAAACTGACAGGATACGCTTTAATAAGCTCTTTAACCGGAACACCACCGATCAAATGCCCAATGACAAGAGTTAAACCCAGGGCCAAGGTTCCCAGGTTTGTATTTCTCCAGATGGATACAATAATAGCTAATACCAAGGCGACTAGAGACAGTACATCCATATTGCTCGCTAGAAAATCCAACATACTACTCCCCCGCAATTTTATTTTTTAGCATTTCAGTTTGCCTATAGTACACTATGTTCTTTAAGCGCTCGCATCAATTCATCTTCACAATCTGCTCCACCCTTGACATTTGAGTCGAAGGGGATAAATCGGTAATTGTCGGCTTTCTCTCCCAAAACTTCGGCTGTAACTCCAAGAGCCATGACCAGGCCATTAGGTTTTAATCCCTTGGTTACATCACTTACTGCAAATAAGCTATTATCCAGTACTACGATAACATCTGGAGTGGTCTCATGTTCTGAGCGTTCAATAATGACCTTTTCAGAAATTCTTATGGTAGAGTTGGTGGGATTGCCAGGTCGAAATGCTCCAAATCCATCAAACACCTGGACATGTTTACCTTCGGCCATAAGCTGTTTTCCTATTGTTCTGGTTATTTTTCCTACAGGCTGCCCAAAACGCCCCAAGAATTTTATTTCGATCATGGATCTCACTCCCCTCGCCCATAATAGGTATCCACAGATTTTTGAAAACTTGAAATGTGATCCTCATTTAAATGTTTAAAACGTCCTTGGGATTTAAGATAATCTGCTACTGGAGTAAAGCTCGGCTCGTAAGTCCGGGTTCTTTTTCCTTCATCGACTTCAAAGAGTTCCCAGAGCCCGCATTCAGTTGCCTTCCTGGAGATTTCAATCGTTTCTTCGGGTTTGATCTGCCAACCGCGGTGACAAGGGGCCAGGATATGAAGATAGGAGAAACCTTTCTTAGCGGCAGCCTTTTGAAACTTCGCCATGAGATCTTCAGGGTAAGCTATATTCGCACTGGCAACATAATTAATACCGTGAGCTTCCATAATAGCCAGCATGTTCTTCTTATGAACTGTTTTCCCTAAAGCACTATTACTGGTCATAGCATATAAGGGAGTTTGGCTGCCGGTTTGACCGCCTGTATTCATATACATTTCATTATCATAGAGAACATGAATCATGTGTTCTTGACGCTCAGCCGCACCTGTAAGGGATTGGAACCCGATATCCGCACTCCCTGCATCTCCGCCCCAGGATACAACATGAACATCCTTAATTCCCTGGATCTCCAGGGCTGCTCGAATTCCTGAGGATACCGCCGGAGCACATTCAAACAAGGTATGGTAGAAAGGCACTCCCCACGTTGTTTTGGTATTATTACCACCCAGGGTGGCCATACAAGATGCCGGGATTGTGATAATAGTCCGTTCGCCAAGAACCTTCATAGCCTGTCTTCCGGCGATTGCTGCTCCGCATCCTTTACATCCCACATTGCCCTGTCCAAACAGTTCTTCTTTTGGAAGCTCTTTAAAATCTATCATCATTCATCCCCCCTTTATAATCCGATCCATGCGGAAGTATTTGTCTTTGAGTTACTGTTCTCCGTATGTTCCACTGCTTCTTTTACTTCTGGAATGCCGCATTGGCGTCCGCCTAGTCCAAGGATTACCCCATTGATCACTTGGTTTCCATAACCATAGGAAGCTGCCTTAATCTCTGTGGCTAAAGCTCCTCCCACACCGAAAACAATATTTTTATCCAGCACTGTCACATACTTAGCATTTTTTATTTGGGCTAAGATCGCTTCTGCTGGGAAGGGCCTCCAAACCTTGACTTTTAATACTCCGATCTTCTTGCCCTCTTTTCTCAATTCATCCACTAAAACCCTTGCTGTACCGACAATAGACCCCATGGCCACGATCACATGTTCAGCATCTTCTGTTTTATATCCCTCTACAAGCCCACAAGAGGTTGTGCCGAACTCAGCATTATAGGCGTCAGCTGTTTGCGGAATCAGGGTTAGTGCCTGAAGCATGGCCTGGTTTTGTTGATACTTATAATCAGTGTAGAATTCAGGGCCGGTGACGGTATTTACTCCCCTAGGGTTATTAATATCAAGAGCAGGTTGACGGTTTAAAGGGAGGAATTTTGCCACTTTCTCCTGTTCCGGTATATAGACCTCCTCCAATGTATGGGATTGGATATAGCCTTCGTAGTTCACCATAACGGGAGTGCGTAGTTCCTCGGCAACACGGAACGCCTGAATGGTGTTATCCATAATATCCTGATTGTTTTCGCAGAACATTTGAATCCATCCGCTGGCTCCTTGGGAGATCGCATCACCATGTTCCGGAAAACGGCTGTGAGGAGCTGATAAAGCTCTATTGGCTACTCCCATGACAATGGGTTGACGAAGACCTGCCGCGTGATAAACGACTTCCGTCATGAGCAATAATCCCTGAGAGTTCGTTACTGTATAACTGCGTGCTCCGGCTAATGAGGCCCCCAGCACCGCTGCAAGGGCACTATGATCGGATTCCACTCTTATGAACTTACAATGAAGTTCTCCGTCCTCAATATATTTGCTTAGTCTTTCCATAGCTGGAAAAGCAGGGGTAATAGGGTAATACCCCAGCACTTCGATCTGAGCGAGCTTGGCACCTAGGGCAGCTGCTTCACTTCCTGTAATAAGTGCTTTATTCATTAGATTTTCTACCTCCTTGCCCTAAAAAATTCCTCGTGGACCTGTGTATTCCGGCACCATCTCAATTCCTTCACTTTCTTTGGCACAGATGCCGCAACCTTTGCAATGCTTATAACTCACTACGATCTCGTCTCCCTTTAAAAAGAGGGCTCCATCCGGGCAATAAAGCAGAACAATGGGGTTGACCAAGGTCTGATCAATAATCACCGGACGAACAATACGTTGAATGGCTGAATTCGGTGATTCCGCCAGGGAACCTGGTTCAGCTGAAGGAACAACAGGCAGCTCCTTTAATACCATATCTTCAACACCTCCTTGCTTTTTGGTTACGCCATAGATTAGAGCAAGAAGCATGCCAACCCCATTGCCATAAATGGATAATCTCAAAAATAGCGGCTATTCTTATTGAGAAATTTTCTTTAAACCCTTGATTTTCAAGAATTTATTGAATTAAATAAAATAGTATTTTCGAATACTTTATTTAATTGTTTAATTTAATTGATGAATAATTTCGAAGATAAAAAAATAAACGCCCTGAATGTTTCAAGTCTGAAACATTCAGGGCGTTCAGATATGTAACGCTTGTTCACTTATGAAACACTCACCCCTTCTGTGTTACAGCTAGATTACCCCTGAAGTTTTCTCCACAAAGTAGTCCTACTTATTCCCAAGCGTCGGGCGGCTTCCGTTTTGTTTCCTCCCACTTCCTCAAGAATTTGTAGGATCACTTGTTTTTCTAATTGATTCATAACTTTGTCGCCAGAAGCGGGCAGAGGAGCAAAAGAAAACGTCTTATTGTCGGGGTTCTGGGGCTTTGGAGTAGCTGGTCTTTTTTCCGCCGAAATTGCCCCTTCATCCATGAAGAGGACATTTGAGATTTCCTGGGACGTAATTTCGTCCACCCATGGGCGCATAGCCAATCTTTCCATGGCATTGCGGAGCTCGCGAAGGTTTCCGGGCCAGGCATAATCTAAGAGGCATTTCTCTGCTGCGGGAGAAAATTTGCCCATAATCTTTCCTCGTCGGGAACAGAATTCATTTAAGAACCGGTAAGCGATTAATAGGATATCCTTGTCTCTGACCCGAAGGGGAGGGATTTTGAGGGAGAGCACATTGAGTCGAAAATAGAGATCCTCCCGGAAGGCATTGCTCTCTACCATTTTCCTCAGTTCCCGATGAGTTGCAGCGATAAGGCGTATATCCACAGGAATAATGCTGCTATCCCCTAAGCGCATAACCTCACCTTGCTCAATAACCCTTAACAAACGTGCCTGCAGCATGGGAGACATTTCCCCTACTTCATCAAGAAAAAGTGTTCCTTGATGAGCCATTTCAAACACACCTGCTTTGCCACCCTTGCGGGCACCTGTAAAGGCTCCCTCCACATATCCGAATAACTCACTTTCCAGAAGGCTTTCAGGCAAAGCTGCACAATTTATCGCTACAAAAGGCTCATTTTTTCGTTTGCTTGCATTGTGAATAGCGTGAGCAAACATTTCTTTTCCAGAGCCTGTTGCTCCTTGAATCAAAACAGTTGAGTCAACCCCCGCATATTCTTTGGCTAAATTCTTGGCATTCACCAAAGCCACACTATGACCAAGGATATCACGAAAATGATATTTGGCCGCTAAGCCTCGATCGGCAAGCTTTCGTCTGACTTTCCCTTCTAATTTTTGCAACCTCTCGATTTGCTGAAAGGTGGTAACAACCCCTTCGATCTTATGGTCAACAAGAATAGGCACCCGATTAGCCAGAACTTTGGTGCCTCCAATCTCCATGAATTCTGCGATTTCAGCCTGACCACTGCTCAGTAATCTTTGACATCCAGCATGGGGAATGATATGGGTAATGTATTTTCCGATAGCATCTTCTGCCTTCCAACCGGAAATAGTTTCGGATGCCTTATTAAAGACCGTAATCTTTCCTTCCCTATCAAGAGCAATGATTCCGTCATAAGAAAATTCCAAAATGGCTTTGAATTGTTCCGCTTTTTTCGCTTCTTGCTTGCGGACAAAATTAACCCGGCGGGCCTCCTCTATGGCTCGCCGAACAGAATCCATCCCTGAAGAAATAACCACGGACTTCATCCCTTGTCTCCCAGCTTCATTAGCCATAGCGACTTTACCCATGACCACTTCCACTCCCTGCTCCCGCAGGTATTGAACCCCTTTGCTGATATCTTCCAGATCATTATGGCAAATATATTTCACGAGTTCATCCTCGACGGTCTCGGTGAAAGCATCTAAATCTAAATTATTCACAACTTCCTCTACATCCACAATTCCGACGCGCCGCCCCATTTTCTTCGCTTCGAAAAAAGCTCGGACAATATCATATCCGCCGATGGAAACTTCCACTAAAGGAAGATCAAGGCCGGCATTGTGCAACTTCCAAAATGTAACTCCCCGAGTAATCAATACATGATAACCCATCTTTTCCGCTTTCCTGGCCAGTTCTACAGCAGCATCCATTCGGGATACACTAATGGTTACATCATTGCTTCCCTGGCAAACTTTTTGAGCCACCTGAGCAATATCTGAATAAGGTGCTAAGAATAAAATCTCCGGCACAATAGTTACCTCCTGGATTAATTCTATTTCTTAAAAAAGGATTCGATAAAGATTTCTAAGATTCCTGCTTAATAGTTTGATTTTTCTAATTATTTAAAACAGCTCTTCAATAGGAATTTCTTCATATATAAATAAAAAACACTCACAGGGAGTGTTTTTTATTTATAGGTAAACTTTATCAATCTTTAATTTATTTCATTAAACCTAATCTTTGGATCAGATGAGGAAGTGCCCGCTCGAAGCAGACTCCATATCTGCGCTCTTGATTAGCTTCTACGGTAAGTTGAATGCATTTCAAGGTATAATCCACCGCAATTTGAGTAGCCTCTGCTAAAGAAAAATTATTGAGAAGACCGGATAATAAGGTACTGCCAAAGACATCTCCTGTGCCATGGAAGTAGCCTTCCACCCGCTCATTAAAGGCATAGCTTACACTATCCGTCTTCCGATCATAGCAGGCTGCGCCAAGTTTTGCGGAGTCAAAAGAAATACCCGTTAAGACGACTTTTTCAGCTCCCATGTCGGAAAGTTTTCTTAGAGTTTTCTCGATATATTCCTGGGAATAGTCATCTCCTACATACTCTTCCTCAAGCATAAAGGCTGCTTCAGTTAAATTTGGCACGATGATATCGGCCATGGAGCAGAGCTTTGCCATCCCTTTAGCCATCTCCGGAGAGTATACCGAGTAGAGAACCCCATTATCCGCCATAACCGGATCCACCATAACTAAGGTGTCTTCTCCTCCAAAGGTTTTAAAGAGATCGGCCACTAAATCTATCTGGGCAAAGGAGCCTAAAAAGCCGCTGTATAAGGCGTCAAACTTTAGATTAAGAGATTGCCAATGCTTGGATATGGGCTCAATATCTTCAGTCAAATCCCGATAGGTGAACCCTTCAAATCCTCCCGTATGGGTTGACAGGACTGCTGTGGGCAATACTCCTGTATCAAATCCTGCAGCCGAAAGAATAGGCAATGCTACGGTTAATGAGCATCTTCCTACACAGGATATATCATGGATAGCCCCTACTCGTTTTTGTCTTTCCATAGTCACTTCTCCTTAACAAGATAATTAAATAAATTAGCAACGGTTAATTATAGCTTAAATAGTTCCCATTGAAAAGGTCAGCTATAAAAGCAGGATCATTAAGTGTTATGCTTTCTTATTTAGTCTTAGGTTTATTCTTTATGAAGTAATGAATAATATTCGGATTGCTGGTTTTGCGGGGTTGGATTTCAAATTGCTTTAATGAGGAAATAAGGGGGGTCAGCTTAGTATGCCCATAGTTTCTGGTATCAAAATCCGGATAGCGTTTATTCAGTCTTTTACCCACTTCACCTAAAAATGCCCAACCATCCTCGTCAGAGCTTTCCGTAACAATAATGCGAATGGTGCGAATCAAATCATCCAGGGAAGCCATCCCATCTTTCGTAGGATCATGCTTCTCATTTTTTAATTGAGCACCATTATCAGAAGCATTGGTAGAGACGCCGGCGAGAACTTCTAAATACTTAAATTTCTCGCAAGCGGCGATAAAAGGTGTGGGGGTTTTTTTCTCGCCCATACCGATGACATACATTCCCGCCTCCCTTAAGCGAGCGGCCAGCCGGGTGAAATCACTATCGCTGGACACGATACAAAATCCATCTACATTTCGGGAATACAGGATATCCATGGCATCAATAATCAAGGCTGCATCGGTTGCATTCTTACCTGTAGTGTAACTATATTGTTGAATGGGTGTGATGGAATAATTAAGGAGAACGTTTTTCCAGGACGATAATTGAGGTTTAGTCCAGTCCCCATAAATTCTTTTATAGGTAGGAATGCCATGATTGGATACTTCATCTAAAATCGACTTAATGTATTTTTCCGAAACATTATCAGCATCGATGAGTACTGCAATATTTTTATCATTATCCATAAGATATCCCCTTCAAAACGAATTAATTTCAATATGTAGCGCAATCTATCCTTACCAGTATTAGTATAATGGAACTTCATTTTACTTACAATACGAATCGCACCCCCTTATAAAAAACCGCTTCTTCAAGCGAAGAAGCGGTTCGTTGTTTTGTTTTGTTTATTTTATGATAAGGATTTTAGTCGCCCATGGCTAAGGCTGGCTTTTTGTACTTTTTAAGTTCAAAGAATAAGAATGTTCCTGTCACAAAAACAGCCAAACCATCCGCTATGGGTGCAGTGACCCATACCCCTTCAATACCGTAGAACTGAGGGAGCACCAGCAGGAGGGGAATAAAAAGAAGCACTTGTCTGGAAAGACTTAGGATCGTAGATTGAACCGGTTTTCCTACTGCCTGGAAGTAGCTGGAGCCCACGATTTGAAAACCGATAATTGGCATCAATGCCAGGAAGATGAGGGATGCATGGACGGTTAGTTCTGTGAGTGCTACGTCGTTTTTACTAAAAAGCCCCACCACTGGAACGGCAAAAAGATGCAGCAGAATATATCCGCCTGTGGCCATAGCGGTGCTTACAAGAACTGCCTTTTTCAAAGTCTCTTTGACCCGCTCATAATTTTGAGCTCCGTAATTATAGCCGATAATGGGTTGTGCTCCCTGGCTGACTCCGACAATGGGCATAAGGAGCAGCATGGATATACTCATGAGAATTCCCACTGCTGAAAGAGCCAAATCTCCGCCATATTCCCTTAACGTATTGTTCAATAGAGTTTGTTGAACACTGTTCGCTATTTGCATGGCAAAAGGTGCAAAACCAATGGTTAAGGTCTTTAAGACAATGGACATATCCAGCTTTAGATATTTGGCTCTCAGCTTAATTTTACTGCGTCCAAGAAGGAAATGGCTCAGAACCCATATTGCCGAAACGGTTTGACCGGTAACTGCTGCCCAAGCGGACCCTTGAATGCCCCAATTAAAAATAAAAATGTAAATGTAGTTGCAGACAATGTTAATGACTGCACCTATAATCTGAGTCAACATGGCGATACGAGGATTACCTTCGGCACGAATAAAGTTGTTCATACCAAAGGCGATAGAACCCGGTACTGCTCCCAGCATAATAATGTGGCTGTATTCTTTGGCATAGGGCAGAGCCTCCGGGCTGGCGCCAAACATAATTAAAAGAGGTTCGGCATTAAGGAAGTACACGATGGATAAAAGAAAAGGCAAAAAAATAAGAAGAGCGGTAGCGTTGCCCGCGATTTTTTCTACTTCGTCCATCTTTTTTTCACCCATGCGAATGGAGATTAAGGCAGTGGCCCCCACACCCACCAGCATGGCGACGGCCATCAGCAGAATCATCACCGGCATGGCGACGGTAACCGCTGCGATCGCTATATAACCAACACCCTGACCAACGAATATGCGGCTTATAATATTGTAGAGAGCATTAACCAACATCCCGATAATCGCCGGTAAGGAAAATTCCCAAAGTAATTTTCCAATGCTATCATTTTTAAGACTAATCATTCAAACACTTCTTTCTCACTCGATAATCTTCTTTTTATTTTGATGCAATGCGTTAAACTTGCACACGTTTAAGGAAATCAACGACCTGCTGCAAATTATCTTCAAAAGACTGAATATCCTTTGCATCAAAAGCAGCCAAAGACTCTTCCATCTTTTTTGTAAAAGCAGCAATACGCTGATTGATTATATCTTTTCCTTTAGGACTTAAGTAAATCAAATTTTTTCGGCGATCCTTGGAGTCAACGGAACGTATAATCAGTTCCCTTTCCTCCAGTAGATCAATCAAGGCTGTCAAGCTTCCTTTTTCAATATCCAAGCCCTTACCGATCTCAGTTAGGGTTTTCGGATTCTCATGATAAAGGAGATTGAGAATTTTTATATGGTTTTTCTTCAAATCGGAAGGATTATCTACATCATTACGAAATTGGAGACAAAACTTCTCATGGTATAACCCCATAAATGCAATCATTAATTTATGAATCTGCTTTGTATTATCATAGTTCATTACAACCACCTACCTTTAAATAAAGAAAATAAAACATAAGAATTCAGACAGTTAGTAAACTAACAATAAGCATACTTAAATATTATAGTGATAAACAGTCTATAATGCAAGCCCTTTATTTCGAAAGCTAGGGCATGGGAAACCTGATATGCACAAAGAAAGGGATATCCTTAAGACATCCCTTTCATGAGTAACTATGTATTTCACGATTTTCGATGATTATCGGTCTTGAAAGACGGGTTTGCGTTTTTCAAAAAATGCCGCTACCGCTTCATCCTGATCTTGGGTTCCGCAGCAGAAAGCCGTTTGAATCTGTTCCAGAAGCAGACCTCCCGCAATGCTGCTATCCGCCGCCGCATTGATCGCTTTTTTGCCGAAACGCACGGCCCACGGCGGATTATTGGCAATCCGTTTGGCTAATTTCATCGCTCTTGCTTGTAACCCTTCGTAATCCTCTTCGACAAGCTCAATAAATCCCATCTGCAATGCTTCCCGGGCATCGATTTCCTCACAGGCTAGAATCAGCCGTTTAGCTTGCCCCGGACCTATAAGGCGGGGTAAACGCTGGGTCCCTCCCATATCCGGTGCTAAACCAAAACGAGCCTCGGGTATTGCAAAGCGGGCATCGGCTGAAGCCAGACGAATATCACAAGCCGTGATCATTTCGAATCCCGCCCCATAACAAATCCCGTTGACTGCCGCAATAACCACGGCATTCATCTCTTGAAAACGGGTGTAGGTACGCTGGATTTTCGGAATATTGGTAATGACCGATTTTGAGTCGAAGCTCTTAAGTTCTTTCAAATCGATTCCGGCAGAAAAGTTGGGTCCTTCGGCATTGATAATAAGCACACGAATTTCAGGGTTATCTTCGATGTCATCCTGTATTTTTTGAATTTCCATCCAAGGTTCGTAACCGAGAGTATTCATCTTCTCAGGCTGATTTAAGGTCATGGTAGCTATTGGGCCATTGCTCGTTACACGAAAATATTTATACTCCTCCATGTTATTACCTCCATAAGTTTTATTTGAGTTTTAAGTGCTTAAGAATAGAGTAATCTAAGGGTGGAAAGGATTCTAATAGCATTTGGATGGTCACCTTTCCTAAAGATTCTTCAAGAGCCTTTTTCGCTTCCTCAAAAGGTGGTCGAAGCACTTCGTTGATCCTGCTACCTATAGGACAATATAGATTAGGATGATCGTGGAGACCAAAGAGGGCATTTTGATCTGTTAATTCCACCGCTCGATAGATATCCAATAAAGTGATCATCTCCGTATTTCTGGTTAGCTTCGCCCCTCCGGTACCCGAAGGAATGGAAATAAGCTCTACTTTTTTTAAATACCTCATAATGCGCCGTATCAGAGCCGGATTGGTATTGACACTCACGGCAAGGACTTCACTGGTTACTTTTACATCCTCAGGACACCAGGCAATAATGATTATAATTTGCACAGCTACAGGAAATCTGCTGCTTAATTGCATTATCTAGTACCTCGATTCATTTGGATGACTTTACTTCCACCCGGCAGGGAATCCGGCGATGAATGGGAGTGCACATCTCATCTCTGTCCGTGCTATGCACCAATTCATTGACATTGACCCCATATTGAGTGCCCTCATAGATCAGCCCGCCCCCGTGTCGAATATAGACACAGCCTTGGGCAGCGTAAGGACTAATCTCAACTTCGATCTCCGCCGCAGATGCCTTTGTGGTTATTTTAGCTTTATCCCCGTCGCTAATTCCCAAATCTTTGGCATCTGCCTCGTTCATAAGCATAGTTGCCCAACGCTCTGATCCATTCCACTGAGGATTGCGCATCATGGTGTTGGCAACGGTCTCATGATGAAGTCCTGCGTGCAGTATCAGGGGATAGTTCTCAGGCAACTTCAAATCGGCCCTTTCCTTATCAATAGTGGCTGCTTGAAGAGGTTCAAAGAGTTCTTCAATTTTCAAGGCAAGCTTTTTATCTTCCGTGCGCAGCATTTGGAAATTGTCGCCCTGAAATTTGGCCAAGACTAAACCTTGGGGATGCTCAAGGATATCCTGAAACATCTTTTCAACCATAGTCATATCTGCGGGATAGCCCATGGCCACCGCTCCGGTTTTAAAGGCTTTACTGCTGTTTATCAGCAGACCCACGATTAAAGCCTGGTTAACGGATCCGAGAGCCTTTCCCAGAGTTTCCGCCAGGATAAGAGGGGCAAACCTGGCGTATTGAGGGTTTTCCATAAGATAAGCATTCATAGTTCCTAAATATGGGGTAATTCCTTTCTTCCCTGCCTCATAGAGACTATCCGGCAGTTGCGGCAAAAAACCCATGGCCTTGATTAGTTCTAAAATGATGGCTGAACCCTCCTTGGCTTCAGGACTGATGGGCTCAAGGACAGGCTGACGCATCTGAAAATAAAACTCCGGGTAGGAGTAATTAAAGCAAGTCGTATCGTAGGACTCCAAATAACTGAGACTTGGCAGGATATAGTCACACAATCGGGCGGTTTCTGTATAAGCAATATCAATACAGACTGAAAGCTCCAAGGCCTGGAAAGCCTTTTCATAAGCCAAGGTATCCGGCCAGGAGCGGAGCGGGTTACAAGCGCTGACGATCATTGCGCGGATCCTCTCCGGATGATCGCTGATTATCTCATCCGGCAATATGGTCGGTGGAAATACCCCCAACACGGGAAACATCTTATGTTTGACCGTACGCCAGGTTTTAGGGTTTCGTTCATCACTGTCACTTCCCATAGGATAAAGGAAGGCGGGGAAAATCTGACCCCCTTCCACAGCCAAGCGTCCCGTCATGGCCCGCAAAATATGCAGTAAGTAATTATTGATAGTGGAATTGCGATTCATATAGATTCCCAAATCCTGATGGATACAGGACTTCGTCTGGGAAATCAGGCGAGCTACTTCTACCACATCCTCATAATTAAGTCCACAGACCTCTTCCACGGCTCTCTTAGACTCGAAGCCGTTAAAGAGTGGAGCAACTTCATCCCACCCGTTCACATGGTCTTCAATAAACTTTTTGTCTTCCCATTCCTGATCCAAAATAATACGGATGATGGCTTTTAAGAGCAGAGTATCGGACCCTGGGCGCAGGGCTAAATGAATATCCGCAAACTTAGCCGTTTCGGACAGGCGAGGGTCAATAACAATCAGTTTTTTCTGGGGATTCTCAGCAAATTCCTTAAGTAAAATACGAGTGCGTGGTTCCTGGTGACTCATCCAGCCGTTCCAACCCCAGGCCACTAAAGTGTCCGCCCGATGGGCATCCGACATCGAGGTCAACCCCTGTTTTCCAGCAATACGGCCATCCACCCAAAAGACATTGGAAAACTCCTGTGCCAATGAAGAGTAATAATAACGTGAACCCAGGAAGCTTAAGAGTCTTAATCCTGTCCCTACTTCCATCTGTCCGCCGACATTACCTCCGCCCACATAAGCAAAGGATTTAGGTCCATAGTGTTCTTTTATGGACAACAACTTTTCGGAAATTTCACCAATGGCCTGTTCCCAGCTGATTCTCTCATGATGGTCTCCTACTTTTTTCAGGGGGTAATGAAGGCGATCCCCGTTGCGCGCATAATGGGCAATCCTTAGGCCTTTTCGGCAGCAATAACCAAGACTTCGGGGATTATCCTTATCCCCACGTACTTTAATGATATGATTCTTTTCTATCTCCAGTTCCAAACCGCAATTCTGTGCACAGAGTATGCAACCGCTCTTTTTCCATTCTCCCATGTTTTCTCCCCTCTTTTGCAATCTATTGTTGTAACTATTTTAGTTACATCTTAGCATGTATCTAAATATTCTGTCAATTGCGAGGTAGAAAAAAATGACAGCGCGAAACACTCCGCAAACTGCCATTTTGAGACTTCCATTCCTTAATTGCTTATCTATAGTATTGGTTCTCCTGATTTTCGCAGGGGAATTTTTAATAGGCAGACCATCCTCCATCAGCGACAATAACAGCTCCATTGACGAAGCTGGATTCCTCCGTAGCCAAGAATAATGCTACCTGAGCAATTTCATCCGGTTTGCCCATTCGGGGATTAGTAGCCATACCAACATAGGCACGTGAGGAACCGAATTGATGAGGATCGGTAATCGTGGTGCTAATATTAGTCTCTACTGCCCCCGGGGCGATGGCGTTGCAGCGAATACCCTGCTGAGCATACATAAAGCCTGTATTTTTAGTGAAACCGATGACAGCATGCTTAGAGGCAGTGTATGTTGCCCCTGCTCTCGCACCATTTAAACCACCTGCAGAGGCAATATTGACAATTACACCACTTGTTTTTTCCAAGAATATGGGAATAACTTTCCTTGTTGCACGCATAACGCTTGTGGTGTTTACCGCAAATAGTCTTTCCCAATTCTTATCTTCTATATCAGCGGCAGGTTCGAAATTATCCATTATCCCTGCATTATTAACGAGAATATCTACCGTACCATAAGTACTTACAGTAGTATCAACCAAGGTTTGAATATCTTCTTCCACAGCAACATTGGTCTTGATTGCAAAGGCGGTACCACCTGCCGAGGTAATTTCTTCAACTACCTTATTTGCGCCATCAAGATTGAGATCCGACACAACAACTTTCGCCCCTTCTTTTGCATAAAGAAGAGCGATTGACTTACCCATACCGGAAGCTGCTCCCGTTACAATGGCCACCTTATCTTTTAATTTCATGATTTTTTCCTCCTTAATCATATTTAAAAACTATTTCCTATACCCCCTTCTCTTAATTATAATCACTTAAACGTTTTGACTATTTTGAATTACCTAAATTCTAGCGTATTCTTATCCTTTTGACCAGGTTTAAATCATAAAAAATACAATTTAGATAAGATTATGTTTTAATTATGGGTTTAAAAGAGTTATTATGAAGTCAGGATAACTTTAAACTTATAAGTCCATCCTATGCTCAAGGGAGGGAAGAATTCATGACAGTTGATACAATGAATGTGGAGGTTGCCACCTTAGCCGGGGGTTGCTTTTGGTGTATGGAGTCAGTATACAGACCATTGGATGGGGTTCTGGAAGTTCTATCGGGCTACACCGGTGGCCATGTCGAAAACCCGACCTATAACGAGGTATGTTCCCATACAACCGGACATATGGAAGCAGTCCAAATCAAATTCAACCCGAACCGTGTGAGCTATAGGGAAATATTAGATCTCTTTTGGCAGCAAATCGATCCCACCGATCCCGGCGGACAATTTCACGATCGTGGCGAATCCTACCGGACGGCAATTTTTTATCACAATGAAGAACAGCGCCATCTAGCCGAAGAATCCAAAAATGCCTTAACCCGAAGTTTACGTTTCAATAAGCCCATCGTTACTAAAATCCTTCCTGCTGCCCCCTTCTATCCAGCAGAAGATTACCACCAGGGCTATTATGAAAAAAATGCCTTCCGCTATGCTCTCTACCGCCAAGGCTCAGGTCGAGATGCATTCTTAAAAAAACACTGGTCGGAAGAAAA
Source organism: Desulfitobacterium sp. PCE1 (assembly GCF_000384015.1). Classification (NCBI taxonomy): domain Bacteria; kingdom Bacillati; phylum Bacillota; class Clostridia; order Eubacteriales; family Desulfitobacteriaceae; genus Desulfitobacterium; species Desulfitobacterium sp. PCE1. The sequence continues at coordinate 2,096,093 of NZ_KB913023.1, read as the reverse complement.
GGACTCATTAAGAAAACGTCTAACCCCTATGCAATTTCATGTAACTCAGGAAAAAGGAACAGAACCTCCCTTTCAAAATGAGTTTTGGGATAACGAGAAAGAGGGTATCTACGTTGATATAGTTTCCGGCGAACCTCTTTTCAGTTCCAAGGATAAATTCGACAGCGGTTGCGGCTGGCCCAGTTTTGCCCGGCCAATGCTAAAAAGCAATATCCTTGAAAAAATTGACCTAAGCCATAATATGACTCGTACTAAAGTAGTCAGCCGCAACTCCAGCTCCCATTTGGGTCATGTCTTTAATGACGGACCTGGGCCGGATGGGTCACGTTACTGCATCAACTCCGCTGCTCTGCGCTTTATTCCCAAGGAAGACCTGGAACGTGAGGGTTATGGGGATTTTCTCTATTTGTTTTCTGATTTCTAAGCATCTTTCCCGATCAAGAGACTTTCAACATTATAGAGAACTTCACAGTCGCACTCTCCACCATTCTTCTTGAAAATCTCAAGAATATCATTGATTTTGCCTCGGTTAAACTGCATCTGGGTTAATATTTGACGACTAAAACGATAGGTATGGTCACAGTGAAAAGCCGATAGTTTTTCATTTAGCCGATAAAAGAACATACGATGAAAAAGCTGGCTCAATAGCTCAGAGTCTTTATTTAGGCTGGATTTCTCATGACTATAGAGTGAATCGTATTCCAGATTAGCTTTCTTAATCCCATGAACTAACCGCCGGTTAACTTCTTCTTTAATCAATTTCTTATCCTTGAGAAGGGGGTGTTCCTGTTCCTCCTGTCCTTCTTCTCTAATGCTCTCCCATAGCATGGCTATCATCTCCTTAGGTACCTTTTTAAGTCTTTGGACTTTGTCTCTGGCTACTATGCGTATTTGCTATAAGAACCGGGTTTTTATTGTTTTATATTTAACCTTAATGCTCTTATTATAAGCGTAGAAGAAGCTTTAATTCATATTTTTTTATACACATAAAGAAGGTGGAGTTCGGCTCCACCTTCATACTTTTATTCATTATGCAGTTATTGTCACACCTGTTTCAAAGACTTTATCCCGGGCAACTAATTTAACTTGGTATTTCCCTGATAATCCCGTTTTATTGATAAAGGTATCCACATTGCGCGGATCTTCTTTTTGAAAGGTTCCAACACACATAGCTTGGAATAATTGGGGTACGGTATTAATCGGATAGCGCAAGGTTTCGCCGGTTGCACCGACCAAAAGCAATTGTGCCATTTCACCGGTTTCAAAAATCCCATTAAAATTAAAACGGTCCTCTTCTTCAACGATGTTCCCATGATAATCTTCCGGAATAAGCTCCCCTGTTTCCGGTGCTTTGATTTTCATCTTTGTTTTTTCTGTATCGATGAGGCTGCCCAGAATTTCCCCTTCTCCTAATTCTGCTGTTTCATGTGCATAATAAAGGGGTAATTTTTCAGCCCGATAATAATTACCAACAATCTGCATCTCATAGACCAATTCGTCATCGATTAATTCACAGGTTATGGAATTAAATTCGAATTTCCTGTCTTTAAATTCTGGTTGAGTGGATTTGATTACGGCCATTCCTTCACAAGTCTCACCATTTTCATAACCGATACCTCCGGAATGGACCATGTAATGACCTTCATCGTAGTATTCCACATTGCAGATATAGGGAGAGAAGAATTCGGCCCCTCTCTCTTTTCCATACTGCCAAACTTGTTCAATGGTCATTTTTTCGGTATCGATCTTATAACGGACGCCCCGTGTATAGTTCTCCTTGTTGGGAAGGTAGCTTGCCTTGTTTTTTGAACGGAAATGACCGTTATCCAGAAGCATTACATCTCCGTCAGGAAGGATAATGCAGGCATGCTGCTCATACTGCCACTCAAAATCCCCCCCTACTGGAGTAAAGAAATATTTGTCCACCATGTCTTGCGGCCATCCTTCCGGGTCACCAATAATCCAGTTCAATTTTCCACTTTCGAAGTCGATGTTGATGACGGCATCCTGATGGCGACCGGATAAGGTAAGGCTGTTGGTTTTTTTATCATACCATACTGCATTATTGTGGAACCAATCGTGGGGATCTTGACTGCCTGAACCAGCCACATCCTGGGGTAAAACGGTTTTATAATCCCAGGTTTTAATAATATTTCCTGTCTTGGGATCCACAAGAGCACACATATCCTCTACTGTCTGGGAATGAGCGTCAAAGATAAGCACCAAAATATTTCCATCTTCCATCATGAATTGATCGTGGTGATAACCACTGGGAATGCGGTACTCTTTAAAGATTTTACCGCTGAAAGCCATTTCATAAAGCCCTGAAGTGAAGTAAGGCATTTTTACCAAGCGTTCGGTACCGACCAGAATATGACCGTTAGGCATCCGCTTCATATCAAAAGACAAAGCAATTGTGGTATGCCAACGGACTTCGCCTGCATAATCGATACCCACTGCCATAGTACGGGAGGTCGCAGACGTCAAGAACATCAGGTTGTCCCTAAAATATTCCGGTTTGGTTTTGATCGAAGTAGCCGGTACAACTTCCGGATGGAGTGGTTCTGTTTTGATGGTAATGGCATTTCTCTTGCCATTTGCCAGGATGATTTCCACGGTATTGTCATAGCCGGCATATAAGCCATAAATCGGGAGAATGTGGGTTTTATTTGCCGGAAAGGTATGGCAGATATCTCCGGGATGGGCTTTACCCTTGACTACGATAGTAACTCCGGTGGCTGCCGGAGTCTTAAATAAAACCATGGCCGTCAGTGGGCAAATTTCATAGGGGTTCAATTTGACCAAAGGGTTATTTAGCGTGTAATTCCCTGCCTCAAATTCAGACAAAAAGGCTTGCTCCAGCTCCTTTTGCCGAGTCATAATATGAGGCACAAAAGTGTACTTGATTGAGTCTTCCACTATCTCACCACTCCTAACATAAAAACTTGAAAGTTAGCATTCTTGTTCACATGTCCTTAATCCCATGTTATCATGTCAATGGTTTTCATCATATCAACACTATGTAGTACACTCTACAATGAAGTGTTTTTTGACTTAATAATAGTTATTTGGTTAACGCTGATTATGATCTATTCCGTAAAAGAAAAATCAGGCCATGACGACCTGATTATTTCGTTACTTCATATTTGTAATTAATTCTATACTCCATTCCCTTACTGTCGGTGAAGGATCATGCTTTCTTTCATCGTTACCCCATCAATATTGACAATTTCCTCTAAGACTCTGATATAGTCAATATTTTTAGGAACTCTGATTCGAAATTCAACCGGAATATCATTAGAAATTTTAATCGGTAGAATGGAAACATGTTTCATAGCGATTCCATGTCTCTCGAAAATTTCACCAATTTCTCTTAGTTTAAACTCATGTGTAATAGATACTTTCAACAATTGCTGGTTGCGAAAAAGAAGCTTCTCAAAAAAACCGTCTAATGTCAAGAACACCAGGAATGTAGTTATTAATGCAGAATAATACATACCTGTCGCCACTGCCATGCCAATCGCGGCCACCACCCAAATACTGGCGGCAGTTGTTAACCCTTTTACTGAGGTACCCTCGCGCATAATGGTGCCTGCGCCCAAAAATCCGATACCTGTGACAATATTGGCCGCTATTCTTCCAGGATCTTTATTTGCGTAATTGAAGGAAGTAAAAGCATACATAGAAACAATGGTGACCAAAGCAGCCCCTAACGCTACAAGTATATGTGTTCTTAATCCTGCAGGTTTGTGGATCTTCTCCCGTTCCCAACCGACAATCCCACCTAGGATACAGGCTAACAAAAGCCTTAAGGCCATTTCATAATCATTAATCAACAACCGAGCCACCTCCTGAATTGATACAATGGGTACAGGGCATTAAATATAATTTGCATAAGTATTAATCTATTTTAACTCTACGCAGCAAAAAAACAAAGAGACCATCGATAAGCGATGGTTCCCTGTACTATTTCTATCCATCAGCAAATTGATCCAGCATTTCTAAAACCCGTTTTTCCCTGTCATCGTCAAGCTGTTCCAGATAGGAGTTCAAATAATTCCGCAAGGTCTGTTCGGCTACCGGCAAATAAGCTGCTTGTTTCTCTTCTTCATAAGGATGCCTTTTGATCAGAGCCGCAATTTCCACATCACTCAGCAGATCCAGTACCCCAAAGACCTCCTCTTCCTTCAGCAGGGCATCGGTGAGCAAGTCTTCCAAATCGGCAAAGGATTTGACCTGTTCTTTGATAAGTTGGAGTTTATCTTCGAGATAACGACAAACAAGCAATTCGTCGATCAATTGGCGATAATCTTCGTCATTCATCTTCAGACCTTCTGAAAAGTAAATTTTGGGGACTGAATCCGGATCAAAGGGAGGAACGAAAGTTTTATCCAAAGTGTTCAGCTCCAGCCCTCGAGAGATATTGGCGAGAATACCAGGAAGGCTTTTCGTTACATATTCCCCCAGGGAAGTGCCGGTGATGTTCAACTCTTCCAGTACCAGTTCAGCGGCCTTGCCGATCTTCCAAGCCAAGGCCGAAGAATCATTCTGTACCAACTCATTATGCAAGCGTTTAATTTCTTCTCCGGAAATCTGCAAACTGAGAACGCAGCGCTTCGCTAAAGCACAAGCTAAGGCTGCAGTCAGGACCTGTTCAAAGATATTGATCAGCAAATCCTTATATCCTGGATCATAGCCGCAAAGGAGGTGGTGAACTGCCTTGGGGGAAAATCTCTTGCAGAATTCATTTTCCAGCCATAAGTTTTCCAGATAGCTGTACATAAACTCGACACCTGTCAGTTGGTTGACCGGGTTGCACAATTGATAATCAATGGATGCCGGAGTCTCATGAGTCTCATAATCCGGCTTGTAGGATATGAAGAAGAGTCCGGCTCCTTCTTCACTGAGGGTCTCATTATAGGTAAAGTTCAAAGTAGGCAGTTTATTGTTTTGGGTTTGCTCATAAATAGCCTGAACTGCCGCCAATTTAACAGTTATCAGTCCTCGGCCCTTTTGATAGATCTCTGAAATCTTTTTCGTTTTGAGTTCCTCGATAGCCCCGGAAGTATCCGCCAAAGATTTCAAATACAAGCCTATGGTATAGAGGTTGGACTTCATGATACTTTCGGCAGCTTCCACCCTTATGGAGCAGCTTTCCCCTCCATTATATTTTTTACATTTATATGCTAAGAACTCAAGGCAATGAAGCTGAATGCTCTCCACTTCGGAGGCAGTGAAAAACCCCTGGGTATATCCCTCCTGAAGGAGGACTGTAAAATATACTTCACTGCTGAGATCAGGCGAAATAAAGATCCGCCCCTTCTCAATATCCGTTATCGTTTTGCTCATCTTCGTCATCTCCCTCATCCTCATCCTCAGCCGGGTATTCCCAATAATTCGGAGCATAGCCATACCGCAAATTGTTGGCCATATTATAAAGCTCCCGTCCTGCCAACAATTCCAAAGATCCCTGGCAGATCCCGTTAAAGCGGCTCCTCATAAATTGAATCAGTTCATCGTCGCTTAGCAAATCCAGGGTCTCATTCTTATAGTAATAAAACATTTCCACAAGCTCATGGAGGGTTTCCGCATAGTTATGGCTGGAGATATAAGGGGAATAGCAGAACCCACGAATTATCTTTTGAATGACCCCTCCCCCGAATTCAATTCGCCCGTTGCCTTGCAAGGCGAGGGTACGAGTTTCCACCAGCTCTACTGCCTGAAAATGAGACAGGGTCAGACCAAATTGTGCAGAAAAGTCATTGCATTTTTCAATTTCCATTACTGCTTGCCTTTGGATAAGAGCTGAGGATAGGTTCATGATTTCCAAAGCCACGCCGGTCACCTCCATATAATCATGAGTTTAATAAAAATCGCTTTTCATTTATCTCCTGCTTAAGAACCAAAATCCAGTACGGTAGCAATGGATAAATTTTTTTCTCCACACTATTGACATTCATTAACGAGTATGTTATGATTTAATAGGAATAATTTAATCATAATGCAATTATTAGGTGGCAACCTTCATCATACCATAGATTCAAGTCAATGACAATGGGTATTACTAAGCGATTTTTCGCTTTTTTTATTTTAGTGCATTCTTTAATCTCGAACAAGAAAAGACCATAGAGAGCGAACCGGATCGTTCTCTCCATGGTCTTTTTTATGTCCCAGGAATGTCAAATTGGTCACTGGGGGTCGACAAATAGGGTAAATCATAGCGATTAAGGACCATTAACAATAATTAACTGAGAGATTTCTCTGCAGACTTACTATCCTCAGCTTAATTTGCGGATAGGAGACAGCTGGCCTGAGCGGTGCTGTCCCATACTTCACCAATCTTTTCAGGTTCAGGGCCATTGCCGAAAAGAGGCATTGTTCCTGGACTTTCTCAATGCCTCGCTTGCGAGTGAACCTTAGATTGTGACATCGCTTTTGAAGAGCAAAATTCCCTTCACATATTACCTGCCGCTTGCGCATGACGTAGCGGTATAAGGCTGTTCCGACTAAGGCGTGATGGCGTTCCTGATCTTCTTGATAGAAATCCCGTCTGACTTCTTTGTAATTCGCCTTCCCGGCAATACATTGGCTTTTCAAAGGACAGTTTTTACAATCTTCTGATCGTGTAAATGATCTAATCTTAAACTTACTTGTCATATCTCGATGTTGGCTGACAAGCATCTGTGCTTTTGTCAACAGACCCGCGCTTGGAAATTTGGCCGAATTCCTCATCTATAACTCAAATGGACTACGCATCACTGCATAGTCCATTCGCTTACCTGGCAACGACTTACTTTCCCAGGACCCTGCGGTCCAAGTATCATCAGCCCTGAAGGTCTTAACTTCCGTGTTCGGGATGGGAACGGGTGGTACCCCTCCGGTATAGTCACCAGATCTTTATGTGGTTATCTTTGAGTGAACTTCCTGTTCCCTCAAAACTACACAGAGTCTTCTTCACTGTAATTAAGCTTCCATCTTTCCTCACCTTAGTCTTGAGCCCCTCAGTGAGGTTACCTTTCCATGACCTTACGTTAGGTCAAGCCCTCGACCGATTAGTACCCGTCCGCTCCATGCGTCGCCGCACTTCCACTCCGGGC